>CAWDLL010000012.1:0-529770 GCA_963803235.1 uncultured Actinomycetota bacterium
CGCGAGGTCCGGGTGCTCGCCGGCGCCTGCGACGACCTGCTGACCCCGCGGGCGCTGGGTCCGCTGCGCGACGCGGTACGCGGCACGCCGCGGGCCGCTGGCCGCCGCGCTGGCCGCGGACGCCGACCCCGGCGCGGTGTTCCCGGCCGTACTCGAGGAGCTCGGCCCGGGGCCCGACCGTGCTGGTCGTCGAGGACGTGCACTGGGCGGACAGCGCGACCCTCGACCTGCTGCGCTACGTCGGCCGCCGCGTCGAGGACCTGCCCGCGATGCTGCTGCTGACCTACCGGCCCGACGAGATCGAGCCCGGCACCCGCTGCGGGGCGTGCTGGGCGCCTCGGGACCGGCGGTGCTCCGGCTGCCGCTGGGCCGGCTCTCCCCGGAAACGGTCGCGGAGCTGGCCGCCGGCTCGGCGGTCGACGCCGCCGAGCTGCACCGCCTGACGGCGGGCAACCCGTTCTTCGTCACCGAGGTGCTCGCGGCTCCGGACGTGCGGTGCCGCCCACCGTCGTCGACGCCGTGCTGGCCCGGGTGCGCTGGCTGAGCCCCGACGCGCAGGCGGCCGTCGAACAGCTCGCGGTCGTGCCGTCGGGGGTCGAGCTCGGCCTGCTACGCGCGCTCGTCCCCGACCTGTCCCCGGTCGCGGAGGCCGAGCGGCGGGCGTGCTGACGATGCGCGGCGACGGTGTTGCCTTCCGCCACGAGCTGGCGCGGCGAGCCGTCGAGGAGTCGCTGCCGGTCAGCGTCCGCTTCGAGCTGAATGCCGGCGTACTCCGGGTGCTGCGGCCGGCCGACCCCGACCGTGCCGCGTGCTGCACCACGCGGTCGAGGCCGGCGACGACGCGGCCGTCGTCGAGTACGGACCGTCGCGGGCCGTCGCGTCGCGGGCCGGGGCGCACCGGCAGGCCGTGTCCTCCTTCGCGTACGTGCTGGCCCGGGGCGCGCGGGTCCCGCCCGAGCAGCTGGCGCGGCTCGCCGAGGCCTACGCCTGGGCGCTTCAACAGCAACCAGTTCCACGCCGCCGCCGAGGCCGCGGCCGCCGCGGTCGAGCAGTGGGGCTGGCGGGCGGCGACACCAAGCTGGTCCGCTGCCTGGTCACGCTGACCCGGCAGCTGTGGCTGACCGAGCGCACGAGCGAGGCGCTGCGCCGGCGCGGCGGGCCTGGAGCGGCCGAGCCGCAGGCGACACCGCTGCCCAGCGCTGGCCCGGCTCAACCTGGGGGCGGTCTGGTCCTCGTCGACCGGGAGCCGAGGGGATCGTGCACCTGGATCGCGCTCGAGTGGCGGCGCGGATCGGCGACCACGAGCTGGCCGCCCTCGCCCTCAACTACCACGGCTCGGCCCGGCTGCAGCTCGGCGACCTCGGCGGCCGCGACGAGCTGCTCGACAGCGTCGAGCTGCCGCGCGCTTGCCAACCACGAGTACGTCATGCGCGGCTACTACAACCTCGGCGAGGGGCTCTGGCGGCTCGGCCGGTACGACGAGGCCCTGGCGTACATCGACCAGGCCGAGGCGTACGCCGCGACCGAGACTTCCCGGCGCACTCCTACATGGTCGATGCCCGCCGGCTGCGGCGGCTCGGCATGCAGGGCGAGTGGACAGAGGCCGTCGCGGGCTGCGCGGGTGCTGGCGGCCGCGGCGACCCCGGCATGATCGGCCGGGAGACGCTGCCGATCCTGGCGCGGCTGCTGGTCCGCCAGGGCGACCCCGACGCCGCGCCGGTGCTGGCGGAGTCGGCCGGCACGCCGAGCGAGCCGACGTCTCGAGTGGCTGGTCCCGACCGGGCTGGCGGCCGATCGAGCACGCCTGGCTCACCGGCCGGCCCGAGCCGGCCGGCCACTTCCCGGAGCTGCTCTTGGAGCGCACCGCGCGGCCGGGGACCGACGTGCACCGCGGCGAGCTCCTGCGCTAGCTCCAGCGGCTCGGCCATGCGGCGGGCCTCCCGGGTTGTCCCCCGGCTATGCGGCGGGGACATCGGCGACTGGCGGGCCGCGGCCGACGCGTGGGAGCAGGCGGGCGACCCCTACGAGCGGGCGCTGGAGCTCCCGGGTCCGGCGAGTCGGCGCGACGCTGGAGGCGCTCGCGGTGCTCGACCGGCTGGGCGCGCGCCCCGCCGCGGGGCGGCGCGGGGGCGGCTGCGCGAGCTGGGCGTGACCCGGGTGCCGCGCGGCCCGGCCCGGGCAAGGTCGCGAACCCGGCCGGGCTGACCGAGCGCAGGTGGAGATCCTCGGCCTGCTCGCCGACGGCCTGTCCAACGCGGAGATCGCGGCGCGGCTGGTCCTGTCGCCGCGGACGGTGGACCACCACGTGTCGGCCGTGCTGCAGAAGCTGGACGTGCACTCCCGGCGCGACGCGGTCGCCGCTGCCGGGCGGCTGGGCCTGCCGCTGCCCGACTAGACCGCGTGAATGGCCGGCCGGATCCGGTCGTGCCTCTCCCTGCAAGGCCGCCGAGCGCGGCGGACCGACGTGGTCCGTCGCTGCCGGGCCATCGAGAGGGAGAGATCCATGTCTGTTGCACACTTCGACCGGGCCGCCGCCACCCGACAGGGCGTGGTGATCCGCTTCGCGGATCCCAGTGACCACGCCGCCATCCGTGAGGTCATCAACGCTGCCTACGGCCAGTACGAGACGGCCATGGGCCCCGATGCCTTCGACAACTACCTCGAGGACCTGCTCGACCTCGAACGCCACGCGCGCAACGGACAGCTCGTCGTCGCCGAGGTCGGCGGGTCGGTCCGCGGCTACGGCGCCTTCTACCCCGACATCGCCGCGCAGAAGCTCGGCTGGCCGCCGGGCTGGGCCGGTGGCCGCGGGCTCGCGGTGCACCCGGCCGCCCGGGGGATCGGTGTCGCGCACGCCTTGATCGGCGCCTGCGAGGACCTCGCCTACGAGTACGGCGCCCCAGTGTTCGCGTTCCACACCCTCGAGCTGATGGGCGATGCTCGGGCCTCTACGACTACCTCAGGTATGTGCGCGCACCCGAGTTCGACCGGACCTGCGACCGCACTTCGGCGTGACCGCGGGCACCCCGATTCGCGCCCTTGCGTACCGCGAGACCTGGTCGACCCCACGCGGATCGGCCGCCCGAGCGGGATCACGACGGGCCGGTCCCCGTCGGAGAAGTGCGCGTGAGCATCAGGCCCCGCCCGACGGCGTAGGTCGCGTGGCCGGTGAAGACCTCGAGCACGGGGCCGTCCACGATGACGCGGACCGGGTCGCCCGAGCTCGGCACGGCGACGGGGTCGGCGTCGCCCACGGCCAGGGTGACGCGGTCACCGCCGCCGGTCAGGGTGGCGTTGGCCACCGTGAGCGTCGAGCCCGGTGTGGGATCCACTCGAAGGCTTCCGGAAGGGACTCGGTCACCGGGTGTGGCTGGATCGCCAACCGCTCGCCCTCGAGGGACATGGTCATCGGCAGGCTCTGCGCGCCGACCCAGCCCGCCTCGGCACCGCCCACTCCGCGGATCCACATCATCAGGCAGGGCCGGCCGTCGGCATCGGCGAAGGCCGTCGCGGCGTAGTGGCCCGGCCCGTAGGTCAGCCGCTGCCAGCGCTCGGCCTCGAAGCGGCCGTCGGCATAGTCGCCGACCGCGGCGGCGACGTAGTGCGTGACGTCTTCGGCCCACACGGAGACAACGAGCACGTGTCGGTCACCGACCTCGACCAGCTGGGGGCACTCCACGCCGTCCCGGTCCACACCGGGTCGTCCGGCGTGCTGACCCGCTGGCTGAGCACGCCCGCGTAGGTCCAGTCGGTCAGCGTCGGCGACGTGTAGGTCAGGACGCACGCCGAGCCGTCCTCGAGGCCGGCGCCCACGAGCATCCGCCAGCCGTCCGCGTCCCGGAGCACGAACGGGTCGCGGAAGGTGTGGAGCGGAAGGTGCGGCGGCGCCTCCGCCACGACGGCACCCTTGGCCCACTGCTCCCACCCGTCGTCCGGGGTCGCCGCCCGGATCCGGCCGATCGCCGGGTCGTCCCCGATCGAGGTGTACAGGAGCGTGGCCCGGCCGTCGTCGGCCACGCCGACGCATCCCGACCAGCACCCGACGTCACCGTCGCCGGGTGCGATGGCCAGCGGATGGTCGGTCCACGTCAGCAGGTCCGCGCTGCTCGCGTGGCCCCACGCGCACGCCGGCGTCCACTGCGGGGAGTCGGGCACGCTCTGGAAGAACAGGTGGTAGCGGCCTTCCCGCCAGGTGATCCCCATCGGGTCGTTCATCCAGCCCCGGGGCGGGGTGTAGTGGAAGCGCGGTCGGGTCGACACAGACGGATCCCCCTTCTGTCGGCCGGTCTCGTCAGCAGCGTTGGGTGCTGCACGTCTTCGCCTCCGAGGCCATCATCGTCCTGCGGGCGCCGGTGAAGCTGCAGAGGGTTCCTCCCCGGGGTCACTACGCTCGGACCGAGACCGATCGACGGGAGTGAGCGCGATGGGCTGTGCGGGCGTGGCGAGTCTAGGGGGCCTCCGCTCGGCGTCGATCGGCCGGTCTGCAGGTGAGACGGGGAGCGGCGGGACCGCTTCGTGAGCGACGCGGGCGGGCGCCCCCTGGCCTGGAGCTGGGCCTCGGCGCTGCGCGGAGCGACGTACGCCGTGCCCGCCCTGGTGGTCACGCTGGTCGACGTGCCGACCGGCCTGGCGGCGACCCTGGGCGCCGTACCGGCCGCCGCGGTCGCGATGGCCGGCCGACGCAAGGACCGGCACCGGTCGGCCCTGGTCGGCGCGCTGGCCGGGCTGAGCATGCTGCTCGGCGCCGTGCTCGCGGCCGGTGGCGTCTGGGTCGCGGTGGTCGGGATCCTCGTCCTCGCCCAGGCCGGGGCGCAGCTCGCGGCGCGCCGGCCGGCCGGCCGGTACGTGCTGGCGCTCGCCGTGCCCCTGGTGGGCGCCGGCTTCAGCTACGCCGACGACGTCCAGACTGCCGCGGAGCTCGCGGTCGCCTTTGTGGTGGGGTCCGTCTACTGCTGGCTGGTCTCGCTGCCGTGGCCCGAGTTCCCGGACCAGGTGAAGGCCCCGCCGCCGGTGCCGCCGCGAGTGATGGCCGGCTACGGGCTGCGCCTGGGACTGGCCGGCGCCACCTGCGCCGCGGTCGGTCTGTCCCTGGACCTGGACCACGCCGGCTGGGCCGTGCTCGCGGCACTGATCGTGATGCGGCCGGACCCCGATGCGCAGCGGTTGCGATCGGTCGGCCGCGCGGCGTCGGTCTGCGCGGGCGCGCTCGCCGCGATCTGCCTGGTCGCCGCGGGACCGCCCGACGCCGTCTTCGCCGTGGTCGCGGCCGTGGCCCTGGCCGTCCTGACGGGGACCGTGGGCAGCCGGTGGTACGTCACCCCTGCGTTCACGACGTTCCTGGTCTTCCTGATGCTGCTCTACGGCAACCCCGGGCAGGCCGTGGACCGGTTCTGGGAGCGGGTGCTCGAGACGCTGTTCGGCATCGGCGTGGCCTACTTCTTCGGCATCCTGGTCCCGCAGCTGATGCGGCGTCGGCGGTCCCAGGCGGCCTAGCGGGTCGCCCGGGACACCGCGGCGGCCACGATCGCCGCGTCGTCCCCGACGCCGAACAGCAACGACGACCGGCGGGTGCGCAGGAAGTGCACGCCGCAGAAGAAGAGGCCCGGCACGTCGGTGGTCGAGGTCGTCGCCGACCACCGGGAAGCCGAGCTCGTCGAAGACCGGCAGGTCCACCCAGGCCGTGTAGTCGGGGCGGAAGCCCGAGGTGAGGACGACGGCACCGAAGCCGCGCAGGTCGACCTCGGTCTCCGGGTCGCACACGAACGGCTCGGGGTCCGGCAGCGGTGGAGCCTCGTCGCCGAGCCGGTCCCGCAGCAGCAGGCGTACGTCGTCGTAGCGCGCGTCGCCGAAGGCAACCGAGGCCGCGAGGTCGTCCGCGAAGGTCGCTCGGTGTCCGTCGACGCCCTGGAGCCGCCCGACCAGGCGGACGCCCTGCTGCTGGAGGACGCGGTAGTGCAGGTCGTGGCCGCCGCGGATTCCCGTGGCCTGGAGGTTCGCGACGAGCCGGGCCTGCGGACCGGGAAGCGAAGTCCTGGGCTGCTCGTAGAACCCGACCCGGACCAGCCAGGTGACGATGTCGATCCCACCGGGGCGGCGTGGCCCCCACGGCGCGCGGCCGCAGGACAGCACCACGTCCCGCCCGGCGAGGTGCAGCTCCTCCGCGAGCTGGATGCCGGTCTGGCCGGACCCGACGACCAGGACTGGCCCGTCGGGGAGGCCGTCCGGGTTCCGGTACGCCGTGGCGTCGAGCAGCGTGAGGTCCGGCGGGAGCTCGTCGGCGACGGCGGGGCGGTGCGGCCGTTGGTAGGCGCCGGTGCAGACCACGACGGCGTCGGCGTCGATGGGTCCGTCGGACGTGTCGAGGCGCAGGGTCGCCTGCCGCGCCGGGGGAGAGGCGGTCGACGGCCACGCCTTCCCGGATCTCGCCGGCCGCGTGCGTGGCGGCGTACGCCTCGAGGTAGGCGACGATCTCGTCGCGGACCACGTGCCCTTCCGGGTCGTCACCGGCGTAGGGGCTGCCCGGGAGGTCGAGGGTCCAGTTCGGAGTGACCAGGCTGAAGCTGTCCCACCGGCCGCGCCACGCCTGCGCGACCCGGTCGCGTTCGAGGACCACGTGCTCGACGCCGACCTGGCCGAGCTCGCGGCTGACGGCGAGGCCGGCCTGCCCCGCGCCGATCACGACCGTCGTCACGGCACGGCCTTGCGGTAGAAGACCCGGGCGAAGTGCTCCTCCTGGAGCCGGTGGGTCTCGACGTAGCCGCGGCGTTCGTAGATCTGCTGGTTCTCGGTCATCCCGACGTGCGTGAAGAGGCGCACCTCGGGCAGGCCGATCTCGACTGCCCGTTGCTCTGCGAGGTCGAGCAGGATCCGGCCGAGGCCGCGTCCCTGGTACGCCGGGTCCACCGCGACGTTCTCGAGCAGCAGGTGGTCGGACTCGGCGCACAGGACGACGAACCCGGCCGGGTCGGGGCCGTCGCCGTCGGCCACCCACACCTCGTCGTGTGCGATCGCGTGCACGTAGTCGGCGTCCATCGGCGCGGGCCGGATCCCGATCCGCGGCACGTACGGCGCGTAGGCCCGCTCGGCGATCGCGGCCAGGGCGGGCGCGTCCGACGGCTCCGCGGGGCGCACGCTCGAGCCGGCCATGGTCAGCGTCGCCTCATCGAGTAGCTCGGCCACCCTTCCTCGCCGACGTACCAGACCGTCGAGGTGGCGACGACGAGGATCAGGACGGCGAAGAGCAGGCCCCCGGCGACGGGCAGGAACCAGCCCGCCGCGCGCTTCGACCGAACCGCCACGATCTTGACCACGAAGGCGCCGAACACGACGCAGCCGAGCACGCCGTGCACGACCGCCCGGGCCGGCACCGGCTCGCCGTTGTGGATCTCGCCGTACTCGAGGCCGAGCGCCCACAGGCAGTGGTAGCCGACGAACACCGCGAGCAGCAGAGCCAGCGACCCGGAGACGCGGTGCGCGGTGCCGAGCCAGCGGGGCGCCCGGACGCCGAGCTTTCCGTAGATCCAGAGCGCGCCGATCAGCTGGAGCACGGCGAGCACACCGATGACCGCCGTCAGCACCACCTTCATGTCGATGACGGTGTCGAAGCCCAGGGTGGTCGTGCCGTCCGTGGTCGGGTCGTGCACCCGCCCGAACACGCCGATGAGCAGGGCGACGACGGCCCCGGCGGCGAACGCGGTCAGCGGCACGGCCATGCTCTTGGGGGCGCTGGTGGTGTCAGCCATCCGTTCAGGATGGCCCCGAAACCCGGGACGCGCATGACCCGATCGGTCGATTTCGATCCGCGTCGGCGCCGCCCTGCCTCGGTGCGGGGTTTCGAGGCTCGGCCGTGGACGGCCTCACACCTCAACCACCGGCCGGTGGCTGAGGTGCGAAGGCGCGCAGGGCATGGCGCTCGTTCTGGCCCGAGCAATGGCCTGTCCGGGTCATGCGCCCGGCTCGTGGCGGGGCTAGCGTCGAAGACGACCCCAACCACAGATCCCGCCGCTGGATGCGGCGCCTCGTGACGCGCTCGGACGCCCCTGTCGCCACCCGGCGCGGGCCGGACGAGGAGCTGCACATGGACACCACTGCTCTCGAAGCACTGCGCGAGGCGGTTCGGGGGACCGTCATCTCGGCCGAGGATGCCGAGTACGACGACGCGCGACGCGTCTACAACGCCATGATCGACCGCCGCCCGGCGCTGGTCGTCCGGCCGGCCAACGCCGGCGACGTGATGACCGCGGTCCGGTTCGCGGCCGACAACGACCTGTCCGTCGCCGTGCGCGGCGGGTCGCACAGCGTGCCCGGCTTCGGTACGGCGGACGACGCCCTCGTGGTCGACCTGTCGTCGATGCGCGGCGTGCGGGTCGACCCGGTCACCCAGACCGCGCGGGCGAGCCGGCGGCGCCACCTGGGGCGACCTCAACGCCGCGGCGTACCCCTTCGGGCTGGCGACCACCGGCGGCATCATCTCGACCACCGGCGTCGGCGGGCTGACGCTCGGCGGCGGCATCGGCTACCTCGCCCGCGGGCTGGGCCTGTCCTGCGACAACCTGCTGTCGGCCGACGTGGTGACCGCCGACGGCAGCTTCCACGTCGCCAGCGACAAGGACGACGCGGACCTCTTCTGGGCGATCCGCGGCGGCGGCGGCAACTTCGGCGTCGTCACGTCCTTCGAGTTCCGGCTCAGCCCGGTCAAGGACATCTACGGCGGGCCGATGTTCTTCGAGCTGGACCAGGCCGGCGACCTGCTGCGGTTCTACCGCGACTTCATCGTCGACGCACCCGAGCAGCTCGGCATGTTCCCGGCGTACCAGATCGCGCCGCCGCTGCCGTTCATCCCCGAGGAGCGGCACGGTGAGCCGTTCATCGCGATGGTGACCTGCTGGGCGGGCGACCCCGCCGAGGGGGAGAAGGTGCTCAAGCCGATCCGGGACGTGGCGCCGCGGGTGGCGGAGATGGTCGGCGCCGATGCCGTACCCCGCGCTCAACAGCGCGTTCGACGCGTTGGTCCCGCCGGGGCTGCAGCACTACTGGAAGGCGAACTTCGTCACCGAGCTCACCGACGACGCGATCGCCGCGCACCTCGAGCACGGGCCGAAGATCCCGGTCGTGAACTCGACCATGCACATCTACCCGATCAACGGCGCCTGCCAGCGGGTCGGTGCCGGATGCGACGGCGTTCGCCTACCGCGACGCGACCTTCGCGACCGTGATCGCGGGCATGTGGCCGGACCCGGCGGACAACGAGGCCAACACGGCCTGGGTGAAGGACTACTACGCCGCCACCGCGCCGCACTCCGAGGAGGGCGGGTACGTCAACTTCATGGCCGACGACGACCAGTCGACGGATCCGCGCGAACTACCGCGGCAACTACGACCGCCTGGTCGAGATCAAGCGCCGCCACGACCCGGACAACCTGTTCCGGCACAACCAGAACATCCAGCCCGGCTGATGCGGACGCCGGTCACGGCCCGGTGACCGTGATGGTCACCGGTGACGCCGTGGCGTCGTCGTGGCCGGCGACGCCGAGGACCTTGACCGTGTAGGTGGTGGTGACCTTCGGCGCCACCTTCAGCGTGAAGGCGCCGGTGGCGGTCGTGGTCACCTTCGCCGTGGTCGCGGACCCGGTGGTCGGCTGGACGGTCACGCTCAGCGCCAGCGCCTTCGCGGGCTCGCTCGCGCCGTCGTAGGAACGGGTCACGGTGCCGGTGACCGTGGCGGGCTTGCCGGGGGCGACCGAGGTCGGGCGTGGCGACCGGGGTGCTGATCGAGGTGTCCCAGCTGGCGGCGGTCACCGTGTCGACGTCGGCGCTGCCGGCGGGCAGGCCGGCCGCGCCGGCGTACACGACCGACAGCTCGCCGGACACCTTGAGCACGACAGGGATGCTGAACGACCCGTTGGCCGCTGTCTTGCCGGTGCCGACCTGGACGGTCTTGCCGGCCGAGGTCACCTTGACGGCGATGGACGCACCGGCGACCGGCAGCGAGCTGGCGGCCTGCTTGGTCAGCGCGCCGGTGACCGTGACCGTTCGGCCGTAGGCGACCTCGGTCTCGTCGACGGCACCGGTCAGCTCCGTGGTGGGGGTGCTCACGTCGAGCTCGCCGAGGTCGACCGAGGTGGCGGTGTACGACGCCGAGCCGGCGAGGGCGACCTTGAGGACGCCGGAGGTGGTCGGCTTGACCGCGACCGACCAGCTGCCGTCGGCCAGGGTCTTGGCCGTCCCGAGCGTCGCCACCTTCGTGGTCGTCCGGCCCGACGCGGTCGTCGTCGTGGTGACCGTGACCGGCAGGCTGGCGCCGGCGACCGGGACGGTCAGGCCGTCCACGTCGCGGGTGAGCGTGCCGGAGACGGTGACCGGGTCGCCGTACCACGCGTCGGTCGTGGACGCCTCGGCCGACAGCTCGGGCGAGCAGGTGCCGACGGTGGTGCCGAGGGTGACCGGCGTGGCCGCGGCGTACACCTTGGTGGCGTGGTCTTCGCGCCGAACGTGGTGGCCACCTTCACCGTCTGCGAGACGGTCGCGGTGCCGTCGGCACCGGAGTTCGCGCTGCCGGCGGACGAGGCCGTGGCCACGCCGGTGGCCTGCTTGGTGAACGCGGCAGCGAGCCCGCGGATCGGCTGGCCGGTGGCGGTGTCGGTCAGGGTGGCGGTCACCGGGGTGGCCGCGCTCGTGCACACCGAGGCGGTGTCGACGTCGTCGGCGGACTGACCGGCGACGGCGAGGTCGACGGTGACCGGCCGCGCGGTGTTGACCGCGAACGTCAGCGGGCTGGAGACGACCTTGGTGGCGCCGGTGGAGTCGGTCAGGGTCGCGGTCACCGTCGTCGCGGTCGTCATGGCCGCGGGGCAGGTGACGTTCGACTGCACCTCGGTCGGGGCCGAGAAGACGCAGTCGGCCTTGGCCGACTTCCAGGCGACCGAGGTCAGGGTGCGGCCGGCGGGCAGGGTCGGGCGTCACCGACACCTGGGTGGCAGGCCCGGGACCGCCGGGTTGTTCACGCCGATCGTGGCGCCGAGGACGGTGGGGGTGCCGGCGTTGCCGCCGCCGCTGCCGTCGCCGCCGCCGATGAGGAACCGCGAGTCCGCGGCGTTCCAGTGCGTGTCGAGCCAGGAGCCCGGGTCGGGGAACGTCGAGAAGTAGTCGTCGGTGTTGCAGTCGAGGAGGTACTCGTTGGTCAGCGGGCAGATCTGCTTCATCGCGAAGCCGCCGCCGTCGGCGTAGCACATGGTGTCGTACTCGTCCCAGCAGTGGCCGGCTCGGGTGCCGTGCGGCGCCGACGACATGACGGCGCCGAAGGTGTGCACCAGCTCGTGCGCCTCGACCGAGTGGTCGTTGCTGCCGTTGCCGAAACCCCAGCAGGGCGAGTCGATCCGGGCGAACTGCGCGTACGAGCCGTTGTTCGGGTTGCCCTGGCCGTCGGTGTCGGTCGGGTACATCTGGGCGACGCCGCAGATGCCCTTGCCGGAGGTGTCGGTCCACATCAGGTACTTGCGGGCCGGGTTGTCGTAGCCCGAGCGCGCGCACCGCGGTGATGGTGTTGCCGAAGCTGGACATCGCGCCGGCCGGGCACGGTGACGTTGAGGACCGACGCGACGCATCCGCCTCCGCCGGGCTCGGTGACGTAGCGGATGTGGCGTACGCCGCCGGTCAGGGCGGCCGACCGGTTGACGACGTCGTCGACGCCGGCGGCCCAGTTCTGGAGGGTGGACTTCATCGCGGCGTACCGGTTCGTCGCGCCGGCCTCGACGACGTACATCGCCTGGGTGCGGTAGCCGGCGGTGCCGTTGCCGTCGCAGGCCACGTCGGGGGTGGTGGCCGTCGATGCGGGTGCGGACGGCAGGCCGAGGTCCTCGGCGGCCTCCAGCGCGTTCGGTCCCGCGCCGACCCGGTCCTTCAGCTCCGCGGTCGACACCGGCTCGTCGAGGTCGACGCCGGGCGGCGGCTCGTCGGCGTGGGTGCAGGAGACCGGGCCGGAGTCGAGGCGCAGCACCTGGCCGGTCGGGCCGCAGTACGGCGCCGGCGGGTCGGGCAGCAGGGCGACCGTGCCGACGAACGACAAGGATCCGACCACGAGCGCGCCGATCACGGCGCCCACCGGCCTCTTCATCCTGAGCATGACGTCACTGCGCACGAATACCCTCCATGGTCGACGGCGCTGAAGGTCTCTTCGTCCGCGGGCGGCCCGCTCTGAGGGAAACCGCCGATCGCGGGCCTCACCCGAACCGGGTGGTGCACCGGGCGACCACGCCCAGCAGGATCGGCCCACACGAGGACTCGACGCCCCGCCGTGCCGAGCCCACGAGGAGTGAGGACTCGAGATGGACATCGACTTCGGATCGGGAGACGTGTTCTGGGGCGTCTTCTGGCTGTCGCTGTACGGCGCCTGGGTGTACATGCTGATCACGATCTGGCTGCACGTCTTCCGGAGCCCCGAGCTGTCCGGCTGGGTCAAGGCACTGTGGACGGCGATCATCCTGCTCATCCCGTTCGTCGGCGTGCTGCTCTACCTCTGTATCCGCGGCACCTACGGAGGGCCGCGCGGGGAGGGGACGTCCGCACAGCTGCACTACGGCCCGCAGTGACAGTCGCCTGACCCTCACCGCGCGGCGCACTTTCGTCGCGCCTTCCTGCTCGCCACACTGAACCTTTCCGTCCGGTTCCGCGTGTGACTTGTGTGGGAGGTGCAATGGCCGAGAGCCCGACCACGCTGATGCACCGGCTGCATGACGAGCATGCGACCGCGCTCTGGGGATACTGCCTGCGGCTGACGGGGCAGGACCGCGCGCGGGCGGAGGACGTCGTCCAGGAGACGCTGCTGCGGGCGTGGCGGAACTTCGCGACGCTGGACGAGTCGCAGGGGTCGGTCCGGGCCTGGCTGTTCAAGGTGGCACGCAACATCGTGATCGACGAGTGGCGCACCAAGCGCGCCCAGAACGAGTTCCCGGTGGCCGACGTCCCGGAGCTCGCCGGCGCCGACGACCGCACCGACCAGCTGCTGCTCTCGTGGGTGGTCGCCGACGCGTTCACCCGGCTGTCGCCGGAGCACCGCGCGGTCCTGGTCGAGTGCTACTACCGCGGCGTCTCGGTGGCGGAGGCGTCCCGGCGGCTCGGCGTGCCCGAAGGGACCGTGAAGTCGCGCACCCACTACGCGCTCCGTGCGCTCCGCCTGGCCCTCGAGGAGATGGGGGTCGTGGCATGAGCGGCTGCGAGTTCGCGCACTGGGACGCGGCGTACGTCCTCGGGTCGCTGGCCCCGGACGACCGGCTCGCCTTCGAGCGGCACCTGGCCGGCTGCGCCACCTGCCGGCGCGCCGTACAGGAGCTGGCCGGGATGCCCGGCCTGCTCGCCCAGGTCTCCTCGGACGTCGTGCTGGCCGGTCCGGAGCAGGAGCCGGTGCCGGACACGCTCCTGCCGCGGCTGGACCGGGAGGTACGCCGCGCCGAGATGCGGCGTACCTGGCTGACGATGGGCGCCGCCGCCGCCGTGGTCGTCGTGATCACCGCGCTCGGTGCGTTCGCGCTGACGAGCATCTTCGACGGCGGCGACGACCCGCCGTCCGCCGGACCGACGTCCAGCCCCTCGGCCACCGCCGAGCCGGGCGGCGAGGAGATGACCCGGGTCGGGCAGGACGTCCTGAACGCCAACGTCGTCATCACCTCCGTCGACTGGGGCACCAAGCTGGAGCTGACCTGCTCCTACGACCCGCCCGAGCACGAGTACGGCGACGACCCGCCGGCCTGGACCTACGCCCTCGTCGTCCGCACCACCGACGGCCGCGTCGAGCAGGTCGGCACCTGGACGGCCCTGCCCGGCCGGACCCTGTCCTTCACCGGCGGCACCGCTGCCCTGGCCGACGACATCGCCTCCCTCGAGGTCCGCGCCCCCGACGGCACCCCCGTCCTCCGCCTCGCCACCTGACCCGCCGCAACCCCGATAGTCCACGACGAACGTGTCGCGGGCCGAGCGTCCGGACGACACATTCGTCGTGGACTATCGCGGTGGGCTCAGCGAGGGCCGTACGCCGTGAGGAAGCGGTCGCGGAAGGAGTCCATCTGCCAGACGGGGGCGTCGGGGGTGGGGTGGAGGCCGTCCTGCCAGCCCCAGTCGTCGATCCGGTCCAGGACGGCGGGGTCGTGGGCGATCACGGAGATCGGGACGTCGTGGCCGGGGTTCGAGCCGGTGACGTAGGAGTGCGGCTGGTGGTCGCCGAGCACGACCAGCACCAGGTCGGGGTCCGGATAGGTCTCCACGAACGAGATCAGGCTGTTCAGCGTGTACTCGATCGACTCGCCGTACGCCGCGCGGACGGCGTCGGGGTCGCGGAAGACCTCGTCGGCGGACTCGCCCTCCTCGGGCATCCCCTGGAAGACCGAGCCGTCGCCGAGCGCGTGCCAGTCGACCATCCGGGGGAGCGGCGCCCACGGGTGGTGGCTCGACTCCAGGTCGATCTCCGCCATCACCGGCCGCCGGTCGCTCGCGGCCAGCTCCATCCGCCGGAAGGTGGCGAGCGTGTACTGGTCCGGCAGGTTCGCGTAGCCGAACTTCGGGCCGGCGTACGGGAGGTTCGTGAAGTCGTAGAGCTGGTCGAACCCGTAGAACGCCTCGCCCTCGGGCCACGCGTGCGTGATGGCGGGTACGTCGAAGACGGTCCGCCAGCCCGCCCTCTGGAACGCGCTGGTCAGCGTGGTCCGCTCGCCGGTGAGGAGCTGGTTGTAGCGGCGCTGGCTGTTGACCCACAGCCCCGACTGGAGCGTGGAGTGGGCCAGCCAGCTGGCCGCGCCGAAGGTCGGCGAGGTCAGGAACGCGCTGCGTGAGGAGAACCCCGCCGCCTCCAAGCCGGTCGGTGCCGTTGTCGAGCACGGCGGTGACCTCCGGTGAGAAGTCCGAGTCCTGCACGGCGACCCGGCCGTAGCTCTCCACGAAGACCAGCAGCACGTCCTTGCCGCGCAGACCGGTCAGCAGCCGGTTGCCCGGGGCATCGCGGAAGTCGTCGTCGACGATCTCCTTCTCGAAGACCTCCCGGTCCGCGATGCCGGCCCGGACCTGGCTGACCTCGCGCAGCGCCAGGTTGGCGGCCGCCGTCGAGGCGACCGGCGCCCCACTCGCGAACTGCAGCCCGGACACCGCGCACAGCACCCACGCCGCGGCCAGGGCCGCGAGCGCGCGCAGCGACGTCTCGCGATGGCGGTGCGCCAGCCCGGTCACCCGCCCGACCGACAGCGGCATCACGACCAGCAGGGTGCCGACCAGGCAGCACCACGACGACGAGGGTCGCCGCCGCGCCCGTCCGGCCGATCGAGTCGCCGAGCACTCCGTAGCCCGGGCCGAGGTAGCCCCAGTCGTTGACCGGGTCGAACGACCGGTCCATGACCGCCTGGAACCCCACGTCGAGGACCTTCACGACCACCAGCGCGGCCGAGCAC
Organism: uncultured Actinomycetota bacterium; assembly: GCA_963803235.1. Taxonomy (GTDB): domain Bacteria; phylum Actinomycetota; class Actinomycetes; order Propionibacteriales; family Nocardioidaceae; genus Nocardioides. Next base: position 15,429 of record CAWDLL010000012.1, read on the forward strand.
GAGCCCGAAGACCGCCGCGAACACCCGGCGGATGCGCGGACCCACGACCAGCGCGAGGGCGAGCAGGAGCAGCCCCTCGAGCGGGATCCGCACGAGCGCCCACGGCGTCAGGCCGGTCGCGTCGTTCGGCACCACCAGCGCGAGCCACACCGCCACGCAGGCGAAGACCGTCGCCACGCGGCCCAGCACCACCCGGCCACCGGGCCACGCGTCGACGACCTCCGGAAGCACGGCGGCCTCCCGGTGCCGCCGGAGCCACCACACGTCCCGGCCGAACGACTCGGCCAGCAGGGCGAGGGCCGCGACCAGCACCACGACGGTCAGCACGTCCGGCAGCAGCGAGGAGGCAGCGACCGCCAGCACGATGCCCTGGATCGCGGCGACCACCTTGCGCCAGTGCCGCGGCGGCACCGGCCGGCACAGCCACGGCCACACCCGCTCGGCGGCCCACAGCGCGTAGCGGGCCAGGCCGATCGCCAGCACCCACCACCCGACCGCGGGCGCGACGTACACGCTGAGGACGAGGATCAGGAACGCGTCGACCTCCATGTCGAAGCGGGCGCCGAGCGCGGACACCGTGCGGGTACGCCGCGCGACCTTGCCGTCGACCGCGTCCAGGGCCAGCGCCACGACGGTGAGCGCCAGCAGGGTGGCCAGCGGCGTCGGCCGCGCGAACGAGTCGGCGGTCAGCGCCGCCACCCCGCACGCGAGCACCGCCCGGGTCAGGGTGACCCGGCCGGCCGGCCCCACGCCGTCGGAGCCGTGGTGGGCGAGGCCGCGAGCGAGTGCCCCATTCACGAACAACCCGCAGGCAACCCCCGTCGCCCACCCGGCCCCGCCGAGGCCCACACCCGCCGCCAGCATCGCGAGCATCGTCGACACGCCGACGAACCCGATCAGTGGAGCGGCTTGAACCCGACGCACCTTGCCTCCGTGTGTAAGAGGTACGGAGGGTCATACGGGTCCGGCGATGCCGCGGTTCATCGAGGCTGCGCCGGCCAGCGGAGAGGGTGGCGGCGGTGGGCGAGGCGTTGGCGTTCTGGCTGCGCGAGCCCGGCGTGGGCGAGATCCGGCCCGTCGGCGTGCCGGACCCGGACGCGGGGGAGGTCCGGGTCCGCACGCTCCGGTCGGGGATCAGCCGCGGCACCGAGGCGCTCGTCTTCCGCGGGGCCGTCCCCGAGGACCAGTACGACGCGATGCGGGCGCCCTTCCAGGAAGGGGACTTCCCCGGACCGGTGAAGTACGGCTACCTCAACGTCGGGCGGGTCGAGGTCGGCCCGCCCGAGCTCCGCGACCGGACCGTGTTCGCGCTCTACCCGCACCAGACGGCGTACGTCGTCCCGGCCGGCGCGGTGGCCGTCGTGCCGGACGACGTACCCCCGGGCCGCGCGGTCCTTGCCGGCACCGTCGAGACCGCGGTGAACGCGCTCTGGGACGCCGGGCCACTGGTCGGCGACCGGGTCGCCGTCGTCGGTGCCGGGATGGTCGGCTGCTGCGTCGCCCGGCTGCTCGCCCGGATGCCAGCGGTCCAGGTGACGCTGGTCGACGTCGACCCGGGGCGGGCCGCTGTCGCCGACGCACTGGGGGTCGGCTTCGCATCGCCCGAGGACGCCGACGGCGGCCGCGACCTCGTCGTGCACACCAGCGCCACCTCCGCCGGGCTCCAGCGGTCGCTCGACCTGCTCGCGCCGGAGGGGACCGTGCTCGACCTCAGCTGGTACGGCGACACCCAGGTCGGGCTGTCGCTCGGCGGCGCCTTCCACTCGGGGCGGCTCAGCATCCGCGCCAGCCAGGTCGGGACCGTCTCGCCGGCCCGGCGCGCGCGCCGGACCACCGCCGACCGGCTGGCGATCGCGCTGGACCTGCTCCGCGATCCCGCGTTCGACGCGCTGCTGACCGGGTCGTCCCCGTTCGCGGACCTGCCCGAGGTCATGCCCCGCCTGGCCACCGGTGACCTGCCCGCGCTCTGCCACACGATCACCTACGAGGGGCGGGACGCATGTTCAGCGTGACCGTCCGCGACCACATGATGATCGCGCACAGCTTCCGCGGCGAGATGTTCGGACCCGCGCAGCGCCTGCACGGTGCGACGTACGTCGTCGACGCGACGTTCCGGCGCGCCACCCTCGACGCGGACGGCGTGGTGGTCGACATCGGCCGCGCGGCGGACGCCCTGCGCGCGGTCCTGGGCGAGCTGACCTACCGCAACCTCGACGACGAGCCGGACCTGGCCGGCATGAACACCACCACCGAGGCGCTCGCGAAGGTGGTCGCCGACCGGCTCCACGACCGACTCGGTGTCGACGACCTCGACGGGCTCGCCGTCACCCTGCACGAGTCGCACGTCGCCTGGGCGAGCTACGAGCGAACGCCATGACCGACCTCCACGTCGTCCTGCCGGGCGACATCGACGACGCGGCGCGGCCCAGCGGCGGGAACGTCTACGACCGCCGGGTCTGCGACGGGCTGGCCGCCATCGGCTGGTCGGTCCGCGAGCACGCCGTCCCCGGTCGGTGGCCGTGGGCCTCGGTGCCCGCGCGGGTCCGCCTCGCCGAGGTCCTGATGGCCGTTCCGGACGGCGGGCTCGTCCTGCTCGACGGGCTGGTCGCCTCGGCGGCCCCCGAGGTGGTCATCCCGGAGGCGGACCGGCTGCGGCTCGTCGTCCTCCTGCACATGCCGCTCGGTCCGTCCTCGCCGCAGGGCAGGCCGCGCGAGCGCGCCGTGCTCTCGACCGTCGCGGCCGTCGTCACCACCAGCCGCTGGACCCGTCGCTGGGTGCTCGAGCACTACGGCCTGTCCGGGGACCGCGTGCACGTCGCCGAGCCCGGCTGCGACCCCGCACCCCTGGCCGCGGGCACGACGTCCGGGGGCGAGCTGCTCTGCGTCGGGGCCGTCACCCCGGCCAAGGGGTACGACGTCCTCGTCGACGCGCTGGCCCAGGTCGCCGACCTCCCCTGGCTCTGCACGGCCGTCGGGTCCCTCGACCTGGACCCGGGCTTCGTCGGCCGCCTGCACCGCCAGGTGGATGCCGCCGGCCTCGCCCGGCGGGTCGGCCTGGCCGGCCCGCGGACCGGTCCCGCACTCGAGGCGGTGTACGCCGGGGCGGACCTGCTGGTGCTCCCGTCGCGGGGCGAGACCTACGGGATGGTCGTCGTCGAGGCCCTGGCCCGCGGGATCCCGGTCGTGGCCAGCGATGTCGGCGGCGTGCCCGAGGCGCTCGGCCACGGCCAGAGCGGCGCCCGGCCGGGGCTGCTCGTGCCCGCCGGCGACGCGACCGCCCTGGCCACGGCCCTGCGCTGCTGGCTCGAGGACGCCGGCCTGCGCGAGGCGCTGCGGCTGGCTGCCCGCGAGCGCCGGCTCAGCCTCGACGGCTGGGACGAGACCGCGACCCGGATCTCCCGGGTCCTGACCGGGGCGGTGGCATGCGTCCCGGGGTGAGGTTCTGGGCCTGGGCCCGCCTGGCCGGCGGCCTCGCCATCCTGGTCGTGCTCGTCGTGCGACTCGGCGCCGGCCCGTTCGTCGACGCCCTCCGGCTCACGAACGCCAGCGCCCTCCTGATCGCGGCCGCGGTCGCGTTCGTCACCACCGTCTGCTGTGCCTGGCGCTGGACCCTCGTGGCCCGCGGCCTGGGCGTGACACTCCCGCTGCGGGTCGCCGTGGCGGCGTACTACCGGTCCCAGTTCCTCAACGCGACCCTCCCCGGCGGCGTCCTCGGCGACGTGCACCGCGCGGTCGCCCACGGCCGGGACGCCGGCGATCTCGGCCGGAGCGCCCGCATCGTCGCGTGGGAGCGCTCGACCGGGCAGGTCGTGCAGGTCGCCCTGACCGCCGGCGCCCTGCTCCTGCTGGAGTCGCCCGTCCGCTCGTCGATCCCGACTGCCGCGGCGATCGTCGCGGAGATCGCCCTCGTCCTGCTGCTGGTCGGGTTCGTCCTGCGCGGCACCCGCGGCCTCCCGTCCCGTGTGGTGCGGGCGGTCGCCGCCGACGTCCGGCACGTGCTGCTGGACCGGCGGCTGTGGCCCGGGATCGTGCTCGCCTCCACGGTCGCCGTCGCCGGGCACGTCCTGGTCTTCCTGGTCGCTGCCCGGACCGCCGGCGTGCCCGCGTCGGCCGGCACCGTGCTGCCGCTCGCGCTGATCGTCCTGCTCGCTTCTGCGATCCCGATGAGCATCGCCGGGTGGGGGCCGCGTGAGGGTGCCGCCGTCTGGGCGTTCGCCGCGGCCGGTCTCGGCGCGGCGCAGGGCGCCACCGTGGCGGTCGTCTACGGCGTGATGGTGCTGGTCTCGACCCTGCCCGGCGCCGTCGTCCTGCTGACCCCGTGGCTCGCCGGGACCGCCCGCGGCGCCGACCTCCCCGTCGTACGCCGGCCGTCAGCGCCGCAGGCCGCCGAAGGGATCAGCCGTGGTTGACCGGCCCTACATCCTGCTCAGCTGCGGCGTCTCCATCGACGGCTACCTCGACAGCGCCTCGGAGCAGCGGCTGATGCTGTCCAACGACGCCGACCTGGACCGGGTCGACGCCGTCCGCGCGGGCTGCGACGCGATCCTGGTCGGCGCCGCGACCGTCCGCAACGACAACCCGCGGCTGGTCGTGCGCGACCGTCGCCGCCAGGCCGCGCGGGTCGCGCGCGGGCTGCCGGCCACGCCCGCCAAGGTCACGGTCACCGGCCACGCGCGGCTCGACCCCTGCGCCCGGTTCTTCGCGACCGGCGGCAACGAGAAGCTCGTCTACTGCTCGACCGGGGCGGTCGCGCAGGCCCGCGAGCGGCTCGGGCAGGTGGCCACCGTGATCGACGGCGGACAGCCGGTGGAGATGGGCGCGATGAGCGAGGACCTCTACACGCGCGGCGTCCGGCGACTGATGGTCGAGGGCGGCGGCACCATCCACACCCAGTTCCTCACGGCGGGTCTGGCCGACGAGCTCCACCTCGTGATCGCCCCGTTCTTCGTGGGCGACTCGCGCGCCCGGCGGTTCGTGGAGGACGGGCGCTTCCCGTGGCATCCGGACCGGCACGCCGAGCTGGTCGACGTACGCCGCATCGACGACGTGGTGCTGCTGCGCTACGCGCTGTCGCAACGCTTCGAGTGGAATGAAGGGGAGGCATCGTGACCAGTGCAGGCACCGGCGCGACGATCAGGACCCAGCTGACGGTCCCGTTGCGGTTCGCCGACGGCTACACCACGACGGCACGCGTGTTCACCTTCGACGGCCTCGCCGACGCCGGGGAGCACGTTGCGCTCCAGCTCGGCGACCTCGACGACACCGAACCGCCGCTGGTGCGCGTGCACAGCGAGTGCCTGACCGGCGACGTGTTCGGCAGCCAGCGCTGCGACTGCGGACCGCAGCTGCTCGAGGCGGTCGAGCGGATCGACGAGGCGGGCGGCTTCCTGCTCTACCTCCGGCAGGAGGGCCGCGGGATCGGGCTGTACGCGAAGCTCGACGCCTACGCGCTGCAGGACACCGGCCTGGACACCTACCAGGCCAACGTCGCGCTCGGCTATCCCGAGGACGAGCGCGACTACACGGTCGCCGCGCAGATGCTGCACGCCCTCGGCGTCAGCCGGGTCGCACTCCTCAGCAACAACCCGGACAAGGCCGCGCAGCTGTCCGGCCTGGGCATCACCGTGACCGGTCGGCACCCCACGGCCGTGCACCTCAACGCCGCGAACGCGCGCTACCTCGCGACCAAGGCGCGGCGCGGCTCGCACACGCTGGACCTGCCCGCGCGGGCACTGCCGTGGGCGCTCGGCGACCCGGGCGAGGACTCCGCGTCCTACGTGTCCTGAGAGGCCCGGGAAAGCCTCGGCCCGGACCCGTCTGAAGGCCGGGTAAAACGGCGTACAGTTGGAGATCCGAGTACTTCAAGCGTCGCCGTGCCAGTGACGCCGTTCCGGGCGAAGCACAACGACCCAGAAGGCCAGCCGCGCGATGTATGTCCCACCCGAGTCCCTCCCACCGCCACTGGTGGTCGAGTCGCGTGAGCGCGGGGCACACGAGCTGGTGGTCTGCATCAGTGGCGAGCTCGACCTGCTCACCCACGGCACCCTCCGCGCCGGCCTCGACTCGCTGGTGCTGGACGGCGTCCACGTGGTCCACATCCACCTCCGCGACCTGGCCTTCTGCGACTCGCACGGGCTGCGCCAGCTGGTCGCCTTCGTCAAGGCCGGCCGGCTCGCCGGTCGCACCATGCAGATCGAGGAGCCCTCACCGCTGGTGGACAAGCTGCTGCGGCTGTTCGCGGACGTGGGCACTGGACCCCGCCGTCACCCCGGGCGGCCTCGCCTCCTGACGGGTGCGGCCCGGGTGTAACGGGCGTAGGGCCGGTCAGATCCGGTAGACCGCCACCTCGTTGGCCTTGACGCTGAACGTCACCTCGGCGCCCGGGGCCAGGTCCAGCTCCGCCACGGCCTGCGCGGTCACGTCGGCGCTCAGGTCGCCGGCTCGGACGCGGATCCGGTCGCCCTGCGGCTCCAGCTCGGTGACCACGGCGGTGAGCGCGTTGCGCGGGCTGCCGCCCGGCGGCTGCCGGAACACCGAGACGGCATTGGGGCGGAACACCGCGACCGCCGGCTCGCCGTCTGCGGGCGCCGGCCCGGACACCTGCCCGTGCACGTCGATGCCGGTGTCCGTGCGGACGCTGTGGTCCTGCCACTTCCCGACCAGCATGTTGAGGCCCGAGATGCGCGCGGCGAACGCGCTCCGGGGCCGGCTGAGCACGTCGGCGGTCGGACCCTGCTCCACGATCGCGCCGCCCTCCAGCACGACCACCCGGTCGGCCAGCAGCAGCGCGTCGAGGGCGTCGTGGGTGACCAGCACGACGGTGCGGTCGGCCAGCACCCGGCGCAGGGTCTGCCTCAGCGCCGGCGTGACCGCCACGTCCAGTGCGGCCATCGGCTCGTCGAGCATCAGCAGCCGCGGGTCGGCGGCCAGCGCCCGGGCGACGGCCACCCGCTGCGCCTGCCCGCCCGAAACCTCGGCCGGCTTCCGGTCGGCCAGCTCCGGCACGCCGACCTGCTCCAGCCAGTGCATCGCCGTACGCCGTGCCTCGGCCCGCCGGGTGCCCCGGCTCCGGGGCGCGAAGGCGACGTTGTCGCGCACGGTCAGGTGCGGGAACAGCAGGGGATCCTGGGCGAGCAGGGCGATCTGCCGGTCGTGCGGCGCGACGTACGCGCGGGAACCGTTTCTGCCGGTGACCGTGAGCGGCCTACCGTCGAGCAGCACCCGGCCCTCGTCGGGCCGCAGCATCCCCGCCGCGACCGCGAGCACCGTCGACTTGCCGGCGCCGTTCGGTCCGAGCAGCGCGACGGTCTCGCCGTCGGCGACGGTGAACGAGACGTCGACGGCGCGGTCGGCGACGGTCGCGGCGAACTCGAGCGTCATAGCGCGGTCCGTCCCTGCCGGGCGAAGCCGATGACCACGACAGCGACGATCACCAGCACCAGCGAGAGCGCGACTGCGGCGTCCGCGTCGGTCTCGCGGCGCAGGTAGATCTCGAGCGGCAGCGTGCGGGTGACGCCCTGGAGGCTGCCGGCGAAGGTGATCGTGGCGCCGAACTCGCCGAGGGCGCGGGCGAACGACAGCACCGCGCCGGACACGAGGCCGGGCAGGACAAGCGGCAGCGTCACGCGCCGGAAGATGGTCGTCGGGCGGGCTCCGAGCGAGGCAGCGACCACCTCATAGCGTCGCCCGGCGGTGCGCAGCGCACCCTCGAGGCTGACCACGAGGAACGGCAGGGCCACGAACGTCTGGGCCATGATCACGGCCGTGGTGGAGAACGCGATCTGGAGGCCGAGCACGTCGATCGTCTCGCCGAGGAGTCCGCGCCGGCCGAACGTGTAGAGCAGGGCGATGCCGCCGACGACGGGCGGCAGCACCAGCGGCAGCAGGACCAGGGAGCGGAGCAGGCCCTGGCCGGGGAACCGGGTGCGGGCGAGCACGACGGCCATCGGCACGCCGATCACGACGCAGGCGAGCGTGCTGATGGCCGACGTACGCAGGCTGAGCAGGAGCGCGGCCTGCGACGCGTCGGAGGTGATCAGCTCGAGGAAGTTGCTCCAGTCGACCCGCGAGAAGATCGCGGCCAGTGGGAGCAGCACGAAGGCCGCTCCCACCACCGCGGGGGCGTAGATCCAGGTCGGTACGCCGACATCTCGTTGGGTCCGGGACACGTCAGGGCTTGTCGAACCCGGCCTGTTCGAGGATCTGGCTGCCCGTGTTGCCGGTGACCATGTCCACGAACTCCTGGGCCAGGTCGGCGTTCTCGCTGTCGGCGAGGGTGGCGATCGGGTAGAGGTTCTCCGCTGCGCTCGACTCCGGGAACTCGATGCCCAGCACGTCGTCGCCGGCGGCGATCACGTCGGTGACGTAGACCAGCCCGGCGTCGGCCTCGCCGGAGGTGACCTTGGCGAGCACGTCGGTCACGGACTGCTCCTCGCTGACCGGCTCCAGCTCCACGCCGGCGGCCTCGGCCGCGGCCTGGGCCGCGGAGCCGCACGGCACGTCGGGGGCGCAGACGACCAGGTTGAGCCCGGGCTCGGCCAGGTCCTGGAACGACTCGATGCCGGCCGGGTTGTCGGGCGGCACGGCGATCTCGAGGGTGTTCGACGCGAACAGCACCGGGTCGGCGCCGGTCAGGTCCTCGGCGGTGACCTTCGCCATGTTGGCCTCGTCGGCGGACGCGAACACGTCGGCCGGAGCGCCCTGCTGGATCTGGGCGACGAGGTCGGAGCTGCCGGCGAAGTTGAACTCGACCTTGACGCCTTCGTTCTCGGCCTGGAACTCGTCGGCGATCTGCTCGAACGCCGACGTGAGCGACGACGCGGCGAAGACGGTGATGGTGGTCGACTCGGCCTCGTCTCCACCGCCCGAGTCGTCGTCCCCTCCACATGCTGCTGCGGTTGCGAGGACCAGGGTGGCCGCGACTGCGGCGTACCAGCGCTTCATGACTCTCCTTCAGTTGTCTCGACGATCACGTTCGTGGACTTGATGACGGCGACGGCGACCGAACCGAGCTCGAGCCCCAGGTCGCGCACCGCCTCGCTGGACATGAGCGAGACCACCCGGAACGGGCCGCACTGGAGCTCCACCTGCGCCATCACCGCGTCCGTCCGGAGGTCGGTCACCAGACCGACGAAGCGGTTCCGCGCGGAGCTGACCACACCGCCCGGTGGCGGTGGCGGCGATGCGTGGCTGCGCGCCACCTGTGCCACCTCGTAGCCGTCGACCACCTTCCGGCCGCCTGCGTCGACGGCGGCGTTGAGCACACCGTTGTCGATCCACCGGCGGACCGTGTCGTCACTGACGCCGAGGTAGTGCGCGGCATCACGGATCCTCATCTGCGGCATGCAGGCGATCCTAGTGGTGCAGACACGGAGCAAGCGAGCCCAGATGCCCGCTTCTGCGTTGATCGACAGCTCCCGTCGGTCGATCTGTCGCCGACGAGCACACCCGGCCTTTACCTGGGTACCCAAAAACCGGGGTCTTCGAAGCATCTAGACCGGATCCGAGCGTTCCTGGGAGGGAATGGACGCGCGGGCGGCCTGCCGCCGCGCCGTTCCCCCCGAGTGCCTGGATGAGGTGTTGGTCATGCGTGAGTCGGTCCGATCGGCTGCCCTGTGGGCTGGGGCACTGGCAACGGCGATGGCTGCCGGCGTCGTCGCGGGAGGTACGCCGGCTGCGACCGGCGCGGCCAGGTCCGTCCCGGCCGCGGTCGTGGCGCCGTCCTCGCACTCGCCGTCCCTGTCGGGCAACGGCGGGTTCCTGGCCTTCGTCAGCTCGGCGGGCATCGTCGGCGCGGACACCAACGGCCTCGACGACGTCTACGTCCGCAACCTCAGCACCGGCCAGACCATGCGCGCGTCCGTGGGCGCGAAGGGCGGCCCGGCCAACGGTCCCTCCTCGGACCCGTTCCTCTCGGCCGGCGGCCGCTACGTCGTGTTCACCTCCGAGGCGTCCAACCTCGTCGCCGGCGACACCAACGGCGTCGCCGACGTGTTCCGGCGCGACCTCAAGCTCAAGAAGACCGTCCTGGTGTCCCGCAAGGACAACGACAAGCTGGGCAACGCCCCGTCGGGTCCGGCGACGATGTCGGCCAACGGACGCCTGATCGCGTTCGAGTCGATGGCCCGGCTGACGCCGGCGGCCAACAACGACGACGGCTTCCCGGACGTCTACGTGCGGAAGCTCGGAGAGGGCACGACCAGGCTGATCAGCTATCCCGACCCGGTCGAGGGCAGCGACCCGCCGGTCTCCTCGTCGAACGGCTGGGAGCCGTGGATCTCCAGCGACGGCCGCTACGTCGGGTTCGCGGCGGGGTACACCTACATCCGGCACGACCGCTGGACCGGCGACCGGGACTACCCGTGCGGCGGCGCCGAGTGGTTCGGCGTCTGCGAGCGGCCGGTGGTGCTCTCCGCGAACGGTCAGGCGATGTCCTACCAGAACAGCATCCCCGCCGGGCTGTACGGGATCATCACGTACTTCGACGGCCGGCCGGAGTGGACGTTCTGGACCGACACCTACGAGGTCGCACTGTCCGCCGACGGCGACACCGTCGCGTTCGTCACCGACATCCCCGTCGGGCCGGAGACCGAGCCCCTCTACGTCCTCGAGCGCGAGAGCGGCGAGGGCCCCGAGCTGATCGCCGACGGCGCCCACGATCCGACGCTGAGCAACAACGGCTGCCGGATCGCCTACGTCCTGGACGGCACGGTCCAGGTCCGGAACCGCTGCTCCTAGCCCGGCTTCGGCCGGGCTGGGAGCGGCGGGTCTCCGGGACTCACCGAGTGCCGTGCGCGTGGCGACCTCCGGACGTGATCCCGTTCGGGTCCTCGGTCACCGCGAAGGTGTCCTCCTGCTCGTCCTCGGCGACCGCGAAGCCGTCGACCGCGGCGCTGAACAGCTGCACCGAGACGTTCCCGGGGGTGAACGCCCACCCGGTGTCGCTGTCGACCCGCATCCGGAACGCTGAGGGCTCGTCGGTGCAGTTCGGGAGGGACTCCTCACCGAACCCGCGGGCGACCGCCTCGCCCACCCGCTGGCTGGCGATGCCGGACAGGAAGGCCACCGACGGGGTGTCGCACGTGACGGTGCCGTTGAGGTACAGCCGCCCCGAGATCGCGCCCGACTCGACGCTGCCGATCGTCGCGGTCACCCCCGCCGCGCGGCCGCCGTACAGCGTCAGGACGGTCTCGCCGCCGCGTGCCCGGCGGCGGCAGCACGCGCTGACCACGATCCAGTAGGTCTCTCCCTTGACGAAGCGGACCCGCACGGCGGAGGCGAGGTCGGCGGCGTCGTCGCTGCACGCGACCTCGGTACGCCGTGAGCGCGAACCGGTCGAGACCCCGAGGACCGTGTCGTAGTCGCTGCCGATCGTGACCACGCGCAGGGTGCGGGTCGAGGTCGGGCGGTAGCGGTACCAGACGCTCGCCCCGAGGGCGCATCGGCCGTCGGTCGGGTGGGACGTGGCGCCCGTCGTGTCAGACGTCAGCGTCGCCGGGACGGTCGAGATGTTCCGCGGCGAGTTGATCGAGTCGTTGCCCGGGGGAGCGGCGTACGACGGGAGTGCGGCGGTGACGGAGAGGACGACGGCACCGACGGTGGCGATCGCGAGTCGGCGCTGGAGGTGAGCGAGGTGCAGCATGAGCCACCGCCTTGATCGGTGCGGACTCTCCCGGATGCTCGACCCTGCGCAGCCGTCCCGACTCGGGGAAACAGCCGAATCGGGTGAGATCCGGTCCGCGACCACCCTCGGCGTACGCTCGGAGCATGATCGGTTTCCTCGTCTTCGGACTCGTCGTCGGCGCCGTTGCCCGCCTCATCAAGCCCGGCCGTCAGAACCTGGGGATTCTGGCCACGCTCGGGCTCGGCGTGGTCGGGTCGCTCATCGGCGGCACCCTCGCCTCGTTGCTCGGCACCGGCAGCATCTGGGAGCTGGACTTCCTCGGCACCGTGTTCGCGGTCATCGCCGCGGTCCTGCTGGTCGGCACGGCCGAGGCCGTCGCCGGCAAGGACCGCCCGAAGGCCATCAACCGCTGATCGTCCGGGCTGTCAGCGCTGCTGGTCGGCCATCCACTGCTCGACGTCCGCCGACGTGCGGGGGAGCGAGTCGGAGAAGTTCCGGTAGCCGTCGGCGGTGACGAGGATGTCGTCCTCGATCCGGATGCCGATGCCGCGCAGCTCCTCGGGGACGAGCAGGTCGTCCTCCTGGAAGTAGAGCCCCGGCTCGACGGTGAGCACCATGCCCTCGACGAGGTTGGCCTTGTTGTAGGCCTCCGGCGCGGCCTGGCCGCAGTCGTGGACGTCCATGCCGAGCATGTGGCTCACGCCGTGCAGGGTCCAGCGCGAGTAGACCTTGCTGTCGGGTGAGAGCGCCTCGTCGACCGACACGGGCAGCAGTCCGCGGTCGTCGAGCCCGCGGGCGAGGACCTGCATCGCCGCCATGTGCGGGCCGGTGAACTCGATGCCCGGGCGGACCGCCTCGATGGCGACCTGCTGGGCCTCGTAGACGAGGTCGTAGAGCTCGCGCTGAAGGTCGGTGAAGCGGCCGTCGACCGGGAGCGTCCGGGTGACGTCGGCGGTGTAGAGGTTGTGGCCCTCGACGCCCATGTCGAGCAGCACCAGCTCGCCCGGGGTGATCGGACCGGAGTTCTCGATCCAGTGCAGCGTCGTCGCGTGCTTGCCGCCGGCGACGATCGAGTCGTAGCCGATGTCGTTGCCCATCGCGCGGGCGCGGCGGAAGAAGGTGCCCTCGAGCCAGCGCTCGCCGTACTTCAGCACGTCGTCCCAGTCGCGCACGGAGTCCTGGAAGCCGAGCGTCGTGATGTCGCAGGCCTCCTGGAGCTCGGCGACCTCCCACTCGTCCTTGACCAGCCGCATCTCGGAGATGACCCGGGCGAAGTCGCGGTCGAGGGTGTCGTCGGCGGCGACGAGCTTGTCGACCGCCTCGGACACGCCGCGGTGCACGCGGGTCTTGCCGCTGCCGGCCAGAGCCGAGGGGAGCTCGTCGATGTGGCGCACGGTCAGGCCGAGCGAGGACGAGATCTCGTTCAGCGACGGCCGGCGGCCGGCCCACAGCTCGCCGTAGACCCGGTCGCGGAAGAACTCGTCGGTCTCCCGCGACGACCTCGGCCGTGCGTAGAGGACGGCATCGCCGTCCTCGACCACGAGCACGGCGTCGCTGGTCTGGTTGCCGCAGAAGTAGGTGTGCGCCGTGTCGGAGCGGAAGCGGTAGTCGGTGTCGTAGGACCGGACCTTGTAGTTGCCGGCGGGGAGCACCAGCCGCTCGCCCGGGAACAGCTCGCCGAGCCTGGCTCGGCGGGCGGCCGCCCACTCCGCGACGGGGTGGCGGGGAAGGTCGAGCTCGCGGTCGCCCCAGCCCTGGCGCATGAACGCTTTCCAGGCTTCGGGGACCGACGGGTCGTGCGTCTCGGTCTTGGGCTGCGCGGTCTCGGGAGTGGTCTGCTCGGTCACGCGATTCACTCTACGCCGCGCGCCTGTCGGGAAGCAGGTCCGGAGCCCTGTCCCCGCTAGGCTTCCGCCCATGCCTGGAGCCCGCCGTGACAGCGTCGCGTTCACGGTGGTGGTGACTGTTCTGGTCACCCTCGGCGCACTCCCGATCCTGGTGATCATCGCCCTGTCCGGCGCGCCCGGGTCGATGGTGCTGGCGACCGGGCTGGCCGCGTTGCCGGTCGGGCCGCTGGTCGGGTGCTATCTGTGGCTGGACCGGTACGAGCCGGAACCCAAGTGGCTGCTGGCGTTCGGTTTGCTCTGGGGTGGCTTCGTCGCCACCGCCGCGGCGCTCCTGCTGCAGGGGCTCGGCGGCTGGTTCGTCGGGTTCACCGACGAGCAGAGCCTGGCCATCGTCGCCCCGGTCACCGAGGAGGCGAGCAAGGGCCTCTTCCTCTTTCTCCTGCTGTGGTGGCGGCGCGCGGAGCTGGACGGGATCCTCGACGGCATCGTGTACGCCGGGATGGTCGGCATCGGCTTCGCCTTCATCGAGAACATCCTGTACCTCGCCGCGGCGTACAACGGCACCGACACGATGGGGCCGGGCGGCACCCAGGCGGTCACCGGCGTCTTCATCGTGCGGTGCCTGTTCAGCCCGTTCGCGCATCCGCTGTTCACGACGTTCACCGGCATCGGGGTCGGGCTCGCGGTCAGCTCGCCGCGACGTGCCGTCCGCTGGCTGGCGCCGCCGGCGGGCTACCTGCTCGCCGTCGGCGCGCACGCCGCATGGAACGCATCGACCCTGTGGGGCTTCACCGGCTTCGTGGGTGTCTACTTCGTACTGATGGTTCCCGCGTTCGTGGCCTTGATCTGCCTGGCGATCTGGTGGCGCCGGTCGGAGCGCAGGATGCTGACCGCCGCGCTGTTCGACGCCTCGCAGCGCGGCTTGATCCCCGCCACCGACATCGGCTGGCTGGTGGACCTCCGGGCCCGCCGCGCCGGCCGGGCGTTCGCGCGCCAGTTCGGTGGGAAGCCCGGGGAGAAGGCGATGCGCGACTATCAGCAGACAGCGGTCGAGCTCGGCTTCCTGCACCACCGGTTCCTCCGCGGCACCGCGCCCAAGGACTTCGCCGAGCGCGGGCAGCTGTACGTCGCCCGCATCGGCGCGATCCGCCCGTACGTCGCCTTCCCCGGACAGGTGGTGCCACCCCGATGACCGACAGCACCGACAGCACCCACATGCTCACCGCCCTGGTGCAGCTGCGCGGCTCGCTCCAGGAGGTGCATCTCCCGCTCGAGGTGCCCGGCGCCGCCGAGCAGCGCACCGCCCTCCAGGAGCTGGTCGACCAGCTCGAGGACTACGTCATCCCGCGGCTGATGACGATCGACGCGCCGCTGCTCGCCGTCGTCGGCGGCTCCACCGGCGCGGGCAAGTCGACGCTCGTCAACTCGGTGGTCGGGCGTCGGGTCACCCAGCCCGGCGTGCTCCGGCCGACCACGCGGTCGCCGGTCCTCGTCCACAACCCGGAGGACGGTCAGTGGTTCGGCCAGGACCGGCTGCTGCCCGACCTCGAGCGCCGGGACACCCCGACCAACGACCCGGACGCGCTCCAGCTGGTCCCGGCCGACACGATGCCGGCGGGGCTGGCCCTGCTCGACGCCCCCGACGTCGACTCCGTCGAGGAGCGCAACCGCACCCTCGCCGCCCAGCTGCTGGCCGCGGCCGACCTGTGGCTGTTCGTCACCTCCGCCGCGAGGTACGCCGACCAGGTGCCGTGGAACTTCTTGCGCCAGGCGGCCGAGCGGAGCGCCTCGGTCGCGATCGTGCTCGACCGCACCCCCGACGAGGCCATCGAGACCGTCTCGACCCACCTGGCCCGGATGCTGGCCTCCCGGGGCCTGAAGGACTCACCGCTGTTCGTCGTCACCGAGGGCACCGTCGACGAGGACGGTCTGCTGCCCGCCGAGCTCGTTGCGAACGTGCGCGGCTGGCTGGACTCGTTGGCGCACGACGCCGAGGCCCGGACGCTGGTCGTCCGGCAGACCCTGGAGGGCGCGATCCGCACCCTCACCCGGCGTTCCTTCGACGTCGCCGACGCCGAGGACGCGCAGGCCACCGCCCGGCAGCGGCTCCGCGACGACGCCACCCAGGCCTACGACGACGCGCTGGAGAAGGTGAAGGTGGCCTCGGCCGACGGCACCCTGCTCCGCGGCGAGGTGCTCGCCCGCTGGCAGGAGTTCGTCGGCACCGGGGAGCTGCTCAAGGGGCTCGAGCAGCGGGTCGGCTGGCTCCGCGACCGGATCACGAACGCCGTCCGCGGCAAGCCGCAGCAGGCCGAGCGGGTCACGGTGGCGGTCGAGTCCGGGCTGGAGACGCTGATCCTCGAGTACGCCGAGGCGGCCGCCGAGCGGGCGGCCGCGTCGTGGCAGTCGCTCGGGCCCGGCCAGGTGCTGCTCGACGACTCGGCCGAGGACCTGAGCCGCGCCTCCCGTGACTTCCGGCGGCGCGCGGAACGCGCCGTACGCGACTGGCAGCAGGGTGTGCTGGAGATGGTCCGGACCGAGGGCGCCGACAAGCGCGGCACTGCCCGCTTCCTGGCCTACGGCGTGAACGGGCTGTCGGTCGCCTTGATGATCGTCGTCTTCGCGCACACGGCCGGCGTCACCGGCGCCGAGGCCGGCATCGCGGGCGGCTCGGCGGTGCTCGGGCAGAAGCTGCTGGAGGCGGTCTTCGGCGACCAGGCGGTGCGTGGACTCGCCGATCGCGCCCGGCACGATCTCGAGCGTCGGGTGACCGACCTGCTCGACGCGGAGCGGCGTCGCTACACCGACCTCCTGGACGGTCTCGTCATCGACGACGAGGTGCCCGACCGGCTGCGCAACGCGGCCCGGCGGGTCGAGGACCTGCGGTTCGCCGCGAGCCGGGCTGGACGCGAGTAACCACTCCGGGCCGCCGCCCCATAGGCTGGACGCGCACCGCACGTCTGCAGCCGAGGGAGAACATGACGGCCTTGCTCGAGGGGGCTAAGAAGCTGGTCGCCCGGGGGTCCGACCTCGGCGCCAGGATCGAGGGACTCGACGCTGCGGCGGACGCGGCGCGAGGTCGCGTCGACGACGCCGTCGTCGACGAGGTCCGCGAGGTCGCCGACCGTGCTTCCGGCCGGATCCGGCTGTCGGCCGAGCACACCGTGGTGGCGATCGCCGGCGCCACGGGCTCCGGCAAGTCCTCCACCTTCAACTGGCTGACCGGGCTCGACCTCTCCGCCGTCGGCGTCCGCCGGCCGACGACGTCCTGGGCCACCGCGTGCGTGTGGGGGAGCGAGGGAGCCACCGAGCTGCTGGAGTGGCTCGGCATCCCTCCTCGCCACCAGGTCACCCGCGACTCGATGCTCGACACCCGGCGCGAGGACCAGGGCCTCGAGGGCGTCGTGATGATGGACCTCCCCGACCACGACTCGACCGAGCTGTCGCACCACCTCGAGGTGGACCGGCTGGTGCAGCTCGCCGACCTGCTGGTGTGGGTGCTCGACCCGCAGAAGTACGCCGACGCGGCGATCCACGACCGCTACCTCGCGCCGTACACCACGCACCAGGACGTGATGCTGGTCGTCCTCAACCACATCGACACCGTCCCCGAGGCGGAGCGCGACGCGATGGTGGCCGACGTACGCCGCCTGCTCGACTCCGAGGGCCTCGACGGCGTACCCGTGCTCGCCGTCAGTGCCCGCGAGGGCATCGGCATGGCCGAGCTCAAGGCCGAGGTGGTCGCCCGGGTCTCCGCCAAGAAGTCCGCGACCGTGCGGGTCGAGGCCGACGTGCGCGCGGCGGCCGGCCGGCTCGAGGAGGAGTCCGGCACGGCCAAGCCGCGCACCCTGGCCCGCAAGCGGGTCGCCGCGCTCGAGGATGCGTTCGCCGACGCCGCCGGCGTGCCGACGGTGGTCGCGGCCGCGGAGAAGTCGACGAAGATCCGGGCCCAGCGGGCGACCGGGTGGCCGGCGTTCAAGGTCTTCTCGATGTTCCGCAAGGACCCCCTCAAGCGGCTGCACCTCGAGCTGGGCGCGGCCGGGAAGCACCTGTCCGGCCGGGCCAGGACGTCGGTCCCCGAGGCCACCCAGGTGGAGCGGGCCCGGGTCGACGCCGAGGTGCGCGCGCTGGCCGACGACGTCTCGGAGGGCCTGTCCCGTCCGTGGGTGCAGTCGATCCGCGCGGCGTCGGTGTCCCGGCTCGACGACCTGGGCGATCGGCTCGACGGCGCGCTGGCCAGCACCGACCTCGGGGTCGCGCGGATCCCGTGGTGGGCGGGGCTGGTGCGGGTGCTCCAGTGGCTGCTGATCCTGGCCGCACTCGGCGGAGCCGCCTGGCTCGGCGTGCTCGCCGTCCTCTCCTACCTGCAGATGGACTCGCCCGAGCCGCCGGAGGTGGGGTCGCTGCCGGTGCCGACGCTGCTGCTGATCGGTGGCGTGGTGCTCGGTCTGCTGCTGGCGCTGGGCTGCCGGCTGCTGGTCCGGGTGACGGCCCATCGCCGCGCCGTCTCGGCCGACCATCGGCTGCGGGCGGCGATCGCGGACGTGGCCGAAGAGCTGGTCATCGCGCCGGTCGAGGCCGAGCTCGCGGCCTACACCCGGGTGCGCGACGGCTTGGTCAAGGCGCTGCGCTGACGGATGGCTCCGGGCCGGACCGGCCCGGAAACCGTCCACAGACGACCGCCGTCGGCGCTTCTCCACAGCCTGTCCGGGCGACTCACCCGCGTCGTCGGCGCTCGCGCGCAGGCTGGTCCGCGATCACCCGATCCGGACAAGGAGAAGCATCATGAACGAAACCCTGATCACGCTCGCCGGCTGGCTGGGCAACGACGTCCAGCTCCGCCAGGTGGGCGACCAGCCCGTCGCGAACTTCCGTGTGGCCTCCACGCCGCGGCGCTACCAGCGCAAGACCGACTCGTGGGTGGACGGCGACACCCAGTGGTACTCCGTCAGCGCCTGGCGCGGCCTCGCCGACAACTGCGCGCAGTCACTGCGCCGGGGTGACCCGGTCGTGGTCCACGGCCGGCTGCGGGTCGAGACCTGGACCGGCACGTCGGGCGCCGAGATGACGAGCTTCGAGATCGACGCCAGCTTCGTCGGGCACGACCTGGCCCGCGGCACCAGCCAGTTCACGCGGACGCCGAAGCCGGAGGCCGCGGCCCCGGCTCCCTCGGCGAGCGAGGAGGCCAAGCCCGCGGCCGCCTGAGTCACTCGCGGGGCGGGTCCCAGTCCTGCCAGGTGGGGTCCTCCGCGATGGCGAGCATCTGCTCGATCGTCAGGGGCGGTTCGTCGGCGCTCACGGTGGAGCCCCAGCCCCACTTGTCGTCCGTGGAGTTCGCGGCGTCGAGGGTGACGACGTGGCCCCCCGTGGTCTGGATGTCCACTCCGTAGACGATCACGCCGCCCGCGTTCCACGTCGACTCCCGGGCGTAGACGGTGCCGTCGTCGCGGCGCAGCTCGCGGCAGGTGTCGTAGGTGTCCAGGTTGCCCGGGCAGGTGAGGTGATCGGCGACGGTCGGCTCGCCACCGAGGTCCTGGCCCTCGGGGACATCGGCCGTGCTCGCGGCGACGTTCGGGTAGAACACCAGGTTCAGGCCGCCCGGTCCGACCCTGTCGTTCGTCACGTAGGCGACGACGTAGCCCTGCATCGGCGCGGACTTCTCGCCCGGTGCGCGGTCGTTGTTCCACGTCTCCGCGGAGGTGATGCGGACGTCGTCGGGCAGCAGGCCCGCGAGCCGGTCCCGCATCTCCGGCGCGGGCATGTCCCACCATCCGGTCGCATCGGGGTCGACCGGGGTCGGGCCCCCGGAGTCGACGACGGTGGGGTTGCTGGACGGCCCGATGCCGTCGGCCTGCGTGCCGTCCCCGGCCAGGCGCGGAAGGGCGACGCCGACAATGGAGGCCGCGGCCACGCTCACGACGAGGGAGGCCGCCCGCCGGCGGCGGCGCAGCGCCCGGCCGCGGGTCACGGCGGCCGAGGCGAGCCGGTCGGCCGGCGCGTGCACGTCGTCCATCGAGCGCTCCATGACCTGGAGGACCGCCTGGGCGTCGGGTGAGGTCTCGTGGCTGTCGTTCATCGTGGGTTCCCCTTCAGCTCCTCGGACAGGCGGGCGACGTCGGTCAGGTCGGTGCGCAGCAGACGGAGTGCGCGCAGGCTGCGGTTCTTGACCGCTGCCTCGCTCAGCCCGAGGGCGGCCGCGGTCTGGCCGACGCTGAGGTCCTCCCAGTAGCGCAGCACCACGACGGCGCGGTCGGTGGTGCCGAGCCGGGCCAGGGCCGCGAACAGCGCCACCCGGTCGGTCGGGTCGACCGGCGCTACCGGCGAGTCCCGGACCTCCCCGACGGGCAGCTCTCGGCTGCTCCGCCGGCGCCGTTCGGACAGGAACGCCTTGATCAGCACCCCATGCACGTAGGCCACCGGGTCGTCGGCCCGGCGCACCCGCCACCACGCGGCGTACGCCTTCGTGAGTGCGGTCTGCACCAGGTCCTCGGCCCGGTCGGGCGAGCCCGCCAGGAGGTACGCCGTGCGGTAGAGCTGGGTCGACCGCGCGTTCACGAACTCGACGAAGTCCGCGTCGGCCGATGCCTGTCCGGGCACGTGATCCCCCTCCTGACCACCGGGCAGCCACACCGCCGCCGCCTCGTCCTGTGCGGCCGCCATTTGACGACCGTCACCCGCAAAGACGCCGTGACCCCCGAATCGGTCTCAGGCGGTCTCGCCCCGTAGGCTCCACGATCATGGCGGACTACGTTTTCACCCTGCGCAACGTGCGCAAGGCCCACGGCGACAAGGTCGTCCTCGACAACGTCACCCTCTCGTTCCTGCACGGCGCGAAGATCGGCGTCGTCGGCCCCAACGGCACCGGCAAGTCGACCCTGCTCAAGATCATGGCGGGCCTCGAGCACGCCAACAACGGCGACGCGATCCTGGACCCCGGCGCCACGGTCGGCATGCTCCAGCAGGAGCCGCCGCTGAGCGAGGGCAGGACCGTCCAGGAGAACGTCGAGGAGGCCGTCGGCGAGATCAAGGCCAAGCTCGACCGGTTCAACGCGATCGGTCTCGAGATGGGTGAGCCCGACGCCGACTTCGAGAAGCTCGGCGAGGAGATGGGCAACCTCCAGGCCGACCTCGACCACGCCAGCGCCTGGGACCTCGACAGCCGCCTCGACCAGGCCATGGACGCGCTGCGCTGCCCGCCGGCGGACGCGATCGTCGACAACCTCTCCGGTGGTGAGCGCCGCCGGGTCGCGCTGTGCAAGCTGTTGCTCCAGCAGCCCGACCTGCTGCTGCTCGACGAGCCCACCAACCACCTCGATGCCGAGTCGGTGCAGTGGCTCGAGGGCCACCTCAAGTCCTACCCGGGCGCCGTCCTCGCGATCACCCACGACCGGTACTTCCTCGACAACGTCGCCGAGTGGATCCTCGAGCTCGACCGCGGCAAGACCCACCCCTACGAGGGCAACTACTCGACGTACCTCGAGACCAAGAAGGACCGCCTCAAGATCGAGGGGCAGAAGGACGCCAAGCGCGCCAAGATGCTGGAGAAGGAGCTCGAGTGGGTCCGCTCGAACGCCAAGGCCCGGCAGACCAAGAGCCGCTCGCGTCTCGCGCGCTACGAGGAGATGGCGGCCGAGGCCGACCGGATGCGCAAGATCGACACCTCCGAGATCAACATCCCGGCCGGACCGCGTCTGGGTGACGTCGTCCTGGAGGCCAAGGGCCTCGCCAAGGGCTTCGAGGGACGCACCCTCATGCACGACCTGTCGTTCAGCCTGCCGCGCGCGGGCATCGTCGGCGTGATCGGGCCCAACGGCGTCGGCAAGACGACGCTGTTCCGGATGATCACCGGCAGCGAGCAGCCCGACAGCGGCGAGCTCAACGTCGGCCAGACGGTGAAGCTCTCGTACGTCGACCAGAGCCGCGGCGGCATCGACCCCAACAAGAACGTGTGGGAGGTCGTCTCCGACGGGCTCGACTTCATCAAGGTCGCGAACTTCGAGATGAACTCGCGCGCCTACGTCGCGTCCTTCGGCTTCAAGGGCCCCGACCAGCAGAAGAAGGCCGGCGTGCTCTCCGGTGGTGAGCGGAACCGGCTCAACCTGGCGCTGACGCTGAAGATGGGCGGCAACCTGCTGCTGCTCGACGAGCCGACCAACGACCTCGACGTCGAGACCCTGTCCTCGCTCGAGGACGCGATCCTCGACTTCCCCGGCTGTGCCGTGGTCACCTCCCACGACCGGTGGTTCCTCGACCGGGTCGCCACCCACATCCTCGCCTGGGAGGGCGACGACGAGGACGACGCCAAGTGGTTCTGGTTCGAGGGCAACTTCGCGTCGTACGAGGAGAACAAGATCGAGCGCCTGGGCGTCGAGGCGGCGCGCCCGCACCGGGTCACCCACCGCCGCCTGACGCGCGACTAGGACCCTCAGCTCCTGCTGGAGGTCCGGATCTCCATCTCCGGGTGCGCGGCGATCAGGTTGTCCGACACGGCGTTCATCACCCGGCCGAGGGCGGAGAAGTCCTCGGCGCTGACCAGGTCGACCAGGTGCTCGCGCACGCCGAGCACGTGCGTGGGTGCCATCCGGACCAGCAGGTCCCAGCCCTGGTCGGTCATCTGGCACACGATCCCGCGGCCGTCCTCGGGCGTGGCGCTGCGGGAGACCAGGCCGGCCTTCTCGAGCCGTGCGACGGTGTGGGTCACCCGGCTCCGGCTGTGGGCCAGCGCGTCGGCGAGCTGGGCCATCCGCAGCCGGCGGTCCTCGGCCTCCGAGAGCCGGACCAGGATCTCGTACTCGGTCAGGGAGAGGCCGTGGCTGCGGCGCAGGTCGTCGTCGAGCCGGTCGATGAGCAGGGTCATGCCCATCACCAGCGCGCGCCACGAGCGCTGCTGGTCGGCGTCGAGCCAGTTCGTTCCGTTGTCTCCCACGGGCGCAGTCTAGGTCTCCGTCAGGGATTTCTTGGCGCAAACCCTGTCGGTGGCGTGCAGCAGGATTGGACGCCATGCAGGTCACCCGCGACGACGTGCTCCGCTTCCGGGTCCACGCCCAGCAGCTCGACCGCTCCGGCCGGCACGACGACGCGGCGATCCTCGACCTCGGTGTCCAGGACACCGGCCCCGACGGCGCACCGTGGGCGCTGGAGCTGCGCGGCGCGTCGGTCTCGCCCGACGACCTCGTCTATGCCTGGACCCTGCGCGGCGCCCCGCACGCCTACCGCCGCTCCGAGGCCGCGGCGGTGGCGGCCGCGGTCGCTCCGCTGAGCGAGGCCGACGCCGCCAAGCGGGTCTTCGACGCGTCCAAGCCGCTGCGGGAGGCCGGGATCCCCGTCGTCGACGCGCTCGGGGTCATCGCCGGGGAGATGCGCGACATCGTGCGGTCCCCGACGGTCAAGGGGGAGATGTCGACCCGGCTCGCCGAGCGGCTCCCGGCGCCGTACCTCCGCTGGTGCCGGGTCTGCGAGGCCACCCACTCCTACGAGCAGACGTTCCGGCTGTCGGCGCTGCCGGCCGGTCTGGAGCTCGAGCCCGGCACGTCGCCACCGGTGCTGCACCGGATCACGGGCTGGCGTCGTCCCGCGGCGCGGGTGCCGAAGCACCTCGACCCGATCCGCGCCGTGCTGCGGCTGCTCGGGCCGGCCACCCCCAAGCTGGTCGCCGGCTACGTCGACTCACCGGTCAAGGAGATCGCGGCGCACTGGCCCGAAGACGTGGTCCGGGTCGAGGTCGACGGGCAGGCGCTGGACCTCCTGGCCGACGACGCCGACGCACTGCAGCACGCGGCGCCGAGCGACGCGGTCCGCCTGCTCGGGCCGTTCGACCTCTTCCTCCAGGGCCGTGACCGCGAGCTGGTGCTGCCCGACGAGGCCGCCCGCAAGGACCTGTGGCGCACCATCGGCCGGCCCGGGGGAGTCCTCGACGGCCACGAGGTGGTCGGCAGCTGGCGACCGCGGTCCTCGGGCAAGAAGCTGCGACTCGCGGTCACGATCTGGTCCGGCGCCGAGCCGCCGGCCGGGCTCGCCGAGCAGGCCGAACGCCTGGCCGCGTTCCGGGGCCAGACCTTCGACGGGTTCGTCGACTAGGTCAGAGACGCTCGAGGATCAGCGCCATGCCCTGGCCGCCGCCGACGCACATGGTGATCAGGCCGGTGGTCTTGTCGTGCCAGTCCAGGCTGTTCAGCATCGTGTTCTGCAGCCGGGCGCCGGTCATGCCGAACGGGTGGCCGACCGCGATCGAGCCGCCGTTGATGTTCAGCCGGTCGATGTCGATGCCGAGGTCCTGGTACGACGGCACGACCTGGGCCGCGAACGCCTCGTTGATCTCGACCAGGTCGATGTCGCCGATGCTCATCTTCGCGTGCGCCAGCGCGCGCTTGGTGGCCTCGACCGGGCCGAGGCCCATGATCTCGGGGGAGAGCCCGCTGACGCCGGTCGCGACGATCCGGGCGAGGGGCTTCGCGCCGAGCTCGGCGGCCTTGGTGTCGGACATGATCACCACGGCGGCGGCGCCGTCGTTCAGGGCGCAGCAGTTGGCGGCGGTCACCACGCCGTCGGGCCGGAACACCGGGTCCAGCTGGGACACCGCCTCGAGCGTGACGCCGGCCCGCGGGCCGTCGTCCTTGCCGACCTCGACCCCGTCCGGCGTCGTGACCGGCGTGATCTCGCGAGCCCAGAAGCCGTCGTTGATCGCCTTCTCGGCGAGGTTCTGCGAGCGGACGCCGAACTCGTCGAGCTCCTCGCGCTTGAGGCCGCGCAGGCGGGCGACGTTCTCGGCGGTCTGGCCCATCGCGATGTAGACGTCGGGGAGGTTGCCGTCCTGGCGCGGGTCGTGCCAGTCGATGCCGCCCTCGGCCGTCTTGGCGGTCCGCGCCTTCGCGTCGTCGTACAGCGGGTTGTTGGTGTCCGGCCAGTGGTCGGACGTGCCCTTGGCGAACCGGGACACCGTCTCCACGCCGGCGGAGACGAAGACGTCGCCCTCGCCGGCCTTGATCGCGTGGAACGCCATCCGGGTGGTCTGCACCGACGAGGCGCAGTAGCGCGTGAGCGTGGCGCCCGGGACGTCGTCCATCCCGTTGAGGACGTTGACGACGCGGGCCATGTTGTTGCCGCTCTCGCCGCCGGGCAGCCCGCAGCCGAGGTAGACGTCGTCGACGGTGTTCGGGTCGAGGCCGGGGACCTTGTCCAGCGCCGTCCTGATGATCTGGGCGGCGAGGTCGTCCGGCCGGAAGTCCTTCAACGACCCCTTGTTCGCGCGCCCGATCGGGGAGCGGGCGGCGGAGACGATGACGGCTTCGGGCATGGGAACTCCGATCTCGGGGGGCGTGGGTCCGCTGTCACCCTAGACGCTCGTCCATGACCGTGGACGAGGCGTTCGTCACGCCCGGAGTCTGGCAGAGTCGGGCACGTGCGCCACGTCTACGACTGTCCGATGCGCTGGGCCGACATGGACCTCCTGGGTCACGTCAACAACGTCGTGTACGTCGACTACCTCCAGGAGGCCCGGGTCGACATGCTGCGCACCCACGGCCCCGCCGCCCAGACCGGCGACCTGGCCGAGGGCGTGGTCGTCGTCCGGCACGAGGTGCACTACCGGGCACCGCTGGCGTTCCGGTTCCGGCCGGTCAAGATCGAGTCCTGGGTCACCGAGATCCGCGCCGCGTCGTTCACGATGGCCTACGAGGTCTTCCAGGAGGACGAGGACGGGCGCAAGGTCTACGTGCAGGCGACGACCGTGCTGACGCCGTACGTCTTCGCCACCGAGCGGCCGCGCCGGCTCTCGGACGTGGAGCGGGAGACGCTGACGACGTTCCTGGAGCCCGAGGAGCGCGGCGCCCGCGTGAAGCCGAGCCCGCCCCAGCGCGAGAAGCTCGGCCACTACCCGGTCAACGTCCGCTTCTCCGACGTCGACGTCTACGGACACGTCAACAACGTGAAGTACTTCGAGTTCTTCCAGGAGGGCCGGATCCTGATGACCGCCCGGCTCTGGAAGGACATGCCGGACGACACCCCGCCGCCGTCCTTCGTCGTGGCGCAGACCGATGTCGACTACAAGCTGCCGATCCTGTTCCGGCCGGAGCCGTACGACGCGTGGTCCTGGATCTCCCACGTGGGCGAGCGGTCGCTGGTCATCGAGTCGGAGATCTGCGACGGCGACACCGTGCTGTCCCGTGCGCGGGTGGTGCTGGTGTTCTTCGACCCGGTCAGCCAGCGGGCGACTCCGCCGCCGGCGGTCTACCGCGAACGCCTCCTCGCCGCCCTCCACTGACGGCTGGGGGCTCGACGGCTCAGCTGCGGGTGGACTCCGAGGCCGGGGCGGCCCGGAGCCTGCGCAGCTTCGCCAGCCCACGGTGGCGGGCGACGCGGACGGCGACGGCGCTGATGTCCAGCGCCCGGGCGGTGCTCTCGACGTCGAGCCCGACCACGTCGATGCAGGCGACCACGTCGCGCTCCCGCTGCGGCAGGCCGGCCAGCGCCCGGTTGACCCAGTCCCGGGCGACCAGCTCCGGCTCGGGTCCCTCGACCACCGCCGTCGGTTCGGGCTCGGCCGCGGGGTGCGTGCCGCGGCGTACGCTGCGCCGCTGCGCGTTCGCCGCCAGGTTGCGGGCGATCCCGAACAGCCACCCGGCGAACTGGTCGCCTGTACCCGTGAAGTCGGCGATCTTCTGCGCCGCGGTCAGCCAGGCCTCGGCTGCCAGGTCCTCGGGCGCGACCGCGGCGTCGCCGCTGGGCCGGCTGCGCAGCCAGACGACCAGACGCCCGGCGTGTGCTCGGTAGAGCTCTCGCCAGGCGGAGGCATCGCCGCGTTTCGCACGCTGGACCAGCTCGTCGTCAGCGCTCACCCACGGCCCTCAGTCGCCATCAATCGTTGCCGCCGCCGTGGGGCTGCCCGGCCTGTCCGTGCGGTTGCCCGTCCTGGCCATGAGCCTCGTCGCCGTTGCCGTCCTGCTGGCCGTGGTCCTGGCCGGCCTGCCCGTGCGGCTCTCCCGCCTGGCCGTGCGGCTGCCCCGGCCTGGCCGTGCTGGCTGTCCCGCCTGGCCGTGCGGCTCGCCGGACTGTCCCGGACCCGGGCCCGGGTTGCCCTGATGCCCGGCCGGACCGTTCCCGACCGGCGGCCCACCCGGGCCGGCGTGTGGCTGCGCGCCGCCACTCGGCGCCGAGCCGACGGTACCCCCGGAACTGCCGTCCGGGTCGCCGGAGTCCGCCGGCTGCTGGTTCGCGTCGGGCTCGGCGCCGGGCGTGCTCCCGCCTGTCGGCCCGTCTGGTCCCGAGTCGGTCGACTCCGGGTCGGTGGGCTGGGTGGCCGGCGTGTCCGGCGGCGTCGGTCTGTCGTCCCCGGTGACGGCCGCCGCCAGCCAGGCGCCGCCGCCCACCACCGCGGCGACGGCTGCGGCCGCGAGGCCCACCCGCCAGCCAGCTAGTGATGGGGCGCTGGCTGGCGGGCGGCTCGCGCCTGACCCCGCGGCCAGTTCCGAGAGCCGCGCCAGGAAAGCTTCGTCCGGCTCGAGCGTCGGCACGTCGGCCCGGAGTTCCGGGTGTCGGTGCTCGGGTCGCGCCATCTGCTGCTTCCTCGTCGTGGTTCTCGATGCCTCGGACGCTGTCGGGGGTCAGTCTGCGTCAGAGGCGTGGCCGGCAGGAAATGGGTCAGTTACGTGCGGGCCCGGCACGGACCCGACATGAGGTACCTGTCGCGAGAGCCGCGGTGCGTTACCTGTCTCGGAGAATTCTTTCGAGGAGAGGGACGGAGGCGTCAGTGGAGCGTGTTCACCATGAACTGCGCCGCATGCGTGACGTAGTCCCAGAACTGCTGGTCCTGCTCGGGCGTCAGGTCGGCCTCGTCCAGCCCGGCCCGGAAGTGGTGCAGCCAACGCTCCTTGGCCTCGGGCGTCACCGCGAACGGCGCGTGCCGCATCCGCAGCCGCGGGTGGCCGCGTCGCTCCTGGTAGGTCGTCGGACCGCCCCAGTACTGCACGAGGAAGAGCAGGAACCGCTCCTCGGCGGGTGCCAGGTCCTCCTCGGGGTAGAGCGGCCGGAGCACCTCGTCGGTCGCGACACCCTCGTAGAAGCGGTGCACGATCGTCCGGAAGGTCTCGAAGCCGCCGACTTCCTCGTAGAACGTGGTCACCGGTCCATTCTGCCGACCGCCGCGACAGCACCCGACACCGGCGTGGAAGACTCGCCGTGACCCCTGAATCTTCATGAGGAGTGATCCCGCATGAGCACCACGCGCACCGCGAAGACCCACTGGGAAGGCAGCCTCGCCGAGGGCGGAGGCCGGGTGAACATGGAGTCCTCCGGCATCGGCACCTTCGACGTCTCCTGGCCGTCGCGCGCCGAGGAGGCGAACGGCAAGACCAGCCCCGAGGAGCTGATCGCGGCTGCTCACTCGTCGTGCTTCTCGATGGCCCTGTCCGGGGCGCTGGGCAAGGCCGGTACGCCGCCGACCTCGCTCGACACGCAGGCAGACGTCGAGTTCACGCCCGGCACCGGCATCACCGGCATCCACCTCACGGTGGTCGGCAACGTCGACGGCATGAGCGAGGAGCAGTTCGTCGAGGCCGCCGAGGGCGCCAAGGCCAACTGCCCCGTGAGCCAGGCCCTCACCGGCACCACGATCACTCTCTCCGCCTCCCTCGGCTGAGCCACCACGCTGACCCGTCAGAAAGTTTCTGACGGGTCAGCGTTCAGGCCGGCCGTCCGAGCCGGGCCAGAGCGAGGCCGATCGCGATCAGCACCGCGCCCATGACGGCGACGAACGCCGCGACGCCGAAGGCGACGACCGAGGTGAACAGGCTCGCGCGCAGGAACGACGCGTTCATGACGGCGGCCCGGTTCGGGTCGTCCTGGGGCAGCTCGGCGTAGGTCTTGCCGCCGGCCATCCCCTCGGCGTGGGTGGCGATGATGTCGGCCTGGTAGTACGCCGTGAACGGCCCGTTCACGTCGTCGCCGGCGAAGTGCCGCGCGTCGTCGGAGACGGTGATCTGCTCGTCCGCGAGGGTGCTGGACACGAGTGCGTAGGTGACGACGCCGGCCACCAGGAAGACGGCGCCGAGCACGGCGACGACGATCCCGATGGTGCGGACGCCGCGGGCTGCCCGCTCGGGTTCGCGGGTCGGGGTTTCAGGGTCGGACACGGTCCAGGCTCCTCCCGGGAGGGGCCGCTCCCGGTGAGCGACCCGACCGGGTCAACCTGCGCGCCCTCGGGCGGCCCTGCATCGGCCGTTTCGGACGATTCCGCTCAGCGTCACGGTCGGTGGCGGGCGCCGGCTTCTCCACGGTGCCCTCCGCGTCCTGCTGGTCGCGGTGCCAGACGACGCGCTGGGGAAGCGGGATCTCGATGCCCTCGTAGTCGAACCGGGCCTTGACCCGCTCCCGCATCTCGCGGGCGACCTCCCACTGCTCCATGGGCGCGGTCTTGAGGGTCACCCGGACGGTCACGCCGTCGGGAGTCATCGCCTCGACGCCCCACACCTCGGGCTCCTCGATGATCCGGCCGCTGTAGTCCTCGTCCTCCCACAGGTCGTGGGCGACCTCCTTCAGCACGCGGCGTACCTTCACCAGGTCCTCGTGGTAGGAGACGTTGATGTCCAGGACGCTCCGCGCCCAGTTCTGGCTCATGTTGCCGACCCGGATGATCTCGCCGTTGCGGACGTACCAGACGGTCCCGTTGACGTCGCGCAGCCGAGTCACGCGCAGCGTCACCGCCTCGACGGTCCCGGAGGCCTCGCCGAGGTCGACGACGTCGCCGACGCCGTACTGGTCCTCGAAGATCATGAAGATCCCGGACAGGAAGTCGCTGACCAGGCTCTGGGCGCCGAAGCCGAGCGCCAGGCCGAGGATGCCGGCGCTGGCGATGATCGGCGCGACGTTGACGTTGACCTCGGCCAGCACCATCGTCACCACGATCGCGGTCACGATGCCGGTGATGATGCTCTTGAGCAGGCTGCCCATGGTCTGCGCCCGCTGCACACGTCGCGTCGCCACCACGGTGTCGCGGGCGTCGGCCGCCTCGGAGCCCTTCGCGCCGCCCATCGCCATCCGGCTGACCCGGTCGGGCAGCACGCCCACCTCGGCCTTGCGTACCACCCGGTCGACCAGGCGGTGCAGGACGAACCGGGCGACCAGGCCCACCACCAAGATGGCGGCGATGGACAGCGGGGTCCCGATCACGACGTCGGCCACCTTGGCGACGTCCTCGTTGTCCGTCCAGCTCATTGCGGTGTTGCAGACGAGCTCGTCGTCCGCGCAGGGGCTGGATGTCAGCGAAAGCATGGCCCCCAGTATTCACAGATCGCAGGTGGACCCAAGCCGGTCCCCGCTGGGCGTGTGACGGAGTCGACGCCGATCCGCCAAGGGGCGCGCGGGGCGTGGGGCGGGCAGCCGATATCCTGCTGACCGTGACCAGGTTCCTGACGCTCGCCCGCCGCACCACCCTCCTGCTGCTCGCCGTCGCGACGCCGGTGCTGGTCGCGGTCCCGGCCCGGGCGGACGTGCCCGAGGGCTGGAGCGGGACCGAGCCCGAGCAGGTCGACACGCTGCACGCCCTGCTGGTCCTGGCCGGCATCCCTCTTCTGCTCTTCGTGCTCATCGCGATCGCCGTCTACGTGCCCGCCCTCATCCGTGGTGAGCGGGTCACGCCGGGCGCTCCGGCGATCGAGAGCCAGTGGTTCGGCGGCCCGCGCAGCGGCACCCACGAGCTGGGCTCCGGCTCGAGCTCGGAGGCCTCGGACGACACCGGAGGCGCTAGTGGCCGTTGGTGAGTTCAGCTCTGGCGAACGCCACGAGATCGACCGCGCCATCCGGGCCGCCGAGCAGGCCTCGAGGTGCGAGTTCTCGGTGTTCGTCGGCGACGCCGGCGCCGACCCGCAGGCGTTCGCCCGCAGGCTGCACTCCCGCCTGGTCGCGCCCGCCCGCAGCGTGCTGCTCATGGTCGACCCGATCGGCCGGTCGCTCGAGGTCGTGACCGGCGCCGTCGTGCGCCGCAACCTCACCGACGGCGAGGTCGACCTCGCCATACTCCAGATGAAGTCCGCCTTCGCCGAGGGCGACCTCGTCGGTGGCCTCAAGCGCGGCATCTCCATGCTCGCCGAGCACGCCCGCGCGCCGCTCACCCTGCACGCGGACGGCTGACGCCGCGCCCAATTCCCTGGTTAACCAGGGAATTCGGCACTGGGCCAGGGAAACTTCCTGGGCCAAGTGCGCATTTCCCTGGTTAACCAGGGAAATGCGCATCACCAGAACTCAGGCCTGGGCGTCCTTCGCCTGGGCGGCGAGAGCACGCGCGACGTCGTCACGCCCCTCGTGCACGTAGCGCTTGGCGGCGGGGTTGGCCGTCGACGACGCCAGCCAGGCGTCGACCCGGTCGAGCAGCTCCGGGCCGGCGAGCGGGCGGGGGAAGATGTACTCCAGTGCGGTCGAGGCGCGCTGGGTGCCCTTCTCCTCCCACATGGTGTCGGCCGCGGCGAGGTACTTCTCGACGTACGGCGCGAGCACCTCGGCCTGGCCGTGCTGCTGGAAGGCCAGCACCACGCTGCGCTGGGTCTCGTTCGGTACGTCGTCGCGGGTCATCGCGATCTCCCACGCCTCGGCCTTCGCCTCGGCGGTCGGCCGGGACGCGCGGGCCGCGGCCGCACGCTCCTGGCCCGAGATCGTGTTGTCGCGCTCGAGCTCGGCAGCGATCCGGTCGGCGTCGGCGCGGCCCGACCGCGCCAGCGAGGTCAGCAGGTGCCAGCGCAGGTCGGTGTCGATCGCGAGCCCGTCGTAGGACACGGAGCCGTCGAGCAGACCCTCCAGCCGCCCGAGGGCGTCGTCGCTGTGCGCGGCGGCCGCGTAGGCCCGCACGAAGGACAGCTGGTGGTCGCTGCCCGGCTCGGCCTCGTCGAGCAGCGCGCGCACGCCCTGCTCCCAGGTCGCCTTGAGCGCGGCCCGGTTGTCCGGGGCGGAGTAGGTGTTGACGGCCTGGGCGGCGTACCCGGGGATCCGGCTCACGCCGAACGCGTCGGTCTCACGGCCCACGGCGCTGAGCACGAGGGTGACGAAGTCGGTGGCGGACAGCTCGGCGTCGCGGGTCATGTCCCAGGCCGCGCCCCAGCACAGCGCCCGGGCGAGCGAGTCGTCGAGCGTGCCCAGCCCGCCGATGACCGTGGCCAGCGAGCGCTCGTCGAGGCGGATCTTGGCGTAGGCGAGGTCGCCGTCGTTGAGCAGCAGCAGGTCGGGCTGCTGCTCGCCGACCAGCTGCGCGACCTCGGTGAGGTCGCCCTCGACGTCGATCTCGAAGGAGTCCCGGCGCACCAGGTGTCCGCCGACCTCGTCGTACAGGCCGACGCCGAGCCGGTGCCGGCGCAGCGTCGGGTACTCCGGGTCGGCGGTCTGCCGGACCGCTGAACGAGGTGTAGTGACCCTCGGCGTCCAGCTCGAACTCGGGCGCCAGCGTGTTCACGCCCGAGGTCTGCAGCCACTCCTTCGCCCAGGAGTCGAGCTCGCGGCCGGACGCCTTCTCCAGCGCGGCCAGCAGGTCGGTGAACTGGGAGTTCGAGAACGCGAAGTCCTTGAAGTAGCCCTGGATGCCGGTGAGGAAGTTCTCCAGCCCGACCCAGGCCACCAGCTGCTTGAGCACCGACGCGCCCTTGGCGTACGTGATGCCGTCGAAGTTGACCTCGACCGCGCGCAGGTCGACGTTGTCGGCGGCGATCGGGTGGGTGCTGGGCAGCTGGTCCTGCCGGTACGCCCAGTTCTTGCGGGCGTTCGTGAAGCCGGTCCAGGACTCGGTGAACTCGGTCGCCTCGACGGCCGCGTGGTAGCACGCCCACTCCGCGAACGACTCGTTCAGCCAGAGGTCGTCCCACCACTTCATGGTGACCAGGTCGCCGAACCACATGTGCGCCATCTCGTGCAGGATCACCGACGCGCGGAACTCGTAGAACGCTCCGTCCTGGCGGCTGCGCGGAAGGTACTCGTCGCGCAGCGTCACGCAGCCGGCGTTCTCCATCGCGCCCATGTTGTACTCCGGCACGTAGAGCTGGTCGTACTTGCCGAACGGGTAGGGGAAGTCGAAGGCGTCCTCGAAGAACCCGAAGCCCTGCTGGGTGAGCTTGACGAGCTCCTCGACGTCGAGGTGCTCGACCAGCGACTGGCGGCAGTAGTGGCCGAGCGGGATGTCGCCGTGCTTGCCGCGGTAGACGTCCTGGACCTCGTGGTACTCGCCGGCGACGAGCGCCGTGATGTACGTCGACATCGGCTTCGTCTCGGGGAAGCGCCAGACCGACCGGCCCTCGGCGAGCTCCTCGGGAGCCGGCGTCGGTGCGTTCGAGACCACCTTCCAGTGGCTGGGCGCGGTCACCGTGAAGGTGAACGGCGCCTTCAGGTCGGGCTGCTCGAACGTCGTGAACACCCGCCGGGCGTCCGGCACCTCGAACTGCGAGTAGAGGTAGACCCGGTTGTCGGCCGGGTCGACGAACCGGTGGAGGCCCTCACCCGTGCGGGAGTAGGAGCAGTCGGCGCGGACGACGAGCTCGTTGTCCGCGGCCAGCCCGGTGAGCGCGATCCGGCTGTCGGCGTACGCCGTGGCGGGGTCGACCGACACGCCGTTCAGCGTGATCTCGTGGATGGTGGCGTCGACGAGGTCGGCGAAGGTCTCGCCACCCGGCTCGCGGCAGGTGAAGCGGATCGTCGTGGTCGACGCGAAGGTGGTGTCACCCGTCGTGAGGTCCAGGTCGATGGAGTACGACGTGACGTCCAGGAGCGAGGCGCGCAGGGCAGCCTCGTCCCGGGTGAGATTGGTCCCAGGCATGCCCCGCATCATGTCACCGGGCCCCAGCGGCTCCCAACCGGGATCGACGCTCGTGACCGGCTCGTGACCCGGGCGCCACGCGTGAGGCGGATGTTTCGAATGTGATTTTTGGGGCAAAACGCCGACATGGTGCTTGACATCGGGTTGACTTTCCCCCCGTGACTCGGAATCGACCGCTCTCGTGCGCCCTGCTGATGGCAGTGGTGCTGCTGGCGCTACTCCCGGTCACGCCGCCCGCCAGCGCCGCGTCGACGTACCTCTGCACCGGCTACGTCGGCTGCAAGGACGAGGGCTACTCGCACTTCGGCTACCGCGGTGAGAGCGACAAGATGTGGTGGCGGATGTACTCCGGCCACAACTGCACCAACTACGTCGCCTACCGGCTGGTCAAGCGCGGCATGTCGTCCGAGCGTCCCTGGGACGGCACCGGCATGGCCTACAACTGGGGCCGGGCCAACCGCGACATCACCGACCAGACGCCGATGGTGGGCTCGGTCGCCTGGTGGAACAAGAACCACAACGGGGTCGGCTCCAGCGGCCACGTCGCCTACGTGCAGCAGGTGCTCTCCAACAGCAAGATCATCATCTCCGAGGACTCCTGGAGCGGTGACTTCCACTGGCGCAAGATCAAGAAGTCGGGCGGCAGCTGGCCCTCGGGCTTCGTGCACTTCGACGACGAGGCCATCGAGGCCAGCGGAGCGCCCGTCCATCAGTGGCACGCCCGCGGTCGGCAAGACCCTGACCGCCTCGGTCGGTCACTGGAACCGCTCGGCGTCCTACCAGTACCAATGGCTCGCGAACGGCAAGGCGATCTCCGGCGCCACCTCGTCGACCTTCACGCCTCCGGTCGGGATGCTCCGCAAGCAGCTCCAGGTGCGGGTCCGGGCGACCTCCCGCGGGTACGTCGACGGGGTCGCGACGTCGAACCAGACGGCCAAGGTCGCGAAGGGCACGATGTCCGTCACGGGCACCCCGACGATCAGCGGCATCGTGCGGGTCGACGAGGACCTCACCGTCGACCCGGCCACCTGGTCGCCGACCCCCGACTCCACCTCGATCCGCTGGTACGCCGACGACAAGGTCATCAGCGGCGAGACCGGCCGGCGCCTGCACCTCGGCCAGGACCTGATCCGGAAGAGGATCACCGTCCGGATGACGGCAGTGCTCGAGGGCTACACCGCCTCGAAGGTCACGTCCCAGCCGACCGTGCCCGTCGCCGCGGGACACATCGACGTGGTCAAGCCGTTCACGCTCGGCGGCGTCCCCCGGTTGGGCCGCACGCTGACGGTCACCCCGGGCACCTACGACCCCGCCAACTCCGACGTGACCTACACCTGGCTGCGCAACGGCCGTCCCGTCTCCGCGGTGACCGGTCGGACCTACGAGCTCGGCGAGGCCGATCTCGGGAAGCAGATCTCGGTGCAGGTGAAGCTCAGCCACACCGGCTACCAGACGCGGACGATCACGCTGGACACCGACGGCGTCGTGCGGACGGTGCCCGACCTGCGGGTCAGCGCCACCGGCAAGTCCGAGCGTGCCGTGGTGACCCTGCGGGTCGCCGCGCCGGGCGTGGCGTCGCCGGGCGGCAAGGCCACGGTCCAGATCGGCCAGCAGCAGGTCACCGGGCGGGTCGTGGACGGCCGGCTGCGCGTGGTCCTCGACGACCTGGCACCGGGCTCCCGGACCGTCAAGGTGTCCTACGCGGGCACCGCGGTCATCCTGCCCGGCCGGGCGCGGACCACGGTGCGGGTGCTCCGCTAGATCCACCCCGCCTATCGGGATACTGGTCTGCGTGAGGCTTGGCTCCGCGTACCCAGGCCGTGCCCTTGCGCGTTGCGACCCGGGCCTGGTTCCTGATCTCGCTGCAGACCTTCGGCGGGCCGGCCGGTCAGATCGCGGTGATGCAGCGGACCCTCGTGGACGAGCGTCGCTGGATCGGCGAGAAGCGGTTCCTGCACGCCCTCAACTACTGCATGCTGCTGCCCGGACCGGAGGCCCAGCAGCTCGCGGTGTACACCGGCTGGCTGCTCAACGGCTGGCTCGGCGGGTTGATCGCGGGCGTGCTCTTCGTCCTGCCCGGCCTGGTCGCCATGCTCGCGCTCTCGATCCTCT
Organism: uncultured Actinomycetota bacterium; assembly: GCA_963803235.1. Classification (GTDB taxonomy): domain Bacteria; phylum Actinomycetota; class Actinomycetes; order Propionibacteriales; family Nocardioidaceae; genus Nocardioides. Next base: position 50,791 of record CAWDLL010000012.1, read on the forward strand.
ACGTCAGTCAGGGCGACACGGCCCTGGTGACCGGCATCTTCCTCGGGCTCGCTCCCGCGGTGCTCGCCATCGTGGTCCAGGCGGTGGTCCGGATCGGTGGCCGGACCCTGCACAGCCGGGCGCTCATCCTGGTGGCCGTCGGAGCATTCCTCGCGCTGGCGCTCTTCGGGCTGCCGTTCCCGCTCGTCATCCTCGGCGCCGGCGCTCGTCGGCTGGTCACTCGGACGTTGGCGGCCGGCAGTGATGGCCGTCCCCGAACGGCCGGAGCCCGAGGGATCGACGCCGCCGCTCATCTCGGACGACGTCCTGCATCACGCTCGGCCGTCCTGGCGGCGGAACCTGACGATCCTCGTCGGCGGGCTCGTCGTCTGGGTGACGCCGGTGCTGCTCGCGCTGGCCCTGACCGGCGACCGCGACTCGGTCTTCGTGGACCAGGGCGTGTTCTTCGGCGGCATGGCCCTGGTGACCTTCGGTGGTGCCTACGCCGTGCTCTCGTTCGTCACCCAGGCCGCGGTCGAGACCTACGGCTGGGTGAGCGCCAACGAGATGGTCCGCGGCCTCGCCCTCGCCGAGACCACACCCGGGCCACTGATCATGGTGGTCCAGTTCGTCGCGTTCCTCGGCGCCTACCGCGACCCCGGCTCACTCGACCCGTGGGTGGCGGCCGTGCTCGGCTCGCTGCTGACGGTCTGGGTCACGTTCGTGCCCTGCTTCGTCTTCATCTTCCTGGGGGCGCCGTACGTCGAGCGGCTGCGCGGCAACAAGACCCTCTCCGCGGCGCTCACCGGCGTGACGGCCGCGGTGGTGGGTGTGATCGCCAACCTGGCGCTCTACTTCGCGGTGCACACGCTCTTCTCCGAGACCCGGACGGTCGGTGCGGGGCCGGTCGAGCTGGTCGCACCCGTGTGGTCGTCGTACGTCTGGGAGTCCTTCGCGATCGGTGCGCTGGCCTTCGTCCTGGTCTTCGGTGCCCGCTGGTCGGTGCTCCGGACGCTCGGCGTGTGCGCGTTGGCCGGGCTCGGCCTTTCGCTGCTGTGACCGGAATAGGCCCCCGGCGGCACCTGTTGTCACACAGACATGACGACGAATGCCGACTTCTGGTTCGACCCCCGATGCCCGTTCGCCTGGATCACGTCCCGCTGGATGCTCGAGGTGGAGCAGGTCCGCGACGTGAGCGTGACCTGGCACGTCATGAGCCTCGCGATCCTCAACCAGGACCGAGACATCTCCGAGGACTACCGGAAGTCGCTCGAGAAGGCGTGGGGCCCGGTGCGGGTCTGCATCGCCGCCGAGCTCGCACACGGCAAGGCCGTGCTGCCTGCGCTGTACACCGCGATGGGGGAGCGGCGGCACGTCCGGAAGCAGGAGCTGGACCGTGAGGGCATCGAGGCCGCGCTGGACGAGGCCGGCCTGCCCCGGTCGCTGGCGGACGCGATGGACTCGACCGAGTACGACGATGCGCTGCTCAAGTCGCACCGGCTCGGCATGGACCAGGTCGGCGACGACGTCGGCACGCCGACCATCTCCTTCGAAGGGGCGGCGTTCTTCGGCCCGGTCCTGACGAAGGCACCCCGCGGGGAGGATGCGGGCCGGATGTGGGACGCCTGCATCACGTTGTCGGCGTACCCGCACTTCCACGAGCTGAAGAGGTCGCGCGACAAGGATCTCGACTTCAGCTGAGGGGATTGGCACTTCCCGGACCCCTCGCACATGATGGGTCCGGTCATGACGCGTCTCCTCGGTACCCCCACGTCCCTGACCCCGGCTGCGCTGCTGCTCCTCGCGAGCACCGTCGTGGCGGTTCCCGGCACCGCTGCCGCTCCCGATGCGGCGCCTCCCGACCGGGTGCGGCTGACCGCGTCGGAGGGTGACGTCGTCCGCGCGGCCACCGTCGGCGTGGCGGACCCCGCCCGGACCACCACGCTGCGGACCGACCGGTTCAGCATGGTCGGTGCCACCTGGCGCGGCGCGGACCCGGGCCTCGAGGTGCGCACCCTGCGCGCCGACGGCTGGAGCGCGTGGCGGCACGCGGACCCGATGGCCGACGGCGAGCCGGTGCGCGACGGGCTCAGCGCCTCGGAGCTGCTGTGGGTGGACAGCTCACGCGCGGTGCAGGTCCGCACCGACGGGCCGACACCGGCCGATCTCGACCTGGTGCTGATCGACCCCGGCCACCTGCCCGCCGACGCCCGGGTCGCGGCCGACCCGGTCCGGCAGCTCGGCAAGCGCGCGACCCGGCCGAGGCACGCGCCGCAGCCGAAGCTGCTCACCCGCCGGGACTGGGACGCCAACAACAAGTGGCGCAACGGCAAGCCGCACTACATCGACAAGCTCAAGCAGGTGCACGTCCACCACACCGCCACCGGCAACGACTACTCGAGGTCCGACGTGCCGGGCATCCTCCGCGGGATGTACCGCTACCACACCAAGTCCCTGGGCTGGTTCGACATCGGCTACAACTTCCTCGTCGACCGGTTCGGTCGGGCCTGGATCGGCCGCTCCGGCGGAGCGAACAAGCTGGTGCGCGGGGCGCACACGCTGGGCTTCAACAACTCGTCGGTCGGGATCGCGCTGATCGGCAACCTCGAGGACCGCAAGCCCTGGCCGGACGCCATGACGACCCTGGTCAAGCTGGCCGCCTGGAAGCTCGACAAGCACGGCCGCGACGCGAGGGGCAAGGTCACCGTGCGCTCCAGCGGCAGCGACAAGTACGCCGAGGACGAGCGGGTGCGGCTGCCCGTGGTCGACGGCCACCGCGACACCAACGACACGGCCTGCCCCGGCGAGCGGCTCTACAAGAAGCTGCCGGAGATCCGCCGCCGCACCCAGTGGCGCATCAACCACTGGTGAGCGGCGTCAGCTGCCGGCCGTGGTCGCCGCGGTCGTCGTGGCCACCACCGCGGCCGTGACCGCAGCAGTGGCGGCCGAGATGGCGTCCTTGACCGCCTTGGCGGCCCACTCGCCCTGGGCGATCTCCTTGGCCCGCTTGCGGACCTGACTGGCCGGCAGGCCGTCCCGGTCGACGACCTTGTGTGCGCGGTCGATCGCCGACAACAGCGCGATCAGGCAGGCGGTGTGCTGCTCGGGCTGGACGCCCTGGACGAGCGCCGCCGTGAGGGCGCGGCGTACGGCGTCCTCGTGGGTGGAGTCCACCGCGGGCCAGCGGGTGCGGGGGAACAGGCCGAGCACCCGGTCCTGCCGGCGTTCGAGGATGCCGCGCCGCTCCAGCCGGCCGAGCAGCTCCTCCTTGACCCCCTTGCCGAGCCGGGTCACCAGGTCCTGCCCGGAGCGCTCCTTCTCGGCGACGACACCGACTGCGTGTCGCAGCAGCTCGTCGCTGGGCGGTGAGTCCGCCTGCACCCGCACCTTGGCGGACTTCCACATGCCCTGCTTCTCCTCCACGACCACCGCACCGGTCGTGGCGAGCTCGAGCAGCACCGCCCCGCCGAGCACGATCGGCAGGTGGGAGGTGCCGACGACGGTGCCCTTCTCGTCGTCGAGCAGCAGGAGGAGCATGTCTTCGGCGATGAGGGCCATGTCACCAGAACGTACGTCAGCCGTTGGCGGTTTCCGACCCCGTGGCCCCCGCTCCTAGGATCATCCGCATGAGTCGAGTCCTGTCCGCCGTCGCCTGGCCGTACGCCAACGGCCCGCGCCACATCGGCCACGTGGCCGGTTTCGGTGTGCCCTCCGACGTCTTCAGCCGCTACATGCGGATGGCCGGGCACGACGTACTCATGGTGTCGGGCACCGACGAGCACGGCACACCGATCCTGGTGGCGGCCGACAAGGCCGGCGTCTCGGCCAAGGACCTCGCCGACAAGAACAACGCCGTGATCGTGGACGACCTGGTCGACCTCGGCCTGTCCTACGACCTGTTCACCCGCACCACCACGGGCAACCACTACAACGTGGTCCAGGAGATGTTCCTGACCGTGCACCGCAACGGCTACATGCTCGAGCAGACGACGCAGTCCGCGATCAGTCCCTCGACCGGCCGCACGCTGCCGGACCGCTACATCGAGGGCACCTGCCCGATCTGCGGGTACGGCGAGGCGCGCGGCGACCAGTGCGACAACTGCGGCAACCAGCTCGACGCGACCGACCTGATCGACCCGCGCTCGAAGATCAACGGCGAGACACCCGACTTCGTCGACGTCCAGCACTTCTTCCTCGACCTGCCCGCCCTGGCGACGGCGCTGAAGGAGTGGCTCGACGAGCGCGAGGCGTCGGGGACCTGGCGCCCCAACGTCATCAAGTTCAGCCAGAACATCCTCAAGGAGATCCGCCCGCGGGCGATGAGCCGCGACATCGACTGGGGCATCCCGATCCCGCTCGACGGGTGGCGTGACCAGCCCACGAAGCGGCTCTACGTCTGGTTCGACGCGGTGATCGGCTACCTCTCGGCCTCGATCGAGTGGGCGCGCCGGACCGGCGACCCCGACCGTTGGCGCGAGTGGTGGAACGACCCGGAGGCCGTGTCCTACTACTTCATGGGCAAGGACAACATCACCTTCCACTCCCAGATCTGGCCCGCCGAGCTCCTGGCGTACGCCGGCAAGGGCGACCGCGGCGGCGAGCCGGGGGAGTACGGCGTCCTCAACCTGCCCACCGAGGTCGTCTCGAGCGAGTACCTCACGATGGGCGACAAGCAGTTCTCGTCCAGCCGCGGGCACGTGCTCTACGTCGGCGACTTCCTGGCGCGCTACGGGCCCGACGCGCTGCGCTACTTCATCTGCGCGGCCGGCCCGGAGACGTCGGACGCCGCGTTCACCTGGGCCGACTTCGTGACCCGGAACAACTCCGAGCTGGTCGCCGGGTGGGGCAACCTGGTCAACCGGACCGCGACGATGATCGCCAAGAGCTTCGGCGAGATCCCGGCCCGGGGCGAGCTCGAGCAGGTCGACGAGGACGTCCTGGCCGCGGTGCTCAACGGCTTCGAGACGGTGGGCGACCTGATCGGCCGGCACCGGCTGCGCGGCGCGATCGCCGAGGCGATGCGCGTGGTCGGCGAGGTGAACAAGTACCTCACGGTCACCGAGCCCTACAAGATGAAGGACGAGAGCCAGCGCGAGCGCCTCGGCACGGTCCTGCACGTCGCTGCGCAGTGCGTCCTCGACTGCAACACGCTGCTGGCGCCGTTCCTCCCGCACTCCTCCAACAAGGTGTGGGCGGCGTACGGCGGCAAGGGCGAGTTCATGCCGATGCCCCGGATCGAGCAGGTCGAGGACCTGGACCCGGACGACGGCGCCGGCCTGGCCTTCTACCCCGTCATCACCGGTGAGTACTCCGACACCCCGGCGTGGGAGCGCCGCGCGGTCGTGGCCGGCACCCCCGTGGCCAAGCCGACGCCCATCTTCACCAAGCTCGATCCGGGCGTGGTCGACGAGGAGCTAGCGCGGTTGGCGGAATGACCGGAGCCGAGCCGGCGCCGGTCGACGCGCCGGCCCGACGCGATCCGGCGCGCCGTCGGTTCGGTGCCCCCGACCCGTGGCTGCTGGTCAGCTGCGGGGTCGCGCTGACGGTCTACCTGGTCCACGGGTTCAACGGCCGGCTGATCACGGACATGGCTGTCTACAGCTATGCCGGCCAGCAGGTGGCCGAGGGACACCTCCCGTACGAGACCATCATCAACCGCTCGGGTCCCCTGTCCCACGCCGTCCCGGGCCTCGGTGCGTGGATCGCCCGCCTGGTCGGGGTGGACGACGTGCTGGGCATGCGGGTGCTCTTCCTGGTGCTCTCGGTGATCTCGATCGGGCTCGCCTACGTGCTCGCGCGTGACCTGTTCCGCTGGCGGCCGGCCGGGTTGGCCGCGGCAGCGACCCTCCTGTCGTTCCACGGCTTCACGGAGTACGCCACCTACGGGCCGCGTGAGAAGACCATGCTGGTCCTCTGCCTGCTCGCCCTCATCCTCGCCCTGCTCCGCGGCCGCTGGTTCACCGCGGGAGTCTGGGTCAGCCTGGCCACCCTGACCTGGCAGCCGACGTTCCTGCTGGCGATGACCGGGGTCGTCGTGGCGATCGTGCTGAGCCTGCCGTCCGGCCGGTGGCGAGCCCTGGCCCGGGTCGTGGTCGGCGGGTTGGTGCCCACCGGCCTGGTCGTGGCGGCGTACGTCGTCGTCGGCGAGCTGGACACCCTCCTCCAGGGCTTCTTGATCATCAACCTCGAGTACACGAACCAGCCCGGCCTCTTCGATGCCTTCGAGCCTGCGTCGCGAAAGACGCTGGAGGGATACGGCCTCTCGATCTGGGGCTTCGGGCTCGGCATGGTCGCCCTGCTCGTCCTCTCCGCGCGTGCCCTCAGCCACGTCCGCCGGGGTCCCGATCCGCACCGCGCGGTCCTGATCTCGGCGGGGGCGATGCTGGTCGCCGGGCTGCTGTGGTCGGTCCGGGCGTACAACAGCTGGCCGGACACGTTCATCCTGATGCCGATGGCCGCCCTCGGGATCGGTGGCCTCGTGGCCTGGGTCCGGGAGCGGGTCGAGCCGAAGGCGGCCCTGGCCGTGGCCCTGGTGTGGGTCCTGTTCGCCTCGGGAGTCGGCCTCGCGTACTCGTGGAGCGCGCGCGACACCACCTACCCGGAGAACCGGGCCGACTTCGAGTCCGTGCTGGCGTTGCTGCCCTCGGATGCCCGCATCCTCGCGATCGAGTCACCCCAGACCCTGGTCATCGCCCGCAAGCAGAACATCTCGCGGTACCAGCTGCTCGGGTTCGGCCTGATGCACCACCTCGAGGACAACTTCCCGGGTGGGCAGCAGGGCTTCGTCGACTGGGTGGTCGAGGAGAAGCCCGACCTCGTGGTGGTGGGGGCACTGTCGTGGGTGAGGTGGCTGTCGGACGCGCTCAAGGAGGACTACCGCGTCGTGGGTGCGTCGCAGGGCCGGATCTGGATGGTCCCGCGCGACCTCGACGAGCAGACGACCGAGAAGCTCCGCAGCACGATCGAGCGCGAGTTCTCCGACGACTGAGGCCGGCCGCCGTACGCCGGGCGTCGTGGTCAGACGGCAGCCGGCTCCGGTGCCTCCTCCTCGACGGTGGCGCGGGGGACGAAGTTGCGGCCCGGCAGGGCGAACACCGCGACCAGCGCGCCGACGAAGCAGACGCCCGCGACCAGGAGGCAGGCGGCGTGCAGTCCGGCCATGAAGGAGTCCTGGGCGGCCGCGAGCAGTGCCGGGTCGGTCCCGCCGACCCCCATCGCGACCGCGACGGAGTCCTTGGCCTGCTCGAACCTGCCGGCGGGCAGGGCCGCGAACGCACCCTCCGCGAGGCGAGCACCGAAGACCGAGGAGAACAGCGACCCGACCACGGCGACGCCCAGGGTGGACCCCAGCTCCCGCGTGGCGTCGTTCACCGCCGAGCCGACCCCGGCGCGGGCCGGTGGCAGCACCAGCATGATCGACTCCGTGGCGGGAGTGGAGATCAGGCCCATGCCCAGCCCCATCAGCACCATCTGCGGCACGATCGTGGTGGCGTACGGCGTGTCGACGGACGAGGTCGAGATCCAGGCCATGGCCAGGCCGAACATCACCATCCCGGTGGTGACCACCGACTTCGTGCCCAGCCGTGGGGCGAGCAGCCCGCCGAGGACCGAGGCGACGGCGATGCTGACCGCGACCGGGATGATCCGGGAGCCGGTCGACAGCGGGCTGTAGCCGCGGACCAGCTGGAAGTACTGCGTGATCAGGAAGATGAAGCCGGCCAGCGAGAAGAAGGTGATCATGACGGCGCCGCTGGCCGCGCTGAACCGCCGGTCGGTGAACAGCCGGACGTCGAGCATCGGGTGCTCTGCGCGGCGTTCCAGCGCCACGAAGATGCCGACCAGCACGGCGGTGAGCGCGAAGCCCGCGATCGTGGAGGCGGAGGCCCAGCCGCGCTCGGGGGCCTCGATGATGGTCCAGGTGAGCAGGGTCAGCATCGCGACGGAAACACCCAGGCCGGGCTTGTCCAGCGCCGGTGCGGCGGGGTCCCGCGACTCGGGCACGAGGACGAAGGCGAGCGCCGCGGCGACCACGGCGACCGGAGCGAGGGCGATGAACACGCTGCCCCAGTAGAAGTGCTCGAGGAGCAGCCCGCCGGTGACCGGGCCGAGCGCCACGCCCATGCCGACGACCGCACCCCAGCCGCCGAGCGCGGCCGCGCGCTGCCGGCGGTCGGGGAACGTGTTGGCGATGATCGACAGCGTGGTGGGGAAGATCAGGGCGGCGAAGACGCCCATGCCCACCCGGGCCGCGATCAGCGCGCCGGTGCTGTCGACCAGGCCACCGATGACGCTGGCGGTGGCGAAGCCGAGCAGGCCGATGATCAACGCCGGCCGGCGGCCGTAGCGGTCGGACAGGGCGCCCGCCGCCAGCACCAGCGCCGCGAACGTGAGGTTGTAGCCGTCGACGACCCACTGCAGGCCGCGGGTGCCGGCGTCCATCTCACGGGCGATGCTCGGGAGGGCGACGTTCACGATGGTGACGTCCAGGTTGATGGCGAGGGCGGAGATGTAGACCGCCAGGAGGATCCCGAACTTGCGACTCATGATGAGCTCCGTGGAGTGGATGTGGACGGTGTCAACATCAATCAGTGAAGCACGGGATGTAGACACTGTCAACATTGCCGGTAGGATGCTTTCGTGAGCACCTACCACCACGGCAACCTCCGCGAGGAGCTGGTCCGCGCCGCCGTCGCCCTGGCCCGGGAGAAGGGCGCGGACGGCGTCGTGCTGCGCGAGGTCGCACGCCGGACCGGCGTCTCGCACAACGCGGCGTACCGGCACTTCGCCGACCGGGAGGCGCTGCTCGCCCAGGTCGCACTGGCCGGGTTCGAGGAGCTCGGGACGGCGATGCAGGACCGGCTCAGGAAGCGCGGGGGCGGGTCCGCAGGGGACCGCGCACGGAAGCGGCTGCGCGAGCTGGGGCGGGCCTACGTGAACTTCGCGCTGGCCGAGCCGGGCCTGTTCGGCGTCGCCTTCTCCTGCGAGCCGCCGGACGACCAGCTCGAGGTGGCGGCGAGCCCGTACCTGCTGCTCGGCGAGGCCCTCGACGGCCTGGTCGCGGCCGGCGTCATGGAGCCGAGCGCCCGGCCCGGCGCCGAGACGGTCTGCTGGTCGGCGGTGCACGGCTTCGCCCTGCTCCACCTCGACGGCCCCCTGCGCCAGGTGCCCGAGGGCGAGCGCGACGCCGAGCTGGACCGGATGCTGCTGCTGCTCGAGCGCGGCCTCACCGACCCCGCGTAGGGGTGCGCACCCTCCGGTGGTTGAGGAGGTTGCGCAGCAACCGTCTCGAAACCCCGGAAGAGAAGCAGGGCAGCGACCAGGGCGGCATCGCCCTGCGCATCTCATGGGTTTCGAGGCTCGTCGCTGGCGCTCCTCGCACCTCAACCACCGGAAAGGCTCAGTAGGGTTCCCGCATGAGCCAGTCGATGTACCTGCCGCTCTTCTACCTCCGGCAGAAGTTCGCGATGACCACCAACCGCTACGAGCTGTACGCCGCCAACCCCGACGGCAGCTACGGCCAGCTGATGGGCCTGGCCGAGCAGAAGCGGATGGCCTTCAAGGAGCAGGTGACGTTCTTCAGCGACGACACGAAGACCCGGCCGGTCTTCGCGTTCAAGGCGCGCAAGGCGATCGACCTCGGGTCCGGCTACGACGTCACCGACGAGACCGGCCAGCAGATCGGCTTCTTCCGCAAGGACTTCGGCGCGAGCCTGCTCCGGTCCACGTTCCACATCGAGGGGCCCGGCTACCAGGGCACCGGCCAGGAGCGCAGCCAGGGCGTGGCACTCGTCCGACGCTTCATGGACATCCCGTTCCTGCCCATCCACTTCGACTTCCTCGACAGTGCCGGCAACCCGCTGCTGGGCGTCGAGCGGCAGGGGAGCGTCCGCGACGTCTACACCGTCCACGTGCCCGACCAGCGGATCGACTTCCGGGTCGCCGCGGCGATCGCGGTCGCCCTGGACGCCCTGATGCAGCGCTGAGCCGGGCCATGGTCCTCTACCCCGAGTCCGAGCGCGCGGTGGCCGTCGCCGCCGGCGACGTGCCGATCTGGACCGACGGCTACGACATCGACAGCCGCCCGGGCCGAGGCCCGCGCACTCGCTGCTGAGGAGCCCCGCGAGGACGTCGCCGAGGTGCGCGACCTCGACGCCGACGGCGTGCCCTGCCGGCTCTACCGACCCTCGGGGGCGGGCGACGGGGTCGTGATCCACCTGCACGGTGGCGGCTTCGTCTTCCACGACGTCGACGTGCACGACGGTGCGGCCCGTCGGCTCGCGAACCGCGCCGGGCTCGCCGTGCTCAGCGTCGACTACCGGCGGCCTCCGGAGCACCGCTTTCCGTGCGGCGCCCGACGACGCGTCGACCGTCGTGCACTGGCTCGACGCGCACGCCGACGAGCTCGGCGTCGCCGGCCCGGCGTACCTCCACGGCGACAGCGCCGGCGGGAACCTGGCGCTGGTCACCGCGCTGCGGCACCCCGGCAGGTTCCGGGCCGTGGCGCTGCTCTACCCGTTCCTCGACCCGTCCGCCGGCTACGACTCCTACCGGACGGCGGCCGACGGCTTCGACCCGCGCGAGGCCGAGTGGTACTGGCAGCAGTACGCCGCGTCCCCGGCCGACCTGGACCACCCCGACCTGGCGCCCCTGCGCTCCGACCGGCTGGACACCCTGCCACCGACCTTGGTGGTCACCGCCGAGCACGACCCGCTCCGGGACGAGGGCGAGCACCTGGCCCTGCTGCTCGCCCAGGGCGGGGTCGACGTCGTCGCCACCCGCTACCTCGGCCAGGTGCACGGCTTCTGGCGGCACCACCTGGTCTTCCCGGCGGCAGAGCAGCTGACCCGTCAGGTGGCGGCGTTCCTCCGGCAGCACCACCCCTGACGAGCCGTCGGTGGGCTCTGGGAGCATGTCGCCCATGCGCGTGCACATCGGCTCCGACCATGCCGGCCTCGAGCTCAAGGACCACCTGCTGACCTGGCTGCGCGAGCACGACTACGAGCCCGTCGACCACGGCCCGTTCGTCTATGACGCGCTGGACGACTACCCCGTGTTCTGCCTGCGCGCCGCCGAGGCCGTCGCCGCCGAGCGGGCCGAGGGGCGCGACAGCCTCGGCGTCGTCGTCGGCGGCTCCGGCAACGGCGAGCAGATGGCGGCCAACAAGGTGACGGGCATCCGCTCGGCGCTCGTCTGGTCGGAGGAGACCGCGGTGCTCGCCCGCGAGCACAACGACGCCAACGTGGTCTCGGTCGGCGGCCGGATGCACTCGCTCGACGACATGACCCGGTTCGTGGAGGTGTTCCTCGCGACCTCGTTCTCCGGCGACGAGCGGCACGCCCGCCGGATCGGGCTGCTCACCGACTACGAGGCCACCGGCGAGCTGCCGCCGCTGCCCGAGTCCGCCGTCGGGCACGGGCCGGGCGATGCCTGAGGGTCACACCCTCCACCGGCTGGCGACCGAGCTGGGCGACGCCTTCGGGGGTCGGAGGGTCCGCGTGCAGAGCCCGCAGGGCCGCTTCGCCGACGCTGCCGCGCTGCTCGACGGTTCGCTGCTGGTCGGGGCCGAGGCCTGGGGCAAGCACCTCTTCGTCGAGTTCGAGGGCGAGCGCTTCGTCCACGTGCACCTCGGGCTGATCGGCAAGTTCGACGTGGTGCGCGACGCCATGGAGGTGCCGGCGCCGGTCGGCCAGGTGCGGCTGCGGCTGGTCACCGGCACCCCAGGCGGCGCGTCGTACGCCGATCTCCGCGGCGCCACCATCTGCGAGCTGCTGACCGCCGACCAGCGGACCGCCATCGTCGACCGGTCCGGACCCGACCCGCTGCGCGACGACGCCGACCCCGAGCTCGCCTGGGCACGGGTCCGGCGCAGCAAGGCGCCGATCGGCGGGCTGCTGATGGACCAGGCCGTGCTCGCCGGGGTCGGCAACGTCTACCGCGCCGAGCTGCTGTTCCGGCACCGGATGCACCCGCTGCGACCCGGCAACACCCTGCGCTCGGGCCAGTTCCGCGCGATGTGGGACGACCTCGTCGAGCTGATGACCGAGGGCGTCCGCACCGGCCGGATCGACACCGTCCGACCCGAGCACACACCCGAGGCGATGGGCCGGGCCGCCCGGGTCGACGACCACGGCGGCGAGGTCTACGTCTACCGCCGTACGGGGATGCCCTGCCACGTCTGCGGCTCGATCATCCGGACCGACGTGCTGCAGGGAAGAAACTTGTTCTGGTGTTCGCGATGTCAGCCCCGGTTCCGTTCGCGCGCCGTACAGTGAGCGCACCCAAGTCACGAGAGCCGAGGAAATGACCGCAGCTCGCGGGCCGGCCCGACCGGTTGCCCCCACCCGACTGCGCCGCACGTGGAGCAGCACGCTCCGACGGATCCTTCCGCCGGAGTCTCGTGACGTGCGCCTGCTGGTCGCCGTGGCGCTGCTGATGATCGGCGCGATCATCCTGTGGCCGGACATGTCGCCGCTGTCGATGCTGGTGCTTCCGATGCTGCTCGGCAGCCTCATCCTGGGCCCGCGGCAGCTGCCGTGGTTCATCGTGTTCATGCTGATGCTGGTCGTGATCGCGATCAGCCGGCAGGAGACGATCAGCTTCCGCACGGTGCTCGCGGTGCTCGTGCTGTTCATCGCGGGCTTCATCATCTTGATGACGTCGTTCCGGCGGACCCGGCTCGGCGTCGGTGGCACCCAGGGCGAGTCGATGCTGGTCGACCTGCGCGACCGGATCCAGCGCCAGGGCGGCATCCCCGACCTGCCCGACGACTGGCACCTCGAGTCGGCCCTCCGCTCCGCGGGCGGTACGCCGTTCGCGGGCGACTTCATCGTCACCGTGCGCACCGAGAACCGGCTCGACGTGGTCGTGGTCGACGTCTCGGGCAAGGGGGAGGGCGCCGGCACGCGCGCGCTCCTGCTGTCGGGCGCGTTCGGCGGCCTGCTCGGCGCGCTCCCGGCCGCCGACTTCCTGCCCGCCGCCAACGACTTCCTGCTCCGGCAGAACTGGGACGAGGGCTTCGCCACCGCCGTCCACCTCACCCTCGACGTCGGGACCGGCAGCTTCGCGGTGCGCACGGCCGGGCACCCGCCCGCCGCCCAGCGTGCGGCCGGGTCGGGGCGCTGGACGGTCCACTCGACGGACGGCCCGGCGCTCGGCCTGCTCGACGGTGCCGACTTCCCGTGCACGCGCGGGACGCTGCGCCCGGGCGACGCGATCATGCTCTACACCGACGGGCTGGTGGAGACGCCCAGCCGCGACATCGTGCTCGGGATCGACCGGATGCTGGGCCAGGCCGAGCAGCTGCTCCGTGGCCAGTTCGAGGGCGGCGCCCGGCGGATGATCGACGCCCTCGGCTCCCCGCACGACGACCGGGCGCTGTTGCTCCTGCACCGGTCCTAGCCGGGTCAGCGCGGGTCTCGGGGGATCGCCTCGGTTACGGCCGGACGGGTCCTGTGTGGCACCATGACACCCGCAGATTTCAGCGGGGCCCGCGGGCCGTCGTGCTGTGCGCGGATGTAGCTCAATGGTAGAGCCCCAGTCTTCCAAACTGGCTACGCGGGTTCGATTCCCGTCATCCGCTCCAAGAGGGCCCCAGGCGTGTCTGGGGGTCGCTTGGCGGGGCGTAGCGTAGTGGCTAGCGCGCCTGCTTTGGGAGCAGGAGATCGCAGGTTCGAGTCCTGTCGCCCCGACGTTGACCGTAACCAGATGAAACTAGGAGACACCCTGTGAAGAGCGCCGTCGAGACCTTGAGCCCGACCCGGGCCAAGCTGACCGTCGAGGTGCCCTTCGAGGAGCTCAAGCCGAGCCTCGACGCGGCGTACAAGGCGATTGCCCAGCAGATCAACGTGCCCGGCTTCCGCAAGGGCAAGGTCCCGCCGACCGTGATCGACCGTCAGGTCGGCCGTGGCGCCGTGCTCGACCAGGCCATCAACGACGTCGTCCCGAAGATGTACATCGAGGCGCTGCAGAGCAACTCGCTGGAGCCGCTGGCCCAGCCCGAGATCGAGGTGACGAAGTTCGAGGACAACGAGACCCTCGAGTTCACCGCCGAGGTCGAGGTCAAGCCGGAGATCACCCTCCCCACCTACGACGGCCTGGACGCCCAGGTCGACGACATCACCCTCACCGACGAGGAGGTCGAGGAGCAGGTGGAGGCGCTGCGCGAGCGGTTCGCCTCCCTGACCGACGTCGAGCGGGAAGCCGCCGACGGTGACTTCGTGGTCATCGACCTCAAGGCCACCCAGGGTGGCGAAGAGGTCGAGGGCGCCGACGTGAGCGGCATGTCCTACAAGGTCGGCCGCGGCGGCATGCTCGACGGCCTCGACGAGGCACTGCTCGGCATGGCCGCCGGCGACGCCAAGACCTTCACCTCCCAGCTCGTCGGCGGCGACCTCGTCGGCGCGGACGTCGAGGTGAACGTTTCTGTCGCGCAGGTCCAGGAGCAGGAGCTCCCCGAGTTCGACGACGACTTCGCCCAGATGGCGTCCGAGTTCGACACCGCCGAGGAGCTGACCGCCGACGTGCGTGAGCGGCTCGGCCGCGGCAAGCGGCTCGAGCAGGCCGCCGCCGCGCGCGACGCCGTACTCGAGGTGCTGCTGGAGAAGATCGACATCCCGCTGCCCGACACCCTGGTCGCCGACGAGCTCAACGCCCGCCGCCAGAGCGTCGAGCAGCAGCTGATGTACGCCGGCATCACGATGGACAAGTACCTCGAGGACGAGGGTCAGACCGTCGAGGAGTTCGAGGCCGACCTCGAGCGCCGGGTCCGCGACGCCGTTGCCGCCCAGTTCGTGCTGGACGAGATCGCGAAGAAGGAGGAGTACGGCGTCGACCAGAACGAGCTCTCGCAGCACCTCGTCCGCCGTGCCCAGCAGTCCGGCCAGGACCCGCAGGAGTTCGCGAACCACATGTTCGAGCACAACCACATCCCGGACCTGGTCCAGGAGATCCTGCGCGGCAAGGCGCTGGCCACGGTCGTCGAGTCGGCCGTCGTCAAGGATGCCTCCGGCAACGTGGTGGAGCTGAAGAACCTGCGTCCCGACGGCACCATCGGCGAGCCCGAGGACGAGGCCGCCGAGGAGACCGAGGAGACGGTCGCCGACGCCGCCACCGAGGAGGAGACGGCCGCCAAGGCCTGACCCGTCACAAACTGCACGCTGACCCGTCGTTAATTGACGACGGGTCAGCGCGATTTCGGGGGAGTAGCGTCGCTTGGGTGGTGGCTTCCGACGACGACGTCCTCGCCCTGACCAGCCTGGTGCATGGCGGATGGGTCTCGATGTGCCTGCGGGCCATGGTGGAGCTCGGACTGGCCGACGCCATGGACGCGCCGTACGACATCGCGACGCTGGCCGAGCGCACCTCGACCGACCCGGGGGCGCTGGCCCGGCTGCTCCGGGTGCTGGTCGACGTCGACGTCGTCGCGCGCGACGCGGAGGGGCGCTTCCAGCTGACGCAGATGGGACAGCTGCTGCGCACCGACCACCCCAGCGGCATGCGCAGCATGCCGCTCATGTTCACCTGGCTGCCCAGTGTCTCCGCGTGGACCAGCCTGGCCGACGCGATCCGCTCGGGCACGGGCGTCTTCGCGGAGGTCAACGGCTCCTCTTCCTGGGAGATCATGAGCCACGACCAGAAGCAGGCGGCGGTCTTCAACGCGGCCATGGCCCGCCGGGGGACCATGCAGGCCGACACCATCCGCGAGGCGTGTGACCTGGCGGGCATCGGGCGCGTGGTCGACGTCGGCGGCGGGACCGGCGCCCTGCTGGAGGCCCTGCTCAGTCGCGAACCCGGGCTCCGCGGGGTGCTCGCCGACCGCCCGCACGTCGTGGCCGAGGCCGAACGGCGGATGGCCGCCGCCGACGTGGCCGACAGGTGCGAGATCGTCGGCGTGGACTTCTTCGCGGAGGTGCCCACCGGCGGGGACGCCTACGTGCTGTCGAACATCCTCCACGACTGGCCCGACGAGGACTGCCTGCGGATCCTCGGGGTCATCCATGCGGCGATGGCCCCCGGCGCGAGGCTCTGGGTGCTCGAGCGCGTCCTCGACCCGGATCCGCCCCGGCCGGCCCTCCAGCAGGCCGACGTCCACCTCCTCGACCTGCACATGCTCGTCATGTTCGGTGCGAGGGAGCGCACGGCCGCGGAGTACGACGCGCTGCTCACCGCCGCCGGGTTCGACCAGCCCGTCGTGCACACCCCGTCCACGATGTTCAACGTCGTCGAGTCGACCCGTCGTTAATTGACGGCGGGTCGACCGCGGTTCGGTGCACATCTGTGCACTGAAATTCGCTAGGGTCTGGCCATGACGCGTGAGCCCGGTCTGCTGGACGCCCTGTCGTTGCTGTCCGAGGTGGCCGACGAGCTGGTCGTGCGCACGGCGCGCGACACCCACTACGCCTGGGCCGACCGCGTGCACGGGCTCACCCGCCGCGGCGGCCCCCGGTCCGTGCCCGACGCGATGCACCGGGGCATCGCGGCCGCGGTCTACGGAGGGCTCAGCGTCGGCCTGCGCGCGGCGTCGGCCGGGCTCGGCAAGGTCGCCGAGACCGGTGTCGGGCCGCGTCTCGAGGCCGACACCCGCGGCCGGTTCGTCAGCTCCGCGGTGAACGGGCTGATCGGCGACCGGCTCGTCCGGGAACGGCCCCAGCTCGCGATCCCGATGGCGGTCCGGGCCGGGGGCCGGGACGTGCCGCTCGACCGGCGCGGGCTCGCCACGGCGTTCCCGGAGGCCACGGCGCGGGTCGTCGTCTTCCTGCACGGACTCTGCGAGAACGAGTCGTACTGGAACCGCGACCGCGAGCTGCGGGGCACGACGTACGGCGAGGCGCTGGCCGCGGAGGGCTGGACACCGGTCTTCCTCCGGGCCAACACCGGTCTCGGCCTCCGCGAGAACGGCGTGGCCCTGTCCGCGCTGCTCCAGCGGCTGGTCGAGGAATGGCCCGGCGACGTGGAGCGGATCGCCCTCGTGGGCCACTCGATGGGCGGGCTGATCATGCGTGCCGGTGGCGCGGTCGCCACCGAGGCCGACAAGCCCTGGACCGAGCTGGTCTCCGACGTGATCACCCTGGGCACGCCGCACCTCGGTGCCCCGATCGCGCGCGGCATCGGGCACGGCAGCCGCGGGATGTCCGTGCTACCCGAGACGGCGGCGTTCGGGCGGATCCTCGACTGGCGGTCCGTCGGCGTGCACGACCTGGTCGCCGGACTCGCCGAGGACGTGCCGCCGCTGCCGCGCGCCCGCTATCGCCTGGTGGCCGCTACCGTCACGACGTCGCCGCGACACCCGGTCGGCCACGTCGTCGGCGACTGGCTGGTGCGGGTGCCGTCGGCGTACGGCCGGGACCGTTGGGGTGCCGAGCTGTTCCCGGGCGCCGACGTGCTGCACGTCGGCCGGTCCGACCACTTCGACCTGCTCAACCATCCCGAGATCCACCGCGCCCTGCGAGACTGGCTCGCGTGATGGGGCGATGAGCGACGCCGACCGGGAGCTGCGCGCGGAGACGACCGTCGCCGTGCCCCCGCAGCGGGTCTGGGCACTGCTCACCGATCTGTCGCGGATGCCCGACTGGAGCCCGGAGCTGGTGCGGATGCTGCCGCTGAAGCGCGGCGGGCTCCGGGTCGGTCAGTGGTACCTCGGCCTCAACCGCCGCAAGGCCGTCGTCTGGCCCACGCGCAACGTCGTGGCCGCCCTCGAGCCCGGGCGCACGCTCGCGTGGGACACGACGTCCAGCGGTGCCCGATGGATCTGGGAGCTCGAACCCGACGGCGAGGGCACCCGCGTCGTGCATCGGCGTCCGGTCCCTCGCCGGCTGACCCTGCTCGCCAGGACGTTCGCGCCGGTCGCCCTCGGCGGCAACGAGGGGCATGCCGACGAGCTCGAGGCCGGCATGGAGCAGACCGTGGCCAGGCTCAAGGCCGCGGCCGAGGCGTGATCCGGACAGCGCTCGTCTCGTTGCTGCTGGTCCTGGCGGGGTGCAGCGGCGACCCTCCGGCGACCCCACAGAAGGATGTGCCGGAGCCGACCACCGCCGAGGCAATGGTGGAGCTCGCCGGGCAGACGATGGGTTCGGACGCGACCGACGTGGAGACGAGGCGGATCCGGCCGCCGGAGTGCCCTCCGGACTTCCTCCGGGTCTTTGCCGGGGCCACGTTCGACGGACGACACCTGGGCTTGCAGCTGGAAGCCGGCGCCTGCCCGGACAGTCGCCCCGGGCATCACGCGTGCCACGGTGAGCCTCGCCTGCGTGGCCACGCCGTCGAGCTGCGCACGTGCTTCGCACGCACGCTCGCGGACGGGCGCAGCCTCGTCGCGGGCCGGCAGGACGTGTACCAGGAAGGGTCCTACCTGCTGGCCGTGGTGACCGGTCCCCGCTACCTGTACACGGTCACCACCTCCCGCGAGCCCACGCCGGAGTTCACCCTCGAGGAGCTGAGCGAGATCGCGCAGGACCCGAGGGTCGCCGCGCTTGCCGACGAGGCGTACGCCGACGAGCTGGCCGCGCAGTGAATTCGAGACGGGGCGCGCCGTCCCTCGCAGGCTCAGCCCTGCGGCGTGAAATCTGCTGATGGCGAACAGCACGGGATTGGGCGTGGAACTGTCGATCCCGGGGGCTAGGGTCGCACTCGTGACCCAGAACTCCAGCCCCCAGATGAACGGCGCCGCGTCGATGTACGGACTCGACGACCACATCTACCAGCGCCTGCTGCGCGAGCGGATCGTCTTCCTCGGCTCCGAGGTGCGCGACCAGAACGCCAACGCGATCTGCGCCCAGCTGCTGCTGCTGTCCGCCGAGGACCCCGACGCCGACATCTTCCTGCACATCAACAGCCCCGGTGGCTCCGTGGACGCCGGCATGGCGATCTACGACACCATGAACTACATCCCGAACGACGTCGCCACGGTCGGCATGGGCCTGGCCGCGTCGATGGGGCAGTTCCTCCTCTGCGCCGGCACCAAGGGCAAGCGCTACGCCCTGCCGCACGCGCGGATCATGATGCACCAGCCGTCCTCGGGCATGGGCGGCTCCGCCTCGGACATCAAGATCCAGGCCCAGCAGTCGCTCCACATCAAGAAGGTCCTGCTCGAGCTGATCGCGCAGCACACCGGCCAGACCGTCGAGCAGATCGAGAACGACGCCGACCGGGACCGCTGGTTCACGGCCGAGCAGGCGCTCGAGTACGGCCTCGTCGACCAGGTCATCAAGAGCGCAACGGAGGCCGCCGACGAGGGTCGGCCGGCCCGAACCAAGGACTGAGTGGAGACATGAGCGACATGAACTACTACATCCCCCAGTGGGAAGAGCGGACGTCGTACGGCTTCCGGCGGATCGACCCCTACGCCAAGCTGTTCGAGGACCGCATCATCTACCTCGGCACCCCCATCTCCGACGACGTGGCGAACGCCGTGATCGCGCAGCTGCTGTGCCTGCAGTCGATGAACCCCGACCAGGACATCAGCATCTACATCAACAGCCCCGGTGGCTCGTTCACGGCGCTGACGGCGATCTACGACACCATGAAGTTCATCAAGCCCGACGTGCAGACCGTGTGCATCGGCCAGGCGGCCTCCGCGGCGGCGATCCTGCTGGCCGCGGGCTCGCCCGGCAAGCGCCTGGCGCTGCCGAACAGCCGGATCCTGATCCACCAGCCCTACACCGAGGGCACGTTCGGCCAGACCTCCGACATCGAGATCCAGGCCAACGAGATCCTGCGGATGCGAGAGCTGCTCGAAAAAATGATCAGCGACCACTCCGGCCGGCCGATAGAAGAGGTGTCTCGCGACATCGAGCGCGACAAGATCCTGACCGCAGAGGGCGCGGTCGAGTACGGCCTGATCGACGCCGTCCTGCAGTCCTTGAAGGGCACACCCGCCGTCGCGGGGTGACCTCGTGGCCCAGACCGGTGAGTTCTTCGTGTCCGCCACCCATCGGGGGGCGGCGCGAGGTACCGTCGTACGGCTCTTGCAGAATGATTCGGGAATGAACCGGAGGATGACCCGTGGCACGCATCGGTGACGGTGGAGACCTGCTGAAGTGTTCCTTCTGCGGCAAGAGCCAGAAGCAGGTCAAGAAGCTCATCGCCGGCCCCGGCGTCTACATCTGTGACGAGTGCATCGACCTCTGCAACGAGATCATCGAGGAGGAGCTCAGCGAGGGCACCGAGGTCAGCCTCGACGAGCTGCCCAAGCCCAAGGAGATCTTCGAGTTCCTCAACTCCTACGTCATCGGCCAGGAGCAGGCGAAGAAGTCCCTCGCCGTGGCGGTCTACAACCACTACAAGCGGGTCCAGGCCGGGCTCCAGCCGGTGGGCGGCAAGCACAGCAAGGACGAGATCGTCGAGGTCGCCAAGTCCAACATCTTGGTGATCGGCCCGACCGGCTGCGGCAAGACCTACCTCGCCCAGACCTTGGCCCGGATGCTCAACGTCCCCTTCGCGATCGCCGACGCCACCGCGCTGACCGAGGCGGGCTACGTCGGTGAGGACGTCGAGAACATCCTCCTCAAGCTGATCCAGGCCGCCGACTACGACGTCAAGAAGGCCGAGACCGGCATCATCTACATCGACGAGATCGACAAGGTGGCCCGCAAGGCGGAGAACCCCTCGATCACGCGCGACGTGTCGGGCGAGGGCGTCCAGCAGGCGCTGCTGAAGATCATCGAGGGCACCACCGCCTCGGTGCCGCCGCAGGGCGGTCGCAAGCACCCCCACCAGGAGTTCATCCAGATCGACACCACGAACATCCTGTTCGTCGTGGGCGGCGCCTTCTCCGGGCTCGAGCACATCATCGAGCAGCGGGTCGGGAAGAAGACGCTCGGCTTCACCGCCGAGGTCCGCGGCGCCGCGGAGCGCGACGCCGACGACCTGCTCCAGCAGGTGCGCCCCGAGGACCTCACCAAGTTCGGCCTGATCCCCGAGTTCATCGGCCGGCTGCCGCTGATCGCGAGCGTGACCAAGCTCGACAACGAGGCGCTCGTGCAGATCCTGACCGAGCCCCGCAACGCGCTCGTCAAGCAGTACCAAAAGCTCTTCGAGCTCGACGGCGTGGAGCTCGAGTTCGAGTCCGGTGCGATCGGTGCGATCGCCGAGCAGGCGATGGAGCGCGGCACCGGTGCCCGCGGCCTGCGCGCGATCATCGAGGAGGTGCTCCTCCACGTCATGTACGACGTGCCCTCGCGCGGCGACATCGCCAAGGTGATCGTGACCCGCGAGGTGGTCGTCGACGAGGTCGCTCCCACGCTCATCCCGCGCGAGTCCGAGGCGAAGAAGAAGAAGTCCGCCTGACCCGAATGACTACGCCCGGCCTAGTCGGAATCGGCCGCGTCGACTAGTCGGAGGCCGTCCCGAACTAGTGAAGTGTAGTTACTTGGGACTATTTCGGACCCCAGCCATTTTCGTGGGTCCCGCTTGCCCTGAGACTCGTCCTTGTTCCTGAACTCGGCAGGGGAAGGCAGTCCTTCGTGGGCATCGACCACAAGCGACCGATGTACGCGTTCGTCGCGGTAGTACTGATCTGCGGTCTGGTGATCGTGGACCAGATGCGCAGCGACGCACTCATCAGTCGCGTTCGTGACGGCATCGTGGCGGGGACGACCCTCCACGCAGAGCCGCCTGCCTCCGTGACGCCGACGGCGCCCAGCGCCGGGCAGTCCGGGGACGCCGACGATGCCGCCGACCGGCACCGACGACTCCGACGGCTCGTCGACCGCATCCGGCCAGTCGACCGGCTCCGGGTCCACGGCGTCCGGGACCTCCGTGTCCACGCCGTCCGCGTCCGAGGCTGCCACCGAGCAGCACGCCACGGGGGACGTCTCGGCGCCGCCCGTCGGAGGCCTGGTCGGTGCCGTCAGCGGCGGCGCCGTGGCCGACCTGCCGACCCTCGAGGGCAACAACGTGATCGACATCGTCGACGTGGTGCTCGGCCACAACAGCGGTGGCAAGGGTCCCGGCGGTCAGTCCGCCGGAACCCCGCAGGCGACGCCGGTGACCGACGAGGACGCCACCGAGGTCCCGTCCCAGGAGCCCACCGAGCAGCCGTCCGAGGAGCCGAGCGAGGTCCCGACCGAGCAGCCTTCGGAGGAGCCGTCCGAGGAGCCGAGCGAGGTCCCGACCGAGCAGCCTTCGGAGGCGGAGCAGCCCTCGGAGGAGCCCACCGAGGTTCCGACCGAGCAGCCGTCCGAAGAGCCCACCGAGGAGCCGAGCGAGGTCCCGACCGAGGAGCCCGGCGTCGAGCCGTGGGGCTCGGAGTGGACCGACCACTACGTCCCGGGCGGGTGGAACCCGTTCGTGCAGTACGCCGGGTGGAACCCGGAGCGACGTGAGCAGGGGTGGAGGCACGGGTGGCGCGCGCGTCACCACGACCGCGACCACGGCCGGCACGGCTGGGGTCACGGTCGTGGTGACCGGCGCGAGCACGGCCGCCCCGGTCGCTAGCTAGCCGGCCGGCTGCTCCGCCAGCTCCGCCGCGACGCTGATCGGCTGGTCGTCGCCGACCACCGTGAAGACCAGGTCGCCGGTGACCTTGCCGGCCTTCCGCAGGTCCTGCTCGGCCATGCGCACGGCCGCGATCTGCGCCTCCGGCGCGGAGATCTCGACCCGTGACACCTCGGCGCGCATCGACACCTTGGCGGTCGACTTCGCGCCCCGGATCCCGGCCAGCGCGGCCGCGACGGCATCCAGGATCGCCGGCTGCGCGGCAGCCGCCGCACCGAGGTCGGCGCTGACCGGCCAGGGGGCACGATGGATCGAGCCCTCCTGCCACCACGACCAGACCTCCTCGGTGACGTACGGCAGGAAGGGCGCGAGCAGCCGGAGCTGCACCTGGAGGGCGATCGCCAGGGTCGCCCGGGCCGAGGCCGTGCCGGCGCCGCCGTCCTCGGCGTACGCGCGCTCCTTGACCAGCTCGAGGTAGTCGTCGCAGAACTCCCAGAAGAACTTCTCCGCGACCTCGAGCGCGGTCGTGTAGTCGTAGGCGTCGAACGCCTCGGTCGCCTTGCCGACCACGATCTCGAGCCGGCCGAGCAGGGCGCAGTCGACGGGGTCGCTGACCGCGAAGTGGTCGAGCGAGGTGGCGCCCACGCCGCCGAGGACGAACTTCGAGGCGTTGAGGACCTTCATCGCCAGCCGGCGGCCGACCTTCATCTGGCTCTCGTCGAACGGCGAGTCCAGGCCCGGCCGGGCCATCGCGGCCCGCCAGCGGACCGCGTCGGCGCCGTACTTGTCGAGGACATCGGTCGGCACGACCGCGTTGCCCTTGGACTTCCCCATCTTCTTGCGGTCGGGGTCGAGGATGAAGCCGGAGATCAGCGCGTGCGACCACGGCGCGGCGTGGTTCTCGTAGTGGGAGCGGACCACCCGTGAGAACAGCCAGGTCCGGATGATGTCGTGGGCCTGGGTGCACAGGTCCATCGGGAACACCCGCTGCCACAGGTCCTCGTCGCTCTCCCAGCCGCCCGCGATGTGCGGGGTCAGGGACGACGTCGCCCAGGTGTCCATGACGTCGGGGTCGCCGATGAAGCCACCGGGCTTGCCGCGCTGGTCCTCGGTGAAGCCCTGCGGCGCCCGGGTGGACGGGTCGATCGGCAGCTCCTCCTCGCGGGGGAGCAGCGGGTGGTCGTAGTCGGGCTCGCCCTCGCCGTCGAGGGGGTACCAGACGGGGAACGGGATCCCGAAGAACCGCTGCCGCGAGATCAGCCAGTCGCCGTTGAGGCCGCCGACCCAGTTGTCGTAGCGGTGCTTCATGTGGGTGGGTGCCCACTCGATCTCGCCGCCGCGGGCCAGCATCTCGCCGCGCAGGTGCGCGTCGCGGCCACCGTTGCGGATGTACCACTGGCGGGTGGCGACGATCTCGAGCGGCTTCTCGCCCTTCTCGTAGAAGTTCGTCATCCGCTGGGTCGGCGTGGGCTCGCCGTCCAGGTCGCCGGTCTCGCGGAGCTTGGCGACCACGGCCTCGCGGGCGGAGAACGCGGTCTTGCCCTTGAGGTCCTCGTACGCCGCGGCCGCGGCGTCGCCGGACAGCCACTCGGGGGTCTCCCGCGACATCCGGCCGTCGCGGCCGATGAGGGTGCGGACCGGCAGGTCCAGCTCGCGCCACCACTGGACGTCGGTCAGGTCACCGAACGTGCAGCACATGGCGATGCCGGCGCCCTTGTCGGGCTCGGCCGCCTCGTGCGCCACGACCGGGATCTCGACCCCGAACACCGGCGAGGTGACCGTGCTGCCGAAGAGAGGGGCGTACCGCTCGTCGTCGGGGTGGGCGATCAGCGCGACGACGCTGGGGATCAGCTCGGGGCGGGTCGTCTCGACGTGGACCGGGCTGCCGTCGGGCTTGTGGAACGCGACCCGGTGGTAGTGCCCGGCGTACTCGCGCGCCTCGAGCTCCGCCTGCGCGACCGCGGTCTGGAAGGTGACGTCCCAGAGGGTCGGCGCCTCCTGCAGGTAGGCCTCGCCACGGGCGAAGTTGCGCAGGAACGCGCGCTGGCTGACGGTCTGCGACTTCGGCCCGATCGTCGTGTAGTGCTGGGACCAGTCGACGGAGAGGCCGAGGTGGCGCCAGAGCTCCTCGAAGATCTCCTCGTCCTGCTCGACCAGCCGCTCGCAGAGCTCGATGAAGTTGGGCCGGCTGATCGGGACCTGCTTCTTCGCGTCCGGCTTCTCCGGCGGCGTGAAGTCCTCGTCGTACGGCAGGGAGGGGTCGCAGCGGACGCCGTAGTAGTTCTGGACGCGGCGCTCGGTGGGCAGCCCGTTGTCGTCCCAGCCCATCGGGTAGAACACGGCCTTCCCGCGCATCCGCTGGTAGCGCGCGATCAGGTCGGTGTGGGTGTAGGAGAACACGTGCCCGACGTGCAGGCTGCCGCTCACCGTCGGCGGCGGCGTGTCGATCGAGTAGACGTTCTCGCGGGGCTGGGTGCGGTCGAACTTGTAGGTGTCGTCGGTCCGCCAGCGAGCGGACCACGTGCCCTCGAGACCCTCGAGCGCAGGCTTGTCCGGTACGGCGACGGCACGGTCGTCCGCGCTCGTCGTCATCGGTGCCTGGTCCTGCGTGGTCTCGGTCATGCCGGAAATCCTAGGGCGCGGGCCACTCCCGGCCGAAACCGGTTACTCACGGGTGTCGAGAATTTCTGCGGTTCCGGGGACAGCGGCGGTCCTGCGGAGGATCGTTGGGACCAGGATCTTGGAATCGGGGGAAGCCAGATGATCACCAGCTACACCACACCGTCGTACGACAATCTGCTCGCGCACCGGGGACACGAGCTGACCGTCGTCCCGGAGCCCAGCCGCCTCGTGCCCGGCACGGTTCTCGTCCTCGAGGACCTGTCGACGCCGTGGGAGTTCGAGGGCACGTCGCACTTCGAGGCCGTGTTCACCGGCCCGTCGAACGAGGAGCTGCTGCCCGACTTCTACCGGGTCCGCCGCGGCGACGACGTGTTCGTGCTCCGTCTCGAGCCGGTCGCACGCGACCTGCGGTTCGTGCACTACGTCGCGAGCCTCTCCGAGGCCATCGCGTACGTCGCCCTCGCGGGCTGACCAGCCGCTCCGGCCCCGCCGGAAAGCAGTGGC
Organism: uncultured Actinomycetota bacterium; assembly: GCA_963803235.1. Classification (GTDB taxonomy): domain Bacteria; phylum Actinomycetota; class Actinomycetes; order Propionibacteriales; family Nocardioidaceae; genus Nocardioides. Next base: position 76,327 of record CAWDLL010000012.1, read on the forward strand.
CGGGTCGAGCCGGCCTGCCTAGCCTGTCCGGCATGACCGTGACCGCCGAGCCGGACTCCTTCGCCGTCGACATCACCGACGACCCGCGCGCCTTCCTGACCGCCGCGGAGGAGCACCTCGCCCTGGACCCGGTGATCACGACCGTCGTCTCCTCGGTCACCCAGCGCGCCCTGGCAGCGCTCGCCGCCGGCGGTCCACGGCCGGAGCACCCGCAGTGGTGGGCGGTCGTCCGCGATGCCGCCGGCGTGCTGGCCGGGGCCGCGATGCGGACCGCGCCGTTCCCGCCGTACCCGATGTTCGTGCTGCCGATGCCGGACGGTGCGGCCCTCGCCCTGGCCCGGGCGCTGCACGCCCGGGGTGAGCAGGTCGGGGGAGCCAACGGAGCGCTGCCGGCGACCCGGGTCTTCGCCGATGAGACCGCGCGGCTGACCGGCGGGCACGCCGCGATCCACGAGCACATCCGCCTGCACGAGCTGGGCGAGCTGGTGGAGCCGCGGCCGGTGCCCGGACTCCTGCGCCCGGCCACCGCGGACGACGTCGAGCTGGTGCTGGCCTGGTTCCAGGCGTTCGCCGCCGACGCCGCCGAGCAGGCCGGCCGGACCGGCGGGATCCACGAGCTGGAGCACCACTCGATCGAGTCCATCTCCGAACGGGTCGTGGCCGAGCGGGTCTGGCTGTGGGTGGACGAGGCCGGTCGCACGGTGCACATGACCGCCTTCAACCCGCCGGCCTTCGGGGTCGCCCGCGTGGGTCCCGTCTACACGCCGCGAGGCGAGCGCGGGCACGGCTACGCGAGCGCGGGGGTGGCGGCGGTGTCGCGGAAGCTGCTCGACGAGGGCGCGCGGGTCTGCCTGTTCACCGACCAGGCGAACCCGACCTCGAACCGGATCTACCAGGCGCTCGGCTACGCGCCCGTCGTCGACATGGCGAACTTCCTGATCACGCCCGGACCGCCGCCCTAGTCGAGGTCCTCGGCCCTGTCTCTAGACTCGACGCGTCATGAGTGAGACCCCCGCCGCCCCCCGGCTCGCCGAGACCTTCGCCGAGGTCGAGGACGCCCTCCTGTCCCGTTGGCCCGAGACCCGGCTCGAGCCGTCGCTGGACCGGATCCGCGCGTTCACCCAGCTGCTCGGTGACCCGCAGGAGTCGTTCCAGGTCATCCACCTGACCGGCACCAACGGGAAGACCTCGACCTCGCGGATGATCGACACGCTGCTGCGCGCGATGGAGCTGCGCACCGGGCGGTTCACGTCCCCGCACGTGGAGCGGATGACCGAGCGGATCTCGATCGACGGGGAGCCGCTCACCGACGAGCAGTTCGTGCGCGCCTTCAACGAGGTGGCGCCGTACACCCATCTCGTGGACGAGGAGCAGGACCACCCGCTGTCGTTCTTCGAGACCGTCGTCGCGATGGCGTACGCCGCGTTCGCCGACGCCCCGGTCGACGTGGCCGTGGTCGAGGTCGGCATGGGCGGGTCGTGGGACGCCACCAACGTCGCGCACGCCGCCGTCGCGGTGGTGCTGCCGGTCGCCGTCGACCACGCCCGCTACCTCGGCGACAGCCCGACCGACATCGCGGTGGAGAAGGCCGGGATCATCAAGCCGGGGTCGATCGCGGTGCTGGCCGAGCAGACGCCGGAGGTCACCGAGGTGCTGCTCCGGCACGCCAGCGAGGTCGGTGCGACTCTCGTTCGTGAGGGCATGGAGTTCGGAGTCATCTCACGGGTGCCGGCCGTCGGCGGCCAGATGCTGTCGCTGCAGGGCCTGCGCGCTCGCTACGACGACGTCTTCCTGCCGCTGTACGGCGCCCACCAGGCGCAGAACGCCGTGGTCGCGCTGGCCGCGGTCGAGGCGTTCGCGGGCGAGCAGGCGCTGGACGACGAGCTCGTGAGGGCGGCGTTCGCCGAGGTCACCTCGCCCGGCCGGCTGGAGGTCATCCGGCGCAGCCCGACGGTGGTGCTGGACGCCGCGCACAACCCGCACGGCGCGGAGGCCGCGGCCGCCGCGATCGAGGACTCCTTCACGTTCTCGCCGCTCATCGGGGTGATGGGCGTGATGGCGGACAAGGACCACGAGGGTCTGCTCGGGGCGTTCGAGCCGGTGCTGGCCCACCTGATCTGCACGCAGAACTCCACCGAGCGCGCGCTGCCGGCCGAGAAGCTGGCCGAGACGGCTCGCGAGGTCTTCGGCGAGCACCGGGTCACCGTCGCCCCGAACCTCGCCGACGCCATCGACCAGGCGGCCACGCTCGCCGAGGCGGGCGAGGTCTTCGGCGACGGGCTCGGCTCCGGCGCGGTGCTCGTCACCGGCTCGGTGATCACCGTGGGCGAGGCCCGGACGATGCTGCGGGGCCGGTCGTGAGCGAGCAGCAGCAGGCTCGGTCGCCGCGCCGCGGCATGTGCGCGGCTGTGCTGTCCCTGGAGGCGATCGTCCTGGGGTTGACCACTCCCGTGATGGTGACGCTGACCGACGTCGCCACCAGCACCGCGCTGGTGGTGGGCCTCGGTCTCGCCGTCGCCTGCCTGCTGCTGGCCGGGATGCTCCGTGGGGAGTGGGCCTACGCGCTGGGATGGGTGATCCAGGTGGCCGCGATCGGCCTGGGGTTCGTCGTGCCGATCATGTTCGTCCTCGGTTCGATCTTCGCGCTGCTGTGGGGGACGGCGTACTTCCTGGGGCGCAAGATCGAGCGCGAGCGGGCGGCGGCGTACGCCGCGCACGAGGCGGATCCGGCCTGACCGCGACCGGTCGATAGGGTGCGGGCCATGACGCAGCGCACCCTCGTCCTCCTCAAGCCCGACGCGGTCCGCCGTGGCCTGGTCGGGGAGGTCCTGTCCCGCTTCGAGGCCAAGGGCCTCACCATCGTCGCGATGGAGCACCGCACCATCGACGGCGAGCTGGCGGACCGGCACTACGCCGAGCACGTCGAGCGCGACTTCTACCCGCCGCTGCGGGCGTTCGTCACCAGCGGCCCGATCGTGTCGCTCATCCTCGAAGGCGACGAGGCGGTCGAGGTGGTCCGGGCACTGAACGGCGCGACCGACGGCCGCAAGGCCGCCCCCGGCACCATCCGTGGAGACCTCTCCCTCTCCAACCGCGAGAACCTCGTGCACGGCTCCGACTCTCCCGAGTCCGCCGAGCGCGAGATCGCGATCTGGTTCCCGGACCTCTGATCCAAACCCCCGGCAGGAAGGCCGGGCGGCGAGGTAGGTCGGCCGAGCTTGTCGAGGCCTCACGCGGTCGCCTGTGGTCTTTGATTTTCTGAGTTACGTGGTTGCTCGCCGCTGGGGTCGTCGCACTACTTCTGCCTGCTTCCCCTCTCGCGGCTGCTCGGGTCGACCGCTGTGGTTCCGTCCAAGATTTCTCGAATAGTTGTCCACATCCCTGTAGAACAAGGGGTTTTCGGCGTCTCGAGTGTCGGTGGTCGGTGCTTGATTTGAGTCATGGCAGCAGACGCGATCGAGCTCGACACCGCAGGTGCGGTGCTCGCGTTCGCGCGTGAACAACGCGCCATCGCCGACCAGGCCGAAGCCGATCTGCTTGCAGGCCGCGTGGACTGGGCGGCGATGCACTCGACCGACTCGATCGACGAGGCGGAGATGCTGGTCGGGTACGGCGACCAGGGGATGCCGCTGGCCGGTGAGGGTGCGCCGTTGGTGGCGGAGTTCGCGGTCACCGAGTTCGCCGCCGCCATCGGCCTGTCCACCGATGCCGGGAAGGCGTATGTCGGGCAGGCCCTCGAGCTGCGGCACCGGCTCCCCGGGTGTGGCGGCGGGTGGTCGCGGGTGACCTGAAGGCGCTGGCAGGCCCGCCGGATCGCCGACCGGACCCTCCTGCTGTCCCGGGAGGCGGTGGCGTTCGTGGACGCGCACGTGGCTCCGACGGCGCACAAGATCGGCCCGTACCAGCTGCACGCTCTGGTGGAGAAGGCGATCGCCGACCACATGCCCGACCTCGCGGAAGAGCGACGGTTGGCGAAGGCCGACGGACGCTACTTCACCATCGAGCAGCAAGAGAACTCCTTCGACGGCACCGCGAGCGTCCACGGCGCAGCTCGACCTCGCCGACGCCCACGACCTCGAGAAGCGGTCGCCGACGTTGCCGCCCAGCTCAAGGACCTCGGGTCCGAGGAGTCCCTGGACGTCCGCCGCGCGATGGCGGTCGGGGAACTGGCTCGCTGTCAGCCGACCTTCGACCTGGACCCAACGTCGGTCGAGCCTGTCGAGACCCCACGTAGGCAGGTGGTGCTCTACGTCCACCTGACCGACGCCGCCCTGCAGGGTGCGGCTGGGACGGCTCGGCTGGAGCGTGGCAACGCCCAGGTGACCGCCGGTCAGGTTCGCGACTGGTGCGGAACCGCCGGCAGTGTGGTCGTGAAGCCGGTGATCGACCTCGACACCCACGACCCCGTCGAGTCACCGGTGGTGCCGGACCGGCACGCCGAGATCGTGACCCTCCGCGACAAGACCTGCGTCTTCCCCTGGTGCACCAGACCCGCGCGACGGTGCGACAAGGACCACTCGATCCCGCACAGTCGCGGCGGTCCGACGTGTCCGTGCAATCTGGCGCCGTTGTGTCGGCGGCACCATCGGATCAAGACCCACGGCGCGCTGGTCGTACCGCTCGATCGAGCCCGGCACCTACCTGTGGACGTCGAAGCACGGGTACCAGTACCTCCGCGACACCACCGGCACCCTCGACGTCAGCCGCGATCGGCCCCGGCCACCCGACTAGCTACCCCGCCCCACACCCCGCCCACGGGCGGGGCCATTCCCATGCCTGGACACCGGGTGTGCGCCTTTCGACCGCAACCACAGCGGTCGACCCGAGCAGACCGCGAGCCGACAAGCAGCGCAAGTAGTGCGGCGACCGACGCGGCGAGCAACCACGTAACCCGAAAGAATCGGTGACCACAGGCGACCGCGTGAGGCCTCGACAAGCTCGGCCGACGTACCTCGTCGCCCTGCCTACCTGGCGGGGGTTTCGAGGCTCGGCCGCGGGCGGCCTCGCACCTCAACCACCGGTCGGCGGCGCTCGCTGTCGACCACCGGGTTGTGCACAGGATCACACCTCGTCGGTTTCGGGCCGGTCTAGACGGGCATGAAGGGTCCATGGAACTGCAACCGGCCACTGCGCCACTCCCACCGTTCTTCGCCGCCGTGCGAAGGCGCCACGAGGACGTGGACATCGTCCTGCTGCCGCCGGAGGTTCCGGTCGAGCCGGGGGAGCCGGTGACGGATGCCGAGGTCGGGGCGGCGGTCACGCGGCTGGGCGAGGTGGCGGAGCGGGCGTGGGCGGACGCCACGGACGCGCCCGCGGAGCCCGAGGTCCGGCTCGGCTACGGCCCGGAGGTGGGCACCGTCGTCGCCAAGGCGCGGGTGCTGGCGCGGGTGTCCGACGGGGAGCAGGTGGTCGACGCGCTGTTCTCCGTCCTCGCCGAGGACGGCTGGCGGCTCGGCCGGCGCGACGACGAGGGGGTGCCGCGGTTCCTCGGCCGGCGCGACGACCTCACGGTCCGCGTGTCGTACGCCGAGGTGTCCAGCGGCGTCCTGGTCGACCTGGCCACCGACCCGATGCCGGTCGGCAAGGACCGCGCGCGTGAGCTGGTGAGGCAGTGATGGAGGTCGTCCCCCTCACCGTCGGCTCGACGGCTCGCGCCTGGGACGAGCAGCACCTCGACGTCAGTGCCGCAGCCGAGCAGATCGGCGGCGCGAGCAGTGGTGGGTTCACCGACGCGGTCGCGGGGACCGCGTCGAGGTTCGCCACCACCTGGCAGCGGCACGCCGACGGGCTGGCCGGGCAGGCCGAGGCCCAGGCCGACGGCCTGCGCACCGCGATCGACGACTACCTCAACACCGACCGGGCGGTCGGCTACGACGCCCTCGCCCTCCGCGCCTACCTGACGGAGATCCGGTGACCGCGACGATCACGATCCCGGCCGTGCCGCGCACGCCTCCGCCGCTGGTCGTGGATCCCGGCGGGATCAGGGCGTACGCCGCCGACCTGCTGGCCGGCTCCACCCAGGTCGACGACCTGGGCAGCTTCGCCGCCGGCGACGCCCGGATCGGTGACTGGGTCGGCCTCGGCTCCACGTCGTACCACGAGTCGGTCCGCCCGATCGGCCGGACCGCCGACGCCATGTCGCTGGCCCTGCGCGGCGTCGCCCGCCGGGCCGACGACCACGCCGAGAAGATGCAGCAGCTGGTCGACCGTCGGAACGCCCTGGTCGAGGAGCAGTCCCAGATCGCCTCCACCATCGCGGCGCTGCGGGCCAAGATCGCGGCCGCGACGGTCGCGGACGCCGCGGCGCTCCAGGCCGAGTGCGACGACTGCGCGCGGCGGGTCCGCGCCTACGAGGCCGAGCTCGACACCTGGGCGACCGACCTGATGGCCGAGGAGGAGGCCATGCGGGAGGCGTTCTCCCGGGTGATGTCCCTCGACCAGGTCGAGCGGACGTACGGCGGGGTCGCCGACCCGGCCGACGCGGCCCTCGCCGGGAAGCCCGGCTCCGGCGCGAGCCCGGCCGAGGTCAACGAGTGGTGGGACGGCCTGACCCGCGAGCAGCAGCTCGCGATCATCGCCGCGTCGCCCGGCTCGATCGGCAACCTCGACGGCATCCCGCCCTCGGCGCGCGACGCCGCCAACACGGTCGCCCTCGACCGGGACCTCGCCGACTGGGGCCACACCGAGGATCTCGGCGAGCTCACGTCCGACGAGGAGAAGTGGCTCGCCAACGCCCGCGCCGCCCAGGAGGCGCGCGACAGCATCGCCGAGCGCAAGGACCCGATCACCGGCGAGAACATCGTCAGCCAGCTCTACACCTACGACCCGAGCGCCTTCGACGGCGACGGGGCGGTGGCCATCTCGGCCGGCGACCTCGGCACGGCCGACAACGTCGCGGTCACGGTGCCCGGCTTCGGCACCGACGCCGAGAGCGCGCCGTACCAAGCCGACCGGGCGCGCGCGATCTACGAGTCGACCCGCTTCCTCGACCCCAGCCAGACCAACGCGACCATGCTCTGGATCGGGTACGACGCCCCCGACAACCCGCCGTGGGAGGGCGACGGCGACTGGGCCGGCGTGCTCAACGAGTCGCACGCGACCGCCGGCGGCGAGCGGCTCGCCGACACCCTCGACGGCATCCGCGCCTCCCACGACGGCGACCCGCAGCACCTGACGGCGATCGGGCACAGCTACGGCTCGACCACCACCGGGCACGCCGCGCACGACCACGGCATCCCGGTCGACGACGTCGTCTTCGTCGGCAGCCCGGGCGTCGGCGGCGACACCAACAACGCCGGCGACACCGGGGTCGACCCCGAGCACGTCTGGGCGGGTGCCAACAGCCGGGACCCGATCGCCAACCTCGGCAACCACGGCGCGATCCACCTCGAGACGCTCGGTGGCGGCGGGCTCGGCGACGACCCGGCCGAGGACGACTTCGGGGCCAACCGGTTCCAGGCCGAGTCCACGACCCGGGCCGACGACGCGATCGGGCTCGACGCGTTCGACGACCACTCGAAGTACTTCGAGCACGACACCGAGTCCCTGTTCAACATCAGCCAGATCGTCAACGGCAACTACGACGCCGTGGTCGAGGCCGGCCACATCCACGACCCCTGGTACGACACCCCGCAGGACCCGGAGTACGACCGCGATCCCACGTCCCCGCACACCAGGCAACCTCGGTGAGAGTCGCCAGAGCCGGTACGGCGCTGCTCGCCGTCGCCGTGCTCGCACTGGCAGGCTGTGGGGGCGGAGAGGAGGGCGACGGGGTGGACTCGGCGGACGCGACGGCCAAGCTGGAGAAGCAGCGCGACGACGTGCGGGCGGCCACGGCCGAGCTCCAGAAGTCGGCCGCCAAGGCGCTCGGCGGCACCGTCACGTCCTCGACCGGCGACTGGCAGGGCTGCGAGGCCGGCGGCCTCGAGGAGTACAAGAACTTCCAGTACCTCGCCGACGTCCGGATCGACGTCGCGACAGCGGCGCGGCCCTACCTCGACCACCTCGGGGCGGTGTTCGAGGAGGCGGGCTTCGGCCCGGCCGAGCCGGGGGAGCGACCCGGCGGCAGCACCCTGCACGGCAAGCGGGACGACATCGGGGCGTCGTTCAGCGAGCTCCCCGACCAGGGCGACTACGTCCTGCTCAACGTCGGCGGCCCGTGCGTCGACGTACCCGAGGACGAGCGCGACGACTGGCTGACGAAGGACGAGCCGGAGCCCGAGATCAGCTAGGCCCCTTTACCCCTGCCGCGTGTCCTCCCGGGCTGGCGCCCGGAAGCCTCTTACCCTGACTCGCAGGGCGTCACAGGCGTCCCACCTTCCCCACGAGTGCGACGACCTGCGAGGCATCGGCATGGCGAACAGCTTCATCGGCCGTGACATGGCCGTGGACCTCGGCACCGCCAACACGCTGGTCTACGTCCGCGGCAAGGGCGTGCTGCTCGACGAGCCCAGCGTGGTCGCCCTGAACTCCACCACCGGCGAGATCCTCGCCGTGGGCCACGAGGCCAAGCGGATGATCGGCCGCACCCCCGACAACATCACCGCCATCCGCCCGCTCAAGGACGGCGTGATCGCCGACTTCGAGGCGACCGAGCAGATGCTGCGGTTCTTCATCCAGCAGGTGCACCGCCGGCGCTACTTCGCCAAGCCGCGGATGGTGATCTGCGTGCCGAGCGGCATCACCGCCGTCGAGCAGCGGGCGGTCAAGGAGGCCGGCTACCAGGCCGGCGCGCGCCGGGTCTACATCGTCGAGGAGCCGATGGCCGCCGCGATCGGCGCCGGCCTGCCGGTCCACCAGGCCACCGGCAACATGGTCGTCGACGTCGGCGGCGGCACCACCGAGGTCGCCGTCATCTCCCTCGGCGGCATCGTCACCAGCCTGTCCATCCGCACCGCCGGCGACGACCTCGACCAGGCGATCGTCGCGTGGATGAAGAAGGAGTACTCCCTCATGCTCGGGGACCGCACCGCCGAGGAAGTGAAGATGACCCTCGGCTCGGCCTTCCCGCTGCCCGACGAGCCCGAGGCCGAGATCCGCGGTCGCGACATGGTCTCCGGGCTGCCGCGCACCGTCGTCGTGTCCAGCGCCGAGGTCCGCCAGGCCCTCGAGGAGCCGCTGCACGCGATCGTCGACGCCGTCCGCGCCACCCTCGACCAGACGCCGCCCGAGCTGGCCGGCGACATCATGGACCGCGGCATCGTGCTCACCGGCGGCGGCGCGCTGCTGCGCGGGCTCGACGAGCGGCTGCGGCACGAGACCGGCATGCCCGTCCACCTCGCCGAGGACCCGCTCACCAGCGTCGCCCTCGGCGCCGGCAAGTGCGTGGAGGAGTTCGAGGCGCTGCAGCAGGTGCTGGTGTCGGAGCCGAGGCGCTTCTGATGGGTGTCCTGGATCGCGTCTGGCGCCGCCGGGAGCTGGACCGCTCCGCCCGGCGCGAGCGTCGCTGGGGGAGCGTGGGTGGCCACGACGAGCGCAACCGCCCGTCCCGCCCGCTGCTGGTCGCCCTGGTCCTCGCCTGCGCCTCGCTGATCACGCTCGACTACCACGGCGGAGCGGACTCCCCGATGGAGCCGGCCCGGCGCGCGGTCGGCGAGGTGTTCGGCCCGGTCGAGTCCGGCACCGCCACGGCGCTGCGGCCGTTCATCGCCGTGCCCGACTGGTTCCAGACGCACGACTCGATGCGCGAGGAGATCGGCGAGCTCGAGGCCGAGAACGCCCGGCTGCGCTCGCAGGCCGCCACGTCGACGCTACGACCGCAACCGCCTGGAGGAGTACGACGGCCTCACCACCGCCGCCGCCGACCTGGGCCACGCCCTGGTCCCGGCCCGCGTGGTCGGGCTCGGCCCCTCGCAGTCGTTCTCGCGGACCGTCACCATCGACGCCGGCTCGAGCTCGGGCATCGCCCCCGACATGACCGTCCTCAACAACGACGGGCTGGTCGGCCGGGTGCTGCGGGTCACCAGCACCACCGCCACCGTGCTGCTGATCGTCGACGCCGACTCGGTGGTCGGCGGCCGGGTCGGGCAGAGCATGGAGATCGGCTTCCTGCACGGCCGCGGCGTGCTCGGCAACGACGGGCGCCTCGACCTCGAGCTGGTCGACGACTCCGAGATCCCGATGAAGCACGACGCCGTCGTCACGTGGGGCAGCCAGGGCGGAGCGCCGTACGTCTCCGGCGTGCCGGTCGGCCGGGTCACCTCGGTCTACAGCAGCCTGCGCGAGACCTCGCAGCGCGCGGTGATCGAGCCGTTCGTCGACTTCGGCTCCCTCGACCTGGTCGGCGTGGTCGTCCCGTCCGGCACCCAGTCCGACCGGTCCGTGATCGAGGCCGACGGGACGCTGCGATGAGCGCGCTGCGGCTGGCGGTCGCGATGGCCGTGGTCAGCCTCGCGCTGGTCCTCCAGGTCTCGCTGTTCCCGCACTTCGCGTGGCAGGGCGTCGTCCCCAACCTCTGCCTGCTCGTCGTGGTCGGCGCCGCGCTCACCCGGGGCGCGCAGTTCGCGGCCGTGCTCGGCTTCCTCGCCGGCGTCGTGCTCGACCTCGCCCCGCCCGCCGACCACGTCGCCGGCCGCTGGGCGCTGGCCCTGGTCGTCGTCGGGTACGTCGCCGGGCGGGTGCGCCAGGACGTCAAGCCGACCGCCGTGGCCGTGGTGAGCACCGTCGCCGCCTCGTCCTTCGTCGGCACCTCGATCTTCGCGCTCACCGGACTGCTGCTGAACGACCCGGTCACCGACATCGGCGAGCTGCTGCCGGTGATCCTCGTGGCCGTGCTGTGGGACGTCCTGCTCACGCCGTTCGTGCTGCCGCCCGTGATGACCATGTTCAACCGGCTCGAACCGGAGCGGGCGACGGTCTGATGGCCACATCGACACGCACGACCGGCGCCGGGGGGACGCGGTCGCAGAAGGGGCGGCTGCGGCTGATCGTCATCCAGGCGCTGGTGTTCTCGCTGTTCGCGACCCTGTTCGCGCGGCTCTACTACCTCCAGGTCGTCAGCGGCGACGAGTACCACGCCCAGGCGGCGTCGCAGTCGGTGCGCGAGATCGTCGTGCAGCCGCAGCGCGGCCTGATCGTCGACGACCTGGGCCGCCCCCTGGTCACCAACCGGCCGTCGTGGGTGGTCTCCGTCGACCGGACCCTGCTCGGCAAGATGACCGAGAGCCAGCAGGCGCGACTGGTCGAGCGGCTGGCCGCCTCGATCGACCACACGCCCGGCCAGCTCCGCAAGCGGCTGGTCACCTGCGGCGACGAGGGCAGCGTCGCCGGCCAGTGCTGGAACGGCTCGCCCTACCAGCCGGTCCCGGTCGCCCGCGACGTCGCGCGAGCCGGTCGCGCTGCGGATCCTCGAGCAGCCCGAGGACTACCCGGCCGTGCTCGCCGAGCAGCAGACGGTGCGCTCCTACCCCCGCCCGTTCGGCGTCAACCTCGCCCACGTCCTCGGCTACCTCAGCCCGATCACCGAGGACGAGTACGACGCCGCCGTCGACAACGGCGACCGCTCGGTCAACGGCGCCTCGTCGGTCGGCCGCGCCGGCGTCGAGAAGCAGTACGACGCGTGGCTGCGCGGGATGCCCGGCTACCGCCGGGTGGCGGTCGACTCGATGGGCCGGGTGCTCGGCGACGACGGCGAGCTCGCGGGCCAGCCGGGCGACACCCTGGTCACCTCGATCGACGCCAAGGTGCAGGGCACCGTCGAGCGGCTGCTGCACAAGACGATCATGACCGCGCGGGCGACCCACGACGAGGTCACCGGCCGCAACTACGTCGCCGACTCCGGTGCCGCTGTCGTGATGGAGGCCGACACCGGCCGGATCGTCGCGATGGCCAGCCAGCCGACGTACGACCCCTCGGTCTGGGTCGGCGGCATCAGCGAGGACCAGCTCAAGCGGCTCTACTCCGCCAAGGCCGGCACCCCGCTGCTCAGCCGGGCGACCCAGGGCCAGTTCGCGCCCGGCTCGACGTGGAAGCCGTTCATGACGGCCGGCGCGCTGACCAACGGCTTCACGCCCGAGACCCAGCTCGACTGCTCGTCGGGCTTCCAGGTCGGCAACCGGGTGTTCAAGAACTACGAGTCCGGCGCCTACGGCTACATCGGCTTCGCCAAGGCGCTCGAGGTCTCCTGCAACACCTTCTTCTACCGGGTCGGCTACAACTTCTGGCAGCGGTACGGCAGCGACGTCGACGACGTGAACGCCCGCGACCCGCTGGTGGAGGAGGCCAAGGACTTCGGCTTCGGCAGCGCGACCGGCATCGACCTGCCGGGCGAGGCGTCGGGCCGGATCGCCGACCGCAAGTGGAAGCTCGCCTACTACAAGTCCATGAAGGACTACTACTGCGGGATCGCCGACAAGCCGCAGGACGCCAAGACCAGCGACTTCGTCTACAAGTTCGCCTACGAGTTCTGCGTCGAGGGCTACGCCTACCGCGCCGGCGACGCCGTGAACTTCGCGATCGGGCAGGGCGACACCATCGTCACCCCGCTCCAGCTCGCCCGGGCGTACGCCGCGCTCTCGAACGGCGGCACCCTCTACGAGCCCCGCGTCGGCAAGGCCGTGGTCAGCGCGGACGGCACCGTCCTGCGCCGGATCCAGCCGAAGGTCGCCGGCCACGTCGACGTCCCGAAGCGGGTGATCGACTTCATCGACGGCGCGCTCCAGGGCGTCACCCGCCAGGGCACCATGGCCTGGCGGATGGGCGGCTTCCCGCTCGACCAGGTCACGGTCCGCTCCAAGACCGGGTCGGCCGAGGTCTACGGCAAGCAGTCGACCTCGTGGGTGGCGTCCTACAACAAGGACTACGTCGTGGTGATGATGGTGTCCCAGGGCGGCACCGGCTCCGGCACCTCCGGCCCCGCGATCCGCGAGATCTGGGAGACGCTCTACGGCATCCACGAGACGACCGTGAACCCCCAGGACGCCGCCATCCCCGGCACCACGCCGCCGCACGCGCTGCCCCTGTTCGCCAAGGACGGCTCGATCCTGCCGCCGGCCCGGAAGGAGGACTGATGGCCACGTCCGTGCGTCCCGCCCGACCGGCCAGCGCGCTGCGCGCTCCGGGCCTCGACTGGCTGCTGATGACCGCGGTGGCGGCGCTGCTCGTGCTCGGCAGCCTGCTCGTGTGGTCGGCCACCTCGGCCCGCGACGACCTCACCGGCGGCGACCCCACGGCGTACCTCCGCAAGCAGCTGGTCAACGTCGCCATCGGCGTCGTGCTGCTGGTGATGGTGATGGCGACCGACCACCGGTGGGTGCGGATCGTGGCGCCGCTGGTCTACCTCGCGTCGGTCGGCGGGCTGGTGCTCGTGCTGACCAGCGGGTCGACCATCAACGGCTCCCGCTCCTGGATCCAGCTCGGCAGCATGTCGATCCAGCCGGCGGAGTTCGCCAAGCTGGCGGTGGTGATCGGGATGGCGCTGCTCGTCGCCGAGCGTGCCGAGGGGCGCCGCCACCACGAGACGACCTGGGTCGACGTGGTCGGGATGCTCGTCATCGCCGGCATCCCCGCGGCGCTGATCATGCTGCAGCCCGACCTCGGCACGATGCTGGTGCTCTCGGCGACCGTGTTCGGCGTGATCGCCACCGCCGGTGCGGCCCGGCGGTGGCTGGTGCTGCTGGTCGCGGGCGCGGTCGCAGCGGCGGTCGCGGCGGTGTCCCAGGGGCTGCTCAAGGACTACCAGGTCGACCGGTTCCTGGCCTTCACGAACCCCGACCTCGACCCGCGCGGCGCCGGCTACAACACCGAGCAGGCCCGGATCGCGGTCGGCAACGGCGGCCTGTTCGGCGAGGGCCTCTTCAACGGCTCGCAGACCCGGTCCGGGTTCGTGCCGGAGCAGCACACCGACTTCATCTTCACGGTCGCGGGCGAGGAGCTCGGCCTGGTCGGCGCGACCGTCCTGATCGCGCTGCTCGGCGTGGTGATCTGGCGGGCGCTGGCGATCGCGTTCCAGACCGACGACGTGTTCGGCCGGATCGCGGCGGCCGGCATCGCCTGCTGGTTCGGCTTCCAGGCGTTCCAGAACGTCGGCATGTGCCTCGGGATCATGCCGGTCACCGGCGTACCCCTGCCGTTCGTGTCGTACGGCGGCAGCTCGATGTTCGCGGGCATGCTCGCGATCGGGCTGCTCCAGAACATCCACCTCCGCTCGACCGCCTCGCTGCCGACCCGCTACACCGCCGCGCCGCGCGTGCACGCCCGCTGAGATCCCGCGACCGGTCCGCCCGAATCGCCCGTTCGGGTCATGGCGCGGGTGCGCCGACCGGTGCACGGTGGACGGGTGGCACCTGCAGAGCTGCTGCACGACGCCGTACGGCGCGTGGTCATGGCGGGCCATGAAGGGAAGTCGGGCGCGGGCCTGGAGAAGGTCTGGCTCGCGGACGGACGCGCCCTCGTCGTCAAGCGGGTGACCCGGGAGTCGGACTTCACCCTCGCCCTCACCGGCGGGACCGTCGCCCGCGAGTGCCTGCTCTGGCACTCCGGCGTCCTGAACCGGCTGCCGCCCGGCGTCACCCACGCCATCCTCGACGCCTGGGTCGAGGAGGACGGCACCAGCGTGATCGTGATGCGCGACCTCGGCGCCGCCGTCCTCACCTGGGACGACCGGCTGTCGGTGGCCACGACGCACCGCGTCGTCGAACGGGTGGCGGCCCTGCATCGCGAGTTCCTCGACAGCCCGCCGCAGGGGCTCGCCCCGCTGCGCCGGGTGCTGGAGCTCTTCGCCCCGCAGCGGATCGCACGCCTCGCCGACGCCGGCAGCGAGCTCTGCGCGCAGGCCTCCGCGGCTGGGAGATCTTCGCCGAGACGGCGCCGTTCGACGTCGCCGGCCCGGTGCTGGTGCTGCTCGCCGACAGCCTCAAGCTCGAGAACGCCCTCGCCGAGGGGCCGCTGACGCTGGTCCACGGGGACCTGGCCACCGTCAACATGGCCCTCGAGGAGGACGACCTGGTGCTGCTCGACTGGGCGATGCCGACCGTGGCGCCCGGTGCCCTCGACATCGCGCGGTTCCTGGCCGGCTGCTCGTCGGTCGTGGAGCCGAGCCGCGAGGAGGTCATCGCGGCGTACGCCCACGCGGCGGGGCCGGCGTACGACGAGCGCTCGATGCGGCTCGCCCTGCTCGCCGCCCTGGTCTGGCTGGGCTGGAACAAGGCGCTCGACGCCGCCGAGCACCCCGACCTCGCCATCCGGGAGCGCGAGCGCAACGACCTCGACTGGTGGGTCCGGCAGGCCCGCCTCACCCTGGAGAGCGGGTACATCTGATGGACCTCAACACCCTCTACCACCGCACCGTCGAATGCTGGGCGGACCGCGTCAACGCCGTCCGCGACGACCAGTGGGACGCGCCCACGCCGTGCCGCGAGTGGACGGTGCGCGAGCTCACGAACCACGTCGCCGGCGAGGACCTCTGGACCGGGCCGCTCATGCACGGCAGCACCATCGAGGAGGTGGGAGACCGCTTCGACGGCGACCTGCTCGGCGACGACCCGATCAAGAGGGCGCTGGCGGCGGCGATGGAGGCGACCCGAGCCGTCGCGGAGGTGCTGCCGACGAACGGCACCGTCCACCTGTCCTACGGCGAGGAGCGGATGGACGAGTACGTCCACCAGCTCGCCGCCGACCACCTGATCCACGGCTGGGACCTGGCCGTCGCGACCGGCGGGGACACCCGGCTCGATCCGGCCCTGCTGCACGAGGTGGGCGCCTGGTACGCCGACCGCGAGGACCTCTACCGGCAGGCCGGCGCGGTCGGGCCGCGCGCGTCCTCGCACGGCGACGCCCAGGGGGACCTGCTCGCGGCGTTCGGCCGGGACCCCGGCTGGGGCGTGAACCACGCCGGCCTGGCTCGCTTCTCGGCGGCGTTCGGGTCCGGTGACGTGGACGCGATCATGGCGCTGATGACCGACGACTGCGCGTTCGAGGCGACCGGCCCCGCGCCCGACGGTGAACGGCACGAGGGCGCGGCCGCCGTACGCGCGGTGTGGGACGACCTGTTCGGGAACACGCCGGGCGCCACGTTCTCCGAGGAGGAGTCGTTCGTGTCCGGCGACCGCGGCGTGCTGCGTTGGCGGTTCGACTGGACGAACGAGGACGGCTCGCCGGGCCACGTCCGCGGCGTGGACGTCGTGCGGCTGCGCGACGGGCTGGTCTGCGAGAAGTTCTCCTACGTCAAGGGCTGAGCGACCCTCGGTCTTCAAGCACGGGCTCCGGGCGTTCCTCGGGGTAGCCGACGGGCAGCACGTGCGCGCCCCGGACGTGCTTGTAGAGCACCCGCCACTGCCAGTAGCCCCGGTAGAGCCAGGGAGCGCGCTCCATCGTGCGGGCGTACTCGCTCACGGCATCGACGTAGTTGTCGGACGGGTTGTAGTGCCACAGCGCGCCGCGCAGGTCGCCGGGTGCGCCGTTCGCCCTCAGCAGGCGAGCGGCGGCGAAGATCGCGTCCTGCGGGTCGGCGATGTCGCCCCCGGCGCCGTACATCTCCCACGTCGACGGCAGGAACTGCATCGGACCCTGGGCGCCCGCGGAGCTGACGCCGCGGATCCGCCCCATCCGGGTCTCGACGAGGTGGATCGCGGCGAGCGTGGACCAGGGGATGCCGAGCCGGCGCTGGGCGGCCCGGTAGTGGCCCAGCAGGGTCTCGGCGGGCGCCGGATCGACGATCCGCCACTCCGGGAACTTCGGCTGCGGGTCGGTCATGGCGTCGAGCTGCCGGGCGGCGCGGACACCCGCGCCGACCAGGGCCGCGCCTGGGGCGACAGCCGCGAGGTCACGGCCCGCTCGTCCCCGGGGCCGGAGAGGGCCAGGCTCCGGGTCGCCAGCTGCTGGAGCTCGCCGGCCTCCCGCAGCTCGGCCGCGGACGAGTCGTCGTCGCGCAGGACCGCCAGCGCCCGGTCCAGCTGGGCGGCCAGCGCGGCGGGTCGGCCGTACGCCGGCACGGCCGGCAGTGCGTCGGTCGCGGTGTCGTCCGGGGTCGGCTCCGTGCTCGTGGGTGTGGCCTGAGGGGTCGGGTCCTGGCGCTCGAGGGTCCTCCGCGGCGGGCTCGCCGCTGCACGGCCGACGAGCAGGCTGCCGGCGGCCGCCAGCGCGGCCAGGCGTCGAGCTCCGCGGAGTCTCATCAGGGGCTGATCGACAGGAAGATGAACGCGGCCAGCAGCACGAGGTGCACCCCGCCCTGCAGCGGCTTGGCCCGGCCGGGCACGACGGTCAGCACCGCCACCGGCACGCTGATGAAGAGCAGCACCATCTGCATCGGCTCCAGCCCGAGGTGCAGCGGGCCCTCGAGCCAGATCGACGCGACGGCGATGGTCGGGATGGTCAGGCCGATCGAGGCCATCGCCGACCCGTAGGCCAGGTTGAGGCTGGTCTGCACCCGGTCCCGCGCCGCCGCCCGGACGGCGGCGATCGACTCGGGCAGCAGCACGAGCAGCGCGATCACCACGCCGACGAACGCATAGGGGAAGCCGAGCGCGTGCACGCCGTCCTCGATGGTGGGGGAGACCACCTTGGTCAGGCCGACCACGGCCACCAGCGCGACGACCAGCAGCCCGAGGCTGGTCAGCGCCTCCCGGTCCGTTGGCGGGTCGGCGTGGCCGTCGCCGTCGGCGTCGACCGGCCCGTCCCCGGTCTCGACCGGCAGGAAGAAGTCGCGGTGCCGGACGGTCTGGGTGAACACGAACATGCGCGTACAGCGCGAGGGACGCGATGGCCGCGAACGCCAGCTGCGCGGACGAGAACTCCGGCCCGGGCGTGGACGTGGTGAAGCGCGGGAGGACGAGGGTGAGGCTGGCGAGGGTGATCACGGTGGCCAGCGCCGAGCCGGTGCCCTCGGGGTTGAAGTTCGCGAGGTGGTGCTTGAGCGCGCCGACCAGCAGGGAGATGCCGACGATGCCGTTCAGGCTGATCATCACCGCGGCGAACACCGTGTCCCGGGCCAGCGCGGAGGTGTCCTTGTCCGTCGAGACCATCAGCGTGACGATCAGCGCCACCTCGATCACGGTGACCGCGACCGCCAGCACCAGCGACCCGAACGGCTCGCCGACCCGGTGCGCGACGACCTCCGCGTGGTGCACGGCGGCGAGCACGGCGCCGACCAGGAACACCGACACCACCGAGACCATCACCGCCTCGACCGCGCCGCCCGGGTGCCGGCCCCAGGTCGCGGCCAGCAGCAGCACGGACGCGACCGGCATCAGCACGGTCCAGCGGAACCGGCCGGTCGTCACGCGCTCATGCCTAGACCCTAGGGAACGCCGCCGAAGTCTGCTGACGGTGCGCGCTCCGTCGTACGCTAGGAAGTCGTTCCCCGAACCCCATCCCCCCGAGGTGTTTCCGCCGTGTCCGTCGCCAGCGTCTTCCCGCGCCTGGAGCCGAAGCTGCCGTCCGTGCAGAAGCCGATCCAGTACGTCGGCGGCGAGCTCAACTCGACGGTCAAGGACTGGGACTGCGCCGAGGACGGCCCGTCGGTGCGCTGGGCGCTGATGTACCCCGACGCCTACGAGGTCGGGCTGCCCAACCAGGGCGTGCAGATCCTCTACGAGGTGCTCAACGAGCGCGACTGGATCCTCGCCGAGCGCACCTACTCCGTGTGGCCGGACATGGAGCGGGTGATGCGCGAGGGGGACATCCCGCAGTTCACCGTCGACAGCCACCGCCCGGTGCGTGCCTTCGACGTGCTCGGCCTGAGCTTCTCCACCGAGCTCGGCTACACCAACATGCTCAACGCCCTCGACCTCGCCGGCATCCCGCTGCACGCGGTCGACCGCGGCGACGACGACCCGATCGTGCTCGCCGGCGGGCACGCCGCGTTCAACCCCGAGCCGGTCGCCGACTTCCTCGACGCCGCCGTCCTCGGTGACGGCGAGGAGGTCGTGCTCGCGATCTCCGAGGTGGTCCGCGAGTGGAAGGCCGAGGAGCGCCCGGGAGGCCGGGACGAGCTGCTGCGCCGGCTCGCCGTGAGCGGTGGCGTCTACGTCCCGAAGTTCTACGACGTCGCGTACGCCGAGGACGCCACCATCGAGGCCGTCGTGCCGAACCGGCCCGGCATCCCCTTCCGGGTCCGGAAGCACACGCTGATGGACCTCGACGCCTGGCCCTACCCCGCCAAGCCGCTGGTGCCGCTGGCCGAGACGGTGCACGAGCGGTTCTCGGTCGAGATCTTCCGCGGCTGCACCCGCGGCTGCCGGTTCTGCCAGGCCGGCATGATCACCCGCCCGGTGCGGGAGCGGTCCATCGAGACCATCGGCGCCATGGTCGAGAACGGCATCCGCAAGTCCGGCTTCGAGGAGGTCGGCCTGCTGTCGCTCTCGAGCGCCGACCACTCCGAGATCGGCGAGGTCGCCAAGGGACTGGCCGACCGCTACGAGGGCTCCAACGTCTCGCTGTCGCTGCCGTCCACCCGCGTCGACGCCTTCAACATCACGCTCGCCAACGAGTTCTCCCGCAACGGCCGTCGGTCCGGCCTCACCTTCGCGCCCGAGGGCGGGTCCGAGCGGATGCGGAAGGTGATCAACAAGATGGTCACCGAGGAGGACCTGATCCGGACCGTGTCCACGGCGTTCTCCCACGGCTGGCGGCAGGTGAAGCTCTACTTCATGGTCGGGCTGCCGACCGAGACCGACGAGGACGTCCTCCAGATCGCCGACCTGGCGCGCAAGGTGATCGCCGAGGGCCGCGCCGTCTCCGGCCGCAACGACATCCGCTGCACCGTCTCCATCGGCGGCTTCGTGCCCAAGCCGCACACCCCGTTCCAGTGGGCCTCCCAGCTCGACGTCGAGACCACCGACGACCGGCTCAAGCAGCTGCGCGACACCGTGCGGGCCGACAAGAAGTTCGGCCGCGCGATCGGCTTCCGCTACCACGACGGCAAGCCCGGCATCATCGAAGGACTCCTGTCCCGCGGCGACCGCCGGGTCGGCGCCGTGATCGAGCAGGTGTGGCGCGACGGCGGCCGGTTCGACGGCTGGAGCGAGCACTTCTCCTACGACCGCTGGGTCGCCTCCGCCGAGAAGGGTCTGGCCGGCACCGGCACCGACCTCGACTGGTACACCACCCGCGAGCGCGAGTACGACGAGGTCCTGCCCTGGGACCACCTCGACTCCGGCCTCGACAAGGACTGGTTGTGGGCCGACTGGGAGGACGCAGTGCTTGCGGGCGACCCCAACGCTGAACACGCCGAGGTCGAGGACTGCCGCTGGACCCCCTGCTACGACTGCGGCGTCTGCCCGGAGATGGACACCGAGATCCAGATCGGCCCGACCGGCCGCCAGCTGCTGCCGCTTTCCGTCGTCTGACGGGCCGTTAGGCTCCGTCGGTGGCCACGCTCATCCACCTCAACGGTGCCCCCGGCGTGGGCAAGAGCACGATCGCCGAGCGGTACGTCGCCGAGCATCCCGGGACGCTCAACTGCGACGTGGACCGGCTCCGCTGCTTCGTGGGCGGCTGGCAGGAAGGCTTCGGCGCGACCGGTGAGATCGTCCGACCGCTGGCGCTGGCGATGATCCGGACCCACCTCGACGGTGGTCGCGACGTGGTGCTTCCGCAGATGCTGGCGAACGAGGCCGAACGCGCCAGGTTCCGCGCGGTGGCGCTCGACTCCGGTCATTCCTACGTGCACATCCTGCTGCAGGCGCCGCCAGGAGAGGCGGCCTCCCGCTTCTACGGACGGCCCGACGATCCCCTCCATGCGGTGATCCGTGGCGTCGTCGACGACGACGGCGGCAGTGCGGCCATCGACGATCTGGACAGCCGCCTGGCCGACACGGCGGCATCGACGAGAGACGCGACCGTCGTGGATGCGGGGGCCGACATCGAGGCCACCTACCAGGGACTGGTCGCCGCGGTCGGGTCGCTCACGCGAACGACGCCCCTCTAGCCCCACAATTGCTGCCAAGACGTCCCTCGTGTCTCGCAGGGATCGACCATCCGGATGGCCGAGAGGGGCTGGCCCACATGCGCGCGATCCTGCTGAGTGGCGGGCTGGCGGTGGTCTGCTCGTTGCTGGGCACGTGGGTCGCCATCGGATGGTTCACCCGACACGGTTTCGGCCAGCCGATCAGGGACGACGGCCCGACGACCCACCACGTCAAGCGGGGTACGCCGACCATGGGCGGGCTGGTGATCCTGGCGAGCGCCACGGCGGCCTACCTGGTGGCCACGATCCTGACCGGCGGGCGTCCGAGCGCCAGCGCCTGGCTCCTGCTTCTGCTCTTCGTCGGCTGCGGGGTCGTGGGGTTTCTCGACGACTTCATCAAGGTCTACACGCAGAACAACCAGGGGCTGAGCAGTCGCGCCAAGATGGCCGGTCAGTCGCTGGTCGCTCTCGGGTTCGGGGTTCTGGCCACGCAGTTCTTCGCCGACGAGCGAGGCGTCCACCCGGCGTCGTCGTACATCTCCACCACTCATGACTGGGGGGTCAAGCTGCCGTTGGTCGTGGTCCTGCTGGTCATCTGGTTCATCGTCACCGCGACCTCCAACGGCGCCAATCTCACCGACGGGGCCGACGGCCTGCTCGCCGGCACGTCGGCGATGATCTTCGGCGCCTACACGCTCGTGAACATCTGGCAGAACAACCAGCGGTGCGGATCCTCGCGGGCCAGCGTGGTGGACTCACAGTGCTACCAGGTGCGCGACCCGCTCGACCTCGCGGTGCTCGCGGTAGCGATCAGCGCGGCCTGCATCGGCTTCCTGTGGTGGAACGCCAAGCCCGCCCGGATCATCATGGGCGACGTGGGTTCCCTCGCCATCGGGGGAGCGCTGGCCGGGCTGGCGATCATGTCTCGTACCGAAGTCCTGATGGCCGTCATCGCCGGACTGTTCGTCCTGGAGACGATGTCGGTGCTTCTGCAGATGGGCTATTTCAAGCTGACCAAGCGGCTGACCGGCACGGGGCGCCGGATCTTCCGCATCGCCCCCATCCACCACCACTTCGAAAACCTGGGGTGGGACGAGGTCACGGTGGTGATCCGCTTCTGGCTGATCGCCGGGATCTGCGTCGCGGCGGGGCTGGCGATCTTCTACGCCTCCTGGCTGGCCCGAATCTAGGTGCGGTGGACTCGCCCGGACCACCGCGTCGACGCCTGTGCCGGCCGCGGCCCGCTGGCGCTCCTCGGCGACGACGATCTCCCACTCGCCCGGGTCGAGGGCGTCCACGGCGGCGTCGACGGAGACCTGCACCTGCCCGGCCGCGGGTGTCGGCTTGCCGGTCGCGGGGTCGACGGGGGAGTGGCCGACCAGGAACAGCGTGCCGCCGTGCGCGACCCCGGCACCGAGCCGCTGCACCATCTCGCCGACCGATCCGGCCACGTGGACGTAGAGGCAGGTGACGAGGTCGAACTGACCGGGCGTCGGAGCCCAGGTGCCGAGGTCGCCCTCGACCCAGTCGATCCGTTCGGCCACGTCCGCCCCCACGACCTCGGCCCTCGACCGGCCCTGCTCGAGAGCGGTCACGGAGAAGTCGACCGCCGTCACCTGCCATCCGGCCGCGGCGAGCCAGATCGCCTCGGACCCGTGCCCGCAGCCCGCGTCGAGCGCGCGGCCTGGGTGCAGGTCCCCGGTCTCGGCCAGCAGGTGGGTGCTCGGCGGATGACTGGCGATCTTGTCCGGGTGGTCACGCAGGACCTGCGCCCAGCGCTGCTCCCAGAAGTCCCGGTCGAAGGTCTCGTCGGCCACGCGCCCTCCTCAGTCGTCGTCCGCGACGGTACGCCCACGACCGACACGCACCTCCATGGTCTGATGAGCAGATGACCGACACCGCCGCCGCGGGCCGCGCCTTCGTCACCACGCTCGACGCCCGCGACTGGGACGCCTGGGCCATGCTGATGTCGCCCGACGTCGTCTACGAGGTACCGCAGACGCGCGAGCGGATCCGCGGCCGGGACGCCTACCTGCAGTTCAACGCCACGTTCCCGGGCGACTGGCACCTGACCCCGAAGGTCGTCATCGGCGACGCCGAGCGCGCGGTGGTCTGGTTCGAGTGGAGCACGGGCGGAGAGATCGCGGACGCCCAGGTGTTCTTCGAGTTCGGCCCCGACGGCCTGATCACGAAGGTCACCGACTTCTGGCCCGACCCCTACGACCCCCGGAGCGGACGGTCGGCCCGCTGGAGCGCTGGTGACCGAGATCCGCCGCGCGACCGCCGACGACCGGGCTGCGGTGGCGGAGCTGCGCCGCGCCTGGACGGAGGAGAACGCCGGCCACCCGGTCGAGGACCCGACGTTCGAGGACCGCTTCGAGGAATGGTTCGCGCGCGAGCAGGACCAGCGGGTCACCTGGCTCGCGTACGCCCGGGCCGAGCCGGTCGGCATGCTCAACCTGCTGGTGTTCACGCGGATGCCGTTCCCGCTGGATGCGGACACGGCCCGGCCGACCCAGTGGGGCTACCTCGCCAACTGCTACGTCCGTCCCCCGCACCGCGATGCCGGCGCCGGCGCTGCGCTGGTGGCCGCCTGCACGGCGTACGCCGACGAGCACGGCTTCGCCCGGATCGTGCTGAGCCCCACCGAGCGGTCGGTGCCGTTCTACGCCCGGGCCGGGTTCGCCCCCGCCACGTCGCTCATGGTGCGACCGGGTCCCTGACCAGCTGGTCCTCGACGTACACCGGCCGGGCGACGTACAGGCCGACGGCGACCATCGGTGCGCCGAGGCACAGCAGGAACGCCAACGGGCACGGTCCATCCGCCGGTCGCGTCGTGCAGCAGCCCGACCGTGAACGGCCCGACGGCCGCCATCAGGTAGCCGGCGGCCTGGGTGAAGCCGGACAGCGCCGCCGTGCCGGACGGCGTCCGCGAGCGCAGCCCGATGAAGGTCAGGATCAGGGGGAACGTGCAGGTCCCGGCGCCGACGATGACCGCCCACAGCACGGCGAGGTCGTACGGCGCGATCATCAGCCCGACGTACGCGATCGGGTAGCACGCGATCACCGCCATCAGGATGCCGCGTTGGTCGGTCCGGCGAGCAGCGAAGCCCGGGAGCCACAGCGACAGCGGGATGCTCGTCGCGGCGACGATGCCGACCAGCACACCGGCCGTGGTGGGGGAGTAGCCGCTGTCCCGCCACAGCTGCGCGAACCAGCCGAAGATCGAGTAGGCCTGCATCGACTGGAGCCCGAAGAACAGCACCATCGCCCACCCGAGCCGGGTGCGCGCCACGTCGCTGAGGCGTACGTCGTGTGGTTCCGCCGCGAGCCGGCGGTCGTGGCCGGCCAGCCACACCCACGGGCACCACGGCCAGCAGCGCGGGCAGCGCCCACGCACCCAGCCCGACCCGCCAGCCGCCGCCGGCGTCCGAGATGGGGACCGTGAGCATCAGCGCGGCCGTCAGCCCGACCGACATCGCTCCGGTGTAGAGCGCCGTCACCGATCCGACCCGGTCCGGGAAGTGCAGCTTGACCAGCGACGGGAGCAGCACGTTCGCCACCGCCATGCCGGACAGCGCCAGCATCGAGAGCGCCAGGAACGCGAGCTCGGACGGCACCAGCGCCCGCGTGGCCAGGCCGACCAGCAGCGCCAGGAGGGCGAACAGCGTCGCCCGGTGCGCCCCGATCCGGCGGGCCAGCAAGGGGGCGGCCGCACCGAAGCCGGCGAACGCGAGCACCGGCAGCGAGGTGAGCAGCCCGGCCTCGGCCGCCGACAGGGAGAGGCCGCCGCGGACCTCGGCCAGCACCGGCCCGACGGCGACCGCGGCCGGGCGCAGGTTGACCGCCAGCAGGACGATGCCGGCGAGGACGAGGACGGACGTGCGGCCGTTGACGAGGAGTCGGGTCATTGCTCGGGCAGGATATGGGCATGCGTCATGTGGGTGATGACCAGCGTCGGGCGCGGATCGCCCACCGGCACGCGATCGCCCCCGGACGCCGCGTGGCCGACCCGCTGGCCGCCGCCCGCGCCATGACCGTGCTGCACTCCACCGAGCCGGCCACCGTCTACCTCTCGGTGTTCGCGCGGGTGGACGACGTGACGGTCGCGGACGTCGACCGCGCGCTGTTCGACGACCGGACGCTGGTCAAGCAGCTCGCGATGCGGCGCACCCTGTTCACCTTCCCGCGCGAGCTGCTGCCCGCGGCCTGGGGCAGCGCCAGCGCCCGGGTGGCCGGCCAGGAGGAGAGCCGGCTGGTCAAGGACGTCGAGCGGAGCGGGCTGGCCACCGGACGGCGCGGCCTGGCTCGCGGCCGCGCGTGCGGCCGTGCTGGCCGTGCTCGCCGACAGCGACGGCGGCCTCACCACCAGCGAGCTCCGCGAGGCGCTGCCGGAGCTGGCGGGCACGGTGTCGATCTCGCCGGGCTCGAAGTGGGGCGGCGACGTCCCGGTCGCGCCCCGGGTGCTGACCCTGCTCGGTGTCTCGGGTGCGATCGTGCGCGGCCGCAACAGCGGACACTGGCGGCTGTCCCGGCACGCCTGGACCCCCATGTCGCGCTGGCTCGGCGAGTCGCCGGCGCCGCTCCCGCCCGAGGAGGGGTACGCCGAGCTGGTGCGGCGCTGGCTGGGCACGTTCGGCCCCGGCACGGTCAACGACATCAAGTGGTGGCTGGGCGGGACCGTGACCGTGGTGAAGCGGGCGCTGGCCGACCTCGGGGCGGTCGAGGTGTCGCTCGACGGCTCCGCCACCGGCTGGGTGCTGCCCGACGATGTCGACGAGGTGGCGCCGGTCGAGCCGTGGGCGGCGCTGCTGCCGGTGCTCGACGCCACGACGATGGGCTGGAAGGACCGCGACTTCTACCTCGCGCCCGGGGACACGCCGTACCTCTTCGACAGCAACGGCAACGGCGGCAGCACCGCCTGGTGGTGCGGCCGGATCGTCGGCTGCTGGGTGCAGGACGAGGACGCCGTCGTGCGGGTGGTGCTCCGCGAGGACATCGGCGCCGACGGACGGGCCGCGCTCGACGCCGAGGCGGAGCGGCTGACGACGTGGCTGGACGGGATCAGGATCGGCAGCGTCTACACCTCGCTGCAGATGAAGTCGGCGTTGCTGCCGTGACGGGTCTAGGGTGCGCCCGTGCGTGACCAGCCCGAACAGCAAGCCCCGCCCGTCCAGCGGCTGCGGATCCGCTACGCCAAGCGCGGACGGCTCCGGTTCACCAGCCACCGCGACTTCAGCCGGGCCTTCGAGCGGGCGGTGTTCCGTGCCCGGGTCCCGATGGCGTACTCGTCCGGCTTCAACCCGCACCCCCGCATCTCGTACGCCGGGGCGGCGCCGACCGGGTCGGCCAGCGAGGCGGAGTACCTCGAGATCGCCCTCGCGGAGATCGTCGAGCCGGACCGGATCCGGGCGGCGCTCGAGGAGGCGCTGCCCGACGGCCTCGACGTGCTCGACGTCGTGGTGTCACCCGGAGGGTCGCTGTCGGACCTGCTCGAGGGCAGCCACTGGCGGATCGACCTGGCCGGACCCGACCACGCGACGAGCGAGGCGGCCGTCGCGGTGTTCCTCGGCACCGACGCGGTCCCCGTGGAGCGGATGACCAAGAAGGGCCTGCGCGAGTTCGACTGTCGGGCCGCGGTCATCTCGCTGGTGGCGGAGGAGGGCGAGGGCGGTACGCGCCTCGACCTGGTGCTGCGGCACACCGTTCCGGCGGTGCGACCCGACGACGTCCTGACCGGGCTCGCGTCCGTGGCCGAGCTCGACGCCGGCGAGGCGCCGCTGCTGACCCGGCTGGCGCAGGGCCCGCTCGATCCGGAGACCGGCGCGGTCGGCGACCCGCTGGCACCGCGGTCATAGGGACGTTCAGCGGCCGATGTGCGATACTCGCAGCGGTTGGCGCGGTAGTGGTCCAGACCGCCCGCATCAACCCGACGACGTTCTCGCCGGACCACCGACGGCCCGGCACACGTGAGCACGAGTCGTTGCCAGACCGCGACGCGGCCAGGCTGGAGTCGGTGACAGGGACTCCGCCGACAGCACCTCCCCAGGTGCCGTGACCAGGCCCAGCGACCGCGGCAGGTGATGAGCGGGTTCGCCGACGCACCGCGGAGGGTGTCGCCGCCAAAGAAGGCTTTTCGCCGCCGGCCCTGTGTGCTCGGGCCGCGGCGTACGACAAGCCCGCGCACCACGTGTGTGGGCCGAGGAGAGCAAATATGCTCGAGGATCCCCAGGGCAACGAACCCACCGGCGCAGCACCGAGCGACACGCCGTCCGACACGCCGCCGCCCGCCAAGAAGGCGGCCGCCAAGAAGACCGCGGCCAAGAAGTCGGCGGCGAAGAAGACCACCGCCAAGAAGACCGCCGCCAAGCCGGTGGACGACGGCCAGGCCGAGGCTGCCGGCGGCGCCCAGCCCGCTGCCAAGAAGGCGGCGAAGAAGGCCCCGGCCAAGAAGACCGCCGCCAAGAAGGCCAGCGCCAAGAAGACGGCCGCGAAGCCGGATGCCGAGCCCGCCGCAGCGGAGGCGCCGGCCGGCGGCCCGGACACGATGCTCCTCTTCAAGGCGCCCGAGCCGACGGCCGCGCCGCCGCGACGGGCGCGCAAGACCGCCGAGGCCGGGGACGACCAGGCCGCGGGCGATCAGCAGGACTCCGAGCGCGCCGAGAAGCCGGCGGCCAAGAAGACCGCCGCCAAGAAGACCACGGCCAAGAAGGCCGCGCCGAAGGGCTCCGGCGGTGGCAAGCAGGCCGCCGAGGCCGCACCTGACAAGGCCGAGGCCGGCGAGGGCCGGGCCGACGACGCGTCCCAGGACGGCGACGAGGGCGACGGCGGCCCGCGCCGTCGCCGGCGCCGGGGTGGCCGACGCCGCCGCAAGTCGGGCGACGGCGGCGACCAGGACGGCTCGTCGAGCGACGACAGGAACGACGACGAGTCCGGCGACGACGAGGACTCCCAGGACGACTCCGGTGGCGAGGGTTCCTCGCGCCGCCGCCGACGTCGCCGGCGTACCGGCGAGGACGGCGACGACGGCGGGGACGACCCGCAGAACACCGTCACCCGGGTCCGGAAGAGCCGCACCGGCGACGACCAGATCACGTCGATCTCCGGCTCCACCCGGCTCGAGGCCAAGAAGCAGCGCCGTCGGGATGGCCGTGAGGCCGGTCGGCGTCGCGCCCCGATCGTCAGCGAGGCCGAGTTCCTCGCCCGCCGCGAGGCCGTCGACCGGGTGATGGTGATCCGGCAGCGCGACGAGCTCACCCAGATCGCCGTGCTCGAGGACAAGGTGCTCGTCGAGCACTACGTCGCCCGCGAGTCGCAGACCTCGCTGATCGGCAACGTCTACCTCGGCCGGGTCCAGAACGTCCTCCCCTCGATGGAGGCCGCGTTCATCGACATCGGCAAGGGCCGCAACGCCGTGCTGTACGCCGGCGAGGTCAACTGGTCCTCGCTCGGCCACAAGGACGGCCAGCCGCGCAAGATCGAGTCCGTCCTCAGCTCCGGGCAGCCGGTGCTGGTCCAGGTCACCAAGGACCCGGTCGGCCACAAGGGCGCCCGGCTCACGAGCCAGGTCAGCCTGGCCGGCCGCTTCCTCGTCTACGTCCCCGACGGGACCACCAGCGGCATCTCGCGCAAGCTCCCCGACACCGAGCGCACCCGCCTGAAGACCCTGCTCAAGGAGATCGTCCCCGACACCGCCGGCGTGATCGTGCGCACCGCGGCCGAGGGCGCCAGCGAGGACGAGCTGACCCGCGACGTCGAGCGGCTCAAGGCCCGCTGGGAGGACATCGAGAAGAAGGCCAAGGGCAACGCGCCGCAGCTGCTGTACGGCGAGCCCGACCTGACCCTCAAGGTGGTCCGCGACCTGTTCACCGAGGACTTCTCCAAGCTGGTCATCGAGGGCGACGACGCCTGGGACACCGTGCAGAGCTACGTCCAGCACGTCGCGCCGGACCTCGAGGAGCGGCTCGAGCGCTTCGAGCGCGGCGACAACGGCAAGGACGTGTTCGGCGCCCACCGGATCGACGAGCAGATCGCCAAGGGCCTGGACCGCAAGGTCTGGCTGCCCTCCGGCGGCTCCCTGATCATCGACCGGACCGAGGCGATGACGGTCGTCGACGTCAACACCGGCAAGTTCACCGGCTCCGGGGGCAACCTCGAGGAGACGGTCACCAAGAACAACCTCGAGGCGGCCGAGGAGATCGTCCGCCAGCTCCGCCTGCGCGACATCGGCGGCATCATCGTCGTCGACTTCATCGACATGGTCCTGGAGTCCAACCGCGACCTCGTGCTGCGCCGGATGGTCGAGTGCCTGGGCCGGGACCGCACCCGACACCAGGTCGCCGAGGTGACCTCGCTCGGCCTGGTGCAGATGACCCGCAAGCGGATCGGCACCGGCCTGCTCGAGGCGTTCAGCGAGACCTGCGACCACTGCCAGGGCCGCGGCCTGATCGTGCAGGACGCCCCCGTCGAGCCGAAGAAGGCCGACGACGACTCGCGCCGCGGCGGCAGCTCTCGCCGCAGCCGTGGCGGGCGTGGCCGGGGCGAGGGAGGCTCGGGCGGATCCGGCGGCGGCAACGGGAACGGCGGCAACGGCAACGGCAAGTCCGGCCCGCCGTCCCCCAAGGACGTCGCTGCGATGGCCCGGCACGCCGACGACCACAAGGACGCAGAAGCCCCTCGTCGACGAGGAGTCCGAGCCCGAGGCGACGCCGGTCGAGCCCGACGCGGCCCCGGAAGCCGAAAGCACAGCCGGAACCCACGTCGGTCGAGCCTGTCGAGACCCCCGAGCCCGACGAGCCCGATCGAGCACACCGGAACCGACGTCGGTCGAGCCTGTCGAGACCTCAGAGCCCACGCCGGACGAGACCCCGGAGGCCGACGCGGAGCCCGACAGCCGCCCGCCGCAGCCCGAGAAGCCCAAGGTGGTCACCCGGACCCGTCGCCGCAGCGCCAGCCGCCCGGCCGGACCGCCCGCGGCGGCCCCGTCGGCAGCGACCGCGGTGGCCGAGCCGACCAGCACCGGGATCGTGGGTGCGCCGCCCGAGACGGGGGTGGTCGAGCCCGGCACGGCCTCGTCGGAGCCCGGCGGCGCCGACGTGGGCGCCGTACCCCACACCGTGGAGCACGTGCCGATCAAGAAGAAGGGCTCGCGCAAGCGCTGACGAGCGGCGCCGCAGCCGTTTTGCGGTGGCGGCGCGCGGTCCGTACTATTGACCCTCGGTGCGTTCACGCGTGCCCTCTCTGCCCGGCATCCCGAATCCTCTGAGGTTTCGAGGCGTGCCGCAGACCCGGATGTGACATGCAGGAATTGACGAAGGAGACCGCGGTGTACGCGATCGTGCGCGCAGGCGCCAAGCAGCAGAAGGTTGCCGTCGGCGACGTCATCGAGATCGACAAGGTCACGACGGCAGTCGGCGAGTCGCTGACCCTGCCCGTCGTGATGCTCGTGGACGGCGAGAAGGTCACCGCGACCGGCCTCGACAAGGCGTCCGTGACCGCGGAGGTCCTCGGCGCCACCAAGGGTCCGAAGATCGTCATCCAGAAGTACAAGAACAAGACCGGCTACAAGAAGCGCCAGGGTCACCGCCAGAAGTACACCCAGGTCAAGGTCACCGACATCACCGTCTGACCGAGTCAGACCCCCAGATTCGCTCCAGCGCAAAGGACTGAACCCATGGCACACAAGAAGGGCGCGGCCTCGACCAAGAACGGTCGGGACTCGAACTCCCAGCGGCTCGGCGTCAAGCGGTACGGCGGCCAGCTGGTCAACGCCGGCGAGATCATCGTCCGCCAGCGCGGCACCCACTTCCACCCGGGCTCCGGCGTCGGCCGTGGCGGCGACGACACCCTGTTCGCGCTCGTCGGCGGTGCCGTCGAGTTCGGCACCCGTCGTGGTCGTCGGGTCGTCAACATCGTCCCGGGCGAGTGACCTGACGCTCGCTCAGCACACTTCACAACGAAGGGCGTCCCTGATCGGGGCGCCCTTCGTCGTTTCAGCCCCACACCGAGAGTAGGAACCATGGCCGTCCCGACCTTCGTCGACCGGGTGACGCTGCACGTCAGCGCCGGGCGCGGCGGGAACGGTGTGGCCTCGGTGCACCGCGAGAAGTTCAAGCCGCTCGGCGGCCCCGACGGCGGCAACGGCGGCCCGGGCGGGTCGGTGATCCTGCGGGTCGACCCCGACGTGACCACCCTGGTCGACTACCACCACAGCCCCAGGCGGCGCGCCGAGCACGGCGGCCACGGTGCCGGCGGCCACCGCAACGGCGGGCACGGTGCCGACCTGGTGCTGCCGGTGCCCGAGGGCACGGTCGTCTCCGACGGGCGCGGCCACGTGCTGGCCGACCTGGTCGGCCCCGGCACCGAGATGGTGGTCGCCACCGGCGGCCGCGGCGGCCTCGGCAACGCCGCTCTCGCGTCGTCCAAGCGCAAGGCCCCCGGTTTCGCGCTGCTCGGCGAGCCGGGCGACGAGCTCGAGATCGTGCTCGAGCTCAAGGTCGTCGCCGACATCGGCCTGGTCGGCTTCCCGAGCGCCGGCAAGTCCAGCCTGATCGCCGCGATCTCCCGCGCCCGGCCGAAGATCGCCGACTACCCGTTCACCACCCTGGTGCCGAACCTCGGCGTCGTGACCGCCGGTGACACGACCTTCACCGTCGCCGACGTACCCGGCCTGATCGAGGGCGCCAGCGAGGGTCGCGGCCTCGGCCACGACTTCCTGCGCCACATCGAGCGCTGCGCGGCGCTGGTGCACGTCGTCGACACCGCCACCATGGAGCCCGGCCGGAACCCGGTCGAGGACCTCGACATCATCGAGAACGAGCTGTCCCGGTACGGCGGGCTCGAGGACCGGCCGCGCCTGGTCGCGCTGAACAAGATCGACGTGCCCGACGGCCGCGAGATCGGCGAGATGGTGACCGACGAGCTGCGCGAGCGCGGCCTCCGGGTGATCCCGATCTCCGCGGCGTCCGGCGAGGGGCTGCGCGAGATCACCTTCGCGATGGCCGAGATCGTCGACCGCGCCCGCCGCGAGAAGCCGGTGGCCGAGGCCACCCGGATCGTGATCCGCCCGGCGTCCGCGGACGGCAGCGACGAGTTCAGCGTCAAGGAGACCGCCGAGGGCTGGCGGGTCCGCGGCGTGAAGCCCGAGCGCTGGGTGCGCCAGACCGACTTCAGCAACGACGAGGCGGTCGGCTTCCTCGCGGACCGGCTGAACCGGCTCGGCGTCGAGACCCGGCTGCTGGCGCTCGGCGCCCAGGAGGGCGACGCCGTCCTGATCGGGCACCCGGACAACGCGGTCGTGTTCGACTTCAAGCCCGGCATCGACGCCGGCGCCGAGGTGCTGAGCCGGCGCGGCGAGGACCAGCGCTTCGACGAGTCCCGGCCCGCCGCCCGCCGCCGCCGCGACATCGACGCCGCGATGCCCGAGCGCAGCGAGACCGAGACCCGCGCCGACGTGGCCCGGCGTCTCGACAAGCCGGAGACCTACGGCCCGAAGTCGTACGAGATCGGCTCCGCCGACGACCCCGACTGGGCCGAAGCAGGACCCGGGCGAATGAGCTACGAGCGGCGCGCGGACCCAGGTGACGTCCGCGAAGCGGATCGTGGTCAAGGTCGGCTCGTCCTCCCTGACCACCGCGGCCGGCGGGATCGACCCCGATCGGATCCGGCAGCTGGTCGACGTGCTCGCCGTGGCGCGCGCCGCCGGCTCCGAGGTGGTGCTGGTCTCGTCCGGCGCGATCGCCGCCGGCCTGGCCCCGCTCGGCCTGGCCCGTCGCCCGCGGGCACTCCCCGCGCAGCAGGCCGCCGCGTCGGTGGGGCAGGGGCTGCTCGTCCACCGCTACACCGAGGAGCTCGCCCGGCACGGCCTCGTCACCGGGCAGGTGCTGCTCACCAACGACGACATGACCCGGCGCTCGCACTACCGGAACGCCTACCAGACGTTCGCCAAGCTGCTCGACCTCGGCGTGCTGCCGATCGTCAACGAGAACGACACGGTCGCGACCAGCGAGATCCGGTTCGGCGACAACGACCGGCTCGCGGCACTGGTCGCCCACCTCGTGCACGCCGACCTGCTGGTGCTGCTGTCCGACGTCGACGGGCTGTACGACGGCCACCCCAGCGAGCCGGGCTCCTCCCTGATCTCCGAGGTCGCGGCCGCCGACGATCTCGGCCACGTCCGGATCGGCCGCGCCGGCGGCGCCGGCGTCGGCACCGGCGGCATGCAGACCAAGGTCGAGGCCGCCCGGATCGCCACCGGCGCCGGCATCCCCGTCGTCCTCACCTCCGCCGCCCAGGCGCCCGCCGCGCTGGCCGGCGAGCAGGTCGGCACCCTCTTCCACGCCACCGGCCGCCGCCGCCCGACCCGGCTGCTCTGGCTGGCGCACGCGACCGAGCCCAAGGGCCAGCTCGTCCTCGACGCCGGCGCGGTGCGCGCGGTGACCGAGCGCCGGGCCTCCCTGCTCGCCGCCGGTCTCACCGGCGTGCACGGCACGCTTCGTCGCCGGCGACCCGGTCGACCTCACCGACCCCGACGGCCGGCCGGTCGCCCGCGGACTGGTCAACTTCGACGCCGAGGAGATCCCGAACCTGCTCGGCCGCTCCTCGCACGAGCTCAAGCGCGAGCTGGGCGCGGCGTACGAGCGTGAGGTCGTGCACCGCGACGACCTGGTCCTGCTCTGAGGAGGCGACCTCACATGAGGTCGAGCAGCGCATCGACCACCAGGAAGCCGCCCACGAGCACGCCCGCCACGGCCCCGGCGGCCGGGCCCGCGGCCACCACCCGGTCGCGCAGGGCCGTCAGCTGCGCCTGGGCCTGCCCGGGATAGCGGGCGTAGTACAGGAACATCAGTCCGACGGTGGCGGTCGAGGCGATCGTGAACAGCGCGAAGGCGATCGCGACGACCAGGAGCGAGTCGTTCTTGTGCACCACGACGATGGCGGCCGCGGTGGTGATCGCCCAGGGCTGCTTGAGGACACCGACGACCGCGGCGCCGAACGGCGTGAGGCTGTCCATGTGGCCCATCAGCCGTTGCGTCCCCCACGACGAGGAGCTCGTCGGCGCGGTCGGCCCGCGGCGCCACATCCGCACCCCGAACACCATCAGCGCGACGCCCAGCATGATCTCGAGGACGGCCACGGACGTGCGACCGCTGCCACGGTCGACGGCACCTGACGAGGCCACCGCGTAGCTCGCGGCGAAGACGACGGTGAGCGAGAAGCCCCAACCGAACAGGAACCCGACCGCGTTCACGCGAGCCCGCGCCGTGCCCAGGACCAGGACGAACACGACGATCGTGGCCGGCGACAGGCTGGCCATCAGGCCGAGGAAGACAATCGGCAGGATCAGGCCCAACGTGCTCCCCAATCTGTCCGGTCGGGCGGGCGTCAGCCTGACCACGGTGCCGCCACGCCGGGCGGGATGCCTCGCCTGATACAGGTGACGCGCTCGCCGGCGACGAGGATGTCGGCTCCTTATTGGCTTGCCGGGTGGTCGGCGCGCTGAGAGCCTCCGGGTATGCCGCCCAGCACCGTTGGCCCGCCGTTCGACCAGTTCCTGGCAACCGCGGAGGCCGTGGCGCGGGCGCGGCCCGAGGTGGATCTCGAGCTGGCTCGTGAGGTGTTCGAGGAGGCGGCGACCCTGCTCCACAACGGTCTCGCCCTGGACGGTCTGGACGAGCACGACGCGGACGCCGTCGTCGCCGGGCTGTGCGTCGACCTCGTCGCCGAGGACCCCGGCGCCGCGGTGCGCGCACGTTCCGAGGCTACGTTGGAGGCTCCTGGGGATCTGCACGACCCGGAGGCCGTGTCCGGCGGCCTACCTGGTCGCGGCGGCCATCCTGCAGCTCTGAGAAACGGACCCGCACGACGAGGAGTGGGCGCGATGGGTGAGGTGCACGTCAACATGAACATCACGCTGGACGGCGTGATCCAGGCCAACGGTGGCCCCAACGAGCAGGACGGCGACTTCGAGTACGCCGGGTGGGAGCGCCCGTACGGCGATGCGGAGTCGGGCGCACAGATCACTGCGGACGTGGAGGCCTCCGACGCGCTGCTGCTGGGGCACACGACGTACGACATCTTCCGGGCCTACTGGCCGGGCAAGACCGACC
The DNA here is from genome assembly GCA_963803235.1 of uncultured Actinomycetota bacterium. GTDB lineage: Bacteria > Actinomycetota > Actinomycetes > Propionibacteriales > Nocardioidaceae > Nocardioides. The sequence continues at coordinate 111,277 of CAWDLL010000012.1, forward strand.
CGATCGGGCTGGCCTTCGACCGGGTCCCCAAGTACGTCGCGTCCCGCGGCACCCCGGAGCTGTCCTGGGACACCAGCACCCAGCTCACCGACGCGGCTGCCGAGGTGCGCGAGCTGCGTGAGCGGCATCAGCAGATCCACACGTGGGGCAGCGCGGACCTGCTGCAGAGCCTGTTCCGCGAGGGCCTGGTCGACCAGGTCAACCTGTGGGTGTGTCCGGTCGTGATCGGGGAGGGCAAGAGGCTCTGGCCCGACGGCACGGCCCCCACGCGGTTCGAGCTGGGCGAGCCGCCGAAGGTCTATCCCGGCGGCGCGATGCTGCTGCGCTACCGGCGGCTCGACGGCCCGCCGGAGACGGAGTGACCGCCGACGATGCGGCGAAGAGCCGGGCCGAGCGAGCCGAGCGCGCGGACCACCACCGCAAGGCGCAGCTCCACCGCGACGAGCAGGAGTCGGCGAAGGCCCAGGTCCTGATCGACCGGTTCGTCGCGCAGGCCGAGCAGCTGGGGCTGGCGACCGAGGAGCTCACCGCTCGTCCGTGGTCCGGGCGCGGCCGCTACCGGACGGGTCTCGTCGGCTGGTACCTGCGATCCGACCGCTCGATCGGCCTCGGCGAGGACGGCAGCTACTACGTGCTGGTCGTGCCGCCGGTGCGCTTCGGGCGCTGGCGCCCGGTCCGGGTCGAGCCGACGCCGCCACCGTTGCAGGTGGGGAAGGGTGCCCGCGACGGCGAGTCCGTCGCACCTCGACGTCCTGCTGCAGATGCGGCTGGAGCCGGAGGCCCCACCACCTCCCGGGTAGGTTCGCCGGGTGCGCCTGCGGACCGTCTTCTTCTGGGCCGCGGTGCTGGTCGTGCTCCTCCCCGGGATGCTGCTGACGTTCACCCGGGTGGTCGAGCCGGCGGGTGGGCGGTGGATCCGGCTCGAGTCGTTCACGCCGTTCGGGATGTTCCTCTACCTGATCGCGCTCGTGCTGCTCGTGGCGCGGGCACTCCGGACGCGATCCCGGCTCACCGGAGCGGTGGCCGTGGTGGCCGCGGCGGGGCTCGCGGCGCACGTCTGGTGGTACTCCCCGATGGTGAGCGGGGCGAACCCGCCACCCCGGGAGGGCGCGGAGACGCTGCGGGTGATGACCGCGAACGTGTACGCCGGCCAGGGTGACGGCGTCGCGCTGGTCGAGGCGGTCGCCGACGAGGACATCGACCTGCTGGTGGTCCCCGAGATCGAGGCCGACCAGCTCGCGGCGATGGAGAGCGCCGGCATCGACGACCTGCTGCCGCACCGGATCGGCGAGCCGGCGGAGGGTGGTGCGGGGACGATGGTGTTCGCGCGCGGGTCGCTCGGGGAGCCGAGGCTCCTCGACACGACCTGGGACAGTTGGGTGGTGCAGATGGGCGACGTGACCGTGCTGGCCGTGCACCCGGTGTCGCCGACCCACCCCGCCGGCTGGCGCCAGGACCACGCCACGGTCCTGGCCGCCGCGGAGGAGTCCGACGCCGACCTGATCGTGGGCGACCTCAACGCGACGGTCGACCACGAGCCGATGCGCCGCGCTGGCCGAGGCGGGCTTCCACTCCGTGACCGAGCTCGCCGAACGAGGGCTGGCAGCCGACCTGGCCGGCGTACGGGCTCGTGGACGTGGGCGGCGTGTCGATGCCGCGGGTGGTGCCAGATCGACCACGTGCTGGTGCGCCGCCACTTCGCTGCGCTCGGCAGCCACACGGTCGCGATCCCGGGCACCGACCACAGCGCGCTCGTGGCGGAGGTGGCGGAGCGGTGAGGGAGCCGTTGGAGCGGACACCCGAGGAGGTGGCCGAGGACGAGGCCTTCTTCAAGCGGTACGGCGACTGGGCGCCGCTCGACCCGGCCGGCCTGGCCGACTTCATGGCCGGCTTCCCGCGACCGTGGTGGATCGTCGGCGGCTGGGCGATCGAGGCGTTCACGCGAGCGCCGCGCGAGCACGAGGACGTGGACCTGTCGATCCTGTCCTGCGACGTCCCCGCGCTGCGGGAGCACGTCGGCGACCGCTGGCACCTGTGGAGCAACGACGGCGGCACCCTCCGGCCCCTCGACGACCGGTTCCCCGAGCCGCTCGACATCCGCAGCCAGATCTGGGTCCGGGCCAGTGCCCGCGACCCGTGGGTGATCGACCTGCCGCTCACGCCCGACAACGACGGGCTGTGGGCCAACAAGTTCCTGCCCGACCACGTGCTGCCGGTCGACGAGGCGACCTGGGTCGCCGACGACGGGATCCGCTACCTCCAGCCGGAGATCGTCCTGTTCTTCAAGGCCCGGCAGCGACGGCCCAAGGACGAGCGCGACCTGGCCCGCACCCTGCCCCTGCTGTCCGCCGACCGCCGGGCCTGGCTGCGCGACGCCGTACGCGCGAAGTGGGGCGCGGAGCACCCCTGGCCGGAGCGGCTCGACAGCGACTGAGGGGTTTGGACGGTCACGCCGTACGCTTGACCAGTCATGACCGTGTACCTCGACCATGCCGCCACGACGCCGATGCTCCCGGCGGCCGTCGAGGCGATGACCGCGCAGCTCAACGCCACCGGCAACCCGTCCTCGCTGCACGCCTCCGGGCGGCACGCGCGCCGCGTCGTGGAGGAGTCCCGCGAGAAGATCGCGCAGGCGATCAACTGCCGTCCCGGCGAGGTCGTCTTCACCTCCGGCGGCACCGAGTCCGACAACCTCGCGCTCAAGGGCCTCTACTGGTCGCGGCGCAACGCCGACGAGCGGCGGGTGCGGATCCTCGCCAGCTCGGTCGAGCACCACGCCGTCCTCGACCCGCTGTTCTGGCTCGGTGAGCAGGAGGGTGCGACGGTCGAGCTGCTGCCGGTCGACCGGGTGGGCCGGATCGACCTCACGGCCCTGCGCGCGGCGGTCGAGCGCGACCCCGAGTCGGTCGCGCTGATCTCGGTGATGTGGGCCAACAACGAGGTCGGCACGATCCAGCCGGTGACCGACGTGGTCGCGCTGGCGGCCGAGCACGGCATCCCGGTGCACACCGACGCGGTCCAGGCCGTGGGCGCCGTCCCGGTCGACTTCGCCGCGCTCCGGCGTCGACGCGCTCACGCTGACCGGGCACAAGGTCGGCGGCCCGTACGGCGTCGGCGCGCTCGTCGTACGCCGCGAGGTCGAGGTGACCCCGCTGGTGCACGGCGGCGGCCAGGAGCGCGACATCCGCTCCGGCACCATCGACACCCCGGCGATCGCGGGCTTCGCGGCCGCCGTCGAGCTGGCCGTGAAGAACCAGGCCGACCACGCCGCCCGCGTGGCCGGGCTCCGCGACGACCTGGTCCGCCGGGTGCAGGAGATCGTCCCCGACGCCGAGCACAACGGCGACGTCGGCCGACAAGCTCCCCGGCAACGCCCACCTCACCTTCCCCGGCTGCGAGGGCGACTCGCTGCTGATGCTGCTCGACGCGCGCGGCATCGAGTGCTCGACCGGCTCGGCCTGCTCGGCCGGCGTACCCCAGCCCTCGCACGTGCTGCTCGCCATGGGCGCGAGCGACGAGGAGGCGCGCAGCTCGCTGCGGTTCTCGCTCGGCCACACCAGCACCCAGGCCGACGTCGACGCGCTGGTCGACGCCATCGGCCCGGTCGTCGAACGGGCGAGGGCAGTCGGCCGATGACTCGGTCATGAAGGTCCTCGCTGCCATGTCCGGCGGCGTCGACTCCGCCGTCGCTGCGGCGCGCGCCGCCGAGGCCGGTCACGACGTCACCGGCATCCACCTCGCGCTGTCGCGGAACCCGCAAGTCCTACCGCTCCGGCGCCCGCGGCTGCTGCACGATCGAGGACAGCAACGACGCCCGCCGCGCCGCCGACGTGATCGGCATCCCGTTCTACGTCTGGGACCTCTCCGAGCGGTTCCACGAGGACGTGGTCGAGGACTTCATGAGCGAGTACGCCGCCGGCCGGACGCCGAACCCGTGCCTGCGCTGCAACGAGAAGATCAAGTTCGCGGCCGTCCTCGACCGCGCGATCGCCCTCGGCTTCGACGCGGTCGCGACCGGCCACTACGCCCAGCTGCGCACCGGCCCGGACGGGCTGATCGAGATGCACCGCGCCGTCGACCACGGCAAGGACCAGTCCTACGTGCTCGGCGTCCTCACCCAGGAGCAGCTCGCCCACTCGCTGTTCCCGCTCGGCGACTCGACCAAGCCGGACGTGCGCGACGGAGGCCGCGCGTCGCGGGCTGCTGGTGGCGGACAAGCCGGACAGCCACGACATCTGCTTCGTGGCCGACGGGGACAACGCCGGCTGGCTGCGCGAGAAGCTCGGCGACCGCGCCCCCAACCGCGGCGGCGAGATCGTCGACCAGGCGACGGGCGAGGTGCTCGGCCACCACGAAGGAACGTTCGGCTTCACCATCGGCCAGCGCAAGGGGCTGCGGATCGGTCGGCCGGCGCCGGACGGGAAGCCGCGCTTCGTGCTCGACATCGAGCCGGTGTCGGGCACGGTGACGGTCGGCCCGCGCGCGGGGCTCACCGTCGACCGGCTCACCGGGATCAAGCCGCGCTGGTGCGGCAGCGTGCCCACCCGGCTCGAGGGCACCGTCCAGCTGCGCGCCCACGGCGACGAGCACCGGGCCGTCGTCACCGTGCTCGGCGACGAGGTCGGGATCGACCTCCTCGACCCCGCCCAGGGCATCGCCCCCGGCCAGGCCGCCGTCGTCTACGACGGCACCCGCGTCGTCGGCTCGGCCACCATCTCCGCGACGGAACGGGTCCGGGTCTAGATCGATAGTCCGAGACGTTCTGGCTGTCGCCCGGGCAGATTGACGACCAAATCGTCTCGGACTATCGGGCACCCGTAGGGTCACCCGCATGGCGATCGCAACCGGGGTGGGGTCCTGGCCCGGGGACGATGCGGAGGCGTACGCCGAGGCGGTGCGGGTGGTGCTGGGCGATCTGCCCGACCTGCCGCACCTGCCCGAGCTACCCGGGCCGCGGCGCGCCGGCGACCATGACCGGTCGGGCGCTGGCCGTGATGAGCGACCTCGGGGCCGACCTCCAGCCGTCCGGGTGGCGGCTCACCGACGCGCCCGGGGTCGACCACCGCCGGGCGCGCAGCCTGCTCGCCCGGGACCTGGACACGCTCGAGGAGCAGGCCCAGGCGAAGGAGATCGACGGTGCGTTCAAGATCCAGGTCGCCGGGCCGTGGACGCTCGCCGCGACCGTCGAGAAGCCGCGCGGCGACAAGCTGCTCAGCGACATCGGCGCCCGGCGCGAGCTGGCCCAGGCCCTCGCCGAGGGGCTCCGCGGTCACGTGCGCGACGTACGGCGTCGCCTGCCGGCCGGCGTGGAGCGGCTCGTGGTCCAGGTCGACGAGCCCGCCCTCGCCGCCGTCCTGACCGGCGGCGTGCCGACCGCCTCCGGCTTCCACCGGCACCGCTCGGTCGACCTGCCCGAGGCCTCGGCCGCCCTGGCCTGGGTGCTGGAGGCGGTCGCCGACGAGGGGGCCGAGCCGTGGGTGCACACCTGCGCGCGGGGTACGCCGCTCGGGCTGCTCCGCGGCGCCGGCGCCACGGGCCTCTCGGTCGACCTGGACCTGATGTCTGCGGCCGACCACGACGTGCTGGGCGAGGCGCTCGAGCACGACGAGACGGTGGTGCTGGGCGTGGTGCCCAGCACCGAACCGGCCACCCCGCCGACCGACGGCGAGGTCGCCGAGCGGGTGCTGCGCTGGCTCGACATGCTCGGTCTCGATCCGGCAACCATCGGGTCCCGCCTGGTGCTGAGCACCAACCTGCGGCCTGGCCGGTGCGTCGCACGACTGGTCGCGGCGGGCGCTCGCCACGCGTGGGCGCCGCGGCGAGGAACCTGGACTGACGCACGAAGGCCCGGCCACCGCAGTGCGGTGACCGGGCCGTCGTACGTCCGGACTCACGACGACCGGCGGGACCTCCGGGCCGTCCGTGGCCAGCTCCTGGTGCTTGACGTTCAGGAAGATCCACACGACCAGCGACGCACCGAGCATCAGCGCCGAGCCGACGAGGAACGCCGCCGTCGCACCCTCCGTGAAGGTCGACTGGAAGCCGGCCGCCTCGATGAACGTGAGCGACGTGCCCGGGACCTGCATCGCCGGGTCGATGTGCTGGGCCTGGGCGGCCTGCAGCCAGCTCGGGACCGACCTCCGCCGCCCGGTTGTTCACGAAGTGCAGCGAGACCGTGGCGAGGGTCGCCAGTCCGAGCGCGCCACCCACCTGCTGCATGGTGTTCAGGACGCCCGAGCCGATGCCGGAGTCCTTCGCCTGCACGTGGTGGACGGCCGTCAGCGTCAGCGGGACGAACGTCAGTCCCATGCCGACCGACATCGTGATGACCCAGGGGAAGATCGACGTCCAGTAGTTGACGTCGGCGCCCGCGGTGCTGCCCTGGGCCAGGGCCGGCCACGACCGCGCCGGGCGAGTCGTCGGCCGAGAGCTGGGCGAACATGAACAGCGAGAACGACGCGAGCAGGGTGCCGAACCCGGCGAGGTAGCGCGGGTCGATCCGGCTCACCAGGTTGGACGCCAGTCCGGCTCCGATCACGATGCCCACCGAGAACGGCAGGAACGCGAACCCGGCGCGCAGCGGGCTGTAGCCGACGACCTGCTGGATGAACAGGCTCAGGAAGTAGAACATCGCGAACATCGCCGCCGGCGCCAGCATCATCGCGACGAAGCTGGCCGCCCGGGTGCGGTTGCGCAGGATCCGGATCGGCAGCAGCGGGTGCTCCACGCGGGACTCGATGAAAGCGAAGACCGCGAGCAGTACGACGCCCGCCACGAGCGACGCGATCGTCCACGGGTCGTCCCAGCCGTGGTCGGCGTCGCCGGCCCGGGTCAGGCCGAAGACGATGCCGAGCAGGCCGAGGGTGCCGGTGATGCGCGCCCGGGAAGTCGAGCTCGCCCGGGTGCGACTCGGACTCCGCGAGGCACCGGCGGGGCCAGCGATCGCGGCGATCGCGAGGCCGATCGGGACGTTGATCAGGAAGGTCAGCCGCCAGCCGCTCAACTCGATGCCGAGGAAGCTGTCGAGGCCGGTCAGCCAGCCACCGAGGATCAGGCCGACGGCCGCGCCGGCGCCGGACATCGCGGCGTACACGGCGAACGCGCGGTTGCGCTGCGGGCCGGCCGGGAACGTCGTGGTGATCAGCGCCAGCGCGGCCGGGGAGGCGAGCGCGGCGCCGAGGCCCTGCAGTCCCCGAGCGGCCGAGCAGCAGCGCCTCGTTCTGCGCGAGGCCGCCGAGCAGCGAGGCGACCGCGAAGATGACGAGGCCGAGCCATGAAGACCCGGCGGCGCCCGTAGAGGTCGCCGAGCCGGCCGCCGAGCAGCAGCAGGCCGCCGAAGGCGAGGGCGTAGCCGGTGACGATCCAGGACAGGTTCGCCTGGTCGATGTCGAGGTCCGCGCCGATGTAGGGCAGGGCGATGTTGGCGATGGTGGCGTCGAGCACCACCATCAGCTGGGCGATCGAGATGAGCACGAGTGCCCAGCCCAGGTGCGCGTGCTGGCCGGGGGCGCGTGCCTCGGCCTTGGTCAGGTCAGCCATGGGATTCCTTCGCGGTCGGTGCCAGGGCGGCAGGGAGGATGATCTGGTCGATGACGCGAGCAACTCGCTCGGCCGTCGGCGCCTCACCCATGAGGTAGGCGCGGTGGAGCAGGATCCCGGCGAGCGCCGGGCCGAACAGGGAGGTGTCGAGGTCCGCGCGGACCTCGCCGCGGGCCAGCGCCCGCTCGTAGATCGTCTGGGAGGTCGCCATCTTGGGACCGATCACCTTCTCGCGGAACTGACGCGCGAACTCCGCGTCGCGGTCGATGGCGGTCAGCACGCTGGAGAGGGTGGAGACGGCTTCGTGGTCGAGCGCACCCATGCCGCAGAACACCTCGATCAGGTCGCCGCGCAGGGTCCCGGTGTCGGGGATCAGCGTCGGCCCCTTCTGGAGGAGCAGCGCGTCGATCACCAGCGAGACCTTGGTCGACCAGCGGCGGTAGAGCGTCGCCTTGGACGCCCTGGCCCGGGTGGCGACGGCGTCCATCGTCAGCCGGTCGTAGCCGACATCGCCGAGCACCTCGAGCGCGGCCTCGAGGATCTCGCGCTCGCGGTCGCCCTCGACGCGCGGCCTGGCCTGCGCGGCTTCGGTCGGAGTCATGCAGTGGTGCCTTCCGTTGGGTTTACACGGATGAAACGAAACTGTTTCGTTTCATCGGCAACAGACTAGGCACGGCGGCCATTCCCACCCCAGCGATTTTTCTTCGGCCCGCCTGAAATCGGTCCAGACCACTGGCGACGGGCTCGGGGCGGGGGCTCTTCCCAATGCGGGCGCGAGGGAGGAATCTGTTCGTGAGGCCGGTCCGGCCTCGCCATCACGAGGGAGGTGGCCAGAGGTGACCTCGACGATCAGTCGCTTCGAGGCGGCACCGGCACCCTGTGGGCAGAGGTGCGCGGGCGAGCGCGTGGCGACCGAGGACCTGCAGGGCTTGTACACCGAGGACCTGCAGTTCGACTGCGGGTGTCGCACGACTCGCGAGGAGTTCCACGACGGCAGCGTGCACCGAATGGTGGTGAACCACCGGCACAGGGTGCTCGTCGACGAGGAGTTCCGCGGTGAGTGACGGCGAGGTGGTCGCCGACCACGACGTGCTCCTGGTCGGCGGTGGGGCGGCCGGCCTGCGCGCGGCGATCGCGATCGCCGAGACGAACCCGAGTCTCGGCGTGGCCGTCGTCTCCAAGGTCTACCCCATGCGCAGCCACACGGTCTCCGCCGAGGGCGGGGCGGCTGGCGTCATCGCCGAGGACGACACGATCGAGGAGCACATCTACGACACGATCTCGGGCAGCGACTGGCTCGGCGACCAGGACGCCATCGAGGCCTTCATCGAGGAGGCGCCCCGAGAGCTGCTCCAGCTCGAGCACTGGGGCTGCCCGTGGAGCCGGCAGGACAGCGGTCGCGTCGCGGTCCGCGCGTTCGGTGGCATGAAGAAGATGCGGACGTGGTTCGCCGCCGACAAGACCGGGTTCCACATGCTGCACGCGCTGTTCCAGACCTCCCTGAAGTACCGCGCCGTGACGCGGTACGACGAGTGGTTCGTCACCCGCCTGCTCGTCGACGACGGCCGGGTGTGCGGGGTGGTCGCCATCGAGCTGATGACCGGCCGGATCCAGGCGATCACGGCTCGGGCCGTCGTGCTGGCCACCGGGGGCTGCGGGAAGGTCTTCCCGTTCACCACGAACGCCAACATCAACACCGGCGACGGCATGGCGCTCGCCTATCGCGCGGGCGCGCCGCTCAAGGACATGGAGTTCGTGCAGTACCACCCGACGGGGCTCCCGTTCACCGGGATCCTGATCACCGAGGCGGCCCGAGCCGAGGGCGGCTGGCTGCTGAACAAGGACGGCTACCGCTATCTCCAGGACTACGACCTCGGGAAGCCCACCCCGACGCCGGACCTCCGGAGCATGGAGCTCGGGCCGCGGGACCGGCTCTCGCAGGCGTTCGTCGGCGAGATGGAGAAGGGCCGCACGTCGGACTCGCCGTACGGCCCCATCGTGCACCTCGACCTTCGCCACCTCGGCGAGAAGCTGATCGAGGCCCGGATCCCGTTCGTGCGCGAGCTGTGCCTGAAGTACGAGCGGATCGACCCGGTGACGGAGCTGATCCCGGTCCGGCCGGTCGTGCACTACATGATGGGCGGCGTCCACACCGACATCCACGGGGCGACGCCGCTGGGCGGTCTGTACGCCGCCGGCGAGACCGCCTGCGTGACCATCAACGGCGCCAACCGGCTGGGCTCCAACTCACTTCCCGAGTGCCTGGTCTTCGGTGCCCGCGCCGGCCGGGCCGCGGCGGAGTACGCGTCCTCGGCCGCAGGCCCACCCCCGAGCATCGCGGCGCAGGCGGCCGACGAGGGCCGCAGGATCAGGCGGCTGATGGAGACCCCGCCGGGCGACGACACGATCCCGGCCATCCGCGACGAGATGCAGGCGACCATGGAGGAGGCGGCCGGCATCTACCGCACCGGTGCGGACATGGCCGAGGGCGGCGACCTGCTCCGGGGGCTGCAGGAGCGGATCGAGCGGGTCGGCATCCTGGACACGAGCGGCTCGTTCAACACCGAGCTGGTCGCGGCCCTCGAGCTCGCGAACATGCTCGATGTCGCGGAGTGCATCCTGGAGTCCGGATTGCGCCGCGAGGAGTCCCGGGGCGCCCACCAGCGCCTCGACTTCCCGGCGCGCGACGACGAGCAGTTCCTCACCCACCAGCTGGTCCATCGCGACCCGGACGGCAGTGCCCGGATCGAGCAGCTGCCGGTGACCATCACCCGATGGCCGCCGGGCGAACGCGTCTACGGGAGGTGACCATGGCCGAGAGCATCAGCATCGAGGTGATGAGGTACCGGCCGGACAAGAACACGCCACCGCTGCTCCAGAGCTACGAGGTTCCGCTGCATTCGGAGTGGACGGTGCTCGACGGGCTCAACCACGTGAAGAACCGGGTCGATCCCTCCCTGGCCTTCCGCTGGTCGTGCCGGATGGGCATCTGCGGCAGCTGCGGGATGAACGTCAACGGCGAGCCGCGGCTCACCTGCGGGACCTTCCTCTCGGACTATGCGCCGGGCCCGGTCCGGGTCGAGCCGCTCTCCAACTTCCCGATCGTGCGGGACCTGGTCGTGGACATGTCCGACTTCATGGAGAAGCTGCCCCGGGTCAAGCCCTGGATCATCCGCGACGACGACGTGACGGAGATCGACGGGGAGTACCTCCAGACCCCCGACGAGCTCGACGCGTACAAGCAGTTCAGCATGTGCATCAACTGCATGCTCTGCTACGCCGCGTGCCCGGTCTACGGGCTCGACCCGCACTTCATCGGACCGGCCGCCATCGCGCTCGCGGAGCGCTACGACCTCGACTCCCGCGACCAGGGGGCGCGCGAACGGCTCGACGTGCTCATCGAGCACGAAGGCGTGTGGGGTTGCACGTTCGTCGGGGAGTGCACCCGGGTGTGCCCCAAGCACGTCGACCCGGCGGGCGCGATCCAGCGCTACAAGCTCAAGGCCGCCCAGGAGTCGGTCAAGGCCTTCCTGCTGCCGCGAGGTGCCCGATGACGGCGTCCGGTCACGAGCAGCTGACCTACCACCGTCCGATCTCGACCTGGTGGTGGCTCCGGAAACGGACCTACTTCGTGTTCGTGATGCGCGAGCTGAGCAGCATCTTCATCGCCTGGTTCGTCGTCTTCCTCCTGCTGCTGCTCAGGGCGGTGACCGTCGGCGCCGCGGAGTACGACGACTTCCTGGACTGGGCTGCCTCGCCGTGGGTGCTCGTCCTGAACGCCGTGGCTGGCGGCTTCCTGCTGCTCCACGTGGTGACCTGGTTCAGCCTCACTCCCAAGGCGATGGCGGTGAGCGTGGGTGGGCGGCCGGTGCCCGCGGTCGCGATCATCGGCGGTCAGTACGTCGGGCTGGCGGCCGTCTCGGCGGCCGTGGTGTGGCTGGTGGTCCGATGACGCAGCGTCGGATCGAGCCCCTGGTGTGGCTGATGTTCAGCGGGGGAGGCGTCGCGGCCGCGATCTTCCTCCCCGTCCTCGTCTTCCTGTTCGCGTTCGCGTTCCCGCTGGGCTGGATCACGCCACCGGACCACGACCACCTGCTCGCCGTCGCCGGCAACCCGGTGACCGTGCTCGTGCTGATGGGGTTGTTCGTGGTGCTCCTGGTCCACAGCGCGCACCGCTTCCGCTACACGTTGTACGACGGGCTGCAGATCAAGGCGAAGGGGATGGTCGCGCTCCTGTGCTACGGCGGCGCGCTCGTCGGCGCGGGGGCCGCCTTCCTGACCCTGGCGCTGCTCCTGGACGCCAACTACTCCTGACGACGGGCTCCGTCGAGCATGCGTCGGGTGCTCGACTCGGCCAGGTCGTTCCAGGCGCCCATCCGGCGCAGGAGGTAGTGGCCCGCCGGCCCCATGTCGCGCAGCTCTGCGGACGCAGCCACCGGGCGCGCTCGGTCCACGAAGGCGGCCGTGGCACCGAAGCTCGTGATCCGGTCCCGGCGGCCGTGGGCGGCCAGCAGGTGCCGTCCGGCCAGGGCCGCGACCCGTTCGTCGGCGGGCAGCCACGGCGCCAGGCCGACCACGCCGACTACCGAGGTGTCATCCGCCACGCGCACGGCCGTGCGGGCGCCCATCGAGTGCCCGAGGAGTACGACGGGCACGTCGCCGAGGTCGCGGCGTACCTGCTCGAGCGCCCAGCGCGCATCGTCGATCGCGCCGGTGCCGTCGTTCCAGCCGCGGTGGCGGTACCGCAGCAGCCAGCTGCCGACCCCGGCCTCGTGCAGGCCGGGGGTGATCGCCCGCTGCAGCGCGAGGCAGCGAAGCCAGGACGCGCTCCGGCGGTCGACCACCTCGTGCGACCGCTGCGTCCCGCCGTGCAGCATCAGCACCAGGCCGTTGGCGCCGCCCGGTGGGTCGAGCCGGGTCAGCGAGGGGGCGGGCAGGGTCGTCTCCCGGGTCGTCGGATCGGCAGCCACGCAGGTGGTTCGGAGACGCCAGCCTGTCAGATGGGTGTCGGCAGGACCGGGCAAGATGTCCCTCATGAACGAACCCCAGCCGGCACCGGCCGAGGCCCGTGAGGAGCACCGCCAGATCACCGAGGAGATCGAGGACGCGCGGTGGCGCTACTTCGTCCTCGACAGCCCGACCCTCTCCGACGCCGACTACGACCGGCGGCTGCGCCGGCTCCAGGCGCTCGAGGAGGAGTTCCCCGAGCTGCGCACCCCCGACTCGCCGACCCAGAAGGTCGGCGGCGCGGTGTCGACGGAGTTCACGGCGGTCGACCACCTGCGGCCGATGGAGAGCCTCGACAACGCGTTCTCCTACGACGAGCTCGAGACGTGGTACTCCCGCCTCGCCCGCGACGGCATCGAGCAGCCGGCGCTGCTCTGCGAGCTCAAGGTCGACGGGCTGGCGATCAACCTGCTCTACGAGGACGGGTCGTCTGATCCGGGCGCTGACCCGCGGCGACGGCCGCACCGGCGAGGACGTCACCCCCAACGTGAAGACCATCGACTCGGTGCCGCACCGGCTGAAGGCGGCGAAGAAGTTCCCCGTGCCCGACCTGCTCGAGGTGCGCGGTGAGGTGTTCCTCCCGGTCGAGGCCTTCGAGCGGCTCAACGACTCACTGCTCGAGGCGGGGAAGGCCCCGTTCGCGAACCCGCGCAACTCCGCCGCCGGGTCGCTGCGCCAGAAGGACCCGCGGGTCACCGCCACCCGCGCGCTGGGCATGGTCTGCCACGGCATCGGCGAGCGGAAGGGCTTCGAGCCCAAGGCCCAGTCCCACGCCTACGAGGCGCTCGCGGCCTGGGGGCTGCCGACCTCCGCGAAGGTCGAGGTGCTGCGCACGCTCAAGGAGGTTGAGAAGTACATCGAGAACGCCGGCGAGCACCGGCACACGATCGTCCCCTACGAGATCGACGGCGTCGTGGTGAAGGTCGACGACGTGTCGCTGCAGCGACGGCTCGGGTCGACCAGCCGGGCGCCGCGCTGGGCGATCGCGTTCAAGTACCCGCCCGAGGAGGTCAACACCAAGCTGCTCGAGATCCGGGTCAACGTCGGCCGCACCGGCCGGGTCACGCCGTACGGCGTGATGGAGCCGACCCTCGTCGCCGGCTCGACCGTCGAGAACGCCACCCTCCACAACGCCCACGAGGTCAAGCGCAAGGACGTCCGGCCCGGCGACACCGTGATCCTGCGCAAGGCCGGCGACGTGATCCCGGAGATCCTCGGGCCGGTGCTGCCGCTGCGTCCCGAGGGGCTGGCCGAGTGGGTGATGCCGACCGAGTGCCCGGCCTGCGGCACCACGCTCGCCCAGCAGAAGGAGGGCGACAAGGACCTCCGCTGCCCCAACCACCAGTTCTGCACCGCCCAGGTCCGCGAGCGCGTCTTCCACGTCGCCAGCCGCGGGGCGTTCGACATCGAGGGCCTCGGCTACGAGGCCGCGGTCGCCATCCTCGAGGCCCAGGTCATCGCCGACGAGGGCGACGTCTTCGACCTCGACGAGGACAAGCTGCTGCGCACCGACCTGTTCACCCGGGCCGCGAAGAAGTCCGAGGGTGAGGGCCGGGTGCTGTCGGCCAACGGGCAACGGCTCCTCGACAACCTCCACCAGCGCAAGCAGGTGCCGCTGTGGCGGGTGCTGGTCGCGCTGTCGGTCCGCCACGTCGGCCCCACCGCTGCGCGTGCGCTGGCCCAGGAGTTCGGGTCGATGGCCGCCATCCGTGGCGCCACCGAGGAGCAGCTCGCCGCGGCCGAGGGCGTCGGCCCGACCATCGCCGAGGCCGTCATCGAGTGGTTCGCCGTCGACTGGCACCGCGCCATCGTCGACAAGTGGGAGGCCGCCGGCGTCTCGATGGAGGACGAGCGCGACGCGTCGGTCGAGCGGACCCTCGAGGGGCTGACCGTGGTCGTCACCGGCTCGCTCGAGGACTTCAGCCGTGACTCCGCCAAGGAGGCGATCCTGGCGCGGGGCGGCAAGGCGGCGGGATCGGTCTCCAAGAAGACCGACTTCGTCGTCGTCGGCGAGAACGCCGGCTCCAAGGCCGACAAGGCCGAGCAGCTCGGCGTACCCGTCCTCGACGAGGCCGGGTTCAAGCAGCTGCTCGAGGCGGGTCCGTCGGGGCTGTAGAGAGTAGTCCGCCCGAAAAGCACGTCCCGGAGCCGTCCGCCGGTGCTTTTCGTGGCGGACTATCCGTCAGGAGCCGTCGGTCAGCGGGTGCCGGTGCAGGCGGGTCGTGAGCAGGCGTCGCTCGGCGTCGTTGGTGGTGAGCTCGAGCGCGCGGGCGTTGGCCGCGGTGGCCTCGGTGCTGCGCCCCAGCTCGTCGAGGAGCTCGGCGCGGGTGGCGTGGAAGAGGTGGTAGCCGGCCAGCTGGCCCTCCAACCGGTCGACGTCCGCCAACGCCTGTGCGGCCTGGTCCGGTCCCAGCTGGGCCAGCGCGACCGCTCGGTTGAGGCGCGGCACCGGAGAGCGGTCGTGGCTGAGCAGCAGGTCGTAGAGCGTGACGATCTGCAGCCAGTCGGTCTCCTCCCACGAGGGGCTGGAGGCGTGGCAGGCGGCGATGGCGGCCTGGAGCTGGTAGCGGCCGGGGGAGTGCAGCGCGGCCGCGCGCTCGAGATGCGCCTCGCCGACCTCGAGCGCGGCCCGGTCCCACCGGGAGCGGTCCTGGTCGCGCAGCAGCACCAGCCCGCCGGAGGCGTCGAAGCGTGCCGCGGCGCGGGCGTGCTGGATCGTGAGCAGCGCGGCCAGGCCCCAGGCCTCGGCCTCCCGCGGCAGGCTGGTGGCGACCACCTCGGCCAGCCACACCGCGTCGGCGGCGAGGTCACGGTCCTGGGTGGCGCCGGTCGAGGACACGAAGCCCTCGTTGAACATCACGTAGACGACCGCCAGCACGTCGCCGAGGCGCTCGGTGAGCTCGGCCGGCGCGGGTACGGCGAGCGAGATGCCCGCCGTGACGATCTTCCGCTTGGCCCGGACGATCCGCTGCGCCAGGGTCGTCTCGTTGACCAGGAACGCCCGCGCGATCTGGGGTGTGGTCAGGCCGACCACGGCGCGCAGGGTGAGCGCGAGCCGGGCCTCCGGGGCCAGTGCCGGGTGGCAGCAGGCGAACAGGAGGGCCAGCCGGTCGTCGGTGCCGGACCGCTCGGCCGTGGGCCGCTCGGCGCGCGCGGCGAGCCCGCGCTGCCGCGCCGCCCGGCGTACGCCGTCGAGCGCGTTGCGCTGCGCCGCGACCTGGAGCCACGCACCCGGCCGGTCCGGCGGGCCGTCGCGCCGCCAGGCGGTGAGTGCCTCGACGACCGCCGCCTGCACCGCCTCCTCGGCCAGGTCGAAGTCGCCGAACCTCCGCGACAGCCGGGCCACCAGCAGGCCGGACTCCTCGCGCAGCGTCTGCGCGAGGAGCCGGTCCGCGGCGTCGGTCACTCGAACGGTGTCATTCGATTCGGGTCATTCGAACTGGGAGTAGTCCTCGACCATCGGCCGGATCTCCAGCGCGACGCCCGGGAGCTCCAGCGGCGGCCAGGTCTTCGCCATCGCGATCGCGGCGTCCATGTCGGGCACCTCGATCACGGTGAACCCGCCCACGACCTCCTTGGCCTCGTTGAACGGGCCGTCCACGACGACCGGCCCGTCGTCGCCGTGCTTGACGCTGGTGGCCGTGGTGACCGGGTGCAGCTCGGCACCGCCGTCGGCGATCCGGCCGGCTGCGCCGTGCTCCTGGAACCACTCGTAGACCCGCTTGTAGACGGCCTGCGCGTGCTCCGGGTCGACGGCGTCGTCGAAGTCGGGGCGGGAGGTGAACATCAGCACGTACTTCATGGTGGTTCCTTCCATCGAGGGGTGGTCACCCCTCTCGACGCCGCCGGGTCGGGGTTCTCGACAGGTGCGGAAGGAATTCTTGCAGCGCGGGTCAGGACTCGTACGACGTTCCGCCGACCTTCACCGACCCGCCACCGAGGTCGTAGGGGTAGGTGGTGCAGGAGCCACCGACCGGTGCGCAGATCCGGATCTCGTCGCCCTCGACCTCGAGCGTGTGCCCGTCCGGTGTCCAGCCCAGGGACTCGGACGCGTCGGGCACGGCCCGCTGCTCGCCCGTCCGGACGTCGTAGATGATCGTGTCGACGTCCGGCTCCTTCCTCACGTCGTTGGGGAACGCGCGGAGGTAGTTGCCGTCGGGGGAGAAGAACGCGTACCAGCCCTTCTCCAGCTGGATGTCGCGCACCTTGGAGTAGTCCGACATGTTGCGGATGGTCCAGACGTCGGTCTTGCTGTTCCAGTCGGCGTAGTGGCCGTTCGCGACCTCGTGGACGTTGCGGGTGTCGTCGTTGGACCGGACGGCGCTGCCGAGGCGAGGATCCTCTCGCTGGACCAGCCCACCTCGAGCCAGCCGTCGTCGAAGTGCACCCAGACCCAGTCCCCGTCGAGCGCGACCGGCGGGGCCTCCCAGCCTCCCCAGGTGAACGTGCCCGTGACCGAGGAGCGGCTGAGCTCCTCGCCGGTGACGACGTCCTGGACGACCACGTCCCAGGCCTTGCCGTCGGGCTCGGCGTACGCGACGTGGGTGCTGTCCGGCTCGAAGCCGAGGATCCGGTCGCCGGCGTTGATCTCCACCGGTGTCTGCTCGCCGTCGGGCGCGACCAGCGTGTAGTGCGAGGGGCCGGCGGAGTCGGTGAACTCCTCCTCGCCGCTGCGCACGACGACGCCCGCGGACGTGTAGTAGAGCGCCTTGATCGGCTCGTCCCACGCGATCTCGCGGCCGCCGAGGTAGAGCCGCTGCCCGACCGAGAACGCCCCCGTCGACCCGAAGCTGCCGGTCGGCAGCGGATCCTGGGCGCGGTCGGTGCCGGAGATGGTCAGCGCGGTGGCGATACCGCCGCCGATCAGGACCAGGACGGCGGCGACCGCGGTGGCGGTGGTGACCCGGCGCCGTCGGCGCAGGCCGCGGCCGCGGTGCAGGACCACGGGCACCTCGGGCACCGGGATGTCGAGGTCGGTGGCCTCCTCGTGGAGGAGGGTGCTGAGTCGCTCAGTCATGGTGCGCTCCCAGGGTCTGGGGCACGACGCTCTCGCCCAGCAGCTCGCGCAGTCGCGCGAGGGCGTCGTGGGTCTGGCTCTTCACGGTGCCCTCGGAGCAGCCGAGGGCCTGGGCGGTCTGGCCGACGCTGAGGTCCTCGTAGAACCGGAGCACGATCACGGCACGCTGACGGGGCGCGAGGTTCCCGAGCGCGCCGACGACGGCCGGACGGTCGGTGTGGTCGGGGTGGTACGTGGACTCCGGCAGCACCTCGGTCGGCCGCTCGTTGCGCCACGACTTCTTCCGGAACCACGAGGCGGCGGTGTTGTGCAGCACGGTGCGGGCGTAGCCGGGGGCGGCGTCGAGGTCGCGGACCTGGCGCCACGACGCGTAGGTCTTGGCGAGCGCGGTCTGCACGAGGTCCTCCGCCTCGGCGCGGTCGCCGAGGAGGAGGTACGCCGTGCGGTAGAGCGACGCCCACGATCCGTGCACGAGCTCGGTGAACTCGGCATCGGACGGCGGTCTGCGAGAAGCCTGCGGCATGCGATCTCCTTGCTCTGTCACCCTGTCAGATGCCGCCGGCCGCTGCTCGGTTGGGCGCCGGGCCCCACCGCGTACCGTGTCGCCATGACTCACCAGGACCCGGAAGGCCTGCCGGAGGGGGGCACCGGCAAGGCCGCCGCCGGCCTGCTGGAGGGCTTCGTCCGCGACGCCACGGTCAACGGCACCGTGCTCCTGTCCCTCGTCGTGGCCGCCGCCGGCTTCTTCGTGGGGGAGACCTGGGCGATCGCGCTCGGTCTGGTGGTCGGCGTGCCCGGCATGGTTTTGCCCTGGTTGGCGGTGGGTAGGAAATGGCCCATCCCGCGGACCTGGTTCACGGTCCTCGCGGTGATCGTGGTCGATGTCGTCGTACTCGCGACGATGTGGACCACGAGCTGATCTCGGGAATCGAACAACGGGGGAAACACATGACTGCGGAGCTCGCCGTCGAGCTGTCGGATCTGAACGGCTGGGCCACCCAGGTGGGCCGCGCCGGGCGCGACGCACAGAACATCGGTCAGTACGCCGGCAACCACGTCGCCGACGGCGACTTCGGCGCCATCCTCGAGCTGATCACGGGACCCTACGAGTCCCTGATCCCCAAGTTCCACGCGGTCCTGGCCGCGGACGGGGAGCGGCTCGACGCGACCAGCACCGCCCTGCAGGCCGTCAAGGAGGACTACCGCGAGACCGACTCGCGGGTCGCGCAGGACTTCGGGATCGGTGCCGCGATCACCGACGACGGGTCCGCCAACGGGTTCGCCGACAGCGGCTCCACCTCGCCTTCCGCGCCGAGCGGCGGCGGCGCGTCGCTGCCCGAGGTGAGCTTCGGGTTCATCTTCGACAAGGTGTGCGACGTGATCACCTGGGTCGGGGGTCCCGACCCTCGCGAGTACGTCACTCGCTGGATCGCCGGTGACATCGACAAGGCCGCGATGCACGCGTCCGCGTGGGAGCACGCCGGCGAGTGCCTGAAGGCGGTCGAGCAGAACCTCACCAGCGGCGCCGCCACCATCAGCCAGACGTGGAAGGGCCAGGCGGCCACCTCGTCCGCGGCGCAGATCGACCAGTGGGTCTCGGCGCTGGCCTCCCAGTCGTCGGGCATGGGCCAGATCGGCGAGCACCTGCGCGACATGATCGGCCAGGCCGTGGACATGGCCCAGGTCGTCGTCGACATCGTGAAGACCGTGATCAGCCTGGTCTCGGCCGCTCTCTCCAGTGCCTACATCCCCTTCTGGGGCCAGGCGAAGCTGATCAAGACGGCCAAGGAGGCGATCACCCTGATCAACAACGCGCGGAAGGTGATCCAGCTGTTCTGGAACGCGCTGATGATGATCAAGGACGGCATCCTCATGGTCGCCCACTCGTTCGGCGTGGAGGCGCTGCCGGCCGCCCCGAGCGCGCCCTGACCGACCGCCGCCGATGACCACCACCCCCGACGACAACGACCCGATCCGCACGGCCTGGCTCGAGCTCGAGGTGACCATGGCCAACGCCCGCGTCGCCCTGGACCGGGTCCGTTCCCAGCCCGTGCACTCGCCCGACGAGCGGCGCCAGCTCCAGCAGGACGCCGCGAGCGGCGCGCTCGGCCGCGACATGCAGGAGCTCGCCCGCCACGTCGAGGCGGGACGGACCAGCTGGGGCGAGGTGTTCGAGGGGTCGTCGGAGTACGCCGGCCTCTTCGAGGCGCACCTGACCCGGATGGCCGACGAGAACCAGGAGGCTGTCCGGCAGGCGATCGAGGCCGACGAGGACTTCGACCCGCTGGCGCCGTCGCCCGAGGTCTGACCGCTGGTGGTTGAGGCCCTGCGGCGTGGCGGGGGTTTCGAGGCTCAGGCGCTGAGCGCCTTCGCACCTCAACCACCGGCCGGTGGTTGAGGTGCGAGCGGGCAAGCCTCGAGATCCCTGACCGACGAGGTGGCGCACCGCGGTCCAGGCCGAAAGCAGGCCCTCATAGGATGCGGGCATGCCTGAGATCTCCCGTGACGAGGTCGCGCACCTGGCGAACCTCGCCCGGATCGACCTGTCCGACGCCGAGCTCGACCACCTGGCGCCCCAGCTGAGCGTGATCCTCGAGTCGGTCGCCTCCATCAGCGGCGTGGCCGGCGACGACATCCCGCCGACGTCGCACGCGCTGCCGCTCACCAACGTGTTCCGCGAGGACGTGGTCGCCGACTGCCTCACCGCCGAGCAGGCCCTGTCCGGCGCGCCCGAGCAGGAGCAGCAGCGGTTCAGCGTGCCGCGGATCCTGGGGGACGAGCAGTGAGCGCCGCCAAGGACCTGACCCGCCAGACCGCCACCGAGCTGGCCGACCTGCTCGCCGCGGGCGACGCGTCGTCCGTGGAGATCACCCGGGCTCACCTCGACCGGATCGACGAGGTCGACCCCGGCGTGCACGCGTTCCTGCACGTCGACCGCGACGGCGCCCTCGCCCAGGCCGGCGCCTCCGACGAGCGACGCGCGTCCGGCCGGACGACCAGCGCCCTCGACGGCGTACCGATCGCCGTCAAGGACGTGCTGACCACCAACGGCCTGCCCACGACCTGCGGATCGCGGATCCTGGAGGGCTGGATCCCGCCGTACGACGCCACGGTCGTGCGGAAGCTGCGCGAGGGCGGCCTGCCGATCCTGGGCAAGACGAACATGGACGAGTTCGCGATGGGCTCCTCGACCGAGCACTCGGCGTACGGCCCGACCCGCAACCCGTGGGACCTCGACCGGATCCCCGGCGGCTCCGGAGGCGGGTCCGCGGCCGCGGTCGCCGCGTTCGAGGCGCCGCTCGCCGATCGGCACCGACACCGGCGGCTCGATCCGCCAGCCCGGCGCCGTCACCGGCACGGTCGGGGTGAAGCCGACGTACGGCGGGGTCTCGCGCTACGGCCTCGTGGCGCTGGCCAACTCGCTCGACCAGGCCGGCCCGGTGACCCGCACCGTGCTCGACGCGGCACTGCTGCACGAGGTGATCGGCGGCCACGACCCGCTCGACTCGACCAGCATCGACCAGCCGGTGCCCGACATCGTCGGCGCGGCCCGGCAGGGCGCCTCCGGTGACCTGACCGGCGTCCGGATCGGCGTCGTCACCGAGCTCGGCGGCGAGGGCTACCAGGAAGGCGTGCTGACCCGCTTCCAGGAGTCCGTGGAGCTGATGGTCAAGGCCGGCGCCGAGGTGGTCGAGGTGTCCTGCCCGAGCTTCGTGCACGCGCTGGCGACCTACTACCTGATCCTCCCGGCCGAGGCGTCCAGCAACCTCGCGAAGTTCGACGCGATGCGCTACGGCCTGCGGGTGCTGCCCGAGGGCGTCGAGAACCCCAGCGCCGAGGAGGTCATGCGCGCGACCCGCGACGCCGGCTTCGGCGACGAGGTGAAGCGCCGGATCATCCTCGGCACCTACGCGCTGTCCAGCGGCTACTACGACGCCTACTACGGGCAGGCCCAGAAGGTCCGCACGCTGATCGCCCGCGACTTCGAGGCGGCGTTCGAGCAGGCCGACGTGCTCGTCTCGCCCACGGCGCCGACCACGGCGTTCAAGCTCGGCGAGAAGATCGACGACCCGCTGGCGATGTACCTCAACGACCTCGCCACCATCCCCGCCAACCTGTCCGGCGTCCCCGGCATCTCGGTGCCGAGCGGCCTCGCCGACGAGGACGGCCTGCCCGCCGGCGTACAGATCCTGGCGCCGGCCACCAAGGACGACCGGGTCTACCGCGTCGGCGCCGCGCTCGAGTCGATGCTGGCCGACAAGTGGGGCGGGCTGCTGATCGACCAGGCACCCGACCTGCGCGACGTCGCGCGCCGAGGAGGTGCGGCATGACCGACACGCTGCTGTCCTTCGAGGAGGCGCTGGAGAAGTTCGACCCGGCGCTCGGGCCTCGAGGTCCACGTGGAGCTGAACACCAACTCGAAGATGTTCTGCGGCTGCCCGACCGAGTTCGGCGCCGAGCCCAACACCCAGGTCTGTCCCACCTGCCTCGGCCTGCCCGGCGCGATGCCGGTCGTGAACGGCAAGGCCGTCGAGTCGGCGATCCGGATCGGGCTGGCGCTCAACTGCGAGATCGCCGAGTGGTGCCGGTTCGCGCGGAAGAACTACTTCTACCCGGACATGCCGAAGAACTTCCAGACCTCCCAGTACGACGAGCCGATCGCATTCGAGGGCTGGACCGAGGTCGAGGTTGATGAGGGGGCGAACGGTGAGACGTTCCGGATCGAGATCGAGCGCGCGCACATGGAGGAGGACACCGGCAAGTCGCTGCACGTCGGCGGCTCCACCGGCCGGATCCACGGCGCCGACTACTCCCTGGTCGACTACAACCGCGCCGGCATCCCCCTGATCGAGATCGTCACCAAGCCGATCCTCGGCACCGGCGAGAAGGCGCCGCTGGTCGCCAAGGCGTACGTCGGGCAGCTGCGCGACCTGCTGCTGGGCCTGGGTGTGTCCGACGTCCGGATGGAGCAGGGGTCCCTGCGCTGCGACGTCAACCTGTCCCTGGCCCCGAAGGACGCCGACAAGCTCGGCGACCCGGACCGAGACGAAGAACGTCAACTCGCTCCGCTCGGTCGAGCGGGCGGTGCGCTACGAGATGCAGCGGCACGCCGCGATCCTCGACGGTGGCGACTCGATCCTCCAGGAGACCCGGCACTGGCACGAGGACACCGGCATCACCACCAGCGGCCGGGAGAAGTCCGACGCCGAGGACTACCGCTACTTCCCGGAGCCCGACCTGGTCCCGGTCGCGCCCGACCGCGACTGGGTGCACCAGCTCAAGGAGCACCTGCCCGAGCCGCCGCGCGAGCAGCGGGCCCGGCTCCAGCAGGAGTGGGGCTTCTCCGACCTCGAGATGCGCGACACCGTGGGTGCCGGCGCGTTGATGCTGGTCGAGAAGACCATCGTCGCCGGCACCACCCCGCAGGCCGCCCGCAAGTGGTGGCTCGGCGAGATGGCCCGGCGGGCGAACGAGGCCGGCACGGAGCTGACCGAGCTCTCGGTGACTCCCGGCGACGTGGCCCGCGTGCAGGCGCTGGTCGACGAGGGCAAGCTCAACGACAAGCTCGCCCGCCAGGTCTTCGACGGCCTGCTCGCCGGCGAGGGGACGCCGGACCAGATCATCGCCGCCCGCGACCTGGCCATCGTGTCCGACGACGGCGCCCTGAGCGCCGCGGTCGACAACGCGATCGCCGCCAACCCCGACGTCGCCGACAAGATCCGCGACGGCAAGGTCGCCGCTGCGGGTGCGCTGATCGGCGCGGTGATGAAGGAGATGCGCGGCCAGGCCGACGCCGGCCGGGTCCGCGAGCTCATCCTGGAGAAGCTGAGCTGAGTCGTCCGCTTCACGGGGGCTAGAGCACCCCGTGAAGCGGACGACCCAGTTGGTAGGCTGCGCCCGCACACCAACTCATCACGCCCGTCGCAGGGGGAAGCCGGTCCGAATCCGGCGCTGACCCGCAACCGTAGGCCGCCTCGAAACGTTCGGGGCTGCGAGCCGGAGCACCCACGACGACGCGTCCTGAACACACGCTGTCGAGGAAAGCAGCGGGTGGATCCCGGCCCCGGGCGCCCCCGCCGTGTTGCAGCGGGAAGGAAGCCATGCCATCGCGTCTCAGCCTCCGTCGAGCCGGCCTGTATCCTGGCCGTTCCGGCGCTCACGATCTCGGGTCTCACGATCGCGGCGGCCCCGGCCACCGCAGCCCCCGATCCGACGTCGGCGCAGGTGCAGGGGGGCGCCCGCTGGCTCAAGGCCCAGCTGACCGGCGGCATCGTGCACAACAACGCGTTCAACTTCGACGACGTCGGCCTCTCGGCCGACATCGCGTTCGGCCTGCGTGCCATCGGCGAGGACGCTGCCGCGGACAACATCACCGACGCGATCGAGCCCCTGGCGGACACCAACTGGTACCGCTTCGAGGGCTTCCCCGACACGTACGCCGGGTCTCTGGCCAAGGCACTCGTGCTCGCCCAGGCGGCGGACTCGTCGGTCACCGACTTCGGCGGTCAGAACCTTCCGGTCCTTCTCGAGGGCCGGGTCGCGACGGCCGCGCCGATCGACGGCCGGATCCAGGACGACACGAGCTTCACGGACTCCGCGAACGTGGTCGGCCAGGCGTACGCCGCGCAGGGGCTGGCCGCGGCTGGGTCCGACCGCGCCGCCGACGCGACCGACTTCCTGCTCGCGCAGCAGTGCGCCGAGGGCTTCTTCCGGCTGAACTTCAACCCGGACAAGACCGAGGCCGGCCAGACCTGCGACACCGGCGCACCCGAGGAGAGCCCGGCCGACCCGGACGCCACCGCGCTCGTGGTGCTCGCGCTCCAGGCGCAGGCAGCCGATCCGGACGTGGAGGCCGCGCTGGACGACGCCGTCGCCTGGCTGCTCGACGCCCAGAACGCCGACGGCTCGTTCAACGGCGGCACCAGCACCGACG
Source organism: uncultured Actinomycetota bacterium (assembly GCA_963803235.1). Classification (GTDB taxonomy): domain Bacteria; phylum Actinomycetota; class Actinomycetes; order Propionibacteriales; family Nocardioidaceae; genus Nocardioides. Next base: position 135,774 of record CAWDLL010000012.1, read on the forward strand.
TGCCGAACTCCAACAGCACGGGCCTGGCCGCCCAGGCGCTGGGCGCCTCGGGCCAGGAGGAGGCGGCCGTCGCTGCCGCTGACTGGCTGGCCGACCAGCAGAGCACCCGGCTCGGCAACTGCTCGAGCTCGGGGCTGGCCGGCGAGACCGGCGCCATCGCCTACGACCCGGACGCGTTCGACGAGGGCCACGCCGACGGGATCACGCCGGCGGCCGAGGACCAGTGGCGCCGCGCCACCGCCCAGGCGTTGCCCGCCCTGCAGTGGGTGACCGACCCGCAGACGGTCGGAGACGCCACGGTCGACGCGCCGGACGGGTTCGTCCGGGGCAGCAGCGAGCAGGCCATCACCGTCGAGGGACTCGCGACGGGTGAGCGGGCCTGCCTGCAGGGCAACGGCGTCGCCGAGATCGTCCGCGGCGGCGCGCCCACCGAGGTCCAGATGAAGGTGGCCGGCAAGACGGGCACCTACACCTACAAGCTGGTCCGCCTCGGCGACCAGCCTCGCGACACGATGACGGTGCTCGGTGAGCTGAAGGTGCCGTTCACCCTCAAGCGCTCGGTCGCCAAGGGCGACGAGCAGGTGGTCCGGGTCACCGGACTCGAGCCGGGCGAACAGGTCAGGGTCAAGTTCCGTGGGGAGAAGGTCGACGCCGGCGAGGCCAACGCCAACGGCAAGTTCACGGGCCGCTTCAAGGTGACCGGCGCCCGTGGCGAGGCACCTGTGCAGGTGGTGGGTCAGTTCATCACCCGCCGAGGCAACCAGACGTTCACGGTGACTCGCTGACCATGGCCCGCTTCGCACGCCTCGTCGCCGCCGCGGTCCTGACCGCGGCGGCGGGGCTCGCCGTACCCCTCCCGGCGCAGGCGGCCGCCTGCCCGACCACGACGGGGGTGACCGTCGTGGTCGACTTCGGCGGCGTCGGTGGCGGGATCGAGACGACCTGCGTGCCCGGCGGCGGTGGCGACTCGGCCGCGTCGCTGTTCGAGGTGCACCACAACCTGACCCGGGTCTCCCGGTTCCCGGGTGCGATCTGCAAGGTCGACGGGCTTCCCGGCGACGCCGGCTGTCAGGCCATGCCGCCCGCCGACGCCTACTGGGGCCTGTTCTGGTCCGACGACGGGTCCGGCTGGAGCTACTCGTCGGAGGGAGTGGACAGCCTGAACATCCCCGACGGCGGCTCGGTCGCGTTCGCGTGGCAGAACGGCGGCGGCACCGACGCACCCGGAGCCCCGCCGGCCTCGCCGGACGAGCCCGAGCCGTCGGACCCGCCGTCGGGCGACGGCCCCGGTGGCGACGACAAGGGGGGTGGCGACAAGGGGGGCGGTGGTGGTCCCTCGGGTCCGGGCGACCCGGAGTCGTCCGCGCCGGGTGACACCCCGTCGGCCTCGCCGTCCGCCGACCCCACGAAGCCCGCCAAGGGCGACAAGACGGACAAGCCCGGCAAGAAGAACGACGACAAGGCCGACAAGCAGGGCGACAAGGCCGACGGCGAGGACGCCGAGCCGGCCGAGGCGGAGGCCTCCCCGTCCGAGACCGCCGAGGCAGCGCCGACCGCCGAACCTCCGGCCCCGGACGCCGACGAAGGGCTGCCCGCCTGGATCGCCCCGGTCGGGATCGGCGTGCTGTTCGCAGCAGCTGGGGTGGTGGCACTGGTCCGCAGGAGGGCCTCGCCCTGATGCCCTCGGCCAGGCTGCCCCGAGACCTGCACCCGGTGGCCTGGTGGGTGTGGGCGCTCGGGCTCTCCACCGCGGCGTCGTTCACGACCAACCCGTTCCTGCTGCTGATGCTGGTGGGCGTCGCGTCGGTCGTCGTGATGGCCCGGCGGTCGGACCAGCCGTGGGCCGGGTCGTTCCGGCTCTACGTCTGGGTGGGCGTGGTGATCGTCGTGGTCCGGGTCGTGTTCCGGATCATCTTCGGATACGGCTTCGGCACCGTGCTGATCGACCTGCCCGAGATCCCGCTGCCCGACTGGGTGGCCGGGATCCGGCTGCTCGGCCCGCTGACCCTGGAGGGGCTGCTCGCCGGCCTGTACGACGGGCTCCGCCTGGCCACGCTGGTGATCTGCATCGGTGCCGCCAACTCGCTGGCCAACCCGAAGCGGCTGCTGCGCTCGGTGCCGCCCGCCCTCTACGAGATCGGCACCGCGCTGGTCGTCGCCGTCACCGTGCTGCCGCAGTTCGCCGACAGCGTGCGCCGGGTCCGGGCCGCGCAGAGCCTGCGCGCCGGGGAGACCGGCCGGATCGGCCGGCTCCGCAGGATCCTCGTGCCCGTGCTCGAGGACGCCCTCGAGCGGTCGCTCGCGCTGGCCGCCGGCATGGACACCCGCGGCTACGGCCGCACCACCGGGCTGACCCCGGCCCAGCGCCGGCGTACCGGTGCGCTGATGCTCGCCGGGCTCTGCGGCATCTGTGTCGGCGTCTACGCCGCCCTCGACCAGACCGCCCCGAGACTCCTGGCGCTCCCGATGCTGGGCCTGGGCGTGCTCGTCGCCGTCGCCGGCCTCGCCAGCGCCGGTCGGCAGGTGCACCGCAGCCGCTACCGCCCGGACCGCTGGCGGGCACCCGAGCTGGTGGTCGCCGCCTCCGGCGTCGTCACCGGCATCGTCGGCTGGTACGTCGCCGGGCACCAGCCGCTGATCGCCTACCCGCCGCTCGACGCCGTACCCCAGGTCAGCCTGCTGGCGCTGCTCGGGACCGCGGTCGGGCTGGCGGGCGGCCTGTGCGCGCCGCCGGCTGCCGTACCGTTCCACGCGACGCGGCCCCGGGAGGTGACGGTGTGATCGAGCTGCGCGACATCACCTTCGCCTACGACGACTCCGTCGTCCTGCGCGACGTCGACCTCACCATCGACGAGAGCGAGCTGGTCGTGGTGTCCGGGCCGACCGGGGTCGGCAAGTCCACGCTGCTCGGCGTGGTCACCGGGCTGGTGCCGCGGTTCAGCGGGGGCGAGCTGCGCGGCGACGTACTCCTCGACGGCGCCAGCATCGTGCGCACGCCGCCGCGCGAGCGCGCGCACGTCGTCGGGTACGTCGGGCAGGACCCGGTCGCCGGCTTCGTCACCGACACCGTCGAGGAGGAGCTGGCCTACGGGATGGAGCAGCTCGGCCTGGAGCCCGCGACCATGCGCCGCCGGGTCGAGGAGACGCTCGACCTGCTCGGCATCGCGGACCTCCGCTCCCGCGACCTGCGCACCCTGTCCGGCGGGCAGCAGCAGCGGGTCGCGATCGGCTCCGTGCTCACCATGCACCCCCGGATCCTGGTCCTCGACGAGCCGACCTCGGCGCTCGACCCGACCGCCGCCGAGGAGGTGCTGGCCACCCTGACCCGGCTCGTGCACGACGTCGGCGTCTCCGTGCTGCTGGCCGAGCACCGCCTCGAGCGGGTGGTGCCGTTCGCGGACCGGATGTGCCTCCTCTCCGGCGACGGACGGGTCAGCGTCGGTGAGCCCGCCGACCTGCTCGAGCACTCGCCGGTGGTGCCGCCCATCGTGGAGCTGGGCCGGGTCGCCGGCTGGCGTCCGCTGCCGCTCACCGTCCGCGAGGCACGCCGGCTCGCCGGGTCCCTCGCCCTCGGAGAGCCGCCGCAGGACCTGGCCGCGCCCGACTCGCCGGTGGCCCTGGCGGGTCGCGGGCTGCGGGTCGTGCACGGCCAGCACGTGGCGCTGCGGGGTGTCGACCTGTCCCTGCACACCGGGCGGGTCACCGCTCTCATGGGGCGCAACGGGTCCGGGAAGTCCTCCCTGCTCTGGGCGGTCCAGGGCGGCGGACGCCGCAACGGCGGCAGCGTCGACGCCGGCGGCGCCGACCCGGCCGACCTGGAGCCGGCGTCGCGCCGCGCGCTGGTCGGCCTGGTGCCGCAGACCGCGGCCGACCTGCTCTACCTCGAGACGGTCGCCGAGGAGTGCGCGTCTGCCGACGGCGGCAGCGGGGCCTGCCGGACGATCCTGGACCGGCTGGTGCCCGGGCATCCCCGACGACCAGCACCCGCGCGACCTGTCCGAGGGGCAGCGGCTCGCGCTCGCGCTGGCGATCGTGCTCGCGGGGGAGCCGACGGTGGTGCTGCTCGACGAGCCGACCCGCGGGCTCGACTACGCCGCGAAGCGGGCGCTGGCCGACATCCTGCGCACGCTCGCCGCGGACGGGCACGCCGTACTCGTGGCGACGCACGACGTCGAGTTCGTGGCCCAGGTCGCCGACGACGTCGTGGTGCTGGCCGACGGCGAGGTCGTCTCCGAGGGCCCGGTGCGCCGCGTGGTCGCCGAGTCGCCGGCCTTCGCCCCGCAGGTGACGAAGGTGCTCGGCCCGCCCTGGCTCTCCGTGGACGAGGTCGCGGACCGGATGGCGGCCCGGGGATGAGTGCTGTGAACCGCGCCGTCGCGCTCACCCCGCGCTCCGCCGTCGTCCTCGCGATCGCCTCGGTCGCGGGCCTGATGATGCTGATCTGGCCGCTGCTGCTGCGGGTGGACGACACCACCACCCGGGTCGACCCGCCGTTCCTGTTCCTCGCGCTGCTGCCGCTCGTCATCGCCGTCGTCCTCGCCGAGGTCAGCGAGGGCGGGCTCGACCCGCGGGTGCTGGCCATCCTCGGGGTGCTCAGCGCGGTCAACGCGATCCTGCGCGGCGTCTCGGCCGGCACCGGCGGCGTCGAGCTGGTGTTCTTCCTGCTCATCGTCGCCGGCCGGGTCTTCGGCCCCGGGTTCGGCTTCGTGCTCGGCTGCACGTCGCTGTTCGCCTCCGCGCTGCTGACGGCCGGCGTCGGCCCCTGGCTGCCCTACCAGATGCTGGTCGCCGCCTGGGTCGGGATGGGCGCCGGGCTGCTGCCGCGACGGTTCACCGGGAAGGCCGAGATCGCGATGCTCGTGGTGTACGGCGTGATCTCGGCGTACGCCTACGGCCTGTTCATGAACCTCTCCGGCTGGCCGTTCCTGCTCGGCGTCGAGGTGTCCGGCCACGAGGGCTCGCTGTCGTACGTCGTGGGGGCGCCGATGGTCGAGAACCTCCAGCGGTTCCTCGTCTACACCCTGCTCACGTCGACCGGCTCGTTCGACACCGGCCGCGCGATCACGAACGCCGTCCTCCTGGTGGTGCTGGGGCCGGCCGTGCTCACCACGCTCCGCCGGGCCGCCCGCCGGGCCACGGTCACGACCGCGGTCAGCACGGATCGATGACCAGGATCTGGTCGTCCTTCGGGCCGGGCGTGCCGCGGCCGTCCTTGTTCGACGTGGTCACCCAGAGGTTGCCGTCGGGGGCCGCGACCACGGTGCGCAGCCGGCCGTAGCGGCCGACGAAGAAGTCGGTCGGGCTGCTGGCCCGGTCGCCCTTCACGTCGACCCGCCACAGCCGCTCGCCCTTGAGCGCGGCCAGCCACAGCTGCCCGTCGAGGTAGGCGAGCCCGGACGGCGAGGCCTCGTCGGTGTTCCAGACGACCTGCGGGTTGGTGAAGTCGGGGTCGTCGCCGCGGCCCTCGGCCTCCGGCCAGCCGTAGTTGTTGCCCTTCTCGATCAGGTTGAGCTCGTCGAAGGTGTTGTAGCCGAACTCCGAGGCCCACAGCCGGTCGCCGTCGTCGAACGCGAGGCCCTGCACGTTGCGGTGCCCCCACGTCCAGATCGGTGAGTCGGGGTCGGGGTTGCCCGGCGCGGGGTCGCCGTCGATGGTGATCCGCAGGATCTTCCCGCCGAGCGAGCCGCGGTCCTGGGCGAGCTCGCCCAGGCCGGTCTCGCCGGTCGACGCGTAGAGGTAGCCGTCGGGGCCGAACGCCAGCCGGCCGCCGTCGTGGATCGCGCCGTGGGGGATGCCTTCCAGGACCACCTCGGTCGGCCCCAGCGACCCGTCGCGGTAGGTCGCCCGCACGATCCGGTTGTCGCTGTCGGTGCTGGCGTAGAAGTAGAGGAACCCGCCCGGCCGCCAGTCCGGCGGCACCGCCACCCCGAGCAGGCCGGCCTCCTCGAACGGCGCGGCCTCGGGGATGCTGCCGACCTCCGTCACCCGGCCGCGGTCGTCGACCGTCAGCACCCGCCGGGTGTCGCGCTCGGTGACGACGGCGGTGCCGTCGGGCAGGAATGCGAGGCCCCAGGGCACGGACAGCCCGTCGGCGATCGTGTCGACCACGCGTGGCGCGCCCGGTTTGTCGCTCGGGCTGGCGTCGCTCGACGGGTCGCTCGGCGGAGTGCTCTCGGTGGCGCTGGGCTCGGCGGTGATCGTCCCGGGACCGGGGTCGGCCTCGTCGTCGGAGCAGGCGGAGAGCACCAGCGCCGCGGCCGCGACGAGAACGGCCCCCCGCCGCACGTCAGCCCACCTGCTCCAGGAACTCGAGCAGCAGCTCGTGCACCGCTTCCGGCTGCTCCATCTGGATGAAGTGGCTGCCGCGGAGCTCGACGTACGTCGCTCCCGGGATCCGCGCCGCTGCGGTCGCCATGTCGCGGGCGCCGGAGAGGACGTCCCAGGTGGCGGCGACGAACACGGCCGGGACCGAGATGTTGCTGAGGCGGACCCGGGCGTGGGTCGACGTACGCAGGGCGAGGTGGAAGTACCAGTCGACCGGCGTGGCCAGGAACTCCTTCACGGCGGCGGCCGCCAGCTCCGGGTCGGGGACCGGGAGCATGAACCCGGAGTGGGTGAGCACGGCGATCGCCTTCGGCCCGACCGGGAGCCGGGTGGTGATCGGGGTGAGCGCCTTGCCGGTGTACTTCAGCGCGCGGGAGAGGTTGACCGTGATCGCGCGGGCGGCGACGTGGGGGAGCCGGAGCGGCCCGAGCATGGTCGCGAACGTGTCGCCCGGGACGCCCGCCACCGCGAACAGGCCGGTGACCCGCTCGGGGTTGCGGACCGCGAGCTCGAACATGGTGTTGACGCCCATCGACCAGCCCATGAGCACGGTCCGGTCGACGCCGTAGTGGTCCATGATCGAGAGCGCGTCCTCGACGAACTCCTCGATGCCCACGCGGTGGGGATCGACGGGCCGGTCCGAGCCGCCGGTGCCGCGGTGGTTCCAGGAGACGACGCGCACGCCGCAGTCCGGCTCGAGGAGCGCCGGCCAGGTGAACGCGCCGGTGCCGAGGCCGTTGCAGAGCAGGACCGTGGGGCCGTCGAGCAGCCCGTCGGGGTCGTTGGTCCACGCCCGCAGGCGGGTCCCGTCGTCGGACAGGACGTCGTCGTACGCGATCCGGGTGTCACCGGCGGTGCGGGCTGCGGAAGCGGGCATGGCCCGATTGTGCCGGAGTCAATGGCCCGGTTGGGGGAGGTGTGGCAGAGCCCACCGGCGTAGGGAGGTTGCCGCCGGTGGGCTCTGCCGTCGCCCACCGTCCCCTGCGAGCGACCTGCCCAGGAGCAGGCCGGGCGGCCCAGGCCCCGCTGCGCATCAGCAGGGCCGCCCGGCTGCTTCCTAGCCGTGCGCAGCGTGAGCTGCGACTTCTGGTGTCGAGTCCTCGCCGAGGGAGGCGAGGAAGTCCTCGACATCGATCAGCTCCGCCCGCCGCTGCGTGAGGGCGGTCGAAGCGATCATGGCGTTGCGTCGGGCCGTCTGCTGCGAAGCGACGGCCAGGCGTTCGATCCAGCTCGCGAACATCGGCAGCTTCTTCCCATCCGGACTCCGTACACCGAAGAACCTAGGAGCCGGGTGCGTCACCCGGGTCAACCTCGTGTGACGTTTGCGTGAACTACGCCGGGAAGGAAGACCGGACTAGTCCGGCACGGGCTGCTCGATCACGCTGCTGGTGCGGGTCGCGCCCACGCTCGCCACGATGACGCAGGTGACGGCCAGCCACTGCAGCGGACTGAGGAACTCCTGGAGGACGACGATGCCGACCAGGGCGGCCACGGCCGGCTCCAGGCTCATCAGGATGCTGAACACGGCCGGGCGGATGGTGCGCAGCGCGGTGATCTCGCAGCTGTAGGGGATGACCGAGCTCAGCAGGCCGACGGCGGCGCCGAGCGCGATCACCCGCGGGTCCAGCAGGCTGCCGCCCCCGACATAGAGGGCCGCGGGCGTGAGCATCACCGTGGCGATCACGCTCGCGACGGCGAGGCCGTCCAGGCCCGGCCAGCGCCGTCCGGTCTGCGCGCTCAGCAGGATGTACGCCGCCCACAGCGGCGCCGGCGACCAGCGCGAACGCGACGCCGGCGACGTTGATGTCGCCGCTTCCGAAGCCCAGCAGGCCGACGCCGAGCGCGGCCAGCGCCACCCAGAGCAGGTCCCGGGGGCGGCGGGACCCGAGCAGCGCCAGGCTGAGCGGCCCGACGAACTCGATGGTGACCGCCAGCCCGAGCGGGATCCGGGCGAACGACTGGTAGATCGCCCAGTTCATGCCGCCGAGGGTCACCCCGAAGCCGAGGGCGACCAGCCAGTCGTCGCGGCTCCGGCCGCGGAGCACCGGCCGGGCGAACGCCGCCAGCACGACCGCGCTGGCCACCAGGCGGAGCCAGACCATGGACGTCGGCGAGATCTCGTCGAAGAGGTCCTTCGCGATCCCGGCCCCGAACTGGACGGAGAGAATCCCGAACAGCACCAGCCAGACCGGTGAGATTCGGGAGGTCACCGGGTCAATCTATGGGTGAGGTGTCGATTCCCCGTCGCGGGCGGCGACGTACTCACGTGAGGGGCTGCCTGTCGGTGGCCACTGGTGTGATGATGCGGAGACGAGAGAGGTGGAGCACGTGGGCACGATCCTGATGGTGGGCACACGCAAGGGACTGTGGCTGGGACGGTCCGACGACCGGCGCGAGGAGTGGGAGTTCACCGGCCCGCACTTCGACATGGAGGAGGTCTACTCCTGCATGGTCGACACCCGCGGCGACCGGCCGCGGCTGCTGGCCGGCGCGTCGTCGAGCTGGCTGGGGCCGCAGGTGTGGCGCTCCGACGACCTCGGCGCGTCCTGGCAGGAGACCCCGAACGGCGCGGTGAAGTTCCCCGAGGGCGCCGACGCGAAGGTCGAGCGGGTCTGGCAGCTGGTCCCCGGCGCCGAGGACGGCGTGGTCTACGCCGGCACCGAGCCGGGCGCGGTCTTCAAGTCGACCGACGGTGGCGAGACGTTCACGCTCGAGCAGGCGCTGTGGGACCACCCGCACCGACCGGAGTGGAACGCCGGCTTCGGCGGGCAGGCCTTCCACACGATCCTCCCGCACCCGACCGACCCGAGCTCGGTCACGGCCGCGCTGTCGACCGGCGGCGTCTACCAGACCAACGACGGCGGGAAGTCCTGGGAGCCGCGCAACCACGGCATCAAGGCCGAGTTCATGCCCGAGGGCCAGCAGTACCCCGAGTTCGGCCAGTGCGTGCACAAGGTCTCGCGGCACCCGTCCCGACCGGAGCGGCTCTTCCTGCAGAACCACGGCGGCGTCTACCGCTCCGACGACCACGGAGCCAGCTGGGAGTCGATCGCCGACGGGCTGCCCGCGGAGTTCGGCTTCTCGATCCTGGTGCACCCGCACGAGCCGGACACCGTCTTCGTCTTCCCCATCAACGGCGGCGACCGCCGCTACCCGCCGGACGCCAAGGCCCGGGTCTGGCGCTCGAAGGACGCCGGCGGCTCGTGGGAGGAGCTGGGCGAGGGCCTGCCCGACTCGTTCTACGTCGCGGTGATGCGCGACGCGATGTGCGCCGACCAGCACCCCGAGGCCGGCATCTACTTCGGCGCGCGCAACGGCGGCGTCTGGGGCTCGGCCGACTCCGGCGAGACCTGGCGGCAGCTGGCGAGCGACCTGCCCGACGTGATGGTCGTGCGGGCGGCCGCGATCTAGGGTGCCGGCATGAGCAGCTTCGAGGTGACCCGGTCCGCCACCATCCAGGCGGAAGCCGCCACGATCCACGCCCTGATCAACGACTTCCACGAGTGGACCAAGTGGTCGCCGTGGGAGGACGTCGACCCCGACCTCCAGCGCACCTACACCGGGCCGGACGCCGGCGTCGGCGCCAGCTACGCCTGGTCCGGCAACCGCAAGGCCGGCCAGGGGAGCATGGCGATCACGGAGTCGATCCCCGAGCGGATCGCGGTGAAGCTGTCCTTCCTCAAGCCGTGGAAGGCCACCAACGACGTGTTCTTCAGCCTCGGCGCCACCGGCGACGGCACCGAGGTGACCTGGCGGATGACCGGCGAGAACACCGGCATGGCCGGCGCTGTTCACGAAGGTCTTCAGCATGGAGAAGTTCGTCGGCAAGGACATGGAGAAGGGGCTGGCCCGGCTCAAGGCGAACGCTGAACAGCCGGCTTGACCGTCTCGGGCCAGCGACTAGGCTCGCGACATGCCAGACCAGCAGGCCCCGGACATCAAGCCCCGCTCCCGCGACGTCACCGACGGGCTCGAGAGGGCCGCAGCGCGCGGCATGCTCCGCGCCGTCGGGATGGGCGACGACGACTGGGCCAAGCCGCAGATCGGCGTCGCGTCGTCCTGGAACGAGATCACGCCCTGCAACCTCTCGCTGCAGCGGCTCGCGCAGGCGGTCAAGAACGGCGTGCACGCGGCGGGTGGCTACCCGCTGGAGTTCGGCACCATCTCCGTCTCCGACGGCATCTCGATGGGCCACGAGGGCATGCACTTCTCGCTGGTGTCGCGCGAGGTGATCGCCGACTCCGTCGAGACGGTGATGATGGCCGAGCGGCTGGACGGCTCGGTGCTCCTCGCCGGCTGCGACAAGTCGCTGCCCGGGATGCTGATGGCCGCGGCCCGCCTCGACCTGGCGTCGGTCTTCCTGTACGCCGGCTCGATCATGCCCGGCCAGGTCGACGGCCAGGACGTGACGATCATCGACGCCTTCGAGGCGGTCGGCGCCTGCCTGGCCGGCAAGATCAGCCGCGCCGAGGTGGACCGGATCGAGCGCGCGATCTGCCCGGGCGAGGGCGCCTGCGGCGGCATGTACACCGCCAACACGATGGCGTCCGTCGCCGAGGCGCTCGGCATGTCCCTGCCCGGGTCGGCCGCGCCGCCGGCCGTCGACCGGCGCCGCGACGGGTTCGCCCACCGGTCCGGCGAGGCGGTCGTCGGGATGCTGCGCCAGGGGATCACCGCCCGCCAGATCATGACCATGGAGGCGTTCGAGAACGCGATCGCCGTGGTGATGGCGCTCGGCGGCTCGACCAACGCCGTCCTGCACCTGCTCGCGATCGCCCGCGAGGCCGAGGTCGAGCTGACCATCGACGACTTCAACCGGATCGGCGACAAGGTCCCGCACCTCGGCGACCTCAAGCCGTTCGGCCGCTTCGTGATGAACGACGTCGACAAGGTCGGCGGCATCCCGATGGTGATGAAGGCGCTGCTCGACGCCGGGCTGATGCACGGCGACGTGCTCACCGTGACCGGGCGGACCATGGCCGAGAACCTCGCCGACATCGCGCCGCCGGACGTCGACGGCAACATCATCCGGGCGATGGACAAGCCGATCCACAAGACCGGCGGGCTGACCATCCTCAAGGGCTCCCTGGCTCCGGAGGGCGCGGTCGTGAAGTCGGCCGGGTTCGACGACTCGACGTTCACCGGCACCGCCCGGGTCTTCGACGGCGAGCGGGCCGCGCTCGACGCACTGACCGCCGGCACGATCGCCGCCGGCGACGTGGTCGTGATCCGCTACGAGGGCCCCAAGGGTGGGCCGGGCATGCGCGAGATGCTCGCCATCACCGGCGCGATCAAGGGCGCCGGCCTGGGCAAGGACGTCCTGCTGATCACCGACGGCCGGTTCAGCGGCGGCACCACCGGGCTCTGCGTCGGCCACATCGCCCCCGAGGCCAGCGACGGCGGGCCGATCGCGTTCCTCCGGGACGGCGACCAGATCACCCTCGACGTCGCCAACCGGGTCCTCGACGTGGAGATGGACGACGTCGAGGACCGCAAGGTCGGCTGGACGCCCAACCCGCCGAAGTACACCCGCGGGGTGCTCGGGAAGTACGCCAAGGTCGTCCAGAGCGCCGCCCACGGGGCGGTCTGCGGCTAGGGGCGCGGCCAGTGGCCGTGACCCCCGGGCAGCCCCCTGACCACACGGGGCCGGTCCTCTTCCTGGTGGCCATCGCGATGGCCGCCTTCATCGCGGCCGCGGGCGGGCTCGGGCGGGTGCCCGAGGACCAGACGCCGGAGCCGGGGCAGCCGACGGTCTCGCCGTCGGACGGCCCGACCGAGCGGGAGCGCCAGAAGCCACGCAAGCCGCGCAAGGACAAGCCCAGCTCCTCGCCGTCGGCGGACGCGGCCGTCAGCCACGCGGCGGCCGAGCTGCCCGGCGGCGGCACCCGGATCTTCGGGAACGACCGGTTCCTCGTCGCCTACTACGGCACCGCGCGGACCGGCGCGCTCGGCGTCCTGGGCGAGACCTCCCCGGCCGAGATGCACCGGCGGGTGATGCGCGCCGCGCGTCCCTTTCGTCGCCAGGGGGAGCAGCTCCAGCCGGTCTACGAGCTGATCGTCACCATCGCCGACCGCGGCCCGGGCCCCGACGGCGACTACAGCCACGACATCTCCCGCGCGGAGGTCCAGCGGTACGTCGACGCCGCCCACCGGCACGGCGCGATCCTGCTGCTCGACCTCCAGCCCGGACGGTCGACCTTCCCCGAGGTGGCGCGGCGGTGGGCCTGGGCGCTGGAGTACCCCTGGGTCGGGCTCGCCCTCGACCCCGAGTGGCGGGTCGGCCCGAAGCAGGTGCCGGCCGGCGTGATCGGCCGGGTCAACGCGTCCGAGGTGAACAGCACCTCGGCCTGGCTGGACCGGCTCACCCGCCAGGCCGGGCTGCCCGAGAAGCTGTTCGTGCTGCACCAGTTCCGCAGCGCGATGGTCAACCACGTCGACCGCGTGAAGGACCGGCCGGGACTGGCCATGGTGCTGCACGCCGACGGGTTCGGCACCCGCCGCCAGAAGCTCGCGACGTACCACGCGCTGGCTCGGCCGCAGCAGTTCACGATGGGCCTCAAGCTGTTCTACGACGAGGACGTGCGCCGCTTCGACGCCGCCGACGTACGCCGGATCCGGCCGGCGGTGAGGTTCGTCAGCTACCAGTGATCCGACCGTGGCCGCGGCTGCGGTAGACATGGGCGCGTGACCGACCCGCAGGAGCTCGACTGGACCGACCCGCTGGCCAAGTACCGCCAGCGCTTCGTCGGCGCGGACACCCCGCTCGTCTACTTCGACGGCAACTCGCTGGGCCGGCCGCTGAAGAAGACCGGGCACGGCCTGGCCGACTTCGTCTACCAGGGCTGGGGCGCCCGGCTGATCCGGGGCTGGGACGAGAAGTGGTTCGACCTGCCGCTCAAGGTGGGCGACGACCTCGGGCGGGTGGCCCTCGGCGCCGCGCCAGGACAGACCGCGGTGGGCGACTCGACGACGGTCCTGCTCTACAAGCTGATGCGGGCGGCCGTCGCCGCCCGCCCCGGGCGCACCGAGATCGTCGTCGACCATGACAACTTCCCGACCGACCGGTACGTCGCCCAGGGCGTCGCCGCCGAGCTCGGGCTGACCCTGCGCTGGATCGAGGTCGACCCCGACGGGGGAGTGACCCCGGAGCAGGTCGCCGAGGTGGTCGGCCCGCAGACCGCGCTGGTCACGCTCAGCCACGTGGCCTACCGGTCGGCGTACATCGCGGACGCCGCGCGGATCACCGAGATCGCCCACGACGCCGGCGCCCTGGTGCTGCTCGACCTGTGCCACTCCGTCGGGTCGCTGCCCGTCGAGCTGGACGCGTGGGACGTCGACCTGGCCGTCGGCTGCACCTACAAGTACCTCAACGGCGGTCCCGGCTCGCCCGCCTTCCTGTACGTCGCCACCCGCCACCTCGACGAGCTGACCCAGCCGATCCAGGGCTGGATGGGCGCGGACGACCCGTTCCTGATGGGGCCGACCTACGCGCCGAGCCCCGGCATCCGCCGCTTCCTCTCCGGGACCCCGTCGATCCTCGGCATGTTCGCCGTCGAGGACATGATCGAGCTGATCGACGAGGTCGGGATCGACGCGCTGCGCGAGAAGTCGGTGGCCCTGACGGCGTACGCGATCGAGCTGTCCGACGACATCCTCGCGCCGCTCGGCGTCGGGATCGGCTCGCCGCGCGACCCGGCCCTCCGCGGTGGCCACGTGACGCTGCTGCACCCGAAGGCCAAGGAGCTCACCGCCTCGCTGTGGATGCGCGACGTGATCCCCGACTTCCGCGAGCCCGACGGCGTACGGATCGGGCTGTCGCCGCTGTCGACCTCGTTCCTGGAGGTACGCCGCGGGCTGTTCGCCGTGCGCGACGAGCTGGAGCGGATGGGGTGACCCGCACCAACCAGCACGGCCAGCCGATCGGCGAGCCGGTCCCCGACTGGTCGCCGCGGCTGCCGCCCGCGCACACCACGCTCGCCGGGCGCTACGTCACCCTCGAGCCGGTCGGCGAAGCGCACGCGCCGGCGCTGTTCGAGGCACTCGCGTCCGAGGAGGACGACGCGGGCTGGACCTACCGCCACGACGAGCGGCCCGCGGACGAGGCCGGGATGCGGGCGCTGGTCGAGGCCTGGTCGAGCCGGCCGCTCGACGTCACGTTCGCGCTCGTGCCGGCGGACACCGGCAGCCCGGCGCGGGATCGCCACGCTGATGCGGGTCGACCCGGCGCACGGGTCGGCCGAGGTCGGCGCGATCCTCTACGCGCGCTCGCTGCGGCGTACCCGTGCCGCCACCGAGGCGATCCACCTGCTCGCGCGGCACCTCTTCGACGACCTCGGCTACCGCCGGTTCGAGTGGAAGCTCGACTGCCTCAACGAGCCGTCGGCGCGGGCGGCCCGGCGGCTCGGCTTCACCTACGAGGGCCGGTTCCGCAACGCGATGGTCTACAAGGGCCGCAACCGCGACACCGACTGGTTCGCGATGACCGATGCCGACTGGCCGCGGGTCCGGGACGCCCACGAGCGCTGGCTCGACCCGGCCAACTTCGACGAGACCGGAGCCCAGCGGACGTCGCTCAGCGAGTTGACCGCGACCGCCGGTGGTTGAAGGGTGAGAGGCATGGACCAGCGGATCAGCTTCGTCACGTTCGCCGTCAGTGACCTGGACGCCACCCGGGCCTTCTACATCGACGGGCTCGGCTGGGAGGCGGCGATGGACGTGCCCGGCGAGGTGCTGATGATCAAGGTCGGCGAGCACGTCCTGCTGTCGCTGTGGGCGGAGGCGGAGTACGAGGCCGAGGTCGGCCCGATCCGTCGTGGCCCCGGGCTCGCGCCGTGCTCGCTCGCCCACAACGTGCCCACCCGCGAGGAGGTCGACGAGGTGCTCGAGACCGCCCGGCGCGCGGGAGCCGACCCCGTCCACGAGGGTGTCGAGCGGGAGTGGGGTGGGTACACCGGTTACTTCGGTGACCCCGACGGCTTCCGCTGGGAGATCGCGTGGAACCCGGGCCCGATCGGACAGGAGGTACTGCCATGACCGACAAGACCACCCTCAGCGCAGACCAGGTGGCAGGGGAGGGGCTCTCGGACTGGACGTTCGTGAACGACACCCTGCACGCCAGCTTCGACACCGGCGACTTCGCCACCGGCCTGCGCCTGGTCAACAAGATCGGCGAGGCCGCGGAGTCGGCCAACCACCACCCCGACCTGCTGCTGACCTACCCCAAGGTCGAGGTCACCCTGACCAGCCACGACGCCGGCGGCGTCACCTCGCGCGACGTCTCGATGGCCCGCGCCGTCAGCGGGTTCGCGGCCGAGGAGATCGGCTAGCGCCACCTGTCCGCCAGCATGTGGGACCGGCGTATCGGATGTTGGGACGGCTGTCAGACTTGCTTGACGGCGACGAGCGGAGGCGGCGAGGGTTGCCGCATGCGCACGGAGATTCTTGTACGCACGCGACGCGTGAGCTGAGTCCGACGGACCCAGCCCCCGCGTCACCCCTCGTTGCCACTCTGGCCGAGGGGTTTTTTGTTGGGCAGACTCAGAACTGACGAGGAAGCAGAGCGATGAGCGAGATGACGGGCACGCCGATCACCGGTGCGCAGAGCCTGATCAGGTCGCTGGAGGCTGCGGGCACGACGGACATCTTCGGGATCCCCGGCGGCGCCATCCTCCCGGCGTACGACCCGCTGATGGACAGCACGATCCGGCACATCCTGGTGCGGCACGAGCAGGGCGCCGGCCACGCCGCGCAGGGGTACGCCGCCGCGACCGGCCGGGTGGGCGTGTGCATGGCCACCTCGGGCCCGGGCGCGACCAACCTGGTCACCCCCCTCGCCGACGCGCACATGGACTCGGTCCCGATGGTCGCGGTCACCGGCCAGGTCGGCGCGGCCGCGATCGGCACGGACGCCTTCCAGGAGGCGGACATCCGCGGCATCACGATGCCGATCACCAAGCACAACTTCCTCGTGACCGACCCGGCCGAGATCCCGCGCACCATCGCGGAGGCGTTCTACATCGCCTCCACCGGGCGGCCCGGCCCGGTGCTGGTCGACGTCGCCAAGTCCGCGCTGCAGGCCACCACGACGTACGAGTGGCCGACCGAGCTGCACCTGCCCGGCTACCGCCCGGTGACCCGCCCGCACTCCAAGCAGATCCGCGAGGCGGCCCGGCTGATCCTCGAGTCGCGCCGCCCGGTCCTGTACGTCGGCGGCGGCACCATCCGCGCCCGCGCGTCCCGCGAGCTCGCGGTGCTCGCCGAGCTCACCGGCATCCCGGTCGTCACGACCCTGATGGCGCGCGGTGCGTTCCCGGACAGCCACCCGCAGCACCTCGGCATGCCCGGCATGCACGGCACGGTCGCGGCCGTCGCCGGGCTCCAGCGCAGCGACCTGATCATCAGCCTGGGTGCCCGGTTCGACGACCGGGTGACCGGCAACCTGGACTCCTTCGCGCCCGGCGCGCGGATCATCCACGCCGACATCGACCCCGCCGAGATCGGCAAGAACCGGATCGCCGACGTCCCGATCGTGGGCGACTGCCGCGAGGTGATCAGCGACCTCGTCGTCGCCCTCAAGGCGGAGGCCGACGCCGGCAACACCGGCGACTACGAGGGCTGGATCGACTTCCTGGCCGGGGTGAAGAAGACCTACCCGCTCGGCTACGACAACCCCGAGGACGGCTCGCTCGCCCCGCAGCTCGTGATGGAGCGGCTCGGCGCGCTCGCCGGCGAGGAGGCGATCTTCTGCGCCGGCGTCGGCCAGCACCAGATGTGGGCGGCGCACTTCGTCGGCTACGAGCAGCCGAACAAGTGGATCAACTCCGGTGGGCTCGGCACCATGGGCTTCGCCGTCCCCGCCGCGATGGGCGCCCAGGTCGGCTGCCCGGACAACGTCGTGTGGGCGATCGACGGCGACGGCTGCTTCCAGATGACCAACCAGGAGCTCGCCACCTGCGCGATCAACAAGATCCCGATCAAGGTCGCGGTGATCAACAACGAGTCGCTCGGCATGGTCCGCCAGTGGCAGACGCTGTTCTACAACGAGCGCTACTCCAACACCGACCTGCACAGCAAGCGGATCCCCGACTTCGTGAAGCTGGCCGAGGCCTACGGCTGCGTCGGCCTCGCCTGCGACAGCCCCGAGGACGTCGACTCCACCATCCAGAAGGCGATGGAGATCAACGACGTCCCGGTGGTCGTGGACTTCCGGGTGCACCGCGACGCGATGGTCTGGCCGATGGTCGCCGCCGGCACCAGCAACGACGAGATCAAGTACGCCCGCGACCTGGCGCCCTCAGTTCGAGGAGGACGAGCTCTGATGAGCAAGCACACGCTGTCGGTCCTGGTGGAGAACAAGCCCGGCGTGCTCGCCCGGATCGCCGGCCTGTTCAGCCGTCGCGGGTTCAACATCGACTCGCTGGCGGTGGGCCCGACCGAGCACCCCGAGGTCTCGCGGATGACGATCGTGGTCAAGGTCGAGGACTCCCCGCTGGAGCAGGTCACCAAGCAGCTGAACAAGCTGGTCGAGGTGATCAAGGTCGTCGAGCTCGACGGCCCGGCCTCGGTCAACCGCGAGCTGCTGCTGGTCAAGGTCAAGGCGGACGTCGAGTCCCGCGGGCAGGTCCTCGACGCCGTACAGCTCTTCAAGGCCCGCGTGGTCGACGTCGCGCCCGACGCGGTCACCGTCGAGGTCACCGGCAACGCCGAGAAGCTGGCCGGCTTCCTCAAGGTGGTCGAGCCGTTCGGGATCCGCGAGCTCGTCCAGTCCGGCATGGTCGCCATCGGCCGCGGCTCGCGGTCCATCAGCGAGCGCACCCTCCGCCCCGTCCCCATCCCGGCGCCCCCTGCGGCGACCGGGTAGGCCCGGTCGGGATACCCGGCTGACCGGGGATCCCGGACGTTCGTGCCGGTTGCAACGCCGCACAAACGGTCAGAAAACCCCAACAACCCCGAGACGAATCCACCAAGAAGGAGAGCCCCCGTGGCTGAGATGTTCTACGACGACGACGCCGACCTGTCCCTGATCCAGGGCAAGAACGTGGCGGTCCTCGGCTACGGCAGCCAGGGGCACGCCCACTCGCTGTCGCTGCGCGACTCGGGCGTCGACGTCCGGGTCGGCCTGCCCGAGGGCTCGAAGAGCCGCGCCAAGGCCGAGGCCGAGGGTCTGCGCGTGCTCACCCCCGCGGAGGCGGTGGAGGAGGCCGACGTCGTCGTGATCCTGGCGCCCGACCACGTCCAGCGGAAGCTGTACGCCGAGTCCGTCGAGCCCAACCTGACCGCCGGCGACACCCTCGTCTTCGGCCACGGCTTCAACATCCGGTTCGGCTACATCACCCCGCCCGACGGCGTCGACGTGTTCATGGTCGCGCCCAAGGGTCCCGGACACCTCGTGCGCCGCGAGTACGTCGACGGCCGCGGCGTGCCGGTCCTGGTCGCCGTCGAGGAGGACGCGTCCGGCAAGGCCTGGGACCTGGCCCTCTCCTACGCGAAGGCGATCGGCGGCCTCCGCGCCGGCGGCATCAAGACCACGTTCACCGAGGAGACCGAGACCGACCTGTTCGGCGAGCAGGCCGTCCTCTGCGGCGGCGCCAGCCAGCTGGTGCAGTACGGCTTCGAGGTGCTGACCGAGGCCGGCTACCAGCCGGAGGTCGCCTACTTCGAGTGCCTGCACGAGCTGAAGCTGATCGTCGACCTGATGTACGAGGGCGGCATCGCCAAGCAGCGCTGGTCGGTCTCCGACACCGCGGAGTACGGCGACTACGTCTCCGGCCCGCGGGTGATCACGCCCGAGGTGAAGGAGAACATGAAGACGGTCCTCGAGGACATCAAGAACGGCTCCTTCGCCCAGCGGTTCATCGACGACCAGGACGCCGGCGGGCCGGAGTTCAAGGAGCTGCGCGCCAAGGGCGAGCAGCACCCGATCGAGGGCACCGGCCGCGAGCTGCGCAAGCTGATGGCGTGGGTGAAGTCGCACGACAGCGACTACGTCGAGGGCACCGCGACTCGCTGAGTTCCGTCACAGACGCCCGCCGGAAGGAACACCGCCGGCGGGCGTCCGCGTTCTCCAGGCATGCGCATCGACATCTGGTCCGACGTCGTCTGTCCGTGGTGCTACATCGGCAAGCGGCGGCTCGAGAAGGCGCTCGCCGAGTTCGAGCACGCGGACCGCGTCGAGGTCGTCTGGCACTCCTTCCAGCTCGACCCCGGCGCTCCCCGCGAGGCGAGCGGGTCGGTGCCCGAGATGCTCGGCCGCAAGTACGGCGGCGGGGTCGACGCTGGGCGCCATGGTCGACCGCATCGAAGGCGGTCGCCGCCGAGGAGGGCCTGATCTTCCGGCTGCACCAGGCCCAGCGGCCAACACCGTCGACGCCCACCGGCTGCTCGACCTCGCCCTCGAGGCGGGGGACCGGACCGACCAGGGCCGGCTGAAGGAGCGCCTGCTCGCGGCGTACTTCACCGAGACCCGCAACGTCGCGGACCACGACGTGCTCCGCGAGGCCGGAGTCGCAGTCGGCCTCGACCCGACCCGCGTCGACGCCGTGCTCGGCTCCGACGAGTACGCCGGCGACGTCCAGGCGGACATCGACCGGGCGCACGCTACGGCGCAACCGGGTCCCGTTCTTCGTCGTGGACCAGAAGTACGGCGTGTCCGGCGCCGCAGCCGACCGAGGTGTTCGGTCAGGTGCTCCGGCGCGCCTGGGACGAGCGCGAGCCGAGCCTCCAGGGCGGCGTCCGACGACGGCTGCGGACCCGACGGCTGCGCCTGGTGACGCTCCCCGAGATAGGTTAGGCATTCCTAACCCGGCAGCGATAGTCTGTCGCGGTGCTCGCGAACTACCTGATCGGCCTGCGTGAAGGCCTCGAGGCGGCGCTCGTCGTCACCATCCTCGTCGCCTACCTCGTCAAGACCGATCGCCGCCACCTGCTGCCCCGGATCTGGGCGGGCGTGGCGATCGCGGTGGCGGTCAGCCTGGGCTTCGGCGCGGCACTCACGTTCGGCCCGCGCGGCCTGACCTTCGAGGCGCAGGAGCTGATCGGCGGCACCCTCTCCATCGTCGCGGTCGGCTTCGTCACCTGGATGATCTTCTGGATGGCGCGCGCCGCACGCACCATCAGCGGCGAGCTCCGCGGCAAGATCGACGACGCCGCCGAGGGCGGCGGGTGGTCACTGATCGTGGTCGCCATGCTCGCGGTCGGCCGTGAGGGCCTGGAGACCGCGCTCTTCCTCTGGGCCGCGACCCGGGTCGCCACCCGGGAGGCCGTCGGTTCGGTGACACCGACCTGGGAGCCGCTGCTCGGCGCCGCGCTCGGCATCCTCACCGCCGTCGTGCTGGGCTACCTGCTCTACCGCGGTGCGATCCAGATCAACCTCAGCAAGTTCTTCACCTGGACCGGTGCGTTCCTGATCCTGGTCGCCGGCGGCGTCCTGTCCTACGGCGTCCACGACCTCCAGGAGGCAGGCGTCCTGCCCGGCCTGAACAACCTCGCCTTCGACGTCTCCGACACGATCGAGCCCGGCAGCTGGTACGCCACCCTGCTCAAGGGGATCTTCAACTTCAGCCCGGCCACCACCTGGCTCGAGGCCGCGGCCTGGGTGCTCTACGTCGTGCCCGTCATGTTCCTGTTCCTGCGGTCGGTCCGCCGCCGCAACCACCCCAGCGCACCGCCCCCGGTCCCCACGACCGCGACCAACAACTGACCCGTCCCCACCAGCACGATCGAGGATCCATGAACCTGCTCCGTCTCAGCCTCCCCGCAGCCCTGCTGCTCGCCGTGCCCGTGCTCGCCGGGTGCACCGAGAACGCCGACCCGGAGGAGGGCGACCCGCGCGCGATCGCGGTCACCTCGTCCGACGACGCGTGCGACCTCTCGGCGGAGGAGGCGCCCGCCGGCACCCTGCGTTTCGACGTCACCAACTCCGGCTCGGACGTCACCGAGTTCTACCTGCTCGGCGAGGACGGCCTGCGGATCGTCGGCGAGGTCGAGAACATCGGCCCGAACCTCGACCGGCAGCTGGTCGTCGCGGCACCGGAGGGCGACTACGTCACCGCCTGCAAGCCCGGCATGAAGGGGCAGGGCATCCGCTCCGACTTCACGGTCACGGCCTCCGACGAGGAGGTCGAGGTCTCGGCCGACGACCAGGAGCTGATCGACCAGGCGACCGCGAACTACAAGTCCTACGTCCAGGACCAGTCCGACCAGCTCGTGGTCAAGACCCAGGAGTTCGTCGACCTCTACAAGTCGGGTGACGACGAGGCCGCCCGCGCCCTGTACGCCGACGCGCGGGTGCACTGGGAGCGGATCGAGACCGTCGCCGAGTCCTTCGGCGACCTCGACCCGAAGATGGACGCTCGTGAGGCCGACCTCGAGCCCGGCCAGAAGTGGTCCGGCTGGCACCTGATCGAGAAGGACCTGTGGCCGGCGCGCGCCGAGGCGGAGTACCAGGCGCTCACCGACGAGGAGCGGGCGTCGTACGCTGACGACCTGATGAAGAACACGACCACCCTCGACACCCGGATCGACGACCTCACCTTCACCGTCGACCAGATCGCGAACGGGTCCCGCGGCCTGCTCGAGGAGGTCGCCACCGGCAAGGTCACCGGCGAGGAGGAGTACTGGTCGCGCACCGACCTGTGGGACTTCCAGGCCAACGTCGACGGTGCCCGCGTGGGCTACGAAGGCGTCGCGCCGCTCGTGGAGCGCCGGGACCCCGACCTCGCCGCCGAGCTCGAGACCCGCTTCGACGAGCTCCAGGTGCTGCTCGACGCGCAGAAGACGAGCGACGGCTTCACCTACTACGACGACCTCACCCAGGACGAGATCAAGCAGCTCGCCGACGCGGTCAACGCACTGTCCGAGCCGCTGTCCCGGCTGACGGCAGTGGTGCTGGGCTGACGATGGCCGGACGTTCGATCTCCAGGCGGGGTCTCATCGGCGGCGGTGCTGCCGCCGCCGTCGGAGTCGGCGCGCTCAGTGCGGGCGCGATCGCCCTCGCCAACGATGGCGAGGGCGCGGGGTCGACGTCCCGCGGCGAGCGCACCTACCCCTTCCGCGGGGAGCACCAGGCCGGCATCACCACGGAGGCCCAGGACCGGCTCCACTTCGCGGCGTTCGACGTCACCACCTCCTCCCGGGAGGACCTCGTCGAGCTGCTGAAGGCGTGGACGCTGGCCGCCGAGCGGATGACGAAGGGCGGGTACGCCGGCCCGATCGGGCCGGTCGAGGGCGCCGACGACCTGCCGCCCGACGACACCGGCGAGTCGATCGGCCTGCCCCCGTCGGGGCTCACCCTGACCTTCGGGTTCGGGCCGTCCCTGTTCGTCGACGAGGACGGCAACGACCGGTTCGGCCTGGCCGACCGGCGCCCGGAGGCGCTCGAGCAGCTCCCGCACTTCCCGGGCGACAACATCGACGTCTACCGCTCCTACGGCGACCTGTGCGTCCAGGCCTGCGCCGACGACCCTCAGGTCGCGGTGCACGCCATCCGCAACCTGGCCCGGATCGGCTTCGGCACGGTCGCGGTGCGCTGGTCCCAGCTCGGGCTTCGGGCGCACCTCCACGACCTCGGTCTCGCAGTCCACGCCGCGCAACCTGTTCGGCTTCAAGGACGGGACGATGAACATCAAGTCGGAGGAGACCGACGACGTCGACGAGCACGTGTGGGTGCACGAGGGCGACGACCCGGCCGGCGACTGGCTGGCCGGTGGCTCCTACCTCGCCGTACGCCGGATCAACATGACGATCGAGGTCTGGGACCGGCAGCCGCTCGCGGACCAGGAAGGTTTCGTCGGCCGCACCAAGGACACCGGCGCGCCGGTGTCGGGCGGCGAGGAGTTCGACCAGCCGGACTTCGACCTGCGCGGGCGCAACGGCCGGATCGTGCGCTGGGACTCCCACGTCCGGACCGTCCACCCGGACCTCAACGGCGGCGTCCGGATGCTGCGCCGGGGCTACAACTTCGTGGACGGCACCGACGCGATCGGCGGTCTGAACGCGGGGCTGTTCTTCCTCGCCTACCTGCGCGACCCGCGCACCCACTTCATCCCGCTCCAGCTGAAGATGTCGAAGCGGGACGCGCTGATGGAGTACCTCAAGTTCACCGGCAGCGCCCTGTTCGCGGTTCCGCCCGGCGTCGGTCCGGGGGAGTATGTGGGGCAGTCACTGTTCGCCTGACGCGGGCATGTCGTTTTGGCCTGCCCATGTCGGCACATTTAGGATTGGTTGGTGCCGAAGGGGTTTCGCGCTGACATCCAGGGGCTGCGAGCCATCGCGGTCCTCTTGGTCGCGCTCGACCACGCGGCGGTCGGCCCGTTCAGCGGCGGTTTCGTCGGCGTCGACGTCTTCTTCGTCATCTCCGGCTTCCTGATCACCTCGCTGCTCATGGCCGAGGTGGCCCGCGAGGGCAGGATCTCGCTCGTCGGCTTCTACTCCCGGCGCGCGCGGCGGATCCTTCCCGCGGCGACCTTCGTGCTGCTGGTCACGATCGCGGCCTCCGTCATCTTCCTGAGCGGCGTCGAGTCGCTGTCGGCCATCGAGGACGCGGTCTGGGCGACCTTCTTCGCGGCCAACTTCAAGTTCGCCTCCGACGGCACCGACTACTTCAACGCCGAGGCGCTGCCCTTCGCCGCTCCAGCACTTCTGGTCGCTCGCGGTCGAGGAGCAGTTCTACCTCGTCTGGCCGCTGCTGATCCTGGTCATCTGCCTGGTCGCGAACCGGCTCGGCAAGCGCTCGTCGATCGGCTCCGGGGCCGTGGGCCTGCTCGCGGTCGTCGTGGTCGTGTCGTTCGCCTGGTCGGTGGTGCACACCCAGAGCGACGCCGTCCCGTCGTACTTCTCCCCGCTGACCCGCGCCTGGGAGCTGGGTCTCGGCGCGCTCGCCGCGTGCCTGGTCCCGCAGCTGACGAAGGCACCGCGACACGTGCTGGCCGGGCTGTCGTGGGTCGGCCTCGTGGCGGTGCTGTGGGCCGCGGTCGTCTACGACGAGTCCACACTCTTCCCCGGCTCCGCGGCCGCGGTGCCCGTCGTCGGCACCACCCTGCTGCTCGTCGGCGGCCTGACCACCGCCACCTGGGGTCCCCAGCGCCTGCTCGGGGTGCCCCCGATGCGGGTGGTCGGCGACTGGTCGTACTCCTTCTACCTCTGGCACTGGCCGGCGCTGATCATCGCCGGGTCCATCTGGGGCGCCGTGTCGGGCTGGTCCGGCCTCGCCGTGCTGACCGTGGCTCTCGGACTCTCCGGCCTCAGCTACGTGCTGATCGAGAACCCGTTCCGCCGGATGAAGTTCATGTCGCTGCGGCCGCGGCGCGGCCTCCTGCTCTACCCCGCCGTGGTCATCCTCGTGCTGCCGGTGATGGGCGCGGCCAACCAGGTCGTCGAGAACATGGCCGGCGGTGGCGGGCGCTGGATCTCCACCGACCACTACGGCCAGCAGGCCGGCGACCCGAAGCCCGACTTCAGCGGCTCCGACGAGATCGCCCTGGTCCAGGCGTCGGTGCTGGCGGCGCAGAACGGCATGGCCGTCCCGCGCGGCCTGACCCCGTCGCCGCTGGCGACCGACGACAACAAGCCCGACGTCGGCGACTGCGAGTACACCTTCGCCGCCAACGAGGGGAAGCTGTGCCCCCGCGGCGACACGTCCGGGGAGCGCACCCTGGTGGTGGTGGGCGACTCCCACGCCCGCCAGTGGATCCCCGCGATCGAGACCCTGGCCAAGAAGTACGGCTACGAGGCCTACTTCCTGGTCCGGGTCGGCTGCCCCGGCGCGGACATCACCCCGTGGATGGGCGACGGCAGCGGCCCGAGCTACAAGTGCGAGGAGTTCCAGGACTGGGCAGCCGGGCAGATCGAGGAGATGCAGCCCGACGTCACCATCATCGGCTCGGCGGTCAACCCCGAGGGCTGGACCGACGAGGACGGCAACCAGGTCAAGGACCCCGACCAGGTGGCCAAGATGTACAAGCAGGGGATGCGCCGCCAGGTCGAGCGGGTCTCCCCGAACTCCGACCGCGTGATCCTGATCGGCGACCCCCCGGCGACCCCGGAGCAGGGCAGCATCTGCCTGTCCAAGCGGTCCGGGTCCCTGGAGACCTGCATGACCACCGCCGACCCGTGGTCATTGCGGGTGATCGCCGCCGCGCGCAAGGGCGCCAAGAGCGCCGGCGCCGAGTACGTCGACACCGCGCCGTGGTTCTGCGTCGACTCCGACTGCCCCGCGGTGATCGGGCACTACGTGCCGCGCCGCGACCTGCAGCACGTCACCGTCGAGTACGCCGCCCACCTCACCGAGGCGCTCGACCGCCAGCTCGACCTCGGCCGCACCGGCGCCGTCCGCGCCAGCCCGTAGCCTCAGACCTCGCTGACCCGGCCGGCCTCCACGACCAGGTGCCGGGTCACCCCGACCGCCTCGAGGAACCGCTGGTCGTGGCTGACCACGAGCAGCGTCCCTTCGTAGCCCGCGAGCGCCGACTCGAGCTGCTCGATCGCCGGCACGTCGAGGTGGTTGGTCGGCTCGTCGAGCACCAGCACGTTGACCTCCCGCGCCTGGAACAGCGCCATGAGGACACGGGTGCGCTCGCCCATCGACAGGCTGCGGGCGGGGCGGTCGACGTGCTCGGCGCCGAGGCCGAACTTCGCCAGCAGGGTCCGGACCTCGCCGCGGTCGGGCCCGCTGTCGGCACCGCCGAGCTCGGCCCGGACCACGTCGACGACCGGCTCGTCGGTGTCGAGGAGTGCGCGCTGCTGGTCGATGACGCCCACCCGGACCCGGGTGCCGAGGGTGTGCCGGCCGGCCGCCAGCGGGAGGTCGTCCAGCAGCGCCGCGAGCAGGGTGGACTTGCCGCTCCCGTTGTCGCCCGCGAGCGCGATCCGGTCCCCGCGGGCCACGGTCAGGTCGACCGGGCCGAGCCGGAAGTCGCCGCGGACCACCTCGGCGTGGTCCAGGGTCGCGACCACCTCGGCCGAGGCCGGGCCGGCGGCGATCGCGTAGCGCAGCTCCCACTCCTTGCGCGGCTGCTCCACCACGTCGAGCCGGTCGACCGCGCTCCTGAGCCGCGCGGACTTCGCGCCCTGCCGGTCGGCACGCGCCTTGAACTTCTCCCGCTGGTGCTTGTCCGGCTCGCCGCCCGCCGCCACCTGGCGTCGGCCCTTCGCTGCCCAGTCGGCCCGCTGCTGCGCCTGCGCGACCAGGTTGTCGCGCGCGCCGGCGTACTGCTCGAACGCGTCGCGGGCCTGCCGGCGCTGGAGGTCGCGGCCCTCCACGAAGTCGGAGTAGTTCCCCGTGTAGTGGCCGATCCGCTGCTGCGGCAGGTCCAGCTCCACGACCGAGGTGGTGACCAGGTCGAGGAACGCCCGGTCGTGGCTGGCGACCAGGACCGGGCCGGCGTGCCCGGTCACGAAGTCCACCATCAGGGCCAGGCCGCGGGCGTCCAGGTTGTTGGTCGGCTCGTCGAGCAGCAGCACGTCGTACCTGCTGAGCAGGATCGCGACCAGCGCCGCCCGCGCCGTCTGCCCGCCCGAGAGCGACCCGAGCGGCCGGTCCGGCGCGACGTCGAGGCCGACCTGGGCCGCGACCTGGGGCAGCCGGTCCTCGAGGTCGGCCGCGCCGAGGTGCAGCCAGTGCTCGAGCGCGTCGGCGTACGCGTGGTCGGCGTCGGCCCGCTCCTCGGCCAGCGCCTCGGACGCGGCGTGCAGCGCGCGGTCGGCCTCGGCGACGCCGGTACGCCGCCGGGCGTAGGCCAGCAGCGACTCGTCGGGGTCGGGCGCGACCTGCGGCAGCCAGCCGATCGTCGCGTCGGCGGGCGCGAGGCGGACGCGTGCCCGACTCGACCGGCAGCTCACCGACCAGGGTGCGCATGAGCGTGGACTTGCCGGAGCCGTTCGGGCCGACCAGGGCGGTCACGTCGCCATCTGAGACGACGAGGTCGAGGCCGGTGACGAGGGTGCGCGCGCCGTACGCGACGCCGAGTCCGGTGAGGGTGAGAGTGGTGGACAACGAGAGCTCCAGGGATGACGAGGATCGGCCCCACAGCAGGTGGGAGGGCTGGGTCGTCAGGAGAGGTCCACGAGGGAACGGTAACGGGTCGGCCACGGGTCGACACAACCCATTTCCGTGCAGGGACCGTCCGGTACAGTGGCCGCTCCGGGCACAGCGTCGTGCACGACCAGGTCCGCGCCTCGCCAAGGGGCGCGCCGGTCCACAGAAACCACGCACCACGATCAAGGGGATCGCTGTGAGCAAGCCCGTCGTACTCATCGCCGAAGAGCTGAGCCCGGCCACCGTCGCGGCACTCGGCCCGGACTTCGAGATCCGCACCTGCAACGGCGCCGACCGCGCCGAGCTGCTGCCCGCCATCGCGGACGTCGACGCCATCCTGGTCCGCTCCGCGACCAAGGTCGACGCCGAGGCGCTGGCGGCGGCCCCCCGGCTCAAGGTCGTCGCCCGCGCGGGCGTCGGCCTGGACAACGTCGACGTCAAGGCGGCGACCCAGTCCGGCGTGATGGTCGTGAACGCGCCGACCTCCAACATCGTCTCGGCCGCCGAGCTGGCGGTCGCCCTGATGCTCGCCGCCGCGCGGCACATCTCGCCCGCGCACGCCGCGCTGAAGAACGGCGAGTGGAAGCGGTCGAAGTACACCGGCATCGAGCTGTACGAGAAGACCGTCGGCATCGTCGGACTCGGCCGGATCGGCGTCCTGGTCGCGCAGCGGCTCTCGGCGTTCGGCATGAAGGTCATCGCCTACGACCCCTACGTCCAGGCCGGCCGCGCCGCGCAGATGGGCGTGCGACTCGTCGACCTCGACACCCTGCTCGCGGAGGCCGACTTCATGTCGGTCCACCTGCCCAAGACCCCCGAGACGGTCGGCCTGATCGGCGACGACGAGCTGCACAAGGTCAAGCCGTCGCTGGTGCTCGTCAACGCCGCACGCGGCGGCATCGTCGACGAGGCCGCGCTGTACGCCGCCCTCAAGGAGGGCCGGATCGCCGGTGCGGGGCTCGACGTCTTCGCGAAGGAGCCGTGCACCGACAGCCCGCTGTTCGAGCTCGAGAACGTCGTGGCCACGCCGCACCTCGGCGCCTCGACCGACGAGGCGCAGGAGAAGGCCGGCGTCGCGGTCGCGCGGTCGGTCCGGCTGGCGCTGTCCGGCGAGCTGGTCCCGGACGCCGTCAACGTGCAGGGCGGCGTGATCGCCGAGGACGTGCGCCCCGGCATCCCGCTCACCGAGAAGCTCGGCCGGGTGTTCACCGGCCTGGCCGGCGAGGCGGCGCAGCAGATCGACGTGGAGGTCCGCGGCGAGATCACCGAGTTCGACGTCAAGGTGCTCGAGCTGGCCGCGCTCAAGGGCGTGTTCGCCGACATCGTCGAGGACCAGGTGTCCTACGTGAACGCCCCGCTGCTCGCGGCCGAGCGCGGCACCGCCGTACGCCTCGTGACCGACGCCGAGAGCCCCGACCACCGCAACCTGATCACGATCCGCGGCACGCTCGCGAGCGGCGAGCAGGTGTCGGTGAGCGGCACCCTGATCGGGATCAGCCAGAAGGAGCGGCTGGTCGAGATCAACGGCTTCGACGTCGACATCGAGCCGACCGAGCACCTCGCCTTCTTCAACTACGAGGACCGCCCGGGCATGGTCGGCGTGGTCGGCGGCATCCTCGGCGACGCCGGCGTCAACATCGCCGGCATGCAGGTCGCCCGCGACGCCAAGGGCGGCTCCGCCCTGGTCGCCCTCTCCGTGGACAGCGCCATCCCCGCCGAGACGCTCCAGGAGATCGAGACCTCCATCAACGCCAGGTCGGTGCGCGCGGTCGACCTGACCTGACGTCTGACCGGTGGTTTCAGACAGGCGCTGCGCGCCTTCCTCAACCGCCGAGATATCGCTGGTCTGAGGAGGTTGCGCAGCAACCGTCTCGAAACCGCGTTGTCACGCGACCATGACCCGGCTGGGGGAGCGGGCGCCGGTGCCCTGACGGTCGCGTACGACGGACCACGCTTCGGCGAGCCGGCGGACGGCCTCGTCGAGCTCGTCGACCGGGCGGGTCCAGGGGATCCGGACGAACTGGTCGAGTCCGCCCTCGGCCGCGAAGACGGGTCCGGGGGCGACGATCAGACCGAGCCGCTCGGCCTCGGCGGCGACGGCGGTGCCGAGCGGGACCGGCAGCTCGCACCACATCGCCAGCCCGCCGGCGGGCAGCCGGAACCGCCACTCGGGCAGATGCTCGCGCAGGGAGGCGGCCAGCCCGTCGCGCTGCTCGCGGAGCCGCGCGAGGTGCGGCTCGAGGACCGGGGCGGGGTCGGCCAGGATGCGCTCGAGCGCCAGCTGCTCCAGCACCGGCGCGCCGAGGTCGAGGCCGACCCGGGCCCGGGTGAGCCGGTCCATCTGCCCGCGCGGCGCGCGGATCCAGCCGAGCCGCAGCCCGCCCCAGAAGCTCTTGCTGGCGCTGCCGAGGGTGATCGTGTCCGGCGCGAAGGAGGCGAACGGCGCCGGCATCTCCTGACCCTCGAGCGCCAGCGCCTGGTGGGCCTCGTCGACCACGGCGACGGTGTGCGCCCGCCGCAGGTGCGCGGCGTACCGCTCGCGCTGCTCGTCGGTCATCAGGTGCCCGGTCGGGTTCTGGAAGTCGGGGATCAGGTAGGCGAGCTTCGGCGACGTCTGTCGCAGCGCCGCGCCCGCGGCGTCGAGGTCCCAGCCGTCCGGGTCGACGGGGGAGGCGGCGAGGCGGGCGCCGCTGTGCCGGATCGCCAGCGTGGCGTTCGGGTAGACCGGTGACTCGACGAGCACCCGGTCGCCCGGCCCGGTGAACGCCTGGGCGACCACCGACGCCGCGCTCAGGGCTCCCGTCGTGACCATGATCTGGCCGGGCTCCGTCGGCAGGCCTCGCTCGTCGTACGTCGCGGCGATCGCGGCCTGGAGCCGCGGCAGGCCGGCCGGGAAGTAGCCGTGGCCGCCGAAGTACGCCGGCAGCTCGGCCGCGGCCTCGGCGTACGCCGAGGCGAGTCCCGGGGGAGCGGAGGTGGCCGCGCAGTTCAGGTCGATCGCGTCCTCGTCACCCGGCCCCGGCAGCAGCGCCCGGTCGTGCGCGCGGGACCGGCCACCCGGCACGCGGGTGAACGTGCCGGAGCCCTGCCTGGCCTCGGCGTACCCGGCGTCGCGGAGCGCGGCGTACGCCCGGGTCACGGTGGTGCGGGAGACGCCGAGCGCGTCGGTCAGCTCCCGCTCGCTCGGGAGGCGGGTGGCGAGCGAGATCCGGCCGTCGCCGATCAGGAGGGTGAGCGCGTCGGCGAGGCCGGCGTACGCGGGGGTGCGGTCGAAGGCCCCGACGAGAGTGGCCACGCGGGTGGCGCTGATGGACCCGGTCATGCAGTCCACTCTCCCACGATTGGCTATTTGTTCCAAGGCCAATTCCGGCCATTCTCGAGGGCATGACCACGCTCGCCCAGCCCGGCACCCGCCCCGGCCTCACCGACCTCGGCCCGGTCGCGCAGCTGCGCGCCGGGCGGCTGGCCCGTCGCCTGCCGCAGCTGCTCGTCGGCCTCGTCCTGTACGGCGTGTCCCTGGCGATGATGGTCCGCGGCTTCCTCGGGCTGGCGCCCTGGGACGTGCTGCACTCCGGCGTCACCCGCTACCTCCCGATCACCCTCGGCCAGGCCGTGATCGTGCTCAGCTTCGTGGTGATGCTGGCCTGGATCCCGCTCCGGGAGGTGCCCGGGATCGGCACGATCCTCAACGCGCTGCTGGTCGGCTCGGCCGCCGACGCGACCCTGTGGCTGCTCGACCAGCCGGACTCCCTGGCCGCCCGGCTCGCGCTCACCGTCGGTGGCGTCCTGCTCTGCGGGCTGGCCAGCGCGCTCTACATCGGCGCCCAGCTCGGCCGTGGCCCGCGCGACGGGCTGATGACCGGGCTGGCCCGCCGGACCGGGCTGTCCCTGCGGCTGGTCCGCACCGCGCTCGAGGTCTCGGTCGTCGTGCTCGGCCTCCTGCTCGGCGGCGTGGCCGGCCTCGGCACGGTCCTCTACGCCTTCGGCATCGGGCCGCTCACCCAGCTGATGCTGCCGTGGTGCACGGTCGAGATCGATCCCCCGGGCGAACGCGTCGCGGTGACCTCGGCGGGTCGTTCAGGACCCGCCGACACGCCGTCTCGCCCATAGGGGTGTTGACGTCCCTCCGATCAAGGCGCAAGATCACTGCGCTCTCAACCCGAGGGCGCCGGCCTACACGCCTCCACCCGAGGCGTCACTGAATCGAGGATCCGTTGGTCCCCTCTCCGAGTAGAAAGAGGGTGGCCGCGGCCGCCCTCGCAACTGTCGCGGCACTCGCCGCGTCGATGACGACGACCGTCCCTGCTGACGCCGCCGCTGCCCCCGCAGACAAGGTGCAGCGCGCCACCAAGGCGTTCGGCACCAGCGCCCTGCCGCCCGCGGGCACCTACAACGTGGTGCTCAAGGCGCCGCCCGCGGCGACCTACACCGGTGGCGTGAGGGGCTACGCCCGCACCGCCCCGCGTGGAGCGGCGAAGTTCAACGCGCGCGCCGCCGCCACCCGGCGCTACGAGCAGCTGCTGCGCACCCGCCAGGACAGCGTGCTGAAGAGCGTGGGCAACCCCCGGACGCTCTACCACTTCACGACTGCCCTCAACGGGTTCGCCGCGAAGCTGAGCTCGCGCCAGGTCGTGGCCCTGCAGAAGGACCCGTCCGTCCTCGCGGTGAACCCGGTCAAGCAGGTGTACGCGGACACCGTGCACACCCCCGCGTTCCTCGGGATGAGTGGCAAGAAGGGTGTCTGGGCCAAGAACGGCGGGACCAAGAACGCCGGCAAGGGCGTCGTCGTCGGAGTCCTCGACACCGGCATCTGGCCGGAGAACAAGTCCTTCGCAGGCGACGACAAGGTGCCGAACGTCCCGGGCTTCAGCGGCAAGTGCCAGAGCGGAGAGAACTGGCCGGCCAACACCTGCAACTCCAAGATCATCGGCGCGCGTTACTACGACACCTCCGTCGAGGGCGAGGAGCTCGCGGACACCGAGTCGGTCTCGCCGCGTGACGGTGGCGGCCACGGGTCGCACACCGCGTCCACGGCCGCCGGCAACTACGGCGTGCAGGTCAAGATCCAGGGCCAGGACTTCGGCAAGGCGTCGGGCATGGCGCCGGCCGCGAAGATCTCCGTCTACAAGGTCCTCTGGCACCTTGCCGACGACCCCGAGACGGGGACGGGCAGCGACGCCGACATCGTGGCGGCGATCGACGACGCGGTCCGCGACGGCGTCGACGTCATCAACTTCTCGATCGGCTCCGAAGGTGGCGGCGACCCGTTCACCGACGCGTCGAACCTGGCGTTCATGAACGCCGCCGCCGCGGGCATCTTCGTCGCCGCGTCGGCGGGCAACTCCGGACCGGACCCCTCGACCGTCGGCAACAACGGCCCGTGGATGACCACGACCGCTGCCAGCACGTCGTACCTCTACCAGGGCGCGGTCGTGCTCGGGAACGGCGACAAGTACGTCGGCGCGATGGTGAGCAACAAGTCGGTGTCGAGCCGCCCGCTCGTGTACTCCGGCGACATCGTCGCCACGGGAGCCGACCCCGAGGACGGCGCGCTCTGCGGGCCGGACACGCTCGACGAGGCCGCGGCCGTCGGCAAGATCGTGGTCTGTGACCGCGGTGTCTTCGACCGGGTCGCGAAGAGCGCCGAGGTCGCCCGCGTGGGCGGCGTCGGGATGGTGCTGGCCAACGTGACGGCGAACAGCACCGACGCGGACTTCCACTCCGTGCCGACCGTGCACCTCGACGTGCCCGACTCCGACGCGGTGCGCGACTACGCACAGGAAGCCGGAGCCACGGCGCGGCTGGACGCGGCAGGCAAGGACGCCACCGCGATCCCGCAGATCGCCGGGTTCTCCTCGCGCGGACCGGCGGTTCCCGGCGGCGGTGACATCCTCAAGCCGGACATCTCGGCGCCGGGTGTCAGCATCGTCGCGGCCGTGGCCCCGCCGAGCAACTTCGGCCGGAAGTGGGACCTCTACTCCGGTACGTCGATGGCCTCGCCGCACATCGCGGGCCTGGCCGCGTTCATCCACCGGCTGCGGCCGTCCTGGTCGCCGATGATGATCAAGTCGGCCATGATGACCACGGCGTACAACCTGAAGGGCGACCACGCCGCGACCACGCAGGGTGCCGGACACGTCAACCCGAAGAAGTTCCTCGACCCGGGTCTGGTCTTCGACTCCCGGGGCAGCGACTGGCTGAACTTCCTGTCCGGCCAGGGTGTGACCACTGCTGAGGGCGACCCGATCACGCCGAACCCGCTCGACGCCAGCGACCTGAACCTGCCGTCCATCGGCGTCGGGGACCTGGTGGGCAACCAGACGGTCACTCGCCGGATCACGAACGTGTCCAGCAAGCCGGAGGCCTACCACATCACCTCGTCCGGCCTGCCGGGCGTGGAGGTGCACGTCGAACATGAACCGGGTCCGGGTGCCTGCCGGTGCCACGAAGACGGTCCGGATCACCCTCGCCTCCACGGATGACGCGGAGTTCGGCGAGTTCGTCGACGGCAAGGTCATCTTCACCGGGAACAAGGGCCACGTGGTCCGGATCCCGGTGTCGGTGAAGCCCGAGCCGCTCGTCGCCGACGAGGAGGTCAGCGGCGTGGTCCCGACCGACGCGGTCGAGGTCACGGGCGTGGCCGGGTTCACCGGCGACGTCGACCTGATCCCGTCCGGTCTCGTGGGCTCGACCCCGGTGTTGACGGACCTCGAGGAGGGTCCGTTCGACCCGGACAACCCGGAGGAGGACGCCGACACGTTCCGCACGACGCTCACCGTTCCTGAGGGTGGCGCCGCGAGGTTCCGCGTCGACGGCGCTCCGTCGGACGACCTGGACCTGTGGGTCTACTTCGAGCGGCGACGCTGGTGGCGTTCTCGGCCACCGGCAGCGCCGACGAGGAGGTCACCGGGTTCGGCCTGCCGGCCGGCGAGTTCGAGGTGTTCGTGAACAACTTCGACTCCGCTGGGCCGACCGGCGCGATGCAGTACGACCAGTGGGCCGTCGGTGACGGTGTCGATGCGGGCAACCTGACGCTCGACCCCGACCCGCTGCCGCTCGAGAGCGGCGAGCCGTTCTCGTACACCGCTGGCTGGGACTCGCTCGACGAGGACCAGAACTGGTTCGGCTACGTCACGTACGGCGACACGGGTGCCGTCACCGTGGTCACGGCTGACTGACCCGATCCACCAGTGAGGGCGCCGGCCCGGCCGAGGAGACTCGGTCGGGCCGGCGCTCGTTGTCCAGGGGTGGCCAGGGGTGGGCGGTCAGCGCCTGGTGGCGATCAGGGTCGCGGCGTCGGCGGCGACCATCACCTCGACGGTGGTGAACCGCGGGTCGGTCAGCCACTCCTCGCGCAGCGTGTCCACCCGGCCGTGGAAGATCGGCGGCCACACCTCGCACGGCGTGAAGTCGTCGAGGACCACGATCCCGCCCGCCTCGACCAGGTCGGCGACGGCGTCCACGCGCACGTCGGACGGCTCGCCCGAGTCGAGGTAGAGCAGCGAGAACGGCGCCTTGTCCTGGAGCGTCGACCAGTCAGCGGCGAGCACCTCGACCTGCGGGTCGTCCTTGAAGATCTCCGCGGCCGCGCCGGCCAGCTTGGGGTCGAGCTCGGCGGTCACGATCCGGGCGTCGCCCCGCACGCCGGAGCGCAGCCACGCCGTACCGACGCCGGTGCCGGTGCCGAACTCCGCGAGCGTCCCGGAGCGGGTCGCCGCCAGCATCGCCAGCAGCCGGCCGGTCTCGTTGCGGCAGAAGGACACGTAGCCCGCGCGTCGCGAGACGTCGAACGCCCGGTAGACGATGTCCGGAAGCTCGGGTGGTGCGCTCATGGGTCGAGTCTTTCATTCTGGTACGCCGGTCTCGCATCGTGAACTGATCGGTAACTCCCGAGACAGCGGCAGCGTCCGGCCCGTACCGTAGATCCATCATGCGGAGCGTCTTCGTACTTATCGAGCGCCGCGGCGAGGCCACTTAAGTGAGGCCACCTCGCCGCGGTGGTCGGCGTTGACGGTCTCACGGCACATCTGAAGATGCCTCCGCGGCGGGTTTCCGCAACAGATTCAGTGCGCGACCCGCATCCCTTCTGGTTCTCCTCTCACGTGATCCGTGAGCCGTACGGCGGTTTCCCGCCGCGGGGCAGGCCATCCATCACCCGATCACGCATTTCAAGCACGCGTTTGAAATCAGCACTGCACAGGAGAACCACGATGTACGACATGTATCCCGACTGGGGTCCCGCCAGCCATCACCCCGAGAATCCGCGCAGCATGGAGGCGGTCCAGGAGTCGCTTGACCTGCGAGACAACGGCGGCGAACGTCCGGACGACAACTAACCTCGCCGGCATGACGACTCCCGACGCTGGTGCCGGTCAGGCACCCTCAACCTTGCCGTCATCCCTGGTGACGGCATCGGTCCCGAGGTCACCGCCGAGGCCCTCAAGGTCCTCGAGGTGGCCGCGCCGGACGGCGTCAAGATCGCGCCGACGCGTTACGACCTCGGGGCGGAGCGCTACCTCGCCACCGGTGAGGTGCTGCCCGACTCGGTGCTCGCGGAGATCCGCGACCACGACGCGATCCTGCTCGGCGCGGTGGGCGGCAGGCCCGGCGACCCGAACCTCCCGCCCGGCATCCTCGAGCGCGGCCTGCTGCTCCGGCTCCGGTTCGAGCTCGACCACTACGTGAACCTGCGCCCGTCCCGGATCTTCCCGGGCGTCACGTCGCCGCTGGCGAACCCGGGTGACGTCGACTTCGTGGTCGTCCGCGAGGGCACCGAGGGTCCCTACACCGGGAACGGGGGAGCGGTCCGGGTCGGGACGCCGCACGAGGTCGCCACCGAGGTCAGCCTGAACACGGCGTACGGCGTGGAGCGGGTGGTGCGCGACGCGTTCGCCCGCGCGCAGCGGCGGCCGCGGAAGAAGCTGACCCTGGTCCACAAGACCAACGTCCTGGTGCACGCCGGCGCGGTCTGGAGCCGGCTGGTCGCCGAGGTGGGGACCGAGTTCCCGGACGTGACGGTCGACTACCTGCACATCGACGCCGCGACGATCTTCATGACGACCGACCCCGCCCGGTTCGACGTGATCGTCACCGACAACCTGTTCGGCGACATCATCACCGACCTGGCCGCCGCCATCACCGGCGGCATCGGGCTGGCGGCGTCGGGGAACGTCAACCCCGACCGGACCGCCCCGAGCATGTTCGAGCCCGTGCACGGCTCGGCCCCCGACATCGCGGGCCAGCAGAAGGCCGACCCCACCGCCGCGATCCTCTCCGCGTCCCTCCTGCTCGACCACCTCGGCCACCCCGAGGCGGCCGCCGTCGTCGAGAAGGCGGTCATCGACGACCTGGCCGAGCGAGTAGCCGGCGCGCCGCGCGCGACGACCGAGGTCGGCGACGCGATCGCGGCGCGAGTCAGCGGGTAGTCACCCCGTCCCGCTTCCGTGGGTGTGACACCGAATCGCCGACCGATCACCTTCGTGAAAGAACGTGGACTACCGTGACCCCCATGCAGATCAGCACGACCCCCTCGACCAGTCCCGTCGAGGACGCCCGCCTCGCCGAGATCCTCGCCAACCCCGGCTTCGGGGTGCACTTCACCGACCACATGGTCACGGTCGAGTGGACCCCCGACGCGGGCTGGCACGACGCCCGCGTGACGCCGTACGGCCCGCTCACGCTCGACCCGGCAACCGCCGTCCTGCACTACGCGCAGGAGACGTTCGAGGGGATGAAGGCCTACCGCCACGCCGACGGCTCGGTGTGGACCTTCCGACCCGAGGAGAACGCCGCGCGGATGGTGCGCTCGTCGAAGCGGCTGGCGTTCCCCGAGCTGCCCGTCGACGACTTCGTGCAGGCGGTCGACGCCCTGGTCACGATCGACCAGCGCTGGGTGCCCGACCCGGAGGGCGAGAAGAGCCTCTACCTGCGCCCGTTCATGATCGCCACCGAGAAGTTCCTCGGCGTGCGTCCGGCGCAGCACGTCACCTTCATGGTGATCGCCTCACCCGCCGGCGCCTACTTCAAGGGCGGCGTCAAGCCGGTCACGCTCTGGCTCACGACCGAGTACACCCGAGCCGGCCGCGGCGGGATGGGCGCGGCGAAGACCGGCGGCAACTACGCGAGCTCCCTGGTCGCGCAGCAGGAGGCGACCAGCCACGGCTGCGACCAGGTGGTCTTCCTCGACGCCCAGGAGGGCACGTACGTCGAGGAGCTCGGCGGGATGAACATGTACTTCGTCTTCGAGGACGGCCACATCGTCACCCCCGAGACCGGCACCATCCTCGAGGGCATCACCCGCGCCAGCATCATCGAGCTCGCCGGCAAGCTCGGCCATCAGGTGGAGGAGCGCCGGTTCTCCATCGACGAGTGGCGCGACGGCGTCTCCAGCGGCGCGATCAAGGAGGTCTTCGCCTGCGGCACCGCCGCGGTCGTGACCCCCGTCGGGTCGCTGAAGTGGGACGGCGGCGAGGTGCCGGCGCCCGCGAGCACCGACCTGACCATGAAGGTCCGGCAGGCGCTCGTCGACGTGCAGTACGGCCGGGCCGAGGACACCTTCGGCTGGATGCACAGGGTGTGTTGAGCGGGGTCTGCTGAAGGCTCAGGCGCCGTACCGCTCGGCGACCTCGTCGAAGCGCCTGCGCGCCTCCTCGACGATGTCGTAGTACGACTCGT
Organism: uncultured Actinomycetota bacterium; assembly: GCA_963803235.1. Taxonomy (GTDB): domain Bacteria; phylum Actinomycetota; class Actinomycetes; order Propionibacteriales; family Nocardioidaceae; genus Nocardioides. Next base: position 173,803 of record CAWDLL010000012.1, read on the forward strand.
AGTCGAGCTGGAGGACGTTCAGCACCGGCGAGGCCGCCCGGCGGCGAGCGGACTGCTGCTCGAGCTCGTCCTCCGTCGGGTCCTTGGCGGTGATCTCGAACGACATGGTGCAGGCGAGGCCGACGGCCGCGCTCACGGTCGACAGGTCCTCGTGCGCGTCGTGGTGGTCGCGGATCCCGTCGACGATGGTCAGCGGGAGTCCCCAGACCTCGGCCACGGACCCGCCGATCTCGGCGTGGGTGAGCCCGAAGACGATCCGTTCGGCGTCGACGACGTCCAGCCCGTCGGTGGCGGCCGCCAGCGCGAGCGTGTCGAGGATCTGGTTGCCGAGGTGCTTGGCCAGCACGACCTTGCCGAAGTCGTGCAGGAGTGCAGCGGTCGCGGCCTCGGCCGGGATCGGCCGGGGCGAGCGGGACCGGATCACGTCGGCCGCGATCGACGCCGCGACCGAGTGCCCCCACAGCTCGCCGGCCTGGAGGCCGTACGCCGGCAGGGCGGCGATCATCCGGCCGCCCAGGCGTGAGCTCATGGTCAGCGACAGCAGCGTGCTCGGCCCGAGCCGGACGACCGCGTCCCGCACGGTCGTGATGGCGGACCGACCACCGAGGGCGGCCGAGTTGGCCCGCCGCAGCAGGTCGGCCGTCAGCGAGAGGTCGAGGGACACCACCTCGGTGATCTCGCGGATGTCGGAGTTCGGGTCGGCGACCAGGGTCGCGAGCCGGACGACGGTGTGGGGGAGGGGTTCCACCGACTCGGCTGACGCCGCCAGGGCGTCCCGGTCGATCAGGGGGGTGCTCACGCATTCGTGATCGGCAGCTTCCGAGGCCGACCTGAGTCAGTCTGTCGTCCGTCGCTCCCGCGGCGAAGTGGCGCAGCCTGAGGTAAGGCTGCCTAAGTCCGCAGCCTCGGGCCGGGCCGGGTGCGTCGTCGGGAGAAGGCGCCGTGCCGCGGGTAGATTCGACGTGTGACGACGTCCCCACAGCCGCCGGCCGGGCTGACGGTCGGCGGCTACTCGCTGCTGACCCGCCTCGGCGAGGGCGGCATGGGCGTGGTCCACCTGGCCCGGCGGCCGGGCGGGGAGCGGGTGGCGCTCAAGGTGCTCCGGCCGCACATCGTCGGGGACGACGAGATCCGGGCGCGGCTGGCCCGCGAGGTCAGCTCGCTGTCGCGGATCCGCAGCCGCTGGGTCGCCGAGATCGTCGACGCGGACCCGTGGGCCGACATCCCGTACGTCGCCACCCGCTACGTGCCCGGCCTCTCGCTGCACGAACTGGTCCACGAGGAGGGGCCGATCACCGGCGACGACCTGCGCTGGTTCGCGCGCGGCCTGGCCGAGGGGCTGGCCACCGTGCACGAGGTGGGCGTGCTGCACCGCGACGTGAAGCCGTCGAACGTGCTGATGGAGGGCCGCAACCCGATCCTGATCGACTTCGGCCTGGCCCGCGTGGCCGACGACCCCAAGCTCACCCACACCGGCTGGCTGCTCGGCACGCCCGGCTACCTCGCGCCCGAGATCCTGTACGGCGACGACGCGACCGAGGCGTCCGACATCCACTCGTGGGCGGCCACCGTCGCGTACGCCGGCACCGGGCGCGCGCCGTTCGGGCGCGGGCCGTCGATGGCGATCATGGACCGGGTCCGACGTGGGCAGCACGACCTGTCCGGGCTGACCGGCGAGCTGCGCGAGGTCGTCGCGGCCGCCCTCGACCCCGACCCGCGGCGTCGGCCGACGCTCCCGGCGCTGCTCGCCTGGCTGCGCGCCGAGCCGGGCCGGGCGCCCAACCCGGTGCCGACCACGGCGCCCGACGACCCGTACACCGTCCCGCTGGCGCTGGCCTCGCAGGCCCACGATCGGACGATCACGATCTTCGACGACGACGCCGAGGAGCTCACGCGGCGCTACGAGGACGACGACCCGTGGGAGTCCGACCCGGTCCCCGAGAAGGTCTCAGCGGGTGTCCGGCTGCGGCGCGGGCTGCTGCTGCTCACCGCGGCCGGCGCGGTCGGCGCCGCCCTGACGGCGTACCCCTGGCTGGGCACGGCGTTCCTCCTGCTGCTCGTGTGGGTGCTGCGCAGCGCCTCGCTCGCGGCCAGCGCGACGGGCGACCGGCGCCGGCTGCGCGGGGCGAAGTGGTACGACCCGGTCCTCTACCTCGTCGGCGCCCCGTGGCACGCCGTCCGGTCGATCCCGGGCACCCTGCTGCTCGCGCTGTGGGCGCTCGGCCTCGCGGTCGCCGGCGTGCTGATCTGCTACGCGCTGGCCGCGCCCGTGCAGGCCACCCTGTTCACCTCCGGCCTGGTGCTCGCGGTGTCGCTGTGGTTCGGCCCCGGCGGGTCCCGCGTGCGCGGCCCGACCTCGCGTGCCGTCAACCCGCTCTCGGCGCACGTCCGCACCTGGCTCGCCGCCGAGGTGATCCTGCTGGCGGGGGTGGGCGGACTCGGCTTCCTGGTCGCCCAGGACGGCACCAACTGGGCGCCGGCCGACTCCGCTCCGCTGTCCGGGCTCGACCTGGACGGCAACGCGCTGCGGCCCTGGCGCTGATGGACCCGGATCGCAAGACCCGTCGCGCGCCGCACGCGGTCCGTGCCACACTGGCCGCGTGCACCACCACAGCATCATCATTCAGTAGCGCGTCGACGCCCACCGGGCCGCCGACGCGCCAACCTTCCGTTCCGCGGGAGGTTTTTTTACCCCCGGGGCTGAGCTGCGAAGCCCCGAAAGGGGCGGAAGATTGAGGAGGGCTCGGGTCGACCCGAGCGTGCGAGGGAGGCCGACCCGTCTCGAAATCGATGCAGACCGACCGACCAGCAAGGGATAGAGCAGATGGACCTCCACGGCTCCTTCCACGTCTACGACACCACCCTGCGCGACGGCGCCCAGCAGGAGGGGCTCAACCTCTCCGCGGCGGACAAGCTGAACATCGCCAGGCACCTCGACGGGCTCGGCGTGGGCTACATCGAGGGCGGCTGGCCGGGCGCGAACCCCAAGGACACCGAGTTCTTCCGGCGCGCGGGCGAGGAGCTCCAGCTGCGCAACGCGAAGCTCGCGGCCTTCGGGGCCACCCGCCGGGCCGGGATGAAGGCCGCCGACGACCCGCTGGTCGCCGCCCTGCGCGAGAGCGGCGCGAGCGTCGTCACCCTGGTCGCGAAGTCGCACGACCGGCACGTCGAGCTGGCGCTGCGGACCACGCTCGAGGAGAACCTCGAGATGATCCGGGACACCGTCTCCCACCTCCGCGCGGAGGGCCAGGAGGTGTTCCTCGACGCCGAGCACTTCTTCGACGGCTACCGCGACAACCGCGACTACGCGCTCGAGGTGCTGCGCACGGCGTACGACGCGGGCGCGTCGGTGATCGCGCTCTGCGACACCAACGGCGGGATGCTGCCCGGCTGGGTCGGCGATGTCGTGAACGACGTGGTCGAGTCGACCGGCGTCCGGGTCGGCATCCACTGCCACAACGACACCGGCTGCGCGGTCGCCAACACCCTGGCCGCCGTGGACGCCGGCGCCACCCACGTCCAGGGCACCATCAACGGGTACGGCGAGCGCACCGGCAACGCCGACCTGGTCTCGGTGGTCGCCAACCTCGAGCTGAAGCTGGACCGGCAGGTGCTGCCGACGGGCCTGCTGAAGGACGCGACCCGGATCGCGCACGCGGTCGCCGAGGTCACCAACTTCCCGCCCGCGTCCCGCCAGCCGTACGTCGGCACGTCGGCGTTCACGCACAAGGCCGGGCTGCACGCGAGCGCGATCAAGGTCGACCCGAACCTCTACCAGCACCTCGACCCGCTGCACGTCGGCAACGACATGCGGCTGCTCGTCTCCGACATGGCCGGCCGCGCGTCGATCGAGCTGAAGGGCCGCGAGCTCGGCTTCGACCTCTCCGGTGACAAGGAGCTGGTCACCCGGGTGACCGACCGGGTCAAGGCGATGGAGCAGAGCGGCTTCACGTTCGAGGCCGCGGACGCGTCCTTCGAGCTGCTGCTGGTCGAGGAGGTCGAGGGCGCGCGGCCGGCGTACTTCGACGTCGAGTCGTGGCGGGTGATCACCGAGACCCGGCCCGGCGACGAGGCCGTCTCCGAGGCGACGGTGAAGCTGCGCGCCGACGGCGTGCGCTACGTCGTCACCGGCGAGGGCAACGGCCCGGTCAACGCGCTGGACCAGGCGCTGCGCGAGGCGATCGGGCAGGCCTACCCCGAGGTCGCGAAGTTCGAGCTGATCGACTACAAGGTGCGGATCCTCGACCAGGGGCACGGCACCGACGCGATCACCCGGGTGCTGATCGAGACCACCGACGGCGAGTCGTCGTGGGTCACGGTCGGCGTCGGGCACAACGTGATCGAGGCCTCGTGGGGCGCGCTTGTCGACGGCGTCACGTTCGGGCTGCGCCGCCACCACGAGTCGGACTGACGCCGGCCACGAGCTGCCAGAACGCGCCGGTCCTCCAGAACGGCTCCCGGTCGCACAGCTCGAGCTCGAGCCGCTCCAGGTCGGCGTAGAAGTCCGGGTCGTGCTTGGGGGTGTTGTCGACGATCAGGTCGTTCGCGATCCGGCCGCCGTACCGTCCGGTGACCGTGCAGCCCAGGGACACCAGCTCCGCCTCGACCTCGGTGTACCCGATCTTGCGCACGTCGCGGTCGAAGGTCACCGTCCGGATCGTGTCGCGGTCGAGCTCGGCGAGCGCCTCGGCGGGTCCCACGCGCAGCAGCTTCGTGGTCACTTGGCTGGCCGGGTTCGGGACGATCACGGACACCAGCCCGCCCGGCCGGGCGGCCCCGACGAGCGCGGCGAGGTCGCCGGGTGTGTCGTCGCGGTACTGCAGCACGAAGTGGCACAGCACCGCGTCGTAGACCTCGGCCAGGACCGCCAGGTCCTCGATGCCGCCCTGCTCGAACCGCACCGGCAGCCCGGCCGCGGCCGCCCGTTCACGACCCGCCGACAACATCTGCTCGGACGGGTCCAGCACCGTCACGTCGTGACCGTCGGCCGCCAGCGGCAGGGCGTCCAGCGCGTCGCCGCCGCCGACGTCCAGGACCCGCATCGGTCCCGGTCCCAGCCGGGCCAGGGACTCGCCGAGCGTCCGGCGGACCACGGCGTACCGGATCCGGGCCCATGGTGACGCCTGGTAGTCGGCCCACGCGGCCTGGTGCTCGTCGAACGGGGCTGCGGAGGACATGGGCGCCACCCTCCCACGGAGCCCGCCTGGGCGCGTCTTAGGCCCGCGCCTAAGGCACCGGAAGTCGAAGATAAGGAGTTCTGCCGATTCACCGGAGGCGTCTTACGCGGAGTCTTGGGTCATCAGCCGATACCGAGCCAAGGAGCCCACCATGTACACCACTCTCGACACCACCGCGATGCTCGCTCTCGCCCGCCAGCACCAGGCCGACGTCAAGGCGTCGTTCCCCCGGAAGCTGCGGAAGCACCACCCGGACGTGAGTACCCCCGCCGTGATCACCTCCCTCGCGAGGATCGACTTCGGCTCCATGTCCATCCCCGCGCCGCGCCAGCCGGAGCGGGAGCGGGAGCGCACCGTCGCCTGACCGGGCCACAACGGCTCGGTGACCGACAAGGGACCGGGGTCCGCCACCATGGCGGACCCCGGTCCTTCGTCATTTCTGCGGGTTCCCGGTCAGAGGGGCCGGACCACGCGTCGCGCGAGCTCGGTCCAGCCGGCGAACACCCGGTCGACGAGCAGCCCCTCGATCCGGACCTGCTGGTCGAGGATCGGCGCCTCCAGCGGCGCCATCAGTGCCACCGCGAGCAGCGGCACGTCGCCGGTGACGCCGAGTTCGCCGAGCAGGTAGCGGACGTGCATCGCGGCGAAGGAGTACGCCGCGTACGAGCGGGAGCCGGTCCGGCCGGCGGCGCGGATCAGGTCGGCGTGCACCAGCGTGGTCTCGAGCCGGGACCGGCCGAACGCCATCAGCCGCTCCCACGGCTCCGCGCCCGGGCCGAGCGGGGGCGGGCCGGACAGCACCGCGGCCTGCCACTCCGTCTCACTGTGGTCGAGCAGGGCCGCCATCAGCCCCTCGCGGGACTCGAAGCGCCGGAAGACGGTGCCCTTGCCGACTCCCGCCTCGGCCGCCAGCGCGTCCATGGTGAGACCGTCGACGCCGCAGTGCTCGATCAGTCGCTGGGCGGCCGCGAACAACGCAGCCCGGTTGCGCGCGGCGTCGCTGCGCTCGGCCGGGGGCTCGTCGACGAGGTGGAGCAGGCGGTGGTCGGACATGACGTCGATCACTCTAGGAGCGTGCACCGACCGCGTCGTCCGAAATATCGGTGAGACCGGGGAATGGAAACGGACCGCGGTCCGCTTTGAGTGGTGATCGCCCACCGTCCAGCTCGAGGAGCCCACCCTCATGTCGAACACCCGCGTACTCGTCCTCGTCGGCAGCCTCCGCACCGACTCCCTCAACCGGCGGATCGCCGAGACCCTCCAGGCGCAGGCGCCGGCCGGCGTCACCGTCGACATCGCCCAGGGCCTCGGGGAGGTGCCGTTCTACAACGAGGACCTCGACGGGGACCAGGTGCCCGCCGCGGCCGCCGCGCTCCGCGCCCAGGTCGCCGAGGCCGACCGCGTGCTCGTGGTGACGCCCGAGTACAACGGCACCATGCCGGCCGTCCTCAACAACGCCATCGACTGGCTGTCCCGCCCGTACGGTGCGGGCGCGCTGGTCGGCAAGCCGTTCGCCGTGGTCGGCGCGACCCCGACGCCGTACGGCGGCAAGTGGGCGCACCAGGACACCCGCCGCTCCGCCGGGATCGCCGGCGCGGTCGTGCTCGAGCACATCGAGGTCTCGCAGCCGGCCCTCGAGGGCGACATCCTGGCCGACGCCGACGTGCTCGGCCGCCTCCTCGGCGCCGTCGCAGACCCTGGCCTCCTTCGAGACCCCCGCGAACGCCGCCTGAGCGTGGCACGCTGGGCGGCATGAGTGAGCTCACGCCGTACATCTGCGTCGGGGACGCCCGGGCCGCCATCGAGTGGTACGTCGAGGTGCTCGGCGCCGAGGTGACCTACCAGCCGATCGAGATGCCGGACGGGCGGATCGGGCACGTCGAGCTGGCCGTCGACGGCGCGGGCTGGATGATGTCCGACGAGTTCGCCGATCACAACGTTGCCGCGCCCGACCTCAGCCGGGGCAGCGACGTGTCGCTGCACCTCACCGTCACCGACGTCGACGCGGTCGCCGCCCGGGTGACCGCGGCCGGCGTCGTGCTCGACCGCGGCCCGGAGGACAGCCCGCCGGCCGGGCGGGTCGCGGTGTTCCGCGACCCGTTCGGGCACCGGTGGTTCCTCAACCAGCGGAGCTGAACCAGGTCGGCGCCTGGGCGCGGAACTCGTCCCGGTCCAGGGCACCCGCCCCTGCGGGCAGCGTCGCGACGAGGGGTACGCCGGTCACGCGCGGCAGGTCGTCCCGGTTGCAGGTCTCCGCGAGTCCGGGGTCAGCCGGCCAGGAGCCGATGACCAGCCCCGACGGCTCGATCCCGCGGGCCCGGAGTGCCCCGACCGTCAGCTCGGTGTGGTTGAGCGTGCCGAGCCCGGCGGCCGCCACGACCACGACCTCCGCCGCCAGCACGGCGGCCAGGTCGAGCAGGGTCCCGCCCTCGGTGTCGAGCCGGACCAGCAGCCCGCCGGCTCCCTCGACGACCACGGTGTCGTGGAACTCCGCGAGCACCCGGATCCGGTCGGCGTACTCGGCCACGGGCGGGATCCGCACCTCGCGCAGCCGGGCCGCGGTGTCGGGTGCGAGCGGGTCGGGCAGGCAGGTGAACTCCTGGACGGCGCAGCCGGTGAGCGCGTGCACGACGTCGACGTCGGCGACCTCGTCGGACCCGTCGCCCACGCCGGTCTGCACCGGCTTCACGACGACCACGGAACCCGCGGCTGCCGCGCGGACGGCGAGAGCGGCCGTCACCACGGTCTTGCCGACGCCGGTCCCGGTCCCCGTCACGAGGAGGATGCTCACAGGGCGCCGTACTCCTTGATGATCTGGCCGAGCACGGCTGCGGCGCGGCGCCCAGTCGGCCTCCGCGAGGCCGGCGTTCGTGGTGATCCGCAGCCGGGAGATGCCGTCCGGCACCGAGGGCGGCCGGAAGCAGCCGACTCGGACCCCTTCGTCGAGCGCGGCGGACTGCGCCGCGAGCGCCACCTGCGGGGACGGCATCGGCACCGACAGCACCGCGCCGCTCGGCCGGTCGACGCCGAGCGCGCCGGCGAGGGCGCCGACCCGCTCCGAGACGACGGCCGGCAGGTGCGGGTGCGAGACGAGCACGTCGAGCGCGGCCAGGGCACCGGCCGCCGACGCGGGGGCGAGCGCGGTGTCGAAGATGAACGGGCGGGCGCGGTTGACGAGGTGCTCGGCGACGGCGGACGAGCCCAGCACCGCACCGCCCTGGGCGCCGAGCGCCTTGGAGAGCGTGGCGGTGACGAGGACGTGCTCCTGCCCGGCCAGGCCGAGGTCGGCCACCAGCCCGCGGCCGCCGGCGCCGGCCACGCCCAGACCGTGCGCCTCGTCGACGAGCAGCAGCGCGTCGTAGGACGCGCAGACACCGGCGAGCTCCAGCAGCGGAGCGGCGTCGCCGAGGACGGAGTAGATCGACTCGGCCAGCACCATCGCCCGCCGGCCACCGGCACCGGCGAGGGCGGTCGAGACCGCGGCGACGTCGTTGTGCGGGACCACCGTGACCTCGGCCCGGGCCAGCCGGCTGGCGTCGACGAGGGACGCGTGGATGTGTGCGTCGGAGACGATCAGGCAGTCGCGGTCGGCGAGCGCGGTGACGGCGGCCAGGTTGGCGTGGTAGCCGGTCGACATGACCAGCCCGGCCGGCTGCGCCAGGAAGCCGGTCAGCGCGGCCTCGAGCTCGGCGTGCAGGTCGAGGCTGCCGGTCACCAGGCGCGAGGCGCCGGCTCCGGCGCCCCAGGTGCGGGCAGCCGCTGCCGCAGCCGCGGTCACGTCGGGGTGCCGGGACAGGCCGAGGTAGTCGTTGCCGGCCAGGTCGACCACGGCGTCGTCGGCGGGGCGATAGCGGAGCCCGCGCCGCAGCCCGGCCCGCTCGCGCTCGGCCGCCTGCTGCTCCAGCCAGTCCTGCCACTCGGCCCGAGCGTGGGCGCGAGCGGTCATGTGCGCGACCACCGCGGCCCCGATCGCCGTACAGATCCGCGCGACGTCGTCGTCGGTGCAGACGTAGGGCGGCATCGTGTAGACGAGGTCGCGGAACGGCCGCACCCAGACACCGCTGTCCAGCGCGGCCTCGGTCGCCGCCACGACGTCGACCGGGTGGTCGAGCTGGACCACGCCGACCGCGCCGAAGGTGCGGACGTCGGCGACGCCGGGCAGGTCGCGCAGCGGCGCCAGCCCGGCGATGAGCCCGGCGTTGACCCGGGCGACCTGGTCGCGCCACTCGCCGGTCGCGAGCAGGTCGAGGTTGGCGAGCGCCGCGGAGCAGGCGAGCGGGTTGCCCATGTACGTCGGCCCGTGCATGAGCACGCCGGCCTCGGAGCGGGAGAGCCCCTGCGCGACCCGCGACGTGCAGAGCACGGCGGCCTGGGTGAGGTAGCCCGCGGTCAGCGCCTTGCCGACGCACATGATGTCGGGCGCGACGCCGGCGGCGTCCGCGGCGAAGAAGGTGCCGGTGCGGCCGAAGCCGGTGGCGATCTCGTCGAAGACCAGCAGCAGGCCGTGCCGGTCGGCGACCTCGCGCATCACCCTCAGGCACTCGGCGGGGTAGACGTGCATGCCGCCGGCGCCCTGGAGCAGCGGCTCGACGATGATCCCGGCCAGCTCGTGGGCGTGCTCGGCGGCGAGCCGCTCGAACCCCTCGGCCCAGGCGGGTACGTCGGCGGGGTCGGCGGGCGGCCGGTCGGCGAAGACCTGCCGGGGCAGCACGTCGGCGAACATCGAGTGCATCCCGCCGACCGGGTCGCACACGCTCATGCAGCCGAACGTGTCGCCGTGGTAGCCGCCGCGCACGGTCAGCATCCGGTGTCGCTCGGGGTGGCCGGTGCCGCGGTGGTACTGCAGCGTCATCTTGAGCGCGACCTCGACGCTCACCGAGCCGGAGTCGGCGAGGAAGACGTGCTCCAGGCCGTCGGGGGAGACCTCGATCAGCCGCTCGGCGAGCCGGAGCGCGGGCTCGTGGGTGAGGCCGCCGAACATCACGTGCGCGAACTCCGAGGCCTGCTTCGCGACGGCGGCGTTGAGGGCCGGGTGGTTGTAGCCGTGGATGACCGCCCACCACGACGACATGGCGTCGACGACCTCGCGACCGTCCGCCAGCCGCAGCCGGACCCCGTCGGCGCCGGTCACCAGCCGGGTCGGCGTCGGGTCGGTCATCGACGTGTAGGGGTGCCAGACGTGGTCGCGGTCGAACGCGAGCAGGGGGTCGGACGGGACGGTTTCGGTCATCGCGGGCAGTCTACGGAGGCCGACCCACCAGCCCACCCGGGAGTTCCAGCAGCCGACCGGGCGTCCGCGGACCGGCCGACGGCAAGTATCTTGCTGGGCGTGACGGACATCCTGGAACGCGCGCGAGTCAAGGTCCTCGACGAGGGCATCGGCCTCTCGGAGGACGAGCTGGTCGAGGTGCTCCAGCTGCCCGACGACCAGATCCCCGAGCTGCTCGAGCTCGCGCACGACGTACGCATGAAGCACTGCGGTCCCGAGATCGAGGTCGAGGGGATCATCAGCCTCAAGACCGGCGGCTGCCCGGAGGACTGCCACTTCTGCAGCCAGTCCGGCCAGTTCACCTCACCGGTGCGCTCGGTGTGGCTGGACATCCCGCAGCTGGTCAAGGCCGCCGAGGAGACCGCGGCGACCGGCGCGACCGAGTTCTGCATCGTGGCCGCCGTGCGCGGCCCGGACGAGCGGCTGATGTCGCAGGTCAGGGACGGGATCAAGGCGATCCAGGACGCCGTCGACATCAACGTCGCCTGTTCGCTGGGGATGCTCACCCAGGAGCAGGTCGACGACCTGCGGTCGATGGGCGTGCACCGCTACAACCACAACCTCGAGGCCGCGAAGTCGTACTTCCCGTCGGTCGTCACCACCCACTCCTACGAGGAGCGCTGGGACACCTGCGAGATGGTCCGCGAGTCCGGCATGGAGCTGTGCTGCGGCGGGCTGGTCGGCATGGGCGAGTCGCTCGAGCAGCGCGCCGAGCTGGCCGCCCAGCTGGCCGAGCTCGACCCGCACGAGGTGCCGCTGAACTTCCTCAACCCGCGCCCCGGTACGCCGTTCGGCGACCTGCCGCTGATGGACTCCCACGACGCGCTGCGCACGATCGCGGCGTTCCGGCTGGCGATGCCGCGCACGGTGCTCCGGTACGCCGGCGGCCGCGAGCTCACCCTCGGCGACCTCGGCACCCGCGACGGCCTGCTCGGCGGGATCAACGCGGTCATCGTCGGCAACTACCTGACGACCCTGGGCCGGAACGCCGACGAGGACCTGGCGCTGCTCTCGGACCTGAAGATGCCGATCAAGGAACTCGCGAAGACGCTCTAGTGAGCGAAGCGAGAGGGCGCGGCGGTGGCGAGCCGGAGGCCGGCCGCGAGGATGCGCCCGAACTGCGAGCGAACCAAGAAGCACCGGACGATCCGGCGTACTGCGGTCTGTGCGGCGAGCCGCTCGACGCCCGCGACCACACGGTCTGCGACCTGCACCTGCAGCTGGAGCCCCCGCGCTTCTGCGTGCGCTGCCGTCGCCGGATGAAGGTCCAGGTCACCCCCCGCGGGTGGTCGGCGGCCTGCGTCGAGCACGGCACCCTCACCAACTAGTGCGGCGCTACTGACCCCCCGCGTTGGGGTCCCGCCACGACCGCTCGAACGGCAGCCGCCAGGCGTACGGCGCGATCAGCTGGTGGATGGCGTTGGGACCCCACGAGCCGGGGGCGTAGGCGCGGACCGGCGGCGGGTTCTGGAGCAGCGGGATCGACCGCTCCCAGAGGGTCTCGATGCCGGCGGCGGTCGTGAACAGCGTGTGGTCGCCGCGCATGGCATCCAGGATCAGCCGCTCGTAGGCCTCCAGGACGTCGCCCGAGCTCGAGGTCTCGTGGGTGGCGAACTGCATCGACAGCTTCTCGAGCTGCATCCCCGGGCCGGGCCGCTTCCCGTAGAACGACAGCGACATCCGCGACTGGTCGGCGAGGTCGAAGGTCAGGTGGTCCGGCCCCTGCATGCCGGCGTTCGAGCCCTTCGGGAACATCGACAGTGGCGGCTCCTTGAAGGCGATCGAGATGATCCGCGCGCCCTCGGCCAGCTTCTTGCCGGTGCGCAGGAAGAACGGCACGCCCGCCCAGCGCCAGTTGTCGATCTCGATCTTGAGCGCCACGAACGTCTCGGTGTCGGAGTACTCGCGGACGCCCTCGCGGCCGCGGTAGCCGGAGTACTGCCCGCGGACCACGTCGTGCGGCTCGATCGGCTTCATCGACCGGAAGACCTTGAGCTTCTCGTCGCTGATCGGCCCGGGCGCCAGCGACGTGGGCGGCTCCATCGCCATGAAGGCGAGCACCTGCATCAGGTGGGTGACGACCATGTCGCGATAGGCGCCGGTGGCCTCGTAGAACGCCATCCGGCCCACGAGCCCGAGGGACTCGGGCACGTCGATCTGCACGTGCTCGATGAAGTTGCGGTTCCAGATCGGCTCGAACAGCCCGTTCGCGAACCGGAAGGCCAGGATGTTCTGGGCGGCCTCCTTGCCCAGGAAGTGGTCGATCCGGAAGATGCGCTCCTCGGCGAAGACCTGGTGCACCTCGCTGTTGAGCGCGACCGCGGTCTCCAGGTCCATCCCGAACGGCTTCTCCATGATGATCCGCGACCGCTCGACCAGCCCGGCCTCGTCCAGCTGGTGCACGACGTCCAGCGCGGCCTTCGGCGGCACGCTCAGGTAGTGGAGGCGGCGTACCTCTCCGTTCACGCCGAGCTCGGCCTCCGCCTTGTGCACCGCCTCGGCGAGCTCGTGCGGTCCGCGCGACTGCGGGACGTAGGTGATGAGCGAGGCGAACCTCGCCCAGTCCTCGTCGTCGAGACCGGGCTTGCCGAACTCGGTGCACGCGGTGCGGGCCGTCTCGATGAACTCCTCGGTGGACAGGTCCTCCAGCGAGGTCCCGACGATCCGGGCGTGCGTGAGCAGGCCGGACTGGGTCAGCCGCTGCAGCCCGGGGAGCAGCTTGCGGCGGGCGAGATCGCCCGTCGCGCCGAAGAGCACGACGACGTGCGGGGCGGTCACTCGATCGACGGTAGCCATGAGGTGTTGCCACGGTATTACGTGCAGGTGGACACCAGAAGGGGTCAGGCCGGGTCGACGTCGGCGCCGTGCAGCTCCGCGAGCAGTACGGCGCCCGGTAGGTCGAGGCGGGTACGCCGCAGGCGGGCCGCGGCCAGGTCCACTCCGACGAGCGACGCACCCCGCAGGTCGGCCGCGTCGAGATTCGTGTCGCGCAGGGTGGCGCCGTCGAGCCGGGCGTCGCGCAGCACGGCCCCGGACAGGTCACTGAGGGACAGGTCGGCCTCGCGCAGGTCGACGTCGCTGAGGTCCAGCTTCGACAGGTTGCCGCCGCGGATGGTCACGCCCTGCCACTGCCCGCCGGCCACCTTCATCGGCCGCAGCGTGCAGTCGGCGAAGACCGATCCGGCGAGCTTGCAACCGTCGAGGGTGGCGTCGAAGAAGCTGGTCCGCCGGAACTCGCAGGCCACGAACGCGGTCGAGGTGTGCGTCGAGGAGTTGAAGCGGCAGTTGTGGAAGACGCACCTGTCGAACAGCGCCCCGCTGCTGGTCGCCTCGGACAGGTCGACGTCGGTGAACGTGCACTCGACGAACTGCCGCCCGTCGAGGTCCTCGGCGTACCAGTCGAGCCCGCGCAGCTCCTCGCCCTGGGTGGGCTCAGCCATCGCAGTCAGACATCGAAGGTGCCGCCGCTGCGCCAGTAGACGGCGTCCTCGCGGGTGAGGAACTGGTTCTCCACGAGGTAGCGGCGCAGCGCGGCGTAGTCGGGGTGGAAGCGCTCGAGCACCTCGTTGACGTCCTTCTCGGGGTACTTCCGGCCCGGCTCGAACGACTGCGCGATGTGGTCGAGCACCACGAGCAGCTTCGAGTGCCGCGACGGGATGGTGTGCAGCCGTCCGTCGGCGGACATGAAGTTGCGCAGCATCCGCCGGTCGTCGGTCTCCACGGTCAGTCCGCCCGCGTCAGGTCGAGCATCTTCCGGGGTGCCTCCGCGCTGTCCAGCCCGCCCCGCAGCCCGCGCTTCTCGAAGTGCAGGTGGCAGCCGTCCGGCGCGCCCGGAGTCGTTGGCCCGCGCGATCTTCATGCCGGGCGTGACCCGGTCACCCGGCTTCACGAACACCTTGCGGGTGTGGCCGATGACCAGGTCCCAGCCCTGCCGGTGGTTGCGCAGCAGCAGCGGGTTGGCGCCGTACGCCGACCCGAGCGAGTCGTTGCGCACCACCCACGCGAACCGGTCGGAGCGCAGCTTGGTGCCGCACGGCATCGCGATGTCGAGGCCGTGGTGGAAGCCGCGGTCGCCCCTGCAGCGCGGGTCGGGCGAGTAGTACGGCGCCCGGGTGCAGCCGAACGGGATCATGATCCGGTGGGCATCGGCGTACCACGGTGAGTCGTAGTGGTGCTTGTCGTTCGTGTAGAACACCCAGCGCGGGTCCGCCTGCGCGGAGCCGGCGGGCACCGCGACCAGCAGCGCCGACGCGACGAGCAGGACCAGGGCGCGAGCACAGGCCGAAAGCATGCGCCAACGCTAACCCGTAGGCCGGCCTACGGCGCCGCCTCGACCCGCTCCCGCACCGCGATCGGGTTGACCAGCGTCCCCGCGTAGATCAGCGACTCGGCCTGGTCGGCGATGTTCACCATCTCCAGGGTGTTGCGCAGCTGGAGCCGGTTGAGGCAGCTGTGCCGGAACTCCGGGCGGAACAGGTCGTACGTCGCTGCAGCGCCGGCCAGCTCGGGGTGCTCGTCCGCGTGCTGGTGCACGCAGCGGCGCACCTCGTCCCAGAACGTCTCGCCGTCGACCACGCCGTCCTCGTCGAGGATCGCGGCGAGGTGCCGCAGGAACCCGTCGAAGACGTCGGTGTGCAGCGACAGCGACTTGATGTCCTGGTCGACATCGACCCGGATCCGCTCCACGTCCTCGGGCAGCGGGCGCTCGGTGGACATCACCGCGACCTCCTCGCCGACGTCCTTCATCAGCGTCCGCACCGGCACGTGGTCGTGCAGCACGAGCACCAGGTTCTCGCCGTGTGGCATGAACGCCAGGTCGTGGGCGAGCAGGCAGTGCACGATCGGCCGGACGTAGGCGTGCAGGTAGCTGCGCAGCCACGAGACCGGGTCGATGGCCGACGCCTCGACGAGCGCAGCCACCAGGGACCGGCCGTCCGCGTCGCGGTGCAGCAGCGACGCCATCGTCATCAGCCCCTCGCCGCGGCCGAGCCTCGGCATCGGCGACTCGCGCCACAGCGCCGCGATCATCTTCTGGTAGGCCGACTTCACGCCCTGCTGCGCGTGCAGCTCGTGGAACGCGTCGCCGGTGTAGCCGATCGCGGCCCGCTCCCGCAGCACGCTGAACCCGCAGCCCTGCAGGGTCGGGTCCGTGTCGACGAGGTCGGCCACCCAGTCGTTGATGGCGGGCGTCGCGCCCATGTAGTGGGGGGAGAGGCCGCGCATGAAGCCCATGTTCTGGATCGACAGCGCGGTCTTCACGTAGTGCCGCTCGGGGTGGCTGGCGTTGAAGAAGGTGCGGATCGACTGCTGCGCGCGGTAGGAGTCCGGACCCTCGCCGAGGAACACCAGGTCGCGGCGGGCCAGGTCGGGCGCGAAGGTGATCGCGATCTTGTTCCGCCACTGCCACGGGTGCACCGGCAGCAGGAGGTACGCCGCCGGGTCGAGCCCGAGGTCGCGGACCCGCTGCTCCAGCCCGTCGCGCGTCTCGGGGTCGAGCTCGCCGGCGTACAGCTCCTCCTCGGAGAGGCCGGCCCCCAGCGAGAGCCGGGCGTGCTCGCGGCGCGCCGCCAGCCAGACCAGCCGGACGTCGCTGCCGGTCTCCGGTGCGTACGCCGCGTAGTCGTCGAGGCCGAAGCCGATCCGGCCGTTGTTGGCGACGAACGCCGGGTGTCCCTCGGTCATCGCGGCCTCGATCGTCTGGTAGTCCGCGTCCGACCAGCTCGGCCGCGGTGGCGGTCTTGTGGCGCAGCTTCCAGGCCGAAGACGCGAGCGTGCTCGCGAGCTCCTCGAGGTAGGTCGGCAGCAGCGCGTCGGGGATGCCGAGCACGCCGGCGAACTCGACGACGAACTCCTGCGCGTCGAGGTCCACCGGCTCGTCCTTCACCCGCCGGGTCAGGTTGGCGGCGTCGACGACCCAGTGGTCGAGGGCGTGCCGCCGCGCCGTGAAGGAGTACGTCGTGTCCCCGGCGGGGGAGGTCAGCGTCCAGTAGCCGTCGCCCTCGTCGACCGGGGCCAGCAGCCGCTCGTGGCTGAACTCGGCGATCGCCTTGGCGACCAGGTGCCGCTGCGCGCGGGCCAGGGTGTCGGGGGAGAGGTGGCTGGTCGTGCCCTCGTGGTCGTCGCGGGTCAGGAAGGACAAGGCTGCCTCCTTGGTCGGCAGGGTGATCGTCCGGGCCTCGCGGAAGCCGAACGCGGTGTTCAGGTCCCGGATCCGCTGGTTGCGGACGTCGGGCTCGACGACCACGCGGCGTACTTCCGGGTCGGCGAAGCAGTGCTCCAGGACCGCGCCGAAGACGGCGCGGGTGAACCCGTGCACGGGGGTGTCGGTCGGGGCGACGAGCACGTGCATGCCCAGGTCGCCGGGTCGCAGCCCGGGCAGCCCGGCGAGCTCGCCGTGGGCGGGGTCGTAGGTCTCGGCGAGGAACGCCGGCACGCCGTCGGCGCGGCCGAGCCAGGCGTGGTGGTGCGGGTTCTCGACGATCAGGCGGTACTCGCTCGCCACGTCGTCGAGGCTGGCGCCCTGCATCATCCAGTAGACCGAGCGCGGGTGGGTCACCCACGCGTGCAGCAGGGCCAGGTCACGGTCCAGGTCGAGCGGCTCGATGGTGAGTCTCATCGGGCGACCTCCTTCAGGTGGTCGGGGACGCCGAAGCTCTGCACCGCGATCCGCTTCTCGACCGGGTAGACCTCGCGGCCGAGCATCGCCGCGATCAGCACGGAGTTGCGGTAGGCGCCCATGCCGAGGTCGGGCGCCACGAAGCCGTGGCTGTGCTCCTCGGCGTTCTGGACGAAGATCTCGCGGTCGTCGTGGTCGACGGCGTACGTCGGGGACACGGCGTACCGGCCCTGCTCGTCCCAGGCGATCCGGTCGCGGATCGGGTCGAGGAAGTCCGGTACCTGCGCGCGGTAGCCGGTCGCGAGCACCAGCCCCTCGGTGCGCAGCCCGAACCGCTCGTCGGTCTCCTCGTGGTGCAGGTCCAGCTCGTACGCCGCGCCGTCGCGGCGGGCGCCGGTCACCGCGGTGTTGGTGACGAGCGTCGTGTGCGGGCCGTCGCCGGTGACCCGCAGCTGGTAGTGCAGGTCGAAGATGTCGTCGACCAGGTCGCCGCTGATCCCCTTGTAGAGCGAGCGCTGCTCGCGCAGCAGGCGGGCGCGGGTGAGGTCGGGGAGGTCCTGGAAGTACGACGTGTACTCCGGCGAGGTCATCTCGAGCGTGAGCTTGGTGTACTCCATCGGGAAGAACCGCGGGCTGCGGGTCAGCCAGGTCAGCGCGTAGCCGTGGTCCGGGCTCTCCGCCAGCAGGTCCTGGTAGATCTCCGCCGCGCTCTGCCCGCTGCCGACGATGGTGATCGAGTCCAGCGCCTGGAGCCGCTCCTTGTTGTGGAGGTACTCCGAGCGAATGAATGGCTGAACCAACGCCGGTCGAGCCTGTCGAGACCAACGCACGCAGGGCCTCGGGCACATACGGCGACGTGCCCGTGCCGAGCACCAGCCGCCGCCCGCGGAACTCCTCGCCGGTCGCGGTGGTGACGACGTACACCCCGCCCTTGCAGTCGGTGACGTGCTCGACCGACGTCACCGCCCGGCCGAAGCGGACGCTGTCGAGGCGGTCGGCGGCCCAGCGGCAGTAGTCGTCGTACTCCCGGCGCAGCGGGTAGAACGACTCGCGGATGTAGAACGGGTAGAGGTTGCCCGTCTCCTTGAGGTAGCTGAGGAACGAGTAGCGCGACGACGGGTCGGCCATCGTGACCAGGTCGGCCAGGAACGGCACCTGGAGGGTCGCGTCGTCGAGCATCATCCCGGGGTGCCAGGCCAGCTCGTCGCGGGCCTCGAGGAAGACGCCGTCGAGCTCGTCGATCGGGTCGGTGAGGCAGGCCAGGCCGAGGTTGAACGGGCCGAGCCCGATCGCCACGAAGTCGTACGTCTCTCGGTGGTCGAGCTTGTCGAGACCATCAGGCCACCGCCTCGACCAGGAGCTCGCGGCCGATGGCGACCACCTCGTCGGTGATCCCGAGGATGTCGGCGCTGGTGGCCACCGGGTTGAGCAGGGTGAGCTTGAGCCAGCAGCGGCCGCCGACCTTGGTGGCGGCGACCATCGCGGCGCCGCGCTCGTAGAGGGTCGAGCGGATCCGCGTGGTCAGCGCGTCGGCGACGTCCTCGGACATGCCGTCGGGCCGGTAGCGGAAGACGATCGTGCTCAGCGACGGCGGCGCCGCGATCTCGAGGTCGGGGTGGACGTCGAGGTGCGCGTGCACCTCCTGGGTCAGGTCGACCAGCCGCTCGACGTACTCGCCGATCTGGTCGGGACCCATGATCCGCAGGGTCAGCCAGAGCTTGAGCGCGTCGAAGCGGCGCGTGGTCTGCAGGCTCTTGTCGACCTGGTTGGGGTGCGGCGGCGTCCTTGGGGTTGAGGTAGTCGGCGTGCCAGGTGACGTGCCCGAGGTGGCGGCCGTCGCGGACGATCAGCGCGCTGGAGGAGACCGGCTGGAACCACGTCTTGTGGTAGTCGACGGTCACCGAGTCGGCGCGCTCGATGCCGGCCAGGCGGTGCCGCAGCTTCTGGGAGGCGAGCAGCCCACCGCCGTACGCCGCGTCGACGTGCAGCCAGGTGTCGTGCAGGTGGCAGAGCTCGGCGATGGTGCGCAGCGGGTCGATCGCGCCGAAGTCGGTGGTGCCCGCCGTGGCGACGACCGCCATCGGGACCAGGCCGTCGGCGACGCAGTCCGACAGCGCCTTGCTCAGCGCGCCGACGTCCATCCGGCGGTCGGAGTCGGTCGGGACGGTGACGACCGCGGCGTCGCCGAGGCCGAGCAGGCGGGCGGCCTTCTGGACGCTGAAGTGCCCGTCGACGGACGCGAAGATCCGCAGGCTGGCCAGCTCGTCCCGGGCCCGGCCGGCCAGGGCGCGGTCGCGGGCGAGGTGCAGGCCCTGGAGGTTGGACTGGGTGCCGCCGCTGGTGAAGATCCCGTCGGCGCCGTTGCCGAACCCGATCCGGGCCGCGGTCCAGTCGACGAGGTGCCGCTCGACGAAGGTGCCGCCGACGCTCTGGTCGAAGGTGTCGAGGGAGGAGTTGACGCCGGACACGAAGACCTCGGCGAGCAGCGCCGGGATGACCACGGGGCAGTTGAGGTGGGCGGCGTAGGTCGGCTCGTGGAACCAGATGGCGTCGTCGAGGTAGATCCGGCTCATCTCGTCCAGCGCGTCGGCCGGATCGCCCAGCGGCTGGTCGAGGTCGACGTCGGCGACCAGCCGGGCGGCCTTCTCGGGCGCCTGCCCGGTGGCCGGCCCGGCGACCCGGCGGAGGGCGTCGGCGAGGTGGTCCACCCCGAGCCGCATGGACCGCACGTAGGCATCGGCCTGGTCGGGATGGAACAGTTGGTGCTCAGGGGGCGTGGCCACCACGAAATCCTTCCGAGAACTGGATTAGGTAAGGCTTACCTTACTGACGCTCTCGGCTGGGTAAAGCCCGGGTCCCGGGCTGTGGACGTGCGCTACGTCATACGCGGACGGGCAGCAGCCGCTCGCACTCCGCGATCAGGCGCTGCCGCAGCGGAGCGCCGCGTTCCGCGAACGCCCGCTGCGCCGCGGCGTACTCCTGCTTGCCCTCGGGCGTCTCGATCCGGACCGGCTCGAAGCCGAGGTCGGAGAGGTCGTACGGCGCGGCCTTCATGTCGAGCACCCGGATGTCGCGGGCCAGCTCGAAGCAGTCGGCGACCAGGTCGGAGCTGACCATCGGGGTGAGCCGGAAGGCGTGCTTGTAGAGGTCCATCCCGGCATGCAGGCAGGCCGGCTGCTCGAAGTCGGGCCGGTCGTCGGAGGTGGGCGAGAGCGTGTTCAGCGGCTGTGCGGTCGGGGTGAAGAAGCGGTACGCGTCGAAGTGCGAGCAGGCGATCCGGTGCGACTCGACGACCTGGTCGGTGCCGGCGCGGCCGAGCCGGAGCGGCCAGTCGTGGCGGGTCTCGTCCTGGCGGTGCACCATCGCCCACTCGTGCAGGCCGAAGCAGCCGAGGTGCGCCGGCCGGCCCGCGGTGGCGGTGAGCAGCCGGTGCAGCGACTCGAGCAGCGGCCGCTGGGACGCGACGTACTCCTCGGAGACAGCGGTACGTGGTTTCGAGACGGTTGCTGCGCAACCTCCTCAACCGCCGAGTGTTCGCTGGTTGAGGAAGGCGCCTGCGCCGTCGAAACCTGCGTAGCCCTTCAGCGACGCGTACTCCGCGCCGTTCTCCAGGCCGAACCCGAACCCCGGGATGCCAGCGTCGGAGCTGGGCGGGCCGCTGGGAGTAGTAGGTGAACAGGAAGTCGTGGACGGGGTGCTTGACGCCGTCTCGCCGGCGCTCGAGATGGGGTGCGACGAAGGCGTCGACCCGCGCCGCGTGTGCCGCGGCGCACGCCCGCCACGTCTCCTCGGCCAGCACCTCCATGGTCACCAAGGCTAGGTCGATAGGCTCGCCGGGTGCGCATCTGCAGGTTCACGACCGGAGACGACCCGCTGTACGGCGTGGTGACGGGCGAGCTCGACGAGTTCGGCCAGCCCCACGAGGACAGCGTGGTGGTCACGCTCGCCGGCGACCCGTTGTACGTCGGCGTCAAGCTGCTCAGCGAGGAGCACCGCCTCGAGGACGTCCGCCTGCTCGCGCCGGTGCTGCCGCGCAGCAAGGTGATCGGGATCGGCCGCAACTACGCCGCCCACGCCGCCGAGCTCGGCAACGAGGTCCCGAAGCGAGCCGGTCTTCTTCATCAAGCCCAACACCAGCGTCGTCGGGCCCGGCGACCCGATCTTCTACCCGCCGCAGTCGAGCAACGTGCACTTCGAGGGCGAGCTCGCCGTCGTGATCGGCCGGATCTGCCGCGACGTCCCGCCCGAGAAGGCCACCGACGTCATCCACGGCTACACGATCGGCAACGACGTGACCGCGCGGGACCTGCAGAAGCAGGACGGTCGGTTCACGCGGGCCAAGGGGTTCGACTCGTTCTGCCCGCTCGGCCCGTGGATCGAGACCGACCTCGACCCGCAGCACTTCATCGACGGGGTGCAGGTGCAGACGCACCTCAACGGCGACCTCAAGCAGGACGGCAGCACCAAGGACATGGTCTTCGACATCCCGACCCTGATGGCGTACGTCTCGAGCGTGATGACGCTGCTGCCCGGCGACGTCATCCTCACCGGCACCCCCGAGGGTGTCGGCCCGATGGAGGTCGGTGACGAGGTCGAGGTCTCGGTCGCCGGTCTCGGAACCCTCACGAACAAGGTGGCAAAGCGTTGAGTGACACGAAGGTCCGCGTCCGGATGGCGCCGAGCCCGACGGGCAGCCCGCACGTCGGCCTGGCCCGGACCGCCCTGTTCAACTGGGCGTTCGCCCGCCACCACGGCGGCACGTTCGTCTTCCGGATCGAGGACACCGACGCCGCCCGCAACACCGAGGAGTCCTACGACTCGCTGATCGAGGTCATGGAGTGGCTCGGCCTCGACTGGGACGAGGGTCCGATCAAGGGCGGCCCGTACGCGCCGTACCGCCAGTCCGAGCGCTCCGACATCTACGTCGACGTGCTGAAGCGGCTGCGCGAGAGCAAGTACACCTACGACTGCTTCTGCACCACCGAGGAGGTCGAGGCGCGGCGCAAGGCGTCCGGCTCCAAGGTGATGGGGTACGACGGGTTCTGCCGCGAGCTGTCCGACGAGCAGGTCGAGGCGTTCCGGGCCGAGGGCCGGCAGTCGATCGTCCGGTTCCGGATGCCCGACGGCGAGATCACCTTCGACGACGCCGTGCGCGGCGACGTGACCTTCCAGACCGAGTTCGTGCCGGACTTCGCGCTGGCCCGCGCCAACGGCGACCCGCTCTACACGCTGGTCGCGCCGGTCGACGACGCGCTGATGGAGATCACCCACGTGCTCCGCGGCGAGGACCTGCTCTCCAGCACGCCCCGCCAGGTCGCGCTGTTCGACGCGCTCCAGGCGATCGGCGTCGCGAAGTTCACGCCCCAGTTCGGCCACCTGCCCTACGTCATGGGCGAGGGCAACAAGAAGCTGTCCAAGCGCGACCCGCAGGCGCACCTGCTCGGCTACCGCGACCAGGGGTTCCTGCCCGAGGGGCTGCTCAACTACATGGCGCTGCTCGGCTGGGCGATCGCCGCGGACCGCGACGTGTTCACCCTCGACGAGATGGTGCGAGGCGTTCGACATCAAGGACGTGAACCCCAACCCGGCGCGCTTCGACCTGAAGAAGGCCGAGGCGATCAACGCCTCGCACATGCGGCTGATCACGCTGGAGGACATGACCGAGCGGGTGATTCCGTTCCTCCACCGCGCCGGACTGGTCGGCGACCCGATGAGCGAGGAGCACCGGCAGCTCCTGGAGACCGCGATGCCGCTGGTCAACGAGCGGATGAACAAGCTGGCCGAGGCCCCGGACATGCTCGGCTTCCTGTTCGTCGAGGAGGACGAGTTCGGCCGCAACGCCGACGACGTGGCCAAGGTGCTCGACGACGACGGGCAGGCGGTCGTGCGGGCCTCGACAGAGGCGCTCGAGGCGCTCGACACCTGGACGACGGAGGCGATCGAGGAGGCTCTCCGCGTGAAGCTCGTCGAGGAGCTGGGGCTCAAGCCGCGCAACGCGTTCGGCCCGGTCCGCGTCGCCATCACCGGCCGTCGGATCTCGCCGCCGCTGTTCGAGTCCCTCGAGCTGCTCGGCCGCGAGCGCAGCCTGTCCCGGCTGGCGAGCGCGCTGGCATGAACGACGGCCAGGGCGGCCAGCCACCACCACCGTCTCCACCTCCCGGCGGCCCCGGCTACCAGCCGCCGGGCTTCGGGACGCCGGACTACCAGCCGCCGGCGTACGGCGCCCCCTCCGGCCAGCCGCTCCCGCCACCGGGCTACGCGCCGCCCGGCGGGCAGCCGGTCTTCCCCGCCCCTGCGCAGCCGCCCGCGACCGTCGGGCCGTTGGAGTACCACCTGATCCTGCTCGGTGGGAAGAGGGGCGTGTGGCGTCCCCTCGTCGGCGTGCTCGTGCTCGGAGCCCTGATGTACGTGATCGCGCCGGTCGTGGTGCTGATCCCGTTCACGGCCTGGTTCGCCGCAGACGGGCAGAACGTGGCAGACGCCATCGACGCGCTGTACGACACCACCAACCCGTCACCCGCGTCGCTGGCCTACCTGCTGGTGACACTCGCGATGGCGATCCCCGTCGCCTGGTTCGTCATCCGGGTGTTCCACGGGCTTCGCCCGCGCTGGCTGTCGTCGGTGGTGCCGCGGATCCGGTGGACGTTCCTGCTGGTGTGCTTCGGGCTGTCGTTCGCCGCGCTCTTCGTCTCGATCCTGCTCTCGGCCCTGCTGCCGGGTCAGGCCCCCGGCGGCGAGGTCACCGGCGGGCCGAACGACTGGAACAGCACGCTGCGCGACTTCCTCCTCGTGATCGTCCTGCTCACGCCGTTGCAGGCGGCGGGGGAGGAGTACGCCTTCCGCGGCTACCTCACCCAGGCGTTCGGTGGCCTGTTCCGCAGCCGGATCGCGGCCGTGGTGGCTCCGGCCATCCTGTTCGCGCTCGCGCACGGGCTCGGCCAGAGCGTCCCGATCTTCTTCGACCGGTTCGCGTTCGGTCTGGTCGCCGGCGTCCTCGTCCTGGTGACCGGTGGCCTCGAGGCCGGGATCGCGATGCACGTGCTCAACAACTGGCTGGCGTTCGGGATGGCCGTCGTCTTCTTCGACCTCGGGGACGCTCTCAACCCCACCGGCGGGAGCTGGTGGGACATCCTCGTCACGCTCGTCAGGTCGCTGGCCTACCTCGGCCTGGCATGGTGGGTGGCGCGCCTGATGGGGCTCGCCACGACGACAGATCCGGTCGTTTTGGAGGCCTCGCGGCGGCGCGTGTAAGGTTTCTCCTCGGTCCGGCCGCCCCTGCGGGAAAGGCCACCAAGGCCATTGGGATATGGTGTAATTGGCAGCACGACTGGTTCTGGTCCAGTTAGTCTAGGTTCGAGTCCTAGTATCCCAGCGAAGTCCCGGCCAGTGGCCGGGATTTGGTGCGAAACAACGCGTTCGCTAGAGTTTCGCCCGCTGTTCGGAAGCCTTGCTTCCCGTGCTTGCCCCCGTTGTGTAGCGGCCTAGCACGCCGCCCTCTCAAGGCGGTAGCGCCGGTTCGAATCCGGTCGGGGGTACCACAGATGACGAAGAGCCCAGTCCTCCGGACTGGGCTCTTCGCATGCGGCGTGCAGGCACGCCGCGCTCCGCCCATGGCGGTAGCGCCGGTTCGAATCCGGTCGGGGGTACCACAGATTACGAAGAGCCCAGTCCTCCGGACTGGGCTCTTCGCATGCGGCGTGCAGGCACGCCGCGCTCCGCCCGGTGGCCGCTCTCGAGCCGGGAGTCCTGTCTGTCCCGGTGTTCTCGAGCCCCAGCTCGGGAATGGCCCGGCTCGCGTCGGTGCTTGCCTAGGCTCTCGCCGACAGTCGGTCACGCGCCCTGCAGCTATGCCGACGCGGCCCGCTCCGGTCGTGGCGGAGCGTCTGCAGTCCCTCGCCTACGTCGCATGCTCTGACGTCGCGCGGAAAAGGTTCGCGCCACCAGGAGGAGCGGCACGGCGATCAGGGACATCCCGGCGACCTGCATGGTGGTCTCCGCGCCGAGGAGTGCGATCACGGCGCCGCCGGTGAGCATGCCCACCGACGCTCCGCCACTGCCGGCCACGTGTTGCGCCGCGAACGCCGTACGTCGATCCTCGCCGCTCGTCTGCTCGGCGATCACCGCGTTCAGTGCGGCGAGCCCGAACGGGATCACGAAGCCACCGACCGCGGAGACCAGTGCGAGTGCGAGCAGGGAGCCGGCCACCCATGGCAGGACCGTGAACGTGGCGCCCAGCACGATCCATCCGATGACGATCGTCGGCATCCGCGGCAGGCGCGTCACCAGCAGGGGGGTGGTCGCTGATCCGGCCAGCGAACCGATGCCGTAGCCGGCCATCCCGGCCGCGACCAGCTGTCCCGGCCGGTCCGTCTGGGCGCCGAGGATGGCCAGGCCGAGCGCGAACGCGAACCACCAGTACCAACCCACCGCCGCCATCGCGATCCCGTCGGCGACCACGGGGTGGGCGCGCAGGACTTCCCGCGCTCGGCGTGGAACCCCACCCTCCGACCCCCGGCGCAGGGAGTACCGCCCGACCCTCGCCACGAGCATCGCGGCCAGCAGCACGGCGATGGTGTCCGCCCACATGAGCGGCATCGCCCCGTGCTGGGTGACGACCCATGCGGCGACGGGCGGGGCGGCCACCATGCTGATCCGGTGAGCGAGGTCCTGCCAGGCCAGGGCACGAACGGCGACGCCGGGTCCGATCCGGTCTCCGAGGTCGGCGAGCATGGCGCGCGTCGCCGGACCGCCCACCGAGGTGGCTGCGCCGACGATCAGGCCGCCGAGGCACAGGTGCACGATGGTGAGACTGCCCAGCGCCGCCGCCACGGCCACCATGACGTAGCCGAGTGCCTGAACGACGAGGACGGTGGCCAAAGCCGGTCCGGACGTCAGCCGGTGGCGGAGTCTCGCCGACCACCACGGCGACGTGAGGAGAGAAAGCCCCGAGCAAC
Organism: uncultured Actinomycetota bacterium; assembly: GCA_963803235.1. Lineage (GTDB taxonomy): Bacteria > Actinomycetota > Actinomycetes > Propionibacteriales > Nocardioidaceae > Nocardioides. The sequence continues at coordinate 199,819 of CAWDLL010000012.1, forward strand.
CGGCGACCAAGCCGGTGGCCCACACCGAGCCCGTCTGTTGCAATGCGATCAACGGCAGAGCGACCTCGGTGAGTCGCAGGCCCGTCCAGCTGACGAAGGTCGCCAGCAGGATGCGCAGCACGTCTCTTTGTCACCCCCCAAGAGTCCGGCAGAAATGGCAGCTTCGGTAGCGAGCAGTTCCGGGGAGGGACTCATAGACTGTGTCTATGACCTCATATCCAGAAGTGGGGGACCTTCGCCTGGTCGACGCCATTGCCCGGCACGGTTCACTGGGCGCGGCCGCGAGAGTGCTACTGGTCAGCCAGCCGTCCGCCAGTCACCGCCTGGCCGCGCTGGAGAGACGGTGCGGCGTGCGGCTGTTCGACCGGGACAGCACCGGAGCGCGCCCGACGGCCGCCGGCCAGGAGATGGTGGCCGAGGCGGGGCACATCCTCGGGCACCTGGAGCGGGTCTTCGAACGCAGCAGGGCGGCGGCCGAGTCGGAGACCATCACGGTCGGCACCATTCCGAGTCTCGCCATGCTCGTCTTCCCCGCCCTGCACGTTGCCCTGCCCCACCTGCGCACCAGCCAGGTCGTCGACCACGGTCCCCGGCTCGTCGATTGGGTAGCCGAGGGCTCGCTCGATGCGGCTTTCGTCGCGATCGCCGGGCAGATCGAGCTCCCGAAGGGCGTGACCAGCCAGGTGGTGGGTGTGGACCGGATCGGAGTGCTCGCGCCTGCCACCTGCGACCTGCATTCCACCGACCGTCGGCAGTTCGCCGGCAGGACGGTCGTCACCTACACCACCGACTACTCGGGGGAGGAGCTCGACGGGCGCGTCGTCGCCCTGGGAGCCACGCCCTACCGGGCCGCGACGGCCGAGACCGCGGTGCGGCTGGGGCGCCTCCTGGGTCACCCGGTGGCCCTGCCCCGGTCCCTGCTGAGGGCGTATCTCACCGACCGCGACCGCGAGCTCGTCACGCCCCGGTTCGGCGGCCCGCGGCTGTCCCTGGTGACCCGGGTCCCGACGGCGCCGTACTGGAGAAGCGCTCTGCCCACCGTCGGGAGGGAGCTGGGACTGTCGGGGGTCGCTGCTCACAGCTGACGGGGCGAGCATCGACCTCCAAGTTTCAGTTTCAAACTGTAACGAATTGCGATACGGTTCAGCAACGCGAGACTCGCGTGTCCCGAGCACACCGATCCGAGAGGCACCCCATGAGCCAGCCCGAGTTTCGGCCGAAGTACGTCTCCTTCGACTGCTACGGCACCTTGATCAGCTGGCCGATGACCCCGATCACCAAGGAGCTGGTCGGCGACCAGATCCCCGCCGAGCAGTGGGACCAGTTCGTCGCCGAGTTCCGCGGCTACCGCTACGACCAGGTCTGCGGTGAGTACTACCCCTACGACCAGGTCCTGCAGGACTCCTATGACCGGGTCTGCCGCAAGTGGGGGATCGAGTCCGACCCCACCGCGGGCAAGCGCTTCGCCGAGGGCGTCCGGAGCTGGGGCCCGCACCCCGACGTGCCGGCGCCGCTGAAGAAGATGGGCGAGCACTACAAGCTGGTGATCTTGTCCAACGCCGACAGCTCCTACCTCGAGCAGAGCGTCCCCCGCCTGGAGGCCGACTTCCACGCCGTCTTCACCGCCGAGCAGGCGGGCTACTACAAGCCCCGGTACGCCGCCTTCGAGTACATGCTCGACCAGCTGGACGCGAAGCCCGAGGACTTCGTACACGTCTCCTCCCACACCCGCTACGACCCGCTGCCGATGCACGACATGGGCTTCCGCAACCTGGTGCTCCTGGACCGGGGCTACGACCCCGTCCCGCCGGGCTACGGCCTCACCGTGGTCAAGTCTCTCGACGAGCTCAACACCCTGCTCGGCATCTGAACCGCCGCGCACCGCTGGCCAGCCGCCACAGACTCCGTCCACCGACTGAACACGACAAGGGACTCACGATGCCTTCCAACCTCAGTCCAGCCATCGTCGGCTACCCCAACCGGTTCGACCCCGGTGTGCTGACCGAACTGCCCGAGCACCTCCAGGAGACCATCCGACGGCGGAACGAGGTGCTCGGTCCTGGCTACACGCTGAACTACAGGGAGCCGGTCGAGTTCGTGTCCGGTCACGGAGCCCACTTGCTCGACCACCAGGGGCATGACTTCCTCGACGCGTACAACAACGTTCCGTGCGTCGGGCACGCCCACCCCCGCGTGGTCGAGGCGGTCTCCTGGCAGGTGGCGGCAGTCAACACCAACACGCGTTACGTCCAGGAAGCGCTGGTCGACTATGCGGAGCGGCTTCTCGCGACGTTCCCCGACGAACTGTCGAAGCTGAGCCTTGCGTGCAGTGGGTCGGAAGCCAACGACCTGGCGGTGCGCGTGGCGAGGTTCCACACCGGTGGCGAGGGAATCATCGTGACTCGCTGGGCCTATCACGGCATCACCCGCGAAGTTTCCAGCTTCTCGCCGACTCTGGGCAAGGGCTCACCGCTCGGACCGAACGTCCGACTCATCGATCCTCCTGACCCGCGACTCGTCGCGCCCGGGTCCACGCTGAACGACCACATGCGCAACCAGGTGCGGGGCGCGATCGAGGATCTCGAGCGCCACGGCTACCGGCTCGCGGCGCTGATCACCGACAGTGCGTACAGCAGCGACGGAATCTTCACCGATCCGGTCGGGTACATGAAGGCGGTCGTGGAGGAGGTGCACGCCGCCGGCGGTGTCTACATCGCGGACGAGGTGCAGTCCGGTTTCGCCCGACTCGGGGATTCGATGTGGGGATTCAGCCGCCACGGTGTTCTGCCGGACATCGTCACCATGGGCAAGCCGATGGGCAACGGACTGCCGCTCTCGGGCGTGGCCTTCCGCCCCGAGGTCTCCGAAGAGTTCGGGCAGAGCGTTCGCTACTTCAACACCACTGCCGGCAGTTCGATCCCGGTGGCGGCCGGGGCCGCGGTGCTCGACGTCTTCGAGGAGGAGAACGTGCAGCAGCGCGTTCTCGAGAACGGCAAGGCGCTGCGCGCCGGGCTCGAGGAGATCACGCACGAGTCGCCGTACGTCGCTGAAGTGCGGGGCAGCGGTCTGTACCTCGCTGTGGAGGTCGTCAAGGACTGCGAGACGCTCGAGCCCGACAGCGCACGAGCCGATGACTTCATCAACGACATGCGCGATCGCAGAGTCCTCATCAGTGGCACTGGAAAGGGGACGAACGTCTTGAAGATCCGTCCTCCGCTGGCCTTCAACTCCGCCGATGTGACCCGGTTCCTGGAGACCTTCGCTGACGTCGCGAAGGCCCGTTTGTAGCAGGCTGGCTTGCCGAAGGGAATGACAGTGACCGCCTCGCCACCGCCCCCGAGCCCGGCTGAGCGGCTCTACGCCGACAGTGGCCTGGCATCCACTCATGAGTCCATCGCCGTTGGGCTGGTGAGCAGCCTCCTCGAGAAGGACTACCACCTCGTGGGGCGTCTCCAGCCTGTGCCCACGGAGAAGGACGACACGTTCAGACTCAGGTCGGAGTCGAGCGAGTACTTGGTCAAGGTTTCGCCGCCCGATGAGGCACAACCGGTGGTCGGGTTGCAGACCGCCGCGATGCGCTTTCTCGAGGGCGCCGCCCCGGAGCTGCCCATCCAACGGGTGAAGTTGACCGCCGACGGCCGTGACCACGTGATCATCGAGGCAACCGACGGCAGCACACGAGTTCTGCGAGTCTTCACCTTCGTCGAGGGCGCGGTGTGGGCTGAGACGAAGCCAGATGGTGAGCAGCTCGCCAAAGTGGGCGAGATGCTCGGGCGAGTCGACGTGGCGCTCGAGGCGTTTGCACACCCAGCGGACCGACGATGGTTGGTCTGGGACATTCGGCACTTCCATGAGCTGGTGGGCCTCGTCGAGCACGTGCCGAATCCCGAGCACCGTCAGCTGGCGGAAACGGTGTTCCGGCTTTTCGAGGCGGTGCTCCTCCCGAGGCTGGAGGACCTCGATACGCAAGTGATCCATGGTGACTACAGCCCGTTCAACGTGGTCGTGGATGAGCAGGGCGACGACTACGTCAGGGGGGTCATCGACTTCGGTGACACCATGCGCAGTGCGGTGATCTTCGACCCCGCAGTGGCCGTGGCGAACCTCATCGGCCGCGCGCCGGATCAGCCCTGGCAGTACGCCTACGCCTTCGTCGCTGGCTACGAAAGGGCACGGCCGATCAAGGACCGGGAGCTACCGCTGCTGCCGGCCGCCGCGTTGGCACGACTCACGCTGCGCGCGTTGATCACCAACTGGCGCGCGGAGCGCGTACCAGAACGCCGCGACTACCTCCTGGCCCATGCCAAGGATGACTGGATCAACGTGGAGCGGTCCATGGCCGTACCGATGGAGGACGTCATTGCGCAGCTCCGGGTGGGTCGAGCCGCTTCCGACCGGAAACCGGGCTCGGTAGGGTCCTGAGGTGACCGGCAATCCCACATCACGCGACTACAACAAGGCGTCGGTCCTTGATGTATTGCTTTCCCGGGCACCCCTGACGCGCAACGAGCTCATCGCGCTCACGGGCTTGAGCAAGGCCACGGTGTCTCGCGCAGTGGAGGAGCTTCGGGCGGATGGCTTCGTCGTCAACGGCGGAGTGGACGAGGTCACCGGCCGTGGTCGTCGGTCCACGAATCTGGACGTGCCCGGCACGACAGGACACGTCGTCGGCATCAGTCTCGGCGCGCAAAGCACCTGTGTGCTGGTGGCGGACCTGAGAGGTCGCGAGATCCAGCACGTCCTCGTGCCGACGCCGGATCACCAGGAGGTCAGGACAGCCGCGAAATGGCTGGTCGGCCTGATGGCGGAGGCCTGCGCATCCGCAGAGGGGCCATTGCGCGAGATCGTTGTTGCGGTGCCCGGCCGTGTACGGGCGGGCACGGAAATCTTCAGTCCAGCGGTGTCGATGAAGGTCGTCGCGGGCTCCGGTCTCCAACGAACGCTGGCAGACCTGGTCAACGCTCCCGTGCTCCTCGACAGTGACGCCAATGCGTCCTTGCTCGGGATCCTCACTGAGGACGCCGCTCTCGGCAACGCCGTGCTCTTCAGCTTGAGCAGCATCCTGAGCTTCGCCAGCTGTTCAGACCACGAGCTCGTCCGCGGACGTACGCCGCCTTCGGCGACATCGGCGTGCTCTTCTCAGGCGTTGGCGACGAACCCCTTGACGGGCTACTGAGCACGAGCGGCCTCCTTCAGTTCGCGCGAGGGCGGGGACTCGCCCTGGAGCGCATCGAAGATCTGTGGCTGCAACCGCACGACGAGGTGCCCCGCGCCGAGGTTCTGGATGCATTCACTACGGCGTTGGTCACCGCTGTCAGTGCCGTCGTGGTGACGCTGGATCCCGAGTCGGTCTTTTTCGTGGGTCGGTTGCGGCCGCTCGTCGACGAAGTCCATCCCGAGCTCACGAGACGGCTCGGCAAGAGCCTTCCGACGGTCCCAGAGGTCCAGGCAGTGACGCAGGTGCTCGGTCTGTCGGTGGCACGAGGAGCGATGTACGCCGGCTTGGGGATGGCTCGGGACCGGCTACGCGAGGCCGTTCTGGGGGCGCGTCGTCAGGGCGCACCTGCCGAGCAGTCCGCGCCAGCCTTCTGAGTCGGTGCCAGGACGACGACGCTCTCGATCGCGCCTTGGAGACGGTCAGCTCGGTGGCAGGAACGGTGCGACCAGGCGTGCGCGCCTTGCCGGCTTGCCAGTCCGCTCTTCATAGGCATCTGACGCGTCGAGTGTCTTGACGATGAGCCTCGAGGCGACGAACCGGATGGGCTCGGGTTCCCAGTTCCGGGTGTGGTGTCCTACCCACGGAAGTGAGGTCAGATCCGTGCTGTCGTTCAAGATCAAGTCGCGCATGGTGCGCCCAGAGATATTGGCGGCGACAACGCCGTGACCGCCGAACGCGCCCACGAATCCCAGTCCCGTCCTGCGGTCGAACGTCGTCCTCATGCACCAGTCGCGTGGTACCGCGAGAGAGCCGCCCCAGTGATGGGTGATGCGCGCCTGTGACGCAGCAGGAAACGCCTCGCGCAGGGTCTCACACAGTCGCCTGTGAACTCCGGCGTCCTGCTCGTTCCGGGGGGAGATGGGGTTGGTGAGTCGGTACGGCGCTCCTCGGCCGCCCAGTGCGATCCTGCCGTCGAGCGTCCGCTGGGCGAAGTAGTAGAGGTGCCTGATGTCTGAGACCCCGAGGCCGTCCCGCCACCCGAGCTCATCCCAGGTCTCCTGCGGCAGGGGTTCCGTAGCGATCATCAGGGAGTACAGGGGCAGGAAACTGCGACGCTCCGCCCGCTCACGGATCGTGTAGGACTCCGTGGCTCGAACCACGACCTCGGCCGACACCCGTCCGTTCCGGCACTGGACCACCTTCGGGTCCACGTGTTCTGCCGGGCTCTGTTCGAAGATCTTGACACCGAGACGCTCGCAGGCCGCGGCCAGCCCGCGAGCCAGCCGAGCCGGGTCCACCCGAGCGCAGTGCGGCGTGAAGGACCCGGCGAGAACACCATCAGCCCCGCGGACCAGCTCCGCACACTCATGGGCGGTGAGAAGCCTGACGTCCTCGGTCCCGAGCCCGAGACCGTGCTTGGCATCGACCCTGGCACCGAGGCGATGCACTTGCGGATCGGTGGTAGCCAAGGTCAGCGCCCCCTCCTTCCGATAGCCGCAGTCAATGCCTTCCACGGACACGACGCGACCGATCTCATCGACCCCGTGCTGGGTCTCGCGCTCGGCTCGCAGGACGCCGTCCCAGCCGCTACGTCGGGCGTAGCGCGCGCCGCTGCCGGCGATTCCAGCTGACACAAAGCCGCCGTTGCGACCCGCAGCGCCGAATCCCGCGATCTCGGCCTCGACCACGGTGACCCGCAGGGACGGGTCCGCCGCCTTGAGGTAGTACGCCGTCCACAGTCCGCCGAACCCGGCTCCGACGATCGCGACGTCACATGTGTGGTCGGCCGACAGCTGCTCTCTCGGGGTCAGATCCTGGACCACCCCGTCGAGCCAGATGCCCCGCGACCACGGATTTTCGGCGGCCGGTGGCGGAACGGCCGCACCAGTCTGCCCCGTTGTTCGGGCGCTCGTTGCGAAACACGGCCACACCTTCTCCTGCTCATCCGGAGGGCGGTGCCTCCACGGTCAATACGGTCATGCGCTGACGCCGTCCCGGTAGGGCAGGAACCACGGCACCGGCGCTCGGGTGAACGTCCAGAAACTGTTGACAGTCGACCACACTACACGTATGGTCGACAATCGACCAGCGGGACGGCCGCTGGGCTGAGCACCAGGAGGACTCGGTGGGATTCGACGTCAAACCCAAGTTCGTGACGTTCGACATGAACGGAACCTTGATCAAGTTCAGCATCAACGACGCGATCCGTGAGGTCCTGGGTGACCGGCTGCCGGCCGACGTCGCCGATGACTACCTGCAGATCTGCAAGGCGTTTCGGATCGACGAGTGCACGGGCGCCTACCAGCCGTTCCACCAGGTCGTCGCGCAATCCATGGAACGCGCCTCTCGTTGGGTCGGCCTCGAGTACCGAGAGGAGGACGCGCGAGCGGTGTACGAGATCATCCCCACCTGGGGGCCCTACCCCGGCGTCAGCGAGGCATTGAACCGCTTGGCTGAGGCGGTCCCGCTGGTCATCATCACGAACAGCGACACGACGCACGCCGTGCGCCTCGCGGAGAATCTCAAGGCCCCGTTCGAGCTCGTCATCAGTGCCGAGGAGATGGGGGTCTACAAGCCACGGCTCGGTGCGTTCCAGTACATGTTCGACAAGCTGGGCGTGGCACCCGACGAGCTCGTGCACGTCTCAGCGAGCCCGATGTACGACCTGCGATCTGCGGCCGTCATGGGCATCAAGGACAAGGTGTACGTCGACCGCGGCTTCGAGCAGGACGAGCACTGGCTCGGCTACGAACGGATCACCGACATCGCCGACCTCCCCGTCCTCTTTGGCCTGCCCCGGCCTTGACGGACGACGGGGCCGCACCGGCTTCACCTCATCTCTCATGGCACCACGCGGTGGCTCGAGCGAGATCGCGTCGGGCATCGCTGTATGGTCGACAAACGACCACGAGAGGCGGCCTGGCGATGGACCTCAAGCTCGGAGGGCTGGAGCGGACGACGACCCCGGAGGGCGTCTACCGCGTGCTGCGTGCAGCCATTCTGAACGGGGCCGTCCCTCCCGGCGGGCAGCTGCGCGAGCGGGACATCGCGGACGGAACTAGGCGTCAGCCGATCACCCCTCCGCGAGGCACTGACCAGGCTCGAGGAGGAGGGTCTGATCGTGAAGATTCCCTTCCGCGGCGCGTTCGTGAGGGAGGTGAGCGCTCAGGAGGTCGCGGAAATCGCCTCGGTCCGGTTGCTCGTCGAGCCGTTCGCCGGGGAACTCGCTCGGCAAGCGCTGCGCGGCCCCGAGCGGGCGAGGTTCACGCAGACACTCGAGGACTTCAGCCGGGCAACGGAGGCAGGCGACGTTCCGGCCAGCATCGATGCACACCTCCAGTTCCACCGGTTCTTCTACGAGTTCTCGGGACACGGGGTGCTCCGTGGCCTCTGGGAGGGGTGGGAAAGCAAGCTTCGCCTGTACCTCTCGGTCGACCATCGTTCCTACGGCGATCTGCACGACATCGCTGTCGAGCACGAGAGTCTGGCCGCCGTCGCCCTGGAGGGCGATACGGAAGCGTTCCGGCAGGAACTGGCTCGGCACTTCGAGTCAGCGCTGCGCGGTCAGACCGAGGCGCCAGGGCAACTCGAACCTCGGCGCAGCTGAGCCCTACCCGCGCTCCGTGACGGCGGCAGCCACGGCCGCTGAGTCTCCCGCCCATGAATCTCGAAGGAGCGTCAGTCTCTCGTCGGCATTGACAGCGACCGCCGCCACCAGCCGACCTCGGCGGTGCATGGCGACTATCGCTTCGCTGTCTCGCAGCGACCCCCACACGACTCGGCTGCTCTCGGCGTGGGAAGGGAATCCCCAGACGCGGATCTTGACGCCGTGGATCGTGGTGCCGAACGTCGGGAGCTCACTCTGGGGGCGCGCCAGGGAGGGGCCGGTCAGTAGGTTCCTCGCCGCGATCATGGCCTGGTGCCGGGTGCTTGCCCAGTGCTCCAGACGGACCGACTCACCGTCGAGCGCAGGGTGTGGCGCTTGGACCACGTCACCTGCGCCGACCACGACGTCGGAGCCGATGGCGTGCAGGGTGTCCCGGCAGAGCAGTCCGTCCGAGCTGGCCAGTCCGCTCGTCCTGAGCCACTCGATGTTGGGTCGAGTCCCTGTCGCGATGACGACGACCTCGGCCTCGATCCCGTCGCCGTTGTGCAGCTGGACGCCGCGGACCCGGCCCGCGTGCACATCAAGGGCGCTCACCCGTGCGTTTGGCACGAGTCGCACGCCCCGCTCTATGTGCACGGCGCAGAGGTGTCGCGCGACCTGGTGCCCGAGTGCCCGCGAGGTGGGGGTGGGGGAGCTGTCCACCAGGGTGGCCACGTGCCCCGCGGTCCGCGCGACAGATGCGACCTCGGCTCCGATCAGGCCGCCTCCGACGATGACCACCCGGCATGGTGGGCCTGCTAGGGCAGCCCTGAGCGCCGTGCCGTGCTCGACGGTCCGGAGAACGAACACGCCCGTGTCATCGAGCCGCAGAGGGAAGGGCACCCGCGGTCGGGAGCCGGTTGCCACGACCAGGCCGTCAAACGGAGCCCGGTGGGCCCCGTCGATCAGTGACGTACCGGCCAGCCAGATCGAGACCCGTAGCCGGTTTCCCGAGGCGCCAGTCGACGTCGAGATCCTCCGGCGCGATGTCCAGGCCAGCTCGTTCCAGCTCGTCGGCGAGGTAGGCCTTCGAGAGCGGGTAGCGGTCGTAGGGGCGGTGGATCTCCGCGCCCACGACCGTCAGCTGGCCTTCAAAGCCGAGGCTGCGGAGGCACTGCGCTGCCTCATGTCCGGCCAGGGAACCCCCAACCACGATGATCCGTTTCATTGCTCATCGATCCCCCAAGCGATCACCGTGGGAAAAGGTTGGTCGCTACCCGACGACACTGATGCCCATCGCCCATCCCACGAGGTACGTGGCGCCGGCCGCGAGCGCCCCGAATGCGAGTTGGCGCACGGCGCTGAGCCACCAGGGCGTCACCGTCGTCAAGGCGGCAAGGGCACCCGCGACCAGCAGGCCCAGCCCACCGAGAGCGAGGCCGGCCACGAGTGAGGCGAAGCCGAGGAGGAACGGGATCAGCGGGATCAGGGCGCCGATCGAGAACGTGATGAACGACGACACGGCGGCCACCCTGGGCGACGGCTTGTCGCGCGGGTCGAGGCCAAGCTCCTGGGTGACGTGAACGATGGCGGCATGCTCCTCATCCCTGTGCACGTCTCGTGCGGCCGCCGCTGCGTTCCCCTTGGTCATGCCCATGCTCGTGAACATGTGCGCGAGCTCGCGTTCCTCGGCCAGCGGATGACTGCGGATCTCCTCGCGCTCCTTGAGCCACTCGCGGTCGACCTGTTCGTTCTGGGTCTTCACCGAGGTGTACTCACCCATCGCCATCGAGAGGGCGCCCGCGACCAGGCCGGCGAGACCAGTGAGCACGATGAAGTCGGCGGACGCGCCAGCCGCCCCAACGCCGGCCACCAGCGCGATGTTGGTCACCAGACCATCCATGCCGCCGAAGACGGAAGCACGGAGCGCACCCCCTGACACATCCGCGTGGGTGTGCCCCACCTCGGCGAATCCTGTCTTTGTCTCAGAATCAGTCATGGCCCGATTGTATGAAGAGTGTTGACTGTTGACAATCAAGGCGAGGCTTGCCTGAGCGGCAGCGGGAGTGACTACTGTTGACAATCAACTCTGGCGCGATATGGTCGACAATAGTCAATCGGCGATCCCGTCCCGTCAGGCGGACGAGGCGAGACGTCGCGAAGGAGAGTTCGTGGGAGTCGACATCAAGCCGAAGTTCATCTCGTTCGACATGAACGGGACGCTGATCCACTGGCGGCAGGACGAAGCGATTCGGAGGGTCCTCGGCGACCGGCTGCCGGCCGAGATCGTCGACGACTTCGAACTGGCTGGTGAGCAGATCCGGTTCGACGAGTGCATGGGCGACTGGCGTCCCATGCATCAGCTGCTCGAGGCGGCGTTGCGTCGGACCATGGCGAAGTTCGGGGTGGAGTACCACGAAGGCGACGCACGTGCGGTCTACGACCAAATCCCCACGTGGACGCCGTACCCCGGCGTGAGCGAGGCTCTGCGGCGTCTGGCTGAGGCCTACCCCCTGGTGATACTGACCAACACTGACGACGCGCAGGCGCCGTCCCTCGTGGAGAACCTCCAGGCCCCGATCGAGGTCGTGATCACGTCCGAGCAGGCTCAGGCCTACAAGCCACGGCTCCGTGCGTTCGAGTACATGTTGGACAAGCTCGGCGTCGCACCGGACGAGATCGTCCACGTCTCCGCGAGCCCTCAGTACGACCACCGGCCGGCGTTCGACGTCGGCATCAAGAACAAGGTGTACCTGGACCGCGGCTGGGAGCCGGACCAGCCGTGGCTGAGCTATACCCGGATCACCGACATTGCAGAGCTGCCCGTGCTGTTCGGCCTGGAGCGCCCGTAGCGGCGCCGATGCGCTACGTCCTCGCCGCCCGAGATCGGGCGGCAACCGAGAAGGAGACCTGAGCACAGATGACAGAGACTCACACCACGAAGGGGTCGGCTACGGAGCGGCTCCGGGCCGTCGGTCTGGACCTTCCCGCGATCGACAAGAGCTCGAAGTACGAAAACCACCGGACCGTTGACTCCAGTGTCTACGTGGCTGGGCAGCTGCCCTACAAGGACGGCGAACTCCTGGGCCAGGGCACCCTGGGTCGCGATGTCGACCTCGAGACCGCGCGCGGGCTGGCGCGTCAGGCGGCCCTCAACGCGCTCGCTGTCGCCGCGGACGCGGTGGGCAGCCTGGACCGAGTGGCAATCGTGCAGATGCTTGTCTTCGTGGCCAGTACGCCGGAGTTCGGTCAGCAGTCGACCGTCGCAGACGCGGCCAGTGAACTGCTCCTGGACGTGCTCGGCGAGAACGGGCGACACGCCCGCACCGCCATCGGCGTCGCCGGCCTGCCCCGGAACAGTCCGGTCGAGATCCAAATGGTCTGCACCTCGGTGTAGGACCGACAGGTAGCGCCCGTCCGACTCTGCCGGTACTTGACGAGCGCCGCTCAGGGATCCGCTTCAGATGCAAGGAGTGCACCGTGCACCGGTTTCAACAGGTACTCAACCGTCTGGTCGACCGGGTGGACACGCCTGCGCCCATCGTGCTGGCCGATGTCATGCAGCGGAATATCGACGGGATGCAGCGATTCGCCGGCGAGCACCACCTGGACGTCAGGCCTCACGTCAAGACGCACAAGTGCGTCGAGGTCGGTCGGCGCCAGGTCGAGGCCGGGGCGGTGGGGATCACCGCAGGCAACGTCGGTGAGGCAGAGGTGTTCGCGGCGGCCGGGTTCGAGGACATCTTCCTCGCCTACCCGGTCTGGCCGTCGGGTACCAAAGGCACCAGGATCCGCCGCCTGGCGCAGACCACCCGGATGCGTGTCGGGGTGGACAACGTTGCCGCCATCGACGCCCTCGCCGAGGCGATGGGTGACGAACCCGACCGGCTCCAGGTGGTGGTCGAGGTCGACTGTGGCGCCCGCCGGTCCGGCGCGCCGCCCGCGGCAGCGGGAGACCTCGCACTGGCGGCCCGCAAGCGCGGGCTGACCCCGGTCGGGGTCTACACCTACCCCGGACACGGTTGCTTCGGTCCGGAGTCCCGCGAGCTGGCGGCGCAGGACCAGCACGACGCGCTGACCACCGCGGTGCGCCGCTTCGGTGATGTCGGAATCACGGCCGACGTGGTCAGCGCGGGCTCCACGCCCACGGTCGCCTTCTCGACCAGTAGCGTGATCACTGAGATCCGTCCGGGCGAGTACGTCTTCTGCGACCTCGACAACACCCGTCTCGGTGCCTGTACCGAGGATCAGATAGCGCTTTTCGTTGCCGCCACGGTGGTCAGCGACTGGGTTCCCGACCAGGTCATCCTCGACGTCGGCACCAAGGCCCTCGGCCGCGAAGGCAATCCCGAACGCGGGTACGGCGGCATCGCTGGGCAGAAGGCTGTCCTCGCGAGGTTGAACGAGTACCACGGTTTCGGTGCCGTGCCCGCAGGCGAAACGCGTCCGAGCGTTGGCACGGTGGTTCCCGTCGTGCCCAATCACGTGTGCCCGGTCGTGAACAGCTTCGAGGAGCTCATCGTGACCGACACCGAAGGCACGATGCTCGAGCGGTGGCCGGTGGCCGCCCGTGGTCTCCTCAGCTGACCCGTCCGCGGAGCCTGGCCCCATGGATTCACTCCCCACCAACAAGAGAGAGCCGAGATGAGACTCGAGAAGGTCACGGCGCTGGTGACCGGCGCCAGCAGCGGTATCGGACAGGCGGTGAGCTCCCATTTCCGCCGCGAAGGCGCGCGGCTGCTGCTGACCGGCCGTCGGGAACATGTGGATGCCGCCCAGCCTGACGACCTCTACGTCCCGGGGGACCTCAACGACGAGGTGTTCGTCGCCCATCTGGCCGAGCGGGCCGCCCACGCCTTCGGTTCCGTCGACGTGGTCGTCCTCAACCATGGTTTGCAGTCCAGCAGCCCGCTCATCGAGATGGCGTACGAGGACGCCAAGGATGTGCTTCACAGCAACCTGCTCAGCGCGTTCCTGGTGATGAAGCACTTCGCGCCCCTGATGCCCGCGGCTGGGGGCTCATTCGTGTGCGTGGGCTCACGGCTCGGCATGGTCGGGAAGCCGGAGGAAGTGCTGTACTCCGCGGCCAAGGGCGGGCTGATCATGCTGGCCAAGGGCGCGGCGATCGAATGGGCCACACGCAACATCCGCGTCAACGTGGTCGCGCCCGGCCTGACCGCGACGCCGATCATCGAGGCATCCTTCCAGCGCAGGTCCGACCCCGAGGCGTACCGCCGCGAGCGCGAGTCGCAGATTCCACTCCAACGCCTCGCGACCCCCGAGGAAGTCGCCGACGCTGTCCTCTTCCTCTCATGTTCCGAGTCGTCGTACATCACCGGAGCGGTGCTTCCCGTCGACGGCGGATACACCGCTTTCTGAACCGGTCGGTATGGACGTTAACTGAAGATTGTTGACAATCCGCACCGCCGATGGTTTCGTGGGAGCGGCAGAAAATCTGTCTCCCGGCCGGGTCCCGGCCGCCGCGCAGAAGGAAGACCTGATGACTCGACTTCGCTGGGCAGGCGCCCTAGCTGGACTCACCCTCCTCACCACCTCGTGTGGCATGGGCGGTGGAGATTCGACGGGGTCCTCCGGGGGCGACGACTCCGGCGACGGGCACGTTGTCTACGCCTCGCAGTTCGCCCCGATAGCGGCTTGGGCGTTGGAGACCAACGACGCGTTCATCTTGACCAACATGGGCTGCCTGGAGCCGCTGGTGCGCTACGACTTCGACGGCTCGCTGCAGCCGGGGCTGGCCGAGTCGTGGGAGCAGACCTCGCCGACGGAGTGGACGGTCACCCTGCGCGAGGACGTCGAGTTCCAGGACGGCACGGCGATGAACGCCGAGACTGTCGTCGGCGCGCTCAACCACCTGCTCGACGCCCCGACCCCCGCCAGGTCCTTCAACCCGGACACCGTCAGCGGCGTGGAGGCCGTCGACGAGTCGACCGTCACGGTGACCACTCCGGCAGCGGACGTACTCCTGCCCTACCGGCTGGCGAGCCCCAACACCGGCATCCTCGCTCCCAAGGCGTACGCCGGGGACAGCATCGACATCGTGGGGACGTGCACCGGGCCGTTCACCGTGACGGAGGACAACTCGCCGCAGTCGGCGCAGCTCGAGCGCAACGAGAGCTACTGGGGTGGCGAGGCGAAGGCGGCGACTGCGGAGATGCGCTTCGTCGTCGACGGCGAAGCCCGGCTCACCCAGCTGCAGGCAGGCGAGGCCAACATCGTCGAGTCCGTCCCGCCGGCGTCCCTGTCCGGCTTGCAGGGCGACGACAACGTCGAGGTCCTGGAGCTGCAGCTTCCCCGCACCACGTCGATGCTCGTGAACAACAGCCGTCCCCCCTTCGACGACCCGGTTGTACGTCAGGCCCTGCAGCACGCCGTGGACACCCAGGCGATCGCTGACAGCATCTACGAAGGCGCGGCGGTGCCGGCCATCGGACCCTTCTCCCCGGATGACCCGTGGGCACCCGAGGGGGCCGAGCCGATCGCGCTCGACAAGGACGAGGCGGAGAGCCTGTTCGAGCAGGCCGGCGTGGACCCGAGCTCGCTCAGCTTCGAGCTGATCGCCTACAACGACCGGCCCGAGTTCGCCGACCTCGCCACGGTTATCCAGGACGAGCTGGGACAGCTGGGCATCACGGTGAAGATCAAGACGGGCGATTATGCCTCGTTCGAGCCGGCTCTCCTGGAGGGCGACTTCGACGCGGTCCTGCTCTCGCGCGGGTACCTGACCGACGTCGGCGACCCGGCCGGCTACCTGAGCGCCGACTTCACGTGCGAGGGCGGCTACAACATCGCTCACTACTGTGACCCGGCGATTGACACTGCGGTGGCGGACGCCGTCGCGACCGAGGACGTCGATGCCCGTCACGAGCAGTACGCCACGATCGGTGAGCAGCTCCAGGCTGACGCGGCGGGGATCTTCCTCGTGCACAACTCGGCGCAGAACGCCGTTGCGGCCGATGTGGAGGGCTACGAGATCCACCCGCTCGGGTTCTACGGGCTGACCGCGGACGTCAGCGTCGGCTGAGTCCGACCAGACGAGGGGGTGGCGGAAGTCCGCCACCCCCTCCGTCGTCTCTCCGGTGCCGACGGAACCGCCGGCGATGCGGCCAGCTACCGCCCTAGGCAGCATTGCTTACTGTCAACAATCTCCGTATTCTCGTCCTGCCTTTCCCCGTCCAGAGTGGAGACGTCCGTGCCCGATGATGACCAGAACTCGTCCGCCCTCCTGGCGCGCTACCAGCAGGCGTGGACCGACGGTGATGTCGACGCCATCGTCGAGATGACGGCGCCCGACGGCGTCTACGAGGCGAGCTTCGGTCCGGAGCCCTGGGGGGAGCGTTTCGTGGGGCCTCAGCAGGTGCGCGCGGCGCTGGTACGCATGGGCGTCGGTCAGCCGGGCAAGCCGCGTCACGAGTACGAGGAGACGCGGGTGGTCGGCGATCTGGGCTTTGCGATGTGGCGCAGCGTGGGGGAGGGTCCCGACGGGCCGATCGTCACCATGCACGGTGCCGACTTCTACCGGTTCGCCGATGGCAAGGTCGCGGCGAAGATCGCGTACCGCAAGAGCGTGGACACCTCGAGCTAGCAGACGCCGGCTCCCACGACCAGAAGTGCCGCCGCGGATCCGCGGCGGCACTTCTGGTTGGTCGGTTCAGATGCCGAGCAGGGTGTTGAGCTCGTCGAGGGACTTGACCACGGTGAGGCCGTAGCCCGGCGGGACGGGGTCGTAGCCCCGGTCCAGGAGGACCAGGTTGCGGAAGCCCATGTCGTGCATCGGCAGCGGGTCGTAGCGGGTGTGGGAGGAGACGTGTACGAAGTCCTCGGGCTTCGCGTCCAGCTGGTCGAGCATGTACTCGAAGGCGGCGTACCGGGGCTTGTAGTAGCCCGCCTGCTCGGCGGTGTAGACGGCGTGGAAGTCGGCCTCCAGGCGGGGGACGCTCTGCTCGAGGTAGGAGCTGTCGGCGTTGGACAAGATCACCAGCTTGTAGTGCTCGCCCATCTTCTTCAGCGGCGCCGGCACGTCGGGGTGCGGGCCCCAGCTCCGGACGCCCTCGGCGAAGCGCTTGCCCGCGGTGGGGTCGGACTCGATCCCCCACTTGCGGCAGACCCGGTCGTAGGAGTCCTGCAGGACCTGGTCGTAGGGGTAGTACTCACCGCAGACCTGGTCGTAGCGGTAGCCGCGGAACTCGGCGACGAACTGGTCCCACTGCTCGGCGGGGATCTGGTCGCCGACCAGCTCCTTGGTGATCGGGGTCATCGGCCAGCTGATCAAGGTGCCGTAGCAGTCGAAGGAGACGTACTTCGGCCGAAACTCGGGCTGGCTCATGGGGTGCCTCTCAGGGAGCGGGGATGGGGTAGCCCTAGAATAAGATGCCAACTTTATACTGTCAACAATCTGCATCCGCGCCCGGTGGCGCACCCGCGTAGCGTCCGAGAGCGAGCCACAGATCGCAAAGGAGCACGTCATGACCGAAGGTCGACCCGCCCAGTCCACGCGCTACATGCCGCGGACTCGACCGGTGGTTCCGCCGATCCACCAGTCGGTCACCTACTTCCTCGACGACGAGGCCTACAAGGACGTGCAGGCTGGGGGTCTCGACGAGATCTGGTACGGCCGGTTCCGCAACCCGACGGTCGACGTGGCCGCGGAGGAGGTCGCCCGTCTCGAGGACGCTGAGGCAGCGTTCATGACCTCGTCCGGCATGGGCGCGATCGCCACGACCCTCCTGACGCTGCTGCGGGCCGGTGACCGGGTAGTGGCAGCCACGCAGGTGTACGGCGACACCCGGGATCTGCTCGTGCGGGACCTACCTGCATGGGGTTTCGACGTCGTCCAGGTCGACGCTCTCGACCTCGATGCCTGGCGCGCTGCCGTGGCCGGCGGCGCGACCCGGGTGCTGTACGTCGAGACCCTCGCCAACCCTCAGCTGGACCTCGCGGACCTGCCCGCGATCGCCCGAATCGCCCATGAGGCGGGCGCCTTGTTCGTCGTCGACAACACCTTCGCGACGCCGTACGCCGTGCAGCCGTTGGCGCTGGGCGCCGACGTGGTCGTGCACTCGGCGACCAAGTTCCTCAACGGCCACTCCGATGCCATCGCAGGTGTGGTGGCCGGTGGGTTCGACCGGGTACGGGAGGTGCAACGCCGTGTGGTCACGCTCGGCACCTGCCTCGACCCGCATGCGGCTTACCTCGTGTGGCGGGGCATGCAGACCTTCGAGCTGCGCCTGGCGCGGTCCACGGCCACCGCACGCCGGTTGGCGGAGGCGCTCGCCGCTCGCCGCGACGTGGTGGGGGTTCGTCATCCGTCGCTGCCAGGCTACGAGCGGGCCGAGGTCGCAGCCCGGGTGCTGCGCCGAGACGGGGCGCAGCCCCGCACCGGCGGCATGGTGACGTGCACGGTGGCCGGCGGCGACGAGCGGGCGCTGCAGGTGATGCGCCGGCTCGAGATCGCCTGCGAGGCCACGAGCCTGGGGGGAGTGGAGACGCTGGTGAGCACTCCGTTCAACTCCTCGCACTTCTCACTGACGCCGGAGGAGCGGCGGTCGGCGCGCATCGATGACGGGATGATCCGGATCTCGTGCGGCGTCGAGCCCACCGAGGCGCTGGTCGCCGACTTCACCCGCGCGCTGGACGCGTCCTGAGGAACCGTCACCTAAGATGTCAACAGTTGGCCGAACTCGAGGCCCCAGTCCAGGAGCACTGCAATGAACGCCAAGAACGACACTGCGATCCCGCGCGTGACCCTGGCATCGATGGTCGGCGAGCGGATCCGGGCCAGCATCATCGAGGGCACCCTGGAACCGGGCTCGCAGCTGAACGAGGTCGAGCTGGCCGCAAGCTTCGGCGTCAGCCGGGGACCGGTGCGGGAGGCACTCCAGCGGCTGATCCAGGAAGGCCTGATCCGCAGCGCCCCCCATCGTGGTGTCTTCGTGCCGATCATGACAGGGGAGGACATCGACGACATCTACCTCGCTCGCGACGCGCTCGAGGCGGCGGCGGTGCGCCGGATCACGGGTACGCCGCGAGCAGCCGCCGCGTACAAGTCCCTCGACCGGATCGTGCGCGGGATGAGCCAGGCCGCGGCCGCCGGAAACTGGAAGACAGTGGCCAGCCGCGACCTCGACTTCCACACCGCGCTCGTGGCCGCCGCCGAGAGCCCGCGGCTGGAGCGGATGTTCACGACGGTGATCTCAGAGACCCGGCTGTGCCTGGGCATGCTGACGACCGCCACCGATGCGCGTGAGGACCTGGTCGACGAGCACCGCCGGATCATCGAGCTGATCCGTGAAGGTGACACCCAGGGCGCGCTGGCAGCGCTGAAGAAGCACTTCGACGATGCGGTCGTGACGATGAAGCGTCCGCGCGCCGCCGACGACAACCAGGTCACGGCTGAGGCATAGACCTACAGCAGGTCGATCACCGCGGCGGTGACCTCGTCGGTCGACGCGGTGCCTCCCACGTCGCCGGTCCGAGTTGCGGGATCGCGCAGTGTGGCCTCGATGGCCGCCATCAGCCGGGCGGCCGGGTCGTCGGCAGCGAGGTGCTCGAGCATCAGCACCGTCGACCACAGCATCCCGACCGGGTTCGCGATGCCCTTGCCGGCGATGTCGGGCGCTGAGCCGTGCACCGGCTCGAACATCGACGGATGGTGACGGGTGGGATCGAGGTTCGCGGACGGGGCGATGCCGATGCTCCCGGTCACACCCGCGGCCAAGTCGCTCAGGATGTCTCCGAACAGGTTGCTGGCGACGATGACGTCGAACGACTCCGGCCGCAACACCAACTTCGCTGCCAACGCGTCGACGTGCTCCTCGACGAGGTCCACCTCCGGGCGCAGCGCCGCGCGCTCCCGCACGACCTGGTCCCAGAAGGGCATGCTGTGCACCAGCCCGTTGGACTTCGTCGCCGAGGTGAGGTGTCGTCGCCGGTCGGCCGCCACGGTCAGGGCGTAGTCGGCTATGCGGGTGATCCCCTTGCGGGTGAACACGGCCTCCTGGATCGCGGTCTCCTCCGGAAGCCCTTCGAAGTAGCGGCCGCCAACCGTGCTGTACTCGCCCTCGTTGTTCTCACGCACGATCACCAGGTCGATAGGTCGGTTCTCGCCGTCGGCGAGCGGACTCGTGATGCCCGCGAACGAGCGCACCGGGCGCAGGTTGACGAACTGGCCGAACGCCCGACGGATCGGGATCAGCAGTCCCCAGAGCGAGACATGGTCGGGGACGCCCGGCCAGCCGACGGCGCCGAGCAGGACTGCGTCGTACTGCGCGAGCGTGTCCAGTCCGTCTGCGGGCATCAGGGCGCCCTCGCTGAGGTAGCGCTGGCAGGACCAGTCGAACTCGTCGATCTCCAGGCCGAGCCCGTGGCGTTCGTCGAGCACGGCCAGCACGCGCCGTGCCGATTGGGCGACCTCCACGCCGATGCCGTCGCCGGGGACGAGGGCGATGCGCCGCTGGGTCTTCTCCACGCTTCCCATCTCAGTCGGGCTTGGCTACCGCGACGTACTTGACCTCGAGGAACTCCTCGAGGCCGAGGCGGCCGCCCTCTCGTCCGAGACCCGACGCCTTGACCCCGCCGAACGGCGCAGCTGGGTTCGAGACGATGCCCTGGTTGAGCCCGATCATCCCGGTGTCGAGCCGTTCGCTCACGCGGAGCGCGCGGTCGAGGTCGCGGGTGAAGACGTAGGACACCAGGCCGTACTCCGTGTCGTTGGCGGCCTCGACCGCTTCGTCCTCGGTCTCGAACGAGACGATCGGCGCGACCGGTCCGAAGATCTCCTCGTGGCGCATCCGCGCGTCGCCGGGGACGTTGTTGAGGACGGTCGGGGGGAAGAAGTGCCCGTCGCCCTCGAGGGCGCGTCCGCCGACGACGACCTCGGCGCCGCGGTCGACCGCGTCGGCCACCAGCGCCGACACCTTCGCCTGCGCGTCCGCGTCGATCAGCGGACCGACCACCACCCCGTCGTCGACACCGCGACCGACGGGCATCGCCTGCATCCGGTCGCCGAGTCGGCGAGCGAACTCGTCGACGACCGAGGAGTGCACGTAGAACCGGTTGGCCGCGGTGCACGCCTCGCCGCTGTTGCGCATCTTGGCGAGGATCGCGCCGTCGACCGCGACGTCGAGGTCGGCGTCCTCGAAGACCAGGAACGGCGCGTTTCCGCCGAGCTCCATGGAGGTGCGCAGCACCTGGCTCGCGCACTGCTCCAGGAGCTTGCGGCCGACGTCGGTGGAGCCCGTGAACGAGAGCTTGCGGGCGCGTCCGTCGCGGATGAGCGGCTCGATGACCGCTCCCGGGTCGGTGGTGGTGATCAGGTTGAGGACGCCGTCGGGCAGGCCCGCCTCCTGCATGATCTCGGCGAGCGCGAGCATGGACAGCGGCGTCTGCTCGGCGGGCTTGACGACCATCGTGCAGCCGGCAGCCACTGCGGGGCCGATCTTGCGGGTGCCCATCGCCATCGGGAAGTTCCAGGGCGTGATCAGCAGGCACGGGCCGACCGGCTGCCGCATGATGAGGAACCGGCCCTGGCCGTTCGGGGCGACGGCGTAGCCGCCGTCGATCCGCACGGCCTCCTCGGAGAACCACCGGAAGAACTCGGCGGCGTACGCGATCTCGCCCCGCGCCTCGGCGAGCGGCTTGCCCATCTCGAGGGTCATCAGGAGGGCCAGCTCCTCCTGCCGCTCCAGCAGCAGCTCGTAGGCGCGGCGCAGGATCTCGCTGCGCTCGCGGGGGGCGACGGCTGCCCATCCCGGCTGGGCCGCGGCCGCGGCCTCGAGCGCCGCCAGCCCGTCGGCAGGCGACGCGTCGGCGACCTCCGTGAGCACCCGACCGGTGGAGGGGTCTTCGACGGGGAACGTCGCGCCGGATGCGGCGGGACGCCACCGGCCGCCCACCAGCAGTCCGGTCGGAACGGAGCCGACGACCTTGTCTTCCTGCGCGCTGTCCACCATGGGGATCCTCCGGGACGTCTGGTCGAGTGTGATAGAACAATGTCTGTTGTCAACAGTCTACCAAGGAGGACACCATGGCACATCTCTCGCCGCTGCTCAAGCAGGCCACCCCGGTCCTCGCCGCCCGCGGAGAGGGTGTCCATATCTATGACGAGGACGGTCGCCGCTACCTGGACTTCACGGCCGGGATCGGAGTGACCAGCACCGGCCACTGCCATCCCCGTGTCGTCGCGGCCGCCCAGGAGCAGGTGGCCACGTTGATCCACGGGCAGTACACGACCGTGATGCACCGACCGCTGCTGACCCTCACCGAGCGTCTCGGCGAGGTCTTGCCCGAGGGACTGGACTCCGTGTTCTTCAGCAACTCCGGCAGCGAGGCGGTGGAGGCCGCGCTACGGCTCGCTCGCCACGCCACGGGTCGGCCCAACGTCGTGGTCTTCCACGGCTCGTTCCACGGCCGCACGATCGGGGCGGCGTCGATGACGACGTCGGGCACCAAGTTCCGGGCCGGCTTCGCGCCGATCATGGGCGGCGTGGTGGTGGCCCCGTTCCCCACGGCGTACCGCTACGGCTGGGACGAGACGACCGCGACCGAGTTCGCGTTGCGCGAGCTCGACTATCTGCTCGCCACGGTCACCGCGCCGGCAGAGACGGCGGCTCTCGTGGTGGAGCCGGTGCTCGGCGAAGGCGGCTACGTCCCTGCCAACACCGCCTTCATGCAGGGCCTGCGCGAGCGGGCCGACCGGCACGAGATGCTGCTCGTGATCGACGAGGTGCAGACGGGCTGGGGCCGCACGGGCAAGTTCTGGGGCCACGACCACTTCGGGGTGCGGCCGGACATCCTGGTCACCGCGAAGGGACTGGCCAGTGGGTTCCCGCTCTCCGCCATCGCAGCGTCGCGCGAGCTGATGGAGAAGGCGTGGCCGGGCTCGCAGGGTGGCACGTACGGCGGGAACGCGGTGGCCTGCGCCGCGGCGATCGCCACGCTGGACGTGATCCAGGAAGAGAACCTCGTGGAGAACGCGCGCGTCGTCGGCGCGGCCCTGGCCGACGGCCTCGCGAAGGTCGCCGCCGACAACCCGCGGGTGGGCGACGTCCGGGGCCTGGGCCTGATGCTCGGCAGCGAGTTCATCACCTCGGACGGCGCCCCCGATCCTGAGGCGGCGTCGCGGGCACAGCAGGAAGCTGGTCAGCGGGGGCTGCTCCTGCTGACCTGTGGTCCGTTCGGCAACGTGGTGCGGATGATCCCGCCGCTGGTGGTGACCGAGGCGCAGGTGGACGAGGCTCTCGAGGTCTGGGGCGCCGCCGTCCGGGCCGCCCTGGCGGACTGAGCCCCGCGAGTCATGCCACCGCCGCTGGTCACCCTGGAGGACATCCACGAGGCCCAGTCGCGCGTCGACGCCACCTGCGTCCGCACGCCGGTCCTGCGCGTACCGCACCCCGCTGGTGACGGGTCGCTCTGGATCAAGGCCGAGTCGCTGCAGCGAACGGGCTCCTTCAAGGTTCGGGGGGCCACGAACGCGCTCCTCGCGCTTGGCGACCGGGCGCGGTCGGGCGTCGTCACCTACTCCGCGGGCAATCACGGACGCGGGCTCGCCCATGCAGGCCGGTTCGCCGGCGTGGCGGTGACAGTGGTGATGCCGGAGTCGGCCCCCACTGCGAAGGTCGCCGGCACGCGTGCCGAGGGAGCCACCGTCATCCTGCGCCCGCCTGACGAGATCGTGTCGCATGCTCACGAGCTCGCGGCCGAGCACGGCATGGCCCTGGTACCGCCGTTCGACGACGCGCACGTGATCGCGGGCCAGGGCACGGTCGGTCTCGAGCTCCTCGAGCAGATCGACGACCTCGGCACGGTCCTGGTTCCTGTCGGCGGCGGCGGGCTGATCTCGGGCGTCGCGGCGGCCGTCAAGAGCCGGCGTCCGGCTGCGCGGGTGGTCGCCGTCGAGCCAGCGTTGGCGGGCGACCTGGCCGAGAGCCTCGCTACCGGAGAGCGCACTGCCTGGTCCCGGGAGCTGACCGGGCGGACGATCGCGGACGGCCTGCGTTCCGCTGCGGTCGGCGAGCTGACGTGGAGGCACATCACGGCGCTGGTCGACGACGTGGTGACGGTGTCGGAGGACTCGATCGTGGACGCCGTGCGCTGGATCGCCGAGCACGCGAGGCTCGTGGTCGAGCCGAGCGGCGCGGTCGCGATGGCTGGGGTGCTCGAGCATCCCGACCGGGTCGGCTCCGGGACGACGGTCGTGCTCGCGACCGGCGGCAACATCGACCTGCCGGCCTTCACCGCGTTGCTGGCGACGTGACTCCCGCCTCCGAACCGAGGCTCAACAACTCCCGGTCGTGGTGGCCGAGAACCCAGACTGAGCCGCGCGAGGGTCGCAGGGCTCGCAGGGGCATCGGTCGATCAGCCGGCTTTGCTGGCGCGGCGGATGGCGATGATCTTGGGCTCGGTCATGGCTTCGACGGCGAAGGGCACGCCCTCGCGGCCGATGCCCGAGTGCTTGCTGCCCCCGAAGGGCATCGCGTCGATCCGGAAGTCGCCGGTGTCGTTGATCATGACCGCGCCCACGCGCAGCCGCTGGGCCAGGTCGAGTGCCTCGTCGATGTCGCGGGTGAACACGCCGGCCTGCAACCCGTAGTCGAGCCCGTTCACCTCGGTCACCACGGCGTCGACGGAGTCGAACGGCTCCAGCGAGACCACCGGCCCGAAGACCTCGTCGGCCAGGACGCGCGCGCCGCGGGGCACGGACGTGAGGACCGTCGGCCAGTAGTAGGCGCCCTCCCGCTTGGCTCCGGTGTGGACGGTCGCGCCGCCGTCGACGGCCTCGTCGACCCAGCGCTCGACCCGCTCTGCGGCTGCCTCGTTGATCAGCGGCCCCACCTCGGTCTCGGTGTCAGCCTTGCTGCCGACCACGAGCTCCCTGGTGTGCTGCACCACGAGCTCCAGGAGCTCCTCGGTCAGTGCCCGGTCGACGAACACGCGCTGCACCGACAGGCAGCTCTGCCCGGTGTTGCCGAACGCTCCGTCGACGATCGCTCGGGCGGCGTCGCGCACATCGGCGTCGGCCAGCACGATCACCGTGCCGTTGCCTCCCAGCTCCATCAGGGTCTTCTTGGCCCCGGCGGAACGTGCCACAGCATTTCCGGTGGTGTAACCGCCGGTGAACGACACCATGTCGACCAGCGGGTGCGCGACCAGGGCCGAGCCGACCTCCGGGCCGCGCCCGGGTAGGACGGCGACCCGGTCGGCCGGCACGCCGGCCTCCAGCAACAGCTCGAGGAACGCCAGCGCGACCAGCGGGGTCTGGTCAGCCGGCTTGAGGACGATCCCGTTGCCGCCCATCAACGCGGGACCGACCTTGTGGGCGACCAGGTTGAGCGGGTCGTTGAACGGGGTGATCGCACCGACGACGCCGACGGGCTCGCGGGTGTACCAGCCGATCCGCCCCGCGCCGCGGGCGGTGTCACCGAACGGGAGGGTACGGCCCTCGAGGCGGTCGGCCTGTTCCGCGGAGAGCCGCACCGTGTCCGCCGCGCGTATCACCTCGCGCTCCGCCTCGCGGATCGGCTTGCAGCTCTCGCGGGCGAGCAGTCCTGCGAAGTCGGCCTGCCGATCGAGAAGCAGCGCGGCCGCCCGGTGCAGGGCCTCGCGGCGCTGCCAGATCGGCCACGGTGCGCCCGACAGGACGGCCCGGGCGACCTCACGGACGGCGACGTCCACGTCGAGGGCCGTGCAGTCGGCGACGGTGCCGATCACGTGCTCGGTCTCGGGATCGCGAACGTCCAACGTAGCTTTCGCGCGCTGCCAGGCTCCTGCCCAGAAGGCGCCGTCGCCGGGAGTCCGACGGGGTGCAGGCGTGTGGCTCATGGGCACATCGTGACGTGAGCCGCCGCAGATAGTCAACTGCATGTTGTTGACAATCTCCAATCCATCTGATGATGTTGGTGACCTGAGACACCCTCGGCATGCGTCGCCGCTCCGCACCGATCGAGCGCCGACCCAGAAAGGCACCGCGATGAAGTTCACGCCGTACTGGCTCGACACCTCACCCCAGGGACCGGACCGTTCCACCACCGAGGTCGGCGGGAAGGTGGATGTCGCCGTGGTCGGCGCCGGGCTGACGGGGACCTCTGCGGCGCTGCACCTGGCCCGGAAGGGCGCGAAGGTCGCCGTGTTCGAGCGGGAGACCGTGGCGTTCGGTGCGTCTGGACGCAACGGCGGTATGGCGACGCCAGGGCTGTCGGTGGGCTTCCGAGCGGCGATCGAGCGGTACGGGTTCCCGACCGCCAGCGCGCTGTACCTGACCTACTACGACGCCATCGACAGCATCGAGAAGCTCGTGGGTGAGGAAGGCATCGACTGCGACTTCGCCCGCACCGGCAAGATGAACCTGGCCTCGAAGCCGAGCCACTTCGACGGGCTCCGCAAGACCCAGGAGGTGCTGGCCGAACGCCTGGGCTACGAGACCTCCCTGCTGTCCAAGCAGGACCTGCGCTCGGAGATCGGCAGTGACTACTACCACGGGGCCGTGATCGACCCCAGGGGCGCGGGTCTCCACGTCGGCAAGTTCACCCGAGGGCTGGCCGAGGCCGGGGCGCGCATCGGCGTGGAGATCCACGAGAAGGCGCCGGTCGAACAGGTACAGCGGTTGGGCGGCACGCGACACCGCGTGGTCACCCCCCGTGGGAGCGTCGAGGCGGACCAGGTGTTGGTGGCCACCAGTGGGTACACCTCTCGGCCGTTCCGCTGGCTGCAGACGAGGATCGCGCCGGTCGGCAGCTTCATCATCGTCACCGAGCCCCTCGGCAAGGAGGTCTGCGACCAGCTGATGCCGACGCGGCGGATGGCCTCGGACTCCAAGAACCTCCTGTACTACTTCCGGATCACGCCCGACCACCGGATGTTGTTCGGTGGTCGCGCGCGATTCGCGATGTCCAGTCCGCAGTCGGATGAGAAGAGCGGTCGGATCCTGCAGAAGGCGATGACGTCGGTGTTTCCGCAGCTGGCGAACGCGCGGGTGGACTACTGCTGGGGTGGCCTGGTCGACATGAGCATGGACCGCATGGTCCACGCGGGTGAGCACGACGGGCTGTACTACTCGGTGGGCTACTCCGGTCACGGCGTGCAGATGGCGACGTACATGGGCAAGCAGATGGCCGAGTATCTCAACGGCGCCGAGGACGCGAACCCGTGGCGGGACCTGAGCTTCAAGCGGATCCCGGGACACTTCGGGCCGCCGTGGTTCCTGCCGTTCGCAGGCGCCTACTACAAGTTCCAGGACCTCATCAAGTAGTCACCAGCTCGCGACCGACACGAATCCCCTTGGGAGAAACTGATGGCGCTGTTTCTGATCCGCCGGGCACTGACACTGCTGGTGACCCTGTTCGTCGTCTCCGTGTTGGCGTTCCTGATCCCGTACGCCGGTGAGGGCGACCCCACCCGCAAGATCCTGCGGGCCCGGCTGAACGACCCCGCGATCGACCCGGCCCAGGTCGAAGCATTGACCAAGGAGCTCGGGCTCGACCGCCCGCTGTACGTGCAGTACTTCGACTGGCTGGGCGACGTGTTCAGCGGGGGGTTCGGCTACTCGTTCACGAGCCGGACGCCGGTCCAGGAGCTCGTGGTCCCGGCATTGGGCGTCTCGATCTCCCTGGCCATCGCTGCGCTGCTGTTCGCGCTGGTCGTGGCGCTGCCGCTGGGCACCTGGGCCGCGACCGCTCGTGGCGGCAAGGTCGACAACGCGATCACGTTCGTCTCGCAGAGCACCGTCTCCGCTCCCGAGTACTGGATCGGGCCGGTGATGGTCCTCATCTTCGCCCGCTACCTCGGCTGGCTCCCGTCCAGCGGCTGGCTCGGCCCCGCCTACATCGTGATGCCGGCGTTCGCGCTGGGACTCAGACCTTTGGGCTACTTCACGCAGGTGACCCGGGCGGCGATGACCGACGTGCTCAACGCGCCGTACATCACCGCAGCCCGCAGCCGGGGATTGAGCTTCCCGCGCACCCTGGTCCGACACGGGATGCGCAACAGCATGCTCCCGGTGATGACCTTGTTCTCGTTCTGGTTCGCGGGCCTGCTGGGCGGATCGGTGGTGATCGAGGTCATCTTCAACATCCCGGGCATGGGCCGACTGCTCTACACCGCCGTGCTCAACAACGACGTCCCGGTCATCCAGGGCGGTCTGATCTGGATCCTGACCCTGGCCGTTCTCATCAACACCGCGACCGACCTCCTCTACGGCGTCCTCAATCCGGCGATCAGGGTGACCAGCCATGCCTGACACGACGACGACTCAGCCCCCGACCCGGCCGCCGGCTCGTCCCAACCAGCGGCCCACCTCGCTGCGGTCTGCGCGGGCGGATCGGCCCAATGTCTTGTCGTTGATGCTGCGTGGTGCGCGCGGCCGGCACTGGACCTTCAACGCCGGCGTGATCATGTTCGTGGTGGTCCTGGTGATCCTGTTCCTCACCCCCTGGTTGGCACCGCACGATCCGGCCGCGCAAGACCTGCAGAACCGGTTTGCGGGGCCGTCGACCGAGCACTGGTTCGGCACCGACCACCTCGGTCGCGACGTGCTCTCGCGTCTGATGTGGGGCGGCCGCTTCTCGGTGACCATCGCCGCGATCACGTTGGTGATCTGCGCTGTCAGCGGCTCGGTGATCGGCGCCCTCGCCGCCCGCCGCGGCGGCTGGCTCGACGAGCTGGTGATGCGGTCCGTCGACGTCTTGATCTGTTTCCCCGACGTCGTCATCGCGCTGTTCCTGATCGCGTTGTTCGGTCCCGGCTACGGCACGCTGATCGCGGCGCTGACCATCTCCGGCTGGACGCCCTTCGCGCGACTGATGCGCGGGCTGGCGCTGGACATCAACTCCAAGGACTACGTCGAGGCTGCCGAGATCCTGGGCTCGCCCAAGAGCTACATCGTGTTCCGGCACGTCATCCCCAACGCCGCGCGGCCGGTCGTGGCCATGGGGTTCCTGAGGTTCGGCCACAAGCTGATCACGGTAGGTGCTCTGTCCTACCTCGGGCTCGGCGTGCAGCCGCCCGACTCCGACTGGGGAGCGATGCTGCTCGACGCCCAGCCGTACATGGAGCGCTCGCCGCTGCTCGGCATCCTGCCCGGTCTCGCGATCTTCGTGTGCGCCCTGAGCGTCACCATGATCGGACAGGGCCTGGACGTGAAGAAGAAGCGCAAGCGTGCCGCCGCGACCGAGGCTGTGCCGCCGCCGGTACCGGGATCGAAGGCGGCACTCGACGAGGGAGAAGTCCTGTGACAGCAGAGCTGAACGGGGTCCAGCGGATCCCACGTGCCACCTTCGCCTCGATGGTCACCGAACGACTGAGGACCAGCATCGTCAACGGGACGCTGCGGCCCGGCTCGCAGCTGAGCGAGGCCGAGCTCGCGAGCAGCTTCGGCGTCAGCCGGGGGCCGGTCCGCGAGGCGCTGCAACGGCTCATCCAGGAAGGACTGCTCCGCAGCGAACCGCACCGGGGCGTCTTCGTCCCGGTGCTCACCGATGGCGACATCGTCGACATCTACGTTGCCCGCGACGCCCTGGAGTCCGCCGCCCTGAGGGAGGTCATCGACGGCCCCCGGTCGGCCGAGGCTGCAGAGACGCTGGGCCGTTTCGTGTCCGCGATGGAGGCCGCCGAGGCCGCAGGCGACTGGGAGGCGGTCGGCAACCATGACCTCGAGTTCCACGTCGCACTCGTCGAGTCGACCGGAAGCTTGCGGCTTCAGCGGATGTTCCGCACGGTGATCTCCGAGACCCGGCTCTGTCTGGGCGGCCTGACTGCTGCCGACGCGCGGGCAAACCTCGTCGCAGAGCATCGGCAGATCTGTGACCTGATCGCCGTGGGCGACGCCGACCGTGCCCTTGCCGTGCTCAAGCGGCACTACGACGACGCGGTGATCACCCTGTCGCGGCGACAGGGTCGCGAATCAATCGCCGCCGGCGGCGGGCTCTGAGGAGGCATCATGACCGAGATGGTGAAACAGGCACCGGCGGCGCCGGAGAACCCTGCGGGCGAGGTGCTGCTGGACATCCGCGGCCTGCGGGTCGACTTCCCCGACGTCCCGGGCTCACCGGCGATCGACGGGATGGACCTCAAGGTCGGCCGCGGTGAGATCGTCGCGCTGGTGGGGGAGTCGGGCTCCGGCAAGAGCCTGACCGCACTGACCGTGATGGGACTGCTGCCGCCCGGTGGCGAGGTCATCGGCGGCGACGTGGACCTCGACGGGGAAGACGTCTTGGCCATGTCGTCCAAGCGGCGCAACCACGTCCGCGGCAACAAGGTCGCGATGCTCTTCCAGCAGCCCAAGGTGATGCTGGACCCCACGGCGCGAGTCGGCAGCCAGGTGGCGGAGTCCCTGCGACAGCACCGCAAGGTGGGCCGGCGCGACGCCAAGGCCCGCGCGGTCGAGCTGTTGCGCGACGTGGGGATCCCGGAGCCTGCGCGTCGCGCTCGTTCGTTCTCCTACCAGCTCTCCGGCGGCATGGCCCAACGCGTCATGATCGCCGCCGCGCTCAGCGCCGACCCCGAGCTGCTGATCGCCGACGAGCCGACAACGGCGCTGGACGTGACCGTGCAGGCCCAGATCCTCGAGCTGCTGAAGCAGAAGCGCGACGAGCTCGGCCTCTCCATCCTGCTGATCACCCATGACCTCGGCATCGTCTCGACGATGGCCGACCGGGTCGCGGTGATGTACGCCGGCCGCATCGTCGAGGACGGAGCGACCAAGGACATCTTCGAGGACCCGCAGCACCCCTACACCCAGGCGCTGCTCCGGGCCTCGCTGCTCGAGGCCGAGCGCGGCCAGCTGTTCTCCATTCCGGGCAGTGTCGTGCAGGCACGAGCACTCGAGGGCGGGTGCCGGTTCCTGCCGCGATGCCCCATGGCAGCCGAGCTCGGCATCACCGACATGTGCAGGAGTGCCGAGCCCGACCTGCACACCTGTGGCGACGACGACCACCACAGCCGGTGCTACGCATCTCGAGACCACGCGGAGGCAGGATGACCACCACGACCGCCCAGGACGGTGCCCAGGCCACGTCGGGCTCACTCGTCGAGATCCAGAACCTGGTCAAGCACTTCCCCGCCGGCAAGGGCAGGAAGGTCCACTCCGTCGACGGGGTGTCCCTCGAGGTCCGCAAGGGTGAGGTGCTCGGCCTCGTCGGCGAGTCCGGCTGCGGCAAGAGCACGCTGGCGCGGACCATCCTCCGAGCAGCAGCGCCGACCTCGGGCCACATCGTGTTCGAGGGCAACGACATCACCCGCGCCCACGGCAAGGAGCTCAAGGCGCTGCGACGTTCGATGCAGTTCGTCTTCCAGGACCCGTACGGCGCCTTCGACCCCCGGATGACCCTCGGCACCAGCCTCGAGGCGCCCCTGCGCCACCACGGCATGAAGAGCAGGGACGAGCGGTGGGAGCGGATGCTCACCATGCTCGACCGAGTGGGGCTCGAAGAGGCGATCCTCGAGCGTCGGCCACACGAGTGCTCCGGCGGCCAGCTGCAACGGATGGTGATCGCCCGCGCGCTGCTGCTCGAGCCGAAGTTCCTGATCTGCGACGAGCCGACATCGGCGCTGGACGCATCGATCCGGGCCCAGATCCTCAACCTGCTCGTCGAGCTGAAGGACCAGCTCGACCTCACCCTGGTGCTGATCTCCCACGACCTTCGCGTCGTTCGCTACCTGTGCGACCGCGTCGCTGTCATGTACCTCGGTGAGATCGTCGAGGTCGCGCCCCGCGACGAGCTGTTCACGAGGCCGCGGCACCCGTACACGCGGGTGCTGCTGGCCGCGACTCTTGCCGAGCAAGGGGACAGCGACGTCGTCCTGCAGCTACGGGGCGAGCCACCCAGCCCGATCGACCCTCCCTCGGGCTGCCGCTTCCACCCGCGCTGCCCGTTCGCCCAGGACATCTGTCGCACCGACGCACCAGTCGTCGACCAGGCCGGCGAGGACCACACCGTGTCCTGCCACTTCTGGGACGCCTGACCAAAGCCCGCTCACCTCCAGCTTCACCACGAAAGGCACCTCACCGATGGGACAAGGACACGGACACGGCCACGGCCACGGGCACAGCCACGGGCCCAGCGCTGCGGACGCGCTGACCGCGGGCGCGCGCCACCGACGGCCGCTGTTCGCGGCCTTCATCCTCACGACCGCCTTCGTGGGCGTGGAGGTCGTGGCCGCGATCGTCTCCGGCTCTCTCGCCCTGCTCTCCGATGCCGGGCACATGTTGTCCGACGCGGGCGGACTGGGCATGTCGCTGGCGGCCATCACCCTGGCCACCAGCGGGGCGGCAGCGACCCATCGCACGTTCGGCTGGTACCGGGTAGAGATCCTGGCGTCCCTCGCGAACGCCGTGCTGCTGTTCGCGGTCGCGGCCTACGTCCTCTACGAGGCCATCCAGCGCCTCCAAGGCACGCACGAGGTCGCCACCACGCCCATGATCGTCGTGGCCATCGCTGGCCTCGTCATCAACCTGATCTGCTTCCGGCTCCTGCAGGCCGGCGCCAAGGAGAGCCTCAACCTGCGCGGCGCCTACCTCGAGGTGATGGCGGACGCCGTGGGGTCGGTCGGCGTGCTGATCGGGGCCGCGATCATCGCGGTGACCTCGTGGTTCTGGGTCGACTCGCTCATCGCTGTGGGGATCGGCCTGTTCATCCTGCCCCGCGCCTACCAGCTCGGTCGAGACTCGCTGCGCATCCTCGTCGAGTCGGCTCCGGCGCACGTCGACGTCGACCACGTGGAGAAGGACCTGGTCGCGATCGAGGACGTGGTGGAGGCGCATGACCTGCACGTGTGGACCATCACCTCCGGCATGGACGCCCTGAGCGTGCACCTCGCCGTGCGTCCCGGCGCGGACACGCACTCGGTGCTGGACCAGGCCCGCGTGGTCCTGCGCGACCAACACCACATCGCCCATGCGACGGTCCAGATCGAACCCACCGACCACACCGGCTGCAAGGAAGTCCTGTGGTGACGCCGCGCGCTCGCGTCGAGCGCGACTTCCTCGGCGAGAAGCCGATCCCCGCAGGGGCCTACTGGGGCGTGCACACCGCCCGGGCAGTGGAGAACTTCACGATCAGCGGAATCCCGGTGTCCTCGCATCCGGAGCTGGTCGCCGCGCTCGGCGCGGTCAAGCAGGCCGCCGTCCGAGCCAACCACGAGCTCGGACTCGTCGATGTCCGGCGTGCGGGAGCGATCGACCGGGCCAGCCAGCTGGTGCGCGACGGCCTGCTCGACAGCCAGTTCGTGGTCGACGTCATGCAGGGGGGCGCCGGCACCTCCACGAACATGAACGCCAACGAGGTCATCGCGAACCAGGCCCTCGAGCTGCTGGGCCTGCCCGCGGGTTCGTACGACGAGGTGGACCCGCTCGACCACGTCAACCGCAGCCAGAGCACCAACGACGTCTACCCGACAGCGGTGAAGCTGAGCCTGCTCACGGCTCTCAACGGCTTGTCCGTCTCGGTGCACGCACTCGCGGCGGCGTGCGAGGCCAAGTCGCAGGAGTTCTGGTCGGTGCCGAAGGTGGGGCGCACGCAGCTCCAGGACGCCGTGCCCATGACCGTCGGGCAGGAGTTCGCCGCCTGGGCGGCGACGCTGGCCGAGGAGGAGGCGCGGATCCTCGACTCACGCGCCCTGCTCCGCGAGATCAACCTCGGCGCGACCGCTATCGGCACCGGCATCACCGCGGATCCCGCCTACCGGGAGGCTGTCTGCCGTCATCTTCGCGAGATCACCGGCCTTCCGGTGGTCAGCGCAGTCAACCTGGTCGAGGCGACGTCCGACACCGGCGTCTTCGTGCAGCTGTCCGGAGTTCTCAAGCGGACCGCGGTGAAGGTCTCCAAGATCTGCAACGACCTTCGCCTGCTCTCCTCCGGACCTCAGGCCGGCTTCGGCGAGCTGAGGCTGCCGGCCCGCCAGGCGGGGTCCAGCATCATGCCCGGCAAGGTCAACCCGGTGATCCCCGAGATGGTCAACCAGGTCGCCTTCGCGGTCGTCGGCAACGACGTCGCCGTGACCATGGCGGCCGAGGGCGGCCAGCTCCAGCTCAATGCGTTCGAGCCACTCATCGCGCACACGCTCCTGCAGGGCATCTCGTGGATGACCACCGCCTTCGAGACGCTGGCCGAGCTCTGTGTGAGCGGCATCCAGGTCAACCACGAACACTTGCTGGCGACCACGACCCGCAGCGTCGGCATCGTCACTGCGCTGACGCCGTACCTCGGCTACGCCGCCGCGGCCGAGATCGCCAAGGCGGCCCTGAGCGGCGGTGGCCAGGTCCGCGACCTGGTACTGGCCACCGGCATCGTCGAGGCCGCCGAGCTCGACGTCCTGCTCCATCCCGAGCGCCTCGCGGGCATCACCGAGAGCTGACTCTCATCGGAAGCCCTGGTCGGCCTTCTCCCAGGCGGACCGGCGCAGCAGGCGCAGCCCGTTCAGGCCCACCACCATGGTGGATCCCTCGTGCCCGGCAACGCCGAGCGGCAGCGGCAGGATCCAGACGATGTCCCACACGACGAGCACCGTGATCACGCTCGCCGCGAAGACGAGGTTGGCCTTGACCACGCGGTGCGCCCGCCAGGACATGCCGATCAGCTTGGGCAGGGTCTCCAGCTCGTCACGCACGATCACGGCGTCGGCCGTCTCGAGCGCGAGGTCGGAGCCCTGCCTGCCCATGGCCACGCCGAGCTCGGCGGCGGCCATGGCGGGAGCGTCGTTGACCCCGTCACCGACCAGGAGGACCCGGCGCCCCTCGGCCTGGAGGGCACGGACCTGCTCCACCTTGGCGTCGGGGAGCAGTCCGGCCCGGACGTCGGTGATGCCGACCTCCTCGGCGAGACGACGGGCCGCGCGCTCGTTGTCGCCGGTCAGCAGGATCGGGCTGCGACCGGTCATCCGGGTGATCGTGGCAACCGCCTCCCGGGCACCCGGCCGGAGCCGGTCGGCGAGTGCGAGAACGCCGACGGGTACGCCGTCCGCGATGACGACGACCGCAGTGCGGCCGGCGTCCTCCAGCTGCGTGATCAGGCGGCGCGCCTCGGACAGCTGCTCCGACCCGGCGACGTCGTCGAGCAGTGCGGGCGAGCCGACGCGTACGTCGACACCGTCGACCAGTGCCCGCACACCCCGGCCGGGAGTGGAGGAGAACTCGTCACCGTGTCCGACCGCGATCCCGTGGTCGCGGGCAGCGGCGAGCACTGCGCGGGCCAGGGGGTGCTCGCTGGGCTGCTCGGCTGCGGCCGCCAGGGCGAGCAGGCGGCCCGTGCCCAGCCCGGCCGAGCGGACCGGCTCGATCTCGGCCACGCGCGGGGTGCCCTCGGTGAGGGTGCCGGTCTTGTCGAAGGCGACCAGGTCGGTCGTGCCGAACTTCTCGAGCGCGACGGCCGACTTCACCAGTACGCCGTGCCGGCCGGCGTTCGCGATCGTCGAGAGGAGGGGCGGCATCGTGGCCAGCACGACGGCGCACGGCGAGGCCACGATCATGAAGGTCATGGCCCGCAGCAGCGTCGGCTCGAAGGCAGCGCCCAGAGCAAGCGGGATGAAGAACAGGGCCAACGTAGCCGCGACCACGCCGACGGAGTAGCGCTGCTCGACCTTCTCGATGAACAGCTGGGTCCGGGCCTTGGTCTCGGACGCCTCCTCGACCATGGTGACGATGCGGGCGACCACCGAGTCCTTGGCCGCGCGTTCCACCAGGACGCGGAGGGCGCCGGTGCCGTTGAGCGTGCCCGCGAACACCTCGTCGCCGAGGTCCTTCGCCACGGGCAGCGGCTCACCGGTGATGGACGCCTGGTCGACCTCGCTGCGACCCTCGATGACCCTGCCGTCGGCCCCGACCCGCTCGCCGGGACGCACCACGATGATGTCGCCGACGACGAGCTCGGAGGTCTCGACCGTCTCCTCGTCGCCGGACCCCGTCATTCGGGTGGCGCGCTCGGGCGCCAGGTCGAGCAGTGCCCGGACCGAGTCAGCGGTGCGCCTCGTGACGAACGCCTCGAGAGCACCCGAGGTCGCGAAGATGACGATGAGGAGTGCCCCGTCGAAGACCTGTCCGATCGACGCGGCCAGCAGCGCCGCGACGATCATCAGGATGTCGACGTCGAGGGTCTTCTCGCGGAGGGCCTGGATGCCGGAGAGGGCCGGCTGCCAGCCGCCGGTGACGTAGCAGGCGAGGTAGAGCGTCCACCAGACCGGTGCCGGTGCTCCCATGAGCTGGCAGATGCCGCCCGCCAGAAAGAGCGCGGTCGCCAGGGCGGCCCACCGCACCTCCGACATGGACAGCACCGACCAGAGCCGCGAGCGGCGGCTCCGTGGTGGGTGGCGCGGAGGTGACGACGTCGTGGGCGGGCGCCGACAGCGTGGAGGTCATGGTGGTCCTTCTCGTGGAGAACGGCAGTGGCCGCGACGCTAACACATGAAGATATGTTCATGCGAGCCGGGAATTCATGTATGCTCCGGCTCATGGGACATGGAGTGGACCGGCGGGAGCCGCCGACGTCACCACTCGACCTCGCGGCGGCGAAGGCCGTGGCCACCACCTTGCAGGCGCTCGCCACGCCCAGCCGGCTGCTGATCCTTGGCCGGCTGCGCGAGGGCTCAGCGACGGTGAGTGAGCTCACCGAGTCGGTCCAGATGGAGCAGTCCGCGGTCTCCCACCAACTCCGGCTGCTGCGCAACCTGGGCCTGGTCGACGGCGACCGCCAGGGGCGCACGATCGTCTACTCGCTCTACGACAACCACGTGGCGCAGCTTCTCGACCAGGCGATCTACCACGCCGAGCACCTGCGTCTCGGGGTCCCCGACCGGCCGGCGGAGACTGGCTGACGGCTCGTGGCCGCGCGCTGGGTCAGCCCGACGTACCCGCCTACGAGTCGGGATCGGTCAACGGCTTGAAGCGCCGCAGCCGCAGGCTGTTGGTGACCACGAAGACCGACGAGAAGGCCATCGCCGCGCCGGCGAGCATCGGGTTGAGCAGCCCGGCGGCGGCGAGCGGCAGCGCCGCGACGTTGTAGGCGAAGGCCCAGAACAGGTTGCCCTTGATGGTGGAGAGCGTGCGGCGCGACAGCCGGATCGCGTCGGCGGCGACCCGCAGGTCGCCGCGGACCAGGGTCAGGTCGCTGGCCTCGATGGCGACGTCGGTGCCGGTGCCCATGGCCAGGCCGAGGTCGGCCTGGGCCAGCGCGGCGGCGTCGTTGACGCCGTCGCCGACCATGGCCACGACCCGGCCCTCGGCCTGCAGCCGCTTGACCACGTCGACCTTGTCGGCGGGCAGCACGTCGGCGATCACCGTCTCGGGCGTACGTCGATGCCGACCTCGCGGCGACGGTGCGCGCGGCGGCCTCGTTGTCGCCGGTCAGCAGGACCGGCGTCAGGCCCAGCGCGCGCAGCTGGGCGATCGCCTCGGCGGAGGTCGGCTTGACGGCGTCGGCGACCACGAGCACGCCGCGCGCCTGGCCGTCCCAGCCGACCGCGATGGCGGTGGCGCCGCCGGCCTGCGCCTGCGGTGAGCGCCGACTGCAGCTCGGCGGGAGAGGTGCTGCGACCACTCCTCCAGCAGGCGGGGCCGGCCGACGAGGACGGCGTGGCTGTCGTCGCCCTCGACCACGACGCCCTGGACGCCGAGGCCCTCGACGTTCGCGAAGTCCTCGACCGCGGGCAGCGGAACCGACCGCGGTCGCGGGCCGCGTCGGCGACGGCCCGGGCGATGGGGTGCTCGGAGGCGTCCTCGAGCGCGCCGGCGAGCCGCAGCACCTCGGTCGGCGTCCTCGCCCGTCGGCGGCGACCACGTCGATGCAGCGTCATCTGCCCGGTGGTGACGGTGCCGGTCTTGTCGAGCACGATGGTGTCGACCGCGCGGGTCGACTCCAGCACCTCGGGGCCCTTGATCAGGATGCCGAGCTGGGCGCCGCGGCCGGTGCCGACCATCAGCGCGGTCGGCGTGGCCAGGCCGAGGGCGCACGGGCAGGCGATGATCAGGACGGCGACGGCGGCGGTGAACGCGGCGGACAGGCCGCCGCCGGTGCCGATCCAGAACCCGAGGGTGGCGACGGCCAGCGCGATCACGATCGGCACGAAGATGCCCGAGACCCGGTCGGCCAGCCGCTGCACCTCGGCCTTGCCGTTCTGCGCGTCCTCGACCAGCCGGGCCATCTGGGCCAGCTGGGTGTCCGAGCCGATCCGGGTGGCGCGGACGACGAGCCGTCCGCCGGCGTTGACGGTCGCGCCGACCACGGCGTCGCCGGGGCCGACCTCGACCGGCACCGACTCGCCGGTGAGCATCGAGGCGTCGACCGCCGAGCTGCCCTCCTCGACGACGCCGTCGGTGGCGATCTTCTCGCCCGGGCGGACCACGAACCGGTCGCCGACGGCGAGCTGGTCGGTCGGCGATGCGGACCTCGACCTCGCCGCCGGGGCCCTGCCGCAGCACCGCGACGTCCTTGGCGCCCAGCTCGAGCAGCGCCCGCAGGGCGGCTCCGGCCCGCCGCTTGGAGCGGGCCTCGAAGTAGCGGCCGGCCAGGATGAACGTCGTCACGCCGGCGGCGGCCTCGAGGTAGATGTTGCCCGAGCCGTCGGTGCGGGCGACGGTCAGCTCGAACGCGTGGGTCATGCCCGGGGTGCCGGCCGTGCCCCAGAACAGCGCGTACAGCGACCAGCCGAAGCGCGGCCAGCGTGCCGAGCGAGACCAGGGTGTCCATGGTCGACGTGCCGTGCCGCAGGTTCGTCCAGGCGGCCCGGTGGAACGGCCAGGCGCCCCAGACCACGACCGGGGCCGCCAGCGTCAGGGACAGCCACTGCCAGTTCGTGAACTGCCAGGCGGGGACCATCGCCATCGCGATCACCGGGACCGTCAGCACGGCGGAGATGATCAGCCGCTGGCGCAGCGAGCGGGTCGGGTCCGGCGCCTCGGTCCCGGCGCCGCGCTCGGCTTCGTCGGCGCGGGGGAGCAGCGCGCCGTACCCGGCCTGCTCGACCGTGCGCACCAGGTCGGCCGGGTCGACGCTCTCGGGGAACTCGACCTTGGCCTTCTCGGTGGCGTAGTTGACCGTCGCCGTGACGCCGTCGAGCTTGTTGAGCTTGCGCTCGATCCGGTTGGCGCACGACGCGCACGTCATCCCGCCGATCTCGAGCTCGACCTGACTGGTCGAGCGTCGGCGAGCCCTGGGGACCCGTGAGGGTGCTCATCCGCTTCTCCTTGGTCTACAGATCAGTGTGCATCGGAATGGCCGTCGTCGGACTCCTCGGCCTCCGGCGACTCCGCCTCGGAGCGCCGGAGCCGGTCCCGGTCACGGTGAACTCGGCGGTCCTGGACGACGCCGTCGTGCTTGAAGTCCAGGAACAGCCGGTAGCGGCCGGGGCTGGGTACCTCGGCGTAGAAGACGACGTCCGGGCCGGGCTCGGTCGTCCCGTCGCCCGGTGTGCCGTCCGGGTGCACGTGCAGGTAGGCCAGGTCGCCGGCGCGCAGGGCGACGAGGTGGCCGTAGGCGCCGAGGTAGGGCTCGAGGTCGGTGACCGGCTGCGCCGTCCCGGGTCACGGACAGGGTCAGCTCGGCGTCCTCGCCGGCGGTCGAGGTCGCCGTCGAGGGTGACGGTGTAGCCGTCGACCGTGGCGGTCCGCGTGTCGCTCGCGAGCGGGCACCGGCCGGTAGTCGCCGGCGACGGCCAGGTCGGTGCCCAGGGTGAGTGCCTCGGCGCCGGTCGGCCTTGAAGTCGGCGAAGAGCCGCCACTGGCCGGGGGTGAGGTAGAGCGCGCCGGTCCAGGTGCCGTTCGTCGTCCAGCTGGGGGTGCACGTGCTGGAAGCCGGAGAGGTCGCGGCGTACGGCGATCAGGTGCAGCCGCTTCTCGTGCTCGACGTCGTACTCGGTCACCGGCTCCCATCGGGACCCACGATCGTGAAGGAGATCGGCACGTCGGGGCCGCGAGGGGCAGTCGGTGTGGCGAGCTGGAAGGTGTAGCCAGCCTGGGAGACCATCAGACCCTTCGGGAACTCCGCCGAGGCCGGCTCCATCCCGGCCATGCCTCCCTCGTCGCCGGCGTCCATGGCGTGTTCGGCTGGGGCGGGATCGACGGGGCCTACGGCTTTGCCGACGCCGATGGCGAGGCCGAAGACAGCAGCACAGGGCCGCGACGAACCCGAGCAACTTGAGGGTGACACTCATGCGAGCTCGTAACCCGCTTCCTGGACCGCGGTTCGCACCGCGGCGTCATCGATCGCGTCGGCGCTGGTGATGGTGAGGCTGCCGTCCTTGAGCACCACCTCGGTCGTCTGGACGCCGGGGATCTCCTCGACCTCCTCGCGGACCGACAGGACACAGTGATCGCAGGTCATGCCGCTGACTGTGTAGCTCTTGGTGACACTCATGCCGGGGTCTTCCTCTCGTGGCTGGCATGCCCGTTCAGTCCTGATACAATACCCCCCTAGTGTATACGTCGTCAAGGGAAGGCACGCCTTGGAATCCACCCACTGCATACTGGTGGGGGGTACAGTTCTCTAGCCCGGACCAGCCGGGACGAACATGGAGACGAAGATCGATGACCGAGACGCCGCACCCGCACGGGTACATCCACCGCAAGGACGACTATCTCGACCGCCTGCGCCGGATCGAGGGTCAGGCGCGTGGCCTGCAGCGGATGGTGGAGGACGAGAAGTACTGCATCGACATCCTGACCCAGATCTCGGCGATCACCAAGGCGCTGCAGTCGGTCGGGCTCGGTCTGCTCGAGGAGCACCTGAGCCATTGCGTCGTCGACGCCGCGGCCGCAGGCGGGCGTGAGTCCGAGGAAAAGCTCAGGGAAGCCACAGACGCGATCGCGCGCCTCGTGCGTCCTGACCCAGAAGGTCGTCGCCGTCACGCGCGCTCGCCGTCGGGAGCATCCTCCGACTGGCGGCATGTCGGCTGGTCACGGCTGGTGAAGCCGTTG
Source organism: uncultured Actinomycetota bacterium (assembly GCA_963803235.1). Taxonomy (GTDB): domain Bacteria; phylum Actinomycetota; class Actinomycetes; order Propionibacteriales; family Nocardioidaceae; genus Nocardioides. Next base: position 240,472 of record CAWDLL010000012.1, read on the forward strand.
CGGACATGGCTGGAGTCGCAGAACGGCTGGTTCTCTGACTGCCCGCACCGGCAGAGCAGCACGATTCGCTGGCCTGCCAGGTCGTATTCGCCCCGTCCGGGTCCTGGAGTCGAAAGGTGCCCTTGAGCTGCAAAGGGCCGTTGCGGACGGCCTTCACGGTCGTGGGGCGTGCGGCCGGGCGTGGGGCGGAATCGGTCATCGAAACCTAGTCCTCCTGCAGTTGGGGGCGGTCCATGCGAGTCCAGTTTGCGGCCGGCTCAGGCGATCGAGGTGGCTACCATACCGGGGGAGGGTAGATAGTCAAGACCCGGACAACCTTTCCCTTGATACCCTTGGGGGGTAGTGTACCTCTCACTGATCGTTCGAGCCGCTACTGGCGGATGAGGAGAACCGGAATGGGAAACAGCACTGCCACGTACACCGTCGTCGGGATGACCTGCAACGGCTGCGTGAACAAGGTGACGAGCGCCGTCGAGACCGTCGAGGGTGTGGATGACATCGACGTCGACGTCGCGACCGGCACGCTCGAGGTCGTCGGCAACGTCGACGACGAGGCGATCCGCACCGCCGTCGCACAGGCCGGGTATCAGATCGCCGGCTGAGTCAATCCTGGCCTGCTGGAGAGTCGTAGGCTGCTCGGGGGTCAGGGTGATCCCGGCTCGGTCATCCCTCCGCGCTAGGCCGGCGCGATTGGCTCGATACGTCCTGAAGAATCGGGCCCTCTCCCCATGCTTTGCGGGCAGCCTCGAGTTGCCTTCGTGTTGCCAGGGTGTGCGGATGGCTGCGACCCAAGGTGCGCTCGCGACCGGACAGGGTCGACTCAAGCAAGGGCATCGCGTCGTCGACCCGTCCAACCGAGGAGTACAGGAAGGCCAGGTTCGCGCGACAAGTGAGCGTCTGAGGGTGAGTCTCGCCGAGATGTGTAGCGACGTCGTTGAGCAGTTCCTCGAGCGTGCGGATCGCCTTGTCGACGTGCCCGGCCGCCTGGTAGGCCGCTGCCAGGTTGTTGCGAGCGGCCAGTGTCTGCGGGTTGGCGTCCCCAGCAGAGCCTTGCGCTCCGTGAGCACGGTCTCGAACATCGACACAGCTTGGTCGAACTTGCCCATGCGTTGATAGGCGCCGGCCAGGTTGTTGAGCGTGGTCAACGTGTCGGGGTGCCTTCTTCCGATGACGCGAACTCGCTCTGCGAGCGTGCGCTCAAAGAGCTCGACCGCCGCCACGGTTTCCCCGGACAGTAGGAGCGTGTGCGCGAGGTTGTTGCGCGACGAGAGAGTATGCGGGTCGTCGGGTCCGAGGACCCGCTCGCGGTCGGCAAGCGTCGCGCGGAACAGTTCCGCCGCCCGAGTGAGGTGTCCTGCTGACTCGTAGCAAGAGGCGAGATTGTTGCGCGAAGTCAGGGTGTCGGGATGACTGCACCTTGTGCGCGTTGCCGTCCCTCGAGGGTTTGCTTGTGCAGCATGATCGCTCTGTCCAGGTTGCCGACGGACTCGTATGTCGAAGCCAGGTTGTTGCGGGTGGTCAGCGTGTCGGGATGGTCATGTCCGAGGACGCGTTGCATGGCGACGTGCGCCTCCCGGTATGTGGCTAGCGCACTTCTCAGGTCGCCAGTCAGCTGGTAGGCGAAGCCCAAATGACTTCGCGTGGTCAGCGTCTCGGGGTGGTCACGCCCGAGGAACCGCTCGCGACCGAGCAGGGCGTTCTGGTAGCAGCTGAGAGCCTCGGCGACCCTGCCCTCTGCGAGTAATGAGTCCGCCATCTGGTGCAGCCGCTCCAGCGTCTCGATCTGGCTGTGCGGCGACGGGACGCTGTCGCCGGGCATCAGTCCAACTCCGCGACGATCTCGCGCGGCAGGCAGGCGCGGATGTCGGTGTGCATGCGCCCTCGCTTCGTCGCGCGATTCGGATCAGACTCTTGGCACCATCCAAGTGGAAGCAATGTCCAGGCGGGCCGTAAGAAACGTATCAAGCCGGGCGCTTCCCCTGGCTGCGACGCTGGCGGAACGGGACTCAGGGCCGCTCGACGATCCCGACGCACGACCGCGCGCCGGTCGAGCCGGCACGCGCCCTGATGTCGGCGATCCTGCCAAGCGGAGTGCCGCTGAAACCAACCATGGGCGCCTGAGCCGGCGAGCGCGACGCGCAGAAGTCCCGTGAGGAGCTCGTCGACTGGTCGCCCGAAGACATCCATGGGCGCCACATGTGATGTCTGAATACGGCTGCTCGACGGCGCCGGTAGGAAGGCGTCAGGCCAGGTCGGTGTCCAGGGTGCTCGGACCTGATCCCATCGGGCTGGGTCACCGGCGGCGGGGGCCGGCCGTCACGTTGGCCAGGGCGTCGTGCGCGGTCCCTCCGACCACACGGGTCACCAACGCGTCGATGACTCGCTGGCGGCTTTGCTCGATCTGGTCGACCACGATGCGCCGGGCCTCCTCGACGTCACCGGCGAGCATGGCGTCGTAGAGCTCGTGGTGCTCGTGCATCTGCTCGGTGCTGCTGTCGCGTGCGTCGAGGCTGAGGAAGAAGAGCCGCTGCATCTCTTCGAGGAGGTTTCCCAGCATGTGTGCCAGACGCTGGTTGCCCGTGCTCTCCGCGATCCGTACGTGCAGATTGCGGTTGTCGACGATGAATCGTTCGTAGCTCTCTTGATCGCCGTGCACGTAGTGAGCGTGGGCAAGGTCATGCAGGGCCGTGATGGCTTCTCGAGGAGCGCGTCGGGTGGCGAACTCGACGGCGGCTGGCTCGAGCAGCAGCCGCAGCTCGAACACGTCGTGAACGCTGGCCAGGGTGATCGGGGAGACCCGGTAGCCCTGTCTCGGCCGGACTTCTACGAACCCTTCCTGCACCAGCCGTCGCAGCGCTTCCCGGACGGGCGTCCGGCCGAATCCGGCGCTCTCGGCCAGGGCGGCCTCGCGCAGCTCCTCTCCGGGGCTCAGCTCGCAGAGCAGGATCCGGCGCTTGAGGTAGTCGTATGCCTCATCGGTGCCGCTGCGGGTGGCACGCGGCTCGGGGGGGCTGACAGGCGCTCGGCTCAAAACTGTCCTCTGGGTTGGGCTTGACTTACCTGGGGGGGAGCGTAATACGGTTCGTGATACATCACAAGCGACCTCACGTGACGGCCCAAGGTTGATCATTCGAACGAACGGCCTGCCGCCCGAGTCGAGCAGAGAAGGACAGGGAACCCGATGCCACACCCACACCCGCACACCGAGGAGCACCAGGCCCACCCTCACGACGAGGACCACGGCGACCACGCACACGGGGACCACGGTCACGACGACCACGGTCACGGCGACCACGGTCACGGTCACGGGCATGGGCACGGTCATGACCACGGGGATCACGACCACGGCTCGGGCTTGTGGGCGAAGGTCAAGCACATCGTGGTGCCGCACTCCCACGACTCGAACGAGGCGATCCAGTCGGCCGAGGAGTCCAGCAGCGAGGGCATCCGAGCGGCGTGGATCGGCCTGGCCGGGATGGGCGCCACGGCGATTCTTCAGATCTTCATCGTCGCGATCTCAGGGTCCATCGCCCTGCTGGCCGACACTCTGCACAACGTGGGTCACGCCGCGACCACGATCCCGCTGATCATCGCCTTCCGGATCGGACAGCGCGCCGCGAGCAAGCGGTACAGCTACGGCTACCGCCGCGCAGAGGATCTGGTCGGACTCTTCATCTCGCTGATCATCGCTCTCTCGGCGGGGGTGATCATCTGGGAGTCGGTCGACGCACTGCTGAACCCGCGCGAGCTGACCAACCTGTGGTGGGTCTTCGCCGCCGGGCTGGTCGGTGCCGCCGGGAACGAGCTGGTCGCCATCTACCGGATCCGTGCCGGCAAGCGGATCGGATCGGCAGCCCTGATCGCCGAGGGCCAGCACGCCCGAGCCGACGGTTTCACCTCGATCGCGGTGGTCGTCGGAGTGATCGGGGTGTGGCTCGGATTCCAGCAGGCCGACGCCATCATCGGGTTCTTCATCGCCGCCGCCATCTTGTGGATCCTGGTCAACTCGGTGCGGACCACTGGCCGCCGGCTCATGGATGGTGTCGACGACGGTGTCATCGACCAGTTGACCGCCGTGATCGGCTCCGTCCCCGGCGTCGTCAGCGTGGGACGAGTCCGTGCCCGCTGGAGCGGTCACCGCATGGAGGCCGACGCCAACGTCGCCGTGGACTCCCGCCTCAGCGTCCTGGAGAGCCACTCCGTCGCCGAGAAGATCGAGCACGAGGTGCTGCACTCAGTTGCCCACGTCGAGAACGTCGTCGTCCACGTCAACCCCGTCGTCGACGGAGTCGAGCCCCCCGAGCTGCACGAGCTGACGCAGCACCACACCAGCGCCCAAGCACGCCAGGAGTACCTCGCCCGCCAGGGCAAGGTGTCCTCATAACCCGGCGGTGTGGACGCCGCGGAGCCGGCGTCCACACCGAGCGGAAGAAGCCATCAACCCGCCTCGTACGCCAACCCGGCCGCCGCGCACGCCCAGGTCACTCACCGAAGCGAGGGCCGAAATCCACAGGTCGGGAGCAACCCCGATGTCCTAGCCGCTTGCCTGAGACCACAGACACTGCCGGTCAAAGTCCCATCACAAGAGAAGAAGGAGCACGTCCACACGATGATCGAGTTGCAGCCCAAGTACATCACCTTCGATTGCTACGGCACCCTGACCGCGTTCGGGATGTCGGCAGTCACCCGGGAGCTGCTGGCCGACCGGGTCCCCGAGGATCGGATGGAGGACTTCCTCGACGACTTCGAGGCCTTCCGCGGCGACGAGGTGACCGGGGCCTACAAGCCCTACCACCAGGTGATCAACGACGCCCTGGCTCGGACCGCCAAGCTGTGGGGCATCGAGCACCGCGACTCCGACGGGACGGCGATCTACGAGTCCGTGCCGTCCTGGGGCCCGCACCCCGACGTCCCCGAGCCGCTGGCCGCGCTGGCGCAGCGGTACCCGCTGGTGATCTTGTCCAATGCCGCCGACGAGCAGATCCAGAGCAACGTCGACAAGCTCGGCGCGCCATTCCACGCCGTCTACACCGCCGAGCAGGCCGGGGCCTACAAACCCCGGCTCCAGGCCTTCGAGTACATGCTCGACCAGCTCGGCTGCGGCCCGGAAGACATCTTGCACGTCTCCTCCAGCCTCCGCTACGACCTGATGCCCGCTCACGACCTGCGTGTGACCAACAAGGTCTACGTCAACCGTGGCTACGAACCGAGTACGCCCTACTACGGCTACCACGAGGTCACTGACATCGCCGGCCTCGCCGCACTGCTCGGCGCCTGAAGCCCCGGCTCGGGCGAGGGACTCCAGATCCCTCGCCCGAGCCGGCCTCCACCCACATCCCGCGGCCCCGGCCGCAACTCAGAAAGGAAGCACATGAAGCGGCGCGACATCTTCATCAACGTGGCCAAGCCCGGCCACGGAGACGAGGCAAGGAAGTACCTCGCCGAATGGCTCCGCTCGCTCGACGGGCACCCCGGCTACCTCGGCGGCTCGGTGCTCGAAGAGGTAGCAGGCGAGCTGCTGCCCGACACCGTGGTGCTGATCATGGAGTTCGAGTCCACCGAGGCAGCCCGCGCTTTGTGGCCCAAGATCGAGACCACCGTGAACCCGCTCTACCCCGACGACAAGAGCGACAAGACCCCCGACCAGGGAACCGCCTTCTTCGACGGCACCAAGGACGCCGTCGCGGCTGGCGGCGAGCTGCCGTTGAAGTTCACCCGAGGCGACGGCCTGTTCGCCCGCATGCTCCACGTCCACGCGGCCGTCGTCGAGGAGGTCACCGCCTCCGCCTCTGCCTGACTGGGGGATACCGCGCAGGCGTCGTCTCGGTCGACGCGCGGCGAGCACCAGGAGGGGCCCTCCGCCGGCGCGGTCGGCGACGGAGACCTGAATCGCCTGACCGCGCCGGCTTCGATCAGCTCCTGGGGCGCGTCCTCTGTGCGGTCGCGGCCATCGCGTAGGCGAGAGCGAGCAGGGCGCGCCTGCCGACCTGGGACTGCGGGTTGTTGGTCTTCAGCAACTGGACCCGGGCTCGCCGCAGCAGGTCGCCATCGCCCACGGCGGCGTCGACCAGCATGCGGCCTGCAACCTCGACGGTCCAATCGCGCCTCATCGCGTGCTGCACCGCCAGTTCACCCACCGTGCTGACCGTCGGCGGCCCGGACGGCGGTGTCACCTCGGCGTTGTGTACGTCGGTTCTCATGTCGCCCTCCCCGGCTTGGCGACAGACGGTGCTCCGACTGCCGGGCGAAAGTAAAGGAACGGGATGCGGTGACGCTACGCCCCTTCGGGTGAGCCGGCCCTCGACCCGGGGGCAGCCAGCGGGCGTACCCCCGGCTGGTCGTAACACACCGTCGGACGGGAGAAGGCGCTGGACGTTGCGCGCCTGGTGCACATGCGCCGTGGTCACCCGGGTACGGCGCGCCCATGACGACACACCGCACAAGTCCGTCCTCGATCCTGAGGTCGTGCCCTCTGGCGACCCCACACCGATCGACCCGGGGTCAGAGCCTGCGTCCGGACCGGACTCTCCCGAACACGTTCGCGCCCTCTGAGCGAATGGTGTCTGCCATGGACCTCGCGGCTCCCCAGGAACCCCGGAGTGCACTGGACACGAGTCTGAGGTGACGGCTGACCTCGTCTACGTTGTTGCGGGTGCCAGCCTGTTGCTGGCGATCGTGCTACCCGACCTGCTCGACCGCTGGGCGGTGTCCGCTCCGATGGTGCTGGTCGGCGTCGGAATGCTGATCGGTCTGACGCCCCTGCCAGATGGCCTGCCCCTGGACCCGCAGGTCAACCGCGCGGCCATCGAGCACGTCACTGAGCTGGTCGTGATCGTGGCGCTGATGGGCGTCGGACTTGCGCTCGACCGACCACTCGAGCTCCGCAGCATGGAGAGCTGGCGGCGATGGGCGCCGACCTGGCGGCTCCTGGCGATCGGGATGCCGATCACCATCGCCGTCATGGCCGTGCTCGGGTGGGCCGCAGGGCTGGCACCCGCCGCTGCCCTGCTGCTCGGGGCCGCGCTGGCGCCCACGGACCCCGTGCTCGCCTCGGACGTGCAGGTGGCGGGCCCAGACCGGTGACCACGGGTCGACGAGGGCGACGAGCTCAGGTTCACTCTGACGTCGGAAGCGGGGCTCAACGACGGACTCACGTTCCCGTTCGTGTATGCGGCCATTCTGCTGGCCACCGAAGGCGCGGTCTCGACCTGGGCGCTGGAGTGGCTGGGCTTCTACCTGGTCACCAAGGTGGTGGTGGGCATCCTCGCGGGAATCGTGGTCGGCAGGCTGTTGGCCTACGTCGCGTTCCGGTCCAGCAACCGCTCCCTGCGGGTCGGCCGAGCGAGGCGAATCGCTCTTGGCGCCGCGGCGCTGATTGCGTCGTACGGCGTCGGCGAGCTCTGGGCGGATACGGGTTCCTGTCCGTCTTCGTGTGCGCCCTGACCTTCGGGTCCGCCGAGCGGTCTCACGACTATCACGCTGCCATGCACGAAGTGGCCGAGCGTTTGGAGCGACTGCTGACCCTGTTTGTGCTCCTCGTGCTCGGCATCGCGCTCACCCGTGGGCTGTTCGAGGCACTGGACTGGCGAGGGATCGCCATCGGATTGGCGCTGATCCTTCTGGTGCGGCCCGGCGCGGGCATCCTGGCTCTCGCCACTGGGTCGAGTCGTGACCCGGCCACCGGCGGACTGACCCGGCGACAGCAGTGGGCGGCGGCGTTCTTCGGTGTCAGGGGTGTCGGATCCATCTACTACCTGGCCTACGCCGCCGGGGAGGACGACACGTTGGCGCAGGACTGGTTGTGGTCGACCGTTGCCTTCACCGTCGTCGCCTCCGTCCTGATTCACGGTGTGCTCGCGACTCCGGTCATGGCGAGACTCGACTCCGACAGCCGCTGACCGGTGGTCAGCCCTACGCGCAGAGGCCGTTGGCCAGCGCCTCGGCCTGCTCCTCCTCGGTCTCGCCGCCCCCGCCACCCGACGGCGTGCCGACCGGGTCGACGGCATCCGTGCTGTCCTCCCCGAACCGGGCACCGAGCGCCAGGTCATGGCGGATCCGCTCCCACAGGGCGTTCGCCTCCTCGGTCTTCCAGACCAGGCGGTTGGGGTCGGGCGCGTACTCCATGAACGGGACCGTGACGAACCGGATCCGGTCCAGCCCCGTGTGCCGGAGCTCGTAGGCGAGGTCGGCGAGCTCGCTCAGGCTGTCCAGCCCGTCCGTCGTCTTGAGCGAGCCGGTGGCGGCCTCGAGGAACTTGTAGATCCGGTCCGGGCGGGTGAGGGTGCCGGCCGACTTCACCTGGTTGATCATCGAGGCGATGAACGCCTGCTGGCGCTTCATCCGGCCGATGTCGCCGGTGGGTGAGAGCACGGTGCGTTCGCGCACGTAGTTGAGCGCCTGGTCGCCCTCCAGACGCTGGGTGCCGGCCTCGAAGTAGATGTCGTGCTCCGGGTCCGAGACGTCCTTCGGGAGGCACACCTCGACCCCGTTCACGGCGTCGACCATGTCCTTGAACCCGTTGAAGTCGACCACGATCGCGTCGTCGATCCGGATGTTGGTGAGCTCTTCGACGGTCTGGATCGTGCACGCGACCCCACCCACCTGGAACGCCGAGTTGAAGAACGCCAGCTCCTCGCCCGGGATCGTGTCGCCCTCCGTGGTCACGCAGTCGGGGCGGTCGACCAGCGCGTCGCGGGGGAGGCTGACGCCGTACGCCTCCTTCCGGTCGGCGGAGACGTGCAGCAGGATCGTCGTGTCCGAGCGCTCGCCGCTGACCGGCCTTGTTGTCGATGTCGTTGCCCGTGCCGTCGCGAGAGTCGGAGCCCAGGACCAGGATGTTGATGGGGTCCTTCGGTCCCTCGACGTCGACCGGTTCCGGCCGGTCGAACTCCGGCAGCACGATGCTCTCGACGTTCTTGTCCAGGTGGCGGTAGCCCACCGTCACCGCCACCGCCGTGACGACGGCCAGCACGAGCTGGGTGATCACGATGACGCGGAGGACGGTACGCCGGTGCCGCTTCTCCATCCGCGGTCTCTCCGGGGCCGGCTCGGCCGGCGGCTGTTGCTGCTCGTCGGCCACGATTCACATGTTCCCAAACGATGCCAAGGCAAGCGCGCATCGCCACGAATTTTGCCGGAGTGGTCCGCGGCCTCCGTGTCCGATTTCCGCCAGAAGGTGTCGGTGTCGTGGGCCATGATGGACCCATGAGCCCGATCGAGAAGCTGGACCGCGAGTCCTGCTACCGCGCGGTGAAGTCGCGCGACCGGCGTTTCGACGGCGTCTTCTACACCGCCGTCCGCACCACCGGCATCTACTGCCGCCCGTCCTGCCCGGCGCGCACGCCGGCCCTCGTCAACGTGACCTTCCACCCCAGCGCCGCCTCGGCCCAGGCCGCCGGCTACCGCGCCTGCAAGCGCTGCCTTCCGGACGCGACCCCGGGCAGCCCCGACTGGGACGTCGCCGCCGACGCGGCCGGGCGCGCGATGCGGCTGATCGCGGACGGCGTCGTCGACCGCGAGGGTGTGCCCGGCCTGGCTGCCCACCTCGGCTACACCTCGCGCCACCTGAGCCGGCTGCTCACCGCCGAGCTCGGCGCCGGCCCGCTCGCACTGGCCCGCGCGAAGCGGGCGCAGACGGCGCGCGTGCTGATCGAGACCACGCAGCTCACGTACGCCGACATCGCGTTCGCGGCGGGCTTCGCCAGCGTCCGTCAGTTCAACGAGACGATCCGCGAGGTCTACGCCAGCACCCCGACCGACCTCCGCGGCCGGCGCGGCGGCCGGCCCACGACCGGCACGGTGACGATGCGGCTCGCCGTACGCACGCCGTACGCCGGCTCCGCGCTGCTGGGTTACCTGGCGACCCGGGCGATCCCGGGTGTGGAGGCCGCGGGCGCCGGGTGGTACTCCCGGACGCTCGCGCTCCCGCACGGCACCGGCACCGTGCGGCTCGAGGTCCCCGACGAGGTGGCCGGCGGCGAGACCGCCTTCGCCACCGCGACGTTCGCCCTCGACGACCTGCGCGACACCGCCGCCGCGGTCGAGCGCGTGCGGCGGATGCTCGACGCCGACTGCGACCCGATCGCCGTCGCCGACGCGTTCGCCGGCGACCCGCTGGTCGGGCCGCTCGTGCGACGGACGCCCGGACTGCGGGTGCCCGGCCACGTCGACGGCAACGAGGTCGCGGTCCGTGCGGTGCTCGGCCAGCAGGTCAGCGTCGCCGGCGCGCGCACCGTCGCCGCCCGGCTGACGCAGGCGCCACGGCCGCCGGCTGGCCCAGCCCAACGGCGAGCTGACCCATCTCTTCCCCGACGCGGCCACCCTGGCCGCGCTGGATCCCGAGGACCTGCCGATGCCGCGGGCGCGCGGCCGCGCGCTCGTCGGGCTGTGCGCCGCACTGGCCGACGGAAGCATCGCCCTCGACCGCGGCGCCGACCGCGGCGACGTCCGCCGGGCACTGCTGGCGCTGCCGGGCATCGGCCCCTGGACGGCCGACTACATCGCGCTGCGGGCGCTGGGCCACCCCGACGTCTTCCTGCCGACCGACATCGGCATCCGCGACGCACTCACCGGTCTCGGCGCCGACCCGGCGCGGGCCGCCGAGCTCGCAGACGCGTGGCGGCCGTGGCGTTCCTACGCCCAGCTGCACCTCTGGCAGACACTGACCCCATCGAAGGAGAACTGACATGTGGACGTTGATGGACTCGCCCGTCGGCGAGCTGAGGATCGTCGAGCACGCCGGCGCGATCACCGCGATCGAGTTCACGCCCTACCGCGACAGCGCCGACGGCCGGCCGCGCGGCGAACGCGACGACGACAACCCGGTGCTGGCCGAGGCGGTCCGCCAGCTCACGGCGTACTTCGCGCGCGAGCTCAAGGAGTTCGACCTGCCGCTGGCCCCGCACGGCACCGACTTCCAGCACAAGGTCTGGGAGCAGCTGCTCGAGGTGGGCTACGGCGACACCGCGTCGTACGGCGAGATCGCGCACCGGCTCGGCCACACCAACGCCGCCTCGCGCGCGGTCGGGCTGGCCAACGGCCGCAACCCGATCCCGATCGTCATCCCGTGCCACCGGATCATCGGCGCCAACGGCACCCTGACCGGCTACGCCGGCGGCGTGGAGCGCAAGCAGACCCTGCTCGAGCTGGAGCAGGATGCGCTCTTCTGAGTCGAGCTAGTCAGCCACGAAGAGCACCCTCCCGGGTCCAGTCGGGCGCCGCGCCGCGGCAGGCTAGCAGGTAGTCGACGAGCTCGTCGTCGGTGAGGTCGTGGGTCTCGCGCAGGCCGCGGGCTCATGGTCGCGACGTACGCCGCGGCAGGCAGCGCGCAGGCCGAGCGGCTCGACGTCGGGCGGTCGCTGAACGTCAGCACCGGATGGCCGTCGAGCTCGCCAGCGAGGTGCAGCGTCTCGTAGCGGCCGGGGCCGACCGTGTGCCGGCCGCCGGCCAGCACCTCCGCCAGGTCGTGGTCGACGCCGGGCTGGCGGCCCATCTCCTGCTCGAGGACGTCGGCGAACTGGCCGACGGTCACGAGGTAGGCGCGGGCCAGGGTCTCGCCCGGCGCGTCGGGCTCGTGGAAGGCACGCCGCCGCCCCACGTCGGTGACCGCCACGCGAACGCGATCCGGCCCGGCATCCGGTAGGGGCGGTCGTCGAGCGGCTCGCCGGGCTCGCGGGCGCCGGGGTAGGTGCGCACGGCGCCCGGCGGGCAGCCGCCGAGCAGGTAGCAGGCGAACCGGTCGGCGTCGAGGTTCGAGCCGTAGCCGGCGTACCAGACGGTGTCCTGCCCCATGCTCACTCGGCGGCAGCGCGCCGCAGGGACTCCGAGAGCCGCTCGGCGGCAGCGAGGACGGCGGGGGCGTGCATCCGGCCCGGCTGGCGGGAGAGCCGCTCGAGCGGGCCGGAGACGGAGACGGCGGCGATGATCTTGCCGCCGGGGGAGCGGACGGGGGCGGACACCGAGGCGACGCCCTGCTCGCGCTCGCCGACCGACTGCGCCCAGCCGCGGCGGCGGATGCCGGACAGCGCGGCGGCGGAGAAGGCGGCGTTCTGGAGGCCGCGGTGCATCCGCTCCGGGTCCTCCCAGGCGAGCAGCACCTGGGCGGCCGAGCCGGCGCGCATGGTCAGCTGCGAGCCGACGGGGATGGTGTCGCGCAGGCCGCTGGGGCGCTCGGCGGCGGCGACGCAGACGCGGTGCTCGCCCTGGCGGCGCCAGAGCTGGGCGGACTCGCCGGTGATGTCGCGCAGGCGGGCCAGCACCGGTCCCGCGGTGGCGAGCAGCCGGTCCTCGCCGGCGGCCGCGGACAGCTCGGCGAGCCGTGGACCGAGGACGAACCTGCCCTGCATGTCGCGCGCGACGAGCCGGTGGTGCTCGAGGGCGACCGCGAGGCGGTGAGCGGTGGGACGAGCCAGGCCGGTGCCGGCGACCAGGCCGGCGAGGGTCGCCGGTCCTGACTCGAGGGCCGTGAGAACGAGGGCGGCCTTGTCGAGCACGCCCACGCCGCTTGTGTTGTCCATATGGCAATACTGCCGTCTCAGATCATGGGATGCAAGGCGTAGTCTGTGTGACGTACGACGAGGAGGCTGGGACCGAGGCGCCGCTCGCGGCGCGCACCCACCCAACGAGAGATGAGGGAGAACGTCATGGGCAGGACCCTGGCCGAGAAGGTCTGGGACGAGCACGTCGTCCGTTCCGCTGACGGAGAACCGGACCTGCTCTTCATCGACCTCCACCTGATCCACGAGGTCACCTCGCCCCAGGCGTTCGACGGCCTCCGGCTCGCGGGCCGCACGGTCCGCCGACCGGACCTCACCCTCGCGACCGAGGACCACAACGTCCCGACCATCGACTGGGACAAGCCGATCGCCGACCCGGTGAGCCGGACCCAGGTCGAGACCCTGCGCAGGAACGCCGAGGAGTTCGGCGTCCGGCTGCATCCGCTCGGTGACATCGAGCAGGGCATCGTGCACGTGGTCGGCCCGCAGCTCGGCCTCACCCAGCCCGGCATGACCATCGTCTGCGGCGACAGCCACACCAGCACCCACGGCGCGTTCGGCGCGATCGCCTTCGGGATCGGCACGTCCGAGGTCGAGCACGTCCTCGCGACCCAGACCCTGATGCAGGCGAAGCCGAAGACCATGGCCGTGACCGTCAACGGGACCCTGCCCGAGGGCGTCACCGCCAAGGACATGGTGCTGACCCTGATCGCGCACACCGGGACCGGCGGCGGCCAGGGCTACATCGTCGAGTACCGCGGCCAGGCCATCGAGGAGCTCTCGATGGAGGCCCGGATGACGGTCTGCAACATGAGCATCGAGTGGGGCGCCAAGGCCGGGCTGATCGCGCCCGACCAGACGACGTTCGACTACATCGAGGGACGCGCCGAGGCTCCGAAGGGCGCCGACTGGGACGCCGCCGTCGAGCACTGGCGCAGCCTGGTCACCGACGACGACGCCGAGTTCGACAAGGAGATCGTGCTGGACGCGTCGACCATGACGCCGTTCGTCACGTGGGGCACCAACCCCGGCCAGGGCGTGCCGCTCGGCGCGAGCGTGCCGAATCCCGAGGACTTCGACGACGCCCAGGACCGGATCGCCGCCGAGAAGGCGCTGCAGTACATGGGTCTCGAGGCCGGGACCCCCATGCGCGAGGTCAAGGTCGACACCGTGTTCGTCGGGTCCTGCACCAACGGCCGGATCGAGGACCTGCGGGCAGCGGCCGAGATCATCCAGGGCCGGCAGGTCGACAAGGACACCCGACTGCTCGTCGTGCCCGGTTCGGTGCGCGTCCGGCTCCAGGCCGAGGAAGAGGGCCTCGACATCGTCTTCAAGGAGGCGGGCGGCGAGTGGCGAGGCGCGGGCTGCTCGATGTGCCTCGGCATGAACCCCGACCAGCTCACGCCCGGAGAGCGCAGCGCCTCCACGTCCAACCGGAACTTCGAGGGCCGGCAGGGCAAGGGCGGTCGCACCCACCTCGTGTCCGTGCCGGTCGCCGCCGCGACCGCGATCCGCGGCACCCTGTCGTCGCCCGTCCGACCTGGAGGTCTGAGATGGAGAAGATCACCACGCACACCGGCGTCGGCGTCCCGCTGCGCCGCAGCAACGTCGACACCGACCAGATCATCCCGGCCGTCTACCTCAAGCGGGTCACCCGCACGGGCTTCGAGGACGGGTTGTTCGCGGCCTGGCGCAACGACCCCGACTTCGTGCTGAACAACGAGGCGTACGCCGCCGGGTCGGTGCTGGTCGCCGGGCCCGACTTCGGCACCGGCTCGTCGCGCGAGCACGCCGTGTGGGCGTTGCAGAACTACGGTTTCAAGGCGGTCGTGTCGCCGCGGTTCGGCGACATCTTCCGTGGCAACGCCGGCAAGGCCGGACTGGTCGCCGCCCAGGTGGACGAGAAGGTCGTGCAACGACTGTGGGACCTGCTCGAGTCCGAGCCCGGCAGCACCGTCACGGTCGACCTCGAGTCGCGCACGATCCGGGCCGGTGAGGGCCTCGACGCGATCGAGGACTCCTTCGACATCGACGACTACACGCGGTGGCGGTTGCTGGAAGGTCTGGACGACATCGGGATCACGCTGTCGCACGACGACATCATCGCGGCGTACGAGGCGAAGCGCCCGAGCTGGAAGCCGGCCACCCTCTGACGGCCTCGCCCGAGCACGTCGAGAATCGCGAGAACCCTTGCGCTGCAAGGGTTCTCGCGATTTCGGGTGTTGCCGTCGAGACGGTCTCGTGGGCGTTTTCCCTTGCCCCATTGGCCAAATCGCTGGATCGGCCGAACTGAGAAACCCGAAAAAAACATGCGAAAAGTGCGGCGTGGTGATTGTGACGGACGCCACGACTACCTAGCGTGCCTAGAAGTTAGTCGAGCAAGGGCTCGGCCAAGAACGTTCATTGGAAGGGAAGCTAGTGAACAAGTCACAGCTGGTCGACGCGCTGGCCACGCGGTTCGAGGGGAACAAGAAGGCCGCGAGCCACGCGCTCGAGTCCGTCCTGGACACGATCACCCGCGAGGTCGCGAAGGGGGAGAAGGTCGCCATCACGGGCTTCGGCTCGTTCGAGAAGCGCATCAGGGAGGCGCGCTGGGTTCGGAACCCACAAACGGGTGCCCGGATCAAGGCAAAGAAGACGGCGGTGCCGAAGTTCACCGCGGGCGCCGACCTGAAGAACGTCGTCTCCGGCGCCAAGAAGTTGCCGAAGATCGCGGCGGCCGCGTCCAGCGGTGCCGCGAAGAAGGCGACGACGGCTGCGAAGAAGGCAGCCCCGGCCAAGAAGGCAACCGCCAAGAAGTCGGCTCCTGCCAAGAAGGCCGCACCCGCCAAGAAGGCGGCGGCCAAGAAGGCGCCCGCCAAGAAGGCACCGCGCGGCGAAGAAGGCCGCACCTGCGAAGAAGGCAGCCGCCAAGAAGACGACGGCGAAGAAGGCACCTGCCAAGAAGGCTCCTGCCAAGAAGGCGCCGGCGAAGAAGGCTCCTGCCAAGAAGGCGGCCGCGAAGAAGGCTCCCGCCAAGAAGGCGGCAGCAAAGAAGGCACCCGCCAAGAAGACAGCGGCGAAGAAGACCGCGAAGAAGTCCTGATCCATCAGTGAGGGTGGGCCACCGGTCGGTGGCCCACCCTCACTGCGTCTCCGGTGAAGGCACGAGCGCGGCCGTGCGCGGGCCGAGACCGAGTGTGCGGGCACGCTCGAGGTCGTCGCGGTCGTCCACGTCCTGGCGCAGGCTCGCCAAGGTGCCGACGACCTCGGTCGCCCCGGAGTCGAGGTGCGCGTGACGCGAGTCCGGCCCGAACCGCGGCGCGAACCCGCTCAGTGGCGCGGCGTACATCGTGGTCCCGGTGCCGATGGCGTCGGCGACGAACCACGCGCCCTCCGGTGTTATCTGGGCCAGTGCCTCCGCGAGGTCGGCCACGGTCAACGCGGGAAGGTCGGCACACAGTGCGACCGGATGCAGCTCGGGCCAGCGCCGCACCGCTTCGGCTGCGGCGAGCCGGAGGCTGGTGTTCAGGTCGCCGCTCGGACCGTCGGGGAGTACGGCGCAGCCCACGTCCGCAAGACGTCGAGCGAAGCGCGCGTCGTCGGTCACCGCCATCACCGCCGCCACCCGTGGTGTGGACAGGCAGGCCGTGACGGTGTCCAGCGCGAACGCCGCCGCGAGCTCGCGACGCGTCTCGTCCGGTAGCCCGACCAGCCGGGACTTCCCGACGGCGGGCGGCTTGACCGGCACCACGACGACGTACTCCAGCGCGCTCATCGGGGTCGATCCTGTCAGGACCTCCCCGATCGGGGCCCGACGGTGTGTCGTCGCCGAGACGGACCGGCAGCGGTCCGAGCGAGTAGCCTGCACTCGACGCAGATCGCGTCAGGCCGACACTCGGCCCAGGGCACCGACGAGGGACGAGCGTGACCGTTCGCAAGCTCCAGCAGAAACGCGGCTGGGCGTTCAACGTCGGCGTACCCATCCTCAAGCCGACCCTGCTCGCGGCGACGTCCCGCACCTGGATCGACGGCGAGAAGATCCCCGCCACCGGCGGCTGCATCGTGGTGTTCAACCACATCTCCCACATCGACCCGTTGCTGGCCGCGCACTTCGTCTACGACCACGGCCGGCTGCCGCGCTACCTCGCCAAGTCCGGGCTGTTCAAGAACAAGGCGTTGGGTGGGTTTCTCGCGGCCGCAGGCCAGATCCCGGTGGAGCGGCTGAGCCGCAGCGCGGTCGGGGCGTACGACGCCGCGGTGGCCGCCGTGCGCGATGGCGAGTGCGTCGTCGTCTACCCCGAGGGCACGCTGACCCGCGATCCGGACCTGTGGCCGATGGTCGGCAAGAGCGGTGCCGCGCGGATCGCGCTGGAGACCGGCTGCCCCGTCATTCCCGTCGGCCAGTGGGGCGCCCACGAGGTGCTCCCGCCGTACACCAAACGGCCGCATGTCGTCCCGCGGCACCGGGTCACGATGAAGGCCGGCGACCCGGTTGACCTCAGCGACCTGGTGGCGCAGCCGCGATCGCTCGAGGTCGTCAACGAGGCGACGGCCCGGATCATGGCCGCGCTGACCGCGATCGTCGGCGAGCTGCGCGACGAGGTTCCGCCGGCGGACCGGTACGACCCGCGCAAGTCGGGCGTGAGCCAGATCGGCAACCCCCACAAGAAGAAGGGCGGTCGGACATGAGCAGGGTCGCCGTCTTCGGTGCCGGGTCCTGGGGCACGGCCTTCTCGATCGTGCTCGCCGACGCCGGCAACGACGTGACCATCTGGGGCCGTCGCGACGAGGTCTGCGCGACCATCAACGACCGGCACGAGAACACCGACTACCTGCCCGGGATCCAGCTCCCGCCGAGCGTCGGGGCGACGCACGACCCCGAGAAGGCCGTGCACGACGCCGACGTCGTGGTGTTCGCCGTGCCGTCACAGTCGTTCCGCGAGAACCTCACCGAGTGGGCCGACCTGATCCCCGACGACGCCGTGATGGTGTCGCTGATGAAGGGCGTCGAGCTCGGCACCCTCAACCGGATGAGCGAGCTGATCGGCGAGGTCACCGGGGCCGGGCCGGAGCGGATCGCCGTCGTCAGCGGCCCCAACCTGTCCAAGGAGATCGCCCGGCGCGAGCCCGCGGCGTCGGTCGTCGCCTGCGCCGACGAGGACGTCGCGAAGATGCTCCAGTCGCGCTGCCACTCCCCGGCCTTCCGTCCCTACACCAGCGTCGACGTGCTCGGCTGCGAGCTCGGCGGCGCCTACAAGAACGTCGTCGGCCTCGCGGTCGGCATGGCCGTCGGCCTCGGCTTCGGCGACAACACGACCGCCTCGGTGATCACGCGTGGCCTCGCGGAGACCGCCCGCCTGGCGATGGCGCTCGGCGCCAACCCGTTGACCCTGATGGGCCTCGCCGGGCTCGGCGACCTCGTCGCCACCTGCTCCTCACCGCTGTCGCGCAACCGGTCGTTCGGCGAGAACCTCGGCAAGGGCATGACCACCGACGAGATCTACGCCAGCACCCGCCAGGTCGCCGAGGGAGCGAAGTCCTGCGCCTCCCTGCTCGACCTCGCGCGGCGTACCGGCGTCGACGCGCCCGTCGCAGAACACGTCACCGCCGTCGTCGACGGCCGGATGACCGCGCAGCAGATGATGGACTCCGTCATCTCCCGCGAGACCAAGGCGGAGACTGATTAGATCCGACGCGGCGGTTTCGAGACGGTTGCTCGCAACCTCCTCAACCACCGAGAACTCGGTGGTTGAGGAAGGCGCGCTAGCGCCGTCTCGAAACCACCGACCGAGGATGCGAGTCACGTGAGGTCGCCGAGGGCCGACTCGAGGTCGGCCCAGAGGTCGTCGACGTCCTCGATGCCGACCGACATCCGCACCAGCGCGTCGGGGATGGTGGCCGGCTCGGACTTCCACCGTCGCCGGCGCTCGAACGACGACTCGACGCCGCCGAGCGAGGTGGCGTGCACCCAGAGCTTCGTCTTGTGCACCAGGAGGTCTGCGGCCAGCGCGCCCTCGGCGAGCACGACCGAGACGATCGCGCCGAAGCCGGGGTAGCGGACCTCGCCGATCGCCGGGTGCCCCTCGAGTCGGCGGACCAGCTCCTGGGCGTTGGCCTGGCCGCGTTCGACCCGCAGGTGCAGCGTGCGCAGGCCGCGCAGCGCAAGCCAGGACTCGAGCGTCCCGGGGATCGCGCCGACCAGGTCGCGCCGGCCCTTCAGCACGGCGTACAGCTCCTCGTCGCGGGTGACCAGCGCCCCCAGCAGGACGTCGCTGTGGCCGGAGAGGAACTTGGTCGCCGAGTGCACCACCAGGTCCACGTCCATCTCGAGCGGCCGCTGCAGCAGGGGAGTGGCGAAGGTGTTGTCGACGACGACGTACGCGCCGGCGTCGTGCGCGGCCGCGCGGATCGTCGGGATGTCGGCGACCTCGAGCGCCGGGTTGGTCGGCGACTCCAGCCAGACCAGGGCCGCGTCTGCGCACGCGGCCACGACCGCAGCGGTGTCGGTGATGTCGACGAGCCGGGCCCGCAGCCGGCCACGCGCCTCGAGGTCGGCGAGCTGCATGACCGTGCCGTTGTAGGCGTGCTGCGGCGCGACGACCAGGCCGTCCTTGCCGACCAGGTCGAGGACCGTCGAGACGGTGGCGAGGCCGGACGAGAACGACAGGCAGCGGCCACCCTCGAGCGCGCCGAGCGCCTCCTCGAACGCCGCCCAGGTCGGGTTGCCGTAGCGGCCGTACTCCAGGTCGCCACCCGCGACGTACGTCGACGCCATCGTCAGCGGGGTGTTCAGCGGCGCGTCCGGTTGCCGGTCGGGGCGGCCGGCCTTGACGGCGACGGTGGCGGGCTTCAGGGCGGGCGAGTCCTCGGGCATGCGGACGAGACTAGGCGGATAGGGTCGGCGCAATGAACGAGCCCACTCGCAAGCCCCGCATCGCCGTCGTCTTCGGTGGCCGCTCGAGTGAGCACGCCATCTCGTGCGTGACGGCCGGGAGCGTGCTCTCCGCCATCGACCACGACGCCTACGACGTGGTCCCCATCGGGATCGCGACCGACGGCCGGTGGGTGCTCGAGTCCGACGACCCGGACCGGTTGCGGATCGAGGGACCCGACCGGCTCCCCAGCGTCGACGGGGAGCGCGCGACCATCGCGCTGGCCCCCGACAGCGACGGCACCGACCTGGTGGTGTCCGAGCCGACCCAGCCGCCGCGGACCCTGGGCGAGGTCGACGTGGTGTTCCCGCTGCTGCACGGCCCGTGGGGTGAGGACGGCACGATCCAGGGCATGTTCGAGATGGCCGGCGTCCGCTACGTCGGGGCCGGCGTGCTCGCGTCGGCGGTGAGCATGGACAAGGCGTACATGAAGATCGTGCTCGCGGCGGCCGGTCTGCCGGTGCTGCCGTCGGTCACGGTCACCGTGCGCGAGTGGGCCGCGGACGCGCAGGCGTGCCGGGACCGCGCAGCCGCGCTCGGCTACCCGCTGTTCGTGAAGCCGGCCCGCGGCGGCTCCAGCATCGGCATCTCCAAGGCGCACGACCCGTCCGAGCTCGACGCCTGCATCGAGGAGGCGCACCGCCACGACCCGAAGGCGCTGGTCGAGGTGTCGGCCGAGGGCGCGCGGGAGGTGGAGTGCGGCGTGCTCCAGGGCCTCGACGGGACGCCCGAGACCAGCGTCCCGGCGGAGATCGTGATCGGCGGGGAGCACGAGTTCTACGACTTCGCGGCGAAGTACCTGCCCGAGGAGCACACCCAGCTCGACGTGCCCGCCGACCTGCCGCCGGACGTCACGGCGGCGCTGCGCGAGCTCGCGGCGCGGGCGTTCGAGGCGGTGGGCTGCGAGGGCCTGGCGCGGGTGGACTTCTTCGTGATGCCCGACCAGTCCCTGGTCGTCAACGAGATCAACACCATGCCGGGCTTCACGCCGACCTCGATGTTCCCCCGGATGTGGGCGGCGACCGGCGTCGACTACCCGACCCTGGTGGACCGGCTGGTCCGGCTCGCCCTGGCCCGGGACACCGGGCTGCGCTGAGCCCGCGGCGTCCTACTCGCAGAGCTCGCCGGGCTCGAGGTGCTCGGCGACGACGGGGCCAGGGCCGCCGTCACCGAGGCCACGCCCTCGGGCTGGTGGTCGCCCGGGATCGCCACCGTCAGGCTCGGCCGGTAGCCCGCGGCCGTCACCGTCGCGTCCGCCTCCGGGTCCTCGTCGTCGGCGGTGGTGACGAACCAGTCGACGCCGTTCGCCTCCAGGCACTCGACGTCCGCGTCCGGCTCGGCGAGGTCGGCACCGCAGCGCAGCACGATCGGCGGGTCGCCCCAGGCCGCACCGGGTGCGGCCGCCGGTGCGACGAGTCGTCGCTCCTCGCCGGCCAGCGTCTCGGGGAGGTCGTCGACCAGGGCCACGCAGGTCGCCCGGTCGGCGTCGTCCAGGTTCGGGTTGTCGAGCTCGACCGGGGCGTCCGCGCACGCCGTTGCCGCCAGGAGTACGACGCCGCACGCAACGGCGCCCCGGGTCCAGCGGGACACGGGGCGCCGTCGAAGTGTGCGGGCGTTCAGATGTGCACGACCGGGCAGGTGAGCGTGCGGGTGATCCCGTCGAGGTTCTGCACCTTCGAGACGACCAGCTTGCCGAGCTCGTCGACGTTGCGGGCCTCGGCCCGGACGATCACGTCGTACGGCCCGGTGACGTCCTCGGCGAGCGTGACGCCCTTGACCTGGGCAATCTCCCGGGCCACCTCGGCGGCCTTGCCGACGTCGGTCTGGATCAGGATGTACGCCTGGACGACCATCGAGCACTCCTCGTCATGTGAACAACATGTGTCGCGGCCAACCTACCGTGCGGTCACCGGGTGTCGATAGGGAGTGCCCGCGAGCCATCTGGTGGGATGAGGACATGGCCTTTCCACCCGACGCGACCGTGTCCGACGCCGGTGAGTTCGGGCTGATCGAGGCCCTCACGGGCATCTTCGAGCAGGGCGAGCAGGTGCTGGTCGGACCCGGTGACGACGCCGCCGTGCTGCGCGTCAGGACCGGGCACGTGGTGGTCTCCACCGACCTGATGGTGGAGGGCCGGCACTTCCGGCGGGACTGGGCCTCGGCCGCCGACGTCGGCCACCGCGCCGCCGCCCAGAACCTCTCGGACATCAACGCGATGGGCGGCCGGGCCACCTCGCTCACCATCGGGCTCGCGGCGCCGGCCGACCTGCCGGTGGAGTGGGCGCTCGACTTCGCCCGCGGCTTCGCCGAGGAGTGCGCGCTCGTCGGCGCCAGCGTCGTCGGCGGCGACCTCACCCGGGCCGACCAGGTCGTGATCGCGGTGACCGTGCTCGGCGCCTGCACCGTGGCGCCGGTGGTCCGCTCCGGCGCCCGTGCCGGCGACGTGCTCGCGCTGACCGGGCGGCAGGGCTGGGCGGCCGGGGGACTGGCCGTGCTCGGACGGGGCTTCCGCTCGCCGCGGGTGCTGGTGGAGGCCTACCGCCGTCCGGAGCCGCCGTACGACGCCGGGCAGGTGGCCGCCGACGCCGGCGCCACCGCCATGATCGACATCTCCGACGGGCTGCTCGCGGACGCCGGCCACATCGCCGACCGACTCCGGCGTCGCCATCGACGTGCACCGCGGCGCGTTCGAGATCGCGGAGCCGCTCTCCGCCGTCGGTGCCGCCCTCGGCGCCGACCCGATCGAGTTCATCCTCGGCGGCGGCGACGACCACGCCCTGCTCGCGACGTTCCCCGACGGCTCGGTCCCCCAGGGCTGGTCCGTCATCGGCGCGGTGAGCGAGGGCTCCGGCGTCACCGTCGACGGCGAGGAGTACGACGGCCCGACCGGCTGGACGCACTTCTGAAGCAGAACCGCGACCCCGTGGGTCGCGGTTCGCTTTCGTCTCACCCGGTTTCGACGCGCCGGTTCGTCGCGCTTCGCGCAACGACGGCTTGCTCGACCTCCCGCGCTGACGCCGCTGCGGCTTCGCCGCATCGGCTAGCGCGTGACCTTGCCGGCCTTCAGGCAGCCGGTGCACACGTTCAGGCGCTTGGGAGTGCCGTTGACGGTCGCGCGGACACGCTGGATGTTGGGGTTGAAGCGACGCTTGGTGATCTTGCGCGACCACGGGCGGTTGTTGCCGAAGCCAGGCTTCTTGGCGCAGATGTCACAGACGGCAGCCACCGGGAACTCCTGAAAACTTGTGGTTGGAAACGTGGGACCCGCCGAGCGGGCAACCGCACAAGAGTATCCGATGCCCCTCGGGCCGGGCGAATCGTCGGGGGCCGACCGGCAGCCACTACTCTGTGGCACCACGCGAGGCCCGACGCGACCACGGGAGGACGAGGCAGGCCATGGAAGCACCGCAGACGGGGCTGATCCAACTCGCCACCGTGCTGCGCTTCGTGGACATCGCGACCGACGCCCTCTCCGGGGCGCGCGAGGAGATCGACGCGCTGAACGTCTACCCCGTGCCGGACGGCGACACCGGCACCAACATGTACCTCACGGTGTCCGCCGCCCGCGACGCGATCCGGGAGGTCGTCGGCGACGACCCGAAGGGCGCCGACCCCGGCAAGGCGCTGGCCGCGTTCAGCCGCGGCGCCCTGCTCGGCGCCCGCGGCAACAGCGGCGTCATCCTCAGCCAGATGCTCGGCGCGATCGCGCACCGCATCGCCGAGCAGCAGCCGGGCGACCGGAACGCAACCGTCATGGCCGAGGCGCTCCAGCAGGCGACCGACGCGAGCTATGCCGCGGTGGGCGAGCCGGTCGAGGGCACCATCCTCACCGTGGCGCGGGCCGCGTCGGACGCCGCGATGGCGCACGCCGCGGACCCGGCCAGCCGCGCCCGGGACGTGCTCACCCTCGCCGCGCAGGCCGCCCGCGAGGCCCTGAGCCGTACGCCGGAGCAGCTCAAGGCGCTGCGCGACGCGGGCGTCGTCGACGCCGGCGGACGGGGCCTCAGCGTCATCCTCGACGCCGCCGAGACCGTGCTCACCGGCCGCCGTCCGGCCCCGGTCAAGACCCGGATCGGGGAGCACCAGATCCCGGTGCCGGTGCCCGCGGACGACCTCACCGAGGACGGGCCCTCCTACGAGGTGATGTACCTCCTCGACGCCGACGACGAGCGGATTCCCGAGCTGCGGCGCACCCTCGCGCCCCTCGGCGACTCCCTGGTCGTGGTGGGCGGTGAGGGCCTGTTCAACGTCCACGTCCACGTCGACGACGTCGGCGCGGCGATCGAGGCCGGGATCCGCGCCGGCCGGCCGTACCGGGTCCGGGTGACCCACTTCGCCGAGCAGATGACGGCGGCGCGGCAGAAGGCCACCACGCGCCGCGGCCGCCGCATCGTCGCGGTCGCTGCCGGGCCCGGACTGGCGGCGCTGTTCGCCGAGGCCGGAGCGGTCGTGGTCGAGGGCGCACCGGGGCGCCGGCCGTCGACCGGCCAGGTGCTCGAGGCGATCACCGCCTGCGGAGCCGAGGAGGTCGTCGTCCTGCCCAACGACCCCGACTCGGTGCGGGTCGCCGAGGTCGCCGCCCGGACCGCCGAGACCGACGAGGGGATGACGGTGTCGGTGATCCCGACCCACGCGCAGGTGCAGGGCCTGGCCGCGCTCGCCGTGCACGAGCCCGGCCGCAGCTTCGAGCACGACGTCCGCGAGATGACCGCCACCGCCCGGCACGCCCGGCACGGCGCGGTCACCATCGCGGCCCGCCAGGCGATCACCATGGCCGGCCCCTGCGAGCCCGGCGACGTCCTCGGCGTCATCGCCGGCGACTTCGCCGTGGTCGGCGACGACCTGGAGACGGTCGCCACCGACGTCCTCGAGCGGCTGCTGGGCGGTGGTGGCGAGCTGGTCACCATCGTCTCGGGCGCCGACGACGGCGACGGGCTGGCGGCGCGCTGCGCCGCGATCGTCGAGGAGCGGCACCCGCATGTCGACGTCGTGGTGTACGACGGTGGCCAGGAGCGCTACCCGCTCCTCGTGTCCGTCGAGTGACCCGGAGCCGCAGATGATCTCGGTCGACTCACCGATCGCCGCCGTCCTCGGCGACCAGTCCACCAAGCGCAAGAAGATCGTCGACGGCCTCGGCCTGCGCACGGTCGGCGACCTGCTCGACCACTTCCCGCGCCGCTACATCAAGACCGGCGAGCTGACCAAGGTCGACGAGCTCGAGTCCGGGCAGATGCTGACCGTCGTCGGGGAGATCGCCGAGAGCGAGGTCAAGACCTACACCGACCGCCGCACCGGCCGCCCCGCCTACCGGCTCGAGACCACGCTGTCGACCGACGGCCCGTCGCTGCGGATGACGTTCTTCGCCAAGCAGAAGCGCGTCGCCGACTGGCAGGCCGACCGGCTACCGGTCGGCCGCCGGGGGCTCTTCCAGGGCCAGGTGTCGACCTTCCAGAGCAAGTGGCAGCTGACCAACCCGCAAGATGGTGCTGTTCGGGTCGGGCGACGACGACGGTCGGTGGGGACGCCGAGACGATGTCCGACGTCGCGGCGTTCTACCCGATCTACCCGCTCACCAAGGGCGTGGAGTCGTGGGACCTCCAGCGCGCCGTCACGTTCGCGCGCACCGTCGTCGACGACGTACCCGACTGCTGCCGGAGGCGTGCGCGAGCGGTACGCGCTGGTCGCCGCCCGCACGGCGTACGACTGGATCCACGCGCCGGACGACCTCGGCCAGGTCAAGAAGGCCCAGCTGCGGTTCCGGTTCGAGGAGGCGCTGGTCACCCAGCTGGTGCTGGCGCGCCGCCGCCACGAGCTGCGCGCGCTCGGCGCCCAGGCCCGGACCGGCGACCAGGGCTCGCTGCTGGCGGCGTTCGACGAGCGGCTGCCGTTCGAGCTGACCCGCGGCCAGCGGGAGATCGGCGAGGAGATCGAGCACGACCTGGCCCAGCCGCACCCGATGAACCGCCTGCTCCAGGGCGAGGTCGGCTCCGGCAAGACGCTGGTGGCGGTGCGCGCGATGCTCCGCACCGTCGACTCCGGCGGCCAGGCCGCGCTCCTGGCGCCCACCGAGGTGCTCGCCCAGCAGCACCACCGCTCGGTGACCGCACTGCTCGGCGACCTCGCGGCCGGCGGGATGCTCGGCGGCGCCGCCGAGGGCACGAGCGTCGCGCTGCTGACCGGGTCGATGACGAAGGCGCAGCGGCAGGAGGCGATGCTGCGGATGGCCAGTGGCGAGGCGGGCATCGTCATCGGCACCCACGCGCTGCTGGAGGAGAAGGTCACGTTCGCCGACCTGGGCCTGGTCGTGGTGGACGAGCAGCACCGCTTCGGCGTCGAGCAGCGGGCCGCCCTGACCGACAAGGCCGGCAGCCCCCCGCACGTCCTCGTCATGACGGCGACGCCGATCCCGCGCACGGTCGCGATGACCGTCTTCGGCGACCTCGAGACCTCCACGCTGACCGAGCTGCCCGCCGGCCGCGCCCCGATCCAGAGCACCGTGGTCCCGCTGGTCGAGCAGCCGACCTGGATGGACCGGGTCTGGCAGCGGGTGCGCGAGGAGGTCGCCAAGGGCCACCAGGTGTACGCCGTGTGCCCGCGGATCACGGGCGACGAGCTGGAGCAGGGCGAGCGCGACGTCGTGGAGGTCGACGAGGAGGGCAACGCCGCGCCCGCCGAAGCCGCGCGATGCACGCCGTCGAGGAGCTGGCGACCCAGCTGGCCGACGGGCCGCTCGCAGGGCTCCGGATCGCCAAGCTGCACGGCCGGCTGCCGCCGGACGTCAAGGACAGCACGATGCGGGCCTTCGCCGCCGGCGAGGTCGACGTGCTCGTGTCCACCACCGTGATCGAGGTCGGTGTCGACGTCGCCAACGCCACCGCGATGGTGCTGCTCGACGCCGACCGGTTCGGCGTCTCCCAGCTGCACCAGCTCCGCGGCCGGGTCGGCCGCGGCGGCCTGCCCGGGCTCTGCCTGCTGGTGACCCACGCGGAGGCCGGCACCCCCGCCCGCGAGCGCCTCGACGCGGTCGCCGCCACCACCGACGGCTTCGAGCTGAGCCGGGTCGACCTCGAGCAGCGCCGCGAGGGCGACGTCCTCGGCCGCTCCCAGTCCGGCTTCCGGTCTAGTCTCCAGAACCTTCGCGTGCTCCGCGACGAGGAGACGATCGTGTCCGCCCGCGAGGCGGCGGAGGCCATGCTGGCCCGGGATCCCGAGCTCGCGGACGCCCCGGGACTCGCCGCTGCGGTGGCAGATATGGAGCAATCACGGCAGTCTGAGTTCATGGAGAAGTCATGACCCGCATCATCGGCGGGTCAGCCGGGGGACGGCGCATCCAGACGCCACGAGGCGTCAACACCCGACCCACGAGCGATCGCGTGCGGGAGGCGCTGTTCTCGGCCATCGAGTCCTGGTGCGGGTCGCTGCACGGGCTGCGCTTCCTCGACCTGTACGCCGGGTCGGGGGCGGTCGGGCTCGAGGCGTGGTCCCGCGGAGCGGGCGTGGTCACCCTGGTCGAGCAGGACCGGCGCACCGCCTCGCTGATCGGCGACAACGCCCGCACGCTCGGCTTCCCCAAGGCCAACATCGTCACCGCGGCGGTCAGCGGGACCCTCCTGCGGCCTCCCGCGGCGCCGTACGACGTGGCGTTCCTCGACCCGCCGTACCCCCACGAGGACGCGGCGATCGGCACGGACCTCGCGTCCCTGGTCGAGCAACGACTGGCTGGTCCCGGGCGCGATGGTCGTGGTCGAGCGGTCGGCCCGGAGCCCCGAGCCGGCCTGGCCGGACGGGTTCACGGACGTCCGGGAGAAGAAGTACGGCGAGACCGTGCTTTGGTACGGTCACGCCGCGTCCCTGCCGTCGTAGGCCCACCACCAGGAGCAGCCCGTGCGCCGAGCCGTCTGTCCCGGATCGTTCGACCCGGTCACCAACGGGCACATCGACATCGTGACCCGGGCGTCCGCGCTGTTCGACGAGGTCGTGGTCGCGGTGGGCGTCAACAAGTCCAAGAGCCGGCTCTTCTCCGCCGAGGAGCGGATCGAGATGCTCGAGGAGGCGTGCGCGGGCTTCGACAACGTCACCGTCGCCGGCTTCTCCGGGCTGCTGACGACGTTCTGCGCGGAGCAGGGCATCCACGCGATCGTGAAGGGGCTGCGCGCGGTCAGCGACTTCGACTACGAGCTGCAGATGGCCCAGATGAACGCCTCGCTCACCGACGTCGAGACGGTCTTCGTGCCCACCAGCCCGGAGTACTCCTTCCTCGCGTCGAGCCTGGTCAAGGAGGTCGCCATGTTCGGCGGTGACGTCTCGAGCCTGGTGCCCGACTTCGTGCACGAACGACTGGTGACCCGGCTGGCGGAGCGCCGCGCGGAGGACTGAGACCGGGGGCCGGACGCGCTTTTGCCGTGCTGGCGCCCCGCCCGTTACTCTTCTCGCTGATCTGTTTGTGCCCGGACCCGGAAGTGATCCCCTGAGCAACCTGGACCCGAGAGCGCCGCTCGTGCTCGATACACGCGAGCTCGGCCGCCGCCCGGGGTCCCAGCGCGAGGTGACCTTGTCGGTTCCGGCACCGGCAGATCTGGGCATCGAAGTCCTCCATGTCCCCGAAGGTGCGCCGGTCGAGCTCGACCTGCGCCTGGAGGCGGTCATGGAGGGGGTGCTGGTCACGGGGTCGGCTCTGGCCGAGCTCGAGGGTGAGTGCGTGCGGTGCCTGGAGCCGATCTCCGACGAGATCGACGTTCGGTTCCAGGAGCTGTTCGTCTACGACGACCAGGGCCACCATCGGGTCGGAGACGACTCGGAGGACGACGAGGCCAGCCGGCTCGAGGGCGACCTGCTCGACCTCGAACCACTGCTGCGGGACGCGGTCGTGCTTGCACTGCCGTTCCAGCCGCTGTGCGAGGACGACTGTCCCGGACTGTGCACCGAGTGTGGTGCCCGGCTCAAGGACGATCCCGACCACACGCACGACGCGGCGATCGACCCGCGGTGGAGCCGGTTGCAGGAGCTCCAGCAGGGCGAGGAATGACCCAGAAGAGTGACTCGACGGCCGCGCAGCGGTCGCGCTAGCAAGGAGATAACAGTGGCTGTCCCGAAGCGGAAGATGTCGCGCAGCAACACGCGTCACCGTCGCTCGCAGTGGAAGGCCGTCGCGCCGTCCCTCGTGACGTGTGCGAACCCGGCGTGCGGTGCCAAGCACCTCCCGCACCGCGCGTGCGGCTCGTGCGGCCAGTACGGCGCCAAGGCCGACCGTCGTCAGGTCCTCTGATCCTGACCCGGTCGGTTTGACCAACTACGGCGAGCTCCGTGCAGGCGCTCGGGGACCCGGTGCTGGACCCCGAGCTCCTCGAGCGCGCCCTCACCCACCGTTCCTACGCCTACGAGAACGGCGGCCTGCCGACCAACGAGCGGCTGGAGTTCCTCGGGGACTCCGTGCTCGGGGTCGTCGTCACCGAGACGCTCTACCTCACCCACCCGGAGCTGTCCGAGGGTCGGCTCGCGAAGCTGCGCGCCGCCGTCGTGAACGCCCGCGCGCTGGCCGAGGTCGGCCGCGAGATCGGGCTCGGCGAGCACGTCAAGCTCGGCCGCGGCGAGCAGTCGACCGGCGGCCGGAACAAGGCGTCCATCCTGAGCGACACCGTCGAGGCCGTCCTCGGCGCCGTGCACCTCAGCGGCGGCTTCGAGGTCTCCGCGGACGTCGTGCACCTCCTGTTCGACCCGCTCATCGACGCCGCCTCCGCCCTCGGCGCGGGCCTGGACTGGAAGACCTCGCTCCAGGAGCTCTCCGCCGAGCACGGGCTCGGCGTGCCCGAGTACGTCATCGAGGACGAGGGCCCCGACCACATGAAGACCTTCACGGCGCAGGTCCGGGTCGCCGACGCCCTCTACGGCAACGGCGTGGGCCGCTCCAAGAAGGAGGCCGAGCAGGCCGCCGCGGAGACGGCGTACGGCGAGATCGCAGCCAAGCTCGGCGTCGAGGACCCGGCCGTCGTGGCCGCGGTCAACTCCGCCATCGACGACTGACCGGCCGCCCCACCACCAGCCGATGCCCGAGCTCCCCGAGGTCGAGGTCGTCCGCGCGGGCCTCGAGCGGCACGTCGTCGGCGCCACCGTCACCCGAGTCGATGTGCTCCATCCCCGGCCCGTCCGCCGGGACCCCCGCGGTCCCGAGGGGTTCGCCCTCGCGCTGACCGGGCAGCGGATCACCGGCGCCCGCCGCCGCGGGAAGTACTTCTGGCTGCCGCTCGGCAACGGCGACGCCCTCCTCGGCCACCTCGGCATGAGTGGCCAGATGTTGGTCCAGCGGCCGGGCGACCCCGACGAGGTGCACCTGCGGGTGCGGCTGGTGCTCGAGGGCGGTTTCGAGACAGGCGCTAGCGCGCCTTCCTCAACCACCGAGAATTCGGTGGTTGAGGAGGTTGCGCAGCAACCGTCTCGAAACCACCCGAGGCTCGAGCTGCGGTTCGTGGACCAGCGGATGTTCGGCGGCCTGTCCGTCTCCGACGGCGGCGCGGAGCTCCCCTCGGAGATCGCCCACATCGCCCGTGACCCGCTCGACCCGGAGTTCGACGACGCCGACTTCGTACGTCGCGTGCGCCGGCGTACGGCGGGGGTGAAGCGGCTCCTGCTGGACCAGAACCTGATCTCCGGCGTCGGCAACATCTACGCCGACGAGGCGCTCTGGCGAGCACAGATCCACGGCGACCGGCCGGGGGAGCGGCTCACCGCGCGGCAGGTCCGCGAGCTGCTCGAGCAGGCCCGGTTCGTGATGAACGAGGCGCTCGGGCAGGGCGGCACGTCCTTCGACTCCCTCTACGTCAACGTCAACGGCGAGTCCGGCTACTTCGACCGCTCGCTGCACGCCTACGGCCGCGAGGGCGAGCCGTGTGACCGGTGCGGTCGGCCGATCCGGCGGATCGCGTTCATGAACCGGTCGTCGTACTTCTGCCCGAAGTGCCAGGCGGTGCCCCGGACCAGGCGTGGGCTGGACTAGTCCAGACCGCTTCCACGCGGGGAGACGTCGCCATGTTGACCAGACGGCTGTCTGGTGCGACTCTTGAAGACGGCCCCACCACACGGGTCGTCGCCCCCCTCTTGGAAGGCTCTCTACATGGCCAAGGCGCTGATCGGCTACATGAACAGCGACCTGCGAATCCCCGCTCGACTGACCGCCGAGAACACTCGGCTGCGCGCGCGGGTGGCTGAGCTCGAGGATCTCGTTCTTCGCCTCACGCAGGAAAATGACGCACTGGCCGCCGCCCAGGCCGCCACCCTCCTCGACCTCGACTCGTCGATGCAGCAGGAGATGCAGCCGGCTTAATTGCCGCTGCGTGACCGGCGGGTCCGCCGGTCGTTGAGGGTGCATGCGCACCCTCGTTGCCCTCGCCGCCGTCTCGGTGACACTCGGCGGCTCCTTGGCCATCGCCTCTCCGGCGTCCGCCCACGGTGACCGTGAGCGCCTCGCCGAGGTCCGGCAGGCGCTGCTCGCCGAGGGCGACGACACCCCGCTGATGAGCGGGAACGTCCAGTACCTCGCGACCTCTCCCGGGCAGGCCGCGATCTCTGGATGCTTCCTGAGCAGCGCGCCGCACTTCGTCACCAGCGGGGTGGACTCGATCCGGGTGTGGGACGTCTCCGACGCCACCAACCCGACGCCGGTCGGCGTGCTGCCCCAGGCCCTGTTCGAGAACGAGGCCATGAACTGCGGCGAGCGGCGCACCGGGCAGGGCACCCAGCGGTTCGCCCTGATCGGGGTCGACGCCGTCGCCGCCGCGCCCACCGCGCCCGAGCACGTCAACGTCGGCGGCGGCGAGCTGCGGATCGTCGACGTCACCGACCCCGCCAACCCGGTCATCCGCTCCACGGCGCCGGGGACGACCAGCACCCACACCGTCGCCTGCGTGGACGAGGCCGACTGCCGCTACGCCTACTCGGCCGGCGACAGCAACGGGAAGTTCTCGATCTTCGACCTGCGCGACCTCGACCACCCGGCCGAGGTCGACGCCAACCCGAACCAGGCCGGCGTCCAGCCGTTCACCTCGCCGACCGCGGGCCACAAGTGGAACTTCGACGCGGCCGGCTTCGGCACCCACACCGGCTGGGGCGGCTCGTCCATGTGGGACGTCTCGCAGCCCCCGCAAGCCGGAGCTCGTGACCACGACCGGCGTCGCCGGCCAGGGCACCGACCCCGCGTACGCCGGCTACAACGACTTCATCCACCACAACTCGTTCCGGCCCAACGCCGACAAGTTCAAGCCGCGGAGCAAGCCCTCGTTCGCGCACGGCAACGTGCTGCTGGTGACCGAGGAGGACTACGAGCAGACCGACTGCAGCCTGGCCGGCTCGTTCCAGGCCTGGCACGTCAAGCGGCTCGACGGGACCAAGTCGGCGATCGTGCCGCTGGACAAGGTCGAGCTGGCCGACCTCGGCAACTTCCCGCTGCCGCAGGGGACCTTCTGCTCCGCCCACTGGTTCGACTTCCACCCCAGCGGGATCGTCGCGGTGGGCTACTACGGCGGCGGAACCCAGCTGATCGACGCCCGGAACCCCAAGCAGCTGAAGTCCTACGGCTACTCGCTCTGGGGCGCCTCGGAGGTCTGGGACAGCATGTGGGTCCCCGTGTACGACGCCAAGGGGCGCCGCACCGCCCGCACCAGCAACGTCCTCTACTCGATCGACCTGGTCCGCGGCCTGGACGTCTACTCCGTCGACGTGCCCGGTGACGGGCGCGGCGCCGAGCCGTCCACGGGTGGGATGTCGACGACGTCGGTGGTCGACCGCGCCTCCCAGGCGGTGGTCCCGATGGGCCTGGTGGGCGGCTCGCTCGTGCTCGCGGTCGCCGTACGCCGGCAGGCAGGCGCAGCGACCGGGGCTAATTCCCGCGCACCGGCGGCGGTCGGAGGACTAGCCTCAGACGCTTGTGAGCCGTCTGGTCGAAACCGTCGTCCCTGCCCGCCTGGGCACGGGGTTCCGCTGGCTGCTCGCGTCGTCGTGGGCCAGCAACCTCGGCGACGGCCTGATGGTCGCCGCGGGGCCGCTGCTGGTCGCCTCGCAGACCCACAACCCGGTGCTGGTGTCGGGCGCCGTCGTGGCCTCGCTGCTGCCGTGGCTGCTGCTCGGACTGGTGGCCGGAGCGCTGGCCGACCGGCTGGACCGGCGCGTGATCGTGATCGTGGTGGACTCGCTCCGCACGCTCGTCCTCGCCGGTCTGTGCGTCGTCATCGTCACCGGGCACGTCTCCATCTGGCTGGTGCTGGTCACGATGTTCGTGCTCGGCACGGCCGAGGTCTTCGCCGACGCCACCACCGGCACGCTCACCCCGATGCTGGTCGAGAAGGCGGACCTGGGCATCGCCAACGCCCGGATCATGGCCGGGTTCGTCACCGTCAACCAGCTCGTGGGTCCGGCGATCGGGGCGTTCCTGTTCGCCGCCGGCATGGCGCTGCCGTTCGTCGTCCAGGCCACCTGCGTCGCGCTCGGGGCGGTGCTGGTCAGCCGGATCGGGACGCCCAAGGGCGCCGTCCGCGAGAACGTCGACACCCACGTCCGCCAGGACATCGCCGAGGGCGTGCGCTGGCTGATGGGCAACCGGCCCGTGCGCACGCTGGCGCTGGTCATCGTCACCTTCAACATCACCTGGGCCGCGCCGTGGTCGGTGCTGGTGCTGTGGTCGATGCAGCGCGTCGGCATCGACGAGGCCGGCTTCGGCCTGCTGACGACCGCGTCCGCGCTGGGCGGGCTGCTGGGCACGATGAGCTTCGGGTGGCTGGAGCGCCGGGTGCCGCTCGCGCTGCTGATGCGGCTCGCGCTCGGGAGCGAGGTGGTCTTCCACCTCGCGATGGCGCTGACGACCTCGCCGTGGACGGCGTACCCGCTGATGTTCTTCTTCGGCGCCTACGCGTTCGTGTGGGGGACGCTGTCCAACGCAGTCCGGCAGCGGGCGGTGCCGACGGAGTTCCAGGGCCGGGTCGGCTCGGTCTACATGATCTGCGTGATGGGCGGGATGCTCATCGGCTCGCTGCTCGGGGGGCTGATCGCGCAGTGGGGCGGGATCACGGCTCCCTGGTGGTTCGCGTTCGTCGGCTCGGGACTCACCCTGCTGCTGGTCTGGCGGGAGCTCGCGCACATCGCCCACGCCGACGAGGAAGCCATCGCCGCCGCGTGAGTGCCCCCGAAGGTGATTGCATGGGGGCATGAACGCGCTCGACGAGCTGACCGGAGCCCTGCCCGACGGCGTCGTGATCACGGACCCCGACGCCATGGAGAAGTACCGCTTCGACTGGTCCAAGGACGTCGGCGCCGGCAAGCCGATCGCGGTGGTGCGGGCGCAGGACGCCGGCCACGTGCAGGAGGCGGTCCGGTGGGCGGCCCGGCACCAGGTCCCGGTCGTCCCGCGCGGCGCCGGCAGCGGGCTGTCCGGAGGGTCCAGCGCCGTCGACGGCGGGATCGTGCTCAGCCTCGAGCGGATGCGGGCGATCGAGATCGACACCGACTGCCGGGTGGCGGTGGTCGAGCCGGGCGCGTTCAACGCCGAGGTGAAGGCCGCGGCCGCGGAGCACGGGCTGTGGTACCCGCCCGACCCCTCGTCGTACGAGATCTGCTCGATCGGCGGCAACGTCGCCACCAACGCGGGCGGGCTGTGCTGCGTGAAGTACGGCGTCACCACCGACTACGTGCTCGGGCTCGACGTGGTGCTGGCCGACGGCACCCTGATCACCCTCGGCGGCAAGCGGATCAAGGACGTCGCCGGGCTCAGCCTGCTCAAGCTGTTCGTCGGCAGCGAGGGCACGCTCGGCGTCGTCACCCGGGCGATCCTGCGGCTGGTGCCGAAGCAGGCGGACCGGTCGACGCTGGTGGCGTCGTTCGTGGACGTCGACGGTGCGGCCCGGGCCGTGGTCGAGGTCGGCCGGTCGATCCGGCCCTCGATGATGGAGCTGATGGACCACGCCTCGATCAACGCCGTGGAGGACTTCCGGCAGATGGGGCTGGACCGGGACGCCGGTGCGCTGCTCGTGGCCCAGTCGGACGCGCCCGGCGCCGCCCGCGACCTCGAGGTCGAGGTGATGCGGAAGGCCTGCGAGGCCGCCGGGGCCACCGAGGTGTTCGTCACCGACGACGCCGCCGAGGGGGAGATGTTCGTCGAGGCGCGCCGGTCGGCGTTCCCGGCGATCGAGGCCCGCGGGACGCTCCTGCTCGAGGACGTCGGCGCACCGATCCCGCTGCTGCCGGAGCTGCTCGCGGCGATCGCCACGATCGCGGACAAGTACGACATCGAGATCCCGGTCGTGGCCCACGCGGGCGACGGGAACACCCACCCGATCATCGTCTACGACGCCGCGGACCCGGCCTCCGAGGAGCGGGCGCGCCAGGCCTTCGACGAGGTGATGCACGCGGCGATCGCGCTCGGCGGGCACGATCACCGGCGAGCACGGGGTCGGCCGGACCAAGAAGGGCGCGCTGCCCGACCAGCTCGGCCCGGACGTGATGGCGCTGACCCGCCGGGTCAAGGACGCCCTCGACCCGGACGGCATCCTCAACCCCGGCGCCGTCCTCTGAGCGCGGCGGGTGCCCTATCGTCGGGCGCATGATCCGCGACCGACGACTCTTCGGACCCGGCCCGTCCAACCCCTACCCCGAGGCCACCGCCGCGCTGAGCCTGCCGCTCCTCGGCCACCTCGACCCGGCGTTCCTCGCGCTGATGGACGAGACCTGCGACATGCTCCGCCAGGCCTGGGGCACCACGAACGCCCGCACGCTGCCGATCTCCGCCACCGGCTCGGCCGGCATGGAGGCGGCCTTCGTCAACACGGTGCACCCGGGTGACGTGGTCGTCGTGGCCGTCAACGGCCTCTTCGGCCAGCGGATGACCGACGTCGCGGCCCGCTGCGGTGCCGAGGTGGTGGCGGTCGAGCACGAGTGGGGCCAGCCGGTCGACGTCCAGCGGGTGCTCGACGCGCATCCGTCGCCCGCGATCATCGCCGCCGTGCACGCCGAGACCTCCACCGGCGTCCGCTCCGACATCGCGGCGCTCGGCGAGGGCAAGGGCGACGCGCTGCTGCTCGTCGACGCCGTCACCAGCATCGCCGGGATCGAGCTGCGCGCCGACGACTGGGGCGTCGACGTCGGCTACGCCGGCACCCAGAAATGCCTGGGCGTCGCCCCCGGCCTGGCGCCGTTCACGATCAACGACCGGGCCTTCGAGCGCCGCGTCGAGAAGCCGCAGTCCTGGTACCTCGACCTCGGCCTGCTCGGCGGCTACGTCGGCGAGGCCTCCGGCTCCGGCGGCCGGACCTACCACCACACCGCTCCGGTGGCGATGGTGGCCAGCCTGCACGGCGGCCTGACCCGGGTCCTCGAGGAGGGGCTCGAGGCGGTCTGGGCGAGGCACGAGGCGGCCGGCCGGCAGCTCCAGGACGGGCTGGAGGAGATGGGGCTCGAGCTGTTCGCCGCGAAGGGCCACCGGCTCCCCGAGCTGACCACGGTGAAGGTTCCCGACGGCGTCGACTCGGCCGCCGTACGCCGTTACCTGCTGGAGCGCTACGACATCGAGATCGGCGCCGGCGCCGGTGCGTACGCCGCCAGCGTGTGGCGGATCGGCCTGATGGGCTACAACGCCCGCCCGGACGCCGCGCTGCTCGTCCTCGCGGCCCTGAAGGACGCCCTGGACAACGCCTGACCCACCTCCACGGGAACGGGACCCCCGGCAGGTAGGGTGAGCCACGCTGAGCTTCCCCGCGTTTCAGTGTCCCTCTGACAATTTGTAGAGCGTCATCCGCTGAGGAGCCTGCGTTGTACCTGAAGAGCCTGACCCTGAAGGGGTTCAAGTCCTTCGCTTCGTCGACGACGCTCCAGCTGGAGCCGGGCATCACCTGCATCGTCGGCCCGAACGGCTCTGGCAAGTCCAACGTCGTCGACGCCCTCGCCTGGGTGATGGGCGAGCAGGGCGCCAAGTCGCTGCGCGGCGGCAAGATGGAGGACGTCATCTTCGCCGGCACCTCCGGCCGCCCACCGCTGGGCCGGGCCGAGGTGCTGCTGACGATCGACAACGCCGACGGCGCGCTGCCGATCGAGTACGCCGAGGTGACGATCAGCCGGACCATGTTCCGCAGCGGCGGGTCCGAGTACGCCATCAATTCCCAACCATGCCGGCTGCTCGACGTCCAGGAGCTGCTGTCCGACTCCGGCATCGGCCGCGAGATGCACGTGATCGTCGGGCAGGGCCAGCTCGACACGATCCTGCACGCCACTCCCGAGGACCGTCGCGGGTTCATCGAGGAGGCCGCGGGCGTCCTCAAGCACCGCAAGCGCAAGGAGAAGGCGCTCCGCAAGCTCGACTCCACCGAGGGCAACCTGACCCGGCTGGGCGACCTGCTCAGCGAGATCCGGCGCCAGCTCAAGCCGCTGGGCCGACAGGCCGAGGTGGCGCGCCGCGCCGCCGGCGTCCAGGCCGACGTCCGCGACGCCCGGGCTCGGCTGCTGGCCGACGACCTGGTCCGCGCGCGCACCGCGCTGGAGCAGGAGCTGGCCGACGAGACGATCCTGGTCGAGCGCCGCGAGGAGGTCGAGGCGGCGGTCGCGCAGGCGCGCGAGGCCGAGTCCGCGCTCGAGGCGGCCCTGCGCGAGGACCTGCCCGCGCTGGCGAAGGCGCAGGAGACCTGGTTCGCGCTGAGCGGGCTGCGCGAGCGCCTCCGCGGCACGCAGTCGTTGGCCGCCGAGCGGGTGCGCAACGCCGTCGCCATCGAGGACCCCACCGAGACCGGCCGCGACCCCGAGCAGCTCGAGGCCGAGGCCGAGCGCGTGCGGGGCCAGGAGCAGGCCATCACCGCCGAGGTCGACCGCCAGCGCGGCACGCTGGACGAGGCGGTCGCCGCCCGCAAGGCGGCCGAGGACGCTGCGGCCGAGGAGGAGCGCCGGGTGGCCGGGCTCCAGCGCGCCGCCGCCGACCGGCGCGAGGGGCTGGCCCGCCTGCACGGCCAGGTCAACGCGCTCCGCTCCCGGGCCGCCGCCGCCGAGGACGAGGTCGGCCGGCTCGGCCAGGCCCGCGAGGAGGCGCTCGCCCGCGCTGAGCGCGCCCAGCGGGACTTCACCTCCCTGGAGACGCGGGTCGCCGGGCTCGACGCCGGCGAGGAGGGCCTCGACGCCGAGCACGAGGGCGCCACGGCAGCCCTCGACGACATCACCGAGCGGCTGGCCAAGACCCGCGAGGAGGCCCAGCAGGCCGAGCGTGACCGGGGCTCGCTGGCCGCCCGCAAGGACGCCCTCGAGATGGGTCTGAACCGCAAGGACGGGGCCGGCGCACTGCTCGCGGCGTCGGACTCCGTGTCCGGCCTGCTCGGCTCGGTCGCCGCCCTGCTGTCGGTCCGCAGCGGCTACGAGACCGCCGTCGCCGGCGCCCTCGGCTCCGCCGCAGACGCGGTCGCCGTCCGCGACGCCGACGCGGCCCTCGACGCCATCGGGCACCTCAAGGACGACGACCTCGGGCGTGCCGGGCTGCTGCTCGGCGGCGGACCCGCCACCGACCGCGACTGGCCCGGGCTGCCCGGCCACGCGACGTACGCCGTGGACGTCGTGGACTGCCCCGACGACCTGCGCGGGGCGCTCAGCCGCCTGCTGTTCAAGGTGGCCGTCGTCGACGACCTGACCGCGGCGAAGGGCCTGGTCAAGGAGCTCCCGGACGTCACCGCGGTGACCCGCGAGGGCGACCTGCTCGGGGCGCACTTCGCGTCCGGAGGCTCCGCCCACCAGCAGAGCCTGATCGAGATCCAGGCCGCGGTCGACGAGGCGTCGACCCAGCTCGCCGAGGCGATCGCCGCCTCGGAGCGGCTCGGCTTCGACCTGTCCCGCCTCGACGCCGAGCGGGTCGAGGCCCAGCGCCGGGTCGACGTGGCGCTCGCGAAGCTGCACGAGTCCGACGCCACCCTGGCCGCGGTCGCCGAGGAGCTGGGCCAGTACGGCTCCCAGGCCCGGGCCGCTCGCGGCGAGGCCGAGCGGCTGGCCGCGGCGATCGCCAACGCCGAGCAGGCCCGCGACAACGACCTGGCCGGGCTCGCCGAGCTCGAGGCCCGCCTCACGTCCGCCGAGGACGCTCCCGACGAGGAGCCCGACACCACCGACCGTGAGCAGCTCACCGACGCCGCGCGCCAGGCCCGCCAGGGCGAGATGGACGCCCGGCTCGCGCTCCGCACGTCCGAGGAGCGGGCCCGCGCGCTGCACGGCCGGGCCGACTCGCTGGTGCGCGCCGCGCAGGCCGAGCGCGAGGCCCGCGCCCGCGCCGCGGAGCGCCGCGAGCGGCTGATCCGCGAGGGCCGCGCGGCCGAGGCGGTCGGCACCGCTGTCGGCGTCGTGCTGCAGCGGCTCGAGGTCTCGATCCACCTCGCGGCCGAGGCCCGCGCCGAGGTCGAGCGATCCCGGCAGGGCCGCGAGCAGCAGCTCCTCCAGGTGCGCACCTCCCTGCGCGACCTGGGCCGCGAGCACGACGAGCTGGTCGAACTCGGTCCACCGCGACGAGATGGCGCGCACCCAGCAGCGGATGCGGATCGAGCAGCTCGAGGAGCGGGCGCTCGAGGAGCTCGGGCTGGACCCCGACGCGCTGGTCGCCGACTACGGCCCCGACCAGCTCGTGCCGCCGGTCGTCACGGAGGCGGACGGCGAGTCCGACGAGGGTGCTGAGGGCGCGGAGCCGCCCGAGCCGGTGCCGTTCGTCCGCGAGGAGCAGCAGAAGCGGCTGCGCACCGCCGAGCGGGCGCTGTCCATGCTCGGCCGGGTCAACCCGCTCGCGCTCGAGGAGTTCTCGGCGATGGAGGAGCGGCACAAGTTCCTCACCGAGCAGCTCGAGGACCTCAAGAAGACCCGCAAGGACCTGCTCGACATCGTCCGCGAGGTCGACGCCCGGGTCGAGGAGGTGTTCACCACGGCGTACGCCGACGTGAGCAAGGCCTTCGACGCCACGTTCTCGCGCCTGTTCCCGGGCGGTGAGGGCAAGCTGGTGCTCACCGAGCCCGACAACATGCTGACCACCGGCGTCGAGGTCGAGGCCCGCCCGCCCGGCAAGAAGGTCAAGCGGCTCTCGCTGCTGTCCGGCGGCGAGCGGTCCCTGGTGGCCGTGGCGTTCCTGGTGGCGCTGTTCAAGGCCCGGCCGTCGCCGTTCTACATCCTCGACGAGGTCGAGGCTGCCCTCGACGACACCAACCTCGGCCGCCTGCTGGAGATCTACGAGGAGCTGCGCGAGACCTCCCAGCTGCTCGTCATCACCCACCAGAAGCGGACGATGGAGGTCGGGGACGCGCTCTACGGCGTGACCATGCGCGGCGACGGCGTCACCACCGTGATCAGCCAGCGGCTGCGGGAGGCGGAGCCGGCGTGAGCTCGGGCCGCCTACTCGAGCCCCACCCGTCACACGTCGTACGGGTTCCATGCACTTCCAAGGCGGTGCAACGGCCGAGAAGTGCATGGATCGCCGGTGAGCCGGTGATTCGTGCGGCACGTGGCACGATGCCCGCGTGAGCGAGCGAGCCCCCCGACCGACCCGTGCCGACTACGTCTACTGGGAGACCGTCACGACCCGGTGGGCCGACATCGACGTCTACGGGCACATGAACAACGCCCGCTACTTCGAGCTGATCGACACGGTGGTGAACAACCAGCTCGTCGTCGGTACCGGTGTCGACATCCGTGACCTCCCGGCGATCGGGGTGGTCGCCGAGGTGTCCTGCCGGTACTTCGCCGAGATCGGCTACCCGGATCCCGTCGACGTCGGGGTCGCGGCGGAGAAGGTCGGCCGGTCCTCGGTCGTCTACCGGGTGGGGCTGTTCCAGGGCGACTCCGACGAGGCCGCGGCCGAGGGCCGCTTCGTGCACGTGTACGTCGACAACTCCGACCCCGCGCGCCCGGTGACGCCGATGCCCGACGAGATCCGGGCGGCCGTCGAGCCGCTGCTCCGGGCCGGGCCGGGGTGAGCGCCACCACGAGTCGACGTATCGGCGTGTTGCTCCTCGGTGTGCGAGGGTGGAGGCACACCTACTCGGGAAGGATCCCGTCATGTTGCTGATCGGGCTCGCAATGCTCGGCATCCTCGTACTCGCCGGACTGGTGGTCATGTACGTCGCCTTCCCGCACCGCGGCGAGGACGTTCCGGGTGCCCCCTGGCTCGGCGACGCGATGTCCAAGGCCAACGACAAGCTGCCGAAGATCCAGGACGGCGACCTCGACGAGGGGTACGACCAGGCCAGCTGATCGCCCTCTGCTTGGATTGGCCGCATGGGTGACCTGCTCTACCTGATCATCGGCATCGCCGTCCTCGGCGTTGTCCTCGTTGCCGGCCTCCTGGTCGGCGGCCGCCGCAGGCAGGGGCGGGTCCCGTCGCCGCGCACCGGCACCGACGTCATCGCGCCCCCGCCCACCGAGGCGGAGGTCGAGACGCCGACCGAGGCACCCCCCGCCGTCGAGGTCGAGCCCGAGGCCGAGCCGGCGGCGCCCGAGCTCGAGCGGCCCGAAGGCACCGCCTCCCGGCTCACCCGGCTCCGTCAGCGGCTGGCCGGCTCCCAGGGCGGGTTCGGCCGTGGCCTGCTCGCGCTGCTCTCGCGGGACCGGCTCGACGAGGACACCTGGGAGGCGATCGAGGACACCCTGCTCACCGCCGACATCGGCGTCGCGCCGACCCAGCAGCTGGTGGACAACCTCCGGACCCGGATGCGGGTCGACCCCACCGCCGACCCGCGCGCCCTGCTCCGCGAGGAGCTGCTCGCCCTGGTCGACCCCGACCTCGACCGCCGGCTCCAGGTCAGCGGCGAGGACGGCAAGCCGGGCGTGGTGCTCGTGGTGGGCGTCAACGGGGGCGGCAAGACGACCACGGTCGGCAAGCTCGCCCGGATCCTGGTCGCCGAGGACCGGCGGGTCGTGCTGGGCGCGGCCGACACCTTCCGCGCCGCCGCCGTCGAGCAGCTCGCGACCTGGGGAGAGCGGGTCGGGGTCGAGGTGGTCCGCGGCCCGGAGGGCACCGACCCCGCGAGCGTCGCGTTCGACGCGGTCAAGCAGGGCGTCGACCACGGGGTCGACACGGTGGTCGTCGACACCGCCGGCCGGCTCCAGAACAAGGCCGGCCTGATGGACGAGCTCGGCAAGGTCAAGCGGGTGATCGAGAAGCAGGCCCCGGTCACCGAGGTCCTGCTCGTGCTCGACGCCACGACCGGCCAGAACGGCTTGGTCCAGGCCAAGGTCTTCAGCGAGGTCGTCGACGTCACCGGCGTCGTGCTGACCAAGCTCGACGGCTCCGCCAAGGGCGGGATCGTGGTCGCCGTCCAGCGTGAGGTCGGCGTACCGGTCAAGCTCGTCGGACTGGGCGAGGGCGCCGACGACATGGCGCCCTTCGACGCCGGCGCGTTCGTGGACGCCCTGCTCGGCTGAGTTCACCGGTCGCCTGAGTTCACCGTCGCCTGAGTTCACACAGCCGTAACACGAACCGGGAACTCGTTTCGTTCCCGCAACACATCGACCGGCACCGCGAAACGTCCAGCGTCGAAGGTTCTCGACAACGGGCGGATCGTGCTGCGACAACGCCGTCGGACGTGGTCCGCCTCCCGAGAGAGCGACCCTGGAGGTTCCATGGACTACGGCTATCAGGCCTGGATGCTGGTAGCAGCGTCCCTCGTCATCGTGATGACGGCGCCGGGACTGGCCTTGTTCTACGGCGGCATGAGCCGTTCCAAGTCTGTGCTCAACATGATGATGATGTCGTTCGGCACCATCGGCATCGCGGGCATCGTCTACGTGATGTGGGGCTGGTCGATGTCGTTCGGCACCGACGACATC
The DNA here is from genome assembly GCA_963803235.1 of uncultured Actinomycetota bacterium. Lineage (GTDB taxonomy): Bacteria > Actinomycetota > Actinomycetes > Propionibacteriales > Nocardioidaceae > Nocardioides. The sequence goes on from CAWDLL010000012.1 coordinate 282,683, forward strand.
GGCATGATCATCAACAACCCGTTCGAGAGCTTCGGCCTCGACGGCATCTCCGGCCAGGACTACATCTTCGTCGGCTTCCAGCTCACGTTCGCGGTCATCACCGCGGCCCTGATCAGCGGCGCGGTCGCGGACCGGCTGAAGTTCTCGGCGTGGATGGTCTTCGTCCCGCTCTGGCTGACCTTCTCCTACTTCCCGATCGCCCACATGGTGTGGGGCGGCGGCTTCCTCGGGTCGGCAGCAAACGGCATCTCGGGCCTGCTGTTCGACGGTGACCCGCTGCCGATCGACTACGCCGGCGGCACGGTCGTCCACATCAACGCCGGTATGGCCGGCCTGGTGCTGGCGATCCTGCTCGGCAAGCGGATCGGCTTCGGCAAGGAGCCGATGAAGCCGCACAACCTGACGCTGACCATGATCGGCGCCGGGCTCCTGTGGTTCGGCTGGTACGGCTTCAACGTCGGCTCGATCGTCTTCACCGGCGAGAGCGCCGAGGCCGACGCGGCCCAGTTCCTCAGCGAGACCAGCCTGGTCTGGCTGAACACCACGGTCGCCACCTGCGCCGCCATCCTCGGCTGGCTGCTCGTCGAGAAGCTCCGCGACGGCAAGGCCACCTCGCTGGGTGCCGCCTCCGGTGTCGTCGCCGGTCTGGTGGCGATCACCCCGGCCTGTGGCGCCCTGTCGCCGATGGGCTCGATCGTCCTCGGCCTGCTTGCCGGTGGCGTCTGCGCGCTGGCCGTCGGCCTGAAGTACCGCTTCGGGTACGACGACTCGCTGGACGTCGTCGGCGTCCACCTGGTCGGTGGTCTCATCGGCACCATCGGCGCCGGCTTCCTCAGCACCACCACCGGTCTGCTGTACGGCTACGGCGCCAAGCAGCTCGTCATCCAGGTCCTGGTGGCCGGTGGCGCGATGCTCTGGTCGGGTGTCTTCACCCTGATCATCGGCCTCGGCATCAAGGCGACGATGGGCCTGCGCGTCAGCGAGGAGGAAGAGGTCGACGGCATCGACTTCGCGGAGCACGGCGAGTCGGCGTACGACTTCGGTGCTGGGGGCGGCGCACGCCGTTCCTCGGTCCTGCCCACCGCCCCGGTGCCGGCCTCGTCGGCAGCCGACAGCGACAAGGCCGACACTGACAAGGAAGGAGCGCCCGCATGAAGCTCGTCACCGCGGTGATCAAGCCGCACAAGTGGGAGGACGTCCGGGAGGCCCTCGAGACCTTCGGGGTGACCGGTATGACGGTCTCCGAGGTCAGCGGCTACGGCCGGCAGAAGGGCCACACCGAGGTCTACCGCGGCGCGGAGTACGACATCGCGCTCGTGCCCAAGATCCGGATCGAGATCGTGGCCGACGACGCCGACGTCGAGGACATCGTCGGGATCGTCGTCAAGACGGCCCAGACCGGTCGGATCGGGGACGGCAAGGTGTGGGTGAGCCCCATCGACACCGTCGTCCGCGTCCGCACCGGCGACAAGGACGAGGCCGCCCTCTGACCCCGCTCGCCGGCCCGCCCACCACACACCCCGGGCGGGCCGGCGAGTTCACCCGGCTGTCATCGGGCAGCCGGCTCGTTAACATGCCTGAAACATTTACCGCCGCCCTGCGTTACGCGCGCTGGGCAGGGTAGGCGGCCATGATCACCCTCTCGGCCGCGACTCCCGCTCTCGACACCGGCGACACCGCCTGGCTGCTCGCCGCGTCCGCCCTGGTCCTGCTCATGGCGCCGGGGCTCGCGCTCTTCTACGGCGGCATGGTCCGCTCCAAGAGCGTCCTGAACATGATGATGATGACGTTCGGGTCGCTCGCCGCGATCGCGGTGCTGTGGACGCTGGTCGGCTACTCGATCGCCTTCGGCGACGACGTCGGCCTGGGGCTCGTGGGTGACCCGACGCAGTACGCCGGCCTCGGCCAGCTGATGGGCGGCGAGCTCGCCGGGACCGTGCCGGCGATGCTGTTCGCCGTCTTCCAGGGCCTGTTCTGCGTGATCACCGGCGCCCTGGTCTCCGGCGCGATCGCCGACCGGGCCCGCTTCGGGTCCTGGATGGTCTTCGTCAGCGTGTGGACCCTCGTCGTCTACGCGCCGATCGCGCACTGGATCTTCGACTTCTCCGCCGGCGACCACGTCGGCGGCTGGATGGCCAACAACCTCGGCGTGATCGACTTCGCGGGCGGCACGGCCGTGGAGATCTGCTCGGGTGCGTCGGCACTCGCACTGGCGGTGGTGCTGGGCCGCCGGGTCGGCTTCGGCCGCGACCCGATGCGGCCGCACAACCTGACGCTGGTGATGATCGGCGCAGGCCTGCTCTGGTTCGGCTGGTTCGGCTTCAACGCGGGCTCCGCCCTGGGCGCCAACGAGAAGGCGGCGATCGTCTTCACCACCACGCTCCTGGCCGGCGCCGCCGGTTCGCTCGGCTGGCTCCTGCTGGAGCGGATCCGCGACGGCCACGCCACCTCCCTCGGTGCCGCGTCCGGCCTGGTCGCCGGGCTGGTGGCGATCACCCCGTCCTGCGGCTCGCTGTCCCCGATCGGCTCGATCGCGATGGGCGCGGTGGCCGGCGTGGTCTGTGCGCTGGCGGTCGGCATGAAGTACCGCTTCGGGTACGACGACTCGCTCGACGTCGTCGGCGTCCACCTCGTCGGCGGCCTGGTCGGCACGTTCGGGATCGGCCTGATCGCGACCGCGGCCGCGCCCACCGGCGTGGACGGCCTGTTCTACGGCGGCGGCCTCGACCAGCTCTGGCGGCAGATGCTGGGCGGCGGCGCGGTGCTCGTCTACGCGTTCGTGATGTCGGGCATCATCGGGATAGCCGTGGACAAGCTCATGGGCTTCCGGATCGACGAGGAGCACGAGATCAGCGGCATCGACCTCGTGGTCCACGCCGAGACGGCGTACGACCTGCACGCAACCGCCGGCGCCCGGTCGTCGGGCACCGGCGTCCTGAACATCCGAGAGGAACAGCCCTGATGAAGCTGGTCACCGCGGTCATCAAGCCGCACAAGTGGGAGGACACCCGGGCTGCCCTGGAGGCGGTGGGGGTCACCGGGATGACCGTGTCCGAGGTCAGCGGCTACGGCCGGCAGAAGGGCCACACCGAGGTCTACCGCGGCGCGGAGTACGACATCGCGCTGGTGCCGAAGATCCGGATCGAGATCGTCGTGGACGACGCCGACGCGGCTGCCGTCGTGGACACCATCTGCGCCACCGCGCAGACCGGGCGGATCGGCGACGGCAAGGTCTGGGTCGCGCCCGTGGAGTCGGTCGTGCGGGTGCGCACCGGCGACCGGGACGAGGCCGCGATCTGAGCAGGGGTCCGGAGGGCCGCGCGTGACCGCGACCGAGCGCACCGGGCGGACCGCCGACGCGGACGCCCTCTGCAGCGAGTCCTACGAGCGGTCCGGCGGCCCCGACACCGGTGCTGCGCTGGTCGCGGTCGGCGGCTACGGCCGCGGCGAGCTGGCGCCGTACTCCGACCTCGACGTGGTGCTCGTGGCCGACGAGGGCGTCGAGCTCGGCGAGGTGGCCGAGCGCGTCTGGTACCCCCTGTGGGACAGCGGGGCCAAGCTCGACCACTCGGTGCGGACCTTCCCCGAGATGGTGGCGGCCGCCGACAAGGACCTGAAGGTGGCGCTCGGGCTGCTCGACATCCGGCACCTCGCCGGCGACCCGAACCTGACCCTCCGGCTGCGTACGACGATGCTCACCAGCTGGCGGCGCCAGGCCAAGGACCGGCTGCCGGCGCTGCAGGACCTGGTCCGGTCACGGCACGAGCTGCTGGGCGAGCTGGCCCACCTGTCGGTGCCCGACCTCAAGGAGGCCGCCGGCGGGCTGCGCGACGCGAACGTGCTCAAGGCCCTCGTGGCCAGCTGGCTCGTGGACGTCTCGCACGTGGAGCTGGAGCGCTCCCGCATCTCCCTGCTCGACACCCGCGACGTGCTCCAGCGAGCCGCCGGACGCGCCACCGACCGGGTGGCCCCCGAGCTGTGGGACGAGCTCGCGGTCGGGCTCGACCTGGAGGACGAGGCGGCGGCGCAGGTCCACGTGCGCGAGCTCGGCCGCCGGATCGCGCACCTGTCCCGGCTGACCTGGCGCCGGGTGGATGCGGTCCTGGCCAAGCCGGTCTCGGTGACCGGCGCCCGGAGACCGGCGCTCACCCCGCTGTCGCCCGGCATCGCCCTCTCGGCCGGCGAGGTGGTGCTGGAGTCGAACGCCCGCCCCGCACAGGACCCGCTGATGCTGCTGCGCGCGGCGGCCTCCGCGGCCGAGCAGGACGTCGTGCTGGCGCCGGCGACGGCGGCCCGGCTGGTGCGCGAGTGCCCGCCCCTGCCCGACCCGTGGCCGTCGGGCGCGCGGGACCTGCTGGTCCGGCTGCTGGCGTCCGGCCGCGGCCTGCACGCCGTGTGGGAGACGCTGGAGGAGACCAGCGCCCTGGACGGGATCCTGCCCGAGTGGCAGCGGATCCGGCTGCTGCCGCACGCGTCGGCGATCCACCGGTTCACCGTCGACCGGCACGTGGTCGAGACCTGCATCGAGGCGTCCGCGCTGATCCGGGACGTCGCGCGCCCCGACGTACTCATGGTGGCGGCGCTGCTGCACGACATCGGGAAGGGCGGGTTGACCGAGCACAGCGTCGCCGGCGAGCCGCTCGCCCGCGAGATCGCCACCCGGATGGGCTTCGACGACGAGGCGGTCGCGCTGATCGGGACGCTGGTCCGTTGGCACCTGCTGCTCGCCGAGACCGCGACCACGCGCGACCCCGACGACCCGGCGACGGTCGACCACGTCGCCGCCCGGATCGGCGACGGGCAGGCGATGTCGCTCCTGATCGCGCTCACCGAGGCGGACGCCCGTGCCACGTCGGCCAAGGCCTGGTCGACCTGGCGGGCCGGGCTGATCCGCGACCTCGGGGCGCGGGTGCTGGTCCACCTGGACCCCGGCGTCGCCGCCCCGGTCTCGGTGACGGAAGAGCTCGAGATCCCCGAGGCCGTACGCCGCGGCGGGGTGTCGGTGACCGTCGAGCCGGCCCCCGACGGGGCCAGCGTGACGGTGATCGGCGAGGACCGGGTGGGGCTGCTGGCCGACGCCGCCGCGATGTTCGCGATCCAGCGGGCCTCGGTCCGCGCGGCCCGCGCCTGGACCCAGGGTGCCTACGCGATCTCGGTGTGGGAGGTGGCCGACGAGCACCTCGACCCGGCGGTGCTGCGGCAGCGGTTCGAGGCGATCGCCGACGGCCGGGTGGACGCGTCCGCCCGGCTCCGCCCCGCGGACGCCACCACGCTGGCGCCGAGCGTCGTGGTCCGGCCCGACGCCTCGGACCAGGCGACGGTGCTCGAGGTGCGGGCCACCGACCGGCCCGGCATCGTGCACCTCGTCTGCTCGGCGCTCGCGGGGCTGGACCTGACCGTCCGGTCGGCTCACGTGGACACGCTCGGCCCGCAGGCGGTGGACGTGTTCTACGTGCAGGAGGCGGCGGCCGGCGTGCTGTCGGACCACCGGGCGGCCGACGCCGCGCACGCCGTGCGCGCGGCCCTCACGGGCGGCTGACGCACTGTCAGAGGCGCGTGAACGGGGCCGCGGCGAACAACGCGACCTCGTACACCTCGGTCGGGATGGCGTCGTGCTTGGCCTTGGCCAGTCCGGTCCCCGTGAACCTCAGCGACAGCCGCCGGTGGTCACGAGTCCAGCGGAAGTGGGTGTAGCCGATGTTGGGCGGCAGCGGCTCGAGGGTGACCCGGTTCCCCTCCACGCGGAGGATCGCGACGAAGCGCTGGTCGCCGGCGATGGTGAGCACCGACCGCTCGGCCCGCACGGTGAGGTCGATCCGGAACGGTTCGGTCGGGAAGCTCGCGGCGTAGTCGGCGTACTCACCGAGGCCGGCGCGCCGCAGCGCCCCGGCGATGTCCGCGCGGGTGAGCGCGGCGGTGTGCCACCGCCCCTCGAGCGCCGTGTGCGGAAGCTCGCTCCCGGCGGCGCTGCCGACCCCGTTGGTCACCCACCATGGCGGACCCAGGACCAGGTCCGCCGGTTCGCCGGACCGTGGCGGGTCGGGCTCCGAGGCTCCTGCGAAGGACAGCCCGCCCACGATCGCGACGACGATGGCTGCGCCGGCGAGGGTCCGGTTGCGTCGGACCCTGTGTCGGCGCATGCGAGCCATCACGGCGGCGTACGCGATGTCGGTCAGCGGTTCCCAGTCGGCGGCGGTCCCGACGGCCCCGGAGCCGCCGACCTGAGCTGCGCTCCCCGGCGCCGCGGCCTCCGCCTCGACCAGGGCCACCCGCAGCACCCACGCCTCGGGCCGGTGTGCCCGGCTCACCGTCCGCCAGCGGGTGAGCAGCCGGAAGAACGCGTCCCGGGCGATCGCGTCCGCGACCGCCCGGTCGCCCGACGATGCGGTGCACCTCGTGCGCGAGCGCGGGGAACGACCCCGTGAACAGCCGGTGGAAGTCCCGGTCGGCGCGCTCCTGGCGCGTGGGCCGCGACGCGAGGACGTCCTGCGTGGGCATCCGTCGCTCCGGACTCAGGGAGGGGTGATCCGCGGTCGGCCGGGCCGGATCCGGACCTCGCCGCGGAGCAGGTCGAGGTTCCAGTGCGGATGGTCATCGTCATCGTCGTCGTCGGGGGAGGGCAGCACCTCGCCCATGTGCTTCTGGCTCTCGAGGTCGCGGTCGGCGCGGGCGCGCGCCGGGTCGAAGACGTCGATGAAGTTGCCGAACGCGTCGGACGCGCCCGAGGAGGCGGCGCCACCGTTGCGGAGCATCCGGTGGCCGGCCCAGACCACGAGCACGCCGACCAGCAGCAGGGCTGCGGCGAAGACCCATGCGGTCATTTCCACAGCCTACGGTGTGGTCGCCTAGGCTGGGGGAGTCTCTGGTTCCCGGCACGTAGGACGTCACTCTTGTTCGCCACTCTTTCCGACCGCCTCGCGGACACCTTCAAGAACCTCCGGGGGAAGGGTCGGCTCTCCGAGGCCGACATCGATGCCACCGCGCGCGAGATCCGGATCGCGCTGCTGGAGGCCGACGTCGCGCTGCCGGTCGTCAAGGAGTTCGTCGGCGCCGTCAAGGAGCGGGCGCGCGGCGAGGAGGTCAGCGGCGCGCTGAACCCCGCCCAGCAGGTCCTCAAGATCGTCAACGAGGAGCTCGTCGGGATCCTGGGCGGCGAGACCCGCCGGCTGCGCTACGCCAAGTCCGGCCCGACCGTGATCCTGCTCGCCGGCCTCCAGGGCGCCGGCAAGACCACGCTCGCGGCCAAGCTCGCGCTCTGGCTCAAGGGCCAGGGCAAGTCCCCGATGCTGGTCGCTGCCGACCTGCAGCGCCCCAACGCCGTGAAGCAGCTCGAGGTCAACGGCGAGCGGGTCGGCGTACCCGTCTTCGCGCCCGAGCCCGGCAACGGCGTCGGCGACCCGGTCGAGGTCGCCCGGACCTCCATCGACGAGGCCAAGCGCAAGCTGCACGACGTCGTCATCGTCGACACCGCCGGCCGCCTCGGCGTCGACGCCGAGCTGATGCAGCAGGCCGCCGACATCCGCGACGCCGTCAACCCCGACGAGGTGCTGTTCGTCGTCGACGCGATGATCGGCCAGGACGCCGTCGTCACGGCACAGGCCTTCCTCGACGGGGTCGGGTACGACGGCGTCGTCCTCACCAAGCTCGACGGCGACGCCCGCGGCGGTGCCGCCCTGTCGATCGCGTCGATCACCGGCAAGCCGGTCATGTTCGCCTCCGCCGGCGAGAAGATGACCGACTTCGACCTGTTCCACCCCGACCGGATGGCGTCGCGGATCCTCGACATGGGCGACGTGATGACCCTGATCGAGCAGGCCGAGAAGACCTTCGACGCCGAACAGGCCGCCAAGGCAGCGGCGAAGCTGTCGGGCCAGGGCGGGGAGTTCACCCTCGACGACTTCCTCGAGCAGATGCAGCAGGTCCGCAAGCTCGGCTCGATGTCGAAGATCATGGGGATGCTGCCCGGGATGGGGCAGTTCCGCGAGCAGCTCGAGAACTTCGACGAGCGCGAGATCGACCGGATCCAGGCCGTCATCCAGTCGATGACCCCGGCCGAGCGGGCCAACCCGAAGCTGATCGACGGCTCCCGACGCGCCCGGATCGCCAAGGGCTCCGGCCGGCAGGTCTCCGACGTCAACCAGCTCGTCGACCGCTTCTTCGAGGCGCGCAAGATGATGATGTCGATGGCCAAGGGCGGCGGCATGCCCGGGATGCCGGGGATGCCCGGCGTCGGCGGCGGCAAGCGCTCGAAGGCCAAGCAGGCGCCCAAGAAGGGCAAGGGCAAGCGGGTCTCCGGCAACCCCGCCAAGGCCGCCCAGCAGGCCAAGGCCGAGCAGGAGAAGGCCGCGGCCGGTGCCGCGAACCCGTTCGGCAACCCGGACGGCGAGGACATCGACTACGAGAAGGCCGCCGCCGCGCTCGACCTGCCGAAGGACTTCTCGAAGTTCTTGAAGTGACCTCAACGCTGGTCGTCGACGGCGCCAACGTGGTCGGCTCGCGCCCGGACGGCTGGTGGAAGGACCGCGCCGGCGCCGCCCGCCGGCTGCACGAGGCGCTGCTGGTCGCCGACACGGCGTACGACGAGGTGGTGCTGGTGCTGGAAGGCGCCGCCAAGCCCGGCGTGAAGGCCGGTCGGGACGGCCATCTGCGGACAGTGCACGCGAAGGGTGAGGGCGACGACACGATCGTCGCGGAGGCACGGGCCGCCGCCGAGCGGGGCGACCGGGTCGCGGTCGTGACCGCGGACCGGGCACTCCAGGCCCGGGTCCAGGGCGTCGGTGCCGTCGCGCTCGGCCCCTCCTGGCTGCTCGACCAGCTCTGAGGGTGGCTGACCCGGAGCTCACCACGCCGTTGACGGGTCGGCCTGCGGGTTCCTAGGTTGAAGGGGCGCATCGCGCTCCGGCGCCCGCGTGACGCCGGACCACTTGCTCGGGCAAGGAGGCACCCGTGTTCCGCGACCCCTCACGCCGTCCCCACCGGTACGGCGCCCTGCTGGGCGCCGCGTCCGCCGGCATCCTCGCCGTGGCCCTGTTGCAGGCGCCGGCGTCGACCGCCGAGTCCGCGCCGAGGCAGAAACCACTTCCGTACCAGGTCGCATCGCTGCCGGTCGAGCAGCGCGTCGACGACCTGCTGGGGCGGATGACCCTGGCCGAGAAGATCGGACAGATGACCCAGGCCGAGCGGATCGATGTCGACGGCGACCCGAGCCTGATCACGACGTACGCCCTGGGCAGCGTGCTGTCGGGCGGCGGCTCGGTCCCGGATCCCAACACGCCGGAGGCGTGGGCCGACATGGTGGACCGCTACCAGGAAGCGGCGCTCGACACGCGGCTCGGCATCCCGCTGCTGTACGGCATCGACTCGGTGCACGGCCACGGCAACCTCCAGGGGGCCACGGTCTTCCCGCACAACATCGGGCTCGGGGCGACCCGGAACCCCGACCTCGTGGAGCAGATCGGCCACATCACCGCGCTGGAGACCCGGGCGACCGGCCCGCAGTGGGCGTTCGCGCCGTGCATCTGCGTCGCCCGCGACGACCGGTGGGGCCGCACCTACGAGAGCTTCGGCGAGAGCCCGGCGCTCGTCAGGTCCATGGAGACGGCGATCGACGGGCTGCAGGGCCGCCCCGGGCAGCTCGACCGGCCGGACCGGGTGCTGGCCACCGCGAAGCACTTCGCGGGCGACGGGCTCACGTCGTTCGGCACCGGCGAGGGCGACTACACCATCGACCAGGGCATCGACGAGGTGTCGCGCCGCGAGTTCGCGCGGCTCGCGCTGGCGCCGTACATCCCCGCCGTCCGGGAGCACCACGTCGGCTCGGTCATGCCGTCCTTCTCCAGCGTGGACTGGACCGACGACGGCCTCGGGAACCCGGTCAAGATGCACGCGCATCGCGAGCTCATCACCGGCGTACTCAAGGGGGCCTTGGGCTTCGACGGGTTCGTGATCTCCGACTGGCGCGCGATCCGTCAGCTGCCCGGTGACTACGCAGACCAGGTCGAGGCGGCCGTGATGGCCGGGGTCGACATGTTCATGGAGCCGAAGCAGGCCCCGAACAACCCGACCGGGTGGCAGGAGGACTTCATCCCGACCCTCACCAGCTGGTCGAGGACGACGTGGTCCCGATGAGCCGGATCGACGACGCGGTCTCGCGGATCCTGGCCGCGAAGTTCGAGCTCGGGCTGTTCGAGCACCCGATGACCGACCGGTCGAACCTCCACAAGGTCGGCAGTCGACCCCACCACGCCGTCGCGCGCCGGGCCGCCGCCGAGAGCCAGGTGCTGCTGCGCAACGCCGAGGGGACCCTGCCGCTGCAGCGCCACCAGGACGTGTACGTCGCCGGCAGCAACGCCGACAACATCGGCAACCAGGCGGGCGGCTGGACCCTCACCTGGCAGGGCGGGTCCACCAACGTCATCCCCGGCACGACCATCCTCGACGGGATCGAGGAGCTCGCCCGCGGCGACGTGGTGTTCAGCGAGACGGCCGAGGACGCGGTGCCCGCCGGCTCGGCCGGTGTCGTGGTGGTCGGCGAGACGCCGTACGCCGAGGGCTTCGGCGACGTGGGTGGCCCGGAGTGGGCCTACGACCCGGGCGACAACAACGTCCCGCGCCCCGAGAAGAACATGGTGCTGTCCGACGCGGATGCCAACGCTGTTCGCACGGTCTGCGCGCAGGCGGCTTCGTGCACCGTGCTCGTCGTCTCCGGGCGCCCGATGGAGATCCCGCCCGACCTGCTGGCGCAGACCGACGCCCTGGTGGCCTCCTGGCTGCCGGGCAGCGAGGGCGCCGGGGTGGCGGACGTCCTGTTCGGGCGTCGCCCCTTCACGGGAAAGCTGCCGGTGAGCTGGCCGCGCACGGTCGACCAGGAGCCGATCAACGTCGGCGACGACGACTACGACCCGCTCTACCCCTACGGCTGGGGGCTGCGCACCCGTCGCTAGAGCAGCCCGTGGTCGCTCGCCCACGCCGCGGCGGCCGCGCGTGAGGGGACACCCAGACGGGTCCGGATGTTCGCGACGTGCCGGTGCACGGTGTGCACGCTGAGCACCAGCTGCTCGGCGATGTCCGCGTCGGTCCGGCCTCGGGCGACCAGCCGGAGCACCTCGATCTCCCGCTCGGACAGGGTGGCCGCGGGGGCGGCGCTCGATGGTTTCCTGGGCTCGGGGTCGCGGCCCGCCAGGAACAGGTCGATCGCCTGGGCCACGGACTCGTCGTCACCACGCCACGGGAAGTGGTCGTCTCCGGCCAGCTCGACGAAGTGGGCGTGGGGCACGCGGTCGGCCAGGTCCCGTCCGAGGGCGAACGGGATCGCGCGGTCACCGCGCCGGTGCAGCGACGAGGGTGGGGCAGCGGACCTCGTCCAGGCGGTCGGTCGCATCCAGGGCGTAGACGCTGCGCAGGTACTCGGCGGCCAGCTCGCGCGGCGCCGACCGGCGCTGGTAGCGGGCGAACGCGTCGCGCTCGCGGGCGGTCGCGCCGGGCAGGAACACGTCGGCGAGCACTCGAGAGCCCAGGCCCCAGTGCGCCTCCACCAGCGAGATCATCGACTCCCGGGCGGCCGGAGAGGCGATGTCCGAGCCGCGGGTGTACCCGCCGTACAGGACGAGCCGGTCGACCCGGTCCGGGTTCTCCGCGGCGAACGTCGCGGCCACCGGGCAGCCGGACGACGCGCCGAGCAGGTGGACCCGGTCCGCGCCCACGGCGTCCACGACGCCGGCCAGGACGGCGACCTCGGCGTCTCGGCCGGACGGGGGAGGTCCGGACCGGTCGGACAGGCCGGCCCCGGGGCGGTCGTAGCGGACCACGGTGCAGCGCTGGGCAAGCCGTCCGGTGAAGCGGCGGAACGCCGGGTCCTCCCAGTCGAGCTCGAGGTGGCTCGACCACCAGCCGCCGATCACCAGCACCGGGCCGGAGCCGAGCGCGGACCAGGCCACGGACCGACCACTGATCGTGGCGTGGTGGACGACCTGGTCCTCGGCGAGCACGCTCCGAGTCTAGGGACGTGCCGGCGGGTGGGCAGAGGTCACAGGAAGCGGCCCGCGATCCGGGCGAGCCGTTGGTGGCGCACCTCGACCCAGACGGCCCGGGCGGAGGCGACCACGGTGCCCCGCTCGTCGAGGAGCGCGCTGGCGGTGCGGTGCGAGCGGGTGCCGGACCCGAGCGTCCAGCCGACCGCGACGAGGGGCTCGCCGACTGCGACCTCGCGAATGCGGTGCGCGGTGAGCGAGCCGAGGAGGGCCAGCGTGCCGCTGCGCAGCAGCGCGGCAGGGAAGCTCACGCAGTCCAACGCACCCCAGACCGACGCGCGGGTCGCGACGCCGTCGACGGCGTACGCCCCCGGCGGGTCGTACGGCGACGCCAGCAGGTCCGGGTGGTCGCGGAGCGGGCCGGGGGTGACCCGGAGCCCGTCGGCGCGGTGCGGCCCGCAGACGACGCAGTCGGACAGCGTGTGCCGGACGTTGGTGAACGGGTGCGAGCGTCGGGCCGTCGCGGCGTCCCAGCGGTCGGGGGTGACCGGGGGCGTCATCACGAACGGGTCGGCGGCCGTGACGGTCGCGATCCGCTCGTCGGCGTCGTACACGACCTGCGCTGGGCTCGACTCGCGCACAGCGAAGGGGCGTCCGACGGGGACGCGTTGGTGGAGGGTGACGGTGGCGGTACCGCCGACGAGGTCGGCGAACGTGCCGCTGGCGAAGCCGCCGTTCGCGTGGCGGCGCGGGCCGTTCATGCGCGGGTCGATGAGCAGTCGGGGGTGGGTGGTGGTGGTCATGTGCACCAGTGGACCGTCGCCGGGGTTCCTGACACATCGCCGGGACCGGCCATCCCCGATGGCCGGAATCGGCCATCACCGGCGGGCGGTACGGTCGGCCCATGACTGCGCTCAGGTTCCGCGGACCGGTCCTGCCCGACGGCGAGGCACGCGAGCTGTACGTCGTCGACGGGCGGGTGACCTACGAGGAGCAGGCCGGCGCCGAGACCGGGGGAGAGGGCTGGATCGTCCCCGGCCTGGTCGACGCCCACTGCCACGTGGGGCTCGACTCCGAGGGCGGGGTGGACGAGGCGACCTGCGAGGAGCAGGCGATCGCCGACCGGGACGCCGGGGCGCTGCTGCTCCGCGACTGCGGGTCCCCGGTCGACACGTCCTGGATCCACGACCGCGAGGACCTGCCCCGGCTGATCCGGGCCGGCCGGCACATCGCCCGGACCAAGCGCTACATCCGCAACTACGCCGAGGAGGTCGAGCCGGCGGAGGTCGCGGACGCCGTGGCCCGGCAGGCCCAGCGCGGCGACGGCTGGGTGAAGCTGGTCGGCGACTGGATCTCGCGCGACGAGGGCAACCTGGCGCCGTCCTTCCCGCGGGAGACGTTCGAGGAGGCGATCCGGGTCGCCCACGAGCACGGCGCGCGGGTCACCGCCCACTGTTTCGGCCGCGCGGTGCTGCCCTGGCTGATCGAGGCCGGCATCGACTGCATCGAGCACGGCACCGGGCTCACCACCGACCTGGTCGACGCCATGGTGGAGCGGGGGACCGCGCTGGTGCCGACCGTGGTCCAGCTCGACAACTTCCCGCAGTACGCCGAGGCGGGCGAGAGCAGGTTCCCGGAGTACGCCGCCACCATGCGCGACCTGCACGCGCGCCGCCGCGACACGATCATGTCCGCCCACGAGGCGGGCGTCCCGATCTACGCGGGCACGGACGCGGGCGGGGTGCTGCCGCACGGCGGGATCGCCGGCGAGGTGCTGGAGCTCGCGGCGTACGGGCTCTCCCCGGCGGAGGCCCTCGGCGCCGCCTCGTGGCGGGCCCGCGAGTGGCTCGGCTGGAACGCCGGCCTCGACGAGGGCGCCCCGGCCGACTTCGTGGTGCTGGACGCGGATCCCCTCGAGGACCTGGCCACGCTGCGTACGCCGGCCCGCGTCGTGCTGCGCGGCCGGATCGTCCGCTGAGCCTCACCAGCAGCCGGGGTCCCGACGCAGCTTGATCCCTGGCGATGGGCAGTCCGGTGCGGGTTCGACCACCGAGACCTGCTCGGGCTCGGGTGACGGGGGATCGGGTTCCTCCACGTCCCGCACCCGGTGCTGAGCGTGACGGACACGGCGGCGGTGGCGACGAGCAGCCCGAGGCGGGTCGAGGCGTTCATGGGTGCTCCTCCCTGGGGGCCGGTTGTTCCGGCCGGTCGGGAGAATGTGCCGCGCGCCTGTCAGAACGCTGTCAGAACGAGTCCGGCGGCGGCGCGGCGGCGTCGTCCGCGACGGCCTCGGCTGGCGCTGCGCCCGCCGGCGTACGTGCCTCCGGTACTCGCCGTCGTCGCTCCAGAGCTGCTGGAAGACGTATCCCCAGTAGTTCATGGTGCTCGCCTCCTCGGTCGTGTGCGACACCGGTCAACACATTACGCTGGTGTCGCCCTGGATGCAACCGGCAAACCGGTTACACTGGTGTCGTGACGACGCGTCGACCTGCCCCGCCCCGACGTACCCCGGCCGATCGCGGTCGTCCGGGACTTCGTGAACACGACCGACCACGAGACGGGCGACGACGAGCTGACCACGCCGTCGGAGCTCAGCCACTACCTGCTCACCGAAGGGCTGCTGGAGCGGGCGTCACGCGCCACGGCCGCGGACCTCGAGCTCGCGCTGAGGCTCCGGTCCGGCCTCCGGCGGGCGCTGGAGCTGAACCACGACGGCGCATCGGACCCGCTACCGGCCCTGGCCGCGGCGCTGGCCGAGCTGCCGATCGGTCTCGCCTGGGACGGCGACAGCGCCGGCGTCCGGGCGACGGCGTCCGGCGTGCGTGGCGCGCTCGCCCGGATCGGGCTGGCCGCCCACGAGGCCACCACCGAGGGTCTCTGGTGGCGGCTGAAGATCTGCGCGTCCGACGAGTGCGAGTGGGCGTACTACGACCACTCGAAGAACCGGTCGCGGAACTGGTGCGAGTACGGCTGCGGCAACAAGCTCAAGACCCGGGCCTACCGCGCGCGCCAGGCGGGCCGGCCGGCCTAGGCGGCCCCGGGCTGCTGGTTGCGCGGAGGTCGGGTCGCCCACAGGACGCCGGTGATGACCAGGATGAGGAGGCCGACCAGGCCGAGGATGATCGGCGCGAGGACGCCGACCAGGAGCCCCGCGACGAAGGTCCCGGTCGAGGGGAGCTGCGCGATCCGGACCTGCTCGGACCCGGTTGCGCCCTGGCAGGTGAAGGTCACGTCCCCGTCGCCGGTGTCGAAGCGCGCAGCCGCGGTCCACTCGTTGTACGTGAAGTCGCCGGTCACCGACCGGAAGTCGATGGCGGCGCCGGTCCCGTCGACGGCGTTGCACTGCCCGCCCGACAGGTCCTCGAAGAACACCGCGCGCTCCTCGTGGGCCGGCAGGTCGACCTGCACCGGCGTCTCGTCGACCCCGAAGACGGCGTCCTCCTGGGTCAGCGGGCGCAGCACGCTGAAGAGCGCGCCGACGAAGATGATCGGGGCCAGCGCGAGCAGCACGCCTCCGACCACGAACCACACCGCCCGGGGCCGAGGCTTCTTCGGCGGCGCGCCGTACGGCGGAGGCGGACCGTAGGGCGGTTGTCCGCCGTACGGCGGCTGCTGCGGTGGCTGCTGGCTCATGCCGCTGAGTGTGCCGTCCGGACGACCGCACGGCCATCCCCTGCCGATTTTCGGCCGGGTCGCGCGGTCTGGCACAATGTCGCGCTGAGTCCTGTGCGTCCGGTCCCTCTCACCCGGGCGCCCAGTGCCCATCGAGGTACCCGGCCCGGTGTTCCCCACCTGGTGAGCGGGACCTCACCACACACAACCGTCAAGGAGACACCACAGACGTGTCCGTCAAGATCCGTTTGAAGCGCCTGGGCAAGGTCCGGGTGCCGCAGTACCGCATCGTCGTCGTCGACTCCCGCAAGAAGCGCGACGGCAGGGTGATCGAGGAGATCGGCAAGTACCACCCCAAGGAGGACCCGTCGTACATCGACGTCGTCTCCGACCGGGCGCAGTACTGGCTGAGTGTCGGCGCGCAGCCGAGCGACGCGGTCGCCGTGCTCCTCAAGATCACCGGTGACTGGCAGAAGTTCAAGGGCCTGCCGGGCCAGGAGGGCACCCTCAAGGTGGCCGAGCCCAAGCGCGACAAGCTCGAGATCTTCAACGAGGCCCTCAAGGACGCCGCGAGCGAGCCCAAGGGCGCCGCGGTGACCAAGAAGGCCGCGAAGAAGGCCGAGAAGCCGGCCGAGGACGCGAAGCCGCCGAGGCGAGAAGCCGGCCGAGGAGGCTCCCGCTGCCGAGGAGGCTCCGGCCGCCGAGGCTCCTGCCGCCGAGGCGCCGGCCGAGGTTCCCGCGTCGGAGACCCCGGAGGGTGCGGCCGACGAGGCCGAGGCCACCGAGACGGTCACCGCCGAGGACGCCGGCAAGAGCGAGTCCTGAGCATGATGCTCGCCGAGGCACTCGAGCACCTGGTCCGGGGGGTCGTCGACAACCCGGACGACGTGACCGTCCGCGACAAGCAGCTGCGGCGTGGGTCGATCCTCGAGGTCCGGGTGCACCCCGACGACCTCGGCAAGGTGATCGGCCGCGGTGGCCGGACCGCCACCGCGTTCCGCACCGTCGTCTCCGCCCTCGCCGGGCGTGGCGGCGCGCGGATCGACTTCGTGGACGTCGACCGCCGACGCTGAACCGCTTCATCCGCTGACCCGTCGTAAATTTCGACGGGTCAGCGTTGTTTTCGGGTCGGCTCGGCCCGGCGCCCCTACGCTGGCGCCGTGAGCGAGGAGTTCGAGGTCGTGGTCGGGCGGGTCGGCAAGCCGCACGGTCTCAAGGGTGAGGTCACCGTCGAGGTGCGCACCGACGAGCCGGAGCGCCGGTTCGCCGTCGGCAGCCGGCTGCGGGCCGAGCCGCCGCGGGGCTCCGCCTCGCCGCTCAGGGCGCTGACGGTCGCGCGCACCCGCTGGCACCAGGGTGTGCTGCTGGCGACGTTCGAGGAGCTCGCCGACCGCAACGCCGCCGAGGGGGCACGCGGGATCCTGCTGCACGTCGTGCTCGACCCTGCCGACGTGCCCGACGACCCCGACGAGTTCTACGACCACCAGCTGGTCGGGCTGGCGGCGTACGACGTCGACGGCACGCCCCTCGGCGAGGTGCGAGGCCTCGTGCACGGCGCCGCCCAGGACCTGCTCACGGTGCGCACCCGCGACGGACGCGACGCGCTGGTGCCGTTCGTCAAGGCGCTGGTGCCCGAGGTGGACGTCGCCGGCGGGCGGGTCGTGATCGCCGACCGGCCCGGGCTGGTGGCGCCGCTGCCGGAGGAGGAGCACGTGAGGATCGACGTCGTCACGATCTTCCCCGACTACCTCGCGCCGCTGGAGCTGTCGTTGGCCGGCAAGGCGGTCGAGAGCGGTCTGCTCGAGGTGCACGTGCACGACCTCCGCGGTTGGACCCACGACCGGCACCGCACCGTCGACGACACGCCGTACGGCGGCGGCGCGGGCATGGTGATGAAGCCCGAGCCGTGGGGCGAGGCTCTCGACGAGGTGCTGCCGGACGGCGCGACGCTGGTGGTGCCGACGCCGTCGGGCATCCCGTTCACGCAGGCGCTGGCCCGGGAGCTCGCGGGGCGGGAGCGCCTGGTGTTCGCGTGCGGTCGCTACGAGGGGATCGACCAACGCGTCGTCGACGAGGCAGGGGTCGCGTGCCGAGGTGCGCGAGGTGTCGATCGGCGACTACGTGCTGAACGGGGGAGAGGTGGCTGCGCTCGCGATCACCGAGGCGGTCGCGCGGCTGCTGCCCGGCTTCATGGGCAACCCCGGGTCGCTGCTGGAGGAGTCCCACGAGGACGGCCTGCTGGAGTACCCCGTCTACACGAAGCCCGCGAGCTGGCGGGGGCGGGACGTGCCGCCCGTCCTGCTCTCGGGTGACCACGCCGCGGTCGCCGCGTGGCGGCACGAGCAGTCCGTACGCCGCACCGCGGAGCGCCGGCCCGACCTCGTGCACTCCTCGACCCTCCTCGACGACATCGAGGTGCGGCTGGTCGAGCCCGCCGACGCGGGGGAGCTGTTCGTGCTCCAGCGCGCCTGCTGGGTGCAGGAGCAGCAGGACAACCCCGGCGTCCTGATCCCGGCCCTGGAGGAGTCGCTCGACGACCTCCGGGCCTGGATCGGGCGGGACCTGGTGCTCGTCGCCCGGTCGGCCGGCCGCCTGGTCGGCGCGGTCCGGGCCAGCCTGCAGGGCGAGGAGTGGGACATCGGGCGGCTGATGGTCGCGCCCGACGTGGCCGGCCGCGGTCTGGGGCGGACCCTGCTCGCCCGGATCGAGGCGGCCGCCCCGCCCGAGGCCACGTCGTACGCGCTCTTCACGGGTGCCGGCTCGACCCGCAACCAGCGGATGTACAAGAAGGCGGGCTACCGGCTCCGCGGCGAGATCGAGCCCGGGGTGGTCCGGATGACGAAGCGGCGCTGAGGCGGCCGCGGACAATTTCGTCGGGGGGCCGCCGCTGTGGCAGACTTGCTCCTCGGCCCGGTCGGCCAAACAAGGGTGGTCCCGAGGACTCGTTCCGCAAGGACGCCCGCGTCAGCTCCTGCCACAGGGGGAGCATGACGCCGCCGGCACACGCACCGGGTCACAACTGAAAGAAACTCGAATTCCGCGGCTGACCTGTGGCACTCGTGAGGAGAGACATGAGCAACGTGATTGCCGATCTCGGCAACGCCATCAAGCGCGACGACGTCCCCGACTTCCGCGCCGGCGACACCATCAAGGTCCACGTGAAGGTCGTCGAGGGCAGCCGGTCCCGCGTCCAGATCTTCCAGGGCGTCGTCATCCGCGTGCAGGGCTCCGGCGTGGGCCGCACCTTCACCGTCCGCAAGGTCTCCTTCGGCGTCGGCGTCGAGCGCACCTTCCCCCTGAACTCCCCGATCTTCGAGCAGATCGAGATCGTGACCCGCGGCGACGTCCGCCGGGCGAAGCTCTACTACCTGCGCAACCTCCGCGGCAAGGCCGCGAAGATCAAGGAGCGTCGCGAGGCCTGAGCGGCCAGCGACCAGACGATCGCTACGCTCAGCAGGTGACCACTGAAGACCGCGACCGGACGGCTGTCGTGAGCGACGACGACGAGTCCGGGTCGCGGTCCTCGCGCTCCCGCATGGGTCGGGTCAAGGGCCACGCCAAGGACAAGCCCAAGAAGAAGCACCTCCCGCTGTGGCAGGAGACGATCCTGCTGCTCGGCATCGCCCTGTTGCTGGCGATCGTGATCAAGGCGCTCTTCGTCCAGGCGTTCTACATCCCCTCGGAGTCGATGGAGCCGGGCCTGGTCAAGAACGACCGGATCCTGGTCCAGAAGGTGTCCTACTGGGGCGGCGGCTCGCCCCAGCGTGGCGACGTCGTGGTCTTCAAGGACCCGGGCCAATGGCTGGACCCGCAGGACTCCGCCGGCCCGACGAACCCCGTGGCCCAGCTGATGGCCAAGATCGGGCTCTACCCCCAGGGCGGCCACCTCGTGAAGCGGGTGATCGGTGTCGAGGGCGACGTCATCAAGTGCTGCGACAAGCAGGGCCGGCTGTCCGTCAACGGCCAGACGATCAACGAGCAGGGCTACGCCCGGCCGAACGAGTCGTCCTGCTACGGCCCGATGCCGAGCCAGTGCGAGCGGAACTGGACGGCCGGACCGGTGCCCGACGGCCACATCTTCGTCATGGGCGACAACCGTGCGCACTCCGCGGACTCGACCGTCCACATGTGCCGTGACGACCAGACGGACTGCGTCCCGGGGGAGGAGTTCGTGCCGGTGGACCTCGTCGTCGGCAAGGTGTTCGTCCTGCTCTGGCCCGCGGACCACGCCCGCTGGGTGCACCGCCCCGACAGCTTCGCGGACGTGCCCGACCCCTCCTGACCTGCCGTGAGTGAACTGCCCCGAGGTCTCACCGTCCGGCGCGACGCCGGTATCTACGGCTACGAGCGCGCGCTGCGCCGCGCCGGCATCGAGCCGATCGCCGGCGTCGACGAGGCCGGCCGCGGCGCGTGTGCCGGGCCGCTGGTCGCCGGCGCCGCGATCCTGCCCGCGGGCAAGGCCGGCATCGTCCCGGGCCTCGCCGACTCCAAGCTGCTGACCGAGAAGGCGCGCGAGCGCTGCTACGACCAGGTCGTACGCCGGGCGCTGGCGTGGTCGGTGGTGGCCATCGACTCCGACGAGTGCGACCGGCTGGGCATGCACGTCGCCAACGTCGAGGCGCTACGGCGTGCCGTGGCGCTGCTGGACCTGCCGCCGGCGTACGTCCTGACCGACGGGTTCCCCGTCGACGGGCTCGGCGTCCCGGGCCTGGCCATCTGGAAGGGGGACCGGGTGGCGGCCTGCATCGCCGCCGCGTCGGTGCTCGCCAAGGTGACCCGGGACCGGATGATGAACGACCTCGACGCCGACTGGCCGGCGTACGACTTCAAGACGCACAAGGGCTACATCACCGACGTGCACAGCGCGAAGCTCGACGAGCACGGCCCGTGCCCCGAGCACCGGATGCGCTTCGTCAACGTCCGGCGGGCCGCCGGCCTCGAACCGCCGCTGCTGGTGGAGAATGAGGACCCGTCCGCCGAGCTTGTCGAGATGCCGCCGAGGGAGAACAGATGAGTGCCGAGGATCTCGAGAAGTACGAGACCGAGATGGAGCTCACGCTCTACCGCGAGTACCGCGACGTGGTCGGCATCTTCAAGTACGTCGTCGAGACCGATCGCCGCTTCTACCTCTGCAACCAGGTGGACGTGAAGGCCCGCACCGAGTCCGGCGACGTGTTCTTCGAGGTGTCCATGAGCGACGCCTGGGTGTGGGACATGTACCGACCGGCGCGGTTCGCCAAGAACGTCAAGGTGCTGACCTTCAAGGACGTCAACGTCGAGGAGCTCAGCCCGCAGGAGATCGACCCGCCCAAGGGCTGAGGACCCGGTCTGGACCACCTTCTGACGCCGGTGTAACCGCTCTCAGGGCTGGGTAAAAGGATCGCCGGGGGCGGGGTGCCGGTGTGCCGGACCACGTGTGCTGACTGGGTGGTCCGGGGAGGGATCTGTGCGTCTGCATGCCTGCATGCGCGCGCGTCGTGAGGACGGCGCCGCGGCGGTCGAGTTCGCTCTGGTCGTGCCGCTGCTGTTGCTGCTGCTGTTCGGCATCATCAGCTACGGCTACATGCTGAGCTTCCGCCAGGCCCTGAGCCAGAGCGCCGCCGAGGGCGCCCGCGCGGCCGCGGTCTCGCCGACCACCAGCACCGAGGAGCAGACGCAGGCGGCCGCCCTCAACGCCCTCAACCAGGCGCTCGAGACGTATGGCGTCTCCTGCAACGGCACCAGCATGACCTTCGACGGGGTGCCGGCCGGGTCCTGCTCGGTGACGATCGAGACCTGCGCGAACAACGTGTCGAAGCGCTGCGCCACGGTGGCCCTGGACTACGAGTACCGGGACCACGCGCCGATGCCGTCCTTCCCCGGCGTCGGGCTCGTGATGCCCGCGAACCTCGGCTACGCCGCGGTGGCGGAAGTCGGCTGATGCCGCGCGCCCGTTCGGAGCGCGGCGCCGTGCTCCCGATGGTCGCGATCATGCTGACCGTCCTGATGGCCACCGGCGCTTTCGCCGTCGACCTGGGCATGCAGCGCGTGGCACGTCGGGACATGCAGTCGCTCGCCGATGCCGTGGCCCTGGACGTGGCGCGGCTGCTCGACGGCGGGACGGCGGGCCAGGTGCTGTCCGGGGCAGAGGGCCGGCAGGCGCTGTCCGACGCAGCCGCGGAGAGCGCCGCTCGGAACGACGACCGCACCCTCGGCGAGGCGCCCTCCGTCACGGCCGTGCTGGTCCGGCTCGATGCGGCCGGCGCGCCGGTGCTCGTCGGCGATGTGCCGGCGCCGGTGCCCGCTGGCGACGTACCGGACGGCGTGCTGGTGACCGCGCGGACCAGCGTCGACTACGGGTTCGCGGGCGGGCGCGGCGGCGCCGTCTGCACCGCGCTCGCCACCGCGGACCCCTTCGCCTGCTTCCGCCTGGGCTCGTACGCCGTGGCCGTCGACCCCGGGAACGCCGCCGACACCGGGTCCGACCGGCTGAACGAGCTGCTCGAGGACGCCTTCCAGGTCAACGGTCTCGGCTACCACGGCCTGGCCGACTCGTCGGTGTCGCTCGGTGGGCTGGCGACCGGCCTCGGTGTCGCGACGCCGGACGGCCTCGCGTCGCTCCAGGGAGTCCGGCTCGGCGACCTGTTCTCGGTGACCGCCGACGTGCTCGAGCGCGAGGGCGGCAGCGTCGCCGACGTCTGGTTGCTGCGCACGCTCGCCGCCAGCGCCCAGGCGGAGCTGGACGCGACGGTGGATGTGGCGGACCTGCTGAGCGTGTCCTCCAGCGGGGGCGCCGTGCTGGCGAGCACGGTCTCGGTCCTCGACCTGGTCGCCGCGTCGGCGTTCGCGGCCGACGGCACACACGCGCTCAGCGTCCCGGTGCTGTGGTCGGTGCCGCGCTTCTCGGCCGGCGCGACCAGCCTCGACGTGATCGAGGCGCCCCGACAGGCATGTGGCGACATCGGAGTGACCGCCGAGACGGCCCAGCTCGCGTTCACCGCGGAGCCGGTCCTGCACGTGGGCACGATCGCGGGCCTGACCGGCGACGACGTGGCGGCGCGGCTCGACGTCCAGCTGGCCGGGGCCACCGGCCGCCTGACCTCGGTGACCTGCGGGGACGCGACCCCCACCAGCCCCGAGGCGGTCACGGTGGACGTGACCCGCCGGCTGTCGCGGGCCAGCCTGTCGATCCCACTCCACGTGCACGGCGACCTCAAGGCCGTCGACCTGGGCCTCGACCTCGGCCCGTTCGGCCTGCCGATCGTGATCGGTCAGCCGAAGGTGAGGCTCGACCTGACCGTCCAGGCCGGCGTCGAGGTCATGGGCAACACCGGCACGCACGCCCCGACGTACGCCGTGCCGAACCACACCTACGCGGAGCCCGAGCCCGTCGGCGACGCCTCGGCGGCCGCGCTGCCGATGGCGCAGGTGACCGCGTCGGACGTGACCGGCACGGTCACCTTCAACTCCGTCACCATGGACGTCTCGCAGCTGCTCGAGCACGGGGCGATCAACCTCGCCGCGGTGCTCGCCGCCGTCAACAGCCAGGTCATCGGCACCGCCGTCAACCCGTTCATCGCCCAGATCAACGCGGTGCTGACCCCGACCGCCGGGCTGCTCGGCCTGCACGTCAACGGCGTCGACCTGCACGGCGTACCGCGACCGGCGTGCTCGACGCCGGGTCTTCGCGGCTGAGCGGGCGCTACGGCAGGTTGATCAGCTTGACGCCGCTGCTCACCTTGCTGAGCGCGGTGACGAACAACGGTGCCATGTCCTGGCCCTGGGCGGCGCAGAAGAACAGGTCCTCGTCGGAGTTCTCTGCCGCGATCAGCGTGGAGTTGGTGCAGCCGTTGGACGACCCAGCGGCCACCTCGGGACCTCCCGAGGCGTCGGCAAGAGCGTCAGGGACGGACTGGTCGCCCGGACCGACCGAATGGACGGTGGTCGTCGTGCTCTGCGGGACGGTGTAGGTGATCGTCATGTTCTGGGCGCAGGACGTCTTCTTGGTGTAGGGGTTCGCCTGGGTCCCGGTCCCGCCCTGCCGGCACGCAGTCGGCTGGATGTCGCTGATCCACGGGGTGCCGGTGCTGGTGGTGGGACTCGGGAGGCTGCCG
The DNA here is from genome assembly GCA_963803235.1 of uncultured Actinomycetota bacterium. Lineage (GTDB taxonomy): Bacteria > Actinomycetota > Actinomycetes > Propionibacteriales > Nocardioidaceae > Nocardioides. The sequence goes on from CAWDLL010000012.1 coordinate 306,357, forward strand.
ACGTCGTTCTCACCGCTGCACATCGTGCTGCCGTTGAGGTTGTAGCCGATCGTGATGACCAGGATCCCGGCCTGCTTGGCCAGCTCCGCCACCTGCTTGAAGTTCTGGCAGGCCTTCTGGCCGCCCGTGGAGGTCCGCGTGTTCGTCGTCGCGGTCGTGTTGAGGCGGTACTTGTACGTGTAGGTGTGGCTGCCGCCGGAGGTGTACGTCGCGGGGTAGTTCGACGAGCTGTTGTAGGGGCTCGGCGGGTCGGGGTTGACGTTCGCGGGGGTGCCGTTCTGCACGTTTCCGAGCACCGCGGGCGCGGTGTAGCTGCTGGTCGTGTAGTCGGTGTAGTGGGAGAAGATGTCGTTGCGGTTGTCGAGGCTCATGGCGGTGGAAGCGGTGGTGGCCGAGTTCTCCCAGGGCTGGCCGTCGGTCTCGAAGATGATCACCTTCTTGATCGCGCCGGACCGTGCGGCGCCTCCGAGCGTGGCGATGTTGTTCTCGTCGCCCGACTTGCCCAGCAGGTAGCGGGCGGCCGCCTTCAGCGGTGACGCCAGCGCGGTTCGGGTGTTGGGTTCGAAGTCATCAAGGCACTCGACCGCCTTGACGAGGTTGCTGGCGTTGTTGACCGCCCGGACACCGTTGACGTCGGGGCGCCGAGGTAGTCCTTCTTGAACGGAATCGGGACCCACGACGTGTTCGGAGACGAACTCTCGGATCCGTGTGGGTAGATCAGGCCCTGGCCGGTCGAGGAGTTGCTGGTGCACGGCTTGCTCTCGGACGACGAGCGGGCCTTCATGCTCGGCCCAAGCGCACCGAACGCGACGTACTGCTGCTCCGGTGTCATCACCTGGAGCAGCCCCTTGATGCCGCTGACCAGGCTCGAGCGGTAGTCCGTGCAGCCCGGGCTGCCCTTGGAGCACCCGAACGGGACGAGCATCGAGCGGGTGCGGTCGGCGACGACGACCACGTCCATCGGGTTCGGGGCGACGGCGCCGCACGACCCGGCACACGCAACGGAGATCTGCGAGCCGGTCGACCCCTCGTCGACGCCGATCACCGGCGCGAAGCTGAACGGCACGCCCTGCTCGGCGCCGACCCGGATGGTGTTGCACTTGATCGGGAGGTTGTTGACGATCGAGTTGCCGGGGTTCCAGCCGTTGCTCGGGGAGGCGTTGAGGGCGCAGGGCACCGCGCAGAGGGTGTTGTTGCACGTCATCTTGAACGTGCTGCCGTCGTAGGGACGCGGCCGGTTCTGGTAGTCCGCCATGAACCACTTGGTGTCGGCCGAGACGGGGTCGGGGTTGCAGACACCGGACGTCTGGGTGGCGGTCGGGATCTGGAAGTCGGCGACCTTCGCGGGGGAGAACGGCGTGTTGTCCCCGTTGAGCTTGCGGGCGACCACGCACCAGAAGTCGATCTTGGACGGGTCGAGCGTGCCCTCGCCGTTGCTCGCGAAGAACGAGGTGGCGGCGGCGATCGCCGAGGCGATGCTGCCGTCCTGCGCGCCGAGCTCTGCGGCCGCGGCCGTGGAGGTCGCGTCGAGCTGGTTGATCAGGAGGTGCTTGCGGTTCACCTGCTGGGCGATGTCGACGCCGAGAGCCGCGACGATGAAGAGAACGACCACGAGCGCCGCAAAGAGCACGGCCACCGCGCCACGCTCGTCCCTCCGCCGGGGCCGGATCCGGAATCGCATGCTCACTCCCGCACCATCTGCGCGGTCCGCTCCAGCAGGATCGTGTCGTCGACACACGAGTCGCTGCCGACGAGGGCGCACATCGCGCCCATGGGGGTGATCCACTCGTGGGTGTAGCTGACCGTCACCGTCACCGTGGAGCCGGACACCGCGTTGGTGGTGTACGACGCCTCGGTGCCGTCACAGGACGTACCGGGGTTGTTGGTGCACGTGATGTCGATGTCGACGTCCGCGTCATCGATCCCGGCGCTGTCGAGCTCGGCGGTGACAGCGTCGTCGATCTGGTCGTAGGTGCCGTTGAGGCTGGCGACGCGTGCGGCGTCACGGGCGGCGTTGTTGACCAGGCTGGCCTTCATCAGCATCCAGCCGAAGTCGATGATGCCGAACAGCAGGAGCAGCAGCAGGGGCGCCACGAGGGCGAACTCGACCGCGGCGGCACCGCGCTCGTCGCCCCTGCGACCGCGTCGCAACCCCATGTCCACTCCGTCCCCTGAGTGGCCCCGTGCCGTTGGCAGCACGAGCCCGATCCCGAGAAGTACCTCCACAGTGTGCCCAATTTCCGCCATATCCGAACCAATATCGGGATATCTCACACCCGGGTGGCTGCTGGCTCGGCCTCTGGGCCAGCTTCCGTCCACAAGATGACCCCGCGCAGGCGCTGTCCACAGGCCTCCTCCGCCAGGCCTCTGGACGTCCGTGCCGCCCGGAAGGCTGGCCCCAGGAGGTCAGCAGATGACAGGTTCCACCACCGCCGCGACCAACCGGGCGCTCGGGGCGTACGGCGAGGCGCTCGCGGCGCAGCATCTCGTGCACGAGCAGGGCATGGTCCTGCTCGACCGCAACTGGCGGTGCGAGGCGGGCGAGATCGATCTCGTCCTGCGCGACGGTCACGTGCTCGTCGTGTGCGAGGTCAAGACCCGCAGCAGCATCGATCGCGGGCACCCGCACGAGGCGGTCACGCCGACCAAGGTGGCGCGGCTGGTCGAGCTGGGGATGCGCTGGCAGGAGATCCACGGTGTGCAGGCGCCCGGACCTGCGGATCGACCTGGTGTGCGTGATCCGCCCCCGACGTGGCAGGTCCACGATCGACCACGTCCGCGGGGTGGTCTGATGCCCTGCGCCACCGCCCACACGATCTCGCTGCAGGGAGCGCTCGGCCACCTGATCGACGTGCAGAGCGACGTGTCGCCCGGCCAGGTCGGCACCACCCTGGTCGGCCGGCCCGACGCATCGCTGCACGAGGCTCGGGACCGCTGCCGGATGGCGATCTCCAACAGCAAGCTCGGCTGGCCCGCGACGAAGCGGATCACCATCCTGCTCTCACCGGCCGACCTGCTGAAGACCGGCACCCACTTCGACCTCGCGATCGCGGTGTCGGTGCTCGCGGCCGACGGCAGCCTGCCCCGGGAGGGTGTGGCGAACACCGTCTTCATCGGCGAGCTCACCCTCACCGGCGGTCTGCGGTCGGTGCCCGGAGTACTCCCGATGGTGATGGCGGCCGCGGCGCGCGGCATCGACCGTGTCTTCGTGCCTGAGCCGCAGGCACGGGAGGCGGCGATGGTCCCCGGCATGACGGTGCTCGGGATGCGCTCGCTCGCCCAGATCGTCGCGGAGCTGCGCGGCGACGAGGTGCCCGAGGCGCCGCCGGTCGCGGCGATGTCCGGCAGCCGGCTGCTGTCCTGGCGCGGCCAGGAGCGGATGGACGAGGTGGACATGGCCGACCTGCTGGGCATGAATGACGCCCGGTACGCCGTCGAGGTCGCGGCCGCCGGCGGCCATCACCTGATGCTCTCGGGGCCGAAGGGCGCCGGGAAGACCACCCTGGCCGAGCGGATCCCCGGCATCCTCCCCGACCTGAACCCGCGCGAGTCGCTGGAGCTGACGGCCATCCACTCCCTGGCCGGGGCGCTCGAGCCCGGCGACGACCGGCTCACCCGGCCACCGTTCTTCGCGCCTCACCACGACGCCAGCAAGGTCAGCCTGATCGGCGGCGGGTCCGGCCGGGTGCGTCCCGGCGAGGTCAGCCGCGCTCATTGCGGCGTGCTGTTTCTCGACGAGTTCCCGTTGTTCCGCAGCGACGTGATCGAGGCGCTGCGCCAGCCGCTCGAGAGCGGCGAGGTGACGATCGCGCGCGGCGACGACTCGGCCACGTTCCCGGCCCGGGGGATGGTCGTGGTCGCCTGCAACCCCTGCCCCTGCGGCGACTACACCGACGACAACGGCACCAACCGCTGCCAGTGCCTCGAGGTGAAGCGTCGCACCTACCGTGCCCGGATCACCGGGCCGATCGCCGACCGGATCGACATCCTGCGCCACGTGACCCCGATCAAGCCGCACGACCGGCCCGAGCCCTGGACCCGTCCCGAGTCCAGCGCCGAGATCCGGGTCCGGGTCGAGCAGGCGCGGGCGCGCCAGGAGGTCCGCTACGACGGCCGCAGCTGGCGGCTGAACTCCCAGACCCCCGGTCCGTTGCTTCGTGACGAGTGGCCGCTGACCGGCGACGCGCAGCGCCGGCTCGACGACGAGCTGTACGCCGGGCGGCTGAGCGGCCGCGGCGCCACCCGGGTCCAGCGGATCGCCTGGACCGTCGCCGACCTGGCCGGTGTCGACCGTCCCGGCATGACCGAGGTGGACGTCGCCCTGCGGCTCCGGTCCGGCGCGCCGCTGCTCATGGCCACCCTCGAGAGGCGTGCCGGATGAATACCCCATTCGAAGGGAGAGCTCGTTCAGCCCGAGGGACCCGGATGAGCGACACCGAGCGCCTGGCCCGGGTGGCCCTGGCGCGCCTGGGCGAGCCCGGCGACCTCCGCATGGCCGGTCTGGTCGCGGAGCTCGGCGCCACCCGCGTCCACGAGCATCTCGCGTCGGAGCACGACGTCGGCGGGCTTCTCTCCGACGTCGCCGCGCGGCTCGAGGCGATGGACCCGGCGCGCGAGCTCGAGCAGGCCGAGCGACTCGGCATCCGCTTCGTGGTGCCCGGCGACGAGGAGTGGCCGCGGCGGGTCGAGGACCTCGTCGGCGTCGAGCCGGTCCAGGAGAAGGGTGGCGCGCCACTCGGGCTCTGGGTGCGCGGGCCCGTGGGACTGCACGAGCTGGACGACTCCGTCGCGGTCGTCGGTTCGCGGTCCGCCACGACCTACGGCGCCGACCTCGCAGCCGGGATCGGGGCCGAGCTGGCCCGCGGGGGTCAGACGGTGATCTCCGGAGCGGCGTACGGCATCGACCACGCCGCGCACCGCGGCTCACTGGCGATGGGCGGTCCGACCGTCGCCGTGCTTGCCTGTGGCGTGGACCGTGCCTACCCCACCGCGCACAAGCAGCTGCTCGACCACCTGGCGGCGACCGGGGCGGTCGTGTCCGAGCTCGCCCCGGGCTGCTCGCCGACCAGGATCCGCTTCCTGTCGCGCAACCGCCTGATCGCCGCCCTCACCCGTGGCACCGTCGTGGTGGAGGCGGCCGTCCGCAGCGGCGCCCTGAACACCGCCAACTGGGCCGCACGGCTCAACCGGCCGCTCATGGGCACCCCCGGCCCGGTCACGAGCGCACCCTCGCAGGGGGTGCACCAGCTGATCCGCACCGGCGCGGCCACCCTCGTGACCTCCGGGGCTGAGGTGCTCGAGGTGGTCAGCCCGGCCGGTGACCACCTCGTGGAGCGGCCCCGGGGCCGCGGACACCCCTCGCGACCGCCTGACCCAACGGCACCGGCAGGTGCTCGACGCGGTGCCGGTGGCCCACGACGTCGGCGCCGACTCCATCGCCCGGACCGCCGGCATGGGTCTGATGGAGGTCCGGTCCGCGCTGACCCGTCTGGATGCACTCGGCCTGGTCGAGCGGTCCGCGTCCGGGTGGCGGCTCGCCGCGGCGGAGGCCTCGTGATCCCCGGAACGAGCGGCGTCCCTCCCTAGACTCCGACCATGGCCGAGCACACCGCGGACGAGCAGGTCGAGGACCTGCCCGAGGCGATGGTGCGCGTCCTCGGCGACTACGAACGCCACCTCGCCGCCGAGCGCGACCTCACCGCTCACACGCTGCGGGCCTACCTCGCCGACGTCGCCGGCCTGCTCGAGCACGCGCGCCGGATGGGCCATCCACGACGTCACCTCGCTCGACCTGCGCACGCTGCGCAGCTGGCTGGCCCTGCAGCAGACGTCCGGCAAGTCGCGGACCACGATCGCTCGTCGGGCCACGGCGGCGCGGGTCTTCACCGCCTGGCTCGCGCGCACGGGTCGGGTCGAGGCCGACGTCGGGGCCAGCCTCGGATCACCCAAGGCGCACCGGTCGCTGCCGCCGGTGCTGCGCGCCGACGAGGCGCGCGACCTGATCCGGGCCGCGGCCGAGCTCGCCGACGACGGCAGCCCCGTCGGGCTGCGCGACGTCGCGATGCTCGAGCTGCTGTACGCCACCGGGATCCGGGTGGGCGAGCTGGTCGGGCTCGACATCGACGACGTCGACCGCGAGCGGAACGTCGTCCGGGTCTTCGGCAAGGGTCGCAAGGAGAGGTCGGTGCCGTTCGGCCGGCCTGCCGCCCAGGCGCTCGACTTCTGGCTGCGGATGGGCCGGCCCCAGCTGCGCGTGGAGGGCGCCGGCGCCGCGCTGTTCCTCGGCGCCCGCGGCCGCCGGATCGACCAGCGCGCCGTGCGCACCCTGGTGCACCGGCGGATCGCGGACGTGCCCGGCGCGCCCGACATCGGGCCGCACGGCCTGCGGCACACCGCCGCCACCCACCTGCTCGAGGGCGGAGCCGACCTGCGGTCCGTGCAGGAGCTGCTCGGCCACGCTTCTCTGGCCACCACCCAGCTGTACACGCACGTCACGACCGACCGGCTGCGCCGGGCCTACCAGCAGGCGCACCCCGCGCGGCATAGCGAGCCAGGGCGCGCGTCACGCCACACGCACGCGCATCACCTCCAGCAGCGGCCGCCAGCCGGCGTACGGGGACAGAGTCACCAGCGGAGCGGGAGCGCGGGCGACCGGCTCGTCCCGCCACAGCGGCAACAGCCGGACCGGGCCGCCGCCGACCAGGTCGAGCGGGTCGAGGTAGGTCTCACCGCGCAGCCAGCCCCAGTGCAGGCACGCGCGCGGGAAGCAGTGTGAGCCCGCGACCTCGAGCCGGCCGATCGGCACGCCGGCCGCGACGCCGTCGCCGACCTGCACGCCGGCCGTGACCGGCTCGTAGGTGGTGCGGGTGTCCCCGTGGTCGACCACGACCACACCGCGGCCGGCGAGCATCCCGGCGAACGACACCCGGCCGGGAAGGGCGGCGTGGACCTGCTGGCCGGGGGAGCCGAGCAGGTCCACGCCACGATGGCCGGCCCCCCACGGGTCGTCGGGAGGGTCGAAGCCCTCGACGACCTCGGGTTCGGGCCGCAGCGGCCACACGCCGACCGGATCCGGATCTCCGGGCGCGCCGAGCGCCGATGCCGGGCCGAGCACGGCCAGCACCTCGCTCAGGACGACGACCAGCGCGAGCCCGGAGACCCGGGTCAGGACGGCGGTGAGAGGCTGCATGGACAGAGCGTGCCCGGGAGCTCGGACGAGGAGCGGCCGAGTTCGGCGGGGCTGTGGAGAACGCGGTCCGGGAGCGGCCTGTGGACGGCACCTGGCCCGCGGGCTCCGATTCGCCCTCGGCGGCGCGGGTCGACTACTCTGGCCCGAGCAATCCCTGTGGATTGACTTCGCACGCTCGCAGACCGCGACGGAGCCGCCCAGAGTCTGACTCAGTCTCCTGGCTCCGACCGCCCGCGGGCGCGGCTCCTCGGTCCCGGTCGATGATCGGGTCGGACCGCGCGTGAGCGTCAGGGCAGCCGGCACCCGCCGGATGCAGCAACTGAAAACCAACCGGAGCCGCGCTCCCGGCCCGTCCTGTCGAAGGTCGGGCACAACGGGTGCGGGCTCCACAACAGGAGACACATACATGGCAGTCGTGACCATGCGCCAGCTTCTCGAGAGCGGCGTCCACTTCGGGCACCAGACCCGTCGCTGGAACCCCAAGATGAAGCGCTTCATCATGACCGAGCGCAACGGCATCTACATCATCGACCTGCAGCAGTCGCTGGCCTACATCGACCGCTCGTACGCCTTCATCAAGGAGACCGTCGCCAAGGGCGGCACCGTGATGTTCGTCGGCACCAAGAAGCAGGCGCAGGAGGCGATCGCCGAGCAGGCGACCCGCGTCGGCATGCCCTACGTCAACCAGCGCTGGCTGGGCGGCATGCTCACCAACTTCCAGACCGTGCACCAGCGGATCAACCGCCTCAAGGAGCTCGACGAGATCGACTTCGACGACGTGGCCGGCAGCAGCCGCACGAAGAAGGAGCTGCTCCAGATGCGCCGCGAGCGGGACAAGCTGAACAAGTCCCTCGGCGGCATCCGCGAGATGGTGCGTACGCCGTCCGCGGTCTGGATCGTCGACACGAACAAGGAGCACCTTGCCGTCGAGGAGGCGCGCAAGCTGCACATCCCGATCATCGGCATCCTCGACTCCAACTGCGACCCCGACCTCGTCGACTTCCCGATCCCGGGCAACGACGACGCCATCCGCGCGGTCGGCCTGCTGACCCGTGTGGTCGCCGACGCCGTCGCCGAGGGCCTGATCGCCCGCTCCGGCGCCAAGGCCGGTGCCGAGGGTGCTCCGACCGTGGGTGCTGAGGAGCCGCTGGCCGAGTGGGAGCGCGAGCTCCTGGGCGGCGACGCCGAGAAGGCCGCCGTCGAGGCGACCGGTGGCGACGCCACCGCCGAGGCCCCCGCGTCCGAGGCCACCGGTGCCGCGACCGAGGCGCCCGCGGCTGAGGCCGCCGCCGAGGCTGCGACCGAGGCCCCGCCGCTGAGGCTGCGACCGAGCCCCTGCCGCTGAGGCTGCGACCGAGGCCCCTGCCGCTGAGGCTGCGACCGAGGCCCCCGCCGCTGAGGCTGCGACCGAGGCCCCTGCCGCTGAGGCTGCGACCGAGGCTCCCGCTGCCGAGGCTGCGACCGAGGCCCCTGCCGCTGAGGCTGCGACCGAGGCTCCCGCCGCCGAGGCTGCGACCGAGGCCCCCGCCGCCGCCGAGGCGCCTGCCGCTGAGGGCGAGGCCGAGTTCGGCCCCGACTCCGCCGCCCCGCTCGAGGACGGCTCGGCTCCCGAGGGCTTCGACGTCAAGGGCAACAAGTCGTCGATGAAGTTCCACGCGCCGACCAGCCCCTGGTACGACCGGACCAACGCCGAGGTGTGGTTCAAGTCCGCCGAGGCCGCCGAGGCCGCTGGCTTCACCAACGCCGAGGCCAAGGCCGACGCCTGAGTCACCCGTTCGGAGCGGTCCCGCGGGACCGCTCCGCCACCACCTTTCGAGGAAGCAGGAACATGGCTAACTTCTCCGCGGCCGACGTCAAGAAGCTCCGTGACCAGACCGGCGCCGGCATGATGGACTGCAAGAAGGCGCTCGAGGAGGCCGACGGCGACTTCGCCCAGGCCATCGAGATCCTCCGCGTCAAGGGCGCGGCCAAGGCCGAGAAGCGCGGCGCCGAGCGCGAGGCGTCGGCCGGCCTGGTCGCCCACGCTCCGGGCGTCCTGGTCGAGCTCAAGTGCGAGACCGACTTCGTCGCCAAGGGCGCGGACTTCGTCGCCGCCGCCCAGAAGATCGCGGACGCCGCGTCGGAGGCCAAGCCGGCCGACGTCGAGGCGCTCAAGAACGTGTCGCTGGGCGACCAGACGGTCGGCGAGGTCGTCGACGGCCTGGCGGTCTCGATCGGCGAGAAGATCGAGCTCGGCCAGTACGTCCACTTCGACGGCCCGGTCGTGGCCTACATGCACAAGCGTGCGGCCGACCTGCCGCCGGCCGTCGGCGTGCTCGTCGAGTACGACGGTGACGCCGACGCCGCCCGTGGTGCCGCGATGCAGATCGCGGCGATGCGCCCGAAGTACCTCACCCGGGACGAGGTGCCTGCCGACATCGTCGCCCACGAGCGCGACATCGCCGAGAAGACCTCCCGTGAGGAGGGCAAGCCCGAGCAGGCGATCGCCAAGATCACCGAGGGCCGGCTGAACGGCTTCTTCAAGGACGTCGTGCTGCTCGAGCAGCCTTCGGTCACCGAGAACAAGAAGACCGTGAAGGCCGTGCTCGACGCTTCCGGGACCACCCTGAAGCGGTTCGCCCGCTTCGAGGTCGGCGCCTGACGCGCGACACACAACGGTCCGTCGAGGCCGGGTCGGGGAGTGGTCACACCGCTCCTTGACCCGGCCTCGTGGGCTTTCGACGTGCGCCGGTGCTCGTGCTCGCCCGCGTCAGGCTGCTGCTGACGCTTCGGTGTCTCGTGGCATGATCGGATAGGTTGCTCCCGGGGTCGAAGCGCTGTCAGCTGGCCGGCCAGGCCCCCGAGGACGACCAGGACGAACACGGAGGTCGCTGTTGACCGGGTACAAGCGGGTCCTGCTCAAGCTGTCCGGCGAGGTGTTCGGCGGTGGCCGGGTGGGAGTCGACCCCGACGTGGTGTCGACGATCGCCCGCGAGATCGCGTCGGTGGCCCAGGCGGGCGTGCAGATCGCCGTCGTCACCGGCGGGGGCAACTTCTTCCGCGGCGCCGAGCTGCAGCAGCGGGGCATGGACCGGGTCCGGGCCGACTACATGGGCATGCTCGGCATCGTCATGAACTGCCTGGCGCTCCAGGACTTCCTCGAGAAGCTGGGGGTGGAGACCCGGGTGCAGACCGCCATCACCATGGGCCAGGTCGCCGAGCCGTACATCCCGCGCCGCGCCATCCGGCACATGGAGAAGGGCCGGGTCGTCATCTTCGGCGCCGGCATGGGCATGCCGTTCTTCTCCACCGACACCGTGGCCGCGCAGCGGGCGCTCGAGACCAGGTGCGACGTCGTCCTGATGGGCAAGAGCGGCGTCGACGGCGTCTACACCGCCGACCCCCGGCTCGACCCGACGGCCACCAAGCTCGAGGAGCTGACCTTCGAGGACGCTCTCCAGAGCGGGCTCCGGGTCGCCGACGCCACCGCCTTCGCGCTGTGCATGGAGAACAAGATGCCGATGATCGTCTTCGGCATGGAACCCGAGGGCAACATCCTCCGCGTCGTCGAGGGTGAGAAGATTGGCACGCTCGTCACGTCAGCCTGACGCGACCCGCACCCCGCCCGACCAGTCGAGCAGCAGAGCCCGAGCACCGAGAGGCAAGGAGCAGCCGTGATCAAGGACATCCTCAACGAGGCCGACGGCAAGATGGACAAGTCGGTCGAGGCCACGCGTGAGGAGTTCGCGGCCATCCGGGCCGGGCGCGCCCACCCGAACATGTTCAACAAGATCCTCGTGGACTACTACGGCACGGCCACCCCGCTGCAGCAGCTCGCGTCGTTCACGGCCCCTGAGGCACGCGTCATCCTGATCTCGCCGTACGACCAGGGCGCCATGAAGAACATCGAGAAGGCCATCCGCGACTCCGACCTCGGGGTCAACCCGGCCGACGACGGCAAGCTGATCCGCTGCGTGTTCCCGGAGCTCACCGAGGAGCGGCGCAAGGAGTACATCAAGGTCGCCAAGGCCAAGGCCGAGGACGGCCGGGTCGCCGTCCGCAACCTGCGGCGTACGGCCAAGCAGCACCTCGAGAAGATGGCCAAGGACGGCGAGGCCGGCGAGGACGACGTCACCGGCGCCGAGAAGCGGCTCGACGGGATGACCAAGAAGCACACCGACGCCATCGACGAGATGCTCAAGCACAAGGAAGACGAGCTGCTCGAGGTCTGAGGACCCGACAGCTCTCCCCGATGACCGACCTTCCCCCTGCACCGACGCCCGCCAAGGACCACGGCCGCGCCGGGCGCAACCTCCCCGTGGCGATCACGTCCGGGGTCGTCCTGCTGGCGCTGATCGGCGACGACGCTCTTCTTCTGGAAGACCGCGTTCATGTTCGTCGTGGCCGCCGCCGTCGTGGTGGCCGTCTGGGAGCTGCGCAAGGGCTTCCTGGCCAAGGACATCGACCTCCCCGAGCAGCCGCTGATGCTCGGCGGCGTGGTCATGGTCGTGGTCGCCTACTTCTACGGCGCACCGGCGCTCGTCACCGCCACCGCGGTCACGGCCCTGGTGATCATGCTGTGGCTGCTGCGGCGCGGGGTCGAGGGCTACGTCCAGAACGCCACCGCGTCGGTCTTCACCCTCATCTACGTGCCGTTCCTGGGCTCGTTCGTCGCGCTGCTGCTGGCCGAGGGCGGAGCGACCGACTTCGAGCGGTGGGACGCGGGCGTCAAGGGCATGGTCACGTTCATCGTGGTCACGATCGCCTCCGACATCGGCGGCTACGTCGCCGGTGTCCTGTTCGGCCGGCACCCGATGGCGCCGGTCATCTCCCCGAAGAAGTCCTGGGAGGGCTTCGCCGGCTCGCTCGTCTTCTGCGTGGTTGCCGGCTGGGCGCTGGTCACCTACCTGCTCGAGGGCGACTGGTGGGTCGGTGTCGTGCTGGGCCTGATCGCGGTCGTGATGGCGACCCTGGGCGACCTGTGCGAGTCCGTCATCAAGCGCGACCTCGGCATCAAGGACATGAGCCAGGTGATCCCTGGCCACGGCGGGCTGATGGATCGGCTCGACTCGCTGCTGGCCACCATCGCGCCGATCTGGCTGCTCCTCCACTACGCCGTCTTCACCTGAGGTTCTCCGGCGCTTCGCGCCGGGGCGTGTTCTCGGTCCTCCATCCCTTCGCCCGAAGCGGGTGATCCAGCGCGTCCGCGCTGCTGCCATCGTCACGAGGTGGGCGGCCCGACCGGGTATGCCGCGACCAGGCAAGGAGCGAACCATGTCAGAGGACTCGACCCCCGCCACCTCGGATGACGTCGTGGCCGCAGGCGTGACGGACGGGGCGTACGCGCTCGTCATCGCCGACTTCGCCGACACCGAAGCCGCATGGAGCGCCTACGAGGACCTGAAGGCGGTGGAGGACGGCCGCACCGTCGCCATCGAGGGCGTCGTGGTGGTCAAGCGCGACGCGGACGGGAAGCTGGACATCCAGAAGGCCACCGACCACAGCACGCGGTCCGGGCTCAGGTGGGGGCTCGTCGGCGGCGTGGCGCTCGGCGTCATCTTCCCGCCGGCGATCATCGGCAGCGCCGCGGCGCTGGGCGCGGCTGGTGCCGTCACCGGCAAGGTCCGCCAGCTGCACCACAAGCATGAGCTGGCCGAGGACCTGGCGGACTCGATCGCGCCCGGCCATTCGGGGATCATCGCCCTCGTCTCCGACCCGGGTGAGGTCAAGATCCGCAAGGCGCTGGAGCGGGCGGACGCCATCGTCGACCACGCGGTCGACGACGTCATCGCCAAGGACATCAAGGCCGCGGCCAAGGAGATCGAGGCCGAGGAGAAGGCCGCGGAGAAGGGCAAGGACGACTAGTCAGGAACGACGACTAGCCCTCACCACCACCCCTGCTTCCGCGCCCAGCGCAGCAGGGACAGGCTGATCGTCAGCATCACGACCAGCACGATGATGAGCGACGTGTAGTGGGTCTCGTCGTTGACGATGACGTTCATGCCGTAGATCGACGCGATCGCGGTGATCGGCAGGGTGACGGCCGCGATGACGGCCAGCCGCTCCATGGCGACCGTCATCTTCGTGTGCACCTTGGTCTGGTAGAGCTCGATCACCCCGAACAGGAACAGCGACTCCCCGTCGGCCAGCGAGCGCACCCGCTCGAACTGGTCGGCGAGGTCGCGCGCGTACGCCGTGTCCTCGTCGTCGGCCAGCCGGTTGATCTCCGCCATCCGCACCCAGATGTCGTGGCACTGGGCGGCCATGGTGCGGGTGGTGATCAGCTCGTGCCGGATCAGGAACATGGTCTCCAGCAACGCCTCGGGGTCACGCAGCTGCGAGGACATGACGTGCTGCTCGAGCCCGGGCAGCTTCGCCGCGACCTGGCGGATCAGCCCGCTCTGGCGCCGGGCCACGGCCGAGGTGATGGCGTAGGACAGCTCCGCCGGTGACGTCGGGTGGAACCGTCCGCCGTCGATCCGCGCCAGTACGCCGCCGGTCTCCACGAGCGCGTGGGCGATGTCGAGGTCGGGGTTGATCGGCCCGTGGACGGTGACGAGGTACTGGTGGCCGATGATCTGGTCCAGCTCGAGCAGGTGGACGTGTCCGGCGGTGCCCTGGAACGGGGACTGCGTCGTCACGAACACGTGGTCGTCGTACCCGTGCACGGTCGGGACGTAGTTCCGCTGCCGGCACCCGTCCACCACCATCGGGTGGCAGCCGAGGCCGTCCAGGAGCGCCTCGGCCTCCGCGTCCCAGGTCGGTACGTCGATCCAGAAGAACCCGTCCGCGTGGGCGAACAGCTCCACCACGTCGTCGGCCTCGCGCGGGTGGGCGCCGTCGGCGTCGAGGAACCGGACCTCCATGGTGAAAGCGTGGCGCTGATCGGCTCGGGACGGAAGGTCTCGCGGAGGGCTCGCCGGGCGGGTGGATGCCGGATCTGGGGGAGCCGTCTGGGAAGATCGAGGTGATGACGACCGAGCAGACCGAGCACAACGACACCGAGCAGCCGCCGACCGACTGGTGGCACCGCGACCACCCCACGTTCATCGCCCTCTCGGGCTTCTTCACGGGCATGCTCTTCGTCACCCTGGTGCCCGGCGGCTTCGTCGGGCTGCTGCGCCTGCTGTTCGCCTACGACACGGCGGAGGAGCTGTTCCCGCTGGTCCTGATCAGCCTGATCGTGCCGATCGGGCTGCTGGCCGTGCCGCGGACCCGCCGGTTCGGCATCTACATGGTGCTCGGGATGGTGCTGACGGCCCTGGTGGTGCTGGGCGTCGCGTCGCTGGTCCTCTACTACCTCGTCAAGCACGGCAAGTGACGTTTTCGGGCTGACCCCGCCCGGGTGGGATGATCGGGGCGATGTCCGACCAACCTTCCCCCGAGTCCGCCGGCAGCACCGCGCTGCCCCTGGTCTTCGACGAGCCCCGCGGGCGCAAGAAGCCGCCGCGCCACCTGGCCGACCTCTCGGCCGACGAGCGCACCGAGCTGGCGACCTCGCTCGGCCTCCCGGGCTTCCGGGCCAAGCAGCTGTCCACCCACTACTTCGCGCGCCTGGTCGACGACCCGGCCGAGATGACCGACCTGCCGGCCGTCCAGCGCGACGAGCTGGTGGCCGAGATGCTGCCGACGCTGATGACGCCGCTGCGGACGATGGAGGCCGACCGCGGCACCACCCGCAAGACCCTGTGGAGGCTCTTCGACGGGGCGCTCGTCGAGTCGGTGCTGATGCGCTACCCCGACCGGGTGACCATGTGCGTCTCCAGCCAGGCCGGCTGCGGGATGGCCTGCCCGTTCTGCGCCACCGGCCAGGGCGGCCTGCAGCGCAACATGTCCACCGCCGAGGTCGTCGAGCAGGTGGTCGCCGGTGCGCGTGCGCTGGCTCGCGACGAGGTCCCGGGCGGCCCCGGCCGGGTGTCCAACGTGGTGTTCATGGGCATGGGTGAGCCGCTCGCCAACTACAAGGCCGTGATCGGCGCCGTACGCCGGCTGACCGACCCGACCCCGCACGGGCTCGGCATGTCCGCCCGTGGCGTGACGGTCTCGACCGTCGGCCTGGTGCCCCGCATGCTGCAGCTGGCGGAGGAGGGCATCCCGGTCACCCTGGCCCTGTCCCTGCACGCGCCCGACGACGAGCTGCGCAACGAGCTGGTGCCGATCAACACCCGCTGGTCGGTCGCCGAGACGGTCGACGCGGCCTGGAACTACGCCCGGACGACCAAGCGCCGGGTCTCCATCGAGTACGCCATGATGCGCGGCATCAACGACCAGGCCTGGCGGGCCGACCTGCTCGGCGACGTGCTCAACTCGTACGGCGACTGGGGCTGGGTGCACGTCAACCTGATCCCGCTGAACCCCACGCCGGGCAGCAAGTGGACCGCCTCCGACCCGAAGGACGAGCGGGAGTTCGTACGCCGGCTCGAGGCGAAGGGGATCCCCACCACCGTGCGGGACACCCGCGGCCGCGAGATCGACGGCGCCTGCGGCCAGCTCGCCGCCACCGAGGCGTAGGACCGCCGCATGTCCACCTCGGGTGCGACCGTCGACTGGCTGCTCGACTCCGATCCGTCCATCCGCTGGCAGGTCATGCGCGACCTGCAGGCACTCCCGGAGCGGCAGTGGCGACCGGAACGGGCCCGGGTCGAGACCGAGGGGTGGGGCGCGCGGCTCCTGGCCCTCGAGGACGACGACGGCCAGTGGGCAGGCGGCTCGTTCATCCCGAGCGACTTCCAGCGCGAGGAGTGGGAGCAGGTCGGCCAGCCGTGGACCGCGACCTCGTTCGTCCTGTCCCAGCTGCGGGAGCTCGGCCTGGAGCCGGACTCGGACCCCGCCGTGCGCGCCGTACGCCTGATCGGGGAGAACTCCCGCTGGGACGAGGGCGGGCAGCCGTTCTGGGAGGGCGAGACCGAGGAGTGCATCAACGGCCGCACGGTCGCCGACGGCGCCTACTACGGCGTCGACGTGCTCGCCGATCGTCGAGCGCCTCGTGGGCGAACAGCTCGAGGACGGCGGCTGGAACTGCGAGCGACCCAACGGCTCGACCCGCTCGTCGTTCCACACCACGATCAGCGTGCTGGAGGGCCTGCTCGAGCACGAGCGCGCGACCGGCGGCACGCCGGAGTCACGCGCGGCGCGACGGGCCGGGGAGGAGTACCTGCTCGAGCGGCGCCTGTTCCGCCGCCTCAGCACGGGCGAGCCCGCCGACGGGGACTACCTCGTCTTCCGCCATCCCAGCCGCTGGCAGTACGACGTGCTCCGGGCGCTGGACTACTTCCGGGCCGCGGCCGACCTGGGCGACGGCAGGCCCGACCCGAGACTGGGCGACGCGATCGACCACCTCCGCGCGAAGCAGACGGCTGACGGCAGGTGGCTGCTCGACCGCACCCCGAGGGGACGGGTCTGGTTCGACCTGGACGACGGCGTGGGACTGCCGTCCCGATGGCTGACGCTGCGCGGCCTGCGCGTGCTCCGCTGGTGGGAGAGCTGACGCAGCGGCGTTCAGGCACGAACCAGCGCGGCGGCCTCGTCGATGCTGTCGACCAGGTGGACGTGCGGCTCCATCGGCCGGCCGCGGGCCAGCGACTGGAGCAGCGGCCAGGCGGGGACTGTCTCGGTCCAGTACTCCACACCGACCAGCACCATCGGCGCGACCGACGACTCGTCGGCGTAGTAGTTCTCGCAGGCGTCCTGGAACACCTCCTGGACGGTGCCGCCGGCGCCGGGCAGGAAGACGACCCCGGCGTCGCAGATCTGCACGAGCATCGACTCGCGCAGGGCGTTGCGGAAGTACTTCGCGATCGTGGTCGCGAAGACGTTGGTCGGCTCGTGGCCGTAGTACCAGGTCGGGATCCCGAGCGAGTCCATGCCGTCGGGATACCTCGCGCGTACGGCGTGCGCGGGCGCCAGCCAGTCGTCGACCGAGGGGCGGAACTCCGGCGCCTTCGCCAGCTGGCGGAGCGCCGCCTCCAGCGACCTCCGCGGCCGTGCCGACATGTAGGCGCCCAGGTTGGCCGCCTCCATGGCGCCCGGACCGCCGCCGGTGACGACCGTCAGCCGGTCGCCCACCGCGTGCCCGAACCGCGCCGCGTCGGCGTACGCCGGCTCGTCGCGGCGCAGCGCGTGCCCACCCATCACGCCGACCAGCGCTCCGGTCGGCGACCCACTCGGCGAGGGCGTCGTCGATGGCGTGGTCGTGCAGGGTCCGCGCGAGCATGGCGTCGCGGTCGGTGGCGTGCCGGGACCAGGCGTAGGCATGGGCGTCGTGCGACTTCAGGTGCGACGGGGTGTCGTACAGGTCGTCCGGCGTGTAGAGGTCGGTGCGGTAGGTGTTCAGGGACACCGAGCGCAGCGTGGGCAGGACCAGCGCGCCGCGCTTCTCGAGATCCCTGTCCACGCCCGGCCCGAACCGGCACCCCAGGAAGGTCGCGCCGGCGACGTCGCAGGCGGCCAGCGCGTCGGCGTACTCGGTCAGGTCGAGCGCGTTGAGCCGCCACCCGTCGAGCACCCGGGCGCCGGCCGCCAGCCTCCGGTCGAGGTCGTCCAGTGTCTCGACCTCGACCACCCGTCCCCGTTCGTGCCTCACCCGGCACAACTTAATGGCCGGACCACCGGTGAGCGTCAGAAGGCGTGCGCCATCAGCTCGCCGAACAGGTCGTGCTCGTCGACCTCGAGCCCGCGGCTGCGGAACCATCCGCACACGTTGGCGCAGTCGCGCAGCAGGAAGTCCATCCCGTTCAGGTTCCCGACCAGGTCCACGATCTGCGGCAGGTCGATGATGACCAGCCGGTCGCCCGCGGCGAGGATGTTGTACGCCGAGAGGTCACCGTGGACGACGCCGTGCTGGACCATCGTGGCCAGCGCGTCCCGCAGCTGCTCGAAGTACGACTCGAGCAGCGGCCGGTCCGGCCGGGTCTGGGCCAGCCGGGGTGCGGTCTCGCCGTCGTGGGTGATCCACTCCATCAGGATCTCGGTGCCGTCGATCTGCACCGGGTAGGGGACCGGCAGCCCCATCGACCAGAGCCGCTTGAGCGCGTCCCACTCCGAGACCGCCCACTCGCCGGCGGCGACCAGCTTGCCGAACGTGCTCTTGCGCTTGACCGCGCGCTCGTCGCGGGACCGCTTCATGCTGCGGCCCTCGACGTAGGACGCGGCCCGGTGGAAGGTCCGGTGCTCGGTGCTGCGGTAGCGCTTGGCCGCCATCACGACGCGCGTCCTCGGGCCGGTGCGGGTCGGCGCGCTCGAGCAGGAAGACGTCGGCCTCCTTGCCGGTCTTGAGGATGCCGAGCTCGGTGTCGATCGCGCCGTGGGACGTCACGACCCAGTCGGGGAGCGGCTCGGGACCGCGGCAGAGCGGGTCCACGTCGTACCACGTGGTCCAGCGCTGGCGGTCGTCGTCGGGCTCGTCGTAGGAGTCGAAGTCGAAGACGAACGAGGAGTCGATGCCGTCGAGGCGATCGGTTGATTCCGGCTCGGGGAGCCGGACGAGGTTGTCAGAGAAGTACTGCTGGCCCTGCAAGTTGTCGTGAGACATCGCTGGTGGTGCTCCATGAGGTGAGAGGGGATCGGACTGAGGACAGGCCGACGACAGTCGTGGACATGTCACATCTCCTCTCGGTCATGGGCACGCGCAGGCGCCCGGGTGCTCCCATGGTGAGGGAGCAGCCCGGGCGCCGCAATCGAATTATCGCTCGGTCAACAAACGGAGTCGGTGGGCCTCGGGTTCCGCAGCCCGAACACCGGCCGCAGCGCCAGGCCGGCGAAGGTGCCGACGATCGCCATCACGCCCCACAGCCAGCCGTGCAGGCTGAAGGAGGCGATCCCGCCGAAGTAGGCGCCGATGTTGCAGCCGAACGCGATCCGCGCGCCGTACCCCATCAGGATGCCGCCGACCACGGCTCCGAGCGCGAGCCGGCCCGGCACCTTGCGGTGCAGGACGAACGCGCCGGCCGCCGCGGACGCGATCAGCGCGCCGACGATGATGCCGAGGTCCATGACCGAGGTCTTCTCGGCCCAGAAGCCCGCCTGGTACTTCGCGAGGTTGGCGGGGTCCTGCCAGAACGGCCAGGACAGCACGTCCACGCCGACCGCGTCGAGGATCTTCGAGCCCCACATCGTGAACGCGAAGGTGACGCCCCAGGCGCTGCCGGACACCCAGAGGGTGACGCGCGTTGAGGCCGGCGAGGAGCAGGGCGCCCACCCACAGCGGCCAGGACCCGCGGATGGCGCGGGTCGGCACCGCGGGCGGCCGGCGGCTGCTCCACGGGAGGTACGGCGCCGCGTCGGCCGAGCGCGTACGTCACCCCGACGATCGCCGCCATCACGGCCAGCGAGATCGCCCAGGCGCCGGCGTAGCCGGCTCCTGTGTCCGCGAGCGACACAGGAGCGTGGCTGGGCAGGTCGTTGGTCCAGAACGGGAAGTGCAGCGCACCCACGACCGCGCCGATGATGAACCCGCCCAGGGTGAGCAGGATCGCCGACTGGCCGCTGCCGATGGCGAACAGCGTGCCGGAGGCGCAGGAGCCGCCGAGCTGCATGCCGACGCCGAAGAGGAACGAGCCGACGAACAGCCCGAACCCGATCGGTGCCAGCGACGGGCGCCGCCGGGACCTCGCCGAACGACGCCTGGGTGGCGAGGATCGGGGCGAACAGGGTGCAGGCCACGGCGAGCATCAGCATGTGCGCGCGGAGCGCCTTGCCCTGGCGCACGGCCACCAGCTGCCGCCAGGCGGAGGTGAACCCGAACCGGCTGTGGAACAGCACGAAGCCGAGCGACAGGCCGAGCACGAAGAGGATCCCCGGGACCTGGCCGGAGCTTGGTGAAGACGATGCCGCCGACGACGAGCGCCGCGCCGAGCCCCACGAGCACGACGGACGCCTGCGGCGGCGGGGACTCGGACGCGGCGGCCGGAGCAGCTGCGACCTGGCCGGGCGTTGGATGAGGGACATGTCGTTCCTTTCTCGATGTGATCAGCCGGAGGGCGGGCCGATCGGGGTGACCGTGCCGCCCGGGAACCAGGCGACGGTCGTCTCGTGTCCGGCGTGGCCGGCGCTGCGGGGCATGTAGGCGGCCCGGGACGCGGCGTACAGCTGGAGGGGTGCGGCCGCGCCGTCACGGGCGGCGCGCCAGGCCAGGAACGCCGAGCCGGTCGGCGCCTGTCCTGGCAGGTAGCGGGCCAGGGTCTGGCTGAATTCCTGGCGCGTCCGGATCGCGGATGTCGAAGTCCAGCGGCACGCACGGCGCCCAGGGTCGAGTCGACGACGGCCGGCGTCAGCAGCCACGGGGCCAGCCAGGTGCCGTCGGTGCGCAGCGGCTGCTGCCGCAGCGGCAGCGCCGTGATCCGGCTCAGGCTGGTCGCGGCGTCGTCCCAGCCGGCGACGACCAGCAGGGCGCTGCGCCCCGCCGGCTCGGCGCTCGGCTCCACGACCCGGATCCCGGCATCGGCGGCGGCCGCACTGACGACGTCGTACGCCGCGCCACTGCGCGCCGAGTCGTCGCGTTCGACCGCCAGCTGCTCCACCCCGCGCGTGCCGAGCGTGTCGACGACGGACCGCAGGGCGGTCTCGTCCGCGGGGGAGAGGCTGGCGGCCGGGCACGCGTTCAGCGGGCCGCCGCCGGCCAGGATCGCCGCCGTCGTGGCGGCCAGGCACTCGGGGCCGTCGGGGCCCGACCAGATCGGGTCGGCCGGCGTGGTGCCGGTCTCGACCGCGAACGGGACGCGGTGCCGGGGCCCGTGCGTGACGAGCACCGTTCCGCTTCCCTCTGGCAGGTCCACGACGGCCCAGAGGCCATCTGTCCCGGGGCGGGGACGGGCGCGGACGAGGTCGTCCTCGCCCGTCCCCACCAGGACTGGGAGGGAGGTGTGTGCGTGCTCCTCTCCCAGTCGGGTGCTGTCGACCCGGACCAGATTGGTCCCGGGTCGCGCCGGCGCCACCGTGACGGTGAACCCGACGTCGTCGTGCCGCATCCGCTGAACCGTCGGGACTCCCGGTGTGCGGGAGCCTCCGAGCACCTCGCCGCCCTGGCGCGCCTCCCAGTCCCTGACCAGGGCGTCGCCGTCCCGCGACTGCCCGGGAGACGTGCCCGCCCCGGCGTACACGGCTCCTCCGACGAGGAGGGCCGCGACGGCCGCGGCCGGAAGGACGCGGGTGGTCACCCGCCCCAGGGACCGGGTACGACGGTCCCTGGGACGGGTGGGCTCAGCGGGTCGGGACATCAGCGGATGTCGCCGTCCGCGGTGACGAACAGCATGGAGTGCGGCTTGGCAGGACCCCAGTCGCCATGCGGCCAGCTGGCCCGGTCGAAGTCGAGGCAGGCCTCGCCGGTCCGCTCGTCGCGGAACCCTTCGTCCAGGCGCCATGCGTGCCGTCCGGCTTGATGTCCACCACGCAGAGGCGGTGGTCACCGTTGAGACCGGTCCGGGCCACGAAGTAGTTGGAGTACGCCAACCGCTTCGCGTCGGTGGTCTCGGTGTAGTAGCCGTCCTCGCCGAGCTCGAGGTTGTCGAGCGCGCCCCAGTGCGGGCCGCCGGCGGCCGGCAGGGTGTCGACGATCGCCGGGCAGTCCGCCTCGGCACCACCCGCGGTGACCTCGTCGAGGGTGTCGATGTTGCACTGCGGGTTGTCGCCGGACGCCAGCAGCTTCTGGATGTCGAGCTTCAGGATGTACGGCGGCGACCCGGCGTCGTCGCCGGAGGCCGGACGACCCACCACGGCGTGGTAGAGGTACTTGTCGTCGAAGCTGGTCTGGAGCCAGCCACCGTTGCTGCCGCCGCCGTAGATGCTGCTGGCGGGGTTGGTGTACTTGTTCGACGTCCGTGAGGTCGAAGACCTCACGCCACTCGGGCTTGTCCACCGTGATGTCGGGGGAGTAGTAGATCGCCCCGCCCTGCATCGTCTGCGCGAACGCGCCCTTGTGCCCCGGCAGGTTGGTGACCGTGGTCTCCATGGCCGCCCGCGGCTCCTCCTGGTGGGCGACCTTGCCGACCCGAGGACCGTCCGGCAGGAACGAGACCGCCTTCAGCTTCGGGTTGTCCCGGTCGGAGATGTCCCAGGTGCGGACGGTCGGCCGGCGCAGGTAGGACGACGGCGACGAGACCGGGTTGAGGATGATGTTGCGCGGCTCGTTGTAGTCGCTGGTGATCAGGATGTCGAGGTCCTCGCGGGCCTGGACACCGTGCGGGTTGGCGCAGGTCGGGGCCGGGAGCGCGGGGATGTTGTCGCAGCGCTGCTCGGTCCTCCGGCCTCCTCCACCGCGGCCGGGGCCTCGCTGACGGTCTTGCCGTTCTCGTCGAGGCGGACCAGCTCACCGGGCGAGCCGCCGAAGCCGTTGCCGACCCGGACGCTCCCGTCGGTGTACGTGGCACGGACCGGGCAGGTCCGGCCCACCCATGTAGGTGCCGTAGGCGCCGCCGTCCTTGGTCACCCAGTAGGCGTCCGGGACGGAGCCGCACAGGGTGTCGGTCGGCAGGTTGACCGCCTTGAGCGTGAGCTTGGGCAGCTGGGAGGTGTCGACGACGTACGTCACGTCGGTGAACAGGCCGCCGGCGAAGATGTTGTTGCCCTTGTGCCAGACGTACTGCATGTGGTGCGGCTCGTTCTCGACGAGCGGCCCGACGGTCGCGGTGTTGACGACCTTGCCGTACGTCGAGGAGCCCTTCGGTGGCGTCGACGACCGCGAAGAAGTCGGGGCCGACCAGGTCCTTCTGGCCGATCAGGTCCGGGCCGATCGACTTCGGCAGCGAGGTGCAGCTCGGCGCCGCTCTTGTCGAGGACGTTGTTGTCCCCGGCCCAGACCACGAGGTACTCGCGGCGCAGGCCGTCGTCGGGCACGGTGCCACCCGCGTCCCCGTTGGGGAGGCCGGGGACCTCGGGCAGCTCGGGCAGGCCCGGGATGTCCTCGAGGATCGACGTCGGCAGCAGGCTGCTGTCGAGGTGGTTGTCCAGCCAGTAGGTCTTGCCGTCCCTGGGCCTTGATCGACGTCCGGTCCTGGATGATCGAGTCGGCGAGGTCGCCCTGGAGCAGGTCGGTGACGGCCGGGTCGGTCCCGACCGGACCGTCGTTGTCGTCACCGGCGAGCGCCGAGGCGACGTTGCTTGCCTGGGAGGTGGCCACGAGGCCGAGAGCGATGGCCGTCGCGCCGACGAGGCGGCGGCGCCGGCGCTTGGCGCCGGGCGAGCGGGGTGTGTGCGGTTGCAACGTGTTACCTCCCGAGATAGCGACCGGGAGTCCCGGCCGGAGCATTGAATAGTAATCCAACAAAGATACTAGAGAATGAGTCTGTGGCAAGCACCTGGCCTGCCCGGGTCTCACGCGGCGAGACCTCCCGTCGTCGTGGGGATCGCGAGCTCGGTGACCCGGTCCCAGTCGTCGTCGACGTGCACCACCGAGCGCCCGGACCTGTGCAGCAGGCTGGCGGCGATGCCGGCGCGGTAGCCCGAGCGGCAGTGCACCCACAGCTCGCCCGCGGGCAGCGCGGCACGGCCGCGTTCGACCTCGTGCACGGGCAGGTGCAACGGCGTCGGGCAGGTGGCCGGCCTCGAACTCGTCGCGCTGCCGCACGTCGACGACGACCCGCGGGCCGTCCTCGGCGCGGAAGCCGGTCCAGTCCGCTGCGGCGGTACGTCGACGTCAGCGGCCGGGCGGTGTCGAGCAGGTGGGTGCCGACGCCGTCGATGCCGATCCCCGCCAGGTCTCGGAGCGCCGGGCCGAGCGTCGGCCGGGCGGTCGGTGAGCAGGACCAGCTCGGCCGTACCACGGGACCAGCCAGCCGACGTACGTCGCGAACTGGTGGCAGTACTCCACGCTCACGGTGCCGGCCAGGTGCCCCTCGGCGTACCGTCCCGCGGCCGCGCAGGTCCACCACCCAGGCGCCGTCGTCCATCGCGTCGCTGAGGTCGCCCGGCGTGAGCGGCTGGGCCGGGACGGGTGGCCTGCCGGCCGGCGCCGGCCCGGTTGAGCGGCGCCCATGTGGTCGTAGTACGCCGGCACCGGCCCGAAGCCGGCGACCAGCTCGTCGACGAACTGGTCCCGCGTCGAGCAGGAGCGCCGGGTTGGTCGTGCGCTGGTCGCCGATGGTGGCGTCGTCGTCCGTCCGTGTCGACGGTGCTGCTCGCGCAGAAGCTGCCGAACCCGTGCGTGGGGTGGCAGCCGGACCTCGGCGTCGAGCGCCCCGAGGCTGCGGGCGCTGGCCCACTGTGCGCGGGCCAGGTCGCGCGTGAGCGGCGCGCCGAGGAGGTCGGTGCGGCCGACGGTGCCGTGCAGGAGGCTGCCGCCGCTGAACAGCGCGCCCGGGTGGCCGTCGGCCGGGTCGCGGGAGCCGCGAGGAAGGACTGGTGGTGTCGGGTGTGTCCGGGCGTCGCGATCACCGCGGACGTCGAGCGCGCCGATGCCGAGCAGGTCGCCGTCGCGCACGCCGACCCGCTCGAAGTCGACCGGCTCGTCCGCGGACGAGCAGGTAGTCGGCGCCGTGCCGGCGGGCGAGCGCCAGGGCCCCGGAGACGTAGTCGTTGTGGACGTGGGTGTCGGCCACCGCCACCATCGTCGACCTCCGCCTCGACGGCCGCCCGCTCGACCTGCGCCAGGTCTCGCGGCGGGTCCACGACGAGCGGCGGAGCTGCCGTCGTGGACCAGGTGGCATCGGTTCCCGAGCTCGGGCAGGTCGATGGTGACGACGCGCATCCGGTGGATCCCCCGTACTTCTGAATGTCTAGCGACTAACTGGAGTTATACACCTCCGACGTCCCCCGGCCCAGCCCCACCCGGCGCGTCGGGCTAGGTTCCTGCTGTGCCTCGCCCCACGCCGTACGCCGTCCGTCCGTCTGTTCGCCGCCTGGCCGGCCTCGTGGTCGCCGCCCTGGTGTTCGGGCTGCCGCCCTCGGCCGGGGCCGCGCCGGCGCCGGGATCGTCGGGCATCGGCGACCCGTACTTCCCGCTCGACGGCAACGGCGGCATCGACGTGGTCCGCTACAAGATCCACGACGCCTACGAGTTCGGCCGGAAGCGCCTGTCCGGCTCGACGCGGCTCACGGTGGAGGCCACCCAGCGCCTCACGCGGTTCAACCTCGACTTCCTGCTGCCGGTCAGCAAGGTGACCGTCGACGGCGTCGAGGCGCGGTTCGCGAAGCCGGACCCGCACGAGCTGCGGATCACCCCGCGAGTCGCCATCGCCGACGGCGAGCGCTTCTTCGTCCAGGTCTGGTACGCCGGCCACCCCGGCCCGATCGCCTATGAGGGCGAGCGGAACTGGCTCGCCGACCGGCACGAGGTCGTGGCCATGAACGAGCCGCACATGGCGCCGTGGTGGTTCCCGGCGAACGACCACCCCCGGGACAAGGCGCTCATGGACATCAGCATCACCGTGCCGCGCGACAAGAAGGTGGTCGCGAACGGACGGCTGCGCGGCCGCAAGGTGCACGGCGACAAGGCGACCACCCGCTGGCGGGCCGACGAGCCGATGGTGCCCTACCTCGCGTTCTTCGCGGCCGGTGACTACGTCGTCGACCGGGGCCGGCGCGACGGCCTGCCGTGGTACGTCGCGGTGTCGAAGCAGATCCCGCAGCCCCACCGGGCGCTCGTCGATGAAGCTGATGCACAAGACGCCGAAGCTGGTCGGCTGGCTCGCCAAGCAGCTCGGCGACTACCCGTTCTCCGTCACCGGCGGGCTGGTGACGGCGCTCGACCCCGGCTTCGCGCTGGAGAACCAGACCCGGCCGACCTACCCGTCCGTCGGGGCGGGAGCGACGCTCCTCGTCGTGCACGAGCAGGCGCACCAGTGGTTCGGCGACTCGGTGTCGGTGGAGAACTGGCGGGACATCTGGCTCAACGAGGGAGCCGCGACCTTCATGGAGGTGCGCTACGAGGAGACCCACGGCGGCCAGAGCGCCAACCAGTGGCTGCGGAACCGCTACGACCGCCCCGACAGCGACCCCTTCTGGGACCTCCGGATCGGCAACCCGGGCGCGAACCACATCTTCGACGGCGAGGTCTACTACCGCGGTGGGATGGCGCTCCAGGCCCTGCGCAACCGGGTCGGCGAGGACGCCTTCTGGACCATCCTGCGGACCTGGGTCGCCGAGCGCGCGAACGGCAACGGCTCGACCGACGACTTCCAGGCGCTCGCCGAGGAGGAGTCGGGGGAGAACCTGACCGGCTTCTTCGAGGCCTGGTTCTTCACCGGCGAGAAGCCGGCCGACACAGCCGACAACGGTCTGGCTGATCCGATCCGGTGGTCGCCGCCCTGCGCCCGTCATGGGGTTTCGAGGCTCAGGCGCTCAGCGCGCCTTCGCACCTCAACCACCGGAGCGCAGGCGGACCGACAGGCAGGTCACGCAGCCCTCGAGCTTCTCGAACTCGGAGATGTCGGTGGCGACCACGCGCAGGCCGCGGGCCTCGAAGAGCTCCCGGCTGCGCGGGGCGCTGGTCGACATCAGCACCGTGTCGCCGCCGAGCAGCACCACGTGCGACCCGGCCTCCTCGGGGACGGGGAGGAACTTCTCCCACGTCGAGGGGTCGTCCACGAGCGGCTCGAAGCCGATGACGGTCCCGTCCGGCAGCGCCGTCACAGCCGACTTCAGGTGCAGCACGCGACTGACGGGTACGCCGACCACGGTCGCGCCCAGCGGGGTCAGGCAGCGCGGCCAGCTGCTCGACGCCCGACTGGTTGGTCCGCCCACCGAGCCCGACCCACACCGTTCCTCCGTGCTTGAGCACGTCGCCGCCGTCGAGCGTGCCGGGCTCGCGGATCCGCTCGATCCGGTAGCCGAGGTCGGCCAGCACCCGCTCGGTGCCTTCCGTCTCCGGCTTGCGCTCGTCCGCGCCCGGGCGGGCGATGACGGCCACGTCGGAGTAGACGACCACGGTGTCCTCGACGAACGCCGCGTCGGGACAGTCGTCCGCGGGCGGCACCTCGACCGGTCTCCCAGCCCTCGGCGGCCAGCGCCGCGACGTACCCCTCCCACTGCTGCTCCGCCAGCTGGAGGTCCACGGGGACCCGGGCGATGTGGGTGAGCAGCCCGTCGGCGAGGCGTGGGCTCGGGCGGCGGACGAGGGCGCGACTCATGTCGTTGATCCTGTCAGCCGAAGAACGGCGAGACGAGTCGCGCGACGACACTCGGCCGCCGGGTGAGCCGCTCCTCGGTGTCGGCCCAGGTCATCGCGCGCAGCCCGGCGTTGGCGCCCAGCCAGCGCAGGGGCTCGGGCTCCCACGGCCGCGAGCGGTGGCCGACCCAGGGCAGCCGGGTCAGCTCGGTGTCCCGATCCAGCACCAGGTCGCGGAGGGTGCGGCCGGCGAGGTTGGTGGTCGCGACGCCGTCGCCGACGTACCCACCCGCCCAGCCGAGCCCGGTCTCCCGGTCCAGACCGGCGGACGCGCACCAGTCCCGCGCGACGCCCAGCGCACCGCCCCAGGCGTGGGTGATCCGGGTCTGCTCGAGCACCGGGAACAGCTCGACCATCGTCGCGCGCAGGTCGGCGAAGACCCGGTCGTTGCGGTCGTAGCCGGGCCGGATCCGCGACGCGTAGTGGTACGGCGCCCCGCGGCCGCCGAAGACCAGCCGGTCGTCGGCGGTGCGCTGGCCGTAGATGATCAGGTGCCGGTGGTCGGAGAACGTCTCCCGCTGACGCAGGCCGATCTGCTCCCAGACGTCGGCCGGCAGCGGCTCGGTGGCGATCACCAGCGAGTAGACGGGCGCCAGCAGGCGCCGGTGCCCGCGCAGGGTCGCGGTGTAGCCCTCGGTGGCCCGGATCGCGGTCGAGGCGCGGACCACGCCGCGCTCGGTGGTGACCCGGCCCGGCTCGACCGACAGCACCCGGGTGTGCTCGTGCAACGTGACCCCGCGAGCGACCACGGCATCGGCGAGGCCGCGCACCAGCCGCAGCGGGTGGATGGCCGCGCAGTCCGGGGTGTACGTCGCCCCCACCACACCGGTGGCTGCCAGCCGGGCGGTCGCCTCGTCGGCGTCGAGGAACCTCAGATCCTCCTCGTCGCGGCCCCAGGACCGCGCCTCCGCGACCTCGGCCCGCGCGCGGGCGAGCTGGGCGGGGGAGCGGACCAGCGTGATCGTGCCGCCCTTGGCCCAGTGGGCGTCGATGCCCTCCTCCGCCACGACCCGGCCCACCTCGTCGACGGTGGCCCGCATCGCGGCGTGCTGGGCGAGCGCGGACTCGCGGTCACCGAGGTCGGCGAGCGACGACAGCGACGCCGGGAAGAGCGCCGAGCACCAGCCGCCGTTGCGGCCGCTGGCGCCGAAGCCGGCGGTCTCGGCCTCGAGCACGGCGATCCGCAGCGACGGGTCGGCCTCGGCGAGGTAGTAGGCGGTCCACAGCCCGGTGAAGCCGGCGCCGACCACGGCGACGTCCACGTCCAGGTCGCCGGCGAGCGGGGCATGGGGGTTCGCCGGCGGGGCCGTGTCGGCCCACAGGGAGGGGCTCAGCGAACACCCCACGAGTAGGTCTGCTTGCGGAGCTTGAGGTACATGAACGTCTCGGTGGCGTGGACGCCGTCGATCGTGCGGATCTTCCCGGAGATCAGCGCGAGGAGGTGGTCGTCGCTCTCCGCGACCACCTCGGCGAGCAGGTCGTAGGTGCCGGCGGTGACCACGACGTAGTCGACCTCGTCGAGGGCGGCGAGCGCGTCGGCGACGGGCTCGAGCGGTCCGGTGACCCGGATCCCGACCATGGCCTGCCGGGCGAAGCCGAGCTCGAGCGGGTCGGTCACGGCGACCACCTGCATCACGCCGCCGTCGATCAGCCGCTGGACCCGCTGCCGGACCGCCGCCTCGGACAGGCCGACGACCTTGCCGATGGCGGCGTACGAGCGGCGGCCGTCCTGCTGGAGCTGCTCGATGATCGCCTTGGACACGTCGTCGAGGGGGATTCCGCCCCGCTCCGGCTTCCTGTTCATGGGCGCATGCTGTCAAGTGCTCCCTGTCCTGGTCAAAGGTTTCGGCAGAATGGCTTTGCGGCGGATTTCGTTGCCTGATGGTTTATCTTCGACGGTTTCGCTTGTAGCGGCCCCCCTCGCGTGGCACGATCCGAGCCATCGAGACGAGGTAACTCGGAGGACTTGCATGGTCGGAGCAAGCGGACCGGGGCGAGCCGGCATGACCCGCCGGGGCGTCCTGCAGGGCGCGGGTCTGACCGCGTTCGGGATCGGCAGCGTGGCGGCGCTCAAGCTGCCCTTCTTCAGCGTCGACCCGGCGAAGGTGGAGTCGGGCGCGTGCATCGGCGAGGACCTCTCGGCCACCCAGAAGGAAGTCATCATCTCCAACTGGCCGGGCTACATCGACCCCCGGAAGAAGGCGACCTCCACGGTCTCGGTGTTCCAGGACCGCACCGGCATCACCGTCGACTACACCGACGACGTCAACGACAACAACGAGTTCTACGCCAAGGTGAAGAACCAGCTCGGGTCGTGCGAGCCGATCAACCGCGACATGATGATGCTGACCGACTGGATGGCGGCCAAGATGATCGGCCTCGGGTGGATCCAGCCGCTCGACAAGGCCAAGGTGCCCGAACCTCCACGCCAACCTGATCGAGCCGCTGCGCAACCGCCAGTGGGACCCCGACCTCGAGTTCCACGCGCCGTGGCAGAGCGGGCTGACCGGCATCGCCTACAACGCGGCCGCGACCGGTGAGGTCAAGAGCTTCGAGGAGCTGCTGACCCGGTCCGACCTCAAGGGCCGGATCTCGCTGCTCTCGGAGATGCGCGACACGATGGGCTTCATGCTCCGGGTCGTGGGGGCCGACCCGAGCGACTTCACCGACGACGAGTGGCAGGACGCGATCGAGCGGCTCCGCCAGGTCGTGGCCGACGGGCAGGTCCGGGCCTTCACCGGCAACGAGTACATCCAGGACCTCGCCGCCGGCAACATCGTGGCCTGCGAGGCCTGGTCGGGCGACGTGATCCAGATCCAGTTCGACAACCCGGACATCAAGTTCGTCGCGCCCGAGGAGGGCCTGTCGCTCTGGAGCGACAACATGATCGTCCCGAACCTCGCGAGCCACCACGCCAACGCCGAGGCCTGGATCGACTACTACTACGAGCCCGAGGCGGCGGCGAAGCTCGCGGCCTGGGTGAACTACATCTGCCCCGTCGAGGGAGCGCGCGAGGAGATGGAGAAGATCGACCCGTCCCTGGTGGACAACAACCTGATCTTCCCCGACGACGAGACCCTCGCGCAGACGTTCGACTTCATGCCGCTGAGCGCGGAGCAGCAGACCGAGTACGAAGGAGACTGGTCCGATGTCACAGGTGGCTGAGGGGACGGAAGAGTCCGTCTCGGACGAGTCGTACGACGGGCTGCGGCTGCGCAACGTCACCAAGTCGTTCGGCGAGTTCACGGCCGTCGACGACCTCGACCTCGACGTACCCCGCGGTGCGTTCTTCGCGCTGCTCGGCCCGTCCGGGTGCGGCAAGACCACCACGCTGCGGATGGTCGCCGGTCTCGAGACGCCGACGTCCGGCTCGATCACCCTGTCCGGCAAGGACATCACCTACGCCAAGCCGTACCGGCGCCCGGTCAACACGGTGTTCCAGAGCTATGCGCTCTTCCCGCACCTCGACATCCACGAGAACGTCGCGTTCGGCCTCAAGCGCCGCAAGTCGTCCGACGTCGACACCCAGGTCCGCGACATGCTGGAGCTGGTCGAGCTGGACAGCCAGGCGCGCAAGAAGCCGGTCCAGCTGTCGGGTGGCCAGCAGCAGCGGGTCGCGCTCGCCCGGGCGCTGATCAACAAGCCCGAGGTGCTGCTCCTCGACGAGCCGCTCGGCGCCCTCGACCTCAAGCTCCGCCGGTCGATGCAGATCGAGCTCAAGCGGATCCAGGTCGACGTCGGGCTGACGTTCATCCACGTCACCCACGACCAGGAGGAGGCCATGACCATGGCCGACACGGTCGCGGTGATGAACGCCGGCGTGATCGAGCAGATGGGTGCGCCCGCGGACCTCTACGAGAACCCCAAGAGCACCTTCGTGGCCAACTTCCTCGGGCAGTCGAACCTGATCGAGGGCACGATCAAGGGCCGCGCCGCCGACCTCGTGACCGTCGACATGCACGGCACCGACGTGACCGTCCCGGCCGACCGGTCGCACACCGACGGCGACATGGGCTGGATCGGGATCCGACCCGAGAAGGTGCTCGTCGGCGAGCCGGGCGAGGCACTGGACGCACCCGGCAACACCGTGCCCGGCGGGGTCGTGACCGACGTCAGCTTCGTCGGCGTGAGCACGCAGTACCTCGTGCGGATGCCGTGGGGCCAGGAGCTCCAGGTGTTCGAGCAGAACACCGGCCGGCGACGGCTGTTCCGGACCGGCGAGCAGGTCGAGCTGTCCTGGCGGCCGGAGTACGCGTTCCTCCTCGACCATGCCCAGGACGCCTCGGCGGGCGCCCAGAAGGCCGAGCGAGTCATGACCCGACGCGGGGGCGCCATCGGCTACCTGCTCCTCCTGCCGGCGGCCATCTGGCTCGGCATCTTCTTCGTCATCCCGTTCTACTCGCTGGTCGCGACCAGCCTGTTCGACCCGTCCGGGTCGGACGTCGACGGCTACGAGATGACCTACCACTTCGCCAACTACACCGACGCGATCCGCGAGTACTGGCAGCCCCTGCTGCGTGCGCTCTGGTACGGCGCCCTCGCGACGCTTCTTCTGCCTGGTCCTGGGCTACGTCCTGGCCTACGCCATCGCGTTCAAGGCGGGGCGCTGGAAGAACCTGATGCTGGTGCTGGTGATCGCGCCGTTCTTCACCAGCTTCCTGGTCCGCACCCTGTCCTGGAAGCTGATCCTGGCCGACGACGGCTGGATCGTGAACACCCTGCAGTTCGTGCACATCCTCGGCGAGGACGGCCGGCTGCTCGCCACGCCGGTGGCGGTGGTCGCCGGCCTCACCTACAACTTCCTGCCGTTCATGGTGCTGCCGCTCTTCGCCAGCATCGACAAGATCGACCCGCGGCTGATCGAGGCCTCCAGCGACCTCTACGCGAACCCCGCCGTCGGGTTCTTCAAGGTGACCTGGCCGCTGTCGCTGCCCGGCGTCGTGTCCGGGACGCTGCTGACGTTCATCCCCGCGGCCGGCGACTTCATCAACGTGCAGCTGCTCGGCAGCCCCAACCAGCGCATGGTCGGGTCCGTGATCCAGAGCCTGTTCACCGACGCGAACAACTACCCAGCGGCGGCTGCGCTGTCGATGATCCTGATGATCATCATCCTGGCGCTGGTCCTGTTCTACGTCCGCCGGCGCGGGAACGGAGGAGCTGCTGTGAGCGACCAGCGCCACCGACCGCGACGCGTACCCGCGGCGGTCCGGGCCGGCTGGCCTGGCTCCGCAAGCACCTGGTGCTGATCCTGGGCCTGCTGGTGCTCTCTACACGTTCGTGCCGATCTTCGTGGTCGTGCTGATGAGCTTCAACGACCCGGCCAGCCGGGTGATCTACCAGTTCGACGGCTTCACCCTGCACAACTGGCTCAACCCGTGCGAGCCCGAAGGCATGTGCAACGCGCTCAAGGTCAGCATCGAGATCGGTCTGCTCTCGACGGTGGGCGCCACGATCCTCGGGACGCTGGCGGCGTTCGCCCTGGTGCGGCACGACTTCGTCGGGTCGGTCGGGCGCCAACCTGCTGATCTTCCTGCCGATGGCGGCGCCGGAGATCGTGCTGGGCTCGTCGCTGCTCGCGCTGTTCGTCGCGGCCGGCCGCAGTGGCGAGCTGGGGTTCTGGACGATCCTGGTCGCGCACATCATGTTCTGCCTGTCGTTCGTGGTCGTCACCGTGCGGGCGAGGCTGGCCGGCCTCGACGACAACCTCGAACAGGCGGCCATGGACCTCTATGCCACGCCGTCGCAGACGTTCTGGCGGGTGACCTTCCCGCTGGTCTTCCCGGGCATCCTGGGCGCCGCGCTGCTGAGCTTCTCGCTGTCGTTCGACGACTTCATCATCACCAACCTCAACGCCGGCAACACCACGACGTTCCCGATGTTCGTCTGGGGTGCCGCGCAACGCGGCGTACCGATGCAGGTGAACGTCGTCGGCACCTTGATGTTCATCATCTCGGTCGTGATCGTGGTCGGCGCCGAGCTCCAGTCCCGCCGCCGGATGCGCAAGCTGACCTGAGCAGCCCATCCGGAGACGGCGGCACCCCCTCCGAAGCGGCGAACTGTCCTTCAGCGCCCAGCCGTCCACTGCCCCGAAGGGGGCCAGGGCGCCGTCCCGGGTAGGTCGGCACCCCTCGAGCCGGTTCAGAGAAGCGAACCGGCCTTGTCCAGCACCACCCGCAGGATCTGCTCCATCTCGTCGAAGTGCTCCTGCCCGCACGTGAGCGGGGGCGAGAGCTGGATGACCGGGTCGCCCCGGTCGTCGGCCCGGCAGTAGATGCCCTCGTCGAACAGCGCCTTGGACAGGAAGCCGCGGAGCAGCTTCTCGGCCTCGGCGTCGTTGAACGTCTCCTTGGTGTCCTTGTCCTTCACGAGCTCGATGCCGTAGAAGTACCCGTCGCCGCGGACGTCGCCCACGATCGGCAGGTCGTAGAGGCGCTCGAGCGTCGCCCGGAAGGCGCCCTCGTTGTCGCGGACGTGCTCGAGGATGTTCTCGTTCTCGAAGACGTCCAGGTTGGCCATCGCGACCGCGGTCGAGACCGGGTGGCCGCCGAAGGTGTAGCCGTGGGCGAAGGAGTTGTTGCCCTCCAGGAACGGCGCCATCAGCTTGTCGGTCGCGATCATCGCGCCCAGCGGCGCGTAGCCGGAGGTGATGCCCTTGGCGCAGGTGATCATGTCGGGCAGGTAGTCGTAGCGCTCGGCGCCGAACATGTGTCCGAGCCGGCCGAACGCGCAGATCACCTCGTCGGAGACCAGCAGCACGTCGTACTCGTCGCAGATCTCGCGCACCCGCTGGAAGTAGCCGGGGGGCGGCGGGAAGCAGCCGCCGGAGTTCTGGACGGGCTCGAGGAAGACGGCGGCGACCGTGTCCGGACCCTCGTTCTCGATCGCGACCGCGATCTGGTCGGCGGCCCAGCGCCCGAACTGCTCGAGGCTCAGCCCCTCGGGGGCGCCGTGCTCGGTGGAGCGGTAGTAGTTGGTGTTCGGCACCCGGAACGTCGAGGGGACCAGCGGCTCGAACTGCTGCTTCAGCGGCGGCAGGCCGGTGATGGACAGCGCGCCCTGGGTGGTGCCGTGGTAGGCGATCGCGCGGCTGATCACCTTGTGCTTCATCGGCTTGCCGGTGAGCTTGAAGTAGTTCTTCGCGAGCTTCCAGGCGGTCTCGACGGCCTCGCCGCCGCCGCTGGTGAAGAAGACCCGGTTCAGGTCGCCCGGCGCGTAGTTCGCGACCCGCTCGGCGAGCTCGATGGCCTGCGGGTGGGCGTAGGACCACAGCGGCATGAAGGCCAGTTCCTTGGCCTGCTTCGCGGCGGCCTCGGCGAGCTCGGTGCGGCCGTGGCCCAGCTGGCTGACGAACAGTCCGCCCAGCGCGTCGAGGTACCGCTTCCCGTGGGAGTCGTAGATGTAGGGGCCCTCTCCGCGGACGATGATCGGGATCTCGTTCGTCTCGTAGGTCGAGTGCCGGGTGAAGTGCATCCACAGGTGGTCCCGGGCGGCCTGCTGCAGGTGGTCGTGGTCGAACTCGCTCATGGCTCCATCGTCCTTGGTGGAGTCGATCCAAGCAAGTGAATCAGTGGCGATTCACCCGAATGGGCGCGGAATCCGTAGTTCCTCACCCGTCCGACCGAGCACCTGATAGGAAGTCGCCATGACCACGGTGGTGTTCCGGAACGGGTTCCTCTTCGACGGGCACCGGTACGTCGGCGCCGGCGCGGTCGTGGTCGAGGACGGGCGGATCGTGCAGGTCGCGACCGGCGACGAGCCGGCCCGCTCCGGCCGCGAGGTCGACCTCGCGGGCGGCCTCCTGGCGCCCGGGTTCGTGGACGCGCACGTCCACCCGGTGCAGGGCGGCATGGAGCGGACGCGCTGCGACCTGTCGGAGCCCGAGACCCGCGACGGCTACCTCGCCGCCATCGCCGAGTACGCCGCGGCGCACCCCGACGAGCCGTGGATCCTCGGCGGCGGCTGGGCGATGGCCGCCTTCCCCGGCGGCACGCCGACGGCCGCCGACCTGGACCGGGTGGTCCCGGACCGGCCGGCCTTCCTGCCCAACCGCGACCACCACGGCGCCTGGGTGAACACCCGGGCGCTGGAGCTGGCCGGGATCACCGCCGAGACCCAGGACGGGCCCGACGGCCGGATCGAGCGCGACGCCGACGGCCGCCCGACGGGCACGCTGCACGAGGGCGCGATGCGGCTGGTGGCCGAGCTGGCGCCGGACGTCACCGCCGAGGACTACCGCCGCGGGCTGCTCGAGGGCCAGCGCTACCTGCACTCGCTCGGGGTCACCGGCTGGCAGGACGCGATCGTCGGCGGGTACGCCGGCATGCAGGACCCGGGCCTGACCTACCGGGACGCGGCCGCCTCCGGTGAGCTCACGTCGTACGTCGTGGGGGCGCTGTGGTGGGACCGCGAGCAGGGGGAGGAGCAGATCGCCTCGCTCGTCGAGCGGCGCGCGGCCTACGCCCACGAGCGGTTCCGGGCGACCAGCGTCAAGATCATGCAGGACGGGGTGGCCGAGAACTTCACGGCGGCGATGACCGCGCCGTACCTCGACCGCTGCGGGCACGCCACCGACAACGCGGGGCACTCGTTCGTCGACCCCGCCGCGCTCCCGGGCTACGTCGCCGCGCTCTCCGCCGAGGGGTTCCAGGTGCACGTGCACTCGATCGGCGACCGCAGCGCGCGCGAGGCGCTGGACGCGTTCGCGCACGCCCGCGACCGGCTGGGCGCGGACCACGGCGACCTGCGCCACCACATCGCCCACCTCCAGCTGGTCCACCCCGACGACGTGCCGCGCTTCGCCGAGCTCGGGGTGGCCGCCAACATGCAGGCGCTGTGGGCGTGCCTGGAGGAGCAGATGACCGAGCTGACCATCCCGTTCCTGGGGGAGGAGCGGTCGCGTTGGCAGTACCCGTTCGGCGACCTGCACCGGACCGGCGCCCGCCTGGTCGCCGGCAGCGACTGGCCGGTCAGCACGCCCGACCCGCTGGCCGCGATCCACACCGCGGTCACCCGGACGACGTACGGCGAGACCGGCCGCGCCGGGACCGAGCCGTTCCTCCCCGAGCAGGCGCTGGCCCTCGAGACCGCGTTCGCGGCGTACACCTCGGGCTCGGCGTGGGTGAACCACCGCGACGACGCCGGCGTCCTCCGCGAGGGCGCCGTCGCCGACCTGGTCGTCCTCGACCGGGACCCGTTCACCGGCCCGGCCGAGGAGATCGGCGCCGCGCAGGTCGTCTCGACGTGGATCGACGGACGGCCGGTCTTCGAAGCCTGACCCGTCTTCCCTGACGGAATCCGTCTGTCCGGACCGGTCACCCCTACAGAATCCGTTGCGCCGTGGCTAGGCTCGCCCCACCGAGACCAAAAGACGGAGGGATCCCCGGAGATGGCTGACCAGACGTTCCAGAACGTCGTCAACGGCAAGCTGACCGACGCGAAGTCGGGCGAGACCTATGACGTGCTCGACCCGACGACCGGCGAGGTGTACGCGCAGGCGCAGATGTCCGGCGCGGAGGACATCGACGCGGCGTACGGCGCAGCGGCCAAGGCCTTCGAGGCCTGGGGCGACACGACGCCGGCCGAGCGGCAGAAGGCGCTGCTCAAGATCGCCGACGCGCTCGAGGAGCGGGCCGACGAGTTCGTGAAGGCCGAGTCGAAGGACACCGGGAAGCCGCTCGGCCTGACCGCGAGCGAGGAGCTGCCGCCGGGCATCGACCAGATCCGGTTCTTCGCCGGCGCCGCGCGCGTGCTCGAGGGCCGGTCGGCCGGGGAGTACATGACCGACCACACCTCGATGATCCGGCGCGAGCCGATCGGCGTGGTCGGCCAGGTGACGCCGTGGAACTACCCGCTGATGATGATGATCTGGAAGATCGCCCCGGCGCTCGCCGGCCGGCAACACCATCGTGCTCAAGCCGTCCGACACGACGCCCGCCTCCTCGGTGCTGCTGGGCGAGCTGGCCCAGGAGTTCCTGCCGCCCGGCGTGCTCAACATCGTGACCGGCGACCGCGACACCGGCCGGGCGCTGGTCGAGCACCCCACTCCGCAGATGGTCGCGATCACCGGCTCGATCCGCGCCGGAGCACAGGTCGCGGCGTCGGCCGCACCTGACCTGAAGCGGGTGCACCTCGAGCTCGGCGGCAAGGCGCCGGTGATCGTCTTCGACGACGCCGACATCGAGAAGGCCGCCGGCGGGATCGCCGAGGCGGGCTACTTCAACGCCGGCCAGGACTGCACCGCCGCCACCCGCGTGCTCGCCGGTCCCGGCGTGCACGACGACTTCGTGGCCGCGCTGACCGAGCAGGCCAAGGAGGCCAAGACCGGGCTGCCGGACGACGAGGACGTGCTCTACGGGCCGCTCAACAACCCCGACCAGCTGGCGCGGGTGACCGGCATGGTGGACCGCCTGCCCGACCACGCGCGGCTCGAGACGGGTGGCCACCGGCAGGGCGAGGCCGGCTACTTCTACGAGCCGACCGTGCTCTCGAACCTCAACCAGGACGACGAGCAGATCCAGGACGAGATCTTCGGCCCGGTCATCACCGTGCAGCGGTTCTCCGACGAGGCGGAGGCGCTGGCCTGGGCGAACGGCGTGAAGTACGGCCTCGCGTCGTCGGTGTGGACCAAGGACCACGGCCGCGCGATGCGGATGGCCAAGAAGCTCGACTTCGGCGCGGTGTGGATCAACACCCACATCCCGATCGTGGCGGAGATGCCGCACGGCGGCTTCAAGCACTCCGGCTACGGCAAGGACCTGTCCATGTACGGCCTCGAGGACTACACCCGGATCAAGCACGTCATGTCCTACATCGGCGAGTAGGCGCCGTGAAACGCGGCACCTGGCTGCGTTGTCGTCGCTCGACGGCCCGCTTCGCTCAAAGGCCGCCTTCGCTCCTCCGCCTTGCCATGAACCACGTTTGACGACGCCCAAGGACAAGTCATGCCCAAGGAGAAGACATGAAGATCCTGCTCGTCGGCGCCGGCGGCGTCGGCGCGGCGTTCGCCGCCATCGCCGCCCGGCGCGACTTCTACGAGGCGATCGTGATCGCCGACTACGACCCGGCGCGGGCCGAGAAGGCGGCGGCCGCCGACGAGCGGTACGCCGCCGCGCAGATCGACGCCTCGTCGGCCGAGTCGGTGACGGCGCTGTGCCGCGAGCACCAGATCACGCACGTGATGAACGCGGTCGACCCGATCTTCAACATGTCGATCTTCAACGGTGCGATCGCGGCGGGAGCGGACTACCTCGACATGGCGATGTCCCTGTCGAAGCCGCACCCGGACGCGCCGTACGAGAAGACCGGCGTGAAGCTCGGCGACGAGCAGTTCGCGGTCGCGGGGGAGTGGGAGTCGGCCGGCCGGCTCGCCCTGGTCGGCATCGGGGTCGAGCCCGGCCTCTCCGACGTGTTCGCGCGGTACGCCGCCGACCACCTGTTCAGCGAGATCGACGAGCTCGGCACCCGCGACGGCGCCAACCTCACGGTGACCGACGACGACGGGAACGAGATCTTCGCGCCGTCGTTCTCCATGTGGACGACGATCGAGGAATGCCTCAACCCGCCGGTCATCTGGCAGGACGGCGAGTGGTTCACCACCCCGCCGTTCAGCGAGCCGGAGGTCTTCGACTTCCCCGAGGGGATCGGCCCGGTCGAGTGCGTGAACGTGGAGCACGAGGAGGTGCTCCTCATGCCGCGCTGGGTCGACTGCAAGCGGGCGACGTTCAAGTACGGCCTCGGCGACGAGTTCATCAACATCCTCAAGGTGCTGCACACGCTCGGCCTGGACCGCACCGACAAGGTCCGGGTGAAGGGCGTCGAGGTCAGCCCGCGGGACGTGGTCGCCGCCGTGCTCCCGGACCCGGCCACCGTCGGGCCGCGGATGAAGGGCAAGACCTGCGCCGGCCTGTGGGTCACCGGGAAGGGCAAGGACGGCCAGGAAATCCAACGGGGCCGCGCTCGACGTACCTCTACCACGTGGTCGACAACGAGTGGACGATGCGGGAGTACGGCCACCAGTGCGTCGTCTGGCAGACCGCGATCAACCCCGTGGTCGCGCTCGAGCTGCTCAGCCGCGGCGCCTGGAGCGGCGCCGGGGTGCTCGGACCGGAGGCGT
This sequence comes from uncultured Actinomycetota bacterium, assembly GCA_963803235.1. Lineage (GTDB taxonomy): Bacteria > Actinomycetota > Actinomycetes > Propionibacteriales > Nocardioidaceae > Nocardioides. The sequence goes on from CAWDLL010000012.1 coordinate 345,732, forward strand.
TCGACGCGGTTCCGTTCCTCGACCTGCTCACCGAGTACGGCAGTCCGTGGGGCAGACAGGAGCTCGATCCCGCGTAAACCGACGTCACAACATGGTCACAACCGCGTAAATCGTCGTGAGACGGCCAGTCGACCGTGGAAGTCGAAGGCCGGGATCGCTACGGTGCGGCCATGCCGATGGCGATCTCGTTGCGGGGCCTGAGCAAGCACTTCGACGAGGTGCGCGCCGTCGACGACCTCGATCTCGACATCGCGGACGGCGAGTTCTTCTCGATGCTCGGCCCCTCGGGATCGGGCAAGACGACCGTGTTGCGGTTGATCGCCGGCTTCGAGCGGCCGACCACCGGACGGATCCTGCTCGGCGACGACGACGTCACCGACCGGGCGCCGTTCGACCGCGACGTGAACACCGTCTTCCAGGACTACGCGATCTTCCCGCACATGAGCGTGCGCCAGAACGTCGAGTACGGCCTGCGCGTGAAGAAGGTCGCCAAGCCCGAGCGCCGCCAGCGGGCGGACGAGGCGCTGGCGACCGTCCGCCTCGAGGGGTACGCCGACCGGCGGCCGCACCAGCTGTCCGGCGGCCAGCGGCAACGGGTCGCCCTGGCGCGGGCACTGGTCAACCGGCCCAAGGTGCTCCTCCTCGACGAGCCGCTCGGCGCGCTCGACCTCAAGCTCCGGCGGCAGATGCAGATCGAGCTCAAGGAGATCCAGCGCGACGTCGGCATCACCTTCGTGTTCGTGACCCACGACCAGGAGGAGGCGCTGACGATGAGTGATCGGATCGCCGTCTTCAACGAGGGCCGGATCGAGCAGCTGGCCACCCCGGTCGAGCTCTACGAGGACCCGGCCAGCGCGTTCGTGGCCGGCTTCGTCGGCACCTCCAACCTGCTCGAGGGCGACGTGGCCCGCAAGCTGATCGGCGCCGAAGGCACCTTCGTGATCCGGCCCGAGAAGGTCCTGATGGTGGCGCCGGACGACGCGCCGACCGCGGACCGACGAGACCTGCGTGGCGCACGGCGTGGTCCGCGAGGTGGTCTACATGGGCGCGACCACCAACTCGGTCGTCGACCTCGAGGCCGGGGCGACGCTGACCGTCGCCCACCAGAACTCCGACCGCTCGATCGACGCTGCCCTGGAGCGGCGCGATCAACCCGTCGTGCTGACTTGGCGGCGCGACCACCTGGTGTCCCTGGGAGGGAGCACAACCAACCCGGAGGCGTCCCCTGAGGAGGAGACACGATGAAGAGAACCGCGAAGCGGATGACCGTGCTGGCCAGCGCGATGGTGCTGGCCTTGGCCACGGCGTGTGGCACCAGCTCGGGTGGCGACGACGACGGTGGGTCGGCCCCGGGGGCCGAGGGCTTCGAGCCGCCCGACCTCCCGATGCTGGAAGAGCTCGGCGAGATGGAGGGCCAGGTCAACATCCTGGCCTGGCCCGGCTACGCCGAGGACGGCAGCACCGACAAGTCGGTCGACTGGGTGACACCGTTCGAGGAGGAGACCGGCTGCCAGGCCAACGTGAAGTACTTCGCCACCTCCGACGAGGCGGTGCAGCTGATGGGGTCGGGCGAGTACGACGTGGTCTCGGCGTCCGGTGACGCCTCGCTGCGGCTGATCGCGGCGGGCGACGTCGAGCCGGTGAACACCGACCTGATCCCGAACTACGCCGACGTCTACGACTACCTCAAGGACCGCGACTGGAACTCCGTCGACGGCCAGATGTACGGCGTGCCGCACGGCTACGGCGCCAACCTGCTGATGTGGCGCACCGACGAGGTGGAGCCGGCACCGACCAGCTGGAGCGTCGTGTTCGACGGTGCCTCGGACTACTCCGGCAAGGTGACGGCGTACGACTCGCCGATCTACATCGCCGACGCCGCGCTGTACCTCATGAAGACCCAGCCCGACCTCGGGATCGAGCACCCGTACGCGCTCGACGAGGACCAGCTGGCGGCGGCCGTGGACCTGCTCAAGGCGCAGCGCGAGCACGTCGGTGAGTACTGGTCGGACTACCTCAAGGAGGTCCAGGCCTTCACGACCGGCGACTCGGTGGTCGGCACGACCTGGCAGGTCATCGCGAACGTCGCGCAGGGCGAGAAGGTCCCGGTGGAGGTCACCCTTCCCGAGGAGGGCGCGACCGGCTGGTCGGACACCTGGATGGTGTCGTCGGAGTCGGAGAACAAGAACTGTGCCTACGCCTGGATGGACCACATCATCAGCCCCGAGGCCAACGCCGCGGTCGCGGAGTACTTCGGTGAGGCGCCGGCCAACGCGAAGGCGTGCGACATCGCCAGCGAGGGACACTGCGAGACGTTCCACGCCGGCGACGAGGACTACGCCTCGCAGATCTGGTACTGGACCACGCCGATCGAGCAGTGCCTCGACGGGCGCACGGATGTGTCGTGCACCGACTACGGCGACTGGACGACGGCGTGGACCGAGGTGAAGGGCTGATCGTTTGACGTCGATGATCGATCGCCGCCCGGGTCTCCGGGTGGGCATGCTCCTCACGGCACCGATGCTGTGGCTGGGAGTGGCCTACCTGGGGGCCCTGGCGGCGCTCCTCATGACCTCGTTGTGGACGCAGAACGACTTCACGGGAGCGATCGAGCGGACCTGGACGCTCGAGAACTTCGAGCAGCTGTTCACCGTCGAGGTCTACCGGACGATCACCGTCCGCACGATCGGGATCGCCCTGCTGGTCACCGCCATCGACGCGGTCCTGGCGTTCCCGATCGCGCTCTACATGGCGAAGATCGCCTCGCCGAGGACCCAGCGGCTGCTGGTGATCGCGGTGCTGATGCCGCTGTGGGCGTCGTACCTCGTGAAGGCCTACGCGTGGCGCGGGATGTTCGCCGCGGACGGGCCGATCGCGTGGATCGCGGCGCCGTTCGGCCTCAGCAGCCCCGGCTACGGGCTGACCGCCACCACGATCACCCTGGCGTACCTGTGGCTGCCGTACATGATCCTGCCGATCTTCGCCGGCCTGGAGCGGGTGCCCGACTCGTTGTTCGAGGCCTCGGCCGACCTGGGTGGCCGCTCGCTGCTGACCATCCGGCGGGTGGTGCTGCCGATGGCGTTCCCGGCGTTCGTGGCCGGGTCGATCTTCACGTTCTCGCTGACGATGGGCGACTACATCGCGGTCCGGATCGTCGGCGGCACCAGCCAGCTGCTCGGCAACGTGGTCTACGACAACTCCGGTGCCGCCAACAACCTGCCGTTCGCGGCGGCGGTGGCGACGGTGCCGATCGTCGTGATGCTGGCCTACCTGGCGGCGGCGCGGCGCACGGGTGCCCTGGAGAACCTCTGATGACCATGTCCCGCGGGCTCCGGGCCGCCCTCACGTTCTTCACCGTGCTGGTGCTGATCGCGATCTACGTGCCGCTGATGCTGGTGGTCGTCAACTCGTTCAACACCGACAACACGTTCGGCTGGCCACCCTCCGGGCTCACCCTGCACTGGTGGCAGCTCGCTTCCGAGAGCGTGGGCGCGCGGGACGCGCTGGTGACCAGCCTGAAGGTGGCGGCGCTCGCGACCCTGGTCGCGCTCGTGCTCGGGACCCTGGCGGCGATGGGGCTGCGGCGTACCCGCTTCTTCGGGCGCAACGTCGTGTCGCTGCTGATCATCCTGCCGATCGCGCTCCCCGGCATCGTGACCGGACTCGCCTTCCAGAACGGCTTCCGGACCATCCTCGGCGTGCCGCTGAGCCTCTGGACGATCGTGATCGCGCACGCGACGTTCTGCATCGTCACCGTCTTCAACAACGTCCAGGCGCGCTTCCAGCGGCTCGGCGGCGGCTTCGAGCAGGCGTCGATGGACCTCGGTGCCGGACGCTGGACGACGTTCCGGCTGGTGACCTTCCCGATGCTGCGGTCGGCGCTGCTGGCGGGCGCGCTGCTGTCGTTCGGGCTGTCCTTCGACGAGATCGTGGTGACCACGTTCACCGCGAGCAGCCACGACCAGACGCTGCCGCTCTGGATCTTCCAGAACCTCTTCCGGCCCAACCAGGCGCCGATCGTCAACGTGGTCGCGGCGTTCCTGATGCTGCTGTCCGCGATCCCGATCTACCTCGCCCAGCGGCTCTCGGGCAGCACCGCGGAGACGATGACCGGGGCGCGCTGACCCCGACCCTGTGACTGAGCGCAGGCGGTCAGGCGGTGGTCGCGAACGCCTCCGCCACGACGTCGAACGCCTCCTCCAGCAGCGCGTCGGAGATCGACAGCGGCGGCAGGAAGCGGAACACGTTGCCGTAGGTGCCGCAGGTCAGGGTGACGACGCCCTGCTGGTGGCAGTACGCCGACACGGCGGCCGTGCGGGCCGGGTCGGGGTCGGTGGTCCCGGGGGTGCAGAGCTCGATCGCCATCATCGCGCCGCGGCCGCGGAGGTCGCCGATCACGGCGTGCTCCTCGCGCAGCGAGGTGAGCCGGGAGTGCATGGTGGCGCCGATCTCGCGGGCCCGGGCGGCGAGGTCGTGGGTCCGCATCTCCTCGATCGACCCGAGGGCCGCCGCGCAGGCGACCGGGTTGCCGCCGTACGTGCCGCCGAGGCCGCCGGCGTGCACCGAGTCCATCAGCTCGGCGCGGCCGGTGACGGCGGCGAGGGGGAGGCCGCCGGCGATGCCCTTGGCGGTCGTGACCAGGTCGGGCACGACGCCCTCCTCGTCGCTGGCGAACCAGTCGCCGGTCCGGCAGAAGCCGGTCTGGATCTCGTCGGCGATGAACACCACGCCCTTGTCGGCGGCCCAGGCCGCGAGCGCCGGCAGGAAGCCGGGCGCGGGGACGACGAAGCCGCCCTCGCCCTGGATCGGCTCGATCACCACGCAGGCGAGGTTGTCGGCGCCGACCTGCTTGTCGAGCACGTCGATGGCGCGGGCCGCGGCCGCCTCGCCGGAGAGCCCGTCGCGGAACGGGTAGGACATCGGCGCCCGGTAGACCTCGCCGGCGAACGGGCCGAAGCCGTTCTTGTACGGCATGTTCTTCGAGGTCATCGCCATCGTGAGGTTGGTGCGGCCGTGGTAGGCGTGGTCGAAGACGCCGACGGCGTCCCGGCCGGTGGCGACGCGCGCGATCTTGACGGCGTTCTCGACGGCCTCGGCGCCGGAGTTGAACAGCGCGGACTTCTTCGCGTGGTCGCCGGGGGTCAGCTCGGCGAGGGTCGCGCACACGTCCACGTAGCCGTCGTACGGCGTGATCATGAAGCAGGTGTGGGTGAACGCGGCCACCTGTTCGGTGACCCCGCGGACCACCGCGGGCGCGGCGTTCCCGACGCTGACGACGGCGATGCCCGACCCGAGGTCGATCAGGGAGTTGCCGTCGACGTCGAGGATGACGCCGCCGCCGGCGGCCTCGACGAAGACCGGCAGCATGGTCCCGACCCCGTCGGCGACGTGCGCCTTCTTCCGCTCCAGGCGGGCGCGCGACTCCGGCCCGGGGATCTCGGTGACGAGGCGGCGCTCCTGGGGGAGGGCCGGACCGCCGGTGCGGCTCAGGACGGTGGGTTCGGTCATGGGTCGAGCCTAGGACCTGCGGTTCCGTTCGTGCAGGGGGCGTCCCGCGACGATTTCCGGACCCGCTGCGGGATTTCTGCCGGGTGGCGGGGAACTGGGAGGATGACCGGGTGACCTCCCGCGACGTCGTGATCCTCGGCTCCACCGGGTCGATCGGCACCCAGGCCCTCGACCTGGTGCGGGCCAACCCCGACCGGTTCCGGGTGGTCGGCCTGACCGCCGGCGGCGGCAACCCGGACCTGTTCGAGCGGCAGGTCGCGGAGTTCGCGCCCGCGGTCCACGGACTGGGGGAGGACGCCAGCGTCGAGGCGGCGGCGTACCCCGCCGACGTCGTGCTCAACGGCATCACCGGAGCCGTCGGGCTGCGTCCGACGCTGGCCGCGCTGGACGCCGGCAACACGCTCGCGCTCGCCAACAAGGAGAGCCTGATCATCGGCGGGCCGCTCGTGACCGGGCGCGCGAAGCCCGGCCAGATCGTGCCCGTCGACTCCGAGCACTCCGCCCTGGCCCAGTGCCTGCGCGGCGGCAGCCCCGAGGAGGTACGCCGGCTGGTGCTCACCGCGAGCGGGGGGCCGTTCCGCGGCCGCAGCCGCGAGGAGCTCGCCGGCGTGACCGTCGACGAGGCACTGGCCCACCCGACCTGGGACATGGGGCCGGTGGTGACGATCAACTCCGCGACCCTGGTGAACAAGGGGCTCGAGGTGATCGAGGCCCACCTGCTCTTCGACATCCCGTTCGACCGGATCGAGGTCGTCGTGCACCCGACGAGCGTCGTGCACTCGATGGTGGAGTTCGTCGACGGCTCGACGCTGGTGCAGGCCAGCCCGCCGACCATGCTGATCCCGATCGCCCTCGGCCTGAGCTGGCCGGACCGGGTCCCGGACGCCGCCCCCGCCGTCGACTGGACGACGTCGGAGACCTGGGAGTTCCACCCGCTCGACCACGACGCGTTCCCGGCCGTGTCGCTCGCCCGCAGGGCCGGGGAGCTCGGCGGCACGGCCCCGGCCGTCTACAACGCGGCCAACGAGGTGTGCGTGGAGGAGTTCCTCGGCGGTCGCCTCCCGTTCACCGACATCGTCCCGACTGTCGCCAGCGTCGTTGCCGATCACGACGTACCCTCGGAGGAAGAGCTCACCGTCGACGACGTCCTCGCGGCGGACGCGTGGGCCCGCGCCCGCGCTCACGAACTCGTCGGAAGGACCGCATGACCCCGCTCTACTACCTGCTCGGGGTGGTGATCTTCGTCGTCGCCATCCTGGCGTCGATCGGCCTGCACGAGCTCGGTCACATGATCCCGGCGAAGAAGTTCGGCGGGAAGGTCACGCAGTACTTCATCGGCTTCGGGCCGACCGTGTGGAGCACGCAGAAGGGCGAGACGGAGTACGGCGTCAAGGCGATCCCGCTCGGCGGCTACGTCAAGATCGTCGGGATGCTGCCGCCGGGCGCGGAGGAGCTCGACGAGGACCGCGAGCACCCCGTGTACGACGAGGACGGCAACCGCGTCGTCCGGTTGCGCAAGTCGAACACCGGGCTCTTCACCCAGCTCATCTCGGACGCGCGCGCGGCCGAGTGGGAGCACATCCGCCCCGAGGACTCCGACCGGCTGTTCTACAAGATGGCCTGGTGGAAGAAGGTCATCGTCATGGCCGGCGGGCCGACGGTGAACATCCTGATCGCGTTCTTCATCTTCATGGCCGTCTTCGCGACGTACGGTCAGCGCACGCAGGAGCCGGACGCCGGCCAGCCCGTCATCGACGAGGTGTCCGACTGCGTGGTGCCGGCCGACGAGACCGGCCGCAAGTGCACGTCCGCCGACCCGGTGGCGCCGGCGAAGGACGCCGGGCTCCAGCCGGGCGACACCATCCTCGAGTTCAACGGCACCGAGGTGACCGAGTGGACCCAGCTCCAGCGGATGATCCGCGAGAACGACAACGGCGAGGCCGTCATCGTCGTGCAGCGCGACGGCCGCGAGCTGACCACGACCACGAACACGCTGGTGACCCCGCGGCCCACGTCGGCCACGGACGCCACCGAGATCGAGGTCGGGTTCCTCGGCGTGGTGCCGACCTCGCACACCGAGATCACGACCGGCGGGCCGATCTACACGATCGAGCAGATGGGCCACATGACCGTGGACACCGTCCAGGCGCTCGGCGCGCTGCCGGTCAAGGTCTGGGAGGTCTCGCAGGCGATCGTCGGCGTCGAGGAGCGCAAGGCCGACAGCCCGGTCAGCATCGTCGGCGGTGGCCGGCTGGCCGGTGAGACCGTCGCGCACGAGGAGTTCCCGGTCCAGGAGAAGCTCGTCTTCCTGCTGCTCCTGATCGCCGGCTTCAACTTCTTCATCGGCATGTTCAACTTCATCCCGTTGCTCCCGCTCGACGGTGGTCACATCGCCGGTGCCCTGTGGGAGGCGGTGCGGCGCGGGTTCGCCCGGCTCCGCGGCCAGCCGGACCCGGGGTACGTCGACGTGGCGAAGCTGCTCCCGATCGCCTACGTGGTCGCCTCGGCGATCCTGGTGATGGGCGTGGTGCTGATCGTGGCCGACCTGGTCGTGCCGCTCCACCTCGAGTCCTGAGCCGGTGATGCTCCAGAGCGCACCGTCTCGCGTGCGCCTGCCGGACCTGCGCGGGTGGCCGGTCGACCCGCTCGGCCCGGCCTTGGCGGTGCTCGCGGCGGTGGTCTTCGCGGTGCAGGGCTTCAACGGGTACCTCAGCCGCGACCTCGCTCTCTACGCGTACGCCGGCCAGCAGGTCGCCGAGGGCGTGCCGCCGTACGAAGGAGTCATCAACCGGCTCGGTCCGCTGAGCCATCTCGTGCCCGGGGTCGGCGCGCTGGCCGGTCGGCTGCTCGATGTCGACGAGGTGCTCGCCATGCGGGTGTGGTTCCTCGTGCTGTCCGCCGCCGCGATCTGGGTGGCCTACCTCGTGGGTCGCGTGCTGCTGTCCTCGCGCGTCGCCGGCGTCGCCACCGCGGTCGCGCTGATGGCGGTCTCGGGCTTCAACACCTACGCCACCAACGGTCCGCGCGAGAAGACCACGATGGTGCTCCTCCTGCTCTGCGCGATGCTGGCGGTGGGCCACCGCCGCTTCGGGTGGGCGGGCGTGTTCGTGTCACTGGCGACGCTGACCTGGCAGCCGGCGCTGTTCGTGGGTGCGCCGTTCGCCGTCGCCGCGCTGTGGGCGCTGCCGCGCGGCGTACGCCTGCGGTCGTTCGGGCGTTTCCTGCTCGGCGGCCTGGTGCCGCTGGCGGTGTTCCTGGTCTGGTACGCCGCGATGGGCAAGCTGCGGCTGTTCCTCGACTGCTTCGTGCTGATCCATGCGCGCTACACCGACCAACCGGGCGCGGAGTCGGACCTGAGCGAGGTGTGGGACCTGCTCCGCCTGGTGTACGGCGAGTTCATGTGGGCCATCGTCGTCGGGGCGGTCGCGCTCGTTCTCGGCGCACTCGCCACGCTCGTCGTGCCGTCGCGCCGCCGGGATCCCGAGCACCGCGTGGTCGCCGCTGCGGCCGTCGGGCTGGTGGTGGGCGTGATCTGGACCCTGCGGGTCTTCAACGGCTGGCCCGACATCTTCTGCCTGCTGCCGATGACCGTCTTCGGGGTCGGCTACCTCGCCCGCCAGGTCCGCGACCTGGTCGACTGGCGGGCGGCGATCGCCCTGGTCGCGGTGTGGACCGTGGTCGTCACGGTCGGGGAGTACCACCACTCCGTCGACACCAAGTCCGACGTACTGACGACGCAGCGCAAGGAGATCCACGCGGTCTTCGACATCCTCCCGCCCGACGCGACCATCGTCGCCGTCGAGGCGCCGCAGGCGCTGGTGATCAGCGGCCGGACCAACCCGTTCCAGCAGCAGATCTTCGACTTCGGCATGGACGACTACGTCGACGACACCTACCCCGGTGGCCTCACCGGGCTCGGCGAGGACATCGAGCAGATGGCACCCACCGTCATCGCCCGCGGCACCACCGAACCCCCGTGGCTGATGCCGGTCCTGGCCGCGGACTACGTGCCCTTCGGCACGACACCCGGGTTCACCTGGTACATCCACAGCTCCGTCGACGCCGAGACCCAGTCGCAGCTCCGCCAGGCCGTCCTCGGCGGTGAGATGGACGCCGAGGACCAGCCCGCCAGTCTCGATTGAGGCCCCGCCGGTTGGCTGGCCGGTCCGGGCATGGCTGTGGCCCCGCCCGTGGGCGGGGTGTGGGGCGGGGTAGCTAGTCGGGTGGCCGGGGTCGGTCGCGAGGAGACGTCGATGGTGCCGGTGGTGTCGCGGAGGTACTGGTAGCCGTGCTTCGAGGTCCACAGGTAGGTGCCGGGCTCGATCGTGCGGTAGGTCCAGGCGCCGTGGGTCTTGATCCGGTGGTGCCGCCGACACAAGGGCGCCAAATTGCACGGGCAGGTCGGGCCGCCGCGTGTTGTGGGGGACGGAGTGGTCCTTGTCGCAACGGCGTGCGGGTCGGCTGCACCAGGGGAAGACGCAGGTCGGTCGCGGAGGGTGACGAGTCTCGGCGTGCCGGTCCGGGCACCACCGGGTGATCGACCGGGTCGTGGGCGTCGAGGTCGATCACCGGCTTCACGACCACGACTGCCGGCGGTGTGGCACCAGTCGCGGACCTGCCCGGCGGTGACCTGGCTGTTGCCGCGCTCCAGCCGGGCCGTGCCCGCTGCGCCCTGCAGGGCGGCGTCGGTGAGGTGGACGTAGAGGACCACCTGCCGGCGTGTGGTCTCGACAGGCTCGACCGACGTTGGGTTCAGGTCGAAGGTCAGGCTGACGGCGCGCCAGTTCGCCGACGGCCAGTGCGCGGCGGACGTCGAGGGACTCCTCGGAGCCGAGGTCCTTGAGCTGGGCGGCGAGTCCGGTGACGGCGGTCTCGAGGTCGTGGGCGTCGGCGAGGTCGAGCTCGCCGTGCACGCTGGCGGTGCCGTCGTAGGAGTCTCTTGCTGGCTCGATGGTGAAGTAGCGGCCGTCGGCCTTCGCGAGGCGTCGTTCCTCGGCGAGGTCGGGCATGTAGGTGGGCGATCGCCTTCTCGACCAGCGCGTGCAGCTGGTAGGGGCCGATCTTGTGCGCGGTCGGCGCGACGTGGGCGTCCACGAACGCCACCGCCTCCCGGGACAGCAGGAGGGTGCGCTCGGCGATCCGGCGGGCCTGCCACGCCGTCAGGTCACCCGCGCACGACGCGCCGCCACACCCGCGGGAGGCGGTGGCGCAGCTCGAGGGCCTGCCCGACGTACGCCTTCCCCGCGTCGGTGGACAGGCCGAGGGCGGCGGCGAACTCGGTGACCGCGAACTCCGCCACCAACGGCGCACCCTCACCGGCCAGCGGCATCCCCTGGTCGCCGTACCCGACCAGCATCTCCGCCTCGTCGATCGAGTCGGTCGAGTGCATCGCCGCCCAGTCCACCGCGGCCTGCAGCAGGCTGGCTTCGGCCTGGTCCGCGATCGCGCGTTGTTCACGCGCGAGAGGCGAGCACCGCACCTGCGGTGTCGTGCTCGATCGCGTCTGCTGCCATAGAAGAATCCAAGCACCGACCACCGACACTCAGACCCCGAAAACCCCTTGTTCTACAGGGATGTGGACAACTTTCTGAGAAATTCTTTGGACGGCGACCACAGCGGTCGACCCGAGCAGACCGCAAGAGGGGAAGCAGGCGGAAGTAGTGCGACGACCGACAGCGGCGAGCAACCACGTGACCCGAAAAAGCAGAGACCGCAGGCGACCGTGTGAGGCCTCGACAAGCTCGGCCGACGTACCTCGCCGCCCTGCCCGACCTCACGGGGTTTCGAGGCTCGGCCGCGGGCGGCCTCGCACCTCAACCACCGGTGCCGACGTACGTCGTCGCCCTGCCGACCCCGGGGTTTTCGGTCAGGCGTCACCCCCACTCCTAGACTGAGGCCATGACCTCCGTCGGCCTCGGCATGCCTGCCCTGCCACCGCCCGTGCTCGCGCCGCGCCGCCCCACCCGCCAGATCAAGGTCGGCAAGGTCGGGGTCGGGAGTGAGTCGCCGGTGTCGGTGCAGTCGATGACGACGACGCTGACGTCCGACGTGAACAGCACCCTCCAGCAGATCGCCGAGCTCACCGCCACCGGATGCGACATCGTCCGGGTGGCGTGCCCCAGCCAGGACGACGCCGACGCGCTGCCGGAGATCGCGCAGCACTCGCAGATCCCGGTGATCGCGGACATCCACTTCCAGCCGAAGTACGTCTTCGCCGCCATCGACGCCGGCTGCGCGGCGGTCCGGGTCAACCCGGGCAACATCCGCAAGTTCGACGACCAGGTCAAGGAGATCGCCCGGGCGGCGAAGGACCGGGGTACGTCGATCCGGATCGGCGTCAACGCCGGCAGCCTGGACAAGCGGCTGCTCGAGAAGCACGGCAAGGCCACGCCCGAGGCTCTCGTCGAGTCAGCGGTCTGGGAGGCCGGCCTGTTCGAGGAGCACGACTTCCACGACTTCAAGATCTCGGTCAAGCACAACGACCCCGTCGTGATGGTGCGGGCCTACGAGCTGCTCGCCGAGGCCGGTGACTGGCCGCTGCACCTCGGGGTCACCGAGGCCGGCCCGGCGTTCCAGGGCACGATCAAGTCCGCCGTCGCCTTCGGGCACCTGCTCAGCCAGGGCATCGGCGACACGATCCGGGTCTCCCTGTCGGCACCGCCGGTCGAGGAGGTCAAGGTCGGGATCCAGATCCTGGAGTCGCTCAACCTCAAGCCGCGCCGGCTCGAGATCGTCTCCTGCCCGTCCTGCGGCCGCGCCCAGGTCGACGTCTACAAGCTCGCCGACGAGGTGACCGCCGGCCTCGAGGGCATGGAGGTGCCGCTCCGGGTCGCGGTCATGGGCTGCGTCGTCAACGGCCCGGGGGAGGCCCGCGAGGCCGACCTCGGCGTCGCCTCCGGCAACGGCAAGGGCCAGATCTTCGTCAAGGGCGAGGTGATCAAGACCGTCCCCGAGTCGCAGATCGTCGAGACCCTGATCGAGGAGGCCATGCGGATCGCCGAGGGCATGGAGTCCGTCGACGGCGCCGGCGCCGAGGTCACCGTCTCCTAGGGCTCACTCCTGCCGCGGCCGCATGGTGGCCAGAGTACGTTCCGTCCTCCGGATTCCGGCGCGGCCAACTAGGCTCCCCCCGTGCTCTCGACCCGCCACGGTGTCCGCGTCCTCGGCAACGCCGACCTCGCGGACTTCCTGCAGCTGGCGGCGCGCGACCCGGTGGTCAACGTGTTCGCGGACTACCGCGCCCGGACCACCAACCTCGAGCCCCGCTGGCTGGGCGGCGAGATGTGGGGCCGGTTCCGCGACGGCGAGCTGACGGCGGCCTGCCACGTGGGCGCCAACCTGGTGCCGGTCCAGGCGACCACCGACGACGCCCGGGTGTTCGCCGAGCGCGCCCTGGCCCGCGGCCGCACCGTCTCCACGGTCGTCGGACCCCAGTCCGCGGTGCGCACCTTCTGGGACGGCGTCGCAGCCACCTGGGGCCGGCCACGCGAGCTGCGCTGGGACCAGCCGCACATGGAGATCGACGGGCCGCCCGTGGTCGAGCCCGACCCCGGAGTGCGCCGCACCACCACCGACGACCTCGCCCTCGTCTACCCCGCCTGCGTGTCGATGTACACCGAGGAGGTCGGCATCTCGCCCGGAGTACGGCGGCGGCTCGGAGCTCTACCGCACCCGGGTCAGCCAGCTCGTGGCCCGGGGCTGGTCGTTCGCCCGGTTCGAGGGGGACCGGCTGGTCTTCAAGGCGGAGGTCGCGTGTGCCTCGCCGTACGCCGCGCAGGTGCAGGGCGTGTGGGTGCCGCCGGACCGCCGTGGCGAGGGGATCGCCGTGAGCGGGATGGCGGCGGTGGTCGAGCTGGTCCGGGCGGAGATCGCGCCGGTCGTCTCGCTCTACGTCAACGAGTTCAACCGCCCCGCCCGGGCGGCGTACGAGCGGGTCGGCTTCCGGCAGTCGGAGACCTTCGCGACGATCATGTTCTGACACCTACGATCGCGGCATGAGTCTCGCCAAGGACACCGCCCTGCTCGTCGGCATCTTCACCGTGAGCGGCGCCGTCCACCTGGTGAAGCCGGAGGTGTACGAGCCGCTGATGCCGTCGTTCGTGCCGAAGCACCGCGAGGTGATCCTCGGCAGCGGCGTCGCCGAGCTCGCCTGCGCGGTGGGCCTGCTGCACCCGCGCTCCCGGCGGGCCGCCGGCTGGGCCAGCGCCGCGCTGCTGCTGGGCGTGTTCCCGGGCAACCTGAAGATGGCCGACGACGCCCGTCGCAGCCGCAACACCCGCTTCCAGGCGATCGCCTACGGCCGGCTGCCGCTCCAGCTCCCGATGATCCGGGCCGCCGTGAAGACCGCCCGACGCTCCTGACCTCGGCACGGGTAACTGGTTCGCGGCGCCACCTGACCCGCAAGTAGCCTTCACTCATGATTCTCCGGATGTCGAGCCTGTTCGTGCGGACCCTGCGTGAGGACCCCGCGGACGCCGAGGTGCCGAGCCACCGCCTGCTCGTCCGCGCCGGCTACATCCGCCGCGCCGCCCCCGGCATCTACAGCTGGCTGCCGCTCGGCCTGCGCGTCCTGCGCAAGATCGAGAACATCGTCCGCGAGGAGATGGACGGGATCGGCGCCCAGGAGCTGTCCTTCCCCGCGCTGCTGCCTCGCGAGCCCTACGACGCCAGCGGCCGATGGACCGACTACGGCGACGGGATCTTCCGGCTCAAGGACCGCAAGGGCAACGACTACCTGCTCGGTCCCACCCATGAGGAGATGTTCACGCTCCTCGTGAAGGACCTGTACTCGTCGTACAAGGACCTGCCGCTGTGGATCTACCAGATCCAGACGAAGTACCGCGACGAGGCGCGGCCCCGCGCGGGTCTGCTGCGCGGCCGCGAGTTCGTGATGAAGGACTCCTACTCCTTCGACGTCGACGACGCCGGGCTGGACCGCAGCTACCAGGCGCACCGCGACGCCTACATCCGGATCTTCGACCGGCTCGGGTTCGAGTACGTCATCGTCAAGGCGACGTCCGGCGCCATGGGCGGCTCGAAGTCCGAGGAGTTCCTGGCGCGCGCCGCCGTCGGCGAGGACACCTACGTCCGCTGCACGAACTGCGACTACGCCGCCAACGTCGAGGCCGTCCAGGTCCGGCCCCCCAGCCCCATCGCGTACGACGACGCGCCCGCCGCGCACGCCGAGCAGACGCCGGACACGCCCACGATCGACACGCTGGTCGACCACCTCAACGAGAAGTTCCCGCGTGACGACCGTCCCTGGGGCGCCGCCGACACGCTCAAGAACGTCCTGGTCAACCTGAAGCATCCCGACGGGACCCGCGAGCCGATCGCCATCGGCGTGCCGGGCGACCGCGAGGTCGACCAGAAGCGGCTCGAGGGCCAGATGGAGCCGATCGAGGTCGAGCCCTTCGACGAGGCCGAGTTCAAGAAGTACCCCGCTCTGGCCAAGGGCTACATCGGTCCCGGGGTGCTGGGGGAGAAGAACGAGACCGGCATCCGCTTCCTCGTCGACCCCCGGATCGTGGAGGGCACGCGCTGGGTGACCGGTGCCGACGTCGACGGCAGCCACGTGATCGACCTGGTGGCCGGCCGCGACTTCACCCCCGACGGCACCATCGAGGCCGCCGAGGTCCGCGACGGCGACGCCTGCCCGAACTGTGAGGAGGGCACGCTGGAGGCCGCGCGCGGCATCGAGATGGGCCACATCTTCCAGCTCGGCCGCATCTACGCCGACGCGCTCGACCTGCAGGTGCTCGACGAGAACGGCAAGCTCGTGACGGTGACCATGGGGTCCTACGGGATCGGCCCGTCGCGTGCGGTGGCCGCGATCGCGGAGGGCACCCTCGACGAGCTCGGGCTCTCCTGGCCGCGCGAGGTCGCGCCGGCCGACGTCCACATCGTCGCGACCGGCAAGGACGAGGCGGTCTTCGCGGCCGCCGAGCGGGTCGCCCACGAGCTCGACTCCCAGGGCATCGCGGTGCTCTACGACGACCGGCCCAAGGTGAGCCCCGGCGTGAAGTTCAAGGACGCCGAGCTGATCGGCGTCCCGACCATCGTCGTGGTGGGCAAGGGCCTCGTGGACGGGACCATCGAGGTCAAGGACCGCGCGTCCGGCGAGCGGGAGAACGTGCCCGCCGACCAGGTGGTCGACCACGTGGTCGGGATCGTCCGGGCCTGACGCCCCGGCTCTGGCACCGCCCGCGACCCCCGTCTACGGTTCCCTCAGCGGGCTGACGAGAGGAACCATCGATGGAGCTGCACACGATCGACCTCCCAGGCGGTCGCGTCCACTTCCGCGAGTCCGGCCCGGTCGACGGGAGGCCGGTCGTCTTCGTGCACGGCTTCCTCGTCGACCACACGCTCTGGGCCGACCTGCCCGAGCGGCTGGGGGAGCGGGGCTTCCGCACCTTCGCCCCCACGTGGCCGCTCGGCGCGCACACCACCGCGATGAACTCCGGCGCCGACCTGTCCCCGCGGGGCGTGGCGCACCTGGTGCTGTCGTTCCTGCGGATGCTCGACCTCAGCGACGTCACGCTGGTCGGCAGCGACACCGGCGGCGCGATCTGCCAGTTCCTGCTGGACGAGGACGCCACCCGGATCGGCCGCGTGGTGCTCACCAACTGCGACGCGTTCGACACCTTCCCGCCGTTCCCGTTCGACCTGCTCTTCCGGCTGGCCCGGCACCCGGTGGCCGCGCGTGCCGTGCTGCAGCCCATGCGGCTCGCGCGGCTGCGCAACAGCCGGCTCGGGTTCGGCTGGCTGGTGCGTCGCGACCTCACGGCGGCCGAGAGCCGGCCCTGGGTGACGCCGTACCTCACCGATGCGGGGGTACGCCGCGACGTCACCGCGTTCGCCCGGGCCTGGCGCGCGCGCGACCTGGCCGACGTGGCGACCCGGCTGCCCGCCTTCGACCGGCCGGTGCTGATCTGCTGGGCGCCGAAGGACCGGTTCTTCAAGGTCGACCTGGCGCACCGGCTGGTGGAGACGTTCCCGGACGCCAGGCTGGTCGAGTTCCCCGACGCGCTGACCTTCGTCTCCCTCGACCAGCCCGCGCGGCTGGCCGAGGAGATCGACGGGTTCGCCGCCTCGTAGGGTCCTCCCATGCCCGTCGACGCCGTCATCTTCGACTGGGGTGGCACCCTCACCCGCTGGCACGACGTGGACTTCCACGCCGAGTCGCTGGCCCTGGCCCAGGCCGTGGTGAACGCCCCGCACCACGACGCGGACGAGATCACCGCCAAGCTGCACGCCGCCGGAGGCACGATCTGGGGCAGGAGCCGCGACCACCAGCAGAGCTCCACCGTCGCCGACCTGTTCGACGAGGCCGGGCTCGAGCACGACCCCGAGCTGCTCACGGCGTACTACGAGTTCTGGGAGCCGCACACCTACACCGACCCCGAGGCCGGCCCGATGTTCGAGGCGCTCCGGGCCGACGGGATCCGGGTCGGCGTGCTGTCGAACACGATCTGGCCGCGGGCCTGGCACGAGGGCTTCTTCGACCGCGACGGCGTCCGCCACCTCATCGACGGCGACGTCTACACCAGCGAGATCCCGTGGACGAAGCCGTCGGAGCGGGCATTCCGGGCCGCGATGGACGCCGTGGGCGTGACCGACCCCGCCCGCTGCGTCTACGTCGGCGACCGGCTCTTCGACGACGTGTGGGGAGCCCACAACGCCGGGCTCCGGGCGATCCACATCCCGTTGAGCGTCATCCCGCCCAACCAGGTCGGGCACACCGAGGGGGAGCCGGACGCCGAGGTGCACCGGCTGGCCGACATCCCGGGGGTCGTCCGCGGCTGGGCCTGACCGGCCTCCGGTCTAGACCATCCTCATGTTTGTGCAATGCACAGACCTGAGCCGCGTCGGCCCTCGATATCGGACGTGCCCCCGGTGCAGGGTCGAGGTCCAGCGCCGCCACACCCCGGCGGCCCATCACGTGAGGAAACCCTTCATGCGCATCACGCACCTGCTCGGGAAGGCAGCCGTGATCAGCCTGGGCGCCACAGCCCTGACGTTCAACGTGCTCACGACCCCTGCCCACGCCCAGGCGCCGGACGGATCGGCTCGCGCCTGCCTGACGGCCGAGGGCCACGACTCGGCGGACGCCGCCCGCGGCAGCCACGCCGGCCTCGACCACCGGACCATCAGCCTCGCCCAGCAGCGGGCGATCGAGGCCCGCACCGACCGCCGCCTCGACGCGATGTCGGCCAAGCAGAAGAAGAAGGCCCAGAGCCTCGCCGCCACCGTCCCCGTCTACGTGCACGTGATGCGCGACGCCGCCGGCAACGGCGACGTCACCGACAGCCAGATCAACCAGCAGATCGCCGTGCTCAACAACAGCTTCGGCGGTGGCGGCGGGTCCGGCGCGACCGACACCGGCTTCTCGTTCACGCTGGCCGGCGTCGACCGCTACAACAACAACGCGTGGCACCAGGACCAGCAGTCCGCGACGTACCGCTCGCAGACCCGGCAGGGCGGCGCGAACGCGCTCAACATCTGGCTGGTCGACTTCGCCTACCTCGGCATCGCGACCTTCCCCTGGGACTACTCGAGCGACCCCGACATCGACGGGATCCGCGTGCAGTACACCTCGCTGCCCGGCGGCTCGGCCACCAACTACAACCTCGGCGAGACCGCGACCCACGAGGCGGGGCACTGGTTCGGGCTCTACCACACGTTCCAGGGCGGCTGCACGAGCACCAACGACGAGGTCTCGGACACCCCGGCCCAGGGCAGCTCGACCAGCGGCTGCCCCGCGGGACGCGACTCCTGCTCGCTGCCGGGCCTGGACCCGATCCACAACTACATGGACTACAGCTACGACAGCTGCTACACCAACTTCACCCCGGGCCAGAGCTCGCGGATGGACCAGATGTGGACGGCCTACCGCGGCTGATTGTCGGATAGCGGGCACGCGAGTCCGGAATGTGCCATTTGCATGTTTGTGCAATGCAAAGAGGTGAGTCTGCATTCGTCTGCCAGCACTGCCTGTCGTGTTGCACGATTTCGCAGGAAGGAAAGTCCAGCCGGTCCCCACAGCCGGGCTGGACTGTCACTACCGGCCCCTAGTCCAGGCCATCAGCGGTCCGCGTGCTCACCAGATCCGGGGAAGATCTCGGGACTTCCTCGGAAGGTGAGCTCGCGGACCGCCGTGTTTGTCAGGGCGTTCACCGCCCACCGGCGCTGGTCCGCGACCGAGTTCGCGACCAGCCAGGCGTACGTCGTGGCACACGCCCGCTCGATCTCCAGCGCCGCCTCGCGGACCTGGTCGGGCGTGCGGAGCGGGGTCGGGAGCTCGTACGCCGGCTCCGACGCGACCGGCGTCTCGCCCTCGTCGAACACGACCGAGCGCAGCTGGTCGCGGCGCGCCCGGTGGGCGGCGTACGCCGTCCGAGATCTCGGCGAACAGCTCCGGCTCGGCGGAGCTCGAGGTGCGGGCGCCGAGGACGCCGTACACGTAGACGGCGGCGTGCTCGCCCTCGAGGGTGGTCTGGAGTGCGTCGAGCAGGGTCATCGGTCCCGCCCCTCGGGCGCCGCGAGCTGCTGGGCGATCGCCGCGGACATGCTCGCCAGCAGCCGGGCCAGAGCCCCGCTCTCGGCCGCGATCGACCAGTCGGCCAGCTGCCGCTGCGCGCTCCCCTCGCGGCGGCGGACCAGCCGCTCGACCTTGGCCACGGAGCCGGTGGGGGCGGGGCGGGTGGCCGGCGACACCGGGTCCTCCGTGAGCACCGCGCGGTGCGCCACGTGCAGCTCTTCGAGGCTGGTCATCAACGGCTCGAGCGCCCGCCGACCGGACGCCGACGAGACCAGGCCGATCAGCTCGTCGAGCTCCGCGACCACCTGGTCGACCAGTGCCTCGTCCGGGTCGTCCGGGGTGGAGCTCGTGCGTCGGGCTGGTGGTCGGCGAGGGTGCCGCGGCGGGCGGCTCCGCGTCGCATCCCGTCAGCGCCAGCGCCCCGCCGAGCGCGCTCGCCAGCGCCGTACGACGGGTGGCGGCGACGCCGGGCGGAGGGGACACGGCGCCGACCCTATCTCCGCGGCCCAGAGCACGGCGCGACGCCCGCGCCACCCACGACAACGGACCGGTCCCCAGCCGCTATCGTGGGATTCTTCAACTACACAAGGAGGTCGCGCACTCGTGAGCAAGGTCAGCCAGGACGCCATCCGGGACCAGATCGAGGCGGAACTCGCCGGCCCCTTGCGTGCGCTCGAGCTCGACCTCGAGACCATCGACATCACCCCTGCCGGCAAGCGCCGGATCCTGCGGGTGTCCGTGGACAAGGACGGCGGCGTGACTCTCGACGACGTCGCCGACGCCACCCGTGAGGTCTCGCGCGTGCTGGACGACTCCGACGTGATGGGCGAGCAGCCGTACACCCTCGAGGTGACCTCCCGCGGTGTGGACAAGCCGCTGACCCTGCCCCGGCACTGGCGCCGCAACGCCGGCCGGCTGGTGAAGGTGGACCTCGGCGGCGAGACGGTCACCGGGCGGATCACGTCCTCGGACGACGCCGCCGCCTGCCTGGACGTGGACGGCCGGACGCGCGAGATCGCGTACGCCGACATCACCAAGGCGCTGGTCCAGATCGAGTTCAACCGCCCCAAGGCGAAGGAGGCCTGATGGACATCGACCTGAGCATCCTTCGGATGCTGGAGCGGGAGAAGGAGATCTCGTTCGACGTCCTCGTCGAGGCGATCGAGCAGGCCCTGCTGACGGCGTACCACAAGACCGCGGGTGCCCAGGAGCAGGCGCGGGTCGAGCTGGACCGCAAGAGCGGCCACGTGACCGTGCTGGCGGCCGAGCTCGACGAGGAGGGCAACAAGGTCGGGGAGTACGACGACACGCCCGACGGCTTCGGCCGGATCGCCGCGACCACGGCGAAGCAGATCATGCTGCAGCGGCTGCGCGACGCCGAGGACGACATCCGGTTCGGCGAGTTCTCCGGCAAGGAGGGCGACATCATCTCGGGCGTGATCCAGCAGGGCCGCAACCCCGACGACGTGATGGTCAACCTCGGCAAGCTCGAGGCGCTGCTGCCGCTCGGCGAGCGGGTGCCGGGGGAGAAGTACGACCACGGCACCCGGATCAAGTGCCTGGTCATCTCGGTCCGCAAGGGCATGCGCGGCCCCCAGATCACGCTGTCCCGCTCGCACCCCAACCTCGTGAAGAAGCTGTTCGCGCTCGAGGTCCCCGAGATCGCCGACGGCACCGTCGAGATCGCCGCCATCGCCCGCGAGGCCGGACACCGGACCAAGATCGCGGTCCACTCGACGGCCTCGGGCGTGAACGCCAAGGGCGCGTGCATCGGCCCGATGGGGCAGCGGGTCCGCAACGTGATGTCCGAGCTGCACGGCGAGAAGATCGACATCGTCGACTGGTCCGAGGACCCCTCCGAGCTCGTCGCCCACGCACTGTCGCCGGCCCAGGTGACCTCGGTCGAGGTCGTCGACGCCGACGCCCGGTCGGCTCGGGTCGTCGTGCCCGACTTCCAGCTGTCGCTGGCGATCGGCAAGGAGGGCCAGAACGCCCGCCTCGCCGCCCGGCTGACCGGCTGGCGGATCGACATCCGGAGTGACGAGCCGGCCGACTGAGCTGTCGCTCAGACCACCGCCGAGGTGATCCGGTCGACGACGAGCTCGGGGACCAGGTGGTCGTCGTCGCCGACCGACCACTCGGGGAAGTCGAAGACGGCGAGCATCAGCTGGAGCGGGTACGTCGGCGGGCGGGGGCAGCGGCGTACCTCCTGGTCGTCGACGGTGAAGACGGCCTCGTCGGCGTCCCAGTCGACGGCGTAGGTGTGGAAGTCGGTCGACGTCGATCGGGACCCGCGGTGCGGCGAAGTCCTGGGTGAGCGCCGGGTCGCGGAAGGCCTTGATGCCGACGCCGACCTCGGCCGAGGGCTCGCCGCCGTCGGCCAGCGCGTTCCCGAAGATCTCGAACACGCAGACCTCCCCGCACTGGAGCTGCTCCGGGTCGTCCTCGAAGCCGCTCATCCAGAGCGCCGCCATCGACCGCGGTGACAGGCTCATCCGGGCCCGGATCGCGACCCGCCCACCGGCGGGCAGCCAGCCCTCCAGGCGCTGCTGCTCCTCGCGGACCAGCTGGCCCTCCCGGAACCGCTGCTGGCCGAACGGCGTACCGACCGGACCCGACCAGTTCCCCGACTGGATTCCCGAGACCCGCAGCGGCGGGCTGTGGTCCCCGGGACACCACACCGGGTGGTCGACGGGCACGTCGAGGGTCAGCGCGGAGCCGTCCAGCCGGTAGCTCGCCCGGGTGCCGTCGCGCGACGACCAGGCCGGCAGGTAGTGCGGGAACCAAATCGAGGTGTCGAGTGTTGTGCTGGTGAACGGCTCGTCGAAAACCGCGTCCTCATGCATGCGTTCACGCTATGCGGACGCGCCCCCATTCGGAATCCGCTGGCCGATGGCGGTAGTGTGGCTTTTCGGTGGAGCGCAAACCCACGTCCTCGGCCTGCCCGGACGACACGACCCTCACGGGTCCCGTCCGGATGTGCATCGGATGCCGGGAGCGAGCCGCCAAACGCGAGTTGTTGCGAGTCGTCGCGGGCTCGGGACCCGATGGCCAGCCGGCCGTCGTCCCCGATCCGGACGGCACGGCTCCCGGGCGAGGTGCTCACCTGCACCCCATTCCGGCGTGTTACGACCTCGCGGTGCGCAGGCGAGCATTTGCGCGGGCCCTCCGGCTCGAGCAGGGGCTCTCCAGCGCACCGGTGGCCGACCACCTCGCGCAGCAGGACCGACCGTGACAAAGACCGACAGAAACTGGAGCAGCAGCTCATGAGCACTCGATGAGTACTTTCCGATGAGTTTGCACAACCACTAACGGTCCGAACCACCCCCTCCGGAACAAGGCGGAGCTCGGGACTCGGGCCAGAAGGAGAAGCGTGGCTAAGACCCGAGTCCACGAACTCGCCAAGGAGTTCGGTGTCGAGAGCAAGTTTGTTCTCGAGAAGCTCAAGGAGATGGGGGAGTTCGTCAAGTCGGCGTCGTCGACGGTCGAACCTCCCGTCGAGATGCGGTTCAAGAAGGAGTACGGCGACCAGCTGAAGACGGCTGCGGCGACCGAGGCTCCCGCCCCCGAGCAGGCCGAGAAGAAGGCCGCGCCGGCGCCGAAGGCACCCGCCAAGAAGGCGGCGCCCGCCCCGGCCGAGCCCGAGGCGGCACCCGCACCCACCCCTCCTGCCCCCGAGCCGGTGGCGGAGCCTGCCCCGACGCCCGAGCCCCCGGCCGAGCCGGAGGCCCCCGCGGCCTCCGCCGCACCCGGTGGCGCGACGCCGAAGGCTCCCGCTCCGCGGCCCGTCGGCCGTCCCGGCGCCCCGCGTCCGGGCAACAACCCGTTCGCGTCCAGCCAGGGCATGGGACGCCGTCCGTCGGCGCCCCCGCCGGCCGCCGAGGGCACGCCGCCCCCGGCCGCTGGTGACCAGCGCCCGCCGCGCCCCGCGGCAGCCCGTGAGGGTGGCGGCGGACAGGGCGGCCGTCCCGGCATGCCCCGCCCCAACCCGGCGATGATGCCCAAGTCCCCGGCCGCGTTCGGCTCCGGCCCCGGTAGCCGTGGCGGCCCCGGTGGCGGTCCCGGCCGTGGTGGCCCCGGCGGCGGTCCCGGTGGCCGTGGCGGTGCTCCCGGTCGCGGTGGCGCTCCCGGTCGCGGCGGTGCTCCCGCCGGTGCCGGTGCCCCCGGTCGCGGTGGCCCCGGTGGCGGTCCCGGCTTCGGACCCGGCGGCGGTGGCCGCGGGCGTCCCGGTGGCCGTGGCCAGACCCAGGGTGCCTTCGGGCGTCCCGGTGGCCCGTCGCGTCGTGGCCGCAAGTCGAAGCGGGCGCGTCGTCAAGAGTTCGAGCAGATGGAAGCGCCGACCATTGGCGGCGTACGCGTCCGCAAGGGCAACGGCGAGACCGTCCGGCTGGCCCGTGGCTCGTCCCT
Organism: uncultured Actinomycetota bacterium; assembly: GCA_963803235.1. Classification (GTDB taxonomy): domain Bacteria; phylum Actinomycetota; class Actinomycetes; order Propionibacteriales; family Nocardioidaceae; genus Nocardioides. Next base: position 369,187 of record CAWDLL010000012.1, read on the forward strand.
GACCGACTTCGCCGAGAAGATCAACGTCGACGCGGCGGCGCTCGTGCAGATGCTGTTCTCGCTCGGCGAGATGGTCACGGCGACCGAGTCCGTGAACGACGAGACGTTCGAGCTGCTCGCCGAGGAGCTCAACTACGTCGTCGAGGTCGTCTCGCCCGAGGACGAGGACCGCGAGCTGCTCGAGTCCTTCGACATCGAGTTCGGCTCCGACGAGGGCGAGGAGGGCGATCTCGCGATCCGTCCGCCGGTCGTCACCGTCATGGGTCACGTCGACCACGGAAAGACCAAGCTCCTCGACGCGCTGCGCAACGCCAACGTCGTCGACAAGGAGGCCGGTGGCATCACCCAGCACATCGGTGCCTACCAGGTCCAGACCGAGGTCGACGGCGACGAGCGCCGGATCACCTTCATCGACACCCCGGGTCACGAGGCGTTCACCGCCATGCGTGCCCGTGGTGCCCAGGCGACCGACATCGCGATCCTCGTGGTGGCGGCCGACGACGGTGTGATGCCGCAGACCATCGAGGCGCTGAACCACGCCAAGGCGGCCGGCGTGCCGATCGTGGTCGCGGTCAACAAGATCGACAAGCCGGAGGCGGACCCGACCAAGGTCCGTGGCCAGCTGACCGAGTACGGCCTGATCCCCGAGGAGTACGGCGGCGACGCGATGTTCGTCGACGTCTCGGCGAAGTCCGAGCTCAACCTGGACAAGCTGCTCGAGGCCGTCGTGCTGACCGCCGACGCGTCCCTGGACCTGCGGGCGAACCCCGACCAGGACGCCCAGGGCCTCGTCGTCGAGGCGCACCTCGACCGCGGTCGCGGTCCGGTCGCCACGGTGCTGGTCCAGCGCGGCACGCTCCGCGTGGGCGACTCGATCGTGGCGGGTCCGGCCTACGGCCGGGTCCGGGCGATGCTCGACGAGCACGGCGACAACATCGAGGAAGCCGACCCGTCGCGTCCCGCGATGGTGCTCGGTCTCACCGCGGTGCCGGGTGCGGGTCAGAACTTCATCGTGGTCGACGACGACCGGATGGCGCGCCAGATCGCCGAGAAGCGTGAGGCGCGCGAGCGGGCGGCCATGCAGGCCAAGCGCCGCGTCCGCCGTACGCTCGAGGACTTCATGGCCTCCATGGAGAAGGGCGAGAGCCAGGAGCTCAACCTGATCCTGAAGGGCGACGTGTCCGGTTCGGTCGAGGCCCTCGAGGACGCCCTCGCGAAGATCGACGTCGGCGAGGAGGTCAGCCTGCGGGTCATCGACCGCGGTGTCGGTGCGATCACCGAGACCAACGTCGACCTGGCGGCAGCCTCCGACGCCATCATCATCGGCTTCAACGTCCGGCCCCAGGGCAAGGCGACCGAGATGGCGGACAAGGAAGGCGTCGAGATCCGGTACTACTCGGTCATCTACCAGGCGATCGAGGAGATCGAGGCGGCCCTCAAGGGCATGCTCAAGCCGGAGTTCGAGGAGGCCGTCCTCGGCCAGGCGGAGATCCGCGAGATCTTCCGCTCCTCGAAGATCGGCAACATCGCCGGTTGCATGGTGACCAGCGGCCTGATCCGCCGCAACGCCAAGGCGCGCCTGCTGCGCGACGGTGCGGTCGTGGCCGACACCCTCGACCTGGCCTCGCTGAAGCGGGAGAAGGACGACGCGTCCGAGGTCCGCGAGGGCTTCGAGTGTGGTCTGGTGCTGAAGAACTACCAGGACATCAAGATCGGCGATGTCGTGGAGTCGTTCGAGATGCGCGAGATCCCGCGCGGCTGAACCAACGCCGAGTCGGCGTGCGCTCGGGGGCGACCCTGGGCGCACGCCGACTCCGCATTTGAGAGGGTAGGAACATGACCAGTCCACGGGTGCGGAAGATCGCCGACCGGATCCAGGTGATCGTCGCGGAGATGCTGGAGCGGCGGATCAAGGACCCCCGTCTGGGGTTCGTGACCGTGACCGACGTCCGGCTCACCGGCGACACCCAGCAGGCCACCATCTTCTACACCGTCCTGGGTGACGCGGGTGGCGAGGAGGAGGCGCTCGCGGCCACGGCCGCCGCGCTCGAGTCGGCCAAGGGCCTGCTGCGCTCCGAGGTCGCCAAGCAGCTCGGGATGCGGCACGCGCCGTCGCTGACGTTCGTCGCCGACGCCCTGCCCGAGACCGCCCGGCACCTCGACGAGGTGCTGGCGCGGGCACGCGCCCAGGACGAGGCCGCCGCGGCGCGGCGGGTGGAGACCTACGCCGGCGAGGCCGACCCCTACAAGAAGCCGCGCGAGGCGGAGGACGAGACCGCCGACGAAGACGAGCTGTGACGGAACGCTCCGGCCTGGTCGTCGTCGACAAGCCGGCGGGGATGACCTCGCACGACGTGGTCTCCCGCGTCCGCAAGATCGCCGGCACCCGCAAGGTCGGGCACGCCGGCACCCTCGACCCGATGGCCACCGGCGTGCTCGTGCTCGGCGTCAACCGGGCCACTCGCCTGCTCGGGCACCTGATGCTGACCGAGAAGGCGTACGACGCCACGATCCGCCTCGGCATCTCCACCACCACCGACGACGCCGAGGGCGAGACCACCGCCACCGTCTCGGCCGCGGACGTCGACCCGGCCACGATCCGGTCGACGCTCGCGGAGTTCGTGGGCGACATCGAGCAGGTGCCCACGGCCGTCTCGGCGATCAAGGTCGACGGCAAGCGTGCCTACCAGCGGGTGCGCGCCGGCGAGGAGGTCGAGCTCCAGGCCCGGCCGGTCACCATCCACGCGCTCGACGTGCTCGACATCCGCGGGGCCGGCGAGACGGTCGACGTCGACGTGTCGGTGACCTGCTCCAGCGGCACCTACATCCGGGCCATCGCCCGGGACCTGGGCGCCAGGCTCGGTGTCGGCGGGCACCTGACCGCGCTGCGGCGTACCGCCGTGGGGAGCTTCGGGCTGGACGCCGCCCGCACCCTCGACGAGCTGGCCGAGGAGCTGAGCCTGGTCTCGATGACCGAGGCGGCGCGCGGGACCTTCCCCGTGCGCGAGCTCGACGACGACCAGGCGGCGGACGTCCGGTTCGGCCGAAGGCTGGATGTCGAGCTCGACGGGCTGACGGCCGTGTTCGCCCCGGACGGCGAGTTCCTGGCGCTGTACGAACCACGTGCGGGTGTCGCCCGGGCCGTGGCGGTGTTCGCCTGATGGCCGGGCCCCGCCACCGGGCTCAGTACGCTGCACCGGTGCAGATCTGGCGTTCCCTCGACGCGGTCCCGGCCGACCATGCCCGGTCCGCCGTGGTCATCGGCAACTTCGACGGCGTCCACCGCGGCCACCAGGCGGTGATCGCGCGTGCCCGCGAGGTCGCCGACGCCCAGGGGCTGACCGTCGTCGCCGTCACCTTCGACCCGCACCCGATGGCCGTGCTCCGACCCGAGCACGCGCCGGACACGCTCACCTCGATCGAGGGCCGGGCCGAGCTGCTGGTCGAGGCCGGGGTGGACGCGGTGCTCGCGCTGCCCTTCGACCGGGACATGGCCGCCTGGTCGCCCGAGCAGTTCATCGACCGGGTGCTCGTCGACCGCCTGCACGCCGCCGCGGTTGTCGTCGGCGCCAACTTCCGGTTCGGCAGCCGGGCCGCGGGCGACGTGGCGACGCTGCACGAAGCGGGAGAGTCCCGCGGGTTCGTGGCCGAGGGGGTGCCGCTCGACGGCGGCCCGCAGGTGTGGTCGTCGACGTACATCCGGACCTGCCTGGCCACCGGCGACGTCGCCGGAGCCGCCGAGGCGCTGGGTCGACCCTTCACTGTCCGCGGCGTCGTCGTCAGCGGTGACAAGCGCGGCCGGGAGCTCGGCTTCCCGACGGCGAACGTGCCGACCGGTGGCGTGGCCGCCGCTCCCGCGGACGGGGTGTACGCCGGGTGGTTGCGGCGGCGGGACACCGGCGAGGTGTTCCCGGCGGCGATCAGCGTCGGCACCAACCCGACGTTCGACGGCGTACGCGACCGACGGGTGGAGAGCTACGTGCTCGACCGCGACGACCTCGAGCTCTACGACGTCGAGGTCGAGGTGTCCTTCGTCGACCGGCTCCGCGGGATGGTCGCGTTCGAGTCGGTCGAGAAGCTCGTCGAGCAGATGCGCGACGACGTCGACCGCGCCCGCGAGCTGCTGGCGGAGCCGTGAGCACGGCCACCACCGGGGATCCGGTCGGCGACACGGAGGCCTGGTTCACCCAGCACGGGTTGGCCTACTTCGTCCCGGAGGAACGGGCCGCGGTCCGGGCCGCGCTGCGTCCCCGGAGGCTGGTGCCGCTGGTCGTCGTGACCGTTCTCGGCGCGGCGGGGGTGGCGGTGGCGGTGAGCTGGCTTGCCGACGAGGTGAGCTTCCTGCCGGCCGTGCTCTGGACGATCTTCGGTGTGGTGGCCACGTGGTACGCGCTCACGGCGCTCGAGGCACGACCGATCGTCGCGTGGGCACTGGCCCGCACGTTCCGCAGTCTCCGCACCCTGCTGCCGATGATGACCCGGGCGTTGCCGCTGCTGCTCCTGTTCGTGACGTTCCTGTTCGTCAACGCCGAGGCGTGGGAGGTCGCGTCGCACCTCGACGGCGGTGAGCTGTGGCTGGTCGCGCTGCTGTTCGGCACGCTCGCCGCGGCGTTCCTGCTCGTCCGGCTGCCCGAGGAGGTCGACCGCACCGACGACCACGTGGACCGTGAGCTGCTGCTGAAGTCGACCGAGGGCACCCCGCTGGAGCAGGTGGCCCGCGAGCTCGTCGACGACCCCGACAGCGACCCGGCGGCGTACGCCGAGGTGACGGGCTACGAGCGCTGGAACCTCGTGCTCGTCCTCGTGGTGATCCAGGCGACCCAGGTGCTGCTCCTGGCCGTCGGGGTCTTCCTGTTCTTCATGGTGTTCGGGGCCGTCACCATGGAGCAGAGCATCGTCGCCGGCTGGACCGGCGAGAAGGTCGTTCATCTGCCTGGCGCGGGCAACCTGTCGGTCCAGCTCGTGCAGGTGTCGGTGTTCCTGGCGGCCTTCTCCAGCCTCTACCTCACGGTCTCCACGGTGACCGACGAGACCTACCGGCAGCAGTTCTTCGGCAGCGTGCTCGACGAGATGGAGCGCGCCGTCGGCGTGCGCGCGGTCTACCTCGCCCTCCGCGCTGACCCGTCAGAACTGCACGCTGACCCGTCCGAAAGTTTCGACGGGTCAGCGTTGGGCTCAGGCGTCCAGGTCCTGCTCGACCAGGGCGGCGATCTTGTCGACGTCGGCCTGGTTGTCGCCCGAGACCTCGACCGTGTCGCCGTTGCCGGCGCCGAGGGTCATGATCAGGAGGGCGGAGCTGGCGTCGACGGCTTCGTCACCGGGGACCCCGATCAGCACTTCGCTGTCGAGCTCGCCGGCCGCCTCGGAGATGATCGCGGCGGGGCGGGCGTGCAGGCCGACGGCGGAGCCGACGACGACGGTCTTGCTGGGCATGTTTCTCCTTGGGTTGGTGGTGTGGGACCGGGACGGTCAGACGGTGGCCAGGTCGGCGTCGCGGGCGCCGATCGACTTCAGGACGATCACGGCGGTGGCTGCCGACGATGACGCCGGCGACCAGCGCGATCAGGTAGCCGATCACGTTGCCGACGGCGAACAGGACGAAGATGCCGCCGTGCGGCGCCCGCACGCGTGACGTCGAAGGCCATGGCCAGGCCGCCGGTGACGGCGCTGCCGAGCATGATCGACGGGATCACGCGCAGCGGGTCGGCCGCTGCGAACGGGATCGCTCCCTCGGTGATGAACGACGCTCCGAGCGCCCAGCCGGCCTTGCCGTTCTCGCGCTCGGGCACGCTGAACAGCCCGGGCCGGACGACCGTGGCCAGGGCCAGGGCGATCGGCGGGCACCATGCCGGCGAGCATGACGGCGGCCATGATCTTGAGCTCGGGGGCGTTCGCGGACGGCGGTGGCCGCGGCCCCGAGACCGGCGGTCGCGAAGGCGTAGGCGACCTTGTTCAGCGGGCCGCCCATGTCGAAGGCCATCATCAGGCCCGAGGATCACGCCGAGCAGGATGGCGAGGCCGGGGTCGTCGCTCATGCTGTTCAGGCCGTCGGTCAGCTGCCTCCATCAGCCAGCCGAGCGGCTTGCCGAGGACGGCGATCATGAGCAGGCCGGCGATGATCGATCGTGGCCAGCAGCGGGATCACCAGGACCGGCATCAGGCCGCGTGCCCAGGTGGGCACCTTCCAGCGCGAGATCCAGTGCGCCACGAGACCGGCGAGGACGCCGCCGATGATGCCGCCGAGGAATCCGCTCTGCGGCAGGCCGAAGCCACCGCAGGTCGACGGCGAGCGCGCCCATGACGAAGCCCGGGCGCGATGCCGGGACGGTCCGCGATCGCGTAGGCGATGTAGCCCGCCAGCGCCGGGACGAGGAACTTGAACGCCGTCGCGCCGAGCACGAAGAAGACGGCGCCGATGTAGGCGAAGAACCCGCTGCCGAACAGCGCGTGGTCGAGGCCGAGGGCGTCCGGGTCGGGCAGGTTGAAGAGCGTGTTGTTGACCACGATCTCGCCGCACCCGGTCCGACGATCTCGTAGCCGCCGAAGCAGGAAGCCGAGCGCGATCAGCAGACCGCCCGCGGCGACGAACGGGATCATGTACGAGACACCGGTCATCAGCACCCGGCGCGCGTGGAGCGGCCGAACCCTTCGCCTTCGCTCGTCGCCTCGGCGTCGCCGCCGTGGCCCTCGACGCTTGGGGCGCGTTCGGGTCGTCGGCGTACCGGAGCGCCTCCTCGATCATCTTGTCGGCCTCGTCGATCGGCCGCTTCACGCCCGAGGACACCACGGGCTTGCCGCCGAAGCGGCGCCGGTCCCGGACCCCGACGTCGACCGCGAAGATCACGGCATCGGCCGCCGCGATGGTCTCGTGCGAGAGGGGAGTCGACTCCGGCGGAGCCCTGGGTCTCGACGGCGATGTCGACACCGGCCCGTTCGGCCGCGGCCTCGAGGGCCTCGGCCGCCATGTAGGTGTGCGCGATGCCGGTCGGGCAGGCGGTGACCGCGACCAGGCGGCGCCGGCCACCGGCGGCGGCCGCGGCCGGAGCGGGAGTCTCGGCCGGAGCGGCGTCGCGGCCGCGGGGGCAGCCGTCGTGGCCGCGAAGCAGTGGCGGGAGCCGGTGCGGCCGGCAGGGGCGACGCCGAGCGCGTGGTTGACCTCGTCGACGACCTGCTCGGCGCTCTCCGCGTCGCGCAGTGCGTTGGTGAAGGCGGGCTTCACCAGGGCGCGCGCGAGCTTGGTGAGCAGCTGGAGGTGGGTCGAGTCACCGCCCGCGGGGGCGGCGATGAGGAAGGCGATGTCGGCCGGGCCGTCCTTCGCCCCGAAGTCCACCTTCGGGCTCAGCCGGGCGAAGACGAGCGTCGGCACGTCGACGCCGGTCGTCCGGCAGTGGGGGATGGCGATCCCGCCGGGCAGGCCGGTGGGGGACGTCGCCTCGCGGGCGAGCGCGTCCTCGACCAGCTGGTCGACGCTGCCGGCACGGCCGGCACCTCCGGCGATCTGCGCGAGCGCGCGGATCACATCGTGCTTGTCGGAACCGAGATCCTCGTCGAGACGGACCAGATCGGTAGTGATCAGGTCGGACATCGTCACCCTCCTAGGGCGATGTTGAGCTCGCGGACCGAGACCAGCTCGGGCTTGACCTGCGAGGGGTGGGGGATGGTCGTGCCGGGAAGGCCGGCGGCCGCGCTGCCGTAGGCGACGGCGAGCGCGAGTCGTTGGTCGGGCGATCGCTGCTCGATCGCTCCGAGGAGGTAGCCGAAGAGGCTGGAGTCGCCGGCGCCGACGGTGCTGACCACCTCGGTCGGCGGCGGGGTGGCGTGCCAGGCGCCGTCGGCGTTCACGAGTACGGCGCCGAGCGGGCCGAGCGTGGCGAGCACGGTCTCGACGCCCTTGGCCACCAGCGAGGCGGCGGCAGCGGCGGCCGCACCCGGGTCGGACTCGAGCTCGTCGGCGTCGTGCGCCGGTGAAGGACGCGAGCTCCTCGCCGTTGGGCTTCATCAGGTGCGGCGCGCAGTCGGGGAGCCGGTCCACGAGCGCGCGCAGGGGCGCGTCGCTGGTGTCGACGGCGACCCGGGCGCCGGTGTCGCGCAGCGCGACCACGAGGTCGGCGTACGCCTCCGTCGGTGTCGCCGGGAGGCAGCGACCCGGCCAGCACCACCCAGTCCGCCGACTCGGCCCGTCGTCGCAGCGCCTCGGTCAGCTCGGCGAGCACGGCCGGCGTCATCTCCGGCCCGGGGCTGTTCAGCTTGGTGGTCGTGCCGTCGGGCTCGCTGATCGTGATGTTGACCCGGAGGTCGCCGTGGTTGTGGACCGGCCGGCAGTCGATGCCGGCGGCGAGCAGCTCGAGCACGAACGGGTCGTCCTTGCGGGCCGGCAGCACCGCGATCGACGGGACCCCCGCCGCTACCGACGCACGGGAGATGTTGACGCCCTTGCCGCCGGCCTGGGAGATGACCGACGCGGCGCGCTGGACGCTGCCGCGGGACAGGGGCTCGGTGAGGGTGACCGTGCGGTCGTGGCTGGGGTTGGCGGTCAGCGTGACGATCATGCGACCACCACGTCGAGGCCGGCCTTGCCGAGGGCCCGCCGGTCGGCTGCGGCGACGCCGGAGTCGGTGACGAGGACGTCGACCTCGTCCAGCCGGGCGAAGCGGATCGGGGTCTCGGTGCCGATCTTGCTGAAGTCGGCCAGCACCACGACCTGGCGAGAGCTGGCGACCATCGCCCGCTTGGTGGCCGCCTCGTCGCGGTCGGGGGTGGAGAGGCCGTGCTCGACGGTGATCCCGTTGGTGCCGAGGAAGACCGCGTCGGCGCGCAGCTCGGACAGCGCCCGGACGGTCTCGGCGCCCACCGCCGCCTGGGTCGTGAACCGGACCCGGCCCGGCAGCAGGTGCAGCTCGATCTGCGGGTTGCCGGCCAGCCGAGCGGCCACGGGTACGGCGTGGGTGACGACGGTCAGGCGGTGGTCGCGGGGGAGCAGGCTGGCCATCCGGCTCGTCGTCGACCCGGCGTCGATGAGGATCGTCGACCCCGGCGGCGGGAGCAGGTCGAGGGCCGCCTTGGCGATCCGGTCCTTCTCCGCGGTGTTCGCCGAGTCGCGCTCCACGAGGCCGGACTCGATGACGGCCAGCGAGTTCGCCGGAACCGCTCCTCCGTGCACCCTCCGGACCAGGCCCATCCGCTCGAGCGCAGACAGGTCGCGGCGGACGGTTTCGGTGGTGACGTCGTACTGCTCCGCGAGTAGGTTGACCGACAGGCGGCCGTGCTCGGCGACGAGCTGGGCCATCGCCTGCTGGCGCTCCTCGGCGTACATCGTCATGTGGCTCCTCCCCAACCGTCGTTCAACCTGTGTATATGTTGTTTTACGCCCGAATGTGTTGACTGTCAAGGGGGGCGCAGGGTTAACTTGTGACCATGGTCACCACTTCCGACTCCCCGCAGACCCTGCTGACGGGCACGCCCGTCGTCCCCGGCGTCGCGCTCGCGACGGTGCAGATCGTCCGCAACGAGGTCTCGCCCGAGGCGGTCGCCCGCTTCGACGGCAGCGCCCTCGACGAGGACGCCGCCCTGGCGGCGTACGACGACGCGATCGCCGCGGTCGCGGACGGCTTCGCCGCGAAGGCCGACAAGGCATCCGGCGCCGCCGCCGAGGTGCTGACCGCCAGCGCGGGCCTCGCGCGTGACAAGGGCCTGCGCGGCGCCGTGCGCAAGGCGCTCCGCTCGGGCGACGACCTGCTCGGGTCCGTGCACGCGGCCGTCGACCAGTTCGCCAACATCTTCACGGGCATGGGCGGGCTGATGGCGGAGCGGGTCACCGACCTGCGCGACATCGAGCGCCGCGCGGTCGCCCGGATCGTCGGCGAGCCCGAGCCGGGCGTGCCCACGCCGACCGAGCCCGTGGTGCTGGTGGCCGAGGACCTCGCCCCCTCCGACACCGCCGGGCTCCAGCCGTCGGTGGTGGTCGGCCTCGTGACCGAGCGCGGCGGGCCGACGAGCCACACCGCGATCATCGCCCGCCAGCTCGGGATCCCCTGCGTGGTCGGCACCCACGGTGCGATGACCATTCCGGCCGGGAGTCGCCTCCTGGTCGACGGCACCGCCGGCACCGTGGAGCTCGACCCGGACGAGGCCGAGGCCGAGCGCCGCGTGGCCACCGACAAGGAGGACCGCGCCGCCCTGGCGTCGTGGGCCGGCCCTGGTGCGACCGCCGACGGGAAGCCGATCCGGATCCTCGCGAACGTCGCCGACGGCGAGTCCGCACGGTCCGCCTCCGAGGCCCCGGTCGAGGGGGTCGGCCTGTTCCGGACCGAGCTCTCCTTCCTCAACCGCAAGGACGAGCCGACGGTCGAGGAGCAGGCCGCCATCTACGGCGAGGTGCTGAACGCCTTCGGCGCGCCCGGTCCCGGAGATGCGGACCGGTACGTCGTGGTCCGCACCCTCGACGCCGGCTCGGACAAGCCGCTCGCGTTCGCGACCCTGGAGGGCGAGGAGAACCCCGCGCTGGGCGTCCGCGGCCTCCGGCTGTCGTTCGGCAACCCGGGCCTGCTCGAACGGCAGCTCGACGCCGTCGCGCTCGCGGCCCGCGAGACCGGCACCGAGACCTGGGTGATGGCACCGATGGTGGCAACAGTCGCCGAGGCCGAGGAGTTCGCGACGAAGGTGCGCGACCGCGGGCTCAAGGCCGGGGTCATGGTCGAGGTGCCGAGCGCGGCGCTGCTGGCCTACCGGATGCTCGAGGTCGTCGACTTCCTCTCGATCGGCACCAACGACCTCACCCAGTACACGATGGCCGCCGACCGGATGGCCACCGACCTGGCCCACCTGACCGATGCCTGGCAGCCTGCGGTCCTCCAGCTGATCGCGATCACCGCCGAGGCCGGGCGCCAGGCCGGCAAGTCGGTCGGCGTCTGCGGCGAAGCCGCTGCGGACCCGATGCTCGCCTGCGCCCTGGTGGGTATGGGGATCACGTCACTCTCGATGGCCGCCGCCGCGGTCCGGCCGGTCGGCGCCAGGCTCGCGTCGGTCCCGAGCGTCAAGTGCGAGGAGGCTGCCGAGGTGGCGCTGGCCGCGAACGACCCGATGGCCGCGCGCGACGCCGTACGCCGCGTGCTCGGGGGCTGAGCGCCAGAGCCGTGCGCGGGCGCTCAGCCCCGCACGGACACTACTCGTCGGAGACCGGGGCGAGCTGGCCCTGGAGGTTCGGGTCGTCGTTGCTGGCGAGGTACTCCTGGACGCGCGGGTCGAAGAAGATCTCCTTGAGCACCCCGACCTGCGGGTCGTCGAGGTACTCCGAACCCACCACGAGCTGGCCGGCGAACTCCTTCGGCGCGTCCGGCTCGTAGATCCGGTACTCCTCGGGCGTGTCCGCGTCGACGAAGGACATGTTGTAGTCGATGACCGCGTCGACGGAGTCGAGCGTGCGCGGGCCGGCGCCGTACTCGATGTAGGTGAACTGGTAGCCGCCGATGTTCTCCGCGATGTCGTTCTCGGTGGCCGCCCACGGGTCGACGCCCGGCTTGAAGGTGAGCTTGCCGGCGCGCTCGAGGATCCACAGCGCCTGCGCGGTGTTGGCGGGGTCGTTCAGCAGCGCGATCTCGGCGCCGTCGGGGAGCTCGTCGAGCGACCCGTACTTCTCGGAGTACACCGAGTAGGACCACTGGAAGACGGGTCCGAGCGCGGTGAGCTCCATCCCGGTCGCGTCGATCACCTGCGCCAGCCAGTGCTTGTGCTGGTAGATGTTCGCGATGTACTCGCCGTCGGCCGTGGCCTGGTCGAGCTGGTTGCCGTCCTCGATGCCGACCGGCTCGATCGTGACGCCGTGGTCGGGCGCGATCTCGTCGCCGAGGTACTCGAGGAAGGCCTTCTCCGAAGCGCTGGAGGCCTGGTAGGCGATCGAGAAGTCGGTGCCGAAGTGGCTGCCCTCGACGGTCTTCTCATCGCCGCCTCCGGCGGCCTTGACGGCGAAACCGATGACGACGGCCAGGACGACCGCTCCGCCGACGGCGGGCCACAGCCACTTCCTCCGTCCGCCGCCGAGGTCGATGTCGTCGCGATGGCCGCCTGCTGCGCGGTCCTGCTCTGTGGTGGACATGACGGTTCCTTTCAGGGGTGCCGACGCATCGGGAGAGTCAGCGGGGGAGGGGAGGGGTACGTCGCGGCGAGACGTCAGTGGGTCAGGGCACGGACCGTTCGGTCGCCGGTGAACTGGATCGCCTGGACCAGCGCCACGAGCAGCACGATGCAGGCGATCATGATGTTGTCGTCGAACCGCCGGTAGCCGTAGTTGACCGCGAGGTAGCCGACGCCGCCCGAGCCGATCGCTCCCGCGATGGCGGAGTACTCGATCATCGCGACCACGTTCAGGGTGAGGCCTGCGGCCAGGCCGGGCAGCGCCTCACGGAGCTGGATGCCGGTCATGATCTGCCACCGGCCGGCACCGCTCGCGAGGCCGACGTCGAGCAGCTCGCGCGGGACCTCGCGGACGGCGTTCTCGGTGAGCCGCGCGAAGAACGCGACGCCGGCGATCGACATCGGGATGATCGCCGCCTTGAAGCCGATCGTGGTCCCGAAGACCAGCTTGGTCACCGGGATCACCGCCGCCATCAGCACGAGGAACGGCAGCGACCGGCCGAGGTTCGCGACCCAGCTGATCGAGACGTGGACGGAGCGGCGCGGCGTGAGGCCGAGCGGCGAGGTGTTGAAGATCAGCAGGCCGAGCGGCCCGCCGAGCAGGACCACGATCGTCATCACGACCGCGACCATCCGGGCGGTCTCGAGCAGGGCGGGGCCGAGGAGGCCGGGGACGTCGGGCCACGGGGTGCCGAGCAGGGCGGTCATGCGGCCGGCTCCGCGTCGCGGTCCGCCCGCACGGACCGGAGGACGGCCCGGTCGACCGGATCGGCCGCGATGCCGAGCCCGGCGAAGACCTCGGTCACCCGGCGCTCCTCGAGGTGGTGGTCGAGCCCGACCGTCAGCCGGCCCACCGGGGTGGTCGCGGACTCCTCGACGAGGGCGGCCAGCACGGCGATGTCGGTGCCGAGCTCGGTGCCGGCGCGGGTCAGCCACACCGGCGACACCGCGTCGCCGTGGTAGCGCAGCGTCCACGACCGCAGGCCGGAGCTGGGCGGCGGCGCGGGCGGCAGCGGCAGCAGCGCCCGCGACAGGGGCGAGTCGGAGCGGCGTACGACCTCGGCCACCGGACCCTGCTCGACGATCCGGCCGTGGTCGAGCTGTGCCACGTGGTCGGCGATCCCGCGGACGACGTCCATCTCGTGGGTGATCACGAGGATCGTCACGCCGAGGTCGTCGCGCAGCTCGGTCAGCAGGTCGAGGATCGCCCGGGTGGAGTCCGGGTCGAGGCCGGAGGTGGCCTCGTCGGACAGCAGCACCGACGGCTGCAGCGCCAGGCCACGGGCGATGCCGACGCGCTGTCGCTGGCCGCCGGACAGCTGGGACGGGAAGTGGTTGGCGCGGTGCAGCATGCCCACCCGCTCCAGCAGGTCACCGGTCCGGCGCCGGACCTCGGCCTCCGGGAGCCGCGCATAGCGCATGGGGAGGGCGACGTTCTGGGCCGCGGTCAGCCGGCGCAGCAGGTTGGCGGACTGGAAGACCGTCCCGATCTGGCGGCGCGCCTCGCGGAGGTCCCGCCGCGACAGCGCCGTCAGATCCTGGCCGTTGACGGTGATCGTGCCGCTGGTGGGGCGCTCGAGCAGGTTGATGCAGCGCGCGAGCGTGCTCTTGCCGGCGCCGCTCGGGCCGACGACGGCCGCGATCTGCGCATCGCCGACGGAGAGGTCGATACCGTCGAGCACGGTCGTGTCGCCGTACCCCTTGGTGAGGCCGGAGATCTCGATCATGGGCGGTCCTGTCGGTCGTTGCTGATGTTTCTCGACTGACTTTATGGACTTTGCTCGTGAATGTCAGAGACGAGCGTCACTTCCGATGAACGGTTCTGCCGATCGCCGGATCGGCGATGGTCGGGTCGCCTAGACCTTCAGCCAGGTGAGGACCGCGAGGACGCGGCGGTTGTCGTCGGGCGCGATCGGCAGGTCGAGCTTCGTGAAGATGCTGTTGATGTGCTTGGCGACGGCCTTCTCGGTGACGAACATGGCGGCCGCGATCGCGGTGTTGGACCGACCCTCGGCCATCAGGCCCAGCACCTCCCGCTCGCGCGCGGTCAGCCGGTCGAGCGGCTCGTCCTGGCGGCGGGCCATGATCGCCGCGACCACCTCGGGGTCGAGGACCGTGCCGCCGGCGGCCACACGGCGTACGCCGTCGACGAACTCGGCGACGTCGGAGACCCGGTCCTTGAGGAGGTAGCCCACGGCGCCCTCGCCGCTCGCGAGCAGCTCGCGCGCGTAGAGGTGCTCGACGAACTGGGAGAGCACCATCACCGGGAAGCCGGGCCGCGCGGCCCGGGCGGTGATGGCGGCTCGGAGGCCCTCGTCGGTGTGCGTCGGCGGCAGGCGTACGTCGAGCACGGCGGCGTCGGCGTCCGGGTCCTGCAGCGCGAGGTCGAGGTCGGCGGCGTTGTCGACGGCGGACAGGATGGTGAAGCCCTGCAGCTCGAGGAGCTGGATCAGGCCGGCCCGGAGGAGGGCGTGGTCCTCGGCGAGGACAAGGCGCACGGAACCTCCAGGGTGACGATCGTGGGCCCTCCGGTCGGGCTCGACACCCTCATCGTGCCGTCAAATGCCGACAGTCGCCGCATGACGCCCCGCATTCCGGTCCCCGTGTCGGGATCCGCGCCGCCCCGTCCGTCGTCGCCGACCACGACCCGGAGCACGCCCGAGCCGTGGTGGAGCCGGATCCAGGCATTGGTCGCGCCCGAGTGCTTGCCGATGTTGGCGAGGCACTCGGCGACCGCGAAGTAGACGGCCGACTCGACCGGGGCCGGCGGCCGCCCGCTGATCGCGGAGTCGACCCGGACCGGGATCGGCATGTCCAGGGCCAGCGCCTCCACGGCGCCGCCGACCCCACGGTCGGCGAGCACCGGCGGGTGGATGCCGCGGACCACGGACCGCAGGTCGCCCAGCGCCGCCTTGCTGGTCGACCGGGCGTCGGCGATCATCTTCTGCGCCGCCTCGGGGTCGGAGTCCATGAGCTGGTCGGCCAGGCCGAGGCTCATCGACAGCGCGACCAGCCGCGCCTGCGCGCCGTCGTGCAGGTCGCGCTCGATCCGGCGCAGCTCGGCGGCCGAGTGGTCGACGGCGTCCGCTCGGGTCTCGGTCAGCACCTGCACCCGCTGCTCGAGCACCTCGGTGTGCCCGTAGGACAGCATCCAGCGGTCCATGTAGGCGCGTCCGCGCATGATCGGCTCGATGCCGTAGTACCAGAACGCGCCGGTCACGATCAGGATCAGCAGCAGCACCGCGAGCAGCGACACCGCGAACCCGAGGGTGCAGGCCACCACCAGCCAGCCCAGGTCGCGCCAGGTCATCGGGTCCGTCGCCCAGCCGGTGACCCGGACGATCGGGCCGCCCGTCGCCGTCGGGCGGTACTGGTTCGGGATCGGGGTGCCCAGGATCTTGGCGGCCATGCCCCGGTGCACGTTGGCGATCCAGCGACAGCTGGGGATGGCCAGCAGCAGGATGCCGACGCCGATCACGATGATCGCGAGCGCTCCGCCGAGCAGCACGAAGATCAGCACCAGGAGTGCCGGCACGAACAGCAGCAGCTGCAAGGCGGCGTACGACGTCAACCGAAGACGGCTCGGCGCACGTCGCTCCTGGGTACTCATGCCGTCAATCTTCCCCGATCGACGGCCCGCGGACAGTGGTGCTGGGTCCACCTCTGTTCGGGACCTGGCGCCCCTGACGGTCGGCCGTGGGTTCACGAGGCTGGAGACCTCGGATTCCTCACCCGATCTCACTTCAAGGAGTACGGCCATGTCCGTCCGCAATCCCCTTGCCGGCGTCCCGATCCGGGCCGCTCGCTGGAGCGCCCTGCACCCGTGGCGCGCCATCCTCGCCTGGCTGGTCTTCGTCCTCGTGGCGGTCGGCCTGGCGGTCGCCATCCCCACCCAGGAGCCGTCCGACGCGGACTACCGCCTCGGCGACTCCGGCCGGGCCGACGCGATGGTCTCGGAGGCCGGCCTCGAGTCGCCCACGACCGAGAACGTCCTGATCACCGCGCCCGCCGACGCGACACTCGACCAGCAGGCCGCCGAGGCCGCCGCCGCCGAGCTGACCCGGCGGATGTCGGCGATCGACGGTGTCGAGCAGGTCTCCGAGCCGCAGTGGAACCCCGACAACTCGGCGCTGCTCATGGAGATCCAGCTCGCCAAGGACCACGAAGACGTCCAGCCGCTGCTCGACGTGACCGCTGACGTCCAGGAGCAGAACCCCGGGCTGGAGATCAGCCAGGCCGGCGACGTCACCATCGACGAGAGCATCGACGAGCGGGTGGCGGACGACCTGTCGGCCGCCGAGGTCTTCAGCGTCCCGGTCACCCTGGTCCTGATGCTGCTGGCGTTCGGTGCGCTGATCGCCGCCGGCATCCCGGTCCTGCTCGCCGCGACCAGCGTGGCCGCGACGATGGGGATCATGGCGCCGCTGTCGTACCTGGTGCCCTCCGAGCCCACCGTCGGCAGCATGATCGTGCTGATCGGCATGGCGGTCGGCGTCGACTACTCCCTCTTCTACCTCAAGCGCGAGCGCGAGGAACGGGCCAAGGGCCGCTCCACCCTCGACGCGGTCGAGATCGCGGCCGAGACCTCGGGTCACTCGATCCTGGTCTCCGGCGGCGCCGTCATCGCCTCGATGGCCGGCCTCTACGTCATCGGCGACGCGACCTTCAACTCCCTCGCCACCGGCGCGATCATCGTCGTGGCGGTCGCCGTGCTCGGGTCGATCACCGTGCTGCCCGCCCTGCTGGCCAAGCTCGGCCGCTGGGTGGACCGGCCGCGGGTCCCGCTGCTGTGGCGGCTGAACCGGCGGATCGGCCAGGGCGGCATCAGCCGTCGCGTGCTGGGGCCCGTCACCCGCCGCCCGGTCGTGGCGCTGCTCGCGTCCAGTGCCGTCGTACTGCTGCTGGCGCTGCCGGCGCTCGGCATGAAGCTGCACTCGGGCAACCTCGAGACGCTGCCCGACGACATCCCCGAGGTGCAGACCTTCACCGCGATGACCAAGGCGTTCCCGGTCGAGGGCACCACCGCCGAGGTGGTCGTCCAGGCGTCCGCCGCCGACCAGGACCAGGTGGCCGCCGCACTCACGCGCCTCGACGACGAGGCCGTCGCGACCGGCGACTTCGTCGAGACCGGCCGGGAGTCGATCGCCGTGTCCGAGGACGGCACCACCTCGGTGCTCGAGCTCGCCATGCCGTACGACGAGTCCGACGAGCGGGTCGACCGGGCGATCGAGGCGCTGCGCATCGACCTGGCGCCGGCCGCCCTCGACGACCTGGGCGCGGAGTACGCCGTCGGCGGTGGCGCGGCCGAGTCGCTCGACTTCGTCAACCAGCAGCGGGACCGGCTGCCGTACGTGATCGGCGTCGTGCTGCTGCTGACCCTGTTGATGATGGCGCTCGCGTTCCGCAGCGTGCCGCTGGCGATCGTGTCGACGCTGCTCAACCTGGCCTCGGTGGGCGCGGCGTTCGGCATCCTCACGATCGTGTTCCAGCACGGCTCGTTCGCGGGGACGCTGGACTTCACCAGCCCGGGCTTCGTGATCGACTGGATCCCGCTGTTCGTGATGGTCGTCCTGGTCGGCCTCTCGATGGACTACCACGTGTTCGTGCTCAGCCGGGTGCGTGAGTACGTCCGTGGCGGGCTGCCCACGCGGCTCGCGGTCGAGCGCGGCATCAGCGACACGGCCGGGGTCGTGACCAGCGCCGCCGCCGTCATGGTCTCGGTGTTCGCGATCTTCGCGACGCTCTCCATGATGGAGATGAAGATGATGGGCGTCGGCCTCTCGGCCGCGATCCTGCTCGACGCGACCGTGATCCGGCTGGTGATGCTGCCGGCGATCCTGGTGCTGCTCGGCGAGAAGACCTGGTGGCCGTCCCGCCCGGCCCGCCCCGCGGGCGAGCAGGTGCTCGAGACCGAGCCGGCCTACGAGCTGGCCGGCCGCTAGGAGGTCACCAGCTCCGTCTGCCCGACGCACGCCTCGACGTGGACCGGTACGCCGTTCAGAGCGGCGTTGCCGGACACGTCGAGGCGTTCGGGGTCGGTGAGGTCGTTGATGGAGACGCCGGTGACCTTGGACGCGTTGCGCATCCGGGTGCCGTCGACCTGGTGGCCGTAGCCGTGGGGGAGCGACACCACGCCGGGCATCATGTCGTCGGCGGCCTTGACCTCCACCTCCACGGCGCCGACCCGGGACGACACGGTCACCCGGGTGCCGTCGGCGATGCCGCGCTCGGCGAGGTCGTCGGGGTGCATCAGCAGCTGGTGCCGCGGCCGCCCGCGGGTGAGCCGCTCGGTGTTGTGCATCCAGGAGTTGTTGTCCTGCTTGTGCCGCCGGCCGATCAGCAGCAGGTCGCCCGCTGCGGCGTCGGGCGCCTCGGCCAGGGTCGCGCGCAGCCGGTCGAGGTCGCCGACGACCAGCGGCGGCGCCAGGTCGATCCGCTTGTCCTTCGTCTGCAGCCGCCCGGGCATGGTCGGCCGCAGCGGGCCGAGGTCGACCCCCTCCGGGTGCTTGCGCAGCTGTCGCCACGACAGCTTCCGGCCGGTCGTCAGCAGCGCCATGATCGTCAGCCGCGGGCTGGCGGCCATCCGGGCGCGCTGCCGGAGCCGCTGCGCGAGCGGCGCCTTCCGGTCGAGCCGGGCGGCGAGCCGCGTGGTCAGGTCGCGGAAGATCTCCCACTCGTGGCGGGTCCCGGGGTCGCGCTCGACGGCGGCGGGGGTGAACCTCGCGGTGTTGCGCACGGCCAGGCCGTGGAAGACCAGGTCGTACTGGTCGCGCTCGAGCGCCGTCGTGGTCGGCAGGATCACGTCGGCGTGCCGGGTGGTCTCGTTGAGGTAGATGTCGACGGACACCATGAAGTCGAGCCCGTCGAACGCCGCGCCGAGCCGGGTGCCGTCCGGCGTCGAGAGCACCGGGTTGCCGGCGATCGTCATCACCGCGCGGATCTGGCCCTCGCCCGGGGTCTCGATCTCCTCGCGGAACGTCGAGACCGGCAGCTCGCCGGCGAACTCCGGGCTGTCGCGGACCCGGCTCCTCCAGACGTCGTAGTGGCCCGGCCCGATCAGCCGGCGCCCCACCGCGTCGATCGCCGGCTCGGGGAACATCACCCCGCCCTCGCGGTCGAAGTTGCCGGTCAGCAGGTTGAGGCACTGGATCGCCCACTGGCAGATCGAGCCGAACCCGTGGGTGGAGACGCCGAGCCGGCCGTACGCCGCGGCGCCGCGCGCGCCGGCGTACTCCCGGGTGATGCGGCGGATCACGTCGGCGGACACCCCGCTCACCTGCTCGGCCCGCTCGGGGGTGAACTCGGCGACGGCGGCCGCCACGGCGTCCGCGTTGTCGACGTACGCCGGCGGGCGGGTCAGGCCCTCCTCGAACAGCACGTTCAGCATCGCGAGCAGCACCACCGCGTCGGTCCCGGGCCGCACGAAGTGGTGCTCGCTCGCGACCTTGGCGGTCTCGGTGCGCCGCGGGTCGAGCACGACCATCCGGCCGCCGCGCTGCTTCAGCTCGCGCAGCCGGTTCGGGAAGTCGGGCACGGTCATCAGCGAGCCGTTCGACGCCATCGGGTTGGCGCCGAAGACCAGGAAGTACGACGTGCGGTCGAGGTCGGGCACGGGCAGCAGCAGCTGGTGGCCGTACAGCTGCCAGCCGACGAACTGGTGCGGGATCTGGTCGACCGACGAGGCGCTGAACCGGTTGCGGGTGCGCAGGCTCTTGATGAACGGGAGCCCGTGGGTGGCGGAGCCCAGCGCGTGCGCGCTCGGGTTGCCGAGGTAGATGCCGAGCGCGTTGGACCCGTGCCGGTTGACGGTCTCGGCGAGCCGGTCGGCGACCAGGTCGAGCGCCTCGTCCCACGACATCTCGACCCACTCCGCGTCGACGCCCTCGCCGACCCGGCGCACCGGGCGACGCAGCCGGTCCGGGTCGGTGTGGATGTCGGCGAGCGAGACGCCCTTGGGGCAGATGTAGCCACGGGAGAGCGGGTCGGCCTCACTGCCGCGGATCGCGGTGACCCGGTTCCCCTCGACGGTCAGCTCCAGCCCGCAGATCGCCTCGCACAGGTTGCACACGCCGAGCGTCGTACGGCTTCCGGTCGTCGATGTCGCCACCTCGGCATCGTGCCACTTTCACTGTCACGGTGGACAGGGAGGGGGCTCGAAGCCGGTCGGCGTGTCGCAATCTCTAGAAGCCAATAGTGCGAATTGCGCGGCACTGTCCGATGCGTGGATGGAACCCAGCTGCTTCAAGTCGGACGTGCTCGACGCGGGCGGTGCTCGCCGTGGTCGGGGAGGAGGACGGCTACGGCTACGACGTCGTCCGCCGAGCTCCGGGCGGCCGGATTCGAGGGACGCTCGGCGAGTGGCTCTACGGTCTACGGCACCACTCGAGACGCGCTGGTACGCCGCCGGCCGGGCGAGTACTCGTGTCGTCCGGTCGTGCCGTCCGAGTCCGCGGCCACATCAGCACACCGGTGATCGACCGGCAGTCCTACGCGCCGCAGGGTCCGGCGACGGGCTGGAGAGCGCAGCGCGGCGACGGCCGTCGCTCTGTCGCCCGGGCCGTACGACCTGCGTCGGCTGCCGACGACCGAGATCACCTTCGAGCAGGGGGATGCACCGATGAATGGCCGCAGCTTCACGGCCATCGCGGCAGGTCACGACCGGCGTCGGGGACCGTGGTCCGCCTCGGTGCCGTCGGAGCGATCTGGGGCACGGCGTACGGCTCAAGCGACGAGCTGGCCGGCGGGCTCGGAGGTCGGACATGGCCGACGCTCGTCGACGATCGCGGGGTCGACGCACGCCTGGACCCGGAGCTACGTGAGCAGCGGGGTCGACTACGGCCCGGTGCGCCGGCCGTCCCGGTGCGCGCAAGGCCGCCCGACGACGCGACTCCTGGTCACTGGGGGATGAGCGGCAAGCACGTTGCTCCGCGACCAGGTACCCGCACCGGCTTGTGCTGCCAGGCTGGGTGGGCATCCGGAGGCATGCAAGTCGGTCTGGGAGTTCGCTCGAGTCGTGCTTCGACCGGCACGGTGGCTCACTGCGCGGCTGGAACGCCAAGTGGTACTGGATGGCCGGCTGGCACCTGACCCGTCCCGACGGCATCGCCACTGACGGTGAACCCGGTGCGGTCGGCGTGGGAGCTGCCGTGGGACGCTCAGCTCGTCCGTCGGCAGCGATCCAGCCTCGGCCGTCGCTCGCTGGAGCGGAGCCGGCCGGTCTGGTCGACGAGGCGGGCACGACGCCGGCGCCACCTGGCAGTGGTCGCGCTCAGACGGCTTCGCGGTCGCGATGCTGCCTGGACGCCGTCGGCCGCAGGCGTGGGCGCGTGGCCGAGCGCGCGGGGCGCACGTACTTCATGCCGGGCCACCGATGCGACGCGGCCGCACCGCAGCCGACTGGAGATGCCGTTCAACGGCGGCAGGCTACTTCGGCGGAGCGCGGTGGTGCGGCACCCCGTACCGTGCGTCTGAGGGTTGCGAGTGCCCCGGACGGGGTACATGGGTCCCATGGGATATGGACTTGGCGTGTTTCTGCTGGCTCTCGGCCTGATCCTCGCGTTCGCCGTGCAGGACGCGGTGGAGGCGATCGACCTGACGATGATGGGCTACATCCTGGCCGCGGCCGGAGCGCTCGTGATCGTGCTGACCGCCGTCCAGACGAACCGCGGTCGCCAGCACACCAGCGTCGCCACCACGACCCACTCGGACGGGTCGCAGACGGTCTCCGAGCGGCGTACCGAGCAGGACCCCCCGCCGGCGGTCTGACCTCGCGATTGGGCGGTCGACGACACGCCGCTGATAATCTCTTCCGGTTGCCGTGTAACGGCCGCGGATACCAAGTGCCCGGGTGGACCAGCCCCGGCGCGCCGCGCAACGAATCCGGAAGGAGCCCCGCATGTCGATCGGTACCGACGCGGAGACCAAGAAGAAGATCATCGCCAAGTACGCCACTGCTGAGGGCGACACCGGTTCGCCCGAGGTGCAGGTCGCTCTCCTGAGCCACCGCATCAGCCACCTCACCGAGCACCTCAAGCAGCACAAGCACGACCACCACAGCCGACGCGGCCTGCTGCTGCTCGTGGGTCAGCGCCGTCGGCTGCTCAACTACCTGCAGAAGTCCGACATCGAGCGCTACCGCTCGATCGTCGAGCGTCTCGGCCTGCGTCGATGACACGAGGGGCGGCTGTCCGTTTGCGGACCGCCGCCCCGCTCTGTTTCATGGGCCTCGACCGCTAGGGTCGGACCCGAATCACCACAACTGAAAAGCACACCACACCAGGAGCGACCCGCACGTCTGGCCCGGTCCTCGGTAGTGGCTCTCAGGATCTCGTCGTTCTCCTCTGTGGGAACGGGCGCCTGCGGGCCTCGATCGAAGACCGGCCCCCTCCCTCCGATCACACGCCGGGAGGGACCCTAGGCGGGAGTCTTCGACTGACCCGCCACCGTGAGCGGGACGCAGCGGATCGCTCCGCGAAGAGAAAGGGACAACCCTTGACCGAGGGCCCCATCATTTCCGCCGTCGAGACCGTGTTGGACAACGGCAAGTTCGGCACCCGTACCGTCAAGTTCGAGACCGGGCTGCTGGCCCGGCAGGCCGCCGGTTCGGTGACCGCCTACCTCGACGACGACACCATGCTCCTGTCGGCCACCACGGCCGGCAAGCACCCCAAGGACCACTTCGACTTCTTCCCCCTGACGATCGACGTCGAGGAGCGGATGTACGCCGCGGGCCAGATCCCCGGCTCGTTCTTCCGCAGCGAGGGTCGTCCCGGCGAGGACGCCATCCTCACCTGCCGCCTGATCGACCGGCCGCTGCGCCCGACCTTCAAGAAGGGTCTGCGCAACGAGGTCCAGGTCGTCATCACCGTCATGGCGCTCAACCCGGACACGCCGTACGACGTGCTCGCGATCAACGCCGCGTCGCTGTCCACCCAGATCTCCGGCCTGCCGTTCTCCGGCCCGGTCGGCGGCGTCCGCGTCGCCCTGATCGAGGGCCAGTGGGTCGCCTTCCCGACGCACAGCCAGCTCGAGAACGCCGTCTTCGACATGGTCGTCGCCGGTCGGGTCACCGACGCCGGTGACGTCGCGATCATGATGGTCGAGGCCGAGGCCACCGAGCAGACGTGGACCCTCGTCGAGTCCGGCACCCAGGCCCCGACCGAGGAGATCGTCGCCGGCGGTCTGGACGCCGCGAAGCCGTTCATCAAGCAGCTGTGCGAGGCCCAGGCCGAGCTGGCCAAGGAAGCGGCGAAGCCGATCCAGGAGTTCCCGGTCTTCCTCGACTACGAGGACGACGTGTACGCCGCCGTCGAGGCCGCCGCGAAGTCGGACACCGCCTCCGCGATGACCATCAGCGACAAGCAGGAGCGCGAGCTCAAGGTCGACGAGATCAAGAGCAGCCTGCTCGAGAAGCTCGCCGACCAGTTCGAGGGTCGCGAGAAGGAGATCGGCGCGGCGTTCCGCTCGCTGAACAAGCAGCTCGTCCGCGAGCGCGTGCTCCGCGACCAGGTCCGCATCGACGGTCGCGGCCTGGCCGACATCCGTCCGCTGCACGCCGAGGTCGGCGTGATCCCGCGCGTCCACGGCTCGGCGCTGTTCGAGCGTGGCGAGACCCAGATCCTGGGCGTCAGCACGCTGAACATGCTGACCCTGGAGCAGAAGCTGGACACGCTCTCCCCGGAGAAGTCGCGCCGCTACATGCACAAGTACGTCTTCCCGCCCTTCTCCACCGGTGAGACCGGTCGGGTCGGGTCGCCGAAGCGCCGCGAGGTCGGCCACGGTGCGCTCGCGCGCCGCGCCCTGCTTCCCGTGCTGCCGACGCGCGAGGAGTTCCCGTACGCCATCCGTCAGCTCTCCGAGGCCATGGGGTCCAACGGCTCCACCTCGATGGGCTCGGTCTGCGCCTCGACCATGTCGCTGCTGCAGGCGGGTGTCCCGCTGCGGGCCGCCGTCGCCGGCATCGCCATGGGCCTCATCTCCGACGAGGTCGACGGTGAGACGCGCTACGTCGCGCTGACCGACATCCTCGGTGCCGAGGACGCGTTCGGCGACATGGACTTCAAGGTCGCCGGCACCCGCGAGTTCGTCACCGCGCTCCAGCTCGACACCAAGCTCGACGGCATCCCGGCGGAGGTCCTCGCCTCGGCGCTGACCCAGGCCAAGGACGCCCGGCTCGCGATCCTCGACGTCATGGCCGAGGCCATCGACGAGCCCGAGGAGATGTCGGTGCACGCGCCGCGCATCATCAGCATCCGGGTGCCCGTCGACAAGATCGGCGAGGTCATCGGGCCCAAGGGCAAGGTGATCAACCAGATCCAGGACGACACCGGCGCCACGCTGTCGATCGAGGACGACGGCACCGTCTACATCGGTGCCACCAACGGCGAGGCGGCCGAGGCCGCCCGCGCCGCGGTGAACGCGATCGCCAACCCGACCATGCCCGAGGTCGGCGAGCGCTACCTCGGCACGGTCGTGAAGACGACGAACTTCGGTGCGTTCGTCTCGCTGCTCCCGGGCAAGGACGGCCTGCTGCACATCAGCAAGCTGCGCAGCCTTGCCGGCGGCAAGCGGGTCGACGCGGTCGAGGACGTCGTCTCGGTCGGCCAGAAGATCCAGGTGCAGATCGCCGAGATCGACGACCGCGGCAAGCTGTCGCTGGTCCCCGTGGTCGAGGACGGCGGCGACGCAGCCGACGAGGCCGAGGGGTCGGACGACTCCGAGTGACCACCCGCTCCACTCAGCGGACGGCCGGCCAGCAGATCGATTCCGCGGGTGCGAAGCGCCCGACATCGACGGTTGTTGAGGAGGGCGCGCAGCGCCCGTCTCGAAACACTGCTGGCCGGTTGTCCGTTCCCCAGAAGGTCGGGGGCACGCGCACCGTCGAGACGGTCCGTGACCCCGACGGACGGGTGACGTCCCGGGTCCGCCGTACCGTCCTCCCGGGCGGGCTGCGGGTGATCACCGAGCACATGGCCGGCGTCCGCTCGGCCAGCATCGGGGTCTGGGTCGGTGTCGGCTCCCGCGACGAGAGCCCCACGCTGCACGGCTGCTCGCACTTCCTCGAGCACCTGCTGTTCAAGGGCACCCGCGGGCGGTCCGCCATGGACATCTCGGTCGCGCTCGACGCCGTCGGCGGCGAGTTCAACGCGTTCACCGCGAAGGAGTACACCTGCTTCCACGCGCGGGTGCTCGACGTCGACCTGCCGCTCGCGGTCGACGTGCTCGGCGACATGGTCACCGACTCGCTGATCGCCGCGGCCGACGTCGAGGCGGAGCGCGACGTGATCCTCGACGAGATCGCGATGCACGACGACGACCCGGACGACGTGGTGCACAACCTGTTCGCCGGGCAGGCGTGGGGCAACGGCCCGCTCGGTCGCCCGATCGCCGGCACGATGGAGTCGATCACCACCATCACCCGCGAGCAGGTGGCGCGCTTCTACAAGCGGCACTACCGCCCCGCCAACATCGTGGTCGCGGCGGCCGGCAACGTCGACCACGCCAAGCTGGTCCGGCAGGTACGCCGCGCGTTCGGCCGCAACGACTTCCTCTCCGGCGACGAGACGCCGGTCGCGCCGCGGTCCGGCGACCACGCCCGCCGCGTGCACGCCGGCACCGTCACCGCCCGGCGTCCCCTGGAGCAGGTCAACCTGGTCCTCGGCGTCAACGGGCTGACCCGCGGCGACGACCGCCGGTTCGCGCTCGGCGTCCTGAACACCGCGCTCGGCGGCGGCACCTCCTCGCGTCTCTTCCAGGAGGTGCGGGAGCGCCGCGGCCTGGCCTACTCCGTGTTCTCCTTCGCCAGCCACCACGCGGACGCCGGCCTGGTCGGCGTCTCCGTGGGCTGCCTGCCCAACAAGCTCGACGACGTGCTGGCGACCGTGCGCGCCGAGCTGGCGAAGGTCGCGGCCGACGGGATCACCGAGGAGGAGCTCGAGCGCGGCAAGGGCCAGCTCCGCGGCGGCCTGGTCCTCGGCCTGGAGGACTCCGGCTCGCGGATGTCCCGGCTCGGCAAGGCCGAGCTCGTCTACGACGAGCTGCTGTCGCTCGACGAGGTGATCGCCCGGGTCGAGGCCGTCACCCGCGACGACGTACGCGCGATCGCGGCCGAGCTGTTCGGCCAGCCGGAGATCCTGGCCATCGTCGGTCCCTAGGCCCCTAGAACAGCAGCAGGACGAGCACCGCACAGGCGGCGGCCCAGAGCACGCTGGTGAAGGTGCCGATGATGAACCGCTCCGCGGTGCCGGTGTGGTCCTGGTTGCGCAGCTCCGGGTATCGGCCGAGGGCCTTGAGCGCCAGCGCGATCGCGACCCCCTCCGGCCAGCCGGCGACGAGCGCTGCGTAGACGGCGGCCCGTTCGAGGCCGCCGATCCAGGTCCCGCCGCGCAGCACCTCCCCGGCGGACTTCACCGACGACTCCTCGCCGGCGTGGGACCCGTCGACCAGCCTGAAGACCGCGGTCGTGACCGGTCCGCCGCCGATGACGGCGAGCAGCCCGGTCAGCGCGAGGACGGCGGTGACCCACGCGCGGTCCGCGGCCACCGGCCCCAGCGTCGCCGAGGCGAGCGCGCCGAGCACGCCCAGCCCGCCGACCGTGAGTGCTGCCAGCGCGAGGCCCGCCCGTCGTCCGCTGACCAGCCAGCCCGCGGTCGCCACGCCGAGCGTGACGAGCAGGAGCCCCATCACGATGACCTGCGCGTTCTCTTCCACAGTCAGCCATCCTTCCCGAGCAGGTGCGCGGCGAGGTGGGTCGACGACCTCCCGGGCGCGTCGTCCCTCGACCAGGCCGGCGGCCTGGGCGCGCTGGCTGACGGCGGACTGGCTGATGCCGAGCCGGCGACCGGCCTCGTCGTACGACAGCCCCTCGTCGACGAGGTCGGTGACCTCCCAGCCCTTGTCGGTACGCCGGTCGAGGACCGCGGCCCAGAGCCACAGAACCGACTCGAGGTCGCGGGCGGCGGCGTCGTCGCCGACGACCCGGAGGTGCCAGGGGCTGTTCTTCGCGGCCGTGACTGCCGTCGCGGGCGTGGAGGTACGCCGGCCCGCGGCCGGCCCGGGCGGAGTCGGGGAGCGGCTCGTCCACGGCGCCGATGCCGAGCCCGATGTTCCAGCCGCCGTCCCGGAGCAGCCGTTCCATGGCGCGGGGGAGCTCGGCGGGGTCGTCCAGCACTCCCTGGACCTCGTCGCCGACCGTGCGCTCGAAGGGCAGGCGCAGGGACAGGTCGGCCAGGCCGGTGAGCGCGTCGGGCACCAGGTCGGGGCTGGTCCGGCTGGCGCGCTGGTCGACGGTGAGCACCACGACGGTCATCGCACCTCCTGAAGTCAGAAACCTGAAGTTCAGACTACATTAGGGAATAACCTAATGGAAGGTGAGATAAGGAAATCGCCTAACGCTTGCCGATGATGCCCACGACCGGCGGCGCCTTCTGGTCGACCACGGACACCCGGAAGCCGCCGGCCTTCAGGGCGGCCGAGGCCTTCTGCACGATGTTCGGGACCAGCTCGGGCCGGTTCGCCTCGTAGAAGAGGTAGACGGCCCCGCCGGGCAGCACCCGCTCGTGGAGCAGCGCCACCTCGTCGGCGCAGCCGCGCACCCAGAACAGGTTGACGTTGAACGCGAACACCTTGTGCAGCCGCTTGACCGGCACCCGCAGGGTCGCCAGGTCGATCTGGCGCACGGTGAGCCGCCCGGCCTCGACGTACTCCCGGCAGCGCCGCTTGGTGCGGTCCACGCCGGACTCGGACCGGTCGATCGCGAACAGCTTCCCGGTCTGCAGCCGCTCGCAGATCAGCTGGGCGCCGGCGCCGGGACCGCACCCGATCTCGAGCACGTGGTCGTTGGGTTTGACGTCCATCAGGTCGACCGCCCACCGGATCCGGGCCGGAATCGTCTGCACCGCCATGGGGTCAGCCTGCCACTACCGCGGTCCCGCGTCAGGCACCGCCACTCGACCACGGGGGGATGGGCGGCCCCGGCGGACGCTAGGTTGGGCGCCGTGACGGACGCGATCAAGGTGGGAGTGCTGGGGGCGCGCGGCAAGGTCGGCGCCGAGGTGTGCCGGGCCGTCGAGAGCGCCGAGGACACCGAGCTGGTCGCGCAGGTCGACGTCGACGACGAGCTCGACGACCTGGTGAAGGCCGGGGCGCAGGCGGTCGTCGACTTCACGCACCCCGACGTCGTCATGGA
Source organism: uncultured Actinomycetota bacterium (assembly GCA_963803235.1). Taxonomy (GTDB): domain Bacteria; phylum Actinomycetota; class Actinomycetes; order Propionibacteriales; family Nocardioidaceae; genus Nocardioides. Next base: position 397,502 of record CAWDLL010000012.1, read on the forward strand.
CAACCTGGAGTTCTGCATCGACCACGGGATCCACGCCGTCGTCGGCACGACGGGCTTCGACGACGAACGCCTGGACACCCTGCGCGGGTGGCTCGAGCGGTCGCCGTCGACGGGCGTCCTGGTGGCGCCCAACTTCTCCATCGGCGCGATCCTGATGATGCGCTTCGCGGCCGAGGCCGCGCCGTTCTACGAGTCGGTCGAGGTGGTCGAGCTGCACCACCCGGACAAGGCCGACGCGCCCTCCGGGACCGCACGGCGTACGGCGCAGCTCATCGCCGCGGCGCGGCGCGAGGCGGGCGCCGGCCCGGTGCCCGACGCCACGTCGACCGCCCTCGACGGGGCGCGCGGCGCCGACGTCGACGGCATCCGGGTGCACGGCCTGCGGATCCGCGGCCTGGTGGCCCACCAGGAGGTGATCCTCGGCGGGGTGGGGGAGACGCTCACGATCCGGCACGACTCGCTCGACCGCGCGTCGTTCACCCCCGGCGTGCTGGCCGGCCTGCGCGCGATCGGGTCGCACCCCGGCCTCACGGTCGGGCTCGAGTCCTTCCTCGACCTGGACTGAGCCTCAGCCGGCGGTCGCCTCGGGACGCGGAGAGCGCGGTGCTCGCCTCCTCGATCGCCTCGGGCGAGAGCACGTGCCCGATCGCGAGCGACGGCGGCGCCGAGCACGCCGGCCCGCTCGCCCGCGGTCGACGGCACGATCCGCAGCTGCTCGGTCGCCAGCGGCAGGGACCGCTGGTAGACGACCTCGCGGATGCCGGCGATCAGGTGCTCGCTGGCGGTCGCCATGCGCGCCGCCGATGACGACCACGGACGGGTTGATCAGGTTCACCAGCGATCGCCACGACCTCGCCGAGGTCGCGCCCGGCCTGCCGCACCGCCTGCGACGGCGACGACGTCGCCGCCGCGCGCGAGGGCGACCACGTCCTGGACGCCCTTGGCGTCGAGACCCGGCGTCCGCGGAGCACCGGCGCGACGGCAGGTCCGGCGGCGATCGCCTCGAGACAGCCCTCGTTGCCGCAGCGGCAGAGGACGCCGTCGGCGCGGGCGACCCGCACGTGGCCGAGGTCGCCGGCGGTGCCCTGGGCGCCGCGCTGGAGCACGCCGCCGGAGATGATGCCGGCGCCGATGCCGGTGCCGACCTTCACGAAGACGAGGTCGTCGACGTCGGGCAGGTGGGCGTGCCGCTCGCCCAGCGCCATGATGTTCACGTCGTTGTCGATCAGGACGGGGACGTCGAACGCCGCGCTGGACGTGCGCCGGGACGTCGTACCGGTCCCAGCCGGGCATGATCGGCGGGTTGATCGCCCGCCCCGTGGAGTGCTCGACGGGGCCGGGCAGGCCGATGCCGACCGCGGCGAGGTCGGAGACCGGCCGCGTTGCCGGTGTCGAGCAGCTCGCCGATCGCCCGCTCGACCCAGCCGAGGACGACCGTCGGGCCGGTCGCGACGTCGAGGTCGGCGCGGACCTCGCCGAGGACGTCGCCGGACGAGGTCGGCGAGGGCGGCCCGGGCGTGCGTGGCGCCGATGTCGACGCCGACGACGACGCGGGCGCTGGGGTTGAAGGCGATCAGCGACGGCGGCCGCCCGCCGGTGGAGACCCCGTCGCCGATCGGCATCACCAGGCCGAGCCGCATGAGCACGTCGACCCGGGCGGTGATGGTGGACCGGGCCAGGCCGGTCGGCGGCGGCCAGCTGGGCGCGGGTGCGCGGCCGCCCGTCCCGGAGGAGGTCGAAGACGTCGCTGGTCCGCACGGGAGGAAGTCGAAGCACTCTCGACTTGGTAACGTCCAGCAAACAACTTTTGCGTGTCGCTCGACAAAAGTGCGTGACGCGTGCCACAGTGACGCCGTGCTGAGCGAGCAGACGACCCGATCGGTCGGGTCCGGCGCGGACGCGTCCGAGGTGGTGCTCGGGCGCACGGGCATGTCCAAGCAGCTTCCTCGGCAACCTGCGTCCTCGCCGACGTCGACGTCGAGCTGCTGCGCCGGCGCAGGTCCTCGGCGTGGTGGGCGAGAACGGCGCCGGCAAGTCGACCCTGATGAAGATCCTCGCCGGCGTGCACCAGCCCGACGGCGGCACCATCCGAGATCGGCGGCGAGGAGGTCTCGTTCAGCCACCCGGTCCAGGCGCAGCAGGCGGGCCTGTCGACGGTCTTCCAGGAGTTCAACCTGCTGCCGGAGCGGTCGATCGCCGAGAACATCTACCTCGGCCGCGAGCCGCGTCGCCGCGGGCTCGTCGACACCGCGGCAGATGAACCGCGACACCGAGGAGCTGCTCGCGGACCTCGGCGTCAGCGGCCTGCGGCCGACGCAGCGGGTCCGCTCCCTCTCCGTGGCCGAGCAGCAGATCGTCGAGATCGCCAAGGCGGTCAGCTACGACGCCCGGATCATCTCGATGGACGAGCCGACCGCCGCCCTGGCCGACCACGAGGTCGAGCTGCTCTACACGATCGTCCGCGAACCTCACCGGCCGCGGGACGGCGATCATCTACGTCTCCCACCGGCTCAAGGAGATCTTCGACCTCTGCGACACGATCACCGTGCTCAAGGACGGCCGCCAGGTCACCACCGCGCCGGCCGCCGAGCTCGACGACGCCGACCGTGGTCCGGCTGATGGTCGGCCGCTCGATCTCGTCCTTCTTCCCCGACCCCGTCCCCGGCACCGAGGTCGGCGAGCCCCGGCTCGAGCTCCGCGGTGCCGGGAACGGCTACGTCGACGGCATCGACCTCACCCTGCGCGCCGGCGAGATCGTCGGGCTGTCGGGGCTCCAGGGCTCGGGCCGCACCGAGCTGCTCGAGGCGATCTTCGGCATCCGCCCGTTCACCCGCGGCGAGATGCTCCTCGACGGGAAGCCGGTGCGCTGTCGCGGTCGCCCGCGCCGGGCCGATCCGCGCGGGCTCGCGATGATCACCGAGGACCGCAAGGCCACCGGCCTCGCGCTCCGGCCAGTCCATCCTCGACAACGCCCTGGGCGTGGTCCGCGCGGTCTTCCCGCGGCGCACCGGCCAGGCCCGCGCGCGAGGTGCCCGGCGTGCTGTCCTCGCTGGACGTGTCGGCGCTCGCGATGGACCAGGAGGTGCAGTTCCTCTCCGGCGGCAACCAGCAGAAGGTCGTCCTCGCCCGGTGGCTGGTCACCCAGCCGCGCGTCGTCCTGATGGACGAGCCCACCCGCGGCATCGACGTCGGCGCGAAGCACCGCATCTACGAGCTGATGCGCAACCTGGCCGCGGAGGGCGTCGCGGTGCTGATGGTCTCCAGCGAGCTCACCGAGGTGATCGGCATGTCCGACCGGATCCTCGTCATGCGCGACGGCCGGCTCGCCGGCGAGCTGCCCGCCGGGTCCACCGAGGAGGCCGTCCTGCAGCTGGCGACCGGCGTCGCCGCGGGGGAGGGCGCAGCATGAGCGCGCTCTCCGACCGGCTGGGCCGGGTCACCTCGACCGGCATCGTCTACGGCGTCCTGGTCGTCGCGATCGTCGTCGGCGCGATCCTCACCGCCGCAACGGCCGCAACTTCTTCAGCACCGGCAACATCTCGGCGATCCTGACCGGCACCAGCATCCTCGGGCTTCGTCGCGATCGGGCAGACGCTGGTGATCCTGGTCGGCAGCCTCGACCTCTCGGTGCCGTACGTCATCAGCCTGACCAGCCTGCGTCGCCGGCGGGCATCATGGACGGCGAGTCCGGCAACGTCGCCAGCGGCGGTGCTGGCCGCGCTCGCCGGTCGGCGCCGTGATCGGGCTGGCCAACGGCCTGATCGTCAGCATTCCTCGGCGTGCACGGCTTCATCGCGACGCTCGGCATCGGACTGATCATCAGCGGCTACCTCGGCCACCAACTACCAGGGCAGCTTCGGCTCGGCGCCGCGAGCTTCCGGCTGATCGGCGCCACCCAGATCGGGCCGGTGCCGCTCTCCACGCTGATCATGCTCGGCTGCGCCAGCGCCGGCGATCCTGATGCTCCGCCGCACCCGCCTCGGCCTACCACCTGTACGCCGTCGGCGGCAACCGCGAGGTCGCCCGGCTGTCCGGCGTCTGCGCACGTCCGTGCCGGTGCTCGCGGCGCACGTGCTCTGCTCGCGTGCTCGCCGCGCTGCGCCGGGCTGCTGCTGCTCGCCCGGCTCAGCGTCGGCAGCCCGACCATCGGCTCCCAGGGCAACTACGACCTGATGTCGATCGCGGCCGTCGTCCTCGGCGGCACGCTGCTGGCCGGCGGCAAGGGCAACATCGTCGGCACCCTCGGCGGCGTCGCGATCTTCGCGGTGATGGACAACGTGATGGGCGTCATGGAGGTCAACCCGTTCCTCAAGGACGTCGTCCGCGGCCTGGTGATCGTGCTCGCCGTCGCGGTCTACGCCCGCCGCGAGGTCGACCGCAGGCCCGCCCCGCTTCGAGCGCCCGTCCGCGCTCGACGCCGCCCTCCAGGAGGCCCGATGACCAACCACGCCCGACGCCGTCCCGCTCGACGACCGCCGCGCTCCCGGAGCACCAGCGCGGCCTCGGCGCGGCCGGGTCGCTCGATCGCACGCTGCGCACGCCCGGCGGCGCCGTCTTCGTCCTGGCTCGCGCTGCTGGTCGTCGCGATCATCGTGTCCAACCCGAACTTCGGCGACCCGGGCGCGCTGATCCGGTTCGTCGGGCCGCACCGCGCCGATCGCGATCGCCGCCATGGGCCAGTACTACGTGATCGTCTCCGGCGAGTTCGACCTGTCCATGGGCGCGGTCATCGCCGACCCAGGTCGTGATGGCCGGCAACCTGATCGGCGAGGACGAGGGCCGGATCCTCCCGGTCATGGTGCTGATGCTGCTGGTCGGCGCCGCGATCGGCGTCGTCAACGGGCTGGCCACCACGCTGCTGCGGGTGCCGAGCTTCATCGTCACGCTCGGCATGATGCTGGCGCTGACCGGCCTCGTCCGCTACCTGACCGGCGGCGCCGCCGACCGGCAACCCGGCCGACGAGTTCCGCGAGATCGGCCGGGGCGGCATCGAGGACGTGCCGGTCGTCGGACGTCATCCCCTACCCGCTGCTGATCCTGCTCGTCCATCGCGGTGGCCGCGGTCTGGCTGATGCGGCGGCCGTTCGGACGCAGCCTGATCGCTGCCGGCGACAACCCCGAGGCCGCGCGCCGTCTCCGGCACCTCGCTGTGGTGGCTGAAGACGCGGGCCTTCGTCCTCTCCTCGCTCTCGGCGACCGTCGCCGGGATCATCCTGGTCGGGTACGCCGGCGTGCACCCGTCGGTCGGCCACGGCTACGAGTTCACCGCGATCACCGCGGTCGTCCTCGGCGGCGTCGTGCTCGGCGGCGGCCGCGGCTGGGTGCTCTCGGCGGCGGCCGGCGCCTTCGCCCTCGAGCTGCTCTTCACCCTGCTGACCGTGCTCGGCGTCGCCGTCGACCTGGCGCGACACCGTGCAGGGCCTGATCATCATCGTCGCCGTCGCCGCTCGCCGGCCGCGCCTGGCAGCTCGGCCGCCGCCGCCTCGACGGCGCGAGCCGACCGCGTACCGGATCCCACTCGCACCACCACCACACCGCCCACCCCGGGCACAACCACAGGAGACAGCTGATGCGCAGAACAAAGCTCGACAGGCGCGTGCTTGCGGCCGGCTGCCGCGTCGTGCGGTGACTGCTCGACCGCCTGCAGCACCGACGGCTCCGAGATCGACGATCCGGCGGCCCGGCGGACCGACCAGACGAGGACGAGGTCGAGCAGGAGTGGTTCGTCCAGGCCGACTTCGACGAGCAGGACGAGCAGCGCTCGGCGACGTTCGAGGGCGACCCGGAGCAGCCGTGGCTGCAGTACATCGACGGCGAGATGACCGACACCGCGGCGTTCAAGTCGCCGGAGTGCCAAGAAGGTCTGCTTCGCCAACGCCTCGATCAGCAACCCGTGGCGGCAGACCGGCTGGATCACCATGAACCAGCAGCTGAAGGCGCTGCAGGACAAGGGCGTCATCTCCGAGATGGAGACCCGCGACGCCGCAGGACGACGACAACACGCAGATCGCCGACATCGACTACTTCATCGCCGAGGGCAACTGCGACGTCTTCATCATCTCGCCGAACTCCACGGCGGCGATGACGCCGGCCGTCGAGCGGGCCTGCGAGACCGGCAAGCCGGTCATCGTCTTCGACCGCGGCGTCGAGACCGACTGCCCGACGACGTTCATCCACCCGATCGGTGGCTACGCCTGGGGCATCGACACCGCCAAGTTCCTCGTCGAGAACCTGGAGGAGGGCGACAAGGTCGTCGCGCTGCGGATCCTGCCCGGCGTCGACGTGCTGGAGACCCGCTGGGCCGCGGCCGAGAAGATCTTCGAGGAGAACGGCATCGAGGCGGTCGACTACTTCACCGGCGCCGACCCGACCGAGATCAAGGAGATCATCTCCGACGAGCTCGTCCAAGGGTGACGTCGCAGGGCATCTGGATGGACGCCGGTGACGGCGCCGTCGCGGCGATCGAGGCGTTCGAGGACGCCGGCGTCGACTCCCGGTGATGACCGGTGAGGACGAGATGAGCTTCCTGCGCAAGTGGGAGGAGACCGGCCTGACCGGCCTGGCCCCCGTCTACTCGAACTTCCAGTGGCGCACGCCGCTGCTCGCGATCGAGAAGATCGTCAAGGGCGAGGAGATCCCGACGGAGTGGGTGCTCCCGCAGGTCCCGATCACCGAGGAGGAGCGCGGCGACTACCTCGAGGCCAACGACGGCATGCCCGACGGTCACTACGCCAAGTTCGGCGGCGAGGACCTGCCCGGCTACCCGGAGGTCTGGCAGGAGCGCATCATCCCGTGACCGCGACGGCACGGGCCGGCGCGGCGACCCACCGTCCGGCCCGGCCCGTCCGCCCACCACCCGACCATCCACACGTCCGGAAGGCAAGCCCGTGAGAGCCATCGGCATCAACACCTGGGTCTGGACCTCGCCGCTGACCGACGCGAACCTGCCCGGCCTGCTCGCCAGGATCGCCGCCATGGGCTTCGACGCCGTCGAGCTGCCGCTGGAGAACGCCGGCGACCTCGACCCCGAGAGCTACGTGCCGCCCGTGCTCGAGCGCACCGGCCTCGCGCCGTACGTCGTCGGCGCGATGGCGCCGGGCCGCGACCTGGTCGCGCACCGACCGACCAGGTCGTCGCGCGACCCAGGACTACCTCCGGGCCTGCGTCGACCTGGCCGCCGCGGTCGGCGCGCCCGGCGTCTGCGGCCCGTTCTACGCCGCCACCGGCCGGGTCTGGCGGATGACCGACGACGAGCGCGACGGCCGGCGTACGCCGAGTGGCGCGACAACCTCGCGCCGGTCGTCGAGCACGCCGCGCGAGCACGGGGTCGCGGATCGGCATCGAGCCGCTGAACCGCTACGAGACCTCGCTGGTCAACACCGTCGAGCAGGCGCTGACCGCCCTCGGCGCCACTGCTCGGGCCGTCGCGTCGGGCTGGCCCTCGACACCTACCACCTCAACATCGAGGAGCGCTCGACAGCGCCGACGCCGTACGCCGCGGCCGGCGAGCACCTCGTCCACGTCCAGGTCTGCGGCAACGACCGCGGCGCCCCGGGCGGCGACCAGACCGACTGGCCGGCGATCGCTCGCGGCCCTCGACGACATCGGCTACGACGGGCCGCTCGAACATCGAGAGCTTCACCCCGGACAACGCCTCGATCGCCGTCGCCGCCTCGATCTGGCGGCCGCTGGCCGCCTCGCCCGACGACCTGGCCGCGCGACGGGCTCGCGCTTCCTGCGCTGCCGGCTGCGACCGGAGGTCCGCGATGAACGCCTGACGCCGGCCGCTCGGCGTCGCCGTCGTCGGCTACTCGTTCATGGGCAAGGCGCACTCCAACGCCTGGCGCAACGTCGGCGCCTTCTACCCCGACACCCCGCCGGTGCGCCAGCAGGTGCTCGTCGGCCGCGACGCGCACGCGGTCAAGGAGGCCGCGCGGCCGGTACGGCTGGGCCGAGGTCGACCACCGACTGGCGCGCGGTCATCGAGCGCGACGACATCGACATCGTCGACATCTGCACGCCCGGGCACCTGCACGCCGAGATCGCCCTGGCGGCGCTCGCGGCCGGCAAGCACGTGCTGGTCGAGAAGCCGCTGGCCAACTCGGTCGCCGAGTCCGAGCGATGGTGGCCGCCGCGGCGGACGCCGCCGCCGCGCGGGGTGTCCGTCGATGGTCGGCTTCAACTACCGCCGGGTGCCGGCGCTCGCCTGGCCCGCGCGCTGATCGAGCGAGGGCCGGATCGGCGAGGTCCGGCAGGTGCGGCGGCTACCTCCAGGACTGGCTGGCCGACGCGAGGCGCCGATGACCTGGCGGCTGCGCAAGGAGACCGCCGGCTCCGGGCGCGCTCGGCGACCTCGGGCTCGCACGTGGTCGACCAGCTGCACTACCTGCTCGGCGAACCGGTCACCGCGGCCAACGGCCACCTGCACACGTTCGTCGACCGAGCGCGCCGGGCGACGCCGGGCCCGAGCCGGTCACCGTCGACGACGCCGCCTGGGCGACGCTGCGAGACCGCGGCCGGCGTGGTCGCCAGCCTCGAGGTGAGCCGGATGGCCACCGGCCGCAAGAACGGCCTGCAGCATCGAGGTCTACGGCACCGGCGGCTCGCTCGTCGTTCGACCTGCGAGCGCCTCAACGAGCTGCGGGTCGTACGACGGCTCGAGGGCGGCGCGACGGCCCGCGGCGGCGTGCTGGTCACCGAGCGCCGACCACCCGTACGTCGGCCGCCTGGTGGCCGCCCGGGCCACGTCCTCGGCTGGGACCACACGTTCACCTCGCAGGCCGCCGACTTCCTGACCGCGATCGCGACCGGCGACCGAGCCCGGCCCGTCCTTCGCGGACGGCCTCGCCGTGCAGCGGGTGCTCGCCGCGATCGAGGAGAGTGCGGCACAGGCTCGGGGGCGCGCGTCGACATCCTCGACGCCGAGTCTGGAGGAGACACTGATGGGCAAGCGCTTCACCCTGTTCACCGGCCAGTGGGCCGACCTCACCCTCGAGGAGGTCGCCGGGCTGGCCGCCGGCTGGGGCTACGACGGCCTCGAGATCGCCGTCTCCGGCGAGCACCTCGACGCGTGGCGCTGGGACGACGACGACTACATCGAGGAGCGGCTCGACATCCTGCGCCGGCACGGCCTGCGGTGTCTGGGCGATCTCCAACCACCTGAAGGGCAAGGCCGTCTGCGACGACCCGATCGACGAGCGCCACCAGGCGATCGTCGGGCCAAGGTCTGGGGCGACGGCGACCCCGAGGGCGTGCGGGAACGCGCCGCCGAGGAGATGAAGCTGACCGCCCGGCTGGCCAAGCGGCTGGGCGTCGACACCGTCGTCGGCTTCACCGGCTCGCTCGATCTGGCCGTACGTCGCGATGTTCCCGCCCGTGCCCGGCCGCGCGGATCGAGGCCGGCTACCAGGACTTCGCCGACCGCTGGAACCCGATCCTCGACGTGTTCGACGAGTGCGGCGTCCGGTTCGCCCACGAGGTGCACCCCTCCGAGATCGCCTACGACTACTGGACGACCGTGCGGACCCTGGAGGCGATCGGCCACCGCGAGGCGTTCGGCCTGAACTGGGACCCCAGCCACATGATCTGGCAGGAGCCTCGACCCGGTCGCCTTCATCACCGACTTCGCCGACCGGATCTACCACGTGGACTGCAAGGACACCCGGATGCGCGTCGGCGGCGGCCGCAACGGTCGTCCTCTCCTCGCACCTGCCCTGGGGCGACCCGCGCCGCGGCTGGGACTTCGTGTCCACCGGCCGCGGCGACGTACCGTGGGAGGACTGCTTCCGCGCCCTCGCCGCCATCGGCTACGACGGCCCGATCTCGGTCGAGTGGGAGGACGCCGGCATGGACCGCCTCCACGGCGCCCCCGAGGCGCTCGAGTTCCTGCGCCGCTTCGACTACGAGCCGCCCACCACGTCCTTCGACGCGGCCTTCGACCAGGGCTGAGGCACACGTAGGCGAAGGCAGGGCGGCGAGGTACGTCGGTCGAGCTTGTCGAGGCCTCTCACGGTGCGCCTGTGGTTTGATTTTCTGGGTTACGTGGTTGCTCGCCGCTGCGGTCGTCGCACTACTTCCGCCTGCTTCCTGGCTCGCGGTCTGCTCGGGTCGACCGCTGTGGTCGCTGTCTCAAGATTTCTCGAAGAAGTTGTCCACATCCCTGTAGAACAAGGGGTTTTCGGGCTCTGAGTGTCGGTGGTCGATGCTTGGATTCTCATATGGCAGCAGACGCGATCGAGCTCGACACCGCATGGTGCGGTGCTCGCTGTTCGCGCGTGAAGATCGGGCGATCGCGGACGCAGGCGGAAGCCAGCCTGCTGCAGGCACGCGGTGGAGTGGGCGGCGATGCACTCGACCGACTCGATCGACGAGGCGGAGATGCTGGTCGGGTACGGCGACCAGGGGATGCCGCTGGCCGGTGAGGGCGCTCCGTTGGTGGCGGAGTTCGCGGTCACCGAGTTCGCCGCCGCCGATCGGCCTCTCCACCGATGCCGGGAAGTCGTATGTCGGGCAGGCCCTCGAGCTGCGGCACCGGCTCCCGCGGGTGTGGCGCCGCGTCGTCCGGGGTGACTTGAAGGCGTGGCAGGCCCGTCGGATCGCCGACCGCACCCTGCTGCTGTCCCGGGAAGCAGCGGCGTTCGTGGACGCCCAGGTCGCTGCGACCGCGCACAAGATCGGGCCGTACCAGCTGCACGCTCTGGTGGAGAAGGCGATCGCCGAGTTCATGCCCGACCTGGCCGAGGAACGCACGGTTGGCGAAGGCCGACGGCCGCTACTTCACCATCGAGGCCAGCAGGACTCCTACGACGGCACCGCCAGCGTGCACGGCGAGCTCGACGTCGCCGACGCCCACGACCTCGAGACCGCCGTCGCCGGCCTCGCCGCCAGCTGAAGGACCTCGGCTCCGAGGAATCCCTCGACGTCCGCCGGGCGCTCGCGGTCGGCGAGCTCGCCCGCCGCGCAGCCTGACCCTCGACCTGAACCCAACGTCGGTCGAGCCTGGCGAGGCCTGACGCCGGCAGGTGGTCCTCTACGTCCACCTGTCCGAGCAGGCCCTCACCGGCGCCGCCGGGACCGCCCGGCTGGAGCGCGGCAACAGCCAGGTCACCGCCGGGCAAGTCCGCGACTGGTGCCAGCACCGCCGGCAGCGTGGTCGTGAAGCCGGTCATCGACCTCGACGCCCACGACCCGGTCGACAGTCACCGGTGGTGCCGGACCGGCACGCCGAACTCGTCACCCTGCGCGACAAGACCTGCGTCTTCCCGTGGTGCAGCCGACCCGCGCGGCGTTGCGACAAGGACCACTCGATCCCCACAGCACGTGGCGGCCCGACGTGTCCGTGCAATTTGGCGCCGCTTGTGTCGGCGACACCACCGGATCAAGACCCACGGCGCACTGGTCGTACCGGACGATCGAGCCCGGCACCTACCTGTGGACCTCCAGGCACGGGTACCAGTACCTCCGCGACACCACCGGCACCGGCGACGTCTCATCCGACCGACCCCGGCCACCCGACTGGCTACCGAGCCCCACACCCCGCCCACGGGCGGGGCCATTCGCATGCCTGCACACCGGGACTGCAGCCTTTCGAGCCGCAACCACAGCGGTCGACCCGAGCAGACCGCGAGCCGGGAAGCAGCCGCAAGTAGTGCGACGACCGAAGCGGCGAGCAACCACGTAACCCGAAAATCAGAAACCACAGGCGACCGTGTGAGGCCTCGACAAGCTCGGCCGACGTACCCCGCCGCCCTGCCTGACGCTCACCGGGTCTCGGTGCGCTCGCTGCTCGACCACCGAAGCGGCGGATCCAACTTCTGCAAGTTCTTGCGTTGCACAAAGGTGTGGCCACACATGTGTTCCGTCGGGGTGTGGGGCGGGTAAGTGTTGCCCGCCACCACAACTCAATGGAGGAACAAGCATGCGCAAGATCTCGGGCCTTGCGACCGCGGCAGTACTCGCCACAGCGGTCGTCGGGATGCAGGCGGGCAGTGCCACCGGACAGGCCGTCCGGTCGCCGGGCAAGGCGGCGACTGCTGTCGCCGCGCTCCAGGACCACCCGGGTGCCGCCCGGGCCACCACCGGCCAGAAGTTCGTGGTCACCGACACCATCGTCGACGACAACGGGGCCACCCACGTGCGCATGGACCGCCGCTACCACGGCCTCCGCGTCCTCGGCGGCGACCTCGTCGTCCACTCCGCCCCGAACGGCGGCTGGCAGGGCGTCAGCCAGACCCTGGCCAAGCCGCTGGCCGTGGGCACCACGCCGAAGGTGGCCGACACGTTGGCCAGCAGCAAGGCGCTCTCCCCGGCCCGGGCCACCGCGAAGATCAAGAACCTGCGCACCACCGCCGAGCCGACCCTGGTCGTCGACGCCACCGGCGCGAAGCCGCGCCTGGCCTGGGAGGTGCTCAGCGCGGGACGCCTCGCCGACGGCACGCCCAGCCGGCTGTCGACGTACGTCGACGCCGAAGTCCGGCAAGGTGATCCGCCGCGAGGAGCACATCCAGACCGTCGAGGGCTCCGGCCAGACCCTCTACAGCGGCACCGTGCCGCTGCAGGTCACGCAGTCGGGCTCGACGTACCAGCTCAAGGACGGGACCCGCGGCAACACGTACACGACCGACATGAACAACGCCGAGGACTCGATCTTCTGCCAGCTCTTCGGCAGCGGCTGCAAGACCGGCACCACGTTCACCAGCTCGACCACGACGTTCGGCAACGGCACGAACGCCAACCGGGCCTCCGCCGGCGCCGACGCGCAGTACGGCACGAACGTCACGTGGGACTACTACAAGAACGTGCACGGGCGGAACGGCATCTTCGGCACCGGCGCGGGCTCGTACAACCGGGTCCACTACGGCAACGGGTACGTCAACGCGTTCTGGGACGGCACCAAGATGACGTACGGCGACGGGGACGGCGTCGAGTTCGGCCCGCTGGTCTCGCTCGACGTGGCCGGCCACGAGATGAGCCACGGCGTCACGGAGCACAGCGCCAACCTGACCTACTCCGGTGAGTCCGGTGGCCTCAACGAGTCGACGTCCGACATCTTCGGCACGATGGTCGAGTTCTACGCGGCCAACGCCAACGACCCGGGCGACTACCTGATCGGCGAGGAGTTCGACCTCGCCAGCCACAGCGGCTTCCGCCGGATGGACAAGCCGAGCAGCGACGGCGCGTCGTACGACTGCTGGTCGTCGGGTGTCGGCAACGCCGACGTGCACTACTCGTCGGGTGTCGGCAACCACTTCTTCTACCTGCTGGCAGAGGGCTCGGGCGCCAAGACCATCGGCGGCGTCGCCCACAACTCGCCCACCTGCAACGGCTCGACGGTGACCGGCATCGGCCGGGACGCCGCCGGGAAGATCTGGTACCGCGCGCTGACGGTCTACATGACCTCCAGCACCAACTACGCCGGGGCCCGGACGGCCAGCCTCAACGCCGCCCGTGACCTCTACGGCGCCGGCTCCACCCAGTACAACGCGGTTGCGGCCGCGTGGAGCGCGGTCAGCGTCAACTGACCAGCGCGAACAGGGAGAGGCCCGCGCCCATCTCGGGTGGTGCGGGCCTCTCTCTGTGTGCCAGGGCTGTTACGGCTCGACGGTGACCTTGATGGCTTCGCCGTTCTTGACGATCTGGAACGCGTCCAGCGCCCGCTCGAGCGGGATGTGCTCGGTGATCAGGTCCTTGACCGGCACCTGGCCGGTGGAGATGTACTCGAGCGCCCGCTTGTTGTGCTCGGGGGCCGAGCCGTTCGCGCCGTGGATGTGCAGCTGGCGGTAGTGGACGACGTTCGAGTCGCACTTGATGAACGGGTCGGTCTTCGGGAGCCCGCCGAAGAAGGAGATCCGGCCGTTGCGGGCGGCCATCGAGATCGCCTGCTCCTGGGTGATGTTGGCCGCGGTCGCGGTGATGATCACGTCGGCCCCGCGGCCGCCGGTGAGCTCCATGACCCGCTCGACCACGTCCACCTCGGCGCCGTTGATGGTCTCCTCCGGGTCGACCGCGTCGGCGGACATCTTGAGCCGGTCGGCGTTGACGTCGACCAGGTAGACCGGCCCCGCCTTGTGCACGCCGCGGGCGATCCGGATGTGCATGCAGCCGATCGGGCCGGCGCCGAACACGACGACGGTGTCGCCCTCCTCGATGCCGAGCAGCTCCTGGGCGTTGATCGCGCAGGCGAACGGCTCGGCGGCCGACGCCTCGTCGTACCCCACGTTGTCGGGGATCCGGTTGAGCCCGTCCACCTTGAGCACCTGCTTCGGCACGATCATGTACTCCGCGAACCCGCCGTCGTACTGGTAGCCGACGGACGTCTGGTTCTGGCAGACCGCCATCCAGCCCTTGTCGCACTCGTAGCAGTCGCCGCACGGCACCGCCGCGATCACCTGGGCGCGGTCGCCGACCTGCCAGCTCGAGCCGTACGTCGCGTTGACGTCGGCGCCGACCTCGACCACCTCGCCGGCGATCTCGTGGCCGGTGATGCGCGGGGGAGTGAGGTTCTGGTGGCCGTTGTAGAAGATCTTCACGTCGGTGCCGCAGGTGGAGCAGTTCTTCACCTTCAGCTTGACCTCGTCGGGGCCGCACTCGGGCTCGGGCACGTCCTCGAGCCGCACGTCCTCCGGGGCGTAGAACCGCAGGGCCTTCATTGGTCTCCTCCTGGGGGCTGGGTGTGGGGGCACTGTACCACCGTTTTCCTGCATTTCTCTTTGAACATGTGGCTGAAACCTCTTGACCGGGCGGTTTCGGGCGCGATATACAGGCATTCAAAGATTCTCGTATGACGCGCGTCACAAGCCGCGGCCGCGCAGCGAGACGGAGACCAGCAGCAGCTGCTGGTGCCGAGGAGGAGTGAGCATGGCGACAGCCACGCAGACGCCGGCGTCCCGCACGTCGGCACGTGTTCACGTGCAGAAGTTCGGCACGTTCCTGTCCAACATGATCATGCCCAACATCCCCGCACTGATCGCGTGGGGCTTGTTCACGGCGTTGTTCATCGATGTGGGTTGGCTTCCCAACGCCGACCTGGCGACGTTCGTCGGTCCCGCCATCCACTACCTGCTGCCGATCCTGATCGCCGCCACCGGCGGTCGCATGGTGTACGGCGACCGCGGTGCCGTGGTCGGCGGCTTCGCCACCATGGGCGTGATCGCCGGCTCGGACCTGCTGATCGCGGACTTCAACGCGTCGCTGTCACCGGGCCAGGACCCGCGCGGCCAGGTCCACATGTTCATCGGCGCCATGATCATGGGTCCGCTCGCGGCGTACGTGATGAAGCGGCTCGACGCCTTGTGGGAGGGCAAGATCAAGGCGGGCTTCGAGATGCTCGTCAACATGTTCTCGGCGGGCATCCTCGCCGCCGCTCATGGCGATCGTCGGCTTCTTCCCCCTCGCGTGGCTGGTCAACGGAGTCATGGACGCCGCCGGCAACGCGGTCGAGTGGCTGGTCGACAACGACCTGCTGCCGGCCACCTCGATCCTCATCGAGCCGGCCAAGGTGCTCTTCCTCAACAACGCCATCAACCACGGCGTGCTGACGCCACTGGGGCTGCAGGAGGCGGCGGAGCAAGGGAAGTCGGTGCTGTTCCTGCTGGAGGCCAACCCTGGCCCCGGCCTCGGTCTCCTGCTGGCGTTCACGTTCTTCGGCAGGGGAGTGGCCAAGGCCAGCGCCCCCGGCGCTGCGGTCATCCAGTTCTTCGGCGGCATCCACGAGATCTACTTCCCCTACGTGCTGATGAAGCCCAAGCTGATCCTCGCCATGATCCTGGCCGGCATGACCGGTGTCGCCATCAACGTCGCGTTCGACGTGGGACTGGTGGCGCCGGCTGCGCCGGGCTCGATCTTCGCGGTCTATGCGCAAACGGCGAAGGGTGACTACCTCGGTGTCAGCGCGGGCGTCTTCGGTGCGGCGGCCGTCTCGTTCGTCGTCGCCTCCATCATGCTCAGGATGGAGAAGGACGACGAGGAAGGCGACCTGGCCTCGGCCACCGCGCAGATGGAGGCCAACAAGGGCAGGAAGTCCTCGGTGGCAACCGCGCTCACGGGCCGCCAGGCCAGCCAGGAGATCCACAACATCGTCTTCGCGTGCGACGCCGGCATGGGCTCCTCCGCCATGGGCGCCTCGGTCCTGCGGCGGAAGATCAAGGAGGCCGGGTACGCCGACGTCACCGTCGTGAACAAGGCGATCTCCAACCTGACCGACACCTACGACGTCGTCGTGACCCACGAGGACCTCACGGACCGGGCACGCCAGAAGACGGGATCGGCGATCCACGTGTCCGTGGAGAACTTCATGGGCAGTCCGAAGTACGACGAGATCGTCGACCTGCTGCACAGCACCAACGGTGCCGGCGGCGAGGCCGTGGTCGAGGAGGCCGACACCGACTCCGGGGACCTGCTTCCCGAGAGCTCGGTGGTGCTCACCGGCACGGCAACGAGCCGCGACGACGCGATCACCGAGGCCGGCCAGCTGCTGGTCGCGGTGGGCGCAGTCGACACGGCGTACGTCGATGCCATGCACGAGCGTGAGACGTCGGTGTCGACCGCCATGGGCAACCTCCTCGCGATCCCACACGGCACGAACGAGGCGAAGGACTCGATCCACCGCAGCGCGATGTCGTTCGTCCGCTACCCCGACGGGCTCGACTGGAACGGCAAGCCGGTCAAGTTCGTGGTCGGCATCGCCGGTGCGGGCAACGAGCACCTGCCGCTGCTCGGCAAGATCGCCAAGGTCTTCGCCGACAAGGAGAAGGTGGCCGAGCTCGAGGCCGCCCAGACCGCGGGCGACGTCCAGCGGATCCTGGGCCAGGTGAGCACGGCGAGCGCCGGCGCCTGATCGGTCCGCACGGAAGAGGGTCTCGACAGGCTCGACCGACGTCGGTCGAGCCTGTCGAGACCTCACCGGTTGATTTCGAGACGGTTGCAGCGCTTGCTCCTCAACCACCGAAGGCCCGCAGCAGCGCCGCGGCCAGGGCGGCGCCGAAGACCACGACCAGGAACGGCGCGCGGAGCAGCAGCAGGACCACGGCCACGGCGAGCCCGAACGCCCGGGCGTCGAGGACCAGCGTGTGGCCCGAGGCAAACACCTGGACCGCGACCAGCGCCGCGAGCAGGGCCACCGGGATCAGGTCCGCGATCCGCTCGACGAGCGGTCGCTCGAGGACCCGCGGCGGCACGGACAGCCCCGCGAGCTTGAGCAGGTAGCAGCCCACGCCGGCGACCAGGATCGCGGTCCACGTCATCGGTGCGCCTCCGGGATCTCCGTCGGGTCGATGCCGTGGGTGAGCAGTCCCGCCAGCAGGGCGACGCCCCCGGCGGCGAGCACCGGTACGCCGGCGGGCACGATCGGCACCACCCCCAGCGCGACGGCGGCGGCTGCGGCCGCGACCAGCTGGTTGCGACGGTCGCTCAGGCGCGGCCAGAGCAGCGCGAGGAAGGCCGCCCCGACGGCCGCGTCCAGCCCGTAGGTGCGCGGGTCACCGATCGTCGAGCCGGCCACGGCACCGACCAGGGTGAAGAGGTTCCAGAGCACGAAGATGCTGGCCCCGGTCGTCAGGAAACCGACCCGGGCGGCCGGTGTGGACGTGCGGGTCACGCCCATCGCCGTGGACTCGTCGATCAGCAGGTGCGCGCCGGCCACCCGGCGCCAGCCCCGCCACGCGAGCAGGGGAGCCATCCGCAGCCCGTAGAGGGTGTTCCGGGTGCCGAGCAGCAGCGCGGTGGCGGCCCCGGAGAGGGGTGCCCCGCCGGCCGCCGCGACCCCGACCAGCGCGAACTGGGACGCCCCCGTGAACATCAGCAGCGAGAGGACGCAGGTCTGGGCGACCGAGAGCCCGGCCGCGACCGAGACGGCGCCGAAGGACACGCCGTACGCACCGGTGGCGATGCCGACGCCGAGGCTGTCGCGGACGATCGCCGCCCGCTCGCGCGGTTCCAGCGGCTCGTCGGGCACACGCCGACCCTAGGGGCCGTCGCTGCCGGAGCAGCAACGGGTTATCAGTGCCGGCGCGGGATCCGTGCCGGGCGCGGCTGGCGGTGGTGGAAGTCGTGGATGAGGAGGTACGCCACCAGGACGCCGCCCACGCAGCCGACCAGCAGGCCGCCGGCCGGGAGTGCGATCTCCTGGGCCAGCCAGACCCCGCCGGCGAGTCCGAGCGCCAGCACGACGGCGACGACGACGATGCGGTAGAGCCGCGGAAGCGGAGCCAACAAGGTGTTCCCCCGTTCAGGACCGACCGGAGTGGACCCGAGCTGCCATCACCGGCGGAACTCCATGGTGTCCGTTCCGTGGCGGAAATCAAGGGGAACCGGATTTTCTACCCCGACGAGATTCCCGTGTGGAGTCGGACCTGCTTGACCCGGGTGGTCCCGTCGCCGTCGAGGTCGAGCTCGCGGTGCGCCGTGTCCGGCGCCCAACCGGCCTCGCCGAGGAACGCCCGGAGCGCGTCGTCGGAGGCGACCGCCCACAGCACGGCGCGCTGGAACCTGTCGGCCTGCAGGGTGTCCACGGCTGCTTGCAGCAGCCGGGAGCCGTGTCCCTTCCCGCGCTCGTCGGGGTCGACGGTGAACTCCATCAGCTCACCGTCGGCGACCGGGTCGCAGTCCGGGTCCTCCGCCGGTGCGGTGATCGCGAACCCGACGACGCGGTTGCGCTCGAGCGCGACCAGGACCCGGCTGCGCGCGTCCTGCGGCCGGGTCAGCACGCCGCGCCACATCTCGGCGGCGCGCGCCGGGTCCACCTGGAGCGCCTCGGGCGGCAGCAGGTCGGCGTACAGCACCGGCCACGTGCGGGCCTGGAGGGCCGCGATGGCCTCGGCGTCGTCCGCCCAGGCGATCCGGACCGAGACGTCGGCGGTGGGCATCGACATGGCGCCATCCTGTCAGTCCGACCGTGGTGTTACAGCCACGCGTCCGTGATGCGACGATCTGTAACATCCACTGGTACCGTGGGCACCGTGTACGGCAACGACTTCGGCAGCCCCGAGCGACCCCGCGAGCCCAGCGACCCGGACGCGTTCCGCGACCTCCTCGACGCCGACGGACGCGTCGAACCCCGCGACGAGATGCCGGACGGCTATCGCAAGACGCTGATCCGCCAGATCGCCCAGCACGCTCACTCCGAGATCATCGGGATGCAGCCCGAGGGCAACTGGATCAGCCGCGCCCCGAGCCTGCGCCGCAAGGCGATCCTGATGGCCAAGGTCCAGGACGAGGCCGGCCACGGCCTCTACCTGTACGCCGCCGCCGAGACGCTGGGTGCCGACCGGGCCGACCTGCTCGACCAGCTGCACAGCGGCCGGCAGAAGTACTCCTCGATCTTCAACTACCCGACCCTCACCTGGGCCGACGTCGGCGCGATCGGCTGGCTGGTCGACGGCGCCGCGATCGTCAACCAGGTCCCGCTCTGCCGCTGCTCCTACGGCCCCTACGCCCGCGCCATGGTGCGGGTCTGCAAGGAGGAGTCGTTCCACCAGCGCCAGGGGTTCGAGATCCTGCACACCCTCGCCCACGGCTCGCCGGCGCAGCGGGAGATGGCGCAGGACGCCGTCAACCGCTACTGGTGGCCGTCGCTGATGATGTTCGGCCCGCCCGACGACGACTCCCCGAACTCCGCGCAGTCCATGGCGTGGGGGATCAAGCGCTTCTCGAACGACGACCTCCGGCAGCGGTTCGTCGACATGACGGTCCCGCAGGCGCAGGCGCTCGGCCTGACCCTGCCCGACCCCGAGATCCGCTGGAACGAGGAGCGCGGCCACTACGACTTCGGCGAGGTCGACTTCACCGAGCTGTTCGAGGTGATCAAGGGCCGCGGCCCGTGCAACGAGCAGCGGATGGCCCACCGCGTCGGTGCGCACGAGGACGGCGCCTGGGCACGCGAGGCCGCGTCGGCGTACGCCGCCAAGCAGGCCGCGCGGTCCGAGGGCGCGGCATGAGCGGCCCGCGCAACGAGTGGCCGCTGTGGGAGGTGTTCGTCCGGTCCCGCCGCGGGCTCTCGCACGTGCACTCCGGCTCGCTGCACGCCCCCGACGCCGAGATGGCGCTGCGCAACGCGCGCGACCTCTACACCCGCCGCCAGGAGGGCGTCTCGATCTGGGTGGTCCGGTCCTCCGACATCGAGGCCAGCACGCCCGACGAGCGCGACTCGTTCTTCGACCCGGCCGCCGACAAGATCTACCGGCACCCGACGTTCTACGACGTCCCCGAGGGGGTGGAGCACCTGTGACCACCCCGCTGTTCGACTACGTCCTCGGGCCTCGCCGACGACGCGCTGGTCTCGGCCCAGCGGATGGGCTGGTGGATCAGCCGCGCGCCCCAGCTCGAGGAGGACGTCGCGCTCGCGAACATCGGCCTCGACCAGCTCGGCCAGGCGCGCACCCTGCTGGCGTACGCCGGTGAGGTCGAGGACGCCGGCCGCGGCGAGGACGACCTGGCCTACTTCCGCGACGAGCGCGACTTCCGCAACGTGAAGCTGGTCGAGCGTCCGCAGACCGACTTCGGCGTCGCGATGGCTCGGCTGCTGCTGTTCTCGACCTGGCAGGCGGAGCTGTACGCCGCCCTCGCGAGCTCCACCGACCGCACCCTGGCCGGCGTCGCCGGCAAGGCGGTCAAGGAGGTCGCCTACCACGTCGACCACGCCCAGCAGTGGGTGCTGAGGCTCGGCGACGGCACCGACGAGTCCCATGCGCGCATGCAGGCAGCGCTGGACGCCGAGTGGCCGTTCCTCGACGAGCTGTTCGACGCCTCGACGGTGGACTCCGGCCTGGTCGCCGACGGCGTCGCGGTCGACCCGAGCGCCCTGCGCGAGCCCGTGCTCGCGCGGCTCCGCCGGGTGGTCGAGGCGGCCACGCTCACCGTCCCCGAGGTCGTGCCGGCCGTCGGCGGCGGCCGACGGGGCCTGCACACCGAGGAGATGGGCTACCTGCTCGCCGAGATGCAGCACCTCACCCGCTCGCACCCGGGGGTGACCTGGTGATTTCGAGACGGTCGCGGGGCGACCTCCTCAATCCAGGGATGGCGGAAACCCGCACCGGGGCCTGGGAGGTCGCCGCGACCGTGCTCGACCCCGAGCTGCCCGTGGTCACGATCGCCGACCTGGGCATCCTGCGCGACGTCACCGAGGACGACCGCGGCCGCGTGCACGTCCAGATCACGCCGACCTACTCCGGCTGCCCGGCCATGGAGACCATCCGCACCGACCTGGTCGACGCGCTCACCGTCGCCGGCTACAGCCAGGTCGACGTCGAGTTCGTGCTCTCGCCCGCCTGGACCACCGACTGGCTGACCGACGAGGCGCACGCCAAGCTCGCGGCGTACGGCATCGCGCCGCCGGCACCACGCGGTGAGGGACCGATCGCGCTGGCGCTGTCGGTGCGCTGCCCGCAGTGCGGCAGCCTCGACACCCGCGAGTCCAGCCGGTTCGGGTCGACCTCGTGCAAGTCGCTCTGGGTGTGCCAGAGCTGCCGCGAGCCCTTCGACCACTTCAAGACCCTCTGAAGGCAGTCCCCACCTCATGGCACAGCACTCGGTGTTCCACCCGCTGCGCGTCTCGGCGATCGACGAGCTGACCGACGACTCGGTCGCGATCACGTTCGAGGTCCCCGACGACCTGCGCGCCGACTACGCCTTCGCGCACGGACAGCACCTCAACATCCGCGGCGGGGACGACGTGCGCCGCAGCTACTCCATCTGCACCCCGCCGTCCACCGGCGTGCTGCGGATCGGCGTGAAGCGGCTGCCCGGGGGAGCGTTCAGCGAGAGCGTCGTCGACGCCCTGCGGGTCGGCGACGAGCTGGAGGTGATGACCCCGGCTGGGCGCTTCACCACCCAGCTCGACCCCACCGCCGCGAAGACGTACGTCGCGATCGCGGCCGGCTCCGGCATCACGCCGGTGCTCTCGATCGTGGCCGCGATCCTCGAGGGCGAGTCCGGCTCCTTCGTGACCCTCGTCTACGCCAACCGGACCAGCCGTTCGGTGATGTTCCTCGACGAGGTGCACGACCTCAAGGACCGCTTCCCGGGGCGGTTCCAGATCGTGCACGTGCTCTCCCGCGAGACCCAGGACGTCGACCTGCTGTCCGGGCGGCTCGACGCCGACCGGCTGCGCCGGATCCTCGAGTCGCTGGTCCCGGCGGCCGGGGTCGACGACTGGTTCCTGTGCGGCCCGCAGCAGATGGTGGAGGAGCTCAAGGGCGTGCTCACCGACCTCGGGGCTCACCGCATCCACACCGAGCTCTTCCACGCCGACCCGGCGCCGCGCGCGCCGGTCGCCGCCCTCGAGGACGGCACCGAGGGCGCCGCCTCCGTCACGATCCGGCTCGACGGCCGCGGCAACGACTTCAGCCTGCGCCCCGACGACGTACCCGTCCTCGAGGCGGCGCTGCGCGTCCGCTCCGACCTGCCGTTCGCCTGCAAGGGCGGTGTCTGCGGCACCTGCCGGGCGCGCCTGGTCGAGGGGACGGTGCAGATGGACGCCAACTACGCGCTGGAGCCCGAGGAGATCGAGAAGGGCTACGTGCTCACCTGCCAGTCGCACCCGACCTCCGGCCGGGTCGTGCTCGACTACGACGCGTGACCGAGGTCCTGCTCGACGCGCAGGTCGAGACCCATCTCGCCTGGTTCTTCCTGCACGACAGCGACGACCGCTACGGAGTCGCTGCCCGACGAGGAGGAGTACGACACCCGGTCGTCGAGACCGCTGACGGGGTGGCCGTCCTGCTGGGTGACGAGGACGGGCACGACGAGGTGCCGGTGCGGGTCCGCGTGCTCCGCGAGCCGGCCGAGGTCGACGGCGACCCGGCCTTCGACAAGATCCTGTTCCTGTACGGCACCGGGCTGGTGGTCGAGGACGGGTTCCCGTCGAGCCCGCACCTGCTGGAGCTCGGGGGACCGGGCCGGGTGCGGGTGCGGCTCTTCCTGGACACCGAGGTGAGCCCTCCCGCCGTGACGTCGTCCTCGGCGACCTCGAGCCGGACCGGAGCGTGCTGCCGCCGGTCACGGTGCTGCAACTGCTGCGCGAGTGGAACGCGCGCGTCGAGCGCGGTTCAGGTCCTGCCGCTAGGGTCGAAGGCATGGAGATTCGCAACCTCGGTAACAGCGGACTGAAGATCTCGGCCATCGCCTACGGCAACTGGCTGACCCACGGCTCCCAGGTCGAGGAGGACGCCGCGCTCGCCTGCGTGCGCCAGGCCCTCGACGAGGGGATCACGACCTTCGACACCGCCGACGTCTACGCCAACACGGCCGCGGAGTCGGTGCTCGGCAAGGCCCTGAAGGGCGAGCGCCGCGAGAGCCTGGAGATCTTCACCAAGGTCTACTGGCCGACGGGACCCGGCAAGCACAACGACCACGGGCTCTCCCGCAAGCACATCATGGAGTCGATCAACGGCTCGCTGAAGCGGCTCGGGACCGACCACGTCGACCTCTACCAGGCACACCGCTACGACCACGAGACGCCGCTCGAGGAGACGATGGAGGCGTTCGCAGACGTCGTCCGCTCCGGCAAGGCGCACTACATCGGCGTCTCGGAGTGGCGCGCCGAGGAGATCCGCCGCGGCCACGAGCTCGCCCGCGAGCTGAAGATCCCGTTCGTCTCCAACCAGCCGCAGTACTCCATGCTCTGGCGGGTGATCGAGGGCGAGGTGGTCCCGACGTGCGAGGAGCTCGGCATCGGCCAGGTGGTGTGGTCGCCGATCGCCCAGGGCGTGCTCACCGGCAAGTACAAGCCGGGCGAGCAGCCGCCGGCCGGGTCGCGCGCCACGGACGAGAAGGGCGGGTCGGACATGATCGCCCGCTGGATGGAGGACGACGTCCTGACCCGCGTCCAGGAGCTCACTCCCGTGGCGGAGGAGGCGGGCCTGAGCCTGGCCCAGCTGGCCGTCGCGTGGGTGCTCCAGAACTCCAACGTCTCCGCGGCGATCATCGGCGCGAGCCGCCCCGAGCAGGTCACGGAGAACGTCAAGGCAGCCGGCGTCGTGCTCGACGCGGCGACGCTCAAGTCGATCGACGAGATCCTGGACCCGGTCGTCCAGCGGGACCCCGCACAGACGCGGTCGCCCCGGACCCGCGACTTCTGAGGCGTTCTCGGCTCAGCGGTAGTGCTCGGGAAGCTCCTGGCCGATCTTGACCTGGGGCTTGGGGAGCCGCATGAACTTCATCTGCAGCGAGCGCATGACGGCGTAGTACGTCGTGCCCTTCAGGCTCTCGTCCGGGAACCGGCGAGCGAGCTCGCGACGCAGCCGGCGGCGCATGAGCAGGATGTCCATGAGCACGATCAGGATGGTGCCGAGCAGGATCGTGTTGCCGATGCTCGCGAGGTTGGGGTTGCCGGAGTAGGTCAGCACCATGGTCAGGATCAGCAGCGGGACCATCAGCTCGATGAACGAGAACCGGCTGTCCACCAAGTCGCGGATGAAGCGCTTGACCGGCCCCTTGTCGCGGGGCGTGTAGTAGCGCTCGTCGCCGGACTTCATGGCCTGGCGGACCTTCTGGCTGGACTCCACCTTGGAGGCGCGTTGGGCCTGGGCCATCTCCTTGCGGGTCCGCGGCACCTTGGCCCGCGCCTTCGCGGCGGCCTCGGCCTCGCGACGGCTGGGGGTCGGGCGGCCCTTGCCTCCCGGCTTGCCGACCTCCGACGCATCGGTGGTGTCGGTCTGGGACTTGTTGCGACGGAACACGCAGGAACCTTCAGGAAATCGTGGGGCGGGTCAGGTCAACACTACCTGCACCGGTTGGGTGCGGCTGCGCGCCGGGAGCCCTCGCACGCTCTTGCGTTTGGACCTAGGGTTTAGGCAACACCGGTGAACCACGTGCGAGGAGGGGCGGAATCCCCATGAGCATCATGAAGCGCATCAGCCTGATCTTCCGGTCCAAGGCCAACAAGGCCCTGGACCGTGCGGAGGATCCGCGCGAGACGCTCGACTACAGCTACCAGCGGCAGCTCGACCTCCTCGCGAAGGTACGCCGCGGCGTCGCCGACGTCGCGACCAGCCGCAAGCGCGTCGAGCTCCAGGTCAACCAGCTCGAGGCGCAGTCCAACAAGCTGCAGGGGCAGGCCGAGAAGGCCATCTCGGTCGGCCGTGAGGACCTCGCCCGCGAGGCGCTGACCCGCAAGTCGGGGCTGTCCTCGCAGATCACCGACCTCCAGGCGCAGCACGCCCAGCTCCAGGGCGAGGAGGAGAAGCTCACCCTCGCGCAGCAGCGGCTGCAGGCGAAGGTCGAGTCCTTCCGGACCCGCAAGGAGACGATCAAGGCGACCTACACCGCCGCCGAGGCGCAGACCAAGATCAACGAGGCGATGTCCGGCCTCGGCGAGGAGATGGGCGACGTCGGCCTCGCCATCCAGCGGGCCGAGGACAAGACCGCGCAGATGCAGGCCCGCGCCGGCGCCATCGACGAGCTGATCGCCTCGGGCGCGCTCGACGACGTCAGCCAGATCGGCGGCAGCGACGACATCACCCGCGAGCTCGACGCGATGAGCTCCGAGGCCGATGTCGAGGCCGAGCTGGCGAAGCTCAAGGCCAGCTCGGCGCCGCAGGCGATCGAGGCCTCGGACGGCGGCGACATCATCGAGGCCGAGCCCGAGAAGACGTCGGAGGGCGGCGAGACGAGATGATCGTCCGGATCCTCGGCGAGGGACAGTACGACGTCTCCGACGAGGCCATCGTCCGGCTCAACGAGCTGGATGGAGCCGTGGAGACGGCGATCGAGACGGGCGACGTCGAGACGTTCAGCAAGGCGCTGGCGGCCCTGCTCGACGGCGTACGCACCGTGGGCGTGCCGCGCGACGCGGACAGCCTCGACGAGTCCGACCTGATCCTGCCGCCCGCCGACGCCAGCATCGACGACGTCCGCGAGCTGCTGAGCGACGACGGCCTGATCCCCGGCTAGGAACCCTGAGTCACACTGGCGCCATGCCTCGCAATCGCTTCGTCAAGGACGTCGGCCTGACCGCCCGGATGACCACGGTCATGTTCCTGCTGGGCGCGCTCTTCGTCGCGCTGATCGTGGGCTGCATGTTCGCGGCCGCCGGCGCCGGCTACGGCGGCCTGGTGCCGATCATCGCGGCGGCCGGCGTGGGCATCGCGTTCTACCAGTGGTGGAGCTCCGACAAGGTCGCCATGCGGGCGATGCGTGCCTACGAGGTCAGCCCGGAGGAGATGCCCGAGCTGCACGGCATGATCGACCGCCTGTGCGCCCTGGCCGAGATGCCCAAGCCCCGGGTCGGCATCTCGGAGATGGACATCCCGAACGCCTTCGCCACCGGCCGGTCGCCGGACCGCGCCGTGGTCTGCGTGACCACCGGGATCCTGGGCAAGCTGACGCCCGAGGAGCTGGAGGGCGTGCTCGCGCACGAGCTCTCCCACGTCGCGCACCGCGACGTCCTGGTGATGACCGTCGCGTCGTCCGCAGGCATCGTCGCCGGCATGCTGCTCCAGGGCTCGCGGTTCGGCGCGCTCTTCGGGCGGCGGGACCGCAACGGGGCGATCTTCTTCTTCGTCACCCTGCTGATCAGCATCGCCGTCTACGCGATCAGCTTCTTCCTGCTCCGGCTGCTGTCCCGCTACCGCGAGCTGTGCGCCGACCGCGCGGGCGCCTACCTGACGATGAAGCCCGCCGCGCTGGCCTCCGCGCTGCAGAAGATCACCGGCGAGATGGCCGCGATCCCGCAGCAGGACCTGCGCGCGAGCAAGGCCATGAACGCCTTCTTCATC
Source organism: uncultured Actinomycetota bacterium (assembly GCA_963803235.1). GTDB lineage: Bacteria > Actinomycetota > Actinomycetes > Propionibacteriales > Nocardioidaceae > Nocardioides. The sequence goes on from CAWDLL010000012.1 coordinate 424,210, forward strand.
GCCCCGGCGATCAGCGGTGCCAGCCTGAAGACCCTCACCTCGACCCACCCGTCGCTGGAGCAGCGGCTCGAGCAGCTGGCCAGGATCCAGGCCGAGCTCGGCCGCTCCTGATGGGTCTCTGGGACGTCGTCACCGGGCGCAGGCGAGCCGCGCGGCCGAACCTCGACTCGCTGTTCCTGGTGCCCAGCGCCGCCGTCACCCTGCAGACGGGGATCGGGCTCGACCCGGTCGGCACCGGCTCGGTCTGCTTCCGGGCGGCCGAAGGCGCGGCCTTCCGGCAGCTGCAGGCCGAGGTGGTCGACCTGCTGAACGCCGACCCGGACGCACCCGACGTACAGATGACGACCGACGACTACGGCTTCACCTGGCTGACCGTCACCCGCGACCCGGCCGACATGGCCGGCGTCTGCACCGACCTGCACGCCGTCAACACCGCCCTCGAGGAGCAGGGCTTTGCCGACGGGCTGCTGTGCACGCTGGTGCCGTTCGCCGACGCCGGGGGGCGTCGGGCCGGCCTGGTCTACCTCTACCGCCGGGGCACGTTCTACCCGTTCGCCCCGACCGGTCCGCAGAAGCGGGACAACCTGCTGGAGATCCAGGTGCGCGACGCGCTGGCGGGGGAGCTCCCGATCGAGCAGGAGCTGCAGAGCTGGCTGGCGGTCTGGGGCGCGCCCGGGCTGTGACACCCGCGGATGTGGGATGCTCCGGGGCGTGAGCGCACCCGACGAGCTGGCCACCTTCGCGGGGCAGGTCAGCCACGACCTGAAGAACCCGCTCGCCGGCGTCTCGATGTCCATCGAGCTGGCCCGCGAGGAGGCCGGGGCGTTCGAGGCGGAGAGCCCGATCCTGATCTCGCTGCTGGACCGCGCCGGTCGCGGTGCCAACCGGATGCGCACGATGATCGACGCGCTGCACGCCTACGCGATCGCCGGGAACGGCACCTCGCCGGAGCCGGTGGACCTGGCCGCGGTGGTCGGCGGACCTCGACCGGCCGGTCACCGCCGGTGACCTGCCGACGGTCACGGCCGACCCCGACCAGATCCGGACCGTGCTGGCCAACCTGATCGACAACGCCACCACGTTCGTGCGCGACGACCAGCCGGCGACCGTCTCGGTGGCCGCGACCCGCGCCGGTGACGCGTGGCGGGTGGAGGTCGTCGACGACGGCCGGGGGATCCCCGCCGAGGAGCGCGACCGGGTCTTCGAGCCGATGGTCCGGCTGGACAAGACCCAGCCGGGCACGGGCGTGGGCCTGGCCACGTGCCGGCGGATCGTCGAGGCGCACGGCGGCCGGATCGGCCTGGCCGAGGCTCCCGGTGGCGGCACCGTCGCCTGGTTCGAGCTGCCGGTCTAGGCCCTGCGCAACTCAAGGGGTTTCGAGGCTCGGCCGCGGGCGGCCTCGCACCTCAACCACCGGAGGCGCTAGTCCCTGGCGGACTTGCCCGGGAGGTCCAGCATCCGCTGCAGCGCCACCAGCGCCTCGCGCTCGGTCTGCGGGTCGACGACGATCTGGTTGACCACGGTGCCGGCGACCAGCGACTCCATCGCCCACACGAAGTGCGGCAGGTCGATCCGGTTCATCGTCGAGCAGTAGCAGACGGTCCGGTCGAGGAACGAGATCTTCTGGTCCGGGTGCGCGTCGGCCAGCCGCTTGACGAGGTTGAGCTCGGTGCCGATCGCCCAGCTGGAACCTGCCGGCGCCGCCTCGATGGTCTTGATGATGAACTCGGTGGAGCCGACCAGGTCGGCCTTGAGCACGACCTCGTGCTGGCACTCGGGGTGCACCAGGATCTGCACGTCCGGGATCGTCGCCCGCAGCTCGTCGACGACGTCGGGGGAGAAGCGGCCGTGCACCGAGCAGTGGCCCTTCCACAGGATCATCCGGGCGTCGCGCAGCTGCTCGTCGGTGAGGCCGCCGTTGGGCAGGAGCGGGTTCCAGACCACGCAGTCGTCGAGTGCCAGGCCCAGCTCGAGCACCGCGGTGTTGCGGCCGAGGTGCTGGTCGGGGAGGAACAGCACCTTCGCGTCGGGCTTCTGCGCGAACGCCCACTCCAGAGCGACCTCGGCGTTCGACGACGTACAGACGGTGCCGCCGTGGCGGCCGGTGAAGGCCTTGATGTCGGCGGCGGAGTTCATGTAGGTGACCGGTACGACGCTGTCGGCGACGCCGGCGTCGGTCAGCGCCTCCCAGGCCCTCTCGACCTGGTTGATCCGCGCCATGTCGGCCATCGAGCAGCCGGCCGCCAGGTCGGGCAGGATCACCTTCTGCTGCGGGCTCGTGAGGATGTCGGCGGACTCGGCCATGAAGTGCACGCCGCAGAAGACGATGAACTCCGCGTCGGGCCGGCCGGCCGCGTCGCGGGCCAGCTTGAACGAGTCGCCGGTGACGTCGGCGAACTCGATGACCTCGTCGCGCTGGTAGTGGTGGCCGAGCACGAAGACCCGGTCGCCCAGGGCCGCCTTCGCGGCGCGCGCCCGGGCCACGAGGTCCGGGTCGGACGCGGCCGGCAGGTCGCCGGGGCACTCGACCCCGCGCTCGGAGGACGGGTCCTGGCCCTTGCCGAGAGGAAGCAGCGGGAGGTCGACGATGGTCATGGCCTCATCGTATTCGGGTGGGCAGAGCAACCCATGATCGGCGAGCGCTCGCGGACCGTTCAGAGGAACGTGCCGTGGTGCAGGTACGGCGCCGGCGGCTTCATGTTGCGCAGCGCCAGGTAGCCCTCGGGCCGGAGGTCGAGGCGGGCGGCCATGCCGACGTCGATCGCCCACTCGTTGGCGGCGGTGACGTGCCAGACGGTGATCTCGCCGGTGCTCGAGGCGAGCGCCTCCCACATCAGCCGCGCGGCGGTCCGCCGGTTGGTGGCCGCGAGCAGGACGACCGCGCCGTCTCCCTCGACGTACGCATAGCCGGAGCCGGTGGAGGTGTCCGAGACCACCAGCCGCCACAGGCTCTGCATCACCTCGTGGTCGGGTCCGTGCGCAGCGCCGCGGGTGCGGCGGTCGATCGAGTCCATCAGCTCGATGTCGGCCGCGCTGCCCTCACGGACCTTCTCGATCACGGGAATCGCGGCCCGGTCCACGGTGCCGGACAGCGTCATCTGCGGGTGCAGCGAGAAGCCCGCCTGCCGATAGCGCCGCGCCGCCTTCGGGTCGGCCGAGGACGCGATCATCCCGCGCAGGCAGCCGCGACCGTGGTGCATCGCCGCCGCGAGGAGAGCCTTGCCGATGCCCTGTCCCTGGGCCTGAGGCCGGACGACGTAGGTCGCGAGCAGCCACATCAGCTCGCGCGTGTACGACGTCGCGAAGCCGACCATCCCGGCCTCGTCCTCTGCCACCCAGCAGCCTCCCGGGTCGGTGCTCAGGAAGTGTCGGGTGCGCACCTTCCAGGCCGCCGCGCGCTCGGGTGAGCGGATCGCCGGATCCGGCGAGGAGCGGGGCGCCATCCGGGTGTCGAGCTCGTGGAAACCCTCGGCGCCGAGCCGCTCGGCCACGGCGATGTCGGCCTCCGTCATCGGCCGGATGGTCGGGTCGGTCACGGACCAACCGTAGGTGGGGGCCAGAATGCCCGCATGCGAGTTCTCATCGCGCCGGACAAGTTCGCGGGCACGCTCACCGCCGTCGAGGCCGCCGTCGCCATGGCCGAAGGCTGGCAGCGGCAGGCCCCTGACGACGAGCTGGACCTCGCGCCGATGTCCGACGGCGGCCCCGGCTTCGTCGACGTCCTGTTCGAGACCCGGGGCGGGAAGATGAAGCACCTGACGGTGCGCGGTCCGTTCGGCGACCCGGTCCCGGCCCGGGTGCTGCTCGCGGGCGCCACGGCGTACGTCGAGAGCGCGCAGGCCTGCGGCATCCACCTCACCGGCGGCACCCGCGCCGAGCTGGCGTCGACGTACGGCGTCGGCGAGATGGTGATCGCCGCCATCGAGGCCGGTGCGTCCAAGGTGGTGGTCGGGCTCGGCGGCAGCGGTTCCAACGACGGCGGGGCGGGCTTCCTCGCCGCCCTGGGTGCCTACGGCGACCGCCGGATGGACGGCGGGGTCGCGGCCCTGGACGGCATCAAGCAGGTCGACCTGACCCGGGCCCGCGAGTGGTTCGAGGACGTCGAGCTGGTCGCGGCGTCCGACGTGGACAACCAGCTCACCGGCATGTTCGGCGCGACCAAGGTCTTCGGGCCGCAGAAGGGCATGTCGGAGGTGCGGATCCCGATCGTCGACACCATCCTGAGCGCGTTCGCCGGCGCCATCGACCGCAAGCTGCGCCTCGAGCCCGGTGCCGGTGCGGCCGGCGGGCTGGGCTACGGGCTGATCGTGCTCGGCGGCAGGCGGGAGTCCGGGATCGAGCTCGTCAGCAGCATCGTGGAGCTCGAGAAGCGCGCCAAGCAGGCCGACCTGGTGCTCACCGGCGAGGGGGCGTTCGACTACTCCAGCCGCGCCGGCAAGGTGCCGTACGGCGTCGCCTCGATCGCCGCGGAGGCGGTCCGGCCGTGCGTGGTGATCGCCGGCCAGGTGTCGGTCGGTGCCCGCGAGATGCGCGCCCTCGGCATCGAGTCGGCGTACTCCCTCGTCTCGCTGGTCGGGGAGGAGCGGGCGCTGGGCGACCCGGCGGGCGCCGTGGCCGACCTGGCCGCGCGCGTGGCGCGCACCTGGTCCCGCTGAGCGGACGCTCGGCCGGTGCCCGCGCGGAGGCTGGGGAATATCGCTCGATGTGCGACCATTGAACCCGTTAGAAGCGCACCGACACTCCGATCGACACCACGGGAGCAAGCCACATGACCGAGCAGGTCGAGACCACCGAAGAGCGCCGCACCGACCAGATCAACCTGAGCGACGTGGCCGCGAGCAAGGTGAAGAGCCTCCTCGACCAGGAGGGCCGCGACGACCTCCAGCTGCGGATCTCCGTGCAGCCAGGCGGCTGCTCGGGCCTGCGCTACCAGCTCTTCTTCGACGAGCGCACCCTCGACGGCGACGTCACCACCGACTTCGACGGCGTGACCGTGGTCGTCGACCGGATGAGCGTCCCCTACCTCAACGGCGCGATGATCGACTTCGTCGACTCCATCGAGAAGCAGGGCTTCACCATCGACAACCCGAACGCCACCGGTTCGTGCGCGTGCGGCGACAGCTTCCACTGAGCTGACCGCGCCAGCGAGCCCGATCGCGGAGGTTGAGGCCCGCGACGAGGAACGAGGTCGCGACGGCGGTCGAAACCCGGTGAGTTGAACCCTCTGAACCAAGCAAGGCCCCCGTCCCGGACGGGGGCCTTGCCATGTCCTGAGCAGCTGTCGCGCTCAGTCCAGGTGGAGGTGCAGCGCGTTGGCGAGCCGGGTGGCGGCGTCGCTGACCCGGATCTCGCGCTTGGTCACCTCGCGCGGGAAGTCCTCGAAGTGAATGCTGGGGGCCGGCTCCACGGCGGCGCGGGCCGCGCGCTCGAGGCGGAGGTTCCGGCCGGTGGCCCGGCAGTCGGCGCGCATCTGCTGCGGCGTCGAGAACTCGTCGTAGGAGAGGCGGCTGGAGTCGCTCATGTCTCGACGGTAAGGGCTACCGATGGGTACTCCTAGCGTGCCTCGCGGGTAGTCTCCGCGGCATGTCGCTGCTCATCACGGGGTCGATCGCCACCGACCACCTGATGTCCTTCCCGGGCAAGTTCTCCGACTCACTCGTCGTCGACCAGCTGGACAAGCTGTCGGTGTCGTTCCTGGTCGAGGACCTGGAGGTACGCCGGGGTGGGTGCGCGGCGAACATCTGCTTCGGCCTCGGCAACCTCGGCCTGGAGCCGGTGCTGGTCGGCGCGGTCGGCGAGGACTTCGTCGAGTACCGCGCCTGGCTCCAGCGGCACCACGTCGACTGCGCCTCCGTGCACGTCTCGGAGACCCGGCACACGGCGCGCTTCGTGTGCACCAACGACGCCTCCCACGCCCAGATCGCGTCGTTCTACGCCGGCGCGATGAGCGAGGCGCGGGAGATCGAGCTCAAGCCGATCGCCGACCGGGTCGGCGAGCCCGACTACGTCCTGGTCGGCCCGAACGACCCCGAGGCGATGCTCCGCCACACCGACGAGTGCCGGCAGCGCGGCTACCGGTTCGTCGCGGACCCGTCCCAGCAGCTGGCGTTCAGCGACGGCGAGCTGATCCGGCCCCTGATCGACGGCGCGGACATCCTGTTCTCCAACGAGTACGAAGCCGCGCTGATCACCCAGAAGACAGGCTGGTCCGCGGACGAGGTGCTGTCCCGGGTCGGCACCTGGGTGGTCACCCTCGGGGCGGCCGGCGTACGCATCGACCGGCAGGGCGAGGAGTCGGTCACCGTCGCCGCGGTGCCGGAGATCGAGAAGGTCGAGCCCACCGGCGTGGGCGACGCCTTCCGGGCCGGCTTCCTGGCCGCCCTGTCGTGGGGGCTGCACATCGAGCGCGCGGCGCAGCTCGGCTGCCTGCTCGCGGTCTACGTCGTCGAGCAGGTCGGCACCCAGGAGTACACCCTGTCCCGGACGGCGTTCCTCGATCGCTGCCGCGCGACGTACGGCGACGCGGCGGTCGGCGACATCGAGCCGCACCTCAAGACGATCCGCGCCTGACCTTCACGCAGCACTGGCCCGGCTCGGGCTCGAGGTGCGCGGTGACGCCGTCGCAGCCGATCCCGTCGGCGACGCCCTGCACGAACGACCGGTTGAGCCCGCAGACCAGCGCGGTGTGGTCCTTGGCGAGCGCGTCGAAGGGGCAGTTGGCGAGCAGCACGGTGTCGTCGTCGCGCGAGCCGGGGCTCGTACCCCTGGCCGGCGAGCACCTCGGTGAAGGTGCCGAGGTCGCCGGGCGCCGCCGCCGCTCCGACCGACCGGCCGGTCTCCGCCGCGGCGGCGTCGATCGCCTCGTCCAGGGCCGCCCTGCCGTCCCGAGCGCGCTCGATGCCGCTGGCCAGGATGGCGCCGACCAGGTCGTAGTGGCGGTCCGGCAGCGACACCGACCACTGCCGCTCGGCGCGCCGGTAGAGCTTGCTCGGGCGGCCCGCGCCCGGCCCCGTGCGGCCGGTCAACCGGCGGAACTCGGAGTCCAGCAGGCCGGCCTCGACCAGGCGGTCGAGGTGGAAGTTCGCGGTGTGCGGGGGGAGGTCGAGCGCGGTGGCGGCCTCCTCGCGGCCGACCGCGTCGGGCCGGGACACGACGTACTCGTAGAGCGCCCGGCGCGTGGGGTCCGCCAGGGCGCCGACGCTGGTCGCCCGCTCGCCGAGGTCCACCGGTGCCTCCCCGATTTCTAAAAGAGAAAACTGTTGACGCAATGGTGGCACAGTCTCTAACGTAGAATCAATTCTCTTTTAGAAACGGAGGGGCCATGACCACCACCCACCACCGCCCGTCCCTGGCCGGGACCACCCCGACCGACCGGGCGTTCCTGCTGCTCCGGGCCGGGTTCACGCTGGCGCCGATCCTGTTCGGGCTGGACAAGTTCGCGGAGGTGCTGACCGACGACTGGGAGGCCTACCTCGCCCCCTGGGTCAACGACCTCGTGCCCGGCACCGCCTCCGACGCGATGCTGATCGTCGGGGTCATCGAGATCGTCGCCGGGATCGTGGTCGCCGTCAGCCCGCGCTGGGGCGGCCTGCTGGTCGCCGCCTGGCTGGCCGGGATCATCGTGAACCTGGTGTCGACAGGGGAGTACTACGACATCGCCCTGCGCGACTTCGGGCTTCTGCTCGCCGCCCTGGCGCTGAGCCTGCTCGCGACCGACCGCGCCCGACCCCACGGCGTACCCGCATGAGCCAGCCCGCCCAGGAGCCGGCCCGCGACCTCGCGCGGTGGCGGGTCGAGCGCGGCGACCACGGGGCGCCCGCGCTCGATCCCGCCGCCGCCGAGGTGGCGGCCGCGAGCCTGCTGACCGCGCTCGGCATCGACGTCGAGGCGGAGTCGACGGTGGAGACGCCGGGGCGGATGGCTCGCGCGTTCGCCGAGATGCTCACGCCTCCGGAGTTCGAGATGACGACGTTCCCGAACGACGAGGGGTACGACGAGCTGGTGCTGGTCGAGGACATCCCGGTGCAGTCGCTGTGCGAGCACCACATGCTGCCGTTCGTCGGGGTCGCCCACGTCGGCTACCTGCCCGGCGACCGGATCCTCGGGCTCTCGAAGCTGGCGCGGACGGTGGAGTACCACTCCCGGCACGCCCAGACCCAGGAGCGGCTGACCCAGCGGATCGCCGACCACCTCCGGCACGGCCTGGCCGCGAAGGGCGTGGGCGTCGTGATCGAGGCCGAGCACACCTGCATGACGCTGCGGGGTGCGCGGGTACCGGGGTCGCGGACCGTCACGTCGGCCCTCTTCGGGCGGCTCCGCGACGATCCATCGACACGAGCCGAGTTCCTGGCGTTGACCAGGACGGGGAGGTGAGCCGGATGGGCATGGTGATCGTCGGAGGCGGACTGGCCGGTGCGAAGGCGGCCGAGGAGCTCCGCGAGCGTGGCTACGACGGCGAGGTGACGCTGCTCGGCGCGGAGCCGCACCTGCCCTACGAGCGGCCGCCGCTGTCGAAGAGCGTGCTGCTGGGGGAGAAGGAGCCGGACAGCACCTTGGTGCACGACGCCGCGTGGTGGGCCGACCACGACGTGGCGGTCAGGACGTCGGCGACGGTGACCGGGATCGACCTGTCGCGACGGGTGGTGACCACGGGCGACGGCGAGAGTCGCGTACGACGAGCTGCTGCTGGCGACCGGGTCCGAGCCGCGGCGCTTCGCGGCTGCCGACGGGAGTGGGGCGCGGGTGGCCTACCTGCGCACGCTCGAGGACTGCGCATCGCTGCGCTCGGCGCTCCAGGAGCAGCCGCGGGTGGTGATCGTCGGCGCCGGCTGGATCGGCCTGGAGGTCGCCGCCGCCGCGCGGACGATCGGCTGTGAGGTGGCCGTGGTCGAGCCGCAGGTCCAGCCGCTCCTGGGCGTGATGGGGGAGCGGATCGGGGCGACCTTCGCCGACCTGCACCGCGGGCACGGGGTCGACCTCCGGCTCGGCGTGTCCGTCGAGGGCGTCGAGAAGGACCGGGTGCTGCTGTCCGGCGGGGACGCGCTGGCGGCCGACCTCGTGGTCGTCGCGGTCGGTGCGGCGCCGAGGACATCACTGGCCGAGGCGGCCGGGCTCGCGACGGACAACGGCGTGCTCGTCGACGCCCGGCTGCGCTCGTCCGACCCGCACGTGTGGGCCGTCGGAGACATCGCCAACCACGACCATCCGGTGCTCGGCCACCGGGTGCGTGTGGAGCACTGGGACAACGCCATCGAGCAGGGGAAGGTCGCGGCCCGCAACATGCTGGGCGAGGACGTCGCGTACGAGCGGGCGCCGTACTTCTTCACGGACCAGTACGACCTCGGCATGGAGTACGTCGGCCACGCGCCGAAGGAGCACACGAACAGCGTCGCGGTGCGCGGCGACCTGTCCTCGGTCACCGGGATCGTGCTGTGGCACGACGCCGGCCGGGTGCTGGCCGCGATGCACGTGAACGAGTGGGACGCCACCGACGACCTGCGCGCGCTGCTGGGGCAGACGGTCGACGTGGCCCGGCTGGAGGACCCGTCGGTCGCGCTGTCCGACCTCGTCAGCTGATGCGCCGGACGAGGTAGCGCGGCGTGCCGTCCGGGGCCTCGTCCTCGCCGACGTACTCCTGGTCGCGCATCCGGCACCAGGCGGGGATGTCCACGCGGGCGGCGGCGTCGGTCGAGACCACGGCGATCACGCCGCCCGGCTCGACGTCGGCCAGGTGCTTGTTCAGCTCGATCACCGGGCGCGGGCAGACCAGGCCGCGGCAGTCCAGCTCGAGGTCGGCGTTCATGCCAGCTCCGCCCGGATGCCCGCGACGACCTCCGGCAGCGCGGCGAGGAACGCGTCGACCTGCTGCTCGGTGGTCTCGCGGGTCAGCGAGACCCGGACGTTGCCGTGCGTGAGCACGCCCATCGCCGCCAGCACGTGGCTCGGCTCGAGGGTCGAGGCCGTGCACGCCGAGCCGCTGGCGACCCCGAAGCCGCGGCGGTCGAGCTCGGTCACCAGCGCCTCGCCGTCGACGTACAGGCAGGAGAACGTGACCAGGTGCGGCAGCCGGTCGACCGGGTCGCCGACCACCTCGACGTCGGGGATCCGCGGCGACGGCCTCCCGGATCCGGTCGACCAGCGCGAACTGGCGGGCGTTCACCTCGTCCCGCTCGGCGACCACCGCCTGCAGCGCAGCGGCGGCGGCCAGGGCCGCGGGGACGTTCTCGAAGCCGGCGGTCCGCTCGTCGACCCGGTCGTCGCCGGGGAACGGGTTCTCCCAGCGGGCACCCTTGCGGACCAGCAGGACGCCCACCCCGGCCGGCCCGCCCCACTTGTGCGCCGATCCGGCCGCCGCCGCCCAGCCATCGGGCAGCGGCAGCCGGCCCATCGAGGCGCAGGCGTCGACGAAGAGGGGTACGCCGCCGGGCAGCGCGAGCTCGTCGACGGGCTGCAGGGTCCCGACCTCGTGGTTGGCGGTCTGCAGGGCAGCGACCGCGACGTCGGGTGCGTGGCACTCCTGGGCCAGGTCGACCGCCTCGGTCCGGCCGGTGCGCCGCACCGCGACCGGTCGCGGCTTCCCGCCCCAGGCGGCGGCGTGCAGCACCGAGGAGTGCTCGACCGCCGAGTGGACGATCACGTCGCCGTGGCGGGCGCGGGCACGGGCGAGACCGAGCAGGCCACGGTGGACGGCGTCGGTGCCGGAGGAGGTGAACGTGATCTCGTCGGGCCGGACGCCGAGGCACTCGGCGACGACGGCCCGGGCGTTGTCCAGCAGCAGCCGCGCCGACCGGGCGGCTCCGTGCAGGCGGCGGGGATCGGCGTACCCCTGCTCGAGGGCGGCCGCGAACACCTCCCGCGCAGCAGGGTGCAACGGCTCGGACGACGCCGAGTCGAGGTACACCGCAGCAGGCCGGCCGGGACCGTCCGCGCCATACGTCACACCGGGAACTTATGCCACCTCGGCCAACCGCGCGCCCCGGGTGCCCCGCTCCCTCATCCCGGGTGCGATTCCGATAGTGTTCTGACAGTCGTGATCGCCGAAGAGAGAGGCTCGTTCGTGGGTCCGCATATCCACCAGCGTGCGACCAGGTTCCTGCGACGCGCGGCGCTCGTGGCCGCTCTCGGAACCCTCGTCCTGTTGAGCGGTTGCTCCATGGACGAATGGCGGAACGGCGCGATGCCCGACCCCGCGACCGAGCAGGCCGACCACGTGTTCTACCTGTGGCGCTACGCGTGGATCGCCGCGCTGGTCACCGGCATCATCGTGTGGGGCCTGATCTTCTGGGTGGTCTTCCGCTACCGCCGGCGGCACGACGACGAGATCCCGATCCAGACCCGCTACAACCTGCCGCTCGAGATCTTCTACACGATCGCCCCGATCATCATGGTGATCGTCTTCTTCAACGCGACGATCAACGCCCAGAACGCCGTCCTCCAGGACACCGAGCAGGACCACACCATCAACGTGGTCGGCCAGCAGTGGTCGTGGACCTTCAACTACACCGACGACGAGGTCACGGGCGGCGAGGGCACCAACGTCTACAGCAGCGGCACGGCCAGCGAGATCCCGACGCTGTGGCTGCCGGTCGGAGGAGACGACGCAGTTCAACCTGTACTCACCGGACGTCATCCACTCCTTCGGCATCCCCGCCTTCCTGATGACGATGGACGTCGTGCCCGGGCGGATCAACCACTTCGAGGTCACGCCCGACACCATCGGCGAGTACCGCGGCAAGTGCCGCGAGCTCTGCGGGGCCTACCACTCCCGGATGCTGTTCAACGTCAAGGTGGTCAGCGTCGAGGACTACGAGCAGCACCTCCTCGACCTCCAGGAGGCGGGCTACGAGTCCGAGGGTCCGGTGCTGGGTGGCGGACAGGCCTACACGCAGGAGGGCCTCGACAGCGAAGGCCTCGACGAGTCCGAGCAGTCCGAGGGAGGCGCGGAATGACCGCGACAGCAGCACACCCGACGACCACGGGTGACCGGAAGCCGCTGGGCCAGCAGGTGGTGAAGATCCTCACCACCACCGACCACAAGCTGATCGGCAAGCTCTACCTCATCACGTCCTTCGGCTGGTTCCTCGTCGGCGGCCTGATGGCGATGCTGATCCGCTCGGAGCTCGCCTACCCCGGCCAGCAGGTCGTGAACGAGGAGCTCTACAACCAGCTCTTCACGATGCACGGCACGATCATGCTGCTGCTGTTCGCGACGCCGCTGTTCTTCGGCTTCGGCAACGTCGTGATGCCGCTGCAGATCGGCTCGCCGGACGTCGCGTTCCCGCGGCTGAACATGTTCAGCTACTGGCTGTTCCTCTTCGGCGGCCTGATCGCCGCGTCGGGCTTCCTGACCCCCATGGGCGCCGCCGACTTCGGCTGGTTCGCCTACACACCACTGTCCGACGCGGTCCGATCACCGGGCGTCGGTGGAGACCTGTGGATCATGGGCCTCTGGATGGCCGGTCTCGGCACCATCCTCGGTGCGGTCAACTTCATCACCACGATCATCTGCATGCGCGCGCCCGGCATGACCATGTTCCGGATGCCGATCTTCGTCTGGAACACGCTGGTCACCAGCCTGCTCGTGCTGATCGCGTTCCCCGTGCTGGCCGGCGCGCTGCTCTCGCTCGAGGCCGACCGGCTGCTGGGCGCCCACGTCTTCGACGCGGCCCATGGCGGCGCGATCCTCTGGCAACACCTGTTCTGGTTCTTCGGGCATCCCGAGGTCTACATCATCGCGCTGCCGTTCTTCGGCATCGTCACCGAGATCCTGCCGGTCTTCAGCCGCAAGCCGATCTTCGGCTACGTCGGCCTGGTCGGCGCCACGCTCGGCATCGCGATCCTGTCCGTCGCCGTGTGGGCGCACCACATGTTCGTCACCGGTGCGGTCGACCTGCCGTTCTTCTCCGGCATGACCTTCCTGATCGCCGTACCCACAGGAGTGAAGTTCTTCAACTGGATCGGGACGATGTGGGGGGGATCTCTGTCCTTCGACACCCCCATGCTGTGGTCGATCGGCTTCCTCACGACGTTCCTGTTCGGCGGCCTGACCGGCATCATCCTGGCCAGCCCGCCGCTGGACTTCCACGTCTCCGACTCCTACTTCGTGGTGGCGCACTTCCACTACGTCGTCTTCGGCACCGTCGTGTTCGCGATGTTCGCGGGCTTCTACTTCTGGTGGCCGAAGATGACCGGGCGGATGCTCGACGAGCGCCTCGGCAAGCTCCACTTCTGGCTGCTGTTCGTCGGGTTCCACCTGACGTTCCTGGTCCAGCACTGGCTGGGCGTCGAGGGCATGCCGCGCCGGTACGCCGACTACCTGCCCGACGACGGCTTCACCACCCTCAACCAGGTGTCGACGGTCGGAGCGTTCCTGCTGGGTGCGTCGACGCTGCCGTTCCTCTACAACGTCTACATCTCGCGCCGCGGTCCGCTGGTCGAGGTCGACGACCCGTGGGGCTGGGGGCGCTCGCTGGAGTGGGCCACCAGCTGCCCGCCGCCGCGCCACAACTTCGTGACCATCCCGCGGATCCGCTCGGAGTCGCCGGCCTTCGACCTGCACCACCCGGAGGTCGCCGCCCTCGAGCTCGAGGAGAACGAAGCCGAGCGTGAGGGTCGTCCGGCCGACGCACCCGACGTGGAGGGGCGTGAGGAGCTGCTCAAGGAGCGCCGTACCGACAACCCGGAGGGGAACGCCTGATGAAGGCCGAGGCCTATATCTTCGGCATGACGACCGCGTTCTTCGTGGTCGTCAGTCCGGCCTACTGGTTCATCACCTACGACTGGACCGGCACGTCCGCGCTCACGATGACGACCCTGCTGGCCGGCATGATGACGCTCTACCTCGGCTTCCACGCGGCCCGGATGGACCCGCGGCCCGAGGACCGCAAGGACGGCGAGATCGCCGACGGTGCGGGCGAGCTCGGCTTCTTCCCGCCGTACTCCTGGTGGCCGATGTGGTGCGCGCTGACGCTCGCGGTCGTCGTCTACGGCACCGCCCTGGGAGCGTGGTGGTTGCTCATCATCGGCGGCGGGCTCGGCGCGCTGGCGCTGAGCGGGTGGATCTTCGAGTACTACCGCGGGGAGCACGCGCACTGACCGACCGGTAACCAAACGGGTGACCGGTCGCACGTCGCGGCAAATCGGCTCTTTCGGGTCGAGCCGTTACGCTGGAGGGGTTCGCTGACGACGTCCTCCACGGGGAGTTCTGCATGTCCAAGGGTCGAATCCGCACGTCCGTGCTCAGGCCGCGGGTCAACCGCGCCCTCGCCGGTGCGCTGTCCCTGGGGCTCGCCGCCGCCGCGTTGAGCGCCTGCGACTCCGACGTGGTCTCCAGCGGCGGCTCGGCCGCCGAGGAGACCGAGGCGCCGGCGACGCCCGACGTACCTCCGGTGAAGCTGAAGTCCAACCTCAAGGACACCGACGCGGTCCCGTCGACACGGCGGTCGAGATCAGCGCCCGGAACGGCACGCTGCGCACCGTCCAGGTGTCCTCGCCCGGAGGGCAAGGTCGCCGGCACGATGAGCACCGACAAGACGGCCTGGACGGCGACTGGGCGGCTCGAGCCGGGCGTGGACTACCGGATGCGCACCGTCGCCGAGGACGGCGACGGGGAGCAGGTCACCCGCACCACCCGCTTCCACACCCAGGACCTCACCCTCGACGAGCAGACCTACCCGTCCGTGGCGCCCCTGCAGGGCGAGGAGGTCGGCGTCGGGCATGCCCGTGATCGCCACCTTCGACGTGCCCGTCAACAACAAGGCGGCCTTCGAGAAGCACATGTCGGTGCAGTCCACGCCGAAGCAGGCCGGCGCGTGGCACTGGATCAGCGACAACGAGGCGCACTGGCGGCCCAAGAAGTACTGGCAGGCCGGCACCAAGGTCAGCGTCGACATCGACGTGAACAGCGTCGACGCCGGCAACGGCGTCTACGGCCAGGAGAGCCGCAAGGTCGACTTCACCGTCGGCGACGCGAACATCTACAAGGTCAACGCGCAGACCCACCAGATGCAGGTGTTCTCCAACGGCAAGCTGCTGCGGACCATCCCGATCACGACCGGCAAGCCCGGGTTCACCACCCGCTCGGGCACGAAGGTGATCATCGAGAAGTTCGAGTCCAAGCGGATGAACTCTGAGACGGTCGGCATCTCCCGGAACGACCCGGAGGCCTACGACATCGACGACGTCCAGTGGGCGATGCGGGTGACGTACTCCGGCGAGTTCATCCACGCCGCCCCGTGGTCGGTGGGCTCGCAGGGCTACGCCAACGTCAGCCACGGCTGCACCGGCATGAGCACCGACAACGCCGGCTGGCTCTACAGCATCTCCAAGCGCGGCGACGTGGTCGAGTACACCGGCACCGACCGCCCCATGGAGTTCACCAACGGCTACGGCGACTGGAACGAGTCCTTCCCCGAGTACGCCAAGGGCTCCGCCCTCAGCTGACTGTCGCGAGGTTGACCCGCCGTTAATTAACGGCGGGTCAACCTTTTCCACAGGCGTACAACGCCGCGGGTGGCAGTGCTGCTCACACGGGAACTGTCCTTCTCGTGAGCAGCAAACCGCTGGACAGACGGACGTTTCCGCTGGACACTCGGGCACCAGTTCCCATCGATCGTCCCTTCACCGCGGCGATGGCCGCCGAGGCAGGCGTCAGCCGGCGCCAGCTCGATTGCTGGCTGGCGAACGGTGTGCTGAGGCACCCCATCCGGGGTGTCTACTACTCGTCGTCACTCGAGGACAGCCTCGAGCTGCGAGTGGCCGTTCTCAAGCTCGTGGTGCCCGACGCCTGCGTCGTCACGGATCGAACCGCGGGATGGCTCTGGGGGGCGAACATGATCCTCGCGCCGAACGATCACCTCGTCGTGCCGAGGGTCAGCGTCTTCAGTCCGCCCGGTTATCGGCTGCGGAACGGTCTCACCAACAGCGGAGAGCGGAGATTGCGGACAGATGACGTGGTCGAGCTCGATGGTCTGAGGCTGACCACCCCACTTCGCACCGCGTGCGACCTGGGGCGGTTGTTGCATCGTGACCAGGCGTTTGCCGCCCTCGACAGCCTCGCGCGACTGGGAGTGTTCACCGTCGCAGGAACTCATCACCGCGACAGGGCGCTACCGGCGTTATCGCGGGGTGGTCCAGTTGCGCGCGCTGGTGCCGTATGTGGATCCGCGAGCCGAGTCGCCGGGCGAGAGCATTCTGCGCCTCCGGTGGTGGGATCTCGGCCTTCCCCACCCGCAATGCCAGGTCCCGGTTCCCACGCCCCACGGAGGCACGTGGTGGCTTGACGTCGGCTCGGAACCCCACCTGTTCGCCGCCGAGTACGACGGCGAGGAGTTTCACGGGGATGACCGAAAGGAGCACGATGACGAACGACGGGGATGGTTGCGGCGCCATGAGGGCTGGACGATCGTCGTCGTCCGCAAGGGCAACCTCTTCGGCGCGGACCAAGACGTCGACCAGCTTCTCCGAACCGGCGCTCAACAGGCTGGGATCCGCTGAAATCAGTTGACCCGCCGTTAATTAACGGCGGGTCAACTCTTGAGGTGTGTCAGTGCTGGCGGAGCTCTTCGCCCTCGACCTCGTGGTGGCCGTCGAACTGGTGGCCGTCGGCGGCGTGGTCGAGGCCGGCCTGGAGCTCGTGCTCGTGCTCCGCGTGGTGGTGGCCCTCCTCGAGCTCCTCCTGCGTCGGCTTCTGCACGTTGTGCTCGAACATGCCGCGCGAGAGGCGGGCCCGGATCCTGCTGGCGCGGGAGCCGGGAGCACGTACGCCGTTCCCGTCGGCGGCCGACTCGACCTCGTGGATCTCGTCGCGGTCGCGGGCGGTGAGGGTGTAGGCCCGGGAGTCGCTGATCGGCAGGTGACGCTCGGAGTAGCCGCCCTCGGGGGAGCGCATGATGATGCCGGTCTCGTAACCGTGCAGCAGGCGGTCGTTGTCGGCGCGCTGCAGCGAGATGCACCAGCGCCGGGTCAGGAAGAACACCAGCGGCGGGATGACGAAGATCGCGCCTCGCATGAAGTACGTGATGTAGTTCAGGTTCAGCTCGAAGATCACGGCGATCAGGTCGTTGCCGCCCGCGGCCCACAGGAGGCCGTAGACCGTGATCATCGCGGCCAGGAACGCGGTCCGGGTGGGGGCGTTGCGCGGCCGCTGGAGCAGGTGGTGCTCACGCTTGTCGCCCGTCACCCACGCCTCCAGGAACGGCCAGGCCAGCACGATCGAGAGCAGGATGATCGGAGCCAGCTGGCCCGGCACGAGGACGTTCCAGGACCAGGTGGTGCCGAAGATGTGCGTCTCCCAGCCCGGCATGATCCGGAGCAGGCCCTCGGCGATGCCCATGTACCAGTCGGGCTGCGAGCCCGCCGTCACCTTCGACGGGTCGTAGGGGCCGTACTTCCAGACCGGGTTGATCGCCAGCAGGCCACCCATCAGGGCGGTCACGCCGAAGACGACGAAGAAGAACCCGCCGGCCTTGGCGGCGTACACCGGCAGCATCGGGAAGCCGACGACGTTCTTCTCGGTCCGGCCGGGGCCGGGCCACTGCGTGTGCTTGTGGAAGACGAGCAGCAGCATGTGGGCAGCGATCAGCGCCAGGATCAGACCCGGGATCAGCAGCACGTGGGCGATGTAGAGCCGCGGGATGATCACCTCGCCGGGGAACTCGCCGCCGAACATGAAGAACGACATGTACGAGCCGACGACCGGGGTCGACTTGATCAGCCCGTCCGCGATCCGCAGGCCGGTGCCGGAGAGCAGGTCGTCGGGGAGGGAGTAGCCCGCGAAGCCCTCGAGGATGCCGAGCAGGATCAGCAGGCCGCCGATCACCCAGTTCAGCTCGCGGGGCTTGCGGAACGCGCCGGTCAGGAAGACGCGCATCATGTGCACGAGCATCGCGGCGATGAACAGCATCGCCGACCAGTGGTGCATCTGGCGCATCAGCAGGCCGCCGCGCACGTCGAAGGAGATGTCGAGGGTGGAGGCGTAGGCCTGGGACATGTGGATGCCGCGCAGCTGGGCGTAGGAGCCTTCGTACTGGACCTCGGCCATGCTCGGCTGGAACCACAGGGTCAGGAAGACGCCGGTCAGCAGGAGTACGACGAAGCTCCACAGCGCGATCTCGCCGAGCATGAACGACCAGTGGTCCGGGAAGACCTTGCGGATCTGCTTCTTCATCACCGTGCCGAGACCGAGGCGGTCGTCGGCCCAGGTCGCGAGCGCTCCGGCACGGCCCGGCTTCTTCGCCGTGGCAGCGGTGGTGGCGTTGCTGCTGGCGACCTTGCTCGTGTCGATGCTCATTGCGAGTCACGCTCCCAGAAGCTCGGTCCCACGGGTTCGTGGAAGTCGCTCTGTGCCACAAGATACCCCTCCGAGTCGACCTCGATCGGCAGCTGGGGGAGCGCTCGGGCGGCCGGGCCGAAGACGACCTTCCCGTTGTCGGCCAGGTCGAACGTCGACTGGTGGCAGGGGCAGAGCAGGTGGTGGGTGGTCCGCTCGTACAGCGAGATCGGGCAACCGACGTGGGTGCAGATCTTGGAGTAGCAGAGGATGCCCTCGACGCCCCAGTTCTCCTTGCCGGGGGACGCGTGGATCTCGTCGGGCTCCATCCGGACCAGGATCACCGCGGCCTTGGACTTCGCGACCTGGAGCGCCGCGCCCTCGACCAGCGGCTCGCCCTCCTCGTCGGTCTCGAAGAGCGCGGCCGGCTCGGCGTTGATGAGGTCGCCGATCTCCATGTCGGAGGGCTTGATCGGGGTGCCGACGACGTCGCGGGTGACCCGCATGCCCTCGTCCCAGATGGTCTCCTCCAGGCCGGAGCCCGGGATGTCGCTGTCGGCGACCTGGTTGGGGGTCGGGCCGAGGTCGCGCAGCATGATGACCGCGGGTATGCCGAGCAGGCCGACGGCGCCGAGGAGCGAGTTCCGGACCAGCGGCCGGCGACCGATGCCCGACTCCTCGAGACCGGCCGAGAGCGCCGCCAGGGTGGCCTCGCGGTCCTCCGGCGGGGAGGAGGCGGGGTGGCGGTACTCGACGATCTCGTGGTCGGACATCAGCTTCCGAGCCCACTGGATGACGCCGATGCCGATCAGCAGCAGGGCCAGGCCGAGGCAGGCGCCGAGGGCGACCGTGGACGCGCCGAGCCCGATGACGGTGTCGGGGTCGTCGCCGATGTCGAGGGTGAGGTAGGCAACCGCGAAGAGGACCGCGAACACCATCGACAGGGTGAACAGCGTCGCGATCTGCCGCTCGGCACGCTTCTCCGCCTTCGGGTCGACGTCCGTCGGCCGCCACACGTGGGCCGGGAGGCCGGGGTTGGCGATCGGCTCCGCGCCGGACTCCTCGTCCGGGGTCTCGGCGGGGAGGTTGTCGTCGTGGTCGGTCATGCCTCGACCTTCTCCTTCTTCGAGCGCGTGGTGTGGGCTGCGATCCAGACGGCGAATCCGACCAGCGACCCGATGCCGACGATCCAGGCGAACATGCCCTCGCTGACCGGGCCGATGCCGCCCATGCCGAAGCCGCCGTACTCCGGGGTGTCCTCGAGCGACTGGAGGTAGGCGATCACGTCGCGCTTCTCGTCGGGGGACAGGTTGCCGTTGGAGAAGTTCGGCATGTTCTGCGGACCGGTGAGCATCGCCTCGTAGATGTAGCGGGGCTCGACGCCACGGATCTTCGGCGCGTAGCCGCCCTCCGGCATCGCACCGCCCGAGCCGTCGAAGTTGTGGCAGGCGGTGCAGTTGGTCAGGAAGATCTGGCCACCGCGGACGATGGCCTCCTCGCGCTCCTCGTCGGTCATGCCCTCGAGGCTGTAGTCGGACTCGTCGGGGATGGCCGGGCCGGGGCCGAGCGAGGCGACGTACGCCGCCAGCGCGGCGACCTCCTCGTCGGTGAACGCCGGCCGCTTGCGCGGGATCTGGGCGCCGGGCTGCACGGCGGGCATCCGGCCGGTGCCGACCTGGAAGTCGACGGCGGCGGCGCCGACGCCGACCAGCGAGGGGCCGAGCTGGTTGCCGTTCTCGGTGCGCACGCCCTCGCCGTTCTGTCCGTGGCAGAACGAGCAGCTGACCAGGAAGAGCTCCCGCCCCTGGGCGACCAGCTCGGCGTCGGACTCCTCCTGCTGGGCCTGCGCGGGCGACAGGACGGCGTACAGGCTGCCGGAGAGCACGAGGCCGAGGAGCAGCAGCACGAGACCCGCCAGCGGGCCACGACGGTGCCGCGAGAGCCGTCCTGCGGAGCGATTCAGGAGACGCACATTGAGTCCTTGGTGGTTCCGGGGCGGAGGGCGGGGCAGCTACTTGACGAGATAGATGGTGGCGAACAGCCCGATCCACACCACGTCGACGAAGTGCCAGTAGTAGGACACGACGATGGCGCTGACGGCCTGCTCGTGGGTGAACTTGCGGGCGATGAAGGTGCGGCCGAGGACGAACAGGAAGGCGATCAGGCCGCCGGTCACGTGGATGCCGTGGAAGCCGGTCGTGAGGTAGAACATCGTGCCGTACGCCGAGTCCTGGATCGTGACGCCTTCCTGGACCAGCGCGGCGTACTCGGTGGCCTGGCCGCCGATGAACACGGCGCCCATGATGTACGTGAGGATGAACCACTCGCGCAGGCCCCAGCCGCCCACCTTGAAGATCGAGCCGGTGCGGCCGACCTGGCCGCGCTCGGCGGCGAAGACGCCCAGCTGGCAGGTGACCGACGACAGCACCAGGATCGTGGTGTTCACGCTGGCGAACGGGATGTTCAGCAGCGCGGTGTTCTGCGCCCACAGGTCCTCGCTCACCGCACGGATCGTGAAGTAGGACGCGAACAGGGCCGCGAAGAACATCAGCTCGCTGGAGAGCCAGATGATCGTCCCCACGCTGACCATGCTGGGTCGGTCGTGATGGCCGTGCAGACGGGATGCCGGAATCGCGGTTGCTGTCGCCACGGGCCTCATTATGTCGGTACTGCCCCCAAGGGCACCCCGGGGGACGCGTGTCCCGTGGTCATAGAGTTCACAGCGTGGTGAGCACGGTGTTGACGGTGGTTCCGGACCTTCCGAGGTTCACCGTCGGGCGCATTGTGGAGTACTGGTCGATCGACCCGATCCCGTTCGTGATCACGGTCTGGG
The DNA here is from genome assembly GCA_963803235.1 of uncultured Actinomycetota bacterium. Taxonomy (GTDB): domain Bacteria; phylum Actinomycetota; class Actinomycetes; order Propionibacteriales; family Nocardioidaceae; genus Nocardioides. The sequence goes on from CAWDLL010000012.1 coordinate 445,311, forward strand.
TGGTCGGGCTCTACCTCTTCGGCGTGGTCACGCTGCGCCGCCGCGGGGACCGGTGGCCGGTCGGCCGGACGGTCGCGTTCGTGGTGGTCGGGATGGGCACGTTCCTGTTCGCGACCACGTCCGGGCTGGCGGCGTACGACACCACGCTGCTGAGCGTGCACATGGTCCAGCACATGCTGCTGTCGATGGTGGTGCCGCTGTCGCTCGCGCTGGGTGCGCCGGTGACCCTCGCGCTGCGCACGCTGCCCGCGCGGCCGCGTGGCTGGCTGCTCGTCGCGCTGCACTCGCGGGTGGCGAAGGTGCTGTCGTTCCCGCCGCTGACCTTCGTGCTGTACGTCGTGTCCCCGTGGGCGCTCTACTTCTCCGGCTGGTACGACGCGTCCCTGCAGTCGACGTACGTCCACGAGATGATGCACGTGCACCTGGTGCTCGTCGGCTGCCTGTTCTTCTGGCCGCTGATGGGCATCGACCCGGTGCCGGGCCGGGTCGGCTACCCGTTCCGGGTGCTGCTGGTCGTGCTGACGCTGCCGTTCCACGCCTTCCTGGGCGTGACGATCATGGGCCAGGAGACGCTGCTCGGCGGCGACTGGTACCCCTCGCTGCACGACGGGCCGATGGGCTCCTGGCTGCCCGGACCCGCTCGACGACCAGCACCTCGCCGGCGGGATCCTCTGGGGCGCCGGCGACCTGATCGGGCTGGTGTTCTTCGCCGTGCTGTTCGCCCAGTGGGTGCGCTCCTCGATGAAGGAGGCCGCGCGGGAGGACCGCCGGCTGGACCTGCTCGAGGCCCGCGCCGCGCGCGGGGCGGCGGCACCCGACACCACCGACGGCGACCGGTAGGCTGCGGGCCGTGAACGACACGACTGCAGCCCCGGCCGCTCCGCTGAAGGTGCTCGTCTACAGCGACGACGTGAACACCCGCCAGCAGGTCATCCTCGCGCTCGGGCGCCGCCCGCACCCCGACCTGCCCGAGCTGGAGTACGTCGAGGTCGCCACCGAGCCGGTCGTGATCCAGAACATGGACGCCGGCGGCATCGCCCTGGCCATCCTCGACGGCGAGGCCGTCCCCGCCGGTGGCATGGGCATCGCCAAGCAGCTCAAGGACGAGATCTACCAGTGCCCGCCGGTGCTGGTGCTGACCGGGCGGCCGCAGGACGCCTGGCTGGCGACCTGGTCGCGCGCCGAGGCCGCCGTGCCGCACCCGATCGACCCGGTCCAGCTGGCCGAGGCGGTCGTCGCGCTGCTGCGCTCCCGCGTTCCCGCCACCTCCTGACCACGGGTGACCCACCCGTGAACGACCTGGCCACGCTCAGCTGGCCCGAGGTGCTCTCCGCGCTGGTCGCCCGGCGCGACCTGACCGCCGAGCAGACCGCCTGGGCGATGGGGGAGATCCTCGAGGGCGAGGCGACCCCGTCGCAGATCGCCGGCTTCGCGGTCGCCCTGCGCGCCAAGGGCGAGACCATCGACGAGGTGCTCGGCCTGGTCGACGCGATGTACGCCCGCTCGACCCCGATCTCGGTGCCCGGCCGGCTGCTCGACGTCGTCGGCACCGGTGGCGACCGGTCGATGTCGGTCAACATCTCGACCATGGCCGCGATCGTGGCCGCCGGCGCCGGTGCGCGGGTGGTCAAGCACGGCAACCGCTCCGCGTCGTCGAAGTCCGGCAGCGCCGACGTGCTCGAGGCGCTGGGCATCCGGCTCGACCTGCCCGTCGACCGGGTCGCCGCGCTGGCCACGGAGGCCGGCATCACCTTCTGCTTCGCCGCGGCCTTCCACCCCGCGATGCGGCACGCCGCCGTGCCCCGCCGCGAGCTCGGCATCGGCACCACGTTCAACTTCCTCGGCCCGCTGGCCAACCCGCACGAAGCCGGCCGCCCAGGCGATCGGCTGCGCCGACCCGCGGATGGCGCCGGTGATGGCCGGGGTCTTCGCCGAGCGCGGCGTCGACGCCTGGGTGTTCCGCGGCGACGACGGGCTCGACGAGCTCACCACCTCGACCACGTCGTCGGTGTGGACGGTGCACGACGGCGAGGTCGCGCAGGTCAGCGTCGACCCGACCGAGTTCGGGCTGGCGCTCGCCCCCGAGGGCGCGCTGCGTGGCGGCGACGCGGCGCACAACGCCGAGGTCGTACGGCGCACGCTGGACGGCGAGCCCGGCGCCGTGCGCGACGCCGTACTGCTCAACGCGGGGGCCGCGCTCGCGGTCTACGACGCGCCCGGCCAGCCGGTCGGCGAGGCGCTGGCCGCCGGGCTCGCCAAGGCCCGGGAGGCCGTCGACAGCGGCGCGGCCAAGGCCGCGCTGGAGCGCTGGGTCGCGCGGCCGAGCGGCGGCTAGAGCGCCAGCTCGTACGTCGATCCCGTGCGCCGCCAGTCCTGCGGCAGCCGGTCGTAGTAGGGCGCGACCATCCCCGGGGGCGAGACGACGGTGCGGAACCCGCGCTCGCGCAGCCGGGGGTGCCGGTTCCAGACGAACTCGCCGGGCGAGAAGTCGCGGTAGCGGGGCGTCACGTAGTCGAGCAGCACGCGGGCGACGTCGCCGTCGCGGCGGATCAGCACCACGCCGACGGTCTCGTCGCCCTTCTCGACCTGGAACGCCAGGTCGTCGTCGACCAGGCCGTCGGCGTCGAACCCGGGTTGGTATGCCTCGATGTCGGCGGCGTGGACCCGCAGGAAGTGGCGCAGGTAGACCTCGGCGGGACCGACCTGGAGCACGTCGAACGCCGCCTCGTCGTGCCGCTCGCGCAGCATCTTGGTGATGAACCAGATGTTGATCGAGGTGGTGGCGAGGTTCATCCCGACCATCGGCCAGACGCCGACCAGGGCGTTGAACACGACCAGGCTGAGGGAGGCGCACAGGTTGAGCAGCCGGAACCGCAGCACGCGGGTCTGCAGCAGCGAGACGATCAGCAGCGCGCTGCCGCACCAGCCGAAGAGGTCGAGCCAGTGGTCTGCCAGCCAGGACACGGTCAGTCGAGCCCCAGCGAGAAGGCGGACTCGAGGTCGATCCGGGAGTAGGCGCGGAAGGCGATGTGCGTCTCGGTCGCGGTGACGCCCGGGACCTTGTTCAGCCGGTCGGCGACGACGGTGGCGACGTCGTCGTGGTTGCGGACCCGGACCATCGCGATCAGGTCGATCTGCCCGGTCACCGAGTAGACCTCGCTGACGCCCTCGAGCCCGGCGATCGCGTCGGCGACCTCGGGGATGCGCGCGACGTCGGCCTTCACGAACACGATGGCGGTGATCATGCCGCTGACCCTAACGAACCGGCTGGTGCACGGTCGCCACGTCGCGGCGGTCGTCGAACGGGACCAGCGACACCCGCGAGTGGTTGACGGCGTCGTGCAGCGCCAGGTGGCGGGTCGCGCCGCCGACCGGGCAGGTCCACTCGCCGTCGACGTCGATCAGCCGCACCCCGGGGGACTCCAGCCAGCGGAGCACCTTCTCGGTCTCCTCGGCGGTGGCTGCGGGCACCGGGCCGGGTGCGCCCGCGACGGTCTCGGCGGAGGCGGCCAGGCCGGCGACGTACTGGTGGGCGTCGACCCCGGGCGGGATCACGCCGGCCGCGGCGAGCCGGCCGTGGCGGATGACGTGCACCGCCCAGCGCCCGTCGTCCTCGCGGCGCGCCGCGACCACCTCCGGGCAGCGGGTCAACGCGCTCAGCCGCTGGGTGCGGGCGGCGGCCCGGATGAACGCCGAGAGCCGGTCGCGGTGCACCCCGGCCTCCTCGAAGCGGTCGTCGGCGGCGAGCAGGGACATCCGCCGGTTGATCGTCTCGACGACGTCCTCGGGGTCGCGGAGCAGGGTGTCGCGCAGCCGGCGCACCACCGCGGCGTACGACGTGGCGTCGGCGCTGCCGTCGCACGGGGACAGGCAGCGGCCCATCTCGGCCAGCACGCACGGGGAGCGGGACGGCTCGCGGCCGAGCTTGTCGGAGCACTGCCGGACCGGGAACGTGTCGTGGAGCGCGGCCAGGCACTTCTCGGCGACCTTCTTCGACGAGAAGGGGCCGAGGTAGTCGGCGTCGTCGTCGAGCACCCGCCGCACCAGGGACAGCCGCGGCCACGGCTCGCGGGTGAGCTTGACGAAGTGCACCTTCTCCGGGAAGCGGGAGCGGCGGTTGTAGCGCGGCTTGTGCTCGGCGATCAGCCGCAGCTCGCGCACCTCCGCCTCGAGCGGGGTGGCGCACTCGATGCCGGTCACCGAGGAGGCGAGGCCGACCATCTCGCCCATCCGGGAGCGGGTCTCGGAGGCGGTGAAGTAGGAGCGGACGCGGGTGCGCAGGTCGCGGGAGGTGCCGACGTAGAGGACGCGGGCACTGTCGTCGCGGAAGAGGTAGACGCCGGGCGAGTGCGGCAGCGACTCGGCGAGGTGCCGCTTCTTGCGCTGGGCCGTGCTGACCCGGGAGGAGAACGTCTGCAGCTCCTCGAGGGTGTGCACGCCGAGCCCGCCGAGCCGCTCCATCAGGCCGTGCAGGACGTCGACGGTGGCCCGGGCGTCGGCCAGGGCGCGGTGGTTGGGGGTGGTGCTGGAGTTGAACGCCCGGGCCAGCGAGGAGAGCTTGCAGTTGGGTGCGTCGTCGCGCGTGATCACCCGACGCGCCAGCTTCGCGGTGTCGAGCACCTCGAACCGCGGCCACGGCCGCCCCTGCTGCTCGGCGAAGAACTTGAGGAACCCCACGTCGAACGGCGCGTTGTGGGCGACCAGGACGGTGCCCGTGGCGAACTCGAGGAACGCCGGAAGGGCGGACTCGATCGGCGGCGCGTCGGCCACCATCGTGTTGCTGATGCCGGTGAGCACGGCGATGAACGCCGGGATCTCGGTGTGCGGGTTGACCAGCGTCTGGAACTCGCCCAGCACCTCGCCGCCGCGCACCTTGACCGCGCCGATCTCGGTGATCATCGAGCCACCCTGGGCGGAGCCGCCGGTCGTCTCGAGGTCCACCACGCAGAAGGTCAGGTCGCGCAGGGGGCGCCCCAGCTCGTCGAAACTGCGTTGCGACTCCCAGCGGGAGGTCGCACCCTGAACCACACTGCTCACGTCAACGACGCTAGATGTGCGTACCGACAAACGGTGTGCGGCTCGCGGGGCGAGGGGCAGGCCCTAGGCTGGAAACGACGAAGCGACACCGACCGGACCACAGCGAGGAGCCCCGTGAGCCCCCACAGCACCGCGATCCCCGACGCCACCCAGCGGTGGCGGTGTGCCGGCTGCGGAAACCTCACCCGGTTCGACGTGACCCGGACCCGGCGTACGACCGAGTTCTGGCACTTCGACCTCGCGGGTGAGCACCGGGTGGAGGAGACCGACGTCGAGGGCGAGACCGTGGAGTCCGTGACCTGCCGCTGGTGCGGCCGGTCGGACGCGATCGAGGTCGTGCTGCGCGCGGAGGTCGCTGACGACGCGGCCGCGGGCTGACGCAGGCCGGGCCATGTCGGTCGACGACTCACCCGCGGGGCTGACCGGGCTCCCGGACGTGGTGCGGGCCCGAGTCGTCTCGCTGACGGCCGACGTGCTGCCGGCGGTGCCGCGGCTGCCCGCGTCGCTCCGCAAGGTGGCCGACTTCGCTCCGGCGCGGCGTGCGCGTCTCGGCGGCAGCGCCATCGTCGCCGCGCTCGAGTCCGACGACGAGTTCCGCGACCGGGTCGCCTCGCAGGTCGTCGCCAAGCTCCCCTCACCGATCGCCGACCTCACCGCCGCGCCGCTGGACACCGACCCGACGGAGCTGGCAGCGCTGGCCTGGCTGGTCCGCCCGGAGGGGTGGGAGCCGTTGCTCGCGGACGCTGCCGCACGGGCCGCCGACCGCACGCCCACGGACCCGGCTGGCGACGCGGAGCTGGACCGGCTCCGGGCGCGGGTGGACGCGGCGGAGCAGGCGCTGCGCGACGCGCGAGCCAAGACCCGGGCCGACCTGGCCGAGCTGAAGGCAGAGAACACCAGCCTCCGGCGCAAGCTGGGGGAGACCCGCAACGCGCTGCGTGACGCGACGTCGGGGGCCGAGCAGGCGGGGGCCGATGCGGGGGAGGTCCGCCGGCGGGCCGAGGCCGCCGCGGCCGTCGCGGAGAAGGAGATCCGCCAGCTGCGCGCGCAGGTGGAGCGCCTGGAGGCCGAGGCGCAGAGCGAGCGACGCGCGGCCCGCTCGGACCGGGACGAGGCCACGATCCGGGCCCGGCTGCTCCTCGACACCGTGGTCGACGCGGCCACCGGCCTGCGCCGCGAGCTGGCCCTGCCGCAGGTGCCCGGGTCGCCCGGCGACCGGGTGGAGGCCGAGCTGGCGCAGGAGGGGACGCGTACGCCGACCTCGGCGGGCTCGCTCGGGCCGGCCAGCCCGGCGCTGCTGGAGCAGTACCTCACCATGCCGCGCGCCCGGTTGATCGTCGACGGCTACAACGTCAGCAAGACCGCCTGGTCGTCCTCGTCCCTCGAGGCCCAGCGGACCCGGCTGCTCAACGGGCTGGCGCCCCTGGTGGCGCGGACCGGCGCGGACACCACGGTGATCTTCGACGCCGGCGCCTCGTCGTCGCGCCCCGTCGTCAGCTCACCCCGCGGGGTGCGGGTGCGGTTCAGCCCGGAGGGCGTGATCGCGGACGACGTGATCCGCGACCTGGTCGCCGCCGAGCCGGAGGGACGGGTCGTCGTGGTCGTCACCAGCGACCAGGCGGTGGCCCGTGACGTCGTCCGCGCGGGCGCCCGGTCGGTCGCGGCGGAGGCGCTGATCGCCCTCCTCGCGCGGAGCGGCTGACGGCCCGACACGCCGTACGCCCGCTGCTCCGGGCCGGACTGTCGGTGGTCGCTGGGACCGTCGAGGCATGACGACGAGAATCGACTGTGACACCTGCGTGGTGCGCGGGCTGGCCTGCCACGACTGCGTGGTGACGGTGCTGCTGGGGCCACCCCCGGAGCTGACCTTCGACGACGACGAGCGGCGCGCCCTCGACGTGCTCGCGGAGGGTGGCCTGGTGCCGCCGCTGCGCCTGGTCCAGGCCGTCGACGGGCCGGAGACCGAGTCGGCCTAGGTGACCGAGGAGTGCGTGGGCTGCGGATCGGGGTCACGGGCGAAACCCAGCCCGCGCTCCTGCCACGCCCGGGTCGCGAGCACCCCCACCGCCACCAGGAGCAGTGCCCACACCCAGACCAGGGGCAGCGTGCCGCAGCGCCAGCCAGAAGGAGTTGTCCACCCAGACGTCGGTCCGGAGGACGAAGAACCCGTTCGACATCGCGCCGACCGCGATCGCCGCGAACTGCAGGGCCAGCACCGGCCCGACCAGGTGGCGCGCGACGCGACCCATCCGGCCCGCCGACAGCGCGAAGGCCGGCGCAGCGCAGACGAGGAACTCCAGGCCGTGCCGGTAGCCGTAGAAGCCGTCGCCCCCGGTGAAGATGCTGAACCGGGCCTGGAACGCCGTGTAGACCAACCCGCCGACCACCAGCCACCTGCTCCAGTCGGGCAGCTCCCGCCAGCTCCGCACGAGCGCCGGCAGCAGCACCAGCAGCACCGGAGTCCAGACCAGGATCCCGCGGTCCGCCGAGACCCACATCCCCGCCTCGTTGACGACCGTGTCCCAGAAGCCGCCGACCCCGCCGAGCGCCGCCTCCTCGACGTAGCCCGCCGTGTCGTAGCCGCCGGCCGGGCTCCAGCGTCCCGTAGACCCAGTGCGACCACAGGCTGGCCAGCCCCATGCCGACAGCGCTCGTGCAACCCACCATCACGGCGATCCCGGGCCGGCGCCTGCTGAACGCGACGCCCAGGCCCACGACGGCCACGATCAGGGCGACGTGCAGGCGACCCCAGAGCGCGACGCCGCCGAGGGCGCCGACCAGCCACCAGCGCTCGCGTGCGGCGGCCCACGCCATGCCGGTCAGGCCGAGGACGGTCACCGTGTGGGTCCACACGCCGTTGGCGGCGACCGACCAGACAGGGGTGGCGAACGCGAAGGCGAGGGTCGCCACCCAGCCGGCCGCGGCCGACATCCGGTCGACGATCGACAGCCGGAAGAACACCACCGACAGGGCGGCCAGGAAGGCCGCGGTCAGTGCGCCGGGTGTGAGTGTGAAGTCGTCCGGGTCGGTGCCCTCGCCCGACAGCCAGTACGCCGGCACCGCGACCGCGACCACACCCGGCGACCGGTTGACCACCAGGTGGCCGTTCGGCGCGACCAGCGCGGCGGAGCCGGAGTGGTTGCGCGCGATGTCGATCTCCTCGGTCCGCACACCCTCCAGCCACGGGGAGCCGGTGGTCGCGATCCGCCAGGAGGCCAGCCCCGCGCCGTAGATGTCGTCGTTGGTGTGGTCCCGCGAGGTCGTGGCCGCATAGATCGCGAACACCAGCCCGAACAGCACCAGCAGGCCGACGGCCTGGCGTCGGGCGGACTCGGGATGCACCGGACAAGGTAAACACGTCGGACCCGGCCTCGGCGTGAATCTCGTCACCACGCCGTCCCCCGACTTGGCCCACGCCGGTCGGCCCTACTAGTGTGTGGCGCTCAGGCACTCGTGGAAGTGGATCAGTCCGGATCCGCGCGAGTGCCGCGCCGAGTCCATTGATCTCCTCCGGGAGCTCAAGGAGCCGGGGAACCAATCCCTCTGGGGTGAATCCTCTGCAAGGCGGTCACGTGCTCGTGTGGCCGAGGAGCAGGGGTAGGGCAGGTCGTGCCCGAACCCGTCAGCTCACCTGGTAGGCGTACGACGCGCAAGGGAGACCGCCCGCTCGTGTTGCACGGTCGGAAGCGACTCGTTACTGCCCTGTCCGCTCTCGCATTGACTGCTGCCGTCGGCTTCGTGCCGGGCACAGCGCAGGCGGACCCAGACATCGATGACGTCCAGGAGCGCGTCGACCGCCTCTACCACGAGGCGGAGCAGGCGTCGGAGCGCTACAACGACGCCAAGCTCGAGCTCGCCGACCTGGAGCGCGACCTCGACGCCGTCAAGGCCGACGAGGAGCGCCAGGACGAGCAGCTCGCGGTCGTCCAGGACCAGGTCGAGGACTCGATCATCCGCCAGTACCAGGGCGAGGGCCTCTCGGCCGTCGGCCAGGTCGTGGTGTCCGAGGACCCCCAGGCGTTCCTCTCCCAGATGTCGACCATGTCGTCGTTCAACCAGTACCAGGAGCAGCTCTTCTCGGACTACTCCCGTGAGGTGAAGGCGCTCGACATCCGCCGCGAGGCGACCCGTGATCGTGCCGACGAGGTGGCCGAGCTCGAGGAGCAGCTCGGTCGCGAGAAGGCCACGATCGACAAGAAGCTGGACGAGGCCGAGTCCCTCCTCGACCGTCTCAAGGCGGAGGAGCGCGAGCGGCTGCTCGCCTCGCGTGGCAGCGACCTGCGGGTCCCCGCGAACGTCCCCGTGTCCGGCCGCGCCGCGGCCGCCGTGAACTACGCGATGGCCCAGGTCGGCGACAGCTACTCCTACGGCGCCGCAGGCCCGAGCGCCTTCGACTGCTCCGGCCTCACGATGATGGCCTGGGCACAGGCCGGCGTCGCGCTCCCGCACTCCTCGAGCGCCCAGTTCGGCTCCGGGCCGCACATCGCGACCGGCGCACTGGCCCCCGGTGACCTGGTGTTCTACTACCAGCCGATCAGCCACGTCGGGATGTACATCGGCAACGGCATGATCGTGCACGCCGCGAACCCGAGCACAGGTGTGGTGGTGTCGGGCCTGTACTCGATGCCGTTCAGCGGCGCAGTCCGCCCTGGCTGACCAACACGTCGCGAAGGCCGGTCGCCCCCTCTGGTGGGTGGCCGGCCTTTCGCTGTCCCTGCTGCTCGTCGTCGGCGTACTCGCCTGGACGGTCCTCGACGACGACCCGTACGTCGCGCCGACACCCCCGACGACCCCGGCCCGGACGGCGGCCCCCGCACTCGCCGGCGAGGCGCTCAGCGCGCTCGTGGACGCGGTCGAGAAGGGCGACGTGGAGAGCGCCGAACGCCTGGCGGACCCGGAGGACGACGAAGCGCGGGCACAGCTGGGCTGCGATGGTCGAGAACGCAGGGGCGGCGGAGGTCGAGGACTTCTCGCTGCGCTACGTCGACGAGCTGGGCGCTGTCGCCGACGACGGCAGCTGGCACGCGGCCGTCGACGCGGCGTGGGCGTTCCGCGGGTTCGACCAGGCACCGGCGCTGTCCGAGGTGCGGTTCGGCTTCCGGGTCGACGACGACCAGGCGCTGCTGACCTCGATCGGTGGTGGTGACCGGCGGTCGCCGCTGTGGATGACCGCGCCGCTCGACGTCAGTCGGACCCGGTCGACCCTGGTCCTCGACGGCGCGGCGGTCCGGGCAGGTGGGCAGGTTCTCCGAGCTGGCGGAGGCGGCCGTCCCGGCGGTGCGTGCGGTGCTGCCTGACTGGCGTCCGCGGCTGGTGGTCGAGGTGCCGCCGAGCGCGGCCGCGCTGGACCGCGCTCTCGACAGCGAGGCGGGGGAGTACGCACGGATCGCCGCCGTCACGTCCACCGCGGACGGGTCGCTCGCCCCGGACGCGCCGGTGCACGTCTTCGTCAACCCCGAGGTGTTCGCCGGCCTGAAGCCGCGTGGCGCGCAGGTGGTGATGAGCCACGAGGCCGTGCACGTGGCCACCGACGCCGCCACCAGCACCATGCCGCTCTGGCTGCTCGAGGGCTTCGCCGACTACGTCGCGCTGCTCGACGTCGACCTGCCGTCCTCGGTGACGGCCGGCCAGATCATCCGCCGGGTGCGTCGCGACGGGCCCCCAACGCGCTGCCCGGACCCACCGAGTTCGACACGTCGACGTCGTACCTCGGCGCGTCCTACGAGTCCGCCTGGCTGGCCTGCCAGCTGCTGGCCGACCTCGGCGGGCAGGCGAAGCTGGTCCGCTTCTACCGTGACGTCGACAGCGGGACCGAGGTCGGCGCCGCCCTGGAGTCGGCGTACGGCCTGTCCGAGCGCGAGTTCACGAACCGGTGGCGGGACCTGCTGCAAGACTTGGCGGCGTGACCCGCCCGGAGACCAAGACGGCGATCGTGGTGACGGCCGTCGGTGGCGTCGCCGTGCTGGTGCTGGCAGTGCTGCTGGTGCCCTGGGACCCGGTGCCCGGCGGGACGCCCGCCCCGGTGGCAGCGAGCGACGTCTTCACCGCCCAGCAGATCTCCGCGGCTGAGGACTTCTCGCGCTGGGCCCGGGTGTGGGGCTGGAGCTCGCTGGCCGTCTCGCTCGCCGTCGCGTGCGGGCTGGGGTTCTCACGGCTGGGTCCCCGGATCGTGGAGCGACTGCCGGGCCGGTGGTGGGCGAAGGTGGTGCTCACGGTCGCCGTGCTCGCCCTGGCCGGCCGGGTCGCCACCCTCCCGCTGGGGTTGCTGGCGCTGCGCCACCTGCGCGACTACGGGCTCTCGACGCAGTCCACGGGGGAGTGGGCCGTGGACGTGCTCAAGGGCGAGCTGGTGGCCCTGGTGACCACCTCGCTGGTGCTCCTCGTCCTGGTCGGCTGCGCGAGGCGCTGGCGGCGGGCCTGGCCGGCCGTCGCGGGGGGCGTCCTGGGTGTGGTCGTGCTGCTGGCTTCCTTCGTCTACCCGGTCGTCGTCGAGCCGCTCTTCAACGACTTCACCCCGCTGGAGGACGGGTCGTTGCGCAGTCAGATCTTCGAGCTCGCCGACCAGGAGGGCGTCGCCGTCGACGACGTGCTGGTCGCGGATGCGTCGCGGCGTACGACGACGCTCAACGCGTACGTCTCGGGCTTCGGGAGCACCCGCCGGGTGGTGGTCTACGACAACCTGGTCGAGGACCTGCCCGAGGACCAGGCGCTGTCGGTCGTGGCCCATGAGCTGGCCCATGCGAAGCACCGCGACGTGGTGACCGGCTCCGTGCTGGGCGCGGCGGGGGCGGTGTTCGGGGTGGGGCTGCTGGCGCTCGTCGTCGGGGCACTGGGGGAGCGGCGCCGGTTGTCCATGGCCGACCCCGCGGTCGTCCCGCTGGTCCTGGCTCTGGCCGCGGTGGCGTTCCTGGTCTCGAGCCCGGTGCAGAACACCGTCAGTCGGAAGATCGAGACCCGGGCCGACGTGGACGCGCTGTCCACGACCCAGGACTCGGCCGCGTTCGAGGCGATGCAGGTGCGGCTCGCGCTGCGCTCGTTCAGCGACCCGACGCCGCCGGCCTGGTCACAGTTCTGGTTCGGCAGCCACCCGACCTCGCTCCAGCGGATCGCGATCGCGCGGCAGCTGGCCGCTGACCCACCCGACCTGAGGCGGAAATGGTGAAAGGCCGCCGGTGGTGAGCCGACGGCCTTGCCACCCCCGTGGCAACGGGGTTACTTCGTCGTTTCGCACTCCCCTGAGCCGCGCGAGTCGCTGAGCGCGTCGCAGGTCTCGGAGAACAGGTCGAGGACGTTGTCACCGAAGGTGAACACGATGACCGCGATCACGGCGGCAATGGCGGTGATCAACAGGCCGTACTCGACCGACGACGCGCCGCGTGAAACGCGTCTGTCCAGACGAAGCAGGTGGCGCAGGTACTCCAGCATGAGATGTCTCCTTGATCCCACGCGGTAGGGCGTCCGATTGGCGTCGGCAGCCCTGCACTGCGTCAATGGCGGATGAAATCGAGTGGTGGCCGCGAGCTCGTCGCTCGCGGCCACCTAAGCCCGCAGGCGGTCAGTCGTCCGTCGTCGCAGTCGCCGGACTCGCCACCGTTGGCGACGGCCTGGCAGGTCTCGTCGAACACGTCGCGGATGTTGTCGCCGAAGGCGAAGACGATCACGACGACGAGGGCTGCGATGCCCGCGATGAGCAGTCCGTACTCGACGGCCGAGGCGCCCCGCTCCTCGTCACGCTGAGGAAGGTGAGCGGCAAGCACGATGCGCAGGTAGTTGACCATGGGTGTTTCTCCTTTGTTGGCCCAGGATTCCGAGAAGGCAGATCGGCAGTCTCCGCCCAGATCTAAGTGTCCTTGCCCGACGACTTCGGCGAATCCGGCGTTCGATCGGACTCCGGTAGTCCGAAAGGACTACTTCTTACCCAAATTGGTGGTTGACGTGGCGCTCTGAAATGCTGGATAGGAGCCCCACGCGCATGGCGGTGACCAGTGCCTGGGCTCGGTTGGCGGCGCCCAGCTTCTGGTAGAGGTGCGCGACGTGGGACTTCACGGTCGACTCGCTGAGGTGCAGCCGGACGCCGATCTCGGCGGCGCTGAGGCCGTCGGCCAGCAGCAGCAGGACGTCGTGCTCGCGGGTCGTGAGCCGTGTCGACTCCGAGCTGGTGCGCCGCATCACCGCCTCGGCGAGACCGGCGCAGAGGAACGACCTCGGTGACATCGCGGCGTGCCGGGCAGCGTTGACGACCTCGGTGGACGGTGCGTCCTTGCCCACGAACGCGGACGCGCCGGCCTCCATCGCTGCGAAGAGCTGGTCGTCACCGGCGTGCATGGTCAGCACCACGATGCCGGTGTCCTGGCGCTCCCGACGAACGGTGCGGACCACGTCGAGCCCGGTGCCGTCCTGGAGCTGGAGGTCGGTGACGATGACGTCCGGCCGCAGCTCGGAGAACATCCGGATCGCCTCGGCGACGGTCTTGGCGGCACCGACCACCTCCATCGTCGGCTCGGCGGAGAAGACCATCCCGAGGCCGTCCCGGATCAGGTCGTGGTCGTCCACGAGGAGCACACTCGTCAGACCCGCCTCGGTCATGCCGTCACCTTCTTGTCGTCGACGAGATCGTTACCAGGGCCGCTTGCCGGGCCGGGCAGCCGGACGGTGACCACGGTGCCGTGCGGGACGCCGTCGGTGATCGTCAGGTCCGCACCCACCAGGCGCGCGCGCTCGCGCATGATCTCGAGGCCGTGCGAGTCCGAGCGGCGCGGGCCGAGGCCCGTGCCGTCGTCGCTGACCACGATCTCGGCGGCGGGCGCGTCCACCAGGCAGCGCACCACGATGGAGGAGCCCCCGGAGTGCCGTACGGCGTTGGTCATCGCCTCCTGCGCGATCCGCAGCAGCTCGGCCTCGACCTCGGTGCGCAACCGAGCGGTTCGCTCGTCGGCGCTGACCCGGATCGGGATGCCGGAGCTGTCGCTGAGGTGTCGGGCCAGGCCGCCGATGGCGCTGCCCAGGCTGTCGCTGGCGCCGACCTCGGTCCGCAGGCTCTGGACGGAGCGCCGAACTTCTCCGACGACGCGGGTGATCCGCTCGCGCAGGATTCGTAGCTGGGCGGTCTGGACGTCCGTCGAGGGCTGTGCGGCGATGCCGTCGACGAGGTAACCGATCGAGGCGATCTCCTGGGCGACGCCGTCGTGCATCTCGCGGGCGAGGCGACGCCGTTCGTCGGTCGTCGCCGCGTCGCGGAACGAGCCGAACAGGAGGGCGGTGTCGAGCTGGACCGTGGTGGGCTCCAGCTCGCCGGCCAGGTCGCTCAGGCGGGTCTCGAGCCGCACCGTGTCCGGGTGCAGGCCGTCGGTGAGCAGGCCCGAGACGACGGCGACCAGGCCGGCGTCGGTCATCAACGGGAAGGCGAACGCATTGCCGTCGCGCGACGTGCGCAGAGTGTTGTGGGTCTCGGCGGCGAGCACCTCGAGCGTCGCCAACGCCGCCGGGGAGTGGCCGGGCTCGGTCACGAGCGGGCTCAGGTCCGCGCCGTGGGGCACATGGACGATCAGCGCGGTCACCGGGAGGTCGTCGCGGACCCGACCGGCGACGGCAGTGCCGAGGGTCACCGGGTCCAGGCCCGAGCTGAGACCGCCCGAGAGGTCGATCAGCTCACGCAGAAGGCGCTGAGCCTGACGGTAGGGCGTCAACGGGTCGTTCGCGACGTACAGGGTCGAGCGCAGGAAGCTGCCGATCAGGCCCAGACCGGTTCCCGTCACCACCCAGGTGAAGGTGGTCGATCCCTGAGCGGTGTTCATGCCGCCGTGCAGGACGGCGCTCAGGGTGACCAGCGGGATCAGCTCGGCCGAGAGCGCCAGCAGCATCCCGCGCGGGCCGCGCCGCAGCGCGGCGGTGAACGGCGGGATCGCCAGCGCGCCGAGCACGGCGAGCGAGGCATCGATCGTGAGGGCGGCGACGGTCCCGACCGCTCCGGCCTCCACCAGGGAGACCACCGTGGGGTTGACCCGCAGCTCCTCGGCCACGCTGGAGGCCAGCCAGATCGCTCCCACGGTGACCAGGGCGAGCAGGCCGGTGTCGTCGCGCGACCACAGGGCCGGTGCCGACAGGACCACGAGCCCGAACACCCGGGCCCCGACAGTGAGCCGGGTGACCTGTGGGCGCGGGGCGTGTGTGGTCATCCCTTGAAGCTGTCCATGATGCTGATCACGGCCGGCCCCATGACCGCCATGAACAGGCAGGGCAGGATGCAGAAGATGAGCGGGATCGTGATCTTGACCGGGACCTGTTGAGCCTTCTCCTCGGCCCGCTGGCGACGCTTGACCCGCATCTCGCTCGACTGGATCCGCAGCACCTGCCCGACGGGGATGCCGAACGCGTCTGCCTGCACCATGGCACTGACGAAGGTGCGGACGTCGGGGACGTTGGTGCGGTCTGCAAGCCCGCGCAGGGCCGCCGACCTGCCCTGCCCGATCTGCATCTCGCGCAGCACCCGGGAGAACTCGTCGGCCAGCGGCCCGCTGGTGTTGCGGGCCACCTGCTGGACCGCTGCATCGAACCCGAGGCCGGACTCGACGCTGATCGTGAGCAGGTCGATCGCGTCCGGCAGCTCCCGCTGCAGGGTCGCCGAGCGGTCGTAGATCTTCTGGTAGAGGTACAGGTTCGGTCCGAAGAAGCCGACGACGGCCGCACCGATGACCACGACGAGGCGGATGGTGATCGAGGTGTCCAGCATCAGCGAGAACACCAGCCCGACCAGCGGGCCGACCACCGCGCCGATCACCTTGCCGGCGATGACTCGGTCGACGGTCCAGCCGTCCGGGTTGCCGGCCAGGTCGAGCTTCTTGCGGTACCGCTCGTTGGTGTCGGCGCCGGTGAAGCGGCGCCCGATCTTGAGTGCCCGGCTCTGGAACGGCGCGAGGACCCGCTCGGAGAACGGCCGGTCCAGCTCGGCGGTCAGCTCCTTGGGTGCGTCGGTCATCGCCTCCAGCACCGCCAGGGACTGGTTGAGGCCGCGTGGCTCGCGGCTCGGGATCGCGGCCGAGACGAGGTAGATCGCCACGAACACCATGGCCGCGCCCATGATCAGCAGGAGGGTCATGTCACACCTCCACCTTCACGAGGCGGCTCATCCAGAAGACCCCGAGCCCGAGCAGGGCGCTCGCGCCGGCGAGCATGGCCCAGCCCATGGGCTCGGTGAACATGACGCTCACGTAGTCGTAGTTCGTGAGCAGGAGGTAGATCAGGAAGAGCGGGGGCAGCCCGCCGAGCACCCATGCCGAGAGCTTTCCCTCGGCCGCCAGCGCCGCAACCTGGCGGCGCATGTACTCCCGCTCACGCATCGTGGCGGCCACCGTGTCGAGCAGCTCGGCGAGGTTGCCGCCGACCTGGCGCTGGATCCTGATCGCCATCACGGCCCACGCGAAGTCCTTGCTCTCGTAGCGGTCGCCGACGGCCTCGAGCGAGTCCTCCAGGGCGACGCCGAGCCGGGTCTCGACGAGGACCCGCTTGAACTCGGACGCGATCGGCTCGTTGCCCTCGCGGACGATCGTGTCCACCGACTGCGCGAGCGAGAGCCCCGCGGCGAGCGACCCCGACATCAGCTGAAGTGTGTCGGGAAGCGACGAGTTGAACGCCTTGCGGCGCCGGCTGCGCTTGAGCCCCAGGAAGATCCAGGGACCCAGGGCGCCGACGGCGAGGAACAGGAGGCCGAGGACGATGTTTCCCTTGCCCAGCAGCAGCCCGAGGACGCCGGCGCCGACGAAGATCGCGACGTGCAGCAGCAACCACTCGGCGGGCTTGAACGAGCTGCCCGCGCCCTCGAGCCGGGCCGCGATCCGGTCCTCGAGCGACTTGTTCCGGTGCAACATCTTGGCCGCGGCGTCCTTGGCCTGGGTCAGCGCCTGGTCGGCCTCCGGGCGCTCCGGCCCGGCGTGACGGCCGATCAGCCGGTCGGTGTAGACGGAGGCCCGCTCCTCGGGTGTCATCGCCTTGGCCGGCCGCGGCACCAGGAGCACCAGGGCGGCGACCAGGCCGAGGCCGAGTGCGGCGATCCCGCCGTACATCCAGGTGGTGGGTATCACCATCCCGCGGTCGGTGGCCGCCGCGGCGTCGGACGCTTCGTCCGCCTCGTCTTCGGAGCGGACGGGGGCGAAGGCCTCGACCGTGAGGTCGCTGGGGGTCGCGTCGAGGGTGACCTCGACCGTGGCCTCGTCGACGGTCACGGAGTCGGGCACCTGAGCGGTCACCAGCACCTGACGGGAGAGGATCTCCGCCTCGGCGGTGAACTCGGCGGTCAGCGCGTCGGCATCGGCGTTGATGACCTCGCCGTTGCCTGCTGTGGCCAGCTCCTGGAGCGCTTCGTCCTCGTCTCCGGAGCCGTCGACGGAGAAGACGTCGACGAGGACCTCGCCGTCGGAGACCTCCGTGGTGACGTCCTCGAGCGGCGTGTCGCTGGTGTCCCTGCCGTCGGAGAGCACGAGCAGCGTGCGCTGGCCCTCGCTCCCGGCCATCGCCACGGCGTCGAGCACCCCGTCGTAGAGCAGGGTGTCCTTGCTGAGATCGAGGTCCTCGATCACGGCGCGGGCGTCGTCGCGGTCGGTGGTGGGCTCCAGGGCGCGGGTCACGTCGCTGGCGAAGGTGACGATGCCGATGTTGACGTCGTCCGGCGCGGTGTCGATGAAGGTGGTGGCGGCGGCCTTGGCCGCGCGGAA
The DNA here is from genome assembly GCA_963803235.1 of uncultured Actinomycetota bacterium. GTDB lineage: Bacteria > Actinomycetota > Actinomycetes > Propionibacteriales > Nocardioidaceae > Nocardioides. The sequence continues at coordinate 463,055 of CAWDLL010000012.1, forward strand.
CCGCTCGCCGTGCATGGAGTTGCTGGTGTCGATCACGAGTACGGCGGTCCGCTCGACTGCCGTCTCGGAGTCGGCGCGGACTGCGGTGGCCGGCGCGTCGGTGCCGTCGACCGTCACGCTCACGCTGTCGAGGTCGACTTCCGAGCCCTCCGGGACAGACACGAGGAGCTGGAGGCCCGCGGCGCCCGGCTCGACGTGGGTGATCGCCGCGTCGTCGGCAGCGTGCGCCGGAGCGGCGACGAGCACCACCAGCAGGGCCGCGAACAGCGCCCTGAGCACGACGAGGAGTCCGGCGAGACATCAGATCCGGTCCGAGTGGAACAGCAGCGGGTCGACGGTGATGTTGGCGTACAGCATCTTCTCGAGGAACTTCGGGCGCAGGCCGGTCGCGCGCAGGCGGCCGAGCGCCTGGCCCTGGTTGTCGAAGCCGGCCGAGTGGTCGTAGACGAAGATGTCCTGGAGGGTGATCACGTCGCCCTCCATCCGCTCCACCTCGGTGATGTGGGTGATCCGGCGCGAGCCGTCCTTGAACCGGGTCTGGTGCACGATCAGGTCGACCGCGGACGCGACCTGCTCGCGGATCGCGCGGATCGGCAGGTCCATGCCCGCCATCAGCACCATCGTCTCGATCCGGGCGAGGGTGTCGCGCGGGCCGTTGGAGTGGACCGTGCAGATGGAGCCGTCGTGACCGGTGTTCATCGCCTGCAGCATGTCGAGCGCCGAGGCGTCGCGGACCTCACCGACGATGATCCGGTCGGGTCGCATGCGGAGGGTGTTCTTGACCAGGTCCCGGATGTCGACGGCGCCGCGACCCTCGATGTTGGACGGGCGCGACTCCAGCCGGACGACGTGCTCCTGCTTGAGCTGGAGCTCCGCCGCGTCCTCGATCGTGACGATCCGCTCGTCGTCGGGGATGAACGACGACAGCACGTTGAGCGTGGTGGTCTTTCCGGCGCCGGTGCTGCCCGAGACGATGATGTTGAGCCGCCCGCGGACGCAGGCGTCGAGGAACGCGCAGGTCTGCGGCGAGAGCGAGCCGAAGTCGATCAGGTTCTGTGCGGTCAACGGGTCGGCGGCGAACTTGCGGATGGTCAGCGCCGAGCCGTCGACCGCCAGCGGCGGGATCACGGCGTTCACGCGGCTGCCGTCGGGAAGGCGGGCGTCCACCATCGGGCTCGACTCGTCCACGCGACGGCCGATCCTGGACACGATCTTGTCGATGGTGCGCCGCAGGTGCGCCTCGTCACCGAACTGGGCGTCGGCCTGCGTCAGCCGACCCTTCTTCTCCAGCCAGATGGAGTCGAAACCGTTGACCATCACCTCGGAGACGTCCGGGTCACGCAGGTAGGGCTCGATCGGCCCGTAGCCCAGGATGTCGTCGCTGATCTCCTGGGTGACCTTGGTGCGGTCGCTGTTGCTGAGCGGTCGGTCCTGCGAGGAGAGCACATCGCCGAGGACGGCGCGCACCCGCTGGTCGAGCTCCTGCTGGTCCATGTCCGCGGCGTACAACGTCGGGCCCAGCTGCTTGAGCAGCTCGGTGTGGACCGTCGACTTGACGGCCTCGAGCCGGTCCGAGGGGGTCTGGGCCTTGGAGCGGAGCGGCGTCGCCTGCTGCGTCTGCAGGCGCTGTTGGTACGCCGGCTCCTGTTGGTACGACGGCACCGGCGCCGCCATCCGACGACCGACCGCGGGTCCGGGTGGTGGCGGTGTCTCGGCGACCGGCGCCGCCATCCGGCGGCCAGGGACGAACCCGTCACCGTCCGTGGCCGCGGGGTCGTCGATGAAGCCCTCCTCCGGCAGCTCGCCGTCGGAGCCGGCGCCTGGTCGGCGCCTTCCTGCTGGTCGCGCGGCGGCGTGCGGGCCTTGCGGGCCGCAGCGAGCCGGTCGCCGAGACTGGACACGTCATTCACCTCCGGATCCGGAACCGACGGCCGGACCTTTCCTCGGACTCGGGTTCAGCGGTGTCGCGCCCGGACTGCGGCGCGGCCGGCTGACCGCTCAGCTGGGTGGCCAGCTGGCGGATGGCGGTGCTCGACGGGTGGCCCGGGTTGGACGAGAGGATCGGCCGCCCCGAGTTGGTCGCGGCGGCGATGTCGATGGAGGTGCTGATCTGCGCGACGACGTCCATGCCGAGGATCGACTCCACCTTCTCCGGCCCGAGCCCGACGGCGTCGTCCGCGCGGTTGAGCAGCAGGTGCCGGTGACCGCGGGCGATGTTGAGCATCTCCAGGGTCTCGATCGCCACCTTGACGTTCTTCAGCGTCGGGACGTCGAGGGTGGCGATCACCACGCACTCGTCGGTCTCGTCGAGTGCGGTCAGCGTCTGCTCGTCGAAGGCGGGCGCGGTGTCGACCACGATGTAGTCGAAGATCTCGCGCAGGCCGCGCAGGATCCGGGAGACCAGCACCGGCGACACGCGGTCCCGGACGTCGGGGTGGCTGGGCGCGGCCAGCACCATCAGCGAGTCCGGGTGGCGGGTCAGCAGCGACTCCAGCAGCGGCACGTCGATGGAGTCCTCGGAGCCGATCGCGTGCTCGATGGTGTGGCTCGGGAAGAGCTGGAGAGTGATCGCCACGTCGCCGAAGGCGAGGTCGAAGTCGACCAGGCACACCTTGCGGGAGCCCTTGTCGGCCAGCGCGAGGGCGAGGTTGACCGCCATCGTGGTCTTGCCGACCCCACCCTTGGGGGAGAAGACGGTCACGATCCGGCCGGTGTGGATCGCACCGCCGGGTCCGCGCAGGGCGATGTAGAGCTGGTAGGCGCGCTCGAGCGCGGACGTGATCGCGGCGGGGTCTCCGGCGGGTACGACGTCGCGGATGCCGGCGGCCATCGCCTCGCGCAGCACGCCCGTGTCGACGACGTCGCGCACCAGCACGACGCTCGTGGACGGCCGGGTGAGCCGCATGCCGTCGGAGATCGAGCAGCGCGTGGTGGAGGTCGACGTGCGGGCCGAGGACGACGGCGTACTCCTCCGGCCGGTTCACCAACCAGGCCTGGAGCCGGTCGGGCAGGTCCACGCCGTGGCCGCCCGTGGGAATCGCGGCGAGCAGCGCAGCGAGGGTCTCGCTGTCGGGATCAACGACGACTGGCATGAGGAATCACCTGAACAGGCCGTCGGGCGTGGCGCCGGGGCTCGGGTTGACGTCGCTGGCCTCGGTCAGCAGGCCGAAGCCCACCTCGCCGGTGAGCACGGCCAGCTGCACCTTCTCGGCTTCCTTCTGGCTGACGGCGATCGTGAGCAGGGTCCGGGGCAGCTGCTCGGTCGCCACCTCGCCCTCCTCGGTCGTGGTCGTCGTGGCGGTGGGCGTGGTCGACCCGACGCCGAGCACGGTGACCCGCGGTCAGCAGCAGCCGGGAGTAGCCCGGCGTGTTGTGGAAGATCGCGACCTCCGAGCCCGGGTTCACGAAACCGGCGACGCGCGCGGGGTCGGTGAGGTTCACCGAGATCGCGAGCTTGTCCTTGGGGATCGGCAGTGCCGACGGCGTCGCCTCGGCCTCGCCGCCGAACTTGTCGGAGATGATCTGCTCTCCCGGGTAGATCCGGGTGGTGGCGACCAGTCCGGTGAGCGCCGTGGTGTCGGTCTGGTAGTTCGGCAGCAGCTCGGACTCGGGCACAGGCTCGAGCGCCAGCTTGCCGGCGGCCTGGGCGTCGTCGATCGATCTCGCCCGCCTCGATCGGAGCCACGGCGAGGAGGACGTCGACCGTGTCGAAACGTGCTTCGGCGCGGTCATCGGCTCCCTGGACGTACAGGAAGACCAGACCGGCACCGAGCGCGGCAACCACCACGGCAACGGTCAGTAGGATCACGCGTCGGCTCAACGTCGGCACTCCTTCAGCGCAGCCGTGGACCCGGAAGTGTCCCCCACCGCCGCTAGACCGCTGCCTATGTGTAACAAGTTCTAACAGTTCTCATATCGACTGTTCCCAGCCGAACCTGCAACAAACGAGAAAAACTGTAGAAGACATCCCCATTTTTGGTGGCCTTTTGCGCGTGTCGACCCGTCTGGGCTCAGGGGAGGTAGAGGGCTGCGACCTCGTCCCGGAACTCCCGCATGACCACGTTGCGCTTCAGCTTGAGGCTGGGCGTGAGCTGCCCGCCCTCCTCGGTCCAGTCGTCCTCGAGGATCGTGAACTTCCGGATGGACTCGGCCTTGGAGACCGCCTTGTTCGCCTCGTCCACCGCCGCCTCGATCTCCGCGCGCAGGTCAGGGTCGTGCACGAGGTCCGCAATCCGGGAGGACTTGCCGTTGCCCTCGGCCCAGGTGGGGATCGATTCGGGGTCGAGGGTGACCAGCGCCGCGATGAACGGCTGGCCGTCGCCGACGACCATGACCTGGCTGACGAGGGGGTGGGCGCGGAGCCGGTCCTCGAGCACCGCGGGCGCCACGTTCTTGCCGCCCGCTGTGACCAAGATCTCCTTCTTCCGACCGGTGATCCGGACGAATCCCTCGTCGTCGACCTCGCCGACGTCGCCGGTGTGGAACCAGCCGTCCCGCTCGAGCGCCTCGGCGGTCGCCTCCTCGTTGCCCCAGTAGCCGGCGAACACCTGCCCGCCGCGGAACAGCAGCTCGCCGTCGTCGTCGACGCGTACGGCGGTGCCGGGGAGTGGCCGGCCGACCGTGCCGACCTTGTGCGCGTCGGGCAGGTTCGCGGTCACCGCAGCGGTGGTCTCGGTCAGGCCGTAGCCCTCCAGCACCGTGAGGCCGATCCCGCGGTAGAAGTGGCCGAGCCGGTCGCCCAGGGGCGCACCGCCGGACACGGCGTACCGGCACTGACCGCCGAGCGCCGCCCGCAGCTTGCCGTAGACCAGGCGGGAGAAGGCCGCGTGCTGCGCCCTGACCGCGACGGAGGGGCGGCCCTTGTCGAGTCCGCGCGAGTAGGCGATCGCGGTTTCGGCCGCGCGGTCGAAGATCTTGCCTCGCCCGTCGGCCGTGGCCCGCTGCGATGCCGTGTTGAAGACCTTCTCGAACACCCGGGGTACGGCGAGCACGAACGTCGGGCGGAAGGCGCCGAGATCCGCGACCAGGTTCTTGATGTCGGCGCTGTGCCCCATCCGGACACCCCTCTTGACGCAGCCGACCTGGATGACCCGGGCGAACACGTGGGCAAGGGGCAGGAACAGGAGGGTCGAGGCGTCGTCACCGGCGAACAGCTCGTCGAGCTCCTCGACGGCGACGCCGAGCTCGAACATGAGGTTGCCGTGCGTGATCATGCAGCCCTTGGGCCGCCCCGTGGTGCCGGACGTGTAGATCAGCGTGGCCAGGTCGAGCGGCGTCGCGCTGGTACGTCGCTTCTCGAGGTCGTCGTCGGAGATGTCGGCGCCGAGCCGGCTCAGCACGTCGACGGCGTTGTCCTCCAGCGACCAGACGTGGTTCAGCTCCTCCAGCTCGCTGCGCACCTCGGCCACGCGCGCGAGGTGGGCGGGACCCTCCGCCACGATCGCGCGGGCTCCGGAGTCACGCAGGATCCACTGGACCTGCTCGGCCGACGACGTCTCGTAGACAGGGACCGTGACGGCGCCGGCGAACCAGATGGCGTAGTCGAGCAGCGTCCACTCGTAGCGGGTCTTGGACATCAGCGCGACCCGGTCCCCGGCCTCGACGCCCGAGGCGACCAGGCCCTTGGCAACCGCGCTGACCTGCGGCCAGGAACTGGGCCGCGGTGACGTCCTCCCAGCGGCCGCCGACCTGCCGGCTGAACGCCACGGCGGACCCAGCCTTGCGCGCGTTGGCGACGACGTCGTCGGTCAGGTTCCCGGTGTCGGGGAGCTCGATGGTCAGGGGCGTGGAGAACTCACGCACGGTGCCTCCTGGGGTGCCACGGCCGCCGTCCGCCAGGGGAGGGTCGACGGCTCACGCGGCAGGTTACCGCCGACCGGGGGGAGGCGGGGATCCGGTACGCTCGCAGCCGCCGCACCTGCGGACCAACCTGCCGATCTACAAGGGGTCACGATGGCCGAACAGACCACGTCCTCCATCGTCATCGACGCCGATCCCGACGCGATCATGGAGGTCATCGGCGACTTCGCCGCCTACCCGCAGTGGGCCAAGGGCGTGAAGCGGGCCGAGGTCGTCGACGAGGGCACCGACGGCTGGGCGGACCAGGTCTTCTTCGAGCTCGACGTGGCACCGATCAAGGACGAGTACACCCTCGCCTACCAGTGGGACGGGTACGACGAGGTGACCTGGACCCTGGTGTCCGGGAAGATGCTGCGCGCGCTCGACGGCGCCTACACGCTGCGCGCACTCGGACCCGGCAAGACAGAGGTGACCTACCGGCTGGCCCTCGACGTGTCGATCCCCCTGATCGGCATGCTCAAGCGCAAGGGCGAGAAGATCCTGATCGACACCGCGCTGAAGGGTCTGAAGAAGCGCGTCGAGTCGCTCGCCTGAGCGCGGGCGACCGCACCGTGCGCATCCTCCTCTTCACCGGCAAGGGCGGCGTCGGCAAGTCGACCGTCGCCGCCGGCACCGCCGTGCTCGCGGCCCGCGCCGGGCACCGCACCCTCGTGCTGTCCACCGACGCCGCGCACTCACTGGCCGACGCCTTCGGCGCAGTGGTCGGCCCCGAGCCGACCGAGGTCGCCGAGCGCCTGTTCGTGCAGCAGGTCGACGCCCAGCTGCGCTTCCAGCAGTCCTGGGCGGAGATCCAGGGCTACCTGCTGTCGGTGCTCGACGTCGCCGGCATCGACCCGGTCGCGGCCGAGGAGCTGACCGTCATCCCGGGGGCCGAGGAGGTGCTGGCGCTGCTGGAGCTGCGGCTGCACGCGCTGTCGGGGGAGTGGGACGTGATCGTCGTCGACTGCGCCCCGACCGCCGAGACGTTGCGGCTGCTCGCGCTGCCGGAGGCGCTCGGCTGGTACATGCAGCGGGTGTTCCCGGTGGAGCGACGCGTGGTCAAGGCGCTCAGGCCCGTCCTGTCCCGGGCGGCGGGTGTGCCCATGCCCGAGGACTCCGTCTTCGACGCCGTCGAGCGACTGCACCACGAGCTCGACCAGGTGCGCGAGCTGCTGTCGGGTCCCGGGTCGAGCGTGCGGCTGGTGCTGACACCGGAGACGGTGGTGCTGGCCGAGGCACGCCGCTCCTACACGACTCTCTCGCTGTTCGGCTACCGCGTCGACGGCGTGGTGGCGAACCGGGTGTTCCCGGCCGAGGGCGCCGACGACTGGCGGGCCGGGTGGGTGATGGCGCAGGACGCCGTGCTGACCCAGGTCGCCCAGTCGTTCGCGGGGCTGCCGGTGTGGCGCTCGGAGTACCGGCCGAGCGAGCCCGTCGGAGTGGCCGCGCTCGAGGAGCTCGCCGGGGACGTGTACGGCGTCGACGACCCGCTCGCCGAGCCTGCCGGGGAGGGGCCGTTCCGGATCACGCGGAGCACGAGTGGCGCCGTACTCCGGCTGGCGCTGCCGTTGGTGTCCCGGACCGACGTCGATCTCGCGAGGAACGGCGACGAGCTCGTGGTGACCGTGGGGTCGTATCGTCGTCTCCTCACGCTGCCGACCGGGCTGACCCGCTACCGGGTCGCGGGAGCGCGTGTGGAGCAAGGTCAGCTGCAGGTGAGGTTCGAAGAGTGAACGGACGAGACTGGTGAGCGAGCCCGGGGACGGCACGGGGCCTTCGGGACCCGACGAGGAGATCGGCAGCGTGGCCGACGAGGCCGCGAAGCTGTTCGGTGCCCTCTCGGAGTGGGCGCGCGACCACGGTCCCGACCTGGGCCAGGGGCTGTCCGGCCTCGCCTCGCACGCAGCCTCGACGGCCCGGGAGGTCAACGAGCACATCGCGACCGGTGACGCCGAGTGCACCTACTGCCCGATCTGCCGCACCGTGCACGTCATCCGCCAGACCAGCCCGGAGGTCCGTTCCCAGCTCGCCGTGGCCGCGGCGTCACTGATGCAGGCGGCGGCGGGGATCCTGGCCACCGCGGTCCCCGACGAGCGCCGGGCAGCGGGCGCGCGCGGCGACGGCGTCGAGCACATCGACCTCGACGACGACCCGTGGCCCGAGGAGGAAGGATGAGCCTCGCGTGCGGGATCGACGTCGGGGGCACCAAGATCGCCGGCGGGGTGGTCGACAACGACGGCAACATCCTCGAGCAGCTGCGGGTCGAGTCGCCCGCCCGCGACGTGGAGGCCATCGAGGACGCGATCGCCGGGCTGGTGGCCCGGCTGGCCGCCAACCACGACCTGGTCGGCGTCGGGGTCGGCGCGGCCGGCTACGTCGACAAGGCGCGGTCCTCGGTGATGTTCGCGCCCAACCTCGCGTGGCGCGACATCGACCTCAAGGCCGAGCTCGAGCCCCGGCTCAACCTCCCGGTCGTGATCGAGAACGACGCCAACGCCGCCGCGTGGGGCGAGTTCACCTACGGCGCCGGGCACGACGTCGACGACCTGCTGCTGGTCACGGTCGGCACCGGCGTCGGCGGCGGGCTGGTCCTCGACGGCGAGCTCTACCGCGGCGCGTTCGGGGTCGGCGCCGAGATCGGCCACCTGCGCGTCGTACCGGGCGGACGGCTGTGCGGCTGCGGCAACTACGGCTGCTTCGAGCAGTACGCCAGCGGCAGCGCGCTGGTGCGCAACGCGCGAGAGGCCGCCCAGGCGGGGTCGTTGCTGGCCCGGACACTGCTCGACCTGACCGGCGGCGACATCGACCGGATCGACGGGCCGATCATCACCGACGCCGCCCGTGAGGGCGACAAGTTCGCGATCGAGCAGCTGGCCGAGCTCGGGCGCTGGCTGGGTGAGGGCATCGCGTCGCTCACGGCCGTCCTCGACCCCGCGGTGGTCGCCATCGGTGGCGGCGTCGCAGACGCCGACGAGCTGCTCCTCGACCCGATCCGCGCGGCGTTCGCCGCCAACCTCTCGGGCCGGGGGCACCGGCCGATGCTGGAGATCCGCAAGGCGACCCTGGGCAACCGGGCCGGCCTGATCGGCGCGGCCGACCTGGCGCGGCGATAGCCGTGCCGCTCTTCATCGGAGTCGACGTCGGGGGCACGAAGGTGCTGGCTGCCGCCGTCACCTCCTCGGGCCGGCTGGTCCGCGTGGCTCGTCGGTCGACGCCCGACCGCCGGGTGGACGCGACCGTCGTCGAGGACGCCCTCACCGACGCCGTCAACGACGTCGCCGGCAAGCGACGGGTCGACGGCGTCGGCATCGCCGCGGCCGGGTTCGTCGACGCCGCGGGGGAGCGGGTCATGTTCGCGCCGCACCTGCCGTTCCGCGGCGAGGAGGTCCGGGCCCGGCTCATGGAGCGCTGGAGCACGACGGTCGTGCTCGACAACGACGCCAACTGCACCGCCCGTGCCGAGGTCCGGTACGGCGCCGCGCGCGGCGCGGTCGACGCGGTCGTGGTCACCCTCGGCACCGGCATCGGAGGAGCGGTCGTCATCGACGGCCGGGTGCATCGCGGGTACAACGGCATGGCCGGCGAGTTCGGGCACATGCAGGTCGTGCCCGACGGACGCGAGTGCGAGTGCGGGCGCCGCGGCTGCTGGGAGCAGTACTCCAGCGGCAACGCCCTGGTCCGCTACGCCCGGGCCCGGCTGAACGAGCAGCCGACCAAGCTGTCCGACCTCTGCGGCGGCGACCCCGCGGCGCTGACCGGCCCGATGGTGACCAGCGCGGCGCAGGAGGGCGACCCGCTGGCGCTGGACGGCTTCGCCGTGGTCGGCAACTGGCTCGGCGTCGGGGTGGCCAACCTGGTCGCCGCCCTCGACCCGGACGTCGTGGTCATCGGCGGCGGCGTGTCCGCCGCGAGTGACCTGCTGCTGGAGCCGGCGCGCGAGGCGCTGGGCCGGTCCCTCGTCGGCGCCGGCCACCGCAGCGTGCCGCCGGTGCTGAAGGCGACCCTCGGCCCCGAGTCCGGCGCCATCGGCGCCGCCGACATGGTGCGGACGACGGTGAAGCAGACCGGCCGGAGGGCTATGGCCGTCGGTACTCGGGCACGAGCTCGATCGCGAGCTGCTCGAGGAAGAGCCCGACGTCTGTGACGATGCCGCGGGCCTGGCTCGACCCGCGGTCGGCGAGCTTGGTCACGGTGGCCGGGTTGATGTCCACGCACACCAGCGGGATCGACGCCGGAAGGATGTTGCCGGTGGCGACCGAGTGCAGCATGGTCGCCACCATCAGGCAGAAGCCGACGTCGGTGAGCTTGGCGCGCATCGCGCGCTGTCCCTCGATCACGTCGGTGTAGACGTCCGGCAGCGGGCCGTCGTCGCGGACCGAGCCGACGAGGACGAACTCCTTGTCGTGCGCGACCAGCGCGTGCATGATCCCGCCGGTCAGGACGCCGTTGTCGACGGACGCCTTGATCGAGCCCTGCTTGCGGATCGTGTTGAGCGCCCGGATGTGGTGCTCGTGGCCGTGCTCGACGCCACGGCCGTGCGACAGGTCGACGCCGAGCGAGGTGCCGTAGAGCGACGACTCGATGTCGTGCGTGGCCAGCGCGTTGCCGGCGAAGAGCACGTCGACGAAGCCGGCGTTCACCATGGCGACCATCGCCGGCGCCGCGCCGGTGTGGACGACGCCCGGTCCGCCGACCCACAGCACCTTCTTGCCGTTGGCCTTGGCCTCGCGCATGCCGTCGGCGACCTGGCGGACGAGGACCGCCTGCGGCTTCTCCGAGGACACGTCGGACTCCATGAACCCGAACGCGTCGTCGCCCTTCTCGATCACGGGCACGTGCACCCGGATGCCGGAGGCGCCGGTGACGACCTTCATGCCGGCGCGCACGTCCGACATCGGCAGCGTGATCAAGCGGGTCGGCTCGCCGGCCGCATCGGCCTCGACGACCAGCCCGCAGTCCATCTCCGGGTTCGACACGTCGTACCAACGGCCGTTGATCCGGACCTGGGTCTCCAGGTTGGTGGTGGAGTAGAAGCCGTCGGGGAAGACGCCGTCCTGGTCCGCCTCGGCGACGGTCGCCTCGCCGGGGTCGACCAGGTTGGCGCCGCGGGTCTGCACGCGCATCAGCAGCCGCTGCATGTCGTCGTCGCTCTGGGCCGACACCTTGATGAACGCCGTCGAGGTGTCGCTCGCCTCGCGGCCGACGTCGATCTTGGTGATGACCCAGTCGCCGCTGTACTCGCGGATGTCGTCGAGGATGCGGCTCAGGATGCCGCTGTCCATCAGGTGTCCGGTCACTTCGACGGTCTCGGTGGCGCTCACGTCACGCACACTAGCGGCGCCTGCCCGGACTCGGTCGCGGGGCTCTGGATCAGATCCGGGCGCCGTCGTCGCCGGGGTCGCGGGGGCCGCGTTGCATGTGCACGACGAGGTAGCCGAACCCGCCCAGGAACGCGCCGACCAGCAGGTAGCCCAGCCAGGCCGGCAGTGCGATCCCGAGCACCAGCGCCACCAGCAGCACGGCCGGCGACCCGAACAGCCCGGACCAGGCCGCGAACCGGACCGGCGGTGGGTGCGGCAGCGGGGGCGGGGGCGGCGGCACGAACCGCTCGTCGTCCGCGGCCGGCGTGAGCTCGGCGACCTCCTCGTCGGCGTACGGCGGGGCCGGGCGGGCGGCGTGGGCGGGGTCGGCGAGGTCTCGGCCGGTACGCCGGCCGTGGGGTCGAGGTGTGCGCGCTCGCCGTAGTTCTCCACGATGGAGCGCCAGGCGTCCTCCTCGCTCTGGTTGCTCACGGGGCTAAGCCTAGGCGGTGGTGGGTCTGGGTCTCGTCGTGCGCTCGCTGCCCCGCTCCACTTACGGGGTTTCGAGGCTCGTCGCTGGCGCTCCTCGCACCTCAACCACCGGATGTGATGCGGGCGAAGAACTCCAGGGACTCCTCGAAGATCACCGGGGCGTCGTTGTCGAGGGTGGCGACGTGGTAGCTGTCGGTCAGGGTGCGCTCGGTGACGTCGCGGGAGGAGACCTTGGACGTGATGTGGGGGATGGTCGAGTAGTCGACGACGTGGTCCTCGGCCGAGTGGAAGACGAGCAGCGGGGCCGTGATCTTCGGCAGGTCGGGGACGATCGCCTTGGTGCCCTGGAACATCGAGTGGGCGGCCTTGAGCGGGGTCTTGGCGTAGCCGTGCTCCTCGACGCCCTGCTTCTTGATGTCGTTGGCGACGCCGGGCATCGCGGGGACGACCCACTTGAGCACCGGCAGGGCGAGCACGTCCTTGCGGTTGGTGGTGAGCGCGGGGTTCACGACGCAGACGCCGGCGATCCGGTCCGGGTGGTCGGCCGCGAGCCGCAGCACCAGGGCGCCGCCCATCGAGAGGCCGGCGGCCAGGACCACGTCGTTCTCGGCGGCGACCTTGTCGAACGACCGGGTCACCGCGGCGTACCAGTCGTCCCAGCGGGTGCGGTTCATCTGCTGCCAGGTGGTGCCGTGGCCGGGCAGGAGCGGCACCTCGACGGCGTACCCGTGCTCGGCGAGATGCTGCGCCCACGGCTTCATGGAGTACGGCGACCCGGTGAAGCCGTGGCTCACCACGACCCCGATCCGGCGGCCGCCGGTCAGCTCGGGTCGAGCCGCGACGGACAGCGGAGCGGCGGGGGAGTCGTTCGTCATGGCGGCATGATGCCGTAACCCCCTCGTCGCCGACTCGACTGTCCAGACGTCCGGCGCGGGTCTGGGGAACCGGGCGCCGAGGGTCTAGGCTCACCGCGACGAGGTCGTCACGAGATGGCCGGGGAGGTCGAGGTGTTCTACTGGTTCCTGAAGTGGATCGCCATCGGTCCGCTGCTCCGGGTGATCTTCCGGCCGGTCGTCGAAGGCGCCGAGAACGTCCCCGTCGAGGGACCCGCGATCCTCGCCAGCAACCACCTCTCGTACGCCGACTGGCTGTTCATGCCGCTCACGCTGCCGCGCCGCGTGACGTTCGTGGCCAAGGCGGAGTACTTCACCTCGCCGGGCATCAAGGGCTGGTTCCAGAAGAAGTTCTTCTCCGGCGCCGGCCAGGTGCCGATCGACCGCTCCGGCGCCAACGCAGCCGAGGGCGCGCTGTCGTCGGCCCGGAAGATCCTGGCGGACGGTGAGCTGTTCGGCATCTACCCCGAGGGCACCCGCTCGCACGACGGGAAGCTCTACCGCGGCAAGACCGGCGTCGCCCGCCTGGCCCTCGAGACGAAGGTGCCGGTGATCCCGGTCGCCGTGCTCGGCACCGACGTGGTCGCGCCGCCGGGCAAGAAGTTCGGCACCTTCACCCGCCCGGGCGTCCGGTTCGGCAAGCCGCTCGACTTCTCGCGCTACGAGGGCATGGAGAACGACCGCTACATCCTGCGCTCGATCACCGACGAGATCATGTACGAGATCATGCGGCTCTCCGACCAGGAGTACGTCGACATGTACGCCGGCCGCGCCAAGGAGGAGTCCAAGAAGGCCCCCGCCGAGGCGGAGCCCGACGACACCGAGACCGCGCACAGGAAGGCGTCCTGACCCGAGTGCGGTTCTGGACGCGCCCGGCCCTCGCGGTCGAGGACCGGCTGTTCCGCGCCCTCGGCGTCCTTCGCGTCGTCCTGGTCGTCAACCTGGTCGGGCTCAACCTCTACCGCGCCGACAACTACGACCACCCGGTCGCGGGCGCCCTGGTCGTGGCGGGTCTGGTGGCCTGGACCGCCTTCACGGTCTGGGCGTACGCCGACCCGGCCCGGCGCACGGCCGTGCTCCTCGGCCTCGACCTCGCCGTCGCGCTCGCGGCGATGCTCGTCTCGCCCCTGATCAAGGGGCCGGACCTGAACGCGACCATCCCCGGGTTCTGGGTGATCGGCGCGCTGATGGCGTGGGCAGTCATGTGGCGCTGGCAGGGCGGGCTGGTGGCGGCGGCTGCTGCTCTGCGCTGCCGACCTGTCGGTGCGCGACGAGATCACCCAGGCCACCTACGGCAACATCTTCCTGCTCATCATCGGCGGCCTGGTCGTCGGCTTCCTCTCGGAGTCGCTCCGGCTGATGGAGGTGGAGCGCGACGAGGCGCAGCGGGCCGAGATCGCCGCCACCGAGCGCGCCCGCCTCGCCCGTGCCGTGCACGACGGCGTGCTCCAGGTGCTCGCGCTCGTCCAGCGCCGCGGCCGCGAGCTCGGCGGCGAGTCGGCCGAGCTCGGCCGCCTGGCCGGTGAGCAGGAGAGCGCCCTGCGGGCACTGATCCGGCAGCAGGACTCCCTCCAGGAGGCCTCGACCGACGCGCTGACCGACCTCGCCGCCGCCCTGAGCCGGCTCGAACGGCCGGCCCCGGTCACGTTCGCCGGACCCGGCGAGCCGGTGCTGCTGCCGGCGTACGTCGTGTCCGAGCTGGTCGCCGTCGTCGGCGCCTGCCTCGACAACGTCTCCCGCCACGTCGGCCCGGAGGCCCCCGCGTGGGTGTTGCTGGAGGCGTTCCCGGACCGGGTCGAGCTCGCGGTGCGCGACGAGGGGCCGGGCATCCCGGCCGGTCGGCTGGAGCAGGCGGAGTCCGAGGGGCGGCTCGGCGTCTCCGGGTCGATCCGCGGCCGCATCGCCGACCTCGGCGGCACCGTCGAGCTGTCGACCGGGTCGTTCGGGACCGAGTGGGAGGTCACCGTGCCCCGCCGTACGCTCGCCCCGTGACGATCCACAGCGAGCACCCGTTCCTCGAGCCCGAGGGCGACCGCGATCCGGCCCGCCGGCTGCGCGGACGGCTCGGCGGCACCGTCACCCTCTGGACGTCCGGAGGCGAGGACGACCCGGCCGGGCTGACCGTGTCCTCGCTGATGGTCGCGGGCGGCGAGCCCGCCCGCGTGCTCGCTCTGGTCGACCCCGACTCCGACCTGCACGACCGGCTCGGGTCGACCGGCCGGGCGGTGGTCCAGCTGCTCGGCTGGGAGCACCGCGACCTCGCCGACGCCTTCGCCGGTACGGCGCCCGCCCCCGGAGGGCCGTTCCGGATGGCGACGTTCGGGCAGACCGCGTGGGGGCCGCTGCTGGACGGCGCGACCACCTGGGCAGCGGTCTCGCTGGAGTCCCAGACCGACGTGGGCTGGTCGGCGCTGGTGACCTGCACCGTCGACGAGGTCACCGTCGGAGAGGACCTGCCGCCGCTGGTGCACCGACGCGGCCGCTATCTCCGCCCGTCGGACGGCTAGCTGATCTAGGGTCGGCGACGATGACCGACACAGCGATCCGGGTGATGGTGGTCGACGACCACCCGATGTGGCGCGACGCGGTGGAGCGCGACCTCCAGGCCGCGGGCTTCGACGTGGTGGCGGTGGCGGCGACCGGCAACGAGGCGCTCGCGCGGTTCCCGGCCGCGCGGCCGCAGGTGGTCGTGCTCGACCTCCAGATCCCCGGCCCGAACGGCGTCGAGGTGACGGCCGAGGTGCTCAAGCACGACCCCAGCGCCCGGGTGCTGATCCTGTCGGCGTCCGGCGAGCAGAACGACGTGCTGGAGGCGGTCAAGGCCGGCGCCACGGGCTACCTCGTGAAGTCGGCGTCCCGCGAGGAGCTGCTGACGGCGGTCCGCCGGGTGGCGGCGGGGGACACGGTCTTCACTCCGGGTCTGGCCGGACTGGTGCTGGGCGAGTTCCGGCGGCTGTCGGACCCCGCGACGCTCGGACCCGGCGACCCCGGAGCTCACCGAGCGCGAGACCGAGGTGCTCAAGATGGTCGCGAAGGGCATGTCCTACAAGCAGATCGCCGAGCGGCTGGTGCTGTCGCACCGCACGGTCCAGAACCACGTCCAGAACACGCTCCGCAAGCTGCAGATGCACAACCGCGTCGAGCTGACCCGCTACGCGATCGAGCGGGGCCTGGACGACGACGATGACGACGAGTAGCGCGCTCGCGCCGTACCTCGCCCGGCTCGGCGTCTCCGAGCGCCCGCCGGCGACCCTCGAGACCCTGGTCGACCTGCACCGGCGCCACCTCGCCACGGTGCCCTACGAGAACCTCGGGATCATGCTCGGCCGACCGCCGGTCGTCGACCCCGCCGCGTCGCTGGCCCGGGTCGCCGAGACCGGACGCGCGGGCTACTGCTTCCACCAGAACGGCGCGCTCGAGACCGCGCTGCGCGAGCTGGGGTACGCCGTGTCCCGGCGGCACGGGCACGTGTGGTTCGAGGAGGAGCACCGGTCCGGCACGGACCTGAACCACCTGGTGCTGGTCGTCTCGGGCCTTCCGACGCCCGACAACCCGGGTGGCCGGTGGTGGCCGGACGTCGGGCTCGGCGAGGGCGTCGGCGACCCGCTGCCGCTGGTCCCCGGCACGCACGGGGACGATCCACTGGCCGTGACGATCGAAGCCGTCGACGACGCCGGCTGGTCCTACCGGCACCACGCGTCCGGTTCCTTCCGCGGCATCGAGGTTCGGGACCTGCCTGTGGACGCGGACGCCGTCCAGGCCGCGCACACGACGTTGTCGACTCCGCCCGACGGGCACTTCACGCGGGTGCTGGTGGTGCAGCACCGCGACGGCGACCACGTGGACACTCTGCGCTGCTGCGTGCTGTCCCGGATCGGCGCGGACGGAGTGACGGCGACCGACGTGACGGCGTACGACGACTGGCGCGCAGCGCTGTCCGACGCGGTCAGGCTCCCGGTCGACGACGTGCCCGACGACGAGCTGCGGGCGCTGTGGTCGCGGATGCGCGGCGCCCACGAGGAGTGGGACGCGGCCGGGCGGCCGTGAGCCGTCGACCTGAGGACGAACCGGACGGGCACCTCGATGCATCAGGAGGGGCAGAGGGCAGATCGCCCTCGCGAGGGGGAAGCAGATGAGACCGGATCTCGAGGGTGACTTCGAGGGGTTCGTGGCCGCTGTGTCCGACAAGCTGTTCCGGACGGCGTACGCGATCACTCGCGATCATCAGCTCGCCGAGGACGCGGTGCAGTCCGCGCTCGCCTCGGCGTACTCGAAGTGGCGCCGGGTGAGCCGGGTCGACCAGCCGGAGGCGTACGTCCGCCGGATGGTGGTCAACGAGGTGCTCGGCTGGCGCCGACGCCGCTCGTCGTGGGAGCGGCCGGTCGGCGATGCGCCGGAACGGGTGGGGGACCCGTCGCCGGAGGACCGGATCGTCGACACCGACGCCGTCTGGACCGCGCTGAGCGAGCTGCCCGCGCGGCAGCGGGCGGTGGTCGTGCTCCGCTACTACGAGCACCTGTCCGAGGCCGAGATCGCCGACGTGCTCGGCATCCGCCCGGGCACGGTCAAGTCCCAGGCGTCCGCCGCCCTCGCGAACCTGCGCCGGCTCCTGGAGCCGGCCACCGCAACCAAGGGGGAGCGGGCATGAACATCGAGCAGACGATCACCGAGACCATCGAGCGTCACGTCGACGCGGTGGAGGCGCCGCGGATCGACCTCTCCGCCGTACGCCGGGTGGGCCGGCGCCGAGCCCGGGTGCGGACCGGGCTGGTGGCCGCGTGCCTCGCCCTGCTCGTCGGAGGCGGTGCCTACGCCGTCACGGTCGACCGGGACGGCTCCCGCGCGGAGGAGATCCCGCCGGTGGACCTGCCGAAGATGAACTTCGCGAACGGGCTGCAGGCCTGGTTCAACCCCGACGACAACCACGTGCACATGGGCGGGACGGAGTTCGACATCGGAAGCGTCCCCTATCTCGACACCTCGGCCTCGACCACGCCGTACGGGCTGGTGTTCTTCGACGAGGACCAGGGCGTGCACCTGCTCCGCGACGACGGATCGGTCCGGCTGCTCAGCGAGGCGCCCGCGAACCCGCGCAGCTTCTACCCGACCGTGAAGTTCGACGCCGAACACCCGCTGGCCGCCTGGCTCACCAGGGGCGCGGACGGGACCGGGCTGACGGTCTACCGGTTCGGCGCCGACGACGGTCTGGTCGGGGAGTTCCCCGCGCCGTGTGACTGCGAGGAGATGGCGATGGCCGGGGTCGACCAGGGCCTGGTGTTCGTGCGCGGTGACGGCGCGACCTGGATGCTCGACCCGGCGCAAGGCGACGCCGCGGAGTGGCAGCCCGTCGCGGACGTCGAGGTCGCCGACGTGCGCAACCGGGTGCTGCTGGTCGAAGGACAGGCGCCCGAGAACACGTCGCTGCCCGGGGAGTGGCGCTTCGCGAAGGCCGAAGGTCCGGAGTCGCTGCTGACGTTCGACGGGGCGCACGAGCTGTACTGGTCGTCGACGCTGCGGTCGACCACACCCGGCGAGCCACCGCTCGAGCTCGACCTGCCGCCCGGCAAGGGCTGGGAGTTCGTGAACATGGACAGCGACGGATCGGTCATGGTGGCCCGCGCGACCAACTCCGGTCAGACCTGGTTCGACTGCGACATCACGACGCGGGAGTGCTCGGAGTTCGACCGGAGCAAGATCCAGAGCGGCGACCCGGGGTTCATCGGCAACGACATGTGACGCACCCGCTGGGCCGGTACCCCTACGATCCCCTGCATGGCCGAGGCCCCGTTGCTGACCATCGCCGACGAGCTCTATGCACTGACCCTGCCCGAGTTCACGCCGGCGCGGGACGCGCGCGCCAAGGAGCTCAAGGCCTCCGACAAGGAGCTGTCGGCGCAGGTGAAGGCGCTGAAGAAGCCGTCGGTCGCCGCGTGGGTGGTCAACGCGCTGGTGCGGCACGAGACCGAGCAGGTCGACCAGGTGCTCGCCGTCGGGGTGGCGCTGCGCGAGGCGCAGGCCGGGATGTCAGGTGACGAGCTCCGCGCGCTGACCAAGCAACGCCGCCAGCTGACCGCGGCGGTCACCACCCAGGCCCGCGCGCTGGCGGCGGACCTGGGCACCAAGGTGACGCCCGCCGTCGCCGACCAGGTGGAGGCCACGCTGACCGCCGCGATGATCGACGAGGGCTGCGCGCAGGCGGTGCGCAGCGGACAGCTCGTCACCGCCCTGGCCGCGACCGGCGTCGGCGAGGTCGACCTGGCGTCGGCGGTGGCCACGCCCGACGCCCTGGGCTTCTCGGCGACCGCACACGCGCCCGAGCCCGAGCAGCGGCCCGACCTGCACGTCGTACCCGACCCCGAGGCGGACCAGAAGGCGATCAAGGCGGCGGAGGCGACGCTCGCCGACACCGAGAAGGAGCTGATCAAGGCCGCCGCGGCCTACGACGCGGCGGTCACGGACGTCGCCGAGCTCGAGGCCCGGGGGATGCAGGTCCAGGCGGAGCTGGAGGAGCTGCGCGGCAAGATCGCCGAGCTGGAGGCGCGCTTCGAGGAGGTCGAGGAGGAGCTCGCCGACGCCGAGGACGTGCGGACCGAGGCCACCGGCTGGCGGGACGCCGCCACCAAGGACCGCGACGATGCCGCCGCGGCCGCTGAAGAAGCTGAAGAAGGGCTAGTCCGCCCAGCCCTTGGAGCGGTTGACGGCGTCGGTCCAGCGCGCGTGGGCGGCGTCGGCGGTGGCCCGGTCGCCGCTCGGCTCGAAGCGGCGGTCCAGCTGCCAGGTCTCGCGGAGGTCGTCGGTGGAGGACCAGACGCCGGTGCCGAGACCGGCGAGGAAGGCCGCGCCGAGAGCCGTGGTCTCGACGATCTCCGGGCGCTCGACCGGTACGCCGACCTGGTCGGCCTGGATCTGGCAGAGCAGGTCGTTGGCGGAGGCACCGCCGTCGACCCGGATCGGGTGGGTCTCGCCGGAGCCCCAGCTCGGCATGGTCTCGAGCACGTCGCGCACCTCGAACGCGATCGCCTCCAGGGTGGCCCGGACGACGTGCGCCCGGGTGGTGCCGCGCGTGAGACCGATGATCATGCCGCGCGCGTGCGGGTCCCAGTGCGGGGCGCCGAGACCGGTCAGCGCGGGGACGAAGACCACGCCCTCGGTGTCCTCGACGGTGGCCGCGACCGCCTGCGTCTCGGCGGCGGATCCGACGATCTGCAGCCCGTCGCGCAGCCACTGCACGGCCGCGCCGGTCACGAAGATCGCCCCTTCGAGCGCATAGGTCAGCTCGCCGTCCGGAGAGCGCCAGGCGGCCGTCGACAGCAGCCCGGCGTCGGACCGCTCCAGCGACGACCCGGTGTTGGTGAGGATGAACGACCCGGTGCCGTAGGTGCACTTGGAGTCGCCGACGTCGAAGCAGGTCTGGCCGAACAGCGCCGACTGCTGGTCGCCCGCCAGCCCGGAGATGGGCAGCTCCAGCCCGAGGAAGGAGGACGGGTCGGTGGTCGCGATCTCGCCCCAGTTCGGGACCAGCTCCGGCAGGGCGTCGCGGGGTACGCCGAAGAGTGAGCAGAGCTCGTCGGACCAGTCACCCGCCGCGAGGTCGAACAGGAGCGTCCGGCACGCGTTGGACACGTCGGTGGCGTGCCAGGTGCCGCGCGTGAGCCGGGCGATCAGGTAGGAGTCGACGGTGCCGACGGCGTAGCGACCCTGCTCGACGAGCGCCCAGGTGTGCGGCTCGTTCTCGGCCAGCCAGACCAGCTTGGTGCCGGAGAAGTAGGGGTCGAGACGGAGCCCGGTCAGCTCGGCCACCCGGTCCTCGTGGCCCTCGTCGCGCAGTCGCTTGCAGATGTCGGCGGTGCGCCGGTCCTGCCAGACGATCGCGCGTCGCGGCGAGCCGAGGGTCTCGCGGTCCCAGAGCAGGATCGTCTCGCGCTGGTTGGTGATCCCGAGCGCCTTCAGCTCCGAGGCGTCGTACGACTTCAGCGCCGCGCGGGTGGCCTCGAGCGTGGCCTGCCAGATCTCCTCGGGGGAGTGCTCGACCCAGCCCGGCTTGGGGAAGTGCTGGGCGAACTCCTGGTAGCCGCGGGCGGCGATCCGGCCGTCCTCGGTGACGACGACCGCGGTGACGCCCGTGGTCCCGGCGTCGATGGCGAGGACGCTCATCGGACGCTCACGCCTCCCCGCGGGCGAAGGCGACGATCTTCTGGTCCACCCAGTCGTCCCCGACCCGCATCTCGAGGTTCTCGGCGCCGACCCAGGCCGCGAACGACTCCTTGCCCTCCGTGCGGGCGTAGGCCTCGAGCTCGGCCCGCAGCTCGTCGTCGAGCGGCACCCGGTCGTCCTCGTCGGGCGGCGTCAGGAACCACTCGTTGAGGTCGAGCAGCCGCTCCAGCTCGGTGAGCGGGTCCTGGTGGTCGTCGACGCGGAGGTCCACCCACACGTCGTCGCCCCCGTCGTAGCCGGCGCCGTCCTTGACGACGAACAGCGCTGCGGACTGACGGCCGCGGCTGTCTCCTCCGGCAGCGTCGCCGGCCTGGAGGGCGGCCAGCAGCCGCCGCGCCAGCCGGGGCTGGTCGGCCGAGGTCTCCCAGGCCGCCTGCATCGCCTCGACGACCTCCTCGCCGACCAGGATGTTGCCCTGGATGGCGAAGCCGTCGCCGGTGGTGCCGCCGGCCCAGTCCAGGCAGGCGGGTCCGGTGTGGGTGGCCGCGCCGCCGTCGGCGTCGACGATGCCGACCTGCCGGTGGTCGCGCCCCGGGTCCTCCTCGAGCAGCCGCTGCAGCGCGACCGACGCGGTGGCGCCGTCGTCGAGGTGCGCGAGCGCCTGCCCCTTGTAGGCGACGTTCGCCCAGGCCTGGGTGGCGATGGCGCCCACACCGGCGACGGCGGCGGGTACGGCGGAGCCCACGGCGAGGAACTTCGAGGCGACGGCCACGCCCCACGACTCGCCGTCGGCGGATCTGGCCACGATCGAGAACGTCATGGCGCGACCCTACCGAGGGTCACGGAGCGCGACCTCGACGAACTCGGGGACGCCGATGTCCGGGTCCTTCAGGAGCCGGGTGAGGTCTGTGGTGTTGCGGGAGACCGAGACGAGCAGCATGCCGTTCTGCATCGGGACCTCCGGGTGCCCGAGTGGGGCGTACTTCAGGTTGCCCTCGTCGAAGTCGCTCGGCGCGTGGACGCCGGCGTGCGGAATCCAGGGTCCGTGCGGCGTCGGCGCCGTCCACGTGTACACGAACTCGCCGAGGTCACCGTCCCGCTTCGACACGGCGAGGTACCTGCCGTCCAGCTCGTCGACGGAGAGCGTCTGGGACACCCCGCCGTCCGCGGCCAGGACCGGCACGGCCCGAGTCCGGTCGGGTTGCCACGAACGACCGTCCCAGAACCGGTACGTCGTGGGGTCGGTGGGATCGCGCAGCGGGATCCGGACGACGTACAGCTCCCGCCCGAACTGGTAGTCGCCCCTCGGGAGCCGCGTTCCGTAGGCATAGATCCAGCGGCCGTCGTGGAAGCTGGCGGCTCCCCAGTTGACCTGGTGGGGATTCGGGTTGTCCGGGGTGACCTGCGTGACCTCGACCAGCTCGGGTGCACCGCCCGGGGGAACGTCGAACATCGCGGCGCTCGTGCCGAGGAACGTGAAGTCGTAGGCGTCGCCCGATCCGCCCCGGCGGATCCGCGAACAGAGCACCGCCAGCCGCTCGCCGTGCTTCGTGTGATGCGCGAGGACCGACATCGGCCAGTAGACGACGTCCGACGAGACGTCGGGGATCACGGCACCGCGGTCGCTCGGCATCACCTGTGACACGCAGTCGGTCGACGAGATGAGCATGGAGTTGGCGACGATCGGCGGATCGAGGCCGGACCGCAGCGTGTCGCCGAAGACCCAGACGATCCGGCCATCGGACATGCGGACGCTGGCGCCGATGTCGGCCGCCTCCCAGGCCGGGAGGGCCTGCCGGGCCAGGATCGTGTTCGCGGCCTCCGCCGACGGCAGTCCCTGCAGGTGCCGGGAGTCCTCCGAGGGCGCCGGACAGTCCGGCTCGAGGGTTGCCGTCGGCTCGGGCGTCTGCGGTGGCGACGTCGACGCCGGCCTCTGCGGTGCCGACTGGTCCGTGCCGGGGTCGCCCGAGCAGCCCACGGCCAGGAGCAGCGCGACACACACCAGTGGCCACGACCGTGGTGGGGACACCGCTCCAGCGTGGCACAGGCGCCGGTGAGCGGGTCCGATATCCGCTTGCCCTCAACCGGGCTTGAACTCCCACAATTGGCGGGTGCTCAGCAGACTCGGGTTCCCGTCGATCGGGCCGCACCGCCGGTTCGTCACCGCCATCGCGGTGGACGCGGTCGGCAGCGGGGTCTTCATGCCGGTCTCGATGCTCTACTTCCTCGCCGTCACGCAGCTGAGCCTGGTCCAGGTCGGCGCCGCGATCTCTGCGGCGGCCCTGGTCGCGCTGCCGGCCGGTCCGCTCATCGGCGCGCTGGTCGACCGGCTGGGCGCCAAGCGGATCCTGCTGACCGGCAACGCGCTGCAGGTCGCCGGCTTCACGGCGTACCTCTTCGTCGACGGGTTCGTGTCCGTGCTGGCCTCGGCCATGCTGGTCACCCTCGGCCTGACGTCGTTCTGGGGCGCCTACGGCAACATCGTCGCCGCGATCTCGCTGCCGGGGGAGCGGGAGCGGTGGTTCGGGTTCCTCGGAGCGCTGCGCAACGTCGGCTTCGCGGTCGGCGGCCTCGCGTCCGGCGTCGCGGTCGCGATCGGCACCGACGCCGCCTTCGGTGCCGTCGTGGTCGTCAACGCGGTCTCGTACGCCGTCGCCTTCTGGCTGCTGCTGGCCGTGCCGGAGGCGCCGCGGGAGCAGCACGCGTCGCTGCCCGGCAACTGGGGCACCGTCCTGCGCGACGGGCCGTACCGGCTGCTGGTGCTCGCGCAGGTCGGCTACTCGATCTCGATCATGATCCTGATCTACGCGCTGCCGGTGTACGCCGTCGAGGTGCTCGACCTGCCCGGCTGGGTCGGCGGCGTGGTGTTCACGGTCAACTGCGTGATGGTCGGGTTCGGCCAGGGGCTGGTCGTGAACGCGCTGACCGGGCACGTCCGCTTCCGCGTGCTGCTGCTGGCCCAGGCCACGTTCGCGACGTCGTACGTCGTGTTCCTGGTCGCGAGCGAGCTGTCGGTGTGGGTGGCGACGGCGGTGGTGGTCGTCGGCTGCATGGTCTACACGCTGGCCGAGCTGTTGGGTGGGCCGGTGCTCAGCGCGCTGGCGGCCGAGGCGGCGCCCGAGCACCTGCGCGGCCGCTACCTGTCGATGATCCAGCTCGCCTGGACCCTCTGCGGCATGGTGGCGCCGCTGCTGTTCGCCTGGCTGCTCGACAGCGGCCCCGCCTCGTTGTGGCTGGTCATGCTCGGCATCTGCGTGGTCGCGACGCTGGCCACCACCGTCCTCGGCCGGGTGCTGCCGCAGGCCGGGGAGCCGGTCACCAACCGCGCCGCATCGGCCCCGGCCACGGGCTGACCACCCCACTGGTCACCCCGGTGGGGGACCGCTAGTGTCGGTTGGCGATGTGAACGATCCAACTAAAGGAGCGACCGTGCGCGTCGGAGTACTCACCGGAGGCGGGGACTGTCCCGGACTGAACGCCGTCATCCGTGCCGTGGTGCGCAAGGGGGTGCGCAAGCACGGCTTCGAGTTCGTGGGCTACCGCGACGGCTGGAAGGGGCCGCTCGAGGGCATCACCATGGAGCTCGGGATCGAGCAGTGCCGCGGCATCCTGCCGCGCGGCGGCACCATCCTCGGCTCGTCCCGCACCAACCCGTTCAAGATCGACGGGGGCGTCGAGCGGATCCAGGAGAACCTCAAGAACGACGGGGTCGACGCGCTGGTCGCCATCGGCGGCGAGGACACCCTCGGCGTGGCCACCAAGCTGGCCGACCTCGGGGTCCACGTGGTCGGCGTCCCGAAGACGATCGACAACGACCTGTCCGGCACCGACTTCACGTTCGGCTTCGACACGGCGGTCAACATCGCCACCGAGGCCATCGACCGGCTGCACACCACCGCCGAGTCGCACCACCGGGTGCTCGTGGTCGAGGTGATGGGCCGGCACGCCGGCTGGATCGCGCTGCACTCGGGCATCGCCGGCGGCGCGAGCGCCGTCCTGATCCCGGAGCACCCGTTCGACATCGACGCGCTCTGCGCCTACGTCGAGGACCGGTTCAAGACGCGGTACTCGCCGATCATCGTCGTCTCCGAGGGCGCCGTCCCGGCCGATGGCGGCGACATGACCCTGGTCTCGGGGGAGAAGGACGCCTTCGGGCACGTCCGCCTCGGCGGCATCGGCGACCGGCTGGCGCACGAGATCGAGACCCGGACCGGCAAGGAGGCCCGCGCGGTCGTGCTCGGTCACATCCAGCGCGGCGGCACGCCGACGGCGTTCGACCGCTGGCTGGCCACCCGCTTCGGGCTCCAGGCGATCGACGCCGTCGCCGAGGGCGACTTCGGGAAGATGATGGCGCTGCGCGGCACCAACATCGTGCGGGTCCCGCTGATCGAGGGCACCGGCAAGCTCAAGCTGGTCAGCCCCGAGGAGTACGCCGAGGCCGAGGTCTTCTTCGGCTGACGCGGGCCGGCTTCCGGCTGGCCTACTGCTGGTCGGCGGCAGCGGCCATGGGCGCCCCGTCGGGCCACGCGGTGATGCAGACGCGGTTTCCGGCCTGGTCGGCCAGGATCCAGTGGGCAGGGGCGCCGTCGTGGACGATCCGGCCTCCGGCCGCGAGCGCCGCCGCAAGGCGCTCCTCGATGTGCTCGCGCGCGACGGAGACGTCGATGTGCATGGCGTGCCGCAACGGCTTGGCCACGTCGAGCTCCTGCACCCAGACCGTCGACCCGTGGCCCAGCGGGTCGACGGCGTTGTCGTCGGCCATGGGCGCGTAGCCCAGCACGGCGCGCCAGAAGCCGACGTCGACCTCGTCGGGCTTCGCCGCGATCGCGAGCTGGACCTCCTGCACGCTCGCGCGGTCGGCGGCTGCGCCGTGCGTCCGCGCGACCGCGGAGACTGCCCGGGCGGCGTCGACGTGCCTCTGCTCCAACTGCCAGAGGTCGCGGCTGAGCCGCACGGTGAGTCGGTCGTCGGCAATCGTCATCAGTGCACCCGAGTGCGCGAGGTCCGGGATCTGCGCGACAGCCTCGGCAAGCCGCGCCGCCTCGCCGAGCGACGAGGTGCGGAACGCCGCCGTGGCGCCGCCGTGCAGCACCACCCAGTCCTCGACGCCCTCGGCGGCCAGGAACTCCTGCCAACCCTGTTCGCTCATCTCCGCCTCCCACGCAGAAGGTAGCGGGACCGCACCGCTCACGTGCGCCGGTGGAAGCGCCAGTCGCCGGTGGGGTGGTGGCGGAGGTCCCATCGTTGGTCGTGGGCGCGGCGGTGGTGGTGGCCGCAGAGGGGGAGCGCGTTGTCGAGGGTCGGTGGGTCCGCCGTGGGACCAGGGGTGCGGGTGGTGGATCTCGCACCAGTGGAAGGGGCGTTCGCAGCCGGCAACGGCGCAGCTGTCGTGGGTCAGGGCGAGAGCGCGGCGTTGGCTGGTGGAGTGGAGGCGGCGTTCGCGGCCGAGGTCGAGGGGCATGGACTGGCCGTCGAGGACGGCGGGGACCAGGCCGGCGTTGCAGGCGAGTCGTCGGGCCTGGCCGGCGGAGATGGTGATGCCGGTGTCGAGGCGGGCGGCGCCGAGGCCGTCGAGCAGGGAGTCCAGGGACAGGGTGACGAGCAGGGTGGCGGCGTTGGCGGTGTGGCCGTTGGTGGGGAGGTGTTCGAGGAGCTCGCAGAACGCGGCGCCGAACCACTCGGAGCGGCTGTGGCCGTCGGGGACGGTGGGGTCGGCCACGGTCTGGCCGGTGCGGTCGCGGGCCAGGCGGCGGGGTGAGGTGAGCCGCTCGAGGGTGCTGGTGAGCAGGTGGCCGTGCAGCTCGGGGATGGTGAACCGGCCGGTGTAGGTGCCGTCGCCGTTGTCGTGCAGCATCAGCCAGGTGTCGTGCTCGGCGCGCTCCTCCTCGCGGGCCAGGAGGTCGGCTTCGTGGGCGTCGGCGAGCTCGGCGCTGATCGTCTCGAACATCCGCCGCGCGGCCTGGCGGAGCCGTTTGGCGTCCATCGGCCGGCCGGACCGGGTGCCGTCGCCGGTGGCCATCGCGACCAGCGACTCCTCGGCGTCCCGGAGCTGGTCGGGGGTGGTCCCGGCCGGGGCGCGGTCGGCGGCGTGGACGATCACCCGGACCTGGCTGGTGCGGAGCCGGCCGGCGGCGAACGCCTCGCGGGTCGCGGCGTACTTCTCCTGGAGCGCCTTCGCGATCCAGAGTCCTCCGGCCAGGACCTCGCGCGGGTCGCCGGTGAGCCGGGCCAGCCAGGCGTCGGTGCCGGTGTCGGCGGTCTCGTGGGCGACGCCGCGGGCGTCGGCCTCGGCGGACAGCGACATCCGCAGCGCGACCACCTGGGACTCCAGCGCCGCGAGGTCGGCGATCGCCTCGGCCAGCTCCGCGGACGAGACGGATGCGGCCGACACCCCCGCCGCGGTGCCGACCCACTCCCGGGCGGCAGACACCGCCCCGGCGAGGACCGGGGTGCGGAGCTGCGCGACCGTCATGTCGCCCATTCTCTCGAACGTGTGTTCGAGAAGGCAATGCCTGTGGACGGTAAGTGGGCCGAGAATTTCGGCGACGCGACTGGCTACCGACGTCGACGACCAGGGCCAGGTGGTCCGACACCACCATCCGCGGGCTTCGGACGCCGTGGCATGCACGGGGCCGTCGGCCAGCACGTGGTCGATCTGCCGGCGCGGCTCGTCCCAGGGGAAGGTCGGGTGCGTGGCGAGCGACGTCAGACCCGGTCGCGCGGCGGGCTCGGCGAGGGCCCATGTTGAGGTCACCCGTCAGCACCAGCGGGCGGGGGAGCGCCGCCAGGGCTCGGGTCAGGACGTCGAGCTGCTGACCGTTCCACCAGGGCAGGAACGAGAGGTGGGTGTTGACCACCGTCAACGGCCCCGACGGCGGCCTCGACGCTGGGCGGCCAGGGCCACCCGCGGCTCGTCGCGCACGACCGACGGATGCCGCGCGCCCGGCCACCACATCGGCGCCGGGCCGTGGAAGGCCGGCAGCCGCAGAGCCCGCCACCGGCTGACGGGCACGCGGCTCAGCAGCGCGACGCCGTACGCCGGCGCGTCGGTGGCGTCACGGGAGGTCGCGGCGACCCACCCGTCCGGCGTACCGATGAGCGCCGGCAGGAACCGGTGCGGCGACCGCGCCCATCGCCTCCGCGGCGATCGCCGTCAGGTCGCCGTGCCCGGATCGCGGCTGGTTGCGGTCGACCTCCTGGAGCGCCAGCACGTCGACGTCGAGCTCCGCGACCGCACGAGCGAACGCAGCGAGGTCCGCGACGCCGTCCCCCGGACGGCGGCCGCTGAGGATGTTGAAGGTCGCGAGACGCACTCGCCCATGTGTACGCGACCCAGATCCCGGGGAACAGTCCGTCGGGGGGCCATGATGGAGCCAGCCCGCACAGCGGGACCTCGGACGCAGGAGGGCACATGAGCGCGGAGGCCACAGAGAACGTCGACGTCAACGGACCCGAGCCCGACCTGAAGCGGGTGATGGGGCCGAAGCTGCTGCTCCTGTTCATCGTCGGCGACATCCTCGGGACGGGCGTCTACGCCCTGACCGGCCAGGTCGCGGGCGAGGTCGGCGGCGCCGCGTGGGCACCGTTCCTCGTCGCGTTCCTGGTCGCCACGGTGACCGCCATGTCCTACCTCGAGCTGGTGACGAAGTTCCCGCAGGCCGCGGGGGCGGCGCTCTACACGCACAAGGCGTTCGGGGTCCACTTCGTCACCTTCCTGGTCGCCTTCGCCGTCATGTGCTCGGGCATCACGTCCGCCTCCACCGCCTCGAACGCCTTCGCGGGCTTCCTCAACGACGGGTTCAAGCTCGACTTCGAGATCGGCGGCCTCGCGATCACCCTGATCGCCCTGGGCTTCATGGCCCTCGTCGCCGCCGTGAACTTCCGCGGTGTCGGCGAGAGCGTCAAGGCCAACGTCGTGCTCACCCTGGTCGAGCTGTCGGGCCTGCTGCTGGTGATCTTCGTCGGCCTGTACGCCGTCACCCAGGGCAACGCCGACTTCTCCGAGGTGGTGGTGTTCGACAGCCCCAGCGACAAGAGCACGTTCTTCGCGATCACCGCGGCGACGACGCTGGCGTTCTTCGCGATGGTCGGCTTCGAGGACTCGGTGAACATGGCCGAGGAGTGCAAGGACCCGGTCCGCGACTTCCCCCGGATGATGCTGACCGGCCTCGGCGTCACCGGCGTCATCTACCTGCTGGTGTCCATCACGGCGGTCGCGCTGGTGCCGGTCGGTGACCTCACCGACGTCGAGAAGGGCTCCGCGCTCACCCAGGTGGTCGCGGCCGGCGCGCCCGACCTGCCGTTCGACACGATCTTCCCGTTCATCGGCATGTTCGCGGTCGCGAACTCCGCGCTGATCAACATGCTGATGGCGAGCCGGCTGCTCTACGGCATGGCCAACCAGGACGTGCTGCCCCGGACCTTCGGCCGCGTGCACCCCACGCGGCGTACGCCCTGGGTGTCGATCATCTTCACCACCCTGATCTCGTTCGGCCTGATCATCTACGTCGTCCGGGCCAGCGCGACCGAGGACGGCGCGACGACGATTGCGCTGCTCGGCGGCACCACCTCGCTGCTCCTGCTGTGCGTGTTCACGGTGGTCAACATCGCGCTGCTCGTGCTGCGTCGGCAGCCCGTCGACCACGACCACTTCCGCACCCCCACCTGGCTCCCCGTGGTGGGCATGATCACCTGCGCGTTCCTGGCCGGGCCGTGGGCGCGCAGCGAGGAGCAGCAGGAGCAGTACGTCATCGCCGGCGGGCTGCTGGCGGTCGGGATCGTGCTCTGGGCGCTGACCTGGATGACCAACCGCGGCATCCGCGCGAAGAAGACCGGATTCCGCGACATCGACCACCTCGAGAAGTGACACCCCGATCTCGCCGTAGTCTGGTGGGGTGAGCATCCCCGACCTGTCAGCCCTGCACGCGCTCGGAGCGGCCCAGCAGCCGTCGTACCCGGACGCGGCCGCCGTCGACGCGGCGGTGGCGCGGCTGCGCACCTGCCCGCCGTTGGTGTTCGCGGGCGAGTGTGACGAGCTGAAGGAGAAGATCGCCGCGGTGACCCGCGGCGAGGCCTTCCTGCTGCAGGGCGGGGACTGCGCGGAGACCTTCGCCGGCGTGACCGCCGACAACGTCCGCAACAAGCTGCGGGTGCTGCTGCAGATGGCGGTCGTGCTCACGTACGCCGCGTCGGTGCCGGTCGTGAAGGTCGGCCGGATCGCCGGCCAGTACGCCAAGCCGCGCTCCTCCGACGACGAGACCCGCGACGGGGTGACCCTGCCGGCCTACCGCGGCGACGCCGTCAACGGCTTCGAGTTCACCGCCGAGTCCCGGATCCCCGACCCGCAGCGGCTGGTCGACGTCTACAACTCCTCGGCCGCGACGCTGAACCTGGTCCGCGCGTTCGTGACCGGTGGTTACGCCGACCTGCGCCAGGTGCACGCGTGGAACACCGACTTCGTCCGGGAGGAGTCCGGTGCGGGCCAGCGCTACGAGCAGATGGCGAACGACATCGAGCGCGCGCTGACGTTCATGAAGGCGATCGGCGCCGACCCCGACGAGTTCCACCGGGTCGACTTCCACAGCAGCCACGAGGCGCTGGTGCTCGAGTACGAGCACGCCATGACCCGGATCGACTCGCGCACCCAGCTGCCGTACGACGTCTCCGGGCACTTCGTCTGGATCGGCGAGCGCACCCGCCAGCTCGACGGCGCCCACGTCGAGCTGCTGCGGCACATCAAGAACCCGATCGGCGTCAAGCTCGGGCCGACCACGACCGCCGACGACGCGCTGGCGCTCGCGGCCCGGCTGAACCCCGACAACGAGGCCGGCCGGCTGACCTTCATCACCCGCTTCGGCGCCGGGAAGATCCGCGACGGCCTGCCGCACCTGATCGAGAAGGTCACCGCGGCCGGGCGTCGAGGTGGCCTGGGTCTGCGACCCGATGCACGGCAACACGTTCGAGGCGTCCTCGGGCCACAAGACCCGCCGCTTCGACGACGTGATCGAGGAGGTCCAGGGCTTCTTCGACGTGCACCGCTCGCTCGGCACCTGGCCCGGCGGCATCCACGTCGAGCTCACCGGCGACGACGTCACCGAGTGCGTCGGCGGCGGCGAGGAGCTGGCCGAGATCGACCTGCACAACCGCTACGAGTCGGTGTGCGACCCGCGGCTGAACCGGGTCCAGTCGCTCGAGCTGGCCTTCCTCGTGGCCGGGATGCTGCGCAACGCCTGACCGCGTGCGAGCGCCTGACGTCGGACGCTGACTCGGCGCTGATCGACCTGCGCAGCGACACCCTCACCCGCCCCACCGAGGCGATGCGCCAGGCGATGGCGCGCGCCGAGGTCGGCGACGACGTCTACGGCGAGGACCCGACGGTCACTCGAGCTCGAGGAGCGGGTCGCGACGCTGTTCGGGCACGAGGCGGCGCTGTTCACGCCCACCGGGTCGATGGCCAACGTGCTCGCCGTGCGCAGCCTGGTCGGCCCCGGCCAGGAGGTGCTGTGCGAGGCGAGCGCCCACATCGCCCGGGCCGAGCTCGGCGCGCACGGCGCGCTACACCGGCCTGACGATGCGGACCTGGCTCGACGACCGCGGCCAGGTCGACCTGCCGACCATCCAGCGGCTGTTCGCGCCGGACATGGGGCCGTTCTTCGTGCCCACCGCGGCGATCTCGGTCGAGAACACCCACAACTTCGCGGGCGGCGCGGTGCTGCCGATCGACGACCTCCGGGCGCTGCGCGACGTACGCCACGTCGACGGGCGTCGCGCGTGCACATGGACGGCGCCCGGATCTGGAACGCGCACGTCGCGACCGGCGTCCCGCTCGCGGAGTACGGCGCGATCGCGGACGTGCTGGCGGTCTGCCTGTCCAAGGGCCTCGGCGCGCCGATCGGCTCGCTGATGGTCGGGCAGTGCCGACGCGATCGCCGAGGCGCGGGTCTGGCGCAAGCGGATGGGCGGCGGCATGCGCCAGGTCGGGATCCTGGCGGCCGCCGGGCTGCACGCGCTCCAGCACCACGTCGACCGGCTCGCCGAGGACCACGCGCACGCCCGGCTGGTCGCGGAGGCGTGCGGCGTCGACCCGGCCACCGTGGACACCAACATCGTGGTCGTCCCGCACGACGACCCGCCCTCGTTCGTGGCAGCCGCCCGCGCGGCGGGGGTGATGGTGGGCGCGGTCGGGCCGTCGGCGGTCCGGATGGTCACCCACCTCGACGTGTCCGCGGACGACGCCGAGCGCGCGGCCACGGTGCTGGCCGCTCTCTGAGTCCTAGCTGGGCGGCCGGACCCGGGTCTCGTCGGGCCAGGGCGACGGCCCGGCGGTGGGCGGAGTCGGCGGAGGGGGCGGCGGCGCCGCTCCCGGTGCCTGACGACCGGGGTTCGACTGGACCATCCGGCCGAGGGCACCGGCCTGACCGCGCAGCTGCTGGAGGTTCAGCGACCGGGTCATCAGCGCGACCAGGAACGCGCACACCAGCGTCGCGAGGGTGAGGAAGATCGTGGCCTGCCAGCCGACGACCCCGATCGTGCCGAACGCGCGGTAGTCCTCGTCCGGGTACGTCCATCCGGGCGTGCAGCGAGCTGACCCGGACGAACAGCGGCGTCGTCACGAGCACGACCGCCACCCACACGCCGAGGTTCGCGAGCACCCGGTGGGCGGGCGACTTGCGGGCCACGACGTACGTCGCCACCAGCAGGAAGGCGATCATCACCACCGGCGCCGCCCACAGGCCGGGGTCGTCGTCGGCGAAGTACGGCAGGTGGTGCGACTCGACGGTCGTCGGGCCGTCCACCTCCTCGCCGCGCGACCCCATGGCCGCCCCGGCGCCGAGGGAGACCAGCCAGAAGCCACCGTTGGCGAGCAGGCCGCCGATCAGCGCGATCGAGGCCAGCAGGTCGTCGTTCGTCGGGTCGGTCTCGTCGAGGGTCTCGCCGGTGATCATCAGCAGGCCGAGCCCGATCAGGCCGGCGACGGGGAGCAGGACGGCCATCGTGCCCAGGCCGTAGATCGGCGCGACCAGCCAGTCCTGCACGCGCTGCACGGCGGCCGGGCCACCAGTCCCGGCGCGCGAAGCAGGTCGCCACGAGGACGACGAGGAGCAGCAGGAACCCGAGGAAGAACGCACCCGCCGCACTGGCCCCGAACTCGAGCTCGGCGTCGAAGAGGCCGTTGAGCTCGCGTCCCCAGCCCCGGCCGAACTCGTCGTTGTCTGCCCGGAAGACGAGCGCGACCACCATCAGGCCGAGCGCGAACAGCAGCGAAGCGCGGACGGCGTCACCGACGGCGTCGAGGCCCCGGGTGTAGCGGGCGGTCACCGTGCGGAAGACGAGCACGGCCGCCCCGAGCGCGATCACCGTGACGGTCAACGGGAAGAAGCCCACGCTGGCGTTGACCGCGGTGTCCGCGATCTCGAAGTCGACGACGAGGTCCGCACCGAACGCCGACGTCATGATCCAGGCGACCATGGTCAGCGAGTTGTCCCAGCCGAAGTCCTCGGGCTTGGCCAGCAGGCCGAGGCCGGTCGCCAGCACCCCCGAGACGACCAGCGCCGTGCCGGCGGTCAGCGCGGCGCCGAGCCAGTTGCCGACCACGAGCGCCCGCCAGTTCACGTTGGGAGACCACGGAGCGGCCGCCGTCCCGGTCGCAGCGGGAGGCAGCGGCGGGCGGGCCGGAGCGGATGCGGCGCGCCGTCGGTGCGGCAGCCGGGGCGGGCGCCATCGCCGGCTGCGGCGTGGGCTCGGCAAGCGGCTGGCCGCAGTTGCTGCAGAAGGATGCCGCAGGCACGCGCTCGGCGCCGCAGTGTGGGCAGTAGGACATCAGAGTGGATCCCCCGTGGTCGGACTGTGTCGGCGGACACCGTATACCCCGGAAGCGGCCGGCGTCGAACCGATCGGCGCCGCGCGCCGTACGCTCCCGTGTGACCACTTTCAACCGGTGGTGCGTGGTCGCGCTGCTCGCGCTCGCCGTCGTCGGCCTGCCGTTCGTGGTGCGGGCGCTGCCCGTCGGTGACGACGACGTCGACGCCGCGGGGCTGCTCGAGCGGATCGAGGCGTCGGAGGAGCGCGGCTACTCCGGGTACGTCGAGACGCTCGGCACCCTCGACCTGCCGGTGGCCGACGGGTTCACGGACATCGCCGGCCTCTTCGGCGAGCGCACCCGGCTGCGGGTGTGGTGGCGCGGTCCCGACACGTGGCGGGTGGACAAGCTGCTCGCGACGGGGGAGACCGACCTCGTCCACGACGGGCCGGCGACGACCGAGTGGAGCTACGAGCGGGACCGGGCCGAGACCAGCCTGGACCCGGAGATCCGCCTGCCGCGGACCTCGGACCTGACGCCCCCGATGGTGGCCCAGCGGGTGCTGCGCGACGTGGACGAGTCCGAGCTGGCCCGTCTGCCGGCGCGGCGGGTCGCCGGCCGGGATGCGCTCGGCCTGCGGCTGGTGCCGGGCGCGCCACAGTCCAGCGTCGAGCACGTCGACGTGTGGGCGGACCGGGACACCGGCGTACCCCTGCTGGTCGAGGTGTACGGCGCCGAGCCCGAGGCGGCGTTCACCAGTGAGTTCCGGGAGTTCAGCGACGACGACCCCCGGCCCGGCCTCGGTGGAGTTCTCCCCGCCCGCGGACGCGGATCGCGACTTCGACGACGTGCTCGACATCGCCGACGCGGCCAACCAGTACGCGCCCTTCCTGCCCCCGGAGGAGATCGGAGGGCTGGCGCGGTCGACGACACGAGGGGCGCCGTGGGGGTCTACGGGCAGGGCGTGACCCGGGTCCTGGCGATCCCGGTCCGCGGCCAGGAGGCGGCCCCGCTGCGGGAGAAGCTGCGCGGCACGTTCGGGGTCGAGCAGGTGCCGCAGGGCACGGTGGTGTCGATCGGGCCGCTCGGCGTGCTGCTGACCGGCGAGTGCGAGGACGGCGGCTGGCTGGTGACCGGCGCGGTCACGGAGGACACGCTGCTCGCCGCCGCCGACGACCTCGCCGCGGTCGCCGCCCAGCCCCGGTTGCCGGAGGGCGGCCAGTGATCCGCACCCAGGGCCTGACCAAACGGTTCCGGCACGTGCTCGCCGTCGACGGGCTGGACCTCGACGTCCAGGAAGGCGACGTCTACGGCTTCCTCGGCGCGAACGGGTCCGGCAAGACGACCACCGTCCGGATGCTGCTGGGGCTGGTCCTGGCCACGTCGGGGTCGATCGAGGTGCTCGGCCGACCGGTCCCGCGCGCGGCTCGCGAGGTGCTGCCGCAGGTCGGCGCGCTGGTCGAGGGACCCGCGGCGTACTCCCACCTGTCCGGCCGCTCCAACCTCGCGCTGTTCGACGCGATGGGTCCGTCCGGACCGCGCGCGACCCGCGCCGCCCGGGTGGACGAGGCGCTGGACCGGGTCGGTCTGGGCGGTGTGGACCGGCGGGCGGTGCGCACCTACTCGCTCGGCATGCGGCAGCGGCTCGGGCTCGCCCTGGCGCTCCTGGGGAAGCCCCGGCTGCTGGTCCTCGACGAGCCGACCAACGGGCTCGACCCGCAGGGCATCCACGAGATCCGGGACCTGCTCCTGGAGCTGAACGCGTCGGGGACGACGGTGTTCCTGTCCAGCCACCTGCTGTCCGAGGTCGGCCAGCTGTGCACCCGGGTCGGCGTCCTGGACGGTGGCCGGCTGGTGGTCCAGGAGGAGCTCGCCGCGCTCGAGGGACCGACCGGCCGGATCGTGCTCACCACCCCCGATCCGGAGGCGGCGCGGGCGCTGCTGGACGGCCGGGTCGACGAGGCGGACGGGCAGCGGCTCCTGGTCCGGGGCGACGACCCGGCCGAGCTCAACGCACACCTCGTGGCCGGCGGGGTGCCGGTCACGTCGCTGGCCGAGGAGCGGCGCACGCTCGAGGACGTCGTGCTCGAGGCCAGCCGTCCCGGCTCCGACAGGTGGTCGCGCGCATGATCGCCGTCGAGCTGCGCAAGATGCTGATGAGCCGTCGAACCTGGGTGACGATCCTGCTCATCGACGCGTTGCCGACGCTGGTCGCGATCCTGCTCGCGCTCACCGACCTGGGCCCGCGCCCCGGCACCGGCCCGGCGTTCCTGTCGGCCGTGATGACCGACGGCACGCTGTTCCCGCTCGCGGCACTAGGCATCGTGCTGCCGCTGTTCCTGCCCATCGCCGTTGCCCTGACCGCGGGAGATGCGATCGCGGGGGAGGGGCAGGCCGGGACCCTGCGCTACGTGCTGATCCGCCCGGTCGGCCGCACCCGGCTGCTGGTGGCCAAGCTGGTGGCGGTGATGGCGTTCGTCGTGCTGACCGTCCTGGTGGTGGCCGCGACGGCGTACGTCACCGGCACGCTGCTGCTCGGCCAGGAGGACCTGACCACCGGCACCACCAGCATCTCGGGGTCCACGATGTCCACCCAGGAGCTGGTCGGCCGCACCATGCTGGCGCTGGCCTACGCGATGCTCTGCATGCTCGGCGTCGCCGCGATCGGGCTGTTCCTCTCGACGGTCACCGAGTCCCCGCTCGGGGCGGCCCTGGGCTGCCTGGCCGTGCTGATCGCGTCGACCCTGCTGCTCACCCTCGACGCGGCCGACCCGCTCAAGCCCTACCTGCTCACCCGGCATTGGCTGGCGTTCGTCGACCTCTTCCGCGACCCCATCCTCTGGCGCGACGTGCTGCGCGGCGTCCTGATCCAGGGGGTGTACGTCGTGGTGTTCCTCGCCGCCGGGTGGGCCAACTTCACCACCCGCGACGTCACGGCCTGACGGCGTCGACCTGTTCAAATCTTGATGACCACCTTCGCGCGGGCGTGCTCGACCTCGAGGTAGCGGATCGCCTCCGCCGCGTCGTCGAGGGAGAAGGTGCGGTCGATGACAGGGATGAGCGCGCCCGAGTCGGCCAGGGCGGCGAGCTCGGTCAGGACCTCGGTGCTCGGGCGTGGCTGCGGGGCGACCAGGTCGAGCGTGGTGAGGCGGGCCACGAGGAGGCCGCGCATGAACAGGCTCATCGGCCCGATCACGCGTCCCTGCCCGGAGACACCGCCGCCGGACAGCACGACCCGGCCGGTCGGTGTCAGCACCCGTCGCAGGTCCCGCAGCGACCGGTTGCCGACCAGGTCGACCACGACGTCGTACCGCCGGTCGAGGTCGGTGAAGTCCTCCGCGGCGTAGTCGACGATCGCGTCGGCGCCCAGCGAACGGACCAGATCGGCGTTGCGGGCGCTGCACACGCCCGTGACGTGCGCGCCCAGGGACTTCGCGAGCTGGACGGCGAAGGTCCCCACTCCGCCCGACGCCCCGTTGACGAGTACGGCGTGTCCCGACGCCAGACCGCCCTCGCGCAGGCAGGCCATGGCGGTGTGCGCGGCCAGCGGGATCGCCGCCGCCTTCTCGACGCTCAGCCCTGCCGGCTTGGGCGCGACGACCCCGACGGGCGCAGCGACGTACTCGGCGAACGCACCGGGGGCCTCGCCGAGCACGTCCTCGCCGAGCTGGAATGCGGACACTCCCGGGCCGACCGCCTCCACGGCGCCGGCGAAGTCGGTGCCGCGGATCCGGACCTTGGGGCCTTTCCGGCCGAACATCGTCCGGTCGGCCAGCCGGGCGACGCGTGGCTCGCCGCGCATCACGTGCCAGTCGCGGGCGTTGACCGAAGCGGCCTGCACCCGGACCACCACCTCGCCGGGGCCGGGCACGGGCACGGGCACGTCGTCGACCCGCAGCACGTCGGGTGAGCCGTAGCGATCCTGGACCAGCGCCTTCATGAGCGGTTCTCCCTCGAATGACCCTCACCTGCTCGCCACCGTAGAGAGCCGGGACCGTGCGCGGCATCGGGGATCACCCCGACCCCGCCCCGGAGCCGACTCCGACCCACACGCGGCGGAAGGCGCACGTGTCAGTGCTGGACGGAGAGGGGAGAGAGGGTGCAGGCGGTTTCGCCGTCCTCGCCGACGTGCGGGGACTTCTCGACGGGAATGGTGACGACGAGGGGCATCTGCACGGTTCCCTCGACGCGCACGCTACGGCTGCTCGACCCGACCGGTTGAGAGGTGTTCTCGTCGGCGTACGCGGTCACGGTCACCGTCACGCTGTCGTGTCGGGCCGCTGTGCCTTCGATCGTGATCGTGGCGTCGACGGTGTGGTCCTTCGCGTCGTAGACGCAGCTCGGGTGCCCTTCGCTGCCGCCCCAGCCGATCGTCAGGTCAACGGTCGGGTGGTCGTCGCTCGTCCGATCCAGCGCTGTGGTGGAAACGGTGGCTGCGAGCAGCACGACTGCGGCGACGACGATGACTCGCCGGCGCCGCTGGCGCGCAGGTCCAGGATCGCGCGGGTCGCGGGTCATGCTCACGAGGTGTCGTCCATGCCGTACCGGATGGCTGCGTGAAGGGCCTCTGCGTTGAACCACAGCCTGCCTTCAGGGACGGCGAGCATGTGCGCGTGCAGCTGTCGGAGGTCCGCCTGCTTGGGCTCCGGTTGACTGGCGAGGTATGCCTCGACCCGCTCAGGGGTGTCCATCTCCTGCCCGATGCTAGGCCAGAGACAATCTCCACTCCCAGACGATCCCGACCTCGGGGTCCTCCTGGGAGTCGACATGTTCGAAGCCGAGTGACACCAGCACCCCTGTCGATGGATTGGCACCGGGCAGGGTACGGGCAAGGACGTGATCCACCTCGCCGCTGGCGACGGCACGCTCGACGAGTGCCCGGGCAGCGGCAGCGCCGAAGCCCCGCCCCCGGAACTCGGGAGCGATTTCGTAGCCGATCTCGACGGTGCGCTCTGCCGGCGGGGCCGCGAAGCCACCTGAGCCGAGAAGCGCTCCGGTCGCCTGTTCGACGAAGAACTGCATCGACCACGAGCGGTCAGCTTCGGATGCGTTCTCCAGGTGCTCCAAGGTGAAGCCGATGGCCTCGGGGAACTCGGGCCAGCCGTCCGGGACAGGTGAGCCCACCAGCTCGCTGAACAGCGTTCGGTCATCGTTCAGCGCCTTCAGCAAGGGAACCGTTGCAGCCAGGAGACGCACCTGCGGGTGAGACGACATGCGGGATCTCCAATCCTGGTGACGAACGTGTTCAACATTGGATGACCGAGGGGCCTACTCTGGATCGGATCAGTTGGCGCCTACCGTCCGGAGACGCTCATGCCCGCCAGCAGCCTCATCGCCTGCCCGCTCCGCGGCCAGGTCGATCCGCGCCTGGTGCGATTCAGCGCCGGGGCGACTGCCAGCATTCTCGCCGTCGTACTGCTCATCGTTGACGTTGCTCGACCATGGGGCCTCGGCCTGCTCGCCTCCCAGGTCGCCGTGTTCGCGTTCACCGCGTTCGTCAGCTTCCAGTGGTCGCTGTGGGCGCAGATCTATGCCCGTTACATCTGGCCGCGGGTAGGAGCGCCGGCCGAACTGGAGGATGCTCGACCGCCGAGGTTCGCCCAGTTCTTCGGATTCGTGTTCACGGCTCTGGCGCTGATCTTCTTCGTTGTTGGCGTCGACGTCGCCGGCTACAGCCTGACGGCCCTCGCCTTCGGCGTCACGGCCCTCAACGCCTCCACCGGGCTGTGCTTGGGCTGCAAGGGCTACCTGCTGATCCGTCGACTGCAATCGGCCTGACCAGAACGCGCTCTGGACTCGCGTCTGCAGAGTTCGACCCTCAGGACCGCGCGATGTCATCGATCCAGCCGGCGCCTCAGCTTCTGGGGAGCGCAGAACCGGTAGCTCTCGGTCACCAGCTCGGCCAGCTCGTCCCAGTCGGTGTCGTCGTCGAGCACCATGCCGACGACGGTGGGCGACCATGGCGGCTGGTAGAACGGCGGGCCGGAGTGGGTCAGGGCGAGCAGTTCGTCGCCTGATGACCGGAACGTCAGCACCGTGGTCGGCTCGGTCACCCCGGTCATGTCGCGGTACGCCGACGTGTATCCCTCCTGGGCGACCAGGACATGGGCGAAGGTCTTGTTGCGGACCCGCCATCTCACGCCGGTCCAGGCGTCCTCCTCGTAGGCGTCCGGCAGCGCCAACGCGGTGGACGCAACCCGGGCGACTACGTCGACGGAGGGCTCGAGGCGTGGCGGCCGGGACATGCCCCGAGTCTGTCAGCGCCTACGATTCCGGGATGTGGCGGATGGTCGCGTGCGCAACCCTCGGACTCGCGCTGATGGCGTGCCAGTCATCGTCCGATCCGACTGATCCGGGTACGGCGGTGCTACCGGTCGGTGTGGGTCCGCTCGCCACTGATGCCGTCCTGTGGGCCGTCGGTGACACCATCCATGTCGATGACCGAGTCATCCGAACGGGCAGGCCCGTCCGGGCGATGGTGGAGGCGAACGGCCGGATCTACCTTCTCCAGGGCCGCTCGGATGTCGTCCGAGTGACCGATGGCGGAGCCCTTCGCTCCACAAGCCTGCGCGCCGACGAGCTCAGCGTCTCCGAGAACGGCCGGTACCTGGGCCTGCTGGACACGTCCGAGATGCCGTGGTCGACCGTCATCGTCGACCTGGAAACCGGTGAGGTCGTCGTCCACGACGACGCCGGCATGGGTGACGCCGAGGACGACCTCGGGAACCTGTACGAGAGCGCAGAGCCCCGGGTCCTGGGTTTCGACGGCGACGAGCTCTTCGTCCGGACCGCCTCGGGCCCGGTGACGTCGTGGGATCCGCGGACGGGTCTGCGTACCGAGCACCACCGCCGGTACGACCTGTACTACTTCGCCCGCCGCGATCCCGGTGGCGGTCAGGCACTGCCCGGGCTGGTGCGCGACGGCAGGCTGGTCGTTCCTCGGGATCCCTACCGGTCGACACAGCCGGGCCACGTGTCACCTGACGGTTCGGTGGCCGTGATGCCGGTCGACAGCGGCAGCCAGGTCTTCGACGTGCGCAGCGGTCGCCGGCTGCCCGCCGACCTGCACGGCCGGAAGTTCATCCTGGGCGGGTGGACCGACGTGGAGACGGCGTACGGTCTCGCCTTCGACGGCAGCCCCTTCGGGCCACACAGGGTTCGCCTCGTGACGTGCCGGCTCACGCTCGAGCAGCGACAGTGTCGGGTCGTGCGCACCATCCGCGCCCCCGCACACGAGCTGGTCCTCTTCCCGACCGGGTCAGCTGCAACCGACTACTGACGGACGCTGCAGGGAGATCCGGATATTTCTGACCTGCATGTCGCCGATGGCACGAGCGGTAGGAAGATGGCAAGGGCGAGTGCTGGACCCTCGGGGTCTACAGTGCGAAGCATGATGCAGCCGTGAAAACTCCCATCCGGTTGGCCATCGTCGATGACTTCGCCGTGGTGGTCGCAGGAGTCGCTTCGCTGCTCGCGGACGAGCGCATCGACGTCGTCGAGATCGCGGCAGGGCTTCCTGTCACCACCGACGTCGACCTCGTCCTGTTCGACACGTTCGGTCAGGTGCACGGACAGGGCATCGACCTTGCGGACTACGTCCGCGACAGCGGCGCGAAAGTGGTGGTCTACAGCTGGAACCTTCGACCTGACCTGATGGAGCGAGCCATCGTGGAGGGCGCCAGCGGATACCTGTCGAAGGTGCTGACCGGCCCCGCCATCGTCGAAGCCCTCCAACGGATCATGAACGGCGAGACCGTCATTCTGGCCGGCGACAGCGAGACCAGCGTCGGTGGTGCAGGTGACTGGCCAGGACGGTCGGTGGGGCTGTCTCCGCGTGAGGCCGAGGTCCTGGCGCTCATCGCGCTCGGCCTCAGCAACCAGGAGATCGCCGACCGCGCCTACGTCACCATCAACTCCGTCAAGAGCTACATCCGCTCGGCCTACCGCAAGATAGGCGTTCAGCGACGCTCGCAGGCGGTGCGCTGGGCGCTGGAGAACGGCTTCCAGCTCGACACGGAGCGCACCGTCGATCCCGCTCTACGGCGGCGCCCAACCGAGCCTGCGCCGCAGGACTCGCCACCCCTGACCAGTCGATAGCCCACTCGGGAGCACGTTCTCACGGCAGGCAGACCTCGCCCGATGGGACTGTCGGTGCATCGACGCCGAGCTCGAGCTCGACCATCGCGATCACCGAGGGGTCGCTGGGCACCTCGCCGTGGGCGATCACCTCGTCGGGGCAGACCGACTGCACGGAGAAGCCGATGGCGCCGTCGAGGTCGGCGGAGTCGGGTGGGACGACGGTGCGGTCGTCCTCGGTCCAGATCGCGACCCACTCCGGGCCGGGGGGCGTCTCGTCGTCCGCGTTGAGCTCGCGGAGCAGGTCGCTGCCCTCGGCGAGCTGCAGGCAGGCCTCGGGGCAGGCGTCCGGCGCGATGTCGACGGCGAGGGAGGCCAGGTCGGTGCCGTGGTGCGGGGAGGCGAGGGTGACAGCGCGGCGGGCGACGTTGCCGCCCCCGAGCTCGGCGACCCAGAGCCGGACCACGATCCCGCCGGCCGAGAAGCCGACCACGTCCACCGACGGCGCCCCCGACCGGGCCAGGGCGTCGTCCACCGCCCGGTCCAGCACCTCCGCCTGGACCCGCAGGTCCTGGGTGCCCGGTGGCTCCAGCGGGACCACCTCGA
The DNA here is from genome assembly GCA_963803235.1 of uncultured Actinomycetota bacterium. GTDB lineage: Bacteria > Actinomycetota > Actinomycetes > Propionibacteriales > Nocardioidaceae > Nocardioides. The sequence goes on from CAWDLL010000012.1 coordinate 505,213, forward strand.
CGTCGCGGCCGTCCTGGCCGAGCGCGTCGGCGAGCACCTGGAGCGAGCCCGTGTTGCCGCCGTACCCGGGCACGAGCAGCACCGGCCCGCGGGTGTCCTGCGCGACCGGGTCGACCGGGTCGGGCCGGTTCGCGACGACGGCGACGCCGACCGCGACACCGGCCACGAGCACGAGACCGACCAGGGCGAGCACGAACCGGCGACGTGCCGGCGCGAGCCCGTCGAGCACGGGTCAGCCCGCGCTGCCGACCAGGGAGACCTCGCTGATCGCGGTGTAGTCGCGCTTCGCCGGACCCTTGCCTGGGGCAGACACGCGCACCAGCCGGACCTGCACCGTCTTCGTCTTCACGTTGTCCACGTCGATCGTCTGGACGTTGTGGGTGCTCTCGAAGTCCTGGCTGACGGTGGTGCCGTCGTCGAAGATCCACTCGGCCTCGAGGATCCGGCGGTTGCCTTGGTACCAGTCGAGGTTGCGGCCGCCGTCCGTCGAGGTCTTCGCGTAGCCGTTGATCATCCCGACCTCGGTGATCGTGGTGGCCTCGGGGAGCTCGAAGCTGAGCGTCTCGCCGGTGCCGTCGCCGGCCATCCGCCAGGTGGTCTCGGGTACGCCGTCGAGCATGTTGCGCGCTTCGTAGCGGACCATGTTGCCGTCGACGTCCTCGTTGGGCGGAGCGGTCGCGGGGACGGTCGGCGTCGCCGACCGGCTCACGTCGGACGGCTTCCCGGGCTTGCTGGGCTTGTCGGACTTGTCGTCCTTGGGCTTGTCACTGGGCTCCTGCCCCTCGGTCTGCGAGGGCTCGGAGCTGCCGGCCGCGGGGTCGGACGCCGTGTCGGAGGAGGCCGGGGACGTGTCGTCGCCGGTGCCGAGCAGCAGCCAGATCCCGAGGGAGCCGACCAGGAGCAGCACCACGCCGCCGACCACCCACGGCAGCCAGACCGCTGCGGCGCTGCGGGGCGGGCGTTCGCCGACGTGCCGGTGCGCCTCGAGGCTCGGGTCCGGGGCCAGGTCGACCGGGGCGACGTACGGCGCGGGCTGGGGCGGCGGGGCCGGCGCGGGCGGGGCCTCGTCGGCGTACAGGGGGTAGCGCGGGGGCTCGTTCGGCGTCTGGACCGGGGGTGGGAGCACCGGCCGCCGGACGACGACGGTGGGCTCGGACTCGTCGAGGACCGCGGGCCGCTCGGCCGTCCCGGTGCGCCAGTCGTCGGCGCCCGCCGGTGTCTTCGCTGACCGGGCCGGTCTCGTCGACGGGATGGCCGCAGTCGGTGCAGAAGCGGCCGACGCCGAGTGGGTGACCGCACTGGGTACAGACGGACATGTTCCTCCCTGGGAGCTCCCCCGCAGGTCAGCCTAGGCGAACCGGTCCCGCACGCGGGGGATCCTCAGGTCGCCGTCCGGACGTGTTGCCCCGCGTCGACCCGGCCGAGCGCGGGCGGGAGCTTGCGCACCGCCTGGGCGAGCGCGCGCAGGTCGGAGCCCTGCAGCGCCTGCGGACCGTCGCAGAGGGCGGTCTCGGGGGAGGGGTGGACGTCGACGATGACCCCGTCGGCGCCGACCGCGATCCCGGCCCGGGCCAGCGGCACCACCAGGTCGCGGCGCCCGGAGGCGTGCGACGGGTCGACGATCACCGGCAGGTGGCTGGTCGCCTGGACGATCGGCACCGCCGAGACGTCGAGCGTGTTGCGGGTGGCCGGCTCGAAGGTGCGGATGCCGCGCTCGCACAGCACCACGTCGAGGTTGCCGCGCTGGGCGATGTACTCGGCGGCCATCAGCCACTCCTCGACGGTCGAGGTCATGCCCCGCTTGAGCAGCACCGGCTTGCCGGACTCGCCGACCGCCTGGAGCAGCCCGAAGTTGGACATGTTGCGGGTGCCGACCTGGAGCATGTCGGCGTAGTCCGCGACCTCCTTCACGTCGCGGGCGTCGATCACCTCGGTGACGACCGGCATCCCGGTCGCCCGGCGCGCGTCGGCCAGGATCTCGAGCCCGGCGTGGCCCAGCCCCTGGAAGGCGTACGGCGAGGTCCGCGGCTTGAACGCCCCGCCGCGGATGATCGTGGCGCCGGCGGACTGAGCCATCCGCGCCGACTCGAGCATCTGCTCGCGGCTCTCCACGGCACAGGGGCCGGCGATGAACGTGAACGTGCCCGGGCCGATCGGCACCTGGTGCCCGGCCGGGCCGACCCAGACGGTGGACCGCTCGGGGTGGTGCTGGCGGCTGACCAGCTTGTAGGGGTCGGAGATCCGGTGCACGTCGGCGACGCCCGGCATGCTGCGCAGGTTGAGGTGGTGGAAGGAGTCGATGTCGCCGACCAGGCCGATGATCGTGCGGGTCACGCCCTTGCTGACGAAGGCCTCGCCGCCGATGCCCTCGACCCGCTCGACGACGTGCGCCACCTGCTCGTCGGTGGCGTCCGGCGACATGACGACGACCATTGGTTGGACCCCTCGGCGCGGCAGTGGACTCCTGCGAACGCTAGGCGAGTGGCATCGCCCTGCCCACGGGTATCAGCGATCTGAGATCAGACCGCGATGTGCGGGACCTCGGCCTCCAGCTTGCGTCGCGGGATCAGCTCCACGATCAGCATCGCGGTCAGCACCATCGCGCCGCCGAGCAGCATCCGCGCGGTCGGGTCCTCGCCGCCGAACAGCACCGCGAACAGCGCCGCGAAGACCGGCTCCATGCTCATGATGATCGCGCACCGGGTGGCCGCCAGGTGGGCCTGCGCCCAGGTCTGCCCGACCAGCGCGAACGCACCGGCGAACGCCGCCATGTAGAGCACGGCCAGCCAGTCCCGCGCGGTGTCCGGGAGCACGATCCCGCCCGGCGCGGCCGACACCAGGCAGATCACCGCGATCACGATGATCTGCACGATCGACATGCCGAGCGCCTCCTGCGGCCGCGACCACGCCCCGAGGCCGACGATGTGCAGCGCGTAGAGCATGGCCGCGACCAGGGTGAGCGCCTCGCCGTACCCGACCGAGAGGCCGTTGAGCGTGAGTACGGCGAGCCCGGCGGTGGCCAGCGCGACCGCGCCCCAGGTCATCGCGGTGATCCGGGTCTTCAGCAGCAGCGCGGCGAACAGCGGCGTGGCCACGACGTACATGCCGGTGATGAAGCCGGACACGCTCGCGGCCGTGTGCGCCAGGCCGGCCGTCTGGAGGATCTGCGCGACGCCGTACAGCAGCCCGAGCACGAGCGCGTGCCGGCGGGAGTCGCGGTTCAGCCGGGCCATCGCCTTGGGCGCGATGATCACCATCAGCACGCCGGCGATCGCGAACCGGACGCCCAGGAAGTCCAGCGTCGGCATCCGGTCGAGCAGGTCCTTGATCATGAAGAACGTGCTGCCCCAGATCGCCGTGATGAGCAGCAGCACGAAGGTCGCGAGCAGCGCCCGGCGCGACTCCCTCATGACGCCGTTCTCAGCTTCTTGAGCAGCGCGATGCCGGGGTCGTCCGCGTCGCGTGAGCCCGGCGTCTCCAGGATGAACGGCACGCCGGCGGTGGCCGGGTGCGCGAGCAGCTCGGCGAAGGCCTCCGTGCCGATGTGGCCCTCGCCGATCTTCTGGTGCCGGTCCTTGAAGGCGCCGCGGACGTCCATCGAGTCGTTCGCGTGCACCAGCCGCAGCCGGTCGGCTCCGCCGATCTCGACGATCCGGTCGACGGTCGCGGTCGCGCCACCCGGCTCGTCGAGCGGCGCGCCGGCCGCGAACACGTGGCAGGTGTCCAGGCAGATCCCGGCCTTGGGGTGCAGGTCGAGGGCGGCCAGGTAGGGCTCGAGGTCGTCGACGCCGGCGCAGAGCGACCGGCCCTGCCCGGCGGTCGGCTCGAGCAGCAGCCAGGGCGCGTCGTCGCCGGCGACCGCGTCCAGCAGCGGCAGCAGTCCCTCGCGGACCTGCCGCATCGCCGCCGCGTGCCGCTCGCCGAATCGTCAGCGTTACCCGGGTCGACGTACGAGCCGGTGTGCACGACCACGCCCTCGGCGCCGAGCTCGACCGCGCGGCGCAGGTTGTGCGCGACCACCGCCACCGACTTCTCGTACGTCGACGCGGTCGGGGAGCCGAGGTTCACCAGGTAGGGGGAGTGGATGAACACCCGCATCCCGCGCTCGGCCGTCGCCGCCCGGAACGCCTCGTCCTCGGCCGGCTTCCCCGCCGAGTGCGCCCACCCGCGCGGGTTGCCCACGAAGACCTGGATCGTCTCGCAGCCCAGCTCGTCGGCCTTCGCGAGCGCGCCCGCGACCAGCCCCTTCCCGACCTGGACGTGGGTGCCGACCGGGTTGCGGAGGGCAGGATCGGCGGTCACGCAGAGACCCTAGAACGCCGGTCATCTCGTTGGTCGAGCAGGTTGCGTAGCAACCGTGTCGAGACCCGACGGGTCACCGTCAGATGATGGTGAGGGTGACCGTGCTGCCCTTGGGCACCATCGTCCCGGACGGCGGGTCGACGCCGTAGACGTAGCCGATGCCGAGGTAGCCGGGGGCGCGCTCGAGGTCGACGTCGAAGCCGGCGTCCAGCAGCCGCTGGCGGGCGTCCTCGACACCGGAGGCGACCAGGCCGTCGGGGACGGCGACCAGCTCGGGTCCCTGCGAGACGACCAGGGTGAGGGTCTCGCCGCGGAAGAGGGTGCCGCTGGAGGGCGACTGGGAGATGACGTAGCCCTCGGGGATCTCGTCGTCGTAGGCCAGCTGGTCGCGGTCGACCTCGAGGCCCTTGCGCTCCATCACCGTCTCGGCGCGGTCGGCGCTCTTGCCGACCCAGTCACGAACCGGGATCGGGCGCGGCCCCTTGCTCACGATCAGGTCGACGATCGAGCCCGGGCGCAGGGTGGTGCCGGCCTTCGGGTCGCTGCCGATGACGTCGCCCTCGGGCACCTTCTCGGAGAACTTCGCGATGGACTCGCCGAACTCCAGGTTGTGCTTGTCCAGGGCGTCCTGCGCCTGGTCCTCGGACCTGCCGCGCACGTCGGGTACGTCGTACCGCTCCTTGCCCAGCGAGACCACGAGGGTGACCGTCCCGCCGTCGAGGATGCGTGCGCCCGCCTCGGGGTCGCTGGTCATCACGCGGCCGGCGTCCACGGTCTCGGAGTAGGCGCGCTCGGCGAGCTCCACCTCGAGTCCGGCGCCTTCGAGCCGTTCGATCGCGGCCGACTGGCCGATGCCGATCACGCTGGGCGTGGAGGTGTAGCGGGCCCAGCCGTACCACCAGGCGCCGAGCCCGGCGCCGGCGACGAGCAGCAGGGCGAGCAGCAGGATGATCGGCCCGCGCTTGGAGCGGCGGGGCCGGCTGCGCCGCGGCGGGAGCTCCGGCTCGACGAGGTCGGGCAGGGGCGGGTCGGGGCGCACGATCTCGCGCTCCGCGGTCGGGGTCCGGTCCATCGCCGTGGTGTGCTCGCGACCGTCGGCGGCTGCGGCGGCCGCGCCCGGCGCCATCATCGCCGCGAACCCGGCCACGTCGAAGGCGTCCTCGCCGGTGTCGAGCGGATCGGGGGCGGTGTCGGTGCCGACCGGCTCCGGGTCGACCACCACGGGCAGCGCGCGCGGCGCCAGGTCGGCCTCCAGCTCCTCGTCCTCGCGTACGCCGGCTGCCAGCGCCTGGCTGACCCGATGCACCTGGTGCAGCATCACGGACGCGTCCGCGGGCCGCTGTCCGCGGTCCCGCGCCGTCGCGCGGGCGACGAGCGCGTCGACGTACTTCGGGATGCCGGGGGCCTTGGCCGACGGCGGCGGGATGTCCTCGTGCACGTGCTTGTAGGCGACGTGGATCGGGGAGTCGCCCTCGTGCGGCTTCTTGCCGGTGAGCAGCTCGTAGAGGACGACGCCCATGGCGTACACGTCCGCGCGCGCGTCGGCCCGGCCGTCGACGACGAGCTCCGGCGCGAGGTAGGAGACGGTGCCGATCAGGACCCCGCCGGTCGCGGTGTGCTGGGTGTCGGCGCTGATCGCCTTGGCCAGGCCGAAGTCGGCGACCTTGACCCGGCCGTCGTCGGCGATCAGGACGTTCTCGGGCTTGACGTCGCGGTGGATCAGGCCGGAGCGGTGCGCCGCGGCGATCGCCGACAGCACCGGCTCGACGTACGCGAGCGCCCGCGCCGGGGTCATCGGGGCTTCCTTGCGGACCACGTCGCGCAGGGTGTGCCCCTCGACCATCTCCATGGCCAGGAAGACGGTGCCGTCCTCGTCGCCCTGGTCGTAGACCGCGACGACGTTGGGGTGGGAGAGGCGGGCGGCCGCGCGGGCCTCGCGCACGAACCGCTGCGCGAACTCCTCGTCGTCGCCGAGCCCGGGATGCATCACCTTGACCGCCACGACGCGGTCCAGGCGGATGTCCCTGGCCTCGTAGACGCTGGCCATGCCGCCGCGCGCGATCCGCGATCCGATCCGGTAGCGACCGTCCAGCATCCGGCCGGTCAAGGGGTCGCTCGTGGCGGCAGCGTCACCCGTATGGGCGCCCCGATCTTGCTGCACGACGACCCTCCTGCGCACCGGTGGGGGAAGACCCCGGTTGGAACATGGTACGGACGTGTCGCCCCGGCGCCGCCGCGGTCCGGGTTCCGGCGTGGCGTGGCGAGCTGCCCGCGACCTGTTTTCGAGAGCCCCTGGATGGTGCAAGAGTGGGGGAATGAGTTCTCGATCCCTCGCCGACGCAGACCTGTCAGCACTTGTCTCGGAGTGGATCGACTGGGCGGCGGCGGGGGCCGAGCTCGGAGTCACGCCCGCCAAGGTGCGCACGATGGTCCGCACCCACGAGCTGGCCGCCGCGGTGCCGTCTCCCGGCGCCGGTCAGCAGGTGCCGGCGGCGTTCCTGCAGGACGGGCTGGTCGTGAAGGGCCTGGCCGGGCTGCTGACGGTCATGCACGACGGCGGGTACGACGACCGGGAGTGCATCGCCTGGCTGTTCACCGACGCCGACCTGCCCGGCCGCCCCATCGACGCGCTGCGGGAGAACCGCGGCTCGGAGGTCAAGCGCCGAGCACAGGCGATGATGATCTGACATGTCAACCGAACGAGAGGATTGCACTCGATGAGTGGACTGGCCGCACTTCTGGCGGGGCGCAAGGAGCCCGGCATCTTCAGATGGCACGGAGCCTTCGACGTGGACACCATCCGCCACACCGTGGAGCACGCGGGCTGGCACTTCGGCTGGGTCGACGGGTGGCACGAGGAGACGTCCGACGAGTTCCTCGCCGGCGTCGCCGAGGCCCTGAACCTGCCCGAGGGCTCCGACAAGAGCTTCGATGCGCTCGCCGACGGGCTCCAGGACGTCGGCGGTGACGTGTCCGGCACCGTCCTGCTCTGGGACGGGTACAGCCCGTTCTGCCGGCACGACGACCAGGCGTTCTCGGTCGCGCTGAGCATCCTCGGCACGCGGGTCAACGCCGAGCGCGGCGGACCGTTCGCGGTGCTGCTGCGCGGCGAGGGACCCGACGTACCCGGCGTGCCCAGCCTCGACTGAACCGTCGGCGGCACTCGAGTCGGGTCAGTACCCGACTCGATAGACCTGCCCGGTCTCGACACCGCCGACGGACCTGACGTAGGCGCGTGCCGCGTCGGCGGCCGGGATGGGGACGTACCCCGGGAAGAACTCGGCGTAGGCGTCCCATGACTCGGTGAAGGCCGTCGCACTGACGGCGTTGATCCGCTGTCCATCCGGGAGGCCGGTCGCGGCAGCCCGGACGAAGGCCTCGACCCCACCGTTGACCGTCGAGGCAACGGTGCCGGTCTCGATCGACTCCATCGCCAGCACGCCACTGACCAGGGTGAAGCTGCCCCGGGTCGGACGTGCGCGACGCCCTGGCGAACGAGCTCGACCTGCCCCAGCAGCTTGTCCTCCAGTCCGGAGCGGTAGTCGGCGAGGCCCAGATCCGCGAACGGCTTGAACGGCGTCTTGCCAGCGGTGCACACGACGGCGTCGAGCTCGCCGACCTCGGCGTACAGCGACGCGATGCTGTCCGGTTCCCGCAGATCGACCCGGTGGGCACCCGACCGGGAAGCCTCGATCGACGTCGTGGGCTGCCAACGCTGCCACCACCGCCTGACCCAGCACGCCCGAGGCGCCGACCACAAGAATCCGCATGCCCAGAACCCTAGCCAGCGGCGCAGGTTCGCGCGGGGGCCTAGACGACCCGGTCGGTCGCCGCCGACGCCAGCTCGCGCAGGACGCCCCGGGCGCCCTCGTCGACGTCGGCCTTGTCCAGCGCGGCCAGGGCGAGGTCGACCAGCTCGCCGATCACCGACTCGACCTGCCGCGTGCGCGCCGGAGTCGTCGATGATCCGCCGCACCCGCTCGACCTGGTCGGCGTCGAGCGCGGTGCCGAGCGAGCTGTCGAGCAGCGCCGCGTCCTCGGCGCCCGCCGCGTCCAGCGCCAGCGCCACCAGGACCGTGCGCTTGCCCTCGACCAGGTCGTCGCCGGCCGGCTTGCCGGTGGTCGCGGCGTCGCCGAACACCCCCAGCAGGTCGTCGCGGAGCTGGAACGCCTCGCCGATCGGCAGCCCGTACGCCGTGAGCTCGGCCAGCGTGTCCGGCGCCGGCGCCGGCCAGGGCGGCGCCGACGTGCAGCGGCCGCTCGATGGAGTACTTCGCGGACTTGTAGCGCAGCACCGTCATCGCGGTGTCGACGTCGGCCCGACCACGCGCCTGGGCCGAGACATCGAGGAACTGCCCGGCGATCACCTCGGAGCGGCACAGGTCGAAGACGTCGAGGGCCGCGTTCGACCCGGTCCTGCGGGAGACCGCAGCGACGCAGCAGCTCGTCGGCCCAGCTGAGCAGCAGGTCGCCGAGCAGGATCGCCGCCGAGGCGCCGTACTGCTCGGGGTCGCCGCGCCACCCGTCGGCACGGTGCTCGGTCTCGAACGCGCGGTGGACGGCCGGGCGGCCGCGCCGCGTGTCGGAGGCGTCCATGTAGTCGTCGTGCACCAGCGCGCTGGCGTGCAGCAGCTCGAGCGCGGCGCAGGCCCGGACGAGGGCGCGCTCGTCCTCGACCTCGGGCCGCACGGCGCGGTGGCCCCAGTAGCAGAACGCCGCGCGGAACCGCTTGCCTCCGGACACCATGCCGCGCGCCTCCTCGAGCAGGCGGGCGGCGTCCGGTCCGAGCGGGGCGAGTCGGCCGGCCATCTCGTCGAGGAACTCGTCGAGCGCCTGCTGGATGCCGGCGCGGAAGGCCTCCCCGTCCCAGATCGTCACCCGGCCGAGGCTATGCCATGCCTGTCAGGTGGACGGCGGGCCGGCCGGACGTCGTGCGCTGCCTAGACTTCCGGGCATGGTTGAGGGACGCAGCCGCAGCATCGGCGAGGTGATCCGCGAGGGGGAGCGCTCCGTCTCCTTCGAGTTCATGCCGCCGCGCGACGAGGCCGGCGCCGCCCAGCTGTGGCAGGCGATCGAGGACCTCGAGCCCTACGAGCCGACCTTCGTCTCCGTGACGTACGGCGCCGGCGGCTCGACCCGCGACACCACCGTCCAGATCACCGGCCGGATCGCCCGCGAGACGTCGCTGCGGGCGATGGGCCACCTCACCTGTGTCGGCCACACGCGGGCCGAGCTGGTCGAGATCCTGGAGTCCTACCGCGACGCCGGCGTCCGCAACATCCTGGCCCTGCGCGGCGACCCGGCCGAGGGGCCGAGCGCGCCGTGGACGCCGACACCGGGCGGGCTGACCTACGCGACCGAGCTGGTCGAGCTGGTCCGGGAGATGGGCGGCTTCACGATCGGGGTCGCGGCGTTCCCGGAGGGGCACCCGTCGGCCGCCTCGCTCGAGCACGACGCGCAGGTGCTGGTCGCCAAGGCCCGCGCCGGCGCGGAGTTCGCGGTCACCCAGCTGTTCTTCCGGGCGCAGGACTACGTCGACCTCGTCGAGCGGGTCCGCGCGCACGGCGTCGACATCCCGATCCTGCCGGGCATCATGCCGATCACGAACCTCAAGTCGGTGGCGCGGATGGCCGAGCTGTCCGGCGCCGACATCCCGGCCGAGGTGATGGCCAGGTTCGACGGCCTCACCGAGCCCGCCGACGTACGCCGCGTGGGCGTCGAGATCGCCACCGAGCTCTGCCAGGCCGTGCTCCGGAGTGGCGCTCCGGGGCTGCACTTCTACACGCTGAACCGCTCCCGAGCCACACTCGAGGTATTCGAGGCGCTCAAGATCACCGTCTAGCGGCCTCACAGGGCGTAACGTCTCCGGCATGCGCACGGTCACCGTGGTCGGCCACGGCACGGTCAGGGTGGTGCCCGACACCGCCGTTGTCCGCGTGGCCGCCGCACACGGCGCCACCGGGGTCAAGGAGGCGCTCGCCGGCGTCTCGTCCACGGTGGAGGCGATCGGCAAGGTCGCCCGCCGCTACACCGACGAGAGCCGGATCGCCTCCCAGGAGCTCACGGTCGTGGCCGTCGCTCGACTACGAGGGGATGCCGGCCGGGTTCCAGGCCCGGCACGCCCTCGCCATCGGCTGCGACGATCTCGACGCGGGCCGGCGAGCTGGTCGCCGCGCTGGGCTCCGAGGTCGGCGACCGGCTGCAGATCGAAGGGCTGGCGCTCGAGGTGTCCGACCCCGGCGCGGCCCAGGCGTCAGCGCGGGAGGCGGCGTACGCCGATGCGACCGAGCGGGCCGCACACCTGGCGAAGCTGGCCGGCGCGAAGGTGGGCGAGCTGCAGATGGCCAGCGAGGGCGTCATGCACGTGCCCGCCGATCGTCGGCGACGGCGCCGCCACCGCGGCGTACGCCTCGAAGATGGAGGTCGGGTTCGAGCCCGGCGAGACCTCCGTGACCGCCTCCGTCACGGTCACCTTCCAGCTGCTCTGACGCATAGTCCACGACGGATGTGTCGTCGGAGCGCTCGAACGACACGATCGTCGTGGACTACGGTCAGGCCGGGCCGACCACCTGCGCGACCAGCGCCGCCGAGAGGCCCACGAACGGCAGCCCGCCGCCGGGGGTGGCGTGGGCGCCGGCGGCGTAGACGCCCGGGATCGGGGTGGTGGGGCCGAGCCGGCGGCGGACGGTGGCCCGGCCCTGCCAGAGCACGCCCATGGGGGAGCCGCCCCAGCGCTCGACCAGGTCGCGGGGGCTGCGGTCGACCCGGGTGACGACCTGGGCGCGCACGTCGATCTTGTGCCGGGCCAGGGCGCGCAGGATGTCCTCGGCCAGCCGGCCCCGGCCGTGCACCGTCCACGCCGACGCCCCCGGGGGCGCCACACCGCCGGCCCGGACGACGAGCATCGGGTCGCCGTGCAGCACGACCTCGTGCCCGAGCTCGGGCACGTCGCCCTCGAGACCCAGGTGGGTGACGACCGGCGGGATCGCGGGCATCGTCCTGTCGACGTACGGCGCCAGGGCAGGCAGCCGGCGCGGGTCGACCGCGACGACGACCACGGTCGCGTCCAGCTCGCCCGCGGACGTGGCGACCGCGGCGACCCGGCCGTCGCGCACGACGAGGTCGTCGACGACGGTGTCGGTCAGGACCGTCACCTTCCGCGTCTCCAGCCGGTTCGCCAGCGCGGTCCCGACCGCCGCCATCCCGCCGGGCACCGTCCACGCGCCGAACGTCTGCTCGACGTACGCCGTCACGCCGAGCCAGGCGGGCACGTTGCGCAGGTCGTGGCCCTCGGCGACGAAGGGGTGGCCGGCGACCAGCCGCAGCCGTTCGTCCTTGAAGTCCTTCTTCAGCCGCTTGAACAGCACCTCGCGGCTGTCCAGCAGCGCGGCCAGCTCGCGGGGCAGGTGGTCGCGGTCCCACGGCACCTCGAGGTAGCCGCGGCGCAGGGTCTCCCACACGTCGGCGTACGAGGCCACGTGATCGCCCCAGCGCCGCCCGAGCCCCGGCCCCAGCTCGTCGAAGGCGGCGACCTGCTCCGCCCGGGAGCCACCGGGCAGTCGCAGCGACGTGCCGTCCTCGAACCGGTGCTCGCGGACGTAGGGGAGCGGCTCGAGGTCGAGCTCGCGCTCCACCGGCCGCCCCGACTTGCGGAACAGGTCGCGGATCACCGCGGGCAGCAGCGTCGAGGACGGTCCGGCGTCCCAGGTGAACCCGTCCTCGGACTCGAACGACAGCGCGCCCCCGAGTGTCGCGGAGCGCTCGACGAGGGTGACCTCGTGGCCGAGCTTGGCCAGCCGGACGGCCGACGCGAGCCCGCCGAACCCACCGCCCACCACCACGACCCGCGCCATGGCGAGAACCCTAGGGGGCGAACGGTCAGCGCAGGTCCGGCGCCGGCTCGAGCGGCGGCACTCCGGCGTCGTACTCGCGGCCGAGGAACGCCAGCAGTGCGGCGTTGAGCGGCGCCAGCCGGTCGCCCGGGGAGAGCGCGCTGCACGGCTCGAGCTTGGCGAAGCAGCCCGTCGGCGTGTCCGCCACCGACAGCACGTCGACGCCGTCCAGCGCGACCCGGGTCAGCTCCGATCCGTCGTAGCGGACCAGCAGCTCGTGCGGGTCGCCGACCTTGACCCCCTCCAGCACCGCCACCGGCTTCCCGATCCGCTCGGCGTCCATGAGCGGCACCAGCGACTCGAGATCGGCGACGGACAGTCCGGTGTCGAGGCCGAGCAGCAGGTGCGTCTGCACCAGCCCGAACAGGTCGCGCGCCACCACCGCCGCCGTGGTCAGGCCGGCCGAGACCCGGGTGTTCAGCTCGGTCGGGCGGAACCCGTCGGCGGTCAGCACGCCGTCGATGCCGAACGCGCCGCGGTAGCCGTACGTCGCCTGCAGCACGCCGCCGACCCGGCGGGCCAGGTCGCGCATCGCGTCGCGGTCGGCGGGCGGCGGGTCCCAGTACGTCGAGAGCCCGCCGTACACGAACTTCCGGTCGGCCATGTCGCGCAGGATCGCGATCTCCACGGGGCGGAAGACGGCGGTGCCGTCGGGAAGCACCATCCCGTGGATGGAGCAGGGGACGCCGTCCAGGAACGGCATCACCCGGACCCGGTCGCAGCGTGGGCCGAAGAACTCCAGCGCCTCGGCGCGGTCGGTCGCGCCCAGGACCCAGCGGACGTAGTTGCCGCCACCGTTGAACCCGTCCCGCGCGTCACCCGACCACACGGCGCCGAGTGGTCCGGCCAGGCGCCGGGTCGCCTCGGCGAGCGGGGCCTCCTCCACCGGCACGATCTCGTACGGCGCGGTGTCGGCGCCGGCGGCGGCCCAGATCTCCTCGGCCAGCAGCTTGTCCTCCAGCGCGAGGAACGCGGCCGGTCGCCCGTTGACGATGCGCCGGCCGAGGATCGGCTCGTCGTCGGTGACGAACTGGCTGGCGTGCCACAGCGCGCGGCGCTCGGGGTCGAACGCCTCGATCGCCGCGACGGCATGGTCGGGCAGGTGATGGGCGAGGTGGTCCAGCGCGCGCAGCTCGTCGGTCACGGAGTCGGCGGGCGGGACGGTCAGCTCCACGACCTGGCACTCGTCGATCTCGGGGATCGCGCCCGCGCCCTGCTCGATGGAGAGCACCAGGACCTCGCAGCCCAGGTCGCGCAGGAGCCGCACGGTGCCGGTGTAGCCGGCGAGGATGCCGGGGCCGACGATGACCGGCCGGCCGACGTACAGCTGGGAGAGCCGCTGGACGACGGCCGCTCGCGTGGCCGGGTCGGCGAGGCCGCTCAGGACTCCGCCTCGATCACACGGCCGAGCGAGTCCGGGTCGCGCGCCGACGACGGTCGTGCCGTCGGCGGCGGTGATGATCGGGCGCTGGATCGCGCGCGGGTGCGCCGCGAGCGCTGCCAGCCAGGCGTCGCGCTGGGCGGGGTCGCGGGGGAGGTCGATGCCCTCCTCCTTCGCCTCCTTGGCACGCGTGATGTCCCAGGGCTCGAGGCCCAGGCGGGCCACGACGTCGGCCAGCTCGCCGGCCGTCGGTGGGTCGTCGAGGTAGCGGCGCACGGTGTACTCCACGCCGGCCGCGTCCAGCTCGGACACCGCGGTCCGGCACTTGCTGCACGCGGGGTTCAGCCAGATCTCCACGTCACTCGACCTCGATCTCGGTGGCCCCGGTCATGGCGACCAGCTCGTCGTACGTCGTGGAGAAGACCGCGGGCGGGATGCCGGCCCCGGCCCACAGCACGTCGTACCTGCGCAGCCAGGAGTCGATGTACGTCGACACCGGCGCCGGGTGCCCGATCGGGGCCACGCCGCCGATCGCCTGGCCGGTGTGCTCGCGGACGAACTCGGGCTTCGCCCGGGCCAGGCGGCCCGCGCCGATCGCTTCCGCGGTCTTGGCGGTGTCGACCCGGTGCGCCCCGGAGGTCAGGATCAGGACCGGTGTGCCATGGTCGTCGAAGACGAGGCTGTTGGCGATCGCACCGACCTCGCAGCCGAGCGCCTGCGCGGCGAGCGCCGCCGTGTGGACGGACTCGGGCAGGATGACGATCTCACCGGCGCCGCCGCGGCGGGCGTGCTCGTCGCGAAATCGGATGATCGCGGGGTGCTCGGTCGGCATACTGCGACCCTAGCCAGACGGATCGGTGGGCGTCGCTGTGGACGGGGGTCCGCGAGACGGGGCTTCGAGGAAGAGGGGTAGTGATGGGTCGGCAACGGCCGAGGTCGGTGACCAACGCGATCCGTACGCAGATGGCGCTGGTGGCCGTGAGCGGGCTGATCGCGTTGCTGACGATCGTCGAGCGCGACGAGCTGATCGACGCGTGGGCGGCCCGCAACCCCGCCCTGGCGGCGAGCGGCACCCAGCCGCCGCTGTTCATCCCCGTCGCCGTCGTCCTGTTCATCACCTTCGGCCTGCTCGCCGCCGTGCTGGTCATGTTCTTCCGCGACGGTCACCCCTCCGCCCGGCTGTCGCTCACCGGCCTTGCCGTCTTCTTCCTGTTCGCGATGGTCGTGATGTTCCGCCAGGACCCACCCGCCCTGTTCGACGTGCTCGCCTGGGTGACGGTGGCGCTCTCCGTGGTCCTCGTCTACTTCCTGTGGCACCGCGACACCAACGCCTTCCTGCGCGGCGCCGAGCTCGCCGACGAGCTGGACGCCTGACCCGCTGAACCCGTCCCGGACCCGCCCTCCATTGCTGGACGGCGGGTCTTGACGCGTTGTCGGCGGCCGGGTGTAGCGTTCCACCGTGTTCGAACAGATGTTCGATCAGGCTCGGCGGGGACGACCTCGACCCCCGTCCCCGCCGGGCCACGGTGTGCACGGCAGGGGTCGGTGTCAGGGGTCGAGTCGACGCTGAACCACGCGGGTGGGGAGAGGCAGGACACGTGAGGCGGTACGACGACCCCGTCGAGGTGCGCAAGGGGCTGGTGACCGGGATCGAGGGTCCCGAGCAGTTCCTGTGGCGCGGGCGCTTGTGGAAGGTGCGCGCGGTGCTCGCGCACTGGGTGGAGACCGGCCCGTGGTGGCAGTCGTCGGGGGTGCAGGCGGTGGTCGGCTCCGACGACCCGGTGGCGTTGCCGGCGGCCGCGCCGAGCGGCGCGCCGTCGGCCGACCTGCTGGTCGAGCGCGAGCTGTGGCGGGTCGAGGCCGGCCGGGGCATGGACGACGGCGGGGTCTTCGACCTCTCCTTCGACTGGAGCGACGGCCACTGGCAGCTCATCGGCTGCGCGGACTGAGAGGCCGATCCCGTGAACCCACACGCCCTCCCTGCGACCACCCACTCCTACCTCGCCCGCGCGGCCGAGTCCCTCAGCGAGGCGATCGGCTCCACCGACGTCCCGAGCCGCTACGCCTGCGCCCACGTCGCGGCGCTGCGGGCCGCGGCCGCCCTGCTGGCGGCCCGCGCCCATCCCGCGCCGGCCCGGCGCCGCCGCCAGAAGAACGCCTGGGTGCTGCTGGCCGAGGTGGCGCCCGAGCTCGAGGAGTGGGCCAGGTTCTTCGCCGCCGGAGCCAACAAGCGGGCCGCCGCCGAGGCCGGATCGACCCGCGCCGTCACCGACCGCGAGGCCGACGACCTGGTGCGCGACGCCGACCGGTTCCTCGGCGTCGTCGAGCAGGCGCTGGGTCTGGTCCCGCACCTGCCGTTCACGGGGCGGGTCGCCGCCGCCCGCCCGGCCACGGGGGGCCGGGCGGGCGTGGCCTGAACACTGCGAGAACAAGGGATTTCCACGATGCCGTCGACCGCCAGCGCCGCTAGGTTTCCGGAGTCCTCACCGGAACTCGATCGGAGTCATCGATGCCTCGCCTTCTCGGGCTGCGCCGCACGGCGCAGGCGCTGTCCCTACTCCTCCTCGCCCCGCTGCCGGTGCTCGCGCCGGCCGTCCCGCTCCCGGCCGCCGGCCCCGTGGCCGCGCACGCCGCGGCCACACCGATCACCGTCGCCTCGGCGCGCGCCACCCAGAACGGCTCGACCGCGACCGTCCGCGGCTACGTCGTCGGCCAGCCCACCTCGTCCACCACCGTGGTCACCAGCGGCTTCCCGAACGACTTCGCCCTGGCCCTCGCCGACGCGGCCGGCACCACCGACACCGGCCAGATGCTCTACGTCCAGATCCCGAGCGCGTTCCGGTCGGCGTGGGGGCTGAAGTCCAACCCCGGCCTGATGGGCCGGAAGATCGACGTCACCGGCACCCTCGCGGCGTACTTCTCCCGGCCGGGCCTGACCTCCGGCAGCGCCTTCGCGTTCGCGGACGGCGGCGGAGACCCCGACCCGGGGGGCGGCGGGCCGTACGACGACACCTACTACGCCGACGCGATCGGCAAGACCGGCGCCCAGCTGGAGTCGTCGCTGCACTCGATCATCTCGACCGGCGACACCCCGGTCTCCTACGACACCGTCTGGGACGCCCTCAAGCAGACCGACCAGGACCCCGCCAACAGCGGCAACGTGATCGCGCTCTACAGCGGCTTCTCGATGCCGAAGAGCGCCAACGGCGGCGGCGTCGACCAGTGGAACCGCGAGCACGTCTGGGCGAAGTCCCACGGCGACTTCGGCACCGCCACTGGCCCGGGCACCGACCTGCACCACCTGCGGCCCGAGGACGTCACCGTCAACTCCGCGCGCGGCAACCTCGACTTCGACGAGGGTGGCAGCCAGAACTCCGAGGCTCCCGGCAACTACGCCGACAGCAACTCCTGGGAGCCGCGGGACGCCGTCAAGGGCGACGTGGCGCGGATGATCTTCTACATGTCGGTCCGCTACGAAGGGGGCGACGGCTTCGCCGACCTCGAGGTCAACGACGTGGCCGGCAACGGATCCGCACCCCACATCGGCCGGTTGTCGGTGCTGCTCCAGTGGAACGCCGCGGACCCGCCGGACGCGTTCGAGATGCGCCGCAACGACGTCATCTACGACACCTGGCAGCACAACCGGAACCCGTTCGTCGACCACCCCGAATGGGCCGACGCGATCTGGTAGCGAGTTCCTCGATCGGGAGGTAACGTTGGGTCTGTTCGAACATGTGTTCGAACTCAGACCCTTCGTCCATTTCTCCGCAGGGGGTGTCGTGCCGGATCCGTTCGTCCACCTCCACGTGGCGTCGGGCTACTCCCTCCAGTACGGCGCCTCCCACCCGCACACACTGGTCGAGCGGGCGGTCGAGCAGGAGATGGACACCCTCGCGCTGACCGACCGGGACGGCACCTATGGCGCGGTGAAGTTCGCCAGGGCCTGCCTGGCCGGCGGGGTGCGGCCGGTGCTCGGCGTCGACCTCGCCTACCGCCCGACTCTCGCTGGGCGAGTAGGTCGCGCAGCGACGGTGACCCTCGGTGGTCGAGTAGGTCGCGCAGCGACCGTATCGAGACCCCGAGACCCTCCCACCCGCAGAGGACCCCGTCCGCGGCGGCGCGTTCCGCGACGACCGGCTGCCCCGGGCCACCTTCCTGGCGTCCGGCCGGGACGGCTGGGCGGCGGTGTGCCGGCTGGTCTCGGCCACCCACCTCGCCGGCGAGCGGGGGAGCCCGGTGGCCGACCTCGACCTGCTCGCCCCCCACCTCGCGTCCGGCGACGTGCTGGTCCTGCTCGGCCCCGGGTCGGCGCTGGGCGAGGCGGCGACCCGACGCCGCGACGACCTCGCGCTCGAGGCGCTGGCCCCCTGGCGCGAGCTGGTCCCGTCAGAGAACCTCCTGGTCGAGCTGGTCTCCCACCGGCTCCCCGGATCGGGCGGCGACTGGGGTCCCGGCACCTCCGCGCACGCCGCCCGGATGGCCGGGATCGCCCGCCGGGCCGGGCTCGGGGCGGTGCTCACCAACGCGGTCCGGTACGCCGACCGGCTCGACGCCCCGACCGTCGACGTCCTCGACGCCGCCCGCCGGCTGGTGGCGCTCGACCGGCGACACGTCGATCGCGGCAACGCCGAGGGCTTCCTCAAGTCCGGCAAGCAGATGCAGGACGTCGCCGAGGAGATCTGCCGGCTGGCCGGGCTGGGCGAGACCGAGCGCGAGGCCCGGCAGCTCCTGGCCCGCACCCGCGCCGTGGCCGACCGGTGCGCCCTCGACCCGCGCGCCGACCTCGGGCTCGGCGAGGTGCACTTCCCGGAGTTCGAGCTGTCTGCCAATCCTGGGGCAGCGAGGCGAGGGCGGTTCCGCCGACCACCTGCTCCGCGCCCGGTGCGAGGGGGCGATCGGCGGCCGCTACGGCTCGGCGCCACGCCAGCGGATCTGGAAGCGCCTCGACGACGAGCTCGAGGTGATCCGCGGCCTCGGCTACGCGTCGTACTTCCTCACCGTCGGCGACGTCACCGACCTGATCCGCGAGATGGGGGTGCGCTGCGCGGCCCGCGGCTCCGGCGCCGGCAGCCTGGTCAACTACCTCCTCGGCGTCTCCGGGGTCGACCCGCTGCGGCACAGCCTGCTCATGGAGCGGTTCCTCTCGCCGCTGCGCCAGGCGCTGCCCGACATCGACATCGACGTGGAGTCGGCCCGCAGGCTCGAGGTCTACGAGGCGATCCTCGACAAGTACGGCGGCGAGCGGTGCGTGTGCGTCTCGATGATGGACACCTACCGCGTCCGGCACGCCGTCCGTGACGTCGGCGCCGCACTCGGCATGCCGCCCGGCGAGACCGACGCGATCGCCAAGGCGTTCCCGCACATCCGCGCCCGCGACGCCCGGGTCGCGCTGCGCGAGCTGCCCGAGCTGCGCGCCAGCGGGCTGGGGGAGGAGCGGCTGGACCTGATGTTCCGGCTGGTGGAGCGGCTCGACGGGCTGCCCCGCCACATCGCCGTCCACCCGTGCGGGGTGCTGCTCTCCGACGCCACCCTGCTCGACCGGACGCCGGTGGAGGCGAGCTTCGCCGGGTTCCCGATGAGCCAGTTCGACAAGGACGACGTCGAGGACCTCGGGCTGCTCAAGCTCGACGTGCTCGGCATCCGGATGCAGTCCTCGATGGCCCACGCGCTCGACCGAGATCAGCGGGTCGACGGCGTGGAGATCGACCTCGACGACGAGGCCCAGGTGCCCTTCGACGACCCCGCGACGTACACCATGATCTCGTCGGCGCGCACCCTCGGCGTGTTCCAGATCGAGTCGCCCGGGCAGCGCGAGCTGGTCGGCAAGTCCGGCATCGAGAGCTTCGAGGAGATCATCACCGACATCTCGCTGTTCCGGCCGGGGCCGGTCAAGAGCGACATGATCACGCCCTACCTCGACGCCAAGCAGGGCTGGAAGGCGCCGGCGTACCTCCACGACGACCTGCGCCCGATCCTCGAGGGACCCACGGCGTGGTGGTCTTCCACGAGCAGGTGATCGAGATGATCGCGCTGTTCGCCGGCATCACCTACGCCGAGGCCGACGAGAAGCGGCGGGCGCTCGGCGACCTCGAGGGGATGGCCGAGACCAAGCTCTGGTTCTTCCCGCGGGCGCTCGGGCCGCGGCTACTCCCTGCCCGTCGTCGAGGAGATGTGGAAGGTGCTGGCGGCGTTCGCGTCGTTCGGCTTCTGCAAGGCCCACGCCGCGGCGTTCGCGCTGCCGACCTACCAGTCGGCCTGGCTCAAGGCCCACTGGCCCGCCCACTTCCTGGCCGGGGTGCTCACCCACGACCCCGGCATGTACCCCAAGCGGCTGATCCTCGAGGACGCCCGCCAGTTCGGCATCGCCGTCCTCGGCCTCGACGTCAACGCCTCCGGCCAAGGACGTACGCTCGTGGAGCCGGCGTCGACGAGCCGAGGCGAGCCCGACCGCGCTACGGCATCCGGCTGGCGCTGGCGGAGGTCAAGGGGATCAACGAGGGCGAGGTGGAGCGGATCGTCGCCGCCCGCCCCTACCACTCGCTCACCGACTTCTGGCACCGCGCGCAGGTCTCCCGGCCGGTGGTCGAGCGGCTGGTCCTGGCCGGGGCGTTCGACGCGGTCTACGGCATCGGCTCGCCGGTCGCCGTACGCCGTCGCCGCAAGGTCACCCGGCGCGACCTGCTGCTCCAGGTCGCCGAGCTCGACCGGCACGCCCGGCGGTCGACCGGGCCGCCCGCGGCCGCGGGCTGGCCGGGCGCAAGGCCTGGCAGGTGACCGCCGCGGCCAGACCCCCGCCCAGACCCGGGCCGCCGAGGCCGCGGCCCGCAACAGCACCGACCCGCGGGCGCGCGCGAGCGCGCCGGAGCTCGAGCGGCATCCGCTCGCCGACCAGGGGGTGTGGGCCAAGGCGGCCGCCCAGTCGCGGGCCACGCCGGCCCGCGGCCGGTGACGTCGGTGCAGCTGGCCCTCGACCTCGGCGACGAGCCGGGCGAGGGGCCGGGCGAGCTGGCGAGCGGGCTGCCCGAGATGACCGACGAGGAGCGGATGAGGGCCGAGCTGGAGATCCTCGGCCTCGACGTCAGCCGGCACGTCGTCGACTCCTACGCCGGGTTCCTCGACGCGCTCGGCGTCACCCGCAGCCAGGACCTCCTGTCCCGGCGCAGCGGGCCGAGCTGCTGGTCGCCGGGGTCAAGGTCGCCACCCAGACCCCGCCGATCCGGTCCGGCCGCCGGGTCATCTTCCTGACCCTCGACGACGCCACCGGCCCGGTCGACGCGACGTTCTTCGAGGACGCCCAGGGCCCCTACGCCGCCACCGTCTTCCACTCCTGGCTGCTGGTGGTGCGCGGCGAGCTGCGGCGTACCGGCCGCCGCGGCGTCTCCCTGCGCGCCACCGGCTGCTGGGCGCTGCCCGACCTGTTCGCGGTCTGGCAGGCCGCGCCGACCCCGGCCGAGGGGGTCGGGCGGTGCGCGAGCTGATGGCGGTCGTCCCCGAGGGCTTCGCGGGGGTCGGCGAGGAGGCCGTCGCGGGTGCCGCGGAGTCCCGGTCCACCCGGCCGGTGATGAGCAAGCCAGCCCCGGATCGGCAGAGCCCGACCGAGAAGAGCGCCGCCGGCGGCATGGGCCGGCGCCGGGTGCTGGTCCACTCCAGCGGCTTCCAGATGTCGCCGTACGCCGACATCAAGCCGGCCGGCGAGGCCACCAAGGACGTCGCCCGCAAGCTGTGGCACCGCAGCCCCGGGAGCGCCGGATGATGACGCCTTCCGCTCAGGGTTGGCCGCCATGTCCGCCAGCGCTCGCGCTAGGAGGCGCGCAGCGCCGCCAGCGAACGCCGCAGCGCTGCCCGCACGGCCGTGGTCTGGGAGGCCCTGCGCCCGGTCCTGGACGGGACCGGCGCGGCGACGTCCTCGACATCGGCGGCGGCACCGGCGGGTTCGCCGTCCGGGTCGCCGAGCTCGGCCACCGGGTCAGGGTGGTCGACCCCAGCCCGGACGCCCTGGCGGCGCTGGACCGCCGGGCCCGCGAGAGCGGCGTCGCCGACCGGGTCACCGGCCAGCAGGGCGACCTGTCCACCCTGCTCGACGTCACCGGTCCCGACAGCGCCGACGTGGTGCTGTGCCACGGCGTGCTCGAGGTCGTCGACGACCCGGCCGCCGCGCTGGCCACGATCGCCGAGGTGCTGCGCCCCGGCGGCGTGCTCAGCCTGCTCGTCGCCCAGCGCCACGCCGCCGTCGTGGCGCGGGCGATGGCCGGCCACTTCCAGCAGGCCCTGGCGCTGCTCGACTCCACCGAGCCCGCACGGCCGCGCCGGCCGCCGGTTCACCCGCGACGAGCTCGCCGGGCTGCTCGCCGCCGCGGGGTTCAAGCCGACCGCGGTCCACGCGATCCGGGTCTTCGCCGACCTGGTCCCCGGCTCCCTGCTCGACCTCGAGCCCGGTGCCACCCCGGCGCTGGTCGAGCTGGAGCAGGCCGTCGCCGCACGGCCCGAGTACCTCCCGCTCGCCACCCAGGTCCACGTGCTCGCCCAGCGCTAGCCGACGGGCCGGTCATGGCTGACCGGTCACGACACGCCGATCCTGCACGTCGACATGGACGCCTTCTACGCAGTCGTCGCCGTCCGCGACCGCCCCGACCTGCTGGACGTCCCGGTCATCGTCGGCGGCGGCTACCGCGGCGTGGTGCTGTCGGCCAACTACCTCGCCCGGGCGTACGGCGTCCGGTCGGGGATGCCGATGACCCGTGCCCGCCGGCTGTGCCCGCAGGCCGTGGTGGTCCCGCCCGACTACGACACCTTCGAGCAGGTGTCGTCCTCGGTGATGGAGACCTTCCGCCGGGTCACGCCCGCTGGTCGAGGTGCTCTCGCTCGACGAGGCGTTCCTCGACGTCCGCGGCTCGACCCGCCGGCTGGGCTCGCCGCTCGAGATCGCCGAGCGGCTGCGCGCCACCATCCACGACGAGCAGGGCATCACCTGCTCGGTCGGGGTGGCGGCCTCGGTGTCGGTGGCCAAGCTCGCCAGCCGCCGGGCCAAGCCCGACGGCGTGATCGTCGTGCCGCCCGACACGGTCACCTCGTTCCTGCACCCGCTCGACGTCGGTGAGCTGTGGGGGGTGGGGGAGAAGACCCAGGCGATGCTGCACCGGCTGGGTCTGGTCACGGTCGGCGACGTCGCCCACACCCCGCTGCGCACCCTCCAGCGCGCGGTCGGCGACCACCTCGGCCGCCACCTCCACGAGCTGGCCTGGGGCACCGACCGGCGGACGGTCGCCGCGGGCCGTGGCTTCTTCGGCCTGGGCGAGGGCGACCCCGACAAGTCCATGGGCGCCGACGAGACCTTCGGCCGCGACACCGACGACCGCGAGCGTGATCCTGCGCGAGCTGCTGCGGCTGACCGCCAGGTGACCGGCCGGATGCGGGTGGCCGGCGTGGCCGGTCGCACCGTCACGATCAAGGTCCGGTTCGCCGACTTCACCACGATCACCCGCTCCCGCACCCTCCCCGAGGCGACCGACGTGACCCAGGAGATCTACCGCACCGCCACCGGCCTGTACGACGCGCTCGGGCTGCAGCGGGCCCGGATCCGGCTGGTGGGGGTCCGGGTCGAGGGGCTGGTGCCGCGGGAGACGCGTCCACCGGCAGCTGGTCCTCGGGGAGCCCGAGCACGGCTGGTCCGAAGCCGACCGGGCCGTCGACCGGGCCACCCTCCGGTTCGGCTCGGCGGCCGTCCGCCCCGCCAGCCTGCTGACCTGACGGTCCGAGCCAGGCCCGCGCCCGAGACCGAGTCGTGATGGATCCGGGCACGAAATTCTCGATCCCGGCTACCGCCGCGCCCACGGCCTGCCTAGACTTGGGACACACCCGGTTCGTGGGTGATGGTCTTGACGACCCCGATCGACCGGAGGCCCGTGCCGCTCTCCGAGGAAGAGTTGCGACTGCTGGAGCAGATGGAGCGCGCCCTCGTGCAGGAGGACCCCAAGCTCGCCTCCACCCTGCGCGGCACCACCTTGCGCAGCGCTGCCCGCCGCCGCGCGATCCTCGCCGGCGTCTGCTTCGTGGTCGGCATCGTGGTCCTGATGACCGGAGTGATCAGCGAGCTACCCCGTCGTCGGCATCGTCGGCTTCGTGATCATGCTGGCCTCCGCGACCTTCGGCCTGGCCCAGTCCGCGGCCAGCGCAACGCACCGCCCCAGTCGGCGGCGCGACCCGCGCCAGGGCAACGGCAGCCCGGCTTCACCCTGATCCACGGCACCGGCGGCCGCACCGCCGCCCGCGCCGTACCTCCGCCTCGTTCATGGACCGCATGGAGGAGCGCTGGCGGCGCCGCCGCGAGCAGGGCTTCTAACGCATACCGACCCGCCCGGGTAACGAAACGGTTGCTGCGCAACCTACTCGACCACCGACGGGCGGGTCAGCGCATTTCTAGCCGACGTGGTCGACGACGCCGCCGTGGCGGGCGTTGATCGGCGAGGCGGGGGCGCGCGGCGGGCCACGGCCTCCGGGTCAGCACCGACCGGGGCCACCAGGCCGCCCGCCGCCGCGCAGTCCGGGTGGCGCCGCCGTGCAGGGCGGCGAACACCGTCTCGAGCTCGCCCGCACGCACCGGCCTCGGCCTGCTCTGGCCGGCCGCGCGTAGCGCAGCCGCTCGAGGGCCAGCACGATCCGGTCCAGCGCGGTCACCGCCTCCGGTGCCACGTCGGCGCCGTGCCGCGGGCGTTCCGGGGTGTCGTCGTCGACGGGCGCGCCGAAGTGGTCGACCAGCCGGTCGCGGGTCTCGCGCGGTGACGGTCCGCGGGCCACGGGACGCGGAGGTCGATCGCGGTGTCGCGCAGCTCCGTCCACGCCAGCCTCGGTCCGGCGCCGACGCGTGCATGCGTCCGCGCGCCGCAGCGGTGCGGGGGAGCAGGAGGGCCGACCACCAGCAGCACGCCGGCGGTGCCACCGCCGACCGGCAGCCACGGGAACCCGGCGTCGTCCTTGTTGGCGTCC
>CAWDLL010000013.1:0-102708 GCA_963803235.1 uncultured Actinomycetota bacterium
GCACCTGGCGAGCCTGTCCGCCCGGCCGCGGCAGTCGGACGCGGCGGCGTTCGCTGATAGCCGGGGACGATCGCGGCGCGGCGGCGCAGGCGCCCGCCCTCAGCCGGCAGAGGCGGCGATGTCGGTCCGGAACTGGGCGCCCTCGAAACCGATGAAGCGCACGCCCGAGTACGCCGCCTCACGGGCGTCGGCGACCGAGTCACCGGTGCCGATCACGGCCAGCACCCGCCCGCCGGCCGTCACGAGGTCATCGCCGTCCAGGGCCGTGCCGGCCTGGATGACGTGCACGTCCTCGAGGGCCTCCGCGTCGGCGACACCGGTGATCACGTCACCCTTCGAGGACGACTCCGGGTAGCCCTTGCTCGCCATGACCACGGCCACGGCCGCCGCGGACTTCCAGACCGGTGCCGGGACATCCGCCAGCGACCCGGTCGCGGCAGCGTGCAGCAGCGGCGAGAGCGGCGACTCGAGCAGCGCCAGCAACGGCTGGGTCTCCGGGTCGCCGAACCGGGCGTTGAACTCGACCACCCGCATCCCCTTCGAGGTCAGCGCCAGACCGGCATAGAGGAGCCCCCGGAACGGCGTGCCGCGGCGGGCCATCTCGTCCACGGTCGGCTGGAGCACGGTCGCCTGGACCTCGGCCACGAGGTCGGCCGGCGCCCAGGGCAGCGGCGTGTAGGCGCCCATGCCGCCGGTGTTCGGCCCCTCGTCGTCGTCGAAGATCCGCTTGAAGTCCTGGGCCGGCTGGAGCGGGAAGACGGTGGCGCCGTCGGCCTCGTTCCAGCTGCACAGCGCGAACAGGGACACCTCGGGCCCGTCGAGGAACTCCTCGATCACCACCCGCCCACACGCGACTGCGTGGTCCAGCGCGGCCTGGCGGTCCTCGGTCACCACGACTCCCTTGCCGGCGGCCAGCCCGTCGTCCTTCACGACGTACGGCGCCCCGAACTCGTCGAGGGCGGCGGCGGCCTGGTCGGGGGTCTCGCAGAGCCGGGCGGCCGCGGTCGGGACACCGGCGGCGGTCATCACGTCCTTGGCGAACGCCTTGGAGCCCTCGAGCTGCGCGGCCTCGCGGGACGGCCCGAAGCAGGCGATGCCGCGCGCCACGACGTCGTCGGCCACGCCCGCGACCAGCGGTGCCTCGGGACCGACCACCACGAGGTCGACACCGAGCCGCTCGGCGAGGTCGGCGACGGCGGGGCCGGACATCGGGTCCACGTCGTGCAGCGTGGCCACCGCGGCGATGCCCGGGTTGCCGGGAGCGGCGTGCACCTCGGTGACGCCGGGGTCGAGGGACAGGGCACGGGCCAGGGCGTGCTCGCGGCCGCCGGTCCCGATGACGAGGGTCTTCACGTGCAGCAGGCTAGTGGTGGCCGCCGAGTCACGCCGACGGGGGCGACCGACGGGCGATCGACTCCGAGTAGGCGAGCGGCCGGAAGCGCAGGATCGGGTCGTCGGACAGCGTGATCCCGTCGACCACCCGGACCGGGTCGAAGACGACCAGGCTCCCGTCCGCCTCGGGATCGGGCACGGGAGCGGTCACCTCGATGGTGCCGGCGCTGAGCTCGCGGGCGCCCTTCCAGACCGACATCGGGTCGTGCGGGTCGTCGCCGTCGGCGGCCACGGTGACGTGCAGGTCGTAGCGCACCGGCCCGCGGGCGAGCCGCGCCGCCATCTCCTCCGACAGCCGGTCGCGTCCGTCGAACTTCTCCGTCAGCCGGTCGGCCTTGGTCGCATGCGGCCGCAGCTCGTAGCGCACCCACGTCTGCGTGCCGTCGGCGGCCAGCCAGCCGTAGGCGTGCACCGGGTAGTAGGTCACCTCGGCGTACGAGTTCGGCGGCAGCACGGACTTCGCGAGCAGGTTGGCCACCAGCCCCGGGACGGCCGAGGGGTGCCGGGCCATGAAGACCGGCAGCAGGTGCGGCTTGGCGGCGGCCGCCGTGAGCTGGAGGAAGGCCTCCGGGTCGCGGACCGGGAACCGCGGCGCGGTCTGTCCCAGCAGGTCGGTCGCACCCGCGGCCGTCCGGAACTTCACGGCCATGCCGCGGACGTCGGGCGCCTTGTCGGACACGCGGGGATGTCCCGCGGCGTTGGACCAGCGCACGGTCACCGGCACCGGTTCGCCCTGGAGGTGCGGCGCGCGGCAGAGCGCGGCGGCGTCGGCGGACGCGGTGAAGGTGCCGTCGTAGAAGTGGCCCTTGGCGTGCAGCGCGCGAGTGTGGTGGTTGCCGCCGTAGATCTCGTTGATCCGGTCGATCGTCCGTTCGGGATCCACCATGTCTCGACCCTAGGGCAGGCTGCGCACCTTCGCTTCGTACGCCGCCCGCGCGGCCGGGTCGGCGGCCGCGAGCACGTCGGCCTTGAAGGCCCGGGCGATGGCGTTCTGCATACCGGGCGCGGGCAGCATCTGCGCGACCTTGGTCATCTGCTGGGTCCAGCCCGGCACCCAGCGCTCGGCGCTCGGCTTGCGGATCGTCGCCTCGATCGCCTCGGCGACGTCCTCGGGCTGGATCGGCTTCACGAACCGCGCCTGCGGGACGCCGGCCGCGAGGTCGGTGCGGACCACGGTCGGCATCACCAGGCAGACCTCGACGCCGAGCGGCTCGAGCTCCGCGCGGGTGGCCTCGCTGAAGCCGACCACGGCGAACTTCGACGCGGTGTACGACGCGCCCCCGGCCATCGCGACCCGGCCCACCGCCGAGGCGACGTTGACGATCAGCCCTCCGCCGCGCTCGGCCATCAGCGGGGCGACGGTCTTGGTGCCGTGCACGACGCCCATCAGGTTCACGTCGAGGACGGTGCGGGTGACGCTGTCCGGCTCGTCGAGGATCGGGCCGACCGGCATGATCCCGGCGTTGTTGACCAGCACGTCGAGCGGTCCGGCCTGGTCGACGAACGCCCGCCAGGACCCGGCGTCCGCGACGTCGAGCGGCAGTGCCGTGACGCCGTGCCCGAGCTCGGCCGCGACCGTCGCGGCCACGTCGAAGTCCCGGTCGCCGATCACGACGCGAGCCCCTGCGGCAGCCAGCCGCTGGGCGGTGGCCCGCCCGATGCCGCGGGCGCCGCCGGTGACAGCGATCCTCATGGTCGACAGATCCTTGGTCATCGGGCTCCTCGCTCGTCCTGGGCGGTCAGTCGTCGTGGACGACGATGGTCTGCTCGCGGCCCGGCCCGACGCCGACGCCCCACATCCTGGCGCCGGACAGCTCCTCGAGCGCCTGCACGTAGACCTGGGCGTTCTTCGGCAGGTCGTCGAACTCGCGGCAGCCGGAGATGTCGGTCTTCCAGCCCTCGAAGAACTCGTAGACCGGCTTCGCGTGGTGGAACTCGGTCTGGGTCATCGGCATCTCGTCGTGCCGCTCGCCGTCGATCTCGTAGGCGACGCAGACCGGGATCCGCTCCCAGCTGTCGAGGACGTCCAGCTTGGTCAGGAAGAACTCGGTCAGCCCGTTGACCCGGCTGGCGTAGCGGGCGATCACGGAGTCGTACCACCCGCAGCGGCGGGTCCGGCCGGTCGAGACGCCGATCTCGCCGCCGATCCGCTGCAGCTCGCTGCCGTCCTCGTCGAACAGCTCGGTCGGGAACGGACCGGAGCCGACGCGGGTCGTGTAGGCCTTGATCACGCCGACCACCCGGTCGATCCGGGTCGGGCCGACGCCCGCGCCGACGCAGACGCCGCCGGCCACCGGGTTGCTGCTGGTCACGAACGGGTAGGTGCCGTGGTCGACGTCGAGCATCGTGGCCTGGGCACCCTCGAACAGCACCGTCTTGCCCTCGTCGAGCGCCCGGTTGAGCAGCAGCGACGTGTCGGCCACCATCGGCCGCAACCGGTCGGCGTACGACAGGAGCTCCTCGACCACCGCGTCCGCCTCGATCGCGCGCCGGTTGTAGACCTTGGCGAGCACGTGGTTCTTGAGGTTGAGCGCGCCTTCGACCTTCTGCCGCAGGATGCCCTCGTCGAAGAGGTCGGCGACCCGGATGCCGAGCCGGTTCACCTTGTCGGCGTACGCCGGCCCGATGCCGCGGCCGGTGGTGCCGATCTGGTTCTTGCCGAGGAACCGCTCGGTGACCTTGTCGACCGTGGAGTGGTACGACGCGATGACGTGCGCGTTGGCGCTGACGACGAGCTCGGCCACGTCGACCCCGCGCGCGATCAGCGCGTCGAGCTCGCGGAAGAGCGCCTCGGGCGCGACCACCACACCGTTGGCGATCACGGAGGTGGCGCCGGGCGTGAGGATGCCGCTGGGGAGCAGGTGGGTGGCGAACTTCTCGCCGTTGACGACGATCGTGTGGCCGGCGTTGTGCCCGCCGCTGGTGCGCACGACGTAGTCGATGGTGTCGGTCGTGGCGAGCAGGTCGGTCGCCTTGCCCTTGCCCTCGTCGCCCCACTGGGCGCCGAGGATCACGATCGCCGGCATGGGCACCTCCTTGACGCACGTCGGTCGAGCCTGTCGAGACCCGGCCAAATAGAAAGGACCCCGGCAACAGCGACCGGGGCTCTTGCGAAGCCACGCTACCAAAGCCGGGCCGGAGGCCTGGGTCGCTCGGCTAGGGTCCGACCCGTGGACTCGCTCCTGGTGATCACCAACCGCGGCGCCGGCACCGCCGACGACGAGACGCTCGACCGGGCGCTCGCCTCGTTGTTCGACGAGGTGTCGGTGGAGGTCACCGCGACGTCCAACCCCGGAGAGCTCGACGGCGTCCTGCATCGCGCGGGCTCGCGGACGATCGTGGTGGCGGGCGGCGACGGCAGCCTGCACGCGGTCGTCGCGGCGCTGCACCGCCGGCACGACCTGAAGAACGCCGTACTCGGGCTGATCCCGCTCGGCACCGGCAACGACTTCGCCCGGGCGATGGACATCCCGCTCGACACCGAGGAGGCGGCCCGCCTGCTGGTCCACGGCGAGGTGCGCCCGGTCGACCTGGTCGTCGACGAGCTCGGCGGGATCGTGGTGAACCACGTGCACGTCGGCGCCGGCGCCCAGGCCAGCCGGCGCGGCCACCGCTGGAAGGTGCGGCTGGGCAAGGTCGGCTACAAGAAGGCTCAACCTCGGCAAGCTCGGCTACCCCATCGGGGCCGCGCTGTCCTCGGTGAAGCCGCCGTACCTTCGCCTGCGGGTGGAGGTGGACGGCAAGGTGATCGTCGACCTCGACAAGCCGGTGCTCATGGTCGCGATCGGCAACGGCACGTCGGTGGGCGGCGGTGCCGAGCTGACCCCGCGCGCCGACGCCGAGGACGGCAAGGTCGACGTGATGATCTCCCGCTCCCTCGGCCCGTTCGCGCGATTCGCGTACGCCGCCCATCTGGCCCTCGGCCGCCACCACGAGCGCGACGACGTGATCTACCTCCGCGGCACGACCGTGTCGGTGTCCGGCGAGGAGTTCTACTGCGCCGCCGACGGCGAGATCTCCGGCCCGGAACGCCAGCGCACCTGGCACGTCGAGCCGCAGGCGTACTCGATGGTCCTCCCGCGCCGCTAGAGCCAGCCCCGCCGCACGGCCTCGACGCCGGCCTGGAACCGGTTGTCCACGCCGAGCTCGATCAGCATGTCGGCGACCCGGCGGCGTACGGTCCGCAGGCTGATGCCGAGGGCGCGGGCGATCTGCTCGTCCTTCGCGCCGGCGGCGAGCTGCTGGAGCAGGAACCGGCGCAGGTCGGGACGGGCCTCGCCGAGGTCGAGGTCGGGGACGGGTGCGGCGCGGTCCCACATCAGCTCGAACAAGCAGGATCAGTGACTCGACCAGCGCCGGCTGACGGACCAGGATCCGGGGCTCGTCGGCGAAGCCGAGCGGCTCGGGCAGCACGGCGTGGGTGGTGCCGATGACGAACAGCCGGGTCGGCAGGTCGGAGATCACCCGCAGCTGCTCGCCGGCCTGGGCGCGGGCGCGGAGCGTGTCCGGCGCCTCCGTCAGCGCGCGCACCGGGTAGATCGCCCGGGACCGGCGTCCGGAGGCCACCGCCTCGGCGACCACCTTCGCCATCGCCGACTCCCGCGGCATCCGCCAGGCGTCGGGTCGCAGCCAGAGCAGGTCGCCGCTGGTGTCCTCGATGATCGAGGTGAGGAGCTGGAGTGCGTTCCCGCCCGCGCTGATCTCTCCGTCGAGCGGCTGGATGTCCTCGACCTCGCCCGGACCGGGCCGGGTCGTGGCGGCGGTCAGGAACTGCACCGCGGCCGCGAGGTCGAGCAGCCGGTCGTGCGAGCGGGTGGCCGCGTCGGCCTCGCGGCTGATGGAGTGCCCGATCACCGCCGACAGCGGGAGCACGTGGATGTGGTCCTCGTGGAGGGTGACGATGCCGCGCTCGATCAGCTCGGCCAGCTCGGCGGCGAGCGATTCGGGCGGCACGCCGAGCGCCTCGGCCACGACGGTCTCGGGGGTCCCGGAGAGGGGCAGCACCCGCTGGTAGAGACGCTCCTGCTCGCGGGTCAGCCCGAGGGCCGACAGCACCGAGGAGATCGCGCGACCACGCACCGTTGGCATCTTAGTGTCAGCGGCAGCCGTGAGCCATGTGGCAGCCCCCTGTCAGTGACATGATTTCGGTAGTCGACTGGTCGGGCGTTGTTCAGGACAAACAGTGCCCGACCGGCCGCACGACCCACCTCGGGGGATGAGGTCGTGTGGCCGATCACAGGAAGGGCGCCGGAATCCGCGAGCACGGATCCGGCGCCCTTCCTCCTGTCCGGGCCAGATCCCTGCTCCGGTAGCGTTCTGCACCGATCCCCCGGCACGCAGGAGTACCCCCATGGCACGACGCGGACAGCACGGCGACCCCACCGACTGGGTCACCCGTGCAGCCGACGACGCCATCCGGCACGCGGGCGAGACGGCCCGGGTGATCACGTGCTCGTCGGGCGCCAGCCCCTCCGGGCCGGTGCACCTGGGCAACCTGCGCGAGTTCCTCACCGTCCACTTCGTCGCCGACGAGCTCCAGCGGCGCGGGCTGCCCGTCCGGCACCTGCACGTCTGGGACGACTACGACCGGTTCCGCAAGGTGCCCGCGGGCGTCGACCCGTCCTGGGCCGACCACATCGGCCGGCCGCTCTCGGCGGTCCCGGACCCCTGGGAGTGCCACGCGTCCTGGGCCGAGCACTTCAAGGCGCCCCTGCGCGACGCGCTGCACGAGCTCGGTGTGGACATGGAGGAGATCTCCCAGACCGAGCGCTACACGTCGGGGGTCTACCGCGAGCAGGTGCTGCACGCCGTACGCCATCGCGACGACATCGACGCGGTGCTCGCGAAGTACCGCACGAAGCAGCGGGCGCCGGAGTCCGAGCAGGAGGCCGAGGAGCTCGCCGACTCGGTGGCCGACGACGAGGACGTCGACACCGCCGCCGGCGCGGGGCTGGAGCGGTTCCCGTTCAAGCCGTACTGCCGCGAGTGCGGGCGCGACACGACCCACATCACGGCGTACGACGACGAGACGACCGACCTGTCGTACACCTGCCAGTCGTGCGGGTTCGTCGGCGTCACCAACCTCGCCACCCAGAACGAGGGCAAGCTCGTCTGGAAGGTCGACTGGCCGATGCGCTGGGCGTTCGAGCACGTCGACTTCGAGCCGGCCGGCATGGACCACGCGACGCCCGGCTCGTCGTTCACCGTCGGCCACGAGCTGGTGGAGAAGATCTTCGACATGCCCCGGCCGGCCTGGTTCGGCTACGGGTTCGTCGGCTTCGCCGGCATGCAGAAGATGTCGTCCTCCAGGGGCGGCGTCCCCACCGCAGCCGACGCGCTCACGCGTGATGGAGGCGCCGATCCTGCGGTGGCTCTACGTGCGCCGCAACCCCAAGCAGACGTTCAACATCGACTTCGGACCCGAGATCGTGCGCCTGTACGACGAGTGGGACGCGCTCGGCCGGAAGGCCGCCGACCCGGCGAAGCGGGACGGCGCGGTGCTGGCCTACGAGCGCGCGTCGGCGACCGCGACCGCCGGTCAGCTGCCGGGGCCTCGGGTGGTCGTGCCGTTCCGCACCCTGTCGTCCGTGGCCGACGTGACCGCGGGGTCCGCCGAGCTGATCAGCCGGGTGATCGGGCACGTCGGGCACGCGCACGAGTCCGTGAACGACCTCGAGCCGCGGCTGTCCCGGGCGATGACCTGGACGGCGGAGTTCGTGCCGCCGGAGGACCGGACCGTCGTCCGGACCACCCCCGACGCCGAGCGGCTCTCGTCGCTGTCCGAGCGCGAGGCGCAGTGGCTGTCACTGCTGCTCGACGGACTCGCCGAGATGCCCGAGGACCTCCACCTGGAGCCCGTGACGACGCTGGTGTACGGCGTGCCCAAGCTCGCGCACGGCCTGCCCGTCGACGGCGACCCGACCGACGAGGTGAAGGCGGACCAGAAGGAGTTCTTCCGGCTGCTCTACAACCTGCTCGTCGACAAGGACCGCGGCCCGCGGCTGCCGACCCTGATCGTGGCGCTCGGGACGGAGCGGGTCCGCGACCTGCTCACCCAGCGGTAGGCGTCGCCTCCGCCTCCGTCTGGGCCGGGACCGGCGTGGTCAGGTGGCGCGGCATGACGAAGAACAGCACGCAGACGAAGCCGGCTGCCATCGCGACGACCGGCACCAGCAACGACTGGGACATCGCGTCGCTGAACGGCACGTAGGCCTGGGGTGGCAGTCCGGCCGACGCGGTCGCCTCCGGCGACCCGGTCACGAGGCCCTGGGCCGCCAGGCGGCTGTCCATCGCCACCGCGATCGCGGCCGAGCCCAGGACGGCGCCGACCTGGCGGGTCGCGTTGTAGACGCCCGGCACCCGCGCCCGCCAGCTGCATCGGCAGGTTGCGCGTCGCCGTGGCCGCGAGGGGCGCCCAGATCCCCGACATG
The DNA here is from genome assembly GCA_963803235.1 of uncultured Actinomycetota bacterium. Classification (GTDB taxonomy): domain Bacteria; phylum Actinomycetota; class Actinomycetes; order Propionibacteriales; family Nocardioidaceae; genus Nocardioides. The sequence goes on from CAWDLL010000013.1 coordinate 8,823, forward strand.
CCGAAGCCCAGGAGCGCCATCGGCAGCAGGATGTGCCAGGCCTCGGCGTCGGCGCTGATCGCCTCGGCCAGCCACAGCACCGCCGCCGTCGTGACCGCGAAGCCGAGCCCGGTGAGCAGGCGCGGGTGCACCCGGTCGGTGAACCGGCCGACGATCGGGCGCCATCACGATGGACACGAGGGCCATCGGGACCATCAGCAGCGCGGCGCGGGTCGGGGAGTAGCCCAGGACGAGCTGCGCCCACAGCATCAGCGGGAAGCCCATCGCCGTGGCGGTGAACGACATCGTGGAGATGGCCACCGACGAGATCGAGAAGTTGCGGTCGGAGAACAGGCTCAGGGGCACCAGCGGCTCGCGGCGGTTCTTCGCCTGCCAGAGGACGAAGAGCCCGAGCACGACCAGCCCGAAGATGATCAGGCCCCACACCGAGATGATCCCGGTGATCTCGCCCCAGTCGTACTGGTGGCCCTCCTGGATGCCGAAGACCAGGGCGAACATGCCGACGCCGCTCAGGGCCACACCGAGCCAGTCGAACCGGTGGCTGTGGGTCTCGAGCCGCGGCACCAGCCGCCAGGCCAGCACGAAGCCGACGATGCCGACCGGGATGTTGATGAAGAAGATCCACTCCCAGCCGAGCGCGTCGACCAGCACGCCGCCGAGGATCGGGCCGACCAGGGTGGCCACGCCCGCGGTGGCGCCCCACAGCGCCATCGCCTGGCCGCGGCGCTCGGACGGGAAGATCCGGGTGATCACGGCCATGGTCTGCGGCGTCATCATCGCCGCGCCGAGGCCCTGGACGACCCGGGCCAGGATCAGCGCCTCCACGGTGTCGGTCAGGCCGCACCACAGCGAGGCCAGCGTGAACACCGCGAGCCCGATCAGGTAGATCCGGCGCGGCCCGAACCGGTCACCGAGGCGGCCGGTGATCAGCACCGGCACGGCGTACGCGAGGAGGTAGGCGCTGGTCACCCAGACCACGTCGTTGACCTCGGCGTCGAGGTCCTCGATGATCGCCGGCGTCGCGACGGTGACGATGGTGGTGTCCACCAGGATCATGAAGAAGCCGAGGCACAGCGCGAAGAGCGCCGGCCAGGGCCGCACGGCCGGAGGAGCGGACTGGTCAGCTGCCATGACTCCAGTCAACACGCCCCCACCGACGGTCATTCCACGGCGGCCCTAGATTGGGCGCATGAGCCACTCCGACCTGATGGCGGGACCGCCGCCGACCCACCTGCCCGACGACCCGGCCACCACCGAGCTCGACGGAGGCACCGCGCCGGTCGACGTCGTACGCCGGCACCCGGCGTCCCCGGCCGCGTGGGCCGCGCTGGCCGGGCAGGCCCGGGACGAGGGCGCCGACGACGTGACGGTCTACGCCTACTCGCGGGTCGGCTACCACCGCAGCCTCGACCTGCTCCGCCGCAACGGCTGGAAGGGGCACGGCCCGGTCCCGTGGGAGCACGAGCCGAACCGCGGCTTCCTGCGCTGCCTGGCCCTGCTCGCGCTGTCGGCGCAGGCGATCGGCGAGACCGACGAGTGGGACCGCTGCTCGGGCTTCCTGCGCGACTCCAGCCCGACGGCGTACGACGAGCTGCTCGGCTAGGAGCCGATCGACGTCCCCGAGGACCGCAGGTTCTCGCAGGCCTCGACGACGCGCGCGGCCATGCCGGCCTCGCCCGCCTTGCCCCAGGCGCGCGGGTCGTAGGCCTTCTTGTTGCCGACCTCGCCGTCGACCTTGAGCACGCCGTCGTAGTTGGTGAGCATGTGCGCCGCGATCGGGCGGGTGAAGGCGTACTGGGTGTCGGTGTCGACGTTCATCTTGATCACGCCGTAGTCGACCGCGGCGCCGATCTCCTCGGCCGTCGAGCCGGACCCGCCGTGGAAGACCAGGTCGAACGGCTTCGAGCCGGCCTCGAGGCCGAGCTTCTCGACCACGGCCTCCTGCGCCGTCTTGAGGATCTCGGGACGCAGCTTGACGTTGCCCGGCTTGTAGACGCCGTGCACGTTGCCGAAGGTCAGCGCGGCCATGTAGCGGCCCTTGTCGCCGGCGCCGAGCGCCTCGATCGTGGCCAGGGCGTCCTCGGGGGTCGTGTAGAGCTGCTCGTTGATCTCGTTGGCGACGCCGTCCTCCTCGCCGCCGACCACGCCGATCTCGACCTCGAGGATGATGTTCGCCGCCGCGCACTTGGCGAGCAGCTCCTCGGCGATCTGGAGGTTCTCCTCGAGGGGTACGGCGGAGCCGTCCCACATGTGCGACTGGAACAGCGGGTTCTCGCCGCGGGCGACCCGCTCGGCGGAGATGTCGAGCAGCGGGCGGACGAAGCCGTCGAGCTTGTCCTTGGGGCAGTGGTCGGTGTGCAGCGCGATGTTCACCGGGTAGTTCTTGGCGACCTCGGCGGCGAACGCGGCGAACGCGACGGAGCCGGTGACCATGTTCTTCACCGACGGGCCGGAGAGGTACTCCGCACCACCGGTGGACACCTGGATGATCCCGTCCGAACCGGCGTCGGCGAAGCCCTTGATGGCGGCGTTCAGCGTCTGCGAGGACGACACGTTGATGGCAGGAAAGGCGAAGGCCTTCTCCTTCGCCGCGTCGAGCATCGCGGCGTAGACCTCGGGAGTGGCAATGGGCATGGGGACGTCTCCTCATGAGGTGTTCTGCAGGGTCCTCCCACCCTAGTGCCACCCCGCCCCGGCACTTCCGGCCGACCGGGACGTGACCCCGGGCCGACTCGCGCGTTGATCCGGCACGGCTACCCGCCGACACCCAGGAGCACACGATGTCCCGACGCCTCCGAGGTCCCCGCGCCACCCTTGCCGGAGCCCTCGCCGCCACTGCCGTCACCGCCTGCCTGCTCGCCGTACCCGCCGGAGCCGGCCACGCGGAGGAGACGGAGTCCGTCTTCCACCCGCAGCTGGTCAAGGTGAGCACCCCGCTGCGCACCGACCGGACCGTCCTCCAGGCGCTCGGCCTGGACCTGACCGAGCACGCCGGCCACGACTACGTCGAGGTGGTCCTGCACGCGCCCGCCGAGCTGGAGCTCCTCCAGGGCAAGGGCTTCGAGTACGACGTCGTCATCCCCGACCTGGTCGCCCGCGGCGTCGAGATCGCCGAGCTCAACGAGGAGTACGCCGCGTCCGTCGCCCGGTCGCCGCTCCCGTCCGGCCGCACCGGCTACCGCACCCTCGACGACTACAACGCGGACATGACCAAGCTCCAGCAGCGACAACCGCGAGCTGGTCAAGAAGTTCGCCCTCAAGCGGCCCAGCCTCGACGGCCGGACCATCTACGGCGTCGAGATCGGCCAGGGCGTCCGCCGCCCCAACGCCGGCGCGCCGACGTTCGTGCTGATGGGCGCCCACCACGCGCGCGAGTGGCCCTCGGCCGAGCTCGCCATGGAGTTCGCGTTCGACCTGGCCAACAACTACGGCAAGAGCGCGCGGATCACCCGCCTGCTGAAGCAGGCCCGGGTGATCGTGGTGCCGGTCGTGAACGTCGACGGGTTCGTGCTCTCCCGCACCGACGGCGAGTACTCCGACCTGCGCGCGCTGAACGAGAACGACCCCACCGGCGGCACCGGCTCGGTCGCGGCCACGCCCGGCCGCACCTACATGCGCAAGAACTGCCGCGTGGTCGACGGGCAGGACACCCCGGACGGCACCTGCGCCGCCGTCCTGGCCACTCCGGCCGGCTTCGGCACCGGCGTCGACCTGAACCGCAACTACGGCGGCTTCTGGGGCGGCCCCGGCGCGGCCGAGACCGAGCCCGACGCGAACGACGTCGAGGGCGGCGCCGCGGACCCGACGTACCGGGGTGCCGAGGCGTTCTCCGAGCCGGAGACGAAGAACATCCGCGACCTGGTCGCCAGCCGCCAGGTCACGATGCTGATCTCCAACCACACGTTCTCGAACCTGGTGCTGCGGCCGAACGGCGTGAACCCGAACACCGTCGGCCACGACGGCCTGCCGGTCGGCGACGCACCGGACGAGGCCGCGCTGAAGAAGCTCGGCGCCCGGATGGCGGCGCAGAACGGCTACGCGAACATCCACGGCTGGCAGCTCTACGACACGACGGGCACCACCGAGGACTGGTCGTACAACGCCACCGGCGGGTTCGGCTACACCTTCGAGATCGGCGCCAACGAGTTCCACCCGCCGTACCCCGAGGTGGTCGACGAGTACCTCGGCGCCGGCGCCTACCGCGGCAAGGGCAACCGCGAGGCCTACCTGATCGCGCTCGAGCACGCCGTGGACAAGCGGTTCAGCGGCGTCCTGACCGGCAAGGCCCCGAAGGGCGCGGTCATCCGCCTGAAGAAGTCGTTCCAGACGCCCACCTGGTCCGGCTCGTTCCAGGACGGCGTCAACACCGCGATCACCGTCGGCCGCGGCGGCGACTTCTCGTGGATCGTCAACCCCTCGACCCGCCCGGTCGTGCAGCCGCGGCCCTACCAGCAGCTCGCCGCCACGCCCTACCGCGAGCAGGTCTTCGAGGGCACCAACCCCGGCCCGAACACCAGCGTCGACCACGAGTTCGTGCTCACCAAGGCCGCCGACCTGTGGCGGACCACCCTCGACTGGCCGACCCCCGACGACCTCGACCTCGAGGTCTACCGCAAGGCCGCCGACGGGACCCTGACCGAGGTCGGGTCCTCCGGCAACCTGCCCGGCCAGAAGGAGACCGTCGAGGTCCCCGGGGCGCAGGCGGGCACGTACGTGCTGCGGGTGGTCAACTACGCCTCGGCGACCCCCAGCTACACGCTCACGGCCGCGCTGTTCGAGACCCGGACCCGCCACACCGACGGCAAGCGCGAGGCCTACACCCTCACCTGCGAGAAGCGCGGGAAGGTCCTCCAGACCGCCCGCGTCTTCATCGATCGCGGTGACCACAAGCAGATCGATCTCGGTCAGTGCCGGCGCAGGTGGTGATCCGGCAGCACCCGAGTTGATCTCGCGGCCCTTCGGGGACTGCCCGCCTCCGGGTGGGTCGAGGGCCGCGGGGCCGCGGGTCGGCGCTTAGGACACGCCGGCCTGCGGTCACCCCATCGCTGACCCGCCCGAAACTTTCGGGCGGGTCAGCGGCATTTCGTGACAACCGTTCCCCTGCGAGGTCCGTATCCCCGGGTGAGACTGGACACGCACGGGAGGCGAGACGAGATGTTGCTGCGCGAGGAGATCGAGCGGTCCTTCGGTGACGGCCCGGAACACCGGCCGATCGAGGAGCTGGTCGTGGCCGGCCGGCGTCGGGTGCGCCGGCGGCAGGCGGCCGGGGTCGTGGCGGCGTTCGCGACCGCCGCCGTGCTGGCCACGACGTACGCCGTGACGGCGCCGGGCGGCGGAGGCACCGGTGGACCGCAGATCGCGAGCGACCCCAGCCCGACGCCCGACGCCGACGTGACCCGGGAGACTGACCCGGACAGCGCCGTGACCTCGGAGATGACGATGGGCTCGGGCGCCGAGAGGGTCACCCTCACCGAGGACGGTGAGCTGGCCGCCGGAGGCGCGGTCGAGCTGCTGAGGAAGATCGACAACCCGATGGAGCTGGACCCGCCGAGCTACTCCATCGCTGTGGACGTCCGCATCAGCGGCGAGCACCAATGGATGTTCATGGTGACCGGGCCGGACTCCGGTGGCGGGGCGGGACAGCCGGTCCGGGAGCACCCGGACCAGACCTTCGAGGAGTGGGTCGAGGACCAGGTGGCCGCGGCCGAGGACGACTCGGGCCTGGACGACGACGGTGTCGAGGTGAGCCCGGACTCCCGTGGATCCGACAGCGGGTCGACTTCGGGGGGCGGCAGCAACTCCGGCATCACCGGTAGCGGCAGCGGCAGCGCCTCATCCGGGTCGGGTGAGCGATGAACCAGGCCTCGCGGGACGCCGAGTTCAGCGACTTCGTCGCCGCCCGGCGGACCCACCTGCGCCGGATCGCCTACGCCGTCTGCGGCGACTGGCACCAGGCCGAGGACCTGCTCCAGACCGCGCTCGTGAAGCTGTACGTCGCGTGGCCGCGGCTGCACCGCGACGGCCGCGAGGAGGCCTACGCCCGGAAGATCATCGTCCGCGCCAACATCGACGAGCACCGCCGGCCGTGGCGGCGCGAGCGGCCCGGCCTCGACGGCCACGACCCGGCCGCGCGCGAGGCGATGCCGGTCGAGGACCGGTCGGTGATGTTCGAGGCGCTCCAGGCGCTGCCGGTCATGCAGCGCAAGACCGTCCTGCTCCGGCACTGGCTCGGCCTCTCGGTCGAGGAGACCGCACACGAGCTCGGCATCTCCACCGGCACCGTCAAGAGCCACACCTCCCGAGGCCTGGACAAGCTCCAGGAGGTGCTCACCCACCAGCCGTGAGGGCCGGGGTTTCGAGACGGTCGCAGAGCGACCTCCTCAACCACCGACCATCGCTGGTTGAGGCAAGGCGCGCAGCGCCGAGTCTCGAAACGCCTGGCGCAGCGTCAGCCGCGCCAGGCGTCGTCGCCGGAGAGGTCGGCGTACTCGCGGATCCAGGTGTGCATGGCGATCGCCGCGGCGGCGCTGGCGTTGATCGAGCGGGTGGAGCCGAACTGGGCGATCGAGAACGTCCCGTCGCAGACCTCGCGCGCGGACTCCGACAGTCCCGGACCCTCCTGGCCGAACAGGAAGCACACGCGGCGCGGCATCGTCATCGTCTCCAGGTGTGCGGAGCCGGGCAGGTTGTCGATGCCGAGCAGGGTGGTGTCGCGTTCGTGGAGGTACGCCGCCAGGTCGGCCGCGGTCGGGTGGTGGCGCACGTGCTGGTAGCGGTCGGTCACCATCGCGCCGCGCCGGTTCCAGCGCCGGTTGCCGACGATGTGCACCTCGGCGGCGAGGAACGCGTTGGCGGTCCGGACGATGGTCCCGATGTTGAAGTCGTGCTGCCAGTTCTCGATCGCGACGTGGAAGTCGTGCCGGCGGAGGTCGAGGTCGGCCCGGATCGCCTCGAGGGTCCAGTAGCGGTAGCGGTCGACCACGTTGCGGCGGTCGCCGTGCTCCAGCAGCGCGCGGTCGTACCGCTCGTCGTCTGGCCACGACCCCTCCCACGGACCCACGCCGACCTCGGCCGGCCCGTGCGGCATCGGGTCGTACGGCGCCCGCCGGTCGTCGTCGTCCACGCTCAGAAGGCGGACACGGAGTCCGGCGCCCGCTGCGGCCGGCTGAGCGCACGCAGCACGGCCGTCTGGCCGTGCCGGTCGACGGCGACCTCGGACAGGAGGCCGAGCACGGCCCGGACGACGGGCTCGGGGAACTCCGGCGTCGGCAGCCCGACGCTCGCGGCCAGGTCGTCGGAGTGGACCATGATCTCCATCAGCCGGGTGACCAGGAAGTCCTCGGTCGACAGCGACCAGCCCTGCCAGGGGACGAACACCGTGTCGGGGCTCCGCTCCCCCGCGAGGCTCGGCCCGAGCGCACCGGAGATCTCGGCCAGATCCTGCGCGACCCGCGAGGCCAGCGTCTCCGGGCCACCCGAGGCGTCGTCGTTGGACTCGTCGCGGATCGAGGTGTTCGGCTCGTCGTCGAGCCCGGAGGACACCCAGTCGGCACGCCGGTAGTGCTCGCCGACCGGGATCGGCTCGTCCGCCGCCGGTGGCGCCGCGAGCAGGCCGATGGCGTTCCGGGTCTGGTCGGCCAGGTGGTGGGCGAGCCCGCCGACGGTCATGCCGGCGCAGGCGCTCTCCTCCTCCCACCGGGCGGCGACGGCCGGGTCGGTCACGAGGGCGCCGGCGATGGCGGCCGCCTCGGGGAACACGTGGGCGATGTGAGCAGGCACGGAGCGCAGGCTACCGCCGCCCACCGACACCGCCGGCGTACCGCAACCTCGGGGATACTTCGCGATCCTCCGGATTCCGGTTGGGGTTCCCCGTTAGGGTTTCTTCGTGGGCGCGCTTGTGGAGATGACTCCACTCCTGCTGGGCATGGACTGGATGGACCCCAACTGGCTCCTGGACCGGTTCGGCAGCGAGCTGTTCTGGCTGAGCCTGGTGATCATCTTCATCGAGTGCGGACTGTTCTTCCCGTTCCTGCCCGGCGACACCCTGCTGTTCGCCATGGGCCTGTTCATCACGGCCGAGAAGATCGACGTCTTCCCCGGCGGCCCCGCCACCGAGCTCCTGATCGCGCTGGTCCTGCTCACCACGGCCGCGTTCCTCGGGAACGTCACCGGCTACGAGATCGGGCGCGGGATCGGTCCACCGATCTACGAGCGCGACGGCCGGGTCCTCAAGCGCAAGTACTTCGACCAGACCCAGGCGTTCTTCGACAAGCACGGCAACAAGGCGCTCGTGATCGGCCGGTTCGTGCCGTTCGTCCGCACCTACATCACCGTCGTCGCCGGCGTGACCCTCATGGAGCGGCGCCGCTTCTTCACCTGGAGCGCGGTCGGCGCCGTCCTGTGGGTCACCAGCATCACGCTGCATGGGCTACTTCCTCGGCCGCACGTTCCCGTCCCTGGGCGAGAACATCGACAAGGCGATCTTCGTGATCCTCGCGTTCTCGGTGATCCCGGTGATCTACGAGTTCTGGCGGCACCGGCGTACGTCGAGCCCCGAGGCCGACGACCTCGACCACGACGGCATCCCCGACATCGACATCGTCGGCCAGGACACCCGCAAGACCAGCTGACCCTGGCCCTGCCCGAGCTCAGGCGCGCGCGGCGTCCAGCTCAGCCTTGGTGAGCACGGCCCGGACCTCGAGCCCGACGTCGGCGAGCGGGTTCTCACCCTCGGGGCTGCGGTCGATCGCGCAGACGACGACCTCGACCACCGCGCCGGCCCCGCGCAGCGCCCGGGTGGCGTCGCGGACGGCGCCACCGGTGGTGATCACGTCCTCGACCAGGGTGACCCGGCGGCCGGCCACGTCGGGTCCCTCGGCGAGCTTGCAGGTGCCGTACTCCTTGGCCTTCTTGCGCACGAACAGGGCCGGCTGACCGGTCAGGCTGCTCACCATCGTGGCGATCGGGATGCCGCCCAGCTCGAGGCCGCCGAGCAGCTCGGTGTCGGCGGGCAGCAGCTGCACCATGGCGCGGGCGACCCGGGCCAGCAGGGTGGGGTCGGCCTCGAAGAGGTACTTGTCGAAGTACTCCGACGAGACCTGCCCGGACCGGAGCGTGAACTCCCCGGTCAGGCGGCAGATGCCGTCGATGTCGCGGGCGAGGTCGGGGTCACGGATGTCGTCCACGGCAGCACGCTACCGTCGCGTGCATGCTCGCCAGACGCCTGCAGGGGATCGCGCCGACGATCTTCTCCCAGATGTCCGCCCTCGCCGTGCGCACGAACGCGGTCAACCTCGGCCAGGGGTTCCCGGACGTCGACGGCCCGCCGACGGTGATCGCCCGCGCGGTCGAGGCGCTCGAGGGCGGCGCCAACCAGTACGCCCCGGGGATCGGCGTACCCCCGCTGCGGGAGGCGATCGCCCGGCACCAGAAGCGGCACTACGGGCTCGACCTCGATCCCGACCGCGAGGTCGTGGTCACGACCGGGTGCACCGAGGGCGTCGCCGCGTCGCTGCTCGGTCTCGTCGACGAGGGCGACGAGGTGGTCGTGCTCGAGCCGTACTACGACTCGTACACGGCGATGATCCAGATGGCGGGAGGGGTACGCCGCCCGGTCACCCTGCGCGCCCCCGACTACCGCCTCGACCCCGACGAGCTCCGCGCGGCGGTGGGGCCGCGGACCCGCTTCATCCTGCTCAACAGCCCGCACAACCCCACCGGGACCGTGCTCACCCGGGCCGAGCTCCAGGCGGTCGCGGACGTCGCGATCGAGCACGACCTCGTCGTGATCACCGACGAGGTCTACGAGCACCTGGTCTTCGACGACCACGAGCACGTGCCGCTGGCGACCCTGCCCGGCATGTTCGAGCGCACCCTCAGCCTGTCCAGCGCCGGCAAGTCCTACTCGTTCACCGGCTGGAAGGTCGGCTGGGCCACCGGCCCCGCGCCGCTGGTCGAGGCCGTGCTGGCCGCCAAGCAGTGGCTCACCTTCACCTCCGGCTCCCCGCTCCAGCCGGCCGTGGCGCACGCCCTGGAGGACGAGCAGGCGTTCCCCGGCGAGCTGCGGGCCAGCCTCCAGCAGCGCCGCGACCTGCTCTGCTCGGGCCTGGCCCGGGTCGGCCTCGACGTCCGGGTCCCCGAGGGCACCTACTTCGCGCTGACCGACATCGGCGACCTCGGGTGGCAGGACGGGATGTCGTTCTGCCTCGCCCTGCCCGAGCGGGCCGGCGTGGTCGCGATCCCCGCGCAGGCCTTCCACGACGACCAGGACGCCGGCCGGCACCTGGTGCGCTGGGCGTTCTGCAAGGAGGCGCCGGTGATCGAGGAGGGCCTGTCCCGGCTGGCCGGGAGCGGACCTGAAGGCGTAGCGGCGCCCTAGTAGACCGGCGCGGACTCGTCCCGGTCGTGGCGGCCGGCGTACCACTCACCGGCGCCGCCGGTGAACAGCAGCACGATCACGGCGATCGCGCCCAGCAGGCTGAACACCGCGAGCAGGCCACCGAAGACGATCATGACCATGCTCGCGGCGATGGTCAGGCCCGAGGACACCACCAGGGTGATCCGCGCCCGCTCGGACCGCCGCAGGGCGAAGGCCGCGAGCAGGATCGCGCCGATGCTCCACACGGTGAGCAGTCCCAGGATCGTGGCGAGCACGACACCGGCGCCACCCCCCAGGATGTCCTGGCCCTCGAGCTCCTCGGCGATGGTGGCCTGGAGTGCGATCCCGACGGCCAGCGTGATGCCGAGCACCAGGGTCGCCATGCCGCTGAGCACGATCGTGACGATGCCGGCCGCGAGGACGGTGCCGGGTCGCGCGTTCGGGTCGCGGGCGCCGAAGCCGGGCGGCCCGAAGCCGGGCCGGCCGTAGAGGTGCGGGGCGTACTGCCCGTAGGGCTGCTCGCCGTAGGGGTAGTACCCGGGCGGGGTCGCCCCGGCCGGCGGCACGCCGTACGGCTGCTGGCCGTAGGGCTGCTGGTACGGCGCGGGCTGGGCCGAGCCGTAGTGCCGGGGTGCGGGTGTGCCCGGCTGCGCAGCCGGCTGGTCCCCCGTCGGCGTCCCGGTGCCGCCGTACGTGTCACTCATGGGTGCATTCGATCACGACCCACGCCGGCTTGGGGTCAGTACTGCTGCATCCCCGGGATGGCGGGCGTCGCGCGATTCTCGGCGGAACCACCGGTTCGCGCCGCCGGTGAAGAGCAGACGATCACCGCGATCGCTGCGATCAGGTTGACCGCGGCGGACAGGAACATCCAGACGTAGCCCAGGCTGGCGAGGATCGGCAGCGGCCGACACGACCACCAGGCCGATCCGGGCAGCCGTTCGAGCGACGCAGCACGAAGATGGCGAGGACGATCGCGATCGCGGACCAGCACGCGTGCGATGACGAGCCCGACGAGCAGGACGTTGGAGAAGCTCGTCCGCCGAGACGCGGAGGTCGAACCCTGGTTCTCGAGCTCGCTCACGAAGTCGTCCTCTGGCCGCGAGCAGGCACCAGGCCAAGGCGCCGGAGAGCAAGCGTCAGCCCGGCGAAGATCAGGGTGATGACACCGGCCGCGGTGACCGTGCCCGGGCGCTTGTCGGGGTCGACCGGGAGCGCCGTACGCCGGCTGGCCGTAGGCGGCTGCCCGTAGGCGGGCTGCTGGCCGTAGGCGGGCTGGCGTACCCCGGCGCTGGCCGTAGGCCGGCTGCGCCTCGGGCGGCTGGCCGTACGGCTCCTGGCCGGCCGGCGGCTGGCCGTAGGGGTTCGGCTGGGGCGGCGGGCCTCCGGCGGGGTTCTCCCCGGGGTTGTTCGTGTCACTCATGGCTGCATTGGATCACGGCGCGGCGAACCAGGCGCGGACATCCGGCCGCAGCAGCAGCGAAAACGTGACGCACGCACGCGAACAGCGGCACCATCATCGGCACGAACTGCAGCGAGCCGAGCAGGCACAGGCCGGCCGCTCCCCCGGCCGAGGCCAGGAGCGCGACGCGGGCCCAGGGCGAGCGACGGAACGCGAGGACGGCGAGCAGGATCGCGGACAGCGACCAGGCGACGACCAACGCGGTCACCAGGTAGAGGGCGTTGGTGAACGACTCCTCGGACATGCCCTGGCTGCGGAAGTCGGGGTTCTGGCGGTTCATCTCGTCGAACACCTGGTCCGGGATGGTCGCGACGATCAGGGCGGTGCCGGCCATCGCGAGGAGGACCAGCGACGAGAACACCCAGGTGCAGATGCAGGCGACGACCACCGCGGCGGGGCGCTGGGCCGGGCGAGGCGGCGCGGCCTGCCACGGCGGGGCGTACGGCGCGGCCGGCGGTGGCGGCGCGTCGTACGGGCGCGCGCCGGGAGGCGGGGGCGCGTAGGACGGCGGGGCGCTGCCGCCGGACGGGACCGACCCGAAGCCCTGGTGCGGCCGGGGTCCGGACGCGCCGGGGGGGAGGTCCGGGGGTGCGAGGGGTGGTGGCCAGCCGGCCGTCGGCGGAGGGGGCTCGGGCTGTGGACGGGGGCGCGGGGCCTTCCCGTCGAACCAGTCGCGCGACGGCTCCAGCCAGAGCAGCACGGCCGACACCGCGACCAGCGAGGACAGGAAGCCGCCGAGGAACGGCCCGCTCAGGAAGATGGGCAGGGCGAGCACCGTCAGCGCGAGCCGGGCGCCGCGGTTGCGCCGGAGCACGTGGACACCGAGGATCACGGCCGCCGCGGCACAGCCACCGGCCACCATCGAGCCGATCCGGACGATGGTGAGCGCGGACTCGAACTCCAGGCCGAGGCCGTTGACCGGCGGCTCGGACAGCGTGCGGCGGATGGCGTCCTGGGTCTCCAGCTGGTGCAGGGTGGCGACCCGGTCGAAGACGGCGACGACCACCAGCGCCGACCCGGCGATGATCATCCAGGCGGCCAGCGTCACCTGGCGTGGTCGTTCGAGGGTCGTGGGCTCACTCATCGTGAGTCAATTGGATCACGCGGGCATGAGCGTGAGCCCGCCGTGTCCCGGCTCGCCCTCGCCGGCGCGGTCGACGACCACCCGGCCGCCGTCCTGGACGTCGCCCGCGATCAGCATCTTGGCGAGCGGGTCGCCGATCGCGGTCTGGATCAGCCGGCGCAGCGGCCGGGCGCCGTACGCCGGGTCGAAGCCGACGTCCGCGAGCCAGGCGCGGGCACCGTCGGTCACCTCGATCTCGACCCGGCGCACCGCCAGCCGCTTCTCGAGGAGTCCGAGCTGCAGGTCGACGATGTGGGCCAGCTCGTCGCGGGTGAGCGCGTCGAAGATGACCACCTCGTCCAGCCGGTTGAGGAACTCCGGCTTGAACGACTGCCGGACGACCGCGAGCACCGACTCCTTCTTCTTGTCGGGGTCGAGGGTGGGGTCGACGAGGTACTGCGAGCCGAGGTTGCTGGTCAGGATCAGCAGCGTGTTGCGGAAGTCGACGGTGCGGCCCTGGCCGTCGGTGAGCCGGCCGTCGTCGAGGACCTGGAGCAGGATGTCGAAGACCTCCGGGTGGGCCTTCTCGACCTCGTCGAGCAGCACCACGGAGTAGGGCCGGCGGCGGACCGCCTCGGTGAGCTGGCCGCCCTCCTCGTAGCCGACGTAGCCGGGAGGCGCGCCGACCAGCCGCGCCACGGCGTGCTTCTCGGAGTACTCGCTCATGTCGATCCGGACGATCGCCCGCTCGTCGTCGAACAGGAAGTCCGCCAGCGACCGGGCCAGCTCGGTCTTGCCGGTGCCGGTCGGCCCGAGGAACAGGAACGAGCCGGTCGGCCGGTTCGGGTCGCTGATGCCCGCGCGGGAGCGGCGTACGGCGTCGCTCACGGCGTTGACGGCGGTTCGCTGGCCGATCAGGCGGCGGCCGATCACCGACTCCATCTCGAGCAGCTTGGCGGTCTCGCCCTGGAGCATCCGGCCGGTCGGGATGCCGGTCCAGGCCTCCACCACCTCGGCGACCTGCTCGGGCCCGACCTCCTCGCCGACCATCGGCTCGATGTCGGACTTCTCGGCGGCCTCGGTCTCGCGGAGCTTGCGCTCGAGCTCGGGGATCTTGCCGTAGAGGATCTCGCTGGCCTCGTCGAGCCGGCCCTCGCGCATCAGCCGGTCGGCAGCGACGCGGACCGTGTCGAGGCGGCGGCGCAGCTCACCCTCGCCCTCGAGCGTGGCCTTCTCGCGCTCCCAGCGGGCTTCGAGCGCGCGCAGCGACTCCTCCTTGTCGGCGAGGTCGGCGCGCAGCCGCCCGAGCCGCTCCTGGGTCGCCTCGTCGGTCTCCTTGGCGAGCGCGAACTCCTCCATCTTGAGCCGGTCGACCTGGCGGCGGAGCTGGTCGACCTCGTCGGGCGAGGACTCGTGCTCCATCCGCAGCCGGGACGACGCCTCGTCGATCAGGTCGATCGCCTTGTCGGGCAGCTGGCGACCGGGGATGTAGCGGTCGGACAGGGTGGCGGCGGCGACCAGCGCGGCGTCGCTGATCCGGACACCGTGGTGGGCTTCGTACTTCTCCTGGATGCCGCGCAGGATCTGGATGGTGTCCTCGACGCTGGGCTCACCGACGTAGACCTGCTGGAACCGGCGCTCGAGGGCGGGGTCCTTCTCGATCCGCTCGCGGTACTCGTCGAGCGTGGTGGCGCCGATCATGTGCAGCTCGCCGCGGGCCAGCATCGGCTTGAGCATGTTGCCGGCGTCCATCGCGGAGTCGCCGCCGGCGCCCGCGCCGACGACGGTGTGCAGCTCGTCGATGAACGTCACGACCTGGCCGCCGGCGTCCTTGATCTCCTCGAGGACGGCCTTGAGCCGCTCCTCGAACTCGCCGCGGTACTTCGCACCGGCCAGCATCGCGGCCAGGTCGAGGCTCAGCACCCGGCGGCCCTTGAGGGAGTCGGGGACGTCGCCCGCGACGACGCGCTGGGCGAGGCCCTCCACGACGGCGGTCTTGCCGACCCCGGGCTCGCCGATCAGGACCGGGTTGTTCTTGGTCCGCCGGGACAGCACCTGCACGACGCGGCGGATCTCGGCGTCGCGGCCGATGACCGGGTCGAGGCGGCCCTCCTCCGCGGCCTGGGTGATGTCGACGGAGTACTTCTCGAGCGCTTCGTACGTCGACTCCGCCTCCTGGCTGGTGACCCTGCGGTTGCCGCGGACGGCGGTCAGGCTCTCGCGCAGCCCCTGCTCGGTCAGGCCGGCGTCGGTGAGCACCTTCTGCGCGGGGCTCTCGGTGCCGGCGATGGCGATCAGCAGGTGCTCGGTGGCGACGTACTCGTCCTTCATCGAGCCGGCCAGGTCGAGCGCCCCGGCGAGCACGCGGGTCAGCGCCGCCGAAGCGCCGGGCTGCTGGACGGTGGCGCCGCTGGCGCGGGGCAGCGCCTCCAGCACCTGCTCGGCCTTCGCGGTCAGCGCGTCGGCGTCGACCCCGGCCTTGCCGACCAGGTTGCGGGTGGTCCCGTCGGCCTGGCGGAGCAGCGCGACGAGGAGGTGGATCGGCTCGGTGGCGGCGTTGCCGGCGGTGGTCGCCGACACCTGGGCAGCCTCGACCGCCTCCCGGCTGCGGGTCGTGAACTTCTCGGCCCCGAACTGGCTCATGTGTGGTCTTCTCCTGGTGGTGGACCCGGCTGGAGCATCCAGCGTGGACGTCACCTACGTCAACGAGGCGAAAGTTGAGTCTGTTCCACTCAACTCCGAGAAGATAACGACAGGGCGTGTCTTCGACAAAGAAGCAGACCAGGGGTGGTGCGGGGCAATAACCTCGTGGGGTGCCGGTTTCCCCCGACCGGCTGGAAGGACCCTGGACGGTGTCGTCACTTGTCTCGACAACCGGCCCGGCCGACCTTGCGCACCTCGTGCACTACGGCATCGTCGCGGCCGGGCTCGCCGGCGTGACCGCACTGATCCTGCCCGCCTTCCTGGAGCGCGCCCATCCCGCAGCGCCCGGCTTCGACGAGCACGACCGGCGGGTCCACGAGCTCCGCCGACGGCTCAGCCAGGGCACGCTGGGCCTGCCGACACCCACCCGGCCCGAGGTCGAGGCCCGGCCCACGGACGCGCAGACGCAGGTGCTCCTCCCGGTGGTGGTCATCAGCAGCCTCGCAGCCGCCGGCGTCCACGCGGCCGTCGCTCCCCAGCACCTCGGCGACGCGGCGATGGTCGGCACGTTCTTCATTGCGTGCGCGGCCGCCCAGCTGATCTGGGGCGCGCTCGTCTGGCAGTCGCCCACGCCGCTCCTCCTGCGCGCGGGCATCACCGGAAACGCCGCGGTGCTCGGCCTCTGGCTCGTGTCCCGCACGGTCGGCGTCCCGGGAATCGGCACCGAACCACTGGGCCCGTGGGACCTCACCTGCGCACTGTGGGAGGTTGTGATCGTGGTCGGCTGCCTGCGACTTCTCCACGAGGATCCCGCAGACCAGCCCGAACGCGGCGGTCCCGTCCATCCCTTCGTGCTGTTCTGGCTGACGCTCTCGGTGCTGGCCCTCGGCTTCCTGTCCATCAGCGGAGCCGCGGCATGAGCACCGCACCGACCGCACGCGAGAGGAAGTGACCACATGACCACCTGGGTCATCGGCCTGGTCTGCAACGCCATCATCGCCGTGGTCTACATGATGATCTCGCTGGCGATCATCGTGCCGCTCGCGAAGAGCCGGCAGCTCTGGACCAACCCGCTCGGCGCGGCCACGGCCGCGATCTTCTTCACCTGCTCGGTCCACCACGGCGCGCACTCCGTGCACATGCTGCTGCCGGCGTTCGGGCTGGACGAGGTGCAGGGCCTGGCGATGCGTACGGCGTGGGGCTGGCCGCTCGCGATCTGGGACGTCATCGGCGCGCTGGTCGGCATCTACTACTGGACGCTGCGGCGCACCTACTCCTCCCTGATGCAGGGGGCCAAGCTGTTCGAGGACATGCGGCAGCGCGAGCAGCAGGCGCTCGAGATCAACGACAACGTGCTCCAGGGCCTCGTGGTCGCCAAGATGGCGCTCGACCTCGGCGAGCCGGACAAGGCCGACCGCGCGCTGAGCTCCGCCATCGACTCGGCCAGCCGGATGATCACCGACCTGCTCGGCAGCGAGCACTTCGCCATCAACATGCTGCGCAGCGCCCCGGCCGTGACGACCGAGCCGCACGACGTACCCCTGCCGGAGACGGCCGACGAGCGGCCGGGTGAGCCGCGCTCCGGGGGGTCGACCACGTGAATGCCACGGCGGCGGCCCAGCCGCTGCGCGTCGTCATCGTCGATGACACCCCCGACCTCCGCGACCTCCTGCGGCTCGCGCTCGAGAGCGGCGGGTTCGACGTGGTCGCCGAGGCCGGCGACGGCGCCGAGGCGATCGAGGTCGCCCGCAGCCACGTCCCCGACGTGATCCTGCTCGACCTGGCGATGCCGGTCATGGACGGGCTGGAGGCGCTGCCGACGCTGCGGCAGCTGTGCCCGGACGCGAAGATCGTGGTGCTGTCCGGGTTCGGGGCTGCGCAGATGACCCGCCGGGCACTGGCGGCCGGCGCCGACGGCTACCTCCAGAAGGGCGTGCCGCTGCGCACGATCCTCGACTACGTCCGCGACGTCACGAGCGACGACGCGCCACCTCCGCCGCGCGCCCTGACCATCGTCTCCGACCAGCCGCCGCAGCGCGAGGAGCACCCTCCTCCCCCGCCACCCGCGGAGTCGGCGCGGCTGGCGCCGTTCGGCATCATCGAGATCGCCAACGAGCCGATGTACCGCGTGGTGAGCGCCAACGAGACCGCCAACGAGCTGCTCGGGAGGGCCTGCCGGCCGGGCACTCCGCTCTACGCCACCGCTCCGGCGCTCGCGAGCCTGATCGTCGTGCACGGCGCCGAGGGCACCGAGACGTTCGAGGTCGAGCAGCTCGACCACCGGCTGAAGGCGACGCTGCGCAGCGGCGGCGACTCCCTGTTCCTCTACCTCGACCGGGTGGACGAGGCTGAGGACGAGCTCCGCCGCCGGGTCGCCGCCACCGCCCACGAGCTGCGCGCCCCCGCCGCGGTCATCAGCGGACTGGTCGAGGCGCTGGTCAGCGGCGGCTCGGACCTGGACGCCGCCGAGCGGACCCGGCTCATCGACGCGATCGGGCACCAGGCCGGACTGCTCGACAACGTGGCCGGAGACCTGCTGACTCAGGCGCAGGCCCAGCACGGCACCCTGCGGATCGAGACGGCCGACGTGGACCCGGGCGAGATCATGCGCAGCCAGGGCGAGGAACTGGAGTCCGCCACCGTGGAGGTCGACGACCCCCGGACCGTGGTGGCCGACCCGCGCCGGCTCGAGCAGATGGTGCACAACCTGGTGAGCAACGCCCGCAAGTACGGCCGGCCGCCGTACACGCTTCGGGTGCGCGCCCGCGGCCGACCCGGCGTACGTCTGCCTCGAGGTCACCGATCGCGGGCCGGGCGTGCCCGAGTCGTTCCGCGAGCAGCTGTTCGGCGAGTACACCCGGGCCGAGGGCACCGCGGCCGAGGGCGTGGGCCTCGGCCTGTACGTCGTGCACGTGCTCGCCGAGGCGCAGGGCGGGTCGGTGGGCCACACCGCGGCCCCGGGCGGCGGTGCGGTCTTCACGATCACGCTGCCCGCGACGCCTGCCTGACCCCGCCCAGGGACGGTCCTGCAAATCAGGATTTTGCCTTTGCGGCACTCTGCGCACCCCTACCATCAGGTGACCGGCTTCTTGGGGGGAGTCGTCATCAGGGGGAGAAGCGAGCATGGGGAAGCTCTTCGGCAAGCGGCAGGCCAAGTCGGCCGAGCCGGTCGAGGCCGTCAGTGAGCCGGAACAACAGCGAGCGCGGCTGCGGATCGTCGTCGTCGACGACGACGTCGACGTCCGCGACCTGCTGCAGCTGGGACTGACGACCGACACGCTGGAGGTCGTCGGCACCGCCGCCGACGCGAACGAGGCGATCGACCTCGTCTCCAGCACGCAGCCGGACATCGTGCTGCTCGACCTGCACATGCCCGACATGGGCGGGCTCGAGGTGCTGCCGCGGCTGCGCGAGCTGTGCCCCGACGCCCGGGTGGTCGCGTTCTCGGCGATCGGCGCCACTCACATGGTCGAGAACGCGCTCGAGGCCGGGGTCTTCGGCTTCATCGAGAAGGGCGTCTCGATCGAGAGCATCATCAAGCACCTGGACCGGGTCTCCAGTGCCGGGCGCGTGAAGTTCGTGCGGCCCTACCCGCTCAACCGCGACTACGCCTGAGCGCTGCCACGGTCAGACCGTGCCGTCCGGCTCGGGCTCCGGCGGCTCGGCGTGCGCCGGGAACGGCGCCGCCTCGGCCACGTCCTCGTCGGCCAGGCAGGTCCGGCAGAAGTCCGCGCCGAACGGCGTCAGGTGGATGCTGCGCCGCACCACCTTCGCGAACTTCACCGAGTGCATCGCCGCCAGCACGTCCGGCTGGGCCTCGACGACCTGGTACTCCATCGGGTCCCGGAGCGCCTCGCGTGAGAACCAGACCAGGCCGAGCCGGAACAGGTTGTTGAGGTAGGACGGCACCTGGTCGAGGTGGCGGCAGCCCGCCCGGGCGCCGATCATGGTCAGCCCGGGCGCGACCAGCTGGCTGTTGACCATCCCGACCGGCCCGCCGGTGCGGACGTCGACACTCGGCTGCGGGCCGCCCTCGAGCAGGAGCAGCAGGACCCGTGCCTCGTCGGGCGCGAGCTCCTCGAGGATCCGTTCGTACGCCGGGTGCGCGACGTCGTCGTTCCACACGTCGCGCGAGCGCTCGAGCAGCTCGGCCCCGCGCTCCCGGAGGGTGGGCGGGTGCGGCGCGCGACCGTTGGTGGACGGTGCCGGCTCGGCCAGCTCGCCGAGCGACTCCCCCGCGCGTGGTCAGGGCGGTGGCGAGCGGTACGCCCGCGGAGACGGACCGGGCCAGCTCGCCCAGCACCGACGCGGCCCCGGTGGCGTCGCGGGCCAGCGCGGCCGCCTCGGTCGGGTCGGCGACGGCGCGGACCACGCGGCGGCCGGCGCGCGCCGACGTACGCACTCCCCACTCGGTGGTGTGCCACCAGGCCGAGGCGGCGACCCTGGCCAGGCCGGGCAGCGCGTCCACTGCGGGACCGATCGAGTCGCGGTCGGGGAGCTCGGGCGTGGTCATCCGCTCACCCCGAACAGCCACAGGTGCACGAAGCCCCCGCCGAGTCCCATGATCGCGCCGTGGGCGTACAGCATCCACTCGTCCTCCCTGATCGCGGCCCGCATCATCTCCACGAAGTCGCGGGGCGGCAGCTCCTTGGTCCGGGTCGCCACCAGTGCCCGGATCTTCTCGGCCTGGCGCCGGCTGAACTCTGGGTCCCGGAACGGCGTCAGCGTGCGCCCGACCGCCTCGCGGGCGACCGAGTCGCGGATCGTGTCGAAGCGGGCCGGGCCGACCGCCACCCGCACCGCGGCCCGCGCCGGGCCTGCCGCCTTGTCGATCGCCGGCCGCATCGCGGTCGCCAGCATCGACCGGGTCCGGTCGCCGCGCGGTCCGTCGAGCAGGAAGTCGCCGATCCGCTCGAGGGTGATCACGTCCTCGGCGATGATCCGGGCGTAGACCTCCGCGGCCTCGTCCTGGCGCCGCGGGAAGAGGCCATGGACGGTGATCCCGAGGATCTTGCGCGGCTCGGGTGGCTCGAAGATCAGCCACATGCCCAGCGCGTTGGTCAGCCAGCCGACGACGACGCCGAGCACCGGCAGCAGCCACCACTGACCGAAGGCGTGGTCGACGAACGCGACCGGGATGCCGAGCAGGAACCCGAAGACGAAGCCGAAGGCGACCATCAGGTTCAGCTCGCGCTGGCCGAAGTCGCGGAAGATCCGCACCACCAGGGACGGGTTGGCGCGGAAGTGGTCGATCACCATGATCTTGGGGTCGAGCAGCTGGTCGATGTGGATGCCGATCTCGTCGGTCACCCGGCCGACCACGCTCGGCAGCTGGGCCTGCACCCGCTCCACGACGGCGGTGCGGACCGGGCCGGGCAGGTCGCGCCACAGCCGCGGGTGGTCCTGGCGCATCACGTCGTCGACGAGCTGCGGGATGTCCGGGCGGAAGACGGTGACGATGTGCTCGGCGATCTGCTCGGGCTCGAGCTGCTGGTAGAACTCGCTCGGCGTACCGAGCTTCGAGATCGCCTTGTCGACGGCGATGCTGCCCATCTTGGCCGCCCGGGCCGGGATGATCCCCTGCCAGCCGATGCCGCCCTGGAGGATGCCGGGCACCTCCTGGACCTTGCGCGGCAGGATCGTCGCCAGCTCGCGCATGCCGGGGATCCGGACGCCGTGGAAGCGCACCGGGCTGAACAGCATGACCAGGCCCGACCAGTTGATCAGCCAGCCCACGACGCCGGTGAAGACCGGGATGGTCAGGAAGTGCAGCCAGTCGATGTCGGCGAAGAACTCCGCGACCACGTGGCCTCCCTCCCGTCGTGCGCCGGTGACACCCGGACGAGGGTAACGAGGCCACTTGACAAATTGCCAGTGTTTGTCAAGTGGCTCACATGCGTCGGGTAGTGAGGCAACGCGGGTGGGCGGGCGGTGGTTACGGTCTGCGCATTTCCCTGGTTAACCAGGGAAATGCGCGCTGGGCCAAGGAAGTTTCCCTGGCCAACAGCCCAAATCCCTGGTTAACCAGGGATTTGGGCAGGCGCGTCAGCGCCCGCGGCGCCAGACGACGAGCGCCTGGCCGGGATCGGGCTGGCGGAGGACGGGCAGCTTGTTGACCGGCTGGCCGGAGGTACGCCGGCCGGCGAGGGCCTGGCGGAGAGCCTCGCGGGTGGCTTCGAGCTCGGCGATCAGCTCCTCGTTGCGGACCTGGAGCGCGGTGACCCGGTTCTGGAGGTCGAGCAGCCGGCGCACGCCCTCGATGCCGATGCCGGAGGAGGTCAGCTCGGCGATCGACCGGAGCAGCTCGATGTCGCGGTGGGAGTAGCGGCGGCCGCCGCCGACGGTCCGGCCCGGGGTGATCAGGCCCATCCGCTCGTAGGTGCGCAGCGTCTGCGGGTGCAGGCCGGTGAGCTCCGCCGCCACGCTGATCACGTAGACGGCGGCGTCGGGACCGGGCGCGTCGAACGGGTTGTCGTCATCGATCGAGCCCTCGAACAGGTTGGCCCGCAGCGGCTTGCCGGAGGTCGCCTCGCGGTAGGCCTGGACGGCTGCCCGGGCCTGCTCGTCGAGCACGGCCGGCACGTGCACGCGCACGGTCGCCAGCAGCGCGCCGTACGTGCCGTCGGCCTTGCGGGCGCCCTTGCCGCGGACCCGGAAGGTGCGCCCGTCGGGGGTGCCGGCCGGGATCTTGAGCGTGACCGGCGCGCCGCCCAGGGTCGGGACCTTGATGTCCGCGCCGAGGGCCAGCTCGTCGAAGGAGACGGGTACGTCGAGGGTCAGGTCGTCGCCCTTGCGCGCGAACAGGCGGTGCGAGGAGACCTTGACGACGACGTAGAGGTCACCGGCCGGGCCGCCGTTCTCGCCGGCCGCGCCCTTGCCCTTGATCCGGATCCGCTGCCCGTCCTTGACGCCGGCGGGGATCCGGGCCTGGATCGTGCGGGCGGACATGCCGCGACCGCTGCCCTGGCAGGTCGGGCAGGGCTCGTCGTAGACGAGCTGCCGGCCGCCGCAGGCGGGGCAGGTCTCGTTCATGGAGAACGCGCCGCCGACGGACGACACGACGAAGCCCGCGCCCTCGCACTCGGGGCAGATGTGCGGCTTGGTGCCGGGCTTGCCGCCGGTGCCGGAGCAGTCGGGGCAGGGCGCGTCCGAGGTCAGCCGCAGCGAGATGGTCACGCCCTCGAGCGCGTCGGTGAAGCTGATCGTCGCGGTGGTCTCGACGTCGGAGCCCTTCTGCGGCCGCCGCTGCTGCTGGCGCCCGCGACCGCCGAACAGGTCGCCGAACATGTCACCGAAGCCGCCGCCGGCGCGGTCGCGGAGCAGGTCGTTGATGTCGAACCCGCCTCCGCCGCCGCCCTGGCCGCCGGGGAACCCACCGCGGAACCCGCCGGAGCCGTAGAGCGAGCGCATCTCGTCGTACTTCTTGCGCTTCTCGGCGTCACCGACGACGTCGTAGGCCTCGGCGACCGCCTTGAACCGGTCGTGCTTGGCGGTGTCGCCCGGGTTGGAGTCGGGGTGGTTGGCGCGAGCGAGCTTGCGATAGGCCTTCTTGATCTCGTCCTGCGACGCGTCCTTCTTCACCCCGAGGACGTCGTAGAAGTCCTTGCCGGCCCAGTCGGCCCGCATCCCGTCGGTCGTGCTCACTCGCGCACCCCCTCTCCCTCTCGCTTGCCTTGTCCCAGTGTTACTGCTCGCTCGGCCCGCTCGCGGGATCAACCACCAGCACCTGCGCGGCGCGCACGACGCGCTCGCCGATCCGGTAGCCCGACCGCGCGACCACCTTGCAGGTGGTGACCTCGACCTCGGGGTCCTCGCCGATGTGGGAGAGGGCCTCGTGGATGGTCGGGTCGAAGACGTCGCCGACGGCGCCGAACTTGGTCAGCCCCAGACCGGCCACGACCCGCTCGAGCTGGTCGGCCACGGCCTGGAAGCCGGGGTCGAGGTCGCCGTGCTCCCGCGCCCGGTCGATGGTGTCGAGGACGTCGATGATCGGCGTGAGCGCGGAGTACGTCGCGTTCTCACGGATCAGGTCGCGGTCCCGGTCGACGCGCCTCTTGTAGTTGACGAACTCGGCCTGGATCCGCTGGAGGTCCGCGGTCCGCTCCGCCAGCGCCATCTGGGTCACGGTCAGCTCGTCCTCGGCCGGGGAGGCCTCGCGGGCCTCCTCGACCTCGGTCTCGTTGGCCATCTCCGCCGCACTGTCGCCGAACGAGTGGGCCGGGCCCGCCGACGCCTCAGGGGCGTCGGCGGGCTCGGGCTCCGGCACGAACGGCGCACCCGCGTCGGCGGGAGGACCCTGGTCGCCGTGGCTGGGGTCCTGGGTCACTTGCTCTCGTCCCCGGAGCCCTCGGAGCCGTCGGTGGCGTCGGTGCTCTCGGCGGGCTCCTCGTCGACGATCTCGGCGTCGACGACGTCCTCGTCGGCCTCACCGGTCGAGCCGGTGGTGCCGCCCGCAGCGGCGGAGTCGGCCTCGGCCGCGGCGTACATCGCCGCGCCCATCTTCTGGCTGGACTCGCCGAGCTTGGTGACGCCGGCCTTGATCTCGTCGCCGGACGCCTCGTCGTTCTCGAGGGTGGCCTTGAGGGCGTCGACGTCGGCGCGGACCTCGTCCTTGACGTCGTCCGGAAGCTTCTCGGCGTTCTCCTCGAGGAACTTCTCGGTGGAGTAGACGAGGGAGTCGGCCTGGTTGCGGGTCTCCACGGTGTCGCGGCGCTTGGCGTCCTCCTCGGCGTACTGCTCGGCCTCGCGCACCATCCGGTCGATCTCGTCCTTGCTCAGCGCCGAGCCGCCGGTGAGCCGCATGGACTGCTCGCGGCCGGAGGCCTGGTCCTTCGCGGACACGTGGACGATGCCGTTGGCGTCGATGTCGAAGGTGACCTCGATCTTCGGGATGCCGCGCGGCGCCGGGGGCAGGCCGGTCAGCTCGAAGTTGCCGAGCGGCTGGTTCTGCGCCCACATCTGGCGCTCGCCCTGGGCGACCTTGATCTCGACCGACGGCTGGTTGTCGTCGGCGGTCGTGAAGATCTCGGACCGCTTGGTCGGGATCGTGGTGTTGCGCTCGATCAGGTTGGTCATCACGCCGCCCTTGGTCTCGATGCCGAGCGACAGCGGGGTGACGTCGAGCAGGAGCACGTCCTTGACCTCGCCCTTGAGCACGCCGGCCTGGAGGGCGGCGCCGACGGCGACGACCTCGTCCGGGTTCACGCCCTTGTTGGGCTCCTTGCCGCCGAGCAGCTCCTTGACCAGGTCGGTCACGGCGGGCATCCGGGTGGAGCCGCCGACGAGGACGACGTGGTCGATGTTGGCGATCTGGACGCCGCCGTCACGGAGCACCGACTTGAAGGGCTCGCGGGTGCGGTCGAGCAGCTCGGACGTCATCTTCTGGAACTCGCTGCGGGTCAGCTTCTCCTCGAAGTGGAGCGGGCCGGACTCGCCGTGGGTGATGTAGGGCAGGTGGATCGTGGTCTCGGAGGACGAGGACAGCTCGATCTTCGCCTTCTCCGCGGCCTCCTGGAGGCGCTGCTTGGCGATCTTGTCGGCACCGAGGTCGACGCCGTTGTTGTCCTTGAACTTCTTGACCATCCACTCGACGACGCGGGCGTCCCAGTCGTCACCACCGAGGTGGTTGTCGCCGGAGGTCGCCTTGACCTCGACGACGCCCTCGCCGATCTCGAGGAGGGACACGTCGAACGTGCCGCCACCGAGGTCGAAGACGAGGATGGTCTGGTCGTCGCCCTTGTCGAGGCCGTAGGCCAGCGCGGCGGCGGTCGGCTCGTTGACGATCCGGCTGACGTTGAGGCCGGCGATCTCGCCCGCCTCCTTGGTCGCCTGCCGCTGCGCGTCGGAGAAGTACGCCGGCACGGTGATCACCGCGTCGGTCACGGTCTCGCCGAGGTAGGCCTCGGCGTCCCGCTTGAGCTTCTGGAGCACGAAGGCGCTGATCTGCTGCGGAGTGAACTTCTTGTCGTCGATCTCCGCGGTCCAGTCCTCGCCCATGTGGCGCTTGACCGACCGGATCGTGCGGTCGACGTTCGTGACCGCCTGCCGCTTCGCGACCTCGCCGACGAGGACCTCGCCGGACTTGGCGAAGGCGACGACCGACGGGGTGGTGCGGGCGCCTTCCGCGTTTGCGATGACGGTGGGTTCGCCACCCTCGAGGACCGAGACGACGCTGTTGGTCGTCCCGAGGTCGATACCGACCGCACGTGCCATGGTTGCCTACCTCCGGTTGAGTTCGTGTGCTGCGGGCCCATCCTCGGCCGCAGGCGGTGAGTCTGGCAAACAAGTTGAGTGCATTCAACTCAACTCTGTTCACAGGACTCAACGCAGGAGCGACCCGGCGGTGTTCCCGCGTCCGCCAAGAACTTCCTGAGAGGTGGCACTCAGGCGCCGGGGTAGATCCGGAAGCCCGCCATCCGCTTGTGCGCGAAGTTCGCGTAGAAGGGCTGCGCGGTGTCGGTGATCAGGTCCATCCGCTTGGTCCGGGTCGCCTGGAACGTCGCCACCACGAGCAGCCGGCCGATCCCCCGCCGCCGGTGGTCGGGGTGGACGGCCACGAAGCTGAGGTGCGACTGGAGCACCCCGTCGCCGAGCGCCTGCGCCCAGCCGACCAGCCGGCTGCCCTGCTCCTCGGCGACGTAGGCGACCGAGCCGGGCGCGGTGCACATCCGGCGCACGACGTCGGGGTCGGTCAGCGAGGGCCACTCGACGGTCTCGGACAGCGCCGCGATGTCGACGGCGTCCTCGTCCTCGAACGGCCTGATGTCCACGGTGGCCATGGCGGGACTCTAGGGGTTTCGTCGCCCGTCTAGTCCTCGCCCAGCGCGCGACCCCAGGCCTCGAGCAGGCGGGCCAGGCGGGTCCGGTCGATGTCGCCGAGACTGTCGAGCAGCCGGTGCTCGTTGGCCATGTGCGCCTCGAAGGCGCGGTCGATCAGCTCCCGGCCGGACGGCGTCAGCGCGATCACCCGGCCGCGTGCGTCCCGCTCACCCACCCGGCGCGTGACCAGGCCCCGCTCGGCGAGCCGGTCGACCCGCTTCGTGACCGCCCCCGACGTCACCATCGTCGACGCAGCCAGCTCGCCCGGCGTCAGCTCGTACGGCGCCCCGGATCGCCGCAGGGTGGCCAGCACGTCGAACTCACCCTCGCCGAGCCCGAACTCGGCGTACACACTCACGAGCTCCTCCGTCAGCCGGGCGGCGACCCGGTGGAGGCGGCCGATCACCCCCTGCGGCGAGACGTCCAGGTCCGGACGCTCGCGGCCCCACTGGTCCATGATCCGGCCGACGTGGTCCAGCTCTCGTTCCATGGCTGGAATATATCTTCCCCGTCAATTATTATGTTTTCCGTGGAAACTAACTGGCGGATCATCGCGTTCACGGCGATCGCCCCGATCGCCTGGGGTTCGTCGTACTACGTGACCGCCCACTTCCTCCCGCCCGACCGGCCGCTGTTCGGGGCCGCCGTCCGCGCGCTCCCGGTCGGCCTCGCGATGCTCGCGTTCACCAGACGACTCCCCTCCGGCGACTGGTGGTGGCGGGCCGGCCTGCTCGGCCTCCTCAACGTCGGCGCCTTCTTCCCGCTGATCTTCCTCGCCGGCTACCACCTCCCGGGCGGCCTCGCCGCCACGCTGACCGCGACCGCGCCGATCGTCGTGATGCTCACGGCGTGGGGGCTGATCGCGGAGCGACCCGCGGCCGCCTCGCTCGTGGGTGCGGCGATCGGGATCGTCGGCGTGGCGATGCTGGTCCTGCGCGGCGGGGTGAGCGCCAACCTCATCGGCGTGGCCGCCTCCCTGGGCGCGGTCGGCCTGTCCAGCCTGGGCTTCGTGCTCGCGAAGCGCTGGCAGCCGCCGGTGGACATGCTCACGTTCACGGCCTGGCAGCTGGTCGCGGGCGGCATCGTCCTGGTGCCCGTCGCCGCGCTGGCCGAGGGCGCGCCGCCGGCGCTCGACGCGCGCGCCATCGGGGGCTTCCTCTACATCTGCGTGTTCGGCACCGCCCTCGCCTACGTCGCGTGGTTCACCGGCCTGCGCCGGATGGAGGCGGGGGCTGTGTCCTTGGTCGGCCTGCTGAACCCGGTCGCCGGCGTCGTGATCGGGATCGCGCTGGCGGGTGAGGCCTTCGGCGTCGCCCAGGCGTTGGGCATGGTGCTGGTGCTCGGCGGCGTGCTGCTCGGCCAGCCGGCCGTGCGCGCGATGGTCCGGTCCCGTCGCCGCGACCCCGTCCGCGCCCTGGTGTTGGATGGATCCGATGCCATCGCCGACGAGCCGAGACGAGCAGTTCCGGCTGCGTGACGTCGCCGTCGCGGCGTACGCCCCGACGGTGGTCAACTCGATCGGGCACGGTGCCGTGCTCCCGGTCCTCGCGCTGCGTGCCCGCGACCTCGGCGCCGACGTCAGTACGGCGGCGCTCGTCGTCGGCCTCCTCGGGATCGGGACGCTGGTGGCGGCGCTGCCCTCGGGCGCCCTGGTCGCGCGGATCGGCGAGCGCCGGTCGCTCTTCCTCGCCGGGATGGTCGAGGGCGCGGCCCTGCTCGGGGCCGCCGCCACGGCGTCGGTCCTCGCGCTCGCGGCGACGGTGATGGTCAGTGGCGCCGCGTGGTCGGTGTTCCTGATCGCCCGGCAGGGCTTCATCATCGACGCGGTGCCGGCGCCCTACCGGGCCCGCGCCCTGTCGGCGCTGGGCGGCAGCCAACGAGTCGGCATCCTCGTCGGACCCCTCCTGGGCGCCGGCGTCATCCACGTCGCGGGCCTGCGCTGGGTCTTCGCCATGGCCGCGGCCTTCGCGGTCGCAGCCGCCCTGCTGGCGCTGCTGATGCCGGACCTGAGCGCCGAGACCCGGGCCGAGGACGCCCGGGTGGGGCACGCGTCGGTGCGCAGCGTGCTGCTGGCGCACCGGTCGACGCTGCTCACGCTCGGCGTGGCCGTGATCGTGATCTCGGCGTCGCGGTCGGTCCGGACCGGGCTGCTCCCGCTGTGGGCCGACCATCTCGGCATCTCGGCGACCACGACGTCGCTGATCTTCGCGCTGGCCGCGGCGATCGACATCGCGTTCTTCTACCCCGGCGGCTGGCTGATGGACCGTCGCGGCCGCGCGGTCGTCGCCGTACCCGTCGTCGCGGCGGTGGCCGTCGCGTGCTTCCTGCTGCCCTTCACCACCGACGCGGCCGGGGTGGCGGCGGTGATGGTGCTGATCGCCGTCGGCAACGGCCTGGGGTCCGGCATCGTGATGACGCTCGGCGCCGACACCGCCCCGACGACCGGCCGGGCGCAGTACCTCGGCGGCTGGCGACTGTGCGGCGACATCGGCAACAGCGGCGGCCCGTTGCTGGTCGGCGCGGTCGCCGCCCTCGCCCCGCTCGCCGCCGCCTGCGTGGTGCTGGGCGTGCTCGGGGTGCTCGGCACCGCCTGGGTCGGCTACTGGACCCGGCGGCTCGACCGCACGCGAGCTCGAGCCGGCCTCAGCGGACGGTGATCCGGACCTCGTTCGACAACAGGTCGGTGTCGGTGTCGATGACCCGGAACTTGTTGACGCCGCCCTGGCTGGTCTGCACGTAGGTCGTGAACGTCTCGTCGCTGACGGAGACCGTCACCGGGAAGTCGGTCCAGGAGCCGCTGGTGAAGCGCTGCACCTGGAGGATCGCGCCCTCGCCGCCGGGGTAGACGCCGGTCAGGTCGATCTGCTCCATCGCCGACACCTCGGTCTGCGAGGCGGAGAGCGAGATCTCCTTGTCCGGCTTCTTGGTCGGCGAGCCCTTGGGCGGCTTCGGCTTGCCGCTGCCGTTGCCGCTGCCGGACGGATCCGGCGCCAGGGTGACCAGCGGGCCGCTCTCGGCCTTGGTCGGCTCCGGCTTGGGGACGTAGAGCGACTGCTCGGCCGTGGCCCGGTCGGACGCGCCGGCGTTGCCGATGCCGAGCACCTGGACACCGACCAGCGCGGCCAGGCCGGCGATCAGGCCGACGGCGAGGCCGACCCCGACGAGCGCGACCAGCCCGGCGACGACCGGATGGTCCTCGCGGTCGGGTCGATCCCGATCGGGTGTAGGACGGTCAGGCATCGGACGGAACCCCCTGGTGTTGCGAGACCAACGACGCCCATTGTCACCGACGCCGCAAGGGGCTGCCACC
The DNA here is from genome assembly GCA_963803235.1 of uncultured Actinomycetota bacterium. Lineage (GTDB taxonomy): Bacteria > Actinomycetota > Actinomycetes > Propionibacteriales > Nocardioidaceae > Nocardioides. The sequence goes on from CAWDLL010000013.1 coordinate 38,497, forward strand.
CAGAGGTGCCCCGACGGTCACCGCGGCTCGCAGATCACCACCGGGATCTGGCGGTCGGTCCAGCGCTGGTAGTTGTCGAAGTCGGCATAGAGGCCGACCAGCTTCGGCCACAGCGCCGCCCGCTCGTCAGGGGTGGCGGTGCGAGCGCGCACGCGGCGTACCTCCGACCGGATCTGGATCGTCGTCTCCGGGTGCGCCGCCAGGTTGTGGTACCACTGCGGATTCCGCGGCAGCCCGCCCTGCGAGGCCACGACCACGACGTTCGGCCCGTCCTTCAGGTAGAGCAGGGGCGTGGTGAACTCACGGCCGGACTTCCGGCCGCGGTGGTCGAGCAGCAGCACCGGCACCGGCTTGAAGAGGGCCGACCCGACCCGCCACTTCCCGCCGATCCGGCCGCCGGTGCGGCGGTAGAGCCAGACGTTGAGCCGGGACATCCGCTTGATGATCCGGGGCACGACCGGGTGAGTCCAGGCCGTCCGGGCGCTTCTTGACCTTCGCGTTGGCCATCAGATGCCCGCGCTTCCAGATGAGCTCCTCGAGCAGCTCGCGGCTGCGCCAGCCGGCGGGCGTCCGCACCATCCGGTGGTGGTAGATGCCGCCGAACTCCCACAGCAGCTCCGAGCCGTCCTGCTGGGTGAAGATCATCGGGTTCGAGAAGTACGCCGCCACGTCGGCCTCGTCGGCGCCCGGATCCATCCGGATCTCGACCTGGCCGAGCATGTGCATCCGGCGCGGGAACATCGGCAGGTTCTCGGCCAGCCAGGCCTTGACCGTGGGGTAGGAGTCGGCGATGCCGCCGGTCTGCGTGTAGTCGATCGCCGCGTCCGGGGTGAAGACCGTGTCGAGCGCGTCCCACTCGCCGGTGTCGATGGCGCGGGTGTAGCGGACCAGCACCTCCTCGATCTCGAGGCGGTCCGAGATCTGGCTGCAGCTCCACGCGGGACACTCTGGCACAGAACTGAAACACGTTCTAGTATCTCGACAGGCTCGATCACCGAAAAGACGAGGTCCGATGAGATTCACCTACGCCGAGGCGATGACGCAGGCGACGTACTACGCCCCGCTCGCGCAGGCCGCCGAGGCGGCCGGCTACACGAGCATGACCGTGGCCGACAGCCTGATCTACCCGCAGGAGTCCGACTCGAAGTACCCCTACACCGACACCGGCGACCGGGAGTTCCTCGAGGGCAAGGAGTTCATCGAGACGATGGTGCTGACCGCGCACCTGGCCGCGGTCACGACCACGCTCCGGTTCACGCCGTTCGTGCTCAAGCTGCCCGTCCGCCCGCCGGTGCTCGTCGCCAAGCAGGCGTCGTCGGTCGCCTACCTCTCCGAGAACCGGCTCGGCCTCGGCGTCGGCCTGTCGCCGTGGCCCGAGGACTTCGAGACGCTCGGCGTCCCGTGGGAGCGGCGCGGCAAGCGGATGGACGAGTGCATGGACATCCTGCGCGGCCTGACCTCGCCAAGGCGAGCTTCTTCGGCTACGACGGGGAGTTCTACCAGTTCGCGCCGCTCAAGCAGTGCCCGGCGCCGACCGAGCCGATCCCGCTGCTGGTGGGCGGCCACAGCGACGCCGCGCTGCGCCGGGCGGTGGTCAAGGGCGACGGCTGGATGCACGCCGGCGGCGACGGCGAGGAGCTGGACCGGCTGCTGGCCCGGCTCGCCGAGATCCGCAAGGCCGAGGGCGACGAGCGGGACGACTTCGAGATCCACGTGATCTCCTACGACGCCTACGACCCGGACGGCGTGAAGCGGCTCGAGGACAAGGGCGTGACCGACTGCATCGTCGGCTTCCGGGTGCCCTACATCAAGGGGCCGGACACCGAGCCGCTGGAGAAGAAGGTGCAGCACCTCGAGCAGTACGCCGAGAACATCATCGCCAAGGTCAGCCAGTGAGCGACCACCTGACCCAACCGTTCACCGACGCGATCGCGGAGGCGGAGGAGCTGGTCCGCAACGCCGAGTTCATCACGACCGAGCAGGACCTCGACGAGGGCTACGCCTACCTGGCCGGGCGGATCCGGGCCTCGCTGCAGATGGCGTTCGACCACGACCTCGCGCACCCGGTGCTGATCAACTCCACGCACCAGTTCTCCCGGCAGGGCCTGGACAATCCCGACGCGCTCTACTGGTCGGCGTACCTCGACGGCGACGCGGAGTACGTCCTGCGCGGCCGCCGCGGCACCACCGCCGACCTGTCCTTCCAGGTGATGGGTGGGTCGTACTCCGCCGACTCGGCCCCCGCCTCGCTGGCCGCGTTCGACGACCGCGAGCTGGACGTCGCGCCCGACGGCACCTTCGAGTGGCGGTTCGGACCCTTGCCCGGCGCCAAGAACCTGATCATCCGCGAGGTCTTCAACGACTGGGAGACCGAGGAGCCGGGCCGGCTCTGGATCGAGCGCACCGACACGCTCGGCGTGCCGGCCACTCCCCCGGGCCGTGACCGGCTGGCGAAGAAGTACGAGATCGCCGGCAAGCTGCTGGTCGGGTCGATCCAGACCTGGTTCGCGTTCCCGCACTTCTTCCAGTACCAGGAGCCGGTCAACACCCTCACTCCGCCGAGGTCGACGCCGGGCGGGCTGGAGTCGCAGCGCTCGTCGATCGGCCACTACGAGCTCGCGGACGACGAGGCGCTCGTGGTCACGGTGCCGGAGTGCACCGACTGCAGCTACCAGGCGATCCAGATCGGCTCGGACTGGTACGCCTCCACCGACTACGAGACCCACCAGACCTCGCTCACCAAGGCGCAGTCGGTCGTCGACCCGGACGGTCGGATGCGCTACGTGATCTCCGAGCAGAACCCGGGCATCGCCAACTGGCTGGAGACCACCGGCCACCGGACCGGGCCGATCATGCTGCGCTGGCAGCGGCTCGAGCGGGACCTCGGCCCCGACGACGGACCCGTGGTCGAGAAGGTCAAGCTGGCCGAGGTGCCCGAGATCCTGCCCCACTTCGCCCCCGTCACCACCGAGGAGTACGCCGAGCGGATCACCGCCCGGCAGCGCTCCGTGGCCCGAAGGATGCTCAGTTGATTCTCCAGGACAAGGTGGTCGTGCTCTCCGGCGTCGGCCCCGGGCTCGGCCGTGCGCTCGGCGAGGAGGCCGCCAAGATGGGCGCCGACCTGGTGCTGGTCAGCCGCACCGAGCGCCGGCTCGAGAAGATGGCCGAGGTCGTGCGGTCGCACGGCCGGCGGGCGCTGGTCGTCCCGACCGACATCACCGACGAGGACGCGCGCAAGCGCCTGGTCGAGGCGGCCATGAACGAGTTCGGCCGGGTCGACTGCCTGATCAACAACGCGTTCGGGATCCCGCCGATGGATCCGCTCACCACCCTCGACCTGCAGGGGCTGCGGGACGCCAACGAGACCAACGTGTTCGCACCGCTGCGGCTCTCCGCGCTGTTCGCCGACGCGCTGGCCGAGTCGCCGAACGGCTCGATCATCATGTTGAACTCGTGCGTGGTCTACAGCTCGCAGCCGGAGTACTCCGGCTACAAGCTGTCCAAGGGCGCGCTGGCCCACCTGGCCTCGTCGCTCGCGACCGAGCTCGGGCCGCGCGGGATCCGGGTCAACAGCGTCGCGCCGTCGTACATCTACGAGGACGTCAACAAGGCCTACTTCGACTGGCTGGCCTCCGAGCAGGGCGTGAGCCACGAGGACATCTACCAGGAGAAGGCCGCGCCGACCGACCTCAAGCGGCTGGCGACGCCGGACGAGGTGGCGCAGGCGGCGCTGTTCCTGGCGTCCGACCTGGCCAGCGCGGTGACCGGGATCGTGCTCAACGTCGACTGCGGCGAGTTCCACGACAACTGACATCGACGACTGACATGACGCACCCCAGAGACGAGATCGGCTCGTACGACGACATCGCGGCCGCCGCGGTCCGCACGACCGGGCTGGACGACTTCGGCGGCACCGCGCACGAGGAAGGGCTGCGGCTGCTCGTCGACGACCTGGCCTCGCCGGAGGCCGGACTGACGCCGCTCGGCAACGGCTTCCACCGGCGTGAGGTGAAGAGCGCGCTGGTGGGCCGGCTGCTGACCCAGCTCCGGTTCGCCGAGCATCCCGAGCACGTCGACGTCCCGGTCGAGCGGCCGATCTTCGTGGTCGGCCTGCCCCGCACCGGCACCACCGCGCTGCACCGCCTGCTGCACGCCGACCCGCGGCACCAGGGACTGGAGCTGTGGCTGACGGAGTACCCCCAGCCGCGTCCGCCGCGGGCGACCTGGGAGCAGGACCCGATCTTCTCGGCGATGCAGTCGGCGTTCTCCGAGCACCACATCGAGAACCCCGAGTTCATGGGGATCCACTACATGGATGCCACCTCGGTCGAGGAGTGCTGGCGGCTGCTGCGGCAGACCGGGAAGTCGATCAGCTACGAGTCGCTGGCCAACGTGCCGCGCTACTCGGCCTGGCTGGCCGACCAGGACTGGACGGACGCCTACGAGCGGCATCGCGCGAACCTCCAGCTGATCGGGCTCAACGACCCGGACCAGCGGTGGGTGCTGAAGAACCCGTCCCACCTGGTCGCACTGGACGCCCTGATGAAGGTCTACCCGGACGCGCTGGTCGTCTGCACGCACCGGGACCCGGTCACCTCCATGGCGTCGGCGTGCTCGCTCTCGGCCGAGGCCACGGCCGGCACCTCGACCACCTTCGTCGGCGAGACGATCGGCCGCACCCAGCTGGAGATGCTGTCCCGGTCGTGGCGGACGTTCTGCGACGCGCGGACGGCGTACGACCCGGCGCAGTTCGTGGACGTCGACTACCGGGAGTTCGTCGCCGACCCGGTGCGCACGACCCGCGGCATCTACGACGCGTTCGGGCTCGACTGGAGCACCGACGCCCAGGCCGCGGTCGAGGAGATCGACCGGGAGTCCCGGTCCGGCGGCAAGCGGCCGGCCCACTCGTACTCGCTCGCGGACTACGGGCTGACCGAGGACGAGGTGCGCGCAACCTTCGCCTGACACCTGTCCAGACCGGTCGCTTCGCAGCGGCCGTCGGCGACCGGGCCCGCGGCTAGGCTCCCGCCCGTGGTGATGCCCGGACCCGGGGAACGCTGGCACACGGACCAGCAGCAGGAGGAGTGGCTACGTCGGCCACCGCCTGCCGTCACGGCCTTTGCACCCCGGCCCGCTCCGGCACCTCCTGCGCAGCCGCGCGGCCGAGCCCGAGCCCCACAGCGAGTCCTTCGGAGTGCACGTCGGCAGAGGCGCCATGGCCGCGGTGATCCTGGCGATCGTCGCCGTGGTGGCGGCCGGCGGCTACGCCTGGTGGTACGAGGACCAGACCGGCCGGATGGGAGACGAGCTGACCAGCACGTTCCCTGCCCTGGCGTCGGCGTCCTGGGAGTGTGGCGGCGTCCAGGCGCTGGGCCGCCCCCAGGTGGAGTCCGTGACCCTGGAGTGCGACCAGGGCAGCGCCTTCGTGGTCGTCACTCGCTTCCGCACTCCGGGTCTTGCCACCGACTACAAGACGAAGCGTGCCGCGGAGCTGCTGGCCGAGGCGAAGGTCCTGCCGTGGAGGGTGAACGGCGCGCTCTCGGGTGAGAAGTTCGTCAACGGCGGCGGCGCCGACTCGGCGGGTGCCCCGCGCTCGCTCTGGGCGGGCTACTTCTACGACGACGCCCGGTACGTCGTGGAGGTGGTGGCCGACGACCAGCGGAGCGTCGCCCGGATCGTCCGCGGGCTGGAGCTGCCCACGGTCGCCGAGCTGCCGGACTGACCGATGGAGGGGTGACCGATGAGCCCGGCTTTCCTGCTGACCTCGCTGGTGATCGTGGCGACGCCCGGCACCGGTGTGCTCTACACACTGGCCGCCGGCCTGTCGCGCGGCGCCCGGGCCAGCGTGCTGGCGGCCTTCGCCTGCACCCTCGGCATCGTGCCGCACCTCGCCGCCGCGATCACCGGCCTGGCTGCGCTGCTGCACACGAGCGCCGTGGCCTTCCAGACCCTGAAGTACCTCGGTGTCGCCTACCTGCTCTACCTGGCCTGGGTCACCTGGCGCGACAAGGACGCGCTCGTCGTCGAGGAGGACCAGGCGCCGGTGTCGGCCCGCACGGTCATCGTCACCGGGGTCCTGATCAACATCCTCAACCCGAAGCTGACGATGTTCTTCTTCGCGTTCCTGCCGCAGTTCGTCGACCCGGACGCCGGTCGCCAGTGGCTGCCGATGCTGGAGCTGAGCGCGGTGTTCATGGCGATGACCTTCGTCGTCTTCGCGGCGTACGGCGTCTTCGCGGCCTCGGTGCGCACCCACGTGATCGCCCGGCCCCGCGTCGTCACCTGGATGCGGCGCAGCTTCGCGGCCTGCTTCGTGGCGCTCGGCGCGCGGCTGGCGTTCGCCTCGCGCTAGGACACGGAGACGGGACGGAGCAGGTCCTCCAGCCCGATCCGGCGGTAGAACTCGGCGCGGATCCGGTCGCCGACCGCGAAGACGAGCTCGGCACCGTCATCGGCGGGGTCGGGTCAGGCGACCCCACCGTTGGCGTACAGGACCTGGCCGTTCACCCAGCGCGCCGGTCCGGCGAGGAACGCCACGGTCTCGGCGATGTCCTCGGGCTCCCCGAGCCGCTCCAGCGGCGCCATGGCGGCGAGATTGTCGATGGCCTCCTGGGGCTTGCCGTCGAGGAACAACGGGGTTGCCGTGGGGCCGGGTGCGACGGCGTTGACGGTGATGTCACGGCCGCGCAGCTCCTTGGCCAGGATCATCGTGACCGCGTCGACGGCGCCCTTCGTGGCGGCGTACGCCGTGTAGGTCGGCAGCGCCAGCTTCACGACGGAGCTGGAGAAGTTGATGATCGCCCCGCCCTGCCGCACCCGGTGAGCCGCCTCCTGAGCGACCGCGAAGGTGCCGCGCACGTTGGTGCGGTGCATCCGGTCGAAGTCGCCGCCCTCACTGAGATCGAGCTCCGCCAACGGGGAGAGCAGCATGATGCCGGCGGTGTGCACGACCACGTCGATGCCGCCGAACCGCTGCTCGACCTGGTCGAACATCGCGGCCACGGCCGCCGTGTCGGCGACGTCGGCCTCGACCACGAAGCTCTCGGCGCCCGCGGCAACGGCCGTGTCCGCCACCTGCTGGGCACGGTCCCGGTTGCCGACGTAGTGCACGGCGATCGCGTAGCCGTCGCGCGCCAGCCGCTCGACGATGGCGCTGCCGATGCCTCCTGAGCCGCCCGTGACCAGGGCCACGCGGCTGACGGTCGGTGTGGATGCGGTGCTCATGTCCGTCCTGCCTTCCTGTCGCGTAGCGGGAGGCTCCCGCTTATGTGTACGCTGGGTTCATATAAGCATATATGAACGCACGCGTTCAATAGGGAGAGACAGATGCCGCGAGGACGCCGACCCACCGAGGAGGTCCGCACGGACGTGCTGGCTGCCGCCGGCCGACTGCTGCTGAGCGAGGGGATGGAGCGGTTCACCATCGAGCGGGTGGACGCCCTCAGCGGCGAGCAGGGCGACGTCGAACTGTCCTGCTCGCACGTCGGCCACCGGGCGAGCAGGAGCCGTCGGCGTCTCGGCGTCACGTCGCGCTGGCGCCACCCACCAGGCACCAGCGCGACGCGACCCTCAGCGGGCCGTGTGGATCACGGCCAGTCGATCGCCAGGTAGCCGTTGTCGATCCGCCCGTTGAACTGGTCGGAGTTCCCCGAGTCGACGTTGCCGCCGTTGTTGACCTTGGCGCCCATCGTCAGCGGGATCGGGGTGGTGGCCGAGGCGGTCCCGTAGTCCAGGTTGGTCAGCGCCGACCCGGCGACCGTCTTCGTGTCCGCCGGGGTGCCGGCGTCGAGGTTCTGCACCGAGAGGGTCACCGAGTCCTTCCCGGCGACCGTGGTCCGGCTGCAGAACAGCCGGTACCAGGTGCTGGCGGCGATGTTGGTGGTGCTGACCTTCGCCTCGCTGATCACGGTCCCGCCGTCCCGGAGGATGCAGGTGGCGTTGAAGACGGTGCCGCCTCCACTGCTGTCGACCTGGATCTTGAACTGGTCGCCGGTGGAGATCCCGCGCTGGATGACATTGTTCCCGTTGTCCGCGGCACGGGTGCCGGGCATCGGCGAGTTGAACTTGATGTCCGCGCCGAACTCCAGCTTCTTGGTGCCGGGCGCGAGCACGTCGTTGGCGCCGAAGGCGTTCGGCGTGACCTTGACGGCCGCGAAGTTGTTGCCGGACGCGGCGTACGCCGGGAAGACACCGACCTTCTGGTCGCCCGCGACCACACCCGGGACGCTGGCGACGTACGACGGAATGGTCGCCGTCGTCCAGGTGGTGCGGGTGACGGTGCCCGTCCCGCTGGTGGTGAGCGCGGCCGTCGGCGCGGTGCCGGTGCCGTCGACGTGGAGCCAGTTGGCGACGGTGGCGCTGTCGTAGGTGATGGCCACCCGGTAGGGGGCCGCCGCGTTGGCCGGGCTGGCCGGCAGCAGCAGCCCGGCGGTGACGAGGCCGGTGGCGGCGGCGATGACGATGGGTCGGCGATTGCGCATGAGTGCTCCCCGAAAAGCGCCGGGGTGCTGCGGTCCGAATACCACAGCAAACAGTCCCCGGAGCCACCCACCTAACGCGAGAAATGGGAACTACGTGCGGAATTCACTGCATTTCCAAAACCGGTCTAAACCGCCGAGCCCGACAATTGAAAATCCCGCCCGCGGCTGGCGTCAGGCGGCCGCGGTCGCCGCCTCCTTCTCGGACAACGCACCGCGCACCACGTCGAGAACGTCGCCGACCAGGTGGACGGTCACGGCCTCCCGGACGTCGGCGGGCACCTCGTCGAGGTCGGGCTCGTTGCGCTGCGGCAGGAACACCTCGGTCAGTCCGGCGCGCTGGGCCGCGAGCAGCTTCTGCTTCACGCCTCCGATCGGGAGGACCCGGCCGTTGAGCGTGACCTCGCCGGTCATCCCGACCTCGGACCGCACCGGTCGCCCGGTCGCGAGCGAGGTCAGCGCGGTCACCATGGTGACGCCGGCCGACGGTCCGTCCTTGGGTACGGCGCCCGCCGGGACGTGGACGTGGATCGCCCGGTCGAGCACCGCCGGGTCGACCCCGAGCTCGGCCGCGTGCGAGCGGACGAAGCTGAGCGCGATCTGCGCGGACTCCTTCATCACGTCGCCGAGCTGCCCGGTCAGGGTGAGTCCGGCCGGTCCGTCGTGCGCGGACGCCTCGATGTAGAGCACGTCTCCGCCGAGGCCGGTCACGGCAAGACCCGTCGAGACGCCGGGCACCGAGGTGCGCTCGTGCACGTCCGGGGTGAACCGCGGGCGGCCGACCAGGTCCTTGAGGTCGGCCACGTCGACGTCCACCCGCGACGCGCCGGCCGCGAGGCGGGTGGCCGCCTTGCGCAGCGCCTTCGCCGAGCAGCCGCTCCATCTGCCGGACGCCGGCCTCGCGGGTGTAGTTGGCCGCGATCTCGCGCAGCGCCGCGTCGGAGACGGTCACCTCGTCGTCGGTCAGGGCCGCGCGCTCGAGCTGCCGGGGCAGCAGGAAGTCGCGCGCGATGGCGACCTTGTCGTCCTCGGTGTAGCCGTCGAGGGTGACCAGCTCCATCCGGTCCAGCAACGCCTGCGGGATCTGCTCCACCACGTTGGCGGTGGCGATGAACAGCACGTCGGACAGGTCCAGGTCGAGCTCGAGGTAGTGATCACGGAACGTGTGGTTCTGCGCCGGGTCGAGGACCTCGAGCAGCGCCGCGGCGGGGTCGCCGCGGTAGTCGGCGCCGACCTTGTCGACCTCGTCGAGCAGGACGACCGGGTTCATCGACCCGGCCTCCTTGATCGCGCGGACGATCCGGCCCGGGAGCGCCCCGACGTACGTCCTGCGGTGACCGCGGATCTCGGCCTCGTCGCGCACGCCGCCGAGGGCGACGCGCACGAACTTCCGGCCGAGCGTCCTGGCCACGGACTCCCCGAGCGACGTCTTGCCGACTCCCGGAGGACCGGCCAGCAGGATGACCGCACCGGAACCGCGGCCGCCGACGACCTGCAGGCCGCGGTCGGCACGGCGGGCGCGCACGGCGAGGTACTCGACGATCCGCTCCTTGACCTCGTCCAGCCCGTGGTGGTCCGCGTCGAGCACGGCGCGCGCCGCAACCACGTCGGTGGAGTCCTGCGTGGTGACCCGCCAGGGCAGCTCGAGGACGGTGTCGAGCCAGGTCCGGATCCACCCGGCCTCGGGGCTCTGGTCGCTGGACCGCTCCAGCTTGCCGACCTCGCGGAGAAGCGCCTCGCGCACGACGTCCGGCACGTCGGCGGCCTCGACGCGGCCGCGGTAGTCGTCGGCACCGTCGGGCTCGCCCTCCCCCAGCTCCTTGCGGATCGCGGCGAGCTGCTGGCGCAGGAGGAACTCGCGCTGCGTCTTCTCCATGCCCTCGCGGACGTCCTCCCCGATCTTGTCGGTGAGCTCGGCCTCGGCGAGGTGCTCGCGGGTCCACGCGATCACGGTCTCGAGGCGGCGCTCGACGTCCGGGGTCTCGAGGAGCTCGCGCTTCCGCTCGATGGAGAGGTACGGCGCGTAGCCGGCGGCGTCCGCGATCGAGCTGGGGTCCGACATCTGGTGGACCTGGTCGATGACCTGCCAGGCCTCGCGGCGCTGGAGCACGGCGACGACCAGCCGCTTGTACTCCTCGGCCAGCTCGCGCGCGCGGTCGGAGACGTGCTCCTCCACCGGCTCGACCTCGACCCAGAGGGCCGCACCGGGGCCGGTGACGCCGCTGCCGATGCGGGCGCGCTGGTCGGCCTTGAGCACCGCAGCGGGACTGCCGCCGCTGAACCGGCCGACGCGCTCGACGCTCGCGATCACGCCGTACGACGCGTAGCGGTCCTCGAGCCGCGGCGCGACCAGCAGCTGGCCGTCGCTGCTGGCGCGGGCCGCGTCGATCGCGGCCTGGGACGATTCGTCGAGCTCGAGCGAGACCACCATGCCCGGCAGCACCACGAGCTCGGCGACGAACAGAACGGGAAGACGGGTGTGGGACACGACGTGCCCTCGCTTTCGGGAAGCCTTGAGTTGTGTCGACTCAACTTCGGGCGGCACAGCCGTGTTCCCGCGACGGCTCCGTGTTCGTCCAGAGCGAAATCCGGCGCCCTGGCGCGTTGGGTCGTCAGTCGACCGCCACGACCAGCGCAGCGAGCACCGGGTTGTCGATGTCGGCGGCCAGCATCGCGGCCGCCGCGGCGTCGCCCGGGTCGCCGAGAGCCGCCCCGTGGAGCATGGCCCGCACGGTCAGCTCGCGCATCCCGGTCCGCGACGCCCGGTCATGCATCTCCTCGACCCACTCCGGTGTCTGCCGATGACCGTGGCGGCGACCCAGGTCGCACAGGGCGTCGAGGATGTACACGTCGAGCCACACGTAGGGATCAGCCAGTCGGGTGGACCGGGTGCGCGCGTCGGTCAGCACGGTGAACGCCTCGTCGACGTCACCCGAGGCTTCGGCGAGAAGGCCCAGCCCACGCGCGGAGATCCCCTCCCAGCACGGATCGCCGATCTGACAGGCACGCGCGAACGACTGCCCGATGCTGTCGGAAGCACCGGCCAGGTCGCCCTGGGACAGCAGCACCTGGCCCAGCAGCGCCTGCGGCCAGGGCAGGAAGGACAGCCAGTGCTCGCGCTCGGCGAGGTCCATCGCCGCGCGGAGCTGTCCGGCGGCCTCGCCGAGCTCGCCGCGCAGGAGGTGGAGACGCCCCAGCATCGACAGGCCGTAGGTCTCGCACCTCGGCTCGGCCACGTCACGGGCGAGTCGGATGGCGTCCTCGAGCAGGGCAGCTGCCCGCGGGTAGTCGGCCCGGTCGCTGGCGACGGACCCCAGGTAGGTCATCGCCTTGGCCAGCGTCGAAGGCGAGTCCGATCCCTGTGCGAGCACCTGGCCGAGCCAGCGCTCGGCCCGGTCGTAGCGGGCCCGGAGGAAGTCGACGTAGCCCAGCTCGGAGCGCGCCCGCGCAGCGCCGACGGCGTCACCGTTGGACAGCGCGATCCGCTCCGCCTCGGTCAGCGTCGCCACGCCTTCCTCGTCGAGGCCGCGGGCGCTGTGGATGAGCGCCTCGGCCAGCGCCAGCCGCGTCTCGACGCGAAGGCTCTCGGCGGCTGCCTGGTCGGCCATCCGGACGGCGGTCTCGAACGACGCGACCCCGGCACGCACGGCGCCGGCGGAGACGGCCGCCGCTCCCGCCTCGGTGATCGCGTGGATGGAGGCCGCGTCAACCGCCTCCGACGCTCGGCGTCGTTCCCGCATCGCCAGCTCGACCGCGGCTCCCGGGGAGGTGCCGAGCTCGCGTTCGGCGGTGGCCGACCAGGCGGCGTACTGGCGTTCGGCCGCGTCGTCGTCGCCGGCCAGGCGGTAGAGGCTGATCAGCAGGGCTTGGTGGTTCTCGTCGAGTGGGCTGATCACGGCCGCCCGGACGGCCAGCGCACGCGCCTGGTCGAGCTCGCCGCGGGAGCGATGCCCCAGCGCGGCCTCGTGCAGGATCGACTCGGCCGCCGCCGACAGCCGCCTCCGCTGCGAGAGCAGCCACGACTCGAACGCTGCCGCGTTCTGGATGGTGTAGCCGTCGAGCAGGTCGGCCTCCAGCCCGGACAGCCGAACGGCGTCGCTCCAGTGGCCGTCGACGAGGACGTTCACGTCCACCGTGGCGTCGTCCGGCAGCGTGAGCCGCACCGGGTCGCCGTCGACGACAGCGCCCGGGCCGAGGCCCCTGCGGATCTCGGCCAGGCACCATCGCAGCGCACGCAGCGGGTCGTCCGCGTCTGCGAAGAGCAGTGCGGCCAGCTGGCTCCGGGTCGGTGGACGCTCGGTCAACAGCAGGAACGCCAGCACCGCCCAGCTCTTCCGGCTGCGGTACCGGTACCCGGCCGCGCCGTCGATCTCGAGGCGCGGGCGTCCGAGCAGCTGGATGAACAAGCCGGCCGACACGGGACTCACTCCCCGTCCCGGTCGCCGCACACGGCCCCCACGGTCGCACAGAACCCCGCACCGCAGGCGGAGCTCGCGACGACGATGGGGGCCGCGCCGATCGCCCTCACCCCGCCAGAGCGACGTCGGGGCGACCGAGGATCCGGTCGAGGAACCACGAGCGGTCGCAGGGGCCGAGACGCAGGACGACACCGTGTACGACGCCGAACGCGCGCAGCCGCGCGATCTCCGAGCCGCTCCAGTCGACCAGCGCAGCTGCTGCACCCGGGCACACCTCCCCGGCGGCGGCCGACATCGCCTCCAGGATCCGCGACTCCGTCACGGTCCCGTTCTCGACGATCCGCGCGGCGGTGCGGCCGAGGAGGCTGCCGAGCTCGACGAGTGTCTGTCGCCGCCGGGGTGCGAGCTCGGTGCCCGCGCCAAGGCCGCCGGGCGGGTCACGAGCCCTCCGCCACGGCGTAGATCTCGTCGGCCACGAGGCCGTGCGCCTTGCGGTGCACGGCGTGGGCCGTCTCGGCGTCGGGTGCCTCGACCAGGCAGAAGATCTTGCCGGCGGCCTCGTCCACCCAGTAGCGCAGGTACTGCACGCCGTACGAGTCCTGCGTCGCGACGTCGGCCGCGTGCGCCGTGGCGACGTCGTCCTGCGACACCCCGCCCGCGATCGTGTGTGCGTCCATGAACAGTGCCATGAGAGTTTCCCTTCGATGTGTGGCTCGACGCTGTTCGTCGAGCTCGACGCATCCATGGGACCGGGGCGGCGTGTGACGGGCGGTGTGACAGATCGGCTGAGCCGCATCTCTTTTTCTGTGGGCGTCAGTCGACGACCTCGCCGGGTCGCGGGCTCCGACGCGGCCAGCGGCGCCGACGTGCCGCGGCGGGTGCTCGACAAGGCCGCTCACAGACGACGCAGTCGGGACGTCCACACCCCGTCGGTTCACCACCGGCGATGAGCTCCAGGGCTTCGTCGACGTACTGGTCCGCGAGCTTCCAGACGAGATCGAGGCGGCCCTCACCCACCGCGGCGTTGACCTCCCACGCGTAGCTGTCGTGCAGCTCCCGAAGCTGTTGCCTCTCACCCATCCGCCTGCCTCCACCGGTGCGAGCCCGCCGCCGGCGGCGGTCGAGTCGCCTCTCCAGTGTGCGCCTCGGCCGGGCACCTAGTCGACGACCTCACCGTGCCGGCACGGACCTCGCGCTCGGCCTGGGCGTAGGGGTCGGTGCGCTCGTCGTAGCCCCAGAAGTCGCGCAGGCACAGCGCGGTGAGGGTCACGCCGGCGACGCAGGCGAAGCCGCCGCTGACGATGGCGCCGCGGACGCTCCAGAGGTCGGCGGTGACGCCGGCCCGGACCTGGCCGCCGAGCGGGCCGACCGAGTAGGACAGCATCTCGATGCCGGCCAGCCGGCCGCGCATGTTCTCGGGAATGGTCTGGTTCCAGACCGTGCCGCGGAAGACACCGGAGATCATGTCGGCCGCGCCGCTGAGCATGAAGAACACCAGCATCAGCCACACGCTCGGCATCAGGCCGGCAATCCCCACGAAGCCGCCGTACGCCGCGGCCGCGATCACGATCGCCCGGCCGTGGTGGTGGATCCGGCCGGTCCAGCCGCTGAGTGCCGTCGCCAGCAAGCGCGCCGACGGTCTCGGCGGAGTAGAGCAGTCCGAGGACCTCCGGTTTGTCGAAGACCTCCTCGGCCAGCGCGGGGAAGAGCACGACCGGCATCGCGAGGAACATCGCGGCGATGTCGACCAGGTAGGTGCCGAGCAGGTCGCGCCGCTTGAGGGCGTACCGGACACCTTCGCCGATCCCGGCCAGGCTCGGCGGCGTGGTCTCGGCCCGGTGGGGATAGGGGCGCATCGCGACGAAGAGCAGCGTGGCGATCGCCAGCCCGCAGATGTCGACCACGAAGCACCAGCCGATGCCGATGAACGCGATCAGCAGGCCACCGAGCGCGGGGCCGACCAGGACGCCGATCTGCATGCCGAGGCTGGTCAGCGAGTTGGCGGCGACGATCTGGTCGTGCTGCACCGTCCGCGGCATCAGCGCCTCGCGCGACGGCCGCTGCATCGACGAGGACGCGGCCAGGAAGCCGGAGACCACGAAGATGAGCGGCACGTTCGGGTCGTCGAGGAAGGCGTTCACGCACAGCACGGCGGTGAAGAACGCCTGGGCGATGCCCGTCCAGATCAGCAGCTTGCGTCGGTCGACGTGGTCGGCGAGCGCGCCGCCGTACAGGCCGAAGACCATCAGCGGCACCAGCTCGACCAGGCCGATCGCGCCGACCGCGAAGTTGGAGCCGGTCAGTGTGTAGACCTGGTACGGGATGGCGACGTAGCTGACCATCGCGCCGAAGTAGAAGACCGTCCCGGCGAGGAACAGCAGCCGGAAGTCGCGCGAGCGCAGCGGCGTGGTGTCCATCCGCATCGCGCGCAGCCGGTCTCGCCAGTTCACAAGACGCAGATCCTGACACCACACGCTGGGTCAGCGCACGGGAAGTTAGCCGCCCCTGACGACCCGGAGCCAAGCCCGACCGTCGTCGACGTACTCCGCCACGAACGACCGGTTGCCGAAGCTGGTCCACACGAGGCCGGTGAACTTCGAAGCCGATCCGGCTGACCGGCCTTGACGACGAGGAACGTCCTGCCGACGGGGGCCGGTGGTCGGCGACCCGGCGGATCTCGAGGGTGCCGCGCAGCTGTCGGCGTCCCTGCGCGGTGAGCATGCCCCGGCCGTTGGGCCGCACGCTGGTCACGAGGGTCGCGGCAGCTCCCTGCCGATAGTCCCCACCGACCGACGAAGCGAGACCCGGCCGAGAGCAGGACGTGTCCGACGTTGGCGAAGTCACCGTCCGTGGCGAGATCGGCGCCCTTGCGCAGGTCCAGCGAGCCGGGGACGGTGACCTGCTCCAGTCCGTCGAACGCGGTCGCCGAACGAGGCATTCGGTCCGCCGAGCACCAGGTCGGCCCGGTTGTCCCGCACGGCCGGGAGGTCGAGCGTCGGCGCCGTCGGCGGCGACGTATGGCCGCCCTCGAGGATGCCGTCGTGGAACGGGCCCGGTGCCGAGGTCGGTGGCGTCGAAGCGTGCCGGACTCGGCCCGCAGCGTCCCGAGGACCTGCGCGCCGCTCACGGACGCCGCGCCACCGGCACCCGGGTCCGCCCGGAGCACGCCGTCGACGACGATCTCGCCCTCACCGGAGATGGAGCCGCCGTCGCCCAGCGTCGCGTCGGTGACGTGCACCGAACCATCGGCCCAGGTCTCCACCAGGCTGGTCAGCGGTCCGTCGACCTGGGTCCCGTCCAGCTCCAGCGGGCCGAAGGCCTTGATGTCGCCGGCCAGGCTCGAACCGTCCCCCAGGGTGCCGCCGGGCAGGAAGATCCGACCCCCACCGTGGGCCACGAAGGCCCCGGTCGACGGCTGGGCGGTCGGAGGCAGCCCGCCCATCACGAAGAGAGCGGCGCCGTCGGCCTCGACCGTGCCGTGGTTGATCAACGCACTGTCGAGCTCCGACCCATCGCCCGTGGCCACGACGCGCCCACCGGGCTCGACCCACTCCGTCCCGAAGTCGTCCGGAAGCGGGTCATTGCTCCCGGCATCGGTGATGCGGTGCACGCCCGAGACGTGCACTGTGGCGGCGTCCTCCAGGACCAGCGCCGAGTTCTCGGGCTGGATGAGCTCACCCTCGACGTCCATCCGCACGGTGTCGGACAGGGTCGCCTGCGCCGACGCTCGCGGTCTCTTCCTCGGGAACGACAAGGTGAACCGAGCCCTCGACGGGGCCGTCCACCACGGAGTTCTCGTAGAGGTCCACCGACCCCGCACCGGCGAGAGCGGGGACGTTGTCATCCACCGAGCTGATGGTCGTGTCGGCGACGAAGATGTCGGCGTCCGTCGGCGAGCCTGGTGGAGGTCAGGCTCGCATACCCGACACCGGCACCGTCCCCGAAGTTCACTCCGTCGAGCCACAGTTGCCCGTCCGAATCGCCCGGGCCAAGGAAGATGCCCGTCGAGAGCCCGTCCGCCGCCAGACCGGTGCCGGTGCCCAGCACGACGAGCTCGCCGGCGAGGACCGAGATGGCGCCGTCGTTGCGGAGCGGCCCCCGGATGCGAGCGGACACGGACTCGTCCAGGACGTGAAGGTTGGCGTGCTCGGCGATCTCGAGCAGCCCCGGTCCGTCTGGGCCGTCGAGGGTCTCGACATCACCGCTGAGGACCGACTCGGAGCCCTGGGAGCTGTCGCCCTGGAGCGTGAGGGTCGCGCCTCCGGTCACCGTGATCTCGCCGTCCAGCGTCGCTGCGTCGGTGCTCACGACCTGGCCACCACCGGTGAACGTGCCGCCGGTCGTGGTGAGCGTGCCCACCGTCAGCGTGCCGGCAACGCTGACCAGGCCTGGCAGGACCAGCTCGGCCACTTCGGCGGTCAGACCCTCGGCCACGTGCGGAGCGGTGGCCGGGTCGGTGTCCTGGATGCAGACGATGCTGGTCTCGGTCGGGACGCCGGCCGACCAGTTCGTGGGCTCGTTCCACGAGTTGCTGCCGCCGCCCGTCGGGCCGACCCAGGTGGTGGTCGCCTCGGCGCAGGTCGACGCCGCGTGGGCCGGAGCCGCGGTGAGCGGCACCAGCGCGCTGGCGGCAAGCAGAAGTGTCGTGGCAGAGATGGTCGTGCGCATGTCCCCGAGTCCCCCGTGGTTCGTGTCGGCGGCGACATTGTGCCAAGTCAGGGTCGTCCTGACCTCGGAATCGGGTGTGATCTTCAGCCGGTGCGGGTCACCCGGATCCTGGCGCCGCCCTTCGGGACGCTGGTGATGTTGCGGACCTTGGGCTCGTCGTCGCCGACCGCCGTCACGTCGTACGCCGTGAACACCTCGCGCAGCACGGCCACGCCCTCCATCAGCGAGAACCCCGCGCCGATGCAGCGGCGCACGCCGCCGCCGAACGGGATCCAGGTGTTGGTGGGCGGGTTGTGGCCGAGGAACCGCTCGGGCCGGAACACCTCGGGGTCGGGGTGGTTCTCCTCGCGGGAGTGCGCGATCAGGATGGACGGGCCGATCGTGGCGCCGGCCGGGAGGTCGATGCCGCCGACCGTGGCCGGCTTCATCAGGGTGCGCACGACCATCGGGATCACCGGGTGCAGCCGCATCGACTCCTTGACCACGGCCTCCAGCCAGGCGGTGTCGCCCTCGGCCGCGGCGGCCCGCGCGCGACGCCGCTGCTCCGGGTCGCGGCCGACCTCGTAGAGCGCCCAGGACAGGGCGGTCGCGGTGGTCTCGTGGCCGGCGAGCAGCAGCGTGACCAGCTGGTCGCGGAGCTCCTGGTCGGTCAACGCGTCGTCGCCCTCGGACACCAGGATCAGCCGGGAGAGCACGTCGGTCCGCTCGGCCAGGTCGGGCGCCTCGCGGCGCTCCGCGATCTCGGCGTACATCAGCCGGTCGAGCTCGTGCTGGTTCTGGATGGTCCGCTTCCACGGGTTGAACCGCTGCAGCCACGGCCAGCCCCAGCCGAGCAGCACGGCGGGGCTGACGTCGACGGTGCGGTTCACGCGCGGGCGGAGCTCGGCGAGGCGGTGCTCGTCGGTGACGCCGAAGACCACGCGCAGGATCACCTCGAGGGTGAGCGCGTTCATCCGGTCCAGCGACCGGAAGTCCTGGCCGGGCCTCCACGATCCGACCTCGCGCTTGGCGACGTCGGTCACCAGCGACTCGTAGTCGCGCAGGGCGTGGCCGTTGAAGGCCGGCATCAGCAGCTTGCGGGCGCGCTTGTGCTCGGAGGAGTCCTGGAGCAGCAGGGAGTGCTCGCCCATGATCGGGCCGAGGATCGCGTTGCCCTTGCCCGCGTGGAAGATCTCCGGGTCGCCGGCGAAGATCTCCTTGGCGTGCTCGGGCCGGGTGAACAGCACCAGCGGCCGGCCGGCGGGGATCAGCCGCACGGTGAAGACGTCGCCGTACTTCCGGTGCGCCCAGGGCACGAACCGGTGCCGGAAGCGGAGCAGGCCGGCGCTCTGGAAGAAGACCGGCCAGCGCGGGCCGGGCGGCAGGCCGGTGGTGTCCACGGGCGGCGGCGTGGCGCCCCCGAACGGGCGCATCCGCTCGAAGCGCTCCTGGGTCAGCCTGGTGACGCGGTCGTCCATCGTGGTCATGGCTGCCCTCTCCGGTGGCGGTCGGCCCGAGGGATTCCATACTACGAGTACGTCAACCCCCGGTCGGCTCGTCGACCGGGGCCAGCCCCAGCGCCTCGAACCGGGCGAGCGACCTGGCGTCGGCCAGCTCGCGGCGCAGGTCTGCGTGCTCGAGGTAGAAGCGCAGCAGGTCCAGGGCGGCGTACGGGTCGACCGCCAGCTGGGTCGGGTTGACGGAC
The DNA here is from genome assembly GCA_963803235.1 of uncultured Actinomycetota bacterium. Classification (GTDB taxonomy): domain Bacteria; phylum Actinomycetota; class Actinomycetes; order Propionibacteriales; family Nocardioidaceae; genus Nocardioides. The sequence continues at coordinate 57,744 of CAWDLL010000013.1, forward strand.
ACGGCGGCCCCCGACTGCCGCTCGAGCGTGAGCCAGTTGTCGACCCTGTCGTCCGGGGTCAGGAACGAGCCTCGGAACCGGGTACGGCGCCAGTGGTCGCGCACCACGAGCACCTCCGACCACGGCACCGCGAGCGGTGGACGCCGCTGGGTGAGGACGACGGCGTCAGGAGTCAGCACCAGGCCCCGGCGGGGGTACTCCCGAGCCTTGGCGGCCGACCGGGCGGCAATCAGCAGGAACGTGCCGCAGGCGAGGGCCGCCACCGCCCAGCCGGCCTGCCGGACCGGCCCCGCGGTCAGGGCCTCGACGAGCGCCCCGGCTCCAGCGCAGGCGAAGGTTCCGCCGACCACCACCAGCGAGAAGAGATTGACCGTCCGGATCGGGTGGAACGGCAGCAGCACACAGGCGTGGATGAGGATCGGGTCCCGTCGCTCGCGCCCACCGGGGAGCGCCAGACCGACGAAGGCCATCCCGATCACCACCAGGAACACCGCCGCCAGCCAGGCACTGCCGGCGATGGCGACCCCACCGCCGGCGAGACCGAGCCCGAACAGACCGACCAGCGCCTGGGCGACCCGGCCGCGGACGGGGTCGAGGTGCCAGCCTTCGCCCTCGCGGTTGAGGAACAGTCGGGTGCGCGCGGCCATGGCGGTGTCCTACCCGCCGGGCTCGGCCTCCACACGCCGGATCGACACGATGTCGTGCACCGGGATCGGGTTCTCGCGGGTGGCCTGGCAGGTCAGCCGGGTCTGCTCCCCCGGGGTGGTGCGCACCCGCACCCGCCAGGTCGCACCGGCCACGTCGAAGTCGGCCTCGGTGGTCGTCGCCGTCCCGCTGTCGACGGGTCAGGCGGAGCGCGGCGTCCCGGGTCTCTCCGAGCTCGCGACGCAGGGCGATCTCGGCCGCCTGCACCGGCATGGCGAACCCGGACCGGCCGCGCAGGTGGTCGAGGTCGAGGTGTCCGGCCTCGTGGTCACCCGCGACCGAGAGGGCCGACGGCGCGTCGAGGCGGCCGTAGTAGAAGCCGTGCGGCAGCACCAGCAGGTTGCCGGCGAACCGGTCCCCTCCGATGTGCGAGACCTCCCAGGTGTCCTCCGGATGGGCGGCCGACAGGGCGGCAGCCACCGGGCGGCCGCGCTCGGCGCAGCAGGCGTCGTGCCGGCCGTGGGTGCACACGCAGTAGACGTTGCCGGGGTCGCGCTCCAGCCCGGCGCTCGTTCCGGCCGCGAGGCCGGCGAAGTCGACGTCGAGCACGTCGTCCTTCTCGTACAGCTCGCCGCGCTCGAGCCAGGGCCGGTGCGGATGCGCGTACGCCGCGAACACGGTGATGTGGTGCCGCACCGGCCGCCGGCCGGGGCGACGCATGAGCAGCACCCGCACGCCGGAGTCCGCAGCCTTGCGGCGCAGTCTCGGCCCGAGGTCGTGGGGCAGTCGCGCGTCGCGGAGCGCGTTCACGCCCCACGACCCGGCGTGCTCGATCAGCAGGAACGCGCGCACCTGCGAGGCGGTGCCGCCGACCGGCTCGTCGCGCAGCAGGCTGGCTCCGGCGCACCGGAAGCCGGGGTCGGGGAGGATCATCCGGCGACCTCGAGCAGCCCCTCCCGGGTCAGCCGGCGGCAGAGCACCAGCCGGCTCTGCGGATCGAGGTGGTCGGCCAGGTCGGCCGGCCGCAGCTCGGCCCGGGCGCGGATCTCGTCGAGCGCCGGCCGGAGCCAGGCGGGTACGTCGATGGCGCGGTCGCCGAGCAGCACCTCGACCCGGTCGCCGCGGTCGAGCAGCACGCAGGGGTGGCCGGGCCGGCGGCGCAGGAGGGTGGTGTCGGTCAGGTCGCGGACCGCGAGCACGTCCTTCAGCCCGCCGGGCACGCGCGGGCTGCGGGTGGTCAGGAAGCGGCGCACCTCGGCGCGCACCGCGGCGCCGGCGTCGACACGGCGTACCTCTTCGGCGAGGGCCTCGAGCCGGCCGGCGAGCTCGTCCGCCAGGTCGTCGGGAGCGTCGAGGTAGCCGCCCGGCAGGTGGTCGTCGGGCATCTCCGCCAGCACCTGCGTGACGCTGCGCTCGACCAGGCCGCGCCAGGTCAGCTGGTTGATGCCGAGCGTGACGTGCAGGGAGACCGTCTCCTGGGCGCGGGCGGCGTGCGGGGTGCCGGTCGGGAGGTACATCGAGAGGCCGGGCTCGAGCAGCACGTCCTCGACGCCGTCGGGGGTGTGCACCTCCCACTGCTTGGAGCCCTCGGTCTGGAACACGAAGACGTCGTGGGAGTCGGAGTGCACGGCGAAGCCCTGGGCACCGGGCGGCGTGAGGTAGGCGTTCGCCTGGCAGGGGTGGCCGAGCTCGAGCTCGAGCTCCGCGACCAGCCGGGTCAGCGGCGGCCAGTAGCGGTGCAGGCCCTGGAGGACGACCGTCGCGCCCTCGCCGAACGCCGCCAGCGCCTTGCGCGGGTCGACCAGTCCGGTGAGCTGCTTGCCGGCGAGCGTCGCGCCCCGGGTGTACGTCGACTCCCCCAGCACAGCGCCGTCGCGCGCCAGCCGCACCGACGGCGTCCGGATCGCCGTGGACGTCAGCAGGTGGTCGGCGTCGTCGAGGGAGAGCAGGCCGGCCAGTCGTTCGGGGTCGGTGCGGTGCAGGTGCACGCGGGATGCCCAGACCTTGGTGAGGAAGGTCTGGGCATCACCGCTGAGCAGGTCGAGTGCCGAGTCAGACACTCAGGACGCGTCTCCGTCGGTGGAGTCGGTGGCGTCGCCGTCCGTGCCGTCGGAGTCGGTGCCGTCCGAGTCTCCGCCGTCCGTGCCGTCGGAGTCGCTCGCGTCGCCGTCGGTGGAGTCGGTGGCGTCGCCGTCCGTGCCGTCGGAGTCGGTGCCGTCGGCGTCACCGCCGCCGCCACCCACGGGGCCGCTCGCCCGAGGTGGTCATGTCGTCGTCGTTGAGGGGCTCTTCGGGTGTCATCGTTCCTCCTGGGTCGGGGCCTGCGGCCAGTCTTTCGGTGCCGGAGACGCCGGACAAGAGCCCGCCGTTCTCCGTGGTCGCCGTACCCCACGGCGGCGTCTCCACACGCCGAGACGTCAGTGCTGCTGCTGGCTGATGTCGAGGCCCTTCGGCGCGGTCAGGTAGACGACGACGGCCACGACGACCATGACCAGGCCGCCGACCAGGCTGGTGTCGGCGAGGGCCTCGGTGAAGGCCGCCGCCGCGTGATCGGCGAGCGCCGGCAGCTGGGCCTGGTCGGAGACGGCGACCGCGCCGCCGAGGGAGTTCTCGGCCGCGTCGGCGAGGTCGGGTGGCAGGCCGGGTGCGGCCGTCGCCAGGTCGAGCTGGTTGCGGTAGACGACGGCGGCGATGCTGCCGAGGATCGCGACCCCGAGCACGGCGCCGATGTCGTACGCCGTCTCCTCGATCGCCGCCGCGTCTCCCGCCTTCGACGGCGGGGTGCCGGACATGACCATCGCCGAGCCGATGGCGAGCGACCCGGCGCCGACTCCCGCCATGGCCATGGCGATGGCAGCGGTCGTGTAGGTGAGGTCGCCGGGCACGAGGTAGATGAGGAGCGTGCCGACGCCGGCGATGGCGAGCCCTCCGGCGAGCACCAGCCGGGCCCCGATCAGCGCGGCCAGGGGCGCGGCCAGGATCGACGCCACCAGCCCGCCGGCGGCGAGCGGCAGCAGGTGGACGCCGGCCTCGAGGGGCGAGTGGCCCTCGACGAGCTGGAGCCACTGCGCGAGCAGCAGCAGGAGCGCGGCGATGGCGAACATGGCACTGAGGGCGGCGACCACGCCGGCCGTGAACGGCCGCAGCACGAACAGCCGGACGTCGAGCAGCGGCTCGGGCCGGCGCAGGCAGCGCACGACGAAGACGGTGAGCAGCACCGCGGCGAGCGCCAACGCGGCCAACGCCTGGGGATCGCCCAGGTCCTGCTCCTTGGCGAAGTGCTTGATCGACCAGACCAGCGAGACCATGCCCACGATCGACAGCGCCGTGGCCAGGAAGTCCCAACGGCCGGGGTGCGGCTCGCGGGCCTCGGGGAGGATCAGCGCGCCGGCGACCACGGCGACCGCCATGAACGGGACGTTGACGAGGAACGCCGCCCGCCAGCTGAACTGCTCGAGCAGGGCGCCGCCGACGATCGGGCCGATGGCGGCGCCGAGCGCGGAGACCGCCGCCCAGACGCCGAGCGCCGTGGCGCGTTCCGAGGGGTCGGTGAACACCGAGCGGATCAGCGACAGCGTGGTCGGCATGATCATCGCCCCGCCCACGCCGAGCAGCGCCCGGGTGGCGATGACGTGGCCCGGCTCCTCGGCCAGCAGCACCGCGGCGGACGCGACCGCGAACACCACGAAGCCGGCCAGGAGCATCCGCTTGCGGCCCCAGCGGTCGGCCAGCGCGCTCATCGAGATCAGCAGGCCGGCGAGGACCAGCGAGTAGATGTCCACGATCCACAGCTGCTCGTTGGCCGTGGGCCGGATGTCGGCCGCGAGCTCGGGCAGCGCGACGTACAGGATCGTCAGGTCCATGGTGACGACCATCAGGCTGGCCGACAGCACGGCGAGCGAGGCCCACCTGCGGGCCCGCGAGACCGAGACGGTCGCGGCCGGCGTCTCGCGGATCGTCATCGGCCGTCTCCTCGGGATCGAGGACTCAATCTATCGAAGGCGTTCCCTCAGTCGAGCAGGCCGCGGCGCCGCGCGATCGCGGCGGCCTCGGTGCGGCCGGAGGCGTCGAGCTTTCCGAGGATGTTGGACACGTGGACGCTGACGGTCTTCGTGCTGATGAAGAGCTGCTTGCCGATCTCGCCGTTGGACCGGCCCTCCGCGACCAGCGCCAGGATCTCGCGCTCGCGCGGGGTGAGCGTGTCCGACGACGCGTCGCCGCGGGCCGGCGCGGACCCGAGCGCGCGCAGGTCGTCGAGCAGCGGCGTGGCGCCCAGCCGGCGGGCGGTCTCCCGGGCCCGGTCGCCGACCTCGCGGGCGCCGGCCGGGTCGCCGGTGGCGCGCAGGATCCCGGCCAGCACGGCCTGCGCCTTCGCGGTCTCGTGGACGTCGCCGAAGTCCTGGAACATCACGACGGTCTCCTGCCAGACGTCGACGAGCACGTCGGCCGGCGGCGCGTCGACGCCGCACAGCCAGCGCATCCGCAGGGTCTCGGCGTCGAGGCGCTGGACCCAGGCGCGACCCTCGGGTCCCCAGAAGCCGGACGGGTCGGTGTAGCGGTCCAGCACCGTGTGCCCGTCGCGGTAGAGCCGTTCGGCCACCTCGACGTACGCCGGGCGGTCGGCGGCGGACACCGACGGGACGGCCCCGGCGATCGCACCCAGCGCCACGGCCGCCAGCCGGATCCGGGCGCTGAACCACGGGTGCCAGATCTGCGACATCTCCTCGACGACGGCCTCGTAGATCTCGACCACGGCGGCGGGGTCGTTCCGGCGGCCCGCCAGCACCATCTCGTGGCCGGCGGAGGCGATCGCGATCCCGCCCTCCTTGGGCCAGTAGCGGCGCAGCTCGAGCAGCTCGGCCGCCACGTCGTGGCCGCGGCCGACGTCGACGCCGTACCGCACCGCATCCAGCAGCGCGCGCCAGACCGGCGGCGCCTGGCCCTGGATCGCGGTCAGGGCGAGGACCCGGTCCCACTCCCCGCGGGTGAGGGCGACCCAGGTGAGCTGCCACCGCGACTCGAAGGCGTACGGCGCCCACGGGATGCCGGCGGCCTCGCCCCGCGCGATGGCGCTGGTGAACCACTTCTCGGTCTCGTCGAACTCGGCCCAGTCCTGGTAGGAGCGGCCGAGCAGCCAGCGTCCGCGCAGCTCGGCGTTGAGCGCGCCGGTCTTCTCGGCCTGGGCCACCGCCTCCATCAGCGCCTCCCGGAGCCCCTCCTTCGGGCCGGCCTTCTTGAGCTGGCTGAGGGTGGTGATCGCGTCGGACGCGAGCTCGTTGAGGTCGAGCCGCTCGGCGAGCTCCAGCGCCTCCACCCCGACGACCTGGGCCTCCTCGTAGCGGGCCATCGAGGCGAGGATCCGGGCGTGCGTGGCGAGCACCCTGGCCCGCAGGCCGGTGTCCTCGTCGGGCACCAGGGCCACGGCCTGCTCCGACACCCCGATCCGGTCCTCGGCGGTCTCGATCAGGATCAGGCAGTTGGCCCGGGCCGACAGCATCCGGGCGCGCGAGGCCGGGCTCGCGTCCTCCGGGAGCAGGTCGAGCTGCTCCTTGAGCAGCGCGGCCGCGCGGATCGGATGGCCGCTCGCGGTCAGCGCGTCGGCGGCCTTGACCGCGAGCTTCGAGACGTCGACGTCGGACTCCTGCGCGCGCCTCGGGTCGGCCAGCAGCTCGATCGCCTGCTGGTAGTGGTGCGCCGCCTCGTCCGGGCCGCCGACGGCGGTGGCCTCGTCGCCGGCCTGGATGCTGGCCGACAGGGCGGTCGTCAGGTCCATCGCGAGCCGGGCGTGCCGGGCCAGCTCGGCGGCGGTGCCGCGGGCGCGGCCCTGGCTGAGCGCCTCGGCGTACGCCCGGTGCAGCCGCACCCGCTCGCCCGGCAGCAGGTCGTCGTACACCGCCTCGCCGAGCAGGGCGTGCCGGAAGAGGTAGCGCTGCTCGTGCGCCAGCAGGATGTTCATCTCGACGGCCTGGCGCAGGCCCTCGTCGAGGCAGTCCGGCTTCAGGCCGGACGCCTCGCTCAGCATGTCGTGGGAGACCCGGCGGCCGGCGACGCTGGCCGCGCGCACCACCTGGCGGGACTGGTCGTCGAGCCGGTCCAGGCGGACCAGCAGCACGTCCGCGAGCTCGGACGGGACCCACCGGCCGGGGCCACTGGCGGCGCCGACGAGCTCCTCGACGAAGAACGCGTTGCCCTCGGCCCGGCTGACGATGCCGGCCACCTCCTCCTCCTCGAGGGGACCGGGGTGCAGCTCGTGGATGAGGGTGCGGACGTCCGGTGCGGTCAACGGCGGGAGCTGGAGGCGCTCGACGCCGCGGATCCGGGACCACTCCGCCACCTGGGAGCGGAGCGGGTGCCGTCGGTGGAGGTCGTCGGAGCGGTACGACGCCACCAGGGCGACCGGCCCGTCGAACGGCCGGGTGAACAGGAAGCTGAGCATGTCGCGGGTCGACTGGTCGGCCCAGTGGGTGTCCTCGATGACCAGCAGGACCGGGGCCTTCTCTGCGGTGGCCTCGAGCAGGCCGTGCACGGCCTCGAACAGGTCGGCCCGGTCCAGGGCGGACGCCTCGCCGGCCTCGGCCGACTCGAGCATCCGCCGGCCGGGCTGGAGGCGGGTCAGGGCCGGGTGCACCCCGGCGACGGTGCCGACGATGTCGGGGAGGTCGATGGCCAGCCGGCCGAGGACCTCGGAGAACGGCAGGTAGGGCAGGGCGCTGTCGCCGAAGTCGAGGCAGTGGCCGGCGAAGACCTGCCAGCCCTGCTCGACCGCGAGGTCGCGGAGCTCGGTGAGCAGACGGGTCTTGCCGACGCCCGCGTCCCCGGAGAGGAGCACCGCTCCCGCCGGGGTCTGGTCGGGGTCGGGACGGACGCCGAGCAGCGAAGCAAGCTCCGCCAGCTCGGCGTCCCGACCCACCAGGGTCTGACTCGTATGGCCCGTCACGGGCCCCATCATGTCGCGTTCGTCGACGCGGGCGCCCATCGATTAACGGGTGCTGCTCGCCCCGCCCGAGCGGCGGACTCGGGTCCAGCGCGGCTGCCGGCGGGCACCGAAGGTGTTCTTGATGCGGGCGGCGCGGTAGTCGATCTCGGCCTGGAACTGGGTGCTGGTGGATTCGTACATCTCGATCTCGCTCCTCGATCGTCGTTGTCGAGTACGAGATTCGTCGTCTGAGGTAGCCGCGCACATCGGGCAAGTGCCCTATCTGCGTCTGAGGTAGGGCGCGAGGGTCTTAGCCGGGGCTCGGCCATGGCGCGTGCCGTCGGGGAGGGCCAAGGTGGAGGGGACGGGGTCCGACCGCAGGAAGGAGCTCACGATGTCGGAGAGGAAATTCCGCATTCGCTACGCCGACGTGGCTGCCACGCTGGCCCTGATCATGGCCTCGGGAGGGACGGCGTACGCCGCGACCGCGCTACCGAAGAACTCGGTCGGCACCCCGCAGCTCAAGGCGGAGGCAGTCACCGCCGCGAAGGTCCGCGACCGGGCCGTCAGCGGTCCGAAGCTCAAGCCCGACGCAGTCACGAGCGACAAGGTCGCCGACGGCGCGGTCGGCACCGGCCAGCTCGCGGACGGGTCGGTCACCACCGTCAAGATCGGCGCCGGCCAGATCACCGAAGGCCACCTGTTCCCCGGGTCGGTCGGGTCGGCCGCGGTGGCGGACGAGTCACTGTCGCTGTCCGACCTGATCGGGGGCCAGAACAACCCGCAGACCGCCGGGCTCGGCATGGAGGCCAACAGCTGTCTGGGCTTCTCGGGACTCCCGGTCCCTGGCGCACAGCAGGGGCAGCTGGTCACCGCAGGGTGGCTCCAAGCCCCACCCCAAGGAGTCGTGATCGCCTCGACCAGCGTGTCGGGACCCAATGCCGTAGCCCTGAGCGTCTGCAACGTGAGCAGCAGCTCGGTGTCGGTGCCTGGCGGAGCGACCTTCCGCATCGTCACCTTCGGCTAGCAAGCGACCCGGGCCCTTCTGGCTCAACGCATCCGAGCGAGATCCCGTCGGATGTAGCGCAGGTGCGCCCACTCCTCCTCCAGGATCACGCGAATGCAGTCACCGACGCTGGGACGCCAGTCACCGCCCCACGGGTCCGCGCGTTCCTCCGCGAGCAGCTCCGCCGTGGCTGTGTCCAGGAAGTCGGTCACCAGCCGCTGTCGCTCGGCACGCACCGCGAGGATCTCCGCGTAGACCGGCGGGTCCACGCGGAAGATCGACATGTCGAAGCCCATCTCGCCGGCACCGGTGAAGATCTGGCCGATCTCGTGGAACGGCTGCTGCATCCGCAGGATCCCGCCGCGGAGCCAGGCGTCGGTCGCCAGGATGAGGTGCCGCAGGGTCTGGGCCAAGGACCACTCGTCCTCGACGTGGGCGTCCACCAGGTCCGGCGGCGTGCCCGCCACCGTCGCCTCCCACGCGGACTGCACAGCGATCCAGCCCTCGCGCAGGCCCTCGGGCGTCTGCGCCTTCTGCAGCTCGCGGCCCGGGAACTGCCGGTTGAGCTCGGCATCCACGAGCGGCACCACGTCGACCCCGTTGACGAAGAGGCTGCCGAAGAACAGGTCGTGGCTGTCGATGTCGAGTCCGCCCACATCGACGCTGCGCATCGTCACACCGCTGACATCGGAGAAGCGCAGGGTGGCGCCCTTGAAGCTCGCCTTGACGAAGGTCGCGCCTTCGAACTCCTGCGTGTCGGAATAGGTCGTCATCGCCCTATCCTCACCGCTGCCGGGGACAGTCGTGCCGGTTCAGACCGGGCGGCCGTCCTTCCACGTCGAGGCGACGAGGGGTACGCCGGGGCGGTAGGCGAGGTGCACGTGCGTGGGGGCGTCCAGCACCACCAGGTCCGCCCGCCGGCCGGGAACCAGGGCGCCGACGTCGTCGCGCTCCAGCGCCTCGGCGCCTCGGTACGTCGCGGCGTGGACCGCTTCGGCCGGGGTCATGCCCATCTCGCGCACCGCGAGGGCGATGCAGAGAGGCACGGAGCTGGTGAAACAGGAGCCCGGGTTGCAGTCGCTGGCGATCGCGACCTTCACGCCGGCGTCGATCAGCCGACGGGCATCCGGATAGGGCTGCTTCGTGGAGAACTCGACGCCCGGCAGCAGGGTCGCGATCGTGCCGGAGTCGCGGAGCGCGTCGACGTCGGCGTCCTCCAGGTAGGTGCAGTGGTCGACGGCTGCGAGTCCGAGCTCGGCGGCCAGCTGGACGCCGGGGCCGGGGCCGAGCTGGTTGGCGTGCAGCCTGCCCTTGAGCCCGGCGGCCGCCCCGACCTCGAGGATCCGGCGGGCCTGGTCGCCGTCGAAGGCGCCCCGCTCGCAGAACACGTCGATCCAGCGGGCGTGCGGCACCGCCGCCTCCAGCATCGGACCGGTCACCAGGTCGACGTACGCCGCGGGGTCGCTGTCGGCGGGCACCACGTGCGCCCCGAGGAAGGTCGTCTCGTCGGTGAACTGCCGCGCCACCGCGAGGCCGCGCGCCTCGTCGTACACCGTGAGGCCGTAGCCGCTCTTGATCTCGACCGTGGTGGTGCCCTGCCGGCGCATCTCGGCGACCAGCCGCGCGACGTGGCTGGTCAGCTCCTCGTCGGTGGCCGCGCGGGTGGCCGCGACGGTGGTGCGGATGCCGCCGGCGGCGTAGCTCTCGCCGGCCATCCGGGCCGCGAACTCCTGCGCGCGGTCCCCGGCGAAGACCAGGTGGCTGTGGCTGTCGACGAAGCCGGGGAGCACGGTCCGGCCACCCAGGTCGACGAGCTCGTCGGCGGGCGGAGCCTCCTGCGCGGGGCCGACCCAGCCGACGCGGCCGCCGTCGACGACGAGCGCGGCGCCCTCGACGATGCCGAGCAGGTCGTCGGCGTAGGGGTCGTTGGTGACCAGCTCGCCGATGTTGGTGAGCACGGTGCTCGTCACGACATCCCCTCCCAGACGGCGCCGATGGCGGCGTCGAGCTCGCGGCCGATCGGCCCGCGGTCACCCTGCCGGAAGACGACCCGGCCGTCGACCATCACCTGCGTGACGTCTTCGGCGGTGGCGGCGAAGACGGCGGTGTTCTCGTCGGCGCCGGTGCCGGCGGTCCGCGGGCTGGTCGTGTCGACGGTGACCAGGTCGGCTCGCTGACCGACGGCGATCGCGCCCGCGTCCTCGAAGCCGAGGCTGGCGTGCCCGTCGGTGGTGGCGGCGGCGATCAGCTCGGTCGCCGACCAGTGCCCGCGCTCCTGGGTGGCGAGCCGCTCGTCCAGCTCGACGGCGCGCATCTCCTCGAACAGGTCGATCACCGCGTGGCTGTCGCTGCCGAGCGTCAGCCGGCTGCCGGCGTCGTGCAGCTGGCGGCTCGGGCCGATGCCGTCGCCGAGGTCGCGCTCGGTGGTCGGGCAGAAGCAGGCGTGGCTGCGGCTGTCGCCGAGCAGCCGGATGTCGTCGTCGGTGAGATGGGTGGCGTGCACGACGGTGGTGTCCGGCCCGAGCAGCTCGTGGTCGGCGAGCAGCTCCGTGGGCGTGCGGACGTACTCGGCGACGCACGCCTGGTTCTCGGCGACCTGCTCGGAGAGGTGGATGTGCAGCGGGGCGTCGTGCTCCCGGGCCCAGGCGCCGACGACGGGCATCTGGTCGGCGCGGCACGGCGCGGACGGAGTGGATCGCCGCGCCGATGACCACTCCCGGCCTGTCATTCCGGCGCAATTGCGCGGTTCTGGCAGCCCAGGCCTCCGCGGACCCGTCGGAGTAGCGCAATTGCGTCCCTGTGACAGGTTCGCCGAACCCGCTCGACAGGTAGCAGGTGTCGAGCAGGCTGATCCGGATCCCGGCCTCGCGGGCGGCCTCGATCAGGGCGTGGCCCATGGCGTTCGGGTCGTCGTACGGCGTCCCGTCGGGCTGGTGGTGCAGGTAGTGGAACTCCCCGACCGTCGTGATCCCGGCGGCGGCCATCTCCCGGTACGTCGCCCGGGCCAGCGCGAAGTAGGAGTCGGGGTCGAGCGTGGCCGCGACGTCGTACATCCGGTCCCGCCAGGTCCAGAACGTCCCCCGCTCCCGCTGCGTCCGCCCCCGCAGCGCCCGGTGGAACGCGTGGCTGTGGCAGTTCGCCAGGCCCGGGAGGGTCAGGCCGGGGAGCCGGTCGGGATCCCCGGCTGACCGGGGATCCGGGACGTTCGTGCCGGTTGCAACGCCCTCGAACGTCCCGGAACGATCGCGAGGTGTGACGGAAGTGAACACCCCGCGGTCCACCTCCACCAGTACGTCGTCGCGCACGGCGCCGTCGACCCACGCCCGCTCCAAGAGGTACGTCGCGCTCACGAGCCCTCATCCCCCGCCAGCCGCTCGAGGGTGTCCGCCAGCGCCGAGACACCGACCAGGCAGTCGGCCATCTCGGCGTGCTCGGCCGGCGAGTGGGACACCCCGGTCGGGTTGCGGACGAACAGCATCGCCGTCGGGACACCCGCGGCCGACAGGATCCCCGCGTCGTGGCCGGCCATGGTCGGGATGATCGGCCAGTCGCCGTCCTCGTGGCCCGCCGCGATCCGCCGGGCCAGCGCCGGGTCGAACGCCACCGCGCCCGACACCGACTCCGCGACCACGTCCAGCGACGTCCCGTCCCGCCCGGCCCGCTCGGAGCCCTGCTTCGAGATCGCCGACACCAGGGACGCCAGGCCCTCGTCCGTCGCGCACCGCGCGTCCAGCCAGGCGGTCACCCGCGACGGCACCGCGTTGGTGCCGTTCGGCGCCACGTCGACCCGGCCGAAGGTCGCCCGCTCCCCCGCCAGCCGGGCCTGCTTGTTCGCCGCCAGCGCGGTCATCGCGTAGGTCAGCATCGGGTCCCGCCGGTCCTCCATCCGGGTCGTCCCGGCGTGGTTGGCCTCGCCCGCGAAGTCGAAGCGGTAGCGCCCGTGCGGCCAGATCTCGCTCGCCACCCCGACCGCCGCGCCCCGGTCGACCAGGTCCCGGCCCTGCTCGACGTGCAGCTCCACGAAGCACTCGACCCGGCCGGCCAGGTCCCACGTCTTGTCCCCGTCACCCACCGCCAGCCCGGAGGCGCCCAGCGCGTCGGGCAGGAAGACGCCGTCCCGGTCCCGCAGCTCCCGCGCCTTCTCCCACGACATCGCGCCGGCCGCCAGCCGCGACCCGAGGCAGGCCAGGCCGAAGCGCGACCCCTCCTCCTCGGCGAAGACCGACACCCCGATCGGCTTCGACGGCACGAAGCCGCGCTCCCGCAAGACATCGATCGCCGCCAGCGCGGACACCACGCCCAGCGGGCCGTCGTACGCCCCGCCGTCCAGCACCGAGTCGAGGTGCGAGCCGGTGAGCACGCCAGCGCCCGCCACCCCCTCGGGTCGCCACCAGCCCACGGCGTTCCCGACCTCGTCCTCCTCGACCTCCAGCCCGCGGGCCCGGCACGCCTCGACGAACCACGCGCGCAGCTCGGTCTCCGCGGCGGCGTACGGCTGGCGGAAGTAGCCGCCGCTCTCGGACGACCGTCCGATCGGGGCGAGGTCGCGCCACATCTGCTCAAACGACAAGATCGGCTCCATGGAGTTCAGGGACGTCGTACGCCGACGGCGGATGGTGCGCAGGTACGCCGACCGGCCGGTCGACCCGGCCGTGGTGGACCGGATGCTGGAGCACGCGACGCACGCCCCGAGCGCCGGCTTCAGCCAGGGCTGGGCGTTCCTGCGGCTCGAGGACCCCGACGACCTCGCGCGGTTCTGGGAGGCCACGACCCCGCCCGGCGCCGGCGGAGGCGGCTGGCTCGACGGGATGACCACCGCGCCGGTCGTGATCGTGCCGCTCTCGCACCGCGACGCCTACCTCGACCGGTACGCCGAGCCCGACAAGGGCTGGACCGACCGGGACGAGGCCAGGTGGCCGGTGCCCTACTGGCACATCGACACCGGCATGGCCGCGCTGCTGATCCTGCAGACCGCGGTCGACGAGGGGCTCGGCGCCTGCTTCTTCGGCATCCCGCCCGAGCAGATGGACGCCTTCCGGGAGGCGTTCGGCGTGCCCGCGGCGTACACCCCCATCGGCGCCGTCACCGTCGGCCACCGGGTCAGCGACCTCGGCGCCAGCGGGTCGCCCGCCCGGCGCCCGCGCCGGGACCTCGACGACGTGGTCCACCACGGCAGGTGGGGCGAGCGGGGCTGACACCCCCTCAGTCCATCGGGCGCCCGGCTCCGGGTCAACGGCCACGCGCCGCCCGCGATCTCGGATCCGAGACACGCTAGCGTCCTGCCATGGCTGACCGGGTGGTGGCGAAGCTGCAGGCACTCGTCCGCATCCCCACCGTCTCGAACCGCGACCCGGCGCTGGTCGACACCGATGCCTTCGACGCGTTCCTCGCCGAGCTCGAGCGCCAGTTCCCGCTGCTGCACGAGCGTCTCGACCTCACCCGCATCCACACCCACGGCCTGCTCTTCCACTGGCGCGGCAGCGCCGCCGACCGGCCCGTGGTGCTGATGGCGCACCTCGACGTGGTCCCCGTGGACGAGGAGGCGCCCTGGCAGCACCCCGCGTTCGGCGCCGACATCGTCGACGGCCGGATCTGGGGCCGCGGCACCCTCGACGACAAGGGCAGCCTCGTCGGCATCTGCGAGGCGGTCGAGCGGCTGCTGGAGCGCGACGTCACGCCGGCGCAGGACGTCTGGCTGTCGTTCGGCTGCGACGAGGAGGTCTTCGGGCAGGCCGCGCCGACCGCGGTCGCGGAGCTGGTACGCCGCGGCGTACGCCCCTGGTTCGTCCTCGACGAGGGCGGCGCGGTCGCGCACCAGGCGTTCCCGGGGGTGGAGCCGCCGATCGCCGTGATCGGGGTGACCGAGAAGGGCGCCACCTCGCTCGAGCTGACCGTCGAGGGCCGCGGCGGGCACGCGTCGGTGCCCACGAAGATGGGTCCGACCAGCCGGCTGGCCCGCGCGATCCTGCGGCTCGAGAAGAAGCCGTTCCCGCCGAGCACGCCCAGCCCGACCATCGAGCTGATGCAGCGGATGGCGCCGCACGCGCCGCTCGCGCTCCGGCCGCTCATGGCCAACGCCGCCCGCCTCACGCCGGTGCTGACCCGGGCCCTGATCGCCGCCGGCCCCGAGTCCGCGGCGATGACCCGCACCACCGTCGCCGTCACGACGCTGTCCGGCTCCCCCGCGCTCAACGTCATCGCCAGCACCGCCCGGGCCGGCGTCAACATCCGGATCATGGTCGGCGACACCGTGGCCGGCGTCGTCGAGCACGTGCGCAAGGCGATCGGCGACAAGCAGGTCCGGATCGACGTCGTCGAGGGCAACGAGCCGAGCCCCGTCTCCCCCGTCGACGACGACGCGTTCCGGCTGCTCGAGTCCACGATCGCGGAGGTCTTCCCGGACGCCGTGCCCGCGCCGTACGTGATGATGGCCGCCACCGACTCCCGCTTCTTCACCACGATCTGCGACCGCGTCTACCGCTACGCGCCGTTCCGGATGACCAAGGCGCAGCGCGAGTCCATCCACTCCTACGACGAGCACATCGGCGTCGACGACTTCGTGGCCGGCGTCGGCTGGTACGAGCGGCTGATCGAGAGGATCACCTGATGGCCACGACCGGTGCCGCACCCCGGGCCGCGCACAGCCTGATGGCGGTCGTCGGCTTCCTGGTCTGCGTCGAGTTCGCGAGCGGCATCCTGCAGGGCTACTACACGCCGATCTTCAGCGACATCGCCGACCACCTCGGGATCGCGGACGCCGACGTCAACTGGTTCGAGGCCGCCCAGCTGATCGTGTCCGCACTCTGCGTGCCGCTGCTCGCCCGGATGGGCGACCTGATGGGCCACAAGAAGGTGCTGCTGCTCTCGACCGCGGTCACCGCGCTCGGCTCCTGGATCCTGGTGTTCGCGCCGAGCTTCACGACGTTCCTCATCGGCTGGGCGGTCCAGGGCGCGTACGTCGTGTGGCTGCCGCTCGAGGTCGCGATCATCTACCGCCGCACCGCCGGGTCCGGTCGGCAGGGGCTGCTCACCCGGCGGTCCGCCGCGATCCTGGTCGGCGCGCTCGAGCTGTCGGTGATCATCGGCGCGCTCACCAGCGGCGCGCTGGTCGAGTCGACGTCGATGGCCGTCCTGCTGGCGCTGCCGGCGATCGTCGTCACCGCCTGCTTCGCGGTGATCTGGTTCGGGATCGAGGACGCGCCGGGCGTCTCCTCCGGCGGGATCGACTGGACCGGGCTCGCGCTCATCACGGCCGCCCTCGGCCTGGTGATGGGCGGACTGATCGCCCTGCGGCTGAGCGGCCCGGAGTCGGCGCTCCCGTGGCTGCTGATCGTGGCCGGGCTGGCAGCGCTGGTCCCGTTCGCCCGCTACGAGAACGCGCAGGCCGAGCCGCTCATCGACGTACGACTGCTGGCGCAGCCGGGGCAGTGGCCGGTGCAGGTGACGGCGTTCCTGTTCGGCATGTCCGTGCTCGGCGCCCAGATCCCGCTGTCGACGTTCGCCCGGACCGACCCGGACGTCGCGGGGTTCGGGCTGGGCGCGGACGCGTCCTTCGTCTCGACCCTGATCGGGGTGTACGTCGTGTTCCTGGCGATCGGGGCGCTCACCCTGCCGCTGACCTCGCGCCTGCTCGGACCGCGGGCTGCGCTGGTGGTGGCCGCGCTGCTGGTCGCCGTGGGCTACGGGCTGTGGCTGCCGTTCCACGACAGCACCTCCCAGGCGTTGCTGAACATGGCCGTCGTCGGCGTCGGCTCGGGAGCCCTGGTGGCGGCCCTGCCACCGGCGGCCGCGGCCGCTGCACCGCCCGACCGGACCGGCTTCGCGACCGGCATGACCAACGCGACCAAGACCGTCGGCGGGGCGTTCGCGTCGTCGATCTTCGCCATCGCGCTCGCGTCCACCGGGTCGATCGAGGACATCACCGAGAAGGGCCACGCGTCCCTGGACGGCTACCTCACCGTCTGGACCGTGTGCGCGGTCGCCGCCCTCCTCGCCGCCGGCGTCGCTGGTGCTGCTGCCCCGCGAGAACGCCGAGACCGCGGTCGAGACGGTGGAGGCGGGTTAGACCCGCCTCGACAGGGAGCGCTTGACGGAGCACGATCGAAGGATGGGCGAGCGCGACGACTACGGCTTCGGCGCTGACGACGAGCCCATCGGCATCGTCTACAGCGAGAAGCGGCACCGCTGGGCGCACCCCTGGAGCGAGTACCTCGTGATCATGGTCGGCTTCCTCGGCGCGATCGGCGTGATCGGCTCGGCCGCGCCGTTCTCGGCGGTGCGGATGGGCGGCGCCCTCATGGTCCTCGCGGGATCGTTCGCCTTCTCCCGCTCCGACCGTGCCCACAAGGCCTCCCCCCGCAACGAGAAGATCTGGGCTCTGGCCGCCGTCCTCCTCACCCTCGGTGGCGTGGCCGTCTTCCTCCTCAACGGGTAGCCCGCCCGATAGTCCGAGACGTTTTGGCTGTCGGATCGTCAGTTTCCCGACCAAAACGTCTCGGACTATCGTGAGGGGCCTTGGGGGTGAGCGAGATGACCGAACGGGAGCCCGAGCAGCAGGCGCGGACCGACCCTGCCCGAGGCGGGGGCGAACCAGAGAGCAAGGCGGCCGCCCGCAACCGGATCCAGAACCAGGCCAAGTGGGTCGACCTGCAGATCCAGCAGGCGATGGCGCGCGGAGACTTCGACGACCTGCCCGGCAAGGGCAAGCCGATCAAGGACCTCGGCACGCAGCACGACCCCGACTGGTGGGTCAAGCAGCTGATCGAGCGCGAGAAGATCACCGGCGTCCTGCCGCCCGCCCTCCAGCTGCGCAAGGAGGACGCCGAGCTCGACGCGAAGCTCGACGGGTACACCGCCGAGTCCGAGGTACGCCGCGAGCTCGAGGACTTCAACGCCCGCGTCCTCCGTGCCCGCTACACCCCGGTCGACGGCCCGCCGCTGATCACCCAGCCGCGCGACGTCGAGGCGGACGTCGCTGCCTGGCGGGAACGGCGTACGGCGCGGCTCGCCGCCCGGCGCGCCGTACCCGCGTCCCCGCCCCCGGCGCCGAAGCGCGAACGCCGCGGCTGGTTCCGGCGTGGAATGCGTCATACCGAGGGGTAGCCGCCCGCTGCTACGTTCCGCCCATGCGTAGCGCCAAGGACTTCTTCCGACCTCTTGCGGTGGGCGCCCCCGAGCCCCTCCGCGAGATCCCCGCCCGGCCGAGCAGGGCCATCCACTTCTTCGACCCGAGCAACGAGAAGATGGCGGCCAAGATCCCGCAGATGGTCGGCACGGTCGACGTCCTGCTCGGCAACCTCGAGGACGCGGTCAAGGCCGACAACAAGGAGGCCGCCCGCGCCGGCCTGGTCAAGATCGCGCAGGAGACGGCCGATCTTGGTGGACACAGCGGCCCGACCCAGCTGTGGACCCGGATCAACGCCCTCGACAGCCCCTGGGCGCTCGACGACCTGACCACGCTGGTCACCGAGATCGGCGACAAGCTCGACGTGATCATGGTGCCGAAGGTGCAGGGCGCCGAGGACATCCAGTACGTCGACCGGTTGCTCGCGCAGCTCGAGGCCAAGGCCGGCCTGGAGCGGCCGATCCTCGTGCACGCGATCCTCGAGACCGCCCGCGGCATGGTCAACGTCGAGGAGATCTGCGGCGCCTCCCCGCGCATGCAGGGCCTCTCCCTCGGCCCGGCCGACCTCGCGGCCGACCGCCGGATGAAGACCACCCGGGTCGGCGGCGGCCACCCCGGCTACCTCGTCCGCCAGGACCCCGAGCTCACCTCCGACGGCGTCGAGTCGACCAACCGGAAGACCTACCAGCAGGACCTCTGGCACTACACGATCGCCCGGATGGTCGACGCCTGCGCGATGCACGGCATCTACCCCTACTACGGACCGTTCGGCGACATCGCCGACGTGGTCGCGTGCGAGGACCAGTTCCGCAACGCCTTCCTCCTCGGCTGCGTCGGCACCTGGAGCCTGCACCCCAAGCAGATCGAGATCGCGAACCGGGTCTTCAGCCCGTCCGTCGCCGACATCAAGCACGCCCGCCGCGTGGTCGCCGCCATGGGCGACGGCACCGGCGCGGTGATGCTCGACGGCAAGATGGAGGACGACGCCTCGCTCAAGCAGTGCCTGGTGATGGTCGAGCTCGCCGAGCAGCTCGCCGCGATCGATCCGGAGCTCAAGGAGCAGTACGACGCGATCGAGCTGGACGCCTGATGGACGCGACGCTTCCGCCCCCGCCGCTCGGTCCTCTACATGCCGAGCTCCAACGAGCGCGCCCTCGAGAAGGCCAAGACCATCCCCTGCGACGGGCTCATCCTCGACCTCGAGGACGCGGTCGCTCCCGACGCCAAGCCGGCCGCCCGCGAGGCCGCCTGCGCCGCCGCGCAGTCCGGCGAGTACGGCAAGCGCGAGCTGACGATCCGGATCAACGGCGCCGACACCGAGTGGCACGCCGACGACCTGGCCGCCGCCTGCGCGGCCGGCCCGGACGCGATCGTCGTGCCCAAGGTGGACTCCGCCGACGCCGTCCTCGAGCTGGTCGACGCCATGGGCCGGCACGACGCACCCGAGCACACCAAGCTGTGGGCGATGGTCGAGACGCCGTACGCCATGCTGCACGCCGAGGAGATCGCCGCCGCGTCCGACCGGCTCACCGTCCTGGTCATGGGCACCAACGACCTCGCCAAGGAGCTGTACGCCGAGCACGTCCCGGGCCGGCAGCCGCTGCTGGCCGGCCTCGGCCTGGCCCTGCTCGCCGCCCGGGCCACCGGCAAGGTGATCGTCGACGGCGTCTACAACGACGTGAAGGACACCGACGGCTTCCTCGCCGAGTGTCGCCAGGGCCGCGAGATGGGCTTCGACGGCAAGACGCTCATCCACCCCGGCCAGGTCGAGGGCGCCAACGAGGCGTTCGCGCCGTCCGAGAAGGCGGTCGAGGACGCCCGCGGCATCCTCCAGGCCTGGGAGGACGGGAAGGGTTCCGGCGTCGTCACCTACAACGGCCGGATGATCGAGAACCTCCACGTCGAGTCGGCCCGGCGCACCCTGTCGATCCACGAGGCCATCGCAGCGCTGGGCTGACCGGCGGAATTTTTCCGCTCACGACCCCGTTTGAGGGGATGCCTTCCCGGGGTACCTGCCACTCCGGACTATCTGGGAGGGAGGTACACACATGATTGTCCTCGGTTTGATCCTGCTCATCATCGGCCTCGTCGCGAACATTCCGGTGCTCACGACGATCGGCGCGATCCTGCTCATCGTTGGACTGATCCTGAATCTCGTCCCGATCGGCGGCAGCCGAAGGCGCGTCTTCTAGCCTCGCCACGACAGCCACACCCAGCCACGACCCCCGGCCATCCAGGCCGGGGGTCGCTGCATGTCGCGGGCGAGGTCGACCGGTCCGGCCGGTCGGCGTGGCACGCTGGCGGCGTGACGGTGTACCGCCAGCTCGAGGGGCCTCGGCTCGCGAGCACTGTCGCCCGTCTGCGCGAGCGGATCGACGCCCGCTTCGACCCGCCGCGAGGCCTCGGCGAGGTGGCCGGCGAGCTCGAGCAGCTGGTCCTCCGGGTGGACCGGAAGACCACCGACTCGGCCGAGCGGGCGCGGCGTACCCGACTGCTCACCCGAGCCATCAGCGTCCTCGTCGTCGTCGCCTCCCTCTACGCCCTGCTCCTCGTCTTCACCGACGCCGCCGACGAAGGTCCGAGCCAGACCTTCGACTGGCTGCCCCTGATCGAGAGCACGATCAACGACGTGGTGTTCGCGGCGATCGCGGTGCTGTTCCTGTGGGCGCTGCCCGAGCGGCTCGAGCGCCGGCGGCTCCTGGCCCTGCTGCACCAGCTGCGGTCCCTCGCGCACGTGATCGACATGCACCAGCTGTCCAAGGACCCCGAGCAGGTGCTCGCGTCGTACCGCCCGACCCGGGCCAGCGTGAAGGCCGACCTGGCGCCCGACCAGCTGCACCACTACTTCGACTACTGCTCCGAGATGCTCTCGCTGGTCGCCAAGACGGCGGCCCTCTGCGCCGAGTACTCCACCGACTCGGTCGTGCTCGACACCGTCCGCTCGATCGAGTCCCTCACCACCGACATGTCGGTGAAGATCTGGCAGAAGATCTCGCTGCTGCCCCGCGGGAAGGCCGCCGAGCCCGCAACTGACTAGAACGGGTGATGCCAACGCACGGCTGGGCTCGCTAGGTTCGACAGCAGACCAGGAGGGAGGACCTGGTGCCGGATGTCGTGCTCACCCCGGGAGAGCAGACCGCGCTCTGCTCGCTCCTCGCTGCCGAGCCCGTCCCCGGGTGCCCGCTCCCGGAGCGCCGCGTCCTCGAGCTCCTGGAGCGGCTGATCCCCTGCGACGCCATCGAGGGGCACCACGTCACGGACGGCGGGCGGTTGGTCGAGTCCGTCGATCTGTCCTGCGGTTGTTCCGCCAGGCCGGCGAAGGAGGGCGAGGAGCTGCACACCCTGCACCTCGCCTTCCGCAACGGCGCGGACGACGTGGTCGACCTGTGGCTCGACCGGAGCCGCCGCCCGTTCGACGGCCGCGACGTCGCCGTCCTCACCATGCTCACGCCGCTCCTGCGACGGCTTGTCCGTGAGCGCCCCGCGCGCCACCTCCCCGACTCGCCTGACCACCCAGGAGCGGCGCGTGCTCACCCTGGTCGCCGCCGGCCTGACGAACCTCGAGATCGCCGAGCCGCCTGACGGTGGCTCCGAGCACGGTGCGCAAGCACCTCGAGCACGCCTATCGGAAGCTGGGCGTGACCAGCCGGATGGGCGCGATCGCCGCGCTCCAGGGCTGCTCCGACCCGGAGCTGGACCTCGTGGGTCGTCTCGAAAGATTCGCCTGAACGCGAATACCCGGCTGATACCTGGGCTGTCGAGACTCGGAGGAACCCCAACTCCTAGGAAGCCCCATGTTGCGACGACGCGCGCTCGCCACGGCCCTCTCGGTCCTGCTCGTCGGTTTCGCCCTGTCTCCCGGCGGCGCACCCGCACGGTCGGCGGGGCCGGCCGCGCCCCCCGAACCCGCGACCGTGGTCACCGACTGGGAGCAGATCCTGCTCGACACCGTCTACGGCCAGGCCGCGCCCAAGACGCCGATCGCGCTCGGCGTACCGCTGCTCGGCTACACGTCGGTCGCGATGTACGACGGCGTGAAGCGCGCCGCCCGGATGGGCGGTTCGCAGTCGGCGGCCGTGGCGCAGGCAGCCCACGACGTGCTGGTCACGTACTTCCCGGCCGACCAGGCCGCCCTCGACGACGCGCTCACGGCGAGCCTGGCCGCGATTCCCGACGGCACGGCGAAGACCAGGGGTAGGCACGCCGGCGCGGCCGCGGCGGCAGCCATGGTCGGCCGGGTGGAGGACCCCCGCGTCGACGCAGGCCACCCCTACCAGCGCGATCCGGCACCCGGCGTGTGGCAACCGAGCCCCACGCCGTTCCTCGGGCCGTGGCTCGGGTTCATGGACAAGCTGGTCGTGAAGAAGCCGATCAAGGTGGACGGGCCCGACCCGATCACCAGTGCGGAGTACGCGTTCGACTTCCAGGAGGTCAAGAACGTCGGACGAGCCACCGACGCCGACCGGACCGACCGGCAGACCGAGGTGGCGCAGTTCTTCAACGGCAACGCTGGACTGATGGTCGGGCAGGGGCTGATCGGCTACCTCGACCAGAACCCGATGAGCCTGAAGCGGACGGCGCGGATGTTCGCCGTGATGCACGGCGCGATGACCGACTCCGTGATCACCTGCTGGCGGCTGAAGTACGACGGGTTCTGGCGACCGTTCCAGGCGATCCAGGGGATTCCGGGCGACGACGGCAACCCGGCCACGGTGGAGGACCCGACCTGGACCTCGCTGCTGGCGACCCCGCCGTACCCCGACTACGTCAGCGGGCACGCCTGCGTGACGGGACCGCAGGTCGAGACGATCCGGATGATGCTGGGCGAGGAGACGTCGCTCTCGCTGCACTCCACCAACCCGCTCTCCCTGCAGCCGGACCGGACGTTCACGACGCTCAGCGAGATCGAGTTCGACGCGTTCCACGCCCGGATCTGGGGCGGCCTGCACTTCCGGGATGCGATGGAGGACGGCTACCTGATCGGCCACACGGCCGCCCGTCGGGCGATCAAGGCCATCCACTGACGGCCGAACGTTGACCCGCCGTTAATTAACGGCGGGTCAACGGCTGGCTCAGCGGGGTACGACGATCGCGGGCACCGGCGAGTGCCGGACGATCCGGGTCGCGTTGGTGCCGATGAAGACCCGGGACAGCAGGCCGGTCGGGGACGAGCCGACGACGAGCACGTCGCCGTCCTGCCACTCCAGCCGGCCGAGTGCCTCCGACCAGTCGCGTCCGGTGGCGACCACCATCTCGACGTCCGCGCCGGCGTCCGGGATGGCGGCGACGGCGGCGGCCTGGGACTTCGACGTCTGCTCGACGTAGGCGTCGAGCACCTGCTTCTCGCCCAGGACCTCCGGCGGGTACATGGTGGCGCCCTGGACGCCGAACGTCGCGACCCGCAGGCTCGCTCCCGACTCACGGCAGATCTGGGCGGTGCGGGTGAGCGCCGAGCGGGAGTCGTCGTCCCCACGGAACGCGCACGTCGCGCGGGTGATCCGTCCGCCGGCCGGTGCCCGGTAGTCGCGGGGCGCGATCGCGACGGGAATCTCCGCGGCGTGCAGCAGCCGGTCCGCGGTCGAGCCGAGCACGACCTGGCCGGGCTCGCCGTGGTCGGCCGAGCCGAGCACGATCATCCCGGCGCCGGCCTCCTCCGCCTCGTCCTCGAGCACCGCCGCAGCCGAACGGCCGGGGACGACGGCCACCTCGGAGTCGACGCCGTCCGAGCAGTCGGACAGGCCCGCCGTGGCTTCGGCCATCCCCCGCTCTCCCAGCTCCCGCGACCACGCGGCGTACTCCTTGTCGGTCGCGCCGGACAGTGGTGTTGGCCAGCGGGCGGGGACCCGGACCACCACCCGCAGGTCGGTGCCGATCGAACGCGCGAGCGCGGCCGCGAGCTCGATCGGGGACCGGTCGTTGCGGACGGGCGAGTGGCCGACGACGAGCGTCATGTCACTCAGCCTCGCCGAGCTTGGGTCCCGTCTGGTGCTGCGGATCGTTGAGCAGGGCGTGCCTGCGGCCCCACGCGAAGTAGAACGCCAGGACGATGAGGAGCCAGACACCGAAGATGATCCAGGTGACCGGCGCGAGCCCGGACAGGATGTAGACGCAGACCGCAACGGTGAGGACTGGGCGTGACCGGGTAGCCCGGGACCTTGAAGGGCCGGGGCAGCTCGGGATGGGTCCGGCGCAGCACGATGACGCCGACCGCCACGACCATGAACGCGCCGAGGGTTCCGATCGACACGGTGTCCCACAGGTAGTCGGACGGCACGAAGCCCGCGATCAGGGCGACCACGATCGCGACCACGACGGTGTTGAACTGCGGGGTCAGGGTCCGGGGGTTCACCGACGAGAACCGGGACGGCAGCATGCCGTCGCGGCCCATCGCGAACAGGATCCGGGTCTGGCCGTAGAGCGTGACCAGCGTGACCGAGAAGATCGAGATCACCGCGCCGGCCGCGAGGATGGTGCCGGGGACGCTGGTGCCGGTGATGTTCTCCAGGATGACCGACAGGCCGGCGTTCTGCTGCTCGGGACTCGAGAACTCCTCCACCGGCTGGGCGCCGACACCGGCGAGGGCGACCAGGACGTAGATCGTGACGACGACCGCGAGCGCGCCCATGATCGCGCGCGGAAGGGCGCGCTGCGGGTCGCGCACCTCCTCACCCGCGGTGGACACCGCATCGAGACCGATGAACGAGAAGAAGATCGTGGCGGCTGCGGCACTGACCCCGGCCGCACCCTCTCCCCAGAAGTTCGAGAAGTGGTCGCCCTTGAAGGCCGTGAACCCGATGATGACGAACAGCATCAGGACGGAGAGCTTGATCAGCACCATGACCGTGTTGACCTTCGCCGACTCGCTGGCGCCGCGGATCAGCAGGATCATGCAGAGCAGGACCAGCACCACGGCCGGCAGGTTGATCAGGCCGGTCGTGTTGTCCTCGTAGGGGATCGGCGAGTAGGACAGCGAGTCGGGCAGGGACACCCCGAAGAGGCTGTCGGTCAGCTCGTTGAAGTAGCCGCTCCAGCCCACCGCGACGGCCGAGCTGGACACGCCGTACTCCAGCAGGACGCAGGCGGCGATCACCATCGCCATCAGCTCGCCGAGTGCGTGGTAGGCGTAGGAGTACGTCGAGCCGCTCACCGGGATCGCGCTGGCGAGCTCGGCGTAGCAGAGCGCCGACAGGCCGGCGCCGAGACCCGCGACCAGGAACGCGATGACGACGGCAGGCCCCGCGTCCGGCACGGCCTCCTGGAGCACGAAGAAGATGCCGGTGCCGACGGTCGCGCCGACGCCGAACATCGTGAGCTGGAAGGTGCCGAAGCTCCGCTCCAGCTCCGGACCCGAGTGCGGGCCCTTCTGCTCGCGGATCGGCTTGCGCCGGCTCAGCTGGCTGCCCAGGGGAATCGGGTCGGCGGTGTCGGTCATGGTCCGTCCCTTCGTCGGGTCCGTCCCCACCAGCCAACCGCGGCTGTCAATCCCCGGACCTCACCCGGCTCGGGTGGGTTTCGGGCGGCCGAGCGACTCAGTCGTCGTCGCTGCGGCGCAGCCTCTCGTCGATCCACAGCTTCGCGCTCCCGGCCCAGCCGGCGGCGTCGTGGACGAGCTTCCCGATCGCGTCCTGGCTCTGCTTGAACGTCTCCGTGTAGCTGCGGGCGGCCTCGGCCGCGGCGTCGGAGACCTTGGCGGTGTCGTCGTCGCCGCGGCGCGGGTAGTCGCCGGCGAGGATGCGGGTGTAGTCACCGGAGTCGACCCAGCGGCGCAGCTCGTTGGCCCGGACCACCGCGAACGGGTGCGAGCGGTTCTCGATCAGCAGCAGCTTGAGCACCGAGTCGCGCAGGTCGGCGTCGTCGTACTCCTGCCCCTGCGCGAAGAACGACGTCGGGTCGAGGTCGTCGATGTGGCCGCCGCTGGCCAGCTTCATGTGCACCCGGAACGACGTGGCGGGGTCCTGGGTGGCGAGCAGCCCGGCGCGGTCGGCGGAGAGCTCCGCCTTGCGCGACCACTCGTGCAGCGCGGCCATGATCGCGCGGAACCCCAGTGCGCTCAGCGGGATCCAGGCCAGCACGCCGCTCAGCTGGATCATCCGCTGCAGCAGGGTCTGGTAGACGGCGTGGCCGCTCACGGCGTGACCGAGCTCGTGGGCGATCACGAACCGGAGCTCCTCGGCATCGAGCAGGTCGACCAGGCCGGAGTTGAGCACGATGAACGGCTTGTTCATGCCGATGGTCAGCGCGCCCGGGACCGGGTTGGAGACGACGTACATCTCGGGCAGCTCGGGGGCGTCGAGCGTCTTCGCCACGTCGCCGAGCAGCTGGTGCAGCCGCGTGAACTGGCGCTCGTCCACGCGGACCGCGGAGCCGAGGAAGACCAGCCGCACGGCCCGCTCGTTGAACAGGCCGGACATCGCCTTCAGCAGCGAGTCGAAGCCCTTCAGCTTGCGCAGCGCCACCAGGGCACCGCGGTCGGCGGGGTGCTCCCAGGCGCGGGAGCTGATGTCGGTCAGGGTGACCCGGGAGCGGGCCGGCTGTGTCGTCACGCGGAAACTGTGACACCTCGCCGGAAATCGCGCGGCAAGTTGTGGACTATCGGGGTCAGCCCTCTTGTGTTTCGAGACGGGTAGCGCAGTCTCTCGCTGACGCGAGCCCCTGCGCGACCCTCCTCAACCTCCTCGCCTAACGCTCCGCCCTCGCAGGCTCGGTCGAAGCGGGCTCGGACATCGGCACCCGTACGCCGCGCTCGGCGGCCACCTCGGCGGCGCGGTCGTAGCCCGCGTCGACGTGCCGGATGACGCCCATGCCCGGGTCGTTGGTGAGCACCCGCTCGATCTTCTGCGCGGCGAGGTCGGTGCCGTCGGCGACGCAGACCTGGCCGGCGTGGATGGAGCGGCCCATGCCGACGCCGCCGCCGTGGTGGATCGACACCCACGAGGCGCCGGACGCCGTGTTGACCAGTGCGTTGAGCAGCGCCCAGTCGGCGATGGCGTCGGAGCCGTCGAGCATGGCCTCGGTCTCGCGGTACGGCGAGGCGACCGATCCGCAGTCGAGGTGGTCGCGGCCGATCACGACCGGTGCCTTGAGCTCGCCGGAGGCCACCATCTCGTTGAACTTCAGGCCGGCCAGGTGCCGCTCGCCGTACCCCAGCCAGCAGATCCGCGCGGGCAGGCCCTGGAAGTGCACGCGCTCGCCGGCCATGGTGATCCACTTCCGCAGCCGCTCGTTCTCCGGGAACAGCTCGAGGATCGCCCGGTCCGTGGCCGCGATGTCGGCCGGGTCGCCGGACAGCGCCGCCCACCGGAACGGACCCTTGCCCTCGCAGAACAGCGGCCGGATGTACGCCGGCACGAAGCCCGGGAACTCGAACGCCCGGTCGTAGCCGCCCTTGCGCGCCTCGTCGCGGATCGAGTTGCCGTAGTCGAAGACCTCGGCGCCGTTGTCCTGGAACTCCACCATCGCCCGGACGTGCGCCGCCATGGACTCCTGGGCGCGCTTGGTGAAGCCGGCCGGGTCCTCGGTGCGCTCGCGCTCCCAGTCCTCGAACGCGGTGCCGGCCGGGAGGTAGAACAGCGGGTCGTGGGCGGAGGTCTGGTCGGTGACGATGTCGATCGGCGCATCCATCTCGAGCAGCTCCGGCAGCATCGTCGCTGCGTTGCCGAGGACGCCGATGGACAGCGGGCGTCGCTCGTCGCGGGCGGCGACCGCCATCTCGACGGCGTCGGTCAGCGAGGACGCCCTGCACGTCGAGGTAGCGGTGGTCGATCCGCCGCTGGATCCGCGACTCGTCGCACTCGATGCAGATGACGACGCCGTCGTTCATGGTCACCGCGAGCGGCTGCGCGCCACCCATCCCGCCGAGCCCGGCGGTGACGGTGATGGTGCCGGCGAGGGTCCCGTCGAACGACCGCTTGTCGGCCACGGCCGCGAACGTCTCGAACGTGCCCTGCAGGATGCCCTGGGTGCCGATGTAGATCCAGGACCCGGCGGTCATCTGGCCGTACATCGTCAGCCCGAGGTCCTCGAGCCGGCGGAACTCCTCCCAGTTGGCCCAGTCGCCGACCAGGTTGGAGTTCGCGATCAGCACCCGCGGCGCCCACTCGTGGGTGCGCATCACGCCGACCGGCTTGCCGGACTGGACGAGCATGGTCTCGTCGTCGGCCAGCGTGGTCAGCGTGCGCACCAGGGCGTCGTACGACTCCCAGTTGCGCGCGGCCTTGCCGGTGCCGCCGTACACGACGAGGTCCTCGGGGCGTTCCGCGTTCTCGGGGTCGAGGTTGTTCATCAGCATCCGCAGCGGCGCCTCGGTCTGCCAGGACCGCGCGGTGAGGTCGGTGCCGGTGGCGGCGTGGATGGGGAGTCGGGGGTTGGTCACGACAGTTCTCCGATCACTGCTTCGACGGACGAGAGGACGGCGCCGGACCGGACCAGCTCGACGGCGGTCGCGATCTCGGGCGAGAGGTGGCGGTCGGGTCCGGGACCCTCGATCCCGGACTCACGGAGCAGGCGGACCACGGCCGCGGTGGCCGGCGAGGGCTCGAGCGGCGCCCGCATGTCGAGCGCCCGGGCCGCGGTGAGGACCTCGATCGCGACCACCCGGGTCAGCCCGTCGACCGACCGCCGCAGCTTGCGGGCCGAGGACCAGCCCATCGAGACGTGGTCCTCCTGCATCGCCGAGGAGGGGATCGAGTCGACCGAGGCCGGGTTGGCCAGCCGCTTGAGCTCGGAGACGATCGCGGCCTGCGTGTACTGCGCGATCATGTGACCGCTGTCGACGCCCGGGTCGGCGGCGAGGAACGGCGGCAGCCCGTGGTTGCGGGCCTTGTCGAGGAACCGGTCGGTACGCCGTTCGCTGATCGACGCCACGTCGGCGGCGACGATGGCGAGGAAGTCGAGCACGTAGGCCACCGGGGCGCCGTGGAAGTTCCCGTTGGACTCGACCCGGCCCTCCTCCGCCAGCACCACGGGGTTGTCGACGGCGGACGCCAGCTCGCGCCCGGCGACCGACGCGGCGTACTCGACGGTGTCGCGGGCCGCGCCGTGCACCTGCGGCGAGCAGCGCAAGGAGTAGGCGTCCTGCACCCGGTTGCAGTCCGGGCCGCGGTGGGAGGCGACGACGCCGGAGTCCTTCATCAGCACGGTCAGGTTGGCCGCGGACAGTGCCTGACCGGGATGCGGGCGGATCGCCTGGAGCTCCGCCGCGAAGACCCGGTCGGTGCCGAGCTGCCCCTCGACCGACATCGCGGCCGCCACGTCGGCGGTGCGCAGCAGCATCCGCAGGTCGTTGATCGCCATCACCAGCATCCCGAGCATGCCGTCGGTGCCGTTGATCAGGGCCAGGCCCTCCTTGGCGCCGAGCTCGACCGGCGCCAGCCCGGCCGCAGCCAGGGCGTCGGCCGCCGGCATCAGAGCACCGGACGCGTCACGGACCTCGCCCTCGCCCATCAGCGCCAGCGCGCAGTGGGACAGCGGCGCCAGGTCTCCGGAGCAGCCGAGCGAGCCGTACTCGTGCACCACCGGGGTGATGCCGTGCGACAGCATCCCGGCCATCAGCCGGGCGGTCTCCAGCCGGATCCCGGTGTGCCCGGTGGCGAGGGTCGAGAGGCGCAGCAGCATCAGCGCCCGCACCACCTCGCGCTCGACCTCGGGTCCGGAGCCGGCCGCGTGCGAGCGCACCAGCGACCGCTGCAGCTGGGCCCGCATCTCGGTCGGGATGTGCCGGGTGGCGAGGGCACCGAACCCGGTCGAGATGCCGTACGCCGGCGTGGGCGCCGCCGCGAGCTCCTCCACGACCGCTCGGGCGCGGACGATCGCCGCCTCGGCGTCCAGGGTGAGCTCGACTCCGACCCCGTCGCGGGCCACCGCCAGCACGTCGCCGAACGAGACCGGACCCACATCGACCTTGATCACCATGCCCCTCATCCAACTCCCGCTGTCGGCCCGACGACCAGACACCGAGCGGCTGTTGGCGTCTCGGATCCGAGACGCCATGATCGGGAGTAGCCTCGGCGCAGGGAGGGTCGCCATGAGTCAGGACATCACGGTCGCGTTCGTCCCCGGTCCGGACGACGACCTCGACGCCGTCGAGCTCGACCGGCTGGCGCGCGCGCTGCGCGAGGAGATTCGCCAGCTCGACGAGGTCGACTCCGTCGACCAGGCCATCGAGGGCGAGGCACCCGAGGGGACCAGGGCGGTCGACGTCGCGGCGATCGGCGAACTCATCGTCGGCGCGGCCCAGGGCGTGACGGCACTGACCGCGATCATCGAGACCGTGCGCGCCTGGTTCGCGCGGCGCGCGGCCGCGACCCCGACACCGCCCCCGACGCTGAAGGTCTACGATCGGCGACAACAGCATCGAGATCGTGGCCGACGCCGAGCAGCAGAAGGTGCTGCTCGCCGCGTTCCTCGCGGCCGTGCACAGAGGACGCCTGAGCCTCAGCGGGCTCCCCACGCGGGTGGACCGGGCTCGCCGGCGATCTCTACCGGCCTCCGCTGGGCACCGAGGTCCGTGCCCTTGACCCACAGCACCAACGCGCCGCCGTCCGGTGCGAGGTAGGCGATCTGTCGGCCGTCCGGCGACCAGTTCGGTGCCTCGACGGTGCCCGCGCCGGTCACAGGGACGTCCTCGCCCGACTCCTTGTGGAGGTACACGTCACCCACGTCCGATGCCTGGTCGGATCCCAGGTACAGAAGGCCCCCCGGCGACCAGTCCGGGCTACCGGCGGAGGACGCCTCGACACCCTCGAGCACGGACGCCGGTCCTCCGCCGTCGCCGGGGACCTGCCAGAGCGTGGTGCGGCCGTCGGCCTCCTCGACCATGAAGATCACCTCGCCGCCATCGGTCCACGTCGGCGCACCGGTCACACCCTCCGGGGCGTCCAGCTGTCTGGGCATGCCGTCCTCGCCCACCACGAAGAGCCCCTCCGTGTCGCCCTCGCCGTCGTTGCACACCATGGCCCAGGCGCTGCCGTCGACACTCTGGGCCGGCCGGCGGGAGTGCTCGCACACGTCGCTGTCCTCGCTGACCAGGTTCTCGGGGTCGGACCCGTCCACCGCCGCCAGGACCGGCGTCCGCGTGCTCGCCGTCGTCCCCTGGAGGAAGACCATCTGTCGCCGGTCCTGCGACAGGGTCGGCAGGAACATGTCGTCGTCGGTGGATAGGACACGAAGGTCGCCCGAGGTGGCGTTGACGGCGACGACGGTGTGCTGCCCGTCGACGTCGAGTCCCATCAGGAGCTCGTCCTCGGGCAGCTGGGCCAGGTCCGTCTTCTTGCCCTCCTGGCGATCCCCGTCGTCGCCGTCGTCGGTGTCGTCTCCGCCGAACACCAGGAACGACCCCACCACCAGTAGGACCGCGAGGGCGACGGCGGCGGCCACCGCCAACATGACCTTCCAGTCCGGAGTGGGACGCGGAGGCTTGGGCTCCGGCCCCGGATCGTACGGCGGGATCTCGGGCATCAGGTCCGCCTGGGCGCCCGCTGCGGCCAGGGCCTCCACCGCGTCCTCTCGGACGAGGAGGTTGACGTCGTTGTCCCGGAGCCGTTCCAGCTCGGTCCGCGCCGCCACCGCGCGGCCGGGGTGGCCCTTCACGAGGTACTCCGCCAGCTTGGTCACCGCGCCCCGTCGTTCGAAGTCCTCGCCGTGCTTCAGGATGTCGAGCAGCTTCTGCGGAAGGGGGGCGGGCGTGGTCACGGGGCCGCCGCGCCGAGCGACGTACACGTCACCTCGTACCTCGAAGCTCTTGACCGGGGTCTGGTGCGGGTTCTCGGCGGTCACCCGGTCGTGGACGAAGCTGTAGAACTCGTCCAGCGAGACCAGCCCGTCCAGGTCGAGGTCCGCGTCCCCCGTGCTCAGCCCGTCGACCACCGCGCGCGTGAACACCGAGGCCGTTTCCTTGCCGTCGAGCACCAGCTGCATGGAGGTTCCGGCCGTGATCACGGCACGGCCCTGGCCACCCAGGCGGTCGGTGAGGTCGATCGTGTCCGCGTCTCGCACTCCCTGCGTGAAGGCGCCGGCGTAACAGCAGTCGATGAAGCACAGGATCAGGGTGGCGCTGGAGTCGTCGATAGCCGCCCGGACCCTGGCCGAGGACACCGCCGTGTCCTCGAGGAGCAGCAGGTCGGTGTCCGGGGTGGCGAAGTAGAGCTCCCCGCTGAGGTCCTTGACGCCATGGCACGAGAAGTGGATCAACAGGGTGTCGCCGCGCTTCCCGGCCTTCAGGAAGCGCGCCAGGGCGACCCGGACCTCTTGGCACTCCTGGTTCAGCACCGTCTCGACCTCGAACACGCCGACGTTCTGGTCCCGGAGCACCTCCGCGAGCGCACGGGCATCCGTGAGCGGCGCGTTGAGCCGCGTCAGCTTGGGGTCGCTGTACTCGTCGGTGGCGACGATCAGCGCCTTGCGCACGCCCGCCATGACGCCCTCCCGGTCAGGCTCTCCCGGATGCCACGGTCCTCGCCCCTCGATCGCGGTGTCAACGAGGTTGGCTCCGTGTCGTGGAAGAGGCCCGGGACCCCCGCCAGATACGGGCCGGCGAGACGTGCGTCACAAACCGAGTAAAGGTCTGGGCAAAACTTTTTGCCAAGTACGCCGTTGGGTAAAGGAACAGCACCGTTCTCCCTCACATCTCTCGGGGGTGCCAACAGGACGGAAACTGCCACGACTCTGGAGGGGGTCCTCGTGAAGAAGACCATCAGCACACTGGCCGCGATCGCCATGGCGACCGGCGCTCTGTACGCCGGAACGGGCGCCGCGGACGCAGGTCCGGACCGGTCCGCGAAGAAGGCCACGAACTTCGCCTTCAAGGGTTCCGGGTACGGCACCAAGGTGGCCGGTGGTCAGGTCCCGGCCGGCTCCGACACCAGCGCCTTCCAGGCGTTCGGCTGCTCGAACGTGGCCGGCACCCGCAAGCAGAACTTCGTCGCCGTCGAGGAGCTCCCCGGCGCCGGCCAGGCCGAAGAGATCACCACCAAGCTCTCCACCGTCTCGAGCGGCGGCGAGACCGCGACCGTCTCCAAGAGCCACGTCGCCCGCGTGGTGCTCGCCGAGGGTGACTTCGGCCAGCTCGAGATCACCGCGATCAACTCCGTGGCCAAGGCCCTGCACGACAAGGGCGGCTTCGGCGCCGAGACCGAGACCACCATCGGCGGGATCACCTTCGACCCGACCGCCGGCGACCCGCAGACCTTCCCCGCCCCCACGCCCGGTCAGCCCCTCGACATCCCCGGGGTCGCGCACATCGCGGTCGGCAACGGGACCGAGAACGCCGGCAGCCAGAGCGCCAAGGCGGTCGCGGACGGCGTCGTGATCGACCTGATCCCGACCGACACCAAGGTCCGGATCGCGCACACCATGGCCAAGCTCGAGCGCGGCGTCGTGTCCGGCCTGCTGGCCGGCAACTCGCTGGGCGCGCGGTCGTCGCTCGTCGGTGGGGTCATCCAGCTCGGCAAGACCCCGCTCTCCGTGATGCCGTGCCGCGGCACCGACGGCCAGGAGCGGGTCAAGAGCATCGCCAGCCTGACCCCCGCCCCGGGTGTCGAGCTGCGCAACCTGACCAGCCGCCAGCTCGGCACGCAAGGCCGCACCAAGTCCTCGGGCACCGAGTTCGGTCGGGTCGGCGTCACCGAGATCAACGACGCGGACCTGCTGATCAAGAACGTCATCGGCCAGGTCAACGTCGTCGCCAGCGCCGACAAGACCAGCCGCAACATCAACGGCACCGACGTCGGCATGATCAAGTTCCAGGGCGAGGAGCAGGAGTTCCCGCCCACCGACGTGCTCGAGATCCCCGGCGTCGCGAAGCTGGAGCGCTCGGTCGTCGACAAGACCAAGCACGGCATCAGCGTGATCGCCCTCCGGGTCACCCTGTTCGACGGCACCGGCCAGGTCGAGTCGATCCTCAACCTCGGCGAGGCCAACCTGTCGATCCGCCGGGCCAAGTAACCCCAGCAGTCACCACGCGCTGGCGCGTCTCCCCTCCTGGGAGGCGCGCCAGTGCTGTTTCGTGCCGTTGGCGCGCGGGACCGGGCGGCACCCGTGCGGGTCTGCAATGATCCTTCGCTGAACGAGTGGCGAGGAGGTGCGATGGCCGTCGCGGAAGCGGACACCGGTACGCCGTCACGAGCGCGCACCTGGTGGCGCCGGCAGCTTCGCGCACCACTGGCCGCGTCCGTGGGTGGCGTGGTCCTGTTCTGGCTCTCACTCACCCCGTCGCTGCTGCCGCTCGGCCCGGTGTTCCAGGGCGTCGTGTCGGCCCTGTGCGCACTGATGGGGTACGGCGCCGGCGCACTCGCGGGCTGGATGCTGCGCAGCAGTGGGGTCACCCTCAGCGGAGCGCGGCGTTCAGCGGACCTGGCAGGTCGTGGCCGCCGTCGCTGCGACCGGCACGCTGCTGATGTTGTGGCTGGGCCACCGATGGGACGACCAGATCCGCGACCTGGTCGGAGTGGAACGCGACGGCGTCGGTGCCGACCTGCTCATGCTCGCCATCGCGGCGACGCTGTTCACGATCCTGCTGGCCGTCAGCCGGGTGATCAAGGCCGCCGCCGGCTGGGTCGCCCGCCAGGTCGGCCGAGTGCTCCCCGAGCGGGTGGCCCTCGTGGCCGGCGGGCTGGTCGTCGCCTGGGTCATCTGGGGCCTGGTCACGGGCGTCGTCGGCGACCGGGTCGTCGCGAGTCTCGACGCGACGTTCAAGGCGATCAACGACGAGTTCAGCACCTCGCTGCCCGCGCCGACCAGCCCGTACGTCTCTGCCGGACCACAGTCCGGCGAGTCCTGGGACGACCTCGGTCGCCAGGGGCGCGTCTTCATCGCTGCCGCCCCCACCGAGGAGGACATCTCCGCCTTCACGGGAGACGACGCCCTCTCGCCGGTTCGCGCCTACGTGGGTGCCTCCG
This sequence comes from uncultured Actinomycetota bacterium, assembly GCA_963803235.1. Lineage (GTDB taxonomy): Bacteria > Actinomycetota > Actinomycetes > Propionibacteriales > Nocardioidaceae > Nocardioides. Next base: position 92,327 of record CAWDLL010000013.1, read on the forward strand.
ACGGCATCGACCTCCGGGAGTCGGCCCAGCGCGCCGTCGACGAGCTCGACCGGATGGGAGGCTTCGACCGGTCGGTCCTCAATGTCGTGACCGGCACGGGGCGGGGCTGGGTCAACGAGAACCAGGCGCGAGCACTCGAGTTCATGTGGGCCGGCGACACGGCGACGGTGAGCATGCAGTACTCCTACCTCCCCAGCTGGATGTCCTTCCTGGTCGACGGCGAACGCGCCCAGGACGCCGGCCGGCTGCTGTTCGACGCCGTCTACGCGGAATGGGTCGAGCTGCCCCGGGACTCCCGGCCCCTGCTCGTCGTCAGCGGCGAGAGCCTCGGCAGCTTCGGCGGCGAGGCGGCGTTCAGCGGCTCCCAGGACATGGCGACGCGCACCGACGGCGCGCTGTTCGTGGGCCCCACGAACAACAACCGGCTCTGGAGCAGGTTCACCGCCGAGCGTGCAGCCGGCACACCCGAGGTCGTTCCCGTGTACGACGGTGGCGCCAACGTCCGCTTCGCCGACGTCCCGACGGACTGGACCGCCCCGGGCGAGTGGGCCGGCCCCCGGATCGGCTACCTCCAGCACGCCAACGACCCGATCACCTGGTGGGACTGGTCACTCGCGCTCAATCGCCCCGACTGGCTCGAGGAACCACCCGGTCGCGACGTCTCCCCGCACATCACGTGGATCCCGATGGTCACCATGCTCCAGCTCGCCGCGGACCAGCTCGTCGCCAACGACGTGCCGGCGGGCCAGGGGCACCAGTTCGGTCAGGAGCCGGCCCGCGCCTGGGCGGAGATCCTTCCCCCGCCCGGATGGACCGCCGAGGACACCGAGCGGCTGGTCGTTGTCGTACGTGCCCCGCGGGCCATCGAGTAGCGAGATCTCGGCCGGGGCAGGCGATCCAGGTCAGAGCGTCTGGATCTGCTTGACGACCTCGTTGGCGGCCAGAGCGGCGAACGCCAGCGCACACAGGACGAGGGCGGCGTTGGACCAGATCTTGTTCCGCCACTCCTGCGGGGTGCGGTCGGTGTTCAGCAGCCACAGCAGGGTGACGGCCAGGAACGGCATGAAGAACGCGCCGAGCACGCCGTACGCGAGGATCAGCCCGACCGGCTCGCCCAGGAACATCATGATCATCGGCGGGAAGGTCAGCCACAGGATGTACGCCCGGTAGTAGCGGCCGCCCATCCGGGCGTCCGGGTGCTCCGAGGACTGGCCGCGGGTGTTGGCGAGGAAGTCGGCGAACATCAGGCTGACGCCGTTCCAGACACCGACCAGCGACGACATCGCGGCGGCCCAGAACCCGACCAGGAAGACCTTCCCGGCCCAGTCGCCGTACCGGTCGTCGAGCACGTCGGCGAGGCTGAGCAGCCCCTTGTCGCCCTCGGCGATGGCGATGTTGGCGGAGTAGAGCAGCTCGGCGCCCACGATCAGCGTCGAGACCACGAAGATCCCGGTCACGGGTAGGCGACGTTGTTGTCGATCCGCATCACCCGCATGTACTGCGGAGTCGTCCAGCCCTTCTCCCGCAGCCAGTAGCCGTACGCCGCGAGCGTGATCGTGCCGCCGACGCCGCCGGCCACGCTGAGCACGTAGAGGATGCCGCCGTCGGGGATCGTCGGGACCAGCCCGCCCATCAGGTCGGGCAGGTTGGGCACGGTCAGCGCCGCCGCCCCGACCATCGAGACGAACATCAGGGCCACCAGGGCGGTGCACACCTTCTCGAACAGGGCGTACTTGTTGAACCACACCAGCGCCAGGCCGATCAGCCCGCTGAGGATGCCCCACCACTTGACGTCGAGCACCGGGAACAGCGAGTGCAGCGGCAGCCCGGTCCCGGCCATGGCGGCGGCGCCGTAGACGAAGCCCCACACGACGACGTACGGCGCGAAGTACCACGTGGTCCAGATGCCGAGGGACTGCCAGCCCTCGAAGATGGTCCGGCCCGTGGCAAGCGAGAACCGGCCGGCACCCTCGACCAGCACGATCTTCATCAGACAGCCGAGGACGGCACACCACAGCAGGGCGTAGCCGTACTTGCTGCCGGCGACCAGGGTGGCCACCAGGTCGGCCGCCCCGACACCCGTCGCGGCCACCACCAGCCCGGGTCCGATGATCTTCCAGCGTGGCTCCGCTGCGGTCTGGGTGGTGCTGGTCATGCGAGCTCCTCGGTCCGAGTACCGGTCCGTCCACCCAATCACAACGGCGCATGGGTGGCCGGGGGCCGGGTACGTACCCCGCCATGACCCTGTTGACTCTCATCCTCGTCATCGCCGTCGTGGCCCTGCTGGCCGTGATCGTCGGCGCCGTCATCTTCTTGAACAAGCGGAACCGCGCCCAGAAGCACCATGAGGCGGTGGCCATCCGCGAGGAGGCTGTCGCCGGCACGGCCGGCATCCGCGAGTCCGAGCTGCACGCCGAGGAGGCCGAGGCCCGCGCCGAGCGCGCGCGACTGCAGGCCGAGCGCGCCGAGCACGAGGCCGCTGCGGCACGGCAGGGCGTCGACGTGGAGCAGGCGGAGTACGAGGACCGGATCCGCACGGCCGACCGCGTCGACCCCGCAGTGGACCACAGCGACCCCGAGTACACGCCGGACACCACGCCCGCCGAGGAGGCCATCGAGACCCCGCCCGAGACCGGCGGTCGCCACACCGTGTAGTCCGGGCGCCGGGGGTGAATGATCGGGGCCATGAGCCAGGTCCCCGCCGCCACCCGGACGCTGCGGGTGCTCCGCTTCCTGGCCAGCCAGCCGGACCCCGTGCCGCTGGACCGGATCATGCGGGCCTGCGACCTGCCCCGGAGCACGGCGTACCACCTGCTCGGCACCATGGTCGCCGAGGGTTTCGTGGTGCACCTCGAGGAGGAACGCCGCTACGGCCTGGGCGTCGCGGCGTTCGAGGTCGGCAGCGGCTACTCCCGGCAGGAGCCGCTGCAGCGGATCTCCCGGCGCCTGCTCGCCGGGCTGGTGGACGCGACGAGGCAGAGCGCCCACCTCGCGGTGCTGCACGGCCGGGACGTGCTGTACGTCGTCGAGGAGCGCGCGCCGGGCCGGCCACCGCTCGTGACCGACGTCGGCGTCCGCCTGCCCGCCCACCTGACCGCCAGCGGCCGCGCGATCCTGGCGGCGCTGCCGGCCGCCCAGGTGCGGGCGCTCTACCCGGACCGGACCGCGTTCGTCGACCGGCACGGCACCGGCCCGGCCTCGCCGAGTGCCCTGCGGACGCTGCTCTCGGAGACCCGGCAGCGCGGGTTCGCGACCGAGTCCGGCGAGGTCACGCCCGGGTTCGCGAGCGTCGCCGCGCCGGTGCTCGATCACAACGGCCACCCGGTCGCGGGGCTGGCCGTCACCTACGAGGCGCCCGGCGCCGACCCGATCCCGCTGAGCCTCGCCGTGCGCCGGGCGGCGGAGGCGCTGACCGCCCGCCTCAGCGGGCAGCCCGGCGGCCGCGACCGGTGAGGTCTCGACAGGCTCGACCGACGTCGGTCGAGCCTGTCGAGACCCTGGTCGAGTGACCTCACCGGGCCCGGCTCGTTGACTGGTCAGTAACCCCTGCCGGGAGGAACCGTCGTGCACAGAAGTTCGAGGCCGGTCCGTCGACTCATCGCGTCGACCACCATCGCCGCGGCCGTGGTCGCCACCGCCGTCGCGATCCCCTCGTCGGGCAGCCGGATCGGCAACCTGCTGTCGATGTACGACGCCTCCAAGGCCGCGCAGGGACTCCCGCACGTCGACCGTCCCGGCATGGCGCCGCACAACCACAACGACCCCGCGACCAAGAACGCGATCTCCCGCGCCGGCGACTCGTCCGCCGCCGCACAGGACCCGACGACGGCCGAGGAGGCGCGGGCCAACGCGGCGTACGTCGCGCAGGAGCGGCAGGCCGCCGACCCGGAGCTGACCACGGCGCCCGCGACCTACCACGCGCCCGACGACCCGCGGACCCGCTTCGCCATGGCCAACGGCTGCTACGCCGTCGGCGCCGACGGCCGCTGGGTGCGCCGCGTGGGCGACGGCCTGGCCGCCACCGCCGGCAAGCCCGGCAAGGGCGAGCCGTTCTTCCTCAAGCCCACCGACCTCGGCAGCTACCTGCTCTACGGCAAGAAGAGCGACTTCCTCGGCGGCGCCGACGGGGTCGCGATGGCGGCCGAGCCGAGCGCCGACACCGAGTGGGTCGCGGCCCGCTCCGGCAGCGGTTTCACCCTCCGGCTCGGCCAGGGCCGCTTCCTCGCCGTCGACGGCAAGCGGCTGGTGGTCGCCGAGCGCGGCACCCGGTTCACCCTCGACGGCACCCGCGGCTGCACCGACTACCCGGAGTCGCAGATCGGCATCCAGGGTGCCCCGATGGCCGGGGTCTCGCCGTTCCAGGAGGTGCGCGGGTACGTCGACGCGCACACGCACGGCATGGCCTTCGAGTTCCTCGGCGGCGGCGTCCACTGCGGACGTCCCTGGCACGAGTACGGCGCGCCGTACGCGCTCGTCGACTGCCCGGACCACAGCGCGACCGGCGGCAACGGTGCGGCGCTGGAGGCCGTGCTGTCCGGCGAGCCCACCCACGACCCGGTCGGCTGGCCGACGTTCAAGGACTGGCCGGCGCCGAACTCGCTGACCCACGAGGGCACCTACTACCGCTGGCTCGAGCGGTCCTGGCGCGGCGGGCAGCGGATCTTCGTCAACCTGCTGGTCGAGAACAACCAGCTCTGCGAGCTCTACCCGATCAAGCACAACTCCTGCGACGACATGGACTCCATCCGCCTCCAGGCGAAGGACATGTACAAGCTGCAGGACTACATCGACGCCCAGTTCGGCGGCCCGGGCGAGGGCTTCTACCGGATCGTGCGCAGCCCGTGGGAGGCGCGGCAGGTGATCAACGCCGGGAAGATGGCGGTGGTCATGGGCATCGAGACCAGCGTGCCGTTCGGCTGCACCTTCAAGCGCGATGCCCGGCGGCGACGTGCCCGAGTGCGACCCCGAGTCGATCGACACCCAGCTCGACGAGGTGCGCAAGATGGGCGTGCGCCAGATGGAGCTGGTCAACAAGTTCGACAACGCGCTGTCCGGCGTCGCCGGCGACAACGGCGAGGTGGGCGCGGCCGTCAACCTCGCCAACTTCCGCGAGACCAACACCTTCTGGGACATGCAGCACTGCGAGCCGGAGAACCCGGACGCCCACGACAAGAACCAGATCGCCGCGCCCGACATCAGCTCCGGCCAGCAGGACGCGCTCTTCGGCGCGATCGGTGAGCTGTTCGGTGCGGGCGGCCTGCCGGCGCTGCCGATCTACGGCACGCCCGACCACTGCAACACCCGCGGCCTGACCACGCTCGGCGAGCACGTCATCGCCGGCCTGGCCGAGCGGCACATGCTGTTCGACCCCGACCACATGAGCGTGAAGGCGCGCGACGCCGCACTCGACCAGATCGAGGACCTGGGCTACTCCGGCGTGCTGTCCAGCCACTCGTGGGCGACCGAGGACGCCTACCCGCGGATCTACAAGGCCGGCGGCTACATCGCGCCGTACGCCGGGGACTCGGAGGGCTTCGTCGAGAAGTGGCGCAAGCACCTCGGCTGGGCGGACGACCGCTACTACTTCGGCTTCGGGTACGGCGCCGACATGAACGGCCTCGGCGCGCAGGGCGACCCGCGCGGGGCGGACGTGCCGAACCCGGTCGAGTACCCCTTCACCGGCTACGGCGGCATCACCGTGAGCAAGCAGCACGCCGGCAAGCGGGTGTACGACGTCAACGTCGACGGGGTGGCGCAGTACGGCCTCTACCCGGACTGGATCGAGGACCTCCGCCAGATCGCCGGTGGCGCGGACGGCGAGGCCATCGTCGACGACATGGCCCGCGGCGCGGAGGCGTACCTCCAGATGTGGGAGCGGGCCGAGGGCATCGCGCCCGACTCCTGCCGCAACGCCGACCAGCGCAAGACCGTCGGCCACGTCGAGTCGCTGATCGAGCCCGGGATGACGACCCGGCAGGTGATGGAGGCCGTCGGCCAGCCCTACACGCGGCTCGGCACGACGTACGGCTTCTGCGCCCGGACCGCCGCCGACCCGAACGTGCGGATGACGGTGACCTTCTCGAAGGCGGGGCGGGTCACCGGCCTGCGCTGACCGCCGGCCGACCCGCACCACACGGGAAGCCACTGTTTTCCGTTCGCCTCCCCCGGAGCCGCATTCCGCGCCACCATGGACAGACGATGTCGCGCGTACGCAGGCTGGTCGTGATCGCCGCGGCCTGGGCGATCCCGATCGTCTGGATCGCGGTGGCGCTGCTGTCCGGACCCTCCGACGGCACGACCATCTCGAAGCGGGACCGGGCTGGTCGACGAGGACCGTTGGGGCGGGACCGTGACCGTGGTCCGGACCTATGGAAACACTCCCCTCCGCGAGGGCGACACCATCACGGCGATCGACGGCCGCAGCTCGAACGACTGGGTGGCGGAGGGTGCGGCGCCCTCGCGCGAGGTGGGCGACTCCGTCTCCTACCTCGTCCTGCGGACGTCGGGCACGGCGGTGGCACTCGAGCTCCAGATCGACGTGCCCCTGACGCGCTACCCGGTCGGCGACGCGGTGGCGCGGAACATCTCGACCCTGGCGATCTCGGCGATGCTGCTGGCCGCGGCGTCGTTCGTGTTCTGGCACCGCTCGCGGACAGGGTCGGCGTGGGCGTTCCTCGCCAGCACCGCATTGCTCCCGACGGTACTGACCTCCTGGCCGTTCGGCCTGGGCGCGATCGACCTCGCCGGCTCACGTGGCATCTGGCCGCTCGCGGTCGGTGAGATCGTCTGCGCGATCGGCCTCGGCGCCCTCCTGTTGACGGCGCTCGTCTTCGCGACTCCTGCGGGATGGCTGCGCAGTCATCCCGCGGCCTGGGTGCTGCCGGTCGTCGTACCGTTCGCCGGCTACGCCGTCTGGGCGGTGGCGGTCGCGCGGCAACTGGATCCCGGGGCGGCCCGGCTCCAGGGACTGGTCTCGGTGGCGGCGCCCGCACTGATCGCCACCGCACCAGCGGCCATCGCCGTGCTGGTGCTCGGCTACCTGCATGCGCGCGACCGTGGGGACCGGCTGGCCATCCGGCTGGTCCTGCTGGCGATCGCGGGCGGCTCGGGGTCCGGGTCCTCCTCGTCGATCTCCCCGCACTGCTGGCTGACGGCACCGCTCGTGCCGTGGGAGGTGTTGGGACTGCTGGTCGTGCCGGCCGTGCTCTGCTGCCTGGTCGCGGCCCTGCTGCGCTACCGGCTCGACGAAATCGAGCCCGCCGTCCGACGGACGCTCCTGCAGGCCCTGGTGGCGACACTCGTCGGTGCGGTGTTCGTGGCCGTGGTGGGTGCCGTCAACCTCGCATCCGACACCTCGTTCGGCGCCATGGTCGCCGGCGGCGTCATCGCGCTGCTGCTCCTCCCCCTGGCAGTCGGGCTGCAGCGAATCATCCGTCGGCTCGTCTACGGAGATCGGGCGTTCCCGAGTCGCGTCGTGTCCGAGCTGCGGCGGCTGGACCCGCTGACCGCTCCGACCGAGGCGCTGGACGAGACGCTTCGGCTGCTCTCCCGCCGGCTGCGGCCTGTCGTACGCCGAGATCGAGGTCTTCGGCGACCCGCCGTCGAGCCGGATCGAGACCTCGATCGGGGAGCCGCGCGGACGCCCGACCACCATCGACCTGGCAGTGGGGGACGCCGTCGTCGGCCGGCTGCGCCTCGAGGTCGACCCCGGCCGTGACCCCTTCGGACCCGGTGACCGGCGCCTGCTCGAGGACGTCGGCAGCCAGGTCGGCGCGCTGGTCCAGGCAGTCTCGATCAACCGCGACCTCCAGCTGTCACGACAGCACCTGATCACGGCCCGCGAGGAGGAGAGACGCCGCGTTCGTCGCGACCTCCATGACGGGCTCGGGCCGTCGTTGGCGACCCTCGCGATGCGCCTCGACTCGGCCCGCGACCTGATTCCCGAGAACCCAGCCCTGGCTGCCGACCTGGTCGGACAGCTCTCCGACCAGGCGCGCGACGAGATCGCCGAGGTACGCCGGCTGGTCGACGGCCTGCGACCTCCGGCACTCGACCAGTTCGGACTCGTCTCCGCACTCCGCCAGCGGGCCGACGACCACAACCTGGCCACGCGGACGGGTCGAGTGGCCCAGCCGACCTGGGCCGTCGAGGCCGACGAGGACCTGGAGCCGCTGCCCGCAGCCGTGGAGGTGGCGGCGTACCGGATCGTCGTCGAGGCGGTCACCAACGCGGTGCGGCACAGCGCCGCCGACACGTGTGCGGTGTCGTTGCGCCGCGACGCTCACGCGCTGCTGATCGAGGTCCGGGACGACGGTGTCGGCCTGGCCTCGTCGCCCGTGATGGGGGTGGGGATGGCGTCGATGCGGGAGCGTGCCGAGGAGCTCGGGCGGCACCTGCACGCTGACGTCGACGCCCGGAAGCGGGACAGTGGTACAGGCGCGGATCCCGCTGGCCGCGTCCACCCACGAGAGTGCGGAGTGAGCATGGAAGCACTGCGGATCCTGGTGGTCGACGACCACGACGAGTTCCGGAAGGGTCTCGAGGCCATGCTCGCGGCGGCGGACGCCGTGGAGGTGGTCGGGAGCGCCGCGGACGGCCGGACGGCAGTCGACCTGGCCCTGGACCTGCAGCCCGACGTGATCCTGATGGACCTGCAGATGCCCCGCCTGAACGGCGTCGAGGCGACAGCGCGGATCGTGCGGTCATCGCCCCACATCGGCGTCCTGGTGCTGACGATGATGGAGGACGACGACTCCGTCTTCGCGGCAGTGCGGGCCGGAGCCCGGGGCTACCTGCTCAAGGGAGCACGGCGAAGCGAGATCCTGCGCTCCATCGAGGCGGTCGGCGCCGGCGAGGTCATCTTCGGACCGGGCATCGCCGAGCGGATGATGACGTACTTCCGGGGCGTGCGCGCCAAGCCGACCGTCGAGGCCTTCCCCGAGCTCACCGAACGCGAGCGGATCGTGCTCGGACGGATCGCCGAGGGGCTCGAGAACGCCGAGATCGCCCGCGAGCTGGGCCTGTCGGTGAAGACCGTGCGCAACCACGCGAGCAACATCTTCGCCAAGCTCCAGGTGGCGCACCGGGCGCAGGCGATCATCCTGGCCCGTGAGGCCGGCCTGGAGTAGTGCCCTCAGCAGTCCTCGTCGAAGCGCAGGTTGTCACTCGCGTCGGCGCCGACGTTGCGCGCGTAGACGGGGTCCACCTAGATCACCTCGGCCCCGTCCGGCGTCGTCAGCGGCTCCCCGATCAGGACGCACGTGTCGACGCGGTCGGGACGGATGAGGGTCACGGCCTGGGCGAGCTGGTAGAGCTCGGTCGGCGCGAGGTCGGTCCGGAGCCCTTGCAGCGCCGACAGCGTGCCCTGCTCGATGAACCCCTCCTCGTCCTCGTGCTCCCGAAGCTGGTCCAGGATGCCGAGCATGAGCTCCTGCTGGTGCGCGGCCCGCTCGAAGTCGCCGCCGACCAGCCCGAGCCGGGTCCGCGCGTACTCGAGGGCGCCGGCCCCGTCGAACTCCTGGGGCGGCTGGTCGCCGTCGCCGTCCACGGTGACACCGTCGATGCGTGTCGACCATGTCGACGAAGCCCTCGAAGCCGGCCACGAACACGTAGTCCGGCCGAATGCCGACCAGGTCCTCGACGACCTCGGCCGTCAGGCCCTGATCCTCGGCAGGCATGGCGACGTTGATCCGGTCGAGGCCGTGGCCCGGGATCTCGAGATAGGTGTCGCGAGGGATGCCGATCCCGGCGGCGCGTCCCGACCTGAGGTCCAGCCCGACGAGCTGGATCGCGTCCGACCGGCCATCGAGGACATCCTCGCCGGGTCGGCGTCGGATCCGAGGACCAGGACCCACACGACGCCTTCGGCGAAGTCGACGCTCTTCGCGGACTCCACCTTGGTCAGGCTGATCGTGGTGGCGTGCACCCCGCCGTCGGGGATCAGCAGCCCGGCCACGGCGAGCAGCATCGCCAGCCTGGCCAGGTGCCGCCAGGGCACCCGGGCCGTCACGACGACACCTCCGTCTCGACCGCGTCGCCGTCGTCCCGCTGCACGGAGTATCCGAACACGGTCCAGGTGCCGGCCTCGTTCTTCAGCATGAACCGTCCCTTCAGGCTGAACGGCTGGGCCTCGCCGTCCACGTCCGCCTCGAACCCGAAGCGGACGGCGGCGGTGGCCCCACGACGTCCTTGCCCAGGACGAGCACGGAGAGGCGGGCGTCCAGGCGCGTCGCTCGGACGGAGGAACCGTCCGGAGCCCGGCGCCCGTGAGCACGTCGATGCTCTTCGCTGCGTCCCGGGAGGCGCCGGGGCTGAAGTCGTCGAAGGCGCGAACGAGGTCGGCACGGGGGTACTCGCCGAGGAACCCGCTGACCACGTAGCTC
>CAWDLL010000014.1:0-1082394 GCA_963803235.1 uncultured Actinomycetota bacterium
TCTCGGGCCGATGGGGCAAGCCTGCCGCGCTTGCCGCCCCCTAAGTGGCCATCTATGCCGCCGGCACCGGCGCGGTCGTCCTCGCTCCCGCCCACGGGTCGGTGGCCTCGTGGTGGCCCGCGGCAGGTCTCGCTGTCTCCCTGATCGCTCTCGCACCCCGCTCGTGGTGCCCCGTGCTGGCGGCCGGGATCGTCGTCTTCAGCGGCGCCGCCAACCTCACCGGTGGGCGCGACCTCGACGTGTCGCTCCTGTTCGGTCTCGCCAATGCCGCCGAGGCGGTCGTGGCCGGGCTCCTCCTGAAGAGCCCGCCCGACGACCGGCCGAGGCTGGAGTGCCTCGACGACTTCGTGCGTCTGGTCAAGGCGTCGCTGGCGGGCGGGCTCACGATCGCCACCGGTGCTGCCCTGACGGTGGCCGTGTTCGACGGCGGCGAGTTCCTCTCCACCTGGCCGCAGGTGTTCGCCTCGCACGCCGCGTCGACCCTCGTGATCGTGCCGGTCGCGATGCGTCGCGCGGCGGTACGGCGCACCCGCCACCGCTGGAGCTGGTCGTCCAGACGCTGCCCTGTCGCGGTGACGTGCTCGTGTTCGCGCCGGACCAGAGGCTGCCGCTCGCCTTCGCCCCGCTGCCGCTGCTGGTCTGGGCGGCCCTGCGCTTCGACGTCCGGATCGTCGCCTGGCAGCTGCTGGGGGTCAGCACATGTGCACCCGCTCACCGCGCGGGTCTCGGGCCGTTCGGCGCCGCGGTCGCGGCCGGCGACACTCGAGCTGACCGCGGGGACCATGGTCCAGGTCTGGCTGCTCAGCGCCGCCGCTCATGTCGCTGCCGCTGACCGTCGCCATCGAGCAGCGCCGGCGCTGCTCGCCGAGGTCACCGCCCGCGAGCTGCTGTTCCGGCGCAACTTCACCGAGTCCCTCGTCGGCATGCTGCTGCTGCAGCCGCGCGGCGACCGGCTCGAGATCGTGGACCTCAACGACGCGGCCGTGCGGATGCTCGGCGGGGTCCGCGACCCGCTGGTCGGCCGCTACCTCGACCGGGTGCTGGCGACCCGTCGAGGCCGCTCGAGCATCGCGCGATCCTCGCCGGCGAGAGCGACGGCTGGCAGGCCGAGTGCGGCCTGGTCCAGCGCGCCGGCGCCCGCGTCAACCTCGCGGTCTCGCTGCTGTCCGAGCGAGCCGGAGCCGCTGTTCGCCGCCCAGCTCCTCGACGTCACCGCCGAGCACGAGGCCCGCCGCCAGCTCGAGGCCGCCGAGAGGCTGACCAGCGCCACGCTCGACACCACCGCCTGCATCATCATGGTCACCGACCTGGACGGGACCGTGGTCCGCGTCAACGAGGCGACGACCGCGCTCACCGGGTTCACCGAGGCCGAGCTGGTCGGGCGGCCGGTCTGGGAGCTGCCGTCGCGCCGCCGCGGCGCCGGCGACTGGTCCCTGCCTGATGCCGCGACGGGCCCGGCGTCCCAGGTCGCGCGAGTCGGACGTGCTGACCAGCACGGCGAGCAGCTGCGGGTGGTGTGGAACACCAACATCGTCCGCGACGACCACGGCGCCCGGCGTACGCCGTGCATGACCGGCATCGACGTCACCGCCGAGCGCAACGCGGCGGGCCTGGTCGACCCACCTGCTGGAGGCGTCGATCACCACCGCGCTGATCGGCATCGACACCGCGCGGCCGGATCACCGTGTTCAACTCCGGCGCCGAGCACCTGCTCGGCTACGACGCGGCACGACGCTGATCGGCACGCCGTTCGTCGACCTGCTCGACCCCGAGGAGCTCGCCGACGCGCACCGGCGCGCACCGCCCGAGCCGAGCAGCGTTCGCGGCGCTGGTCGCGCGGCATCGGAGCGCCGGCGAGAGCCAGCCCCGCGACTGGACCTGGATCGGCAGCGACGGCGGCCGGCACATCGTCTCGATGACGCTGAGCCGCGGCGGAGGCGGCCGCCGCGCCGCAGGCGGCTACCTGTGCGTCGGCCGCGACGTCACCGAGCAGCGGCACAGCCAGGAGATGCTGGTCTCCGCCCTCGAGAAGGAGCGCACGCGGTCGAGCGGCTGCGCCGGCTCGACGAGGCCAAGAACGAGTTCGTCTCGACGGTCAGCCACGAGCTGCGCACGCCGGTGACCAGCATCGTCGGCTACACCGAGATGCTCGAGGACGGCGCGTCGTCGAGCCGCTGACCCGAGCAGCTGCCGATGCTGGAGACGCATCGCGCGCAACGGCCAGCGGCTGATCACGCTCTGCAACGACCTGCTGACTGCTCAGCGGCCTCGACTCCGGCGCGCCCCGCTGGGAGCGCGACGCCGGTCGACCTCGGACGTCGATGCTCGGCCGTCGAGGACGCCGTCCGCCCGCTGCTCAAGGGCCGCGACCTCGACGGTGACCTTCGAGCGTCCACCGGAGCCCGGTGCGTCGTGCTCGGCGACCGGGTCCAGCTCGAGCGGGTCGTGACCAACCTGCTCAGCAACGCGGTGAAGTTCACCGAGGACGGCGGCCGGGTCGAGTGCCGGCTGGAGCGTCACGACGGGCGAGGCCTGGCTGAGCGTCAGCGACACCGGCATCGGCATCCCGCGTCGACGAGCAGGACGGGCTGTTCCAGCGGTTCTTCCGGTCCTCGACCGCGCAGGAGCGGGCGATCCAGGGCACCGGCCTGGGCCTGTCCATCGTCGCCGGCGATCGTCGCGGCCCACGGCGGGCGGATCGACGTCGAGTCCGCGCACCTCGAGGGCTCGACGTTCACCGTGCGGTCCGCTGGCCTGCCGCGGCTACGCCACGCGTGACTGGCGCGGCGGTTGACCGCCTGATGACCGCCTTCAGCGACGCGGTCACGATGTTCGGCGTCCAGGCCGACGCCCCAGTAGACCTGGTCGCCGCACCAGCGCACTCGACGTACGCCGCCGCGATGGCGTCGCCGCCGGACGAGAGGGCGTGCTCGGCGTAGTCGAGGACCCGGACGTCCGAGCCGTTCTCCTGGGCCAGCGGCAGCTCGTTGATCGCGTTCACGAACGCCGCGATCGGGCCGTTGCCCTCGCCGTGCAGGGCTCGGAGCTCGCCGTCGACGTAGACGTTGACGTTGAGCTGCGTCCTTCTCGCCCGCCGCCGACGACGTGTGCACCGAGTTGAGCTCGAGCGGGGTCGTCGCGGTCGAGGTACTCGGCGCGTGAAGACCGCCCAGATCTCGTCGGCGGCCATCTCGCCGCCCTCGGTGTCGGTGCGCTCCTGGATGACCCGGCTGAACTCGATCTGCGCCCGGCGCGGCAGGTCGAGCTTGTGCTCGGCCTTGAGGATGTAGGCGACGCCGCCCTTGCCGGACTGGCTGTTGACCCGGATCACGGCCTCGTAGGTGCGGCCGACGTCCTTCGGGTCGATCGGCAGGTACGGCGCCTCCCAGGCGATGCTCGCCGACCGGCACGCCCTGCTCGGCGGCCTGGCGCTCGAGGTCCTCGAGGCCCTTCTTGATCGCGTCCTGGTGGCGACCCGGAGAACGCCGTGTAGACGAGGTCGCCGGCGTACGGGTGCCGCGGGTGGACCGGCAGCTGGGTGCAGTACTCGACCGTGCGCCGGATCTCGTCGATGTCGCCGAAGTCGATCTGCGGGTCGATGCCCTGGCTGAACAGGTTCATGCCGAGGGTGACCAGGCAGACGTTGCCGGTGCGCTCGCCGTGCCCGAACAGGCAGCCCTCGACCCGGTCCGCGCCGGCCATCATCGCGAGCTCGGTGGCGGCGACGGCGGTGCCGCGGTCGTTGTGCGGGTGCAGGCTGATCGTGGTGTGCTCGCGCCGGGTGAGCTGGCGCGAGAACCACTCGATCTGGTCGGCGTACACGTTGGGCGTGGCCATCTCGATGGTCGCCGGCAGGTTGAGGATGATCTCCCGGCCGTCGTCGGGCTGCCACACGTCGGAGACCGCCTCGCACACCTCGACCGAGAACGGCAGCTCGGTGCCGGTGAAGATCTCCGGGCTGTACTCGTAGCCGATGACGGTCTTGTCCAGGTAGTTCTCGGAGTGCTTCATCACCAGCTGCGGTGCCGCGGACCGCGATGTCCTTGATCTCGTCCTTGCCGGCGTGGAAGACGACGCGGCGGAACAGCGGGGCCAGCGCGTTGTAGAGGTGGATGTTGGCGTGGTGCACGCCGACCAGGCTCTGCACGGTGCGCTCGATCAGGTCCTCGCGGGCCTGGGTCAGCACCGAGATCGTGACGTCCTCGGGGACCTTGTCCTGCTCGATCAGCTGGCGGACGAAGCTGAAGTCGGTCTCGCTGGCCGACGGGAAGCCGACCTCGATCTCCTTGTAGCCCATCGCGACCAGGAGCTCGAACATCTTCATCTTGCGGGCCGGCGTCATCGGGTCGATCAGCGCCTGGTTGCCGTCGCGCAGGTCGGTCGAGAGCCAGCGCGGCGCCTGGGTGATCCGGTTGCCCGGCCAGGTGCGGTCGGGCAGGTCGATCGGCGGGAACGCGCGGTAGCGGTGGATGGGCATGCCGCTGGTGCGCTGCGTATTGGTGAAGCCGGAGTTCTGGAGAGTCATGAGGTCCTCGCTGAATAGCTGTGTCGATTTCGGGAGGGCGCCGGTCGCGCGCACGCACTCCGCAGCGAGGGGGTCCGGCTCTGCTCAGACCTCGCTGCGGCGACGAAGGAGGAGTCGACGCGTCATGACCCGATCACGATAACGCAGACGGGCCGTACGGTGACGTCCGTGTCCACCCGAGCATCGACCCAGCCGCGCGCAGCGCGGCTCACCGGTCCGGTGGGCATCGCGCTGCTGGTGCTGGCGTGGGGGTCGACGTTCACGGCGATCAAGGTCGGGCTCGAGGACGCGCCGCCGCTGGTGTTCGGCGGGATCCGGTCGGTCATCGGCGGCCTGGTGGTCGCGGCAGTCGCGTGGGCACGGTCCGGGCCACCGGTGTTCCGCGGCACCTGGCCGGTGTACGTCGTGCTGGGCTGGTGGAACGTCGTGGTCTTCTTCGCCCTGCAGACGCTGGCGATCCTGGCGCTGCCGTCCGGGCTGGCGTCCGTGCTGATCTACCTCCAGCCGCTGCTGGTGGCGGTGCTCGCCTGGCGGCTGCTCGGCGAGTCGATGGGCGTGGCCAAGGTGGTCGGGCTGCTCGTCGGGTTCGGCGGGATCGTGCTGGTGAGCACCGGCGCCCTGGGCGGGCACATCAGCGCCGCTGGCGTCGGGTACGCCGTGGCCGGCGCGCTGGTGTGGGCGATCGGGACGATCGCGTTCAAGCGGAACCAGGGCCGGGTCGACCAGCTGTGGGCGGTGGCGATCCCGTTCGTCGGGGGCGGCATCGTGCTGACCCTGGTGGGCGCGGCCTTCGAGGGCGCCGACATCGCCTGGACCGGCCGGTTCGTGGCGGCGCTGATCTACTCCTCGCTGGTCGGCACCGCCCTGGCCTGGGGACTGTGGTTCGGCCTGGTCGCCAGTGGCGAGGCGAGCCGCGCCTCGGCGTACATCTTCGTGGTGCCGGTGGTCGCAGTGCTGCTCGGCGTGCTGCTGCTCGACGAGACGTTCCTCGCCGTGCAGGCGGTGGGCAGCGTCCTCGTCGTCGTCGGCATCTACCTGGTCAACCGGCGGCCACTAGCCTGAGCCCATGCAGATCACCCGGGTCGACCCGATGGACGTCGACCTCGATCTGGCCGACCGGACCGTGCTGGCCGACCGCGCCTCGATGGACCGCGCCCAGCTGGAGGTCCCGACGCCGGCAGGTGCGACGCGGCTGACCTACTGGCAGCACGGCAACGGCGGGCGCCCGATCGACGGCCTCTGGCTGGCGCGGGACGGCGAGGACGTCGTCGGCTGGGCGATCGCCGACCTCCCCTGGCAGGACAACCTGGAGATGGCGGGCATCCGCGGGCTGGTCCACCCCGACCACCGTCGCCGCGGCCTCGGTCGCGCGCTGCTGGACGCAGCGCTCGGCTTCGCGGCCGAGCAGGGCCGGACCCACGTGCACAGCGGCGCGTTCCATCGGCACCGACGGCACCGGCTTCCTCGAGGCCCACGGCTTCACCAGCCAGGGCCAGCAGGTCTACGCGATCCGGCGGCTCGACCTGCACACGGGTGCCACGTGGGACCACCTGTACGACGAGGCCGCCGCGGTCGCCACCGACTACGAGCTGGTGCACGTGCTCGGCCCGACGCCCGACGGCATGCTGGACGGGATGGTCGCCGTGCACGAGGCGATGAACGACGCTCCCGCCGACGAGGGCAAGGAGCCGGACGTCTGGGACGTCGACCGGGTCCGGCGGTTCGACGAGGAGATGACGCAGCGCCGGCAGACGATGTACCGCGTCCTGGCCCGCCACGTCCCGACCGGCGAGTGGGCGGGGATGAGCCTGGTGGCCGTGGACGAGTTCTTGCCGACCGTGGCGTTCCAGGAGGACACGACAGTCGTCCGCGCCCACCGGGGGCACCGGCTCGGCCTGCTCATGAAGACCGACATGCTCCGCTGGGTCGCCGAGCTGCGGCCCGAGGTGACCGCGATCGACACCTGGAACGCCACGGACAACCACCACATGATCGCCGTCAACGAGCGGCTCGGCTGCCGGGTGATCGCCCAGCAGGTGGGCTACCGCCGCGTGCTGTGACGCGCGCCCACCGTTTCCGCGCCCGGTCCCCGGGTAACGGGCGACATGAGCTCCAACCGCCGCGTCCTCGCGGCCACACCCGACCAGGTCTGGGAAATCCTCTCCGACGGCTGGCTCTACCCGCTGTGGGTCGTCGGTGCCTCGCGGATGCGTGAGGTCGACGACCACTGGCCCGACATCGGAGCCCGGCTGCACCACTCGGTCGGCAGCTGGCCGCTCCTGGTCGACGACACCACCGAGGTGCTGGACGCGACGCCGGGCTCGATGCTGCGGCTGCGAGCCAGAACCTGGCCCATGGGCGCGGCCGAGGTGACCCTGCGCCTGTCGCCGGTCGGGACGGACACCGAGGTGACGATCGAGGAGCAGGCCACGTCGGGGCCGGCCGCCCTGGTGCCCAAGATGATCCAGGATCCCGCCCTGGGCTGGCGGAACGTCGAGACCCTGCGCCGCCTGGCGTACGTCGCCGAGCGGCGTCCGTGACCCACGACGCCGTCGTCGTCGGCGCCGGGCCGAACGGCCTGGTCGCCGCGAACCTCCTGGCCGACCGCGGCTGGTCCGTCCTGGTGCTCGAGGCCCAACCCACGCTGGGTGGCGCGGTGCGCAGCGCCGAGGACGTCGCGCCCGGCTTCGTGCACGACACGTTCAGCGCGTTCTACCCCCTCGCTGCCGCGTCGCCGACCATCGGTTCGTTCCACCTCGAGGAGCACGGTCTGCGCTGGCGGCACGCGCCCGCGGTGCTCGGACATCCACTGCCCGACGGCGGCTGGGCGCTGCTCCACCGCGACCGCGAGGCCACGGCAGCGGGGCTCGACGAGCACCAGCCGGGCGACGGGGAAGCGTGGCTGGACCTCTGCGCGGACTGGGACCGGATCGGCGAGCACCTGATCCGAGGGCTGCTGACCCCGTTCCCACCCGTGCGGGCCGGCCTCGGCGCCCTGGCCCGGCTCCCGAGCGTGGGTGGGCTGGGCTTCGTGCGGACCCTGCTGACCCCGGCGATCGACCTCGCCCGCAGCCGATTCGCGGGTGAGCGGCCACGCCTGCTGCTGGCCGGGAACGCCGGTCACTCCGACATCCCGCTCGACGCACCCGGGTCCGGGCTGATGGCGCTGTTGATGACGATGCTCGGCCAGACCGTCGGCTTCCCCGCGCCCGAGGGCGGAGCCGGCGCGCTGACCCAGGCCATGGCCCGACGCCTGACCGGGCTCGGTGGCGAGGTCCGATGCTCGGCCGAGGTCGTGCGGATCGAGGTCTCGGACGGTCGTGCGTCAGGCGTCCGGACCGCGGACGGGGAGCTCCACCTGGCCTCGCGCGCCGTGGTCGCCGACGTCGTCGCGCCGAACCTGTACGGCGGGCTGCTGGCGGAGGACGACGTACCGGCACGGGTGGCCCGCGGGATGCGCCGCTTCCAGCTGGACCCGGCGACGGTCAAGGTCGACTGGGCGCTGTCCGGCCCGGTCCCGTGGGCCTCGCCACCCGCCCTCGACCCGGGCACCGTCCACGTCGCCGACTCGCCCGAGCAGGTGGCCGAGGCCGCCGCGCAGGTGGCGGCGGGCGTCGTGCCGCCGAAGCCGTTCCTGCTGATGGGCCAGATGACGACGACCGACCCGACCCGGTCCCCTGCCGGCACCGAGTCCGCCTGGGCGTACACGCACGTGCCGCAGGGAGCCCTCGACGATCCCGGTGAGGTCGAGCGCTTCGCCGATGTCGTGCAGGACCGGCTGGAGCGGCTGGCGCCGGGGTTCGGCAGCCGGGTCCTGGCCCGGCGGGTCCTGGGACCCCGGGAGCTCGAGGCGCGGGACGCCAACCTGGTCGGCGGCGCGATCGGCGGCGGCACGGCCCAGCTCCACCAGCAGCTGGTCTTCCGGCCGGTCCCGGGGCTCGGCCGTGCCGAGACCGGCATCGCCGGCCTCTACCTCGGCTCGGCCTCGGCCCACCCGGGCGGCGGGGTGCACGGCGCACCGGGCGCGAATGCCGCCCGGGCCGCCATCGCCCACGACCGGCTCGCCCGCATGACCTGGCGCCGCCGGGGCACTTGACTACATGACCAGGGCACCCGAGACCGAGCGCGACCCGGACTACGTCGACCCCGACGACGAGTCGCTCGTCGACTCCCCGACCGACCTCGGGACCCCTGCGCGCAAGTACGTGCTGCGCAAGACCTTCCGCGAGTTCACGAGCGACGAGTGCACCGACCTGGCCGCCGCCCTGACGTACTACGCCGTCCTGGCGATCTTCCCGGCCGCCCTGGCGCTGACCTCGGTGCTCGGGCTGGTGGGCCAGGGCGACGAGGCCGTCGACGAGGTGCTCCGCGTGCTCGACGACCTGGGTGGCGCGTCGATGGTCGACAGCATCCGCCCGACGCTGGAGCAGCTGGCCGCCTCGCAGTCGGCCGGGCTGACGTTCGTGCTCGGTCTCGCGGGAGCGCTGTGGTCCGCGAGCGGGTACGTCGGCGCGTTCGGCCGGGCGATGAACCGGATCTACGAGGTCGACGAGGGCCGGCCGATCTGGAAGCTGCGGCCCGCGATGCTGCTCCTGACCGATCGTGCTGGTCATCCTGGCGGCTGCGGTCCTGCTCGCCCTGGTGCTGACCGGCCCGGTCGCCGAGTCCGTCGGCGACGCCGTCGGCCTCGGGTCGACAGCGGTCCTCGTCTGGCAGGTGGCGAAGTGGCCGATCCTGCTCGCCGTCGTCATCGTCATCGTTGCCCTGCTCTACTACGCGACCCCGAACGTGAAGCAGCCGAAGTTCCGGTGGGTCAGCCTCGGGGCCGTGCTGGCCATCATCGTCTGGATCCTGGTGTCGGCGGCCTTCGGCTTCTACGTCGCGAACTTCTCCTCCTACGACCGCACCTACGGTGCGCTCGGCGGGGTCATCGTGTTCCTGCTCTGGCTGTGGCTCACCAACCTCGCGCTGCTGTTCGGCGCGGAGCTCGACTCCGAGCTCGAGCGCGGCCGCGAGCTCCAGTCCGGCCTCGAGGCCGAGGAGACCCTGAAGCTCCCGCCGCGAGACACCCGCAAGATCAAGAAGGCCCGGGCCAAGGAGGCCGAGGACATCGAGCGCGGCCGGGCACTCCGGCGCAAGCCGGCCCGGCCGCCGCCGGAAGGCCTGAGATGACTCTGATCTCGCTCTGGGAGGACCGCCACCGCCGGACACCGGGCGCTCGCACGACCGGTGTCGACGGCGAGTGGGACGTCGTCGTGGTCGGCGGCGGGCTCACCGGGCTGACGACCGCACTCCTGCTGGCCCGCGCCGGACGCTCGGTCGCCCTCCTCGAGGCCGGCCACATCGGCGTCGGCACGACCGGCCGGAGCACCGCCAAGCTCAGCCTGCTGCAGGGCACCCAGCTCTCCCGGATCGCCCGCCGGCACTCCCCCGCGGTCGTCAGTGCCTACGTGGAGGCGAACGCCGAGGGGCTGGCCTGGGTGGAGCGGTTCTGCGCGGACCACGAGGTCGCGAGCCAGCGGCGGTCGGCGTACACGTTCGCGACGACGGCGAGCGGCGCCCGCGCCGCCCGCAAGGAGTACGACGTCGCGACCGAGGCGGGGCTGCCGGTGACGTGGGTGGACCGACTCGACCTCCCGTTCGAGACGCGGGGTGCCGTCGGCCTGCCCGACCAGCTGCAGCTCGATCCGCTGGAGCTGCTCGACGAGCTCTCCCTGCAGGCCGCGGCGCACGGCGTGCACATCGTCGAACGCGCTCGCGTCCGCAAGGTCACCGGTAGCGACCCGGCCACCGTCGTCACCGACATCGGCTCGGCCGTGGCCGGGACCGTCGTGCTGGCCACCAACACCCCGATCCTCGACCGGGGCGGCTTCTTCGCCCGCGTGAGCCCGGCGCGGTCCTACGGCCTCGCCTTCCGGACACCGGAGCCGGCGGTCGACGCGATGTTCCTCTCCGCGGAGCAACCCACCCGGTCGCTCCGCGACGCGCCGGACCCGGACGGGAGCCTGCTGCTCGTCGGCGGCAACGGGCACACCACCGGTCGCGGCGGGTCCGAGACGGCACGGATCGAGGAGCTGCGCGCCTGGACGCACGGGCACTTTCCGCGGGCCGAGGAGACGCACGCGTGGTCGGCCCAGGACTACGTGCCGCACCACGCGCTGCCGTACGCCGGCCCGCTGCTGCCCGGCTCCGACCACCTGCTGGTGGCGGGTGGCTACTCGAAGTGGGGCATGACCAACGGCGTGGCCGCCGCGCTCGCGCTGTCCGGCCGGATCCTCGGTGGCCACCTGGAGTGGGCCGACGTGTTCCGTCCCTGGCACTCGCGGGAGCTGCGCGGGCTCGTCGACGGTGCCCGCGTCAACGCCGGCGTCGGCGTGGAGATGGCGGCGGGTTGGCTCCGTCCTGCCCTCCGGCCCGGGGTCGGACCGGCCATCGGCGAAGGGGACGGCTGGGTCCGGTACGACCGGCCCGGCGCCCCGACCGCGGTCGCTCGCACGAACGGTGTGGAGCGTCGGGTGTCGGGAGTGTGCACGCACCTCGGTGGCGTCGTGCGCTGGAACGACGCCGAGCGCAGCTGGGACTGCCCGCTGCACGGCAGCCGGTTCGACGCAGACGGCGAGGTCCTCGAGGGACCGGCCACCTGCGGCCTGTCCCGACGGTGACGGGCTTGAGACACGCCGACACAACATCTGGTCCCACGATTCCTCGCGACCCCCACATATCGTGGCCGACGCAGCTGGTTCGGGGCGTCAGCCAGACGTCTCGAGGCAAGAGGGAACCCCGGTGTGAGTCCGGGACTGCCCCGCAGCGGTGAGTGGGAACGACCGCCGTCATCAGCACTGAGCGCGAGCTTGGGAAGCGACGGCCAGTAGGGGTCGACCGGCCGAGTCATCTCGGACCGGGAGGCGCGCCCGCGAGTCCGAAGACCTGCCAGCGCACCGCACCCGCCGGGTGCGGTGGTCCGAGGCCTCGTGGGACGGCCGACGGCTCGTACGAACGCGTGGTCCCGACCGACTACCCGGCGTACCTCCGTCTCCCCCGCGTGGTCTTGGACTGTCCGAGACCGATCTCGCGAGGAGAGAGACGTGACGGTCACCGAAACACCCACCAGGCGCGCATCCATGAGTGTGCGCAAGCGCAACGGCGACACCGAGCCCGTCGATGTGAACAAGATCGTCCGCGCGGTCGACCGCGTCAGCGGCGACCTGGACGACGTGGACCCGATGCGGGTCGCCACCCGCACCATCAGCGGGCTGTACGACGGGGCCAGCACCGCCGAGCTGGACCGGCTGTCGATCCAGACGTCGGCGGAGATGATCGGCGAGGAGCCGCAGTACTCCCGCCTCGCCGCGCGGCTGCTCGCGGGCTACATCGACAAGGAGGTCCGCAACCAGGGTGTCGCCTCCTTCAGCCAGTCGGTCTCGCTCGGTCACGCGGAGGGACTCATCGGCGACGAGACCGCGTCGTTCGTCAAGGACAACGCCCGCAAGCTCGACTTCGCGATCGACGGGGAAGCCGATCGCCGCTTCGAGTACTTCGGGCTGCGCACCGTCTACGACCGGTACCTGCTGCGTCACCCGACGACGCGCCTGGTCGTCGAGACTCCGCAGTACTTCCTGCTCCGTGTCGCCTGCGGCCTGGCCCAGAGCCCGGGCGAGGCCATCCGGTTCTACCGGCTGATGTCGTCGCTGGCCTACTTGCCCAGCAGCCCCACCCTGTTCAACTCCGGCACCCGGCACACCCAGATGTCGTCCTGCTACCTGGTCGACAGTCCGCGTGACGACCTGGACTCGATCTACAGCCGCTACGCGCAGGTCGCGAAGCTGTCGAAGTTCGCCGGCGGCATCGGGATCTCCTTCTCCCGGGTCCGGTCGCGGGGCGCGCTGATCCGCGGCACCAACGGCCAGTCCAACGGCATCGTGCCGTTCCTGCGCACGCTGGACTCCTCGGTGGCCGCGGTCAACCAGGGCGGCCGGCGCAAGGGCGCCGCCTGCGTCTACCTCGAGCCGTGGCACCCCGACGTCGAGGAGTTCCTCGAGCTGCGGGACAACACCGGCGAGGACGCCCGGCGCACCCACAACCTCAACCTCGCGCACTGGATCCCCGACGAGTTCATGCGCCGGGTCGAGGACGACGCACTGTGGTCCCTGATCGATCCCGACCAGGCGCCTGAGCTGCCCGACCTGTGGGGCGACGCGTTCGATGCGGCGTACCGGCGGGCGGAGGAGGAGGGCCGCTACGTCCGGCAGGTCAAGGCCCGCGAGCTCTACGGGAAGATGATGCGGACCCTGGCCCAGACCGGCAACGGCTGGATGACGTTCAAGGACGCCGCCAACCGGACCTGCAACCAGACATGCGACCCGGCGCGGCTCCCGGCGGGCCCGTGGTGCACCTGTCCAACCTGTGCACCGAGATCATCGAGGTCTCCTCCGACGGCGAGACCGCTGTGTGCAACCTCGGCTCGATCAACCTGGCCGCAGCACCTGACCGTGGATGGGATCGACTGGGACAAGCTGCGGGAAACGGTCCGCACGGCCGTGCCGCTGCTCGACCGCGTCATCGACATCAACTTCTACCCCAGCAAGGAGTCCGCGGCGTCCAACCCGCGGTGGCGTCCGATCGGGCTCGGGCTGATGGGCCTGCAGGATGTGTTCTTCGCGCTCGGCCTGCCGTTCGACTCCCCGGCCGCGGTCGAGCTGTCGACGCGGGTGCAGGAGGAGATCTACCTGACCGCGCTCGAGGTCTCCTGCGACCTCGCCCGGGCGCACGGCACGCACCCGTCGTACGACGAGACGCGCGCCGCGTCGGGCCACCTGCAGCCCGACCTGTGGGGCGTCACCGGGACCCAGCCCGAGAGGTGGGAGCAGCTCCGCGCCGACATCGCCGAGCACGGCCTGCGCAACTCACTGCTGATCGCGATCGCTCCCACGGCCACGATCGCGTCGATCGCCGGCTGCTACGAGTGCATCGAGCCTCAGGTGTCCAACCTGTTCAAGCGCGAGACGCTGTCCGGCGAGTTCCTCCAGGTCAACGCGGCCCTCATCCGCGAGCTCAAGGCACGTGGCCTGTGGACGCCGGAGGTGCGCGAGGGGATCAAGCGCGCCGAGGGCTCCGTCCAGGGAGTCGACGCCCTGCCGGACGACGTACGCCTGTTGTTCCGGACCGCCTGGGAGCTGCCGCAGCGGGCGCTGATCGACATGGCGGCTGCCCGGCAGCCGTTCATCGACCAGAGCCAGTCGCTGAACCTGTTCATCGCCGGCCCGTCGATCGGGAAGCTCT
This sequence comes from uncultured Actinomycetota bacterium, assembly GCA_963803235.1. Classification (GTDB taxonomy): domain Bacteria; phylum Actinomycetota; class Actinomycetes; order Propionibacteriales; family Nocardioidaceae; genus Nocardioides. The sequence goes on from CAWDLL010000014.1 coordinate 13,805, forward strand.
CCTCGATGTACCTGCACGCCTGGAGGTCCGGGCTGAAGACGACGTACTACCTGCGCTCCCGTCCGGCCACCCGGATCCAGCAGACGACGACCAGCGTCAACGCCCCGTCGTCGAACCCACCCTGACCATCGCCCCCACCCCCATCGTCACCGACGAGGAGGCTCTCGCCTGCTCGCTCGAGAACCCCGAGAACTGCGAGGCCTGCCAGTGACCACCACCGACAACACCCCCGACCAGATCAGCGTCGCCACCGACACGAGTGAGACCCGGATGCTGCTCGATCCGGGCATGAACCTCACCCTGCGGCCGATGCGCTACCCGCACTTCTACGATCGCTACCGCGACGCCATCAAGAACACCTGGACCGTCGAGGAAGTCGACCTGCACACCGACCTCAAGGACCTGCAGCGGCTCAGCGACGCCGAGCGGCACCTGGTGTCGCGGCTGGTGGCGTTCTTCGCCACCGGCGACACGATCGTGGCGAACAACCTCGTGCTGAACCTCTACCAGCACATCAACTCACCCGAGGGTCGCCTGTACCTGTCCCGCCAGCTGTTCGAGGAGGCGGTGCACGTGCAGTTCTACCTGACCCTGCTCGACACCTACGTCCCCGACGAGGCGGAGCGGCACGAGGCGTTCGCGGCGGTCGACAACATCCCGTCGATCAAGGCCAAGGCCGACTTCTGCTTCCAGTGGATCGACTCGGTCTTCGACCTCGACGCGCTGGAGACCCGGGAGCACCGGCGGAAGTTCCTGCTCAACCTGATCTGCTTCGCCGCCGTGATCGAAGGGCTGTTCTTCTACGGCGCGTTCGCCTACGTCTACTTCCTCCGCTCCCGCGGCTTCCTCAACGGCCTCGCCTCGGGCACCAACTGGGTGTTCCGCGACGAGTCGATGCACATGGCGTTCGCGTTCGACGTGGTCGACACCGTCCGCGAGGAGGAGCCCGAGCTCTTCGACGACGAGATGGCAGCCCAGGTGAGCAGATGCTGATCGACGGCGTGGACGCCGAGGCCCAGTTCGCCGAGGACCTCCTTGGCGGCGGGCGTGGCCGGGCTGTCCACGGCCGACATGCGCTCCTACCTCGAGTACGTCGCCGACCGGCGCATGGAGCGGCTCGGACTCGAGCCGATCTACGGCTCGAAGAACCCGCTGGCGTTCATGGAGCTCCAGGACGTCCAGGAGCTGTCGAACTTCTTCGAGCGCAAGGTCTCGGCGTACCAGGTCGGCGTCTCCGGCTCCGTGTCCTTCGACGACGACTTCTGAGTCGTGGACGGCGGGTCGGCCGATCATCCCGGCCGGCCCGCCCGGGGGGTCAGGGGCCGAGGGCGTCGTCCAGCACCTCGACGAGCGGCCAGGCTCCGTCGGTCCAGTTCGAGATCACGGTGTACGCCGCACCCGTGGACGGCCAGAACTGGCTGAGCATCGACACCCCGGTGTCGTACCCCTCCAGCCAGACCGCGTCGCCCTCGGCCGCCAGGTGGAAGCCGAGACCGTAGCGGTGCTTCTCCTCCGGCCAGTCGGTGCGCGGGAACACCATCTCCGCCACGCGCGCCTCGGACACGATCCGCCCCGCGAACAGCGCCTCCCAGAACGTGTTCAGGTCAGCGGCTGTCGTGTAGATGCCGCCGTCGCCGACCCCGCGGACGGGGAGGTGGAGCAGGTTGGTGCGGCGACCCTCGGCCTCGAGGTAGCCGAGGGCCGCGCGTCCGGGCAGCTCGTCGGACCGCAGGAACGCGGTGTCGAGCAGGCCGGCAGGCTCGGTGACGCGGGTCCGGACCAGGTCGTGGTACGGCGTACCGCTGGCCCGCTCGGCGAGGATCGCGAGCAGGACGTAGCCGCCGTTGTTGTAGGCGAACCGCTCGCCCGCCGGGGCGACCGTCGGGTGCCCGTCGAGCAGCGGGAGGTAGTCCTCGGCGGTCACCAGGGTGTGCACCGGGACCGCGAGGACGTAGCCGTTGCGGCCCTCGAGCTCGTCCTCGTCGAGGTAGTCGCCGATCCCGGACGTGTGCGCGAGCAGGTGCTCGACGGTGACGTCGTCGGCGACCAGCGGGAGGTCATCGCCGAGCAGCGAGCGCGCCGTCGTGGCCAGGTCGAGCGTCCCGTCCTCGACCAGGCTCATCACCGCCAGCGCCGTGAAGCCCTTGGCGCCGCTCGCGGTCGCGAACAGGGTGTCGGCCTGGTTCGGGACCCGGTGGGCACGGTCGGCGAACCCGTACGCCGACCAGCACCTCGGTCGTCCCGCCCGGCCCGTCGACGCGGACGACGCCGGAGAACCCCGACCGCTCGGCCGCGGCGTCGACGGTGTCCTGCAACGAGCCCATCTCATGACGGTAGCGATCGACGACGCCGGCGGCATCCGGATAATCGGGCACATGCCTCGCCTGCTGATCGTCCACCACTCCCCCACGGACCTCGTCCGGTCGCTGACCGAGCAGGTCGTCGCAGGTGCCAACGACGACGCGATCGAGGGCGTCGAGGTCATGGTGAAGGAGGCGCTCGAGGCGAGCGCGGACGACGTGCTCGCGGCGGACGGCTACCTGCTCGGGACAACCGCGAACTTCGGCTACATGAGCGGAGCGCTCAAGCACTTCTTCGACTCGATCTTCCTCGAGGCCGGGGGCGCCCTGGCCGACGACGGCTCGGCGGGCAGCAGTGGTGGCGGCAAGAAGCCGTACGGGCTCTACGTCCACGGCCGCTACGACACGACCGGCGCGGTCAGGTCCGTCCAGTCCATCGTGGGGGCGCTGCCGTGGCGAGCAGTCGGCCGAGGTGCTGGAGATCCTCGGCGACCCGACCGACGACGACCTCGCCGCGGCGTACGAGCTGGGCGGGACGCTGGCGGCGCTGGTGGCCGGCTAGGGAGCGACGATGATCTGGGACAGCGAGGACGAGCTGCTCGAGCAGCTGGCGGAGTGGGCACCGCTGCCGGACGAGTCGGACCCGCGCTGGTGGAGCCTGGGCGAGGACGGCGACGCGCTCTGGCTCGAGGTCGACCGGCTGATGGCGGCGGCGCATGCGAGCGGACTCAACGGCTGGCGCCGGGTGGCCGTGCGGGTCTGGGAGCTCGCGCCGGACTGGGACGCGACCGGCGTCATGCTCGACCTCAGGCACGGCCCGGAGAAGGCGTTCCTCGAGTCGCCGGGCGGCGCCGAGGAGCTCGCGGTCGCGCTGGAGCCGCTCAGCGCGCACGAGCGCGCGGGCACCCGGCTGTGGGTGGTGCACGAGCTCGGCTACCTGCGTCAGGTCGAGAGCCTGCCGTCGCTCGTCGCGCGCCTGCACGACGAGCACCCGCGCGTCGCGGCCGAGGCCCGCAGCGCGATCGAGCTGCTCGCCGAGGACCACCCACAGGCCCGCGGGATCGTGTAGAACACGAGGATGACCGCCCGGCAGCGGCCCCGATGGTCCGAGCTCCGGCCCCTGTTCGGCACGGGCCCCGGGGGCGGGCGGGTGGAGCGCAGGCTGGCCCGGGCGGCGTCCATCGCCGACCTGCGGCTGCTCGCCCAGCGACGGGCGCCGCGCGCGGTGTTCGACTACACCGACGGCGCGGCGGGTGACGAGCTGTCGCTGCGCCGATCGCGGGAGGGGTACGCCCGCCTGGAGTTCGTCCCGCGCGTGCTCCAGGACGTGTCCGCAGGTCGACCCGTCGACCACGATCCTCGGCAAGCCGGCCGCACTGCCGCTGGTGTTCGCGCCCACCGGCTTCACCCGGATGATGCACACCGAGGGCGAGCCGGCGGTGGCGCGAGCAGCCGACCGAGCCGGGATCCCGTACGCCCTGTCCACGATGGGGACGACGTCCATCGAGCGGCTGGCGGCCGAGGCGCCCGGGGGCCGGCGCTGGTTCCAGCTCTACCTGTGGCGGGACCGCGAGGCCGCGCGCGACTTCGTCGCCCGGGCGGCGGCGAGTCGGGCTACGAGGCGCTGGTCCTGACCGTCGACACCCCGGTGCCCGGCCCGCGCCTGCGCGACGTCCGCAACGGCCTGACCATCCCGCCGTCGGTCAGCCTCCGCACCCTGACGGAGGGTGCGCGGCACCCGGCCTGGTGGATCGACCTGCTGACGACCGAGCCGCTGGAGTTCGCGTCGATGTCGCACTTCGACGGCACCATCGCCGAGCTGGTGGCCACGATGTTCGACCCGTCCGCGACCATGGCCGACCTCGACTGGCTGCGGTCCGTGTGGGACGGGCCGCTGGTCGTCAAGGGGATCCAGACGCCCGCCGACGCCCGCGCGGTCGTGGAGCGCGGAGCGGATGCGGTGGTCGTCTCCAACCACGGCGGACGCCAGCTCGACCGGGCGCCGACCCCGCTCGAGGTGCTGCCCGAGGTCGTCGATGCGGTCGGCGACCGCGCCGAGGTGTACGTCGACGGTGGGGTGATGTCGGGTGCGGACGTCGTGGCCGGGGTGGCCCACGGAGCCCGGGCGGTGCTCGTCGGTCGTGCCTACCTCTACGGCCTGATGGCGGCCGGTGAGCGCGGCGTCGATCGCGCGGCCGCAGATCCTCGGCGCCGAGGTCAGCACGACCATGGCCCTGCTCGGTGTGCGCACGGGTCGCGGACCTCGGTCGTGACCATGTACGACGGCGTACCGACTGAGGTAACTTCCGCAAGGTGGACGTGGTCGAGTACACACCAACCCGCGAGCAGTACGCCTACACGTTCGGCGGCGCAGCCCCGGCGATGACGGTCAAGCCCGGCACGGCGCTCCGGCTCTGGTCCGACGACGCGTTCGGCGGCGTCCTGCGCAGTGTCGACGACCTGTCCAGCGAGAAGATCGACCTGCGCTTCGTCAACCCGCAGACCGGCCCGTTCTACGTCGAGGGCGCCGAGCCCGGCGACACGCTGGTCCTCCACTTCGTCGACCTGGAGCCCGCCCGCGACTGGGGCGCGTCCGCCGCCATCCCGTTCTTCGGCGGGATGACCAGCACCGACCGCGTCGTCACCCTGCAGGACGCGCTTCCCGACACGACCTGGATCTACGAGCTCGACCGGGACGCCGGCACCGTCGCCTTCGCCGCGCGGCACAGCGACCACCGGATCGCGCTGCCGGTCGCCCCGATGCTCGGCACGGTCGGCGTGGCGCCGGCGGGCGGAGAGGTGCGCTCCTCGCTGGTGCCGGACCGGTTCGGCGGCAACATGGACACCCCGCAGATGCGGGCCGGCGCGACGGTCTACCTCGGCGTCAACGTCGAAGGTGCCCTGTTCTCGATCGGCGACGGCCACTACCGCCAGGGTGAGGGCGAGGCGTGCGGTACGGCGGTCGAGGGCGCGATGACCACCACCCTGATCGTCGACCTCGTCAAGGGCGGCGCACCCGGCTGGCCGCGGATCGAGGACGACGACCACTGGATGACGGTCGGGTCGAGCCGGCCGCTCGAGGACGCGTGGCGGATCGGCAACGCCGAGCTCGTGCACTGGGTCGCCGAGCTCTACGGGCTGCACCCGATGGACGCCTACCAGCTGTGCTCCCAGGTGGCGGAGGTGCCGATCGCCAACGTCGTCGACGCCAACTACAGCGTGGCGGTCAAGGCCGCCAAGGGCCTGCTCCCGCAGGCCTCCGCGTTCGACGGCATCCACGCCGACCTCCGCGCTCGGGCGCGATCTCTCGGGGCTCCCTGACCGGCGTCGTACTCGACGTCCCACCCACCGAAAGGGCTCCCATGGATCTGCAGCTGAGCGGCAAGCGTGTCCTGGTGACCGGAGGCACCCGCGGCATCGGCCGCGCCATCGTCGAGGGCTTCCTGGCCGAAGGAGCCACCGTCGGCTTCTGCGCCCGCGACGCCGACGAGGTGAGCTCCACCCAGGAAGCACTGAGCTCGGCGGGCTCCGTCACGGGCAGCGTCGTCGACGTCGGTGACGGCGACGCCCTCGCGGCCTGGGTCGAACGGTCCGCAGCGGACTTCGGCGGCCTCGACTGCGTCGTGGCGAACGTCAGCGCGCTCGCCATCCCGGACACCGAGGAGAACTGGCAGCTGAGCCTGAACGTCGACGTGATGCACACCGTGCGGCTCGTGCGCGCGGCCATGCCCCACCTCGAGCAGAGCGACGCGGCGTCGATCATCGCGATCTCGAGCGTCTCCGGCCGCGAGTCGGACTTCGCCTCCGGCCCGTACGGCACCGCCAAGACCGCCATCGTCGGCTACATCAGCGGCCTCGCGCTGCAGCTGGCCGAGAAGAAGATCCGGGCCAACGTGGTCTCCCCCGGCAACACCTACTTCGAGGGCGGAGTCTGGGCCAGCATCGAGGGCGGCAACCCCGAGCTGTTCGACATGGCCGTCGGCCTCAACCCGACCGGACACATGGGCACCCCCGCCGAGATCGCCGCACCGGTGGTGTTCCTCGCGAGCCCGGTCGCCAGCCGGATCAGCGGCACCAACCTCGTCGCCGACGGAGCCCTCACCCGCGGCATCCAGCTCTAGCCATGGCGTACGGCGCGGGTCGAGGCGCCGCGTCGCGCGGCCGCTGCTGCTCGTCTGCGCCTGCACCTCGTCGGACCCCGACTCCTCCGAGAACGAGTCACCCTCGCCCGAGCCGACGCCGACCCCTGCCGCCGAGAGCACCACCGCCGACCCGGGCACGACCGAGTTCGACGGGGCGTGGGAGGACGTCACAGCCAAGGCCATCGGGAAGACGTCCGACTGGACGAACAAGGTCGAGGTGGCCGACATCAACGGCGACGACGCGCCCGACCTGCTCTTCGCCAACGGGGGTGACTACGACGCCCCCGGGACACCCGTGGCCAACACGCGTCTTCGTCAACAGGGGCGACGGGACCTTCCGCGACGCGACGAAGGAGGTCTTCGGCCGGGCGAAGGGCCTGACCCGGGTGATCAAGGTGGCCGACGTCGACGGCAGCGGGACGCAGGACATCGTGGTCGGGACGACGTACGGCACCCAGAGCCGGCTCTACCTCGGCGACGGCCGTGGAGGATTCACGGACGTCACCGACCAACGCCTCCCGAAGGCCGACCTCAGCGCCGGCGACCTCGAGATCGGTGACGTGGACGGCGACGGGGACCTGGACATCGTGATCGCCGACTGGGGTGAGGGCTCGCCGATGAGGAGTGAGGGTGGCCGCGTCGTGCTCTGGCTCAACGACGGGTCGGGTCGCTTCATCGACGCCACGGACCAGATGCCGCGCACGCTCGTCCGGTTCAGCTGGGACCTCGAGCTGGTCGACGTCGACAACGACTGGGACCTGGACCTCGCGACGTCGTGCAAGGTCTGCTCCACCAGCCTCCTCTACACGAACGACGGGAAGGGCCGCTTCACCGACGTGACCGAGGGCCGGATGCCGGCCTTCTCGAACAACTACGAGTTCGCCCCGATCGACCTCGACGGCGACGGCTACCTCGACCTGGTGACCATCAACGACGGACCCGCCACGGGCGCGGGACTGACCGAGCACGTCTTCCGCAACGACGGCTCGGGGACGTTCGTCGACATGACTGAATCCTGGTGGGGCGAGGGCGCCAACACGGGGTGGGACGACAACGTGGTGGTCGGCCTCGACGTCGAGTCCGACGGCGACGCCGACTTCCTGGTCGGCTCTCTGGACGGCCCCGACCGGTTGCTGGTCAACGACGGCACCGGCGTGCTCACCCTGGACGAGGATGTCTTCGCCGGCTCGCCGAGCGCCGGCACCCTCGGGCTCGCGGTCGCTGACCTGGACGGCGACGGGCGACCCGACGTGGTCGAGTCCCAGGGCGAGGTGACCGGGTCCGAGGACGAGCGCGTCTACCTCGGCACGAAGGTGCTGGCCCCCGACACGGCTCCGCCGGTCGTCCGGACGGAGATCAGGGGCTCGAGGATCTTCGCCCGCGTGCACGACAACCGCACGCCGAACATGCCGCACGACTGGCGGTCCGTGACCGCGCGGCTGTCCGGCGGCCGGGCGCCGATGACGTGGTACGGCGAGAACCTCTTCCGCGCCGTGCTGCCGAAGAGTGCCACCGCGCTCGAGGTGTGTGCGACGGACACCGCGGGCAACCAGACCTGCTCGCCCGTCCCCTATCGGTGATCGGTTCAGTCCGCCAGCCGCACCAGCGGTACGTCGAGCCGGTCGGCGAGCTCGTCGAACGAGATGCCGAAGGTCTCGCCGACCGCGACGCCGTCCGGCGTGATGTGGAAGGTCGCGACGTCGGTGTAGACCCGGTTCACGCAGCGCACGCCGGTCAGCGGGTAGGTGCAGTCGGGCACCAGCTTGGGCGAGCCGTCCTTCGCGAACAGGGTCATCATCACCAGCACCTGCTTGGCGCCGATCGCGAGGTCCATCGCCCCGCCGACGGCCGGGATCGCGTCCGGGGCGCCGGTGTGCCAGTTGGCGAGGTCGCCCCGGGCCGAGACCTGGAAGGCGCCGAGCACGCACACGTCGAGGTGGCCGCCGCGCATCATCGCGAACGAGTCGGCGTGGTGGAAGTACGACGCCCCGGGCAGCTCGGTGACCGGGATCTTGCCGGCGTTGGTGAGGTCGGGGTCGATCTCGTCGCCCACCGCGGCCCGGCCCATGTTGAGCATGCCGTTCTCGGTGTGCAGCACGACCCCGGAGTCGGGCTCGAGGTGGTCGGCGACCAGGGTGGGCTGGCCGATGCCGAGGTTGACGTACGAGCCGGCCGGGATGTCGCGCGCGACCAGCGCGGCGATCTCGTCCTTGGCCAGCGGCTTCGTTGCGCTCATGCCGCCACCACCCGGTCGACGTAGATGCCCGGGGTCACGACCACCTCGGGGTCGAGCTCGCCGATCTCCACGACCCGCGCGACCTGCGCGATCACCGTGTCCGCGGCGGTCGCCATCACCGGCCCGAAGTTGCGGGCGGTCTTGCGGTAGACCAGGTTCCCCATCCGGTCCGCGACGTGGGCGCCGATCAGCGCGACGTCGCCCTTGATCGGGTACTCCAGCACGTAGTCGCGGCCGTCGATCTCGCGGGTCTCCTTGCCCTCGGCGAGCGGGGTGCCGACGCCGGTCGGCCCGAAGAACGCCCCGATCCCGGCCCCGGCCGCGCGCATCCGCTCGGCCAGGTTGCCCTGCGGCACCACCTCGAGCTCGATCTTGCCCTCGCGGTAGAGGCCGTCGAAGACCCAGGAGTCGGACTGCCGGGGGAACGAGCAGATCATCTTGCGCACCCGGCCCTTCGCGAGCAGCGCGGCCAGCCCGGTGTCGCCGTTGCCGGCGTTGTTCGACACCACGGTCAGGTCGGTGGCGCCCTGCCGGATCAGCGCGTCGATCAGCTCGACCGGCATGCCGGCCATGCCGAACCCGCCGATCAGCACCGTCGACCCGTCGGCGATCCCGGCGACGGCCTCGTCGGTGTCGTCAGCGACGAGCAGGCTCACGAGACGTTCTCCAGCACGACGGCCAGCGCCTGGCCGACGCCGATGCAGATCGCGGCGACGCCCCAGCGGTCGCCCGACTCCTGCAGCCGGTGCGCCAGGGTGCCGAGGATCCGGCCGCCGGAGGCGCCGAGCGGGTGGCCGATCGCGATCGCGCCGCCCTTGGTGTTGACGATGTCGGGGTCGACCTTCCAGGCGTCGACGCAGGCGAGCGACTGCACCGCGAACGCCTCGTTCAGCTCGACGGCCGACACGTCCGCCCAGGTGATGCCGGCCCGGGCCAGCGCCCGGTCGGCGGCCTCGACCGGCGCGATCCCGAACAGCTGCGGCTCCAGCGCGGCCGCGCCGCGACCGGCGATCCGGGCCAGCGGCGACCGGCCGATCCGGTCGGCCGCGGCCTCGGTGCCGAGGAGCACGGCGGAGGCGCCGTCGTTGAGCGGCGAGGCGTTGCCGGCGGTGATCGTGCCGTCCTTGCGGAAGGACGGCTTCAGCCCGGCCAGCTTCTCGGCGGTCGATCCCGGCCGGATGCCCTCGTCGCGGGTCAGGTCGACGCTCGGCGCACCGGGACGACGAGGTCGTCGTAGAAGCCGGCGGTCCAGGCCGCGTCGGCGAGCTTGTGCGAGCGGGCGGCGAACTCGTCCTGCCGCTCCCGCGAGATGGCGAACTTGTCGACGAGCTGCTCGTTGGCCTCGCCCAGCGAGACCGTCCACTCCGCCGGCATCCGCTCGTTGACCAGCCGCCAGCCCAGCGTGGTGGACACGGCGGTGACGTTGCCGGCGGGGAACGCCTTCGACGGCTTCGGCAGCACCCACGGCGCCCGGGTCATCGACTCGACGCCACCGGCCACGGCCACGTCGGCGTCGCCGGTCTCGATGGTGCGCGAGGCGATCATCGCGGCGTCCAGGCTCGAGCCGCAGAGCCGGTTCACGGTCGTCGCGGGCACCGAGACCGGGAGCCCGGCGAGCAGCACGGCCATCCGGCCGACGTTGCGGTTGTCCTCGCCGGCACCGTTGGCGTTGCCCCAGACGACCTCGCCGATCTCGGCCGGTCCAGGCCGGGCGCCTTGTCCAGCACCCCGGTCAGCGCGACGGCGGCCAGGTCGTCGGGGCGCACCTCGGCCAGCGCTCCGCCGAACCTGCCGAACGGCGTGCGCGCGGCGGCGTACACGAATGCAGAGCTCATCCCTCGTCCTTCTTCTCACGGTCCATGTCGTCGAGCACCTGCTGGGCGATCCGGAACGCCGTGTTGGCGTCGGGCACCCCGCAGTAGATGGCGGTCTGGAGCAGCAGCTCCTTGATCTCGTCCACGGTCAGGCCGTTGGTCCGGGCGGCCCGCACGTGCAGCGCGAGCTCCTCGTGGTGGCCGCGGGCGACCAGGGCGGTCAGCGTGATCAGGGACCGGCTGCGCCGGTCGAGCCCGGGGCGGGTCCAGATGGAGCCCCAGGCGTACTGCGTGATCAGCTCCTGGAAGTCCCGGGTGAAGTCGGTGGTCGCGGCGGTCGCCCGGTCGACGTGCGCGTCGCCCAGCACCTCGCGGCGGACGGCCATGCCGTCGTCGTAGCTGGTCATGCTTCCTCCTCGGAGACCGGACCCAGGCAGTGCTCCCGGATCAGCCGGGCAGCCTCGTCGGGCAGCTCGGCGGGCGCCGCGTGCGACGCGTCGTCCAGGACGACCAGCCGGCCGTCCTGCACGCCGTCCGCGATCTCGCGCAGCTTGTCGGGCGGCGTGGCGGGATCGTGCGCACCGGCCACGGCCAGCACCGGTGTGGTGATCTCGCCGAGCCGGTCGCGCACGTCGAACTCGCGGAGCGCGTGGCACACGGCGACGTATCCGGCGTCGTCGGCGTCGCTCAGTGCGTGGAGCAGCGCCGAACCGGTCGCCGGGTCCCGCTCGAGGAAACCGGGGGCGAACCAGCGGGTCGCGGACGCGGCGACGAGCGCGGGGGTGCCACTCGCCCGCACGTCCGCGATCCGCTCGTTCCAGGAGTCGGCGTCGCCGATCTTGGCCCCGGTGCAGAACAGGACCGCGGCGTTCACCCGCTCGGGTGCATCGAGCAGCAGCTGGAGGCCGACGGCGCCGCCGACCGAGTCGCCGGCGTAGAAGAACGTGCCGGCCCCGAGCCCGTCGACGGCCGCGAGCACGTCGGCAGCGAGGTGCTCCATGAGCAGCTCGCCGGTGCCGTCGTCCGGGTTGGTGCCGTGGCCCGGCAGGTCCCAGCCGACCACGTCGAAGGAGTCGGTCAGGTGCCGGGCGGCTGGACCCCACAGGGTCTCCGCCGAGGTGCCGAGCGAGGGGCCGAGCACGAGCAGCGGCAGCCCCTGCGCGGGGCCGAGCCGGACGAGGGTGACGGTCATGATGCCTCCTGGGCGAGCACACCGGCGGCGCGCGCCAGCGGCGCCTCGAGAAAGGCGTCGGCCGCCCCGAGGTAGTCGCCGGACGCCGACGTGCCGGCCAGGTCGGCCATGCTCCGCTGCTCCGCCCGTACGTCGTCGCGCGCGGCGGCCAGCCGGGTGGCCATGTTGTCGGTGTGCACCTTGAGCCCGGCCAGCAGCTCGCTGGTCTGCGAGCCGGCGACGACCGTGCGCCGGAGCAGCGTGCGCAGCGTCGCCCACTCGGCGTGCCAGCCGCCGTCGGCGCGCTCGTCGACCGACTCCGCTGCCGCGAGGTGGAGGGTGGCGGCGAGCTGCGGTGCGGCCAGCGCGGCGCGCCGGACCTGCACGGAGAGGATGGGGTTCGCCTTGTGCGGCATGGTCGACGACCCGCCGCCGGCGCCCTCGGACAGCTCGGCGATCTCCGGCCTGCTGAGGGTGAGCACGTCGTTGGCGAGCCGCCCCCAGGCGTCGGTGCAGCGGACGGCGGCGTCGCCGAGCCGGGTGACCGTGCTGCGGGTCGGTGTGCCAGGGGGTGGAGGGGGTCAGCCCGAGGCGTGCGGCCAGGTCGACGGTCAGCGCGGTGACCGCCGGCACCGGCTCGTCCAGGTCGCCGGCGAGCTCGACGGCGGCGGCCATGGTGCCCGCCGCGCCGCCCACCTGCACCGGGAAGACCAGCGCCGCCAGGTCGTCGTACGCGTCCAGGATGCCGGTCAGCCACTGCGCGGCCTTGAGGCCGAAGGTGGTCGGGACGGCGTGCTGGGTGAGCGTGCGCGCGACCATCGGGGTGCCGCGGTGGGTCTCGGCCAGGTCGCTGAGCGCGCGGATCTGCACCAGCAGCTCCCGGCGCACCGCGTCGGCCGCGTCCCGGGCGCCGATCATCAGCGCGGTGTCGAGGACGTCCTGGCTGGTCAGGCCGCGGTGCAGCCAGCGTGCCGACACGGGGTGGGTCTCGCCGAGCCGCTCGCGCAGCAGCGCCACCAGGGGCACGACCGGGTTGCCCGACGCCTCGGCGCCGCGGGCCAGATCCGCCGCGTCGGCGTCGCCGAGGGAGCCCAGGTCGGCGCCTGCGTCGGCGGGCGCGATGCCGGACTCGACCAGCGTCGCGAGCCACGCCGCCTCGACCGCCACCAGGGCGCGGGCGAACGCCGGGTCGGTGAGGTGGTCGCCGGCGCGCTCGTCGCCGGGCCAGAAGAGATCCGTCATGGGGTCAGTCTGCGTGCCGCGGGTAGCTGAGGAACACCGTCTCGCCCGTCGCCCTGCAGCCGGATGTCGAAAACGTAGCCGTGCTCGTCCGGGCGGGCGACCAGGGTCTGTCGCCGCTCCGGGTCCAGCGAGGACAGCAGCGGGTCGGCCGCGAGCGCAGCGGTGTCGATCGGGAAGGTAGGCACGGGTGAAGAGCCGGTTGAGCAGCCCGCGGGCGAAGACGGTCACCGCGAAGAACGGCGCCGCGCCCGGCACCGGCGCACCCGGCGCCAGCGTGGAGAAGACGTAGCGGCCGTCGTTGTCGGTCTCGGCCCGGCCCCAGCCGGTGAACGTGTAGCCGTCGCGGCGCAGCGACCCCGGCTCGCGGGAGACCACGCCGTCGGCGTCGACCTGCCACAGCTCGAGCAGCGCGTCGGGGACCGGCCGGCCGGCGCCGTCGAGCACGTGCCCGTGCAGGCGGATCGCGCCGTCGGTGCCGGGCGGGACCAGCTCCGACCCGCCGGCGTACGGCAGGGCGTAGCCGAAGAACGGCCCGACGGTCTGGCCGGGCGTGGGGCTAGCGCAGCGCTCATGTCGCTCGTCCCCTTCCGTGTCGGCCTCCATCAGGGTGCGGTGGCTGCCGGTCAGCACGATGTCCCAGCGGTAGCCGGTGGCCCACTCGTGCTCGGTGACGTCGTGGTCGTAGGTCGCGACCAGCCGGTCGCGGGCGCGCTGGTCGGTGATCGCCTGGTAGATCGGGTCCAGCGCGAAGAGCGGGTCGCCGGGGAAGTACATCTGGGTGACCATCCGCTGGGTGAAGTCGGTGCCGAACAGCGAGAAGTGGATGTGCGCCGGCCGCCAGGCGTTGCGGTGGTTCTTCCACGGGTAGGGGCCGGGCTTGATCGTGGTGAACCGGTAGACGCCGTCGGCGTCGGTCAGGCAGCGGCCGACGCCGGTGAAGTTGGGGTCGATCGCGGCGGGGTGCTGGTCGCGCTTGTGGATGTAGCGGCCGCCGGCGTTGGCCTGCCAGATCTCGACGAGCTGGTGCCGGACCGGCCGGCCGTCGCCGTCGAGCACGCGCCCGGTGAGCAGCATCCGCTCGCCGATCGGCTCGCCGTTGTGCTGGATGGTCAGGTCGGCCTCGAGCGGGTCGACGTCGCGCTGCCCGAAGACCGGCGACCACAGCTCGATCCCCTCGGGGTCGGCGTGGTGCAGGTCCTTGGTGGGGTGCCGGAGCACGCTGCTGCGGTACGGCGCGTAGTCGAGGCGGGGCTGCGTCTCGCCCTGGCCCGCGGCGGCCGGGGACCCGGCGTACTCACGGGAGATGCGGGCGATCTCGGCGCTCACCTCGGCCTGGGTCGAGGCGGCGGCGTCGGAGGAGGCGGCCGCCGCGGGTGCGTCGTGGAGGATGTCGGTCACGTGGATGACGGTAGTGGGGCGGGTGTGGCGACCGTCGGATCGGACTTCCGTTCAGTGGAAGCGACCGGTCGAGGTGCGCGGCCACCGCTGACAACGTGGGTCGACGCGGCACGTCCCGCACGATTCTCGGTAAGGAGCGCACGATGTCCACGCAACTCCCGTCGTCGGCCACGCAGGCCGGCACCACTCCCCGACCAGCCGACTTCTGGCCGGTCCTCCTCTGCTGGCTCGCGGTGGCCCTCGAGGGATATGACCTGGTCGTCCTCGGCACGGTCATCCCCGTCCTCGGCGACTCCGGTGCGCTCGGCTTCACCAAGGCCTCGCTGACGCTCGCCTCGACCATGGGCCTGGTCGGCGTCGGCATCGGCGCCGTCGCGATCGGCCCGCTGACCGACCGGTTCGGCCGGCGGAAGACCCTGATCAGCTGCGTCCTGGCCTTCTCCCTGATGACGCTGGCGATCCCGCTCGCCCAGGACGTCACGCAGTTCATCACGCTCCGCTTCCTCGCCGGCCTCGGTCTCGGCGCCTGCCTGCCGATCGCCCTGGCCTTCATGAGCGAGCACGCCCCGGACGGCCGCGCCAGCACGGCGGTCACCCGCACGATGACCGGCTACCACGTGGGCGCCGTCATCACCGCGCTGCTCGCGCTGCAGCTGATCGAGCCCTACGGCTGGGAGTCGATGTTCGTGGTCGGCGGCGTCCTCGGCCTGCTGGCCCTGCCCCTGATGTGGGCCAAGCTGCCCGAGTCCTCGACGTACCTCGCCGCGGTCGAGTCGCGCGGCGACGCCAAGCCCGCCGTGGTGCGCAGCGCCGAGGTGGTCAAGGGCCAGTACCTCTGGGTCAGCATCGGCCTGTGGGTCGCCTCCTTCATGGGGCTGCTGCTGGTCTACGGCCTCAACACCTGGATGCCCGAGATGATGCGCGGCGCCGGCTACTCCATCGAGCAGGGCACGACGCTGCTGCTGGTCCTCAACGTCGGCGCGGTCGCCGGGCTGCTCGTCGCGGGCCGGATCGCGGACACCCGCGGCAACAAGCCGGCGGTGCTCCTCTGGTTCGGGCTGGCCGCCGCGTTCCTGGCGCTGCTGTCGATCAAGATGGAGAGCACGCTCCTCGTCTACGCCGCGGTGATGCTGACGGGCATCTTCGTGTTCAGCGCGCAGGTGCTCGTGTACGCCTTCGTCGGCCACCTCTACCCGCCCGAGATCCGCGGCACCGCGCTCGGCCTGTCGTCCGGCATCGGCCGGATCGGCGCGATCGTCGGGCCGACGATCACCGGAGCACTGGTGACGGCCGGGATCGCCTACCCGTGGGGCTTCTACGTCTTCGCCCTCGCGGCCGTGCTCGCCGTGCTGGCGCTGGCGACCGTGCCGGCGCACGTGCGCGCCAGAGCAGCAGCCTCGGCCTGACCCCAGGGGGTCACCGGGCGCCGGGGGCTTCCGGTGGGTGGAAGACTGGTGCCCATGGCCGGCAACACCTCCTCCCCCGGCGCCACGGTGACCAGCCGCGCGCTGGCGCTGCTCGGCGCGTTCGACGACGACCACCGCAGGCTCAGCCTGACCGAGCTGGCCGGCCGGGCCGAGCTGCCGCTGCCGACGGCGCACCGGCTGGTGGCGGAGCTCGTGGAGTGGGGCGCGCTGGCCCGCGCCGCGTCCGGCCAGTACGTCGTCGGCCGACGGCTGTGGGACCTCGGGCTGCTCGCGCCCGTCCAGGCGGGGCTGGTCGAGGTCGCCTCGCCGTACCTCCACGACCTGTACGGCGCCACCCTCGCCACCGTGCACCTCGCCGTCCGCGACGGGCAGGAGGTGCTCTACCTCGACCGGCTGCGCGGGCACGCGTCGGTGCCGATCGTCAGCACGGTCGGGTCGCGGCTGCCGATGCACGCCACCGGCGTCGGCAAGGTGCTGCTCGCGCACGCGCCCGCCGACGTGCAGCGTCAGGTGCTCGCCGAGCTGCCGCGGATCACGCCGTACACGATCACCCAGCCGGGGCGGCTGACCCGCCAGCTGCGGCAGGTGCTGCGCGACGACTACGCCACCACCGTCGAGGAGATGAGCCTCGGCGCCTGCTCGGTCGGCGTCCCGATCCGCCGGCGGGGCGACGTCGTGGCGGCGCTCGGCATCGTGGTGCCCAGCCTCAAGCGGGACAAGTTCCGGCTGGTGGCGGCGCTCCAGGTGGCCGCCCGCGGCATCGGCCGCGCGATCGGTCCCGTTCCGGCCAGCGGAAGCGGCGCGTAGTGGCCGCCGCCGGCGCGCCGTTGAATGGCGCCATGGCCGACTCCCTGCGCGCCCCGGTGGCCATCGTCGGCGCAGGTCCGGCCGGCATGCTGCTCTCCCACCTCCTCGCCGCCGACGGCGTCGAGTCGGTCGTGCTCGAGACCCGCTCCGAGGAGTACGTCGCGTCCCGGATCCGCGCGGGCATCCTCGAGCAGTCGACGGTCGACCTGCTCCGCGCGACCGGGCTCGGCGAGCGGCTGGAGCGCGAGGGCGACCCGCACCGCGGCATCTACCTCCAGTGGCCGCACGAGCGGCACCACCTCGACTTCGTCGACCTGACCGGCCGCTCGGTCTGGGTCTACGGGCAGACCGAGGTGCAGAAGGACCTGATCGCGGCGCGCAACGCCGCCGGCCAGGAGATCCACTACGAGGTCAGCGACACCGAGCTGCACGACCTCGAGACCGACCAGCCGTCGGTGACGTTCACCGACGTGGACGGGAACGCCCGCCGCCTGGTGGCCGACGTCGTGGTCGGCTGCGACGGGTCGTTCGGGCCGAGCCGGGCCGCGGTGCCGGACGAGGTGCGGCGTACGTGGGAGAAGGTCTACCCCTACTCCTGGTTCGGCATCCTCGCCGACGTCGCGCCGTCGACCGACGAGCTGATCTACGCCTGGCACCCCGACGGCTTCGCGCTGCACTCGATGCGCTCCTCGAGCGTGTCCCGCTTCTACCTCCAGGTGCCGAACGACACCGACGCCGACGACTGGTCCGACGACCGGATCTGGGACGCGCTCGGCCACCCGGCTCGGCCACGGCCAGGACGGGTGGCAGCTGACGACCGGGCCGATCACCGACCGCAGCGTGCTGCCGATGCGCTCCTTCGTGCAGACGCCCGATGCGGCACGGGCGGCTCTTCCTCGCCGGCGACGCCGCCCACATCGTCCCGCCGACCGGCGCCAAGGGCCTCAACCTCGCGGTCGCCGACGTCGCCCTGCTCGCGCCGGCCCTGGTCGACCTGGTCCGCAAGGACGACCACCGGCTGGCCGACGCCTACTCCGACACCGCGCTGCGACGGGTCTGGCGGTGCACGCACTTCTCATGGTGGATGACCACGATGCTGCACCACAGCGGCGACCCGTTCGACGAGCAGCTCCAGCTCTCGCAGCTGCGCTGGGTCACCTCCAGCGAGGCCGGCGCGACCGGGCTCGCCGAGAACTACGCCGGGCTGCCGATCGGCTTCTGACGCCCATCTCAACGTTTCGGCCCCTGTCCGCGTTGAATGGGTGACAGGAGGACGTCGATGGTCGGGTTCGAGGAGTTCGCCGAGGCGGAGACGCCGCGGCTGCTCCGGCTGGCCTTCGCGCTCACCGGCAACGAGCACGACGCGTGGGACCTCGTGCAGGAGTCCCTGGTCCGGGTCGGGCTGCGGTGGCGGCGGCTGGCCGACGAGAACCCGGGCGGCTACGCCCGCACCACGCTGGTCCGGCTGAACGTCGACCGAGGACGACGTCTCCGCCGGGAGCTGTTGCCCGGCCGGGTGCCGGATCGGGCGGTGCCGGTCGAGCGGGTCGGCGAGATCGAGCCCTGGCTGGTCGCGGCGCTGGCGGAGCTGACGCCGCGGCAGCGGGCCGCCGTGGTGCTGCGGGTGCTCGAGGACCTCGACCACGCCGCCATCGCCGACCGGCTCGGCTGCTCGGTCGGCACGGCGCGGTCCCACCTGTCACGAGGACTGGAGCGGATGCGCGAGCGCGCGGCCGCGCGTGAGCAGGTAGGAGGCCATTGATGGACGAGCCGTGGTTCGAGGAGCTTCGCGATGCGGGCGACTCCGTGCGCCCGACCACTGACGCGCTGCCGCGGCTGCGCGACGCCGTACGCCGTCGACGCCGGGCGCGCGCGGCGGGCGCAGCGACCGGGGCCGCCGGCCTCGTGGTCGCGGTCATCGCGGCGGTGTCCGTGCTGCCCGGGAGCCCGGGGGGCGACGCCGACCCCGTTGACTCCGGCACGCCGAGCAAGCCCGCGGTGTTCGACTGTTCGCGACGGAGCCTGGTCTTCAGCGAGCCGCCCCCGATCCCCGACGTCGAGCGGCAGAAGTCGGTCGTCGCCGAGACAACGCAGTCCAGCTGGGAGGGCTTCGACGTCCGGCTGGCCGCCAGCACCCACCTGGGCGTCGTCGCGCTCGTGAAGGGTGACCTCGATGCCGCTCGCGCCGCGCTGCCGGACGTCGGTGTCGCCCACGTGTACCCGTGGGACGACTCGGCCGCCTCCGCCGGCGTGAACGCGCAGGGCCAGGTGCAGCAGGTGCTCCAATGGCTGCTCGAGCCCGCCGTGCGCGACGTACGCAATGCGTACCGCGGCGTCCCCGGCTTCGAGTCGCTGGGCCTGTGGCAGGAGGCCGGAGCGGTGCTCCTGCAGTGGAAGGCGCCGGTCCCCGACGAGATCGCTGCGTTGGCGGGCGTCCGCCCGGACGGTGTCCGGGTGATCGTCGAGCCCACCCGCTTCTCGGCGCACGAGCTCCGCGTGGCCGGGCAGAAGGCCGCCGACGCGTCCCTGGAGGGGCGACTCGACGCGGACTGGACGTCGTCGTACGGCTGCGCGGACGGCTCCGGACTGGTCGTCGGCATCGAGCCGGAGTCCCTGGCTGACCGTCGAGTCACGCTTCAGGAAGCGCTCGAGGCGATCGCCGGCATGCCGGTCCGGGTGGTGCCCGAGGAGCCCGCGAGGGAGCTGACGCCGTAGGTCTAGCCGGGCCCGGAGGAGACCCGCTCGTCGGTGAGAGCAGGAATCGCGTCGAACCGCAGACCGGAGCGATCGGGCTCAGGGACGGCCGCCGGCCAGACGACCAGAGCCGCGACGAGCAGGAACCCACCGCTGACCGCGTCCGCCCAGGGCGTGGCGTCGTACGACGTGTAGGCGACGACGATCGGTGCCACGAAGATCTGGAGCATCGGCGTGCTCAGCAGCAGCGTGCGTCAGGAACGTGAGCCGCCAGCCGGTGCCTCGCGGCCAGGTCCCGACGTACGGCGCCCCCAGCACCGCGGCCAGGGCCACGACCAGGTAGAGCGGCCAGCCCAGTCCCCAGACGACGGACGCCACCTGCAGGCCGAAGAAGTCGACGGGGTGGTTGGCCCAGCCTGCGTAGTAGAGCCAGCCAGCAACGACGAAGGACGCCGTGGTCAGCGCGCCGCTCGACAGCACGATGACCGCCACCGGGCGCCGCAGCCAGAGCTTCGGCAGGAACGCGATGGCGAGCCCCAGCAGGGCGATGGAGCAGCGCCTGGAGCTCGGCGGTGTGGCCGGTCTCGAGCCAGGGTCGGGCGAGGGAGCCGTAGGAGTCGTCCTGGACGGTCAGGCACTGGGTCGAGTCGAACTCGCCCCACGGGCAGGCCGGCCACCAGCGCTCCCGCGCCGCCGCGATCGACGCGATGCCGGACCCCGCCAGCAGCCACGAGACCGCCGTCCGTGCGTGCGGCCACCCGATGCTCATCGCCGCCCCCTCCCTCTGCGGTCCCTGGACCGTACGACGGCCGCCGGAGGCCTTCCGGGAGCGTTGCGAGACATACCCCGATTTCGGGGTGCGACAGGAGGCGTGCCTCGCCAAGTGCGGTGATTCGGCACCCATGGGCGAGGCGGTGCTCTCGGCTTGGATCAGGCGGACTCGCAGATGCAGAGCTGGAGCGGCTCGGCCCCGGTGAACGATCGACCCGACCAGTCACCGAAGCGATCGATGAGCCGGAGTCCGCCGAGCGAGAGGAGCAGCGGCAGCTCCTGCGGGAAGATGCTCCTGATCTCCAGCGGCAGGACGATGAAGTCGGGCTCGGAGTCAGTCGAGAGGTGCCACGTCCCGCGGGTCACTTGCGCCCGTGCGTCGTAGGTCTCAGCGACATCGACGCTCACGTCGCCACGGTCGGGATCGGTGAACGACAACGACTCCCGCGTGCGCCGTACGCCGTCGGCTTCGGCCAGGAGCCGCAGGCTCGGGTTGAAGACGTCGAATGCCAAGCGCGCGCCAGGTGCCAGGTGTCGCCCGACCGATCGGAAGCAGCTCACCAGGTCCTCAGCGTCGTGCAGGTGCAGCAGGGAGTTGGCCGCGATGAACACGAAGTCGAAGCTGCGGCCCAGGTCGAAGTCCCGCATGTCGCCGTGCACCCACTCCACCGCTACTCCGCGCTCTTCTGCCTTGTGGCGAGCCGCGGCCAGCATGTCCGACGAGAAGTCCAGACCGACGCACGGATGCCCGTCGGACGCGATGGGGATCAGCTTGTGCCCGGTGCCGCACCCGAGCTCCAAGACGCGCCCGCCCGGCCGATCGGCCTCGGCCCGGTAGAAGTCCGCTGCGGGTCCGCCGCCGGGAAACATGAGGTCGTAGAGCTTTGCGTGCGAGTAGAACGCTTCGCTCATCACATCGCTCCCTGCCGACTGGTCTGCAGCGGGCCGTCGTGGCCCTGCTGACTCAAGCGTCTGTGCCGACAGTGTGCCTGCCGGTGGCTGCGTAGCGGGGGACGGAAGCCCGCATCGCGGCAGATGAGGACGTCTTCCCGCTTCAGGCCACGGGACCAGGGCTCTCTGCGGCAGGATGTGCGCCTCGGCTGTTCGACGCCACCTAGGAGCAACGCTGAGTACAGAGTTCGTGAGTGCTGCACCGGGCCGCTTGGCGCAGGTCGGCTCGGGGATCGCGGTTGGCCTTGGGGCATCCGTGTCGGCCTACTGCGCACTTCGCAGTCAGGCAGGCCCGAACGACGGATGGATACTTGCGCTCCTGCTCGTTCTCGCGGCTGCTGTTGGCGGCTTGGTGGTTTCCCGGTCGTCGAGGTGGCACACCTTGGGCGTCACGCTCGCCGTCGCCTCTTTCGCGCCATTTCTGCTGGCCTTCGTCGTGCTCGCGTCGATTGGACTCGCAATCGGGTCGTAGGCCGCTCATCGGCATGTGAGTGCACTTCATTCGAACAAGGAACAAACCCAGAAACTTTCGAACATGTGTTCGCATCGTGAGATGAGCGCCCCGAAATGTCGGTGGTCGCCGGAAGCATGAACTCATGACGGCACCCAGCTGGCTCGCACCACCGGAGCACCCGGTGGCGAGCGCGGTTGCCGGGATGCACGCCGAGCTTGACCTGATCATCGACTCCCCCGTGACGTCCGATCGCCGGCGACGAGCTGGCGACGCTGCTGACCGACCTCACCCGCCTCCAGTCGCGCCTGGTCGAGCTCACCGGTCGGGTCGCGGTCGCGGCCGACCGGGCGGGCGTGGCCGACGCGTCCGGCGCCACCTCGACCGCCGTGTGGTGGGCGCACCACACCCGACAGACCCGGTCCGCCACGCACCGGGCGATGCGTCTGGCCGAGTCGCTGGACGACGGTCACGAGCCGGTGCGGGTGGCCCTCGCGGAGGGTGAGCTGCTGGCCGACCAGGCCGCGGTGATCGTCGCCGCCGTCGACGACCTCCCCACCGACCTGGTCGACGCCCGGAGCCGAGACGCGGCCGAGGCCCACCTCGTCGACCTCGCCCGCCACCACCACGCCGACGACCTGCGCCGGCTCGGCCGCCACCTGCTCGAGGTGGTCGCCCCGGACGCCGCCGAGGCCCACCTGGCCCGTCAGCTGGAGGCCGAGGAGGCGAGCGGCCCGGGACGACGCGCGGCTGACGATGAGCGACGACGGGCGTGGTCGCACCCACGGTCGGTTCACGCTGCCGACCGCTCCAGGCGCAGATGCTGCACAAGCACCTGATGGCGCTCGCCTCACCGCGTCGCGAAGGCGCCGACCCGGGTCCCGAGCGGCGCCCGCTGCCGCAGCGGCTCGGGCGGGCCTTCCTGGAGTACGTCGAGCGCTACCCCGCGTCCGCCACTCCCGACGCCGGCGGCGTCGCCGCGACCGTGGTGGTCACGATGTCGCTGGACTCGCTGCTCGGCGGCGACAACGCAGCCACCCTCGACACCGGCGCCGAGATCTCCGCGGCCCAGGCCCGCCGCCTGGCCTGCGAGGCCGGCGTCATCCCGGCCGTGCTCGGCGGCGCCGGGCAGGTGCTCGACCTCGGCCGGGAGCGCCGCTTCCACACCAAGGCGCAGCGGATCGCACTCGCGCTCCAGCAGGGCGGCTGCACCGCCGACGGCTGCGACTGGCCGCCCGGCATGTGCCACGCCCACCACGACGTCCCGTGGCACCGCGGCGGCCACACCGACGTGAAGACCGGCCGCCTGCTCTGCCCGCGCCACCATGCGCGCATCCACGACCCGGCGTACGAGCACCAGACGCTCCCCAACGGCGCGATCACGTTCCACCGGAGGACGTAGGCCGGCGCCTTGCGTCCAGCTCTGTGCGGGCGTCGTCTCGGGCGTCACTGCTCGGGCGGCCGGACGTCCACGTCCACACCCTCCGGCGGCTCGGTGGAGAACGTCGTGCCGTCGACAGGCTCGTCGGGAGTCACCGACTCGACGGTGAGCCCGCGAGCCTCGAGGGTCAGCCCGCTCTCCTCGTCGACCCAGATCTCGCGCGACCGGCCCAGCGTGGACGGCTGCTCGCGGGAGTTGCACCGGTAGCCCACCGCTGCACGGCCCGCGATCGTCCGGTCACCGAGCTGCTCGGCGTCCGGACACGCCTCAGCCAGGCGGTCGCTCCCGGGCGGGAGCACCCACGCGCGCACGTGGTCGTAGGCCTCGGCGTCCTCCGGCACGCGGTACAGGGTGTAGGACCCCGGGTCGCTGCCGTACTCCAGGAGCTGCTTCCCGTCGTAGACCAAGAGCAGCTTCGTCACCGGGTCGTCGCCTCGGAACACCCAGCTGATCCGGATCTGGTCGGGCGCGCCGGTGATGACCGCGATGTTGGCCCGCCCCGCCTCGCCCGCGTTCAGGACGTAATCGGCGCGGAGGGCGGTGCCCGAGGACGGCGGCGCCGAGGTGTCGACCTCCGGTGACTCCGCCGCCGGCTCCGGGTCGTCGGTGCACGCGCCGAGCAGGGCGGCGCAGCCGAGGAGGACGACGGATCGGGTTGCACGGGCGGGCTTCATCGCAGCTCCAGACCCCGTGCTGCGACTGTACGCCGCCTCAGAACTCGTCGCGCTTGCGCAGCGGCCCCGGACGGCCGTCGGGGTCGTGCAGGACGAGGTACGGCGCGAGCGCGAACGCGCGCTCCATCGGGCCGAGCTCGGGCGGGAGGATCCGGCGCAGGCGACCGGGCGGGCGGGGGCCGACGCGGCCGCCGTCGTGCCACGCGTCCAGCGCGGCCGCGCAGTCGGCGTACGCCGCGAACATGGCGGCGGCGTCGACGCAGTCGTCGGCGGGCCGGTCGAGGTGCTCGGTGGCGAGGGTGAGCCGCAGCCGCCGCGCGTAGCCGTCGTCGTCCTCGGCGGTGTCCATGACCACCGCCGAGACCTCGGAGTCGTGGGTCCAGGACCGACGGTTGAAGTTGTCCGACCCGATCGAGGCCCAGGTGTCGTCGATGACGCAGACCTTCGCGTGCACGTAGACGGGCGTGCCGGCGTGGTTCTCGATGCCGTAGATCGCGACCCGGTCGGGCGCGGCCTTCGGTCATCTCGCGCATCGCGCGGCGGCGGCCCAGCAGCTGCGGCAGCCGACCGAGCGCGCCGGTCAGGTCGGGGCAGAGCGGCACGACGGCGATCACGTGCAGGTCGGGGTGGGCGCGGAGCGCCTCGGTGAAGATCTCGCCGACGTGGTGCCCCCACAGGAACTGGTCCTCGACGTAGATCAGCCGCCGGGCGCGCTTCACCGCCTTGGTGTAGCCGCGCGCCACACTCCGCTCCCCGCCCCGGGCGAAGGGGTAGTCGCGGCCGTGGCGCAGGTTCGGGTAGGTCCGCAGCAGCTGGACGACGTGCGTGCCGCCGTCGACCGGCGGGGGCGGCGGCGCCTGCTCGGGGAGCGGGTCGGGGTCGGTGTCCATCCGGAGGACGCGGTCCTTCACGACCAGCCACGGGTTGCGGGTCAGCGGGGTGGGGTCCTCCCACCGCTCGCGGAAGACCGTCTCGACGTCGTGGACTGCCGGGCCGCTGATCGCGGCCTGGATGTCGTGCCAGGGCGGAGTGTCGCCGTACTCCTTGGCCAGGTTCTGCTGCGGCTGCGGGTCGCCGCCGTGGTCGGCGTCGTCGCGCCGGGAGTGGCACAGGTCGATGCCGCCGACGTAGGCGATGTCGCGGGTCGGGTCGTCGCGGTGCCGGATCACCACGAGCTTCTGGTGGTGCGAGCCGCCGAGCCGGACCCGCATGTCGAGCAGCGCCTCCGCGCCGCGCTTCTGCAGCTCCCGGCCCAGGCGCTTGTTCTCGCTCGCGGTGAACCCCAGGGCGTCCATGTGCGACCGCCAGACCAGGCCGCGCACGTCCACCCCGCGCTCGTCGGCGCGCCCGAGCACCTCGGCGACCTCGCTGCCCGGCTCACCCGTGAGCCGCTCGTCGGCGTCGCCCTGCCAGTCGGTGAAGAACACCAGGTCGCCGGGGCGGGTCGCCTCGATCCGTTCGTACAGCTCGGCGAAGTACGTCGACCCGTGGATCAGCGGCCGGACCAGGTTGCCCTCGGACCACGCCTGCTGGCCGGGGTGCCCGTCGTCGAGCGCGGTGCGCGGGTTCGCACGCTCGTCCTTCGACAGCAACCAGTCGGTGACGGCGTGGAGCGCGGTGCGGACACGGGCTCAGACGAGGTGTGCCGGGACCGGGCCGAGCAGGCCTTCCTTGCGGCCGACGACCACCGCGGCGGCGATCGTGACGGCGGCGGCCAGGCTGTTCAGCGAGACGGCGGAGATGCCCTGGACCAGGACGAACGTCTCCAGCGACTGCGAGTAGAGCAGCCACAGGTTCATCAGCGACTTGCCCAGGCAGAGCGCCGCCCACATCACGGTCAGCTGCCAGAACAGGCGCTGGATCCGCGGCCGCATGTGCAGCTCGTGGTCCATCGGGTAGAAGTCGCCGGCCAGGCGGGCCACGATCGGCCGGGCGCTCGCCAGCGACAGCAGGAACGCCGTCGCGACCACGCCGTCGCTGATGATCGGCTGGAGGAAGTAGACGAAGGTGCTGTCCGCGAGGGCCGCCGCGACGGTGCGCCCGGTCAGCACGGCGGCGGTGAGGATCAGCAGACCGGAGGTACGCCGCCCGGTCACCTTGCGGTACGCGATCGCGCCGTAGGACCAGACCAGCGCCGCCACCATGGCCGTCCACACGTCGGCCACCATCAGCGTCACGTAGAGGACCGCGGCCGGAATGGCGCAGGCGATCAGGAGAGTGCCGGCGACCCGCTTGCAGACGGTCCGGATCCGCGGACGGTGGGCAACGGGGTCGAGGGCAGGCGCGTACGAGGACATCTCCATTCACCTACCCGTCACAGGGCCCCGGGAAACGGGGCGGTACCAAGGGGTGGACATGACCTGCGCCACCCGACACCTGTCCCATCGACAGGGCGACGCGGGATCTGAGCGTGGAGCATGATGGCGCCATGGCCGACCAGCGCGCGGGCAAGCCCGCCGAGCCCCAGGACCTGATCGATGTCGCGCACCTCGTCACCGCCTACTACACAGACGAGCCCGACCCCTCCAACGTAGACCAGCAGGTCGCGTTCGGGACCAGCGGGCACCGCGGGACGTCGCTGAAGACGTCGTTCAACGAGACGCACATCCTGGCGACGACCCAGGCGATCTGCGACTACCGGCGGGAGCAGGGGTACGACGGCCCGCTGTTCATCGGCCGCGACACGCACGGGCTGTCCGAGCCCGCGTGGGCGACGGCGCTGGAGGTGCTGGCCGCCAACGACGTGACCGTGCTGGTCGACGACCGGGACCGCTACACGCCGACCCCGGCGCTCTCGCACGCGATCCTCACCGCCAACCGGGGCAAGACCTCGGGGCTCGCCGACGGCATCGTGGTCACCCCGTCGCACAACCCGCCGCAGGACGGCGGCTTCAAGTACAACCCGCCGCACGGCGGCCCCGCCGACACCGACGCCACGTCGGTCATCGCGAAGCGGGCCAACGAGCTGATCGCCGGCGGGCTGCGGGACGTGCTGCGGATCCCGTTCGCGCGGGCGCGCGCCGCCGCGTCGGCGTACGACTTCATGGGCACGTACGTCGACGACCTCCCGCGGGTGCTCGACATCGACGCGATCCGCGACGCCGGCGTGCAGATCGGCGCCGACCCGCTGGGCGGTGCGAGCGTCGACTACTGGGGCGAGATCGCCGACCGGCACTCCCTCGAGCTGACCGTGGTGAACCCGCTCGTCGACCCGACCTGGCGGTTCATGACCCTCGACTGGGACGGCAAGATCCGGATGGACTGCTCCTCCCCCAACGCGATGGCGTCCCTGATCGCGCGCAAGGACTCCTACGACATCGCCACCGGCAACGACGCCGACGCCGACCGGCACGGCATCGTCACGCCGGACGGCGGGCTGATGAACCCCAACCACTTCCTGGCGGTCGCGATCGGCTACCTGTTCGGCGGCGCGCGCCCCGACTGGCCCGAGACGGCGCGGATCGGCAAGACCCTGGTGTCGTCGTCGATGATCGACCGGGTCGCCGCCGCGATCGGCAAGCCGATGGTGGAGGTGCCGGTCGGGTTCAAGTGGTTCGTGCCCGGCCTGATCGACGGGTCGTTCGGCTTCGGCGGCGAGGAGTCCGCGGGCGCGTCGTTCCTGCGCACCGACGGCACGACCTGGACCACCGACAAGGACGGCATCATCCTCTGCCTGCTCGCCTCCGAGATCCTGGCCGAGACCGGGAAGACGCCGAGCCAGCACTACGCCGAGCTGGTCGCCAAGCACGGGGACCCGGCGTACGCGCGGATCGACGCACCGGCCGACCGTGCCCAGAAGGCCAAGCTGGCCGCGCTCTCCCCCGACGACGTGACCGCGACCTCGCTGGCCGGCGAGCAGATCACCGCCCGGCTCACCGAGGCGCCCGGCAACGGCGCGAAGATCGGCGGGCTCAAGGTCACCACCGAGTCGGCCTGGTTCGCGGCCCGGCCGTCCGGCACCGAGGACGTCTACAAGATCTACGCCGAGTCGTTCCAGGGGCCCGACCACCTGGCGCAGGTGCAGGCGGAGGCCCGCGAGGTCGTCTCGGCAGCCCTGGGCGCCTCGTGAGCAGGAGGGAGCAGCCCCGGACAGCAGTCCGGCGGCTGCCCGAGAAGCAGGTCGACGACCAGTCCGTCCTGCACGCGATCCTGGACGCGGCGTACGTCGCGCAGGTCGGGATCCAGGTCGACGGCCAGCCGTTCGTGCTGCCGATGGCCTGCGCCCGCGACGGCGACCGGCTGCTGCTGCACGGCTCCACGGCCAGCCGGCTGATGCGGGCCCTCGACGGCGGCGGCGCCGTGTGCGTGAACGTCACCCACCTCGACGGGCTGGTCTACGCGCGGTCCGCCTTCGAGTCGAGCATGAACTACCGCAGCGCCACGGTCCTCGGCGTCGCCGAGCCGGTGCCGGCCGACGAGAAGCTTGCGGCGCTGGAGCGGCTGACCGAGCACCTGCTCCCCGGCCGGTGGGCGGACCTGCGCGCGCCCAAGAAGAAGGAGCTCGCGGCGACGCTGATCCTGCAGGTCCCGCTCGCGGAGTGGTCGGTCAAGGTCAGCGAGGGGTACAGCGAGGACGACCCGGACGACCTCGACGAGCCCGTCTGGGCCGGGTTACGTCCCGCTGCGCATGGTCGCCGACGAGCCGGTCGACGCCCCGGACCTGGCAGCGCCGACGCCGGTTCCGGCGTACGTCCCGAGCCTGAGGTACTGAGACGGCGGTCACTCCGGGCGGCCGCTCCGCGGGAGGTAGCATCGCGGGGCACTGCCGGAGTGACTGA
This sequence comes from uncultured Actinomycetota bacterium, assembly GCA_963803235.1. GTDB lineage: Bacteria > Actinomycetota > Actinomycetes > Propionibacteriales > Nocardioidaceae > Nocardioides. The sequence goes on from CAWDLL010000014.1 coordinate 42,102, forward strand.
GGAGGACCCGCGTTGCCGCACGCCGTACGCGGTCTCGGTCGCTCGCCCGTGGCTCGACTGCTCGTCCTCGGGCTGGTCGCCGCCCTGACCCTGTCGGGGTGCGGCACCGAGGAGCAGGGCACCAACGTCGACCCCGACCAGGTGGACGCCGTCGAGGCGCCGGAGCTCGGGGCCTGCCGGTCGCTGTCGCCGGACGACGTCAAGCTGCCCAGCAACGCGACCAAGACGGTCGACTGCACCGAGCAGCACACCGCGGAGACGTTCGCGGTCGGGGACATGCCCGGCTCCCTGGACGACGCCGACTACGACGACCGCGAGGTCGGCGCCTTCGCCTACGACACCTGCACCAAGAAGTTCATGGCGTTCCTCGGCGCCGACGAGAGCCTCGTGATGCGCACCGTGGTGAGCTGGGCGTGGTTCCGGCCGTCGGAGAAGGCGTGGGAGGACGGCGCCCGGTGGTACCGCTGCGACATCGTCGGCGGCGGCGACGAGAGCTCGTCGTACGTCGACCTCCCCGAGACCGCGAAGGGCCTGCTGCTCAAGCAGGACGACCAGTGGATGGTCTGCGGCATGGGCTCGTCGGTGACGAACTCCGAGAAGGTCCCGTGCACCGAGGAGCACAACTGGCGCGCGGTCACGACGATCAAGCTCGGTGAGCCCGGCGAGGAGTACCCCGGCGACCGGGTGGTCGAGGTGAAGTCCCGCGAGTTCTGCTCCGACTCGGTGGGCGCCTGGCTGAACTATCCGATCGACTACGACTTCGGGTGGACCTTCTTCCACGAGGCCGAGTGGGAGGCCGGCAACCGCCGGTCCGTGTGCTGGGCGAAGACGGACCAGTGACCCGGCTCGCCGCCGCGCTCGCACTGGTGGCCGCGCTGCTCGCCGGCTGCAGCGGCTCCGACGACGCGCCCAAGCCGGCGAAGCCCAGCGAGTCGGCGTCGTCCTCGCCGGCGCCGACACCCGAGCCCGCGAAGTCGGTGCCCCGTCCCGACGTCCGCGCCTGCTACGCACTCGCGTACGACGAGGCGGTGGCCCCGACCAACAAGCGGAAGCCGGTCGACTGCGCCGACGAGCACACGGCGATCACCTTCCACGTCGACGCGCTGGACGCGGTCGTCGACGGGCACCTGCTCGCCGTGGACTCGGAGGCGCGTCCAGGACCGGGTCGCCGCCGAGTGCCCCCAGCGGTTCGGTGACTTCGTGGGCGGGACCCTCCAGGCGCAGCGGCTGAGCATGCTGCGGGCCGTCTGGTTCACGCCGACGGTCGCGCAGTCCGACCGCGGGGCCGACTGGTTCCGCTGCGACGTGATCGCCGCTGGCCAAGAACGAGACCCTCGCGCCACTCACCGGCAAGCTGGCCGGCGTCCTCCGGACCCCCGAGGGGCGCACGCGCTACGGCATGTGCGGCACCGCCGAGCCCGACGCCGAGGACTTCGAGCGCGTGATCTGCTCCTCCCCGCACTCCTGGCGCGCGATCTCGACGTTCACCTTCGCCGGCCCCGACTACCCGGGCGAGCAGAAGGTCCAGGACGCCGGCGAGTCCGCCTGCGAGGAGGCCGGGCGCGGTGTGGCCGACGACGCCCTCAGCTTCCAGTGGGGCTACGAGTGGCCGACCGAGAAGCAGTGGGACGCCGGCCAGACCTACGGCTGTGCTGGGCGCCCGATCTGACCTAGAAGCCGAGCTTCCGCAGCTGCCTCGGGTCGCGCTGCCAGTCCTTGGCGATCTTGACGCGCAGGTCGAGGTAGACGGGCGTGCCGAGGATCGCCTCGATCTGCTTGCGGGCGGCGGTGCCGACCTCGCGGAGGCGGGACCCCTTGTGGCCGATCACGATCCCCTTCTGGGAGTCGCGCTCGACGTAGAGGTTCGCGTGGACGTCGAGCAGCGGCTTGTCGTCCGGCCGGCCCTCGCGCAGGCCCATCTCCTCGACCACGACGGCGATCGAGTGCGGGAGCTCGTCGCGGACTCCTTCGAGGGCGGCCTCGCGGATCAGCTCCGCGACGATCGCCTCCTCGGGGGCGTCGCTGAGGTCGCCGTCGGGGTAGAGCTGAGGTCCTTCGGGGAGCAGGCCGACGAGCAGGTCCTCGAGCAGCTTGACCTGGTCGCCGCTCTTCGCCGACACCGGGACGATCTCGGCCCAGTCCGTGCCGGTCTCGACGCCCAGCTGCTGGATGTCCAGCAGGTGCCTGCCGATCTGGTCCGGGGTCGCCAGGTCGGTCTTGGTGGCGATCGCGACCTTCGTCGTGCGCTTCACCTTCGCCATCTCGTTGACGATGAACCGGTCGCCGGGGCCGATCTTCTCGTTCGCCGGGAAGCACACCGCGACCACGTCGACCTCCGCCAACGTCGTCTTGACCAGGTCGTTGAGCCGTTCGCCGAGCAGGGTGCGGGGACGGTGCAGGCCGGGGGTGTCGACCAGGATCAGCTGGGCGTCGGGCCGGTGCACGATGCCGCGCACGACGGTGCGCGTGGTCTGCGGCTTGGAGCTGGTGATCACGATCTTGCTGCCGACCAGCGCGTTGGTCAGCGTCGACTTGCCCGCGTTGGGGCGGCCGACGAACGACGCGAAGCCGCTGCGGTGCTCGGGGGTGTCGCTCATGGCCTGTTCATGACTCCCTCGCCGCGTCGTACTCGGCCCAGATCTGCTCGTCGGACTTGCCGGCGGCCTTGCCGGCCCGCCAGATCGGCCCGGGGTCGACCGCCCGCGGCTGGCGCCGGGTGACGCCGCGCCAGTAGCCCATCACGTCGTACGCCGTGGCCGGCAGCCGGCGCTCGCGCATCAGGTGCTTGCGGATCGCCCGCATCTGCGCGGACTCCCCCGCCATCCAGAAGTAGCCGTCGCCGGCCGGCCAGTCGATCGCCTCGACGACCGGGGCCAGCGCGCTCGCGCCCTCGCCGGGCGGCTCGAGCCAGGTGACGTCGGTGCCCGCGGGAAGGTAGCCGGTCAGGTCGTCGGGCACCTCGGCCCAGACCCGGACCGGGACCGTCGTGACGGTCTCGCAGATCCGCGCCATCGCCGGCATCGCGGTCAGGTCGCCGACCAGCAGCAGCCATGCCGGCGTCGTCGGGCATCGCGAACGAGCCCTTCGGCTCGGTGATCGTGACGGTGTCGCCCACGCAGTGGCGGGCCGCCCACTCGGTGACCAGCCCGACCTCGTGCACGACGACGTCGACGACGAGCTCACCGCCGGCCCAGCTGCGGACCGTGTAGTAGCGCGACTGGTACTGCCCCGGCACCACCAGCCCGACCCACTCGTCGGGGACACCGGTGCTCTGGAACTCGGCCAGCCCCGGCCCGCCCAGGGTCAGCCGCACGAGGTGCGCCGAGAGCTGCTCGCGGCGCAGCACCTGCGCGGCGTACTGGAGGGCTCTCGTGCTCACCCACCAAGGCTAGTCACTGGTCACCACGTGGGGCGCAGCGGGAAGCCGTCCTCCCCCGACTCGGTGGTCTTCACGCCGAGCACGTGGTGCAGCTGGATCTCGTTGCGCTCGAAGGCCAGCCGTGAGCCCGGCCATGTAGAGGCCCCAGACGCGGGCGGTGCCCTCGCCGACCTCGCGCACGCAGGCGTCCCAGTTCTCCTGGAGGTTGCGGCACCAGCCGGCCAGGGTGAGCGCGTAGTGCCTGCGGAAGTTCTCCTCGTGCATCACCTCGAAGCCGGCGTTCTGCGCGTCGGTGATGATCCGGCCGGACCCGATCAGCTCGCCGTCCGGGAAGACGTACCGGTCCAGGAACGGGCCGATCTCCTGGCGGTGGTTGTGGGTCCGGGTGATGCAGTGGTTGAGCAGCCTGCCCTCGGGCTTCAGCCGGTCGCGCAGGAAGGAGAAGTACGCCGGGTAGTTGCGGACGCCGATGTGCTCGGTCAGGCCGATCGAGCTGACCGCGTCGAAGCCGGACTCCAGGACGTCGCGGTAGTCGAGGTGGCGCACCTCGGCCAGGTCGCCGAGCCCTTCGCGGTCGATCGCCTCCTTGGCCCACTGCGCCTGCTGCCGCGACAGGGTCACCCCGAGCGTGCGCACGCCGTACTCGCGGGCGGCGTGCCGGACCATCCCGCCCCAGCCGCAGCCCACGTCGAGCAGCCGCTGGCCGGGCTGGAGGTCGAGCTTGCGGGCGACCAGGTCGTACTTCGCGAACTGGGCCTCCTCGAGCGTCTTGTCGGGTGACTCGTAGACCGCGCAGGTGTAGGTCATCGACGGGCCGAGGACGTACTCGTAGAACGTGTTGGACACGTCGTAGTGGTGCGCGATCACCTGGGCGTCGCGGGACATCGAGTGCCGCAGCCCCTCCATCGCCCGCCGCCACTTGGGCAGGTGCTCCTGCGACGGGGGCGAGGGCGGCCGGAGGTTCGAGAGGCCCAGCCCGCGCACCAGCGCGAGTGCCTCCGAGGGCGACGGCTTGCGGAAGCGGAGGTGGTTCTGGATCAGCGCCAGCGCTTCGTAGGGGTCGCCGGGGTGCACGCCGTGCAACAGCAGGTCGCCGGACACGTAGGCGCGGGCCATGCCCAGGTCACCCGGAGCCGTGAGCAGGTAGGCCAGCCCGCGCTGGTTGACGAGCTCGAGCCCGATCGGTGCGTCCGCCGGGCCCGCGCTGCTGCCGTCGTACGCCGTGAACCGGACGGGCATCCCGTCGCGCAGCAGCGAGCTGACGGCCTCACCGATCTTCAGGTCAGTTCGGGGCAGGGGCCGGGCCTCGGTCTGGGTCATCCTCGTCGCACCACCTTGTCGTAGAGACTCGTGAGCCGGTTGTCGGGGTCGTAGTGCGCCTTCACCTGCGCGAGGTGGGCGCCGTTGTAGAGCTGGTCGAAGGTGTCGCGGTCGTAGAACGCCTCGGAGTACAGCGACTTGTGCCCGGCCAGGGACCGCACCTTGGCCTCGATGGCGCGGTTCCGCGGGGCGTCGGCCGCCTCCGGGCCGACGTGGACCGTGCCCCAGAACCCGAGGTTGACGTAGGTGATGTCCGGGTCGAACGGGTAGATCGGCCAGGCCCGCTTGGCGCGCACCGGGCACAGCCAGACCGGCCGCATGCCGACCTCCTGGTCGAACCAGTCGAGGAACTCGGACAGCTGGTCGACCGGGATCTCGACGTCCTGGATCACCCGCTCGCGCTCCGGGCGTCCCGCACGGCGGTCGAGCCGGTCGGCGATGGAGAACCTGCGGTCCAGCCCGATCAGCTTGTGGTAGACGTCCGAGCGCCGCCAGCGTCGCGGCCACAGCCGGCGTACGACCGGGTTCTGGACGCCGAACGCGCCGGAGCACCAGAACCAGTCGGTGTCCCAGCGCCAGAGGTAGTCGTACGTCGTGAGCAGGTCGGTCTCGCGCTGCTGCACGGAGCGGAAGTAGATCTCCTGCCCGGTGTAGTCGCTCGTCGGCTCGTCGGCCGCCGCAGCATCCACCGCCCACGCCGCCAGGGTCAGGTAGTACTCGCCGGGCTCGAACGCGACGCCGTCGACGGCGTCGACCTGCTGCCCGTCGTACTCACCCGACTCGACGACCGTGGCGATGGTCTTGGCCAGCAGTCCGGGGTCGTCGAACCGGACGTGCCGCAGCCGCACCCGGCCGGGCACCTCCTCGAGCGCGATCCGCAGCCGGGTGGCGTAGCCGAGCGACCCGTAGGAGTTGGGGAAGGTGTCGAAGAGATCCTCGCCGGGCGTGGTCGTGACCACCTCGCCGGCGCCGGTGAAGATGTCCATCTCGAGCACCGACTCGTGCGGGAAGCCGCTGCGGAAGCTGGTCGCCTCGATGCCCAGCCCGGACACGGCGCCGCCGAGCGTGATCGTGCGCAGCTGCGGGACGACGTACGGCATCAGGCCGTGCGGCAGGGTCGCGTCGACGAGGTGCTCGTAGGTGCACATGCCCTGCACCTCGGCGGTCCGCGCGACCGGGTCCACCTCGATCACGCCGTCGAGCCCGGACACGTCCAGACCACGCGCGGTCGACGGCGTCCGGGGCCGGAACAGGTTCGAGGTGTGCTTCGCCAGCCGGACCGGCTGGCCCGGCTCGATCGCGGCGTACGACGCCCGCAGCCGGTCCACGGCTGCGGCATGCTCAAGCCAGCCTCCAGAGGGAGCCACGGGGACAACCTACTCCGGAGGACCGCCTCGGGAAGCGAGATTCCGGTCGCTGACGCATACTGACGGAGCCCGTCATGCCGACTCTCGGGGGAGAGCCATGCCCGTCCTGCGCGCCGCTCTGGTCATCGTCACCACGCTCGCCGCGGTCGTGTCGGGCGCGCTCCCGGTGGCGGCGGCGCCGTACGACGACGGCCTGTCCGAGCCGCGCGAGGACAGCTACTACCCGAGCAAGGGCGACCCGGGCGTCGACGTCCTGCACTACGGCCTGGACCTCGACTGGCGCCGCGGCACCCGCACCCTCGAGGGCACCGCCACCCTGGACGTGCGGGTCACCGAGACCACCGACAGCATCCGGCTCGACCTGCTCCACGACCTCGCTGTCTCCTCGGTCACCGTCGACGGCACCCCGGTGACGGCGTCCCACCCGGGCAAGAACCTGGTGATCCCGCTTGCCTCCGAGGTCCCGGCGGACACCCGCCTGGTCCTGGTGATCGAGTACGCCGGCCGACCCCACCCGGTGGCCGCGCCGAGCACCCGCTCGGACATGCAGAAGGTCGGGATGAAGGTGATGCCCGACGGCCAGCTCTGGACGATGCAGGAGCCGTTCGGCGCCTACACGTGGTACCCCGCCAACGACCATCCCTCCGACAAGGCGCTCTACGACATCACGGTCGAGGTCCCGGAGCGGCTGGTTGGGCATCGCCAACGGCACCGCCACGCAGCTGCCGCCGAATGGTGACCGGCGGGTGACCGCGTGGCACCTCGAGGACCCGGCCGCGACGTACCTCGTGACCCTGGCGGTCGGCCCGTACGCCCACCGGCAGGCGACCGGACCGCACGGGCTGCCGCTGCACTTCTACGTCCCCCGCGAGGACACCGCTTTCTGGATGCGGCCGTTCCGTCGCATGGACGAGGACCTGCGCTGGCTGGAGAAGAAGCTCGGCCGCTACCCGTTCGAGAGCGCCGGCGCCGTCGTGGTCCCCGGCGACTCCGCGATGGAGACCCAGTCCCTGGTGACCTTCGGAGCCGACGAGTACCGCGTGGCGCGACGTCCGCGAGACGATGGTGCACGAGCTGATCCACCAGTGGTACGGCGACACCGTCACCCCGGACGACTGGACCGGGCTGTGGCTGAACGAGGGCATGGCGATGTACCTCCAGGGTCGGTGGGACGTGGCGTTCCGGGGCAACCGCTGGCGGGACTGGACCCACGGCTTCTCCGCCGTCAACCGCGAGCTGCGGCCGGTCGACGGGCCGCCCGCCGCCTACAAGCGCGGGCGGTTCGGTGAGATCTGCGTCTACTACTGCACCGCCGCGATGTTCGAGAAGCTGCGGCACAAGGTCGGCGACAAGAGGTTCGACGCACTGGTCCGCCGCTGGCCGCAGACCCACCTGAACCAGAACGCCAGCCGCAGCGACTACGTCGCGTGGGTCGAGGCCGAGACCGGCCGCGAGCTCAGCGCCTTCTTCCGCAGCTGGCTGCTCAAGAAGCGCTGGCCCTAGACGCTCAGAAGTACGTCGCCAGCTCGGCCAGCGTCGACACCTCGCCGGTGCCGGTGTGCCGGTCGATCAGGACGGCGCGGATGCCCAGGGCGGTGGCCGCGTCGCAGAACGCCTGCTGGTCGTCGACGAACAGCGCGTCCCCGGCGGCGACACCCAGCCGGTCGAGCGCGATCTCGAAGATCGCCGGACTCGGCTTCGCAGCGCGCACCTCGCAGGAGAGCACCAGCTCGTCGACGGCCGAGTCCAGCCCCAGCCACTCCAGCAGCGGCCGGGTGTTGTCCGCGCAGTTGCTGACGAACGCCGTCTTCACGCCCCTGTCCCGCAGCGACCCGAGGAACGGGACCGTGTCGTCGTGCAGCACCGACATCTCCCGCACGAGCTCCCGGTCCTTGGCCAGCAGCCGGTCCACCACGCCGTCGTCGCGTCGGGACGCCCAGGTCGACCAGGGTGTCCTCCAGCGCCTGCCGGACCGTCAGGCTTCCGTCGGCCACCGGGTTCGCGCGACCTGAGACCGCCATGGCGAACGAGCGAGGGTCGACGCCGGCTGTCGCGGCCAGCTCGGCGCCCCAGCTCGGGAGGTCGACGCTGATCGCGGTCTCGTAGACGTCGACAAGGCAGGCGGTGTAGGTCGTCACGGGAACCTCACGTGGAGACGGTCTGGTGGACGGTGCCGCGAGCGTCGCCGCGGTGCACGACGACATCGGCACCGGAGAAGTCGCGCAGCACGGCCAGGTCGCCGGCCCCGACGTCGTCCGCCTCGGTCAGCAGCACGGCGGCCTCGAGCTTCTTCGAACCGGACGCGACGGCCATGGCCACGCAGACCTGGAGCGCCGACAGCGTCAGCGACGGCAGGTCCACGGAGGCCGCGGCGTAGGTGCGCCCGTCCCCGTCGCGTACGGCGCCCCCTTCGGCGGCACCCACCCTCGCGCGGGTGGCGCGGGCCAGGGTGACCAGCTTGGCGTCCTCGGCGGACAGCTCAGTCATCGGATGCTCCTTCGGCGGTGGCCGGTTCGCGGTCGGGCAGCACCGGCGTGATCAGGACGGTGCCGATCTTGTTGCGTCGCCCGGAGGCACCCTCGGCCTCGAACCGCAGGCCGTGCGCCTCCACGTGGGAGCCGGGGATCGGGACCCGGCCGAGGTGCTTGGCCATCAGCCCGCCGACGCTGTCGACGTCCTCCTCCTCGACGTTGAAGCCGAACAGCTCGTCGAGGTCGTCGATCGGGTAGCGCGAGGACACCCGGGTGGAGCCGCTCGGCAGCCGCTCGACCTCGACCTCGTCGGCGTCGTACTCGTCGGTGATCTCGCCGACGATCTCCTCGAGCAGGTCCTCGATGGTGATCAGGCCGGCGGTGCCGCCGTACTCGTCGACGACGACCGCGATGTGCTGGCGGTTGGCCTGCATCTCCGAGAGCAGCGCGTCGACGGGCTTGGACTCCGGCACGAAGTGGGCCGGCCGCATGACCTCCTCGACCCGCTGGGTGAACTCCACGTCGGGCGCCTCGAAGTCGCGGCGCACCAGGTCCTTGAGGTAGGCGAAGCCGCGCACGTCGTCGAGGTTCTCGCCGATCACCGGCACCCGGGAGAAGCCGCTGCGCAGGAACAGCGACATCGTCTGGCGGAGGTTCTTGTAGCGCTCGATGTAGACCACGTCGGTGCGCGGCACCATCACCTCGCGGGCGATGGTGTCGCCGAACTCGAAGACCGAGTGGATCATCTTCCGCTCGCCGGACTCGATCACCGCGGACGCCTCGGCGAAGTCGACCAGCTCGCGCAGCTCGGTCTCGGTGGCGAACGGACCCTCACGGAATCCGCGACCGGGGGTGATGGCGTTACCGATCAGGATCAGCAGCCGCGGCAGCGGCCCGAGCACGGTGGTCACCGCGGCCAGGGGCGTGGCCGAGACCAGCGCGACCCGCTCGGGGTGCTGGCGGCCGAGGGTGCGCGGGGCGACCCCGATCACCACGAACGAGACGACCAGCATGATCCCGATCGCGATCAGCGCGGAGGGCCAGAAGTCGGGGCCGTCCCAGGCGGTGCGGACCAGCTGGGTGACGATCACGATGGCCGCGATCTCGCAGAGCAGCCGCAGGAAGAGCGCGGTGTTGAGGTAGCGGGTGCGGTCCTCGAGCAGCACCGTCAGCCGCTTGGCGCCCGGGCGGCCCTCGGCGAGCAGCTCCTCGGCCCGGGCCCGGGAGAACGTCGAGAGCGCTGCGTCGGCGCCCGAGAACAGCCCCGCGAGCAGCACCAGCACGGCCGCCGCGACGACCAGCAACAGGTCTCCGGATGTCATGTCGGGTCCGAGTCTCGCGCGCTGATCAGGCGCGCCAGTCGGCGAGCAGCTCGTCCTGGAGACCGAACATCTCCTTGTGCTCCTCCGGCTCCGCGTGGTCGTAGCCGAGGAGGTGCAGGATGCCGTGCACGGTCAGCAGCTCGATCTCCGCGTCGGTGCCGTGGCCGGCGGTCTCGCCCTGCCGCTCGGCGATGGCCGGGCAGAGCACGAGGTCGCCGAGGACGCCCTCCTCGGGGTCCTCGTTGACCAGGCCGGGACGCAGCTCGTCCATGGGGAAGGCGAGCACGTCGGTCGGCCCGTCCTTCTCCATCCACTGCTGGTTGAGCTCGGCGATCGTCTCCTCGTCGACGGCCTTGATGCACAGCTCGGCCAGCGGGTGCACGCGCATCCGGTCCAGCACGAACCGGCTGAGCGCGGCCAGCTGCTTGACGTCGAGCTCGCGGCCGGACTCGTTGAGGACCTCGATGCTCACGGCCGTCCTGGCTTCTGGGCGCCGAACTCGCCGCGCGCGTCGAACTCGTCGTACGCCGCCACGATCTTGCCGACCAGCCGGTGCCGGACGACGTCGTGGCTGGTGAGCCTGTTGAACACGACGTCCTCGACGCCGTCCAGGATCCCCTCGACGACCTTGAGCCCGGACTTCAGGCCGCCGCCGGGCAGGTCGATCTGGGTGACGTCGCCGGTGACCACGATCTTGGAGCCGAAGCCGAGCCGGGTGAGGAACATCTTCATCTGCTCGGGCGTGGTGTTCTGCGCCTCGTCGAGGATGATGAACGCGTCGTTCAGGGTGCGGCCGCGCATGTAGGCCAGGGGCGCGACCTCGATGGTCCCCGCGGCCAGCAGCTTCGGGATCGACTCGGGGTCGATCATGTCGTGCAGGGCGTCGTAGAGCGGCCGGAGGTAGGGGTCGATCTTCTCGCTGAGCGTGCCGGGCAGGAAGCCGAGCCGCTCCCCCGCCTCGACGGCGGGCCGGGTCAGGATGATCCGGTTGACGTTCTTGGACTGCAGCGCCTGCACGGCCTTGGCCATCGCGAGGTAGGTCTTGCCGGTGCCGGCGGGTCCGATGCCGAACGTGATCGTGTGCTTGTCGATCGAGTCGACGTAGCGCTTCTGGTTCAGCGTCTTCGGACGGATCGAGCGGCCGCGGTTGGACAGGATGTTCAGCGACAGCACGTCGGCCGGACGCTCGGTCGTCTCGGCGCGGAGCATGTGCAGGACGCGCTCGACGGTCTCGCCGGTCACGCCCTGGCCGGTGCGGATGATCGTCACCAGCTCGTCGAGCAGCCGCTCGGCGAGCGCGACCTCGCCGGGCTCGCCGTAGAGGGTGATCCGGTTGCCGCGGACGTGGATGTCGGCGTCGAAGGCCTGCTCGATGAGCGCGAGGTGCTCGTCGCCGGGGCCGAGCAGGCTGACCATGTTGATGCTGTTGGGGACCACCACGGTGTGGCGGGTGCTGGTGGACCCTGTCGGCTGTTGCGTGTCAGTCATGGATGCCCGTGGCGGGCGGCCCTTCCGGTCGGCTGTGTGAGCCCCTCCATGTTACGGGGTGCAGCCGCCTGCGGCCCACCGAGTAACGGTTACGGCCGGGTGACCTGGAGGATGCCGAGGCACATCTCGTCGGTGGTGCCCTCGCCCCACACGACGTACCTCTCCTCCTGCCCCTCGAACGACGGCAGCTGGTCGCGCAGCGTCTGCGTGTGCTCGCAGGTGACCTCGACGGTGTCCCAGGTGTCCAGGTGCACGGGCTTGATCGGCTTGGCGCCCTGGTTGTCGAAGTCCCAGATCGGGATGTCCAGCACGGTCTGCGCCTCGTCGGTGCCGGGGTTGACCTCGATCTTGATCGAGCGGCCGAGCAGGTGCATGTGCCCGGCCACGCCCATGATCGTCATCGGCTGGCTGATCGTGCGCGTGCAGGACTGCACGTCGCCCGGCTTCGGGCCGCCGCCGCACAGGAAGTAGAGCAGGTCGTTCGTCGAGCCGGCGCCGTCGCCGAACCTGCTGCTTCACGTCGGCCACGGCGGCGTCGCGCTCGCAGAGCGGGACGTCGTCGTGGCCGGGGCGGCAGGGCAGCTCGACCGGAGCGGGCAGCAGCACGGTGCCGAGGTTGGTCAGGTCGGCGTCACCGTCGGCGAGTCGCAGCTCGGTGGCGGAGACGTCGGGCTGGTCGCCGGCGAGCAGGTTGTAGTGGACCTGCATGACGATCTGCGAGCCCCGGTCCAGCCGGACGCCGTACCCGGCCCGGTGCACGGACTCGCGCGCCGCCGGGTGCCCAGGCGCCCAGCCACGGGGCGTCGTCGATGCCCTGGAAGTCGTCCAGGCCGGTGCCGCCGAAGCAGGTCCAGCCCTCGCCGGGCGTGCCCTCGTCGAGCTGCTTGGCCTGCCCCACCTGGCGTGGCGGGACCCGGAACAGGATGACGTGGTGGACGACGTCGGTGTTCCCGGGCAGCACGTTGGTGCCGGTGATCCAGGCGTCCTCGTCGAGCTCGGGGTCGAGCAGGAAGCAGCGGTAGTCGTCGGTGCCGAAGCCGGTCGGGGCCGACGGCGTGTACGGCTGTGGCATCTCCAGCTTCAGCCGGTGCTCGCCGTCGCGGAGCGGCCGCGCCTTCGCCGGTGTGGCGGTCGACCCGTGGCCGTGAGCCGCCTCGCCGTCCGTGGCCGTGCTGGGACTGTCGGGCGCCGGCTCGGCCGACGTGTGCCCCTCGTGCTCGCCCGGCCCGCATCCGGCCGCGGCAAGGAGCGCCGCCGCAGCGACGATGATCCGGAGGCGTGCCGTCCCCATGGGCCCATGCTGGCACGGAAGCGCCCCCACCGTCGTACTCTCGGAGCAGTGGGTACGACGAGGAGTGCCATGAGCCAGGACCCGTACGACGACCAGCTCCCGCAGCCGGCGTGGAAGGGACTGCCCATGCCCGAGGACGCGCGGGCGATGGGGCTCGACCGCAACACCGTCGAGGGCGCCTGGCTCGAGCTGGCGTCGAACCTCGACCGGCGCAAGCGGTCCCACCTCGTGGTGGCCGTGGTGCTGCTGGTGGTCTTCGGGCTGCCGGTGCTGACCCAGCTGGCCGCGCTGCTCGGCCTGCTCTGATCAGCCGGGCGGCCAGGTCATCGACCGGCCGCCGAGCAGGTGCAGGTGCGTGTGGAAGACCGTCTGTCCGACGCCCGCGCCGGTGTTGAACACCAGCCGGTAGTCCTCGACGCCGTCCTCGGCCGCCACGCGGGCGGCGACGTCGACGAGGTGGGCGACCGTCTCCGGCTCGGCCGCGGCCAGCTCGGCGGCGTTGGCGTGGTGGCTGCGTGGGATCACCAGGACGTGGGTCGGCGCCTGCGGGTTGATGTCCCGGAAGGCGACCGCGGTGTCGGTGGACTGCACCACGTCCGCCGGGACGTCGCCGGCCACGATCTTGCAGAACAGGCAGTCGTCGGAGCTCATGAGCGCCATGTTGGCACGGCTTCGCGACAAGACGGGGCGCGCCGGTGTAAACCCCGGGGACCCCTCGCGCGTGCGACTAGCGTGATGACCCATGCAGTGTCGGCGAACCGGACGGGCGCGGTGACGCCGCGCGAGTCCGCGAGCTGGGACGCCGACACCGCGCTCGAGCAGCTGTACGCCGCCCACTGGCGGCAGCTGCGTCCGGCTCTCGGTGCTGCTGGTGCGCGACGTCGCCACGGCCGAGGAGGTCGTCCAGGACGCGTTCGTCGCCGTGCACGGCCGCTGGGGCCGGCTGCGCGACCATGACAAGGCGCTGGCCTACCTGCGCCAGGCGGTGGTGAACCGCTCCCGCTCCGCGCTGCGGCATCGCGGCGTCGTCGCCCGGCACGCCGCCCGTGAGTCGGTGCCCCGCCACGGCCCGGGCGCGGACGAGTCCGCGCTGGTCGCCGACCGGCGCGGACGCCGTACTCGACGCGATGCGGGAGCTGCCCGACCGCCAGCGCGAGGTGCTCGCCCTGCGCTACTACCTCGACCTCTCCGAGGCCGAGATCGCAGACGCCCTCGGCATCAGCCGCGGCGCCGTCAAGAGCCACGCCTCGCGCGGCTCCGCCACCCTGCGGACCCTCCTCAGCGACTACCTGGAGGACCGGTCATGACCCATCCCGGCGACCAGCCCAGCGACGACCGCCTCGCCGACCTCGTCTCCGACGCCGTGTCGGACGTCGAGCCCGCCAACCGGCTCGACGCCATCCGCGACCGCGCTCACGGGGTGGGCGGCCGCTCCCGACGCCCGTGGCTGTACGCCGCCGGCGGCGCCGTCCTGGCCACCGCCGCCGTGATCACCGCCGTCGCAGTGCTCGCTGGCGGCACGCCCGGGAGCGACACCGCCGAGCCCGACCCCGGGGCGACGGCCGCGACCTCGCCCTCCCCGGACGAGCCCGACGGACGCCACCAGCGCGTCGCCTCGACCCGGCCGACGGGTCGGTCGTTCCTGTGTACTTCGTGGGCGACACCCCGAGGGGCCGCGGCTGTTCCGCGAGTTCCAGGAGAACACCGACGACTTCGACCCGGTCGCGTTCGCCGTCAGCGCGACGGTCGAGGAGACGCCCGTGACCCGGACTACCGCAGCCTGTGGCCCGACGAGGTCGACGTCGGGGAGACGCGGTTCACCGACGACGCTGATCACGGTCCGGCTGAGCGGTGCTCCCGCCGAACGCCCGGCCGGGATGTCGCACGACCGACGCCGAGCTCGCGCTCCAGCAGGTCGTCTACAGCGCCCAGGCCGCGCTCGGGCAGGGACGGCTGCCGGTGCTGCTCGAGAGCGACGACGGCCCGACCGACACCATGCTCGGCGAGCCGATCACCGAGCCGCTCCAGGCCGCGCCGGAGAGCGAGGTGCGGGCGCTGGTCAACATCAGCGACCCCGCCGAGGGCGCGACCGTGAGCGGCACCTTCACCGCCAGCGGAGTGGCGGACTCGTTCGAGGCCACCGTCCCGTGGCAGGTGCTCAGCGGCGAGGACGTCGTGCTCGACGGGTTCGCCACGGCCGAGGGCTGGATGGGCAAGCTCTACCCCTGGCAGACCGAGGTCGACGTGTCGTCGCTCGAGCCGGGCGAGTACACGTTCGTCGCGATGACCGACGATCCCTCCGGCGGCGAGGAGGGCTTCGGCCCGACCATCGACACCCGCACGATCGTCGTCGAGTAGACGGAAGGGGAACGACCATGCGACCGATCACCCTGACCCTGGCCGCGCTCGCCCTCGTGGCCACCGGCTGCGCGTCGGACGAGCCCGAGCCGACCGCTGCCGAGGACCGTCCGCGGTCCCAACAGTCCGACGAAGGCCGCCGACGAGCCGTCGGCCGAGCCGACGACGGAGCCGGCGGCGACGCAGACCACCGTGCCGGCGTACTTCGTCGGCGACACCCCGCAGGGACCCCGGCTGTTCCGCGAGTTCCGCACAGGTCGAGGCCGCGGACCCGCTCGACGCCGCTGCCGCCCTGGTCACCGACGGGGACACGCTCGACCCGGACTACCGGACGCTGTTCCCCGGCGGCGCCTTCGACGACGTGTCCCACGAGGGCGGGATGTTCGTCGTCGAGATGTCCGACGACGGCTGGAGGACCCGGGCACCGGGCATGTCCGAGGACGAGGCGACCCTCGCGGTGCAGCAGCTCGTGCACACGCTCCAGGGCGTCGCACAGACCCGCGACCCGGTGACGTTCCGGGTCAACGGGCAGCCGTCTCCGATCTTCGGCATCGACGCGGCCGACGGGATCGACAACGCGAACCCGCTCGAGGTCCTCGGGCTGGTGAGCGTCACCTCGCCGGAGCAGGGCGGCTCGGCGAACGGCACCCTGGCCGCCAGCGGTGTCGCCAGCTCGTTCGAGGCGACGGTCCCGTGGGAGATCCGGCAGGGCGACCAGGTCGTCCAGGACGGCTTCGCGACCGCCGAGGGGTGGATGGACAAGCTCTACCCGTGGCAGACCGAGATCGACGTGTCCGGCCTGGCGCCCGGGGAGTACACGTTCGTCGCCATGACCGACGACCCGTCCGACGGCGAGGGCGGCGGTCCGACCGAGGACAGCAAGGACTTCTCGATCGGGTAGTCGGTGGCCGGCGCTAGCGTGACGGCGTGCAACTGACCCGCCGCCGGCTGAACCGGACCCTGCTGCACCGGCAGCACCTGCTCCGGCGCACATCCGCCGAGCCGCACGAGATGGTGCACCACCTCGTCGGGCTGCAGGCGCAGGAGAACCTGCCGCCGTACCTCTCGCTCGCGGCGCGGCTCGACGACTTCGACCCGTACGTCGTGAGCCGCGGGCTCGAGGAACGCTCGCTGGTCCGGATGACCGTGATGCGCGGGACGATCCACCTGCTGACCGTCGACGACGCACTGTCGCTGCGGCAGTGGACCCAGCCGGTCCAGGACCGCGAGCGCAAGGGCAGCCAGAACACTCGTGCGGCGATTCATCTCGACACCGACGAGGTGAACGCCGCGGTCTCCGAGGTCCTCCGCGACGGGCCGCTGCCGATGAAGGCGCTCGGCGAGGCGCTCGGCGAGCGGTTCCCCGACGTCCCGCCCAACGCGCTCGCACACCTGGCCCGCACCAACCAGCCGCTGGCCCAGCTGCCTCCCCGCGGCGCGTGGAAGCAGTCGGGCGGCGTCGTCTACCAGTACGTCGACCGCTGGCTGGGGCGGCCGCTCACCGAACCCGACCCGGAGGACATCGTGCGCCGCTACCTCCGCGCGTTCGGTCCGGCGTCAGCGACCGACGTCGGCGCGTGGTCCGGGCTCACCCGGATGGCCGGTCTCCTCAAGGGGATGGACGACCTGGTCGAGCACGAGGACGAGGCCGGCAAGACGCTGTACGACGTCCCCGACGGTGAGCTCGCCGACGAGGACGCCCCCGCGCCGGTGCGACTCCTCGGCGCCTACGACAACGTCTGGCTCTCCCACGCCGCCCGCGACCGGGTCACCGACCCCGAGAAGCGGGGCCAGTGGATGGGCCTCAACGGCGGCGTGGCGATGACCCTCTTCGTCGACGGCTGGATGGAGGGCCTGTGGCGGGTCGAGGACGGCAAGCCCACCGTCGTCTCGACGCTCCGCAAGCTCACGAAGGCCGAGCAGTCCGAGCTGGACGACGAGCTCGACCGCGTCGCCGACCTGCTTTCGCGCTGACCCGTCAGAAACTTTCTGACGGGTCAGCGCCAGCGGGCGGTCTGGGCGAGCAGCGCGGAGACCGCGGCGACGCCGGCGGTCGACGTGCGCAGCACCTCGGCGCCGAGCCGCACCGACTGCGCCCCGGCGGCGGTGAAGGCGGCGACCTCGTCGTCGGTCAGGCCGCCCTCGGGGCCGACCACCACGACGACCCGGCCGGAGGCAGGCACGGCCACCGATGCGAGCGGCACGGCAGCCTCCTCGTGCAGGACGACGGCCAGGTCGGCGGCGCCGATCAGCGCGACCACATCGGCCGTGGACGCCATCTCGGACACGTCGGGGAACCACGACCGCCGCGCCTGCTTGGCGGCCTCGCGGGCGGTGGATCGCCAGCGGGACAAGGACTTCGCGGCCCGCTCGCCCTTCCAGACGGCGACGCTGCGGGCGGCCGCCCACGGGACGACCTCGGCCACGCCGACCTCGGTCAGCACCTCGACGGCGAGCTCGCCGCGGTCGCCCTTCGGGATCGCCTGGACGACCACGAACGACGGTTCCGGAGCCGGGTCCGCCGAGCACCGCGGTGACCGTCACCTCGAACACCCGCTTGCCGGTCGAGGCCACCTCACCGACGACCGAGACGCCGCGCCCGTCGGTGAGCACGACCGACTCCCCGACCCGCAGCCGGCGTACGGCGACGGCGTGGTGTGCCTCGTCCCCCTCGACGGTCACCGACGAGCCGACGGCGACCGCCGTCCAGCGACGGGACGACGTGGACGGGCAGCGACATGGATCAGTGCGGGTTGAACGCGTCGCGGATCCGGCCGAAGACCGACTTGCTGCCGGGTCGCACCTGGCCGGACGGCTGCTCCTCGCCGCGGATCGCGGCCAGCTCCGTCAGCAGCTCCTCCTGGCGCGGGTCGAGCCGGGTCGGCGTGTCCACGACGATGGTCACCACGAGGTCACCGCGCCCGCCACGCAGGCCGGGAACGCCGCGCCCGCGCAGCACCTGCTCGGTGCCGGACTGGGTGCCGGCACGGATCTCGAGCTCGAACTCGGTCTCCACACCCGAGCCGGCGCCGTCCTCGACGTCGGCCTCGAGCGTGGGCAGGGTCAGCGTGGTGCCGAGCGCCGCCGCGGTCATCGGCACCGTGACGGTGCAGTGCAGGTCGTTGTTGTGGCGGGTGAAGGTGTCGTGCTCGGCGACCCGGATCTCGACGTACAGGTCGCCGGCGGGGCCGCCGCCGGGGCCGACCTCACCCTGCTCGGTGAGCTGGACGCGGGTGCCGGTGTCGACGCCCGCGGGGATCTTCACCGTGAGGGTGCGGCGGGACCGCACCCGGCCGTCGCCGGAGCACTCGCGGCACGGCTCGGGGATGATCGACCCGAAGCCACGGCAGGCTGCGCACGGGCGCAGGGTCCGGATCTCGCCGAGGAACGAGCGCTGCACGTGCGCCACCTCGCCGGCGCCGCGGCAGGTCTCGCAGGTGACCGGCTCGCTGCCGGGCGCGGCACCGCTGCCCGTGCAGGTGGTGCAGAGGACCGCGGTGTCGACCTTGAGCTCGCGGGAGACGCCGAACGCCGCCTCGGCCAGCTCGACGTCGACCCGGATCAGGGCGTCCTGGCCGCGGCGCATCCGCGGTCGCGGCCCGCGGCCCTGGCCGGCGGCCGCGCCGCCCGGGGCGCCGCCGCCGAAGAACGCGTCCATGATGTCGGTGAACGAGAAGCCGGCACCCTGGCCGAAGCCGCCCGCGCCGCCGAACGGGTCGCCGCCGCGGTCGTACGCCGCCCGCTTCTGCGGGTCGGACAGCACCTCGTAGGCCCGGGAGACCTCCTTGAACCGCTCCTGGGTCGCCGGGTCCGGGTTGACGTCCGGGTGCAGCTGGCGGGCCAGGCGCCGGTAGGCCTTCTTGATGGTGTCGGCGTCGGCGTCCCGGGCCACACCCAAGAGGTCGTACAGGTCCTGACTCACGTGTCGTTCCTTCGGTTCGTCGTCGGTGGAGGCTCAGGCCTCGTCGAGGATGCGGGAGACGTAGCGTGCCACCGCGCGAACGGCAGCCATCGACCCCGGGTAGTCCATGCGGGTCGGCCCCACGATGCCGAGCGTCGCGAGCGCCTCGTCGCCCGGCCCGTAGCCGGTGGCGACGACGCTGGTCGAGGCCAGCTCCTGGTAGGGGCCTTCGTGGCCGATCCGCACCGTGATCGCGCCGCCGGTGCTGGCTTCTCCGAGCAGCTTGAGCAGCACGACGTGCTCCTCCAGCGCCTCCAGCAGCGGACGGACGGCGGAGTCGAAGCTGTCGCCGAAGCGGGCCAGGTTGGCCGCGCCGCCGACGACGATCCGCTCGTCGGAGCGGTGGTCGGACATCGCGTCGACCAGGGTGTCCACGACCGGCCCGATGACGTCGTCGTCGCGCTCCGGGGCGAGCCCTCGCAGCGCCGTGCCGGCCTCCACGATGGCCGAGCCGACCGCCGCGACGTTGACCCGGGTCCGCAGGTCGGCGAGCGCGGCCTCGGTCAGCTCCGTCTCGAGCTCGAGCAGCCGCTGCTCGACCCGGCCGGTGCTGAGGATCAGGACGACCAGCAGCCGGTTGGGCGACAGCGCGACCAGCTCGACGTGGCGGACCGTGGACCGGGACAGCGTGGGGTACTGGACGACGGCGACCTGGCGGGTCAGCTGGGCGAGCAGCCGCACCGACCGCTGGACCACGTCGTCGAGGTCGACGGCGCCGTCGAGGATGGTGGCGATGGCGCGCTTCTCGGCAACGCTCATCGGCTTCAGGGTGGTCAGCCGGTCGACGAAGAGCCGGTAGCCCTTGTCGGTCGGCACCCGGCCGGCGCTGGTGTGGGGCTGGGTGATGAACCCCTCCTCCTCCAGCGCGGCCATGTCGTTGCGCACGGTGGCGGGCGAGACGCCGAGCCCGTGGCGCTCGACCAGCGCCTTGGACCCGACCGGCTCCTCGGTGGCGACGTAGTCCTCGACGATGGCGCGGAGTACGGCGAGCTTGCGGTCCTCGTGCACGTCTCCCACCTCCTCGTCCGTGGTCGCCCGGCCCGGCACCCGTGCTGGCACTCGGCTCGGCTGAGTGCCAAGACTACTAGGCGTGGCCGCCCCTACTGCAGCAGCGTCGCCGATCCACGGGTCCGCACCGGACACCCCTCGCGGTCGCGGACCGAGTAGGTTAGGCTTACCTAACTCGAATCGAGGAGGCGCGATGACCGCGGCAGACCACCGCACCCGGGCCCTGCCCGACGCCCACGAGCTGGCCGGAGCCGCGCGCAGCGTGCTGGCCTGCGCCGAGTCGGTCACGCTGGTGGTCGACGGCGTGCCCGGAGATCCTCGACGGCGACGACGACCTCGGCATGCAGGACCAGCACGGCACCCCGACCTTCCTCTGCCCGGTCGACTCCTCACTCGCGGCGGCGGCCGCCGACCACCGCAGCGCGCTGATGACCGTGGAGAGCGGGCTGGGGATGCCCGGCGCCCCCGAGCGCCGCGACACGCTCACCCTGGCCGGCCGGCTCGAGGTCCGCGACCGCCAGCGCTGCGAGTGCTGCGCCGAGGTCCGCGACCTGGTCGCGCTCGACCTGAACTTCGTGCTCCTGGCCCGCTACCCCGCCACGCCCGCGCCGGACGGCCGGCCCGAGGCGCAGTACCGGGTGCCGCTGGGTCCCTTCTCCTCCCCCGGCCACGACCTCAACCGCGGCTACCTGCAGCGGTCGGTCGAGCACGCCAACAACTGCCACCAGGACGAGCTGCGCCGGGCGGTCGCCACGAGCGAGGACACCCCGATGCGCGAGGTCGTCGGTGTCACGCTGACCAACCTGTCGGCCGGCGGCGTCGAGATCCGGTGGGTCGACCTCACGGGAGCGCACCGGTCGGTGCTGACCTTCCCCCACCGGGCCGGCAACGTGGCCGAGCTCGGCGAGCTGCTGCGCCAGGAGCTGCACGCCGGACTCTGCTGACGCCCTAGGCTGCCCGGATGACGACACCGGGCGCGGGTTTCGAGGAGGTCGCCGACCGGGTGTGGGTGGCCCGGCACGAGTGGTTCGACCTGAACGTCTCGATCATCGCCGGCGACCGCGGACTGCTCGTGGTCGACACCCACGCCTCCGCCCGCGCGGCGCGCGCCGTGATCGAGGACGTACGCCGGCTCGGTGCCGGCGAGGTGGTCGCCGTCGTCAACACCCACGAGCACTTCGACCACGTGTTCGGCAACGGCACCTTCCGCGCGACGTACGGCGAGATCCCGATCCACGCGCACGAGGCCGCGGCGGCGGCCACCGTCGCTGCCGGCGAGCGGATCAAGGGCCTGTACGCCGCGGAGCCCGACGACCCGCACGCCGACGAGGTGCGCGAGACCGAGATCCTGCCGGCCGACCACACCTTCTCCTCGGCCGTCTCGCTCGACCTCGGCGACCGGGCGGTCGAGCTGGTGCACCCCGGGCGCGGGCACACCGGCGGCGACCTGGTGGTGCGGGTCCCCGACGTCGACGCGGTGCTGGCCGGCGACCTGGTCGAGGAGTCGGCCGCGCGCGGCCACGTGCCCGGGTTCGGCGGCGACTGCTACCCGCTCGAGTGGCCGCACAGCCTCGACATCGTGCTCGGCCTGCTGACACCCACGACGGTGGTCGTCCCCGGCCACGGGTCGCCGGTCGACCGCGAGCTTCGTCGAGGACCAGCGCAACGACATCGGCATCGTGGCCCAGACGATCCGCGACCTGGCCGCGCCGCGGCGTACCCCTCGACCAGGCCGTCGCCGCGTCCGACTGGCCCTACCCGTCCGAGCAGCTCGTCGAGGCCGTGCGCCGCGGCTACGAGCAGCTGCCCCGCAGCGAGAAGCGGCTGCCGCTCGCCTGACGCCGGGCGGGCGTGGCCCGGGCCGCCGATGGGTACCGTCGGCCCATGACGAACTCCGAGTCCGAGAAGACCGACGAGCAGACCGATGGGCCGACCGAGGGCATCGACGACGAGCAGCTGCCCGAAGACCTCCGGCCCACGGACGACAACCCCCTCGCCCAGCCGCTCGACGACGACGAGGTGGACGGCGACCTCGACATGGGCGGCGGCAAGACGCCCCGACCAGTGGGACGACGAGGAGCTCGAGGACTGACGCATCGCGGGTCCCGGCGTGGGATGACCGGCATCGAGAGTGGCCGCACGCCTAGCGTTGACCGGGTGACCTCCCGCGACCGCTACGGCTCCGACGTCCTGGCCACCGACTGGAAGGCGCCCAAGCGCGGGCGTGCGGTCGAGGCGCCCGCCGAGCTGGGTGCCGTCGTCGAGGAGGTCACCACGGACTGGTGCGGCGAGATCGTCGCCGTCGACCGGGACCTGCACACCGTGACCCTCGAGGACCGCCGCAGCAAGCGGCGTACCTTCCCGCTCGGCCCGGGCTTCCTGCTGGAGGGGCGACCGGTCATCCTCACCGCGCCGGTGCGCGCGAAGGCACCCGCCAGGCCGACGCGTACGGCGTCGGGGTCGGTCGCGGTCCACGGCGCGAAGGCGCGGGTGGCCCGGCAGAGCCGGATCTACGTCGAGGGCCGGCACGACGCCGAGCTGGTCGAGAAGGTGTGGGGCGACGACCTGCGGATCGAGGGCGTGGTCGTCGAGTACCTCGGCGGCGTCGACGACCTGGCGGAGCACCTCCGCGACTTCCGGCCCGGACCCGAGCGGCGGGTCGGCGTGCTCGTGGACCACCTGGTCGCGGGCTCCAAGGAGAGCCGGATCGCCCAGGGCATCGCGAAGTCCCCGATCGGCCAGCACGTGCTGATCGTCGGGCACCCGTTCATCGACGTGTGGGCGGCGGTGAAGCCGGAGCGGCTCGGGCTGCAGCGCTGGCCGGACGTCCCGCGCAGCATCGAGTGGAAGAAGGGCGTCTGCCAGCAGCTCGGCTGGCCGCACCGCGACCAGGCCGACACCGCCCGGGCCTGGCGGCACATCCTGTCGAAGGTGTCGTCCTTCAACGACCTCGACCCGGCGCTGCTCGGACGCGTCGAGGAGCTGATCGACTTCGTGACCGCGTGAGCGGGCCGAGGGTGGCCCTAGGCTCGGGTCATGAGCGATCCCTACGGTCCGCCGCCGTCCGAGCCCGAGGGCGAGCAGCCCTCCGGCCAGCAGCCGGGGCCGCAGTACGGCCAGCAGCCTTACCCCTACGGTCAGCAGCCCCCGCCCCCGCAGACGCCCGGGCCTCCGGGCTACGCCCAGCAGCCCGGCCCGAACGGGCTGACCCCGGACGAGGTGACGTGGGGCGGAGCAGCCCACTGGAGCGCGCTGGTCGCGGCGTTCGTGGCGCTGGCGTTCCTCGGACCGCTGCTGGTGCTCCTGATCAAGGGCAACCAGTCGCCGTACGTCCGGGCGCAGGCGGCGGAGTCGCTGAACTTCCAGATCACGTGCCTGATCTTCGGCATCATCTCGGCCGTGCTGATCCTCGTGCTGATCGGCATCCTGCTGCTCGTCGTCGTGGGTGCGTGGTGGCTGGTGTTCACCATCATCGGGTCGGTGAAGGCAGCGAGCGGCGAGATGTACCGCTACCCGCTGACCATCCGGATGGTCAGCTGAGGCTCGCTCAGGAGCGCAGCGGTCGGCCGTGCCCGTCCCTCGGCTCGCCGGCCAGCATGACGATGCCGTCGATCACGCCCCACAGCCAGAACGCCGGGACCAGCAGGAACCCGATGAGGACGATCATCAGCACCCAGGCCATGAACATCCCGAGCAGCTGGACCAGGCCGAGGCCGATGTTCCCGGCGTACAGCCGGCCGACGCCGCAGATGCCGACGAACGGCAGCAGCAGCTGGAGCAGGCCGGCGGCGATCTTCGACTTGTCGGAGTAGGGCACGCCGGTGACCGGGTGGACGCCGTACGGCGCGCCCGGGTAGCCGCCGGCGTACGGCTGCGCGTAGCCGTACGCGGGCGGGTAGGCCGGCGGATAGGCGGGTGGGTAGGCAGGCTGCTGCTGGGGCTGATCCCCCTGCTCCCACGGCGGCATGCCTCCGGGTCCCGAATTCATGGGCGCCACCCTAGTCGCGGATCGTCAGTCGGGCAGCAGATCGCGGACGACGGCGTCGGCCAGCAGCCGGCCGCGCCGCGTCAGCACGACCCATCCCGCGTCGGCGGCGCCCGCGTCGACCAGGCCCTGGGTCACCAGACCGTGCACGGCCGCCGAGCCGGCCGGCGTCGAGCACGTCGCCGGGCAGGCCGTCGCGCAGCCGGGTCTCGAGCAGCACCCGCTCGACGCGCCGGGTCTCGTCGTCGAGCACCTCGCGGGCGTGGGCAGGGCTCAGCCCGTCGGCCAGCCGCTGGGCGTACGCCGCGGGGTGCTTGACGTTCCACCAGCGCACGCCGCCGACGTGGGAGTGCGCGCCCGGCCCGGCGCCCCACCAGTCGGCGCCGGTCCAGTAGAGGACGTTGTGCCGGCACCGGCTCGCCTCGTCGCGCGCCCAGTTCGACACCTCGTACCACCCCAGCCCGGCGGCGGACAGCCGGTCGTCGGCGAGGAGGTACTTGTCGGCGAGGTCGTCGTCGTCCGGCATCGGCAGCTCGCCGCGCTTGATCCGGCGGGCGAGGGCGGTGCCCTCCTCCACGATCAGCGCGTACGCCGAGACGTGGTCGGGGCGCGACGCGAGGGCGCTGTCGAGCGAGGTGGCCCAGTCGTCGAGCGACTCCCCCGGCGTGCCGTAGATCAGGTCCAGGCTGACCTGCTCGAAGCCGGCCGCCCGCGCCCACTCGACGGCCGCGGGCACGCGGAGCGGGTCGTGGGTGCGGTCGAGGGTCGCCAGCACGTGCGGGACGGCCGACTGCATCCCGAACGAGACCCGGTTGAAGCCGGCCTCCCGCAGCCGGGCCAGGTCGTCGGCGTCCACGCTGTCCGGGTTGGACTCCGTGGTCACCTCGGCGCCGTCGGCCAGCCCGAACTCGGCGTCGACGGCCGCGACCACCGCCGCCAGGTCGGCCGGCGGCAGCAGCGTCGGCGTACCCCCGCCGAGGAAGACCGTGGACACCGGGACGTCGCGGTCGCCGAGCACCCGCCGGGCCAGCCGCAGCTCGGCGACCGCCGCCTCGGCGTACGTCGCCCGGGACGCGCCGGGGGCGTCCCCGAGCTCGTCGGCGGTGTAGGTGTTGAAGTCGCAGTAGCCGCACCGGACCCGGCAGAACGGGACGTGCACGTAGATCCCGAACGGCCGCTCGCCGAGCCCCGCCAGCGCCTGCTCCGGCAGCGTCCCGTCCGGCGGGAGCCGGGTCACCGGGAGGCAGGGCGGAAGGCACCCGCCCATCCTGCCACAGCGGCGGGACGGCTCAGACGGGCACGTTGAGGGTGGCGACGTAGCCCTCGTCGACCGAGCCGGTCATGGTGGCGAGCTGCAGCGAGTAGCCGTCGGAGAAGATGCCGTCGGTGTCCAGGCTGACGCTGCGCCAGGTTGGTGACGCTCTGCTCGTAGCCCTCGGTGGCGTAGACCTCGGTCGCAGACGTCCTCGGGGAAGGCGAGCTGGGAGGTGCGCAGCTTGTTCGTCGGCGCTGGTGGCGCTCGTCGAGGCTCGGGTAGACCTCGAAGTGGATGTGCGGCCAGCGCCCGGCGTACGCCGCCGGGAAGATCGTGGTGAACTCCAGCCGCCCGTCGGCGTCGGCCTCCTGCACGCCGCGCAGGTAGTTCTCGTCGGCGATCGTCGTCGTCGTACATCGAGTAGCGGCCCTCGCGGTCGCAGTGCCAGAGGTAGACCGCGGCACCCGACAGCGCCGTCGCGTCCTCGCCGGCCAGGTCGTAGACCTTGAGCCGCACGGTCAGCGGCACGCCCTCGGCCACGCCGGACGCCGAGCCGAAGCTGGAGGTGATGTCGCTGCGGACGACGCCCGACTCGGTCAGCACGTTGGGTCCGTTGGAGCCGTCGCCCGGGTACGGACCGGCGGTCTCCTCCGGGATCTCGCCGTCGGCCACCTCGACGTCCGACTCGGCGGGCATCCGCCGCCTCCTCCAGGTCCGCCCGGAGGCGCCGCGGGACGGTCCGACGCCGTAGCGCTGCTCGACGAGGAGTCGTCGCCCAGCGCGCAGCCGGCGACGGTTGCCACGCCGACGCCGCCGACGATCCCGAGCATCCCGCGGCGGCCGAGGCCCCGGCGGGCGAGCTTCGGCAGGTCGTGGGACAGGCCCAGGTCGTGTTCCTCGGTCATCGTGCTCCTCGCGATCGTGACATGGCTGATGGGTGCCGGCGGTCTCCCGCCGACACCCATCTCACGAGGTGCTCCTGTGCGTTCCCTGTGCGGGGCAGCCTGATGCCTAGCTGTAGAACGCCTCGATCTTGTCCTTGTAGTTGTCCTCGACGACGTTGCGCTTGACCTTCATCGACGGGGTGAGCTCGCCGGACTCGACGGTGAGGTCGTGGTCGAGCAGCTCCCACTTCTTGATGGTCTCCCAGCGGTTGAGCCGGGTGTTGAGCTCGTCGACGTACCCGCCGACCATCTCCTGGACCTTGTCCGACCGGACGACGTCGGTGTACGACGCGCCCGACATGCCGTTCTCCTCGGCCCAGCCGACCATGGCGTCCGGGTCGAGGGTGACCAGGGCGACCACGTAGTTGCGCTCGTTGCCGAACACCATGAACTGGCTGGCGTAGGGGCAGATCGCCTTGAACTTCGACTCGATCGCGGGCGGGGCGATGTACTTGCCGCCGGAGGTCTTGAAGAGCTCCTTGATCCGGCCGGTGATGGTGAGGAAGCCGTCGGCGTCCAGGCTGCCCTTGTCGCCGGTGTGCAGCCAGCCGTCGTCGGTCAGCGTCTTGTGGGTCTCCTCGGGCAGGTTGTGGTAGCCGTCCATCACGCCGGGACCCTTGATCATGATCTCGTCGTTCTCGCCCAGCTTGACCTCGCTGCCCGGGAACACCGGGCCGACCGTGCCGTACTTGTACTGGTCGGGGTGGTTGACGAACGAGCCGGCCGAGGACTCGGTGAGGCCGTAGCCCTCGAGGATCAGGATGCCCGCGGCGTGGAACCACTCCGCGATGTCCTGGTTGAGCGCCGCGGCGCCGGAGATGAAGAAGCGCACCCGGCCGCCGAAGCGGTCGCGGATCTTGCTGAACACCAGCTTGTCGAAGAGTCCGTGCTGGAGCTTGAGCGGCAGCGGGACCGACTTGCCCTCGGCCTTGAGCTTGTCGACCGCGAGGCCGACCTTGAACGCCTGGTTGAAGATCTTCTCCTTGGCGCCGCCCTCGGACTGCTGCATGGTCACGATCCGGCCGTGGGCCTTCTCGAAGATGCGGGGCGCCGCGCCCATGAACGTCGGCTTCACGATGCCGAGGTTCTCCACGATCTTGTCGACCCGGCCGTCGATCGCGGTGGCGAAGCCGCAGGCCAGCTGGGTCGAGAGCAGCACCTTGCCGAACGAGTGGGCCATCGGCAGCCACAGGAACTGGAGGTCCTTCTCGCTGAGGATGTCCTGCGCGTGGATCGCCGCGCCCTCGTAGACCCACGAGCGGTGCCGCAGCCGGACGCCCTTGGGCCGGCCGGTGGTGCCGGAGGTGTAGATCAGGGTCGCGAGCTGGTCCGGCTTGATCGCCTCCGCCTTCTCCGCGATCACGTCGGGGTGGTCGGCGAGGTAGTCGTCGCCGAGCTTGGCGAGGTCCTCGAGCCCGATCACCCAGTCGCCGTCGGTCTTGCCGGTGAAGGTGACCACCTTGAGCAGGTGCGGGAGCTCGGACTTGCTCGCGGTGAGCTTGGCGACCTGCTCGTCGTCCTCGGCGAAGACGACCCGGCACTCCGAGTCGCTGAGGATGTACGCCGTGTCCTCGGCGTTGGTGGACGGGTAGACGGTGGTCGTCGCGGCGCCGGCGCACATGATGGCGAGGTCGGCCAGGATCCACTCGTAGCGGGTGTTCGAGGCGATCCCGACCCGCTGCTCCATCTCGAGTCCGAGCGAGAGCAGACCGGCCGCCAGGCGGGCCACCTCGTCGCCGGCCTGCTTCCAGGAGACCGAGCTCCAGGACTCGCCCTCCGGGTAGCGGAAGGCCTCCGCGTGCGGCGACTTCTGGACCCGGTCGTGGAACTGGATCGCCACGTTCGGGACCAGCTGGTCGACGAAACCGGTGTCGGTGATGACTGGCATGACACTCCTGCACTCGCTGTGGGGGCGGCCCGTGCTGGCCCCCCAGGCCGCACGTCTTTGGCGGTTAACCTAGATCACGAGGCTACGCGCCGGTAGCCGAACGCCCGGGTGGCGGAACTGTTCTGGCCCGATCAGGCTCGCGCGACGTACTTCTCGGCCGATTCACGCGCCTCGGCCACCAGCCCGTCGACCCGCAGCAGCTCCGGCAACAGCTCGCGCCTGGTGGTGAGCGCGGCGAACATCGTGCTGACCGTGACGCCGTGCCCCGGCCGGTGCACGACGTCGATCGCGTCGCCGGCCGCCGACGCACGCCCTCCTCGACCACGCGGAGGTAGGGACCCGGCCTTCCCTCGGCGGTGAACCGCTTGACCCACGCGGTGTCGTCGTAGCCGCTGAGCCCCATCCAGTTCTTGAAGTCGTTGCACGGGATCCGGACCGAGGCGACCTCGAGGAGGGCCGAGCCGATCCGCCAGCGCTCCCCCACCTCGGCCTCGTTGACGTCGATGCCCGAGGTCGTGAGGTTCTCCCCGAACTGGCCGTCCCGGATCGGCATCCCGAGCCACTCCACCCAGCGGTCGAGGTCCTCGCGGGCGAAGGCGTAGACGGCCTGGTCGACGCCCCCGTGGTGCTTGGTGTCGGAGACCTGGTCGCCGTCCAGGCCGAGGGTGCGGGCCGCCACGGGGCCGGACACCGGGTGCTTCTCGATGGAGGTCCGGCCGATGCCGGCCCAGTCGCGGACCTGCGGCCGGCCGACGTTGACGGAGACGAGGGTGGCACTCACACCCGCATCCTCCCAGCCGGGCCAACTGTGGACGAATCGTTATCCGACTGGTCCGGCCATGCGGCGCCGCTAGTCCTGGACGGCCTTGGCGATCGCGATGCAGCTGGGTGATCCAGTCCCGCTCCTCGGCCGACAGCGACCGGTCCATCCGCGCGGCGTCCTCGACCGCCCAGTGGGCGTTGATGACCATCCGCACGACGACCCAGTCGCGGGCGCGGTCCTCGTCCAGCCCGGCGCCGTCGACGATGCGTGTGGAAGCGGCGACGCAGCCCGCCCCGGACGTCGCCTGCCAGCTCCTCCATCCGGTTCCACAGCATCGGCGCCGGCTCGTAGTGCGGGTCGCCGGACATCGGCTTGGGGTCGATCACCAGCCACGGCTCCCGGTCGGCCGGCCAGCACGTTCTCGTAGTGCAGGTCGCCGTGCACGATCACTCCCGGTGCTCGCCGGGTCGGCGACCAGGTCGCGCCCGAGGGCGAGCGTCTGCTCGACCAGCCGGTCGCGGGATCGGCGCGCTGCGGGGCATCTCGGCGAGCGCGGCGAGCCACCGGTCGACGTACGACGTGACGGTGCGCAGCTGCGGGAGCGCCGGGACGTGCAGCCTCGGGTAGAGCCCGGCGACGATCTCGCACGCCTCGAGGTCCCAGAGGCCGGAGAGGTCCTCG
Source organism: uncultured Actinomycetota bacterium (assembly GCA_963803235.1). Taxonomy (GTDB): domain Bacteria; phylum Actinomycetota; class Actinomycetes; order Propionibacteriales; family Nocardioidaceae; genus Nocardioides. The sequence goes on from CAWDLL010000014.1 coordinate 71,583, forward strand.
CGGTGCAGCCGCTCCAGCAGCAGCGCGTTGCGGTGCGGGTCGGCGCGGAGCAGGCGGACGGTGCCGTCGCCCTGCCAGCGCTGGAGGGCCAGCGCCTCGAACTCCGACTCGTCGTCGCCGTCGAAGCGGAGCTTCAGGGCCGCCGGTGTGCCGTCCTCCGTGGTCACCGGCGCCACCAGTGAGCAGAACCCGTGCCAGAGCGGCCCCTCGAAGCGAGCGACCACTCGTCGGTCGACCTCGGCCGCGAGGGCGGGCAGCCGGTCCAGCCAGGCGCCCAGTCGGGGCCGAGGTGGCGCTGCTTGTCCAGTCCCGCCGGGACCGGTCCGGGGAGACGCGGCATGGAGGACGGGCTACTTCTTGCCCTTGTCGATCGAGCTGCCGGCGCCGTCGTTGGACAGAGCGGCGATGAAGGCTTCCTGCGGGACCTCGACCCGGCCCACCATCTTCATCCGCTTCTTGCCCTCCTTCTGCTTCTCGAGCAGCTTGCGCTTGCGGGTGATGTCGCCGCCGTAGCACTTGGCCAGCACGTCCTTGCGCATCGCGCGGATGTTCTCGCGGGCGATCACGCGGGCGCCGATGGCGGCCTGGATCGGCACCTCGAACTGCTGGCGCGGGATCAGGTCCTTCAGCTTGCTGGCGAGCATCACGCCGTAGGAGTACGCCGCGTCGCGGTGCACGATCGCGGAGAACGCGTCGACCGGCTCGCCCTGGAGCAGGATGTCGACCTTGACCAGGTCGGCCGCCTGCTCGCCGGAGCGCTCGTAGTCGAGGGAGGCGTAGCCCTTGGTGCGCGACTTCAGCTGGTCGAAGAAGTCGAAGACGATCTCGCCCATCGGCAGCGTGTAGCGCATCTCCACGCGGTCCTCGGAGAGGTAGTCCATGCCCTGCAGGCTGCCGCGCTTGGACTGGCAGAGCTCCATGATCGTGCCGATGTAGTCCGACGGCGACAGGATCGTCGCGCGGACCACGGGCTCCCGGACCTCGGCGATCTTGCCCTCGGGGTACTCGCTGGGGTTGGTGACCTCGTGCTGGGTCCCGTCCTCCATCACGACCTCGTAGACGACGTTCGGGGCGGTCGAGATCAGGTCGAGGTTGAACTCGCGCTCCAGCCGCTCGCGGACGATCTCCATGTGCAGCAGGCCGAGGAAGCCGCACCGGAACCCGAAGCCGAGCGCGCCGGACGTCTCCGGCTCGTAGGCCAGGGCGGCGTCGTTGAGCTGGAGCCGCTCCAGCGCGTCGCGCAGGGTCGGGTAGTCGTCACCGTCGATCGGGTAGAGCCCGGAGTAGACCATCGGGTTCGGGTGCTTGTAGCCGCCGAGCGCCTCGGTCGCGCCGTGGTGCTGGCTGGTGACGGTGTCGCCGACGCGGGACTGGCGGACGTCCTTCACGCCGGTGATCAGGTAGCCGACCTCGCCGACGCCGATCTCGGAGCCCTTGACCGGCTCGGGGCTGATCACGCCGACCTCGAGCATCTCGTGCACGGCTCCGGTGGACATCATCTTGATCCGGTCGCGGTGGCTGAGCTTGCCGTCGACCACGCGGACGTAGGTGACCACGCCGCGGTAGGTGTCGTAGACCGAGTCGAAGATCAGCGCCCGGGCCGGCGCGTCCGCGTCGCCCACGGGAGCCGGGGTCTGCTTCACGATCTCGTTGAGCAGCGCCTCGACGCCCAGGCCCGTCTTCGCGGACGTCTGGAGCACGTCGGAGGGGTCGCAGCCGATGATGCCGGCGAGCTCCGCGGCGTACTTCTCGGGCTGGGCCGAGGGCAGGTCGATCTTGTTCAGCACCGGGATGATGTGCAGGTCCGCGCCGAGCGCGAGGTAGAGGTTGGCCAGCGTCTGGGCCTCGATGCCCTGGGCGGCGTCGACCAGCAGGACGGCGGCCTCGCAGGCCTCGAGCGAGCGGGACACCTCGTAGGTGAAGTCGACGTGGCCGGGGGTGTCGATCATGTTCAGCACGTAGGAGCCGGGCTCGGCACCCTGCTCGTTGTCGGCCGGGACCGTCCACGGCATCCGCACGGCCTGGCTCTTGATGGTGATCCCGCGCTCGCGCTCGATGTCCATCCGGTCGAGGTACTGCGCCCGGGCAGCCCGCTCGTCGACGACACCGGTGAGCTGCAGCATCCGGTCGGCCAGGGTCGACTTGCCGTGGTCGATGTGCGCGATGATGCAGAAGTTGCGAATGATCGCGGGCTCGGTGTGGCCGGGCTTGGGGGCGTTCGTGGTGGGCACAGACGACTCTCGACTCGCTTGCTGGGGACGGCTCATCCTCCCACACGGGTGGTCGCCGGACCGCTTCCGCGGGAGCGCTGGAGGCGGTGCACGACGGGGTCGGCGAGGACCAGCAGGAGCAGCGGCCAGTAGCCCGTCGCCGGGACCGCCAGCGTGATCACCAGCGCGAGGGCGAACGCGACCACGGTGCCCGCGGCCAGCCACGGGTCCGGGCCGGGATCGCGGTCCCGGATGGCCGGTCTGCGGCGCATCCTCCACGCCACCAGGGCCAGCAGCAGTGAGCTCACCGCCATCGTCCCGATGTAGAAGACCTTCGTCGCGGCCTGGTCGCCCGCCTCGGCGACCAGGCGGTCGGGAACGGCAGGACGACGATCGTGAGCAGCCACAGCAGCATGAGACTCACCACCTGTCGGTCCTGCCGGACCAGGCTGCTCACGGTCGAGTGCTGCGCGAGCCACAGCCGGGCGATCACGGCGAAGCTCAGGAAGAAGCCGAGCAGCTCACCCTCGTGCTCGCGCAGCAGGTCGGTGACGGACCCGTCGCCCAGCTCGGGCGCCAGCTCGGCCAGCGGCAGCACCAGCAGGGTGATCGCGATGGCGACCACCGCGTCGACGAAGGTCAGGAACCGGTCGAGGTCCCGCTCGCGGTCCTGGCCGGTCTCGAGGTCTGTCTCGCTCACGCATGCAGGCTAGGGCGTCCGCGGTCGATCACTCCGGGCTCTCGACGAACTCCTTCGCCTTGGCGATCGCGAAGCCCCAGCCCTCGCCGAGCGTCGCCTTGGGCGGTACGGCGATCTCCTCGGGGCTGGTGAGCACGTCGACCAACACCGGCCCGTCGGCCGCCAGGGCGTCCCGCACCGCCCCTTCGACCTCGTGCGGATCCTCCACCCGGATGCCGCGCATGCCGACCGCTTCCGCCACCCGCGCGAAGTCGGGGTTGTGCAGCACCGTGCCGAACTCCGGGAGCCCGACCATCTCCATCTCGAGCTTGACCATGCCCAGGCGGCCGTTGTCGAAGACCACGAGCTTGACCGGCAGGTCGTGGCTGACCGCGGTGATCAGGTCGCCCATCAGCATCGAGAGTCCCCCGTCGCCGCAGAACGCGACGACCTGGCGGTCCCGGTCCAACGCCGCGGCGCCGAGCGCCTGCGGCATCGCGTTGGCCATCGAGCCGAGGTTGAAGGACCCCAGGAGCCGACGCGACCCGGTCATCCGGACGAACCGGGCGAGCCAGGTGGTCGCCATGCCGGTGTCGGTCGTGAAGACCGCGTCGGCGGCGGCGTAGCGGTCGACCATCGCGGCCAGCAGCTCGGGGCGGATCCGGTCGTCCGGGTTGTCGACCTTCCGGCGCAGCAGCCCCTTCGGCTTGCGGTCGTAGTCCGGGTCGACGAACTCCTGCTGCCGCTCGCGCCACGCGGCGTACTCCGACCGGGCCTTCTCGAGGTGGGACCGGTCCGCCTTCTCCTCGACCAGGGGAAGCAGTGCCGACACGGCGCGCCGGGCGTCGCCGACGACGGCGTGGTCGACAGGTGTGCGGCGTCCGATGCGCGACCCGTCGACGTCGATCTGCACCACGGTCACGCCGGACGGGTAGAACTCCCTGTACGGGAAGTCGGTCCCCACCATCAGGAGCAGGTCGCAGCCGTCGAAGGCGACCTTGCTGGCCCGGTTGCCCAGCAACCCTGACTGCCCGACCTCGTAGTCGTTCCCGTCCTCGAGCCCCTCCTTGCCCTTGAGCGTCAGCACGATCGGGGCGGAGAGCCGCTCCGCGAGCTGGAGCACCTCGTCCCTGGCCTCGCGGGCACCCTGGCCGACGAGCAGGGTGACCCGCGTCGCGGCGTTCACGGCGCCGGCGGCCGTGGCGACGGAGTCCGGGCTCGGGCTCGACGGTGGCAGGTCGGTCACGAACCGGGGCACGGGCGTGCCCTTCGGCGAGCTTCATCCCGCCGACGTCCCCGGGCAGGGTGAGCACGGCCACGCCGCGATGCTGGAGGGCGGCGTTCCCGGCCTGCTCGACGACCGCCGGCAGCTGGTCGGGGCTGGTCACCGTCGCGTGGAAGACCGCGACGTCGGAGAACAGGGCCTCGTTGTCGACCTCCTGGAAGAAGTCGGTCCCGATGTCCTCGCGCGGGACCTGGCCGCAGATGGCCAGCACCGGGGCGCCCGACTTCTTGGCGTCGTACAGGCCGTTGAGCAGGTGGATGGAGCCCGGCCCCACGGTGCCCATGCAGACGCCGAGACGGCCGGTGAGCTGGGCCTGCGCCCCCGCGGCGAACGCGCCGACCTCCTCGTGCCGGACTCCCACCCAGTCGATCCGGTCCTCCCGGCGGATGGCATCGGTCACCGGGTTGAGCGCGTCACCGACGACGCCCCACACCTGGGTGACGCCGTGCTCGGCCAGCGACTCGATCAACAGCTCCGCGACAGTGGTCATGGCAGCCCGTACCCACCACCCCGGGATGGATCCCGGGTCGACCGCGACGGGATGGGTGGGACAGGATGCCGCGCATGACGACCTACCCCGTCCCGTCCGGGAAGACCGCACGTCGGCTGGAGTGGCCGTTCCTGCCGCCCAACCTGCGTGCCTACATCGAGCGCAAGTGCGGGTCGCCGGTCGTCGAGGCGGAGACGCAGAACGCCGGCTTCACGCCCGGTTTCGCGTCCGTGCTCACCTGCGAGGACGGGTCGCGGCACTTCGTGAAGGCCGCGTCGGTCAAGGCGCAGCGGCTCTTCGCCGAGTCCTACCGCGAGGAGGCGCGCAAGCTGACGGCGCTGCCCGAGTCGGTCGCGGCGCCGCGGCTGCTGTGGATGCTCGACGACGACTGGGTGGTGCTGGGCCTGGAGTACGTCGACGGGCGCAACCCCGACCGCCCGTGGCGCCAGGACGACCTCGACGCCTGTCTCGACGCCTGCGAGACGATCGCCGCCGAGCTGACACCTCCGCCCGACGGACTCGACCTGGACCCGATCGCGGACGAGTTCGGCGGCCTGGTCGGCGTCCTGGGAGCACGTCCGCGCGACGCAGCCGGACCTCCCGCACCTCGACGACGCCGCCGCGCTGGCCGCCGGTATCGCCGACGTCAGCGCGGGCGAGACGCTCGTGCACACCGACCTGCGCGACGACAACATCCTGATCGAGGCGTCCGGCCGGGTCTGGATGTGCGACTGGAACTGGCCGGTGGTCGGCGCCGCGTGGATCGACTCGCTGTTCCTCCTGATCGGCCCGCGGGGCGACGGGCTCGACGTCGAGGCCGTGATCGCGTCCCGGCCGCTGCTGCGCGACGTACCGGCCGAGCACGTCGACATCGTGCTCGCGCTCCTGGTCGGGTACTTCTTCAAGCAGCGGGACGACCCGGTGCCGCCCACCTCGCCGTACCTCCGCGAGCACCAGTCGTGGCAGGGTGACGTGTGCTGGGCGTGGCTGTGCGAACGGCGCGGCTGGGCGTAGTTCTCGGCTCGACTCGGATTTGGGGCGGTCCGCCGCCCGCTGCTAGTCTTGCTCGTCGGTCTGGCGCCCAGCTTGCGCCGACCCACCAGAGCTTCAGCACCACATCCGAGCACACCACACCTACGACGAAGGCGCAGTAGTGGCGAACATCAAGTCCCAGATCAAGCGCAACCGGCAGAACGAGGTCCGGCACGAGCGCAACAAGGCCGTCAAGACCGGCCTGAAGTCGGCCGTGCGCAAGTTCCGCGAGCTGGCCGAGTCCGGCGACAAGGACGCGGCGCTCGCTGCCGGCCGCGACGCCACCCGCAAGCTCGACAAGGCCGCCTCCAAGGGCGTCATCCACAAGAACCAGGCCGCCAACCGCAAGTCGGCCATCTCCAAGAAGGCCGCGTCTCTCTGAGACCACGCTCTTCCCGCTGACCCGTCGTTAATTAACGACGGGTCAGCGTCATTTAGCGTCGGGGAGTCGCGCAGGGCGGTGATGGTGAGGACCAGCCGCTCGAGGGTGTACGACGCGTCGCTGGCGGCGCCCTTGATGTCGGCGTCGGCCTGGGCGATGGCCCGGATGGCGCGGGCGATCCCGGCGTCGGACCAGCCGCGCGACTGGTCGCGGATGCTGCGCAGCTTCCACGGCGGCACCCCCACCTCGCGGGCCAGGTCGGCCTCCTTCGTCGCCCGCGGCGCGCCCTTGTAGCGGGCCAGCCCGCGGGCCCCGCTGGCGAACGCGCTGGTCACGAGCACCGGGGCGGTGCCGGCGTCGAGCGCCCAGCGCAGCTCCTCCAGCGCGGCCTCGCGCCGACCCTGGAAGGACGCGTCGGCGACGGCGAAGGACTTGGCCTCGGCCCGGCCGCCGAAGTACTGCTTCACCTTGTCCGCGGTCAGCGGCTCACCGATGAAGTCGCTGGTGAGCTGCGCCGCGGCGGCTGACAGCGAGCGCAGGTCCTGGCCGACCGCCTGGACGAGGACGCCGGCCGCCTCCTGGTCGATGCTCGAGCCGTGCTGCCGGACCTCGGCTGCGACGAACGACGGGAACTCCGACGGCTTGAGCTCGCCGGACTTGGACTCGGTGACCCCGGCCTGCTTGCGCAGCTTGTTCAGGACGCCGACGCCCTTCTGGCCGCCGCCGTGGACCAGCACGAGCGCGACGTCCTCGACCGGGGCGCCGGCGTAGCCGAGCAGCCCCTCGACCGACTCCTCGGGCAGGTCCTCGATGCCGCGGACCACGATGCAGCGCGTGCTCGAGAACAGCGACGGCGCCGCCAGCTCGCCCAGGGACGCGAGGGTCAGGTCGAGACCGCGGGTCTCGGAGAACTCCGCCTCACCGTCGTGGCGGCGTACGGCGTCGCGCACGGCCAGGACCGTGCGCTCGTTGAGGAACTCCTCCTTGCCGGTCACCAGCGTGACTCGGCCGAGGACGTCAGCGGGAGCGGGGCGGGCCATGGTGCGCCCAGCCTGCCACAGCCCGCGGACACCTCCCCCACGACCCGGTCAGGGCTCCGGGGTCGTGGCCAGGCGGTCGGCGAGGGCGCGTTCGTCGGCGGTCAGGTCGCGGGCGCCGGAGCTCAGCACGGACCAGCGCGGGTCGCCTGTCAGCGCCGCATCGACCAGCGCGCGGACCTCGCCCTCCTCGTCGGGCGGGGCGACGAACACGGTCCGGAACTCGGCCGTCCCGTCGGCGTCGCGGACCGCGTTGTTGTGCGGCCAGCGGCACGGCCCGTCGTGGCCCCAGTGGCCGCACAGCGCGGTCGTCACCGCGCCGCCGACCGCGGCCGGGTCGACGTCGTCGAGCCGCAGCCGGGCCTGGTGCGCGAAGCCGGTCCGAGCGTCCGTGCTGCTCACCCGGCCACTATCGACCACCTCCCCGCGTCACCGCCAGCAGCTCGTCTCCCCGCACCACCACGGCCAGGTCACCGTCCAGGTCGGTCCGCAGCACCTCGGCTCCGGTGTCCGCCAGCGCGGCGAGCGTCTCCGGCGCCGGGTGCCCGTAGTCGTTGTCCTCCCCCGCGCTGACCAGCGCCAGCCGGGCGCCCAGGCCGCCCAGGAAGCCCAGGTCCTGGTAGCGCGACCCGTGGTGCGGCACCTTCAGCACGTCGGCCCGCAGTCCCGGCCAGGCCCGCGCCAGCGCCGCCTGGGCGTCGGGCTCGATGTCGCCGGTCAGCAGCAGGCGTACGCCGGCCACCTCGACCAGCAGCACCACGCTGGCGTCGTTGGCGGTGCTGCCGTCGCCGGGACCGGTCGTGGGCGTGCCCGGCACCGGCCAGAGCACCTGCAGCGTGACGTCGCCGACCCGCCTGCCCACGGCGTACGGCGCCCCCACCGGCGCCAGCCCGTCCGCCGCCGCGACGGACGCGACCTCGCGCTCGCCCTCGGGCGGGTCGGCGAGCGGCGACACGTCCAGCTCGCCGACCGACCGGCCGTCGAGCACGCCGGCCAGCCCGTCGACGTGGTCGGCGTGGAAGTGGGTGAGCACCAGCAGCGGCACCGTCTCGATGCCGAGCCGGTCCAGGCAACCGTCCACGGCCGCGGGCTCGGGCCCGGCGTCGACCACCACGCCGCGACCCGGGGCCGGCGCGCACCACCAGCGCGTCGCCCTGCCCGACGTCGCAGGCCACGAGCACCCAGCCGTCCGGCGGCCACCCGGGCGTCGGCGGCCGGACCAGCACCGCCACGACCAGCAGGCAGCTGCAGCCGATCCCGCCGACCGGCCGGCGCAGCAGGCGCGGACCGGCCAACGCGACCCCGATCGTCAGCGCGGTCAGCAGCGCCAGCGCTCCGGCGGTGGTCCCCCAGCCGACCGCGGCAGCCGGCAGGTCGGAGCCGCGCCGGGCCACCTCGACGATCCAGGCGACGCACAGGGACGCCAGGGTGCCGAGCTGCTGACCGGCCCAGGGCCAGACCAGCCCGAGCAGGCCGCCGGCCAGCCCGAGCACGGTGGCCGGCCCGACCGCGGGCGCGACCGCCAGGTTGGCGACCACCGCGACCAGGCTGACCTGGCCGGAGATGGCGGCGACCAGCGGCGTGCAGGCGAGCTGGGCGGTGGCCGGCACGGCGATCGCCTCGGCGAGCCAGCGCGGCAGCCACCTCGCCAGGGCGTCCCGCCACCCGGGCGCGAGCAGCAGGATCCCGGCTGTGGCCGCGACCGAGAGCGCGAAGCCCACGCTCGTGGCGAGACCGGGATCGACCAGCAGGAGGGCCACGACGGCCGCCCCGAGCGCGCGGGTCCCTCGCTGGCGGCCGTCGGTGCCCATCGCCAGCAGGCCGACCGTGCCCATCGCCGCCGCCCGCACCACGCTCGGCTCGGTGCGGGCCAGCAGCACGAAGCCGACGATCCCCACGGCCCCGACGGCGTACAGCCAACGGCCGCGCACCCCGCACCACCGCGCGAGCACGAGCAGGAAGCCGACGACGAGGGTGAGGTTGGTGCCGGACACGGCCAGCAGGTGGGTGAGCCCGGTGGTCCGGAAGTCGTCGGCCAGCCCGGGGTCCAGGCCGTCGTCGTCGCCGTCCACCAGCGCCGGGACCAGCGCCCGCTGGCTCGGTGGCCGGTCGGCCACCGACGCGCGGATCGAGTCCCGGACCGCCTGCGACCCGCGCCACCACACGTCGGGGCCGGTCAGCACCTCCGGCTCGCCGCGCGCGGAGACGACGGCCGCCAGGCCAGGCTCGTCGGCCGGCGAGAGCAGGGCGGTGGTGCGCAGCGTGCTGCCCAACCGGACGTCGAGCCACGAGAGATCGGCCAGCACCAGCACGGGCGTCGACAGCCCGTGGGTGGACCCGCGGCCGGTGACCCGGACCGCCCGGCCCCGGACCAGGACGCGATCGTCGTAGCGGCCGGGGACCACCCGCGGGTCGGACCCGACCAGCACGTCCAGCGTCGCCACCGCGCGCTCGTCGGCCAGCTCGGCCACCGGGTTGGTCGCGGCCTGCTCCTGACGAAGCAGGCGCACCGGCCAGCACGGCCGCGAACACGAGCAGCACGCCGAGCCCGGTCAGCACCCGGCCGAGCAGCCGGCCACGCAGCGCCAGCACCGCCACGCACCCGGCGGCCACGAGCACCGCCCCCGCCTCCCAGGGCAGCCAGCGCCCCGCGAGCCCAGCCGCCCAGGCCGCCAGCCCGAGCAGCGGCAGCCGCAGGTCGGGCGACCTCCCGCGGCACCCCGGCTCAGACCGTCACGTGCGGCGCGATCGTGGCCAGCGTGGCGTCGCCGATGCCGTCCACCTCCAGCAGCTCCTCGACCGAGGTGAAGCCGCCGTGCTCGGTGCGCCAGGCCAGGATCGCCTCGGCCGTCACCGGCCCCACGTCGGGGAGGGTCTCGAGCTCCGGCTGGGTCGCGGTGTTGAGGTTGACCAGCGGGCCGTCGGCCGCGGTCGTCGGCACGGCCCCACCCGCGACGCCGACGACCGCGGGGACCCCGACGAGCAGCTGCTCACCGTCGACCAGGACCCGCGCCAGGTTGAGCGAGCTCAGGTCCACCCCCGGCCGGGCGCCCCCGGCCGCCTTCAGCGCGTCGACGACCCGGGCGCCGGTGTCGAGCACGACGATGCCCGGGCGGCGTACCTTCCCGGCGACGTCGACCGTGACCGAGCCCGCCGACGACGTGGCGGTCGCCGACGGGTTCGCGGCCGCGGGATCGGCCGCCGCCGAAGCGGGCGCCGCCAGGCCGCCCGCGACCGGCTCGGGACCGGGCGGCGCGGCCACGGTGTGCGGGTCGCCGCGGATCACCCACCAGCAGGTCACGGCGAGCCCGACCGCGACCAGCACGGCCACCAGGGCCAGCTGGGCCGGCCCGAGTGCCACCCGGCCGCGCAGCGTGTCCGGCACCGCTCCGGCCAGGCTGCGCCCGACCCGGCGCGACGCATGCCGGCCCGGCCGCGGCACCACCGGGACGGGGTCGGGTTCGATCGTCGGGCGGCTCCGGCTCCGGTGGGGCGACCACTCGCCGGAACGGCGCCGCCACCCGGGTGTGGGTCGGCTCCTCCGGAGGAGGGTCGGGGGCGGGCGGTTCCTCGCGCACGCCGGCCAGCTCCGCGCTCAGCAGCGCGAGGCGGCGGGCGACGGCCTCCTGGTGGTCCTGGCTCGGGCGACGGGTTCGCATGGCGAGGACCGTAGGCACCCGCCTGAACGCGCGACAGGGCCGTTCCCGAAGCTGTGGAGAACTCCCGATTCCACGCTCACCAGGGCGATCCCGACGTGCGGCTTCCGGTCAGGGGCGGGGCGAGACACACACGGCGAGCATCCCGGGCCCCACGTGCGCGCCCAGGACGGCACCCAGCTCGGCGCACCACACCTCGCGGCCGTCGAGCTGGTCGGCGAGCCTGGTCGTGAGGTTCTCGGCGAGCTGCGCGGCGCGGTCCGGGCTGGCGAGGTGCGCGACGCAGACGTCCACCTGCTCCTCGCCCGCGGCCTGGACGGCGAGCTCCTCGAGCCGGCCCAGCGCCCGTGCGGCCGTCCGCACCTTCTCCAGCGAGGCGACCTTGCCGTCGGCGATCTGGAGCAGCGGCTTCACCGAGAGCGCACCCCCGAACAGGGCGGCCGCGGCGCCGATCCGACCGCCGCGGCGGAGGTACTCGAGCGTGTCGACGTAGAACAGCGACGGCGGACGCCTCGGCGCGGGCGCGCGCCGCCTTGGCCGCCTCCTCGGCGGAGCCGCCGGCATCGAGCACGTCGACCGCGGTCAGCGCCGCGAACCCGGTGGCGACGCCGACCTGCCGGCTGTCGACGGCGTACACGGGGATCGACGCGTCCTCGGCCGCGAGCTGGGCGGACTCGAACGTGCCGCTCATCTCGCCCGACAGGTGGATCGACACCACTGCCGAGGCACCGTCCCGGGCGGCCTCCTCGTAGACCTCCAGCATGTGCGCGGGCGCCGGCCGCGACGTGCTCACCGGCCGGAACTCGCGCAGCGCCTGCGCCACCGTCTCCGGCGTCGCCCCCTCGGCGCCCTCGTCGTAGACGTCCGCGCCGATCACCACCTGGAGCGGCACGACGACGATCCCGCGCTCGGCGGCCACCTCTGCGGGCAGGGTGGCCGTGGAGTCGGTGACCACCCGGACGGACGACATGGCCGAAGGCTAACCGGCCGCGCCTCGTGCGTCCTGCCCGGTCTCAGACGACGACGTTGACCAGCTTCGGGGCGCGCACGACCACCTTCCGCACCGGGCGCCCGTCGATCGCCTTGACGACGGCGGGGTCGGCCAGCGCCAGCGCCTCCAGGTCGGTCTCCGAGATGTCCGGCGACACCTCCAGCCGCGCCCGGACCTTGCCCTGGATCTGCACGACGGCGGTGACCGCGTCGTCGACCAGCAGCGCCGCGTCGACCTCAGGCCAGCCCGCACGCGCGACGGTCGGCTCGTGGCCCAGCCGCTCCCACATCTCCTCGGCGGTGTACGGCGCCACCAGCGACAGCAGGACCGCCACCGCCTCGACGGCCTCGCGCACGGCCGGGTCCTCGGGACCGGCGCCGGAGTCGATCGCCTTGCGGGTGACGTTCACCAGCTCCATCACCCGGGCCACCATCACGTTGAACCGCTCGTCCTCGACCAGCTGGCCGGCCTCGTGCACGGTCTTGTGGGTGGCCTTGCGCAGAGCCGCGTCGCCGCCCTCGGGCGAGACACCGACGGGCGACGTCACGTCACCCGACAGCCGCCACGCGCGCTGCAGGAAGCGCAGCGAACCACCCGGCGACATGTCGGCCCAGTCGATGTCGTCCTCCGGCGGGCCGGCGAAGACCAGCGTCAGTCGGACCGCGTCCACTCCGAAGTCCGCAAGTTGGTCCCCCAGATTGACGCCGTTGCCCAGCGACTTGCTCATCTTCTTGCCACGGTTGATGACGAAGCCCTGGTTCAGCTGGGCGGAGAACGGCTCGCCGACCTCCAGCATCCCCATGTCGCGCAGGACCTTGGTGAAGAAGCGCGCGTACAGCAGGTGCAGCACCGCGTGCTCGACGCCGCCGACGTAGATGTCGGCCGGCATCCAGGCATTCGCCTTCGCGACGTCGAACGGGCCATCGGTGTAGTCCGGTGAGCAGTAGCGCAGGAAGTACCACGACGAGTCGACGAAGGTGTCCATCGTGTCGCTGTCCCGCTTGGCGGGGCCGCCACAGGTCGGGCACGCCACGTCGATCCACTCCGAGGCCGCGGCCAGCGGCGAGACGCCCTTGGGCTTCAGGTCGGCGCCGCGCAGCTCTGGCAGCTCCAGCGGCAGCTGGTCGTAGGGAACGGCGACCTCGCCGTCCTTCTCGCAGTGGATGATCGGGATCGGGACGCCCCAGTAGCGCTGCCGGCTCAGCAGCCAGTCGCGCAGCCGGAAGTTGACGGCGCCCTTGCCGCTCCCCTGCTCCTCCAGGAAGTCGATGGTCGCGCGCTTCGCCTCGGCCACACCCAGGCCGTTGATGTCCAGTGCGGCGTCGACGCCGGGCGCGGGCGAGTTGATCGCCGGACCCTCGCCGTTGTACGACTCACCGTCGTAGCCGTCGGGCGGCTGGGTCGTCCGGATGATCTCCAGGCCCATGACCGTGGCGAACTCCCAGTCGCGCTGGTCGCCGCCCGGCACGCCCATCACCGCGCCGGTGCCGTAGTCGGCCAGCACGTAGTCGGTTGCCCACACCGGCATCTGCGTACCGGTCACCGGGTTGGTCGCGGTGACGCCCAGGTCGACGCCCGTCTTCGGGCGGTCGTTGGACAGCCGCTCGATCTCGGTCTCCCTGCGGATCTCCTCGCGGTAGGTCTCGAACGCGGCGCGCTGGCCGTCGGTGACCAGCTCGTCGGCCAGCGGCGAGTCGACCGCGACGACCATGAACGTCGTACCGAAGATCGTGTCCGGGCGCGTCGTGTAGACGGTGATCGGCTCGGCGCGGCCCTCGACGCGGAAGTCGACGTGCGCGCCCTCGGAGCGGCCGATCCAGTTGCGCTGTGCGGTGACCACCCGGGCCGGCCAGGTCGGCTCCAGGTCGTCCAGGCAGTCCAGCAGCTCCTGGGCGTACTCCGTGATCTTGAAGTACCACTGGGTCAGCTCGCGCTTGGTGACCTCGGCCCCGCACCGCTCGCAGTGCCCGTCGACGACCTGCTCGTTGGCCAGCACGGTCTGGTCGTTCGGGCACCAGTTGACCGGGCTGTTCTTCCGGTAGGCCAGCCCCCGCTCCCGGAACTTCAGGAACAGCCACTGGGTCCAGCGGTAGTACTCCGGGTCGGAGGTGTGCAGCCGGCGCGACCAGTCGAAGCAGACGCCGTACTTCTTGAAGGACTCGTACTGCGTCTCGATGTTGGCGTAGGTGTACGACGCGGGGTGCTCGTTGTTGCGGATCGCGGCGTTCTCCGCGGGCAGGCCGAAGGAGTCCCAGCCCATCGGGTTCAGGACCTCGAAGCCCTTCTGCCACCAGTAGCGCGCGACCACGTCGTGCAGCGCCGTCACCTCGGCATGACCCATGTGCAGGTCACCGCTCGGGTAGGGGAACATCGTCAGCGCGTAGCGCTTCTCGCGCGGACTGTCGTCGTCGGCGCGGAACGGGTCGAGCTCGTCCCAGACCCGCTGCCACTTCGCCTCGGTCGCGTGCACGTCGTAGGCGGCGGGTTCGGTCCCCTGCTGCTCTGGCTGCTCGCTCATCTCGTCTCTCTCACGTCTGTTGGCGGTGGTCCTGCTCCTGACGGTGGGCACAAAAAAGCCCCTCTGAGCGAGGGGCAGCCGCGTCGAGTGTGCGCACCGACGCGGCTAGGTAAGGAGCAGGATCCTCCGCATGCCGGCCATGGTACCGCTAGTCGGCGAGCAGCAGCGGCATCAGGGCGTGGACCTGGGCGACCAGGTCGTCGAGGGCCGCGGCGTTGCCGGTGAGGTGGCCGAGCAGCGCCTGCTGGAAGACCCCGTCGAGCAGTCCGTACGCCGCGGCAGGCGCGACGCGGGGCTCCCGGCCGGCCAGCTCGGCGTAGCGGCTGACGACCCGCCAGATCATCTCCTCCAGGGTCTGGTCGATCTGGAGCACGGCCTCGCGGAGCTGCTCCTCGAACATGCTCTGGGTGCGCAGGTCGTACCAGAGCCGGTGCATCGGCGCCTCGTCCTGCAGCGTCTCGACCAGCTTGGCCGCGAACGCGTCGAGCAGCTCGGCGGCCGTCGTGGAGTCGGTGACCACGGCGTCGTACCGGGTGACGCACTGCTTCTTGTAGTGGCGGACGCAGTAGACGATCAGCTCGAGCTTGTCCTGGAAGTAGTAGTGCACGACCCCGTGGCTGAACTCCGAGTTGTTCGCGATCTCGCGCAGGCTGGAGCGGGCGTAGCCGAGCTCGCCGAGCGTCTGCAGCGCCGACTCGGCGAGCTGGTTGCGGCGCTCGTCGTACTTGTCGGCCGGCGGGCGGCGCGGCGCCTTGGCCGGCGCCTTGGTGGCGGTGCTCGTGCTGGGCATGCGGCACACCTTAGTGGAGAGCGGGTCCCTGATCCGGGACGTCTTGACAGTTGACCGGATAATTCTTGACGAATGTCCAGCAAAGTCTTGACAACTGTCAAGAGCGAGCGGCACGTTGTGACCGCCACCACCCGCCGAGCAGAGGAGCTCCCCCATGACCGACCTCGACCTGACCGGACGCACCGCCCTCGTGACCGGGGGCGCGCAGGGACTCGGGGAGGGCATGGCCCAGGCCCTGGCGGCCAACGGCGCCCGCGTCGTCATCGCCGACCTGCAGGACGACGTCGGCGGGAAGGTCGCCGACTCGCTCAAGGGCGACGGGCACGGCTTCGTGCACCTCGACGTGACCGACGAGGCCAGCTGGGAGAACGCCACCACGGCGGCCGCCTCCGACTTCGGCGGGCTGGACATCCTGGTCAACAACGCCGGTGTCGAGATCACCAGCCTGATCACCGAGGTCGACCCGAAGGACATCCGGACCATGCTCGACGTGAACATCCTCGGCACCGCGCTGGGCCTCAAGTGGGGCCTGCGCACGATGCGGCCCGACGGTCTCGGCGGCAAGGGCGGCAGCATCATCAACATCTCCTCGGTCGCGGCGACGATCGCCTTCCCCGGCATCCCGATCTACTCGGCCACCAAGTCCGCGGTCGACCGGCTCACCCGGGTCGCGGCGATGGAGTCCGGCAAGCTCGGCTACGGCGTACGCATCAACTGCGTCTACCCCGGCCTGGTCCCCACGGCCATGGGCCAGGGACTCGCGGCCGACATGGCCGCGCTCGGCCTCTTCGGCTCCCCGGAGGAGGCGGTCGGCGCGGTCATCGAGCTCACTCCCTCCGGCCGGCTCGGCGAGGTGGCCGACATGGCGGACGCCGTGGTCTTCCTCGCGTCCGACGCCTCCAGGTTCGTCAACGGCGTCGGCCTGCCGGTCGACGGCGGAATGGGGATGTGACCATGACCGACAAGCCCGTCATCGTCTACGGCGCCTCCGGCTACACCGGCCGCCTGATCTGCGAGTACCTCCGCGAGTACCACGTGCCCTTCGTCGCCGCCGGCCGCGACGGCGGCAAGCTCAAGACCTCGATGGAGTCGCACGTCGCCGGCATCGAGACCGCCGACTACGAGATCGCCGAGGTCACCCACGACGTCGCCTCGCTGACCGAGCTCTTCAGGGGGGCCTCGGTCGTCTGCAACACCGTCGGGCCGTTCAGCCGGTTCGGTCCCGAGGTCGTCGAGGCCTGCCTGGCCGCGGGCGTCCACTACCTCGACACCACCGGCGAGCAGGACTGGGTCATCAAGTGCGACGAGGAGTACGGCGCCCAGTTCGCCGCCGCCGGGCTGTTGCTCGCGCCCGGCGTCGCGCAGATGTACACCACCGGCGAGATCGCGGCCGAGATCTGCCTCGAGAAGCCGGGGCTCGACACCCTCGACATCGCGGTGTTCTGGGGCGGGAGCCCGACCATCGCGTCCACCCAGACGATCCTGTTCAACGCCGCACTCTCCGGCGCGCACTACCTCGAGCAGAACGCCTACCAGCCGTTCGACCCCGCCGCCGGCCACTACCAGCTCGTCATCCCGGGGCAGCACGAGCTCGGGCTCGCTCTGCCCTGGGGCGGGACGTCGCACCCGGTCTGGTACCGCCGCGACCCGCGCGTGGCCAACGTCAAGGCGCTCGGCGGGGTGTTCAACCGGGCGCTGATGCTCGGCGTCCCCCAGATCGTCACCGCGGCGATCGAGGCGACGGCGGACATGGAGGACGAGGAGAAGTTCGCCGCCCTCGAGGCCACCGCGGCCCAGGTGATGAACGTGATGCCGCCCCGGGAGAACCCGCGGCTGAACAAGTCGCTCGACTCGGTGCACGCGTCCGGTCCCCTCGGACGCGCGCACTGCGTGATCCACGGCAACCAGAACTACAAGCAGACCGGGCTGATGCAGGCCTGGGCGGCGTACTCGCTGCTCCAGCAACCGCCGAAGCGGGTCGGGTTCGCGTCGGGCTGCCAGGCGTTCGGGCACCGCGAGCTGCTCGGGGTGCTGCGCGCCTTCGGGCTGGTCGCCGAGCCGGTCGTCACCGTCGAGAGCTGACCCGTGCGCCTGGTCGACTACCTCGACAAGGGCGCGTCGATCGGACCCGACGCGCCCTGCCTGACCACCGACGGCGAGACCCTGACCTACGCCGAGGTCGTGGAGCTCAGCCGCCGGATCGCTGCGGCGCTCGTACGCCGCGGCGTGCGGCCGGGCGACAAGGTGGCGATCCTGTCCGCCAACGACCCGGTGGCCTTCACCTGCGTGTTCGGGATCAGCAGGACCGGTGCGGTCTGGTGTCCCGTCAACCCGCGCAACGAGGCGGCGGAGAACCGCGAGCTGCTCGACCTCTTCGAGTGCTCGGTCCTGATCTACCAGTCGGCGTTCGCGCCGCTGGTGGACAAGATCCGGCACGACCTCCCCGGCGTGACCACGCTGGTCTGCCTGGACGGCGAGGCGGACGGAGCGCTGGGCTGGGACGAGTTCCTCGGGGACAAGCGTGGCGAGATCGTCGATGGGTCTGCGGTCGACGATCTCGCCATGATCGTCGGCACCGGCGGCACGACCGGGCGACCCAAGGGCGTGATGCTGACCGGCACGAACCTCGAGACGATGACCGCCCTCACCCTGGTCAGCTACCCGTTCACGGGCCGGCCGGTCTACCTCGCGCTCGCGCCGCTGACCCACGCCGCAGGCGTCCTCTGCTTCCCGGTGCTGGCGCTCGGCGGGGAGATCGTGGTGATGCGGTCCCCCGACGTGGGGGCGTTCCTCGGCCTGATCGAGCGGCACCGGGTCACGCACACGTTCCTGCCGCCGACCCTCATCTACATGGTCCTCGAGCACGAGCGGCTCGATGCCACGGACCTGTCGTCGCTCCAGTGCTTCTGGTACGGCGCCGCCCCGATGTCCGCGTCCCGGCTGGAGGAGGCGCTCACCCGGGTCGGCCCGGTGATGGCGCAGCTGTTCGGACAGACCGAGGCGCCGATGATGATCTCGACGATGGCCCCGCGCGACCACTTCCGGCCGGACGGGTCGGTGGCCGTCGAGCGACTCTCGTCGGCCGGACGGCCGACCCCGCTGGTCACGGTGGCCGTGATGGCACCGGACGGCGGCCTGCTCCCCCGCGGCGAGCGCGGCGAGATCGTGGTCCGCAGCTCGCTGGTGATGGCCGGCTACTACAAGAACCCGGACGCGACGGCCGAGGCCTCGGCGTACGGCTGGCACCACACGGGCGACATCGGCTACCTCGACGACGACGGTTTCCTGTTCATCGTCGACCGGGCCAAGGACATGGTGATCACCGGCGGTTTCAACGTGTACTCCACCGAGGTCGAGCAGGCGCTGATGGCGCACCCGGCCGTGCAGGACTGCGCGGTCGTCGGGCTGCCGGACGAGAAGTGGGGCGAGCGGGTGACCGCCGTGGTCCAGGCGCGGGCCGGGCAGGAGCTGGACCCGACCGAGCTCGCGGCGTTCGTCAAGGAGCGGATCGGCAGCGTGAAGTCGCCCAAGCAGGTCGAGATCTGGGCGGACCTCCCCCGCTCCAAGGTCGGGAAGGTGCTGAAGACCGACATCCGGAGGTCGCTGCTCGGAGCCGACGCCGATCGCTAGGGTCGCGGCATGACTGTCACCGACATGTTCCGGCTGGACGGCAAGGTCGCCATCGTCACCGGCGCCTCGAGCGGGCTCGGCGTCGCCTTCGCCCAGGGTCTCGCGGAGGCCGGCGCCGACCTGGCCCTCGGCGCCCGGCGCGTGGACCGGCTGGCCGACACCGCCAAGCTCGTCGAGGCCGCCGGGAAGCGCGCGCTGACCGCGGCGACCGACGTGTCCGACCCGCAGTCCTGCACCGACCTGGTCGCGCTGGCGATGGAGGAGTTCGGGCGGGTCGACGTCCTGGTCAACAACGCCGGCGTCGGCACCGCCGTACCCGCCACCCGGGAGACGCCCGAGCAGTTCCGGCAGGTGATCGACGTCAACCTCAACGGCTGCTACTGGATGGCGCAGGCGTGCGGCCGGGTGATGCAGCCCGGGTCGAGCATCATCAACATCTCCTCGGTGCTCGGCCTCACCACCGCCGGACTCCCCCAGGCGGCGTACGCCGCGTCGAAGGCCGGGCTGATCGGGCTGACCCGCGACCTCGCGCAGCAGTGGACCGGCCGCAAGGGCATCCGCGTCAACGCGATCGCGCCCGGCTTCTTCGAGTCGGAGATGACCGACCAGTACCCACCCGGCTACCTCGAGTCGCAGGGGCCGCGGATCCCGGTCGGGCGCAAGGGCAACCCGGCCGAGCTCGCCGCCACCGTCGTCTTCCTGGCCTCGGACGCAGCCGGCTACGTCACCGGGCAGACCCTCCCCGTCGACGGCGGCATGACCATCACCTGACCTTTAGTTGTTTATCTCGATCTAGTCACTACAGTTTAGGAACCATTCCTTTCCAGGAGGTTCCGCCATGTCCGTGACCGACCAGCTGCTCGAGAACAACGAGAAGTACGCCGCCGGGTTCTCCGGCCCGCTCCCCCTGCCGCCGTCGAAGAACATCGCGGTCCTCGCCTGCATGGACGCGCGCCTGGACGTCTACGCGATCCTCGGCCTCGAGGAGGGCGAGTCGCACGTCATCCGCAACGCCGGCGGCGTGGTCACCGACGACGAGATCCGGTCGCTCGCGATCAGCCAGCGGCTGCTCGGCACGAAGGAGATCGTGCTGATCCACCACACCGACTGCGGGATGCTCACCTTCACCGACGACGACTTCAAGGCCTCGATCCAGGAGGACACCGGGCTGAAGCCGGCCTGGGCCGCCGAGGCGTTCGACGACCTCGACACCGACGTCCGTCAGTCGATCGCCCGGATCAAGGCGAGCCCGTTCATCCCGCACACCGACCAGGTGCGCGGGTTCGTCTTCGACGTCGGAACGGGCCGCCTCCGCGAGGTCGCCTGAGCGGCCCGTGGCTCACTCCTCGCGCTGCGCCCGGATCGTCGGGCTGGTGTCCTTCTTGCAGCCCGGCTTCTTCCCGACCTTCGCGTAGAAGCGGCCCTCGGTGCCGGTGTTGCCGGTCGACCAGACGAACTTGCCGTTCTGCTCGTCGGTGGTGTCCATGGCGAAGCGCTCGTCGTCGCCGCCACCCCGGGCTCCGCGCTGCCGGAAGACGATCACCGTCCGGTCGGCGGCGCAGCGCTGCGGCTTGGCGCTCTTCACCTGGCCGGAGAGGTCCGTGCCCTCCGCCTTGATGGTGACGGTCACGTTCGCCGGCGGTGCCGGTGCCGCGGCCGGCGAACTGGTCGCGGTCGCTGCGACGAGCAGTGCCGGCGCGAGTGCCAGCGTCGAGAAAGCGGTCAGTGTTCGTGCCATGAGAAAAGCCTCCCTTGGATGGACCGTCCCGGAGGGAGCGTAGGACCCGCGACGCCGGGGGCGACATGGTCCGACCGGGCCATTGCCGGTCAGGAGACGCTGAAGTTCACCCAGGCCGGCGTGGCGTCGACGCGGCCGTCGTTGTCGCGCGCCCGGACGCCGACGCGGTAGTTGCCCGCGGCCGGAGGCGTGTAGGCGTAGGACCAGGTGGTCGGGCTCGCCCAGCGGGTGGCCGGGGTGGACTCGCCGTTGTTCCAGGTGAACGCGGTGACCCAGGTCTGCGTGACGTCGTTCCACCACTTCCCGGTGTCGCGGTTCTGGATCGCCACGTCGGCCCAGCCCACGCCGGTGTCGTCGGTCGCCTTGCCGGAGAAGGTGAGCGGGCCGAGCGGCAGCACCTGGTTGGCCTTGGGGGCGGTGATCGTCCCGTTGGCCGGCGTGGAGTCCGGCCCGGCCAGCTCGGCAGTGACGTCCGTGTCGGCGGGTGTCGCGTCCTGGTTGCCCGAGCCGTCGGTGGCCGCGGCGTAGACGTAGTAGCGACCGGCGCTCGGCGGCGTGAACGACGCACTCCAGCCGGTGCTGGTGGCACCCGGGCTCGCGACCGTCGCGTTGAACCAGGTCTGCGTCGTGCTCCACGCACTGCCCGTCCACCACTGCGCGCTGCGCTGGTGCTGCACGGAGTACTTCACCCCGGCGACACCGGCGTTGTCGGACGCCGTGCCGTCGATCGCGATCGGTCCCATCGGCACGGTCGAGGGCTTCGCCGGCGTGTCCAGGGTGGTGTCCGGCGCGACGTTGTCGGGCTTGCTGACGCGCACGTCGGTGGTCCGCACCGGCGAGGAGAGGCTGTTGTCGGCGTCCCGGGCGCGCGCTTCGAAGTGGTAGGTGCGGCCGTACTGCGGCCCGGCGAAGGTCCACGACCACTGGGCGTCCGTCGGCGTCCCGCGGTACGGCGCGAAGCCCCAGGTCTGGGTGGGCGTCCAGGTCGCGGTGGCAGCGTCCCACCAGAGCCCGGTGGTGTTGTCGCGGACGGAGACCTCGACACTGGCGATCGACCGGTTGTCGGTCACCCGCCCGGAGACCACGAGCGGCACGTCGGTCGAGCTGTTGTTGGCGGGCGAGGTCAGCGTGAGCGTCGGCCGCGAGAACTGGTAGGCCGGCTTGGCCGTGGCCGGGTCGAAGACGGCGATCCGGTCGTTGGCCGAGTCAGCGACGTACACGCGCCCCTGCGCGTCGTGCGAGATGCCCGACGGGTTCCGCATCTGGTACGGCCCCGTGCCGGCACCGCCCCACTTGCCCAGGAAGGATCCGTCTGTGGTGCTGAACGCCTGCACCCGCGACTGCGCCTCGTCAGTGGCGTAGACGACGCCGTTCGCCACGGTCACACCCCACAGGCCGGTGAACTTGCCGTTGGTCGTGCCCTTGCCGCCGAAGCTGCGCACCGGCGTGCCGCCGGTCGGGTTGTAGACGTAGATCTTCTGCTGGTTCACGCCCGCATCCGCGACGTAGACCAGCCCGGTGGCCGCGTCGACCGCGACCGACTTCGAGTTGCGGCCCGAGATGACGCCCACCTCGGCCCCGGTGGTGGCGTTGAGGATCTTCACCTTCACCGTGTTGCCTTCGTACGTCGACCCGACGTCGGTGACGTACGCGTACCCGTTGCCGAAGCCGATCGCGAACGGCTTCTCGAACATGCCGGGCACGCTGTTGCGGCGGTTGTCCTCGTTGCCGACCTGGAACAGGAAGTTGGCCTGGTCGTCGTAGACGTAGATGGTGCCGCCGGCGTTGTTGGCCACCCACACCCGACGGTTGACCGGGTCGAAGCCGATGCCGCGCGGGTACTTGATGCCGTACGGCGGCAGGTTGCCGCGGCCGCCCCAGCAGCCCTCGTGCGTGCCGTCCGCGGCGTAGCGGCAGAACCGCTGGTTCCAGGTGTCCGCCACCCACACGTCACCCGTGGCGGGGTCGACGGCGACGTCGCGCGGCTGGCCGAGCTGGCCCATCGGCCGGTCCGGCAGCGGCGACGGCTGGATGTCGAGCGAGGCTCCCGTGGCCGGGTCGAAGGCCTGGATCCGGTAGTTGCCGTACTCCGTGACCCACAGGTGGCCCTCCGGCCCGAACGTCAGCGAGCGCGGCGCGATCAGCTGGCCGGGCCCGGTGCCCTCTCCCCCGGCGCCGATGCGGAACAGCGGGGTTCCGGCGTTGCCGAACCCGTTGAGGGCGAACACCTCGATCTGGTTCTGCAGGGCGTCCACGACGTACAGCTTGTTGGTCGCATCGTCGACGAGCACGCTGCGGAGGTCACCGGAGAGCCCGCCGTTGATGTCCGGACCGCCGGCGGAGCCGATCGACCCCAGGTAGCCACCGGTGCTGGACAGCACCTGGACCCGCCGGTTGATCGAGTCGGCGAGGTAGATGTTGCCGTTGTCGGCCACGTCGATCCCGTAGAACTGGCCGGGCTGCTGGTTGGGGAAGTTGAGGTCCCAGACTGCGACCTGGGACCCACCACCGGGTGCCAGCTTGATCAGGCGGGACGGGTCGGCGGCGGTGTTCCAGAGGTGGCTGTCGAGGACGTAGATGTAGCCCTCGTCGTCGATGGTCAGCCAGGCGGTGTAGGTCTGCGGTCCCGAGCCGGGGTCGACGACGATGTCGTCGAGGCGGTTGCCCGCGGCGTCGTAGTGCGCCAGCGTGTCCGGCTTCGGCTTGCCCACGAAGATGTCGCCGTTGCGCGGGTCGACGGCCACCTGGGCGAGCACCGACTCCGGGTCACCGGTCGCGGCGGAAGGTTGCGGGAGCGTCTTGTCGTAGGTCCAGTCCGCGTTGTACTGGCGGACCTGGTAGTTGAAGTAGTCGGTGACGATGTACTTCTGGCTGACCGGGTTCCAGGCCATGCCCCACGGGAACAGGCTGGCGCGGCCGGTGCCCCCGATCGAGCGCTCCTGGGCAGGCGCAGCCCAGGCGGCGTGCGCAGCACCCGCCGGCAGCACGACAGCAAGTCCGGCGGCCACCACAGATAGAGCGACGCCGGCAATGCCGGCGCGCAAGCGTCCCCTCACCCGAGAGAGTCTGGACGAGTGCGGCGTCCGGCGCGTCCCGAAAACCGGGTACCTACGCCACCTGAGGTATCGAACGTGTCGGGCCCGACGGCAGCGCGGGCCCGACACGTCCTTCCCTGATCCCTCAGCAGGTCTGGCGGTGGAACGCCTGGATCTGGCGTTCCAGCTGGGCGATCCGCGCCCGGGTGTTGTGGTTGTACTGAGGGGTGGGTCCGGGAACCTGCCAGAAGCTCGGCAGGTAGACCTCGGCGTACGTCGCGTGGGTGCGCTCGAGCCCGTCGAAGACCCGGCTCCAGTCGTAGCCGTCGGGCTGGATCATCTGGAGACCGCGCATCACGGGCTTGCGCCAGACGGCGTCGAAGTCGCCCTCGACCCTCGTGGTGGGTGAGCCCCACTCCTGGGTCTCGTCCCAGCCGTTGGCCTGGACGAAGAACCGCGGGCTGTTCTTGCCGACGGTCTTGATCACCTTGGACGCGAGCTTGGCCGACTGGCCCTCGGAGAGCGGGCCGTAACCGGAGAGCGGCAGCTCGACGGCGAGCTTGCCCGAGCTCTGCCGGGCGCCGATGTCGATCAGCTGGCGGTGCGCTCGGAGCCACCTGCGCTCGGTGTAGCCGCGGGCGGCGCGGATCTCGGACCCGTGGTTGAGCTCGGCCCAGTCCTGGCCGTACTGCGAGAGGTGGAGCAGACGGACGTCGTGCTGACGCGACCAGGTGGCGAGCCGGGCGACGTACTTCTTGTAGGCCTTCACGAACACCGCGTGCCTGCCGGTGTTGTTGTCGAACGGCAGCGGGACCTTGTCACCGCCGTACCTGTAGTAGGACGCGCCGGCGCGGAAGACACGGCCGGGCGTGTAGGAACCGGCCATGAAGCGGAGGGAGAGCTCCTTGTGCTGGCTCTTCGCGATCTTGTTCGCGGTGCGCAGGATCGGGTGGCTCCTCCGGTCGCCGCGGAGGTCGACCGCGTTCCAGGGGAAGCGGACGGAGAGGCCGACCACTCCGGGCACCGCGAGCGCGTCCTCGATCTGGGGGCGCAGCACCTTCAGCTGGCGGGCGCTGGTCACCTGGTAGAGCACCCAGGTGCCGCAGACCGCCCGGGCGAGGGCGGTGCGCTGGCCGGCCGAGGCCGAGCCGACGCGTTCGGTGGTGGAACGGTCGCCGGCCGTGGCCGGTGTCAGCTGGGTCCAGGCGAGGGACCCGACGAGCGCGGCGGCCACGAGCCAGGCCACCAGGCCGCGGGAGATCCGCAGCGGGCTACGCGAGGGGGTGGGGCTGAGGGAGGGGGACATTCTTCTCCTGCTGGGTTCTGCCCGAGAGAGAAAGTCGGAGGGAGCACATGGGGAGGGAGCATAGGGAGGTCGGTGAGGATGCGGTGTGCCGGGTCCGCGGACGGACCCGGCACACGCCCCACCTCCCTCAGCAGGTCCGGTCGGCGAACGCTTCGATCTCGTTCTCCAGCTGGGCGATCCTGGCGTCGGTGTTGTGGTTGTACTGGGCCGTCGGACCCGGGGTCTGCCAGAAGCTGGGCAGGTAGACCTCGGCGTACGTCGCCTTGCTCAGGTCGAGCCGTGCGTAGACCTTCGACCAGTCGTAGCCATCGGGCTGGATCATCTGGAGACCGCGCATGACGGGCTTCTCCCAGATCTTGTCGAACTGGCCCTCAGTGGTCATGTCCGGGGCGCCCCACTCGCGGGTCTCGTCCCAGCCGTTGGCCTGGATGAAGAACCGGTCGCTCTTCGCACCGGCCAGCCGGATCACCTCGTCGGTGAGCGCGGCGGACGGTCCGTTGGAGACGGGGCCGTAGCCGGACATCGGCACCTCGACGGCGAGGTCGCTCGACATGTGGCTGGCGCCGATGGCGAGCAGCTCCTTGTGGCCGGTCAGCCACTTGTCCTGGGTGTAGCCGCTGGCGTCCCTGACCTCCTTGCCGTGGTTCAGCTCGGCCCAGTCCTGGCCGTACCACGACAGGTGCAGCAGCTTGACGCCGTTGGCCCGCGACCAGGTGGCGAGCTTGCCGAGGTAGGCGTCGTAGGCGTCCAGGAAGACCTGGTGGCTACCGGTCGAGTTGTCCCACGGGAGCGGAACCTTCTGGCCGGCGGTGCTGGTGTAGTAGGCAGCACCGGCGTCGAAGATGCGCTTCGGGGTGTGGGCGCCCGCCATGAACCGGATCGACAGGGCCTTGCCCTGGCTGTCCGCGATGTCCTTGGCGGTCTCGAGGATCGGCGTCGTGGTGGCGCTGCCGGAGATGTCAGCGGCGTCCCAGGGGAAGCGCACGGAGAATCCGACGACACCCGGGAGAGACAGCGCGTCCTCGATCTGGGGACGGAGCCGGGTCAGCTCGGTCGTGCTCTGGACCTGGTAGAGGACCCAGGTGCCGCAGACCTGCTTCTCGAGGGTGCCACCCGGGCTCGGCGTCGGGGTCGGCGTCGGAGTCGGGGTCGGCGTCGGAGTCGGGGTCGGCGTCGGGGTCGGCGTCGGAGTCGGCGTCGGCGTCGGAGTCGGCGTCGGCGTCGGAGTCGGCGTCGGCGTCGGAGTCGGCGTCGGCGTCGGGGTCGGCGTCGGGGTCGGCGTCGGGATCGGCGTGCGGCAGGGTGGACTGCGTGACGGCGAGTGAGTAGTCGACGCTGCGCTTCGACAGGTTCCAGGCGGTCGACACCGAGAAGGAGTAGGTGCCGGCGGTCTTGACGCGTGGTGTCCAGGGTCACGGGGCTCTCGCCCCACTTCTGGGCGACCATGCGGCCGGCGCTGTCGCGCATGATCAGCTTGGCGGTGATGGCCTGGCCCTTCGGGACCGCCGGGGTGGCGGTGAACTTCAGGACGGCCTTGACCGGACCCTTGGCGAGGGTGGCGGTGTGGGCGCCGGACTTCGCGGTGGCGCTCAGCTTGCCGTCGTACGACGCGGCGAAGGCAGGGGCGACCAGCTGGCCGGAGGCGACGGTCCCGGTGACGGTCAGGACGATCGCGGTGGCGAGGGGGGCGAGACGACGCTTGAGGGTGCGCCGCTTGTGCTTGGGAGCGGTGGTGGTGGTCAGCATGGTCTTCTTCTTCTGCTGGGCCGCACTCCCCCGAGATGCGGTGACGGGCGCTGTTCAGGACGCCGGGGTTTTGCCCCGGAATTTTCGTGAGAAACCCCGACGAATGCCCAATATGGGGTATGTCAACTTCGAGGATTCGCGGTACAAGCGAGAACGCAGAAGGGCCGGTCCACACGGAACCGGCCCTTCTGCGATTTCAGGCGTGAGGGCTGATGCGAATCAGAGTTGGTCTGTGGCTTCCCGAGATGCGATGACTACATCATTCCCCGGGGGATCGCGGCCAAACCAACTCCGACCCGCGAGCGATCCGTGGCTCGCTCGACGTCGGAGGTGGTGGGGTAGGGGCGGACAAGGACAAGGGGGTCAGAGCGTCGTTGCTCTGACCCCGTTGATCGTCCGAGATGTGGCGGACCTGAGAACTAGTAGAACCTGTTCTGCTCTGGTCCAGACCTAGCTACGCCACGTTGTGGAGCTGAGGGGACTCGAACCCCTGACCCCCTGCATGCCATGCAGGTGCGCTACCAGCTGCGCCACAGCCCCATCGTTACTGCTCTGCGTCGGCTCCAGGTGACCGGTGCCTGACAACTCGCGGAATACTAGCCAACA
The DNA here is from genome assembly GCA_963803235.1 of uncultured Actinomycetota bacterium. Lineage (GTDB taxonomy): Bacteria > Actinomycetota > Actinomycetes > Propionibacteriales > Nocardioidaceae > Nocardioides. The sequence continues at coordinate 98,714 of CAWDLL010000014.1, forward strand.
CCCGAGGGCGAAGCGAAATCGGGACTCCCCACGGCCCGGCGGTTGTAGGCCCCGAGCCGGAGCCGCCCGTCGAGGCCCGAGTCGCGCAGCTCGGCCCAGCAGCAGTTGTGCAGCGCCTCGAGGTCGGCGGACAGCTCGTCGGGCCAGCCGAGGATCGCGAGCAGCGACACCTTCAGGGCCGCGCCGTGACCGACCAGCACGCCACACTCGCCCGGCGCGAGCGCCGCCATCGCTTCCCGCACGCAGTCACCGACGCGCTGCACCACCTGCTCCGTCGTCTCGCCCCCGGGGACGACGTCGTAGCGTCCGGACCGGTAGGCGCGGTACTCCTCCGGGTGCGCCGCGGCGTACTCGTCCATCGTGATGCCGGTGCGCTCGCCGAGGTGGTACTCCCGCAGGCGGGCGTCGAGGACCAGGTCGAGGCCGGCCGCGTCGGCCACGCGCTGGGCGGTCTCCCGTGCCCGGGCCAGGTCGGAGGACCGGACGAACCGCGGCCGCATGCCCGCGACGTACGGCGCCACCTCGTCGGCCTGCGCGCGCCCGACGTCGTCGAGCGGGACGTCCGAGTGCCCCTGGGCGCGACGCTCGGCGTTCCACGCCGTCTGGCCGTGGCGGAGCAGGACGAGTCGCCGGTGCTCCTCAGCCACCGGAGGTGACGTCCGCGGGGAGCTCGATGACCGGGCAGTCGCGCCACAGCCGCTCGAGCGCGTAGAACTGGCGCTCCTCCTCGTGCTGGACGTGCACGACGATCTCGCCGTAGTCGATGAGCACCCAGCGGCCGTCGCGCTCCCCCTCGCGCCGGATCGGCTTGGCGCCGATCTCGCGGAGCTTGTCCTCCACCTCGTCGACGATCGCCTTGACCTGTCGGTCGTTGGTGGCCGACGCGAGCACGAAGGCGTCGGTGATCGCGAGCTGCTCGCTCACGTCGAAGGCGATGATCTGCTGGCCGAGCTTGTCGGACGCCGCTCGCGCGGCCGCTCGGACGAGCTCGAGGGCGTGGTCTGTGGCTGTCATTTCTGGGTCAGTCGTCTCCGGGATAGAGGTGGTGCTTGGCGATGTACTGGACGACGCCGTCGGGCACGAGGTACCACACGGGTTCCCCGCGCTTCTTGCGCTCGCGGCAGTCGGACGAGGAGATGGCGAGGGCCGGGATCTCGACGATCGCCACCCGGTCGGCGGGGATCGAGTCGAGGATCCCGGCGTCCATCTCGTAGCCGGGTCTGGTGCACCCGACGAAGTTGGCCAGCGCGAAGAGCTCCTCGGCATCGCGCCACGTGAAGATCTCGGTCAGGGCGTCGGCGCCGGTGATGAAGTAGAGCTCGGCGTCCGGCAGCTCCGTGCGCAGGTCGCGCAGGGTGTCGATGGTGTACGTCGGGCCGCGCCGGTCGATGTCGACCCGCGAGACCCGGAAGCGCGGGTTGGCCGCGGTGGCGATCACGGTCATCAGGTAGCGGTGCTCCGCCGGCGAGACGATCCGGTCCGACTTCTGCCACGGGTCCCCGGTGGGGACGAAGACGACCTCGTCGAGGTCGTACCACGCCTGCACCTCCGAGGCGGCCACCAGGTGCCCGTGGTGGATGGGGTCGAACGTCCCGCCCATGACCCCGATCCGACGGGGACCGGTGGTGGCGGTGGGTCGCTGGGACGAGGTTGGCGTGCTCAGCTGTGCTCGCGTCCCCCGCCGAAGAGGACCAGGGCGAGCATCAGGAACAGCAGGATCCCGAGCGCAGTTCCCCCGACGACCCAGTTCAGGGTCTCGTTGACTTCCTCGTGGGTCTCAGCAGCCATGACCATCAGCGACATGCCCGACAGCCTAGCGGCCCTAGCGGACGTGACCGTCGCCGGTCACGACGTACTTGGTGGACGTCATCTCGGGCAGCCCCATCGGGCCGCGGGCGTGCAGCTTCTGGGTGCTGATCCCGATCTCCGCGCCGAATCCGAACTCGGCCCCGTCGGTGAACCGGGTGGAGGCGTTGACCAGCACGGCGGCCGAGTCGACCGCGGCGGTGAAGTGGCGCGCGGCGGACTGGTCCTCGGTGACGATCGCGTCGGTGTGCCCGCTGGAGAAGCGCCGGATGTGGTCGACGGCGTCGGCCAGGTCGGGGACCACACGGGCCGAGATGTCGAGGCTGAGGTACTCCGCCGCGTGGTCCTCGTCGGTCGCCGCCACCACCCCGTCGTACGCCGTGAACGCGGCGTCGCCGTGGATGGTGACGCCGGCGTCCTGGAGGGCCGCCACCACTCGCGGCAGGAACGCGTCGGCCACGTCCTCGTGCACCAGCAGGGACTCGGCGGCGTTGCACACGCTGGTCCGGTGGGTCTTGGCGTTGACCACGATGGCGAGCGCCTTGTCCAGGTCGGCGGCGCGGTCGACGTACACGTGGCAGTTGCCGACGCCGGTCTCGATCACGGGGACCGTTGACTCCTCGACGACGCTGCGGATCAGGCCGGCGCCGCCCCGCGGGATGAGCACGTCGACCAGGCCGCGGGCCCGCATCAGCTCCTTGACGCTCTCGTGGGAGTCGCCCGGCACCAGCTGGATCACGTCCGCGTCCAGCCCGGCACCGACGGCGGCGGCACGCAGCACGTCGACGATCGCGGCGTTGCTGGACCGCGCGCTGGAGCTGCCTCGGAGCAGCACCGCGTTGCCGGACTTCAGGCAGATCCCGGCGGCATCCGCGGTGACGTTCGGCCGGGCCTCGTAGATGATCCCGACCACCCCGAAGGGCACCCGCACCTGACGCAGCTCCAGCCCGTTGGCCAGGGTGCTCCCCCGGACCACCTCGCCCACCGGGTCGGGCAACCCGGCCACGTCGCGCAGCCCCTGCGCCATCGCCTCGAGCCGGTCCGGACCGAGCCGGAGCCGGTCGACGATGTTGGCCGGTGCGCCGTCGGCCTCGGCCCGCTCCACGTCCTCGGCGTTCGCCGCCAGGACCTGGTCGGACGCGGCGAGGAGGGCGTCCGCCATCGCGCGCAGGGCACGGTCCTTCTGAGCCCGGGTGGCGAGCGCGAGACCGTGGCTGGCGACGCGAGCAGCCTCGGCTGCTCGAAAAACCAGCGAATCCGCGCTCATGGTGCGAGAGTAACCGCGTTTGTGCGTGGACTCGGGTCGTGGATCAGGCAACCTTTCGCCTCGTCACTGCGTCGGACATTCAGGGGACGGAAATGGACCGTCCCGAGGGAAGGGACAAGCTTGTGCTGCTTCGACACACCCGCCTGACCAGTGCGCTCGCCATCGGCGCCCTGGCACTGGGCACCTCCACGCTCGCGGCCACCACCCAGGGCGCGGCGTCTGCGGCTCCGGGGGACTCGCCACTCACCATCTGGACCCCGGACAAGATCGTCGAGTACTCCTACGGCGGCCGCGTCTACTCCGACATCGGCGTCAAGGTGATCGCGCCCGAGGACGCCGCGTTCGAGGTGCGCTCCACCCGGGCCACCTACGACGACGAGATCGTCAGCACCTGGTCCTCGGGGAGCCTGAGCGGCACCCTGCCGGCGGGCTCGGTCCCCGACTGGAACACCGGCCTCAACAACTTCTCCAAGCTGGTCGTGCGCGACCTGGACGGCAAGGTCCTCAAGCGCGTCAACCAGGACGCCTGCTTCAGCGGCTACTCCCAGCGGGTCAGCCCCGAAGCGCCGACCGACTCGCCGTACCCCTACTACTGCCCGTGGAACCCCTACACCCTCGGGTCGGTCATGGGCGTCCAGGCGGGGCACGCTGCCTCGGTCTCCGGCGACGACTACTACTACGGCCGCCCGCTGCGGCTCGAGCCCGGCCGGTACGACGTGACCGCGATGATCTCGCCGGTGTACGCCGACGCGATCGGCATCTCCGCCGAGGACTCCAAGCGCACCATGCGGCTCGTCGTGAAGAAGGGCAACGGCGAGGAGTTCCGCCAGCAGCACCAGGCCCAGGAGTCCGCGACCCTCACCCCGGCGGCGCACGCCCCGGTCAGCCCGGCGGTCGAGCCTCCGGCCGACACCCCGGCACCCGACCTGCGGTCGCTGCCGGCGTGGGGCATCACCCTCAACAGCAAGGGCACGACCATGCGGTTCGCTGCCACGGTCTGGAACGGCGGCACCAGCCCGCTGGTCGTCGACGGCTTCCGCGACGAGGACCACGACGACCACATGAACGCCTACCAGTACTTCTACGACGAGGAGGGCGAGCAGGTCGGCCCGCCGATGGCCGTCGGCGAGATGCACTGGCACGCCCAGAACCACCAGCACTGGCACTTCGAGGACTTCGCGCGCTACCGCCTGCTGAACGCGGACCAGACCCAGGCCGTGAAGTCGACCAAGCAGTCCTTCTGCCTGGCCAACACCGACGCGGTGGACTACACGCTGCCCGGCTCGGACTGGCAGCCGGAGAACACCGACCTGTCCAGCGCCTGCGGCGGCTTCGACGCCCTCTCGGTCCGCGAGGTGCTGTCGGCCGGCTCGGGTGACACCTACATGCAGTACCGCTACGGGCAGGCGTTCCGGATCAAGAACCTGCCGGACGGCGTCTACTGGATCGCGGTCGAGGCCAACCCGATGGGCAACCTGGCCGAGCTCGACGAGACCAACAACGACTCGCTCCGCAAGGTCAAGATCATCACGGCCAAGAACGGCGAGCGCCGGGTGAAGGTGCCCCAGATCGGCATCATCAACGAGGACTTCTTCGGCTTCTGAGCCGCCCGAAGCTCACGCAACAGAACGCTGACCCGCCCGAAAGTTTCGGGCGGGTCAGCGTCATTTCGGTGACCGGGATCAGCCCTTGCGCTTGTTGATCTCCTCGGTGACGGCGGGCAGGACCTTGTGCAGGTCGCCCACGACGCCGAAGTCGACCAGCTCGAAGAGCGGGGCCTCCTCGTCCTTGTTGACCGCCACGATCGTCTTGGAGGTCTGCATGCCGGCGCGGTGCTGGATGGCGCCGGAGATGCCGGCCGCGACGTAGAGCTGCGGCGAGACGGTCTTGCCGGTCTGGCCGACCTGGTAGCTGTGCGGCATCCAGCCGGAGTCGACCACGGCACGCGAGGCGCCGACGGCCGCGCCCAGGGCGTCGGCGAAGTTCTCGATCGGCTCGAAGTCGCCGCCGGTGCCGCGACCACCGGAGACCACGATCGCGGCCTCGGTCAGCTCCGGACGGCCGGTGGCCTTCCGCGGCTGGGACGCGACGATCTGGGCCTTCTTGGCGGCGTCGGACACGGTCACGGAGAACTCCTCGACCGCGGCGGCGCCCTCGGACTCCTCCGGGGCGGCGGCGTTCGGCTTGACCGTGATGATCGGGGTGCCGTGGGTGACCTTGGAGGTCACCGTGAAGTTGCCCGCGAAGACAGATTGCGTGGCCACCGCCACTCCGTCGTCATTGGCCTGCACGTCGGTCGCGTCGGTGATCAGGCCGGACTCGAGCTTGATCGCGAGCCGGGCCGCGACCTCCTTGCCCTCGAACGACGACGGGATCAAGATCGCGTCCGGCGAGACCTTCTCGGCCAGCTGCTGGAGCGCCTCGGCCTTCGGGGCCACGAGGTAGCCCTTGATCTCGGCGTCGTCGACGACGTAGACCTTCTCGGCGCCGTACTTCTTCACCTTCTCGGCGACGTCACCGGACTTGCCGGAGTCGCCGATGAACACCGCGGACGGCTCGCCGAGTCGCTTCGCGATGGTGAGGAGCTCGTACGTCGGCTTCTTGACCTCGCCGTCGACGTGGTCGATCAGAACCAGAATCTCAGACATCTCTCGTCAGCGCTCCTCAGATGAACTTCTTGGCAGCGAGGAACTCGGCCAGCGCCGTGGCGCCCGAGCCGTCCTCGTCGGTCACGATCTCGCCCTGGCTGCGCGGCGGCCGCTCGGTGGTCTCCTCCACCTGCGTCCACGCGGCGTCCAGGCCGACCTGCCCGGCGTCGACGCCGAGGTCGGACAGCGAGTAGGTCTCCACGGGCTTCTTCTTCGCCGCCATGATCCCCTTGAACGACGGGTAGCGGGCCTCGCCCGACTGGTCGGTCACCGACAGCACCAGCGGCATGGTGCCGCCGATCACCTCGGTGGCCGCGTCGCCGTCGCGCTTGACCCGGACCTGGTCGCCCTGGGTCTCGACCACCGACGCGAGGGTCACCTGCGGGAGGTCGAGCCGCTCGGCCAGCATCGCCGGCACCACGCTCATCTCACCGTCGGTCGACGCCATGCCGCACAGGACCAGATCGACGGAGCCGCCTTCGCCCGCCTTCTCGATGGCCTTCGCCAGCACCAGGGAGGTGGCGATCGCGTCCGAACCGGCGATCGCGTCGTCCTGGACGTGCACGCCCTGGTCGGCACCCATCTGGAGGGCCTTGCGGACCGCGTCCAGCGGCCTTCTCCGGCCCGACGGTCAGGGCGGTCACCGTGACGTCCTCGGGGTTCTCGGACTTCTCCTTGATCTGGAGAGCCTGCTCGACGCCGTACTCGTCGAGCTCGGACAGCAGCCCGTCGACTCCGACCCGGTCAACCGTGTTGTCCGACTCGAACTGCCGGTCGGCAGTGGCGTCGGGCACGTACTTCACACAGACAACAATGTTCATGGTGTGTGGCCGATGACGGCCCCTCCTGTGGATCTCGATGTGGTCCCGAGGTTACTAGCGGGAAACATAGGGTGGAACACGTCTCGCGGTGGGGTCCCTCACACGAGGCGGCGCCGGTCAGGGCCGGATCAGCCGCTCCAGGATCCGGCCGACGACCAGCCAGACGATGGCGCCCAGACCCCAGTTGAACAGGGCGTTCTTGGTGTCGGCGTTGTCGCCCTTGAACTCCTTGATGCCGTCCTGGAGCGAGAAGACGCCCAGGTCGACGGCGTCGGCGCCGTTGAGCACGAACTCGACCAGCGGGTTGTCCTGGTTGAACCCCAGCGCGATGCAGAGTGCACCGAGGGCCAGGAACAGCGCGGCGATGACGAAGAGCAGCCAGACGACCTGGGCAACCCGGGTCCGGATCTTTGCGGCGTTCACGACACCCTCCCCCTTCCGCTTGCTCAACGACCGACGAACCGGGCCTTGCCCGGTCCGTTCTCGACGAAGGATTCCATACCGATCGTGCGGTCCTCGGTCGCGAACAGCGCCGCGAACTGCTGGCGCTCGATCTCCAGGCCGGTCTCCAGGTCGACCTCGCTGCCGCGGTCGATGCTCTCCTTGGCCGCACGCAGGGCGTACGCCGCGGCGCCGGCGAACTGCTTCGCCCAGGCGACGGCCTCGTCGTACACCGCGTCCGGCGCGACCACCCGGTCGACCATGCCGATCGCGAGCGCCTCGTCGGCCTTGACGAACCGCCCCGTGAACACCAGGTCCTTGGCCTTGCTGGGGCCGATCAGGCGGGTCAGCCGCTGGGTGCCGCCGGCGCCGGGGATGATGCCGAGCAGGATCTCGGGCTGGCCGAGCACGGCGTCCTCGGCGGCGAACCGGACGTCCGCGCAGAGGGCGAGCTCGCAGCCACCGCCGAGGGCGTAGCCGTTGATCGCGGCGACGACCGGCTTGGGGATCTTCGCGACGGCGGAGAACGAGGACTGGAGGGCGCCGGAGCGCTGGACCATGTCCGTGTAGGACAGGTCGTTCATCTCCTTGATGTCCGCGCCGGCGGCGAAGACCCGCTCGCCGCCCCAGACCACGACCGCCCGGACGTCGTCCCGCTCGGCAGCCTCGGTGGCAGCGGCCCGGATCTCCTCCTGGACCTGCTTGTTGAGGGCGTTCATCTTCGGCCGGTCGAGCCGGATGGTGCCGACGCCGTCGCTCACCTCGAGGCGGCAGAACTCGCCCATGGGAAATCCTCCTGATGTGGCTGGTGGTGTAGTCGCGCGTCCAGTGCGCTGAAGCGGAGCCTAGCGACGGAGGTACCTTCCCCCATCCGGGCGGGGCTAGGACAGAATGCGGCGGGTGAGCCCCAACACATGGCGATGGCAGCACCGGGACGAGATCGCCCCGGTCTGGCCGGGACATCACCAGCAGCTCGGGGCGACGTGGTCACCGACCGCCACGAACTTCGCGATCCGGTCCCCGGAGTCGACCGCGTGCTGGGTCTGCCTGTTCGACGACGACGGCACCGAGGTCCGCCACCAGCTCACCGAACGCACCCTGGGCGTCTGGCACGGTCGGATCCCGGACCTGCCGGTCGGCCAGCTCTACGGCTTCCGGGTGGACGGCCCGTGGGACCCCACGCACGGCCGCCGGTTCAACCCCGCCAAGCTGCTGCTCGACCCCTACGCCCGCGCCATCACGGGCGATGTCGTGGCCGGCCCGGCGACGCTGGCCTTCGACGCGGACGACCCGACCGCGCGCAGCGACATCGACTCCGCGCCCGCCATGCCCCGCTCGGTCGTCGTCCACGACGAGTTCGACTGGGAGGGCGACGACCACCTGCTCACCCGCTGGCGGGACACGGTCATCTACGAGCTGCACGTCAAGGGCTACACCCAGCTGCACAACGAGATCCCCGAGCACGAGCGCGGCACGTACGCCGGCCTCGGCAGCCACACCGTGATCCGCTACCTCAAGGACCTCGGCGTGAGCGCGGTGGAGCTGCTGCCGGTGCACCAGTTCCTCACCGAGCCGGCGGTGGCCGCGCCGCGGGATGGCCAACTACTGGGGCTACAACTCGATCGGCTTCTTCGCCCCGCACGCCGCCTACTCGGCGTCCGGCAGCCGCGGCCAGCAGGTCACCGAGTTCAAGCAGATGGTGAAGAACTTCCACCGCGCCGGGATCGAGGTGATCCTCGACGTGGTCTACAACCACACGGCCGAGAGCGGCACGGACGGCCCGACGTACTCCTTCCGCGGGCTCGACGACCTGGGCTTCTACAAGCGCTCCGGCACCGGCCACGACTCCTACTGGGACGTCACCGGGTGCGGCAACACGGTCGACACCACCGACCACGGCGCGCTGCGGATGATCCTCGACTCGCTGCGCTACTGGGCGACCGAGATGCACGTCGACGGCTTCCGGTTCGACCTGACCTCGGCGCTGGCCCGGACCGGGCACGACATCGACATGCGCGGCGCGTTCATGACGGCGGTCCAGCACGACCCGGTGCTGCGGTTCGTGAAGCTGATCGCCGAGCCGTGGGACGCGTCCATGGACGGCTACCGGGTCGGGTCGTTCCCGCCGCCCTGGGTGGAGTGGAACGACCGCTACCGCGACACCGTCCGCGACTTCTGGCGCGAGGGCACGGCCGGCATCCGGGAGATCTCGTCCCGGCTGGCCGGCTCGTCGGACCTGTACGCCGACGACGGGCGGTCGCCGTACTCCTCGGTGAACTTCCTGACCGCCCACGACGGGTTCACGCTGCGCGACCTGGTGTCCTACAACCAGAAGCACAACCGGGCCAACGGCGAGCGGAACCGCGACGGCAGCGACAACAACCGGTCCTGGAACTGCGGGGTCGAGGGCGAGACGGACGACGAGGAGATCATCGCGCTGCGGCACCGCCAGGCGGCGAACCTGATGCTGACCCTCTGCCTGTCCAGCGGCGCCCCGATGCTGACCGCGGGCGACGAGCGCGGGCGGACCCAGCGGGGCAACAACAACGCCTACGTGCAGGACAACGAGGTGTCCTGGATCGACTGGCGGCCCGACGACGCGTGGCTCGACCTGTACGAGATCACCAAGACCGCGCTCCGGCTGCGCCGCGAGCACCCGGCTCTCCGGCAGCGGCACCACTTCGACGGCACCCCGGCCATCGACGGCGGACCCAAGGACCTCGCCTGGCTGCACCCCTCGGGCCGGGAGATGCGACGCAAGGACTGGGACGAGGACGACCTGCACGTCGTCGGCATGTTCCTGTCCGGCGACCCGCTCCGCTCCCCCGGCCCGCGCGGCGAGCAGCAGCACGACTCGTCGTTCATGATCTGGCTGAACAGCGAGGAGGATGCCGTCGACGTGACCCTGCCCGAGAACGAGTGGGTGCACACCGGCGAGGTGGTGCTGTCCACCGATCCCGACCTGAAGCCGGGCACACCCGTCCAGGACGGCGACACGATCACGCTCGGCGCGCGCACGGTCGTGGTGCTGCGGGTGTCCTGACCGGTTGGCTCACTCAGGGTCGACGCGCTGGGCCAGCACCGCGACGTACGCCGACAGCATCGCCCGATGGTCGCGCCACGGCCTCCCCAGCAAGCGTTCGATCTTCTCGAGCCTGTAGACCAGGGTGTTGCGGTGGACGTGAAGCGTCGCGGCGGCGCCGACAAGGCTGAACCCGCTCTCGCACCACGCCACGATCGTTGCCCCCAGATCCTGCCGCTCCGCAGTGCCCAGTGCGCCGAGCTCCCCGTCCACCAACCGCAAGCGGGTCCGGCGCGGGAGGCCGCCGAGCGCCTGGAGGAGGCGCAGGTCGCGGGTGAGGAGGACCTGGCTGGTCGGGTGCGCCAGCCGCCCGAACCTCAGTGTGTCCTCGGCGTCGCGGCACGCATCGCGCATCTCGGTCGGAGTCTCGGCCGGCTCGCTGACAGCGACGGTCGCGCCGCCGACGAGATCCACGAGCTGGGCCACGGCGTGCTCCGCCAGGTGCTCGACATCGGCGAGAGTTCGCGACGCGGCGTCCGCCAGCACCGCGCACCGGGTGGCCGAGTGCACCGCCACCAGATCCTCCGGATGCCGGAATCCGGTGCGCAGAACACGCAGCAGCTCGGCGCCCACGGTCGCCGTGTCGAGGTCGACCAGCAGGAACCTCCGAGGATGCGGAAGCGTGAAGCCGAGCATCCGGGCTTCCTCCTGGAGGACCCGTTCCTCGACCACGGTCGGGTCGAACTGCGCGATCTCTGCGACGAGCTGCTCGAGAGCTCGCTCGCGAAGCAGCCGCGACCGCAACAGCGCGGACTCCTGGAGCAGGATCTCGGTCTGCCGGCGCACGACGACGCCGAACCGGCGTACCTGGCCGCGGCGAACCGGTGATCCCCACCGTCCCGACGGCCTCGTCCGCCGATCAGCAGCGGCAGCGTGATGCCCGGGCGGACGCCCGCGCAGTGCCCGCGCCTGGTCGGGCGTGTGCCAGGCCGACTCCCGGCTCCCCAGCACGCTCGACGGACGCCTCGTGGAAGCTGCCGACCGGTCCTCGTCGCCGCTGCCGATGACGATCCCTCGGCGTCGGTGATGATCACGTTGTAGCCCGATCGCCTCGGTCGTCTCGCCGGCGATCTGCTGGGCCAGGACCGGCGACAGCACGGGCACCTCCGCAGGCTGTGTATGTGCAGATTCGTACTAGCAAACGTGCTGATTCAGCGCCTCCAACGACGTGCGCATCATACAGTGACGGCGCTACACGGTTGCTCCTAGCGTCGTCGACGCAGGACTTCGGACCGAGGAGACGCATGACGATCCTGGACTGGGCGCTGCTGGCGCCTCTACTTCGTCGGCTCTGATCGTGATCGGCGTCCAGACGATGAAGCGCATCGAGAACTCCGACGACTTCGCCGTCGCCGGCAACCGGATCATCTGGCCGGTGTTCTTCGGCAGCCTGCGGCGGCCTTCCTCGGCGGCGGCGCGTCGATAGGAAACGCAGGGGCGGCGTACTCCGACGGCTACGTCTACATGTTCGCGTTCTTCGCGTTCGCGGTGCAGACGGTGCTCGTCGGCGCCTTCGTCGCTCCGCGCCTCAAGACGGTACGCCGGCGCGCACACCGTCGGTGACGTCATGGACGAGCACTACGGCAAGGCGGCCCGGCTGCTCACCGGTCTGCTGTCCCTCGCGCTGTGCGCCGGCATCCTCGGTGCCCAGGCGCTGGCGATCGGCACGGTGGTCAACGCCACCATCGAGATCGACACGACCTGGCGATCCTGATCGGCATGGGCGTGGTGATCCTGTACTCCACCTTCGGTGGCGCCTGGGCGGTGATCCAGACCGACATGCTCCAGTTCGTGTTCCTGGGCGTGTTCCTGCCGCTGGCGCTGATCATCGGCGTTCCGAAGGCCGGCGGCGCGGGCGAGATGGTCGCGAACATGCCCGGACGTGCACACCAGCTTCCTCGGCGACTGGACCTGGACCGCGTTCATCAGTGTGTTCGTCGCGTTCCTGCTCGGTGAGACACTCGTGCCGCCGTACACCCAGCGGACCTTCTCCACCCCGGACAGCCGGCACGCCCGCCTCGGCTTCATGTTGTCGGGGTTCTTCGCCTTCGCGTTCTTCTTCGTCACCGCCAGCCTCGGGCTGGTCGCCCTGACCCTCTTCCCCGACATCGAGGCGGACCAGGCACTGCCGACCGTCGTGATGGAGCTGATGCCGGTCGGGCCTGGTCGGGTACTGCGTCGTGGCCGCGCTGCTGGCCGTGGTGATGTCGACGGCGAGCTCGTACCTGAACTCGATCGCGGTGGTGTTCACCAAGGACATCTACCTGCCCTTCGTGAACCCGAGCGTCTGAGCGCCCGCAGGCGGCTGTGGATCGAACGGGTCCTCAGCGTGGTCGTCGGCGGCGCCGCAACGATCTTCGCCCTCACCGTGCCGAGCATCGTCGACGCCCTTCTGTACAGCTACTCGCTGTGGGCGCCGACGGTCATCATCCCGCTCCTCGCCGCCGTGCTGTTCGGCGATTCGCTCGCGCGCCGGCAGCGCTCGCCGCGATCGTCGTGGGTGGCTTCGTCACGGCGGTCTGGACCTGGGGCATCGACGAGCCGTACGGCGTGACCGGGCTCGTCGCCGGCGTGGTCGCCAACCTGGTCGCGTTCCTCGCCGTCCTGGCGGCGACCGGTCCGCCGGCGCTCCGCTCTCGTGCCCGCTCCCGCCCCCGAGGAGGTGTCCTGAACATGCTCGCGTTCCTGCTGTACGCCGTGCCCGTGGTCGTCATCGCGGTCACCCTGTACGTCGGCTTCCTCGGCTGGCGCTTCTACTACGACGAGATCATCAAGGGAGGCTGACCGCACATGCAGGTGGTCGTCATCGGCGGCGGCGTGATCGGCCTGTGGTCGGCACGCAGCCTGCTCCAGGCCGGGCTGTCGGTTATCGTGCTCGACGAGTCGTCAGGCCACGCCGTCGCAACACCGGCCAGCGCCGGATGGGTGGTCCCCGCGCTGTCGCTTCCGCTCTCGGGGCCCGGCGTGGTGCGGCACACGATCGGCCAGGTGCTCCGTCGGCAGGCAGCGTTCTCGGTCACGCCATCGCGATCGATCGGGCCGTGGCTCTGGCGCTTCCTCCGCAGCGGCCGCAAGGCCGAGTTCGACCGCGGGCTCGCGGCGACCCTCGACCTGGCCGCCGGAGCGGTGCGCGGGTTCGCCGACCTGCAGGCGTCGGGAGTCGATCTCGAGCAGCACCACGACGGCCTGATCGTCGTCGCCCGGTCGAACCACGGCAGGCGCGACGCCGTCGCCCTCGCCGAGACCGCGGAAGCGGCCGGCTACCCGGGCAAGTACGACCTCTTGGACAGCGAGGAGCTGCTCCACCGCGAGCCCTCCCTCGATCGCGGGGTCGAGGCCGGGGTGCACCTGCTCGACGAGGTGCACATCCGTCCCGAACAGCTCGTCGACGCCCTGCGGTCAGAGGTCCTCCGGATGGGCGGCGAGATCCGGACGGCCAGAGCCCGCCGATTGGTACCAGCCGCTGGAGGTTGGAACGTGACCGTCGGCGGGGACGAGCTGCGCGCGGACCGGGTCGTCGTCGCGGCCGGCTACTGGTCGCGCGAGCTGCTCGCCGACCTGGGGACGCGCATCCCCCTGGAGGCGGCAGCAGGCTTCAGCGTGACCGCTACCGGCACCAACCCGCCGCGACACCCACTCAAGCTGGTCGAGGCCGACGTCGCGGTGACGCCCTTCGACGAGGGCGTCCGTCTCGCGGGCCGGTTCGCGTTGGGCTCGACCCCGAGTGTGCCCTCCGCTCCCCAGCTACGGAGGGTGGTCGAGGCCGCGACCCGGTACCTGCACGAGTGGCGCCCGGAGAGGGTCGTCGTCGAGCAGGTCGGTCTGCGTCCGGTCACCCCCGACAGCCTGCCGCTGATCGGCCAGCCCCGGGCACACCCGGGGCTGGTCCTGGCGACCGGGCACGGGATGCTCGGCCTCACGCTCGCACCCGGCACCGCCGCCGAGGTGGCGCACCAGGTGGTCACGGGTACGCCGACCACGGCCGGTCTGGCGTTCTCCCCCGACCGCTTCGCCTGACCGCGAGGGCTCAGGCCGGCAGCGCCACCACACCCAGCTCGGCCGGCGAGGCCAGCAGGGCGTTCTTCGGCACCACGCGCACGGTGTAGCCGAACGCGCCGGACTGGTCGAGCACGACCGTGCCGTCGAACCGGTGCCGGCCGCCCTCGTAGCCCTCGGCGATCGAGAGCTCCTCGACCGAGGTCTGGACGAGCATGTCCTCGCTGTTGATGACCCCGTGCACGAGCTGCACCGCGACGTCCTCGGGCGCGAGCTCGCCGAGCGACACGAACGCCCGCACGGTCAGGCTGCTGCCGATCTCGGGGGCGTCGCCGATGCCGAGGCTCTCGACGTGCTCGACCCGGACGCCGGTCCAGCCCGCGCGGACCCGCGCCTTCCAGGCAGCCAGCTCGGTGGCGCCCTGGTAGTCGGAGTTCAGCTTGCGGCCGGTCTGCGCCGCCGGGGCGTAGAGCTTCCGGACGTAGTCGCGGACCATCCGGGTGGCGAGCACCTTGGGGCCGAGCGACTTCAGGGTGTGCCGGACCATCTCGAGCCAGCGCGACGGGACGCCGTCCTCGTCGACGTCGTAGAACCGCGGCGCGACCTCGTTCTCGATCAGGTCGTAGAGCGCGGTCGCCTCGATGTCGTCGCGGCGGTCGACGTCGTCGACGCCGTCAGCGGAGGGGATCGCCCAGCCGTTGTTGCCGTCGAACCACTCGTCCCACCAGCCGTCGAGGATCGACAGGTTCAGGCCGCCGTTGAGCGCCGCCTTCATGCCGGAGGTGCCGCACGCCTCGTAGGGCCGCAGCGGGTTGTTCAGCCACACGTCGCAGCCGGGGTAGAGCGGCTGCGCCATCGCGATGTCGTAGTTCGGGAGGAACACGATCCGGTGCCGGACCTCGGGGTCGTCGGCGAACTTCACCAGCTCCTGGATCAGCTTCTTGCCGCCGTCGTCGGCCGGGTGCGCCTTGCCGGCGATCACCAGCTGGACCGGCCGCTCGGGGTGCAGCAGCAGGCTCTTGAGGCGGTCGGGGTCGCGCAGCATCAGCGTCAGCCGCTTGTACGACGGCACCCGCCGCGCGAAGCCGATCGTCAGCACGTCGGGGTCGAGCGCCGAGTCGATCCAGGACAGCTCGGCCGGGGCCGAGCCGCGCTTGGCCCACGACTTGCGCAGCCGCTTGCGGGCGTCGACGACGAGGCGCTCACGGAGCACCCGCTTGGTCGCCCAGATGTCGGCGCCGGAGATCTTGTCGACGGCGTCGAAGAAGGCGTCGGCGTCGTCGGAGTCGGGGTCGGCGCCCTGCACCTCGGCCAGCTCGAACACCTCGCGGCCGACCCAGGTCGGGGCGTGCACGCCGTTGGTGATCGAGGTGATCGGCACCTCGTGCTCGTCGAACGCGGGCCACAGCCCGTTGAACATGCCGCGGCTGACGTGGCCGTGCAGCTGCGAGACGCCGTTGGCGCGCTGCGCGAGCCGGAAGCCCATCACCGCCATGTTGAACACGCCGGCGTCGCCGCCCTCGTAGTCCTCCGAGCCGAGCTCGAGGATCCGGTCGACCGGCACGCCGGGCACGGCGCTGGAGCCGCCGAAGTACTGCTCGACGAGCTCGCGCGGGAACCGGTCGATGCCGGCCGGCACGGGCGTGTGCGTGGTGAAGACGGTCGACGCACGGCCGACCTCGAGGGCGGTGTCGAAGTCGAGGCCGGGACCGTTGCCGGCCACGGTGAGCTCGCGGATCCGCTCCAGGCCGAGGAAGCCGGCGTGGCCCTCGTTGGTGTGGAACACCTCGGGGTCCGGCGCGCCGGTGATCCGGGAGAAGGCGCGCAGGGCGCGCACGCCGCCGACGCCGAGCAGCAGCTCCTGGCGCAGGCGGTGCTCGCTGTTGCCGCCGTACAGCCGGTCGGTGACCTCGCGCAGGTGGTCGGGGTTCTCCTCGATGTCGGAGTCGAGGAGCAGCAGCGGGACCCGCCCGACGCTGGCCACCCAGATCCGGGCGGCGAGCTCGAGCCCACCGGGGAGCGTGATGGTCACGATCGCGCGGGAGCCGTCGGGCTCGTGCAGCAGCGACAGCGGCAGCTCGTCGGGGTCGAGGACGGGGTAGGTCTCCTGCTGCCAGCCCTCGCGGGAGAGCGACTGCTTGAAGTAGCCGTGCTTGTACATCAGGCCGACGCCCACGAGCGGCACGCCGAGGTCGCTGGCCGCCTTCAGGTGGTCGCCGGCGAGGATGCCGAGGCCGCCGGAGTACTGCGGCAGGACCGCCGTGATGCCGTACTCCGGGCGAGAAGTACGCGATCGCGCGGGGCGCGTCGGCGCCGGCCTTGCGGTGGTACCACCGCTCGCCGGAGAGGTAGGCGTCCAGGTCGGCCTTGGCCACCCGGAGCATCTCCAGGAAGGCGGCGTCGGCGCCCAGCTCGTCGAGCCGGGCCCGGCCGACGGCACCCAGCAGGCGGACCGGGTCACGGCCGGTGGACTCCCAGAGGTCGGGGTTCACGGCCCGGAACACGTCCTGGGTCTCGGGGTGCCAGGACCACCGCAGGTTGCCGGCGAGGTCGCCGAGGGCAGCCAGGGAGTCGGGCAGGACGGGGCGGACGGTGAATCGTCGAATTGCTCGCACCAGACGACGGTAGCGTCGATCTCTGGAACGATCCAACAATTCGCGGATGTGACCCCCACAACGGGTAGCCATAACCCGCGGACGGCACCCGGCGTTGTGTCGGCATGACCCTCACTCCCGCGCGTCGCAGGGCCGTCACCGCGGCCACCTGCCTGGTCGTGACCGCCACCCTGGTCCCCGGCCTGACGCAGCTTCCCGCCACCTCCGCCACCGCGGCCGCGCCCGCCTCGGCCGCCGACCCCGTCGCCACCCTCGGTGACGCCGTCCCCGGCCTCACCGATCTGGACCAGCGCGGCACCGCGCTGCCCACGCGCCACCCAGCGGTCGGCAGCCGCCGGGCTCGGCGCGGTCGACCTGCGCTGGAACCAGTTCGGTACGCCGTCCTCGATCCTCCCGGCCGACGGCGTCCTCGCCCCGGCCACGGTCGCGGACCCGGCGGACGCGGCGCAGAACTGGCTGCGGGAGCACGCCGCCGTGTTCGGCCTGACGGCCGACGAGGTCGACGACCTCGAGGTGGTCAACGACCAGCGCCTCGCGGACAGCGACGCCCGGGCGGTGCTGTTCCGGCAGACGTTCGGCGACCTGGCGCCGGCGCTCGACGGGATGGTCACGGTGGGCGTCGCGAACGGCGAGATCGCCTACGCGTCGTCGTCGATCGTCAAGGCCGCCGGCGCTCCCCCGGCCGCCGAGCTGACGCCCGTCGAGGGCTGGCTGGCCGCGGCCGCGAACGTCGGCCGCGACGTCGCCGCCTCCGACGTCGTCGACGAGGTCTCCGAGCGGCTGGACCCGGCTGACCGTGCCCGGCTTCGCGCAGGAGCAGCAGGTCCGGCTGCGGGCGCTGCCCCTGGCCGACGGCACCGTGCGACCGGTCTACGAGGCGAACGTGGTCGACGCCGAGAAGGGCTCCGCCTTCGCCTACACGCTGATGGTCGACGCCGTCACCGGCGACGTCCTGCACCGGCAGAACCAGGCCGAGTCGAGCAACGACGCCTTCCCGTTCCAGGGCGAGATCACGGCCACCGAGTGCGGTCCCGACCACGAGTTCGAGCTGACCGACGGCAACACCCGGCAGATCGTCGCCGTCGCCGCGATGGCCAACTCGCTCGACGACGCGGTCGTCAAGATCATCGACCCGGACGGTCAGGTGCATCGCCTCCGGCGACCTGGCCACCAGCCCCGAGACCGCGACGTACACCGCCGACTCGATCCCGGCGGGCATCTACGCGCTCCGCGTCTGCCCGTTCGACGAGCCGACCGTGCCGTTCACCCCGCCCGGCAACTACGCCGCCGCCGTGACCACGAGCGACTCGGCGCAGCCCGGGCCCGGTGACGCCAGCTTCCCGCCGCAGTGGCGCTACTTCCCCGCGAACCCGGCCCTGAACTGGTCGGCCGGCTCGACCCCGCACAACACGGTCGTCGGCTGCTGGACCGCCGGCCCCGGGTGCACCGCCCCGAGCGGCCCGTTCGTCAACGTCGCCGCCCCCGGCCCCTGGGACATCACCACGGCCACCGGCAGCTCGACCCTGACCACGGTCGGCAACAACGCCAACACGCACGAGGCGTGGGTCAGCCCGCTCACCCCGGGCGGTACGGCGCAGGCACCGGTGTCGCCGACGCGCGAGTACACCGCCGAGTTCACCGACGCGTGGAACAACTCCAAGTGCGACCCGACCGGCCTCACCCCGGGCGGCAACGACATCGACCCGGTGGTGACCAACCTGTTCGTCGCCCACAACCGGATGCACGACTACTCGTACTACCTGGGCTTCACCGAGGAGAACTACAACCTCCAGCTCGACAACCTGGGCCGCGGCGGCGTCGACAACGACCAGGAGGTCGGGAACGCCCAGGCCGGCGCGCTCACCGGCGGCCAGCCGTCGGCGCTGGGCCGGGACAACGCCAACCAGATCACGCTCCAGGACGGCACGCCCGGCATCACGAACCAGTACCTCTTCCAGCCGATCGCCGGCGCGTTCTACGCACCCTGCGTCGACGGCGGGCTGGACATGTCCGTCGTCGGGCACGAGTACACCCACGCCATCAGCAACCGGATGATCGGCGGCCCCGACCAGGGCATCACGTCCGAGCAGGGCGGGGCGATGGGCGAGTCGTGGGGCGACCTGACCGCCGGCGAGTACATGTCCAGCCACGGCTACGCCACCGGCGCCAACCCGTGGGTGGTCGGCCCGTACGCCACCGGCAACAAGAGGACCGGCATCCGCGACTACGCGATCAACCGGAACCCGCTCAACTACTCCGACTACGGCTTCGACTCCACCGGGGTCGAGGTGCACGCGGACGGCGAGATCTGGAACGGCACCCAGTGGTCGGTGCGCCAGGCGCTGGTGAAGAAGTGGAACTCGAAGTTCCCCGCCTCCAACAAGTCGCTCCAGCTCCGCTGCGCGCAGTCCGGCCCGACCAGTACGCCGCTGCCGGCCAGCCGGTGCCCGGGCAACCGCCGCTGGATCCAGCTGGTCTTCGACGCCTTCCTGCTCCAGCAGGGCTCGACCTCGATGCTGGACGCCCGTGACGCGATGCTCGCGGCCGACAAGATGCGCTTCGGCGGGCAAGGACCTCAAGGTCATGTGGCAGGCGTTCGCGTCGCGCGGCATGGGCCAGGGCGCCTCGACGCCGAACGCCGACTCCGGCCAGCCGAAGCCCAGCTTCGCGTCGCCGAAGGCCAACAACGCCAAGGTCCGCTTCCGACCCCGGCGGCGGGGCAGGTCTTCGTGGGCCACTACGAGGCGCGGGCGACGCCGGTCGCCGACACGATCCGGAAGACCCGGCTCGGCGACACGGTGCGGCTCGCGCCGGGTCGCTACGAGCTGACCTACGTCTCGCGGAGCCGCGGCTTCAAGCGGTTCTCGATCCGGGTCTCCCCCGGCCAGCACCGCACCGTCCGCATCGCCGCGCCGAGGAACCTCGCGGCCGGCGGCGCCGGAGCGAAGATCATCGGCGCGACGGCGGGCTCGCTGAACGCGAAGTTCCTCATCGACGGCACCGAGGCCACGGCCTGGGGCGGCGTGACCGAGGGCAACGTCGACGCGACCCACCCGTTCGTGGCGGTCGACCTGGCCGGCGGCGTGCACCGGGTCCGGCGGGTCCAGGTCAGCGCGATGCTGAACCCGGCACCGGGCAGCGCCACCGACATCCCGCTCGCGGCGGACCCGGACTCCGGGTCGCGGTTCACGGCGCTGCGCCGGTTCGCCCTGGAGGCGTGCGTGAAGAAGTGCGACTCGGCCGGCGCGAAGTGGAAGCGCTTCTACACCTCGAAGCCGAACGCCTTCCCGGCGATCCGCCCGCGACCGGTCGCGCCGAACCTCACCCTGCGGTCCTTCGACGTGCCCAACACCCGGGCCGCCGCGGTCCGGCTGGTCGCGCTGGAGAACCAGTGCACCGGCTACTCCGGCTACGCCGGCGAGCAGGACAACGACCCGGCGAACGCCACCGACTGCAAGACGGCGTCCGACCGCGGCACGATCGTCCACGCCGCCGAGCTGCAGGTGTACTGACGGACCTGCGCGGGGTGGGGTCTCGACAAGCTCGACCGACGTGTGGTCGCAGCCCTGCACCGTGTGGGGTCTCGACCGGCGAGCTGCGCAGGCGCCTCACCCAGCGGGACCCCGGCTTGCGCGTGCTCCGGGCGTTCCGCAAGTGTGGGGCAATGGTCGGACGCATCCCCGTCATGAACGTCATGCCCGTTGTCGATCTCGGTCGGCAACCGGCCAAGGCGACCCTCGGCGAGCCCTTCCCGGTGTCGGCGACCGTCTTCCGCGAGGGCCACGACAAGCTCGGCGCGGACGTCGTGCTGACCGGCCCCGACGGCGTACGCCGCCCGCCGGTGCGGATGACCAAGCACGCCAGCACGCCCGACCAGTACGACGCCTGGGTGACGCCGGATGCCGAGGGCGCGTGGACCTTCGAGGTGCACGCGTGGTCCGCGCCGATCGCCACCTGGCAGCACGACGCGCCGATCAAGATCGGGGCCGGCGTCGACGTCGAGCTGATGTTCACCGAGGGCCGGCTGCTGCTCGAGCGGGTGCAGGCGGCGCTGGACAAGAAGGACAAGCGCGGCCAGGAGATCCTGACCGGCGCGATCGCCGCAGCCGAGCGACACCAGCCGCCCGGTCGAGGCTCGCCTCGCCGCGCTGCACGACCCCGACCTGGCCCGGCTGCTCGACGCCAACCCGCTGCGCGACTTCGTCACCGTCGAGGGGCCGTACCCGCTCTTCGCCGACCGGCGGCTGGCCCTCTACGGCAGCTGGTACGAGTTCTTCCCGCGGTCGGAGGGTGCGACCCGCGACCCCGCGACCGGCAAGGTCACCAGCGGCAACTTCCGCACCGCCGCGAAGCGGCTCGACGCCGTCGCCGCGATGGGCTTCGACGTGATCTACCTGCCGCCGATCCACCCGATCGGCGAGGTCAACCGCAAGGGCCCCAACAACACGCTGACCCCCGGGCCGGACGACACCGGGTCGCCGTGGGCGATCGGCAGCAAGGACGGCGGCCACGACGCGATCCACCCCGACCTCGGCGACCTGGCCGACTTCGACGCGTTCGTCGCGCGGGCCGGCGAGCTCGGGCTCGAGGTGGCCCTCGACCTGGCCCTCCAGTGCGCACCCGACCACCCGTGGGTGAAGGCCCACCCCGAGTGGTTCACCACCCGCGCGGACGGCACCATCGCCTACGCCGAGAACCCACCCAAGAAGTACCAGGACATCTACCCGGTCAACTTCGACAACGACCCGACCGGGATCTGCCGCGAGGTGCTCCGCGTGGTCCGGCACTGGATGGCGCACGGCGTCCGGGTCTTCCGCGTCGACAACCCGCACACCAAGCCGGTCGCGTTCTGGGAGTGGCTGCTCAAGGAGGTGCGCCGCACCGACCCCGACGTCATCTTCCTGTCCGAGGCCTTCACCCGCCCGGCGATGATGCGCGGCCTGGGCTCGGTGGGCTTCCACCAGTCCTACACGTACTTCACCTGGCGCACCGCCCGCTGGGAGATCGCGGAGTACCTCCAGGAGCTCTCCCACGAGTCCGACCACCTGATGCGGCCGAACTTCTTCGTGAACACGCCGGACATCCTGCACGCGTTCCTCCAGTACGGCGGCCCGGCGGCGTTCAAGATCCGCGCCGCGCTGGCGGCGACCTCCGCCCCGAGCTGGGGCGTGTACGCCGGCTACGAGCTCTGCGAGCACGTGGCGGTCAAGCCCGGCAGCGAGGAGTACCTCGACTCGGAGAAGTACCAGATCCGGATCCGCGACTGGGACGCCGCCGCGGCCGAGGGCCGCACGCTCGCGCCGTACCTCACGAAGCTCAACGAGATCCGCCGCGCGCACCCGTCGCTGCAGCGGCTGCGCAACGTGCACATCCACGGCGCGGACGACGAGAACATCCTGGTCTTCTCCAAGTCCACCCGGCTGCCCACCGCGCAGGGCCCGGACCCGGACGAGGACACCCTGATCGTCGTGATCAACCTCGACCCGCACTCCGTCCGGGAGACCACCGTGCACCTCAACCTGCCGGCGCTCGGGATGGACTGGCACGACTCGTTCGTGGTGCACGACGAGATCACCGGCGAGACCTGGAGCTGGGGCGAGCACAACTACGTGCGGCTGGATCCCCACTACGAACCCGCCCACGTGCTCAGTGTCAGGAGGCCCCGTTGAGCGAGGCGATCTCCACCGAACCGTTCCCCGACCACCCCGAGTCGCCGGGGCCGGATGTCATCGGCGAGAGCCCCGACTGGTTCAAGACCGCGGTGTTCTACGAGGTGCTGGTCCGGTCGTTCCGCGACTCCAACGCCGACGGCACGGGTGACTTCCGCGGACTCACCGAGAAGCTGGACTACCTCCAGTGGCTCGGCGTCGACTGCCTGTGGGTGCCGCCGTTCTTCACCTCGCCGCTGCGCGACGGCGGCTACGACGTGGCCGACTACACGAACATCCTTCCCGAGTGCGGGACGGTCGAGGACTTCCGGCACTTCGTCGCCGAGGCGCACAAGCGCGGCATCCGCGTGATCATCGACTTCGTCATGAACCACACCAGCGACGCGCACCCGTGGTTCCAGGCCAGCCGCGCCGACCCGGACGGCCCGTACGGCGACTTCTACGTGTGGTCGGACACCGACGAGCTCTACCAGGACGCCCGGATCATCTTCGTCGACACCGAGCCGTCGAACTGGACGTGGGACCCGGTCCGCCAGCAGTACTTCTGGCACCGGTTCTTCTCCCACCAGCCGGACCTGAACTTCGACAACCCCCAGGTCCTCGAGGCGATGCTCGACGCGATGGCCTTCTGGCTGGACATGGGCCTGGACGGGTTCCGGCTCGACGCCGTGCCGTACCTCTACGAGCGGCCGGGCACGAACGGCGAGAACCTTCCCGAGACCCACGAGGCGCTCCGGACGGTCCGGAGGTTCGTCGACGACAACTACCCCGGCCGGGTGCTGCTGTGCGAGGCGAACCAGTGGCCGGGCGACGTCGTGGAGTACTTCGGCGACCCCAAGGTCGGCGGCGACGAGTGCCAGATGGCGTTCCACTTCCCCGTGATGCCGCGCATCTTCATGGCGGTCCGGCGCGAGTCCCGGTTCCCGATCTCGGAGATCCTCGAGCAGACCCCGCCGATCCCGGACGGCTGCCAGTGGGGCATCTTCCTGCGCAACCACGACGAGCTGACCCTCGAGATGGTCACCGACGAGGACCGCGACTACATGTGGGACGAGTACGCCAAGGACCCCCGCATGAAGGCGAACATCGGCATCCGCCGGCGCCTCGCTCCCCTGCTGGACAACGACATCAACCGGATGGAGCTGTTCACCGCGCTGCTGCTGTCGCTGCCCGGGTCGCCGGTCCTCTACTACGGCGACGAGATCGGGATGGGCGACAACATCTGGCTCGGTGACCGCGACGGCGTACGCACGCCGATGCAGTGGACCAGCGACCGCAACGCCGGCTTCTCGTCGGCCACGCCCGGCAAGCTGCACCTGCCGCTGATCCAGGACCCGGTCACGGGCTACCAGAGCGTGAACGTCGAGGCGCAGCTGGAGAACTCGTCGTCCCTGCTGCACTGGACCCGCCGGATGATCCACGCCCGGCGCGGCCACCCGGCGTTCGGCCTGGGCGCGTTCACGGACCTGGGCGGCTCCAACCCGAGCATCCTGTCCTACGCCCGCGAGCACGTCGGGGAGGACGGCGAGGAAGACGTCATCGTCTGCGTCAACAACCTGTCCCGGTTCGCCCAGCCGGTCGAGCTCGACCTGCGCCGGTGGGAGGGGATGATCCCCGTCGAGCTCGTGGGCGGGGTCCCGTTCCCGCGGGTCGGAGAGCTCCCGTATCTCCTGACGCTGGGTGGGTACGGCTTCTACTGGTTCCGCCTGACCAGGGCGGACACCGAGGAGGGGAATCCCATATGACCGACCCAGCCGCGGACACCCGCGAGCTGCTCGTGACGTTCATCGAGGGCGCGCGCTGGTTCGGCGGCAAGGGCCGGCCGTTCCGGCTGACCGACCTGCACCGGCTCGGTGAGGTGCCCGGGAGTGTCGAGGGCGGGCCACGGGTCGCCATCGACCTGGCCACGCTCGAGTACGACGACGGGGGCGTGGAGTACTACCAGCTCCCGCTGGCGTTCTACGCCGACCCGCAGGAGCACCTCGGGCACGCCCGGGTCGGAGAGTGGCCGGACGAGGACTTCGGGACCTCGCACGTGTACGACGCGCTGCACGACCGGGAGGCCATGGCCTGCTGGCTGCGCTCGTTCAACGACCAGCCGGACGGGCCGCTGGAGTTCCGGAGGCTGCCCGGCCACGAGCTCGACCTGGAGGCGCACTCGACGCTCTTCAGCGGCGAGCAGTCGAACTCCTCGGTGGCGTACGGCGAGGACGCCCTGATGAAGGTGTTCCGCAAGATCACGCCGGGCACCAACCCCGACATCTCCGTCCACGAGGTGCTGACCCGGGCCGGGTCCGACCACGTGGCCGCGCTCTACGGCTGGCTCGAGACGACGGCGCCCGACTCCGTGGCCGCCGAGGACCACCACCTCCACCTGGCGATGCTGCAGCAGTTCCTGCGCACGGCCAGCGACGGCTGGGACCTGGCCCTGGTCAGCGTGCGCAACCTGTTCACCGAGGCCGACCTGCACGCCGACGAGGTGGGCGGCGACTTCGCCGGCGAGTCCGCCCGGCTCGGGACCGCCCTGGCCGAGACCCACCAGACCCTGGCCGAGCACTTCCCCACCTCGGTGCTGTCGGCGGACGAGCTGACCGCGCTGGTGGACGCGATGCACCGGCGGCTCGACGAGGCGCTGGAGATCGTGCCCGGCCTGGACGAGCACGCCGAGGCGGCTGCGGACGACGTTCGACCACGTGCGGCGGATGCGCGACGTACCCGTCCAGCAGATCCACGGCGACCTGCACCTCGGGCAGACGCTGCGCACCGCGCGGGGCTGGAAGATCGTCGACTTCGAGGGCGAGCCGGCCAAGCCGCTGATCGAGCGGCAGCGGCCGGACTCCCGCTGGCGTGACGTGGCCGGGATGCTCCGGTCGTTCGACTACGCGCCGCGCGTCGTCGAGCGCAACGCCTCCGAGCACGACTCCGTCGGCGACGAGCAGCGCCAGTACCGCGCGGCCGAGTGGTCGACCCGCAACCGCGACGCCTTCCTGGAGGCGTACGCCGGGGAGGCGCTGTCGGTCGACGAGGACGCGCTGCTGGCGGCGTACGTCGCCGACAAGGCGGTCTACGAGGCCGTCTACGAGACCCGGAACCGCCCGTCGTGGGTGTCCATCCCGATGGCCGCCATCGCCCGGACCGACTCCTAGGGATCGAGGAACCGTGACCACCATCGTGAAGCCGGTCGACCGCCACGAGCTCGAGCTGCTCGTGCGCGGCGAGCACGGCCAGCCGCACACCGTCCTCGGACCGCACCCGCACGAGGGCGGGGTGACCGTCCGGGTGCTCAAGCCGCTCGCCTCCAGCGTCGTCGTGACATACGGCGACACCCGTGCGCGGCTCGAGCACGAGTTCGAGGGCATCTGGGCCGGAGTCGTCGCCGACAGCGAGGACGTCCCGGACTACCGGATCGAGGTCAGCTACGACGCCGGCCCGATCAGCCTGGACGACCCGTACCGGTTCCTGCCCACGCTGGGCGAGATCGACCTGCACCTGATCAACGAGGGCCGGCACGAGAACCTGTGGGAGGTGCTCGGCTCCCGGGTGCACCGCTACGACACACCCTTCGGCGGCACCATCACCGGCACCGCGTTCGCGGTCTGGGCGCCGTCCGCACGCGGCGTACGCCTGAAGGGGTCGTTCAACAGCTGGGACGGCCGCGAGCACCCGATGCGGCAGCTCGGCAGCTCGGGTGTCTGGGAGCTGTTCGTGCCCGACGTCGGCAGCGGCACCGGCTACAAGTTCACGATCCTCGGCGCCGACGGGCAGTGGCGCGAGAAGGCCGACCCGATGGCGTTCCACACCGAGATCCCGCCCGCCACGTCGTCGGTGGTCTACGAGTCGACGTACACCTGGAGCGACGACGAGTGGATGACCCGACGGGCGGCGAGCGCGCCCGTGCGCGAGGCGATGTCGGTCTACGAGATGCACCTCGGGTCGTGGCGCAAGCACCTCGACGGCGAGGCCTACACGTACGCCGAGATGGCCGACCACCTGGTCCCCTACCTGACCGACCTCGGGTTCACCCACGTCGAGTTCCTGCCGGTGATGGAGCACCCGTACGGCGGCTCGTGGGGCTACCAGGTCACGTCGTACTTCGCCCCGACCGCGCGGTTCGGCGACCCCGACGGCTTCCGGCTGCTGGTCGACCGGCTGCACCAGGCCGGCATCGGCGTGATCGTCGACTGGGTGCCGGCGCACTTCCCGAAGGACCAGTTCGCGCTGTCGCGCTTCGACGGGACTCCGCTCTACGAGGACCCC
The DNA here is from genome assembly GCA_963803235.1 of uncultured Actinomycetota bacterium. Taxonomy (GTDB): domain Bacteria; phylum Actinomycetota; class Actinomycetes; order Propionibacteriales; family Nocardioidaceae; genus Nocardioides. Next base: position 125,316 of record CAWDLL010000014.1, read on the forward strand.
AACCCGTCCCGCGGCGAGCACCCCGACTGGGGCACCTACGTCTTCAACTTCGGCCGCCGGGAGGTGCGGAACTTCCTGGTCGCGAACGCGCTCTACTGGCTGGAGGAGTACCACATCGACGGGCTGCGGGTGGACGCCGTCGCGTCGATGCTCTACCTCGACTACTCCCGCGAGCCCGGCGAGTGGGCACCCAACGTGCACGGCGGCCGGGAGAACCTCGAGGCGGTCCAGTTCCTCCAGGAGATGAACGGCACCGTCGGCAAGCGGGTGCCCGGCGCGATCACCATCGCCGAGGAGTCGACGTCCTGGCCGGGCGTCACCCGCGCCACCTCGGAGGGCGGCCTGGGCTTCGGCTTCAAGTGGAACATGGGCTGGATGCACGACTCGCTCGGCTACGTCCAGCACGACCCGGTGCACCGCGCCTACCACCACAGCGAGCTGACGTTCTCGATCGTCTACGCCTGGTCGGAGAACTTCGTGCTCCCGATCAGCCACGACGAGGTCGTGCACGGCAAGGGCTCGCTGCTGCGGAAGATGCCCGGCGACCGGTGGCAGCAGCTGGCCAACCTGCGCGCCTACCTCGCCTACATGTGGGCGCACCCGGGCAAGCAGCTGCTGTTCATGGGCGCCGAGTTCGGCCAGGAGTCCGAGTGGGCCGAGGCCCGCGAGCTCGACTGGTGGCTGCTCGAGCACCAGGAGCACGCCGGTGTGCACGGCCTGGTCCGCGACCTGAACCGGGTGTACGCCGAGTCCCCGGCGATGTGGGCACGCGACGACGACCCGGGCAGCTTCGGGTGGATCGACGCCGACGACGCGCAGCGCAACGTCTTCTCGTTCGTCCGGAAGACGGATCCCGCCGCCGGCGGACCCACCTCCGGCGACATCGTGTGCGTCGCCAACTTCGCGGCCGTCCCGCACGGCAACTTCCGGCTCGGCCTGCCCGCCTCCGGCACCTGGGAGGAGGTCGTCAACTCCGACGCGTCCGGCTACGCCGGCTCCGGGGTCGGCAACCTCGGCGCGGTCAAGGCCGTGGACGGCGACTGGGGCGGGCAGCCGGCGTACGCCGACATCACGGTGCCGCCCCTCGCCACGGTCTGGCTGCGGCACGTCCCTGAATGACCGGCTGCGTAGGGTGTTCTCGTGAGTGAGCACCCGACCGTGAGCACCGTCGCCGACGGGGTCGCCCGGATCTCGTGGAACGACCACGTGCACCGCGACGACCTCTGGGCCGCGGTCGACGTGGTCCGGCAGGAGGTCGAGTCCGCGCTCGCCGCCCACGGCCGGGTGGAGGCCTGGATCCACGCCGACGACGAGACCGGTCAGCGGGTCGCGACCTGGGCGGGGATGCGTCGCGAGGGCGTGATGCGCGGGATCGGCGGCGACCGGATCGTCTACGCGCGGCTCGAGACCGACGTGCCGGTCAGCGAGCCCGAGGGCTTCCGGTCGCTGCTCAACTCGTTCCTCCCGCGCAAGCGGGCGATCAGCCAGATGCTGATCCGCGACGCCGAGGACCGCGTGCTGCTCTGCCAGCTGACCTACAAGCAGGACTGGGACCTGCCCGGCGGCGTCGTCGAGGTCGGTGAGTCGCCGCAGCTGGCGGTCGCTCGCGAGGTCTCCGAGGAGCTCGGCCTGGACATCAAGGCCGGCTCGCTCGTCCTCACCGACTGGCTCCCGCCCTGGGGTGGCTGGGACGACGCGATCTGCCTGGTCTTCGACGGCGGCTCGCACCCGGCCGCGCTCGTCGAGGAGATCGTCCGCCAGGAGCGGGAGATCCGGGCGGCGGAGTTCTGCACGCTGGCCGAGGTGCGCGAGCGCGCGGCCGACTTCACCGCCCGCCGGGTCGAGGCGGCCGTCGCCAACCTGGGCTCCGGCGCCCCGGCCTACACCGAGTCCGGGCGGTGACGGCGCGAGGGTGCCGACCTACACCGCCTGCCTCGTCGACGTCTTCGACACGGTCCTCAGCGTCGACTTCCCGCGGTACACCGCGTCGCTCGCCGACGAGGTCGGAGTCGACCACGAGGTGTTCGAGGCCGCGGTCGGCCTGTGGGCGAAGCAGGTCATGGACGGCCGCGCCTCGATCGGGTCGGTGCTCGAGGAGGCGCTGACTGGCTGGGGGCGACCGGCTGACGGCTCCCGGATCGACTCCTTGGTGTCCGCCGAGCGGGCCCTCTTGCAAGACCTGGCGGTGCTGCACGAGGACGCGGTGCCGTTCCTGGAGTCGCTGCGCGCGAAGGGGGTGCGGACGGCGTTCGTCAGCAACTGCTCCGACAACACCCGGCCGCTGCTCGACGCGCTGGGCCTGAGCCCCTGGTGGACGAGCTGGTCCTGTCCTGCGAGGTCGGCGCGGCCAAGCCGGACCCGGCGATCTTCGAGACCGCGCTCGAAAGCCTCGGGGTGCGCGCGGAGGAGGCGCTGTTCGTCGACGATCAGCGAGCCTTCTGCGACGGCGCTGCCGCGCTGGGGATCCACGCGGTGCTCATCGACCGAACCGGCCGCGCGGGGACGGTCGCCAGCCTCGGCGAGCTCGCGCCGTACTTCTGAGCAGACCTGAGGCGGTTGATCGATCGTTCGATCAACCGGTGGATCGGCTAGAGCTTCGCCATCTTCCGGAAGGGGCTCGTGACGCGCACGGTCTGGTTGGTGAAGTCGACCATCACCGCGAGCGGGTCCACTCCCACGACGCGACCGACGCCGTACGAGTCGTGACTCACCAGGTCCTCGAGCGCGAACTGCTCGATGATCGGTTCGGGATCGGGAAGGAAGGGGCTGCTGGAGACACGGCGCCGCGGGGTCTCGGAGAAAGTTGTCATCAAGGCCAGTATGCGCCATCCGTGGCTATTGCCCGGCTTCGCCGGCCGCAATCCGCAAGATTGCCTCGACCGAACGGTCCACGTCGTCCTCGGTGGTCGACCAGTTCGACAGCGCGATCCGCATCAGTCGCCGGCCGTGCCAGGTGGTGCCGCCCATCCAGCAGGTGCCGTCGCGCTGGATGGCGGCGATGACACGGTCGGTGCGCTCGTCGTCGCCGAACCCCACGAGCACCTGGTTGAGCACCACGTCGTTGGCGATCTCGAGCCCTCCGGCGGCCAGGCCGTCGGCGAACCGCCGGGCCAGGTCGCAGCAGCGGTCGACCAGGTCGGCGACGCCGGACCGGCCGAGCTCCTGGATCGCGGCCCAGATGGTGAAGCCGCGCGCCCGGCGGGACGAGCTGAGCACCAGGTCGCCCAGCTCGGGGTCGCCGGTCGAGGTCATCAGGTACGGCGCGGTGTACGACGTGGCGGCCGAGTGCACGTCCGGGCGGGACACGAGCGCGAACGCCGCGTCGTACGGGACGTTGAGCCACTTGTGGGCGTCGGTGCTCCACGAGTCGGCCAGCTCGACGCCGTCGTTGAGGTGCCGGAACCGGGGGCTGGCCGCCGCCCAGAGCCCGAACGCGCCGTCGACGTGCACCCACGCGCCGGCCTCGTGCGCCACGGCGCAGGCCGCCCGCAGGTCGTCGCACGCCCCGGTGTTCACGTTCCCGGACTGGAGGCAGACGATGACCGGCCCGTCGGGTCCGTCCGCGAGGACCCGGCGCAGGGCGTCGACGTCGATCGCGCCGTTGCCGTCGGTGTCCACGAGCTCCAGGCTCCCGTCGCCGAAGCCGAGCAGCCGCAGCGACCGGTCGATGGTGGCGTGCCGCTCGACGTTCGCCACCACCCGCACCCGCGGCGCGCCGTTCAGCCCGTCGCGGGCGACGTCCCAGCCGGCGGCGGCGAGGACGTGGTGCCGGCCCGCGGCCAACCCGATCGTGTTCGCCTCCTGGGTCCCGGTGACGAAGCCGCAGGACGCCGTCTGCGGGATCCCGAGCAGCTCCTTGACCCAGGCCCCGGCCGCCGCCTCGGCCGCGCGAGCGGCGGGCGAGAGCACGCCGGTGAAGCCGTTCTGGTCCCAGCCGGAGGTCAGCACGTCGGCGGCGGTGGACGCCGGCGACGACCCACCGATCACGAAGCCGAAGAAGCGCGGGCCGGTGGTCGCGACCAGTCCTGGCTCGGCCGCGGCGACCAGCCGATCGATCACGGCGGCCGGCGCCGACGGCCCTTCGGGCAGCGGCCCGCCGAAGCGGGCGGCGAGAAGGTCCTCGTCGACCGACCCCACGACCGGGGCGTCGACCGCTGCGCTGCGGTAGTGCCCGACCCGGCCAGCGACATCCGACAGCAGCCTGCTGAACTCGTCCATCCCCGGAAACTAGTGACCGAAGAGGTGGGACCACAACGCGGAACGAGTGCTTAGATCGAGCATGGGCACCTTCGTCTTCGACTTCGCAGAGGGAAACAAGGACCAGAAGGACCTGCTCGGTGGCAAGGGCGCCAACCTGGCCGAGATGACCAACCTCGGGTTGCCGGTCCCGCACGGGTTCACGATCACCACGGAGGCCTGCCGGGCGTATCTCGCCGAGGGCAGTGAGCCGGACAAGCTGGCCGCCGAGGTCACCGAGCACCTCGAGGAGCTCGAGAAGAAGATGGGCCGCCGGCTCGGCGACCCCGACGACCCGCTCCTCGTCAGCGTCCGGTCCGGCGCCAAGTTCTCGATGCCCGGGATGATGGAGACGGTCCTCAACGTCGGGCTCAACGACCAGTCCGTGGCCGGGCTGGCGCGGCAGAGCGACGACGAGCGGTTCGCCCAGGACTCCTACCGGCGCCTGCTCCAGATGTTCGGCGGCACCGTGCTCGGGCTCGACCACGAGCTGTTCTCGGACGCGCTCCAGGCCCAGAAGGAGAAGCGCGGCGTCGAGGGCGACCTGGACCTCACGCCGGACGACCTCAAGGAGCTCGTCGACACGTTCAAGGGCATCATCCGCGAGGGCGCCGGCCGGGACTTCCCGCAGGACCCGCGCGAGCAGCTCGACCTCGCGACGCGCGCGGTCTTCGACTCCTGGAACACCGACCGGGCCCGGCTCTACCGCCGCCAGGAGCAGATCCCCGAGGACCTCGGGACCGCCGTCAACGTGCAGGCCATGGTGTTCGGGAACCGCGGCATGGACTCCGGCTCCGGAGTCTGCTTCACCCGCGACCCCGCCAGCGGCGCGCAGGGCGTCTACGGCGACTACCTCCAGAACGCCCAGGGCGAGGACGTCGTCTCCGGCATCCGGAACACCGTCGCGCTCGCCGATCTCGAGGAGATCGACAAGGCGTCGCACGACGAGCTGCTCGAGATCATGGCGACCCTCGAGCACCACTACAAGGACATGTGCGACATCGAGTTCACCATCGAGAGCGGCAAGCTCTGGATGCTGCAGACCCGGGTCGGCAAGCGCACCCCCGGTGCGGCGTTCCGGATCGCGGGGCACATGGTCGACGAGGGGCTGATCGACCTCGACGAGGCGCTGAGCCGGGTCAACGGCGCCCAGCTCGCCCAGCTGATGTTCCCGCGCTTCGACGAGAAGGCCGAGCGCACCCTGCTGGCCAAGGGCATGAACGCGTCACCGGGCGCGGCCGTCGGGAAGGCCGTCTTCGACTGGGCCACCGCCGTCGAGTGGGCCGAGAACGGCGAGGACGTGATCCTGGTCCGCAAGGAGACCAGCCCGGAGGACCTGCACGGCATGGTGGTCGCCAAGGGGATCCTGACCAGCCGCGGCGGCAAGACGTCGCACGCCGCCGTCGTCGCCCGCGGCATGGGCCGCACCTGCGTCTGCGGCGTCGAGGCGCTGGACGTCGACACCCGCGAGGGCCGGTTCACGGTGCGCGGCGGCAAGACCGTCGAGGAGGGCGACGTCATCTCGATCGACGGCACGACCGGCGAGGTCTTCGACGGCGCCGTCCCGGTCGTCGACTCGCTGGTGGTGCGCCACTTCGAGGGCGACGACGTCGACGACCCGCTGGTCGAGGCCGTGGCCCGCCTGATGGAGCACGCCGACCAGGCCCGCCGGCTGCAGGTCCGCACCAACGCCGACACGGCCGGGGACGCCGCGCGCGCCCGGCGGTTCGGCGCGCAGGGCATCGGGCTGTGCCGGACCGAGCACATGTTCCTCGGCGAGCGCCGCGAGCTGGTCGAGCACCTGATCGTCGCCGACGACGAGAAGGGGCAGCAGAAGGCGCTCGACGCGCTGCTCCCGCTCCAGCGCGACGACTTCACCGAGATCCTCGAGGCGATGGACGGGCTGCCGGTCACGATCCGGCTGATCGACCCGCCGCTGCACGAGTTCCTGCCGGACATCACCGACCTCTCGGTCGCGATGGCGCTCGCCGACACCCGGGGGCACCGGAAGAAGCGGCAGCGGAAGCTGCTCGCGGCGGTCAAGCGGCTGCACGAGGAGAACCCGATGCTCGGCCTGCGCGGGGTCCGGCTCGGCATCGTGATCCCCGGCCTGTTCACCATGCAGGCCCGGGCGATCCTCGAGGCCGCGGTCGCGCGCAAGCAGGCCGGCGGCGACCCGCGCCCGGAGATCATGATCCCGCTGGTCGCCAGCGTCCGGGAGCTCGACCTGGTCCGCGCCAAGATCGAGGCGTGTGGCCGCCGAGGTCCAGGAGGACGCGGGCGTCGAGGTCGACTTCAAGATCGGGACCATGATCGAGCTGCCGCGGGCCGCGCTCACCGCGGGCGCGATCGCAGGATCGGCGGAGTTCTTCTCGTTCGGCACCAACGACCTCACCCAGATGACGTGGGGGTTCTCCCGCGACGACGTCGAGGCGTCGTTCTTCAGCACCTACCTCGACCACGGGGTGTTCCCCGTGTCCCCGTTCGAGTCACTCGACACCGAGGGGGTCGGCGCGCTCGTGCGGACCGCAGCCGAGTCCGGCCGGGAGGCCAACCCCGACCTCCACCTCGGCATCTGCGGCGAGCACGGCGGCGACCCGGCGTCGATCCACTTCTTCGACGACGTCGGGCTCGACTACGTGTCCTGCTCGCCGTTCCGGGTGCCGGTCGCCCGGCTCGAGGCGGGGCGCTCGGCCGTCGGGGCCGACTAGCTCGCGCAGCCGACGCTCCGGCCGGTGTCATTTCGGCGCAATTGCGCTGTCCTGACAGGTTCTGGCGGCGAGAACCCGTCCTTCGGCGGCAATTGCGCCGGAATGACGGTTCGGCGCGGGCGCAGGGCCACGAGTACGCCGGCGATCAGCACCAGCCCGCCGGCGGTCTCGGCCGCGTTGGGGACCTGGCCGAGCAGCGCCCAGGCGGACGCCATCGCGACCACTGGTGCGAGCAGCACCCACGGGACGACGGACGACGACTGGTTGCGGGACAGCAGCGAGTTGAAGATCCCGTAGCCGACCAGTGACGCCAGACCCGCGGTGTAGAGCGTGGACAGCACCGCCTGCCACGAGAACGAGGCGACGGCGGTCGCGACGGTGCCGGGGCCGTCGAGCACCAGGGACAGCGCCAGCAGGGGCACGGGTACGACGACCGCCGACCACACCGTCAGCGAGAGGCCGCCCGTCACACCGGAGGCTCGGGAGATCACGTTGCCGATCCCCCACGAGAGGGCGGCGAGCAGGCAGAGCGCCAGCGCGGCGGTGGTGACGTGGCCACCCCGGCCGACGCCGACCACGACCAGCCCGACGGTGCCCAAGGTGATGCCGGCGACCTGGGCGGCCGTGGGCCGCTCGCGCAGCACGCCCGCGGCGATCACCACCGTGAAGATGACCTGCGCCTGGAGGACGAGCGCCGCGAGCCCGGGCGGCATGCCGGCCGCCATCGAGAGGTAGAGCAGACCGAACTGGCCGAGCGACATGAACGCGCCCACGCCGACCAGCACCCGCCACGGGGCCTTCGGGCGCGGCACCAGCAGGACGGCCGGGAAGACGACGGCGGCGAACCGGATGGCGGCGAAGAGGAGCGGCGGCACGTCCTGCATGCCCCAGTGGATGACCACGAAGTTGAAGCCCCAGATCGTGGCCACCATGGCGGCGAGCAGCGAGTCGCGTCGGTTCACCCCTCCAGCGTCCCGGACCTGACCACGAAGCACCAGCGAATGATCATGCACATGTCCATGTAGCATCGCTTCATGATCGACCTTCCCGCCCTGGCCTCCCTCCGAGCGGTCGACACCCATGGCTCGGTGGTCGCCGCCGCCGATGCGCTCGGCTTCACCCCGAGCGCCGTGTCCCAGCAGGTCAAGCGCCTCGAGCGGCAGACCGGCGTACCTCTCCTCGAGCGGGTCGGCCGCGGGGTGATGCTGACCGGGCACGGCCGGCACCTCGTCGACGAGGGCAGCCGCCTGCTCACCGACCTCGAGCAGGTCGAGGCCGGGCTGCACCGCCAGGCCGGCACCGTCGCGGGGCACCTGCGGATCACCGCGTTCGCCACCGCGATGCGCGGGCTGGTCGCCCCGGCGCTGCGCGACCTGCGCGCCGCCCACCCGGAGCTGAAGCTGACCCTCTCCGAGCGCGAGCCGTGGGACACCGTCGACCTGGTCGCGTCCGGACAGAGCGACCTCGGCGTCGTGCACAGCTGGGGTGACGTGGCCCTGGCCATCCCCGAGCACCTCGCCACCACTCCCCTGGCCCGCGACGTCGCCGACGTCGTCGTCCCCGCCGGGCACCGGCTGGCGCGGCGGGCGAGGGTGAGCCCGCGGGACCTGGTCGACGAGGAGTGGGTCGCCACCCCGGAGGGCACGATCTGCCGCGAGTGGCTGACCAGGATGTACGACGGCACCGGGCGCCTGCCCCGGATCGCCCACCAGTCGCAGGAGTTCTCCTCCCACCTCGCCCTGGTGGAGGCCGGGCTCGGGATCGCCCTGGTCCCCCGGCTCGGCCGGCAGCCGCTGGGCGACGCGCTGGTCGCGCTCCGTGCCCACGACCCCGAGCCGACCCGCGAGATCGTCGCCGTCCACCGGCGCAGCATGACCGAATCCCCCGCCGTGGCCGCGGTCCTGACCGGATTGGGTAACTGCGGCTAGACGGTCTCGCCGCGCGGCTCCCGATGCAGTAGAACGGGTACCCACCCGGAGGGAGCGTTCGATGACGACGTCGGAAGCCGGTCAGACCACACTCAAAGCGGACGCGATCGGCTTCGTCGACGCCCTCGTGATCGGGCTCGCGGCCACCTCCCCGGCGTACTCGCTCGCCGCGGTGATCGGCCCGATCGCCGCGCTGGTCGGCGTCTTCGCACCCGGCGTGCTGCTCGCGTCGTTCGTGCCGATGGCGCTGATCGCCACGGCGTTCCTCTACCTCAACCGGGTCGACCAGGACTGCGGCACGACGTTCAGCTGGGTGACCCGGGCGATGGGTCCGTGGGTCGGCTGGCTCGGCGGCTGGGCGATCACCATGACGGGCGTGCTCGTGATCGGCTCGCTGGCCGATGTCGGTGTCAGCTTCACGCTGTTGATGTTCGGGGCGGACGGCGCGGCCGACAACGCCTGGATCCGGATGCCGCTGGCGATCCTGCTGATCGTGCTGATGACCTGGCTCTGCGTCCTCGGCACCGACATCTCGGCGCGGCTCCAGAACGCCCTGATCTTCGGCCAGGTGGGCGCGCTGCTGATCTTCGCGGCGGTCGCGCTGTGGAAGGCGGTCGACGGCAGCAGCCCGCTGGAGGAGATCACGCCGTCGCTGTCCTGGCTGAACCCGTTCGGCGAGGGCGGCTCCGCGCTCTCGTCAGGGCTCCTCCTGGGCGTCTTCGCCTACTGGGGCTGGGAGTCCGCGGTGAACCTCAGTGAGGAGACGACCGACGGCGCCAGCGCACCCGGACGCGCCGGCCTGTGGTCGACGGTGATCCTGGTCGTCACCTACATCGCCGTCGCGTACGCCGTGGTCGCGTTCGCCGGCACCCAGTGGCTGACCGACAACGCCGACGACGAGGAGTTCGTCTTCGCCGACATCGCCGGCCAGGTGATGGGCGGCTGGGACTGGATCGTGCTGTTCGCCGTGGCGACGTCCGCGATCGCCTCCACCCAGACCACGATCATCCCGGCCTCGCGGACCGGCCTGTCCATGGCCCGGCGGCACGCGCTGCCGGATCGCCTCGGCCACATCCACCCGCGCCACCAGACGCCCGACGTCAGCACCTGGTGGGTCGCCGTGATCGCCATCATCTGGTACGTCGCGATCTACCAGGTCAGCGCCAACGCGCTGTTCGACTCGCTGTCCGCGCTCGCCCTGCTGATCGCCTTCTACTACTCGCTGACCGGCGTCGCCTGCGCCGTCTACTACCGACGCCACCTGCTGGAGAGCCCGAAGAACCTGCTGCTGATCGGGATCGGCCCGGTCGTGGGGTCCGCCCTGCTGGTCTGGCTGCTGGTGCTGGCCGTGGGCGACCTGGCCGACCCGGAGAACTCCTACAGCGGCCAGGCCTGGCTCGGCGTCGGCCCGCCGCTCGTGATCGGCATCGGGATCTTCCTCGTCGGCGTGGTCGTGATGCTGGTCTGGCGCACCCGGGACGCCCGCTTCTGGGAGGAACGGGCCGGCGTCGCCGACCCGGACGTGGTCCACGGCGTCAAGGCGCCGACGGCCGACCCCGACGGACTGGAGGGCTGAGATGGCCGTGGTGCTGGGGTACGACGAGTCGCCGGGCGCCGAGACCGCGCTGGCGGCAGCGATCTCGATCGCGGAGAAGTTCGGCGAGGGACTGGTCGTGGTCTACGGGGCCGGGCCGCCCGGCGGCGTCGGCGAGGAGTTCAAGGCCCACCGCGACGCCCTGCGCGACCTGGGCCGCACCGCCCTGAGCCACGCGCTCGAACGGGCGCAGGCGGCCGGCGTCGACACCACGATCGAGGTGGTCGACGCCAAGCCCGCCGAGGCCCTGGTGCAGGCCGCGGACTGGCACGACGCCAGCGTCATCGTGGTCGGGACCGCCGGCGAGAGCCCGTTCCGGGGCGCGATGCTGGGCTCCACCCCGCACAAGCTGCTGCACCTGAGCAGCCGTCCGGTGCTCTGCGTCCCGGTCGGAGGCGCCGGGTAGTCCGCCACGAAAAGCACGCCAGGCGGTACGCCGGGCGTGCTTTTCGTGGCGGACTATCGCTCAGAACAGCGCGGAGGCGAGGTTCTGCCGGCCGCGGAGCACACGCGGGTCGTCGTTGCCGACGGCGCCGAACAGGCCGAGCAGGTGCTCGCGCGCCTGGTTCCGCTCGTCGCCGGCCGACCGGCGTACGAACTCGATCAGGCGGTTGAACGCGTCGTCGACGTGTCCGCCGAGCATGTCGAGGTCGGCGACCATGGTCTGCGCGTCGACGTCGTCGGGGCTGGCCGCCGCGGCCTCGCGGGCGGTCTGGAGGTCGACGCCCTGGGTCCGCTGGAGCACCTTCGCCATGGCCAGGCCGGCAACCGCCTCGGCGTCGGCGGGGTTGGCGTCGACGAGCTTCTGGTACTCCGCGACCGCGAGGTCGATGTCGCCCTCGCCCAGCGCGTCCTGGGCGGCGGCGTAGCGCGGGTCCACGCCGGGCTCGTCACCCTCGGTCTCGTCGGCCTCCGGTGCGGCGCCGGTGCGCGGCTGGTGCCGGCCGGTGACGCCCTGGGCGGTGAACTGCTGCAGGACCTGGGTGAGCGCGGTGCGCAGCTCGTCGATCGGGACGACGTCCTGGAGCAGCGGCATCGGACGCCCGTCCAGGATCACCACGACCAGCGGGATGGACGGGATCTGCATCGCCTGCGCGATCTGCGGCGCGGCGTCGATGTCGACGAGACCCGCCAGGAACCGGCCCTCGAACTCGCCGGCCAGGGTCGCCAGGTCGTCGGCGAGGTCCCCGCTCTCGGGCATCCGGGTGCGCGAGTAGAACACCAGCAGCACCGGCGCCGTCCGCGACGACTCGATCGTGGCCTGGAAGTTCTGCTCGTCGATGGAGAGTGAGTACGCCGAGCCTCCCGCGCCGCCGCCGGCCGCACCGGCGCCCGCCGCCGGGGCGGCTCCGCCCTGCGGGGCGGCGCGCTTGAGACCGGACAGGTCGATCGCGCCGGGGCGCGAGAACGGCTGCTGCGTCATGGCGGCAATCCTAGAGAGGGCTGGTCAGCGGGCGCGGGCGGGCTGCTCAGAAGCGGGCGGGCTCGCGGTACTCGCCCCACTCGGCGCGCAGCGCGTCGCAGATCTCGCCCAGCGTGGCCTCGGCGCGGCACGCCTCGAGCATCGCCTCGATCATGTTCCCGTCGGTGCGGGACACCTCCACCATGTGCTGTACGGCGGCGCGCGCGGCGTCGTCGTCGCGCGCCTGGCGGCGCCCGGTCAGCTCGCGGACCTGCTCGATCTCGACCTCGTGGCTGACCCGCAGGATCTCGAGCTCGTGGGTGACCGAGTCCTCGTGGCAGTTGACGCCGACGATCCGCTTCTCGCCCTTCTCGAGCGCCACCTGGTACTGGAACGCGGCCTCGGCGATCTCGGACATGAACCAGCCGTCCTCGATGCCGCGCAGCAGGCCGCGGGTCATCGGCCACTGGGCGGCATCCGCCTCGCCGGTCGAGGTGCGCATCTTCTCGGCGAGCTTCTCGGTGTCGGCGTGGGTCAGCGTGGAGCCGCCCATGGCCAGGATCTTGTCGAAGATCTCGTTGGCCTCGGCCTCGATCTTGTCGGTGAGCTCCTCGACGTACCACGAACCGCCGAGCGGGTCGGCGACGTTGACGACGCCGGTCTCCTCCATGATCACCTGCTGGGTGCGCAGCGCGATCTCGGCGGCCTGCTCCGACGGCAGCGCGAGCGTCTCGTCGAGGGCGTTGGTGTGCAGCGAGTTGGTGCCGCCGAGCACGGCCGAGAGCGCCTCGATGCCGGTGCGGACCACGTTGTTGTAGGGCTGCTGGGCGGTCAGCGAGACACCGGCGGTCTGGGTGTGGAAGCGCAGCCACTGGGCCTTCTCGGACTTCGCGCCGTAGACGTCGCGCAGCCAGCGCGCCCAGATCCGGCGGGCCGCGCGGAACTTCGCGATCTCCTCGAAGAAGTCGACGTGCGCGTCGAAGAAGAACGACAGGCCGGGCGCGAAGACGTCGACGTCGAGGCCGCGGGAGAGCCCGAGCTCGACGTACCCGAAGCCGTCGGCGAGCGTGTAGGCGAGCTCCTGCGCGGCGGTCGAGCCGGCCTCGCGGATGTGGTAGCCGGACACCGAGAGCGGCTTGTAGGCCGGGATCTCCTTGACGCAGTACTCCATCAGGTCGCCGATCAGGCGCAGGTGCGGCTCGGCGGTGAAGATCCACTCCTTCTGGGCGATGTACTCCTTGAAGATGTCGGTCTGCAGCGTGCCGTTCAGCTTGCCGGTGTCGACGCCGGCCCGCTCGGCCGCGACGATCATCATGCAGAAGATCGGGACGGCCGGGCCGCTGATCGTCATCGAGGTGGTGACCTGGCCGAGGTCGATGCCGTCGAACAGCGTCTCCATGTCGGCCGCGCTGTCGATGGCCACACCGCAGTGGCCGACCTCGCCGAGCGACATCGGGTCGTCGGAGTCGCGGCCCATCAGGGTCGGCATGTCGAAGGCGACCGAGAGCCCACCGCCGCCGCGGCCGAGGATCATCTTGTAGCGCTCGTTGGTCTGCTGGGCGTTGCCGAAGCCGGCGAACTGGCGGATGGTCCAGGTCCGTCCGCGGTAGCCGGTCGGGTAGAGCCCGCGGGTGAACGGGAACTCGCCCGGCCACTCCGAGTCGTCGGTGCCGTACGCCGGCTCCAGCTCGACCCCGCTCAGCGTCGTGAAGTCGGCCTCACGGACGCGGGACTTCTCGTAGCGGGACTGCCAGCGGGAGCGTGCGGTGTCGGCCATGCTCAAGATAGTAGGACGTCCTACTAAATTTCCCTAATGGGTGGCCGCCCGCGCCGGGCGCCGGTCGTCGAGTCCTGGGGTGGCGGTCTGCGGTGACGCTTCCCCGGCCGCAACCACGGTTCCTCCTCCTACCCGCCGTGAGGTGGAAGCGGCGCGCGGTGGTGGGGTCCGCAGGCGAAGCCGCGGGGCGCCGGGAGCGACGTGGTTGGGTCTGGCACCCGTGAGCGAGGAACGAGCGAACGGCTGGTAGGAGCTCCCGGCGTTCCGCGGCGCAGCCGGAGAAGGCGCACCACCACCGCGCGCCCCCCAACCCCCACGACGGGCGCCCCCGCGCGAGCGGAAACCTCACCGAACCCATCGGTAGACCTGGCCGTCCCGGATCTCCACCTCGCGCGGTGGCTTGGGTGTCGGGTGGGCCTGGAGATGCTCGAGCACGTTGCTCCGGCCACGCAGCGCGACGTCGCCGTCGGACCAGTGCAGGTAGGGATGCAGCAGCGGCCGCAGCTCGCCCCACTCCCCTGTGTCCATCGCCGCCCACGCCGCCGCGGTCGGCTCCGGCTGCTCCGGGAGCTCGTGCAGCATCTGCGGGGTGCACATCCGCCACGCGTCGGTCACGAGCTCGCGCATCTCCTGCTGGTCGAGCCGGTCGAGGTGCGCGCAGACCCACTGGTAGCGCAGGTCGGAGGTCGGCGGCAGGAAGAACGTCTCCGGGTCGGAGGCGATCAGGCCGTCTCTCTCGGCCTTGGGGTAGCCGAACCCCATGTCGAGCTCGTCGCGCGAGAATGCGCAGTAGACGATCTGCTTGATCTTCAGCTTCCAGCGGCCGCGGATCTGCCGCTCATAGGTGCGCGGCAGCGCCAGCCCCACGCGGCGTACGTCGTCGGAGGTGACCATCTGCGGCCTCGCTCAGTAGTCGCCGGCCGCGTGCCGGATCGGGGCGAGCAGCCCGGAGACAGCCTGCAGCTGCTCGTCGGAGAGCGCGCCGAGGGCGAACTCGGACTCGACCAGGTCCTTCGTGGCCGCCTCGACCACCGCCCGCCCGTGGTCGGTGATCTCCGCCAGCACGGCCCGGCCGTCCTCCGGATGCGGACGGCGTACGACGAGGCCCGCGGCGTCGAGCCGCTGCACGATCGAGGTGACCGACGTGGGATGCACCTGCAGCCGCTCCCCCATCTTGCCGAGCGGCAGCGACCCGCGGGAGGAGAAGACGAGCAGCACCAGCGCCTCGTAGCGGGCGAACGTCAGCCCGTGCGGCTTGAGGATGGCGTCCAGCCGGCCGATCACCAGCTGCTGCACCCGCATCAGCGAGGTGACGGCGTGCATCGCCGGGACGCCCGACCAGCGCAGGCCCCACTGCCGCGCCGCCTCGTCGATCGGGTCGAACGGCAACCGCGCACCCGTGGACATGCGGGCACCTTATCCGGGGGCACCGACGGTTGCCGCGGCTCGCCTGGCTCCAACGCCGAATGGTCACAAACCGCACGTCTTCTGTGGAATTGCTTGCGGTTGGGGACCAAACCGCGATCCCCAGTGCCTCGAGACCCGACTCAGTTGACCATCCGCGGCCCGCGCAGACCGGAACGCTGCACGACCCGCTGGATGGACAGGTCCCGCTCGTCGGGGCGGCCGACGTACCGGATGTCGCGCAGCCCCTGCTCCTGGGCCGCGGACTCGAAGACGAAGTGGCCGTAGTTGAGCATCCGCCCCTGCAGCGGCTTCTTGACGGTGATGTCGAGGATCCGGCTGAGCGGCATGGTGGCCAGGCTGCTGGAGAGCACGCCGTGGACGCGGAAGACCCGCATGTTGGTGATCACGAAGCGGTCGCGGTGCTCGCGCAGGCAGCACCAGGCGGCGTGCGCCAGCAGGGCGAACGCGATGATCAGCGGCACCGACGCGAGGTCGACGGACAGGAACGGCGTCGCCACCAGGAGCGCCAGCGCGATCAGGGCCTCCAGGCCGGGACGGAAGTAGGCCATCCAGTGGTGCTTGACCTCGTCGACGATGACCTCTCCCTCGTCACGCAGGAGATGCTTGGCGATGTTCGGGTCTGCGATCGACCCGATCAGGATCACGTCGGCCGCGCGCTCAGGTCAGGGCGCCGACGAAGTCGATGACCGCGGTGAACAGCTGCTCGGCGAGGCTCCAGACCTGGGCGCCGGCGTCCTTGGCCGCCTGGGCCATGCCGTTGGGGTCGGTGAACATCCAGAAGCCGAGGAACACCACCACGAGCACCAGCAGTGCCTTCTTGGCGTTCATTGAGAACCACTCCGTCCTGGATCGTGTCGGACACGATCGTGAGCCCCGAACACACAGATCCAGACTTGTCTAACAGATCCCACCGGGCGTCGGTCGGAGGCACGCCTGAGGCCGTGGCAAAGGCCCACGAACTAGGGCCTTCCGAGCGCCCGGTAGGTCCACCCGGCGGACTGCCACGCCGTCGCGTCCAGGGCGTGCCGCGCGTCCACGACGGTCCGCGCGGCCACCAGCCGGCCGAGCCAGCGCGGGTCGAGCGCCTTGAAGTGCTCCCACTCGGTGAGCAGTGCCACGACCTGCGCGCCGCTGGCCGCCTCGAGCACGCTGCCGGCGTACCGGAGCTCGGGGTGGGTACGCCGCGCGTTCTCGACCGCCTGCGGGTCGAAGACCACCACGTGGGCGCCCTCCTCGTGGAGCATCCGGGCCACGTCGAGGGCCGGCGCGTCGCGGACGTCGTCGGAGCAGGGCTTGAACGCCGCGCCCAGCACGCACACGCGTACGCCGGCGAGATCCCCGCCGGCCTGCTCGCGGACCAGGGCCACGGTCCGCTGCGCGACGGCGCCGGTTGATCGCGTCGACGTCGTGCAGGAACGACACCGACTCACCGCAGCCGAGCTCCTCCGCGCGGTGCGCGAAGGCACGGATGTCCTTGGGCAGGCAGCCACCGCCGAAGCCCAGGCCGGGCTTGAGGAACCGGCCGCCGATCCGGTCGTCGTGGGCCAGCGCCGTGGCGAGGTCCTGCACGTCGGCGCCGGTGGCCTCGCACACCTCGGCCATCGCGTTGATGAAGGAGATCTTGGTGGCCAGGAACGAGTTGGCGGCCACCTTGACCAGCTCCGACGTCGCCAGGTCGGTCACGACCACCGGCACGCCGGCCTCGAGGATCGGCCGGAACGCCGCCCGCAGCAGCTCCTCGGCCCACGCGGACGCGACGCCGAAGACCATCCGGGACGGCTGGAGGGTGTCCTCGATGGCGTGCCCCTCGCGCAGGAACTCCGGGTTCCACGCCAGCTGTGCCCCGGCTCCGACCGGGGCGAGGTCCTGGAGCAACCGGGTCAGCCGCTCGGCGGTGCCGACCGGGACGGTGGACTTGCCGACGAGCAGGCAGGGCCGGTTCAGGTACGGCGCCAGGCCGGTCACCACGGCCTCGACCTGGCTCAGGTCCGCGCCGTTCGACCCCGGCAGCTGCGGGGTGCCGGTGCAGAGGAAGTGGACGTCGCCGAACTCGGCCGCCTCGGCCAGGTCGGTCGTGAACCGGAGCCGGCGCGAGTCGAGGGCCTTGCGCAGCAGCTCGGGCAGGCCGGGCTCGTGGAACGGCACCCGGCCGGAGGCGAGCGCCTCGACCTTGGCCCGGTCGCTGTCGAGGGCCAGCACCTCGTAGCCGAGGACGGCCATGCAGATGGCGTGGGTGGCACCGAGATAGCCGGTACCCAGGACGGTGATGCGCGGCTGAGCGGTCATCCTGGTCTCCTGAGTTCGTCGGACTTCGGCACCACCGTGAGTGGGCCGACCGACTCGTTCGCCGCTCCGGACTGAAGGTCGCGTGAACGCAGCCGGAACGCCGCTCCGCTCAGTCCGCCTGCTGTTGCGGTGCCGTTCACGCACTGGTGTCCGACGCATCGTCGGCCCGACCTACGTTCGGCGAGTGACCCTCCAGTCGCGGGCATCGCTGGCGTCCAGCGGAGTGGTGGGCGCCGTGCTCGTCCTGCTCGGCGGACTGGTCACCTCGGCCGTGCCCGCCTCGTCCTGGGCCACCGAGTTCCCGCTGCGCGACTCGATGCACGGGCGGATGCTCGGGCTGGCCGTCGTGGTCGCCGGGCTCGGCCTGCTGGCCCATTCGTGGGTCCGGCTGTGGCGTGCGGCCGAACGCGGCCAGGCCCGCGTCCCCGACGTACGCCGGATCACCGCCGTGTGGTGCCTCCCGCTGATGGTGGCGCCGCCGCTGTTCAGCAGGGACGGCTGGAGCTATGCGGCGCAGGGCGAGCTGACCCGGCTGGGGATCTCGCCGTACGAGTGGGGTCCCGGCTCGCTCGAGGGGCCGATCCTCGAGGCGGTCGACCCGCGCTGGATGTTCACGCCCGCGCCGTACGGCCCGCTGCCGCTGCTCGGCGGCGGCGTCGCGGCCGAGGTGCTCGCGAACCCGTGGCTGCTCGTGATCGCGCACCGGCTGATGGCCGTCGCCGGCCTGGCCTGTCTGGCCTGGGCGCTGCCGCGGCTGGCGGGCTGGGCGGGGCGGGATCCGGCCGTCGTCTCCGCGCTCGTGCTGCCGAGCCCGTTCATGCTGGCGCACGGCGTCGGCGGCCTGCACAACGACCTGCTCATGGTCGGGCTGGCCGCGGTCGCCCTGGTGGCGGCGCGCAGCTACGGCTGGGCAGCGGGCGCGGTGCTCGGCGGGCTCGCGGCGGCGGTGAAGGCGCCCGGCGGCCTGGTCTGCATCGGCGTCGTGCTGCTGACCCTGCCGGCCACGGCCGCCCTGCCCGACCGGTTCCGCCGTCTGGCCCAGGTGGCCGCCGTCAGTGTGGCGGTGCTGCTGACCGTGGGCTGGCTCGCCGGCGTCGGCCAGGGCTGGGTCGGCTCGCTCGACGTGCCCGCCTCCCTCGACACCCCGCTGTCGGTCACGAGCTGGCTCAGCCCCCTGGTCCCGGGCGTCAAGGCCCTCGGCGGCCTGGCGGCCCTCGGCATCGCGGCGGCCGTGCTGCTCACGTGGCGGACCGGATCGCCGGGCGGCGCGGTGCGGGCCACGGCCCTGGTCCTGTCCTGCACGGTGCTGCTGAGCCCGGTGGTGCATGCGTGGTACGCCCTGTGGTGCCTGCCGATCGTCGCCGCGTGCGTGCTCGGCCCGCGCGGGATGGCCGTGCTGATGTGGCTCTCGATCGCGCTCGGGATCTCGGCGCCGCTGGACTCCTCGCTCGAGGGCCGGCCGGTGACGATCACGCTCACGACGATCCTGGTGGTCGGGACGGTGGCGTCCCTGACCTGGGCGGTCAGGCCGTCTGCTCGCCCAGTCCTCCCAGAAGCTCAAGGTACGCATCGGTAGCGGTCGAGCGCTCCGCGTGCAGCGCGACCATGTCGCGGACCGTGCTGGTCCAGCAGAACTGCTCCGCCCGTGCGCGGGCCGCCTCGCGGACCTCCGCGGACGGCCGCGAGGCCAGCTCCAGCACCGCGTCGCCGAGGCTCTCCGGGTCCGGCTCGCCCCAGGCGCCGCACCGGTCGTCGACCAGCTCGCGCGCCCCGCCGTACGCCGCCGTGACGACCGGGGTGCCGCAGGCGAGGGCCTCGAGCACGGCCAGGCCGAAGGTCTCGCCGGGGCAGACCGACAGCGCGATGTCCGCCTCGCCGATCCGGCCGGCGAGCTCCTCGCGGCCGGCGACGTGGCCGTGGAAGACCACCGGCGACCCTTCGGCGATCGCCTCGAGCTCGTCGCGGTGCGGCCCGGTGCCGTAGACGTCCAGCCGCACGGGTACGCCGCGCCGGTGCAGGTCGACGGCGGTGGCCACGGCCAGGTGCGGGCTCTTCTCGCGGGACAGCCGGCCGACGTGGACCAGGCGCAGGACGTCGTCACGCACGCGGCGCTCCTCGGGTGGGCGGAAGGTGGCCAGGTCGACGCCGAGCGGGATCCGGTGCACGGCGGTGCCGGCCGCGGCGGCGACCTGGCGGAACTCGCGCATCGCGAACCGCGACGTCACCACCACGCGGTCGAACTGGCGGACCAGGATCCGGTTCAGCACGCCCACCGACGGCGCGATGCCGCGCTCGCGTCCGGTGCGCAGCGAGAGCATCGCGTCCAGCCGCTCGTGCGAGAACAGGATGGTGGCGACGCCGTTGCGGCGCGCCCAGCGGGCCACCGGCAGCAGCGTGGACTTGTCGGAGATCTCCAGCGAGGTCGGCGCGAACTGCTCGAGCACGTCGATCACCCGCCACGGCTCGACGATCAGCCGGTAGCCGCCGCCGACCTGCGGCGCGCGCACCTGGACCAGGTCGCCGTGCTCGGTCTCGACCCGCTCGTCGCGGGGACCGGGCACGATCAGGATCCGCTCGGCACCGGCCTCGACGTAGCCGCGGCCCAGTCGCTCGACGGCGGTCTTCATGCCCCCGGAGGCCGGCCCGATGAAGTTGGCGAGCTGGGCGATCCGGGCCGTCGTCATGCGGCCGCCGGGTGGTCACCGGTGCCGACGAGCGGGCGGTAGTGCTGGTCGACGAGCTCCTGGACGACGTGCGCCCAGGTCCGGTGCGACACGGCCTCGAGCGCGGTCGCGGCCACCCGGTCGCGCAGCCGCGGGTCGGCCGCGAAGGTGGCGACGGCGTCGGTCAGCGACGCCGGGTCGTGCGGGTCGAACAGCAGCCCGGTCTCGCCGGGGTCGACCAGGTCGAGCGGTCCGCCGGCCGCCGCGGCCACGACGGGTACGCCGCTGGCCTGGGCCTCCTGCACGGTCTGGCAGAAGGTCTCGGACGCACCGGGGTGGACGAAGACGTCGAGCGAGGCGAAGGCGGCCGCGAGCTCCTCGCCGCCGAGCATGCCGGTGAAGGTGGCGCGCGGCAGCCGCTCCTCGAGCCAGGCGCGCTCGGGACCGTCCCCGATCACCACGAGGCGGATCCCGGGGGTGTCGGCGAGGTCGACCAGACGGCGTACCTGCTTCTCGGGCGCCAGCCGCCCGACGTACCCGACCACCACGTCCCGACCGCCGCCGGACCACGACGCGTGCAGCGCCCGGTCACGACGACCGGGACCGAACAGGTCGAGCGAGACGCCGCGCCGCCACAGGTGCAGGTTGGGCACGCCCAGGGCCTCGAGCTGGGCGTACGACGTGGTCGACGGCACCAGCGTGCGCGTGCAGCGCCGGTGCAGCCGGCCGACCCACTTGTCGACGATCAGGTCCGCGCGCACCCCGTAGTGGCGGGCGAACCCGGCGATGTCGGTCTGGTAGACGGCGACGGTCGGGATGCCCCAGCGCCGCGCGGCCCGCAGGCCGATGGCCCCGAGAACGATCGGCGACGCGAGGTGGACGACGTCGGGTCGGAAGTGCGCGATGGCCCGCTCCAGCGCGCTGTCGGGCATGCCGAGCGGGAAGGACTTGTAGCCGGGCAGGCCGAGCGACCGGACCCGGACGACGGGAATGCCGTCGTGGTGCGCGGGACCCGGGCCGGGCGCGATCACCAGCGGCTCGTGACCCGAGCGGATCAGGTGGTGAGCGACGTGCCGCACGGTGTTGCTCACACCGTTCACCTGGGGCAGGAACGACTCGCTGACGATGGCCACACGCATGGCGCTGAGAGTGACCCGGGCGTCTGAACGGATGGTGACCTGCGAGGTTGGTGGCGTGCGACGCGCGGCGTAATGACGCCGTACTGATGCGCGCCTCGCAAGGTGTGCGCGGCTCGCAAAGAGCGGGCCACCCAACCTTGCGGCGCAGGCCGCACGACCAAGGAGTACCCATGAACACCAGCACCCTGACCCGCACGTCCGTCGGATTCGCCGCCGCCCTCGGCGCGGCCGCCCTGGGCGTCGCGACCCTCGCCGGCCCGGCGCTGGCCGGCCCGTCGGAGACCGACCGACCGAAGATCACCAAGACCCATCACGACTTCGGCGAGAACTGGACGCTCGGCGCACCCCGCAACGGCGGCCACCTCGAGTGGGAGCTGAACAACGGCATCACCACCGTCGACCTGACCGGCAACCACTACCTCACCGACAAGGTCTGCGGCACCGTGCACGTCGAGTACTACAACTCCAGCCACACCGAGATCGGCCACGACGACTCGTCCATGCACTGCGCGCCCGGCAACAGCAAGACCCAGTGGTTCGTCTCCGAGAGCTTCTCCAGCTCGACCGTGGACCACGTCCACGTCGAGCTGCTGAGCTCCACCGGCTCGCTCATCGGCAGCGACACCGAGGACTTCGACTGACCGAGCCGACCGACAGGGCGAGCCGTGGCGGCTCGCCCTGTCGGCGCGCCGGCGCTGTTACGTTGCGGCCATGAAGGCGGTCGTCTACGACCGGTACGGCGGTCCCGACGTGCTGCGCGTCGAGGACGTGCCCATGCCGTCCCCCACGGCCGGGCAGGTGCGGGTCAAGGTCGCTGCGACGTCGATCAACCTCAGCGACTGGGAGTCCCTGCGCGGCTCGCCGGCGTACGCGCGGATCGGCGGGCTGCGCTCCCCCGCTCGCCGGATCCTCGGGTCGGACATCGCCGGCGTGGTCGACGCGCTCGGCGACGGGCGTGACGGCGTTCCGCGGTCGGGGACGAGGTGTACGGCGACAACCTCGCGCTGATGGGCGGCTTCGCGGAGTACGCCGTCGCGGCGGAGTCCTCGCTCGTCGCCAAACCGCCGGAGCTCAGCTTCGTCCAGGCGTCGGCCATCCCCCAGGCGGGCGCGATCGCCCTCAAGGGCACTGCCCGGGTCGTCGCCGGTAGCCGCCTGCTGATCAACGGCGCGGGCGGAGGCTCAGGCTCGTTCGCCATCCAGCTCGCGAAGCGGTTCGGCGCGCACGTCACCGGTGTCGACAACGCCGCCAAGCAGGACTTCATGCGGTCGGTCGGCGCCGACGAGGTGATCGACTACCGCCGCGACGACTTCACCCGCACCCGCCCGCCGTACGACCTGATCCTGGACCTGGTCGCCCACCGCTCGGTCTTCGCCTACCGGCGCGCGCTCGCCCCCGGCGGCACCTACCGGTGCGTCGGTGGGTCGGTGCGCTCCTTGCTCCGCGTACTCACGGTCGGCACCGTCGTCGGACGAGCCACCGGCCGCTCGATCGGCGTACTGATGGTGAAGGAGGGTCCGCCCCACTTCCAGCGCCCTGGCCGACCTGTGCGTGTCCGGCGAGGTCGACCATCCACATCGACCGCGTCTTCCCGCTCGACGAGGTCCCCGCCGCGCTCGCCCACCACGGGGAGGGACGCGCGCTCGGCAAGGTCGTCGTCGTGCCGTCCTAGCGCCGCCGCTACCCGAGTGCGCGTGTGGCCGTGGCGATGAGGTGTGGGCTGAGGCCCATCAGCTCAGGGACTCGTTCGATGGCTCGTGCGGCGTCGAGGAGGACATTCCAGGCGGTGGGGTCGTCGGCCCGGGACTGCATGTCGGTTCTGGCCAACGGGAGACCTTCCACACCGACGAGGTCGTCAAGCCGCAAGCCGGCCTCGGACACCTCCTCGGCCAGCTCGCCCGGCCGGTGGGTGTAGCCGAGGAACCCGTCGGGAACGACCGGCGGGAGGTTCCCGGTGCGTTCAGCTTCGGGCAGCAAGGACGGGAAGTCCGGGTTGTCCTCGTAGAGCCGTTCCACGACGACTCCGTCGAGGCGTGGCGCCCATCGTGAGATGGCTGCGACGAACACCGGACCATCGGCGCGGACGATCCGACGGGCCTCCTTCAACGTCTGGATCCGATCCTCGCGCTCGGGCAGGTGGTAGAGGGGACCCAGGAGCAGGACCGCATCGACCGACGAGTCGGGCAGGTCGAGGTGGCGAGCATCGCCGGCCGCGGTCTGGATCGACGGGTTGCCGATCGCCTGGAGCTGGTCGACGTGGAGGTCCATCAGGTCACGGTGGTGCACCGTGTATCCCAGCTCGGCGAGCCACAGCGCGTAGCGACCAGGCCCACCGCCGATGTCGGCCACGACCGCCGGAGCCGGTGGCATCCGCCGTTGGAGGATCTCCTTGGTCCGCTCGAGCTCCAGTGCCCCCTTGGGAACGGCGAGCCGATCTTGCTCCTTGCCCTGCGCGTAGTAGGCCCTCATCTGGGCATCGTCAGTAGCCACGAGGCAAGCCTGCCTGACTCTTCCGGAGATGAAGCGTCAGCTGGCGAGCTTCGGCCCGTGGAACGTGGACGCGTAGTAGGTCTGCACGTCGACGCTGCCCACGGACACCTCGGCCAGGCGGGTGATGACCCGCTCGATGCCGGCGCCGAGCTCGAGCACGGTGTCGTTGTGGGCGCAGATGTCCCAGGCGCACACCGCCTTCTCGGCAACCAGGCGCTTGACGATCTTCGCGACGGTCAGCCGGAACACACCGGCCTGGTGCAGTCCCGGGTGGACCAGGGTGAAGCCGAGGTAGAAGACGGCGCCGCGCTCGAAGTGGTCCGGGTAGTGGTGCTTGTAGTACGCCGGCTCGATCCACGGGACCGTCGCCAGGTCGTTGGTGAACGTGGTCAGCGCGACCGCCCGCTCGCGGCCCTGGCCGTCGGAGTCCCACACGACGTACTTGTCGACGCGGGGGTCGATCATCTCCCGCGCGAACTCCTCGAGGGTGAGCACCTGCCGGGCTGCGGCGCGGGTGCGCAGCGGCCCGAACGCCGCGACGTACAGGTCGTAGAAGGACGAGACCAGGTACGTCGGGATGGTCGGTTCGATGGTGACGCGCATCAGCGTGCTCCCCAGGTAGCGGTCTCATAGGCCGCGACGACGAACGCGCAGACCGGCTGGTCGACGCAGGTGACCCCCTGGATGACCATCTCCGGGTCGCCGAACTCCTCCGGGCGGCCGGCGACGAGGTCGGCCAGGCTCGACTCGATGGCGTTGGTCAGGAACGCCTCGGTCGGGCCCTCGTGCTCGACGAACAGGCCACCTTGGCCGTCCAGGCGCTGGACCCAGCCGATGCCGGCCCACGCCTCGATGCCGGGCAGGTCGGCGTGCTGCTCGGCGTACACGCAGTAGAGCCGGTCACCCCACCCGCCCTCGGGGATCGGCGTGCCCCCGTTGGTGTCGATCTTGGTGTTGGGCGGGATGACGCTGGAGAGGCGGACCAGGTTGAAGTTGTGGACGCCGGTGGCGCGGAGGGCGGCGTCGAAGGCGGACAGCGACGTGGACCCGGTACCGGTGCCGGCGGCGACGGGGAGCGCTGAGAACACGGCAGTGGTGGACACGCAGAGGTCTCCTGTGTGAACAGAGGGGTCTCACCGATATCGGTCCCGAGCCCCGAAATGAATGTTGGCGTCACGCATTCCAGCAGCCCGGACCACCCCCAAAGCAAAGACATTGCCCCTACGTCCCCAAGGTTGGGGACGGCTCCCACCCCTCTGGGTCTTGCGGCTCGACGACGAACCATTCCCGGTGTCCGGGAAAACGGCATCTGGCCTAGACCGAGCGTTGTGTTCCAAGTGGTTCAGCGTTCTACTAATTGCGGCCGGCGCGTTTCTGATGGCCGCGCTGCGAGCCCTGCAGGTGGATCGGATCCCTGCCGGCCGGGAGGCTCCGATGCGTCGTTGGTCTGTGCGTTTCGCCGTGGTTGCCCTGGTCGCTGGAGGTCTGAGCGCGGTCGGCGTTCCCTCCTCGACCGCCGCTCCCACCGTCGACGGACGTGAGTGGCGCGAGCTCTACGAGACGACCGGTCTCTCGTGGACCGACGTCGCGTCGGTGTGCCCCACCGACGGGGCGACACCGTGCTCCGGCACGGTCGGAGGCCGCAACCTCACCGGATGGACCTGGGCCACGTCCGGCCAGGTCAAGGACCTGCTCGACGACTACGCGCCCGGCCTCACGACGGCCGACCCGCCCGTGGTGACGGGCATCGACGGGTTCTGGGCCGGGATCAGCTTCCTCGGCGTGATGCGGTGGACGTACTCCTTCTCCAGCAACTACTCCTTCTCGGAGTCCACCAGCGGCTGGACCTCGTCGAAGGACGCCGCGTCCGGGCTCCCCCTCGGTGGGTTCGCGGCGTACTCCCACCAGCTCGCGGGCAGCACCGCCACCGGAAGCATCGGGCTCGGTACGGCGCCCGACGCCGCCAGCCTCGACCCGCGGCGTGTGGCTCTGGCGACCCACCGGCGTCGACTACTCGGCGCCCGTCGTCACGCCCACGGTGACCGGGACGATGGGCAACCAGGGCTGGTACCGCTCGAACGTCTCCGTCACCTGGACCACCACCGACAACGAGTCCGCCATCTCCTCCCGCACCGGCTGCGACCCGACGACCCTGTCATCGGACTCCGCCGGGACGTCCTACACCTGTACGGCGACCTCCCCCGGCGGCACCGGCTCCGGATCGGTCACGGTCAAACGTGACGCCACCCCGCCGACCATCACCTGCGGGACTCCCCCGACCTTCGAGCTCGGCCAGTCGATCGCGCAGGTCAGCGCCGTGGTGACCGACTCCGTCTCCGGCCCGCCGACCGTCACGATCAACCGGCTGGTGCCGACCACGTCCGTCGGCACGTTCTCCGCCGTCATGACCGCCGCCGACCGGGCCGGCAACACCGGCAGCCAGTCCTGCAGCTACTCGGTCGCCGCGGCCAAGTGCCAGGGCTCGACGCCCACCATCACGGGCACCGCCGGCAACGACACCCTCCGCGGCACCGCCGCCGCCGACGTGATCGCCGGCCTCGGCGGCGCCGACAGGATCGACGGCCTCGGCTCCGGCGACAAGGTCTGCGGCGGCGACGGCGTCGACGTCATCCTGGGCGGTGACGGCGCCGACACGGTCGAAGGCGGCGCCGGCAACGACGACATCTCCGGCGGCCCCGCCGCCGACACCCTCGACGGCGGCGCCGGCTCCGACTCCATCCGCGGCGACGACGGCGCCGACCGCTGCACCAGCGGCGAGGTCCGGATGTCGAGCTGTGCGGTGATCTACTGACGGGGCAAACCGCACTCCGGCTAGCGTCGACGGCGGTACTTTTCGAGTTCCGCCATGCGTTCCAAGGCCTCCTGGGTTGCGGCGGCCGCGGCTGTGCCATGCGTGTGCACACGCTCGAAAGCCGCATACCGTTTCGTACCCTCGAGGTCATCCCAGTGGCGCTCGTGTTGCTCTTCCTCGGTCAAGGGATGCATGTCGTAGTCACGCGCCGCGGAACGGGCGTCGGCGATCTCGGCGTGCACCTTCTGGACTGCCTCGGTGAGCTGGGGGTCTCGAATACGAACCCGCACGTGATCGGCTGTGCGTCCGATCTTGTCTCGGAGCTCGGCAGTGACCAGGTCGCCCATCGTCGGGATCCAGTCCTGGTAGTCCTCAGCGCGCCTGAGCTCGAGATGGACGACGAGGACATGGTCGAGGACCTCCCGAGCCAGATCTATGGCGGCACCATCGACAGTACGGCGGAGGCGAATCCTGTCGAGAAGTTCGCTGCCGACGAGTGTTGCCCCCGCCCCGGCGAGAGCACCCCAGAGCCAATCGACAGTGGCCACGGGCCAAGACTACGGATCCCACGTTCGCCTGCGGTGTCGACGCGATGCACGGGATAGGCAGGTCCAGTCGACTCGATGCCCCGAGTCCGGCGCAAGACGCGCGTTGTCAGCACGCGAACTCCGTTCAGCTTCGGACGAGCGACCGCACCGCGCGGCCCAGCCTCGTCGAGGTGGCGCTGCATCGCCGGATCTAGGTATCTGCCCGCCGATCCGACGCTCTTCGTCACGGTGGGGTGTAAGCGTGAGAGGCGCCGGGTCGAACTGGCGGTCGAGATGCACGAGATCCGGGGGGGTCAGAACGTGGAAGAAGAGGAGGCCTGGCAGGCCGTCGCGGCGACTCTGTACGACGGAGAGGCCATCGTGGCGCTGGGGCCCGCCAGGGACATCAACGAACGGACTATCCAGCCGCCTGGGTACAGCCCCTGGATGTGGGTGGCGTTCACCCCGTCGCGGTACGTCGAGGTTCCGTTCGCGACCGGCAACCCGAGTTCCTACCTGCTGTCCGACGTCGAGCGCCTGGAGGTCAAGCGCGGCATGCTCGGCGGCCGCAAGCTTGTCGTGAAGACCAGCGACTCGCCGGACAGCCCGGCCTTGGAGGTCCTCGACGTCCATACCGCGTTCGCGGCGGCCATCAAGCCGCTTGTCGACATGCGACGGGAGGCGCCTTCGCTCCCGGACGAATACACCCGGTACGAGCGCGTGAACGTTCCGGTGACCGACGAAGGGGTTGCGCCGGTTCACGGAGCGCAGACCGTCGAGTTCCGGTGCGTCCTGTGCCGCGGCAACTGCGGATTCGAGACCCCAGCTGGCTCCCCGGGTACGGACTCGGCCGGCACGCATGTCTACGAACGCTGCACCGGTTGCCTCCGCCGGGTCGAGGCGGACTCGGACGCGTCCGCGCCCTGATCCGCCACGCACGGCCCGTCTGTGTGCAGTTCTATTCGCTGCGGCTCCTGCGCACCAACTCCGTGCGGCTGCGCCTTGGGGCGGCCGGCACGGCGACGGACGCATGTTCAGGCGTCTGACCGCGACGCGCGTTAGTCCGCGTACGTCGCGAGCAGCTCGTCGGCGGCGGAGTACGGGTCGGTGTCGCCGGTGACGACGGCGGCGGCGAGGTCGTCGAGCTCGGAGCGGCCGTGGACGTCGCCCCAGCGCTCGCGGAGGGCGGTGACGGCGATGGCTTCGATCTCGTCGCGGGCGCGGCGGGTGCGGCGGGTGTCCTGCTCGCCGGAGGAGGCGAGCCAGTCGCGGTGCTTGTCGATCTCGGCGACCACCTCGTCGAGCCCCTCGGCCTTCGAGGCGATGGTCTTCACGATGGGCGGCTTCCAGGCGCCCTCGGAGCGCTCGGCGAGGGCGAGCATGGAGCGGAGGTCGCGGCGTACCTGGTCGGCGCCGTCGCGGTCGGCCTTGTTGACGACGTAGATGTCGCCGATCTCGAGGATGCCGGCCTTCGCGGCCTGGATGCCGTCGCCCATGCCGGGCGCGAGCAGCACCATCGTGGTGTCGGCGAGGCCGGCGATCTCGACCTCGCTCTGGCCGACGCCGACGGTCTCGATCAGGATCACGTCGCAGCCGGCGGCGTCGAGCACGCGCAGCGCCTGCGGGGTGGTCCAGGCGAGGCCGCCGAGGTGGCCGCGGGAGGCCATCGACCGGATGTAGACGTCCTTGTCGAGGGCGTGGTCCTGCATCCGGACCCGGTCGCCGAGCAGCGCGCCGCCGGAGAACGGTGAGGACGGGTCGACCGCGAGGATGCCGACCCGCTTGCCGGCGCGCCGCAGCTCGGTGACGAGCGCGGAGGTCGAGGTGGACTTGCCGACGCCGGGCGAGCCGGTGATGCCGACGATCTGGGCGTTGCCGGTGTGCGGGGCGAGCGCCGCCATCACCTCGCGCAGCAGCGGCGACTCGTCCTCGACCAGCGAGATCAGCCGGGCGACCGCGCGGGCGTCGCCGTCGCGGGCACGGGAGACGAGGTCGGGGACCGACGCAGCACCGCTGCGCCGACCCCCGACCGATGTCGAGGCCAAGCTCAGTTGCTCGGCACGCGGACGATGAGCGCGTCGCCCTGGCCACCGCCACCGCACAGCGCGGCCGCGCCGACGCCGCCGCCGCGGCGCTTCAGCTCGAGCGCGAGGTGGAGTACGACGCGGGTGCCGGACATGCCGACCGGGTGGCCGAGCGCGATCGCGCCACCGTTGACGTTGACCTTGGCCTCGTCGAGGCCGAGGCTCGCGGGCCGACTCGATGCCGACCGCGGCGAACGCCTCGTTGAACTCGACCAGGTCGAGGTCGGCTGGCGGCGATGCCCTCCTTCTCACAGGCCTTCGTCGGTCGCGTTGGCGGGCTGCATCTGGAGCGTGGAGTCGGGGCCGGCGACCATGCCGTGGGCGCCGATCTCGGCGAGCCACTCCAGGCCGAGCTCCTCGGCCTTCGCCTTGCTCATCACGACCACCGCGGCCGCGCCGTCGGAGATCTGCGAGGCGGAGCCGGCCGTGATCGTGCCCTCCTTGCTGAACGCCGGGCGCAGCTTGGACGAGCGACTCGGCGGTGGTGTCGCCGCGGACGCCCTCGTCCGGTCGAGACGACGACCGGGTCGCCCCGGCGCTGCGGGATCTCGACGGGGACGACCTCGTCGTCGAAGACGCCGTTCTTCCAGGCCTCGGCGGCGCGCTGGTGCGAGCGGGCGGCGAACTCGTCCTGCTCCTCACGGGTGAGGTTGACGCCCTCGGCGTTGCACTGCTCGGTCAGCCCGCCCATCGCCTGCGCGGTGAACTGGTCGTAGAGCGCGTCGTACGCCATCGAGTCGACCAGCGACGTGTCGCCGTACTTGAAGCCCTCGCGGGACTTCGGCAGCAGGTGCGGGGCGTTGGTCATCGACTCCATGCCGCCGGCGACCACGATCTCGACCTCGCCGGCGCGGATCAGCTGGTCGGCCATGCGCGATCGCGTTCAGGCCGGAGAGGCACACCTTGTTGATGGTGATCGACGGCACGTTCATCGGGAGGCCCGCGGCGACGCCGGCCGTGCGGGCGGGGTTCTGCCCGGCGCCGGCGAGGATGACCTGGCCCATGATCAGGTAGTCGACCTTGTCGCCGGCGCGACGCCGGCCTTCTCCAGCGCACCCTTGATGGCGACGCCGCCGAGCTCCGCTGCGGACAGGGCCTTCAGGCCTCCGAGCAGGCGTCCGATGGGGGTGCGTGCCCCGGCGACGATCACGGATCCGGACATTGGTGCCTCCATGCGTGCGTAAGCGTGTGCCGGTCGGGACGCCGACCGGCCAGATACCCGCGACGATACCCACCACAGGGTCGCCGGAGGCAGTGGGTCGGGCATGAGGAAAACCTCACACCCCCTCGCCCGCAGGCGGTCGCCGTACGACGATGTGCGGCATGAGCCCGGACCTCCCCACGCACCTGTTCACCGCCATCGACCACGTCGGCATCGCCGTGCCCGACCTCGACGAGGCGATCGCGTACTACCGGGACACGTTCGGCATGCAGGTGGCGCACGAGGAGACCAACGAGGAGCAGGGCGTGCGCGAGGCGATGATCGCCGTCGGCGACTCCGGCTCCTGCATCCAGCTGCTCGCGCCGCTCTCCCCCGAGTCGACGATCGCGAAGTTCCTCGACCGCTCCGGACCGGGGGTTCAGCAGATGGCCTACCGGGTCACCGACGTCGACGCCGTCTCGGCGGTGCTGCGCGAGCGCGGCGTCCGGCTGCTGTACGACGAGCCGCGCCGCGGTACGTCGAACTCGCGGATCAACTTCATCCACCCCAAGGACGCCGGCGGGGTGCTGGTCGAGCTCGTCGAGCCGGCCTAGAGCGAGCCGAGGTCCATGATCGCCTGGTAGCCGAGGTAGAGCGTCAGCAGCCAGGCCAGCGTGCCGACGACCGCCAGCCAGCGCGGGTAGCGGTAGCCCTGGAGCAGGTCGCGTCGGCGCCAGGCGATCCAGAGCAGCGCGCCGAAGCCGATCGGCAGGATCAGGCCGTTGAACGTGCCGGCGAAGGTCAGCAGCGTCACCGGCGTCTCCTCGATCAGCACGAAGATCACGGTGCTGAGCACGATGAAGCCGACCGTCATCAGGTTCCGCCGGCGCTCCGGGGTCTTCGACGAGGTCATGAACGAGACCGAGGTGTACGCCGCGCCGATCACGGAGGTGATCGCGGCCGCCCACAGGATCAGCCCGAACACCCGCAGCCCGGCGTCGCCGGCAGCCTCCTGGAAGGCCGAACCGGCCGGGTCGTCGGTGGCCAGCGTGGCCCCGCCCGCGACCACGCCGAGGATCGCGAGGAACAGGATGATCCGCATCAGCCCGGTCAGCAGCACGCCGGTGACCGAGCTGCGGGTGATGTCGCGGACGTGCTCGGCACCCGTGGTGCCGGAGTCGAGCAGGCGGTGCGCGCCGGCGTACGTGATGTAGCCGCCGACGGTGCCGCCGATGATCGTGGTGACCGCGACGAAGTCGAACGTGTCCGGGGCGACGACGCTGGTCAGCGCGTCACCCACCGGCGGCGACGACGTCACCGCGATCGCCGTCGTGGCCACGATCATGACGATTCCGAGCACGATCACCACCCGGTCGAGCGCGACGCCGGCCCGGTGGCTGAGGAAGATCCCGACCGCGAGCAGCGCGGAGAGCGCGCCGCCGATGCGCGGGTCGAGGCCGAGCATCGCGTCGGTCCCGAGGCCGGTGCCGGCGACGTTGCCGATGTTGAAGATCAGCCCGCCGACCACGACCAGACCCGGCCAGCAGGTAGCCCACGCCGGGGAAGACGTCGTTGCCGAGCTCGTGCGCCCGCCGCCCGGAGACGCCGATCACCCGCCAGACGTTGAGCTGGACCGCGACGTCGACCACGATCGAGAGCACGATGGCGCAGGCGAACGCGGCGCCGAGGGCGACGGTGTAGGTCGCGGTCTGGGTGATGAAGCCGGGGCCGATGGCCGCGGTCGCCATCAGGAAGATCGCCCCCAGCAGGGGCGACCGTCGTGAGCGCGTGGGTGTTTCCTGGTCAGACGCCGAGATCGTCATCGTTCGACGCTAGGCCGTCGGCGAGACTGGAGCAATCCGGAGCAAGATAGGTCACAGACGGTCGCGTGCCCTGTTACCCATCGGTAATCTCCATTCCGCCACTCCCCCGAGCTCCAGGAGCTGACGTTGCAGAACATCCTCGACGCGATCCTCGCCGGCGACACGGCGAAGGAGGACTTCGCGAACCTCGCCCTCCCCGAGTCCTACCGCGCGGTGACCGTGCACAAGGACGACGCGGACATGTTCGAGGGGCTCGAGACCCGCGACAAGGACCCCCGCAAGTCGCTGCACGTCGAGGACGTCGCGCTGCCGGAGCTCGGCCCCGGCGAGGCGTACGTCGCGGTGATGGCCTCGGCGATCAACTACAACACCGTCTGGACCTCGATCTTCGAGCCGGTGTCGACCTTCGCCTTCCTCGAGCGCTACGGCCGGATGTCGCCGCTGGCCAAGCGGCACGACCTGCCCTACCACGTGGTCGGCTCCGACCTGGCCGGCGTGGTGCTCGCGACCGGCGCCGGCGTGCACTCGTGGGCGCCCGGCACCGAGGTGGTCGCGCACTGCCTGTCGGTCGAGCTGGAGCACCCCGACGGCCACAACGACACGATGCTCGACCCGGAGCAGCGGATCTGGGGCTTCGAGACCAACTTCGGCGGCCTGGCCCACATCGCCCTGGTCAAGGCCAACCAGCTGATGCCCAAGCCGGCCCACCTGACCTGGGAGGAGGCCGCGTCCCCCGGCCTCGTCAACTGCACGGCGTACCGCCAGCTGGTCAGCAAGAACGGCGGCGACATGAAGCAGGGCGACAACGTCCTGGTCTGGGGCGCCTCCGGCGGCCTCGGCGGGTTCGCCACGCAGTACGCCCTCAACGGCGGCGCCACCCCGGTGTGCGTGGTCTCCAACGACGAGAAGGCCGAGATCTGCCGCCGGATGGGCGCGGAGCTGATCATCAACCGCTCCGAGGAGGGCTACCAGTTCTGGAAGGACCCGCACACCCAGGACCCCCGCGAGTGGAAGCGGTTCGGCGCCAAGATCCGCGAGCTCACCGGCGGCGAGGACATCGACATCGTCTTCGAGCACCCGGGGCGGGAGACGTTCGGCGCGTCCGTCTACGTCACCCGCAAGGGCGGCACCATCACCACCTGCGCGTCGACGTCGGGCTACATGCACGAGTACGACAACCGCTACCTCTGGATGAACCTCAAGCGGATCATCAGCTCGCACTTCGCCAACTACCGCGAGTCGTGGGAGGCGAACCGGCTGATCGCCAAGGGCAAGATCCACCCGACCCTGTCCCGGACCTACTCGCTCGACGACGTCGGCCAGGCCGCACTCGACGTCCACCAGAACGCCCACCAGGGCAAGGTCGGCGTGCTCTGCCTGGCCCCGGAGGAGGGGCTCGGCGTCCGGAATCAGGAGCTGCGCGACCAGCATCTGGACGCGATCAACCGGTTCCGCGGGCGTCTAGAGAACGCCAGACCGAGACGCAAACGTTTCCCCACCCCGGGGCCGGCAAGAAAGTCCGGTCCCGGGGTGGGCTGTCTCCGGTCGATCGGCAAGACTGTCCACGTCGTGCCAGCCAGCATTCCGGAAGAGGTACCGCCAGTCATGAGTGACCAGCAGGGTCTGTCCATCTTCGACGAGGAGCCCGAGGAGGCTCCCGAGCAGGAGGCCGCGCAGGCCGACGACGAGAAGACCCAGGTCATCCCCCGGCTCAAGAAGGACGACCCGGCCCCCGAGCCCGTCGCCAAGG
The DNA here is from genome assembly GCA_963803235.1 of uncultured Actinomycetota bacterium. GTDB lineage: Bacteria > Actinomycetota > Actinomycetes > Propionibacteriales > Nocardioidaceae > Nocardioides. The sequence continues at coordinate 159,107 of CAWDLL010000014.1, forward strand.
AAGCGCCGAAGGAAGCGGCGGCCGAGCGCACCCAGCAGGTGCCGGTCACGCCCGCCAAGCCGGTGCTCCCGCCTGCCTCCCAGCAGACCCAGGCCCGCCCCGCCCCCGCGCAGCCGGCAGCGGCCGCGCCGTCGTCCTCGGGCGGCGGGCCTGCCCGTCGTACGCCGCGGCGGCTACGACAAGGTCGCCGTCGACGCCCGGCTGCGCCAGCTCGCCGACCGAGAAGGCCGGGCTGAGCGAGAGCCTCACCGAGTCCGAGAAGCGCGTCCTCGACCTCGAGCGCCAGGTCGAGGAGGTCCGCACCGAGCTGGCCGAGAACGCCACCCCGTCGTACGCCGGCCTCGGCGGCCGCGCGAGCGCGATGCTGCGCCTGGCCGAGGAGGAGGCCGCCGAGATCCGCGCCGCGGCCGAGCGGGACGCCGACGAGATCCGCGAGCAGGCCACCCGCGACGCGAAGGCGCTGCGCGCCGACGCCTCCCGCGAGGCCGAGGACATGCGCCTGGTCCAGCTCAAGGAGCTCGACGAGACCCGGACCCGCACCCTCGCCGACGCCGAGCAGGTCCGCACCATGGCCCAGACCGAGGCCGACGACCTGATGGCGTCGGCCAAGCGCGAGTCCGACCAGCTCCGGCTGGCCGCGCAGCAGGAGGTCAACGAGCTGCGCACCGGCGCCAAGCGCGAGGCCGAGCAGGCCCGCGCCAGCGCCGACCGCGAGGTCCAGGAGGCCCGCCGTACCCTCGCCGTGGAGAAGGAGCGGCTCGCCAAGGAGGCCTCCGACCACCACAGCAGCGCCACCTCGGAGACCAAGCGCCTCGTCGAGGAGGCCGAGGAGCGGGCGACCGCCGCCGAGCAGCGGGCCCGCGACGCCATCGCCCAGGCCAGCACGGCGCGGCAGCAGGCCCAGAAGGAGGCCGAGTCGCTGCTGACCCGCTCCCGCCGCGAGGCCGAGCAGATCGTGGCGTCGGCCCGCACCCAGGCCGAGGCGATCACCTCGTCGGGCAACAAGGAGGCCGAGCGGCAGCTGGCCACCCTCAAGACCGAGGTGGACCGGATGAGCAAGCGCAAGGAAGCGATCGCCGCCCAGCTCGCCTCGCTCCGTGACGTCGTTGCCGGCTTCGCCGAGGACGACAAGAGTTGAGCAAGGACCCGGCTCCGCCGGACGACGAGGTCGAGGAGTCCTCCGAGGCGCCGCCGGACGACGAGTCCCGACGGCGCGGAGGACGCTTCCCTGAAGGCCGACGAGCCGGTGGACGACGACCTCGGCGAGCCGGGTCGACCCTTCTCGCGGCACTCGCCGTTCTACGTCGGGTTCTACGGCGGCCTCGGGGCGCTGCTCGCCTTCTGGCTGGGGAGCCAGCTGCTGGCGATCAGCTCGGTGCTGATCCTGATCGTGGTCGCCATGTTCCTCGCGGCCGGGCTCAACCCGGTGGTGGAGTTCTTCATGCGGCGCGGCCTCAAGCGCTCGTACGCCGTGCTGTCGGTCATCGTGCTGGTGCTGGCCGGGCTCACCCTGTTCGTGATCGCGATCGTCCCCGTCATCAGTGACCAGGTCGCCGCCCTCACCGAGAACGCCCCGGGCTACTTCGACGACCTGCAGCGCAACCGGACCATCCAGGACCTCGACGAGCGCTTCGACCTGATCGACAAGGCCCGGGAGTACATCGCGGCCGGCGACTACGCCTCGAGCGTCTTCGGCGGCGTGGTCGGGGCCGGGCTGGCGGTGCTGTCCGCCGTGGCGAACGCCTTCATCGTCACCGTGCTGACGCTCTACTTCCTCTCGTCGCTCGAGGTCACCAAGAAGGCGATCTACCGCCTGGCCCCGGCCTCGCGCCGCGAGCGGGTCGAGCTGCTCGGCGACCGGGTGCTCGACGGCGTCGGTGGCTACGTGTCCGGCGCGTTCGTGGTCGCGACGTGCGCCGGCATCAGCTCGCTGATCTTCCTGTTCATCGTCGGCCTGGGCGAGTACGCCGTGGCGCTGGCGTTCGTGGTCGCGCTGCTCGACGTGATCCCGCTGATCGGCGCCACGATCGGCGCGGTGATCGTCACGGCGATCGGCTTCGCCACCGACCCGAAGATCGGCCTCGCCTGCCTGATCTTCTACCTCGATCTACCAGCAGGTCGAGAACTACGTGATCTACCCGCGCGTGATGTCCCGCTCGGTCGACATCCCGGGCGCGGTGACCGTCATCGCCGCACTGGTCGGCGCCGCCCTGCTCGGGGTCGTCGGCGCCCTGCTGGCGATCCCGACCGCCGCGGCCATCCTGATGCTGACCCGCGAGGTGTTCGTCAAGAACCAGGACGAACGCTGACCCTGCCTCAGCCTTGCGGCCCTCGGAAGTAGTCGACGTACAGCGGGATGCCGTCCACCGCCCACGGGCGCTTCATCTCCGGCGTCAGGCGGACGGTCTCGAAGGACTTGAGCGCCGGTGCCGTCCACGTCGATGCCGGGGACGCAGGCGAGGTGCACGATGTCGCGGCGGACGGTCTGGCCGTCGTCGTCGGTCAGCTCGAGCACCACCCACTCGCTCTCGAGATAGTTGGCGGTCGGGCACTGGTCCCGCTCGGGCTCGCCCTGCGACAGCGCGTCGAGGTACTCCCGGGCCGCGTCCCGACCGAGGGTGGTCGGCGTAGGTCAGGTCGGCGGGGCGGCGACCTGCCCGTCTCGACATCGGATCGGTAGGCACACACGGTCATGCCCTCGACGTCGGCGAGGTCGCCGCCGGCGACGCGGGGAACACGTCCTGCGGTCGCCTCGGCGTCGACCTCGGACATGCACGTCTCTCCACCAGTGGCCGAGTCAAGGATGCGGGTGCGGAGGGCGGCGTCGTCGCTGCCGACGGTGAGCAGGCTGCCGTTGACGTCGACGGTCTCCTGGACCCAGCCGCCGCCCAGATCGACGGTCCCGGGGTCGAGCGGCGCGTCGAACCAGACGTACGGCGCGTCCGGCGTCGGCTGGTTGCCGGGGTTGAACCCGATGCACACGTCGGTGAGGACGAGCGGGCGCCCGACGTAGCCGGTGCCCGGAGGCAGCTGGTCCCAGGGCTTCCCATCGGCGATCGCTCATCGGCCCGCCCGCACAGGACGCCAGGATCTTGTCCTGCCGGATCGGCGAGCCACCCCACGCCCAGTCGGCCGGGACGTCGACGGCCATGTCGTGCCAGTACTCCGTGCGCCACTCGCTGGGCAGCGACTCGGCCCCGTCGCCCGCCCGGCTCGCCTCGCCCGGCGTTGTCGCCACCCGACAGCACGACGCTGGTGCCGACCACGGCCACCACCGAGGCGGCCGCCAGCCCGATCGTCACCCGGCCGGCCCGCCGGCGACGCCGCGCCGTCCTCGCCCGGTCGACCAGGGGAGCCGCCGTGTCCACGTCCTCCGCGCGACGGTGCAGACCCTCCCGCATCGCCTGCTCGAGCTCGTGCTCATCCATCGCCGTCCTCCTCGCCGGTCAGCTCCGCCCGCAATGACGTGAGGGCGCGATGGACGTAGGTCCGCACGGTCACCGGCGAGATCCCCAGCAGGGTGGCGATCTCGTCGTAGTCCAGGTCCTCGTAGAAGCGCAGCACCACCACCGCCCGCTGCCGGCTCGGCAGCCGGGAGCAGACCCGCCACACCGCGTCGGCCTCGGCCACGCGGTCAGCCGGGTTGACCGACACGGAGCCGTGCACCTCGGCGACCGGGGACTCGCGGCGCCCGGCCCGGCGCCAGCCCGACACGTGGGCGTTGACGACCATCCGGCGTACGTACGCGTCCGGGTTGTCGGCCTTGCTGACCCGCGACCACTTCTCGCAGGCCCGGGTGAGCGCGGACTGGACCGCGTCCTCGGCGGCGTGCTGGGAGCCGGTGACCAGGTAGGCGAAGCGCAGCAGCGCGCCCACGCGGGCCTCGGCCCAGGCGTCGAACGAGAGCTCGTTCGCGTCGGGTCGGGACTCGGTCACCCCCACATCCATGCACAACTGACGGGCGGGACCCGTCAGATGTTGCAGTGGGTGGCGGAGTTTCTCAGGCGGGGACCGGCTCGACGTGCGCGACGGTGCGCTCGCCGAGCTTGACCGCGACGACGCCGGCGAGGATCAGCAGGCCACCGACCAGCTGGACCGTCCGCGGCAGCTCGTCGAGCAGCAGCCAGGCCCAGGCGACGCCCGCGAGCACCTCGGTCAGCGCGACGAAGGAGGCGACCCGCGACCCGAGCCGGCGGATGGCGGCGATGCCGGTCGTGTAGGCGACACCGGCGGTGACCAGGCCGAGCAGGATCATCGGGACCCACCAGTCGACGGTCGTGCCGGCGTACTCGACCGCGGCCGTGCTGCCACGCATCGGCATCACGCCGACCAGGCCGAGCAGCCCGAGGGCGACGGTCCCGGTCACCAGACCGCCGGCGGCCAGGGTCAGCGGCGGCAGCCCGTTGGACTCGTCCGCCGAGACCACGAAGTACGTCGCGGCGCCCACCATCGCGGCCAGCGCCCAGAGGACGCCGGGCAGGCTCAGGTCGGCTCCGGACAGGAGGTCGAGGACGAGCACCAGCCCGAAGGCCGCCAGCGCGGCGCCGACCAGGGTGATCGGGCCGGGGCGCTGCCCCTGACGGATCCAGAGCCAGACGACGACGGCCGCGGGGGCGGTGTACTCGATCAGCAGCGCGGGGCCGACCTGCATGTGGCCGACCGCGGAGAAGTAGCAGAACTGGGCTCCGGCCACCGCGATCACGCCGTAGGCGGCGATCAGCCCGGCGTTGCGGCGGAGCAGGTGCCACTGGCCGCGGACGGCGCGCAGCCCGAACGGAGCGACGACGAGGGCGGCCAGGCCGACCCGGATGACGACCACCGCCCCGGCGCTCCAGCCGGCGTCCATCAGCGGGCTCGGCGAGCGCGCCGGAGAGTCCGAACGCGATCGCGGACGTCAGCGCAAAGGCCAGCCCGCTCGCGGTGCGGCTCGGCACCTGCTGCTTCGGGGTGTCATGCGTCAACGTGGTCATAGCCCATGACACTACTCGCGACGGTGTAATGTGTCAACGTGATCTTCACTCATGACACCGAGGTTTCTCTCCAGGCGGCCGTCGAGCTGGCCAACTCCGGGCTCGACCCCGACACCCTGCCGACGGTGGCGGCGCTGGACGCGTTCTTCGCGAGGTTCGAGTTCACCGGCCGGCACGACCGCACCCGGGCCGAGCTGGACGCCGTACGCGCCCTGCGCGACGACGTACGCGAGCTGCTGTCCAGCGACCGCGACCGCACGGTGGAGCTCCTCAACGCGATGCTGGCCGACGCGAAGGCCGTGCCCCAGCTGGTCCGGCACGGCGACTGGGACTGGCACCTGCACGCCGTCGGCCCGGACATGCCGCTCGCCACCCGGATCGCCGTCGAGGCCGCCATGGCCATGATCGACGTCATCCGCGCCGACGAGCTGTCCCGGCTCAGCACCTGCGCCGACGACGACTGCCGCAGCATCGTGCTCGACCTGTCCCGCAACCGGTCCCGGCGCTTCTGCAGCACCACGTGCGGCAACCGGAACGCGGTCGCGGCCTACCGCGCACGGCAGGCGAAGGCCGGCGGCTGAGCGACGCGTCAGGCGTCAGCCGTCCCCGTCCGGGAGCAGCCACTCCCCCGGCGCGAACTCGCGGCCGAAGTCGGGGCAGGCCTCGTTCTCGCAGCGGCCCTGGGTCTCGAAGGAGATGCCGGCGTTGCCGGACGCGGTGACGAGCGCGGCGTTCTCCGGCGAGATGTGACCGCCATGGCGCAGCGGCTGCTCACAGGTCGGGCAGTGCGGGTCCACGAGGTCGAGCGGCTCGCTCATGCCACCACGGTAGTGGCCGGGCAATTGCCGTGGCGACGGCTTGCCCGACCACGTAGGTTCCTGGGGTGACCTGGGGGAGCCGGACGACGCCGCTGGCCACCCGGAACTTCCGCCTCTTCTTCTTCGGCGAGGTCATCAACACCGCGGGCTCGTCGATGTCCGGCGTGGCGCTGGCGTTCGCGGTGCTCGAGATCAGCGACTCGGTGACCGACCTCGGGTGGGTCCTGGCGGCCTGGACGGTCCCGATGGTCGCGTTCATGCTGCTGGGCGGAGCGATCGCCGACCGGCTGCCGCGGGCGCTCGTGCTCCGGGGCTGCAACCTCGCGCAGGGGCTCGTCGGAGCCGTCATGGCCGGGCTGATCCTCACCGACCAGGCCGAGGTGTGGCACCTCGCCGTCCTCCAGTTCATCAGCGGCACCGTCTTCGCGGTGAGCTACCCGGCCTTCCACGGGATGGTGCCGATCCTGCTGCCGCCGGAGGAGCGCAAGGCGGCGTTCCTCCTGATCAGCCAGTCCGAGAGCGGCCTGAGCATCCTGGGTCCCGCCCTGTCCGGGATCCTGGTCGCGACCGTCGGACCCGGGTGGGCGCTGGCCGTGGACGCCGCGACGTTCCTGATCGCGGCCGGCTTCCTGGCCGCGGCGCGGATCCCGTCCGGCGACCGCGCCGACCGGCGCCCGAGCGTGATCGGCGACTTCCGGGCCGGCTGGTCGTTCGCCCGCGAGCTGGGCTGGGTGATCCCGATCGGCTCGACCTCGCTGTTCTTCAACGCGCTGATCAGCGGCGCGATCTTCGTCCTCGGCCCGACCATCGCCGAGGACACGATCGGTGGCGACGGCTGGGGAATCGCGCGCTCGGGCCAGGCCGTCGGCGTCTTCCTCGCCGCGTTCCTGCTCGCCCGGATCACGATCAAGGTGCCGCTGCGGCTCTGCGTCCTCGGCTTCGCCGTCAGCGCGCTGCCGATGCTGGTGCTGGGCACGCGGGTGACCACGGCCGTGCTGGCCATCGCGTTCCTGCTCGCCGGCGCCGGCCTCAGCCTGCTGGAGCTCGCGTGGAACCTGACGGTGCAGGAGAAGGTGCCCGAGGAGATGCTCTCGCGGATCATGTCGATCGACGGGTTCTTCTCCTTCGTCGCGATGCCGATCGGCCAGATCGCCGTCGGGCCGCTGGCCCTCGCGTTCGGCGCCGCCAAGGTCGAGCTCGGCTGCGCGGTGGCCATGGTGCTCGTCGCCGCCTTCGCCGCCACCCGGCCAACTCTCACCAAGGTCCGGCTCACCGGGCCGCCTCCGACACCGGACGTGACCCCGGCGCACGAGGCGTAGCGTCCTCCCCGTGGCCGAGTCCAGCCCCGCCCAGCCGTCCTTCGTGCTCCACGACCACCGCCGCCCGCGGCCGCACTTCGACCTGCGCCTCGAGGAGGCCGGCGTGCTGCGGTCGTGGGCGGTCCCGCGCGGGCTACCCACGACCAGCGGGAGCAACCGGCTGGCCATCGCCGTGCCCGACCACGAGATGGACCACCTGGCCTACACGGACGAGAACAAGTCGATCGCGGACACCGGCTGGTGGGAGGAGCACGACCGGACCGACCGGCGAATCCTGTTCACCCTGCACGGCCGGGAGGGATCCCGGCGCTACGCCCTGATCCAGACCGGCAGCAACTGGCTGCTGCACCTGACGAAGGAGCAGCCGGCCGGCTGATCGGTCAGGCCAGGAACTGGCGCATGACCTGGAGGAAGACCTCGGGCTGCTCGGAGTGCACCCAGTGGCCGGCTCCCTTGACGGTGACCCTGCGGTTGCGGGGGAACCACCGGTCCATCGCGGCGGCGTACTCGTCGGTGATGTACGGCGAGTTGGCGCCGCCGACCCACAGCACCCGGCCGTCGTACGGCGCGGTGTCGGCCAGCTGCTCCTCGGGCCAGCCGGCGAGCTCGTCCAGGTCGCGGCCGAGCAGGTCGAGGTTGGGCTGCCAGGACCACTCGTCGCCGTGATGGCGCAGGTTCTGCAGCAGGAAGCTGCGCACCACCGGGTTCGGGACCGCGTCGGTCAGCTGCTCGTCGGCCTGGGCGCGGCGCTCGAGCCCGCGTGAGGTCGATCCGCTGCATGGCCTCGATGTAGCCGGCGAACTCGCTGCCGTGCCCGTAGGCCACCGGCGAGACGTCGACCACGCACAGCCGTTCGACGAGCTCGGGGTGCCGCAGCGCCGCCAGCATCGCGATCTTGCCGCCCATCGAGTGGCCGACCAGGGCCACCGGGTCGTCGGCCGACAGCAGGCCGGCCACCTGGTCGGCGGCCTCGAGGTAGTCGAAGCTCTCGGTCCACGCGGACCGGCCGTGGTTGGGCATGTCGACGAGCAGGACTCGATGGTCCTTGGCGAGCTGCTTGGCGACGGTGGTCCAGTTCTTGCCCTGCCCGAACAGCCCGTGGCAGAAGACGACCGGTGACCCGGACTCGCCGAGGGTCGTGGTGTGCAGGCCGGGGTCGCGGGCCGGGGCGGACATGGCCCCGAGGCTACTGGCGACCGGCCCGCGCTCGCTCAGCACCAGCGGCGTACGCCGTCCTCGCTCAGGTCGAGATCGCGGCGGACGACCGCGATCCGGTCCGCCCAGCCCCGGCAGGCCCGGCGGAAGTCCCGGCCGCGGTACTCCACCGCGAGCACGTGCCGGCCGTAGTGGTCGACGTACTCCCCGCACTCGCGCCAGCGCGCGCACTCCTCGGCGATCGCGAAGTCGAAGCCGACCGTCCGGCCGTCCCAGAGCGCGCGGTTCTTCTGGGCCGCGGCCAGGCCGGCGCGGTGCGCGCGCTTGACCAGGCGGCGCGCGAAGGCCTTCGTGTCCGACCCGTCGACCATGCCGCGGCTGCGCAGGAAGGAGTCGAGGTTGTCGAACTCGACGGCGGCGTACCCGTCGTCCGCGCAGCCGTCGATCCAGCGACCGACGATGCGGGTCAGCTTGCGCCGCTTCTCGGCGGTGCGGATGTCGAGCAGCCACTCGCCCCAGGCCTCGTCGACGACCGGCTCGCCGTCCTTCTTGAGCACCAGACCCCAGTGGTGGCGCCAGAACCGGCGCTCGTTCGGCTGGGTCTGGAAGCCGTTGACGTAGCAGACGTTGTAGAGCCCGGCCGCCGGCGCGGCCTCGCGGTCGCGGACCACGATGCCGACGCGATCGGGCACCGACCGGTTGCCGCCGAGCTGGTAGTCGAAGTCGGTGCCGGTCGGCGGCAGCGTCCGGCTCCCGGCGTACGCCGGCGCGGCGAGCGCCGCTGCCAGCAGCAGGACCAGCATGACCAAGGACCCCCGTCGCACCATGCCCGCATCCTCGCAGGTCCCCCGGCTTGACCCGTCAGAAATTTCGACGGGTCAGCGTGATAGCGGACGGAAAGTGGCCGCAATCGGCGGGAGCATGATCGGGACAGCAGTCGCCGACGAGAAGAGGCCACCATGCCCGCCCAAGCACCCCCGGTCACCGACGAGCGCGACGCTCTGGCGGCGTACCTCCACCAGCAGCAGGACGCCTTCCGGGCGGTCGTCTTCGGGCTCACCGACGAGCAGGCGGGCCTCGCGCCCACCCCGAGCACGTTGAGCGTCGGCGGGCTGGTCAAGCACGTCACGACATGCAGCGCGGCTGGCTGAACCAGGTGCTGGCAGCGCCGGAGCCGTACGTCGACCCGCGCAGCCAGGAGGAGCAGTACGCCGCGTACGCCAACGAGTTCGCCTGGGGCGAGGCCGACACCGTGGCGGCCGCACTGGCCGCGCTCGACGACGTGTGCGCGGCCGTCCTCGAGGCGGTGCGGACGGTCGACCCCGACCTGCCGGTCCCGGTGCCGGACGCCCCGTGGAACCCGAAGGACGTCGAGGCCTGGTCGGTGCGCTGGGTGTGGTTCCACCTGGTCGAGGAGCTGGCCCGGCACGCCGGCCACGCCGACATCGTCCGCGAGGCGATCGACGGCGCCACGATGTACGAGCTGATCGCCGGCCGCGAGGGCTGGCCCGAGACGCCGTGGCTCAAGCCCTGGACGCCCAAGGGCTAGAAGTCGAAGCCGCCGAACGCGTCGCCGATGCCGTCGAACCCGTCCCCGATGCCGTCACCGATCCCGCCGATGGCGTCGCCGATGCCGTCACCGATCCCGCCGAGCATGTCGAAGCCGCCGAACCCGCTGAAGAGCAGGCCCGCGAACATCCAGTCCATCGGCGTGAACGCGCCGAAGTAGCCCGCGGCGTACGGCCGGTAGGCGCGGCCGCCCGCGTAGTAGGGCACCCGCTGCGAGCCGACCATCACCATCCGGGTGTCCGGCTCGGCGCCGGCGCTGACCCGTTCGGCGTCCAGCGCGCAGGCGGGTACGTCGCGCGTCGCGCCGCCCGGCGGGGTCCAGGGGACGTCGGCCACGGACAGGCCGTGCCGCGGGTCGAAGAAGCACGGCGGCCGCCGCTGCGGGAGCGGCTCCCCCGCCACCCGGGCGCGGACGCACGCGATGGCGTACTTGCCGTCCTCGAGGATCTCGGTCACATGCCGGATGTGCTCGGGCTCGGTGATCGCGTCGCCGGCGGTCTTGGCGGACTCGTAGGCGTCCAGCGCCCGCTGGTAGTCGGCCCGCTGGCCCTCGTCGAGCTCGCTGCCGGACAGGTCGAAGTCGAGCTCCTGCAGCTCGACGCCGAGGGCGGTGATGTCCTCGAAGGCCAGCTTCTTCACCGGCTCCAGCTCGGCCGCCTTCTTCTCGAGGGCGCGCCGCTCGCTGTTCTTCTTGGCCCAGACCACGCCGCCCACGATGGCGGCGACGATCACGAGGAAGACGACCAGGTCCATGTGGACAGCGTACGGCCGCGATCCAACGGCCTCCCGCCGCCTGACAGGATCGCCGCATGAGCCGACGACTCCAGGTCTCCCGCACGATCGGCGCCACCCCGTCCGAGGTGTTCGCCGTGCTGTGCGACCCCCAGGGCCACGTGGCGATCGACAGCTCCGGCATGCTCCAGGCCGCGGACGGCGACCCGGTCACCGGGTCCGGCGACACCTTCGTCGTGCACATGGACCGGGAGTCGCTCAACGACTACCCCGAGCTGGGTGAGTACGACGTGACCGTGACGATCCGGGCCTTCGAGCCGGACCGCGAGATCTCGTGGACCGTCCTGGGCCGGCTCCGGCCCCAGATCGGGCACGAGTACGGCTACCTGCTCGAGCCGGCCGACGACGGCACCACCCTCGTGACGTCGTACTACGACTGGTCGGACATCCACCCCGACTGGGAGGCCGCCGACATCTTCCCCGTGATGTCCGAGGGCGCGCTGCGCGCGACGCTCGGCATCCTCGACCGGACGGTGCGGCGGGGTTACCCCCGAGGCTAGGTCGCGACGTACTCCGGGTCCTGCTGGCCCATCTCGTCCTGGGCGCTGGTCCGGCCGTGCTGGCCGCGCGGCTCCGAGCCGAGCGCGGCACCGAGGCCGTGCTCGGGCATGTTGCCGTAGAGCGACTCGATGTTGGCGGCAGGCACGAGGTAGGTCTCGTGCCAGATGCCGACGCTCCCGTTGGCGGCGCCGGCGCGGTTGAAGGCCGCCCAGGCGGGCTGGTGCAGCATCTCCGGGTCGCGGGCGAAGCGGCCGAGGTGCTCGGCACTGCGCCAGTACTGCACGACGATGAAGTTGCGGCCGGCCCAGTAGCTGCTCGCCCCCAGCAGGCCGACCTCCGGCCGAGCGGCCAGCTCGCGCAACATGCTCGGCATCCCCACGAACACCGGCCACCAGGTGCGCACCTTGCGCCACCGGTTGATCCGCATGCCGATCAGGAACACCACGACGGAGCCCTCGTCCCCGTCGGACCCTTCCGGGGAGCGAGCCGTGAACGACCCGCCCTGGACGCCCTTCGGCGCGGCCCGGTCCGCTCCGACGTACGGCCGCGGCACCCTGGTTGCGATCGCCACGACACACCTCCCTTGGATAGTGCTACTCTCTAGTTGGAGAGTGGCACTATCTAGACGCACTGTCAAGAGCCCGAGGAGTGGTCGCATGCAGGTCTCCGAGCTGGTCCGCTCGTCGTCGGTCCCGCTGGCCACGGTGAAGTACTACCTGCGCGAGGGCCTCCTCCCCGCCGCGCGCAAGATCACCGCCCGCTCCAGCGAGTACGGCGAGGAGCACGTCCGCCGGCTGACCCTCCTCCGGGTGCTCCGCGAGGTCGGCGCGATCCCGGTCGGCCGGCTGCGCGAGCTGGTCGAGGCGGTCGACAACCCGCGCCTCGCCGACATCGAGGTGTTCCGCCGGGCCAGCGACGCGATCGCGTCCGGCCGGCAGGTCAAGGAGCAGCCCGACCCCGACGCCCTCGCGCTGGTGGATCAGGTGCTTGCGGACGCCGGCTGGACCGGCGTACCCCCGAGCGCCGTCGACAAGGAGAACCTCGCCCGGGTCGTCGTCCAGATCCGGAAGACGGGGCTGTTCCCGGTCAACCAGGGGCTGCTCGACTTCTACGCGCGGGCCGCCGACGAGGTGGCGCGGGCCGAGATCGAGCGGCTGCCGATGGGCGACGACCGTGCGCTCCGGCTGGAGCGGATGGTGGTCGGCACCGTCGCGTTCGGCGAGGTGCTCACCATCCTGCGCCGGCTCGCGGAGAGCCACCACAGCGCCGAGCGATCCAGCCAGGACTGGCGCTGAGGGTCAGCGGGCGCTGTAGTCCCGGAACCCGCGCTTGGTCTTGCGGCCGAGGTAGCCGGCGGTGACCAGGTGCTCGAGCAGCGGCGCCGGCGCGAAGCCGGGCTCGCGGAACTCCAGGTAGAGCTCGCGCTGGATGGCAAGCGACACGTCGTTGCCGACCACGTCCAGCAGCTCGAACGGACCCATCGGCAGCGCACAGCCCTGCTTCATGGCGATGTCGATGTCGTCGGCGGTCGCGTAGTGCGCCTCGAGCATCTTCACCGCGTCGTTGAGGTAGGGGAACAGCAGCGCGTTGACGATGAACCCGGACCGGTCGCCACAGGAGACCGCGACCTTGCCGACCTTCTCGCACAGGGCGCGGGTGGTCTCGGTGACCTGCTCGTCCGTCGTCACCGTCGACACCACCTCGACCAGCTTCATGACCGTGGCCGGGTTGAAGAAGTGCATGCCGATGACGTCCTGCGGCCGCTTGGTCACCTTGGCCATCGAGATGATCGGGAGGCTGGACGTGGTCGTCGCGAGGATCGCGCCGGGCTTGCAGATCTCGTCGAGGTTCTCGAAGAGCGTGGTCTTGATGGCGAGGTCCTCGGCGATGGCCTCGACCACGATGTCGACGTCCTTCAGGTCGTCGAGCGAGGTGGTGCCCTGGACCAGGGCCAGCACCTCGGCCTTGGCCTCCTCGGTGGCCTTGCCGCGCTGGATCTGCTTGTCGAAGTTCTTGGTGATGGCGGCGACCACGCCGGCGACCTTGTCCTGGCTGCGGCCGACGAACAGCACGTCGTACCCCGCCTTCGCGAACACCTCGACGATGCCGCTGGCCATGGTGCCGGTGCCGACGACCCCGACCTGCTTGATGTCGTGGTGCAGCTGCGGCTTGTCGTCCGCGCTCGGGGTCACGGCGTCGTCGACGACGATCGGGCTGTCCGGCCCTTCGTAGGTGTAGAAGCCACGGCCGGACTTGCGGCCGAGCAGGCCCGCGGTGACGTACTGCTTCAGCAGCGGCGCCGGCGCGTGCAGGCGGTCGCGGCCCTGCTTGTACATCGTGTCCAGGATCTCGTACGCCGTGTCGAGGCCGATCAGGTCGAGCAGCGCCAGCGGGCCCATCGGGTAGCCACAGCCGAACCGCATCGCGGCGTCGATGTCCTCGCGGGTGGCGTAGCGGTGCTCGTACATCGACACCGCGTGGTTGAGGTAGCCGAACAGCAGCGTGTTGGCGATGAAGCCGGCCTTGTCGCCGCAGACCACGGGGTTCTTGCCGAGCGTGTGCACCAGCGACACGACGTCCTGGAGCACCTGCTCCTCGGTCACCACGGTGCGGACGATCTCGACCAGGTCCTGCACCGGCGCCGGGTTGAAGAAGTGGACGCCGATCGACGCGGCCGGGCCGGGTGTTGGCGGTGGAGATCTCGGTGACCGACAGCGAGGAGGTGTTGGTCGCGAGGATCGCCTCGGGCGCCACGATCTCGTCCAGCTGGCGGAAGATGTCCTTCTTGACCGCCAGCGACTCCACGACCGCCTCGACCACGAAGTCGGCGTCGGTCAGGTCCTTGAGCGAGGTCGAGAACGAGATCTTGCCCAGCAGCTCCGCCTGCTCGTCCTCGGTCATCTTCCCGCGCTTCACGGCGCGGCCCGTCGAGTGCTCGAGGTGCTCGCGACCTCGCTGGACCGCCTCGTCGTTGACCTCGACGCCGGTCACGGAGAAGCCGTTGCGGGCGAACACCTCGGCGATGCCGGCCCCCATCGTGCCGAGGCCGATGACGCCGATGGAGCCGAAAGTGCGCGCGGAATCGCTGGAGGTGCTGGTCATGGGCGCATCATGGCACGCGCTCTCCCGCCCCTGCCGTGAGGTAGTTCACTGGCCAGTAACTTACGGGCGGCCGCCCTTCTCGCTGGTCGAGCAGGTTGCGCAGCAACCGGCCTCGTGGGTCGAGCAGGTCTATCGCGCCAGCACCGCCCTGCGGGAGAAGAAAAGAAAGAAAGAGAAGGGGGAAGGGAGAAGAAAGGAGAAGAAGGAGAAGAAAAAGAGAAAGAGAAGGGAGGTAGAAGGAAAGGATAGGAAAAAAAAAGAAAAGAGAAGATAGAGAGAAGGAAGAGAGAGGAAAAAAAAGAAGAAAAGGAGATGTGGGAGAAGAAAGAGAAGAGATAAGAGTAGATGGAAGTAAAGGGAAGAGGTGGGATGAGATGAGAGATAGGAAGTGTGAAAGAGAGAAAGGGAGGGAGATGAGAAAGAGAAGAAGAGAGGAAAAAGAGAGATAAGAAGGGAGAGGAAAAAGAGACAAGGTGAGGAGCAGAGAGGGACGAGGAGAGGCGGGGACCGGGACGGTGACCGGGCAATGGGAGGGCGACCTGGCGATGGGCGCGGCGAACTAGTCCGCGATCGAGACCGTCGTCGAGCGCACCACCCGGTCGTGATGCTGCTACACCTGCGCGAGGACCATCGTGTGTGCTCCTCGACCTCAACCACCGGAGGGCAGGTAGATTGCCGACCCGTGAGACTCGTCGTAGCCCGCTGCCAGGTCGACTACGCCGGGCGGCTGACCGCCCACCTGCCGATGGCGACCCGGGTGCTGATGATCAAGGCCGACGGGTCGGTGCTGGTGCACAGCGACGGCGGGTCCTACAAGCCGCTCAACTGGATGTCCCCGCCGTGCACGCTCCGCGAGGGCGTGACCGAGGACGGCGCCGTCGAGTGGACGGTCACGTCACAGTCCACATCCAAGGGGCCGGACGACACGCTGCGGATCCTGATCGAGGACGTCCTCCACGACTCCTCCCACGACCTCGGCCTCGACCCCGGCCTGCAGAAGGACGGCGTCGAGAAGCACCTCCAGGAGCTGCTCGCCGAGCACCCGTCCACCCTGGCCGACGGGCTCAGCCTCGTACGCCGCGAGTTCCCCACCGCGATCGGCCCGGTCGACCTGATGTGCCGCGACGCGGCAGGGGCCAGCGTGGCGGTGGAGATCAAGCGCCGCGGGGAGATCGACGGCGTCGAGCAGCTCACCCGCTACCTCGAGCTGCTCAACCGCGACCCGCTGCTGGCGCCGGTCCGCGGCATCTTCGCCGCCCAGGAGATCAAGCCCCAGGCCCGCGTCCTCGCCACCGACCGCGGCATCGCCTGCGCAGTTGTCGACTACGACGCGCTGCGTGGCATCGACGATTCCGAGCACCGACTCTTCTAGGCTCACGGGCATGGGCCGCGGCCGTGCCATCTCGGGGAAGGAACGCTGATGCGCATCTTCCACATCGCGCTCCGCTCCGAGTGGGTGGCGGCCCGCAAGTCGGGGAGCTACTCCACGTCCACGCTGGGCCGGACCCTGGCCGAGGAGGGGTTCATCCACGCCAGCCGGGGCGACCAGTGGCAGCGGGTGCGCGACTCCTACTACAGCGACACCTCCGAGCCCCTGGTGCTGCTGGTGATCGACACCGATCGGCTGACGTCCCCGGTCGTCGAGGAGGTCCCGGCGGGCGGGATCGACGAGACCTACCCCCACATCTACGGGCCGATCAACGCCGACGCCGTGGTCCAGACGATGCCCATCGAGCGACCCGGCCAGCCCCAGGGCGAGTCCTTCTCCGCCGTGTTCCTGGGCGAGATGTTCAGGAACGTCCTGCTGGCCTCGCTGCTGATCGGCCTGGTCGCGTTCGCCGCGGTCCTCGGACGCTTCCTCGAACCCGAGTGGGGCCCGCTGATCGGCTGCGTGATCGCCCTGCTGGTCGGGGTCCCGATGGTGGTGCTGCTGCACCGCCGGGTCAGCCGCTGAGCGAGACCACCTCGTCGGCCACGCCCCAGCTCAGGGTGACGCCCGCGCCGCCGTGGCCGTAGCAGTGCACGACGTGGCCGTCCCGCTCCAGGCGCACCGCGGGTCGGACCGGGCGCAGGCCCGACCTTGTGCCGGACCACGCGCGCACCCCGGATCTCCGGCACCAGCACCTCCGCGCGTCGCAGGATCGCCGCGGCCGTCTCCGGCGAGGGCGTCCGGCTCCACTCCCCCTCGTCGTCGGTGCCGCCGACGACGATGTCCTTGCTCCGCGGGAAGACGTAGGTGTTCAGCTCCGGGTCGACCCACCAGTGCCGGAGCCCGGTCTGCTCGAGGCAGACGACCTGGCCGCGGACCGGCACCACCGACCGGTCGGCCGCCAGCAGCCGTGAGCCCAGCCCCGAGCAGTTGACCACCAGCTCGGCACCGGTCGGCAGCGCCTTCAGGTTCATCCGGGTGATCGTGCCGCCGAGGTCGGCGACCCGGCCGGCCAGCCACGGCAGGTAGACCGGCATCTCGATGATGGGCGACACGAACGTCCAGCCGTCGACGTACCCGTGCGGCAGCGACGTCTCCCGGTCGAGCGACGGCACGGCCGCGCGCCACCACGGGTCCGGCTCCCGGCGGGTGAACACCTCGGTGCCCTCCACCATCGCCACCCCGGACTCCGGGTCGGTGTCCGCGAGCGCGTCGAAGACGGCGTACGACGTCGCGGACCAGGCGGTGACCTTGTCCTGGGGCAGCGCCCGGTAGGGGTACCAGAAGGCCGCCGCGACGGCCGACGTCGTCTCCAGCGGCAGGTCGCGGGCGAGCACGTCGACCCGGTGCCCCGCCTCGAGCAGGCGGACGGCACAGGTCAGACCGACCACGCCGGCACCCACCACCAGGACCCTGCTCATGGCAGGAGTCTGTCGTACCCGCGCGTAACTTGCCTCACTTCGAGGTCGTTGACGCTGCGACGAAAGGATCTCGGATGTCCCGACTCGCCCGCGCCGCGCTCGCCCTGGTCGTCGCTCCCGCCCTGGTGGCGACCGCCCTCGCCGCCGCCCCGGCCTCGGCCCACGAGGAGCGGCCCGCCGAGTTCCCCGACGCCACCGGGCACCGCCCGGGCTTCCTGGGCTACGACAACCCGAACCAGCGCGTGGTCTGCAAGCCCGACTCCGCGCAGCGGATCGCCAGGCTCCCCGAGGGCAGGGTCAAGCACCGCAACGAGCACCTGCTCGAGCACTGCGAGTTCGGGTCCATCCAGAGCGCGATCAACTCCATCGAGAAGCGGCGTACCTCCGTCTACGTCCTGCCCGGCGTCTACGAGGAGCGGCAGTGGGCGGAGCAGAAGCGCAGCCACTACTGCTCCCACCTCGAGACCCAGTCCGACGCCCCACTGCTGTCCGCCGAGTACATCGGCAGCCTCTCCTCCCCCGACACCGAGGCCGAGGACGACGGCACGACCGACCCGATCGCGCTGTCGTACGCCGACCAGCGGCGCTGCGCGCACAACCTGAACCTGATCGCGGTCTTCGGCGACGAGACGCCCGGCAACGGATCGATCCGCTGCGACAGCGAGTTCTGCGGGACCCAGATCGTCGGCACCGGCCGGCGGATGACCGACGTGATCGTCAACAACCGCTTCCAGAAGCTCAACGGCATGCGCCTGGACCGCGCCGGCGGCGCCTTCGTCCGCAACCTCACCGTGCAGCAGGCGGAGTTCAACGCCGTCTACGTGCTGGAGACCGACGGCTTCGTGCTGGACCGGATCACCGCGCGCGGCAACGACGAGTACGGCATCCTCGCGTTCGCCAGCGACCACGGACTGATCTCGAACTCCAACGCCTACTACAACGGCGACTCCGGCATCTACCCCGGCTCCGGCTCGGACCTGAACGCCGACAACCCGAACTTCAAGGCCACCCGCTACGCGATCGAGATCCGCCACAACCGCAGCCACCACAACACGCTGGGCTACTCCGGGACCGCCGGCAACTCGATCTGGGCGCACGACAACGACTTCTTCGCCAACGCCACCGGCATCGCGACGGACTCGCTGTTCCCCGGCCACCCGGGCCTCCCGCAGGACCACGCGCGCTGGAACCGCAACCGGATCTACTCGAACAACTCCAACTGGTACACCCGCTTCGTCGACGAGGGCGTGTGCGACAAGCCGATGGCCCAGCGCGGCTACATCGACGGCACCGTCTGCCCGGTGGTCCCCACCCCGGTCGGCACCGGCGTCCTGATCGCCGGCGGCAACTTCAACTCCACCGACCACAACTGGATCTACGACAACTGGCGGTTCGGCACCATGCAGTTCTGGGTCCCGGCGCCGCTGCGCGACGACTACGACCCGGAGCACATGTTCGACACGTCGAACCACAACCACACCACCGACAACCAGATGGGCATCGCGCCGGACGGCTCGATCCAGCACAACGGGTCCGACCACTGGTGGGACGACCAGGGCGAGGGCAACTGCTGGGAGGACAACGTCTACTCGCGCGGCGAGCAGACCGACAACTTCACGGTGCCGCCGCCCGCCTGCGCCGACGGCGGGTCGCTGTTCACCCCGGGCGCACCGGTCAAGGACGCCGGCTTCCTGTCCTGCAGCGAGTACGACCGGTACGACCCGACCCTCCGGCACCCGCCCGGCTGCAACTGGTTCGACAGCCCGCAGCAGCCGTCGGAGTCCGGGGACGACCGCCACGGCCACCGCGACCGACGACCGCTCGGGCGCGCTGACAGCGGCGCCGGTGATGACGGGCGGCCTGCTGCTCCTGCTCGCGGGCCTGCGCCGCCGGCGAGGACCGGCCCGTGCTGCGTAGGGTCCTGATCGCTGTCGCCGTCGCCGCCGTGCCTGGTGGCCGGCGGCGGAGTGGCGGTCGCCCGGAGCACGCCCGACCTCACCGCGTCGGCGCCGACGTCCGTCACGGGCACCGAGGCCACCGCCGTCTTCCAGGTGGCCGACCGCACCGTCCGCCAGGTCCGGTACGCCGACGGCGGGCACGCTGCACTACACGTTCCGGCTCACGAACGACGGTCGGCTCCCGCTGACCGTGCTCGGCCTGGCCGACGAGCAGCCGGACCCGCGGTTGTTCCACTACGCGGGACTCACCGGCCCGGACGGCGGTGCCACCAGGCTGGGCGGCGGCGAGAGCGCCGAGCTCACCCTGACCCTGACGATGGGCGGCTGCGAGTCGCTGTCGGCGCGCGCCGGCTCGTTCGTGACCGAGGTGGTACTGCGCACCGAGCAGGCAGGTGTGTTCGACGACGCGGTGACGGTGCCGCTCCCGGAGGAGCTGCACACGGGGTCACCGCGCGAGGCGTTCTGCCCCGAGTCGACGGCCAGCTCGCGCCCGCCGGGCTGAGCCCGGTCGGGTCAGGCGCCGGCCTCGCGGGGCGCGGTCGGGTCGTCGTCCGCACCGCCCTGCTCGCGCGCGACGTACTCCTCGATGTCCTCGATGTCGTCGGCGTTGCGGGTCACCACGGCCAGCAGGTCGCTCATGGTGGCGACCTCCTCGACCTGCTCCTTGATGAACCACTGCATGAACTGCTCGGAGGCGAAGTCCGACTCGTCGCGGGCGATCCGGAGCAGGGTGTTGATCTGCTCGGTCACCCGCTTCTCCTGGTCGAGGGCGAGCGCGACGGGCGCGACGACGTCCTCGAACGTCGGCTTCGGCGCCTCGACGCCGGGGATGATCACGTCGGCGTCGGTGTCGAGGAGGTACTGGACCATCATCATCGCGTGGCCGCGCTCCTCCAGCGCCTGCTGGTAGAAGAACGCCGCCATCTGCGGCATGGTCAGCGCGTCGTAGTAGACCGCGCAGGCGAGGTACTGGTTGTGCGCGGCGAGCTCATTGCCGATCTGGGTGTTGAGCTGCTCGACGAATCGGGCTGCGGGCACGTTCACTCCTTCATCGGTCCTGGGCTTCTCCGCGATCATGTCAGGACTCCCGAGTGCCCTTCATCGTAGGGAAGGCTGGCCTCACGCCGCCTTGGCGAGCTTCTTCTTGGTGACCTTCTTGCCGTCCACGGTCACCAGCACCCGCTTCTTGACGGTCAGCCCGTCGGGCAGCGTGCCTTCCTTGAGCATCCGGATCGGGCAGCGCTTGCAGCGGCTCTTGGACACGCAGCACTTGGACTTGGGCAGCTTCCCTTGCCCTTGCCCTTCTTCCCGGCCTTCGACACGAGCGGGACTGTAGCACCGATAAGGCATGCCTTACCTAATCGTCTACGGCGTGGGCGGAAACGTCCTCGTCGAGCCACCTGATCGCCCGCCAGCCGGACTCGTCGGCGGCCAGCTCGACGACCCCGAGGTTCGGCAGCTGATGGGTCCTGGCGACGTCATGCGGAAGGTTGTCGGCGATCGCCGGCAGCCCGACCCCCATCGCAGCGCCGTGGCTGAAGACCAGCACCGTGTCCCCGGCGTTCCGCTGGGCGACCTCCTCGAGGACCGCCACCACCCGGGCGGCCAGCTCGGTCCCGGACTCGCCGCCCTCGACCCGGGCGTCCAGGTCGCCGGCCAGCCAGGCCTCGAAGGTCGGGCCGAGCGGGTCGGGATCGGGCGGCGCCCCGGCGTGCGCGCCGACCCCGAGCTCGCGCAGCCCCTCGCGCACCGTGACGCCGCAGACCAGGGCGGCGGCCGCGAGCTCCGCCGTCTGCACCGCGCGGGCGAGCGGGCTGGTGCACACGTGGACGATGCCCTCGCCCTCGAGCTCGTCTCCGAACGCCAGCGCCGCAGCGCGGCCGGCCACGGTGAGGCTGCCGCCCTCGTCGCTCAGCAGGTCGGACTCGTACTCCGCCGCGGCGTGCCGGGCGACCAGGACGCGCGTGGTCAGTGCCATCCCCGCAGGCTAGCGGGCGGAGGCGGGACTTGGCGGGAAGCGCGGTCAGGCGTCGAGCCCGTTGGCCTTTCGGATCACGTCGACGATGCCGCCCATGATCTCGGTCAGCCCGAAGTCCTTGGGGGTGTAGACGGCGGCCACGCCCAGCTCGCTGAGCTTGCGGCCGTCGGAGTCGGGGATGATCCCGCCGACGATCACCGGGACGTCCTCCAGGCCGGCCTCCCGCAGCCCGTCGAGGACGTCGGGCACCAGCTCCATGTGCGAGCCGGACAGGATCGACAGGCCGATGCAGTGCACGTCCTCGGCGACCGCCGCCGCCACGATCTGCTCGGGCGTCAGCCGGATCCCCTGGTAGATCACCTCGAAGCCGGCGTCGCGGGCGCGTACGGCGACCTGCTCGGCGCCGTTGGAGTGTCCGTCGAGTCCCGGCTTGCCGACCAGCAGCCGGAGCCGGCCACCCAGCTCCTCGCCCGTGGCCCGCACCCGCTCACGGACGGCGGTCAGCTCGGCTCCGGCCTCGCCCGCGGACGACACCGTGACCGCGCCGCTGACCCCCGTGGGGCCGCGGTACTCGCCGAACACCTCGCGCAGGGTGCCGGCCCACTCCCCCGTGGTGGCCCCGGCGCGCGCGGCGACCAGGGTGGGGGCCATCAGGTTGGTCTCGGTCTTCGCTGCCTCGGCCAGGGCAGCCAGCGCCTCGGCCACCTCCGCCTCGTCGCGCTGGGCCTTCCACGCCTCGACGCTCGAGCGCGCGGTCTTCTCGGCCTCCGGGTCGGCCGCCATGATCGCGGCGTCGAGGTCGGCGGTCAGGGGCGACGGCTCGGTGGTCTCGTACCTGTTGACGCCCACGATGATCTCCTCGCCGGACTCGATCCGCGCGCGGCGGGCGGCATGGGAGGAGACCAGCTCGGACTTCATGTACTCGACGGCGGCGATCGCACCGCCCAGGGCCTGCACGCGGTCGATCTCGGCGCGCGCGCCCTCGACGAGCTCGGCGACCTTGGCCTCGATCACGTGCGAGCCGTCGAAGATGTCGTCGTACTCCAGCAGGTCGGACTCGAAGGCCAGCACCTGCTGGAGGCGCAGCGACCACTGCTGGTCCCACGGCCGGGGCAGGCCGAGCGCCTCGTTCCACGCCGGGAGCTGGAGGGCGCGGGCGCGGGCGTTCTTGGAGAGGGTCACGCCGAGCATCTCGAGGACGATCCGCTGCACGTTGTTCTCCGGCTGCGCCTCGGTGAGGCCGAGCGAGTTGACCTGGACGCCGTACCGGAACCGGCGCATCTTCGGGTCGTTGACGCCGTACCGCTCCTGGGTGATCTCGTCCCACAGCTGCACGAAGGCCCGCATCTTGCAGGTCTCCTCGACGAACCGGACTCCGGCGTTGACGAAGAAGGAGATCCGGCCGACGACCTTCTCGAAGTCGTCGGCGGAGACCTGGCCGGCGTTCTTGACCTGGTCGAGCACGGCGATCGCGGTGCTCAGCGCGTAGGCGAGCTCCTGCGTCGGCGTCGCGCCGGCCTCCTGCAGGTGGTAGCTGCAGATGTTGATCGGGTTCCACTTCGGGATCTGGTGGACCGTGTAGGCGATCATGTCGGCGATCAGCCGCATCGAGGCCTCGGGCGGGAACGCGTAGGTCCCCCGGGAGAGGTACTCCTTGATGATGTCGTTCTGGGTGGTGCCGGCCAGCTGGGCGGCAACCTCCTCGGGCGACAGGTCGGGGTTCTGCTCCTCGGCCACCACCTGGTACATCGCGAGCATCCACATCGCGACGGCGTTGATGGTCATCGAGGTGTTCATCCCGGTGAGCGGGATGTCGTCGAAGAGCTTGCGCATCTCGCCGAGGTGCGGGACCGGGACGCCGACCTTGCCGACCTCGCCGCGCGACAGCGGGGAGTCCGGGTCGTAGCCCGTCTGGGTGGGCAGGTCGAAGGCGACGGAGAGCCCGGTCTGCCCCTTGGCCAGGTTGTTGCGGTAGAGCGCGTTCGACGCCGCGGCGGTGCTGTGGCCGGCGTACGTCCGCATCACCCAGGGGCGGTCCTTCTCGGTCATGGGTCGAGCGTAGGGCGCGGCCTACCGTCAGGTAACCGGTCTCGTGTGTGGGGTTTCCAACAGGCTCGCGGGTGGGTCAGGCGACCGCGCGCTCGAGCTCCACGACGCGGATCAGGTGGGACATGTGCAGCATCCGACGCACGGCGGGGCCGGCGCCGCGCAGGACGAGGTGGTGGCCGGAGCGGGTCGCCCCGACCGTGGCGACCGCGAGCACCTTGAGCGCGGTGAGGTCGACGCTCCACACGTCGGTCAGGTCGACGACGACGTCCTCGTCATGGCCCTCGAGCAGCTCGTAGATCGCGGTGCGGACCTCCATCGTGCTGCGCACGTCGAAGTCGCCGCTGAGGACGAGGGTATGGCCGTCGGTGAGGATCTCCATCGTCTTTCCCCGTTCTCCGGGGCGATGGGGCGCCCCGGCCGTCGAGATGGAACTCGTGCCTGTTACCACTATGACGCGCATCACAAGGAAAGGGTTGCGCCCGCGCGGCCACCTTTCTCGCGTGTCGCCCACGATCACCCGTCCGGGTGAGGTGGCCTAACCTGCCCCCATGGTCAACCTCACCCGCATCTACACCCGCACCGGCGACGGCGGCGAGACCAAGCTCGGCGACCTGAGCACGACGACGAAGAACGACCTGCGGCTGCAGGCGTACGCCGACGTCGACGAGGCGAACGCCAACCTCGGCGTCGCGCTGGCCCAGGGCGGACTCGAGGAGGACGTCGTCGCGGTGCTGACACACGTCCAGAACGACCTGTTCGACGTCGGCGCCGACTTCTGCACGCCGGTGGTGCCGGACCCGGAGTTCCCGCCGCTGCGGATCGAGCAGGAGTACGTCGACCGGCTCGAGCAGTGGTGCGACACCTACAACGAGGGGCTGCCGAAGCTGCGGTCGTTCATCCTCAACGGCGGCTCCGTCGGGGCCGCCCACCTCCACGTCGCGCGCACCGTCGTACGTCGTGCCGAGCGGTCGGCCTGGGCGGCGTACGAGCAGCACGGCGAGACCATGAACGTGCTCGCGATCAAGTACCTCAACCGCCTCTCCGACCTGCTGTTCATCCTGGCCCGCCACGCCAACCGCGAGCAGGGCGACGTCCTCTGGGTCCCGGGCGGGGAGCGATAGTCCACGACGAATGTGTCGTGGAACCGCTCGATCGGCAGCAGATCCGTCGTGGACTATCGGCGGGGCGGGCGGGCGGCGAAGACCGTGAGCGCGGCGGGGACCATCAGGATGGCCAGGACGAGCAGCGCCTCGAGGGTGCCGACCCGGTCGGCGAGCTGGCCGAGCAGCGGGGGGCCGGCGAGGAACGCGCAGTAGCCCAGGGTGGCGACGACGGAGACCCGGGCCGCGGCCCGGGATGGGTCGTCGGCGGCCGCGCTCATGCCGACGGGGAAGCCGAGGGACGCGCCGAGGCCCCAGACGACGATGCCGAGACCGACGAGCAACCAGTGGTCGGTCAGGACGACGAGCAGCACGCCGACGGCCGCGGTGGCCGACGTCGCCCACAGCACCGGTGCCCGGCCGTACCGGTCCAGCAGCGGCGGCCCCGCGAGCCGCCCGGCCGTCATCGCGGTCACGAACACGGCGAAGCCGAGGACGCCCATCCAGTGCTCGGCGTCGTGGCCGTCGATCAGGGCGAGCGTGAGCCAGTCGTTGGCGGTGCCCTCGACGGCGGCGAACGCCAGCACCATCAGCCCGATCGCCAGCGTCCGCGGCTCCAGCCACGCGGAGCGCCCGCCAGCGGACTTGTCCTCGTCCTCCGGCTTGGCCGCGAGGAAGGCGGGTACGCCGGCGGTCACGAGGAGCGCGAGCCCGATCGCGCCGACGACGGGCCAGTGCACGACCACAGGGACGCCGGCCGCCGTGACCACCACGCCCACACCGGCGCCGATGATGGTGCCGATGCTCCAGCCGGCGTGGAACCGCGGCATGATCGTGCGCCCCAGCCGCTGCTCGACGGCAGCACCCTCCACGTTCATGGCGACGTCCCAGACGCTGGTGCCCACGCCGTACAGGAACAGGCCGGCGCCGGTGGCGACCACCGAGCCGACCACCTCCGCACCGAGCGATCCCGCCGACCATGCCGGCGAGGACCAGGACACCGCCGAGCCGGACCACCGCCGCCGCGCTCAGGCGCTGGATCAGCCAACCGCTGGAGGGCAGCGCCAGCACCGAGCCGGCCGCGATCCCGAGCAGCAGCAGGCCGAGGCCGCCGTTGGTGAGCTCGAGGTCCTCGCGGACGTCGGGGAACCGCGAGACCAGGCCGGCGAAGCAGAAGCCGTTGAGCACGAAGACCAGCGCGACCGCCCGCTTGGCGCGCTCGGCCGTACCGCGGTCCGCGGCCTCGGCCTCGGTCTCGGACGGGCTGGTCACAGCTGCTGGGTGGGGCCGGGGGGTCCGGACTCGAGCCAGGACTGGAAGCCCATCAGCGCCGGCTGTCCCATCGCGAGCTCCAGGGGACCCTGCGGGGTCGAGCAGCTGACCACGACGTGGTCGGGGTAGAGCGACATCTGCTCGACGCCGACCGGCTCCCGACGCTCGTCGAAGGTCAGATCGGGGCGCGCCCACACCCGCTTCGGTCGCGGGGAGAGCGAGAAGATCCGGAACCACTCGAGCGTGTCACCGGAGTAGCGACCCAGCCCGAGAAGCCAACCGCGCCCGGCCTTCTCGGGCCGGACGCGGTAGCTGAGTTCGAAGGTGCCGCCGTTGCGCGAGAGCGCGCGACGACGGATCACGAGGGCGAGGCCGTAGAGCAGCACGAGGCCGATCAGGACACCGGCTGCGTCCAGCAGCCACTGCCAGACCGGCATCCGGCCCTCCTCCCGTCACCCCGCCGAGTGAACGCGACACGTGCGCACACCCTAGGGCACGACGGACCGTCGTTCCCGGGCGGGTCTCGCCGCCCGGGCGAGGGTCAGGAGGACCGCTCGACCGCCCGGATCCGGGCCTCGGCGCGGCGTACGCGGTCGTTCGCGTCGTCGCCCTCGTCGCCCTGCGCGGCCTCCAGCTCCGAGCGCGCCTCGTCCACGTCGATCTCGTCGGCGAGGGCGGCGTGCTCGGACAGGATGGAGACCCGGTTGTTGGCCACGGACACGAAGCCACCGTCGACGGCGGCGCGCATCCGCTCCCCGTCGACCGGGTCGATCTCCACGACGCCCGGCACGAGGAGCGAGAGCACCGGCGTGTGGTTCCGGAGTACGCCGATGTCGCCCTCGGCCGTGCGGGCGATGACCATGGTCGCCTGACCGGACCACACGGTCCGGTCGGCGGCCACGAGCTCTACCTGGAGCTGGTCGTCTGCCATCAGAGGCTCTTCTGGATGTCGTCCCACTTGCGCTCGACGTCCTCGAGACCGCCGCACATGAAGAACGCCTGCTCGGCCACGTGGTCGTACTCACCGTCGGCGATCTTGTTGAAGGCCTCGATGGTGTCGGCGATCGGCACGGTCGAGCCCTCGAGGCCGGTGAACTGCTTGGCGACGTAGGTGTTCTGCGACAGGAACCGCTGGATCCGGCGGGCCCGGGACACGATGATCTTGTCCTCTTCGGAGAGCTCGTCGACACCGAGGATCGCGATGATGTCCTGGAGCTCCTTGTTGCGCTGGAGGATCTGCTTGATCCGGATGGCGCAGTCGTAGTGGCCCTGGCCGATGTACTGGGCGTCCAGGATCCGCGAGGTCGAGGTCAGCGGGTCCACCGCGGGGTAGATGCCCAGCGACGCGATCTCGCGCGAGAGCTCGGTGGTCGCGTCGAGGTGCGCGAACGTCGCCGCCGGAGCCGGGTCGGTGTAGTCGTCGGCCGGCACGTAGATCGCCTGCATCGAGGTGATCGAGTGACCACGCGTCGAGGTGATCCGCTCCTGGAGCGTGCCCATCTCGTCGGCCAGGTTGGGCTGGTAGCCCACGGCGGAGGGCATCCGACCCAGCAGGGTCGACACCTCCGAACCGGCCTGGGTGAACCGGAAGATGTTGTCGATGAACAGCAGCACGTCCTGGTTCTGCACGTCGCGGAAGTACTCCGCCATCGTCAGCGCGGACAGCGCGACCCGCAGGCGGGTGCCCGGCGGCTCGTCCATCTGGCCGAACACGAGAGCGGTCTGGCCGATGACGCCGGCCTCTTCCATCTCCACGATCAGGTCGTTGCCCTCACGGGTGCGCTCGCCGACACCGGCGAACACCGACACACCACCGTGGTCCTTGGCGACGCGGGCGATCATCTCCTGGATCAGCACGGTCTTGCCCACGCCGGCACCGCCGAACAGGCCGATCTTGCCGCCCGTGACGTACGGCGCGAGCAGGTCGATGACCTTGATGCCGGTCTCGAACATCTGGGTCTTGGACTCGAGCTGGTCGAACGCCGGGGCCTTGCGGTGGATACCCCACCGCTCCTTGACGTCGAGCTCCTCGCCGTCCTCGAGGTTGAGGCAGTCGCCGAGCATGTTGAACACGTGACCCTTGGTGACGTCACCGACGGGCACCGTGATCGAGTCGCCGGTGTCCTGCACCTGCGCGCCGCGGACCAGGCCGTCGGTGGGCTGGAGGGAGATGGCGCGGACCATGCCGTCGCCGATGTGCTGGGCGACCTCGAGGGAGAGGATCCTGGTCTCGCCGCCGAGCGTCAGCTCGCACTCGAGCTTGTTGTAGATCTCGGGCATCGAGTCCACGGGGAACTCGACGTCCACCACCGGGCCGATGACCCGGGCGATGCGACCGACGCCGCCGGCACCCTTCTCGCTCTTCTTCTCTTCAACAGTGGCAGTCATGTCTCTCACTCACTCCCGGCGTTGGCGTCGGCCAGCGCGTTGACGCCACCGACGATCTCGCTGATTTCCTGGGTAATACCGGCCTGGCGGGCCTGGTTGGCGATTCGGGTGTACTTCTTGATCAGCTCTTCGGCGTTGTCCGTCGCGGACTTCATCGCCTTCTGGCGGGCGGCCAGCTCGGACGCGGCCGCCTGCAGCAGGGCGAAGAAGATCCGGCTCTGGACGTACTGCGGGAGCAGCCCGTCCAGGACGTCCTCGGCCGACGGCTCGAACTCGTAGAGCGGCAGCACCTCGTCGGAACCGGGCTTCTCCTCGCCCTCCACCACCTCGAGCGGCAGCAGGCGCACGGCGGTGGGCTCCTGGACCAGCATCGACCGGAAGCGCGTGTAGACCACGTGCACCTCGTCGACGGCGTTGTCGCCACCCTCCTCCTCGAGGAAGGCGCCGATCAGGGACCGCCCGACGTCGTGCGCGGCGTCGTACGACGGCTGGTCGGAGAAGCCGGTCCAGGCCTCGACGACCGTCCGGTTGCGGAACCGGAAGTACGCCTCGCCCTTGCGCCCGCAGATGTAGGCGTCGACCTCCTTGCCCTCGTCCTTGAGCTTCTCGACCAGGCGCTCGTACTCCTTGAGCACGCTCGAGGAGTAGGCGCCGGCCAGGCCGCGGTCGCTGGTGACGATGAGGACGGCGGCCCGCTTCGGGTCCTCCGGCTCACGCGTCATCGGGTGGTCGACGTTGGAGTACGTCGCCACGGCCGACACGGCCCGGGTCAGCTCGCGGGCGTAGGGCGCCGCGGACTGGGCCCGCTGCTGCGCCTTGATGATGCGGGACGCGGCGATGAGCTCCATGGCGCGCGTGATCTTCTTCATCGACTCCGTCGACTTGATCCGCGCACGGTACTCGCGCACCGAGAGAGCCATACGTCAGCCCCGCTTCTGCTTGACGATCTGCTCCTGGTCCTCGTCCTCCAGCGCCTCGGCCTGGGGCTCGTGGCCGACCTTGATCGACCCACCCTCCGAGGTCTCGAACTGGTCGAGGAAGGAGTCGTAGGCGTCCGTCAGTGACTGATCCGTGTCGTCCTCGAACTTCCGCGACTCGCGGATCGTCGACAAGATGCCGTCGTGCGAGCGGCGGAGGTAGTCGAGGAACTCGTGCTCGAAGCGCAGCACGTCCTCGGTCGGGACCTTGTCGAGGCGGCCGGTGGTGCCCAGCCACAGCGCCACGGTCATGTCCTCGAGCGGGTACGGCGAGTACGCCGGCTGCTTGAGCAGCGCCATCAGGCGCTGACCCCGGTCCAGCTGCTGGCGGGACGCCGCGTCGAGGTCGGAGGCGAACATCGCGAACGCCTCCATCGCACGGAACTGCGCGAGGTCGACCTTCAGCGAGCCGGTCACGGCCTTCATCGCCTTGGTCATGGCCGCGCCACCCACGCGGGACACCGAGATGCCGACGTCGATCGCCGGGCGCTGGTTGGCCGCGAACAGGTCCGACTGCAGGAAGATCTGGCCGTCGGTGATCGAGATGACGTTGGTCGGGATGTACGCCGACACGTCGTTGGCCTTGGTCTCGATGATCGGCAGGCCGGTCATCGAGCCCGCGCCCATGTCGTCGGACAGCTTCGCGCAGCGCTCGAGCAGGCGGCTGTGCAGGTAGAACACGTCACCCGGGTAGGCCTCGCGGCCCGGCGGGCGGCGCAGCAGCAGCGACACGGCGCGGTAGGCCTCGGCCTGCTTGGTCAGGTCGTCGAAGACGATCAGGACGTGCTTGCCGTCGTACATCCAGTGCTGGCCGATGGCCGAGCCGGTGTAGGGAGCGAGGTACTTGAAGCCCGCGCTGTCCGACGCCGGGGACGCGACGATCGTGGTGTACTCCAGCGCGCCGGCCTCTTCCAGAGCACCGCGCACGGCGGCGATGGTCGAGCCCTTCTGGCCGATCGCGACGTAGATGCAGCGGACCTGCTTCTCCGGGTCACCGGAGTCCCAGTTCTGCTTCTGGTTGATGATCGTGTCGATCGCGATCGTCGTCTTGCCGGTGGAGCGGTCGCCGATGATCAGCTGGCGCTGGCCACGGCCGATCGGCGTCATCGAGTCGATCGCCTTGATGCCGGTGGCGAGCGGCTCGTGCACCGACTTGCGGGCCATCACGCCGGGCGCCTGGATCTCCAGGGCGCGGCGCCCCTCGGACTCGATCTCGCCGAGACCGTCGATCGGGGTGCCGAGAGGGTCGATGACCCGGCCCATGAACTTGTCGCCGACCGGGACGGAGAGGATCTCGCCGGTCCGGCGGACCGCCTGGCCCTCTTCGATGCCCTCGAAGTCACCGAGGATGACGACACCGATCTCGCGGGTGTCGAGGTTCAGGGCGATGCCGAGCGTGCCGTCCTCGAACTCGAGGAGCTCGTTGGCCATGGCCGAGGGAAGTCCGGCGACCCGGGCGATGCCGTCGCCGGCCTCGGCAACGGTGCCGACCTCTTCCTTGCTGGCCGCCGCGGGCTTGTAGTCCGCGACGTACTTCTGGAGCGCGTCGCGGATCTCCTCCGGACGGATCGAAAGCTCCGTCATTTCGTCCCTACTCTCTTGTCTCTACTCGAAGTTCGATGTGGTCAGCCGACCAGGCGACGGCGGGCGTCGTCGATCCGGTTGGAGATGGTGCCGTCGATGCGGTCGTCGCCGATCTCGATGCGCAGACCGCCGACCAGGTCGGGGTCGACCACCACGTGCAGGTGGACGGTGGTGCCGTACTGCTTGCCGAGCGCCGTGGCGAGCCGGTCGAGGTCCTGCGGAGCCAGCTCGTGGGCGGTGCGAACGACGGCGATCCTCTCGTCCAGCGCCGACGCCGCCACCGCCTGGTAGTCGGCGAGCACCCTCTCGACGCTGCCCACAGCGCCGGCGACCGCCTGCTGAACAAGGCGGGCCGTGGCCGGCAGGACCTTGCCGTCGAGCAGCCCGGTCAGGAGTGCGCTGCGGTCCTCGGCGGTGCGGGACCGGTCGGAGAGCGCGGAGCGCAGCTCCGGGCTCTGCTCGAGCATCTGGACCACGGCGAACAGCTCGTCGCCGACGGTGCCGCCGTCCTTGCCGACCGAGCGGACCGTCGCCACCACGGCCAGGCGCTCGAGAGCGTCGGGCAGGTCCCAGGACCGGGTCCAGCGACGCTGGACGGCGTCCGTGACCAGCTTCATGGCGTCGTCACCGAGCGCCGAGCCGAACACGTTCTCGGCGACGCCCGCACGGGCCTCGGCCTCGATCGAGTTGTCCGTGGCGAACCGGCGCAGGGCCGGCTCGCTGCGCAGGACCGTCGCGACCCCGAACAGCTGCTCGCCGATGGTGGCGGTGTCGGCCAGCGTCGCACGGGACGACCGGAGCTTCTGCTCCAGATCGGCCAGCGCACCGGCTGAGGCACCTCGCATCATCAGCGGGCTCCGTCCTGGGCGGCGTCCTTCGAGGCCTCGAGGGTCTCGAGGTCGGCCAGGAAGCGGTCGACGACGCGTCCGCTGCGCTCGTCGTCCTCGAGGCTCTCGCCGACGATCCGCTCGGCGAGGGACGTGGCCAGGGTGCCGACCTCGGCCCGCAGCGACGCCAGGGCGACCTTGCGCTCGGCCTCGATCTGGGTCTGCCCGTGCTCGACGATCCGGTTCTGCTCGACCTGTCCCTGCTCACGCAGCTCGGCGATGATCGCCGCGCCCTGCTCGCGAGCCTCCTCGCGGATCCGGGCAGCCTCGTGGCGCGCGTCGGCGATCTGGGCCTTGAACTCCTCCTCCGCCTTGCGGGCGTCGGACTTGGCCTCCTCGAGGTCCGCGAACTCCGTGCGGATCGCCTCCTGCCGACGGGTCATCGCCCGGTTGATCGGCGGAATGACGAACTTGGCGAGGAGGAAGAACAGGAGCGCGAAGATCACCAACTCGACCACGAACGTGAAGTTCGGGACGAGGAAGTTGCTCTCGAGCGGGACGAGCTGACTCGTAACGCTTGCCATTTCGATCCTTTGCTTGTGCCGGTGGCGTCAGTAGGCGCCGTTGATCACGCAGCGCCGAGGACGAAGACGAACAGCGCCATGAACGCGAGGTTGATGAAGAACATCGCCTCGACCAGACCGACCGTCAGGAAGAAGATGGTCTGGAGACGACCCTGCGCCTCGGGCTGACGGGCGACACCCTCGATGTACGACGAACCGGCCAGACCGTCACCAACACCGGCACCGATCGCGCCGCCGGCGAGGGCCAGGCCACCGCCGATGAAGGCGCCGGCCAGCTTGATGGCGTCGGCAGTTTCTGTTGCAGCCATGTCTCTCCTTGGTTGGGCACCGGGGCCGGTGCCGTTCTTTCACTTGTTGTGCGGGTGATGCGGGTCGTGCTCTGTGCCGCGCCCCGACCGGTGATGGTCAGTGCGCGAGTGCGGGGGATTCTTCTGGTTCCTTGCCCTTCGCGGGCTCGTCGGCGTGCTCGTCGTCGTGGTCGTCATGCCCGGCGCCGGCCATGGCGAAGTAGAGAATCGTCAGCAGCGCGAAGATGAAGGCCTGGATGGCGCCGATGAACATGTCGAACGCCTTCCAGAGGAAGTTCGGGCCCCAGAGGGCGTACCAGGGGAGCAGTCCGATCAGCGCGAGCATGATGCCGCCGGCGAAGATGTTGCCGAAGAGTCGCAGCGCCAGCGTGATCGGCTTGGTGAGCTCCTCCAGGATGTTGAGCGGCAGGAGCACCGGGAACGGCTCGAGGAAGTGCCCGAAGTAGCCCTTCGCGCCCTTCTGCCGGATGCCGTAGACCCACACGCTCACGATGGTCAACGCAGCCAGGGCGTAGGTCAGGTTGGTGTCCGCGGTCGGGGCCGGCAGCAGGTGGCCGGTGTGGTGGTTCCACTCGCTCGGCACCAGCTCGAGCCAGTTGGCGAAGAGGATGAAGAAGAACAGCGAGACCGCCAGCGGGGCGACGTACGGGTGGATCCGGCCCAGGTTGTCCTCGACCTGCTTGTTGACCTCGCCGACGACCGCCTCCCACAGGATCTGGATCTTCGTGGGGACGTGGTTGTCGGGGTCCTTGGTCAGGGCGCGGACGGCGAAGAACCCCAGGAGCAGCACCAATCCCGCGGCGACGAGCGTCGAGATGATCGTGTCGAGGTGGACGGTGAAGCCGAACCACTGGCGCTCGACGTGGTGGCCGATCTCGATCGTCGACTCCTCGGAGAGAGGCAGGAGGGCGGTCACGGCTTCTTCAGCTCCTTCAGCAGCGGGATCCCGGTCATCAGCAGGGCGATGAGCCGGAAGAGGGCGAGACCGAGCAGGAGCCCGATGCCGTCCGGCCAGAACATCACGGCGATGCCGATGGCGACGGCGGTGAGCACGATCAGTCGGGCCATGGTCGAGGCAATCATCTGCTTGCGCGAGGGTTGCTCACCCGAGGTGATGATCTTCAGCAGCCAGAACTCGGTGGCCAGGTGGTTGATCAGGCCGAGCCCGATGCCGCCGGCCACGCAGGCCGCGAGCCGCCACTCACCCAGCTGGCCGCCGATCCAGAAGGCGGCGACGGCGAGCGCCAGCGCAACGATGGTGGTCTTGCGCTGGTCGCGCAGGACCTTGAGCACGGAGGCGTGGTCGCCCGGCTCGACGTCGGTAGGGGTCATCGGCGTGGTCACCTGGTCGGTCATGGGCGGTCCTCACGGCCGGAGTGCGTCGCGCACCTTGAGCCAGAAGCCGATCCCACCGGAGACGATCCCGAGCCCGACGCCGAGAAGCGTGAAGGCCGGGGCGGTGCCTGCCAGGTTGTCGATGACGAGGCCCAGAACGGTGCCCGCGATGACGGCTCCGGCGAGTAGCCCCCCGAGACTTGCGAGGTCGCGGCCTCGCAGTGAGTTGTCGGAGCGCTCATCGGCCATCCACCCGGGTCGCTTTCGTTGGCAGGCGTAAAGACGTCGGTCCTGCGGCCACTTGGGGAAGTCCACGCAGCGAATGTCGACGACGGCGCGAAACTACCACAGCGGCTCGGGCCCTCGAACGCGGGGATCAAGGGGCTCGCGGGGTGCCCGGAGAGGGGCCTGCGGAGCGCGGTCGTCATGATGGCGGCCGTTCTGTCGTGGGCTCGTTGTCGGTGCTTGTGAAAAGTAGCACAAAGTCCGGAGGGCCTGGAAACCGGGTCCCCCGGGACCTCGGTCAGGGCTCGTCGTGCACCCGGAGCTGGGGCTTGTGGATGATCGGCAGCAGGAAGGTCGCGACCACGGTGACGAGCGTCATCGCGGCCAGCGAGATCCACATCCAGGGGCCGGTGTAGAGGCTGGCGAGGACGGTGCCGAAGGCCACCAGGCCGGCCCACATCCACATGATGAACACGGCCCGGCGCTGGGAGTGGCCGATCTCGAGCAGCCGGTGGTGGAGGTGCTGCTTGTCGGGAGCCATGGGCGACCGGCCGGCGCGGGTCCGGCGTACGACGGCGAGCAGGAGGTCGACGATCGGCACGATCAGGATGGACACCGGCAGCAGCACCGGGAGCAGCGTCGGCAGCAGGCTGGCCTGCGAACCCGAGGCGCCCTGGCTGATCTCGCTGCCGGAGAACTGGCCGGACAGGGTGACCGCGCTCGCCGAGAGCACCAGGCCCAGGAGCATCGACCCGCTGTCCCCCATGAACAGCCGTGCGGGATGGAAGTTGTGTGGGAGGAACCCCGCGCAGGCCCCGGCCAGTGCGGCGCTGAGCAGGGCACCGGTCGTCGCCAGCGTGACGCCGTTCAGGTTGGACAGCTGGTAGCAGAAGACGAAGAAGGCGGCCGCGCCGATGCCGACCACGCCGGCTGCCAGGCCGTCGAGCCCGTCGACGAAGTTCACGGCGTTGACCGTGGCGACCACGATCAGCCCCGTCAGCAGCGCGCCCTGGGCGGGGTCGAGCAGGAACTGCGTGTCGCTCTGCGTGGAGATGAAGGTGTACTGGATCCCGGAGAAGATGAGGAAGCCGGCGGCGAGCACCTGCCCGCCGAGCTTGGTCAGCGCGTCGAGCTCGAAGAGGTCGTCGAGCACGCCGACCGCACAGATCATGGCGCCGGCGAGGATCACGATGCCGGCGTCGCGGAAGACGAAGGGCGCGCTGGTCGACAGGAACGGCAGCTCGCGCGCCACGAGGTACGCCGCCACGAGGCCACCCAGCATGGCCAGCCCACCGAGGTACGGGATCGGCTCTGCGTGCACGTCCCGGTCGCGGACGGCGGCGACCGCGCCGGTCCGCAGCGCGATCTCGCGGGCGACCACCGTCAGCAGGTAGGTGACCGCGGCGGCGACCAGGAAGACGAGGGCGTACTCACGCACGGGCGGCCTCGGCCATGCTCAGCCCTCGTCCGTCAGGCTCGCACCGAGGGGCTCGAGCACGGCGTTCAGGTCGTCGAGGGACAGCGCGCCGCGGCGCAGCACCCGGCCCTGGCTGCCGGTCACGTCGATGATGGTCGAGGCCTCCTTGCCCGGCGCCTCCCCCGCGTCGACGATCACCGAGACGCTGTCGCCCAGCATCTCCTCGGCCTGCTCGGCGTCGGTGGCGGCGGGCTGCCCGGTGAGGTTGGCCGAGCTGACGGCCATCGGGCCGGTCCGCTCGAGCAGCTCGAGCGCGACCTCGTGGTCGGGCATCCGCACGGCGACGGTGCCGCGGGTGTCGCCGAGGTCCCACTGGAGCGAGGCCTGCTGCGTGCAGACGAGGGTGAGCGGCCCGGGCCAGAACGCGTCGACCAGCGCCCGGGCATAGCCGGGCACGTCGGTCGCGATGGCGTCGAGCGTGGTGGCCGAGCTGATCAGTACCGGGGGCGGCATCTCCCGGCCGCGGCCCTTGGCCTCCAGCAGCGCCTTGACGGCGTCCGGGTCGAAGGCGTCGGCGCCGATGCCGTAGACGGTGTCGGTCGGCAGCACGACCAGCCGGCCCTGCTGGATCGCGCGGCTCGCGGCCTTCACCGCCGGCTCGAGCTCGTCGGGGGTGGAGGTGGGGAAGCGCGGACTCACAGGGGTCATCGTGCCAGTCGCGCCGTCAGGAACCGGGGACGCCCGGCGAGGTCGCGGTGGTCGCGCACGTCGGCCCACCGGCCGGACCCGGTGAAGACCGCAGGAGCCGACGTCGCCCTGGAGGTCGGCATGCTCGGCGCCGACCACTCCCCCGGGGCGTAGCAGGACGGCGGCGCGGCGCTCCAGCAGCCGCATCGCGTCCAGGCCGTCGGCCCCCGACCAGAGGGCGAGCTGCGGGTCGTGGTCGCGGGCCTCGGGGGCGACGGTCTCCCAGGCGTCGAGCGGGATGTACGGCGGGTTGCAGGTGATCACGTCGACGGTGCCGGCCAGGTCGTCGAACGCGTCCGCCATGTCGCCGTGCCGGAGGTCGACGCCGGTGCCGGCGAGGTTGCGCTCGGCCCAGCCGTGAGCGGAGGGGTCGAGCTCGACGGCGTGCACGCGAGCACCCGGGACCTCGTCGGCCACGGCCTTGGCGATCGCCCCGGACCCGGTGCACAGGTCGACCACGACCGGCCGCTCGACGTCGGCGAGGGCGTCGATCGCCCAGCCCGCGAGCAGCTCGGTCTCGGGCCGCGGGACGAAGACGCCCGGGCCGACCAGCAGCTCCACGTGGCGGAAGTACGCCGTCCCGGTCAGGTGCTGGAGCGGCTCGCGGGCGGCGCGCCTGGCCAGGAGGGCGTCGTACGCCGCCACGGCCTCGAGCGGCACCTCGTCGACCAGGGCCAGCCGGGACCTGGTGGTGCCGAGGACGTGGGCGAGCAGCTCGGCCGCGTCGTGCTCCGGGCTCTCGACCCCGGCCTCCCGCAGCAGGCCGGTCGCGCCGGCCAGCACCTCGCGGCGCGAGGTCATTGCTCGAGGGCCTCGAGCCGGGCCTCGAGGTCGGCGTTGACGCAGGAGTCGAGCACCGGCTGCAGGTCGCCGTCGAGCACCTGGTCGAGGTTGTAGGCCTTGTAGCCGGTGCGGTGGTCGGAGATCCGGTTCTCGGGGAAGTTGTAGGTGCGGATCCGCTCGGAGCGGTCGACGGTGCGGACCTGGCTGCGCCGGGCCTCGCTCGCCTCCGCGTCGGCCGTCTCCTGGGCGGCGGCCAGCAGCCGCGACGCGCAGGATCCGCAGCGCCTGCTCCTTGTTCTGCAGCTGGCTCTTCTCGTTCTGGCAGCTGACGACGATCCCGGTCGGCACGTGCGTGATCCGCACCGCCGAGTCGGTCGTGTTGACGCTCTGGCCACCGGGGCCGC
This sequence comes from uncultured Actinomycetota bacterium, assembly GCA_963803235.1. Taxonomy (GTDB): domain Bacteria; phylum Actinomycetota; class Actinomycetes; order Propionibacteriales; family Nocardioidaceae; genus Nocardioides. Next base: position 196,119 of record CAWDLL010000014.1, read on the forward strand.
TGCTGCGGAAGACGTCGATCCGCAGGTCGTTCTCGTCGATGCTGACGTCGACCTGCTCGGCCTCCGGCAGCACCAGGACGCCGGCGGCGCTGGTGTGCACCCGGCCCTGGGACTCGGTGACCGGCACCCGCTGGACGCGGTGCACGCCGCCCTCGAACTTCAGCAGGGCGTACGGCGCCTCGCCCGGGTCGGGTGTGCCCTTGGCCTTCACCGCGACGGTGACCGACTTGTAGCCACCGAGGTCGGACTCGGTCGCGTCGAGCACCTCGACCCGCCAGCCGCGTGCCTCGGCGTACCGGGTGTACATGCGGAGCAGGTCGCCGGCGAACAGCGCCGACTCCTCGCCGCCCTCCCCCGACTTCACCTCGAGGATCGCGTCCTTCGCGTCGGTCGGGTCGCGCGGCACGCAGCAGGTGGCGCAGCCGCTCCTCGGCGGTCGCGCGCCGCTCGGCCAGATCCTCGACCTCGTCCGCGAAGGACGGGTCCTCGGCCGCCGAGCTCGCGGGCGGCTTCGAGGTCGCCACCCAGCCGCTGCCACTCGCGCCAGGCGCCGATGATCGAGGACAGCTCGGCGTACCGCTGGTTCAGCCGCTTGGCGAGCCGGGCGTCGGCGTGCGTCTCGGGCGCGCCGAGCTGGGCTTCGAGCTCCTGCGTGCTCGGCGAGCGAGCCCTTCGACGCCCTCGAACACTCTGACCCCTTCGGTGCCGCGGTGACGGATCTGGACAAATCACAGGCGCCGGTCCCCCGCACCTGCGGGCGACCGGCGCCTGGGAACAGCTACTTCTTGTCGGCCTTGTCGGCTGCCTTGGCGTAGCGGGCCTCGAAGCGGGCGACGCGGCCGCCGGTGTCGAGGATCTTCTGCTTGCCGGTGTAGAACGGGTGGCACTGCGAGCACACGTCGGCGTGGATGACGCCGGACGTCGCGGTGCTGCGGGTGGTGAACTTCGCGCCACAGGTGCAGGTGACCTCGGTGGAGACGTAGTCCGGGTGGATGTCCTTCTTCATGGTGTCCTCTCAGTCGCCGGGTCGCCTGCCGCGACCTGCGACGTAGCGTGAACCGGAACCAGCCGGCAAGTATTCCACCCGGAGACCCTGACCGGTAATCACGCCGCAGGGCTGAGCTTGCGAGGTCCGGCGCGACCCGTCTCGAAATCAGGAGACGGTCATCACCGGCGCCCGGACCTCGGCTCGTCGGCGTTCATCCCGAGCGTGAGAGAAGTGCCTGAACCCTCGAGGCCAGCTCCCGAGGGCTGAACGGCTTGGTGATGTAGTCGTCGGCGCCGGAGTCGAAGCCGGTCTCGACGTCGGACTCCTGCGCCCGCGCGGTCAGCAGGATGACGGGGAGGTCGGCGAGCGCCGGGTCGGCCCGGATCACGCGGATCGCGTCCAGGCCGGAGACGCCCGGCATCATCACGTCGAGCACGGCCAGGTCGGGTCGCTGCGCCTTGCAGGCGTCGATGGCAGCGGCCCCGTCCGCGACGGCGACGATCTCGTGCCCGAGGGTCGACAGCTTGAACTCCACGAGCTCGCGAATGTCGACGTCGTCGTCGGCGACGAGGATCCTGGCCACGTCATCCCCTTCCGGCTGGTCCAGTGCTGGTGCGCAGCCTACGATCCGCCTGATCGGTCAGTCGTCCTTGCCGGGCACGCTGGGCGTGGTCTTCTGGACCTGCATCAGGAACTCGATGTTGCTCTGCGACTTCTTCAGCCGCTCGAGCAGGAGCTCCAGCGCCTGCTGGCCGTCGAGCCCGGAGAGCACCCGGCGCAGCTTCCAGACGACCGCGAGCTCGTCCTTCGACATGAGCAGCTCCTCGCGGCGGGTGCCGGACTGGACGGCGTCGATCGCGGGGAAGAGCCGCTTGTCCGCGAAGTCGCGGCGCAGGCGGATCTCCATGTTGCCGGTGCCCTTGAACTCCTCGAAGATCACCTCGTCCATCTTCGAGCCGCTCTCGATCAGGGCGGTCGCCAGGATGGTCAGCGAGCCGCCGTTCTCGATGTTGCGGGCGGCTCCGAAGAAGCGCTTCGGCGGGTAGAGCGCGGCGGAGTCGACGCCACCGGACAGGATCCGGCCGCTCGCGGGGGCCGCGAGGTTGTAGGCCCGGCCGAGGCGGGTGATCCCGTCGAGCAGGACGACCACGTCGTGGCCGAGCTCGACGAGGCGCTTGGCCCGCTCGATGGCCAGCTCGGCGACCGTGGTGTGGTCGCTCGCCGGCCGGTCGAAGGTCGAGGAGATGACCTCGCCCTTGACCGAGCGCTCGAAGTCGGTGACCTCCTCGGGACGCTCGTCCACGAGCACGACCATCAGGTGGCACTCGGGGTTGTTCGTCGTGATCGAGTTGGCGATCGACTGCATGATCATCGTCTTGCCGGCCTTGGACGGCGAGACGATCAGGCCGCGCTGGCCCTTGCCGATCGGGGAGGCGATGTCGATGACCCGCCCGATCAGGTTGCTCTGCTCGGTCTCGAGGCGCAGCCGCTCGCTCGGGTAGAGCGGGGTGAGCTTGGCGAACTCGACGCGGCTCTTCGACGCCTCGGGGTCGGCCCCGTTGACGCTGTCGATGCGCACCATCGGGTTGAACTTCTCCTTGCGCTCGCCCTCGCGGGGCTGGCGCACCTGGCCGACGATCGCGTCGCCGCGGCGCAGGCCGAACTTGCGCACCATCGACAGGGAGACGTAGACGTCCTCGGAGCCGGGCAGGTAGCCGCTGGTCCGCACGAACGCGTAGTTGTCGAGGACGTCGAGGATGCCGGCCGCGGGGACCAGCACGTCGTCCTCGAGGATGGTGGTGTCGGGCTCGTTGCGCTGCCCGCCGCCACGCTGGCCGCCCGGTGCGGCTCCGGCGCTGCGGTCGCGGTCACGGCCCCGGCGACGCCGGTTGCGGCTCCGGCCGGTGCCGTCGTCGTCGCGGTTGGCCGGCTGGTTCTGGTTGCGGCCGTCGCGATCCCGGTCGCGGCTCTGCTCGCCACGGTCCCGGTCGTCGCGGTCCTGGTTGTCCCGGTTCTGGTTGTCCCGGTTCTGGTCGCTGGCGCTGGTTGCCGCCCTGGTTGTCCCGGTTGCGGTCGCGGTTCTGCTCGCGGCCCTGGTCGTCGCGGCCCTGGTTGTCACGGCTCTGGCGCTCGCGGTTGCCGCCCTGGTTGTCCCGGTTGCGGTCACGGTCGCCACGGCTCTCGTCGCCGCGGCTCTCGTCGTCGCGGCTCGGGCGCTGGTCGCCCGCCTCGCGGTTGTCGTCGTCGGAACGGCCGCGCTGGCGCGGCGCCCGGGACTCCGGCTGGTCCGCGGAGTCCTGCTTCCGTCTTCTTCTGGTCTTCTTCTCGGTCTTCTTCTCGCTCGTGGAGCGCTGGCCGCCCTGGGCGGCCTTGATCGCCTCGACGAGCTGCGCCTTCTTCATGGAGCCGGCGCCGCTGATGCCCATGCCGCCGGCCATCGCCTTGAGGTCGGCGAGCAGCATGGAGTTGAGTCCGCCACCGCGCTTCTTGGCCGGAGCGTTCGACGCCTCGGCTGCGGGGGTGGTGGATTCGATGGTTTCCGTCACGTGAGGTCCTTCCCACGTATCAGTGCCGAACCGGCGTAGCCGTCGGCCTCCTGGTCATTGCTTCCCCGGCCGCTCGGATCCCCTTGCAGGAGTACGGCGAGCGGGTGCACGGGTGTCCCGTGCAGAAAGTGGAAGAGGTGGGCACCCGGAGACTGATGGCGTCTGCTGGTGCCACGCCGAGATCGCCGGCGCAACCACAGGTTATCACCCGGTCGGTGAAAATGTGGCAGGGGGCACAGACGCGGTCAGCCGACCCGGACGCCGCCCGTGTCGACCTCCAGGTGGTGCGCCTCCCACCCCTCCGGGCAGCGGTCGAGGAGGGCGTTCGCCGCCCCGACGTGCTCCACGAACGCGAGCACCGTCGGCCCCGCGCCGGACACGACGGCGGGAACACCGTCCGCGCGCAGGGCGTCGACGAGGTCGAGCGTCGCCGGCATCGCGGATCGGCGCTGCTCCTGGTGCAGGTAGTCGCGCGTGGCCCGGAGCAGGTGCTCCGGCTGCCCCGCGAGGGCGGCCACCAGCAGCGCCGTACGGCCCGCATCGGCGGCCGCATCTGCGTGAGGGACCTCGGCAGGGAGCAGCCCGCGGGCCAGCTCCGTCGAGAGCGGGTCCGGGGGCACGAACACGACCGCGCTGATCCGCGGGTCGACGGCGGACGGCACCGCGTAGAAGCCGTCGTCGTCGTGCCCGGAGATGGTGAAACCGCCGTAGAACGCCGGCGCCACGTTGTCCGGGTGGCCCTCGATCTCGGCCGCCAGCCGGAAGACGGTGTCGTCGTCGAGCAGCAGCCTCCCGCCCGCCACCAGACCGCGCGCCAGCGAGAGCCCACCGACGATCGCAGCCGACGACGAGCCCAGGCCCCGGGCGTGCGGGATGACGTTCGTGCAGGACAGGCGCAGGCCGGTCGGCGCGGCCTCCATCGCCGCGAAGGCCGCGCGCATGGAACGCACGACCAGATGAGACTCGTCCAGCGGCACGGCGTCCGCTCCCGCGCCATCGACCTCGACGACCAGCCCGGTGTCGATGACCTCGGCCTGCAGCTCGTCGCGCAGCGACAGGGCCAGGCCCAGGGAGTCGAACCCCGGACCGAGGTTGGCGGAGGTGGCCGGGACGGAGACCCGGACCGGGCCGTCGACGAAGGTGACCACGCGGCTCAGGCCAGCCCCGCAGCGCGGGCGGCGGCCGTCACGTCGGCGTCGACCACGTTGTCGACGATCTGGCCGAAGCCCTCGAGCGCGGTGACGGTGTCCTTGAGGCCGTGCCCGGTGACGGTGATGACGACCGTTCTGCCGGCGTAGGGCTCGCCGGCGGCGAGCTCCTGGAGCAGACCCGCGATCCCGGCGGCCGACGCGGGCTCGACGAAGACGCCGTCGTGCGCGGCGAGGTCGCGCTGGGCGGCCAGGATCTGGTCGTCGCTGACCGCGGCGAACCGGCCACCGGACTCGTTGCGGGCGGCCTCGGCGAGCTTCCACGACGCCGGGTTGCCGATCCGGATCGCGGTCGCCTTCGTCTCCGGGTCGGGGAACGGCTCGCCGGTCACCAGCGGCGCGGCGCCCTCGGCCTGGAAACCACGCATGACGGGCTTCTTCGTGGCCCGGCCGAGGTCGTAGTACTGCGTCCAGCCGATCCAGTACGCCGAGATGTTGCCGGCGTTGCCGACGGGCAGCAGGTGGTAGTCGGGCGCGTCGCCGAGGAAGTCGACGATCTCGAACGCCGCGGTCTTCTGGCCCTGCAGGCGGACCGGGTTGACGGAGTTGACCAGGGCCACCGGGTAGTCCCACGACAGACCCCTTGGCCATCTGCAGGCAGTGGTCGAAGTTGCCGCGCACCATGATGATCTGGGCGCCGTGCAGGATCGCCTGAGCCATCTTGCCAGCGGCGATCTTGCCCTCGGGGACGAGCACGAGGGGCTTGAGGCCGGCCCGCGCGGCGTACGCCGCCATCGAGGCCGAGGTGTTGCCGGTCGACGCGCAGACGACGGCCTTCGCGCCGTCGTGTGCGGCGACCGAGATCGCGGTGGTCATGCCGCGGTCCTTGAACGAGCCGGTCGGGTTGTCGCCCTCGACCTTGAGCCAGACCTCGGCGCCGGAGAGGCCGGACAGCCAGCCGGACTTCACCAGCGGGGTGCCGCCCTCGCACAAGGTGACGGCCTCGATGTCCTGCGGGATGTCGAGCAGGTCGCGGTACTCCTCGATCACCCCGTGCCACTGGCTCATTCGGCGTCTCCCTCGACCCGCATGACCGAGGTCACCTCGCGCACGAACTCCATCCGGCGCAGGTTGGCGACGGTGGCCGCCAGCTGACGGTCGGTGGCCTGGTGGGAGACGACGACGAGCTGGGCGTCCTCGTCGCGGCCCTCCTGACGCACGGTCTGGATCGACACGTCGTGCTCGGCGAACGCCATCGCGACCTTCGCCAGCACCCCGGCGCGGTCGTCGACGTCGATCGCCACGTGGTAGCGGGTGCGGGTGTCCCCCATCGGCAGCACCGCCCGGTCGGCGTACGCCGACTCGCCGGCGCCGCGGGTCCCCGCCAGGCGGTTGCGGGCGACGGTGACCAGGTCGCCCAGGACGGCCGACGCGGTGGGCGAGCCGCCCGCGCCGGGGCCGTAGAACATCAGCTGTCCGGCGGCCTCGGACTCGACGAAGACGGCGTTGAAGGCCTCGCGCACCGACGCCAGTGGGTGCGACCGCGGGATCATCGCTGGGTGCACGCGCACGGCGACGGCGTCGTCGCGGAGCTCGCAGATCGCGAGCAGCTTGACCACGCTGCCCATGTCGCGGGCGGACTGGACGTCGGCGGCCGTCACCTCCGAGATCCCCTCGCGGTAGACGTCGGCCGCGGTCACCCGCGAGTGGAACGCGAGGGACGCGAGGATCGCCGCCTTCGCCGCCGCGTCGAAGCCCTCGACGTCGGCCGTCGGGTCGGCCTCGGCGTACCCGAGCTCCTGGGCCTCCTCGAGCGCCTCGGAGAAGCCGGCGCCGGAGGTGTCCATCTTGTCGAGGATGAAGTTGGTGGTGCCGTTGACGATCCCCAGCACCCGGGTGACCTTGTCGCCGGCGAGTGACTCGCGGAGCGGCCGCACGATCGGGATCGCGCCGGCCACGGCGGCCTCGTAGTAGAGGTCGCGGCCCGACTTGTCGGCGGCCTCGAACAGGGTGGGGCCGTCCTCGGCGAGCAGCGCCTTGTTGGCGGTGACCACCGACGCGCCGTTCTCGAGCGCGGCCAGGATCAGCGAGCGGGCCGGCTCGATGCCGCCGATCACCTCGACGACGAGGTCGACGTCGTCGCGACGGACCAGACCCTCGGCGTCGGTGGTGAGCAGACCCTCGGGCACGTCGACCTCGCGCTGCGCGTCCAGCCGGCGTACGGCGACCCCGACGAGCTCGACCGGCGCACCGACCCGGGCCGCGAGGTCACCGGACTGCTGGTCGAGCAGGCGCACCACCTGCGACCCGACCGACCCGCAGCCGAGCACTGCGACCCGGAGCCGCTTGCCGTCGTTCACGACACCTCACCCACGTCTGTTGCCAACAGGTCGTCCTCAGTCTCACGCCGGACGACGACGCGCGCGACGCCGTCCCGTACCGCGACCACCGGGGGCCGCAGCGCGTGGTTGTAGTTGGAGGCCATCGAGCGACAGTAGGCACCCGTGCCCGGCACCGCGACCAGGTCCCCCGGCGCCACGTCGGCCGGGAGGAACTCGTCCTTGACCACGATGTCGCCTGCCTCGCAGTGCTTGCCGACCACCCGCGTCAGCACCGGCGGGGCGTGGGACGCCCGCGAGGCGAGGGTGCAGGAGTAGTCGGCGTCGTAGAGCGCGGTCCGGATGTTGTCGCTCATCCCGCCGTCGACCGAGACGTAGGCGCGCACCGCGCCGCCGTCGAGCTCGACCGCCTTGACCGTGCCGACCTCGTAGACCGTGCACACCGCCGGGCCGACGATCGCGCGGCCCGGCTCGATGGACAGCCGCGGCTCGGGGATGCCGAGGGCGCGGCTCTCGTGCTCGACGATCTTGCTCATCTCGGTGGCCAGCTGCGCCGGGTCGGACGGGTCGTCCTGGGTGGTGTAGGCGATGCCGAAGCCGCCACCCAGGTCCATCTCGGGCAGGGTCACGCCGAGTTCGTCGGAGATCCGGGCCTGGAGCGCCAGGACCCGCCGGGCCGCAACCTCGAACCCCGACGAGTCGAAGATCTGCGAGCCGATGTGGGAGTGCAGGCCCAGCAGCTCGATGCCCGGGGCGTCCTGGATCCGGCGTACGGCCTCGAAGGCGTCGCCGGAGGTGATGGAGAAGCCGAACTTCTGGTCCTCGTGTGCGGTGGCGATGTACTCGTGGGTGTGCGCCTCGACGCCGGCGGTGACCCGGACCATGACGTTGGTCGTCCGGCCGAGCTCGGCGGTGATCTCGACCAGCCGGTCGATCTCGGCGAACGAGTCGACGATGATCCGGCCGACGCCCAGCCCGACCGCGCGGCGCAGCTCGGCGACGGTCTTGTTGTTGCCGTGGAAGCCGATCCGGGCCGGGTCGAAGCCGGCCCGCTCGGCGACGGTCAGCTCGCCGCCGGAGCAGACGTCGAGACTCAGCCCCTCTTCGGCCACCCACCGGGCGGTGGTGGTGCAGAGGAACGCCTTGCCGGCGTAGAACACGTCGTACGCCGAGAACGCGTCGCGGAACGCGCGGGCGCGGGCCCGGAAGTCGGCCTCGTCGAGGACGTACGCCGGTGACCCGTGCTCGGCCACCAGGTCGGTCAGGGTGACCCCGCCGACGGTCAGCCGACCGTCGACCTTGGTGGCCGTGGTCGACCACAGGTGGCGGACCAGCGAGTTGGGGTCGGCGGGCTGGCGCAGCCAGGACGGCCCCTTGAGGGCGCCCGGTGCGTGCGCCCAGCCGGCTTCGTGGGACACCCCGTCACATCCGCTCGGGCGCCGAGACTCCGAGCAGACCGAGACCGTTCTCGAACACGGTGCGGCTGGCCCGGACGAGCACCAGCCGCGCGTGGTGCAGCTCCCCGGGCTCCTCGTCGCCCATCGGCAGCACCCGGCAGTTGTCGTAGAACCGGTGGAAGATCCCGGCGGTCTGCTCGAGGAAGCGCGCGACGCGGTGCGGCTCGCGGAGCTCGGCGGCGCTGGCCACCACGCGCGGGAACTCCGCCAGGGCGCGCAGCAGCTCACCCTCCTTCTCGTGCACCAGCAGGTCCGCCCGGAAGCCGTCGGTGTCGGCCGACAGCCCGAGATCGGCGGCGTTGCGCAGGATCGAGGCGGTGCGGGCGGCGACGTACTGGACGTAGAAGACCGGGTTGTCGTTGCTCGCCTTGGTCCACAGGTCGAGGTCGATGTCGATGTTGGAGTCGGAGCTGTAGCGGGCCAGCGCGTAGCGGGACGCGTCGACGCCCGAGCGCGTCGACCAGGTCGTCGATGGTCACGACCGTGCCGGCGCGCTTCGACATCCGCAGCGGCTGGCCGTCCTTGACCAGGTTGACCATCTGCCCGATCAGGACCTCGAGGTTGACGTGCGGGGTGTCGCCGAAGGCCGAGCACATCGCCATCAGCCGGCCGACGTACCCGTGGTGGTCGGCGCCGAGCATGATGAAGCAGCGGTCGAAGCCGCGCTCCCGCTTGTCGAGGTAGTAGGCCAGGTCACCCGACAGGTAGGCGCCGGTCCCGTTCGACCTGATGATCACCCGGTCCTTGTCGTCGCCGAACTGCTCGGTGGCCAGCCAGAGCGCACCGTCCTTCTCGTAGGTGTTGCCGAGCGCCGTGAGCCGTTCGACGGCGCGGGCGACCGCACCGCTCTTGTGCAGGTTGTCCTCGTGGAAGTAGACGTCGAAGTTGACGCCGAAGTCGTGCAGGCTCTGCTTGATCTCGTCGAACATCAGGACGACGCCCTCGGCACGGAAGACCTCGACGGCCTCGTCATCGGGCAGGTCGAGCACGTCGGGCCGGATCTTCACGACCTGCTTGGCGATCTCCTCGATGTAGTCGCCGCCGTAGCCATCCTCCGGCGCAGGCCTGCCCTGCGCTCGCGCGAGCAGGGACCGGCTGAACCGGTCGATCTGCGCGCCGTGGTCGTTGAAGTAGTACTCCCGGGTCACCTCGGCGCCGGCCATCGTGAACACCCGGCCGAGCGCGTCGCCGACAGCGGCCCACCGGACACCGCCCAGGTGGAGCGGGCCGGTCGGGTTCGCGGAGACGAACTCGAGGTTGATCTTCTCCCCGGCGAAGGAGTCGGAGGCGCCGTACCTCTCACCGGCCGTGACGATCTCGCCGGCGACCTGGCCCTGGGCACCCGCCTCGACGGCGATGTTGAGGAAGCCCGGCCCGGCCACCTCGACCGAGGCCACGCCGTCGGCCACCTCGAGCCGCTTCTGGATCAGTCCGGCCAGGTCGCGCGGGTTGGTGCCGGCCTGCTTCGCCAGCCGCATCGCCACGTTGGTGGCGTAGTCGCCGTGCCCCTTCTGGCGGGGGCGCTCCACCGTCACCGTCGCGGGCACCCCGTCGGGCAGGGTGATCGCACCCTCGTCGGTGAGGGCCGTCAGGACGTCGACGATCGTGGCGGAGAGCTGCTCGGGAGTCACCGTGCCAGCCTATCGGCGGACGGTCCGCGACCCCGCATCGATATCCGCTGCCGGACGAGCCGCCCGATTGCGGTCACTTCGCGGGTCGGTTGTAGGGTGACGCGCAGCCACGACGAGCACGTACGTCGCGGCGTTTTGCCTCCGTAGCTCAGGGGATAGAGCACTGGTTTCCGGTACCAGGAGTCGCAGGTTCGAATCCTGCCGGGGGCGCCACCACACTCAGCAGTGGCGGATCGTGGCGTCCTTGCGGGCGTCGTTGCCGAGACGGCGGGCCATGCTCACCGACGGGATCACCACGCTGGCGCCGCCGATGTTGCCGATCCCGCCCTGGACGACGCAGGTGGAGATCTTCGAGGGGTCGACCTGGGCGACGGCCTGGGCCAGCTCGAAGAGCTCGCCGGGCGGGAGGTTGGTGTGCATGTTGGCCATCACCGTCATCACGCCCTTCTCGATGAACCCCGGGGTGCTCGCCTCGGCCCGGATCTTGGCCTGAATGCCGCGCAGGGTGCGCTGCTGGTTGGCGGAGCGGTCGAAGTCACCACGCAGCAGGTTGTGGCGGATCCGCGAGAACGCCATCGCGCCGTACCCGTCGAGGTGGATCTTGCCGGCCTTGAACCCGTTCGGCTTGAGGAACTCGTCGCTGAACGGGCGCGGGTTGTGGACGGTGATCCCACCGATGTCGTTGATCATGTTCTCGAAGAACGGGAACCGGGTGACGAACACGTAGTCCGGCTGCACGCCCACCAGGTTGCCGACGGTCTGCCCGAGCAGCGCCGGGCCGCCGAAGTAGAGCGATGCGTTGATCTTCTCGTTGCCGTGCCCGGGAATGCTCACCCACGAGTCGCGCGGGATGCCGATCGCCGAGGCGGCGCCGGTCTTCGTGTTCATGCCGATGAGCTGCAGGGCGTCGCCGCGGGAGCGGGTCATGTCCTGCCCTGGCCTCGCGTCGGAGCCGACGGCCAGGACCCAGATGACGTCGTCGCCGGCGTCCACGCCCTCGGCGGTCCGCAGCTTGACGAGCTCGACGTCCGCCTGCTGCACCGTGGAGTTCGGGACCACGACGGCCGCGACCGCCAGCACGACCGCGAGCACGACGCCGCGCACCACCCGGCGTCCCAGCTTCGTCTGTGTGTCGTTCATGTCCAGCCCCCTCATGCCCGGCCCGTCTTGGCCACGTGGTAGCCGAAGATCTTCCAGCCCTGCCCCTGCTTCCGGGTCATCAGCAGCCGCCCCTTGACGATGACGTCGCGGGCGAGGTCACCCTCGGTGCGGAACCCGAGCTCGAAGCGTGCGGTCACGCCCACCGCCCGCTTGCGCGGGGACAGGACATCGATCCACAGCCGGCTCCGGGTGGGCGTCACGTCGCTGATCTGCTCGCCGATCTTCTTGTTCGACATCAGGTTCTTGTCCCGTCGCGCGTCGGCCCGGGCGCCTGTGGTGAACCCCGGGAACGCGTCGTCGAAGTTCGACCGCGGGTAGTCCCCGGCGACGTACGCCGCGTTGAACCACCGCTGCGCGACCCTGGTGATGCTGTCCGACAGCCGCTTGCGGTCGCCGTTGCTGAGCTTGCCGGCGACGTGGGCGACCGTGGTCTTGGTCTGGATCTCGAACGACGACCCTGCCGCCGTCGCCTGGGCCGGCGCGGGCTCGTCGGGCTCGGGCGACTCGTCGCCGCTGCAGGAGGTCGTCGCGAGCACCAGGACCAGGGCCGCGGCGACGCCCGCGCGCGCCGGTAGCGCATGCAATTTCATCGTGTGGGAACTCCCTGTTGTGTCGCTCTGGTTACACCCTGCCCGAATGCCACCCCGCCGCTGCGCATTTGTTGCGTGTGGGACTAGCCTTGACGTCTGAATGAATTGACTCCAACCGCGCGCTTATCCGGAAGAGGCGAACCAAGCCGTGCCGCAGTCCTCAGGCCCTCAGTCTGAATCCCAGTCCCCCGACTTCGGAGCCAACGAGTGGCTCGTCGACGAGATGCTCGAGCAGTACGAGAAGGACCCGGACAGCGTGGCGCCCGAGTGGAAGAAGTACTTCCAGGGCAACGGCTCCGCCGCGAGCAACGGTACGCCGGGAGCCACGGCCGAGAAGCAGGCCCCCCAGCAGGCGGAGACCCAGACTGCCGAGAAGGCGCCTGAGCAGAAGGCACCCGAGAAGAAGCAGGCCGAGAAGAAGCCGGCCGAGGCGAAGCCGGCTGAGGCGAAGCAGGAGACCAAGCCGGCCGCGAAGAAGCCCGCCGAGCAGAAGTCCGACCAGACCGGCCCCACCCCGGTGGCGAAGCCGCGTCCCGCCTCGGCCGCCGCCGAGCCGGCCGCCGGCACCACCTCCCCGGTCGCCAAGGACCCGAAGCCCGCCGCCGCAGCCGCTGCCAGTGACGAGCCGACCCTGGTCACGCTCCGCGGCGCGCCCGCCCGCACGGCCATGAACATGGACGCCTCGCTGACCGTCCCCACCGCGACGTCGGTCCGGACCGTCCCGGTCAAGCTGCTGTGGGACAACCGCACCGTCATCAACAACCACCTCGCCCGCGCCCGCGGCGGCAAGGTGTCGTTCACCCACGTCATCGGCTACGCCCTGATCAAGGCGCTCAAGACGATGCCGGAGATGAACGTCGGCTTCGACACCGTCGACGGCAAGCCCACCCTGATCAAGCCGGCCCACATCAACCTCGGGCTCGCCATCGACATGGCCAAGCCGGACGGCACCCGCCAGCTGCTGGTGCCGTCGATCAAGGCAGCCGAGACGATGGACTTCGCGGCCTTCTGGACGGCGTACGAGGACATGGTGCGCAAGGCCCGCAACAACAAGCTCACCGTCGAGGACTTCCAGGGCACCACGATCTCGCTGACCAACCCCGGCACGATCGGCACCAACCACTCGGTGCCGCGGCTGATGAAGGGCCAGGGCGCGATCATCGGCGTGGGCGCGATGGAGTACCCGCCCGGCTGGCAGGGTGCGTCCGAGGACGCCATCGCCCGCAACGCGATCAGCAAGACGATGACGATCACGTCGACCTACGACCACCGGGTCATCCAGGGCGCGCAGTCGGGCGACTTCCTGCGCCGCGTGCACGGGCTGCTGCTCGGCGACGACGACTTCTTCGACGAGATCTTCCGCTCGCTGCGGATCCCCTACGAGCCGATCCGCTGGGCGCAGGACATCGCGACGTCGCACGACGACGAGATCAGCAAGCAGGCCCGGATCCTCGAGCTGATCCACGCCTACCGCGTGCGCGGCCACATGATGGCCGACACCGACCCGCTCGAGTACCGCCAGCGCAGCCACCCCGACCTCGAGGTGGAGACGCACGCGCTGACGCTGTGGGACCTCGACCGCGAGTTCGCGACCGGTTCCTTCGGCGGCGAGGGTCGTCGCTTCATGAAGCTGCGCCAGATCCTCGGCATCCTGCGCGACTCCTACTGCCGCACCACGGGCATCGAGTACATGCACATCATGGATCCCGAGCAGCGCCGCTGGATCCAGGAGCGGGTCGAGCAGCCGCACACCAAGCCGCCCCGCGAGGAGCAGCTGCGGATCCTGCTCAAGCTGAACCAGGCCGAGGCGTTCGAGACGTTCCTGCAGACCAAGTTCGTCGGGCAGAAGCGGTTCAGCCTCGAGGGCGGCGAGACCACCGTCCCCGTGATCGACGAGATCTGCGAGGCCGCGGCCGAGTCGGGGCTCGACGAGGTCACCATCGGCATGGCCCACCGCGGCCGGCTGAACGTGCTGGCCAACATCGTCGGCAAGAAGTACTCCCAGATCTTCCGCGAGTTCGAGGGCAACATCGACCCGCGCACGGTCCAGGGCTCCGGCGACGTGAAGTACCACCTCGGCGCCGAGGGCGAGTTCGTCGCCGGGTCCGGCGACCGGATCAAGGTGTCGGTCGCCGCGAACCCCAGCCACCTCGAGGCGGTCGACCCGGTCCTCGAGGGCATCGCCCGCGCCAAGCAGGACGTCCTCAACCGTGGCGCCGACTACCCCGTGCTGCCGCTGCTCGTGCACGGCGACGCGGCGTTCGCCGGCCAGGGCGTGGTCGCCGAGACGCTGAACCTCTCGCAGCTGCGCGGCTACCGCACCGGCGGCACCGTGCACCTGGTCGTCAACAACCAGGTCGGCTTCACCACCTCGCCCGGCTCGTCGCGCTCGTCGCTCTACTGCACCGACGTCGCCCGGATGGTGCAGGCGCCGATCTTCCACGTGAACGGGGACGACCCCGAGGCGTGCATCCGGGTGGCGCGGCTCGCGTTCGAGTACCGCCAGGCGTTCAACAAGGACGTCGTCATCGACCTCGTCTGCTACCGCCGGCGCGGGCACAACGAGGGCGACGACCCGTCGTACACCCAGCCGCTGATGTACGACCTGATCGAGCAGAAGCGCTCGGTCCGCAAGCTCTACACCGAGTCCCTCATCGGCCGTGGCGACATCACGGTCGAGGAGGCGGAGCAGGTGCTGAAGGACTACCAGCTGCAGCTCGAGCGGGTCTTCACCGAGGTCCGCGAGGCCAGCGCCGAGGCGCCCACCGACTGGACCACGGTGCCCGACTACCCGGAGAAGTCGGCGGGTGAGACCAGCACGGCCGTGCCGGTCGAGGTGCTGAAGCGGATCTCGGACGCCTACGTCACCCCGCCGGACGGGTTCACCGTGCACCCGAAGGTGATGCCGCAGCTGCAGCGTCGCGCCGCCGCGATCACCGACGGCCCGATCGACTGGGGCACCGCCGAGATCCTGGCGTTCGGCTCGCTGCTGATGGCCGGGCGTCCGGTCCGGCTCGCCGGCCAGGACTCGCGGCGCGGCACGTTCGTGTCCCGCTTCGCCACGATCATCGACCGCACCAACGCCGACGAGTGGACGCCGCTGACCTCGCTCACCGAGGACCAGGCGAAGTTCTACGTCTACGACTCGCTGCTCTCCGAGTACGCCGCCCTCGGCTTCGAGTACGGCTACTCCGTGGCCCGCCCGGACGCGCTGGTGCTGTGGGAGGCGCAGTTCGGCGACTTCGTGAACGGCGCCCAGACCGTGATCGACGAGTTCATCACCGCGGGCGAGACCAAGTGGCGCCAGCAGTCCGGCGTCGTGATGCTGCTGCCCCACGGCTACGAGGGCCAGGGGCCGGACCACTCCTCCGCCCGGATCGAGCGGTTCCTGCAGATGGCCGCCGAGGAGGCCTTCGTCGTCGCGCAGCCGTCGACGCCGGCGTCGTACTTCCACCTGCTGCGGCAGCACTCGCTCGGCGAGGAGCACCGTCCGCTGATCGTGTTCACGCCGAAGTCGATGCTCAAGCGCAAGGAGGCTGCCTCGCAGCCGGACGACTTCACCACCGGCGAGTTCCGGGCGCTGGTCACCGACGACCAGGCCGACCCGGAGTCGGTGGACACCCTGCTGCTGTGCTCGGGCCGCGTCACGTGGGACCTGATGGTCGAGCGCGGCAAGCGCGAGGACGCCGGCCGGTTCGCGATCGCCCGCCTGGAGCAGCTCTACCCGCGGCCGACCGAGGAGATCCACGAGTACATGGAGCGGTTCCCGAACCTCAAGGCGGTCCGCTGGGTGCAGGACGAGCCGCGCAACATGGGTCCGTGGCCGCACTACGCGCTCAACGCCTGGCCGGCCCTCGACATCCCCGTCGAGCCGGTCACCCGCGGGGCGTCGTCGTCGCCGTCCGTCGGCACGGTCAAGCGGCACATGGAGGAGCAGAAGGCGCTGGTCGACCGCGCGTTCGCCCCGGTACAGGACCGCGCCGGCCACGACTACTGATGTACTTCACCGACCGCGGGATCGAGGAGCTGGAGAAGCGCCGGGGCGACGAGGAGGTCACCCTGTCCTGGGTGGCCGAGCGCCTGCAGGAGTTCACCGACACCCACCCCGAGTTCGAGACGGCGGTGGAGCGGCTGGCCACGTGGCTGGCGCGCTTGGACGACCCCGACGACTGAGTCTCGGTCCGGTTAGTCTCCCGGCATGAGCGAGCGAACCGAGGACCAGGTCTCGTCCGACAACCACGGGGTCGACTACCCGGCAGCGCCGTGGCAGATGCAGGGACAGCTCTGGCTGTCGCTGTTCAAGGTGCCTGCTGACGTCGACGAGCTCCGCCCGGCCGGGGTGTACGGCGCGGCGTTCGTCAGCTACGAGCCCGGCAGCGAGCTGACCTACTCCGAGCTCCTCGTCGCCCGGCCGGTCAAGCACGACGACCACGGTCGCCGCGTGTCGATCGTCGACATCTGGGTCGACTCCCCGCAGTCGGTCGCAGGCGGTCGCGCGCTGTGGGCGATCCCGAAGGGGCTGTGCGACTTCACCCTGGAGACCAGCCACAGCGGGCCGTTGTCGCGCACGGACTGGTCGGCCTCGCTCGCGCGACGTCCGATCGCGAGCGCGTCGTTCAGCGACGTCTCGAAGGCAGCGCCCCGGGTGCCGTTCAAGGGCGGCACCTGGCAGCCCGGCATCGACGACACCGACGGTGCGGATCGGACCGCCACCCTGCGCGGCTCGTCGAAGACGCTGCCGTGCCGTGGCCGGTGGGACTTCGACGCCGACGGCCCGCTCGGCTGGCTGCGCGGCGCGCGCCAGCTGGCGTCGTTCCGGATGGCCGGCTTCCGGATGAGCTTCGGCTGAGCTCTGGGCTCAGGCGATCGCGCGCAGCTGCTCGCGCGACGGGGGCCGGACGAACGTGCCCGGGAACTCGGTGTTGCAGACGTGCACCAGCACACCCATGATGTGCGGCGGCAGCCCCTGGGCGTGGCTGAGGTCGATGGTCAGCCGGCACGCCGTACGTCGGAACGCACGCTGTACCTCCTGGAGCACCAGCGGCAGCGACTCCCGGTCGATGAAACCACCGAGCGTCAGCGTGCAGGTGCCGGAGTCGAAGTGGGAGACGAACATCTTGTCGTCCATGGCACACGCCCTCTTCGTTCGCCGTTTTACTCTTGCCCCCGACGAGTTACTTCCCCAGCCCGTGTGGCCCGAACCACTGGTCTAGACCACCTCTTGACGAGGGCACCACGTTGACCCGTCGTCAATGAACGACGGGTCAACGGGTGAGAGTCGGGTCAGGCGTCGTCGTCCGGGTCGGTGGCCGCGTCGTGGTCGGCGGAGGCCCGGCGGGCCGAGTCGCGGATCTCGAACACCTCGGTGGCGAAGCCACCCAGGGCGCCGGCGATGTCCCGGACGGCGCTGGTGACGATCGACGTCACCTGGCCGACCGTGCTGGCCGCGGCCTCGACCGCGCCCTGGACGGCGTCCTTGCGGATCTCGTTCCTGCTCAGGTGGTCCCTGCCCTGACTACTGTCCATGGGCACCATGGTCAGGCCGCCAGCGCCTCGCCGCGAGCCGGGGCCGGATCGTGGGACCTCGGCTTCCTGTCCGGCAGCGCGAAGCGGCAGATCTTCCTGGCGACGCTGAACAGCTGCTTGCCGAGCGGGCCGGTGTTGTAGTCGAGCCCGTAGCGCTGGCAGATCTCACGGACCTCCTCGGCCAGCTGCGGGTAGCGCCGCGCCGGGATGTCCGGGAACAGGTGGTGCTCGATCTGGTGCGACAGGTTGCCGGTCATCACGTGGAACAGCTTCCCGCCGGTGATGTTGGCGGACCCGAGCAGCTGCCGGTAGTACCACTGGCCGCGCGACTCGTCCTCGCACTCCTCCTGGCTGAACGTCGACGACGCCCGCCGGGAAGTGCCCGCAGAAGATGATGTTGAAGGCCCAGATGTTCCGGACCAGGTTGGCGGTCGCGTTGCCCGCCAGGGTGAGCGGGAACAGCGGCCCGGTCAGCGCCGGGAACAGCAGGTAGTCCTTGAGCGCCTGCCGCTTCACCTTGCGCATGATGCCGGCGTGCAGTGCCTTGTTCTCCGACATCTTCCGGCGGCCCGCGACGATGTTCTCGACCTCGAGGTCGTGCATCGCGACGCCCCACTCGAAGAAGACCATCAGCAGGAACGCGTAGAGCGGGTTCCCGAGGTAGTAGGGGTGCCACGGCTGGTCCTCGTCCATCCGGAGGATGCCGTAGCCGATGTCCCGGTCCTTCCCGACGATGTTCGTGAACGTGTGGTGGATGTAGTTGTGGGAGTACTTCCACTGCTCGCTCGGGCAGACGTTGTCCCACTCGTACATCCGGGAGTTCAGGCCGGGGTCACCCATCCAGTCGTACTGGCCGTGCATGACGTTGTGGCCGATCTCCATGTTGTCGAGGATCTTGGAGACGCTCAGGGCGGCGACGGCCAGCGGCCAGGCCGGCGGCAGGTAGAACAGCGCGCGGCCGGCGACCTCGAACCCGCGCTGGGCCTTGACGACCTTGCGGATGTACGTCGCGTCCTCCTCGCCGAGCTCGGCGACGACCCGCTGCCGGATCGCGTCCATCTCCTCGCCGAACCGTTCGAGCTGCTCGTCGGTCAGGCTGGTCTTGTTGCTCATGGTGCTGCTCCCTTCGTGGAGGGGTCAGAGGTCGACGACGCAGTCGCCGACGGGGGCGGTGACGCAGATGCGGATGTCCTCGTCGGGCAGCGAGGACTCCTCGCCGGTCAGGACGTTGCGGACGGTGCCCTCGCGCTTGCGCGAGGTGCAGGAGAAGCAGATGCCCATCCGGCAGCCGAACTCGGGCGTCAGTCCGAGCGCCTCGGCCTGCTCGAGCAGCGGTGCGCCCGAGTTGGGCGCCTCCTTGCCGGAGCGCTCGAATGCGACGTCACCCTCGGCGGAGGTGCCCGAGGTGCGGGGTGGCTGGAAGTACTCGATGCGGAGCTGCTCCGACCCGTCGTACGCCGCGCGGACGGCCTCGATCAGCGGGGCCGGACCGCACGCCCAGGTGGGCACGTCGCGGTGGCCGGGGACCAGCCGCTCGAGGAACGCCGGCGACAGGTTCGGGTCGCCGAGCTCGGGGTGCAGGAGGTGGAGCTCGACGCCATGGCCCGAGTGCCGGATCTCCTGGAGCTCGTCGGCGTAGATCTGGTGGTCGGGGCTCTGCGCGTAGTGGACGAACGTGATCCGACCGCGGTGGGTCCGACGCTGCAGGGACCGCAGCATCGACATCACCGGAGTGATGCCCGAGCCGCCGGAGATGAAGAGCACGTGCTCCGGGACGTGGTCCGGGAGGACGAAGTCGCCCTCGGCCTGGGACAGGTGGACCATCGTGCCGGGCCGGGCCCGCTCCACGAGGAACCGGGAGACGCTCGACGCCCGTCCGGGTTGGCGCGCAGGGTGATCGTGAACCGGTCCCCCGCGTGCGAGTCGGGACTCGAGACGGTGAACACCCGGCGTGGTGCGGCCGGGCGCCGTCGATCTCGACGCCGAGCTGCACGTGCTGGCCGGCGCGGTGGCCGCGCCAGGTCGAGGTCGGCTGGAGGGTGATGGTCGCGACCGGCGGGTGGCCGGGCACGTCGACCTCGCGGTGCACGTCGACGACGCGGGCGCGCACCTCGTGCGCGGCCCACATCGGGTTCACCTGCTCGAGGTAGCGGTCCACGCCGTGCGGCGACGTCAGCGCGGCCACGGCGCGGGAGCGGAGGATGGTGCCGGAGATGCCCATCGCTCCCCCTTTACGAAGCTGATTTCAGTGAACATGCGTTCACTGAAACTATCCCCACATACCGCGGGTACGGTCAAGCGCCTGCCACGTGACCCTGCGCACCCCGGTGTGGAGAAGTGCACGCACGTTCACCCGGCCGTAGCATCGCGGCATGGCCGAGCCCGCCGGAGCGCGACCGGAGAGCCGCGGGGAGCGCAAGGAGCGCACCCGCCGGGCGATCCTCGACGCCGCGCTCGAGCTCTCCGGGGAGGGCACCCTGGCGGCCGTGTCGCTGCGCCAGGTGGCCAAGCAGGTCGGGATCGTGCCGACCGCGTTCTACCGCCACTTCGAGTCCATCGACGAGCTCGGGCTGGCCCTGGTCGACGAGTCGTTCGTGTCGCTGCGCGCGATGCTGCGCGACGTACGCCGCAACGGGCCGGCGTTCGAGGACATCATCGACAGCTCGCTGCAGGTGCTGGTCGAGCACGTGCACGCGCAACGTGACCACTTCCAGTTCATCGCCCGCGAGCGCGCGGCGGGGCCGCTGGTCGTGCGGGAGGCGATCGCCCACCAGATCGAGCTGTTCGAGCGGGAGCTGGCGATGGACCTGGCCCGGATCCCCGGCACCGAGCCCTGGTCGTCGGAGGACCTCCAGGTGCTCTCCAACCTGATCGTCGGCCAGGTCGTCACCACCGCCGAGCAGATCCTCGCCTCCCGCCCCGAGGCGGAGGGGCAGATCGTCGAGCGGGCGCGCACCCAGCTCCGGATGGTGCTCGTGGGCGCGCTCAACTGGCGCTCCCAGGGCTGACTCGGTCAGCGCGGCCGCGGCCGGACCGTCACGTCCGGGATCACCGAGTCGGCCGGCAGGTCCAGCACGTGCAGGATCGTGGCGGCGACGGTCTCGGGAGTGCTCCAGTCGCCGGCGTCGTACTCCTTGCCCTCCTGGTCGTGCACCTTCTCCTGCATCGGCGTGGCGGTGCGTCCGGGGTAGACCGACGTGACCCGGACGCCGTGCTCGCCCTCCTCGGCGCGCAGCGCGTCGGCGAGCGCGCGCAGCCCGAACTTCGAGGCGGCGTACGCCGACCACGTGGGGTGGGCGGCCAGGCCGGCGCCGGAGTTGACCAGGACCACGGCCCCGCCGGCGGATCGCAGCCCAGGCAGGGCGGCCCGGACCAGCAGCGCGGCGGCGGTGAGGTTGACGGCGAGCTGCTGCTGCCACTCGGCGAGGTCGAGCTCGGCGACCGGCCGGAGGTCGACGTACCCCGCGGCGTGGACGAGCGAGTCGAGGCGCTCCGGGAGCGCGGCCGTCGCGAGCGCCTGCTCGAGTCCTTCGGGGTCGGCGAGGTCGGCCACCAGCGTCTGGGCGCCGGGCAGCTCCGCGCGCAGGTCGGCCGCTCGTTCGTCGCTGCGGGCCACCAGCAGGAGGTCGTCGCCGCGGTCGTGCAGAGAGCGCGCGAGCGAGGCCCCGATCCCCGACCCGGCGCCCGTGATGAGGTGCGGGCATCAGTTCCGGGGTCCCGCGGAGATGGGAGCGCAGCGAGCATCTTCGTGGGGTGGTTCATCGCGTGAAGACGATCTTGCCGAAGACGTCGCCGTCCGCCATGGCCGCGAACCCGTCGCGCGCGTCGGTCATCGGCAGCGTGCGGTCGATCAGCGGGCGGGTGCCGGTGGCGTCGAGCAGGTTGACCAGCGCGGCGAGCTCGGCGCGGGTGCCCATGGTCGAGCCGATCACGCGCAGCTGGAGGAAGAAGATCCGGGTGAGCTCGGCGTCGTCGAGCTTCGGCCCGGACGTCGTACCGCTGGTCACGATGGTGCCGCCGGGGCGCAGCGCGCGGATCGAGTGCGACCAGGTCGCGCGGCCCACGGTCTCCATGACCGCGTCGACCTTGATCGGCAGCCGCTCGCCGGACTCGAAGACGTCGTGGGCGCCGATGTCCAGCGCCCGCTTGCGCTTGCCCTCGTCGCGGCTGGTCGCGAGCACCTTGAGCCCGCCCGCCCGCGCGAGGGTGATCAGCGCGGTGGCCACGCCCCCGCCGGCGCCCTGGACGAGGACCGTGTCGCCGGCCTTGAGGCCGCCCTGCGAGTAGAGCATCCGGTACGCCGTGAGCCACGCCGTCGGCAGGCACGCGGCCTCCTCGAACGACAGCGATGCGGGCTTGGGGAGCACGTTGGCGCGGGGCACGGCCACCTTGTCGGCCAGGGTGCCCTGGTACCGCTCGGAGAGCAGCGAGCGCTTGGGGTCGAGGGTCTCGTCGGCGCCGGTCCAGCCGGCGTCGTTGATGACGGCGTGCACGAGGACCTCGTTGCCGTCCTCGTCGTACCCCGCCGCGTCGCAGCCGAGGATCATCGGCAGCTGCTCCTCCTTGAGCCCGACCCCGCGCAGCGACCACAGGTCGTGGTGGTTGAGCGCGGATGCCTTGACCGTGACCGTGGTCCAGCCGTCGGGCGCCTCGGGCTCGGGGCGCTCGCCGACCACCAGGCCGGACAGCGGGTCGTCGGAGGAGAAGGACTCGGCGTAGACGGCGAACATGCGTTCCAACCTAACGTCGCGCGACGCCGTCGCGGCGAGCGGCCTCGGCCACAGCGGACGAGACCGCCGGGCCGACGCGCGGGTCGAACGGCGACGGCACGATCAGGTCCTCGGTGAGGTCGTCGCCGACCAGGCCCGCGAGCGCGTCGGCGGCGGCCAGCTTCATCCCCTCGGTGATCGCCGTCGCGTGCACGTCGAAGGCCCCGCGGAAGATGCCGGGGAAGGCGAGCACGTTGTTGATCTGGTTCGGGAAGTCCGAGCGCCCCGTGGCGACCACGCGGGCGTGCCGGTGCGCGACCTCGGGGTGCACCTCGGGGTTGGGGTTGGCCAGGCCGAAGATGATCGCGTCGTCGGCCATCGAGGCGACGACGTCCTCGGGGACGGTGCCGCCGGAGACGCCGATGTAGACGTCGGCGCCGCGCATCACGTCGGCGAGGCTGCCGGTGCGGCCGAAGTTGTCGGCCGTCAGCTTGGCGATCGCCTCCTTGACCTCGGTCAGGTCCGAGCGCTGGGAGTTGAGGACGCCCTTGCGGTCGAGGACCGCGAGGTCGCGGACCCCCGCCTCGAGCAGGATCTTCGCGACCGCGACACCCGCGGCGCCGGCACCGGAGATGACCACGCGGGTCGAGTCGGCGCTGCGGCCGGTGAGCTTGAGCGAGTTCTGGAGGGCGGCCAGGGCCACGACGGCGGTGCCGTGCTGGTCGTCGTGGAACACCGGGATCGACAGCCGCTCCTTGAGCCGCTCCTCGATCTCGAAGCAGCGCGGCGCGGAGATGTCCTCGAGGTTGATCCCGCCGAAGCTCGGCGCGAGCCGGACGACGGTCTCGATGATCTCCTCGACGTCGGTGGTGTCCAGGCAGATCGGGACGGCGTCGACGCCGCCGAACTGCTTGAAGAGGACGGCCTTGCCCTCCATCACCGGCATCGCGGCGGCCGGGCCGATGTCGCCGAGCCCGAGGACGGCGGTGCCGTCGGTGACGATGCCGACGGTGTTGGGCACCCACGTGTAGTGCTGGCTCAGCGACGGGTCGTCGGCGATGGCCAGGCACACCCGGGCCACGCCCGGCGTGTAGGCCATCGAGAGCTCGGCCGCGCCGCTGAGCGACACCGTCGAGACGGTCTCCATCTTGCCGCCGACGTGCAGGTCGAACACGGGGTCGCCGGCGTGCGGGTGAGCCGCATCGTCGCCGTGCGGGGTAGCCACCATCACCCTCCGTCTGGTTCGGGGCCTTCCGGGCTCACCGAGTCTTCCACAGCGGCTGGGCCGGCTGCCGCCACGTCCGACGATGCGGACGGCGGTGAGCGCGCTCACAGCGGGCGCGGCCGAGGCCAGACCCGGGCCAGGACCACGGCCAGCACGTCGGCCTCGGCGATCGGCCCGCGGTGCCGTGAGTCGACGCCCGCGTCCGGGTTGTCGCTGATCAGCCACCAGGCAGGCTCGCCGGTTCGCGTCGTACGCCGCTCGGCGGCCCGCTTCACTGCCAGCGTTCCGTCGGGCAGACGGGCCAGCACCAGCGCGCCCACCTGCACCCGTGCGCCGTACCGGACCAGGAGGCGGTCACCCGGCGCCAGGCCGGGCCGCATGGAGTCCCCGTGGACCCGGGCGACCCCGAATGGGCGGCGGTGTCCGGGGTACGAGGATCCTGCGTGAGACCGGCTCGGCACGCGGAGTAGTGTCGCAGCCGAGACCCAGTTCCCCACCCGAGAGGACCCACGGATGTTCGCGAAACTGTTCGCTCCCACCGTCGACGTGTCGGCCCACTGTGACCTGCCGTGCGGTGTCTACGACCCGGCCCAGGCCCGGATCGAGGCCGAGTCGATCAAGGGGATCATCGGCAAGCTGGCGGACAACGACGACCCCGACTTCCGCACCCGCGCGGTGCTCATCAAGGAGCAGCGCTCCGAGCTGGTCAAGCACCACCTGTGGGTGCTGTGGACCGACTACTTCAAGCCGCCGCACTTCGAGAAGTACCCGCAGCTGCACACCCTCGTGAACGAGGCCACCAAGCTCGCCGGCGCGACCGGCACCAAGGGCTCGATGGACGCGAAGACCGCCGACGACCTGCTCGCCAAGATCGACGAGATCGCCGAGATCTTCTGGGAGACGAAGAAGTCCTGAGCTCCGCTCAGGACTTCACGTCTCAAGGAAGACTGAGCGAAGCGAAGTCTTCACCGTTCCCGTTGGGGACGGAGATGTAGGCATCCGCCCCGGTAGGCCGGGATGGAGACGTAGGCATCCGCCCCGGTTCACTCGAACCGGGGCGGTCGCCATTTCACGGCACGGGCTGGTCGTCGTCCCTCGCCCCGAAGATGCAGACCTCGTCCGGGTCCAGCGAGTCGCCTGCCCAGGCGGCGATCTGGGTGCGCGAGCGCCGGGAGAACAGCGTCCGGAACAGCTCGTACGGCGCCACGTCGAGCTCCGGTCCGCCGCCGCCGTACGTCGCGTCCCCGGCGCGGACGGTGACCGGCTGCTCGCCGAGTCGGTACGGCGCCGCGCCCGCCAGCACCGGCTCCCAGAGCGGTGCGGCGAGGGCGCCGCGGCCGAGCGCCTCGTGCAGGTCGGCGTGGTGGACCGCCATGTCCCACACGGGTGCCGGGCGGTCGTTCCCGTCGAACGTGGCGATCAGGGCGTCGGTGTTGCCGCGGATCTCCGCGACCAGGTCGGCCACGGGGAGCCCGACCCGCTCGCCGACGTGGCGATCGCTCCACGCCGATGTCGGGGCGCCGTCCATCCGGCCGCTGATCATGTCCGCGGGACAGCCGGCCAGGTGCGCGACGACGTGGTGCACCGTCCAGGCCGGACTGGCCGGCACGGTCGTCGCGAGGTCGTCGTCGGTGAGGTCGGTCGCCATGGCTGCGACGGCGTCGACGTGGTCCCGGTACAGCTGCGCCCAGTCGGTCATGCGTGGATCCTAGGCGCCCCTAGGTCGGCCTCAAGTCAGTGCCAAGCCGCGCCCAAGCCGCCGCCGCCAGAGTCCTGCTCGGCCCGAAACCAACCCCAACCCGAGCAGGAAAAGACCCATGACCAGGAACCGCACCATCGCCGGCCGCATGCTCGCCGCCGCCGCCGCCCTCGCCGCCGCTTCGCTGGCCTTCGCCGGCCCCGCGTCCGCTGACGGCCCGGCCCAGACCGAGTCCGAGGCCCCGGCCACGGCCACGACCACCGACAACGCGCAGGCGCAGGTCGCGCCGCTCGTGCAGCCGTCGGTCGTCTACGAGACGATCTCGTGGTCCGGCTACATCTACGACAAGTACAACAAGCAGTATCTCCGCGACAAGCCGTTCAGCGTGACCATGCAGTGCACCGGATTCGTCGTGAACCCCGACGGGTACGTCGCCACGGCCGGTCACTGCGTCGACCCCGCCGGCGGCAAGGACGCCCTGCAGCGGGCTGCCGCCGACTGGGCGCTGGAGAACTACTACACCAACTCCTACTTCCTCACCGCCGACGACGTCATCTCTGACTACCGGATCGACACCCTCGGCGACAACGACCAGGTCCGCCGCGGCCAGATCGAGAGCGTCGTGAAGGTCTCGTGGGGCGCTTCGGTCTCCGGCGTGAACGTGCTGAAGCAGAAGCCCGCCCGAGTGCTCGCCTTCCAGAAGTTCGACGAGGGCGACGGCGCGCTGCTGAAGGTCGACGAGACCGAGCTCAACGCCATCGAGCTGGCCGACACCTCCGGTGTCGAGATCAACTCCGGCGTCGTCGCGGTCGGCTACCCGGCTGTCATCGGCAGCTACACCGACACCGACCTCACGCCGACCTTCGACGCGGGCAACGTCAGCTCGATCAAGACCGTGGCCGACGGCCTGCTCTCGGTCTTCCAGCTCTCCGCGGAGCTGTCGGGCGGCATGTCCGGCGGTCCCACGGTGGACTCCGAGGGTCGCGTGATCGGCGTGAACAGCTCCCACTTCGTGGGCGAGCCGTTCAACTACGCCGTCCCCGCCGAGCGGATCAAGGAGCTGATGGACAGCGCCGGCATCGACAACGTCGTGTCGGAGACCACGCAGACCTACCGCGAGGGAATCCGTGCCTACTTCGAGGGTGACCGCGAGGGTGCGGTCTCCGCGCTCGAGTCGGTGCTCGACGAGCAGCCCGCCAACGGCCTGGCCGAGACCTACCTGGGCAAGGCCAAGGAGCTCCCCGTTCCCCCGGCCGCCGAGAAGGACTCGGACTCCACCAACTGGGCCGGCTGGATCGCCCTCGCGGGTGGCGTCGTGGTCGCGATCGTCGGCGGGCTCACCGCCCTGATCCTGCTGCTGCGCCGGGCTCGCCGGCGTACGCCGGTCACCGGTCACCCGGCCGCGGCGACCGTGGCCCCGCAGCCGTTCGCACCGGTGCCCGCCGGGTTCGGCCCCGAGCACCCACCCCGGTCGCCACCCCGGCACCGTCGGTGTCCGGCGGGGGCGTCGCGGTGCAGGCTCCCGTCGCCACGGTGTACTGCACGACCTGCGGCACCGGCATGGACTCCGGGACGAACTTCTGCAGCTCGTGCGGAACCCGGAACGAGCCGCGCGGCTGAGCGGAATCCACAACAGAACAAGGTGAAATCGACACCGCCCCGGTCACCCGACCGGGGCGGTGTCGCATCCGCGGACGTCGGCTGGGTACTGCGACCAGAAGCCGGACACCACTAGTGTCTGAGCAGCACGATCCCCGAGGAAGGGCACAGGCCAGATGGCAGCGACCGAGCACGAGGGCCGACGCGCAGACGTAGAGCTGCGCCTCCCCGCCGACAGCGCGTATGTCTCGGTGCTGCGCACCACCACCGCCGGCCTCGCCGCGCGGCTGGACTTCCCCATCGACGACATCGAGGACCTCCGGATCGCCGTCGGCGAGGCGAGCGCGATGGTGCTCCCCGAGGCCGAGCAGGGCTCGGACCTGCTCTGCCTCTTCTTCCTGGCCCCGGGCGAGCTCACGGTCACGGTGCAGGTGACGTCGGCGCAGGCGGTCGACCCGGACTACGACAGCTTCGCCTGGCAGGTGCTGAGCACGCTCGCCACCAGCGCCGAGGCGACGTCCGCCGGCGGCCGGTTCTCGGTCAGCCTCACGATGCAACCCGTCGGAGCCGGGCTCTGACGTGACACCCGACATCATGCGGGACGACGGCGCCTCGGGGGACGCGCCACCCACCGGGGTCGAGATCACCCGGCGCGCGCAGCGCCGAGCTCTTCGTGCAGTTCCGCGACGAGTCGGCGTCGGCCGGGTCCCGCACTGCCGCACGCGACGGGCTGGTCCACCTCCACCTGCCCCTGGTGGAGCACTGCGCTCGACGGTTCCGCAACCGTGGCGAGCCGTTCGAGGACCTGGTCCAGGTCGGCACGATCGGCCTGATCAAGTCGATCGACCGGTTCGACTCGGACCGCGGCGTGGAGTTCTCGACGTACGCGACGCCCACGATCATCGGCGAGATCAAGCGCTACTTCCGCGACAAGGGCTGGGCGATCCGGGTGCCGCGCCGGCTGCAGGAGCTGCGGATGCAGATCGGCACGTCGAGCGCCGAGCTGACCCAGTCCCTCGGCAGGTCCCCGACCCCCCGCGAGCTCGCCGAGAACATCGGCTGCACGGTGGAGGAGATCATCGAGGGCATCGAGTCCAGCAACGCCTACTCCACCCTCAGCCTGGACGCCAGCGACGACTCCGACGACGGCGGCACCGCGACCATGCTCGACGCCCTCGGCGTGGACGACGAGGGGCTCGAGCACGTCGAGATCCGCGAGTCGATCAAGCCCCTGCTCGACCGGCTCGACCCGCGCGAGAAGAAGATCCTCCTGCTGCGGTTCTTCAAGAACATGACCCAGTCCCAGATCGCCGAGGAGATCGGCGTCTCGCAGATGCACGTGTCACGGCTGCTCAACCGGACCCTCGAGGAGCTGCGGCAGTCGCTGGAGGACTCCCGCTAGGCTGCGGCCTCGGTTCACCCGAATCCGGTGTACCGGACCCGATCTCCGGTGCCACCGAATGAGCGGGTGGTCAACGGGTACCACCGGGCCGTGTCTCGGACTTCAGCGTTCGTCGTTCAACGCGTCGATGCTCTGCGGGTGCAGCAGCCCGGCCAGGATGATCGCCGCCACCACCGCCAGCACGATCGCCACCCAGGTGGTGTCGCCGCCGCGGAAGCTCCAGGCCACCCCGAGCTGCAGCAGCTGGGCCAGCACGACCGGGCTCCGCGCCCACGACTGGCCGCGGGTGAGCTGCCAGGCACAGAACAGCAGCCCGGCGCCGTACACCGCGAAGAAGAGGGAGGTGGTCAGGCCCATCGTGACCCGAGCCGAGGACAGGTTCGCCGCCTCCAGCACGGCGAAGACGACCAGCAGCAGCCCCTCCACGGCGACCAGCGAGGCCGCCACGACGAGGGGCGGCGGGTTCCGCCGGGTCGTGACCATCACCCGCACAGGGTAGTTGTGACGGAAGTGACCTGCGGCGGGGGTTGTTTCACGATCCAATTCTTGCCACCCTTGTGGTCGCGCTCGTGAACGCCTTCACTAGGCGCGCCCACGAGATCGCCCATCGACTCACACCAGCGTAGGAAAGAGGGATCCCTCAGCCATGGATTGGCGCCACCGTTCCGCCTGCCTCGACGAGGACCCGGAGCTGTTCTTCCCGATCGGCAACACCGGTCCGGCCATCCTCCAGATCGAGGAGGCCAAGCAGGTGTGCCGACGCTGCGACGTGCGCGAGCAGTGCCTCGCGTGGGCGCTCGAGGCGGGGCAGGACCACGGCGTCTGGGGCGGGCTGAGCGAGGACGAGCGCCGCGCGCTCAAGCGCCGCAACGCCCGGGCCCGGGTCCGCACCACCGCCTGAGTCACTCCACCGGCACGTCGAGGACCACGCGCGTCCCCGCGCCCCCCGGCACCGGCCCCAGCTCCAGCTGACCGCCCAGCTCGGACTCCACGAGCGTGCGCACGATCGACAGGCCCAGGTTCGTCGACGCGTCCAGGTCGAACCCGTCCGGCAGGCCCGCGTCCGTCGTCGTCCACCGTCACGTGCAGCCGGCCCGACCAGCTTGCGCGGCGCGACGACGATCGAGCCCGTGCCGCGCTCGGCGTCGTACCCGTGCTCGACGGCGTTCTGGAGCACCTCGGTCAGCACCATCGCCAGGGCCGTCGCGGTCTCCGAGGTCAGCACCCCGAACGACCCTGCCCGGCTCACCCGCACCCGGTCGCCGACGGCGCTGACCTCGGTCACCATCGCGCCCAGCCGGTCGGCGATCTCGTCGAAGTCGACGTGCTCCTCGACCGCCTGGCTCAGCGTCTCGTGCACGATCGCGATCGAGCCGACCCGGCGGACCGCCTCCTCCAGGGCGGACTTGGCCGACGACGAGTCGATCCGGCGCGCCTGCAGCCGCAGCAGGGCGGCCACGGTCTGCAGGTTGTTCTTCACCCGGTGGTGGATCTCGCGGATCGTGGCGTCCTTGGTCACCAGCTCCCGGTCGCGGCGGCGCAGGTCGGTGACGTCGCGGACCAGGACCAGCGCCCCGAGGTGCTCGCCCTCCGGCCGGAGCGGGATCGAGCGGACGATCAGCGACGCCTCGTCGCCGCCGAGCTCGGTGTCGCGGTGCGCCCGGCCGCCGAGCACGGCGCTGAGGGTCTCCTCGTCCGGACGCCGCCGGGGCGGCACCAGGGACCGGGTCACCTCCGCCAGGACCAGCCCGGCCAGGTCGCCGGAGAGGCCGAGCCGCCGGTAGACCGAGAGCGCGTTCGGGCTCGCGTAGACGACCCTGCCCTGGGCGTCGATCCGGACGAAGCCGTCCCCACCCGCGGCGAGTCGGCGTGGTCGCTGCGCTGCCCCGGGGCCGGGAAGTGGCCGTTGGCGATCATCTGGGTGAGGTCGGCGGCCGTCTGCAGGTAGGACAGCTCGAGCCGGCTGGGCGTGCGCACGCCGAGCAGGTTGGTGTTGCGGGCGACCACGGCGATCACCCGGCCGGCCCGGCGTACGGGGATCGTCTCGACCCGTACCGGCACCTCGTCGCGCCACTCCGGGTCGCCCTCGCGGACCAGCCGGCCCTGGCCGTACGCCGCATCCAGGAGCGGCCTGCGACCGGTGGGGATGAAGGTGCCCACGATGTCGTCGACGTACGCCGTGGGGCCGGTCGTGGGCCGCATCTGCGCCGCCGCCCAGAAGCCGCGGCCCTCCTGGTCGGGCAGCCAGAGCACCAGATCGGCAAATGAAAGGTCCGCGATGATCTGCCAGTCCGCCTGCAAAAGTTGCAGCCAGGCGACGTCCTCGTCGTCGAGGTCCGTGTGGCTGCGCACCAGCTCAGTGAGGGACGGCACTCTGGAAAGCGTAGGGGTGAGACCGCCCATCGCCGAGTCCTCCACCTGTTTGGCAGGATGGGTGACATGTCGGGGTCGTACTGGAAGCAGGTTGTCGAGGACGACTTCGGAGTACCGTCCGACCGGCCGCTCGACGACCTGACCGCCGAGCTGACCCGCATGCTCGGCTCGACCGACCCCAAGCTCCGCGACGGCACCGCCTACCCCGCGCTGGCCACCTGGACCGACCGCGGCGTCTACGACGACCTGCTCTCGGGTCTCGGCGACGGCATGGCCGCGGGCCTGACCGTCGGGCTCGGCGAGGACGGCACCGACTCCGTGTTCCGCCGCAGCTTCTCGGTGCTGATCCTCGGCGAGTGCATCGCCCGCGACAACGCGGCCAACCTGCTGCCGGCGCTGAAGATCCTCGAGTGGGGCGACCGGGTCGCGACCTGGTACCTCCGCGAGCGGGACCTGCGCGGCTTCGTGCCCGGCAAGGGCTGGGCGCACGCCGTCGCCCATGGCGCCGACGCGATCGCCGCGCTGGCCGAGTCGCCGCACCTCGGCACCAACGAGCTGACGGTGCTGCTGGACGTGCTGGCCGACCGGCTCACGATGCCCGTCGAGTCGCTGTTCACCGCCGGCGAGCCGGACCGGATGGCCTTCGCCACCATGGCGATGCTGCGCCGCAACCTGGTGCCGCTGCGGGTGATCGAGCCCTGGGTCGCGCGGATCGCCGCCGGCGCCCGGCGCCAAGTCCGGCGGGCGCGACCCGTTCCTGGTCCGCGGCAACCCGGAGGCGTTCCTGCGCGCGCTCTACCTCCAGCTGGCCCTCGCGCCGCGACCACCCGACGTACGCTCCGACCTGCTGCTGGTGCTGGTCGACGCGCTCAAGCGCACCAACCCGTCCTACCTCACCGCGCAGGACTCCTGAGCGACGCCCGGAACACCCCCGGGCACCCTGTCAGCCGGTAGATACCTGCGAGTAACCTTCCGCCATGACCGACGACACCGCCACCGACGAGGCGCAGCTGAGCGGGCACGCCGGCGAGCTCGCCGTCGCCGTCGCCCGCGCCCACGGCGTCGAGACCATGTTCACCCTGTCCGGCGCGCACGTCTTCCCGATGTACGACGGCGCCGTCAAGGCCGACCCCCCGATGCGGCTGCTCGACGTCCGCCACGAGCAGACCGCGGCGTTCGCCGCCGAGGCCACCGGCAAGCTGACCCGGGTCCCGGGCCTGGCGGTGCTGACCGCCGGACCGGGCGTGACCAACGGCGTGAGCGCGATCGCGCAGGCCCAGTTCGCCGGCTCGCCGATGGTGGTCGTCGGCGGCCGCGCGCCGGCCAACCGCTGGGGCAGCGGCAGCCTCCAGGAGCTCGACCAGCCGCCGATCGTCGCCCCGATCGCGAAGTCGGCCCGCACCCTGCACACCGCCGGCGACGTCATCGACGGGATGCACGACGCGTTCACCGCGGCCGGCTCGTCCCACCGCGGCCCGGCGTTCGTCGACGTGCCGATGGACGAGTTCTTCAACTCCGCGTCCGGTCCGGCCCCCGACCGTCGCCACGGGTCCGCGGCCAGGAGCCCGACGGCGACGCGGTCGCCGAGATCGCCGAGCTGCTGGCGTCGGCCTCCCGTCCGGTGCTGATCCTCGGCACCGACGTCTGGGCGGACGGCGCCGAGGAGGCCGCGCTCCGGTTCGTCGAGTCCGCCGGCATCCCCACCATCACCAACGGCATGGGCCGCGGCGTGGTCCCCGGCGGCCACCCGCTGCTGGTCACCAAGGCCCGCGGCCAGGCGCTCGGCGGCAGCGACCTGGTCGTCGTGGTCGGCACGCCGCTCGACTTCCGGCTCGGGCTACGGCGTCTTCGGCGGCAAGGACGGCGCGACGCCGGCCCAGGTCGTGCACGTCGCCGACTCCCCCGGCCAGGTCTCCGGGCACGCCGCGCTGGCCGCCTCGGTCTCCGGCGACCTCACCTCGGTCTTCGACGGGCTGCATCGGCGCGCTCGAGCAGGTCGTGCGCCGGCCCGACTGGTCGGCGTGGGTCGACGACCTCCAGGACGACGGTCAAGACCGCGGCCGAGCGCGACGCCGAGCTGCTCGGCGCCGAGGCCGACCCGATCCACCCCGCCCGGATCTACGGCGAGCTGGTCCCCCGGCTGGCCGACGACGCGGTCGTGATCGGCGACGGCGGCGACTTCGTCAGCTTCGCCGGCAAGTTCGTCGAGCCGAAGCGGCCCGGCGGCTGGCTCGACCCCGGCCCCTACGGCTGCCTCGGCGCCGGCCTCGGCGCCGCGATCGCCGCCCGCCTGGCCCGGCCCTCCGCGCAGGTGGTGCTGCTGCTCGGCGACGGCGCGGCCGGCTTCTCGCTGATGGACGTCGACACCCTGGTCCGGCACAACCTGCCGGTCGTGATGGTGATGGGCAACAACTCCGCGTGGGGCCTCGAGAAGGGCCCGATGCAGATGCTCTACGGCTACGACGTGGTCGCCGACCTGGCCCCGCGGACGCCGTACGACGAGGTGGTCAAGGCGCTCGGCGGCGCCGGCGAGACGGTGACCGACCCGCGCCAGATCGGCGCCGGCGCTGGACCGCGCGTTCGCCGCGAACGTGCCCTACCTCGTCAACGTGATCACCGACGTCGACGCGGCGTACCCGCGCACCACGTTCGGCATCTGAGCCCGAGACCGTGCAGCTCCGCCGGGCCGACCACGTGGGACTACGCGACCGTCGGCGAGGTCACGGTCGCGGCGTACGCCGAGTTCACGACCGGCCCGCAGGACGCCTACATCGCGCACCTGCGCGACGCGGCGACCCGCGACCGCGAGGCCGAGCTCTGGGTGGCGACCCCGGACGACCGCGACGACCTGGTCCTCGGCACGGTGACGATCTGCCCGGACGGGTCGCCGTGGCGCGAGCTCGGCGGGCGAGGACGAGGGCGAGTTCCGGATGCTGGCCGTGGCACCGTCCGCCCGCGGGCCGCGGCGTCGGCGAGGCGCTGGTCGAGCTGTGCCTCGACCGGTTCCGCGACGACGGGCGCCCGCGCGGTCGTGCTCTCGCACGCTGGCCGAGATGACGGCCGCGCACCGCGCTCTACGAGCGGCTCGGCTTCGTGCGCGCTCCCGAGCTCGACTGGCAGCCGTACGCCGGCGTCGACCTGATCGCCTTCCGCTCGACCCTGGAGCGCCTGACATGGACGCCACGCTGACCTTCACCGTCACCGACGACGACACCGCCGCGGCGCTCGGCTCGGGCAGCCTGCCGGTGCTCGGCACCCCGCGGCTGCTGGCGTGGTGCGAGGCCGCGACCTGCGCGGCGATCGAGCCCGCCCTGCCCGAGGGCGGCACCAGCGTCGGCACCCGGATCGCGCTCGAGCACGCTCGCCGCCAGCCCGGTCGGTCAGGAGGTCGAGGTGACCGCGTCCGTCGACGTACGTCGACGGGCGGCTGCACCGCTTCACCGTCGCCGCCCGGCACGTCGGCGGGAACGGCAAGGTGGTCGGCACCGGCGAGGTCACCCGGGTCGTCGTCGACGCCGAGCGGTTCCTGTCGCGTCTGTGAGCGCACGATTTCCCCCAGCGCGGCGATTTGAGAGGATGACCGTTGGCCCCGACGGGCCGAGGACGTTCAATCAGGAGGACACCATGGGCAAGACCGGACGCAAGCGCCGCGGGCGCAAGAAGAAGGCCGCCAACCACGGCAAGCGCCCCAACGCCTGAGCGCACCCGCAAATGCACTGAGCCCCCAGCCATTCGGCCGGGGGCTCGTTGCGTTGGCCCTGCCTATCTCACTGGGTTTCGAGGCTCAGGCCGCCAAGCGGCCCTCGCACCTCAACCACCGGAGGGGTGAGCTCAGGTCTCGGTGATCCGGACCTGGACCTCGCGGATCCGGAACAGCACCCGCTCGCGCAGCTCCTGCGGCGCCGACTCCGAGCAGGAGCGGGCCACGATCGCCTTCACGGTGCGCTGGAGGTCGTACTTCTCCAGGCACGGGCTGCACGCCTCGAGGTGGACCTTGACCGCGGAGCAGTCGGCCTCGTCGAGCTCGTTGTCGAGGAGGTAGACGATCTGCTCGAGGAAGTCGGCGCACTCGCCGGGGGACACGTGGTCGTGGCTCACGATCCGCCTCCTTCCCGGCCGGCGGGGGTCAGGTCGTTGGCGCGGACGTAGTCCGAGAGCATGTCGCGCAGCTGGCGCCGCCCGCGGTGCAGGCGGGACATCACGGTGCCGATCGGGGTGTCCATGATCTCCGCGATCTCCTTGTAGGCGAATCCTTCGACGTCGGCGAGGTAGACCGCCAGCCGGAACTCCTCGGGCAGCCGCTGCAGGGCGTCCTTCACCTGGGAGTCGGGCAGGTGCTCCAGCGCCTCCGCCTCGGCGGACTTCAGGCCGCTCGACGTGTGCGACTCGGCCCGGGCCAGCTGCCAGTCCTCGACGTCCTCGGACATCGACTGCTGCGGCTGGCGCTGCTTCTTGCGGTAGGTGTTGATGAACGTGTTCGTGAGGATCCGGTAGAGCCAGGCCTTGAGGTTGGTGCCGGGCCGGAACTGGTGGAACGAGGAGTACGCCTTCGCGAACGTCTCCTGCACCAGGTCCTCGGCGTCCGCGGGGTTGCGCGTCATCCGCATCGCGGCGGAGTAGAGCTGGTCGAGGAACGGCAGCGCGTCACGCTCGAAGCGCGCGGACCGGGCCTCTTCGGTCTCGGTCGCGACGTCGATCTCCGAGGGGTCGACGTCAGGGGTCACAGAGTCTGTCATCGTCTCCCAGACTAATGGGTCGGATCTTTCGAGTACGGCGAGCACGACGGTGGAACGCCTCAGCCCGGCTTCTGATTCCCCGTCACCTCGCGCACGATCCACTCCAGCGTCGACTCGACGATGATCTCCATGCGCGTCCTCCTGGCTGACCGGGCCGCGGGCCGGCACCTTGAACCCGTGGTCGGCCCCGGGCACGACGCACATGTCGAGGTCGGCGGGGAACTCCTCGGGCCGGCCCATGCGTGTCCCGCTCGCCCTGGATCACCAGGGTCGGGAGGCGGGCGCCGCGCAGCTCGTCGAGCCGGGACTTCTCGGGCTTGCCGGGCGGGTGCAGCGGGAAGGCCAGCGCCAGGCAGCCCGGCGGCGCCCAGGTCGCGGGCGCAGCGCGCCGCGGAGCGGGCGCCGGCGGAGCGTCCGCCGACGACGAGCGGCGCCTTGCTGCGCAGCCGGGCAGCCGCTGCGGTCAGGCCGGCGTCGAGGGTCGGCGGCGGCGTCGCGACCTTGCGGCCGGCGACCTGCCACGGCTGCTCGAACAGCAGCACGGTGATCCCGTTGCGGGGCAGGTGCGTCGGCCAGGGCGTCGAGGTCGCGGGCGTCGATGCCGCCGCCGGCGCCGTGGCTGAGCAGCAGCGTGCCGATGGGCTTCCGGGCCCGGTGGGTGACCAGCCGGCCGTCGCCGTGCGGCGTCGGGACGAGCGTCTCGTTCGTCATCGCGTCCTCACTCGATCGCCTCGGACAGCGGGATCGGCTCGACCAGCTCCGGCCCGTTGTTGCGCACGTTGCTGACCAGGGTCGAGACCGGGAACGCCTCCAGCCGACCGGGCGCGGCCGGGACCAGCAGCGACAGCAGGTCGTCCTTGCCGGAGACGGTCGGGTCGAGCCAGGCGCCCCAGCGGTCCGGCTCGACCATCAGCGGCATCCGGTCGTGGATGTGGCCGACGGCGTCCTCGGCCTCGGTCGTGAGCACCGTGCAGGTCCAGCGGAACCGGTCCGGAGCCTCGTCGTCCTTGGTCGGGTCGCGCCAGATCTCGTAGAGCCCCGCCATGGCGAGGCTGCCGCCGTCCTTGGGCCGGATGAAGAACGGCTGCTTGCATCGGCTTGCCGGCCTTGGTCTTCTGGGACGTGGGGTACCACTCGAAGTAGCCGTCGGCGGGCAGCAGGCAGCGGCGCACCGCGAACGCCTTCTTGTACGCCGGCTTCTCGGCGACGGTCTCCATCCGGGCGTTGATCATCCGGTTGCCGATCGACGGGTCCTTCGCCCAGGACGGGATCAGCCCCCAGGTGAGCACCCGGAGCTGGCGCTGCGGCGGCTCCGTGCTCGCTCCTTGCGACGGCGGCCGCTCGACGACGGCGTACACCTCTTTGGTGGGCGCGACGTTGTAGTCGGGCTCGAGCGGCGCGGGGATGCGGCTCTCGATGACCTCGAACTCCTCGACGAGGTCCTCGGGGCGTCGGCTCGACGCGTAGCGACCGCACATGGGGTCAGGCTACGGGAGCCCGCGGACAGGGTCAGTGGCGCGTCACGGGTGGGCCAGCTCGCCCAGCAGGGCGGCGGCTCCGGCGGAGGTGCTCGGCAGCCCCTCGATCCAGACCCGGGCGTCACCCTCGAGCCGGGACAGCAGCCGGCGGGCCAGGGTGACCCGCTGGCCCAGGCGCTCGTCGCGCCCGGTGACGACCACGATCCGGTGCCGGCCGAGCCGGCCCAGGGTCTCGGACCCGGAGAAGACGGTGCGCGCGGTCTCGGCGTAGCGAGCCGTGCGCAGGTCGCTGGCGAACGGCTCGGTCATGGTCGGCCGCGCCTCGCGCGGGTGGGACACCTCGATCACCACCAGGGCGTGGGTGTCGCGCGCAGGCCGGTCTCGGAGCTGTCCCCGGTACAGCTCCGAGACCCGGCTCTGCAGATGCGCCAGGCTGGCGAGGCCCGTGACCGGGTCCTCGCACGTCAGCCGGTGCAGGTACTCGAGCGTCGACTCGCTCCACGCCTCTGCCAGCGCGCGTGCGTCCCCGAAGTCGGGCTCGGTGCCACGGACCAGGCTGCTGGTGGCCAGCAGCCCGTCGAGGGCTTCGTCGAGCGCGACACCATCGAGGGCAAGCTCCCGGCCCGCGACGGCACACGCATCGACGGAGCCCATCCCCGAGGCAAGGGCCTCCCCCACCGCCTCGAACCGCTGCGGCAAGGCCGCCTGCAGGTCCGAGGGCAGTTCCGCCCGTGCCCCGGGATGGGCGGGAGGAGCCGTTCTCGCGCGGATCGCGAAGAACCCCACGGCCGACACCTCCCTGGTCCGTCTTACGGGGAGGAAACGGGGCTGCCGCGCACCCATGACGCGGTTCGCGTGATCTTTTTACGTTTGCCTCGTTGAGTGGGTGTGAGCAGCACGCTCCAGCGACTCGGCGAGCCCGGGGACGCCGAACTGATCTCGGCCGTCCGCGGTGGGGACAACGACGCCTACGGCCAGCTGTTCAGCCGGCACGTGGACGCCGCCCGCCGGCTCGCCCGGCAGCTGGTGTCGGCCGGAGACGCCGACGACCTGGTGTCCGAGGCGTTCGCCAAGGTGCTGTCCGTGCTCCAGCGCGGCGGGGGTCCCGACCTGGCCTTCCGCGCCTACCTGCTGACCGCCGTACGCCGCCTGCACGTCGACAAGATCCGGGCCGGCTCCCGGCTGCACACCACCGACGACCTCACCCCGTTCGACCCGGGCGTGCCGTTCCGCGACACCGCCGTCGAGGGGTTCGAGAGCGCGGCCGCGGCCCGGGCGTTCGCGTCGCTGCCCGAGCGCTGGCAGATGGTGCTGTGGCACACCGAGGTCGAGGGGCAGCGGCCCGCCGACGTCGCCCCGCTGCTCGGCATGACCGCCAACTCCGTCTCCGCCCTCGCCTACCGCGCCCGCGAGGGGCTGCGGCAGGCGTTCCTCACCATGCACGTGCAGGAGCTCGACCGCGACGTCTGCAGCTGGACGCACCGCAACCTCGGCGCCTACATCCGCGGCGGCACCTCCCGGCGGGACTCCGGGAAGATCGAGGAGCACCTCGGCGAGTGCCGCCGCTGCATGGCGATCTACCTCGAGCTCACCGAGGTCAACTCGAACCTCTCCGGCATCCTGGCCCCGATCCTGCTCGGTGGCGCGGCCGCGGCGTACGTCGGCTCGGCGGCGGGTGGCGTGGCCCTCAAGGGCGGCGTGCTGGTCCTGCTGGACCGGGCGCGCGACCTGGTCGCCGCGCACGCGCCGGCCAGCGCCGTCGCCGGCGTCGCCGCCACCGCGGTCGTGGCCGGCGCGGTGCTGGTGACGATCGACGACAACGGAGGCGGCCGCCCGGCGGCGAAGGAGCCGGCTGCCCTGGTGACGCCGGACGCGAGCGGGGCCGGTGTGCTCCAGCCGCCGGTCCGGGTGCGGGGCGGTGGCGGGGAGCCGTCACCTTCGCTGGCGCCCGACAGCTACGAGGGCGACGTCACCGCGCCGGTCGGCGTACCGCCCTCGTCTCCCGACCCGACCCCCACCGGGGGTGATCCCGAGCCCGAGCCCACCGACCCGCCGACCACCCCTCCCGGCGAGCCGCCGTCCCCGGAGCCCAGCGAGGCCACGGCGGACCTGCGGGTCACGGCGTTCGCCACCGCGCAGGCGCCGGGGCTCTTCCGCGTGGTCGTGGTCGTCTCCGGTGTCACCGCCGAAGGGGCCACCACACTGTCGTTCGCTGGCGAGGGTCCGTCCATCGAGCTCACCGGCGACGGACGGTGCGGCCCGCTGAGCGTCGGCTCGGGGAGCTGCACGGTGACGGGCGAGTCCACCACCTACGACCTCACCGCGGTCGCGTCGCCCGACGGCAGCTCCGCACTGGTGTTCACGGTCGCCGCCGACGGCGTGGCGGACGCGCAGCCCGGGAACAACACCACCCGGGTGCCCCTCTCATGAACCAACCCCCGATGGGGTAATAAGGACGCATGACCGTCACCCGAACGATCGCCCGGCCCATGATCGCCGCCACCTTCGTCGTCGGCGCGGCCGACGCCCTCAAGAACGCCCCGCAGCTCGCTGGCAAGGCGTCCGGCGTGATCGACACCCTGGTCCCGCTGGTGAAGCGGGTCGCCCCGAGTGCGCCCATCCCCGAGGACCCGGTAGCCGTGGTTCGGCTCAACGCCGTGATCCAGCTCGCGGCTGCCGGGGCGCTCGCCACTGGGAGGGTTCCGCGCCTGGCCTCGGCCACGCTGGCCGCCTCGCTCGTGCCGACCACGCTCGCCGGCCACCGGTTCTGGGAGGAGTCGGACCCCGACCAGCGGAAGGCGCAGCTGCTGCACTTCCTGAAGAACACCTCGACCCTGGGCGGGCTGCTGCTGGCCAGCGTCGACACCGAGGGCAAGCCGGGCGTGGCCTGGCGCGCCCGCCGGGCCGCGAAGGACGTACGCCGCGAGGCCCGGCACCTGGGCCGTTCCGCCCGGCGTGAGGCCAAGCTGGCCGCGTCAGGGGCTCGGTAGCCTTTCCGGGTGACGACGACCCGGACCGCCGAACCCTGGCCGGCTCCGCGCGCGGTCGCGCCGGTGCGCGCCGACGTCACGCTGCCGGGCAGCAAGTCGCTCACCAACCGGGCGCTGGTGCTCGCCGCGATCGCCGACGGCCCCTCGGTCGTACGCCGGGCGCTGCGGTCGCGGGACACGATGCTGATGGCGGACGCCCTGAGCGCGCTGGGCTCGCGGGTCGACACCAGCGGCGAGGACTGGGCCGTGACTCCGGCCCCGTTCGCGGGTGACGCCGAGGTCGACTGCGGGCTGGCCGGGACCGTGATGCGCTTCGTCCCGCCGGTGTCCGGCCTCTCGACCGGCACCGTCGCCTTCGACGGCGACCCGCACATGCGCAACCGGCCGGTCGGCGAGGTACTGACCGCGCTGCGGGCGCTGGGTGTCCAGGTCGAGGACGACGGCCGGGGCGCGCTGCCGTTCACGATCCGCGGCGGGGGTTCCGTCCCGGGCGGCACGGTGGTCATCGACGCGTCGGCCTCGTCGCAGTTCGTCTCCGCGCTGCTGCTGGCGGGGGCGCGCTACGAGCACGGGGTCGACGTACGGCACGACGGCAAGCCGGTCCCGTCGCTCCCCCACATCGAGATGACCGTCGGCATGCTGCGCGAGCACGGCGTCGCCGTCGACGACTCCGACGCGAACCGGTGGGCGGTCGCACCCGGACCGGTTCGCGCGCTGGACCGGGTGATCGAGCCGGACCTGTCGAACGCCGCGCCGTTCCTCGCCCTGGCCGCGGTCAGCGGCGGTGCGGTCACGGTGCGCGACTGGCCGCGGTCGACGACGCAGGCCGGCGACGCGCTGCGCGAGATCCTGGCCGCGATGGGCTGCGAGGTCGCCTTCGTGCCGGACGGGCTGCGGGTCACGGGTCCGTCCGCCCTGTCCGGAGTGGATCTCGACCTGCACGACGTCGGTGAGCTGGCCCCGGCCGTCGCCGCGCTCTGTGCGCTGGCGGGGTCGCCGTCGCACCTGCGCGGCATCGCCCACATCCGCGGCCACGAGACCGACCGGCTGGCGGCGCTGGCCACCGAGCTCGGCGGGCTCGGCGCCGACGTGACCGAGCACGCCGACGGGCTGTCCTTCCGCCCGGCTGCGCTGCATGGCGGCGTCTTCCACACCTATGCCGACCACCGGATGGCGCACGCCGGCGTGATCGTGGGCGCGGCCGTGGACGGGGTCGCGGTCGAGAACGTCGCCACCACCTCCAAGACGTTCCCGGACTTCGCCGACTTCTGGACGGCTCTCCTGTGAGCAGGCCGACGGGGCGCTACAGCGACCAGGACCAGGAGCACTACGAGCGCCCGCGCCGACACACCCGGCCGCGCACCAAGGAGCGGCCCTCGTACGACGACGCGGTCGACGGCGTCGTCGTCACCGTCGACCGGGGCCGGTTGACGCTGCTCGTCGACGGTGTGACCGTGATGGCGATGAAGGCCCGGCCGCTCGGCCGCAAGGGCGTCGTGGTGGGCGACCGGGTCCGGGTCGTGGGCGACACGTCGGGCACCGAGGGCTCGCTGGCGCGGATCGTCGAGGTCACCGAGCGGCTGACCACGCTGCGTCGCACGGCCGACGACGACGACCCGGTGGAGCGGGTGATCGTCGCCAACGCCGAGCAGCTGGTGGTCGTCACGGCCCTGGCCGACCCCGACCCGCAGCCGCGGCTGATCGACCGCGCCCTCGTGGCGGCGTACGACGCGGGCATGCAGCCCCTGCTGTGCCTCACCAAGGCCGACCTCGCCGACCCGGAGACGCTGCTGACGACGTACCGCTCACTGGGCGTGCCCTGGGTCGTCACCCAGCGCGGCGGCGACCTGACCGAGCTGCGCGAGCGGCTGCGCGACAAGACCAGCGTGATGCTCGGCTCCAGCGGCGTCGGCAAGTCCACGCTGGTCAACGCGCTGGTCCCGACCGCGCACCGGGACGTGGGGATCGTGAACGCCGTGACCGGGCGTGGCCGGCACACCTCGACCTCGGCGTTCATGCTCGCGCTGCCCGACGACGAGGGCTGGATCATCGACACGCCGGGCATCCGGTCCTTCGGGCTGGCGCACGTCGAGCCCGAGCAGCTGATCACTGCCTTCCCCGACCTCGACGAGATGACCGCGGACTGCCCGCGCGGCTGCACGCACGGCGGCGACGAGCCCGAGTGCGCGCTCGACGTGGCGGTGGCCGCCGGCGACGCCGACCCGGTCCGGGTCGAGTCGTTCCGGCGCCTGCTCGCCGCCCGCAGCGAGCCGGTGTACTAGGAGCCCCAGACCGCCCGGGAACCCGCGTCACCGGTGAGCACGACACTCACCAGGGTCGCCAGCGCCGCCACCACGAGCAGGCTCTGCACCCCGACCCTGAGCGCCCCCCGGCGCTCGTGCAGGAAAGCGGCGGCCAGCGCCACGACGACGAAGCCGAGGGTGACCCACAGCGTGATCTGCCCGCGGTCGGCGTGGGTCTGCACCTGCTCCAGCTGCTCGAGCTCCGGCTTGCTGTCCAGGAAGTTCTGGCCGGTGAAGTACGCCGCGACGATCGCGCCGCCGGCGACGAGCGCGAGCACCACCATCGGCACCCGCATCCGGTCGCGCCAGGACGGGACCACCGCGTAGAACAGCGCGGCGAGCGCGGCCAACGGGCCGAAGATCACCGCCGCGTGGATCACGAGCGGATGCAGAGGAAGTCCGTTGATCTCCATGCACTGCTACACGGACCAAGACGTCCCGGGGTTCAAGTGAATAGGGTGACGACGTGCCGACCCCCAGGGACTACACCGATGATCTGCGCCTGGCGCACGTGCTCGCGGACGACGCCGACTCGCTGACCAGCACGCGGTTCAAGGCGTTGGACCTGCACGTGATGAGCAAGCCGGACCTCACTCCCGTCACCGACGCCGACCAGGGGGTCGAGGAGAGCATCCGCCGCACCCTGTCGCGGGTGCGGTCCCGCGACGCCGTCACGGGCGAGGAGCAGGGCTCCTCCGGGCACAGCCAGCGGCGCTGGGTCGTGGACCCGATCGACGGCACCAAGAACTTCGTCCGCGGCGTCCCGGTCTGGGCGACGCTGATCGCACTGGTGGTCGACGACGAGGTGGTGCTCGGCGTGGTATCGGCACCCCAGCTGCAGCGACGGTGGTGGGCGTCGTCGGGGAACGGCGCGTGGACCGGCCGGTCGCTGCTCAAGGCGACCCGCTGCCAGGTGTCCGACGTACGCCGTCTGGAGGACGCGTCCTTCTCCTACTCCTCGTTGCACGGCTGGGACGAGCGCGGTCGGCTCGAGGACTTCCTGTCGCTGTCGCGGCGGTGCTGGCGCACCCGCGCGTACGGCGACTTCTGGTCCTACATGCTGCTCGCCGAGGGCGCCGTCGACCTGGCGGCCGAGCCCGAGCTGTTCGTCTACGACATGGCGGCGCTCGACGTGATCGTGCGCGAGGCGGGCGGCCGGTTCAGCTCGCTGGACGGCACCGACGGCCCGTTCGGGGGCAACGCGCTGGCGTCCAACGGCCAC
The DNA here is from genome assembly GCA_963803235.1 of uncultured Actinomycetota bacterium. GTDB lineage: Bacteria > Actinomycetota > Actinomycetes > Propionibacteriales > Nocardioidaceae > Nocardioides. The sequence continues at coordinate 239,241 of CAWDLL010000014.1, forward strand.
CTGCACGAGGCTGCGTTGTCGTTTCTCGGCTCGGTGCCCGACGACGACTCGGACCCGGACTGGCAGCGTTCCGGGCCGGGTTCGGTCTCCGAGCTGCACGCCCGGCGCCCGGGGCCGGCGGACGACGAGGAACCTTCCGGCGAGTGACGCGTCTCATGTGGGGCGCGCCACCCTGTCCATCCGTGGTGGGCGCGGCTAGCGTGGACCGAAGAGCGGACACACCGGAGGTGGAGCATGCGGATCGGCGACGTTCTCAAGGCCAAGTCGAACCCGGCCGTCGTGACGATCATGCCCGACGCCAGCGTGCGCGACCTGCTCGCCCAGCTGGCCGAGCACAACGTCGGCGCGCTGATCGTCAGCAGTGACGGCGAGTCGGTCGACGGCATCGTCAGCGAGCGCGACGTCGTACGCCACCTCCACCACGACGGGACCGTCGTGAACAACACCGTCGGCGCGATCATGACCGCCGTCGTCGAGACCTGCGACAGGGACACCCTGCTCGACGACCTGATGAAGATCATGACCGAGCGCCGGATCCGGCACGTCCCCGTCGTCACGGCCGACGGGAAGCTGACCGGCATCATCAGCATCGGCGACGTGGTCAAGCACCGCATCGACCAGCTCGAGTTCGAGCGCGACCAGCTCGACAGCTACGTCCACCAGACCTGAGAACACGCGTCTCGGACGAGCTCGGGGCGCGGGCGATTTGCCCATGTAACGCCGTGTTACTTGCTGTACCCAGGTGGTTGCAGCACCCGTGGTAGAGCGAGTAAACGGGCGTTACAAGAGCGAGACAGCCCGGGTCACGACAACCCCGTCGGACTGGCCCTCGCCAGGGGAAGCAGGACGGGTCATGCCCTGGAGTGTGCCGGTTCAGGCTCCTCGACGAGAGCGCGGACATCCCGGTCCGAGGCAAGAGCCCGGCGTGCGCGGTGCAGGCGCACCCGAGCGGTTCCGGGGCGGACGCCGAGTGCGACGGCCAGCTCTGCTGGGGTGAGGCCCTCCCACGCGACGAGCTGGAGGACCTCCCTGTCGTTCGGTGCGAGGCGTGCGAGGGCCGCGGCCATGACCTTCGCGGTCCGGTCTGCGTCTGTCGGTCCGGCGGACGGCTCGGGCTGGGTAGCCAGCTCGCTGATCACCTCCCGGTCCCGCCGCTGCTGGCGGCCATCTGCCAGGAGAAGTGTCCGAGCGACACCGAAGAGCCAGGCCCGTCGCAGCATGGGCGCGGGGAGATCCGTGCGTCGACGCCAGGCCACGGCATAGACCTCCGCGACGAGGTCGTCGGCATCGCCGGATGTACGCCGCCGCACGTAGGCAAGGACGTCGCGGGCGGTTTCGGTGTAGAGCTTCTCGAACTCCTGGTCGCTGACGGCGCGGCCCATGTCAGCGCCGGCTGTACATGAAGTCGGCGTTCGGGAGGTCTGGCATGTGCTCCGCCCGGCAGTAGCCGTTGTTCGCGGCCAGGACTCGAGCCACGGCACCCGGGTCACGGCCTTCCACGGCCTCGCCGAGGCTGCCCAGGTAGAAGAACTGGCTCTCGTCGCGGTAGTGCTCCGTCGTGACCTTGCCCTCCTCGTCGCGGACCTTCTGCGACTCCATCCGGCTGTACGGCTCGGGGTCGAGGTCGCTGACGGCGGGCCACGTGGGAGCGGCCTGGATCATGGCGATCGCCTCGGCGCGGTCGGCCTCGTCTCCGCTGCGGGTGGCAGCGGCCCACTGGTTCGACCAGGCGCACAGCGCCTGGTCGGCCACCCATGCGCGGACGGCACCGGTCATGACGAACTCGTCGAGCTGAGCGCCTCGCGCGTCGTCGGCCTGCTCCTGCAGGGCGAGCTCACGAGACTCGGCGCTCGGGAACGGGATGTCGGCAGACTCCTCTGCGACCACCTCCGCATAGTCGGGAGCCGCAAGGGCCAGCTTCTCACCCGGTCCGCCGAGACGGAGGTCTTCGGCGTCCACCGGCCCCCTCCCGGTCCGAGCCGTGAAGAGCTCGGCCGTGGCGAGCCCCGAGGTGCCGAGCACGACCGCACCGATGCCGGCGGCGACGCCGATGCGCAGGCGCCGGCGACGACGGCTGCGCGGTCCGTCCTCGCGGGCCATCGTGTCTGCGACCTGGGTCCAGACGCGCTCGACCTCCGCGGCGGACGGCTCGGGGACGGGCGGCATCGCGTCCACCAACAGCCGATCGTGGGCGTCGGTCCAGGGTGTCCGATGCACGGTGCCTCCAGGGATGGTCGAGGTCAGGTCCCACCCCTACATGTCGAGGCGTTACATCAGCACGGGCTCAGCTCGGCCGCTCTCCCGACGCCAGCACCAGGCCGAGCCCGATCATCGAGGCACCGCCGACGGCGCCGAACGTCTTGCCGCGCCGCGGCGTACGGGTGAACCAGCCGCGCACCCGGGCGGCGGCCATCGCCCAGATGCTGTCGGTCGTGATGCCGATCGTCGCCGCGAGCAGACCGAGGATCAGCATCTGGAGCTGCACGTGACCGGCGGCCCGGTCGACGAACTGCGGGAGCAGGGCGCCGAAGATCATGAACGCCTTCGGGTTGGACACCCCGACCACGAAACCCTGCCGGACGGCGGTGCGTCGCGTGAGCACGGGACCGTCCATGAGGTCGGCGTCCTCGAACGCGCGCCGGTGCTGGATCGCGCGGACGCCCAGGTAGACGAGGTATGCCGCGCCGACGTACTTCACCACGGTGAAGACCACCACCGAGTCGGCCACGACGACGCCGAGTCCGACCGCGACCAGCACCGCGATCACGACCAGCCCGAGCGTGTTGCCGAGGACGCTCGCCAGCGCGACCGTGCGGCCGTAGGAGAGCGCACGCCCGACCACGAACAGGACGCTCGGCCCGGGGATCACGATCAGGATGGCCGCCGCGATGCCGAAGGCCACTAGCTGGTCGGCACCGATCACTGGTGTCATCAGGGAAGCGCCGAGTCGATCAGGTCCGCGACCGCGTCGAAGCCAGCACGCGTCGGGTGCAGCTCGTTCGCCCAATCGTCCGTGTAGTCGGGTGAGACCAGCGTGCCCCGAAGGTTGACGTACTCGACGTGCTCGAAACCCGGCCGCGTGGTGAGGTCGAGGAGCATCTCGTTGTACGTGTCGAGCAGGCTCCTGGTGAGCTGTCGCCCCTGGCTCATCGGGTCGATCCCCTTCCGGTTGTAGCTCGGGGCCAACCAGGGTCCCGGGAGGCGCCCGAAGCCACCCAGGAAGCCGCGTCCGTCAGGGACGGCGTAGTCGTAGCCGTGGATGAACGTCGGCGTCTTCTGCGCGAACAGTTCCTCGGACAGGGTGCCGGTGAAGCCGATCAGGGTGGCCCACGCGGCGACCATCCGGCGGTTCACCAGCTCGTCGGTGATGGCGGCGTTGATGGCGGGAAGGCCGCTGTCGACATGATCGAGGAGCATCGCCAGCTCCGGGCCCGCGAAGTCGTTGCCGCCGCCGGAGAGGAGCAGCGCCTTCGGGGTGTCGCCGCGCCGCGCCACCCGCTCGAAGGCACGCCTCAGGCCGTCCCGCTGAGCGTCGTCGTACGCCATGCTCTCGACGTTGTCGCCGTGGTGTGCCACCGACTCGACCTCCCACCCACGGTCCTCGAGGACTGACAGCACGTCCTTGAGCGGGTAGTCGAACCAGGAGTCGCCCTCCGCCACGAGGGTGCCGCGTTCGGCCCGGCCGAAAGGGCTCTGGCACCGCCGCCACTGGCCAGAATCGCGGTGGCTGCCTGGGACCCAACAGCGAGCTGCTTTTCGATGTCGATCGGTTCGCTCATGGCCAGGTCCTCCGTCGCCGTCCCGCGTGTTGACAGATGTCGACGATAGGACGGCCCCGGGCGCTGCGTACGCGACCAGCGGCCGTGGTCTAGTCGGCGACGCATCAACTAGCCTGTGCCGCATGGACAAGCCAGAGATCGAGTTCCCCGGCCCGGAGGTCCCGAGCGACCTCGTCGTCACCGAGATCACCGAGGGGGACGGAGCCGAGGCCACCTCGGGCTCGACCGTCCAGGTGCACTACGTCGGTGTCGCGCACTCGACCGGCGAGGAGTTCGACGCGTCGTACAACCGGGGCGAGCCGCTGCAGTTCCGGCTCGGCATCGGCCAGGTCATCTCCGGCTGGGACCAGGGCGTCCAGGGGATGAAGGTCGGCGGCCGCCGCCAGCTCGTGATCCCGCCCCACCTCGGGTACGGCGACCGCGGCGCCGGCGGCGTGATCAAGCCCGGCGAGACCCTGATCTTCGTGGTGGACCTGGTCGCCGTCAGCTGACCCGCCCGAAACTTTCCACTGACCCGCCCGAAAGTTTCGGGCGGGTCAGCGTCTACCAGGGGAGGTTGTCGGGCGCGGAGTCGTCGGAGACGCGGGAGGACTGGCCGGCGACGGTCACGACGTCGCCCTGGACGAGCTGGCGGCCGCGGCGGGTCTCCACCTCACCATTGACGAGTACGGCGCCGCTCGCGACGAGGGGCTTGGCCTCGGCGCCGGACTCCACCATGTTGGCGAGCTTGAGGAACTGACCGAGCCGGATCGACTCGTCGCGGATGGGGACATCGATCGGCTCGCTCATCAGATGACCACCGAGACCGTGTGGATCAGCACGCCGACCAGGCCGCCGACGATGGTGCCGTTGATCCGGATGAACTGGAGGTCGCGGCCGACGTGCAGCTCGATCCGGCGGGCGGCCTCCTTGCCGTCCCAGCGCTCGATGGTGTGCGTGATGACCGCGGTCAGCTCGGCGCCGTACCGATCCACGGCGAAGACCGCGGCGTCGGCGGCGAGCCCGTCCATCCGGGCACGCAGCGGCTCGTCCACGGTGAGCCGGTCGGCGAAGGTGACCAGCTCCTGCTGCAGCCGGTCGCGGACCGGTCCGGCCGGGTCGCGCAGCGCCTGCAGGAGGGCGCGGCGCAGGCCGTTCCAGAGCGAGATGCCGGTCGTCGTGAACTGCGGGTGGTCGAGCAGCCGCAGCTTGAGCCCTTCGGCGCGCTCCTGGGTCTCGGGGTCGAACAGCAGGTCCTGACCGAGCTGCGCCAGCACGGAGTCGAACGCCTCGCGGGCGTGGTGCCGCGGGTCGTTGCGGATGTCCTCGAGCCAGCGGACCGCCTCGGTGTGCAACCGCCCCGTCACCGCCTCGTTGAGCCGGGTCGGCGCCCACCACGGGCGCCCGCTCGCTGAGCACCTCGGTGAACGTGTCGGGGTTGTCGACCAGCCAGCGGTGCAGCTCCTCGAGGGCCAGGTCGACCACGCCGTGGTGCAGGTCGTCGCGCACCACTTCGACCACGAACGTGCCGAGCAGCGGCGCGATCGGCTCCTCCCGGAACCGCGGGACCAGCACCGACTCGACCAGCTCCGCGATGTGCTCGTCCTTGACCCGGGCCAGACCGATCGAGGCGACGTCCGCGACCTCGTCGACGACCCGTCGGGCGTTGTGCGGCTGGCTGAGCCACTCCCCCAGCCGCATCGAGATGGTCGCAGCCGCGACCCGGTCGCGGATGATCGTCTCCTGGAGGAAGTTCTCCCCGAAGAACTCCTCGAGGCCCTTGCCCAGCTCGTCCTTGCGCTTGGGGACCAGCGCGGTGTGCGGGATCGGCAGCCCCAGCGGGTGCTTGAAGAGCGCCGTCACGGCGAACCAGTCGGCGATCGCGCCCACCATGGACGCCTCGGCGCCGGCGTTGACGAAACCCAGGAAGCCGTCCTGGTCGAGGGTCAGGACATAGACCACGGCGGCGAAGCCCAGGAGACCGACGGCGAGGGTGCGCATGCGTCGCAACCCCCGACGGCGCTCCTCGTCTGCGGCCGGGTTGGCGGTGATCATCGTGAGCGTGTCGGTCATCGTGGTCCGATTCTTCCGTACCCCCGGTTGGGTGTCAGAATGCGCGCCATGCCTCGCACCGTGATCACCTTCGGGACGTTCGACGTGTTCCACGTCGGACACCTCCGGGTGATCGAGCGCGCCGCCGCCCTGGGCGACCGCCTCGTGGTCGGCGTCTCGGCCGACGAGCTCAACCTGCGCAAGAAGGGCAGGGAGCCGGTCTTCAGCCAGGCGGAGCGGCTCGAGATCGTCGCGGCACTGCGCATGGTCGACGAGGTCTTCGTCGAGGAGAGCCTCGAGCAGAAGCGCGAGTACATCGAGCAGTACGCCGCCGACGTACTCGTCATGGGCGACGACTGGAAGGGCCGGTTCGACGAGTTCGAGGACGTGTGCGAGGTCGTCTACCTGTCCCGGACGCCCGCGATCTCGACGACCGCCCTGATCGAGAAGATCTCCACCACCGGGTGACACGCCGATGCCACTCCTGCCCCACCTGACCCTTTACGCTGGCGGGACAGGAGGCAGGCACGGCCTGCCCAGGCGGCGCGCAACGGGCGCCCGTCCCGTCTCGCCGTCCAGTAGGGGAACCATGCGCCGCTCGCTCGCCGCCCTCGTGGTGGCGACCCTGTCCCTGTCGGTGCTGTCGGTGCTGGCGGGGTCCCCGTCGACGGCGCGCAGCCAGCTGCCGAGGCTCGACCCGCTCGCCGAGGTCGTCGACGACGCCAGCGCCACGGCCGCGCTGGACAACGCGACCGACGTACTCTCCGGGGCTGCCGCCGACGAGGACCCGAACGCCACCCTCGCCCTCCGCGACCTGTTCGTCGCACTGCCGCGCCTCGACCCGACCGAGCGCAAGCAGGCGCAGGGCCTGCTCGCCCGGCCGACCGACGGAGACGGCGACGAGTACGGCGACGGCTACACCGTCCCGGCCAAGCGCAGCTGTGCGACCCGGATCTGCATGCACTGGGTCGACAGCACCCGGGACGCCCCGCCCAGCCGCCGGTGGGTCACCAAGACCCTCGACACGATGAAGGACGTGTGGGCGCAGGAGGTCGGCGCGATGGGCTACCGCGCCCCCGTCACCGACCGGCGCCGCGGCGGCAACAAGAAGTTCGACGTCTACCTCAAGGACGTCGGGGCCGATGGCTACTACGGCTACTGCGTGCCCGAGCGCCGCAAGCCCGGCGAGCGGTGGATCGCGTCCGGCTACTGCGTGCTCGACGACGACTTCGCGCGCAGCCAGTTCGGCTCGCGCCCGGGCAAGAGCCTGCGGGTCACGGCCGCCCACGAGTTCTTCCACGCCGTCCAGTTCGCCTACGACTACGCCGAGGACGGCTGGATGATGGAGTCGACCGCCACCTGGATCGAGGAGCGGGTGGCCGACGACGTCAACGACAACCGCCAGTACCTCCGCTACGGCCAGGTCAGCCGGCCGTCGACACCTCTGGACCTCTACGACCGGCAGAGCTTCAGCCAGTACGGCAACTGGGTGTTCTTCGAGTACCTCTCCCAGCGGTACGGCGCCGGCTTCGTGCGCCGGGTGTGGGAGAACGCCGACGGCGCGGTCCGCAACTACTCCACCCGCGCGGTGAAGCGCACCCTCCCGGAGGGCACTCGCTTCGGCGATGTCTTCCGGGCGTACGCCGCGGCGAACACGATGCCCGGCAGCAGCTACGCCGAGGGCGGCAGCTGGCCCAGGGCGGCGATGGCCCGCGAGCACACGCTGACCTCCGGCGACCCGCGCGCCGACGGCACCCTCCGGATCGACCACATGTCCTCGCGCAACGTCCTCGTGAAGCCGGGCGGCAGCCTGCGCAACCGCGACTGGCGGCTCCGGATCAGCGTCAACGGACCTCCCTCCGGCACCGGCCCGGCGGCGCTCGTGCTCGTGCACAAGAAGTCCGGCAAGGTGAAGTCCACGCCCGTCGTGCTCGACGGCGACGGCGGCGGGCGGGTCGATGTCGCGTTCGGCACCCGCAACGTCTCCCGGGTCACCCTGACCCTGGCGAACGCCTCGACCAGCTTCGACTGCTGGCGCCAGCAGCTGACCTACTCCTGCCAGGGCCGGCCGCAGAACGACAACCGCGCCTTCTCCTACCAGGTCCGCGCGCTGCGTTCCTGACGCCGGGGATTGCCCTAGCGTTGGCGGATGCCACCCCGGTCACTGCGCCCGCTCGCCGTCGCGGCGGCGGTCGCGATCGGGTCGATCGGCCTGCTGGCGCTCGCGCTGGCGGGCGGGTGGCTCGGGTCTGACGTCGGGCGCGGCGACCGGTTCTGCGAGCTGGCCCGCGACGGCCTGGTGCTCCAGCCGGCCAACTCGTGGTCCAACGTCGGCTTCGTGGCCGCGGGGCTGCTGATCGCGTTCCAGGCCGGCCGGCCGTCGACCCTCGGCGACGTGCTGCCCCGCTACCGCGGCCTCGCGACGGCGTACGCCTGCGTCGTGGTGCTGCTCGGGCCGGGCAGCGCGGCGATGCACGCCACCCAGGCCGAGCTCGGCGGCGACATCGACCAGCTGAGCATGTACCTCGTGGCGGCGTTCGCCGCGGCGTACGCCCTCGCCCGCTGGGTGCGCCAGGGAGTGCGCTTCTTCGTCCAGCTCTTCCTGCTGATGGTCGCGGCCTGCCAGCTGGTGGGCCTCTACGAGCGAGGAGATCCCCGTCGTCCACTACGCCGGCAACGTCGCGTTCGGCGTGCTGCTCGTGACCGCTCTGGTCGTCGAGGGGCTGCTGCACCGGCGCGGGCCGAGCCGGACCGACCTGCGGTACGGCGCGGCCGCCGGCGGCACGCTGCTGGTGGCGTTCGTGATCTGGAACGCCGGACAGCACGGCCTGTGCGACCCGCACTCCCTGCTCCAGGCGCACGGCGTCTGGCACCTGCTGTGCGCGGTCGCGGCGTACCTGCTGTTCCGGCTCTGGGCCAGCGAGCGGGACCCGGCGAGCTGACCGAGGCGACTACTCCTCGATCGTGTGCATGGCCGCTTCCTCGGCGCTGGCGCCGGCCCCGTCGATGCCCTCGTCCTCGGCGTACGCGTCCGTGGTGTCGTCGGTCGCCATGAGGCGTCCGGTGCGCTCGTCACCCACCTCGGCACCGATCGATCCCTCGAGCGTCTCCGCCTCGGACTCGGCCTCGGCCCCCTCCCAGACCTCCGGCTCCTCCTGGCGGAGCCGTTCGTCGATGGTCTCGCCCTCCAGCTCCTCCCGCGCGGTGACGCCCTTCGCGTTGGAGCCGCGGAGGTGTTCGGGCGGCGAGATCCCCTCGTCGAGGATGTCGTCCACCCCGCGGTCGTCGAGCGTGTCCTGTGGCTGCAGCTGGTCGTCGCCCATGCTCTCGACCGTACTCCGGCTCGGGCTGGGCGCGGGCTGGCAAAGATAGGCACAATCCGTGTGCCCAGACATGACGACAGCGGGCCGCCGCGTGGCTACGGTGGAGTGCGGGGTCGAAGATCTGGGTAGTGGAGGGCTCTCGGGTGAGCCGGTCGGACGCATCGTCGTCCACGAAGAGGGAAGCCAGCGTCTTGACGCCGGTCGAACCTCTCGGCCCGACTGCGGCCAAGAGCGGCGCGGCCTTCGACGCCACGATCTACGACGCCCGGGTCCGCCTCCACCTCGAGTCACGCCGTCACCCGCCGACGTTCATCGTCGGGCGGCGAGGTTCTGGCAAGACCGCGCTCCTGCTGTCGCGGGAGCTCGACGAGGACTCCTTCACCGTGCGGCTGAGCACTCCGGAGGCGTTCAGCCTGATGACCAGTGCCATCCGGGTGCTCGAGGACCGGGGGGTCGTGGTCTCCGTCGAGTGGGCGGCCGAGCTCTGGGACCTGATCCTGTGGGCACCCATCGCCACCAAGCTCGCGAACACGAACAGCCCGCGCGACCCCCGGGACGCACAGCGGGTCGTCTGGGAGGGCACGCCGGGAGCTGCGCAGGATCACCTCGGCGTCCGGCAGACCCGACGACGCCGCACTCAACGCCATCGCGTACAAGCTCGCGCACGCCATGACGACGGCTCGCGGCCTGGTCTCGATCGAAGGCCTGAACGAGGGAGTCCGCTGCGGCGACTACACGTGGCGCGCCGTACGCCAGGCGGCGTCGGAGGTGCTGGAGGCCCGCCGGACCTCGGCCTTCGTCCTCGTCGACAGCCTGGAGAACATCGGCGAGCACATCGACCCGTTGCGGAAGACCCTGCAGGGGCTGTTCCACCTGGTCGGCACCAAACGGTCGGAGCGCGCAGCTGGTGGCTACCGCATCCAGTGCTGCTTCCCGAGCGAGCTCTGGCCAGCACTGACCCAGATGTCCTCCAACCCGATCAAGGACTTCGCGGGGCGGATGGCGCTGCCAGTGGCAGTGGAAGGACCTGGTCATGGCCACCTCGGCCAGGCTGGCGACCTTCCTCCAGCAGGACTATCCCGACGCGTACGCGCGAATGCGGGCCGACGCACCCCTCGAGCTGTTCAACGAGTTCTTCCCCGACACGGTCGTCAACCAGATCGGGTTCGAGGAGCCGACCATCGCCTACATCCTGCGGCACACGCAGCTGCTTCCCCGCCAGCTCCTCCTGATCCTGAACGAGGCGCTCTCGACAGGCGATCGCGGACGCCGGCTCGGAGAAGCTGCCGTCGGTCACGCCGCAGCACGTGCTAGTCGGCGGTGAGGAAGGCCGAGGGGATCTTGTGCCCGGAGATCTTCTCCGCCCACCACTACCGGTTCCCCGAGGCGCAGGAGATCGCCGCCGCTCTCGTTCCCTACCTGCCGTTCCGCTTCAGCGACGGGGCGCTCAACAAGGCCTGCAACCGGGCCGGGGTCCGCAAGAACTTCGGATCCGACGCCACGACCATCCGGGCGATGTTCGGCGAGATCGGGATCATCGGCCGCTACGTCGATACAGCACCGAGAAGTACGCCAGGGCCGAGTTCTCCTACTCTGTTGAGGGGCGGCTGTCGCTCTCGCCGTTCGAGGAGTTCTGCCTGCACCCGATCTTCGTGCGTCAGTTCGGGAGCATCTCCCTGCTGGACCGGACGCTCGTTCACGCCCGAGGCGCACATGTCCTGTCTATCCGGTCGGCACCCCCGATGCCTAGACCCGACGGGAGGCACGCAGTACCGCTTCCTCCGCACCGCGGAGCAGGCGGCGGGCGAAGCCGCGGCGCCGGCTTAGATCGGGATCGCCCTGTCCGGGGCGGCGTACGCGCTGCGTGTCTAGGGGTATAGGGCGCCCTCCAGCGGGCCGAGGAAGTCGGGGTCTTCCAGACGAGCGGGGTACATCTCGGCGGTGTCCGGCGGGTCGTACGTCGCGACCGCCTTCGTTGCCTCCCGCACAGGCGAGGTAGGCCAGCGCCGAGAGAGCCGTTGCCCTTGGCAACGCGGGTCGGCCGAGGAGGCGCACCTCCGGCGCAACCTCCGCTACCTGGCCGAGGACTGGCCGGACCAGTGCCTGGCGCTGGGCAGCTACCTAGGTGCGGACGGCGATTCCATCTCGCCCAGTTCGCCGCCGGGCTGGTCCTGGTCGCGTCGTGCCTGTCGCTCGTGTACCGGTGGACCGGATCGCTGACGGCCGACGGCGACTTGCTGGTGGCCGGGCACACAGCCTGGCGGTACGGCGCGGCCGTGGTCCTGCTCCTCGTCGGCGCCAAGCTGGAGACGCAGTGCCCGGTCGGCGCGTGGCCGTCTGCCCGCGCGCCTCCACCTCAGCCCGCGTCGCCTGCGCCTGCTGGTCATGGCGCTGGTCGGCGTCCTGGTGATCCCGGACCTGGCCGCCCTCGGTGCCCGGATCCTGGACGCGACCTGGGCCGGCCCGGAGTTCATCGGGGTACGCGGCCTGGCCCTGGTCCTGGCCGCCTCGGGCCTGGCCGCCCTGCTCCTGCGCACCCAGGGTTCGCTCGACCGCAGCCGGCTCCGGAAGGTCGCGAGCCAGGTCCTGCGCGCAGTCTTCACCCTCGCCGTGGTGGTCATCTTCACGGTTCCGCCGCTGCTGCTGATCTCGTGGCAGAGCACGCACGAGGACGGGCGACACATCGTCGAGTGGTCCGTCGCTGCCTCGGCCGCCGTCCTGGCGTTCTGCGGCCTGTTCGTCCACGCGAACCAGACGTCCCTGCACTCGACGTACGCACGCCGCCTGGCCCGGGCGTACCTCGTGCGCGCCGGATCGGGCGCAAGCCCGCCCGTGCGACTGGCGGACGTCGGGCTGGACGACCTCAGCTGGGAGGGACCGCAGCTCCTGGTCTGTGCGGCCGTCAACGTGGGCGCCGGTGAGTCGGCTCAGGGCGAGGGCTGCACGTCGTTCGTGTTCAGCCACGACTACTGCGGCTTCCCGACCAGGCCCGCGAACTTCGTCGACGGCCTGGCAGGGAAGCCGCTCGTCGATCTCGTCGCGGCGTCCGGGGCCGCGATCGCACCCAACATGGGTCGCTTCACCCGGGAGAGCGCGCGGGCGCTGCTCGCGCTGCTCAACCTGCGGCTCGGGCTGTGGATCCGGGTGCCCGGCGACAGGCAGGGCGGCCCAGCGACCGCACACCTCACGGCTGCTCGCGTCCCTCGTCGACCGTTGGCACGAGCCCGGGCCGTTGTGGACCTGGCGCGAGGCCTTCGGAGCCGTCTCCCAGGACTACGACGCGTTGTTCGTCTCCGACGGCGGGCACTGGGACAACTCGGGCATCATCGAGCTGATGCGGCGACGCTGCCAGACGATCTTCGCCGTGGGACGCAGCGGTGGACGACGCCCGCGTCGCGAACCTGCTCCGCGCGGTGTCCCTGGCCCGCTCCGAGCTCGGCGTCGAGATCATGGCCAACTTCGAGAAGCTGGACTCGCGTGAACCGGTCATCCGGATGCGGTTCGCCTATCCCGAGCAGGCGGACGGCGCCCACCCGACGCCCCGGAACCAGCTGATCGTCATGCGCACGCACGTCACCACGGACATGCCCGCCGACCTGGTCGCGCTCAGCAAGGGGCCGGGAGCCTTCCCCCGGCACGTCACGGTCAACCAGTTCCTCCTGGCGCGCGACGTCGACGCCTACGTCACGCTCGGCCGGTGGCTGTTCGACCGGGCCAACGAGGAAGCCGACCTGGTCCCCCAGCACGGCCCGAGCCGGATCAGAGCAGCTCGGCGAGCATCCGCGCCGCGTTGGCCGCGCCGTCGCTCTCGACCGGCTGGTAGGACACCGTCCGGCCGACCTCCTGCACGATCGCGTCGGCCAGCGCGTCCGGGTCGACCGCCTCCTCGTACGGCAGGCAGCGCCCGGCGCCGTACCGCTCGAGGCGGTGCCGGACGTGGAAGTTCTGCTCGAAGTGGTGCCGGAGCGGCACGTAGACGAACGGCCGCTGGGTGGCCGTCAGCTCCATCGTGGTGGTGAGCCCGCCCTGGACGACCGCGAGGTCGGAGGCGGCCAGGTGCTGGTAGAGGTCCGGCACGTGCCCACGGACCGACGCGCCCCGGCGGCGGGTGAGCGTGGTCGGGTCGATCCGCGGTCCGGCCACGACGAGGAAGCGCAGGTCGGGGAGCTTCCTGCGCGCCAGCGGGACGGCGTCCAGGACCCGCTCGAGCATCGGCGCCCCGACCCCGGAACCGCCCACGGTGACCACGCATCGCTGCTCGTCGTCGCGGATGCCGAGCCGGGCTCGGAGCCCGTCGCGATCGGCGACGTCGGCGGGGTCGAACCCGGTGACGTAGCCGGCGAAGTCGAACTCCTCGCGGACCCAGTCGCGGATCATCGGCAGCCCGGGACCGAAGCTGTCCGGCACGACGTCCTCGAGGTTGCCGACGAACACCGACCGGTCGCGCACGCGGGCGAAGCGGGCCCGCTGCTCGATCATCTCGGCGTTGTAGTCGGCGGTCAGCCGGGCCTCGCGGTCGCCGCCGTCGGGCATCGGGATCCAGCCGACGAAGTCGGTCATCCACGCGAACGCGAACCGCTTGAGCTCGGGGTTCTCGTGCAGGAAGTAGTCGACGTCCCACGCCTCGTCGCCGATGACCAGGTCGTAGTGCTCCTGCTCGACGACCTCCTGGAAGACCATGAAGTTGTTGACCAGGATCTCGTCCATCCGGCGGATCGCCTGGAACGCGTGCAGGTCGTGCTCGCCGGCCTCGTGCTCGATGTGGGCCGACTCGTTGGCGAGCCAGGCGGACGCCGGGTGGACCCGCTCGCCCGCGTCCTCCAGCACCCGGGTGACCGGGTGCTGGGCGAGCCAGTCGACCTCGAGGTCGGGCTCCAGCTTGCGCAGCTCCTCGACGATCGCGACGTCGCGGCGCGCGTGCCCGAGCCCGATCGGCGACGAGAGGTAGAGCGCGCGGCGGGGCCGGCGCGGCGCCGCGACCCAGGTACGGCGCTCGACGGGCGGCGGCCGCAGCCGGTCCACGAAGTCGCGGATCATCAGGTTGATCAGCACCGGCTGCCGGGCGAGCGGGCCGTGACCGACACCCTCGAGGAGCACCAGCGACCCGCCGGTGAGCTCGGCGAGGCGTTCGGCGATGTCGTGCGGGCGGATCTCGTCGTTCGTGCCGTGCACCACCATCACCGGGCAGCGCACCGCTGCACAGATCGGCTCGAGCGGCAGGCAGACGGCGCCGTTGCAGCCGATCCGTCCGGCCGTCGTGTCGACGAGGGTCTGCGGGCTGATCTCGTGCCCCCAGCCCACGCAGTCCTCGATCTGCTTGGTGGAGTGCGGCTCGTTGAACATCTTCGAGAAGAAGAACTCCACGAAGTCGTCGTAGTCGCCGTTGAGCCAGTAGTCCTCGTTGTACTTCCGCCAGCCCTCGTGGGTGTCGTAGACGGCGTCCCACAGCGCCTCGTCCCGGTCGGAGTGGCCGCCGGTGAACCCGCAGGACGGCCCGATCGCGAAGATCCCGCTGACCCGGTCGGGGTGCTCGGCCGCAACGTGGACCGAGTAGGCCGCGCCGCACGAGAGCGCGACCAGGACGGCCTCGCCGGTGTCGGTGGCGTCCATGACCGCGATGGTGTCGGCGGCGAACTGCTCGTTCGTGTACGCCGCCGCCCCGGCGGGACGGCCGGACTTCCCGCAGCCGCGTCCGTCGAACGTCAGCACGCGGTAGTGCCGGGCGAGGTAGGCGATCTGCGCCTTCCAGACCCGCGAGTGGACGATGCTCCACGTCGGCATCAGGAGCACCGTCGTGTCGCCCTCGCCGTAGACCTCGTACGCGAGGTCCACGCCGTCGCGTTCGGTCACACCGGCGAGATCCGGCTCCCTGGCCCGGGTCTGCTCGCGTTGGGTCATCGCGCCCTCCTCGCGTGATCCTCCGAAACTAGGCCCGCCCGGGCCGATGGCGCCGCATCAGGTGACCCACCTAGCGGTGGAGCCGTCTAGTCATTTCGGTCCTGTTGTCGCGGCAGCCCTCCGCCTTAGAGTCCAAGACGTGCTGGTCGGTCGGGAGTCTGAGCGGCGGACCATCGCCACGCTCCTGTCCGGGGCACGGGCGGGCGACAGCCGCGTGCTGGTGCTGAGCGGCGAGCCCGGCATCGGCAAGACGTCACTCCTCACCGAGGCCGAGGGCCTGGTCGGGGAGATGCAGGTGCTGCGCTCGCAGGGCGTGGAGTCCGAGCGGTTCGTCCCGTTCGCCGGGCTGCTCCAGCTGCTGCGGCCGGTGCTGCCGCTGCTCGACCAGGTACCTGCCCCGCAGGCCCGTGCGCTCTCGTCCGCACTGCTGCTGGGCGGGGTCGGCGACGCCGAGCCCAGCCGGTTCGCGGTCGGTGCCGCGACCCTGAGCCTCCTCAGCCGGGCCGCCGAGGACCGGCCCCTCGTCGTACTCGTCGACGACGGGCACCTGATCGACGAGGCGTCCGCCGAGGCGCTGGTCTTCGCCGCCCGCCGGCTGTTGTCGGACGCCGTCGCGATCCTGGTGTCCGTCCGCGCCGGCGAGCCGGGCGCGGCCATCTGGGCGAGCCTGCCGACGCTCGTGGTGTCCGGCCTGGACGTCGACTCCGCGCAACAGCTGGTGGGCGGCGCGTCCGGCCCGGTTCGCCGCAACCAGCTGCTCCGGCTGCACCGGGCGACGGGCGGGAACCCCCTGGCGATGCTCGAGCTCGGCGACCGGCTGGACCGGATCGAGGCCGTGCCTGCGGACTCCCCGGTCACCATGTCCGAGGAGGTGAGCCGCGCCTTCAGCGGCCGGGTCCAGGACCTCGGCGACGACGCCCGGACCTCGCTGCTCGTGGCCGCCACCGACAGCGCGAGCGCGGCCACCGTCTACGAGGCCTGCGCCGCCCTCGGGCTGAGCGAGCCCGGGCTGACCGAGGCCGAGGACGCCGGTCTGGTGACCGTGCTGGGCGACCGGATCGAGTTCCGGCACCCGCTCGTCCGCTCGGCCGTGTACGGCGCCGCCGACCCCGAGACCCGACGGGCAGTGCACCGCGCCCTGGCCAGCGTCGTACCCGAGCGGGAGACCGACCGCTTGGCCTGGCACCTGTCCGAGGGCGCCGTCGCCCCCGACGAGGTGACCGCCGGGACCCTGGCCGAGGTGGCCGGTCAGGCGTCCGCCCGCGGTGCGCACGCCATCGCGACCAACGCCCTCGAGCGGGCGGCCGACCTCACGGGCATTCCGGCACTCCGGACCCAACGGCTGGCCGCCGCCGGCAGGGCCGCCTGGCTGGCCGGCCAGACCGACCGCGCCCTCGACCTGCTCGACCGGGCGCTGGCCCGGACCCCCGACCCGCGGCTGCGGGCGCACATCCAGGAGGTGCGCGGGGCGGTCGAGACACGCTGCGGCTCGCTGGACGACGCCCTCGCCACGCTGATGGGCGCGGCGTCGGCGGTCGAGGAGTCCGACCCGGACACGGCGATCCGGCTGTACTCGGACGCGATCCACGTCTGCTTCTACCTCGGCTCGCCGGAGCCGGCCATGCGGGCCTGCGTGGCGATCGAGCGCCTCGAGGAGTCCTCGGTCGACCCGAACGCGCGCGTGCTCGGCGCGATGGCGTCGGGGATGGCGCTGGTGCTCTCGGGAAACGGAGCCCAGGGCATCGAACGGGTCCGCCGCTCGGCGGCGTCACTGGTGGACCCCAACGACGTGTCGGACGACCGGTTCCGTCATCCGCTTCGGACGCAGGGGTCGCTCTGGCTGCGCGAGGCCGGCCCGGTGCGGGACGCGGTCAACGAGGCAATCGTGCGGCTGCGCGAGCGCGCCGCGCTCGGGTCACTCCCCCACCTGCTGATGCAGATCGCGCGCGACAACGCCACCGCCGATCGGTGGGAGGACGCGGAGGCGGGCTACCTCGAGGCGATCCGACTGGCCGGCGAGACCGGTCAGAGCACCGACTTCGCCGTCTGCCTCTCCGGCCTGGCCGTCCTCAACGCGCGACGTGGCCGCACCCAGGACTGTCGCGAGAACATCGCGTCGGCCGCGGAGGTCGCCCGCCGGAACAACATCAGGATCGCGACGTTCTGGCTGGAGTTCGCGCAGGGCGACCTCGCGGCCGGCGCGGGTGACACGGCCACCGCCGTTCGCCACTACGAGGCGCTCGAGGACGGGCTCGCCGCGACCGGCCTGGCCGACCCGGACCAGTCCTGTGTCCCCGAGCTGGTCGAGGCCTACGTCCACCTGGGCCGGGACGAGGAGGCAGCCGGCCTGGCAGCGGGGTTCGTGGACAAGGCGGCGGCGAAGGGGCAGCCCTGGTCCCTCGCCCGGTCCGAACGCGCCCTGGGCATCTGTGCGCCCGACGACGCGTCCGAACAGCACTTCCAGCGGGCACTGGAGCTGCATGCACGCACTCCGGACCTCTTCGAGACCGCCCGCACCGAGCTGGCCTTCGGCTCCCGGCTGCGCAGGGACCGGAAGCGGGTCGAGGCCCGGCCCCGGCTTCGGTCCGCGCTCGAGACCTTCGAGCGGCTGGGTGCCGTGCCGTGGGCGGACAAGGCGGCGGCCGAGCTGGAGGCGACCGGCGAGACCGTACGCCGCCGCGAGGCCAACGCCATGGACCAGCTGACACCCCAGGAGCGGCAGATCGCCCAGATGCTGGCGGCGGGGCGGACCACGCGCGAGGCGGCGGCTGCCCTGTTCATCAGCCCGAAGACGGTGGAGTACCACCTCCGCCACGTCTACCTGAAGCTGGACATCCGCTCCCGGGGGGAGCTGGCGGAGCTGTTCGGCTAGGCGGCGCCGGCCTCGATCATGATCACGTACCAGTAGGCGTGGGTGATCGACTTCAGCCGTTGGTCGACGTAGCGCCAGACGGCCAGGGGCACGAGTGGCAGCACGACGAGGAACAGGTCCCAGCGCCCGATGATCGCGAAGACGACCAGCATCGCCGCGAAGAGGACGGTGAGGCTGCGGAAGAACTTGGAGTCCGCCTCGAAGCGCTCGACCTTCGCCAGCGCCGACGGCTGCCCCAGGAGCAGCCGCGCCTTGGACCACTGGAACGCGTTCATCGTCCCCTGCGCTCCGATGGCACCCAGGTTCGCATCCCGGAGTGACTCGACGCGGGCGAGTGCCCGGTCGTCGTACGTGGTGTTGCCGAACGGCCAGCTCGCCATCCGTTGGGTCGGCGTCGGTTTGTCGCTCGCGAACCGGACTGTCCGGCGACGCGCCCGATCGCGCAGCGGGCCGTAGAGGAGCGGGTCCAGGAAGCCGGCCCCGAGCAGGAAGATGATGTGCCCGAGGAGATAGCTGAGCACCAGGAACGCCACGACCGCGCTCGCGCCGGACAGGTCGGCGTACGCGTCGCCGAGCAGGTCCTCGCCCCACGCCGCGTCCAGGACGAAGGTGGCGATCATGCCCGGCAGGATGACCGAGAAGAGGTCGATCACGCCGATGAAGAACCGCTGGGGGTCGAAGCCCATGCCTGAGTATGACCGCCCGGCCTAGCATCAGGTTCGACCGAGGAGGCGCCATGACAACCGAATCCCCGAAGCCCGCCCGCGTCCTGCAGATGCGCCTGGTCGTCCGGGCCGCCGACTACGACGAGGCGCTCCGGTTCTACCGCGACGTGCTCGGTGCCACCGAGGAGCTCCAGATCCACGGCGAGGACGGGGAGAAGGTGACGATCCTGGACGTCGGTCGGGCGACGCTGGAGCTGTCGAACCCCGCACAGGTCGAGATGATCGACCGGGTCGAGGTGGGCCGGGAGGTCAGTCCGCACCTGCGGGTGGCCTTCGAGGTGGCCGACGCCGAGGGCGTCACGCAGGAGCTCGTCGAGGCGGGCGCCGAGCTCGTCGCGGAGCCGACACTGACGCCCTGGAACTCGCTGAACGCGCGCCTCCAGGGCCCGGCGGGCCTGCAGCTCACCGTGTTCGAGGAACGAACCGACTGAGCCCAGGGGTCGATGCCGGCCGCTGGCATTCCCGACAGCCGGCCGCGAGGATCGGCGGCATGGAGCTCTACGACGTCATGCGCACGACCTCCGCCGTCCGCCGGTTCACCGACGACCCGCTGCCCGACGAGACGCTGCGCGCCATCCTGGACAACGCCCGGTTCGCGCCGAGCGGCGGCAACCGCCAGGGGACGCAGATCGTGGTCGTCCGCGAACGGGCGACGCGCGAGGCGCTGGTGGAGCTGACCGAGCCGGCGGTGCGTCGCTACATGGCGCAGCGGCTCGCCGGCGAGAACCCCTGGAACACCGTCGACCCGAGCGGCGTGACCGACGAGGAGGTCGCGGCCA
The DNA here is from genome assembly GCA_963803235.1 of uncultured Actinomycetota bacterium. Lineage (GTDB taxonomy): Bacteria > Actinomycetota > Actinomycetes > Propionibacteriales > Nocardioidaceae > Nocardioides. Next base: position 258,648 of record CAWDLL010000014.1, read on the forward strand.
CGGCCGTCCCCGGGGACTTCACCCGACCGCTGCTGGAGGCGGCCGTCGTCCTCGTCGTGTGCGTCGACCTGCGGGTGGTCGCGGCCCTCGACCAGCACCTCGACCGGATCGGCATCGTCGGCGGAGGATCGGTCTACCCCCTCGTGTGGAACATCCTGCTGGCCGCCCGGAGCGAGGGCTTCGGCGGGACGATCACCACGATGGCGGTCGCCGAGGAACCACGGCTCAAGGAGCTGCTCGGCATCCCGGAGCCGTACGCCGTGGCATGCGTGGTGCCGCTCGGCCGGCCGGTCCACCAGCCGTCGAAGCTGTCCCGCGTCGACGTCTCCGAGCTGACCCATCGCGAGACCTGGGCCGGCGGGCCGCTCTAGCCCGCCATAGACCAGCGAGTTGGCCGGGTGCCGTCAGCGCCGACCAGTGGTAGTTTAGCGGTCAACCAAGACTCGCCGTGCCTTCGGCGTGCCCGGAGGTCGGCGCAGCCCGCGCCGGTCACCCGGCCCACCTCATTCACCTCTCCAACGGACGGGAGGTCGGACATGAGCGAGTGGAATGCCATGTCCCCCGACGGCAAGGACACGATCCTTCGGGTCGTGCGCAACGAAGCCGAGCAGTTCTTCTCGATGGTCGACAGCGACGACACCTGGGAGGCGCCCACCGGCGCCGGCCACTGGCAGGTCCGCGACATCGTCGGCCACATCGTCGACACCACGGAGGCCTACTTCGTGTCGTTCGACGCCGCCCGGAGCCACGCGGACGTCGAGCCGGCGTACGGACTCCCCGGCATGGCCGCGCGTGTCGACGCGCAGGCCCAGGCCCTCCGCAGCGTCCCGCGCGCGGAGCTCGTCGAGCGACTGCGCGGCGACTTCGACAAGATGATGGAGACGTTCGACGCGCTGACCGCGGACGACTGGACGAACCTGCTGGTCCCCCACTTCTACATGGGTCCTCTCCCGGCGTTCTTCTACCCCGCGTTCCAGCTCATGGACTACGGCGTGCACTCGTGGGACGTCCGGCAGGGCACCGGACGTGCACACGGTCTGTCGGGCGAAGCCGCGGACCTGCTCACGCCATTCATGTTCGTGCTATGGCAGGCAACCACGACCGCCGGCGACGAGACGGACGCGTGCGAGGTCGGCATCCGGATCACGTCCGGACCGAACGCCGGCGACACTCAGGTGACGATCGGCAAGGATGGCCTGCAGTACGCCGCCGGCTCCCTCGAGGACGCGACCACGCTCGAGTTCGACCCGGGAAGCTTCGTGCTGACCGCGTTCGGCCGCAGCAACTCAGGCACGATCCGTGGCGAGCGGGCGGTGGCGGACCGCTACCTCAACCACTTCTTCAGGATCTGAGCAGACAAAGAGGGGAAGCCATGACCGAGCTCGACCTGGCCAAGATCGAGGCAGAGCGCGACCGCATCCGCACGACGTACCTGGTGCCGGAGGACGACCGGCCGGCGTCGACCGCCCGCGGACTGCACCACTTCGCGCTGGTCTGCGCGGACGTCGAGGAGACCGTCCGCTTCTACCAAGAGGTGCTCGAGTTCCCGCTGACGGAGATCTTCGAGAACCGCGACTACCCCGGCTCGAACCACTTCTTCTTCGACATCGGTCACGACAACCTGATCGCGTTCTTCGACTTCCCGGGGCTCGACGTCGGGCCGTACGCCGAGGTGCTCGGCGGCCTGCACCACATCGCGATCTCGGTCGACCCCGACATCTGGCAGCGGCTGAAGCAGAACCTCGACGACGCCGGGGTCGAGTACCAGGAGGAGAGCGGCACCTCGATCTACTTCCGGGACCCCAACGGGGCCCGGCTGGAGCTGATCGCGGACCCGCTCGGAGAGATGTACGGCACCAAGGTGCTGTGAGAAAAGGCGTGGGGGCGCAGCTGGGAGAACGACGGAGGGAGCAACACCCATGGCACACGCGCAACGACTCGGACTCGTCGCCCTGATCGCATCCGCCGGACTCGTGGTGTCCGGCGTGCAGCCAGCAACGGCTGGCGGAGGAGGTGGCCCCAGCGGGGGTCCCGAAGTGATCGCGTCCGGGCTGGACAACCCGCGTGGCCTGGCCTTCGGCCGCGACGGCGCCCTCTACGTCGCCGAGGCCGGCGTCGGCGGTGACGGCCCCTGCTTCGCCGGGCCGGAAGGACCGGCCTGCTTCGGGCACTCGGGAGCGGTCACCAAGATCACCACGTCGGGCCAGCGGCGCGTGGTGTCCGGGCTGTCGTCGTTCGGCGGCGAGGGCACCGGCGACGGCGCGATCGGCCCGTCGGACGTCGCATTCGCGGGCAAGAAGATGTTCGTCACGGAAGGGCTCGGGCTCGACCTGGAGTTCAGCAGCACGATGCCGGAGCTCGCGGACATGGGCGAGCTGCTCGCGGTCTCGAAGAGGAAGCACGGGCACGGCACGCGGATCGTGACGGTCGCCGACCTCGCCGAGTTCGAGGACGAGTTCAACCCGACCGGCGACGAGGAGAACGTCAACCCGAACTCCGTCATCGCCGGCAAGACCGGGATGATCGTCTCCGACGCGGGCGCCAACGACCTGCTGCTGGTGAAGAAGAGCGGGCGGATCAAGGTGCTGGCCACCTTCCCCGACCGGACCGTCGGCGCGGACACGTTCGACGAGGTGCCGACGTCGGTCCAGCGCGGCCCTGACGGTGCCCTGTACGTCGGGCAGCTGACCGGGTTCCCGTTCCTCGTGGGCGAGGCCAACGTCTACCGCGTCGGCAAGCACGGCGACGTGACGGTCGCCGCGACCGGCTTCACCAACATCATCGACATCGCGTTCGACAAGCGGGGCCGGCTCTACGTCCTGGAGATCTTCAAGAACGGCCTGCTCTCCGGCGACCCGACCGGCGCGCTGATCCGGGTCAACGGCGACGGCAGCCAGACCGAGATCCTGTCCGACGGCCTGATCACCCCGGGCGGACTCACCATCCGCGGCCACTCGGCGTACGTCAGCAACTGCAGCACGTGCGCCGGTGCGGGTGAGGTGTGGCGGGTCCCGCTGGGCTGATTCGGCTGGGCTGATCGCACCTGTAACGCCGTGTTACTGGCTGTACCCAGGGTGTTGCAGCACCCGGCAACAGTCGGTAACCCGGCGTTACATGCGCGGTCAGAGCACGAGGTGGATCACCGTGGGCCGGTCGGCGTCGAGCGCCGCCGCGGCCAACGGGCCGAGGTCGCCGACACTCTCGGCGCGGACGCCGTGCGCGCCGAGAGCCCGGGCCAGGGCGGGCAGGTCGACCTGCGGCAGGTCGACCGCCTGCGGCTCGATGTCGCGGTCGATCATCTGCTCGCGGATCTCGGCGTACCCGCCGTTGTCGACGACCACGACCGGGATGGGGAGCCGCTGCTCGGCGGCGGTGGCGAGCTCCTGGATGCTGAACATCACGGCGCCGTCGCCGACGACGGCCACGACCGGCCGCGCCGGATCGGCCAGCTTCGCGCCGATGGCCGCGGGCAGTCCGTAGCCGAGGGTGGCGTAGCCGGTCGGGTAGAGCAGCCGGTTGGCCGGCGTGAACGGCCAGTGGTGGACGGTCCCGTAGTAGGTCACCTGCGAGCTGTCCCCCGCAACCACGGTGTCGGCCGGGAGCGCCGCGCGCAGGGAGTCCTGGACGGCGGCCCACGGCCCGGCGTCGGCTGCCGCCTCCGCGTCGATCGCCGCCCGGGCGGAGGTGTCCACGGCGCGGGGCTCGGCTCCGTCGGCCCGCAGCGCCGCGACGACGGCGCCCAGCACGACGGCCGCGTCGCCCACGACGTCGAGGTCGGCGGTGACGTTCTTGTGCAGCTGCGCGGCGTCGAGGTCGATCCGGACGACGGTGCGGCCACCTTGCTTGCCGGGGCTGACCACGCCGCCCCAGAGGTCCGAGTCGCCCAGCTCGGAGCCGACCACGATCAGCAGGTCCGCGTCGTTCATGGCGCGGTGGGCTGCCGGGAGCCGGACCGAGGCGCCGAGTGCGGCCGGATGGGTCTCGTCGAGGATGCCCTTGCCGTTGACCGTGGTCAGCACGGGTACGCCGTGGTCCGCCAGCGCCCGCACCTGGTGCACGGCACCGCGCGCGCCGCCACCGGCCACCAGCAGGGGCGACCGGGAGGCGCCGATCAGGCGGGCGATCTCCGCGCCGTGCGGATGTGCGGCACCGGCCGGCTCGGGCCGCGGCAGCACCGGCGCCGGACGCCGCACCCACTCCGCCTCCAGCACGTCGACCGGCACCTCGAGGTGCACCGGTCGGGGCCGCAGGGACGCGAACCCCTCGAACACGTCGGCCACGATCTCGGGGATCTCGTCGGCCGACTCGACCCGGATGCTGCGGGCCGTGACCGCGTCGAGCGCCGCGTGCTGGTCCTTGACCTCGTGCAGCCAGCCGACGTCGGCGCGCTCCTGGCCGCGCGGCGGGCCGGGAGAGACCGCCAGCACCGCGACCGAGTCGGCGTAGGCCGTGGCCAGCGCGGTGATCGCGTTGGTGATGCCCGGCCCGGACGTCGTGATCAGCACCCCCGGCCGGCCGGTGACCCGGGCGTACCCGTCCGCGGCGTACCCGGCCCCCTGCTCGTGCCGGGTGACGACGTGCCGGATGCCGGACCCGGGCAGGTGCCGGTAGATCTCGAGGTTGTGGGTGCCGGGGATGCCGAACGCGTGCCGGACGCCATGCGCAACCAACGCGTCGACGACCGCGGCGCCACCACTCACGCGGTCATCATCCACCGATCGACCGCTTCGTCGCCATCGCGCTCACCAGCTCGTACGCCGCGTGCGCGGCCGCGATCCCGGTGACCTCGGCGTGGTCGTAGGCCGGGGCGACCTCGACGATGTCCGCGCCGACCAGGTTGAGCCCCGAGAACGCGCGCAGGATGTTGAGCAGCTCGCGGCTGGTGAGGCCGCCGGCCTCGGGCGTGCCCGTGCCCGGCGCGAAGGCGGGGTCGAGCACGTCGATGTCGAGCGAGACGTACGTCGGTCGGTCGCCGACCCGGGCCTGGATCCGCTCCACGACCCCGCGCCAGCCCAGGTCGTCCATGTCGTGCGCGCCGACCACCTGGAAGCCGAGGACCTGGTCGTCGGTGAGGTCCTCCCGCGAGTAGAGCGGCCCGCGGATCCCGACGTGCATGCTGCCGGTCTTGTCGATCAGCCCCTCCTCCGACGCGCGGCGGAAGGGCGTGCCGTGCGTGAACGGTGCGCCGAAGTAGGTGTCCCACGTGTCGAGGTGGGCGTCGAAGTGCACGACCGCGATCGGGCCGTGCAGCTCGTGCATGACCCGCAGCAGCGGCAGCGCGATGGTGTGGTCGCCGCCGATGGTGACCAGCTTGTCGCTGCGGTCCAGCACCGTCCGGGCACCCGCGTCGATCTGCCCGACCGCCTCCGCGATGTCGAACGGGTTGCAGGCGATGTCGCCGGCGTCCACGACCTGCTGGACCGCGAACGGCTCGACGTCGAGCACCGGGTTGTAGGTGCGCAGCAGCTTGCTCGACGCCCGGATGTGCGCCGGGCCGAACCGGGCGCCGGGCCGGTAGCTGACGCCCGAGTCGAACGGCACGCCGAGCACCGCCACGTCGGCCCGCTCGACCTCGTCGAGCCGGGGCAGCCGGGCGAAGGTCGCCGGGCCGGTGAACCGCGGGACGACGGTCGCGTCGACCGGGCCGCGGGGATCGCTGGAGCTCATCACAACACCTTCGAGAGGAACGACTGGGTTCGCGCGTGCTGGGGGTTGCCGAACACGTCGGCCGGCGGACCCTGCTCGAGGATGACGCCGCCGTCCATGAAGACGACGCGGTCGCAGACCTCGCGGGCGAAGCCGATCTCGTGGGTGACCACGATCATCGTCATCCCGTCGGCGGCGAGCCCCTTCATCACGTCGAGGACCTCCCCGACGAGCTCGGGGTCAAGCGCCGACGTGGGCTCGTCGAAGAGCATCAGCTCCGGCTCCATGGCCAGCGCCCGGGCGATGGCGACCCGCTGCTGCTGACCGCCGGAGAGGGTGCCGGGGTACTGCTGGCCCTGGTCGGCGAGCCCGACCCGGTCGAGCAGCGCGAGCGCCTGCTGACGCGCCTCGTCCTTGTTCCGGCCCTTGACGTAGACCGGCGCCTCCATCACGTTCTCCAGCGCGGTCCGGTGCGGGAACAGGTTGAACCGCTGGAAGACCATGCCCACGTCGCGGCGGGCGGCGGCGATCTCGCGCGGCCGCAGCTCGAGCTTCTTGCCGTTGGCCCGCCGGTAGCCGACGAGCGAGCCGTTGACGCTGATCTCGCCGCCGTCGAGGGCCTCGAGGTGGTTGATGCAGCGCAGGAAGGTGCTCTTCCCGGAGCCGGACGGCCCCAGCATCGAGACCACCTCGCCCCGGCCGACGGTGAGGTCGATGCCCTTCAGCACCTCGTTGCCGCCGTACACCTTCCGGACGCCGACGGCCTCCACCATCGCGCCGGTCACCGGGCTTCTCCCGCCGCGGCCACGACGACACCGCGGGCCCGCTGGGGGCCGCGGTCACTGCGCCCGAGCCGGCGTTCCAGCCGGCCCTGGGCCAAGGTCAGGATCGTGGTCAGCACGAGGTACCAGAAGCTCGCGACGATGAGCAGCGCGATCTGCTGGAAGTTCCGCCCGTAGATCAGCTGCGCCGTGGTCAGCAGGTCGGCCAGCCCGATGACGAGCACCAGCGAGGTGAGCTTGAGCATCGAGATCACCTGGTTGGCGGTCGGCGGCACCACCACGCGCGCGGCCTGCGGGAGCACCACCCGGCGGTACGTCGTGAGCGGGCTCATGCCCAGCGCCTGCGCGGCCTCCGCCTGGCCGGTGTCGACCGCGCCGATGCCGGCCCGCACGATCTCGGCCATGTACGCCGCCTCGTTCAGGCCGAGCCCGAGGATCGCCGCCATGAACGGCGTGATCACGTCGCTGGTCTCGCCGATGGTGAACTCCGGTCCGAACGGGATGCCGAAGGTGACCTCGGGCATCACCGTGCCGAGGAAGAACCAGAACAGCAGCTGGACCAGGATCGGCGTACCGCGGAACAGCCAGATGTACGCACCGGCGAGGGTCTTCAGGACCGGGTTGTCCGACAGGCGCATGACCGCCAGCACGGTGCCGAGGGCGATGCCGACGAGCATCGCGACCACGGTCAGCTTGATGGTCATCCAGACCCCGCGCATGATCGACTCCTCGAAGAGGTAGCCGCGCACGATGTCCCAGCGCAGCGCATCGCTGGTGACGAAGAACCAGAGCGCCTCCGCGAGGAACAGCGCGATCACGACGACCGCCACCCACCGCCACGGATGGCGGAGGCGGACGATCGGCTCGTCGGCGTGCGGCGCCTCGGCCGCGGTCGTGTCCTGCGTCGTCATGGCGCTCAGGTGCCGGTGTTGATCGGCGCGCCCTCGAGGGCCTGGTCCTCGAGGTTCCACTTGGTGAGGAGCTGCTCGTAGACGCCCTCCTCCTGGACCTTCTTCAGCGCGGCCTGGACGGCGTCCCGCAGCTCGGTGTCGTCCTTGGGCACGGGGATGCCGACCGGCAGCAGCCCGAACGGCTCGGCCGGGATCTCGAACGACTCCGAGTCCTGGCTGACGTTGTAGGCCAGGGTCACGTCCAGCGCGAGCACCGCGTCCGCGCGACCCGACTTCAGTGCCTGGACGGCGCTGGCCTGGTCGGGGAACGGCAGCTTGTCGAGCGGCTCCTCGCCGTTCTTCTCGCAGTCGGCGCTGAGGTCGTCGGCCACCAGGTCACCGGTCGCCGCCTTCTCCACCGCGACCCCCACGCCGCACAGGTCCGCCTCGGACTCGAGCCCCTCGGGGTTGTCCTTGAGGGTCATGAAGGCGAGGCCGGAGCTGAGGTAGTCGACGAAGTCGACCGACACCTGGCGCTCCTTCTTGTCGATCATCGACGTGAGCGCGAGGTCGTAGCGGCCGGCCTCGAGCCCGCCGATGATGCCGTCGAAGTTGGTGTTCTGGAACTCGAACTCCACACCGAGCACCTCGCCGAGGGCCTTGCCGAGATCGGCGTCGAAGCCCAGGACCGTCTTGTTGTCGGTGTCGAAGAACTCCATCGGCGGGAAGCTGACGCCCGACGCCACCTTGACCACGCCCTCCTCCTGGATCTCGGCCGGCAGCATCTCCGCGATCTGGTCGTCCTTCTCCAGCGTGGTCACCTCCGCGTCGGCATCAGTGCCGGCCGGACTGTCCTCCTCCGGTGCGGCGCAGCCGGCGGCGACGAGGGCCGCCAACGCGGCCAGGGCGGGAAGGATGTGACGATGCCTCATGCTGACTCCGGGGTTCGCTAGTTTCATCCAGGACAACAAACGTTGCATCGACCTTCCGCCCCGAGGGCTGCCGATGTCAAGAGTTCTGCGTTATGTTGTGAAACAAAAGTTTTCCTAGGAGAAACCGCCATGAGGCCCCTTCCGGTGTCCCCCACGCACGAGGTGCGGATCGGCTCCCGCCTGCGCGCGGCGCGCAAGGCGCACGGCTACACGCTCGACCAGCTCGCCTCCGCCGCTCGGCTGACCAAGGGGTTCCTCAGCCGCGTCGAGCGCGACGAGACCTCCCTCAGCGTGGCCTCGCTGCTCACCCTCTGCGAGGTGATGAGCATCGACGTCGGCTCCCTCTTCTCCGCTCCCGACGTGGCGCTCGTACGCCGCGACGGCGCGCCCGCGATCAACCTCGGCGGCACCGGCGTGACCGAGAAGCTGATGACGCCGCGCGGCCAGTCGCGGCTCCAGATCATCCACTCGAGCATCGAGCCGGGCGGCACCGGCGGCAGCGACCTCTACACGATCAACTGCGAGGTCGAGGTGATCACCGTGCTCAAGGGCACGATCGAGCTCGTGTTCTCCGACCGCACCCAGAAGCTCACCACCGGGGACGCGCTCACCTTCTCCGGTGGCGAGCCGCACAGCTGGGTCAACCCGAGCTCATCGCGCGGCGCCGAGGTGATGTGGGTCCTGGTCCCGGCTCCCTGGAGCGGCAGCGCCTGACGGCTCGCCGTACCGCTCGCGCTCGATCTCGGCGAGCGACTTGCCCTGCGTGTCGGGCGCCCAGACCGCACCGACCACGAGCGCGACGATCAGGAAGCCGATCATGAGCGTGCCGACGAACGGCACTCCCTGCTCGGCGAGCAGCGTCGGGAACACGTAGCTGAGCAGTCCCACCGCCAACCGCGCGGCGAAGAACAGCACGCCCTGAGCGGTGGCGCGGTAGCGGGTCGCGAACAGCTCGCTCGTCCAGACGCTGTAGAACGCCTGCGCCCCGATGCCGGCCGACGTTCCCCACACCACGGCGAAGACCAGGAGGACGCCGAGCGATCCCGGGCCGTAGCTCAGCAGCGCCCAGGCCGCCACGCCGAGGGCGGCGCCCACGACGTACAGCGTGCGCCTGCTCATCCGGTCGGCCCAGCGCATGAACCCGAAGAACGTGGCGAGTGTGGTGCAGCCCCAGACGAGGACCTGCAGCGCGTTCTGCCCGGTCGCGCTGGAGAAGCCCGCGGCGTCGTACACCCGGGGCATGAAGATGCCGGCCTGCCCGGCGACGAGGTTCCAGAAGCCGTAGACCCCGAACAGGAACAGCATCGCCGTGATGTTGACGCGTCGGCTCACCAGTGCGCGGAAGCCCCCTGACCCGGGGCCGACCGGCGATGCCTCGCGGTCCTCGGTCCACACCACCGACTCGCGCAGGCCCTGCCGCAGCCACCAGGTCACGAACGCGACGACGAACAGGTGCAGGAAGATCAGCCTGCTGCCGAGCAGGCCGAGCGGCACCACGGCGATGGCGAGCGCGAAGCCGACCATCGGGCCGATCGACCAGGCCAGCTGGGCGGTGCCGACGTGTTGGGCCCGGCGTTCGGCCGGCGCCTCCTCGGCGATGAACGTCCACGACGCGGGGACGCCGGCGCCGACGGCCAGACCGGTCACGACGAACCCGGCGAGCAGCATCCCGTAGCTCACGGCGCAGGCCGCGAGCAGGACGCCGGCCATGTAGATCAGCAGGTCGTAGGTGTAGATGAACTTCCGGCCGTAGCGGTCACACAGCCAGCCGCCGATGATCGCGCCTGCCGCCGCGCCGAACGCGTTGGCACTGACCGCCGCCAGCAGGCCGACGGCGAAGTCGCCGACCCCGAACTCCTCCTGCCAGAGGGTCAGGCTGACCGCGATCGCGATGATCGAGCCGGCTTCGATGTAGTTGGACATGGCCACCGACACGGTGGCGCGCCACCCCGTCGTCTCCCGAGACCCGAGCCGCACGAGCAACCTCCATGCGTCGTTGATTGAAACGATTCAAGAGATCACCCTATGTCGCATCGATGCGCGACGGCAAGGAAAAAGGTTCCTCGCTCAGCCGCCCATCCGCGACTCCAGCGCCCGCACCTGCGCGTCGACGTGGTCGCGGAGATCGTCGACCTCCCCGAGGTCGGCCTCGCTGGCCAGGACGGCCCGCAGTGCGCTGACCAGCGGGCCTCCCCCGGCGGCCAGCAGCGAGTCCAGGCTGATGACCTTGCCCTCGCCGAACAGCGTGCGCATGATCAGCTCCGCGCCGTCCAGCCGGCCCCAGAGGTAGTCGTTCTCGCGCCACTCCTTCTTGACGAAGGCGCTGAAGTGGTGGAGCGACACCCCCTTCAGCTTCTCCTCCTCCCCCGGCATCGGCTCGAGCGCCGACGCGGCCAGCGGGCTGAACTGCGCCACGCCCATCGGGCTGAACTGCGGCAGCTCCGAGAGCGAGATGACCGGGAAGATCAGCCCGTCCCAGAGCGGGAAACCGACGTAGCGCGACAGCAACGCGCGCCGGTGCTCGTCCGCCCAGCCTGCGGTCCCCGTCTGGAAGGCCGTCCACAGGCCGTCGCTGTTGTCGCCGAGGAACTCGTCCATGCCGGCGCCGTAGGTGTCGAAGAGCGCGGTGAAGCCGGGGCCGTTGTCGGCCGCGAACGTCCATGGGGTCGGTGTAGAGCGCGTCGGACACCGCCTCCTCGGAGAGGAACGCCAGGTGTGTGTCGGTCAGGTCCCTGACGACCGTTCTCGTCTTCGCCCTGAGCCCCTCCAGCAGCTCCCAGGCCTGCCTCTTCAGCGCGTTCAGGTCTGCGGACGGCGGGCCGTCCGTCTGCCCGTAGAGCCGGTTGACCCCCGCCAGCAGGAACAGCAGCCGCCGCTCGCGGTAGGGGACGTCGATCTTCCTCAACCGGTCGACGAGACCGGTGGGCTCGTCGTCGTCCCACTCGTCGAGCGACCGGGCCCACGCGGACATCGCGGCGCGGATGAACGTGGCCCGCGCGGAGTCCGGCGGGTAGCCGCGGTCGTGGGCGACCTCGTCGGCCACCCGGCGAGCGGCGGCCTCCAGCTTGAGCCGCTGGTACGTCGCGCGCCCGGCGCCGATCCGGTCGTCGGCGAGTGCGTGCATCTGCGTCACCAGGGCCGCGGCCTGGTCCTGGTCACCGACGGCGCCGCCGCCCGCGGCGGCATCGACCAGCCCCAGCACCTCGTCCTCCTGCTCGTCGACGATGGCGCCGACCTGGGCGATCCGCCAGTTCATGTCCCGGATCTTCAGCAGGTCCGGGAGGATCGAGTGGCTGGTCCGAGCGCCGCCCAGCGCCTCCCACAGCGACGCCAGGTAGCCCTCGGGGTCCCGCGGCGGGTCGTCGGGGTCCGGCTCCTTGGGCAGCGCGCCGAGCGGTCGGCCGGGATCCGGCTGGATGTAGATGATCCGCCGCAGCACCTCGTTGCCCGCCGGGCGCTTCGCGACCGCGTCGACGGCCAGGTCGAACGGCGCGTTGTTGAGGGTCCCGCCGTCCACGAACCACGCGTCCTGCACCCGCTGCCGGTTCTCTCCGTAGGGGTAGCGGAACAGGTGGGCGTGCGGCGTCCACGCCTCCCCGGACTCGACCCCGAACGACCCCACGCTGACAGGCGCGAAGGCGCCCGGGAAGCTGGACGTGGCGCGGGCCGCGAAGCCCAGCGCCGAGTTGGCACCCGTCCCGAACTCGTCGGTCTCGTCCGGTCGGGCCCGGAACTCGACGACCTGCTCGTGGGAGCGGTCGCGCTGGCTGGCGCCGCCCGACCCGGCCGGCACCAGGACCGAGAATCCGTAGAGGTCGGTCGCGGTCACGAACAGCTCCAGCTGACCGCCCTCGGGGATCAGGCTGTTCGCGTCGGACCCGGTCTCGTCCATGTCCTTCAACGCGCCGACGAGGAGCTCGGACATCCGCTCGCCCTTGAGCGGCGAGGTCTCGTCGCCCAGGTGGGTCAGCTGCTTGAACGCCGCGGTGACCACCGCCCCGATCAGGCCACCGAAGCCCGAGCCGCGGAGCAGCTTCTTGAGGTCGCCCTCCTCGATCCAGAGCTCCTTGAGCTTCTCCTGCTGGGCGTCCCGGGCGATCGCCTTGGCCAGCACCACGCCGTTGATCCCGCCCGCGGACGCGCCGGCGATGACGTCGATGCTCACCGACAGCCGGCGTCCGCCCTCGGACTTGGCGATGGCCCGCAGCGCCTCGAAGTACGCCGCCTCCGTCTTGTCCGCCTCGAACGGGTTCTTCCCGTCGAGACCTTCCATGTCGTCGAACTGCCGGGCCGCCCGGACCAGCTTGTGCAGCTCCTTGGTGACGCCGTGCATGTAGATCGCCAGCGACACCCCGCCGTAGCAGACCAGCGCCAGGCGCAGCTCGGTTCGTCTCGTTGTCACCCATCGTGCTCACTCCCATGGCCGGTCGTCGTCTCGTCGTACAGGTGTCGTAGCAGGAATCGGTCGCGTCGGCCAGCATCCGGTCAGCGGCGGGTGCCGCGAACGACTCGAAGTGCCCCCCGGCGTACGACGCGACCTCGACGTGCGGCGCCCGCCGGACCAGCCGTTCCGCGCGCCGCGGTGGCGAGACGGCGTCGCGCGAGGCGAGCGTGAGCAGCATGCGGGCCCGCCGCCGTGGAGCTCAGCCCGTCGACCAGGGGCACGTGCGAGACGACCGCTGCGATCGAGTGGTCCTCGACGGCGACCCGCAGCACGTGGCCGCCGGTGATCGACCCTCCCCACAGCGCAACCCGCGCAGGGTCGACGCCGGGCAACGCGCGGGTGGCCGTGACGGCGCGTGCCAGTCCTCGAGCTGGCGGTGCACGGTCATCAGCTGCCGGGGCGAGCCGCCGCTGTCGCCGAAGCCGCGGTAGTCGAAGACCAGGGCGGCCATCCCGGCGGCCGCGAAGTGCGCCGCGAAACCGTCGACGGCTGCGGCGCGGACCCCGGCCAGCCCTGGGGCGAGCACCACGGCCGGCGTCGGTTCGCGCGCCTCGGCCGGCCGGTAGAGCCAGGCCGCGCAGCGGTCGCAGCCGGAGTCGAACTCGACGTCCGTGCGCTCGGCCGCCTGGTTCATGGGGTGGCGCTCACCACCACCGGCCACGCCGCCTGGTCGGCGGTCCCGAAGACCTCGGCCGCCCGGGACAGGAGGCGCGGGTCGCGCATCCCGGTGGCCAGCGCGCGGCCCATCTCCGCTGCGGCCTGGTCGGGCCGGCCTGCCCGGTGCAGCGCCCAGGCGAGCGCGCCCCGGGTGAGGTGGTTCGGGCGGAGCTCGACGTCCCGGCGGCCCCACTCAACCGCCCGCCGGCGCACCCCGGCGTCGGGGCTGGCCGCACACATCTCCACGAGGTGGTGCAGGTAGCGCGCCTGGCCGCGCTGCGCCGAGGAGACGAACGCCGCCAGCGCCGCGTCCCGGTGCGCGCGAGCGGCCTCCGGGTTGCCGGCGCGTTCGTGGACGACGGCCAGGGCCTGCCGGGTCTCGGGCCGGCCGGTGGCGGCCAGCACCTGCTCGAGCTCGCCGACCGCCCGATCGAGGTCCCCCTCCTCCGTCAGCAGCTCCGCTCGCGCCTGGCGCACCCGCCACGACCCGGTGTAGGCCCGCCCGGCCGTGTCGACGTGGGCCCGGGCGCGATCGAGCGCGCCGGCCAGCACCGCCCACCGGCCACGTTCGAGCTCCACCCAGGCGAACGCCCGCATCGACTTCGCGGTGATCTCGTCCTCCGCGTCCGCGTAGAGCGCGTCCGCGTGGTCCAGGTCGCCCCGGCACCCGGCGAGGTGCGCCAGCCGGACCAGGTGGTCCCACGTTCGCTCCTGCTCCACCAACCCGCGGGCGAGCTCCTCCGCCTCGTCGTACCTGCCGAGCTGCAGTGCCACGTCGGCCAGGACTCCGCGCGCCTGCGTGCAGTCGGCCAGGCCCGGGACCTGCTCCACCGTCCGCGCGGCGTCGGCCACCTCGTGCAGGCGGGTGTAGAGGTCCGCCCGGAGCAGGCACAGGTCCGGCCACGGCCCGACCGCGGCCAGTGCCCGGTCCACGACCCGCTCCGCCCGATCGTGGTCAGGGGGCCGGCCGGTCAGCGAGGCCCGGCGTACGTGCAGGTGAGCGACGCGGGTCGCCGCCTCGACGTTGCCGGCGTCCGGCTCGACCGTGCGCAGCTGCTCGTCGAGGGACGCCAGGTCACGGTCGAAGTCCGTCACCACGGCTCGGCCAGGTAGGGGAAGTGGTCGAGGAACTCGCGGTCGTTGTAGAGCGGGTTCGGCGGAGTCTTCGGGTTGATCGGGGCGGCGTCCCACAGCGCCTGGTCGGCCAGCGTCTCGACGTGGTAGGCCGTCCCGTCCGGGCCCGGCGCCATGTCGAGGAAGAGGGCGAGGAAGCGCGTGGCGACCTGGTCCTCGAGCCGGCGGCCGAACGGCCAGGTCCCGGTGGTGTCCATGTCGATCGCGCACACGTTCGGGACGAAGATCTCCACCGTCCGGCGCAAGGGGATGTCCAGGCCGCTCTTGTTCCACGAGTCGTCGGGCATGTTGAGCTGTTGGAAGACGGTCTTCTTCGTGCGGGGGAACGCCGTCACCGCCGTGCGGTAGACCTTGTGCACCGACACCGGCGAGTCGTCGTGGTCGAAGGAGCAGCGCAGGCCGAGCGCACTGATGGACGGCCCGAACCCCCAGCCCAGGTGCGCCAGCCGCTTCACGAAGGTCGGGGCCAGCCAGAAGTTGTTGGCGCCCAGCTGGCGGTTGTCCTCGCGCTCGCTCAGCCCGGCGTCGGCGAACGGCTGCCCGACGGTGTCGACCAGCTTGTAGCGGCGCAGCTCGTCGTCGAGGCGGATCGGGTCGAGCAGCGCCGACGGGTGCTCGATCCACAGCGGGTTGTCGGGGATCGTCTCGACCTTGCTGGACGCCTTGAGCACCCAGCTCTCGGCCCAGAGGTTGACGATCCGCTCCTTCTGCGGCTCCTGGGTGAGGTAGGCGAGCGGCACCTCGAAGATCAGGGCGTTGACGTTCTTCCCCGCCTGGGCGTCCTCGCCGGAGTAGACGAAGCGGTAGTTGCCGTCGGCGTCCTTGAGGAACCGGTCGCCCTCCCAGGTCAAGGGTCCGGACGGCAGGTCCTTCTTCATGGTCCGGCCGTGGTCGGGGAACTCGGGGTCGTAGTTGAACAGGTGGTTGCCCTCGAGCTCGAGGAGGGTCTTGGGGATCGGCAGCTCGCGCACGTCGGTCATGGCGTGCGGCACGTGGTAGAACTGCGGCGCGTAGTTGATCGACCGGAAGAAGCCGGGCAGGTCGTTGAAGAAGGCGTCGTCGCGACCGCCCAGGAACGCCTTGATCGGCGGACCGTCCGGGATGGGGATCTCGAGCACCTCGTTGGTCCCGAGGATCAGCTCGAGGTCGCCGCCGGGGAAGTCGGAGAAGGTGACCCGGGCCCGTTGTCCCGCGTCGACCCGGACCCGGATCTCGGCCGGGCGGAAGTTGCCGAGGTACTGCTCCTTGACCGCGCCGACGTAGGTCATCAGCGCGTCGAGCGACCAGTCACCGTCCTGCCACGCGACCCGTGGCCGCGGCGCGACCAGGATCCGGTAGAGCATGTCGGTGTCGAAGACCCCGGTCTCGGGAACCGACGCGAAGGTCAGCGCGATGACCACCTTCTCGCCGCCCTCGGTGTCGTCACTGGGGTAGCCGAACATGTCGTAGACGTCGGCGGCGCTGACGTCGATGTCGGAGAAGATCGAGTTGACGGCGTTCGGATCGTTGTGGTCTGCCATGGTTCCTTGCCGTTCCAGCGAGAGGGGTTCAGGACATCGACTCGAGCCGCTTCATCGTGCGGCGGAGATCTCGGCCGAAGTAGAGGCCGCCGAAGAGCCACAGGAACGGCTCGACCAGGCGGCCCTTGGTCGTGGTCGGCTTGCGGATGATGACCAGGTCGACGCGACACCCGGAGTCGGTCGCCTTGACGTCGTAGGTCCAGGAGCTGCCGGGGCCGAACGCGTTGCTCTCCAGGACGTCGAGCCGCACCGTGCCCGGC
The DNA here is from genome assembly GCA_963803235.1 of uncultured Actinomycetota bacterium. Taxonomy (GTDB): domain Bacteria; phylum Actinomycetota; class Actinomycetes; order Propionibacteriales; family Nocardioidaceae; genus Nocardioides. The sequence continues at coordinate 274,913 of CAWDLL010000014.1, forward strand.
GTACCCCAGTCGTAGCGGTAGCGCTGCCAGATCCCGGCAGCCTTCGACCCCTCCGTCACCTCGGCCCAGGTGTCGCCCCGGTCGTGGACCTCCAGCAGCGAGTCGGAGCTGTTGCCCCAGATCAGCGACCGTCCGGGACCGAACTCGGTCAGGGCCTCGAGGAACCGCTCGGGCGGGAACCTGCCTTCAGCGGATGCCGACACGGTGCCCATGGGCTGCCTCGCGATCCCGAGGGGAGGGCGTCACGTCCCCCGCAATGCTCGTTGGCTGAATTTTCACGCGATCGTGAAAAGGATGTTGAGACACCAGCCTGAAACCCCGCGGTGCCGTAATCAAATAGTCATTTGAGGCTATTGCCGCTCTCACGCCTGCCCCCAAGAGTGAAGGGACCGTTTTTCGGGACGATCGGGGACACGATGGCAAACAGCGACGCACGCCGATCGGACAAGGCCCGGGTGGCCCTGGCCCTCATTCGGCTCGTCAACGGCGCCCTGGCGCTGTTCGTGCCGAAGGTGCTGATCGACCGGATCGACCCCGGTGACCCGCCCAGCCCCGCCGCGGTCTACGCGTTCCGTCTGTTCGGGATCCGCACGATCCTGATCGGCCGTGACCTGCTGCGGCGCGACGGGCCGGAGCGGGACAAGGCGGTCGCCGAGGCACCTCTGATCCACGCCTCCGACACCGCGACCGCGACGCTGCTCACCGTCACCAAGGCGGTGAACCTGCGCAGCGGCATCCCGTTGATCGTCATCTCGGGGCTCAACACCGTGCTGGCCACCGTCGCCGCCTGCGGTTCGCGCGACTGACCAGGTCATGGACACCTACGACTTCGTGATCGTGGGGTCCGGGGCGGGCGGCGGCCCACTCGCGGCGAACCTGGCCGAGGCGGGCTACCACGTCCTCGTGCTCGAGGCCGGCGGCGACGACGCTCCCGAGGTCTACGGCGTGCCGGCCTTTCACGGGCTCGCCTCGGAGCATCCCGACCTGAGCTGGCAGATGTACGTCGACCTGTACGGCGACGCGCCGCAGGCGGCGCGCAACACCAAGCTCGTGCGGGACAAGGGGATCCTCTACCCGCGCGCCGGCACCCTCGGCGGCTGCACCGCGCACCACGCGATGATCACCGTCTACCCGCACAACAGCGACTGGGACGGCATCGCCACGCTCACGGGCGACAAGTCCTGGGAGAGCGGCCGGATGCGGTCGTACTTCGAGCGGCTCGAGCGCTGCACCTACCGCAAACGTCCGAAGCGGCTGCCGCGCAACCGTTGGCTCGTCCGGCTGCTCCGGAAGCTGCCCGTGGTCAATGACCGCTTCGTCAACAAGTCCCGGCACGGCTTCGACGGATGGCTCGAGACCGAGCTCGCCAGCCTGAGCCTGGTGATCAAGGACGGCGACCTGCTGAACACGGTGCTCGAGGCGGCCGAGACGTCGTACGCGAGCTTCCTGGACCGGCCGCTCAGCGTGTTCGAGCCGCTGGCCAGCGCGGCCGACCCCAACGACTGGAGGGTCAGCGGCAACGACTTCGGCGACGAGGGCCTCTGGCGGATCCCGATCTCGGTGAGCAGGTCCGGCCGCAGCGCCGCCCGGGAGCGGTTGCTCGACGTCGCCGCGAAGCATCCCGACCGGCTGGAGATCCGCGCCAATGCCCTGGTGTGCCGGGTGCTGCTCGACGAGCAGGGCGCGGCGTACGGCGTGGAGTACGTCGACCGACGGAAGGCCTACCGCGCCTCGCCCGTACCGGACGCGACAGTCGACCTCGGTCCGCGCGCGATCGTGCGGCGCCCGGCACGAGGTGATCCTGAGCGCCGGCGCGTTCAACACCCCGCAGCTGCTCATGCTGTCCGGGATCGGGCCCCGCGACGAGCTCGCCGAGCACGGCATCGACTGCCGGGTCGACCTGCCGGGGGTGGGCCGGAACCTGCAGGACCGCTACGAGGTCGGCGTCGTCAGCGATGCGCGCACCGACTTCGCCCTGCTCGAGGGTGCGGCGTTCCGGCCGCCCGAGCCGGGCGACCCGCCGGACCCGTGCTGGCAGCAGTACCGCGACGGCAAGGGCATCTACACGACCAACGGCGCCCTGGCCGCACTGATCAAGCGGTCCGACAAGGACCTGCCGGACCCGGACCTGTTCATCTTCGGGCTGCCGGCCGACTTCCGCGGCTACGAGCCCCGGCTACTCCGAGCACCTCGTGCAGAGCCGCGACAAGTTCACCTGGGCGATCCTCAAGGCGCACACGAACAACAGCGCCGGCACCGTGCTCGCTGAGGTCGCCCGACCCGCGCGACATGCCGGACGTCAACTTCCGCTACTTCGACGAGGGCTCGCCCGGCTGGCCGGCCGACCTCGAGGCGATGGTGACCGGCATCAAGATGGTGCGCGCCCTGAACGCCGAGACCCGACGACGTGTTCGGCGAGGAGCTGTGGCCGGGACCGGACAAGGCCACCGACGACGACCTGCGGCAGTGGGTCCGCGACGAGGCCTGGGGCCACCACGCCTCGTGCACCGCCCGGATCGGCCCGGCCGGCGACTCGATGGCGGTGGTGGACAGCACCCTGTCCGTGCACGGAGTCGACCGGCTCCGGGTCGTCGACGCCTCGGTCTTCCCCCGCATCCCCGGCTTCTTCATCGTCACGCCGATCTACATGGTCAGCGAGAAGGCAAGCGACATGATCATCGCCTCCGCCCGCCACCGGGACGGACTCGTGCGGAGGCTCAGCCGACTCCCCAGGAAACGGAAGGCACCACACTCATGAGCCCTCACCGGACCGGACCTCTCTGGCAGCTCGATCGTCGCCATCAGCGAGAAGATCGACCACAAGGTCGGCTGGGACAAGCTGCCGACGCCGCTGGCCCTCGGCGTGCTGGTCGGCGTCCGCACCAAGCTGCGCCAGCGCAACCTCGTCGACACCCGCTCACTGCCCTCGGTCAACGAGCCGCAGCCACCGCCACCGGACCCGACGCAGCGCACCCAGCGGCAGGCGGACGGCAGCTGGAACAACCTCGAGGACCCGGGGATGGGCATGGCCGGGACCCGGTTCGGGCGCAACATCCCGCTGGACAAGATCGCGCCGGCGGAGAAGGACGACGTGCTCGGGAAGCCGACCGCCCGGGAGGTCAGCCGGAAGCTGATGACCCGCAAGGAGCTGTCGGACGTCCCCGGCGGGAACTCGCTGATCGCGGCCTGGCTCCAGTTCATGATCCACGACTGGTTCAGCCACGGCTCCAGCCCCAAGGAGAACCCCTGGGTGATCGACCTCGAGGACGACGACACCTGGCCCGACAACCCGATGACCATCCTGCGCACGATGGACGACCCGACCCGGCCGCCGGGGTCGACCGGCCCGCAGACCCGGGTCAACGTGCTCACCCACTGGTGGGACGGCTCGCAGGTGTACGGCGACTCCGACGCGGCGGCCTCGATGCGGCGCAGCGGCCAGGACGGGAAGCTGCGGGTCAACCCGGACGGCTCGCTGCCCTGGCCCAAGGACCCCGACTACGACCCCTCCGCAGGTCCCGGGATTCTGGACGGGGATGGCGATGCTGATCACGCTGTTCACCCACGAGCACAACGCGATCTGCGACCGGCTGAAGGCGTCGTACCCGACCTGGGGCGACGAGGAGCTGTTCCAGCGAGCGCGGCTGGTCAACGCGGCGCTGCTCGCGAAGATCCACACCGTCGAGTGGACCCCGGCCGTGATCAGCCACCCGACGACGGTCACCGCGCTGCGCGCGAACTGGTTCGGGCTGGCCGGCGAGCGGGTGCACCGGCTGTTCGGCCGGATCAGCGCCAGCGAGGTGGTCAGCGGCATCCCCGGCGGCGAGGCCGACCAGTACGGCGTGCCGTACGCGCTCACCGAGGAGTTCGCGGCCGTCTACCGGATGCACCCGCTGATCCGCGACGACTGGAGCCTGCGCAAGGCGAAGGACGACTCGAAGCTGCGCGAGGAGCCGTACACGTTCACCGAGCTGACCGGCCCCTCCGCGCTCGAGGTGATCACCTCGTTCTCGATGACCGACCTGCTCTACTCCTTCGGCACCCTCCCGCCCGGCGTCGTCGAGCTGCACAACTACCCGCTCCACATGCAGGAGTTCGCGCGGCCCGACGGCCGGCTGGTGGACCTCGCCGCGACCGACATCGTGCGCTCCCGGGAGATGGGCATCCCGCGCTACAACGAGTTCCGGCGGCTGCTGCACCTCGAGCCGTTCTCGTCGTTCGAGGAGATGACCGACAAGCCGGAGTGGGCGCGCGAGATCTCCGAGGTCTACGGCGGCGACATCGAGAAGGTCGACCTCCAGGTCGGGCATGTACGCCGAGAAGCGGCCGGAGGGCTTCGCGTTCAGCGACACGGCGTTCCGGATCTTCGTGCTGATGGCGTCCCGCCGGCTCAACAGCGACCGCTTCTTCACCGAGTACTACACGCCCGCCGTCTACACCGAGCCCGGCCTGGAGTGGATCGCGGACAACTCGATGAAGACCGTCCTGCTCCGCCACCACCCCGAGCTGCGGCCCGCGCTCAACGAGGTGCCCAACGCGTTCGCGGCGTGGCGCCGGAGCGGCTGATCGGGGACGTCCCTCCCCGGGGCTGCGGCCCCGCATTTCCTCCTCCGGTGACGGCTTGCGCCGTCACTATTCAGTGTTACTATGTACCGGTAGTCAATAACACTGAGTAGCCACGGAGGAGGTGCGTTCCATGGGCAAGCAGGTGACGGAGATGCTCAAGGGGACCCTGGAGGGCATCGTGCTCGCGATCCTGTCCGGCCGGTCCGCCGTACGGCTACGAGATCACCGCCTGGCTGCGGGAGAAGGGCTTCTCCGACATCGCCGAGGGGACCGTCTACGCGCTGCTGATCAGGATCGAGCAGCGCGGCCTCGTCGACGTGGAGAAGGTTCCCTCCGAGAAGGGGCCGCCGCGCAAGGTCTACTCCCTCAACGCCCACGGCCGGGAATACCTGGACGAGTTCTGGAGGACCTGGAGCTTCCTCGCAGAACGGCTCGAACAGCTCCGCGAAGGAGACCGATAGACATGGCCGCAAAGTGGATCGAGCTGGTCACCGGATCGCTCGAGCAGAAGAAGCAGTACCGCCAGGACAAGGCCCGCATCGAGGCCCTTCCCGAGCCGTACGCCGCGGTCGCGAAGGCCCTGCAGCGGTACCTCATGTACTACGGGGGCGTCACCGACGGCCAGACCATCCTCACGATGTTCGGCGACCACGCCGACCTCTGGGAGCGCGCCGCAGCCGACGGCACGCCGGTGCGCGCGATCGTCGGAGACGACCCGGTCGAGTTCGCCGAGACGTTCGCCGACGCCTACACCGGCAAGCAGTGGATCGACAAGGAGCGCGCTCGCCTGACCGAGGCGATCGCGGATGCGGAGAAGGGGGAGCAGCAATGACCACCGACACAGCCATCCGGGTGGAAGGGCTCGAGAAGTCCTACCAGGAGCTGCACGTGCTGCGCGGCGTCGACTTCGAGGTGGAGCGGGGCAGCATCTTCGCCCTGCTCGGCTCCAACGGCGCCGGCAAGACCACGGTCGTGAAGGTCCTGTCCACGCTGCTCAAGGCGGACGCGGGCACGGCCACCGTCGACGGCTTCGCCGTCGCCACGCAGCCGGAGAACGTGCGGGCGTCCATCAGCCTCACGGGGCAGTTCGCGGCCGTGGACGAGGTCCTCACCGGCCGGGAGAACCTGGTGCTGGTGGCCCGGTTGCGGCGGGTGAAGGACGTGGGCCGGGTCGCGGACGACCTGCTGGCCCGCTTCCAGCTCACCGACGCCGCGGAGCGCCGCGTGGCGACGTACTCCGGAGGCATGCGCCGCCGCCTGGACATCGCCATGAGCCTGATCGGGAACCCGCCCGTGATCTTCCTGGACGAGCCGACCACGGGCCTCGACCCGCAGTCGCGCGTCGAGGTGTGGAACGCCGTCAGGGAGCTCGCCCGGCAGGGCACGACGGTGCTGCTCACCACGCAGTACCTGGACGAGGCCGAGCAGCTCGCCGACCGGATCGCGATCCTGCACGAGGGACGGATCATCGCCAACGGCACCCTCGCCGAGCTGAAGCAGCTGCTGCCGCCCGCGACCGTCGAGTACGTCGAGAAGCAGCCGACCCTGGAGGACGTCTTCCTCGCCATCGTCGGCACCAACCACTGAGGACCAACGATGACCAAGCGCTTCTTCCACGACACCGCCGCCCTGCTGGGCCGGTCCCTGCTCCACATCCTGCGCAGCCCCGACACCATCATCACGACCGCGGTCATGCCGATCGCCATGATGCTGCTGTTCGTCTACGTGTTCGGCGGGGCGATCGACACCGGGTCGGACCAGTACGTGAACTACCTGCTGCCCGGCATCCTGCTGATCACGATCGCGTCGGGCATCTCCTACACCGCCTACCGGCTCTTCCTGGACATGCAGAGCGGCATCTTCGAGCGGTTCCAGTCCATGCCGATCTCACGGTCGTCCGTGCTGTGGGCGCACGTGCTGACCTCGCTGGTCGCCAACCTGATCTCGCTCGTGATCGTCGTGCTGGTCGCCCTCCTCATGGGATTCCGCTCGGGGGCGGGCGTCCTGGCCTGGGTCGCCGTCGCCGGCATCCTGACCCTGTTCACCCTGGCGTTGACCTGGCTGGCCGTGATCGCCGGCCTGTCCGCGAAGTCCGTGGACGGCGCCAGCGCGTTCTCCTACCCGCTGATCTTCCTGCCGTTCATCAGCTCGGCCTTCGTGCTCACCGACAGCATGCCCGGCCCGGTGCGCGCGTTCGCGGAGCACCAGCCGGTGACGGCCATCATCGACACGATCCGCGACCTGTTCGCGCAGCAGGCTGTCAGCGCCGACATCTGGATCGCGCTCGCCTGGTGCGTCGGCATCCTCGTCGTCGCGTACGCCTTCGCCATGTCCACCTACCGCCGCAAGGTGGCGTAGGGGCCGTCGCGATCCCCGGCTGACCGGGGATCCTGGACGTTTGTGCAGGTTGCAACCCGCACGAACGTCCAGGAACGACCGCGAAGGTAGTCAGGCTGGGAGGGTCCGACTGGCGAGTACGGCGCGGATCCGGCGGGCGAGCGTCCGGCGATTGTCGAGGTCACGCCAGCCCACACGGATGCAGATCCAGCCCGTCATGATGCACACCAGTTCCTCACGCCGCTTCTCCCTCATCAGGTAGTCGTCCAGCGACTCACCGGGCCGCCGATGTTGCAGATACTTCTCGCGGCCGTCGGCCTCGAGAAACACCCCGGCCGTGAGCCAGACGAAGTCGACTCGTGCGACGAGCCCGCCGCTCTCGTTGCGGACCTCCACCTGAGGTTCAGGGCAGGGAAGGTGTTCAGACCACAGGAAGTACCACACTCGGGACTCCAGCGCCGACTCGATCTTCGGGTGGGCCAGGTCCAGCACGATCCGGGTCGTGAGGCTCGATGGCCAGTACCTCGTGTCGTGCGCGAGAGCGCCGATCTCGGCGAGTGTGGTGTGGCCTGAGCTCAACATCCCGTGGGTAGTCACGAGCGCCGGCTCCACATCGGCCAGCGTGCAGACTTCGACCACGGTGCGCGGTGCGATCGTGACGGGCACGCCGTTCAGCATCTCGACGTGCGCGTCGGGCAGAACGCCGCGATGGTGCACGATCCCAGCCTCCCGACGGCCGGCCCTGCCATCGGTCCGTGTCGTGTGCACCTCAGCCAGGCTCACACCCCAGACCGGTACGCCCCGCTCGATGGCCGCGGACACGTGGCTCAGAACGGTTGACCTGTGTGCTGTTCGGAGAACCGCACGGCAGAGGACTCGGTGCCGGTCCGCGGCCGACAGCTCCGCCCACAGCGCGCCCGAGCAGTAGGCACCTCGTCGAACCCGGTGCCACTCGCCGGACGCGACGAGCCGTCGTATCTGTTTGTCGGTGCGACCGTCGTCCAACGCATCGCGCCGCAACCAGACGGCACCGTCGAGGTCCACGGGAGGTTCCTGAAGCATGAGCCGAACCTGCCCTCGCGCAGCAGGCGCGAACCCTGGCCCAGCGCGTCCTGTGGAAAGCCCGTCAAGAGTCGACGTTCGTGCGCGTTTCCTGCCCTTGGTGACGGTTGCAACCCGCACAAACGTCCGTGATACCCGGTCAGCCGGGGATCACGACCCGCCCGTACGAGGACGGCGCGCCGGGAGGTCACCTCGCTCCCACGTCAACGACCTCCCGCAGCGCGGTGTACGACGCCACGAGCGCCCGGCGCTCGGCGGCCAGGAGGGGGTCGTCGGCCGAGCAGCCGGCGGCGACCCAGCGGTCGGAGAGGTCCATCGCCTCGACCCGCGCGGCAGCCGCCGGGCGCATCGCCTCGGGGTCGGCGGCGTACACGTAGGAGTAGAGGTCGACCAGCGCCTGCACCAGCGATGACTCCTCGACGTCCGGGTCGTGCTGGTGCTCGCGGTGCAGCCGCCACCACTCCACCTCGAGCTCCGACGCGCGCACCGGGTCCAGCTCGAGGCCGCCGTCGCGGATGACCAGCGCGTAGAACCGGCGCATCAGCTCGCGCGCGGCCTCCGGGTCGTTGTCGGGGTACGGCGCCCACTTCTGGTTGGCGCGCAGGACGTACCAGGAGCCGAGCAGGGTCCGGCGCCGGCTCATGCCGAAGCCCTCCGCGACCATCCCGACCGCGGCCACGAGGAACGTCCGCCACTCGTGGCGGTAGTACGCCGCCCACGCGTCGGTCTCGCGGTTGCCCAGGCGCACCGGGTCGAACGTCCGGGGACCGGACCGTCGCTCCATCACCCCTCCTGCCGTTGCGCTGCTGCCACCGGATGGGCCGCCCGGCGATAGGCCCCCGGCGTCGTGCCGGCGTACCTGACGAACGCCGCGGACAGAGCTGATTCGGAGCCGTAGCCGACCTGGCTTGCGATCGCCGCGACGGTGAGCCGGTTGGCACGGAGCAGGGCCTGCGCGCGACGCATCCGGCACCCGAACACGTAGTCCATCGGGCTCCGGCCGACCAGGTCGCTGAACCTGGCCGCGAACGCGGTCCGGGACAGGCCCGCCTCACCGGCGAGAGCGGCAACAGTCCAGGGCCGGCCGAGGTCGTGGTGCAGGGCCGTCAGCGCCCGCGCGATCGCAGGGTCGCGCAGGCCGTTCAGCCAGCCGGGGTCGTCGGCGGTCTCGAGGTGGTAGCGCAGCGCCCGGGTGACCAGGGCGTCGGAGAGCCGAGCCATCACCACGTCGCTGCCCGGTCCGCGCTCGCCCGCCTCCGCGACCAGCGCGTCGGTGAGCCCGCGCAACCACGGCGCCCGCTGGGCGTCGGCCGGGACCCGGATGCAGGACGGGAACCCGGACACGGCGGGATGGTCGTCGTCGGCGAAGAAGAAGACGCCGCACACGATCCGGGTCTCCTCCCCCACGTCGCCGAAGACGGCCTCGACGTCCGGCGAGCGCTCGGCCAGCTCCAGCGACGAGTACGGCGGTCGGCGTACGTCCGCACCGGAGGCCATCGTGTGCGCATCCGCCTGCGGCAGCACGACCAGGTCACCAGGACCCAGCGCATGGGCCGTGCCGTCGTCCAGCGCCAGGTGCGGATGGCCGGAGACGACCACGTGCACGCCGCGCAGCGGGCCGTCGAAGCGCAGCCGCCACTCCCCGCGCAGGAGCAGCGACCGGTAGGTCGCACTGTCCAGCCGGAGCTCGCGCAGCACCTGGCTGAGGGGGTCGTCGGGCGGGCGCGCGGCATCCGGGACGGACGATGAAGAGCCGCGGACGCTCACACATGGAGGATGCCCCCGGGTGCTCGTAGCGTCCACGGGTAATCACCGAACCCGAGGAGCACCACCATGCAGACCACGTCCCGCACCGGCATCCGCAGCATCCTCCAGGCCAACCTGCCGGTGTCCGACCTGGCCAGGAGCGCCGCGTTCTACCGCGACCTGCTCGGCCTGACCTACGTCCGCGAGTTCGGCGACGGCGAGACGATCACCGGCTGCGCGCTCGCCGACTTCGACGTCCCGTACCTGATCGCCCTGCGCCGGCGCGACACCCTGGCCGGCGGCGAGGCCGACCTGAGAGGCGAGCACCCGGTCATCGTCGAGGCGGACAGCCCGGAGGCGGCCGAGCGGATCCGCCGCCGAGCGACGCGAGCGGGGCATCCCGTCGACGTCCGGCACGCACGCCGACGGCACCTGGATCGAGTTCCTGGACCCGGACGGGATCGCGATCCGCGTCGTGCACTCGCTGACGGCGACCGAGTCCTTCCTCGGCGTCACCTTCGCGCCCGACGGCTCGCAGACGTTCTACGACGTGCCGCGTCTCGACCTGGCGACCGGGTGATCGCCGGCCGCGCTGGGCACGGGATGATGGCCGGGTGACGGAACAGATCCCCACCCACGACCTGAACGACGGCACCCGCCTGCCCGCGATCGGCTTCGGCACCTACCCCCTGAAGGGCCAGGAGTGCATCGAGGCCGTGCACTCGGCGCTCGAGGCCGGCTACCGGCTGGTCGACACGGCCGTGAACTACGGCAACGAGGCCGAGGTCGGCGAGGCGGTCCGGACCTCCGGCGTCCCCCGCGACGAGATCATCGTGGCCACCAAGATCCCCGGCCGGCACCACGGCTACGACGACGCGGTCGCCAGCATCAAGGGCTCGCTGGACACGATGGGCCTGGACCAGATCGACCTGCACCTCATCCACTGGCCGAACCCCCGCGTGGACAGGTACGCCGAGGCCTGGCGGGCCCTGGTCGACCTGCGCGAGGAGGGGCTGGTCCGCTCCGTCGGCGTCTCCAACTTCACCGAGGCCCACCTCCAGCGGGTGATCGACGAGACCGGCGTGACGCCGGTGGTCAACCAGATCGAGCTGCACCCCTACTTCCCGCAGCCCGAGATGCGCGCCGTGCACGAGCGGCTGGGCGTCCGCACCGAGTCGTGGAGCCCGCTCGGCAAGCGGCAGGCACCGTTCACCGAGCCGCCGGTGGCCGACGCCGCCGAGAAGTACGGCGTGTCCCCCGGGCAGGTGATCCTGCGCTGGCAGGTCCAGCTCGGGTCGGTGCCGATCCCGAAGTCGTCGTCACCCGATCGGCAACGGGCGAACCTCGACGTGTTCGGCTTCGAGCTGACCGCGGAAGAGGTGGACGCGATCACCGGACTCGGCCGACCCGACGGTCGGCTCTTCGGCGGCGACCCGGACACCCACGAGGAGATGTAGCCCGACGGCTACTGCAGGTACTTCCCGACCTCGTCTGTCGACCGGGCCTCGGCCTGGTCCGGGTCCTCGCCGAACTCGCGCCGCGCCTGCCGCTGCCGCAGCAGGTCCCAGCACTGGTCCAGCTGAGCCTCGAGCTCCTGCCGCCGCTTCTTGCGCTCCCCCGGCTGCTCGTCGTCACCGGCGAGGCCGCGCTCCTCGTCGACCAACGCGGTGATCCTGGCGAGGATGTCGCTGTCGTCCATCGGCCCAGTATGGCGGGTGCCTGTCGTGCGTCCAGGTGTCGTTGTCCGAGAGGACCCGCCTAGTCCAGTCGGCTCATGGACGAGCCTTGGCACGGGGCGGAGAATCCCCGTATGCACTTGCTCGAGCGGGAGGCCCAGCTGGCCTCGCTCACCCAGTACGCCGAGGAGGCCGCGGGTGGGCAGGGCCGGCTGGTCCTCCTCGCGGGTGAGGCCGGGGTCGGCAAGTCCTCGCTGCTCGACGAGCTCGAGCGGCGAGCTCCCGGACGCGCGCTGGGCGTGGGGTGCGTGCGACGGGCTCTTCACCCCGCGTCCTCTGGCACCGTTGCTGGACATCGGGGGCCGGCTCGACGGTGACCTCGGCTCCCTGCTCCGGGACGGCGCCTCCCCGACCAGCTGTTCTCGGCCCTGCTCCGCGACCTGGTGGCGTCGGACCGGCTGATCGTCCTCGCCATCGAGGACGTGCACTGGGCCGACGAGGCCACCCTCGACCTGCTGCGGTTCCTCGGACGCCGGATCCGCCACGCCCGCGCGCTGCATCCTCGTCACCTACCGCGACGAGGGCCTGGCCGCCGACGACGAGCTCCGGATCGCCGTCGGCGAGCTGTCCACGCAGCGCTCCACCCGGCGGATGAGCCTGCCGGCCCTGTCCGAGGAGGCGGTCGCCGCGCTGGCCGACGGGCTCCGGGGTGCGAGGCCGGCGGGCTGCACCGGCTGACCGGGGGCAACCCTTCTTCGTCACCGAGATCCTCCAGACGACGAGCGGGGAGCTGCCGTCCTCGGTCCGCGACGCGGTCCTCGCCCGGGTGGCCGGGCTCGACCGACGACGCCCGACGGGCGCTGGAGGTGGCGTCCCTGCTCGGGGACCGGATGGAGCCGAGCCTGCTGGTGTCGGTCACCGGCGCCGCACCGCGCGACCATCGACGAGCTGGTGAACTGCGGGATCCTCGTCGGCGAGGGCACCCTGCTGCGCTTCCGGCACGAGATCGCCCGGACGGCGGTGCGCGCCACGATCCCTCCGCACCGTTCCGCCGCCGCCCACCGCGAGATCCTCGACGTACTCCTGCGGGACGGGACGTGCCGACGAGGCCCGGCTGGCCTTCCACGCCGAGGGGGCGGGCGACGACGACCGTCGTCCTCGAGTACGCACCGCGCGCCGGGCGACGCGCCTCCGAGCTCGGCTCGCCACCGCGAGGCGGCGGTGCAGTTCGAGCCGGGCGATCGCGGCGGCCTCGACCGCGCCGACGCGACGCGCGCGGGCCTCTACGAGGCGCGAGCCGACGAGCTCGCCCTGCTCGACCGATGGCTGGAGTCGGCCGACGTCCGCGAGGAGGCGCTCCGGCTGTGGCGACTGGTGGGCGACCCGCGGCGGGAGGGCGACAACCTGCGTCGCCTGTCCCGCACGATGTGGCGGCTGTGCCGTGGGGACGAGGCGGAGCGGCCGTCGGTCGCGGCGGTGGCGGCCGCTGGAGCCGCGTGGGTCCCGTGCCCCGAGCTGGCGTGGGTCTACGCCAACCTGGCCAACCACCGGATGAACCGGGGCGAGTACGACGAGGCGGTCCGGATCGCGCGCCAGGCCCGCGAGGTGGCCGAGCCGCTCGGCCTCGACGACGTGCTGAGCGACGCGTTGAACACCGAGGCCTGCTCGTCCGCGATCCCTGGGTGTGGTGTGGAGCCCGCTGCTGCACCGCGCGCTCGAGGTGGCCAAGGCACGCGGCCTGGACGAGCAGGCGGGGCGGGCGTTCGCGAACCTGTACGCGTTGTACGTCGACTCGTCGCGGCTGGTCGAGGGTGAGGGCGTCTACGTCGAGGGCCTCGACTACTGCGTGGAGCACGACATCGGCACCTTCGCCACGTGTCTGCGTGGTGAGCGCGCCATCGCGCTGGAGAAGCTCGGCCGATGGGACGAGTCGCTGGCGATGGCGTCGGACCTGCTGGACCGGAGCGGGCCCATCGCCGGTCAACCGGCTGAACCCGCTGCTCAGCCTAGGCCAAGGTGCTCATCCGTCGTGGCGACCCGTCGGCCTGGTCATCTCGACGAGGCGATCGAGGCTCGCCGACGGCCTCCAGGAGCCCGAGTGGCTCGTCCTCGACCGGCCTGGCCCGGGCCGAGGCCGACTGGCTCGACGGCCGCCGGAGGACGCACTCCGGGTGCTGTCCGAGATCGAAGGGCTCGCACCCCGTCTCGGCGCACGCGGGCAGCGCGGTCGCGGCCTGGCAGCACCGGATCGGCGGACTCAGCGTCGGACCGGACCGACCTGGCCGAGCCGTACGCCAGCGAGGTCGCCGGCGACGCCGCCCGCGCCGTACGCCTCTGGGACGACCTCGGGCACCCGTACGAGTCGGCCCTGGCGGCGCTGGCCGCTCACCGACGAGGACCTCCTGCGCGACTCCGCTGGCCCGGCTGGACGCGCTCGGCGCGGAGGCCACCGCCCGGGTGGTTCGCCAGACCCTGCGCGACCGCGGCATGAAGCAGGTGCCGACCGGCGCCCGACGTACGACCCGCGGAGCATCCGGCCGGTCTGACCCGCCGCGAGCACGAGGTCCTCGAGCTCGTCTGCGACGGGCCTCACCAACGACGAGATCGCCAGCCGTCTGTGCTGTCCGTCAAGACCGTGGACCACCACGTCTCAGCCGTGCTGGCCAAGCTCGCCGTGTCCTCGCGCCGGGAGGCCGCGGCCGTTGCCCGGAGCCGCGGCCTGGTCGGCGCCCGAACATAGGGCCAAACATAGGGAACGGCGCACCCAATCTGGGTAGTCGCCCCCGATCCGCCCACGAGCGGTTCGGACGAGCGTTGTCGGTGTCCGAGAACACCAACCGATCAAGGAGCCGACAATGCCGCTCTACATGGACGTCCACACGCTCGAGGGTCCGTGACCGCCGACGACGTCGCCAAGGCCCACATGGCCGACCTGCAGGTGCAGAGCAAGTACGACGTGCGCTACCTGCGCTACTGGGTCGACGAGGAGGCGGGGAAGATCTTCTGCCTCGTCGAGTCCCCCTCCCCCGACGCCGCCAACACGGTGCACCGCGAGGCGCACGGGCTGGTGGCGGAGGAGGTCTACGAGGTCCAGGAGGGATCATGAGGACCGCTGTTCGCGCACTCGGTGCGCTGGCCGCGGCCCTCCTGGTCCTCTCGCTCGGGACCACCGGTTCGAGCGCCATGGTCCCCCCGGACCAGGGCGGCGCAGAGGCGGCACCGGCTCCGTTCGGCGACGAGCATGCAGCCGCCGTCGACGCGCAGCAGGTCCGCGACCAGGTCGACGCCGTGCGCGACGCCACCCGCCGCTACCACCGACCGCCCCGGGCCAGGGACGCCGGCTACGGCACGCTCCGCGACCAGGACGGCATCGCCTGCATCGCGATGGCCGGCATGGGCGGGATGGGCGTGCACCTCGTCAACGGCGACCTCGTCGGCTCACCCCGGGTCCAGCTCCGGAAGCCCGAGGCACTGGTGTACGCCCGCACGCACGGGCGGCTGCGCCTGGTCGCGCTCGAGTACGTCGTGCTGAGGAAGGACTGGGAGAAGGTGCATGGTCGGGACGCGCGGCCGCCGCGCCTGTTCGGCGAGAAGTTCGGCCTGACCCCCCACGGCAACCGGTTCGGCCTGCCGGCGTTCTACTCGCTGCACGCCTGGGTCTGGAAGCACAACCCGGCCGGCCAGTTCGCGCCGTTCAACCCGAACGTCGAGTGCTGCCACTGCTCCCGGTGACCGGCTGACGGCGTCGGCACCGGTACGGCGGCCCCGCGCTCGAGGCGGTGGGTGTGGGCGCCTACGCCGGCGACTAGAGCAGCGCGGGCCTGGCGTAGTCCCGGTAGGCCGTGCCGCCGACGGTCTCCTGGTAGTGCAGGTGCTTCGCGGTGGAGTTGCCGGTGTCGCCCATCTGCCCGACGACCTTCCCTCGCGTGACGCGGGCCCCGACCGAGACCTGCTTGCGGGCCAGGTGGCAGTACCAGGAGTAGCGGTTCCCGGCGTGCTTGACGACGACGTAGTTGCCCCAGCCGTCGGAGTCGAAGGACGCGATCGCCACGACGCCGTCGGCCACGCAGCGAATGTCGTCGCTGCCGGAGTCCCCGAAGTCGACGCCGGTGTGCTCTCCGGCGGCGTACCGCGGGTTCTTGACGCCGAAGCCCTGGGTCACCCGCATCCCGTCGACTGGGATGCCGCCACCGCCGCTGCTGGGCTTCTTCTGCTTGGGCGGCTTCGTGGTCAGCAACCTGGTCCACTGCTGCTGGCCGAACCAGCCGTCGGGCTCGTCGCCCATCATGGCCTGCACCTTGCGGACGTTCTCGGCGTCGGAGGCGCTGAACTCGGGTCCGGGCGTGTAGTCCGCACCGACCTTGCTGATGTTCGCCTTCAGCCAGACGAGGAAGCGCTCACCCATGAGAGTGAAGCCGGGGTGCGACCGGCCGACGCGGAAGGCGCTCCGCGGCGGCACGACGGCCGGGTCCGCGTGCCGCCGCGGCTTGGTCAGGGTGTCGTTGGTCATGGTCGTCTCCTGGGGTGTCGGTGTCCCTGTCGCTGACTGCACCTGACTGAGGAGCCCCGGAGGGCCAGAGATACAACTGGTCCGGGCCAGTTCGCTGCCTCCCGACGCATTCGACAGGGTGGCCCCTCACCGTCAGATGAGGAGCCACCCGGTCAGGCGACCGGCCGCTCCTCCTCGGCGGACGCCGGCGGGATGGGGTGGTTGCCGCGGAACAGGTTCTCCGGGTCGTGGAGTGCCTTGACCTCCCGCAACCGCTCCCACGTCTCGGGGCTGAAGAACCGGCTGGTCTCCGAGGCGTGCTCCACGAAGTTGGGGTACTCCCCCACCCGGTAGGGATCGGTCGCCGCGTCCACCTTGCGGAGGTACGACGCCACCAGGGCCGCTGACGGGTCGTCGACGACCACCCCGAGCGCGAACACGCAGTAGCCGCCCGCGAGGGTGGCGCGAGCGCCGGCACCCGGCGTACGCCGGGACAGGGCACCGCCCATCTGGCGGATCTGGATCAGCGGCAGCGGCGACCCCGAGCCGGGACCGACGGCCGCCATCAGGGCGTCGAGCCCCTCATCGGTCAGGTCGTCGACCAGCGCCGTGGTGCTCATGAACGGCAGCGGCTCGGTCGGGTCCATCGCCATGTCCGCCAGCACCGCCGGCGGCACCATCGCGAACGTGTCGATCTGGGGACCCAGGTCGCGGATCGGCTTCACCAGCTCCGCCCCGTCGCCCTGCTCGCCGAGGTAGGCGCCGTGGAACACCGTGAACGGACGACCGCGGAGCGGCTCGGGCACGTCGGGGATGTCCGGGAAGTGGAGCAGGGAGGTCCAGGTCATCATCTCCTCGGGCAGACCCGGCGCCAGCCTGGTCCACTCGCGGAGGACCTCCGGCGCGCGGGTGACGGGGAAGAACATGGCGCCGGCGTACAGCTCCTCGACGGGGTAGACCTCGAACTCGATCGCGGTGACGACGCCGTAGTTGCCGTTGCCGCCGCGCAGCGCCCAGAACAGGTCGGGCTCGTGCTGCGCGTCGACGCGGACCTGACGGGCGTCCGCCGTCACCAGCTCGAGGGCGGTGACGCTGTTGGTCTGCAGGCCGTACTTGCGGGCGAGCCAGCCCATGCCGCCGCCGAGCGAGTAGCCGGCGATGCCGACGAGGGGCGAGGAGCCGTGCAGCGCCGCGAGCCCCAGGTCGGAGAGCTGCGGGACGACGTCCTGCCAGCGCACGCCCGAGCCGACCCGGACCCGGTGGGCCGCGGCGTCGATCGAGATGGTGCGCAGCTCACGCACGTCGACGAGCAGCGTGTCGTCGACGGAGCCGAGCAGCGGAGCGGCGTTGTGGCCGGTGGCCTGGGCGGCGACGCGCAGCCCGTGCACCCGGGCATGGTCGACCGCCGCGACGACGTCGTCGGCATCGGTGGGCAGCACGACCGCCGTCGGGCGGAGGTCGGTCGTCAGGTTGAAGCCCTGACGGACGTCGTCCCAGTCGGGGTCGGAGGGGGTCACCACGCGTCCCGAGATCCGCGCGGCCAGGTCGGCCAGGGAGGAGGTGGTGGTGGACATGGGAGTGGGTTCCTTTCGATTAACATCCCGTTTATTGAATTGCCGATCGGTATGTTGTAGCATCGGTGAACACCATGTCAAGTGAAATCAGGAAGTACGAGCTGAAGGCCCGCGCCGAGAGCCAGCGCGAGACCCGCGAGACGATCGCGCGCGTCGCCGCCGGCCTCCATGAGGAGATCGGCCCGGCGCGGACGACCGTCGCGGAGATCGCCCGCCGGGCGGGCGTCAGCCGGCTCACGGTCTACAACCACTTCCCCGACCTCGAGGCACTGCTGCCGGCCTGCTCGGCGCACTTCGCGTCGCTGCACCCTGCGCCCGACTTCACGGAGGCGATGGGGCTCGCCGACCCGTCCAGCTCGATCACCGAGACCCTGGCCCTTCTCTACGCGTGGTACCGCGAGACGGAGGCGCTCTGGAGCAAGGTCTTCGCCGACCGGGTCGCGCTGCCGGAGGTCGACCGGTTCCTGAGCACCGGCGTGGACCGGATGCAGGACGAGCTGGCCGCGGGCCTGGCGAGATCTCTGGGCCGCGGCAAGCGGGCCGACGGGCAGCTGGCCCTGCTCCGGCTCGCGGTCGACTTCTGGACCTGGCAGCGACTCAGCCGCGAGGGCCTCGACGACCGGGCAGCTGCACGGCTGATGGCCGCCGCGGTGACGTGCTGACGGCGGGACGATCCGCCTCATCCGAAACGGACGATCACGGGACCGCACCCCGGCGCTAGCGTGCGACCGACGCCGGGTTCCCGTCGGGCACGGTGAGGAGGGGCGAGGCCATGGCCGAGATCGTCCCGCGCTGGGAGTGGCGCACGTTCGCGCGGCGCGTGCCGCGTGCCGATGCCGTCTTCGACGCACTGACGCCGACCTCGGTCGAGGAGAGTGACGAGCTCTACCTGCTGGCGCCCGGCGGCGACAACGTCAAGGTCCGGGACGCGCTGATGGACATCAAGGTCCTGCGCGAGACCGATGCGGCCGGGCTCCAGCGCTTCGAGCCGATCCTCAAGGCCGCGTTCCC
Organism: uncultured Actinomycetota bacterium; assembly: GCA_963803235.1. Taxonomy (GTDB): domain Bacteria; phylum Actinomycetota; class Actinomycetes; order Propionibacteriales; family Nocardioidaceae; genus Nocardioides. The sequence continues at coordinate 293,374 of CAWDLL010000014.1, forward strand.
GCTGGACGCCGAGGCCACGCGCACGGTGTTCACCGGGCTGCGCCGGCCGCCGCCGGCGATTCCGCCCGGCGGGCTGACTCTGGACGCGCTCCTGTCGTCGGCCGGGGTCGGCGCCACCGGCGCCCCGCGCGACGTACGGGTCCACAAGCGACGCTCCCGCTTCATGGTGTCCGGCTGCCAGGCCGAGCGGTCGGTGATCGAGGCCGGTGGGCACCGAACGACGACCATCGCCGTCGAGTCGACGGACCCCGCGCTCGTCCTCGCCGCAATCGACACGCTCGGGCTGCGCCACTACCGCAACCTCGACGTCCCGACCGGGCTGCGCCTGCTCGTGGACCGGGTGCCGGAGCGGTACGCCGTCATCGACGCCGGGACGAACTCGATCAAGTTCCACATCGCCGAGCTCGATGCCGACGGGCGGGGTCCGTGGCGGGTGGTCGTCGACCGAGCGGTCGTGACCCGGCTCGGCGAGGGCCTCGAGGCGACCGGCGAGATCGGTGCCGAGCCGTTGGCCCGGACGGCGCTCGCGATCAGTGAGATGGCGGACCAGGCTCGTCACGCCGACGTTCGGGCGATCACCCTGGTCGGTACGGCGGGCCTGCGGATCGCGAGCAACACCGACCAGGTCGTCGAGGCCGTGCGGGCTCGCTCCGGACTGTCGCTCGAGGTCATCTCCGGCGACGACGAGGGGCGGCTCGCCCATCTCGCGGTCGTGCTGGGTGTCGGGCTCGGCGACGGACGGGTGGTCGCCTTCGACACCGGCGGCGGCAGCTCGCAGTTCACCTTCGGCCACGGACCGAACGTCGACGAGCGGTTCAGCGTCGACGTCGGGGCGGTCCGGTTCACCGAGCAGTTCGGGCTCGCCGGGGCCGTCGCGGCCGACGTCGTCGCCGATGCCCGGGCCGCCATCGCGCAGGCACTGGGCCGCCTCGACGGCCATCCTCGCCCCGACGCCGTCGTGGCCATGGGTGGCGCCGTCACCAACCTGGCCGCCGTCAAGCACGGCCTGGCCGCCTACGACCCGGCCGTCATCCAGGGGACCCGGCTGGACCGGGCCGAGATCGACGCCCAGATCGATCGCTACCGAGCCCTCGACGCCGCTGGACGGCGGACCATCCCCGGGTTGCAGCCGGCACGGGCCGAGGTGATCCTCGCCGGCGCGTGCATCGTCCGGACGATCATGGACAAGCTCGACTGCGACGCGGTCACGGTCAGCGACCACGGCCTGCGGCACGGCGTGCTCCACGAGCACTTCGGGCCGGGCGGCGGGTGACGCGCGAAACCGTCCAGATCATCCGCGAGACGACGGCCAGGACAGCTCCTCGGCGACCCCTGCCCGTGGTTCGCCGGTGTCGTCGTGGACCTCGACCTCCGCGACGTCCTCGTCGGCATCCTTCGCGCGACGGGGACGCATCCAGAGCGCGGTGACGAGGACGCCGACGAACAGCCCGACCAGCCCCCACCAGAGGCCCGTGCTCGCGTCCGTGACGGCAGACTCCGCGGGGCGGACGACTCCGTGGGGGCGGACGACTCCGCGGGTGCGGACCCCGCGGCGGGGGGCTCGTTCTGCGCCGGCACCGGCGCCCCCGCAACACCGGTGAAGTCGCCGGCCTCGCGAGCTGCGTCAGCGACCCCCAGCTTGTCGAGCAGGGCAGCGAGCTCGGCCCCCGAACGCGGCTGGTGCCACACGGCCTCGTTGTCCCAGATCGACCCGGTCTCACCCATGAGCTGGGTCGCGATCCACGGAGCACCCTTCCCCTGGAGGTAGATGTGGTCGACCCGCCACGGGGAGACGTCGTGGATCAGCCAGGTGACGGTGACCCCGGGTCCAGTTGCATGGTCCGTCCCGGACCGGTCCACCGTCCCGACCCCCGTCGCACTGCCGACTCCCACCAGGTCGGAGAGGGCCTCGTAGTCGGCATCGGTGTAGTAGAGCGAGGCGGTCCTGGCCTCACCGGGCACCGAGAGCAGGGCGCTCGTCGGCCCTCCCGCGGCCGCGGGGACGAGCGAGGTCAGGCCCACCATCAGCAGGGCGGTGATGAGAATGGTGCGGATCCGAAGCACGGCTACCTCCCGGGGCGGGTTGTCTGTACGTCGGGGTTACACCGCCGGGCACCACCCGGGTTCCCGCTCAGGACGCGGGCAGCGCCGACTCGGCGATCTCGACGGCGCGGTCGGCGCCCAGCTCGCCCTCGAGCCGCAGGGTCGTGTCGCCCACCTGCCAGATCAGGGTCTGGCCGGCCAGGCGGGCGGACTCGGTGCGCGGGGTGCCGTCGGGCTCGAGCAGGGCGACCTCGTGCGGCTCGTCGAACCACAGTCCGTCGGTCTCGCCGACGGAGACGTAGACGATGCCCGGCGCGTGCTTGACGACGGTCCAGTCCAGCCGCCCGTCGAACTGGTCCAGGCGCAGCACGCCGTCCTCGGCGGTGGACCAGCTCATCGACACGACCCGTCGATCGCCGGAGACCTCGACCCCGTCGGGGGTGCCGAGCTCGGCCGGCACCCACACGGTGAAGTCGACCTCCGCCGCGGCCCCGGCCGGCGGCGTCCCGTCCGACGGCACCGTGGGCGGGGGCGAGGCCGGACCCCGCTCGGGAGCGCCCGGCTTGACCACCACGCCGCCGAAGCCGAACCAGTCGGCGACGGTCGCGCGCACGGGCGGTGTGGCCAGCAGGGCGAGCAGTACGGCGACGACCACGACGGCGATCCGGCGGCGCTGCGACCCGAGGCGGGACCACCTGCTCTGCGCCGGGCCGGGCGCAGGCAGCGCCGCGACCCGGTCCATCACCGCGGTCGCCAGCCGGTCCGCGGCGACGGGTGCGTCGATGCCACGTCCCAGCGCGGTCAGGTCGCGCGCCAGGTCGTCGTACCTGTCCTCAGCCACCCTGCGTCACCTCCCTCGTCTGGGCCTGCTCCGCCTCGGCGTCGAGCACGGCCCTGAGCTTCGCCAACCCCCGGTGCAACCGCGACTTCACCGTGCCTCGCGGCCACCCGAGGACCGCGCACGTCTCCGCCTCGTCCAGGTCGAGCAGGTAGCGGCAGGTCACCACCTGTCGCTGGTGCGGCGAGAGCTGGGCCAGTCCCCTGACCAGCTCGGCCTGTCGCTCCGCCGACAACAGGGCTTCCGCCGGCTCGTCCGGCCTGGCCAGCAGCAGCGGTTGGGTCCGTTCCCACGCCCGGCGTTCGCGTGCACCCCGCCGGTCGGACGTGCGGTGGGCGTTGCGGGTCTCGTTGGCGACGATCCGCAGCAACCAGGGCCGGAACGGCGCACCCGGACGGAAGCCGTCCAGCGCGGCGTACGCCTTGACGAACGCCTCCTGCACCACGTCCTCGGCATCCCCGCCGGCACCCAGGAGCGCTGCGGTCCGGATCGCCACGTGGGCATGGCGATTCACCAGCTCGGCGTACGCGTCACGGTCACCGCCGCGCACGCGGGCCAGGATCTCCGCGTCCTCCGGGCCGGCGTTCAGCTTCGATGTCCCTCTCTTTCCTCGACCTGTCTACACCGCCGGGCGGCGGCTGGTTCCCGCTATCGTCGATCCGACTGTTCGACAAACCGGGCGATGGGGTCGACGTGCGACGTGCTCCCGCACTCCAGGTGTGCCTGGCCCTTGCCCTGACCGCGGCCGGGCTCGCGGGCTGCACCAGCGAGGCCGACCCGGCGCCGGCGGCGCCGAACGAGGCCACCACGCCCGCCGCGGAGACTCCGATGCCGCTCTCCCTGCTGGTCTTCAACGTGGAGTACGGCGGCAGCCGGGCCACCGATGCGGTGCTGGCCGACCTCGACGCGGACGTGGTCGGCGTCCTGGAGTCCTACAACCGGCTCCCCGAGATCGCCGAGGCCGCCGGCTATCCGTACTACGACGTCGGACTCCAGATCCTGTCCAAGTACCCCATCCTCGAGCCGTCCGGCGCCGATGGCCTCTACGCCTTCATCGAGGTCCGACCGGGCGAGGCGGTCGCGCTGGTCAACACCCACCTCGACTACGTCCAGGACGGGCCGAACCGGCTCGAGCGCGGCGTCCCGGTCGCCGACGTGCTCGCCGCCGAGGACGAGGTCCGACTGTCGTCGATCGAGGAGCTGCTCCCCTCGGCCACCCGGCTGCTGGACGAGGGCTGGCCGGTGCTGTTCACCGGCGACCTGAACGAGCCGTCGCACCTCGATGACTCCATCGCCTGGCCGGTGAGCGAGGCGCTGACCGGAGCCGGGCTTCGCGACGCCTACCGCGAGGCGCACCCGGACCCGGTCGCCGACCCGGGTCACACCTGGGGCGGGGTGGCCGGCGGCGGTGGCAGCCCGCGACGGATCGACTACGCGTACGTCGGCGGGCCGGTCGACGTCGACACCAGCGAGGTCGTCGGAGAACGGGGCGGCGACAGCGTCGACCTCGGCTACCCGAGGTGGACCTCCGACCACCGGGCCGTGCTCTCCCAGCTGACCATCGAACCGGCCCCGATCCCGACCACGGTCGCGCTGTCCAGCCGCATGCTCACCGTCGGGGACGACCTGACCGTCACCTACCGGATGCCGGAGGCCGACGGCACGGTCACGCTGACCGGCCCGTCATCCGCGTCGTACAACGCGAACGACCAGGCGGGCACCCTCGAGGTCGAGACCGACGACCTCTCCCCCGGGGCCTACCGCGTGGATCTGTTGAACGACGGCGGCGGGGTGGTGGCCACGAACGAGCTGTACGTGCGGCCCACCAACGCCCGGGTCGACCTGACCACCGACGCGTCGGCGTACGCCGTGGGAGAACCGGTCACCGTCAGCTGGACCGACGGGCCGGCCAACCGGTGGGACTGGATCGGGGTCTTCCGGGCAGGCGCCGCCGACCCGGAGCAGGACGACTACCTGCTCTGGGGCTACACCGGCGGCCACGACGCCGGCGCTCTTCCGCCGAGCACCGAGGGCGAGCTCGTGCTCGGCCGCGACCACCAGGGCCGGCCGTGGCCGCTGCCCAGGGGTCGGTACGTCGTTCACTACCTGCTCACGGACCAGTACGTGAGCGCGGGATCGACGACCTTCGCCGTGCGCTGAGTCAGAGCGTGCTGAACAGGTCGGACTCGTCGTAGACGGGAGCGGGGCGCTCCTCGGGATGGTGCGTCACGGCGCCCTCGAAGCCCGGCCCCGGCGGCGGAGCAGCGCCGGCCTTCCAGGCTGTGGCCGCTCCATTCGCCAGCCGGTCCGCCTCCTCGTTGAGCGGGTGGCCGGAGTGGCCCTTCACCCAGGCGAAGCGGACGTTGCGGCCCGCCATCGCCTCGTCGAGCGCCTGCATGATCTCGACGTTGAGCACGGGCTTCCCGTCGCCCTTCTTCCACCCGCGCCGCTTCCAGCCGGCCATCCACTTGGTGATCGAGTTGATGACGTAGGTGCTGTCGCAGTAGACGAGCAGGTCGTCGGCGAGGTGGGCGGTCTGCTGGAGCAGGTCGAGCACGGCGGTGAGCTCGCCCTTGTTGTTGGTCCCGTGCGCCCAGCCGCCGGCCGCCCAGCAGGTGTCGTCGACGTACCACGCCCAGCCCGCGGGGCCGGGATTGCCGAGTGCGGACCCGTCCGCCGCCGCCACGATCGTCACGCACCGCATCCTGCCAGCCCCGGTCCCGGCAGGATGCGGTGACTCGCGGCGCGTCAGTCGTTGTCGGACAGAATCAGGTCGATGTCGTTGTCGGCCACCGCGAGCGTCTGCGTGTTGTCGAACCTGACGTCGATCTCCTCGCTCGCCTCGGGCGCGGTGTCCCCGCAGATCGTCACCGGCAGGTTGGCGACCCGGGCGCCCTTGGCGAAGGACAGCGTCCGGACGCCGAACGCCGCGTAGTCGCTGCCCGGCGTCGCCGTCCCGTAGGTGCCGACCAGCGGCGCCGGCAGCGGGACGGTGGTGAAGTCGACGGCGTTGACCGTCGAGGCCGCCGTGGCCGGTCGGTCGAGCATGGTCGACACCTGGTAGGCGAAGCAGCCGGCGTCCGGCTCGGGCATGGTCTGGTTGGGCAGGAGCAGCAGCGGCTTCTTGGTGTCCTTGCCCGCGTCGTCGTTCCCGATCACCAGGTCGATGTCGTTGTCGCCGACCGTGAGCTCGGTGTTGTCGAACCGGACATCGATCTCCTCGTCGCCCTCGACCGTCCGGTCCGCCTTGAGGACGATCTTGAGCCGCGCGACCTGCTGGCCGGGCTGGAAGGTCAGGGTGCGCGTGCCGAAGGCGACGTAGTCGCTCCCCGCCGTGGCCGTGCCGTAGGTTCCGCCCCCGCCCGGAATCGGGACGGCGCTGAAGTCGACCGCGTCCACCGTCACCGCATGGCCCAGCGGGTTCGGCTCGGAGAGCCCGACGTTGACGATGAAGGTGGCCTGTCCCGAGTCGCCCTCGGTGACCGTCATGTTGGGCAGCAGGAGGGTGGGATTGACGCCCGCGGCGTGCGCCGGCGCCGTCGCGCCGAGCGCGAGAACCGGGATGGTCAGGGCGGCAGCGGCCGCGAGGGCGCGCAGGGACGTCGAGGGCATGGTGGTCTCCTTCAGGGAGCCGGGAGGGGGCGTGGGTCGGTGAACAAGAGGGAGCGGAAGTCCCGTTGATACCGATCCGGGTGTCGCGGCGACCTGCCGTGGGCGGATCATGGACGGGACGGCGGATGGTCCGCCCGCTGGATGCGAGGAACCGCCCATGCCGACAACACAGTTCACCGTCAACACGAGCCTGTCGCCGAGCGAGGTGATGACCCTCTTCACCGACTTCGGACCCGACCGGGCGAAGCGTTGGCCGAACGTCGACGAGGCCCACTTCAAGGTGCACGACCAGGGGCCGGGCTGGGCCGAGGTCACCGAGGGGAACCGGATGGGCTGGGAGCGCGAGCGCTACTCCTGGGACGCCGAGGCCGGCACGATCACGATCGACACCCTCGACTCGAACCTGTGGGGGCCGGGCAGCCAGTGGCGCTACGAGCTGACCCCGGCAGGCGAGGGCACCGACCTGCACGTCACGCTCAAGCGGAACCCCAAGTCGCTGCTCGGCAGGGTGGTCGGTGCCTTGATCCCGGTCGTCGGCGCTCGCACCCTCGGCAAACAGTTCGCGTCGGTGCTGCGCGGCGCAGAGTCCCGCTGAGCGCCCTCGCCGGCCGGACGTGACGATCCGCTGGCCCCGGCACGGATGCCGGGGCCAGCGGGTCGGTCGGCGAGGTCAGCGACCGACGAGCTCCTCCGTCTCCTCGGCAACGGTGGACACGCCGTCGTACGCCGGGCCGTCGGACGTTTCCGGCCCCTCCCCGTCATCGCCGGAGCCCTCGACGGACAGGTGCGGCAGGATCCGGTCGAGCCAGCCGGGGAGCCACCAGTTGGCCTTGCCCAGCAGCGCCATCGTCGCCGGCACCAGCACCATCCGGACGATGGTCGCGTCGACGAAGATCGCGGTGGCGAGTCCCAGTCCGAGCATCTTCAGCGACGGCACCGGGCTGGCGACGAAGCTGAGGAAGACCACGATCATGATCAGGGCCGCCGAGGTGATGACCCGTCCGGTCCCGGCCAGACCACGGGCCACGGACTCGACGTTGTCGCCGGTCCGGACGAACTCCTCCCGGATCCGCGACAGCAGGAACACCTCGTAGTCCATCGACAGCCCGAAGAGGATCGGGAACATGATCACGATGATGATCGAGGTGATCGGCGTGGGGCCCTCGAGGCCGATCAGGCTGCTGCCCCAGCCCCACTGGAAGATCGCGACCAGGACGCCGTAGGCAGCACCGATCGAGAGCAGGTTCATCGCAGCCGCCTTCAGCGGCACCACGACCGATCGGAACACCAGCATCAGCAGCAGGAACGAGATCGCGATCACGACGCCGATGAAGAGCGGCAGCGTGTCCCGCAGCTGGGTGTTGACCTCGTCGGTGACCGCGGTGATCCCCGAGATGTAGACGTTGCCGGGGATCAGCTCTCGGACCTGCTCGATGGCGATCGAGGTGTCGAGGTCGGCCGGGCCGGTGGTCGGGATCGCCGTGAACACCGCGGTTCCGCCGTCGGCGGAGATCTGGGGCTCGCTCACCGAGACGATCCGCGAGGTCGCGGCGATGTCCTCGGTGAGACCCGGCAGGTCTGCGGCGTCCGCGCCAGGGGCGTCCAGGTCGACCACCACGAGCAGTGGGCCGTTGAACCCGACGCCGAAGCCGTCGGCGAGCAGGTCGTAGGCCTGGCGGTGGGTGGTCGCGGCCGGCGCGTCCCCCGCCGCAGGGAAGGCGGTCTGGATCCACAGGGTGGGCGTGGCAAGGGCGAGCAGGGCGACGACCGCGCCGAGCAGGTACGGCCACGGGCGTCCCGACACTCGGTGCCCGAAGCGCCACCAGGCGGTGTCCTCGGGGCGCGCGGCGGGACGGTGGCGACGGATCATCCGGCCGCTGTCGATCCGGTCGCCCAGCAAGCTCAGGAGGGCCGGCAGCAGCGTGATCGCCGCGGCGACCGCGAAGAGCACCATCAGCGCCGTGGCGAGCCCGATGGACGTCAGGACGCCGAGGCCGGTGAGCGCGAGGGACGCCGTCGCGACGATGACGATGCCACCGGCGAACACGCGGCCGCACCCGACGAGCCCATGGCGTTCCCCAGCGCGCGCTGGTTGTCCTGGCCCTTGGCACGGTTCTCCCGGTAGCGCACGACGATGAACAGCGCGTAGTCGATCCCCACACCCAGGCCGACGAGGCCGGCGATCGGGATGGCGGAGCCGGACACGTCCATCGTGCCGGCGAGGAGCGTGATGGCTCCGATGCCGGCGCCGACGGCGACGATCGCCAGGCCGATCGGGACGACGGCGGCGACGAGCGTTCCGAACACGACCACCAGGACGAGGAGCGCGACCAGGAGCCCGATGCCCGCGTGCCCCGTGTCGTCCTCGGCGTTGAGGAACACGGCGTCGCCGCCGAGCTCGACCTGCACTCCCGGCACCTCGACTCCGGACACGGCGTTCGAGAGCACCGTGAACGCCGGCTTGCCGATCTCACGCTGCGGCGCGTCGAGGGTCATCTCGGCATACCCGATCCGGCCGTCCTCCGAGACGGTGCCGGCCGCGAACGGGTCGCTCACCGACGCGACGTGGTCGAAGGTGGCAACGTCGGTCAGCACCGCGCCGACGTCCGTCCGGTGGTTCTCCAGCGTGTCGCCGTCCTCGGCCGCGAGGACGACCAGGACCTTGCCCTTGGCCGCCTCGGGGAAGCCCTCGTCGAGCAGGTCGAGGGCGCGTGCGCTCTGGCTGTCGGGCACACTGAACTGCTCGGTGAAGGTGCCGCCCCCGGTGGCGGCCAGGAAGAACACGGTCGCCATCACGAGGACCCAGCCCGCGATGGTGCGCCAGGGGTGCCTGGCACTTGTCAGTGCGATGCCACGAGTGAACCTGTCCATGATCATGCCTTTCGAGGGTGCGTGGGTGCTGCTCATGGACGGAAGCTAGGGACCGATGTGGTGAGCGGGTATCACCACACGATGTGAATCAGGTGGTGATCCTCAGCGAACGCCCCTGATCGGGACGATCGCGAGTGCGCCGAGGATGGCGCAGAACCCGGCGACGGCGTACAGCACGCCGTAGCTGCCACCCGACGCGGCCAGGATCGCGGGCGCGACGGCCGGCGCGAACGCGTAGGGCAGGGCGTTGGCCATGTTGAAGACGCCCAGGTCCTTGGCGGCGTTGCGCGAGTCGGGCAGCACGTCGGTGACGAGCGCGAGGTCGACGGCCATGTACATCCCGAAGCCGAGGCCACCGATGGCCATGCCGACCAGGAAGCCGTTGAAGTCGCTGGCCAGGGCGACGACGAACATCGCCACGCCGTACACCGTCGACGCGGCCACGACGAAGACCTTGCGCCTGCCCGTCCGGTCCGAGAGCCGGCCACCGATCAGGGACGCGATGACCAGGACGACCGACTGGACCGACGTGGCCACGAAGATCTGGCGTGGCACGTCGTCCTCGGCGCTGCCGATCCGCTCGATGAGGTAGTAGGCCTGGTACGTCGTCAGGAACGCGTAGGCGGAGATGAAGAGGAATCGTCCGGCGAAGGCCCAGCCGAGGTCCGGGCTCCGGAGCGGGTTGAAGTAGAACGCCCCGAGGAAGTCGCGCACCGACCACGGTTGTCTGTCCTCCGGAGCGAGTCGCCGGTCGTCCAGCGTGGCCACGAAGAGCAGGACGAAGAACCCGCCGATCGCGCACGGCACCAGGAACATCGCGACCTGGTGACCGGTGAAGAGCTGGACGAGGAACGTGCCGACGACCGACGCCGTGGGCACGGTGACGCCCAGCACGCCGGAGACCGCGCCGCGCTGGTCGACCGGGACCTGGTCCGGCAGCACCGCGACGAGAGCGGACTGCAGCGCACTGAAGAACAGCTGGGCCAGGCACCAGCCGACCAGGACGACCGGGATGCTGGGTGCCACCGCGACGACCAGGATGCCGAAGCAGCCGCCCGCCAGCCCGCCGATCATCCAGGGCCGTCGCATCCCCAGCGACGACGACGTGCGGTCGCTCATCCTGCCGAAGAGCGGGTTGCCCACGAGGGACAGGAGGCCGCCGACGCCGGCGACGAGCGCCAGGCTGCTCGGCGCCTGGTCGACTCCGACCAGCGACTTGACCTTGAGGGCCAAGGTCACCAGGAGCGGCGCGATCAGCATCAGGGCGATGCTCATGAAGGCCAGGGCGTACGTCGCGACGAAGCCCCACCCGACGCGACCGACCTGGGGTTCTCGCCGGGAACTCGACAGGTCTCGCACTGGGGCCTTCCCTCCGGGAGCCCAGCGTAGGCGCCTCGGACGGACTACGGTGTTGCCACACGGCCCGGGTATCGCTGGGCCGTCGTTGCCGCAACAGGAGTCGGGGATGTCGACCACTCTGCTGGAGACCAAGCTCTTCCTCCCCCAACCGCGACGTGGCCTGGTGCCCCGGCCCCGACTGAGCGATCGCCTGGACCAGGGGCTCACGGCGAAGCTGATGCTCGTCTCGGCCCCGGCCGGCTTCGGCAAGACGACGCTGCTCGTCGACTGGGTGGCAGCCGTGTCCGACTCTCCGGACGTCGAGGCGGCCACTGCCTGGCTCTCGCTGGACGCGGGCGACAACGACCCCGCGACCTTCTGGACCTATGTGATCACCGCGCTGCGCACCGTGGCGCCCGGCATCGGCGCGTCCGCGCTCGGCCTGCTGCGCGAACCCCAGCCGCCACCCTTCCAGCTCGTGCTCACCACCCTCCTCAACGACCTCGGTGCCGGCGAGGTCGACCTCGTGCTGCTCCTCGACGACTACCACGTCATCGACTCGCTCGAGGTGCATGCCGGCATGGCGTTCCTGCTCGACCACCTGCCTCCCCGACTGCACCTGGTGATCGCCAGTCGCGCCGACCCGGCCCTGCCGCTCCCCCGGTTGCGTGCCCGCGGGGACCTCGTCGAGGTGCGGGCCGCCGACCTGCGCTTCACGCCCGACGAGGCGGCGGCGTACCTCAACGACGCCATGGGCCTGCAGCTGTCCGCGCCGGACGTGACCGCCCTGGAGGGGCGCACCGAGGGCTGGATCGCCGCGCTCCAGCTCGCAGCACTGTCGATGGCCGGACGAGACGACGTCGCCACCTTCATCGCCGGCTTCGCAGGCGACGACCGCTACGTCGTCGACTACCTGGTCGAGGAGGTCCTGCAACGGCAGCCGGAGGACGTCCAGACGTTCCTGTTGCAGACCGCGGTGCTCGACCGCATGAACGGCTCCCTGTGCGACGCCGTCACCGGGCAGGACGGCGGCCGCGCGATGCTGGAGGCCCTCGACCGGGACAACCTGTTCGTGGTCCCGTTGGACGACCGCCGCCAGTGGTATCGCTACCACCACCTGTTCGCCGACGTCCTCCAGGCCCGGCTCCTCGACGAGCAGCCGGAGCGGGTCGGGCGACTGCACCGGCTGGCCAGTGAGTGGTACGAGCAGAACGGCGACCGGCCCGCGGCGATCCGACATGCGATGGCCGGTGCCGACTTCGCGGGCGCGGCCCACCTGATGGAGCTGGAGATCCCCGCTCTGCGCAGGGACCGGCGTGAGGCGACGATGCGCGGCTGGCTCGAGAGCCTTCCCGAGGACGTGCTTCGGGCCCGGCCGGTGTTGAGCAACAACCTGGCCGGAGCGCGGTTGTCCACCGGCACCACCGAGAGGGTCGAGGACCTCCTCGACGACGCCGAGCGATGGCTGGCGGCCGACGACGGGGTGATCGGGGACGAGGACGAGCTACGTCGGCTGCCGGCCGAGATCGCCGTCCACCGTGCGGGACTGGCGCTCGTGGGAGGAGACGTCGACGCGACGGTCGTCTTCGCCCGGCGCGCGCTCGACCTCGGGCTGGACCACGACCACCTGAGCCGCACCGCCGCCTCCGCGCTGCTGGGCCTGGCGGCGTGGACGAAGGGTGACCTCGACGTGGCCCACGCGTCGTACGCCGGCTGCCTGGTCGACTTCGAGCAGATGGGCCACGTCTCCGACGTGCTCGGCTGCTCCATCACGCTGGCCGACATCCAGGTGACGCTGGGGCGGCTGGGCGCGGCGATGCGCACCTTCGAGCAGGCGCTGGACCTCGCTTCCCGGCATGGCAACCCGGCCATGCGCGGGACGGTGGACATGTACGTCGGTCGGGCCGCCCTCCACCGGGAGCTCGACGACCTGCCCGCGGCCCGGCGCGACCTGCTGCGAAGCCGCGAGCTCGGCGAGGCCGCCGGACTGCCGCAGAACGCCTACCGCTGGCGTGTGGTCATGGCGCAGGTCTGCGCGGCTGAGGGAGACCTGGAGCAGGCGGCCGACCTGCTGGACGAGGCGGATCGGCTCTATGCGGGTGACTTCTCACCGAACGTCCGACCGGTTCCCGCAATGCGGGCCCGGGCCTGGCTCCGCCAGGGACGGGTGCACGACGCGCTCGGCTGGGTCGATCAGCAGGGCCTGCGCGTGACGGACGAGCTCAGCTACCTGCACGAGTTCGAGCACGTCACCCTCGCCAGGGTGCTCCTGGCCCAACACGCCGTGGAGGGCGACGAGCGGCATCTCGAGGACGCGGCTGGGCTCCTGGGTCGCCTCCTGGGAGCGGCGGAGGACGGGCAGAGGGCAGGCTCGGTGATCGAGATCCTGGTGGTGCAGGCACTGGCGCAGCAGATGATGGGAGACCTGCCGAGGGCGCTGAGGTCACTCGAGGGTGCGCTGGACCTGGCGGAGCCGGAGGGGTACGTCCGGACGTTCGTCGACGAGGGTGCGCCCATGGCGGCGCTGCTCGCCGAGGCCGGCAGCCGGTCCCGCCGCATCTCCCTACGTGGGCCGGCTCCGAACCGCCCTGGGCGCGACGCCTGACCGGCGGCCCACGGCCACGGCGATGGTCGACCCCCTCAGCGCTCGCGAGCGGGACGTGCTCCGGCTCCTCGGGACCGAGCTCAGCGGCCCCGAGATCGCTCGGGAGCTGGTGGTGTCGCTGAACACGGTCCGCACGCACACGAAGAACGTCTACCTGAAGCTCGGCGTGAACAACCGTCGCGCGGCTCTCCGCCGCGCCCGGGAGCTCGACCTGCTGTAGGCGGCGCCACGAGATTCATCACCTCGTTCACCACGTGTGGTGAGGCCTGCTCACCACGACGGCCTCTAGCGTCCTGGTCATGAACCAGCCCCAGGGGACGTCCGGCACCGATGGAGGCGTCGGGTGGTGCGAGATCCGCATCCGGGGACACCTCGATCAGAGGTGGACCTCCTGGTTCGACGGCATGGCCCTCTCGCACAACGCCGACGGCACGACGCTCCTGAAGGGCCACGTGGCCGACCAGGCCGCGCTGCACGGGCTGCTCAACAAGGTCCGCGACACGGGCCTGCCGCTGGTGTCCGTGACCCACCGGGACTCCGGGCGGACCGGGTCCTGACCCGCCCTCCCGGCGTCGTCACTGCCCTGACGACCGGGTTCCCAAGCCGCGTCGCCGGGTCTAGATTGCGGTGAGTTGGGGGATCCATCACTCGGGCAGGAGGCCCCATGAAGTTCACTCGAAGTACCGTCGCTGCGCTCACGACGCTGTGCCTGGGAGCGGCACTGCTCGTCTCGGCGCCATCACCCACGTACTCCGCCGCCCCCCACGGCGGCAAGTGCAACCAGGCCAAGATGTCGGTCAACAAGCTGCTCCAGTGCGTGACCCTCCAGGGAGTCATGGAGCACGAGTGGGCGCTCCAGCGGATCGCGAACGCCCACGACGGCACCCGCGCGTCGGCGACCCCCGGCTACGACGCGTCCGCGGCGTACGTCATCAAGCGGATGCGGAAGGCCGGCTACAAGATCAGCACCCAGTCCTTCCCGTACTTCAACTTCAAGGAGGAGGGCCCCTCCGAGCTGGAGCAGACCGCGCCGGACGCGGTGGCCTACACCGAGGGCACCGACTTCGGCGCGACACCGCAGTCCGAGCCGGGCGACGTGACCGCGCCGGTGACTCCGATCGACGTCCAGCTCGGTCTGGGCAACACGTCGACCAGCGGCTGCGAGCCAGAGGACTTCGACGGCTTCACCCCCGGCAACATCGCGCTGATCCAGCGCGGCACCTGCACGTTCGAGATCAAGGGCAACAACGCCGCGGCTGCCGGCGCCTCCGCCATCATCTTCTTCAACCAGGGCAACACCACCGCCGAGGACCGCAACAACATCCCGGCCGTGACGCTCGGCAACGGGTACACCGGCGGCATCCCCGCGGTCAACGCGACGTACGCCCTCGGCGAGGAGCTCGCCGGGATCACCGGCCTGACGATGCGCGTCTTCGCGAACGTCAGCCGTGAGGGTGGCGAGACCACCAACGTGATCGCCGAGTCGAAGTTCGGCGACCCCGAACAACGTGGTGATGGCCGGAGCCCACCTCGACTCCGTTCCCGAAGGCCCGGGCATCAACGACAACGGCTCCGGCTCGAGCGCACTGCTCGAGCTGGCCGAGCAGATGAGCAAGGCCAAGACGGCCAACCGGGTCCGCTTCGCGTGGTGGGGCGGCGAGGAGGGCGGCCTGGTCGGCTCGACCTTCTACGTCGGCCAGCTGACCGAGGAGCAGGTGGCGGGCATCGAGATGTACCTCAACTTCGACATGATCGCCTCGCCGAACTACGGCCTGTTCCGCTACGACGGCGACGGCTCGGACTTCGGCCTCGTCGGACCGGACGGGTCGGACGAGATCGAGGCGCTCTTCGAGCGGTACTACACCGAGCGGAGCATCCCGTCCGAGTCGACCGCCTTCAGCGGACGCTCCGACTACCAGGCGTTCATCCTCAACGGCATCCCGGCCGGAGGGCTGTTCACGGGTGCTGAGGTGGAGAAGACCCCGGAGCAGGTCGCCAAGTGGGGCGGCACGGCAGGTGAGGCCTACGACGTCTGCTACCACGACGCCTGCGACACGATCGCCAACGTCAACCGCACCGCGCTCCGCATCAACGCGGACGCCGTCGCCTACGTGACGTTCCTCTACGCCACCGGCGGAGAGGTGATCAACGACTGACTAGCCGCGGCCGGCGTCCAGCTGCGCCTGGGCGTCGGCCAGCAGCTCGACGACGTGGGCACCGAACGCCACGTCGACCTCGTGCGGCTCCCCGTTCGCGGCCGCCGCGATCAGTTCCTCCGCGGCGGTCGCCAACGGGGTCGCGAGGTCCTCGTCGTCGGGTCGCGGGGGCATGGGCGACAGGCCGGCCTCGCCCCACACGCACGGCCTCGAACCCCGCGGCTGCTGGTGGGGCGAACTGGGTCAGGGACGCGTTGCTCAGGGCACCCGACTCGTGCCGGAGCACGAGCGTGACCAGGTCACCCTCGCCGCCCACCGCCGTCACCGAGACGACCGGACCCAGCGCGGCACCCAGGGTCGACAGCGCGTGCGGCCCGGTGTCCCAGAGCGCCCCACGCTCGTGGCGCCACGCCGAGGCGCCGAACGGGTTGCCGGCCTCCTGGAGGGCACTGAGCCACCGCAGCCAGCCGCCCCGCCAGCCACCGGTGGAGGCCACCTCACGGAACCACGCTCGCGATGTGCCGACGAAGCGGTCGGTGAAGAAGACGACTGAGGCCACCCCTGCCGCGGCGGCGGCGTCGCGCAGGGCGCGCGCATCCTCGACATCGACCGCGATCGGCTTGTCGAGCAGCAGGTGCTTCCCTGCCCGCGCGGCGGTCATCGCCATCTCGGCCTGGACGTCGGGCGGGACCGCGAACGCGACGGCGTCCACGTCCGCGAGCAGGGCGTCGTAGTCGTCGTACGCCGTGACCCCCAGGCTCGCGGCCAGGGCCTCCGCCTTCTCGAGGCTCCGACCCCACACCCCGACGAGCTCCACGTTGCTCGCCGCCAACAGCCCCGGGCCGTGCGCCATCGTCGCCCACGGACCCGTGCCGACCAGACCGAATCGCATGGCGGCACGCTACTCCGAGAGGGGTGAGGCACGTGCCGGGCCGCGCAAGAGCCTCGTCAGGGCAACCGTTCATCGACGAGTGATGACACGAGGAGCGCCGACTAGACCAGGCGTATCAGCGTGCGCCCCTCCCCGTCTGTCAGACACCGGTATCCCAACGACCGGAAGGAGCAACGCATGTCCAGCTCGGGTCCAAGGCCTGACCACATCCCGCAGGGCGTGGTTGCCCTTGTCCGGCCCGATATCGAGCACTGGGGTCGAGAGGACGACGACCGCTGGCGCGCCGACCTGGCGGACCTGCAGGGAGAGCTGCGCCGCAAGCTGCCGCGCGAGGTCCAGGACCCGGGCGTCGCCTCGGGCGGGAGGGGCGCCGCCGAGCTGACCGACGTGCTCGTCTCGTTGGGAAGTGCAGGCGCGATCACGGCCATGGTGGAAGTCATCAAGGCGTGGATCGTCTCCAAACCCGGTCACCGGACAGTCACGGTGTCCATCGACACGTCGGCGACAAGCCGGACGGTCGTCGTCGACGCGGACGGCCTCGGCGCGCAGGAGCTGACAACCGTGGCCACGACCGCCCTCGGTCCTCCCGGGCAGGGGTGAGCTTCCATGGCGACGCCGCAGTTTCGCGCGCTGCTGGTCGGGAACTGGGAGTACGCGTCCACGGACGGCGGAATGCCGCCCTTGAACGGACCGCAGTACGACCTGGCACGGCTCCGGGAGGCCTTCACGCACCCGGAGTTCGGACTGATCGCCGACCAGGCCCGCATCGACGTGAAGGAGAACCTCACGTCGAACCAGCTGCGCACAGAGCTGTACAGGATCGCTTCGACCAGCGAGCCTGACGAGACGCTCCTGATCTACTACTCGGGCCACGGGGAACGGCTCGGCCAGGACCAGAACCTCGGCCTTCTCGGCGTGGACGTGCCGTACGACGAACGCGGCGGCTTGGCTGTCAACACGTCCGAGCTCAGTGCCTGGCTGGACTCGGCTCGAGCCAGGTCCAAGATCGTGATTCTGGACTGCTGCTACTCGGGACAGTTCCGCGGGCCGCTCGAGGAGAGTGTGGTCGAGTCGTTCGGAGAAGGTACCTGGGTGCTCGCCAGCGGCGGGAACCAGGTCGTCCAGGACCAGGTCGCCGATGGCCGACCGAGCCCGTTCACCGAGGCCTTGGCCAATGTGCTGGTCGACGAGGCGCTCACCGGAACCGACGGATGGCTCACCACCGATGACGTCTATGAGGCGTTGGACAGGTACGACCCTCGGCTCGATCCACGGCCGAAACGCAGCATGCGTGCCCAGGGTCAGCTGCCGTTGGCTCGCCGCGCACGCCCCGTTCTGCCGGCAGCTGGCATCCCTGGGTGGCCCGATGAGCTCGACGTCGTACGAGTTGCGTTGACCTTCACGCAGACACACGTCGTCGCAGAATGGGACCAGGACGGCAACGGCCGGGTGAGCAGGGGTGAGCGCGAGGCCAGCGCGCTCGAGCTGAGTCAGCTCGCAGCCGTGCGCCGACTCTGCGAACTGTCCGACGCCGTCATGCGCGCGCGAGACTATGGCGACCCGAGCTGGCAGCGCCGTGCGCGTCGTGCCATCGAGGCCGCGGGCGCCATCCTCTTCGACACGGCGATTCCGGACTCGCTCAAGGAGCTCATTCAGGGGGCGACCAGGAACCAGCTCGTCCGTCTGGACCTGGACTTTGAGGACCCGTGGCAGCTGCTGGCAGAGCTGCCCTGGGAGTACTTGAATCTCCCGCGCGCAGCGGACACCCCTTCCGACGCCATCCGTCGCCGGATCGTCGTCTCGCGGGTACGGGCACGCACCTCGGGTGGCCCGTCCGCACCCACCAGCTCTCCGACCTCAACCGCCGGCCCGGGAAACGTCACGGACGTCGTGCTGGTCAACACCCTGCCCTCCCCGCAAGATCGGTTGGCCGATCGGATCAGGGACGAGCTGGACACCATGGAAGGGGCCAGGGCCTTGATAGCCACGACCGGCAAGCCCGCCCGCTGGGACGAGTTCCTCGACGCGGTCGACCAGATGCCCCACTACCTGGTCCTCTGCGCTCCACTTCGCCGGGAGCGCACGGGGGAACGGCCGGTGGCCCGGGTCGGCTTCGCTGACGACGACTTCCGCGACCCGAGCTCATTGGTGAGTGAGCTCGAGCGCGTGGGGAACCTGCGCGCGGTGGTTCTCGTGACCGTCAGCACCGAACCAGGCTCGGACGCGATCCGGGCCGCCCCGATGGTCGCCGAAGAGCTCTCGAGTGGGCTCCATGTGCCCGTCGTGTTCGCGTGCCACAGCCCCGGCCTGGAGCGGTACGTCGGCCAGCGCACGGGCTCCGACCCACAGACATTCGTCGGCCTGCTGCTCACCGCGCTCACCCAGGGCAAGCCCCTGGACCAGAGCGTGTGGTACGCCCGTGAGCGGGTGCTTCGGTTCATCCCTCAAGAACTGGTCTCGACCTTCGGCAATCCTGGGTTCTTCGTCGATCCTGACTTCGACCCGACCATGCGGCCGGGCGCCAGGTCGACAACCGGACGCCCGCACGGCATGCCCGCGACACCAGGACCACGGCGATGAGTCCCGCGGCAGCGGAGATCCGCCACGCCCGGGTGGCTCTGGCGCGCGCGCTCGCGGATCCGGACAGCGGTCCGGAGAACCTTGACGAGGCGGAGCGGCAGTACCTGATGGCCGTGACTCAAGACGCACCCGACGAACCTCCCCCGTGCTGGCAGCTTCTCGCTGAGCTGGCCGAGATCTCCGTGTGGCGCGGTGAGCCGCAGGTGGCCCTCGGCCGACTCGTCGACGGCGTTCTCGAAGCGCCACCGGAGTCTGCGGCCCTGCTCTCCGATCGCGCCCTTCGCCTGGTCGATTCCGATCGGAGCGGCCGAATCGCCGACATCCTGCCCGCCGAGACGACTGAGCGGCTGCGCGAACTTGCACACGACCACGCCACCACCGAAGAGGTGGTGCGGCTGTCGGCACGGCTTTCCCTGGCCCGGGGTGAGATTGCCGTCGCAGGAGACCTGATCAGGCAGCGCGATGAGATCGGAGACTCTGGACGCGACGCAGATCTCAAGGCCGCCGAGATCGCGAACGACGTCTTGGGGCTGCTCGTCCAGGGAGAGCTCGACGCTGCTGAAGAGCACCTCAGACCGGTGCACGGCGACTCGAGCGACTCGGGAGCGGCGTTGGGCCGGGCCTTCCTCGCCTACGCCCGCGGGGACGTCGCCGAGGCGCAACGCCTGGCCGATTCGCACACCCGGACTGGTGACCTGGCGATCGTCGCGGTCCTCGCGCGCCTGCGCGAAGCGGCCGAGTCGTTCGCCGACCCCAACAGTCACCTGTATGCGGACGCGCAGTCGGCTGCGTCGGTGGCCGCTCGCAACGACCCGTCGGGAGCGGCACCGATCCTGTTGCGCGCCCAGGTCTTGCTCGAGGCCGGCGAGCAGCTCCACTTCGGCCGCGACCTGCTGAAGACGGGGCTGAAGCGAGTACAGGCGCTCGACGACATCCCGTGGTGGAGGATCCAGGAGCGGTACCGCTCCGACGAGCGCTACCGGTTCTTCCGGATGGAGGTCGCCGCGCGGATGAAGCAGCCGGACGTGGTTTGTCGGCTTGCGAGTGACTACTCCGAAGTCGGGACCAGTTTCGCCCAGGACGGGCGGGTGCACGAGCTCTGGGCGACGGCAGCCGGGTCAGCCGACGAGACCGCGAGTCACCTCCTCGACGCCGCAGCGCGGTACCGAAACGCGGGAGACCAGAGCGCTGTCCTACGCACCCTGCGTCAGTCCTACCGTCACTCACTCGATCCTGAGACCGGACTGCAACTGGTCGACGCCCTGTGGGTCGCGTCGTACGACAAGTCGGAGGGGTCCACGGCCGATCTGATCGCTGAGGGTCTCGACCTGATGACCGTCATCGAGCGACAACTCCCGAGCTCGGCCTTGGCCAGCGCCTGCCTGCACTGGGGTCTGCTGCTCGCCCGGCGAGCGTCCGCCACCGACGCAGGAACCACGACCTGGGAGGCGGTACCGCATCTTGCGCTGGCCGTGCTGCTCGCCCCGAAGGAGAGCTACTCGTGGGCACATCTCGCCTGGGCGCTCTCCGACGCAGACCTCTGGTGGCCCGCTGCCCGGGCTGCAGAGCATGCTCTCCACGAGGGAACGCGCGACAACTGGTTGATGGAGACCGGTGTGGTGACCCATCTCAACTGGTTCGCGGACGTGTCCGGAGAGCTCGACGAGTGGCTCGAGAACGTCCCGTCGGAGGTCGTCGGGCAAGACTGGAAGTCCGCGATCCGTGCGGTGTCTCTGGCCGTCAACGGCTACATCGGCGACGCCGCCGAGCACGTGAAGGACCTGACTCTGGACACCCCGTGGGTGCGCTGGATCCGGTGGTCCGTCTTGGCTCTCGACGGGTCCATCAAGACCGCCAGACCGGAGATCTCGGACTACGTCGAGCTCGAACGCAAGGCAGGACGCCCGCTCGAGGCAGCCTCGGCGGCTCTGCTGCTCGACGCCGACCAGGCCCTCCGGCTGATCGGCGAGGCGACCGACGGCGACGCCCAGAAGGCCGCCGCGCTCGCGGCGCTGGTCGACCTGGTGCGGACCGACGGACAGGCAGGATTCGACGAGGCGGTCGCGGATCTCCGACGGACTACCCGTCGGTACCGCCTGCTCCAGCTCCGCAACATCCAGTTCCCGCTGATCGTGGCGGCCTACCCGGACCGTGGTGGCCTGCACCTGGCGATTGAGCGGCTGTCGGCCGAAGTGGACCGCCGCGTCGCCGAGATGTCGCTCCGACCTCCTTTGACAGCAGAGCTCGACTCTGGCGAGGTCTGGTGCGCCGACGGCGACCTCGTGGAGCTCGTGCGAGCGCTCGTCCCGCTCGCCTTCGGTGACGGTGTGGAGCCGCCCGCCCAGTTCGCTCCGCCAGAGACGTGCGGTCGTCTGACCATGGTCACTGCCTGGGCCGCTCTCACCGAGCGTCTGCAAGGCGCCGGCTAGATGTGATGTCCGGGCAACCGGACCACACGAGGTCGTCCGGCCTCGGGGATCTCGCGGCCGAACCTCTCCAGCGTGACGTGCGTGTGCCGGTAGCCGACGCCGTGCGCTGACCCTACGGCGTCGCGGGTCTCGTCCATCGGAGTCTGGAACACGCCCAGGCCGAGGGCGGGCAGCATCGGACGCCGTTGTTGCGGGTGAGGGTCTCCATGCCCTCCATCACGCGGGCGGGCAGATCAGACAGCGGTGGCGGTACGCCGTCCGCGACGGAGGCCCAGCATGTACGGCAGGCCGGTCCCGGCGACGACGAGCGTCCGCCCGAGGCGTCCGACCAGGGACTGGTCCGGCGGCGCAGGGGGCGGATCCGGGAGGTCGGCGACGTCCACGAAGTACGCCCGCACCGGACCGATCCCCTCGATGTCCTGGGACACCTCGTGCTCAGGACCGGGCAGCGGGGTGTCGCCGGCGCGGTAGAGCTCCTCGGAGACCAGCACGTACTCGGGCACCTCGACCGGGTTCTTCAGCAGGCGGTGGACGAGGATGACGTCGATCCCGACGAGCTTGGTGTGGTTCCTGATGGTCTGGGTGGCGACCTCGCCGACGTGCGCGACGAACTTCAGCTTCAGGTTGTTCGCCTGGGCGCAGCTCCGGCACGGGCACAGGTTGGCCGCGACGTACTCGCGCTCCAGGTGGAACGCCCGGTGCATGGCCGCGGCCGCCTCCAGCGTGAGGGCAACCGTTGCGTCGCCGTCCAGCTCGTCAGCCGGGTGGGAGAGAAACGCGGCGTCTCCCTCGATCTCGATCAGCTCGAACTCCGGGGCGGCATCGATCACCTTCTCCAGCAGCCTCGCGGTGTTGACCTCGGCGTGCGCGAGACTCATCCGGTGCGATCGCATGTAGTCGGTGTAGCCGCCGATGTCAGCGATGAGCAGGAGGGAGCGACCAGAAGTCATGGCCGACCCTATCGCCAGGCCGGACCCCGGACACCCGGTCACGGACGCACCGGTCTAGCGGGGTGGTGGCTGCTCGACGTCGTCCTCCGGCGTGAAGCGGTCGAGCATGGAGTCGACCACGGTGCCCGCCTCGCGGGCACTCGGCGTGTAGCCGAGCACGACGGGCAGGAAGTGGTCCGAGCGGCAGTGCCTGGAGCCGGAGCTCACTGCGGGCCCGCACGGACGCCGTCCGACGGCTCCGCCGGAGCAGTGCGATCTCGCCGAACCCCTCCCCCGGCCCGAGCGTGGCGATGACCCGCCCGTCCCCGATCACCTCGGCATCGCCCGACTCGATCACGAAGTAGCGATCCCCGACCTCACCCTGGGTGACGACCATCTGCCCGGCCGGCACGCCGACCGGTTCCAGGCCGCGCGCGAGCTGCTCGATGGCGGGCAGGGGCAGGACGTTCAACATGGCCACCGACTGCAACAGCCCGATGTCGTGGTCACGTACGTCGATGGACCGGTCCAATCCCCGGAGCCGTCGCCAGGAGGCCACGGCGAGGACCGGGCAGACCAGGCCGACGCTCACCAGCGCGGGACGCACGCCCGCCTGGTCGACCACCACCGAGGCGACGATCGCGCCGACCCCGATGGACAGGGCGACCAGGCTCTCCAGCACGCCGAAGACCCGCGCCAGCACCTCGTCCGGGGCCAGTCGGCCCAGGAGCGTGAATCCTGCGAGATCGATCAGCGCGTTGCCGACACCCACGAGCGCCAGCAGGGCCAGCGCGGCGGCCTGGTGGGGAAAGACGCCGATCAGCGTGACCGGGATGCCCCACAGGGCGACCCCGACGGCGTACCACGCGCCCAAGCGGCGCGTGCCGACCAGCAAGGACGCACCGAGCGAGCCCAGGACCGCACCTGCCCCGACGGCCGCGGTGAGGATGCCGACGCCGGGTTCGCCGGTCCCCAGCAGATCGATGGCGACCACCACGGTGAGGACGGTCAGGGCACCCCGCGTGAACGACTGCGCCACCGCCAGG
Organism: uncultured Actinomycetota bacterium; assembly: GCA_963803235.1. Lineage (GTDB taxonomy): Bacteria > Actinomycetota > Actinomycetes > Propionibacteriales > Nocardioidaceae > Nocardioides. The sequence goes on from CAWDLL010000014.1 coordinate 316,713, forward strand.
CCCATGATCAGGGCCAGGTCGCCGCTCTTGCTGACGACCCGGATGCCCTCCACCGCCGAGCCCACCAGGTTGGTCTCGGCCGGGGCGGACGGACGCGGAGGCGCGTCGTAGTTCAGCCGCACCAGCAGGGCTGCGGCCCAGAGCGAGGCGCCGGCGGCCACGGCGAACACGACGGTCACGCCGCTGAGCTGGAGCAGCACGGCCGCCAGCAGCGGGCCCACCAACGTGGCCGCTGAGTCCAGCAGCCCCCGGACCACGTTGGCGCTGGCGAGCTCGTACCCGGTGTGGCAGAGCGACGGGAGCAGGGCCGAGTGCGCCGGCCGGTAGAGCGTGGCAGCGATCGTCGACAGCACCGCCAGCGCGTAGACGATCTGGGTCGGACCTCCCACGCCCACGACGAGCGCAGCCCCCGCCGTCGCGATGCCGCGCAGCACGGAGACCAGGATCAGGACCCGCTCGCGGCGTCCCCGGTCGGCCAGCGGCGACAACAACGGAGCCAGGATCGCGGACGGCGCCATGCGGAGCAGCCCCACCAGGCCGACCGCCGTCGCGCCACCGTCCCGGTAGGCCACGATCCCGAGCCCGACGGTGAACGCCCACTCCGCCGTCCAGGCTCCGAGGAAGCTGAGCTGGGCGCGCCGCAGGTTGGGGTTCCGGGCGTTGCTGGTGAACGCGCCGGCGGCCTTGCCCAGCCGGTCCCGGACGCCCGCCCGCGCACTGGTCAAGAGTCGAACCCCAGGCCGGCAGCGTCGAGAGCGCGGAGCCAGAGGTTACGTCGGCCCTCACGCCGGTCGGCGCGCTCGAGAGCCCAGCGCGTCGTCTGGATGCCGATCGAGGCGATCGGCTCCGGCGGGAAGGGCAGCGGCTTGTCGCGCACCATCGCCAGCTCCGTGCGTGGCGTGGACTCCCCGGAGAGCAGGTCGAGCATGACGTCTGCCGCGAAGCGGGTGGCCCCGACCCCGAGCCCGGTGAACCCGGCGGCGTACGCGACCCGGCCCTGCCTGGCCAGCCCGTAGAACGCGCAGAACCGGGTGGACGTGTCGATCGCGCCGGCCCACTGGTGGCTGAAGCGGAGCCCCTCGAGCTGCGGGAACGTCGTGAAGAAGTGCTCGGCGAGGAGTCGGTGGGTCTGCGGCCGCGACTCGTGGGTGTCCTTCACCCGACGACCGAAGTGGTACACCGCGTCGTACCCGCCCCACAGGATGCGGTTGTCGCTCGACAGCCGGTAGTAGTGGAACAGGTTGGCCGTGTCGCCGACACCCTCCCTGCCCGACCAGCCGACCGAGCGGAGCTGCTCGTCACTGAGGGGTTCGCTCATCAGCGCGTAGTCGTACACGGGAACGGTCAGCAGCCGGTAGCGAGGGACCAGGCTGCGGAAGACGTTCGTGGCCAGCGCCACCCGCTCGGCACGCACCCCTCCCGAACGCGTCTGCACCGTGACGGTCGCGCCGCGGCGCTCCCCCTGCAGGGCTTCGACCGGGCTGTGCTCGAAGATCTCGACGCCGAGCTCGGTCGCGGCGCGGGCCAGCTCCTTGGCGAGCTTGGCCGGGTGGACCAGGGCGACGTCGTCGTGAAGAACACCGGCGAGGTACGTCGGGCTGTCCACCCGCGCGCGCACCGCATCCGTGTCGAGAAAGGTGCCGGCGCCGTCGCGGAGCGACTCGACCTGGTGCGGCTCGGTCGCGACGTCGAGCTCGCCGGTCCGCTCGAACTCGCAGTCGAGCCCGAGGTCATGCACCGCCCGCTCGATGCCCGCGAGGTTCTCGCGACCCATCCGCTCGAGCAGGTCGTACTCGTCGGGCCAGCGCGACCGCCCGTTCTCCTCGCCGTGGGTGATGCTCGCGGCACAGAACCCGCCATTGCGCCCGGACGCGGCCCAGCCGACGGTGCCCCCCTCGAGGAGCACCACCCGGGCGGCGGGGTTGCGCTGCTTCGCGAGCACCGCGGTCCACAGTCCGCAGTAGCCGCCGCCGACGACGGCCAGGTCGGCGTCGACCGTGCCCGTGAGCGTCGGGTACGACGCGGCGTCCGCGACGTCCTCCAGCCAGTAGCAGGCGTCGCGCACCCCACCCAGCGCCGCATCCACCACCCCGGAGGGCGGTGGGTTGCGGGTGAAGACGGTGCCGGCTGCGGGCCTACCGGACCTCATGGGCGACCTCGATGCTGCACGCCCCGTCGTTGGTGGTCACGACGTCACATCATGCCGGGAACCGCCGGCCCTCGCTCACGTTCCGGTGGGCTCCGCCGGGACGCTCAGCCCTCCGGCAGGAGGAGCCACGCGGCGACGTAGGCGAACACGAGGACGCCGAACCCGAGCACGGTGCCGAGCACCGCGAGCAGCCGGACCACGTTCGCGTCCAGGCCGGTGTACTCGGCGACGCCACCGCACACGCCGCCGAGGTACTTGTCGTCGCGGCTGCGGGTCAGTCGCCTCACCGGCGCGGCGGCGGGTGCCTCGAGCGCGGGGTCGTGGGCGGGCATGGTCTGGTCAGTCGTCGTGGAAGTCATGTCATCCATCGTCGGCGAGGACCCGGCGTACCTCCATCGGGAAGAGCCCTGACTCTCCCCCGGTCACCTGAGCCGGGGTCATCTCGTGCGACGAAGAACGCGACCGACTGGGCGCGGGCGTTCCGTCCCGTCTAGAGTCGGCTCCCATGAACGTGATCTTCGTGGAGCCGTTCTTCCCGCAGAACCAGCGCCGCTTCGTCGCGGCGCTGGCCGACGTGGGCGCCAACGTGATCGGTGTGGGCGAGTACGCCGAGTCCGATCTCGGGGACGAGCTGCGCGGCCAGATGACCGCCTACTACCAGGTCTCCAACGTCACCGACGAGGGTCAGCTCAACGCCGCCGTCGAGTGGGCGCAGAACCTGGTCTGGGTGGACCGGCTCGAGTCGACCATCGAGTCGCACCAGATGGCGGCCGCCCGCGTCCGCGAAGCGCGTGGGATCCCGGGCGCGTCGGTCCACACGACGTGGCTGTGCCGGGACAAGCCGTCGATGAAGGAGGCCCTCCGCCGCGCCGGCGTACCGACCGCCGCGTCGACCGCCGCCCACACCGCCGACGAGGTCGTCGCCTTCGCCAACGAGATCGGCTTCCCGCTGATCCTCAAGCCGCGGGCCGGAGCGGGAGCGCAGGGCACCATCCGGGTGGACTCGATGGACGAGCTGCACCATGCCCTGGGCGGCTTCGGGGACACCGACTCGATCGCCGTCGAGGAGTTCGTGGAGGGCCACGAGGGCTTCTACGACACGATCACCATCGACGGCCGGATCGCGCACGACTGGGCCACGCACTACTACCCCAACGTCCTCGAGGCGATGCGGGAGCGGTGGATCTCGCCCCAGTTCGTGACCACCAACCAGATCGACGGCGCGCCGTTCTACGCCGAGGTGCGGGAGATGGGCGCACGCGTCGTCGACGCGCTCGGCATCCCGACGTCGGCGACCCACATGGAGTGGTTCTACGGGCCCAAGGGCCTGCGGTTCTCCGAGATCGGCTGCCGGCCACCGGGGGTCGGCGCCTGGGACCTGTACTCCGCCGCGAACGACGTCGACGTCTACCGCGAGTGGGCGCACGCGATCGTGCACGGGTCGCCGGAGCGGCCGATGTCGCGGCAGTACTCCGCCGGCATCGTCGCCCTGCGCCCGGACGCGGACGGCACGATCAACGGCTACTCCGGCCTCGACGCCATCAACGACCGGCACGGTCAGTGGATCATCGACGCCCACCTGCCCGACCCCGGCACCGGCACCCAGGCGGTCGAGGCCGGCTACATGGCCAACGCCTACGTCCGGATGCGTCACCCGGACTACGACACCCTGCGGGGGATGCTCGACGACGTCGGGCGGACAGTGCGCGTGCACGCCGGATGACCACGATCCTGCTGGGACCCCAGCGGTTCCGGACCACGGCAGGGTCAGTGGTCCGCTCCCTCGGGGTCGAGGGCCGCGTCGCCACCGTCACCGCGGGCTGGCAGGACCGCGAGGGCGACGACTCCGAGCTCCGCGAGGTGCTCGACGGCCGCTCCCACAACCTCGGTCTGTTCGGCCGGCTGACCGACGTACTCGACAGCGACCCGCACTTCGCCGCAGCGGCGCTGGCCCACCGGGACGCCGTCGACGAGCTGGCCGGCATCTACTCCCAACGGCTGCAGCACGCACTCGAGAGCGTGTACGCCGTGCAACGCCGGGCGGTGCGCACCGACATCGCCGATGCCGCCTTCACGGACGGGATCGCGGAGGTCCGGGCGCTGGACTCCTGGTACCTCTCCACCCTCGACCAGCTGTACGGCGAGCTCGAGGCGGCCTCGCCGGTCGGCGAGAGCGAACCGGTGCAACGGCACCGGGCCGAGGTCGCGGAGACCCTCCACTCGGCCGGCGCCCTGGTGATCGCGGGTGGACATGTCGGCATGCTGCTGCGCTGTCTCAAGCTCTTCGACGTCTTCCCACCGGCGGAGCTGCCCGTGGTGGCCTGGTCGGCGGGCGCGATGGCGCTGACCGACCGCGTCGTCCTCTACAACGACCGCGGCCCTCGGGGCGTCGTCGGCTCCGAGGTGTGGGACCGCGGGCTACGACGAGCACCCGGCATCGTGGCGATGCCGCATGCGCGACGCCGGCTCCGGATCGACGACCCGCTGGTGCTGCGCGTGCTGGTCCGCCGGTTCGCCGGCGCCCGCTGCCTGCTGCTCGACGACGGCGCTCGCGTCGACCTGGGACCGCAGGGTGAGCTCCCCGACGGTGCCCGGGTCCTCAGCGACTACGGCACGATCGGCACCGTGGGGGGCCTGCCATGACCGCGGACCAGGTCGTCACCCGGAAGCGGCGGCGGAAGCTGGCCGTCAACCGGCTGATGGAGCGACGGCCCCTCGACGCCTCCGCGATCGACCGGTTCCTGGAGCGGCACGGCGGACCGATCGTCGAGGGCGCGTGGGCGACGTTCCTGTGGCGCGGCGATGCCGACGAGGTCCTGGTCCGGCACCGGGTGGTCGGCCTGCCCGACCCGCTGCCGCTGCGCCGGATCCGGGACACGGACCTGTGGTACGCCACGACCGAGCTCCCCGAGGGCTCCCGCGTGGAGTACCAGCTCGAGATCGTCCACGGCGAGCACCATGAGGAGCACGTCAACGACCCGCTCAACCCGAAGCTGGCCCACGGTCCGTTCGGGGCGAGCTCGGTGCTCTCGGCGACGGGCTACGAGGTGCCCGACTGGTGCCTGCCGGATCCGGAGTCCCGTCCCGGCGAGATCATCGAGGCATCCATCGGCAGCAAGGCATTGCGCCGACAGGTGCCGTTCCTCGTCTACCTCCCCGCCCGCTTCCGCACCGTGGCGCGCTACCCGTTGCTGATCGTGCACGACGGCCGGGACTACCTCGACTACGCCGCGGCCAAGACCGTCCTGGACAACCTGATCCACCGGGGCGAGGTCGCCGAGATGGTCGTCGCGTTCGTCCCTCCGGGCAACCGCCTCGTCGAGTACGCCAACCACGCACCGCACGCACGGTTCCTGGCGCGCGAGCTGGTGCCGTACCTCTCCGAGACCTACCCGCTCCTGGCGTCCCCGGAGGGCCGCACCCTGATGGGGTCGAGCTTCGGTGGGGTCGCGTCCGTCTCGACCGCCACCCGCTACCCAGGCGTGTTCGGCTCCCTGTTCCTCGAGTCGGCGTCCCTCGTCTTCACCGACATCGGTCACGACCACGGGGGCGGCCCGGCCTTCGACCCGGTGGTGAAGTTCGTCAACCGCTTCCGGGCCCGACCGCAGCGGGTCGTGGAGCGGATATACATGACGTGCGGCATGTACGAGCCGCTGATCACGCCGAACCGGTCGATGGTGACCACGTTCCGGGAGGTCGGCATGGAGGTCCGGTACGTCGAGGCACGCGACGGGCACAACTGGGAGAACTGGCGCGACCGGATGCGCGACGGCCTGACCTGGCTGCACCCGGGTGACCAGAAGTTCGTCTACGAGTAGGGATGACGATGGCTGACTGGAAGACCACCGAGAGCTGGCACTCGGACCGGATGGGGCAACCGATCAACCTGGTCCGCTGGGGCAGCTACGGCGTACCCGTGCTGGTCTTCCCGACGGCGGGGGGCGATGCCGAGGAGATCGAGCGGCATCACCTGCTGGGCCACCTGATGCCGCTGCTCGAAGCGGGGCGGATCAAGGTCTACTCGTGCGACAGCATCGCCGGGCCGCGCCATGGCGAGCGGCGAGGGATCGGTGGACTACCGCTGCCGGCTCTTCAACGCGTTCCAGCAGGCGATCGCGCACGAGGTGGTGCCGGCCATCCACGCCGACTGCGCCGGGCCGACCCCCGTCGTCGTCGCCGGCGCGTCGATCGGGGCGTTCAACTCGCTGGCCCTGCTCTGCCGCTGGCCGGACCGGTTCGCCGCCGCGGTGTGCATGAGCGGCACCTTCGACATCGAGCGCTTCGTCGGCGGCTTCACCGACGAGCTCTACTTCTCCTCGCCGCTCCACTTCCTGCCCGACCTCCAGGGCCCGCAGCTGGAGCTGCTGCGCAGCCGGTTCGTCTACCTCCCGTCCGGGTCCGGGAAGTGGGAGGACGTCGGCGAGTCCTGGCGCGCGGCGGCCGTGCTGGGCGAGAAGGGGATCCCGAACCGGGTCGACGACTGGGGTCCCGACTACGACCACGACTGGCCGACCTGGTGGCAGATGCTGCCGGCGTACCTCGAGCAGGCCCTGTGACGGACGACCTGGCGGCGGTCGTCCGGGCCGGGATGCCGCGGGCCCGGGACGACCTCGCGCGCCTGGTGGCGATGCGGTCGGTCGCCAACGCGGACATCGAGCCGCCGGAGGAGTGCTCGAAGGCGGCGGCCGAGGTGGCCGGGCTGTTCGCCGACGCTGGTGTCGCCGGCGTGCGCCAGATCGAGACCACCGACGGCAGCCTCGCCGTCGTCGGCCACTCCCCCGCACCGGTCGGTGCCCCGACGGTGCTGCTCTACTCCCACTACGACGTGCAGCCGGCCGGGGACCTGTCGGCCTGGGGGTCCTCGCCGTGGGAGCTCACCGAGCGCGACGGGCGCTGGTACGGCCGGGGCGCGGCCGACTGCAAGGGAAACCTGGTCATGCTGCTCAGCGCCCTGCGCGCGCTGCCGCAGCCGTGGCCGGTCGGCATCCGGGTGGTCTGCGAGGGGTCGGAGGAGATGTCGACCGGCGGCCTCGAGGCCCTCGTGCGGTCCGAGCCGGAGCTGTTCGCCGCCGACGTGATGCTGATCGCCGACGCCGGCAACATCGAGCTCGGCACCCCGACGGTCACCTCGAGCCTGCGCGGGACCGGCAGCGTGCTGGTCACCGTCGAGACCCTGGCCGGGCCGGTCCACTCCGGCATGTTCGGCGGCGCCGCACCGGACGCCCTGGCCGCCCTGGTCTCGATGCTGGCGACCCTGCGCGACGGCGACGGCGAGACCACGATCCGCGGGACTGGAGGCCGGTGGCCGGTGGACCGGTGCCGACTATCCGGTCGAGCGGTTCCGCGCCGACGCCGGCGTCCTCGACGGGGTCTCGGTGCTCGGCTCGGGCTCGGTCGCCGACGCGCTGTGGGCGCGACCGTCGGTCAACGTACTGGCCATCGACGCTCCCGCGGTCTCCGGAGCGACCGCCGCGATCCAGCACACCGCCCGGGCGCTGGTGAACCTGCGGGTGCCGCCCGGGTACGACGCCGCGGACTCGCAGCGGCTCCTCGTCGAGCACCTCGAGTCCGTCGCCCCGTGGGGAGCCCGGGTCCGGGTGGAGCCGAAGACGCTCGGCGAGCCGTTCGCCGCCCGCACCGACGGACCCGGCTTCGCCGCGCTGGCCGCGGCCATGGGCGAGGCCTTCGGGCGGCCGTTGACGACCGCCGGCCAGGGCGGCGCCATCCCGCTCTGCAACGCACTTCAGGCCGGCCATCCCGACGCCGAGATCCTGCTGCTCGGCGTCGAGGAGCCGGCCTGCCGCATCCACGCGCCGGACGAGAGCGTCGATCCCCGGGAGCTGGAGCGGACCGCCGTCGGGATCGCGACCTTCCTGGCGACGTACGCGACCGACCTGCCAGCGGGCGAGGACTACGGCGGCTAGCGTCGGAGGTCGATCCGTCCCGGAACCGCACCGCGGCGCTTGACTTTGTCACGGTGTCAACCCGGAGGCTTTCGCCATGGAGCTGTTGACCATCGGCGAGCTGGCCCAGGCGAGCGGGCTGTCCGCGGCGACGATCCGGCGCTACGGCGCGGCAGGGATCCTGGTTCCCGAGCGCGTCGACGACGCCACCGGTTACCGCTGGTACACCCGCGAACAGGTCGAGACCGCCGTCCTGGCGCGCACGCTCCGTGCCGTGTCCGTGCCGCTGGAGGAAGTGCGACTGATCCTGGAGGAGCCGGACGCCGCATCGCGGATGGCGCGCCTGGACCGGCATTGGGCCGGGATCCAGCGGGAGGTGGCCGAGGGTCGCCGCGAGCGCGACCACCTGGTTCGGCTGTTCAGCGGGTTCCAGGAGCTGATCGACGGGTTCGAGGTCGAGCTCGGCGCGGTGCCCGAGCAGCGCGTGCTGCTGCGTCGCCGCGTCGTCCGGTTGCGCGACGTGGAGGACCTCGTCGAGGAGTCCGAGCGGCTGCTGCGAGCGCGGGCCGAGGCCGAGGAGCGAGATGTCCTCGGCCCCCTGCTGCTGCGCTACGGGTGGCCACCGGACCGTGCCGAGGACGACGACGATCCGGAGACCCCGCGCGAGGTCGAGGTGTGCCTGCCGGTCAGCGGTGATCCGGATGCGCTGCTGCACGGCGGCCCGTACGCGTTCACCGAGGTGCGCGGCGAGCTCACCCACTTCCCGCAGCTGCTCGCGGCGTACGGCGCCGTCTCGCAGTGGGCGCGGGCCGCAGGGCGCACCATGCTCGGGCAGGCACGGGAGGAGCGTCGTGGAGCCGAACACGTCGTCGTCGGCTGGGTCCTCGAGCCCGAGGACCAGGCCCGGGGGACGTCGTGACGATGACCGACACCAGGCCCGTCTGGACCGGGCCGCGCGCCGCCGCGCTCGCCGGGACGCTCGCGGGCGTCCAGTTCCTCGCCGTGCTCGACGGTCTCGCAGCCGCGCTCGCCTTGCCGGCGATCGGCGCCGAGCTCGGATTGGGCGCACCCGGCCTGGCCTGGGTGGTCAACGCGACCTCGGTCGCGCTCGCGGGCGGGCTGCTCGTCTCTGGGCGGCTGAGCGACCTGTTCGGACGGCGACCCCTGTTCCTCACCGGACTCGTGCTCCTCGTGCTGGGCTCGCTGGTCAGCGGGGCCGCGCCCACGCCCGAGGTCCTGTACGCCGGACGGGTCCTCCTGGGGCTCGGCGCCGCATCGGCGTACCCCTCCGCGCTCTGCTACGTCAGCGAGCTGTTCCCCGACGAGCCCTGGCGGTCGCGGGCGTTCGCCATGTCCTCGGTGGCTGGCGCGTCCGGCTCGATCGCCGGGGCGATGTACGGCGGCCTGGTGACGGGGCTGGTCGGGTGGCGCTGGGTCTTCTGGCTGACCATCCCCCTCACCCTGGCGCTGCTCGAGCTCGCCCGCCGCCTCGTCCCGGCCGAGCCGCCGGCGGATCGCGGCCGCCCGCTCGATCTGGCAGGAGCCGGCCTGGCCACGCTGGCGGTGGTCGGGCTCGTGGTCGCCGTCATCGGCGTGGGCGAGCACTCGACCCCGGAGATGGTCGTCCTCGGCGCGGCCGTGGTCGCCGCGGTCGCCGTCAGTGTGCTCGTCGTCCACGAGCGGGGTCATCGCGATCCGGTGCTCCCGTCCCGGGTGCTGCGCTCACGCCGGCTGCTCGCCGGATGCTGCGGTGTCGCCGCGACATCGGCGCTCTGGTCGGTGGTGGCGTTCGCCCTCTCCCAGGAGCTCCAGGCCTCCGGTGCCACGCCCACGAAGGCGGGACTGGCGATGCTGCCGGCCAGTGCCGGCATCCTCCTCGCCGGCACCCTCGTCGTCCCCCGCCTGCGCAGGCGCCTCGGCTCGGTGCGCACCGCCTCGATCGGACTGACCGTGGCCACCGTCGCCGCTGCCGGGTTCGTCGCGTCCGGCGCCGCCTCCTTCTGGCTGGGGCTTCTCCCTGCCCTGGTTGCGATGGGCGCCGGGCTCAGCGCCGCACACACCGGCCTGATGGAGCACACGCTGCGCGACGGACCGGACGGGGCCGAAGGGGTCTCCGCCGCGGTCCTGGAGTCGAGCATCCACGTCGGCGGCGCCATCTCGGTCGCGGCGTACGCCACTGCCATCGCGGCCATCGGCTTCGATGGCGCGTACGTCGCGGCCGCCGGTTTCGGTGCCGCCGGGTTGGCGGGGATGCTGGTCGTGCTCTCGCGCCGCGCCTGAGACGAGCCGCCCGCGCATCCGCCACCGTCCTAGCCTGTCGCCATGGCTTGGCTGCACGCGGTCATCGACGTCCCCACCGGCCACCATGCGTCGACGGGCGAGTTCTGGGGAGGTGTCCTCGGGTGGCCGGTCGGCGCCGGGTGGCCGGGGCACCCCGAGCTGCGCAGCTTCGAGCCACCGGCCGGCACGTCGTACCTCCACCTCCAGGAGATCGACGGGCCTGCGCGCGTGCACCTCGACCTCGAGGCCGATCACCCCGACGCGACCATCGAGCGAGCCATCGGCCTGGGCGCAGAGCTCGTCGCCGAGCACGACCGGTGGCGGACCCTGGTGTCTCCTGGCGGCCTGAGCTTCTGCGTGCTGCGGGTCAGCGAGCACGAGCCTCCCGATCCGGTCACGTGGCCCGACGGGCACCGGTCCCGGATGGTCCAGGTCTGCATCGACTCCCCCAAGGCGGTGCACCGGCAGGAGGTGGCGTTCTGGCGCGCGCTGCTTCCCGGGAGGTGGGTCAGCTCGGACGCCGGCGAGTTCGCGGGCAAGTGGCACGACGACGCAGGGTCACCGTTACAGCTGCTCTTCCAGTGTCTTGACGAACCCGACGGTCCGGCACGCGCGCACCTCGACCACGGTGCCGACGACGTGCCTGCCGAGGTACGTCGGCTGCTCGGCCTCGGTGCTGGTGATCTCGGCCGTGGAGTCGGCTGGCACGTTCTCCGCGACCCCGCCGGCCTGCCGTTCTGCGTGACCGGGAACTCGCCGGAGCAGACGCACTATCGCGACCTGGGGTGACCCGGACCACTGTTTTACCGTGGGAGCGCACGGCAATGCTCGGGGCATGGACGAGGTGGAACTCGACCTGATTGCCAGGTACGGCGTCTGTCCCGATTGCGGATCGGCCTGCGCGGCCTCCGACGCCGACGGCGCGACCGTCGCCTGCACGCTGGATCCCGGTCACGCCGTCGAACGTGGACTCACGTCAGCCGCAGGAACGCCAGATGCTGCTCGTACTGGTCGAGGCAGTCGTGGATCAGCTGGTCCGTGGCGTAGCCCATGACGTCGTAGTCCTGCCCGCCGTCGTCGAGGTGCACCTCCAGCCGTGCGTACCGGTCGCGGTCGCCGATCATGCGACCGCCGTACGTCGGCACCGGCGACTCCGTCACCTCGACCCGGTAGACGAACGGGTGCTCCGTCGTCTGGGTCCGCAGCTCGACCCACGGCCGCACACCGTCTTCTGCGCCACCGGAGGTGACCTCGACGGAGTGACCGCGTTCGTTCAGCTCCGCGGCGACCTCGGACCAGCGCCGGCGCGACCACCTCGGTGAGGTGCCGCTCGGCGTCCGCGACGTCGACGAAGTTCGTCGCCCGGGCCAGCCGCGCCCGCCAGCCCTCCCGCCCCTCACGGACGGAGCGCGCCGAGAGCACGGTGGGAAGGTGGTGCTCGGCGGCGTCGACGCGGCGCGCCTCGACGCGCAGGGCCTTGAGCAGGCCCCACATCACCAGGGCCAGGACGAACGGCGAACGGAACGGCGAAGATGATCGTGGCGTACTGCAGCGCCAGGATGCCGCCCACGGCCAGCATCGCGACCGTCAGCAGGCCGGTCACCGACGCCCAGACGATCCGCATCCAGGGCGCCGCGTCGTCCTGCACGTCCCGCAGCCGAGAGCTCAGGTTGGCCATCACCAGGGCTCCGGAGTCCGCGGAGGTGACGTAGAACAGCAGTCCCACGAAGATGGACAGCACGACCAGGACTCCCGTGGCGGGATAGTCCTCGAGCAACGTGAAGAACCCGGCCCCGTCGTACTGCTGCGCCTGTTCGGCGAAGGCGGTGTCACCGCCGCGGACGCGGTCGATCGCGGCATTCCCGAAGATCGAGATCCACATGACGATGTAGGTGAACGGGATCACCATCGTGCCGACCACGAACTGCCGGATCGTCCGGCCCCGGGAGATGCGGGCCAGGAACATGCCGACGAAGGACGCCCAGGCGATCCACCAGGCCCAGAAGAACAGGGTCCACAGCGACATCCACTCCTCGTTGTCCACGAAGGCGAAGGTCTCCATCGTCTTGCCGGGGAAGGTGGCGACGAAGTCACCGACGTTCATCACGACCGCATTGAGGATGAAGGTGGTCTGCCCGGTGACGAGCACCCACGCGGCCAGCCCGAGCGCCAGGATGACGTTGAGCTGGGACAGGAACCGGATGCCCTTGTCGACGCCCGTCGTCGCCGAGATCGCGGCCATCGCCACGGCCAGGACGGCCAGGCCGATCTGGGCGCCGGTGCCGATCCCGATCCCGAAGGCCACGTTGAGGCCGACGTTGAGGAAGACGACGCCGATGCCGAGGCTGGTGGCCACACCGAACACGGTGCCGAGGACCGCCGCGGTGTCGACCACGTGGCCCAGCGGCCCGTCGATGCGCTTGCCGAAGATCGGGTAGAGGGCCGACCGCACCGCGAGCGGGAGGTTCTGGCGATACGCGAAGTACGCGAGCGCCAGCCCCATGAGGGCGTACATCGCCCACCCGGTGATGCCGTAGTGGAACAGCGTCCAGACCGTTGCCTCGCGCGCGGCCAGGACGGTCTCGCCGTCACCCGTGGGTGGGGCGACGTACTGCGTCACGGGTTCCACGACCGAGAAGAACATCACGTCGGTGCCGATGCCCGCGGCGAACAGCATCGACGCCCACGCGAAGGTCGAGAACTCCGGCCGTGAGTGGTCGGGACCGAGGCGCACGTGGCCGTAGCGGGAGATACCGAGGTAGAGCACGAAGCCGAGGATGACCGTGGCCAGCAGGATGTAGAACCAGCCGAAGCCGACGGTGACCTTCTCGACCACGGTCGCGATGGCGCTCTCGGCCTGGTCGGGAGCCACGATCGCCCACAGCGCCATGGCGGTCACCCCGATCACGGCCGCCAGGAACACCGGCCAACGGGCTCGTCGGTCCACCCCAACGCTCTTCGCCGTCCGCGACCGCCTCGCTCGGCCGAGTCTCAGTGCTCATGCTGTCCTCCTCGAACCAGGGCGAACTCCCTGGCCGCACGGTACTCCCCGGACAGGAGCACGGACCGCGGTTCGCCCTACGCCCTCAGGACCTTCTCCATCGACTTGCCCTTGGCCAGCTCGTCCACGAGCTTGTCGAGGTAGCGGATCTTCTGCATCAACGGATCGTCGACGTCCTCGACGCGGATCCCGCAGACCACGCCCGTGATCAGGGAGGCACCGCGGGTTGAGGCGCGCGTCGGCGAAGAAGTCCTCGAACGTCGTGCCCGCGGCCAGGTGGTCGCTCAACGCCGACTCGTCGAAGCCGGTGAGCCACTCGATCACCTCGTCCAGCTCGGCCTTCGTGCGCCCCTTCTTCTCCACCTTCGTCACGTAGTGGGGATAGACCGAGGCGAAGCTGGTCGTGAAGATCCTGCTCATCCTCGTCAGCGTAGCTCCGGGAAGCCCCGGCCGGCCCGCTCGCCCCGTTCAGCCCTGCTTGCAGGGCTCCTCGCCGCGGTGGGTCTCGGCCTCATACTCGGGGGCGACCCACGCCCACACCCCGTGTTCCTCGTTCGCCACACACAGGAACACCTGGAAGGGCGCCCCTTGTAGTACTCCACCTTGTTCCCGTCCGCCAGCGCGCGCATCAGCGCCAGCGGCATGTACTCCCGCTCGGAGCGGCTGTCTCGGGCCGTCGACTTCGCTCGCCAGGGGTAAGAAGCGAAGGGCAGAGAGGTGGGTTGGAAAGGGGGAGAAAAAAGTGTAAGAAAAAGAAACAAATGAAAGAGCGAACTTGTAATAATACAATTGATACAAAACGCACAGCGAGCGCAACAGAGAAGAGATATGTAATAAGAGCAAAAAAAAAAAGATAGAGAGCGACAAAAGCAAAGCAGTGTTTATTATCGCACACGCAGATATTGAAATTAATTTGTTTTTAGTTTTTGTTATATTTAATAGCGCGCGCAAAAGCGCCAGCGGCGCCGGGCACGTCGACTTCCGCTCGCACAGGGGTTCCAGCACGTCCGCCAACATCTCGGCGTCCTCCTTCACCGACTGCTCGGCGTCGCCGACGGTCTGCTCCTCCCCGGTGCATCCGGCAGGGCCGAGCACGAGGACGACGGCGGCGACGATCACACGGGGGGGGGGGGAGGGGGGGGCGGGGAGGCGGTGCACCCGCCACGCTCCTTCGCGTGTTGTGTGGGCCTGCTGACCCCCATGGTGAACCATCGATGGCAGCCAGTGTGAGGACGCTGCGGGCACTAGCATGTGCGGATGCCGCCGGGAGAGCGCCTTGCCGACGAGGGTGCGTTCTCGGCCGAGACCCTCGCCCAGGTCGCGGCCCCGCTCGGTCTCTCCCCTGCCTGGCTGCCCGAAGCAGCACGAGAGATCGTGGGCGAATGCGTGATCCACGACGTCGGAGAGCCCCTGCCTGACCGGCCGGGTGGCGTGCTGCTGCTCGTCAGCGCCTGGCCGGGCGAGCCCGCGACGGTCGCAGCAGTCCGCGAGGCGGGGCAGCGACGGTACGCCTGCGTGGTCGCCAAGGCTCGGGGCGGAGACCTCGCCGACCTGCTCGAGGCGGCCGAGTCGTCCGACGTCGCCCTGCTGATCGCACCCGACGACACGTCCTGGCGCGACGTCGACCGGCTCGTGGGCGCGCTGGTCGACGCGCGCGACTCGCGTGCGCCGGCGTACGCCCAGGTCCGGCCCGGCGACCTGTTCTCGCTGGCCAACGCGATCGCCCACAACGTCGGCGGCGCGACGGCGATCGAGGACGTCAACGGCCTGATGTACGCCCACTCGAACCTCCCCCACCAGGGCATCGACGAGATCCGGCAGAAGAGCATCACCAACCGGGTCACCCCGACCTTCGCCGGAGACGTCGACCGCTACCTCCAGGTGCGCAACGCCGACCACCCGAAGCGGTTCCGCACCACCCAGCCGGGACTCCTCGGCCGCATGGGCATGCCGGTCCGCGCCGGCGGCGAGCTGCTCGGTCTGCTGTGGGCGCTCGACGGCGACCCGCCCCTGGGCGAGGAGGCGAGCCAGGCCCTCGAGGACGCCGCCACCGTGACCGCCCTGCACCTGCTGCAGATCCGTCAGCAGGAGAACAGCCAGCGCTGGCACCGCGCCGAGGCTCTCGCCTCCCTGCTCAGCGGCCGCCTGAGCGCGCGGCGTGGCCTCGGCCATCCTCGGCCTGCCCGCTGACAGCCCGGCGACGGTGCTGGCGATCACGACCCGCGCGCCCGACGAGGAGTCCGCACTCGGCGTGGCCCGCACCATCGACCTGGTCAACCTCTACTGCGAGGCCTGGCATCCGCGAGGGATGGCCACTGCCGTCGACCAGACCATCTACGCGCTGCTGCCCACCACGTCCGAGATGACGAGCACCCGCAGCCTCGCGGCGTTCGCCCGCGACGTCGCCGGCACCGTACGGCGTACGAACGGCTTCACCCTCCAGATCGGGATCGGCCCGGTCGCGGCGACGCTCGCCGACGTGCCCGAGAGCCGCCGGCTGGCCGAGCTCACCCTGGCCGCGCTCGCGGTGGATCCCCCGGAGCCCGCTGTCGCGACCATCGAGGAGCTCCGCAGCCGCGTGCTGCTGATGCGCCTCGCCGATCTCGACGTGCTGGAGCTCGGCCTCGAGGGCGACCCCCTCCGTGCGCTCCTCGACCACGACCGCGACAAGAACTCGACGTACGCCGAGACGTTGCTGGCCTACCTCGACGCGTTCGCCGACACCGCGTCGGCGGCCCGGACGCTCAGCATCCACGAGAACACGCTGCGCTACCGGATCCGCCGCCTCCAGCAGCTGTTCGGGCTGGACCTCGACGACCCGGACGCCCGCCTCGTCACCTGGCTCCGGCTGCGTCTCGCCCAGCTGTGACGCCGAGTGCCTTGGTGGGACACCACAAACCGGGTCCGCCAACCCGTCTGTTTCCGATGAAGATCGGCTGTCGCGCCGGGACCTAGGGTCCCGGGCATGCAGCTCGACCTGGTGATCGAGAACGCGGACATCGTCACGATGGACCCGCGTCGACCCAGGGCGCAGCGGGTGGGCGTGCTGCACGGCCGGGTGGTCGCGCTCGACGAGGAGCTCGACGGGCTCGAGGCGCGTGACCGCCACGACGCCGCGGCGCGTGCGTGCTGCCGGGGTTCATCGACGCGCACACCCACCTCGAGCTGACCGGCCAGGCCCTCGCCGCCGTCGACATCGCCGGGTGTGCGACGGCCGAGGACGCGCTCGCCCTCATCGGCGCTGCGGCCGGCGCGACCGCTGCCGAGGAGTGGCTCGACGTCAGCGGCTACGACCAGCGGCGTGCTCGGCCGGCACCTGACCGCCCAGGAGCTCGACGTCGCCACGGGTGGCCGCAAGGTCTGGGTCCAGCAGATCTCCAACCACGCCTCCGTCGTCTCGACCGCGGTCCTCGACGAGCTCGACCGCGAGCTCGTGAGCGGCGACGACGCCGGCGTCGGGCTGTTCAAGGAGCTCGACCAGAACGCCGTGCTCCGGCACCGGCTGCCGTACTCCGTCGAGGAGGTCGGCTCGCTCATCGTGGCCGCGGCCGAGCAGGCCCGAACCCAGGGCATCACCACCTGCGTCGATGCCGGCAACGGCGGCGAGGTCGGCGCCCTGAGCCTGGTCGACGGCGCGGCGTACCTCGCCGCCCTGGAGGCCGGACGGCTCCCGGTGCGCATGCAGCTGATGCCGAGCATCGACGTGCTCGCCGAGGTCCGCACCCACCAGGCCGACGGCTTCCGGCGCGCGCTTGCCACTCGGCGTCCGCAGCGGGTTCGGCTCCGACTGGCTCGGCATCGCGGCCCAGAAGGTCGTCCTGGACGGCGGCATGCAGGTCGAGACCGCCCGGATGACCCGGCCCGTACGAGGGCACCGACCAGTGCGGCGTCTGGCGCCAGGACCCGCAGCTGATGGTCGACGCGACGGTCGACGGGCACCGCGCCGGCTGGCAGATGGCGCTCCACGCCATCGGCGACGCCGCGCTCGACCTGGCCATCGAGGCGTTCGAGAAGGCGCAGGCCGCACAGCCGCGCGCCGACGCCCGGCACCGCATCGAGCACGGCGGCGCGATCCGCGACGACCAGCTCGTCCGGCTCGCCCAGCTCGGCGTCATCGTCGTGTCCCAGCCGTCCTTCGTCTACGACTTCGGCGACCGGTACGCCGACCAGCTCGGCCCCGAGCGCACGGCCTGGCTCTACCGCGGGCGCAGTCCTGCTCGCCCACGGCATCCCGCTGGTCGGCAGCACCGACCGTCCGCTCCCCGGCGACCCGCTCCGCGCCATCCAGACCCTCGTCGACCGCACGAGCTGCTCGGGCCAGGTGATCTCCCCGAGGAGCGGATCAGCGTCGGCAGGAGGCGCTGAAGGCGTTCACCGTCAACGCGGCCTGGGCGATGCGGCGCGAGGATCGCCTCGGCCGGGTCGCACCGCGCTTCCTGGCCGACCTGACCGTCCTGGCCCACAACCCGCTCGAGGTCCACACGTCCGACGATCGCAGCGATCCCGGTCCTCGGGACCGTCGTCGATGGCCGGACCTGGTGGGCCTGACCATCCCTGACCATCCGACACCGACGAACGAGAGGAGCACATCGTGGAAGCCGCGTCATGGGGTCTGCTGACCGCCACCTTCCTCGCCTGCTTCGTCGAGATGGTCGAGGCGACGACGATCGTCATGGCCATGGGCTTCACCCGCGGCTGGAAGTCGGCCATCGCCGGCACGCTGGCCGCGCTCGGCGCCCTGGTCGTGGTGACCGTGGCCGCGGGCTACGCGCTGGCGACCTGGCTTCCGGAGTCGGCGCTGCAGCTGCTCATCGGCGGACTGCTCCTGATCTTCGGTCTGCAGTGGCTGCGCAAGGCGGTCCTGCGCTCCTCGGGCCGCAAGGCCATGCACGACGAGGACGAGATCTACCGCGAGGAGGTCGAGGCCGCCCGCGCCCAGGCGCGCGATGACACCGGCATCGACATGTTCGGCTTCATGGTGTCGTTCAAGGGCGTCTTCCTCGAAGGCGTCGAGGTCGTCTTCATCGTCATCACGTTCGGGCTGAACGCCGACGACGTCCCGCTCGCCGCGGTCGGGCGCCGCGATCGCCTGCGTCCTGGTGCTGGTTCTCGCGGTGGTGCTGCGCAAGCCGCTGGCGATGATCCCCGAGAACACCCTGAAGTACGGCGTCGGACTGCTGCTGGCGGCGTTCGGCACGTTCTGGGCCGTCGAGGGTCTCGGCATCTTCCGCGCCGGGCAGGAGAGCCTGGAGTGGCCGCTCGAGGACCTGGCCCTGCTCGTGCTGATCGTCGGCGTGGTTCGTGCTGAGCCGGGTGCTCATCTCCGTCCTGCGGCTGCCGGCGGCGCCGACCTCGGGCGGCGTTCCCTCGAGCACGCCAGGAGGTCGGCTCATGAAGCTCCTCGTCGCCTTCGGGCAGTTCTGGTACGACTTCCTGATCGGCGACGACTGGAAGATCGCCGCCTCGGTGGTGCTCACGCTCGCCCTGCTCGTGGCGCTGCTGCGCACCGACGCCCTCGGCGACCACGCACTCACCGTGCTCGGTGGCGTGCTGCTGATGGCGGCGTTCACCACGAGCCTCCTCATCGACGTCCGCCGCTCAGGGACAGGGAGGTAGCCGCCGTGCTCGAGCAGCCGATCTACGCCGCCGACCCGCAGGAGGTCCGAGCCCTCGTGCACGCGCGGGGCTGGGCCACCCTGGTCACCGGCACCCCGACGCCGGTCGTCTCGCACCTGCCGATCCTGCTGGCGACGGACGACACCGACGACCTCACGGTCCTGGGTCACCTCGCCCGCGCCGACGCCGAGCTCCACGAGCTCGGTCGAGCACGACGTCGTCCTCGTGGTCGAGGGGCCCGACGGCTACATCTCGCCCAGCTTCTACGCGGCCGGCACCGTACGTCTCCACGTGGAACTTCGTGGTCGCGCACCTGCACGGAAGGCCCGACGTCCTCGACGAGGCGGAGACGTGGGACGATCCTCGCCGCGCACCGTCGAACGGTTCGAGTCCGACCGGCCGACACCGTGGCGGCTGGACACCGTCGACCGACTTCGCGCGCTCGATCGCGCCGTACACCACGGGTTTCCGGCTCGACCCCGACCCGCGTCGTCGGCAAGGCCAAGCTCAGCCAGGACAAGCCCGCGGAGGTGCGGCAGCGGGTGATCGCGGCGCTGGACAGCGACGCCGTGCACGGCCACCCGGCGCTGGCTCAGGCCATGCGGCGAGTCGAGCCACCAGCCGAACGTCCGTTGTCGGAGTCCACCAAACCGGACTCGCGAGACGTTGGCGCTCGCTGATGCACCGCACTGTTCGGCGGCCATAGCCTGACCGCACCCTCTGGTAGAAGGACGGGAACATGAACCACCGATCGACCTTCTCGGCACATCTCTCGGCGGGTACGACGTCCGGCCTCGACCGACGCGGCTTCCTGACGGCCGTGGGCGGCGGCCTCGCCGCCCTGGCGGTCGCCGGCTGCACCAACTCCGCCCTCGACGACCCCGCAGCGGGCTCGGCCACGACCAGCCCGGGGTCCGAGCCGGCGGCCGACGCGTTCCCGGTCACCGTCACCCACCGGTTCGGCGACACGACCATCCCCGCCAGCCGCAGCGGATCGTGGCCCTCGGCCAGACCGACTGCGACCCGCTGATCGCCCTGGGCATCACGCCGATCGCGATCGGGTCGTTCGCCGACGAGCTGGTACGACCCGGTGCACCCGTGGAACGAGGAGGGCTTCGCCGACGGCCGGCCGCAGGAGCTGAACTTCTTCGAGATCGAGTTCGAGAAGATCGCCGCCCTGGCGCCCGACCTGATCACGATGGTCAGCGGCGGGATCTCCAAGAAGGACTACGAGACGCTGAGCAAGATCGCGCCGGTGGTCGGCGCGCCGGTCGGCTTCACCGACAGCGCCGTCCCCTACGGCCCGCACACCGATGCTGATCGGGCAGGCGGTCGGCCTGCGAGGAGGAGGCCAAGCAGGTCGTCGCCGACGTCGACGCGGCGTACGCCGCCGCCCGCGACGCCCACCCCGAGTGGAGCTCGCTCAACGCCGTCCATGCGGAGGCCTACACCGGCGCCTACTACGTGCTGGGCAAGAACGCGCCCCGCACGACGTTCCTCACCGCGCTCGGGTTCACGCTGTCCGCCGAGCTGGACGAGATCACCGGCGACCAGTACTCGATGGAGATCAGCGCGGAGCAGCTCGACCTGGTCGGTGACCTCGACCTCGTGGTCTGGTGCACCGACGCGGGGGCCATCCCCGACGTGCAGGACAACCCTGTGGTCAAGCGGCTGCGCGTCGACCCAGGACGGCACGCTCGATCTGGATGACCTACGCGAAGACCGACCAGTTCATGTGGGCGATGGACTGGAACACCGTGCTCAGCGGGCCGTACGCCATCGAGCTGGGCGTGCCCCTCGTGGAGGCGCGCGCTGGCCGGCGAGAGCCCCGACGTCCGAGGACGCCTGACGCCGGTCAGCACACGATGACCCAGACCCATCGACCGCCAGCCGACGCCGCCGACGCCGACCCGACCGCGGCGCCGCGTCTCCCTGGCGGCCATGCTGGCGCTGTCGGTCGCTGGCGCTGCTGGTGGTCGTCGTGCTGAGCATCGGCGTCGGTGCCCGCAACCTGTCGCCGGCGACGGTCTGGGACGCGCTGTTGCACGGGGCGGGCGGCGAGGCCGAGCTGATCGTGCGGCACCTGCGCGTGCCGCGGACGGTCGCCGGCATCCTGGTGGGCGCGGCGCTGGGCCTGGCCGGCGCGCTGATGCAGTCGCTGACCCGCAACCCGCTCGCCGACCCCGGACTGCTCGGCGTCAACGCCGGCGCCGCCTTCGCCGTCGTCTGCGGCGATCGCCTTCCTCGGCGTCAGCCAGCTCAGCGACTACGTCTGGTTCGCCCTGCTCGGCGCGGGCGTGGCCACCGTGGTCGTCTACCTGCTCGGCTCGACCGGGCGCGGCGCGGCCTCGCCCGTGCGGCTGGTGCTCGCCGGCGCCGCCATCACCGCCGTGCTCACCGGCGCGATCTCCGCCGTCGTGCTCACCCACGGCATCGCGTTCAACGGCTTCCGCGTCCTGGACGCGTCGGCTCGCTCCAGCACGTCTCGGCGCAGATGGTCTGGCAGGTGCTGCCGTTCCTCGTCGTCGGCATCGGTGCTGGCGCTGGCGCTCGCGCCCTCGCTCAACGCGATCGCGCTCGGTGACCACCTCGCCTCGGCGCTGGGGGCGAAGGTCGCGCCGGATCCGGGTGGTCGGCATCCTCGCGACGACCCTGCTGTGTGGCGCCGCCACGGCGGTCGCCGGGACCGATCGTCTTCATCGGGCTCGTCGTGCCGCACGTGGTCCGGGCCTTCACCGGACCCGGACAACCGCTGGATCCTGCCGTTCTCGATGGTGGCCGGCGCGATCCTCGTGCTCGCCTCCGACGTGATCGGGCGCGTCGTGCTGTGGCCGTCGGAGCTCGAGGTCTCGGTCGTCACCGCCGTGATCGGTGCCCCCGTGTTCATCCTCATCGTCCGCCGCCGTCGACTGGCCCAGCTGTGAGGAGCCGGCCATGACGACCCACGCCGCAGGGCCTCGCCGTGCCAGCGCCGGGCACCGTCCGCGTCTCCCTCCTGGGCGCTCCGCCTGCGGGTGCTGCCGCGCTCGGTGGTCTGCGTGGCCGTCGTCCTGGTGCTCATCGCCGGCCTGCTCGCCTACCAGCTGGTCTCCGGCGACTTCCCGCTCTCCTTGTCGCGCGTGCTCGCGACCCTGCAGGGCCAGGGCACGGCGGGCGAGGAGTTCATCGTCTACGACCTGCGGCTGCCCCGGGCGCTCACCGCGGTGCTCGCCGGAGCGGCCCTCGGCGCCAGCGGCGCGGTCTACCAGAGCGTGACCCGCAACCCGCTCGGGAGCCCGGACATCATCGGGTTCACGTACGGCGCGTCGTTCGGCGCGGTCCTGGCCATCGTGGTGTTCGGCCAGTCCGACGTCGCCGTCACGGTCTCCGCCCTGGTCGCCGGTCTGCTCGTCGCCGTCCTGGTCTACGGGCTGTCCTACCGCGGCGGGGTGACCGGCTACCGGCTGATCCTGGTCGGCATCGGCGTGAGCGCCGTGCTGATGTCGTTCGTCTCCTACCTGCTGATGAAGGCCAACATCGTCGACGCCCAGGAGGCCTACGTCTGGCTGACCGGCAGCCTCAACGGGCGGGACTGGACCGACGTACGGATCGGGCTCGTCGGTCTGCTCGTCCTCGGTCCGCTGCTGGTCGCGCTCGGACCCGGCCTGCGGATGTCGGAGATGGGCGACGACGCCGCGCGGGCACTGGGGGTCGCGGTCGACCGCAACCGGCTCGGTGCCCTCGGGTTCGGGGCGGCGCTGTGCGCCATCGCGGTGGTGTGCGCCGGGCCGATCACGTTCGTCGCGCTCGCCGCACCACAGATCGCCCGTCGCCTCATCGGAGCGCCCACCGTCCAGGTGATCCCGTCGATGGCGGTCGGGGCACTCCTGCTGCTGCTCAGCGACACGGTCGCGCAGAAGGCGTTCCCGTCGGCGCAGCTGCCGGTGGGCATCGCCACCCTGGCCCTGGGCGGCGCCTACCTCGCCTGGCTGATCGCACGTGAAGGAAGGAGCCGGATCGGATGAGCACGCATCGCAGGGGGGCGCCGGCCGACCCGACCCGGAGCACGTCCTGGTCGGTCAGCATCTGCACCTGACCTACGACTCGGTCGTGGTCGCCGAGGACCTCGACGTCCAGGTCCCGCGGGGCGCGCTGACGATGATCATCGGCCCCAACGGCTGCGGGAAGTCGACGCTGCTCAAGGCGCTGGCGCGGATGCTGCGGCCGCACGCGCGGCACGGTGCTGCTCGACGGAGCCGACATCCACAACGAGCCGACCAAGGCCGTGGCCCGCCGGCTCGGCCTGTTGCCGCAGGGTCCGATCGCCCCCGAGGGCATCACCGTCGCCGACCTCGTCTCCCGCGGCCGGTACCCCTACCAGCAGCTGCTGCGGCAGTGGTCGCGCGACGACGAGGTGATCGTCAACGAGGCGATGGCCGCGACGGGCGTGCTGCAGTTCGCGCAGCGCGCGGTCGACGAGCTCTCGGGCGGCGAGCGGCAGCGCGTCTGGCTGGCGATGGTGCTCGCGCAGCAGACGAACACGCTGCTCCTCGACGAGCCCACGACGTACCTCGACCTCGCGCACCAGCTCGACGTCCTCGAGCTGTGCGCCTCGATCAAGCAGTCGCGGACGATGACCGTGGTCGTCGTGATCCACGAGCTCAACCTGGCGATCCGGTACGCCGACCACCTGATCGTCATGAAGGACGGCGAGATCCAGGCCGTCGGCAGCCCGGCCGACATCGTCACCGAGGAGCTGATCGAGCAGACCTTCGCGCTGCGCTGCCGGATCGTCGACGACCCCGAGACGGGCAAGCCGCTCGTCGTCCCCCGGCTGCGGACCCCCGTCGACTCGTCCGTCCCCGCCCCTCTCGCCTGACGTCCAGGAGGACCTGTGCCCCACGTCGACCTCGACGGCATCGCGGCCTACTACGAGCAGCACGGCGACGGCGAGCCGCTCGTGCTCCTCCACGGCGGCTTCTGCTCGCTCGAGACGATGCAGGCGCAGCTCGACCACTTGCTCGGCGACCTACCGGGTGCACGCCATGGAGCGTCCGGGTCACGGCCGCACCCCCGACCGCCCGGGTCCGATCACCTTCCAGGGGATGGTCGACGACACCATCGCCTACCTCGACGCGGTCGGCGTCGACAGCGCCCACGTCGTCGGCTTCAGCGACGGCGCGATCACCGGGCTGCTTCTCGCCCTCCAGCACCCCACCCGGCTGCGGTCGCTGGTCGCGATCAGCGCCAACCTGAACCCGTCGGTGTTCGACGACGACGAGCCCGACGAGGACGGCGGAGGCGGCGACGAGCGAGCGCGGACGAGGTCGACCAGGAGCGCGAGGCCTACGACCGGCTCTCCCCCGACGGCCCGGCGCACGGCGACGTCGTGCTCGAGAAGCTCTTCGCGATGTGGAAGATCGAGCCGCAGATCGACCCGGCCGACCTCGCCCGGGTGACGGCACCCACCCTGGTCCTGGCCGGCGACCGTCGACGACATCCCCGTGCCGTCACACCACCGACATCGCGCACGCCATCCCAGGCGCGCAGCTGAGCATCCTGCCCGGCGCCGGCCACATGGCGGTCCGCGAGCAGCCGGAGGTCGTCAACGCGACGATCAGCACCTTCCTGGCGACGGTCCGGCGGTAGGCGGAGCGATGGACGGCGGACTCCACACCCAGCTGCGCGACGTACTGCCCGCGTCGGCACGAGGCGGGTCCCTGGAGGGCGTCACCGTCCTCGACATCACCCGGGTCGTGGCCGGCCCGTACTGCTCGATGATCCTGGCCGACCTCGGCGCGACGGTGATCAAGATCGAGCACCCGCGCGAGCCCGACTACGCGCGGGACTTCCCGCCCATGATGGGCACGGGCGACGACACCTTCAGCGCGTTCTTCACCCAGTTCAACCGCAACAAGGTCGCCATGACGCTCGACCTGTCGACCGAGGACGGCAAGCAGGTGCTCCGCGACCTCGCCGTGCCGGGCCGACGTCCTGGTCGAGAACTTCCGCGCCGGCACCATGGACAAGCTCGGCCTGGGGTACGCCGACCTGCGCACCGTCAACCCGCGCCTCGTCTACACCGCCCTGTCGGGCTACGGGCAGACCGGGCCCTACCGGCGGCGGCCGGCGTACGACAACAGCGCCCAGGCCACCGGCGGCCTCTGGTCGATCAACGGCGAAGCCGGTCGGCCGCCGGTCCGGGTGGGCACGATCATCGGCGACCTGTCGGCGACCATGTACGGCGTCATCGGCACGCTCGCCGCGCTGCGGCACGCCGAGCGCACCGGAGAAGGACAGCTCGTCGACATCTCCCAGCAGGACTCGGTGCTGAGCCTGACCGAGAACGCCGTCGTCTCCTACACCGTCGACGGCACCGTGCGTGAGCCGATGGGCAACGACCACCCCTTCGTGAAGCCCTACGAGCAGTTCCCGTGCCGCGACGGCTTCGTCTTCTTCGGGGGCTACACCGACAAGTTCTGGCGCATCACGCTGCAGCTGTTCGGGGAGCCGGAGGTCGCCGACGACCCCGCGATCGACACGATGGCCAAGCGCTTCGACCCCGTCACCTACGAGGCGAAGGTCGAAGCCGATCGTGCTGCGCTGGTTCGCCGACCGGACCAAGGCGGAGCTGGAGGCCATCGCCGGTGACGAGGTCCCGCTGAGCGCGGTGAAGACGATCGCCGAGGTCGTCGACGACCCGCAGATCGCGGCCCGGGACATGATCGTCGACGTCGAGGACCCGAGGTACGGACCGCTGCGGATGGTGGGCTCCCCCATCAAGCTCAGCGCGACGCCCGACCCAGCCGCGCGGCACGGCGCCCGACGTCGGCGCGCACACCGCCGACGTGCTGCGCGCGCTCGGTCACGACTCGGCCGCCGTCGACGCCCTGCTCGAGAACGGCGTCGTCTGACATGGGGAACATCGGCTTCGAGCGTCAGCGACGGCGTCGCGACCATCCGCTTCGACCGTCCGGAGAAGCTGAACGCGCTGACGCTGGCGATGTACGACGACCTGGCCGCGGCGTTCGAGCAGGTCCGCGACGACGACCGGATCGGCGTCGCCGTCCTCACCGGCGCCGGCGACCGCGCGTTCTGCGTCGGGGCCGATCTCGGCGAGTCCATCCCGGCCCTGGCCTCGGGGCGGTTCGACATCTCGGCGTGGGACGGCGCGCACCAGAAGCACACCCGGCTGTTCAAGCCGGTCGTGGCCGCGGTCAACGGCCTCTGCCTCGGTGGCGGCTTCGAGATCATGCTGTCGACCGACCTCAGGATCGCGGCGAGCGACGCGGTCTTCGGACTCCCGGAGAGCGGCATCGGCGTCGTCCCCGCCGGCGGCACTCTGACCCGCCTGGCTCGCCAGATCCCCTACGCGTGGGCGATGGAGCTGATGCTCCTGGGCGGGCAGATCGACGCCGAGACCGCACTGCGCTACGGGCTGCTCAACCGGGTGGTGCCGCGGACGGAGCTCGAACCGACCGCCCTCGACGTCGCCCACCGGCTGCTCGCGCGCAGCGGGACCGCGCTCGAGGTCATCAAGTCCTCGGTCCTCCGGCTCGGAGACATGCCCCAGGACGCCGCCTTCCACGCCGAGGCCCTGTTCGGTCAGAAGGCGTTCGCCGAGTGCGGACGCGCGCGAGGGCCTGGCCGCGTTCGCCGAGCGGCGTACGCCGTCGTTCCCGAGTCGAGCCCGCTCGACGACACCCGCACAGGAGCACGCATGATCACCAGTCGCATCTCCGGCTTCAAGGACCTGCCCGTCGAGAAGCGACGTGCCCTCGCGGCCGAGAGCGCGAGGCTGGCGGACCTGGACGTCCTCGACCCGGCCCGGGGCCTGACCGTCGACCAGGCGGACCGGATGATCGAGAACGCCGTGGGCATCATCGGCATCCCCGTCGGGGTCGCGACCAACTTCATGGTCAACGGCCGGGAGCTCCTGGTCCCGATGGCGACCGAGGAGCCCAGCGTCGTCGCGGCGGCGTCCAACCTCGCGCGGATGACCCGCGACCACGGCGGCTTCCGCACCTCGAACACCCCGCCGCTGATGCAGGCACAGGTCCAGGTCCTCGACGTCGTCGATCCCGCCGCCGCCCGTGCTCGGCTGCTCGCTGCGACCGACGAGCTGACGGCACTCGCCGACGCGCAGGATCCCGCGCTCGTGCGGTTCGGTGGCGGCGCACGCGACGTCGTCGTCCGGCTGGTGCCCAGCTCACGCGGCACGTACGTCGTGGTGCACCTCGTCGTCGACGTCCGCGACGCCATGGGTGCCAACGCCGTCAACACCATGGCCGAGGCCATCGCCCCCCGGGTCGCCCAGATCGCCGGTGGCCGCACCCTGCTGCGCATCCTCACCAACAAGGCGGACCTGCGGATCACCCGCGTGAGCGCCGTCTTCGACGCCGGGTTGCTGGGTGGCGCGGAGGTGGTCGAGAACATGCTCGACGCCGCAGCGTTCGCGGTCGCCGATCCCTACCGGGCCGCCACCCACAACAAGGGCATCATGAACGGCATCAGCGCTGTCGTCCTCGCCACCGGGAACGACACCCGCGCCGTCGAGGCCGGCGCCCACTCCCACGCGGTCGGCGCCGACGGCCGCTACACCGCGATGTCGACCTACGAGAAGGACGCCGCCGGCAACCTCGTCGGGACCCTCGAGCTGCCCATGCCGGTCGGCCTCGTCGGCGGCGCCACGAAGGTTCATCCCGTCGCCCAGGCCAACGTCGCCCTGCTCGGCGTCTCGTCCGCCCAGGAGCTGGCCGACGTCATCGTCTCCGTCGGCCTCGCCCAGAATGCCGCCGCGCTCCGCGCCCTCGCCACCGAAGGCATCCAGCGCGGCCACATGTCCCTCCACGCTCGCAACGTCGCCGCCACCGCCGGCGCCGGTCCCGACGAGATCGCTGCCGTGGTCGAGCGGATGGTCCAGCTGAAGTCCGTGCGTCAGGAGACGGCCGAGCAGGTGCTGGTCGAGCTGCGCACGCCGCGCTCGCGCGTTTTCGCGGTAGGGCCTGGCCTCGAAATCGAGCCAGCGATTCGACTGTGCATTCTCCGCCGGAAATAGCGCCGTCGTCGGCTCCGCTATGCTCCGGAAATGGCGCATCCGCGCAAACTCACGGATATCGGGCGTGTCTTGAAGGCGGCGGATGCGGCGTCTCCGGTCGACGCGATCGAAGGGGTCGCGCGCGAGCTCGGTCTGGCATTCGGCGCGGTAGCCGTTTCGTTTCTCATCACCGACCTCTCCGGACGGGCCTTGGTGCGGCTGGCGCACGTTCCGCTGGTGACGGGCCAGGTCGGCAGTGACCGTTCACGGCTGCGGGGCGAGCGTCGCGAGGACGAGGAGTCCGCGACGGTTCTGCCGTTCGACGGCGGGCCGGAAGAGCAGGCCGTACGCACGCAAACCGTCCAGGTGGTGCCGCTCGACGGCGCGGGCACGCACTGACATCGCGGACCTGTGGCGCGTGTTCGCGCCGGTGACAGAGCGCGGAGAGTCGATCGGCCTGCTCGAGCTGTCGCTGCCCGACGAACCCGATCACGAGGTGGTGGCGGAGGTCGCCCAGGTCGCCCATCTCCTGGCGTTCGTGGTGATCGCCAACCGCCGGCACACCGACTTGTTCGAGTGGGGGCAGCGCAGCCGGAGATTCAGCCTGTCCGCCGAGATCCAGCAACGCCTGCTTCCCGAGGCTCGCACCTGCGAAGCCGCCGCATTCACGCTCGCAGGGTGGCTCGAGCCTGCGGCCAGCATCGGCGGGGACACGTTCGACTACAGCCTTGGCTCGCGACGTGCTGCACCTGTCGTTGACCGATGCGATGGGCCACGGTGTCGAGGCTGCGCTGACGGCGAGCACCTGCCTGGGAGGTCTGCGCGGTGCGCGCCGCAGGGGCATGTCGTTGCTCGAACAGGCACGGAGATCCAACGACGCCGTGGCCGAGCACGCCGTCAATCGCGCTGGCGACGACTTCGTCACGGGGCTGATCGGCCGGGTCGAGCTGCGAACAGGTGCTTTCGAGGTCGTCAACGCAGGTCACGTCGCGCCGTACCTCTTCCGCGACTCCTCGCTGGTCTCGTTGGACCTGCGCGTCGACCTGCCCTTCGGGATGTTCGCCGACAGCAGCTACGGCAGCACCGTCCTGGCCCTCGAGCCCGGGGATCGGGTTGTCCTCGTCACCGACGGCATGCTCGAGGACGGCAATGCGAGCATCGATGTTCCCGGCGCGATCCTGAAGACACGGAGGATCTCCACCCGCGAGAAGTGGTCCGGGCTCTGGCGGACAGCGCACTCGCCACCGCCGGCCATGCCCTGCGCGACGACGCCACCGTGCTGTGCCTGGACTGGCACGGGATGCATGACGAGTCCCGAGGTGCCCTATCGGGGGCAGACCAGTCACGCGCGAGTGACCCTTTCGAGTAGTAATGCACCGTGTTTGATATCACCGCTGGACCTCGGTTTCGAAGGGAAATAGCGGACGGTTTGCCCCGAGCTTTCCTGCCTGGACCGAGGTTATGCGCCGTCGGCGCGTCGAATCCGGGCCAGGTCGGGGTAGGCGCTCTCCGATCCGATTGTCAGGACGGGGCGCTGAGCACATGTCGGCGTACAGTCGCCTATCAGTCTGCGTTGACGCCGCTCGGTGGATATGCGCGCGGCGGAGTCTCGTCACGATGTTCACCGACACCCTCTTGGATCATCGAGAACCGGCCAGAGCGCCCTGTTCCATGACCATTGGACTTCGATGAAGACCTCGGTATCCCCCCGCATCCCCCTGCTCCGATCCCGCCGCCGACTCCGTGGCCCCCTCCTGGCCGCTCTGGTGGCCCTGATGGTGACCGTCCCGTTCGCGGGCAGTGCCCACGCCGCCGCGACGGAGGTTCCTCTGGCCACGGCCGCGGACTTCTCGGTCCTGGCCGGCGCCGCCGTCACCAACACCGGCACCACCACCGTCGGTGCCAGCGTCGGAGTCCACCCGGGCACGGCGATCGACGAGAGCACCATGGTCATCGGTGGCACGGTCCACTCCGCGGATGCGGTCGCGCTGCAGGCGAAGTCCGATCTCACCACTGCCTACAACAACGCGGCCGGGCAGACCCCGCCGATCGCTGCCGACCCCGAGCTCGGCGGCGAGACACTGGTCGGCGGCGTCTACAACCGCGCAGCTGCCATGGCACTGACCGGCGTGCTCACCCTGGACGGGCAGAACGACCCCGACTCGGTCTGGGTCTTCCAGGCGGGGTCGACACTCACCACGGCCCCGGCCTCGTCGGTGGTCCTGATCAACGGCGCGGACCCGTGCAACGTCTACTGGCAGGTCGGCAGCTCCGCGACGATCGGCACCACCACCACGTTCGTCGGCAACGTCATGGCCGACCAGAGCATCGCGATGCAGACCGGCGCGACGCTTCAGGGTCGAGCCCTGGCCCGGATCGGCGAGGTCACCCTGGACAGCAACGTGATCACCGCTCCCATCTGCCTCACCGGTAGCGGCCCCGGTCCTGGTCCCGGTCCCGGCCCCGGTCCCGGCGGCCCGGGCCTGGTCCGGGCGGTCCGGCCCCGGCAGCGGCCGGCGGTCCCGGTGGCCCCGGTGGCCCCGGTGGTCCGGGCGGTCCCGGTGGTCCTGGCGGTCCCGACGGGCCTCAGATCACGCTGGTCCCGGACGGGCCGGTGGACACCGGTGACGCCGGTCCTGCGGCGAGCGCCGGAGGCGTACCTGCTCCGCTGCTCCTCGCCGTGGCGCTGTCGACCGTGGGTTGCCTGACCCTGGCCGCTACGAGGCGACGCCGACACGCGTGACGAGTGGTCGCCCACACCGCAGCCCGTCCAGCAAGGGTCTCTGGACGGTTGCGGTGGCGGCGATCGCCGCGACAGCGGTCGTCGTGGGGATCACCCTCGCGACGGCCGGCGGCGGTCCCGAGGCTCCTCATGCCGACCCAGGCTCCTCCCCCACCCCTTCTGCCGTGGCCGGCGACCATCGCACGGGCCATCCCACGCCCAGTGCGCGACCGATGGCGCGGTCGGCGCCGAGCCGGTTGCGGATACCCGCCATCGGAGTGGACTCGGGACTGATGGAGCTGGGGCTCCAGTCCGACGGCACCCTCGAGGTGCCGCCGGGCGCCTTTCCCGCCGGGTGGTTCACCGGTGCCCCGACGCCGGGAGAGCTGGGTCCTGCGATCATCGCGGGCCACGTGCGCTGGAACGGCACGCCGGGCGTCTTCGAGCACCTGAGCGACCTCCAGGTGGACGACACGGTCGAGATCGCGCGCGCGGACGGCAGCACCGCCGCGTTCCGCGTGACCAGGGTCGCGCAGTTCGCCAAGAGCGCCTTCCCCACGGAGGCCGTGTACGGCGACATCCCGCGCCCGGGCCTGCGGCTGATCACGTGCGGCGGGCTGGACCCGGCCACGAACAGCTACGAGGAGAACGTCGTCGTCTTCGCCGTGCTGGTGAGCTGAGCCGGCGCCCTGATCGCCATGGCTGTCACGTCCCAGCCGGCCACTGCGGGCAGGTCCGTTCGTAGGGCAGGTTCGGGAAGAACTGCTCCCACTCCTCCTGCGAGAGGTTCCGGCTGGCGGTCGCGCAGGCGCGCTCCGACCCACGCTTCCGTGCGCGTGTCCGCGGTCCAGGTCCGGCCGTCCGTGGACGCGATGACGAGCCCAGCGCTGTCCGGCCGGTAGGCGATGGAGAAGGCCCCGGTCCCGCTCGGGAGAGGGAGGCTGGCCTGGTACTCCCCCGTGCGACCGTCCCAGAGCCGGATCCGGTCCGCCTGGACGAGGGCGAACTGGCTGCCGTCGGGCGCGAACTGGGGGCTCGAGCCGGGGCTCGTGACGTAGGGGATGCCGGAGTCCGGGCCGAGGTAGGTGTGCTGCTGGACGTCGAGCAGTCGGACCCGCCGGCCGGGCCCCGGGACCACCATCCGGGTGCCGTCGGGCGACATCACGGCCTCCGTGTCCTCGGCGAAGAGCAGGTCCGACGGGGTGCTGTCGAGCACGATGCCCGTCTTCGGGTCCACGCGGATGAACGACCCGTCCTCGTCGAGCACGAAGACCGATCCGTCGACGGGGTGAAGCGCGAGGGCGCGAGCGTCCGAACCCACCGGCGTGCTCGGGTAGGCGGGCCGGAGCGACTCCCTGTTCAGGGTGTACAGGGACGTTCGGTCGTGGACGTGGACCTGGTCGGGGTCGGACCCGAACGCGAGCGTCAGGTCGCCGTAACCCGCCTCGAAGGGGGCGCTGCGGGCAAGGGGAGCTCCGGTGGAGGCGTCCCAGACCGTGAGCACGGAATCCTCGCCCAGAGACAGGAGCCAGCGCGCGTCCGGCGACCACAGGAACGTCACGTCGCGAGTGGCGACGGGCGCGGCAACTCGTCGACCGGTCTCGGTGTCGGCGAACCACAGCCTGCCCGACCTCACCCGCGCGACGGTGTTGCCGTCCGGGCTGGGCAACGACAGCGCGTACTCCCGCTCGACGACGCCACCGTCCTCGCCCAGAGCGAGCACGTGGCTGGCGCCCGGCAGGTCCCAGGCCTGCAGCAGCCCGGCGCCTCCCGTCGTGAAGAGGGTCCGGTCGTCGGAGGAGAAGGCAACCGCGAGTGGTCCTTCCGCTGGATACGCGTGCAGCTGCTCTCCCGTGCGGGCGTCCCACACGATGGCGACGTGGTCCTCGTCGGACGCCGTCGCCAGGAGCTTGCCGTCGTGGGAGTACTCGACGTCGTGGACCGGGCCGGTGTGGGCGTCCAGGGCGGGCCCACTCGAGGTCAGGGTGCGCGCGTCGTACAGGTGCACGCGCGCCCGTACAACGACGGCCAGCGTGGACCCATCCGGCGACAGGTCCAGCGCGTTGGCGCCGAGCCTCCCGACCCGTGGACCGCGCGTCGACGCGACCAGGCGACCGGAGGCCACGTCGTACACGCGAAGCGATGGGTCGTTCCTTCGTGGCGACGTAGAGACGGTCGCCGTCCGGACTCAGGGTCGACTGGGTGAACGCCGGCAGCCGCACCTCGAACACGGGCTCGGCGGGGTCCGCCAGGTCCCAGACCATGGTGTCGCCCAACGCGCTCCATTCCGTCTCCGGTGAGACGAAGCGCTGCAGCTCGGCGACCAGCCGGCTGCCGTCGGCGCTGAAGGCAACGTCCACGTCGTTGACGTCGGAGTAGTTGACGGCCGAGTCGTCCGGGAACCCTCCCGGCTGGTCGGGCGACAGCGTGCCGTTCGGCAGGTCGTAGAGCCGGAGCGGCTGCGGGAGTCTGCCAGGAGGTGGCCACGGCGAGCCGAGTGCCGTCCGGGGACAGGGCGACGGAGAGGGCGGCCGGGGTGGTGTCCTCGAACGGCAGTGGTTGCAGAGTGGAGGCGTCGAAAATCCGCGCGATGTCCCCCAGGACGTTGCCTGCGACGAGACGCGCCCTGCGAGCTCGCCGAGACGGACGGCATCCAGGCCGTGCCCGGACGTCCGATCGTCTCGCCGACGTCGCGGGCGCCGGACAGCGCGCCGGCTCGGCCCAGCGTGGCACCGAGGTTCTCCCAGGCCGGCGGGGACCCGTCGCGGTGGACACCCTCGACGGCGAGGAGCAGGCCGGTCGCGAGGTCCTCGTGAAGGACCCCCTGCGCGCTGGCGCGGCGGGCGTCCGCCAGGTTCGCGGCCTGCTCCGTCCGGTCCCGCTCCCCCGCTGCCACGTCCCGTTCGCGCGCAGCCCGGTCCGCCGACCGCACGGCGACCAGCCCCGCGACGAGCGCCAGGACGAGCAGTACGCCGGCCCCGGCGAGGGCGCCGCGCAGCCGGCGATTGGTCCTCCGCTCGTGCGCGACCCGGGTCTCGGCAGCGCGGACCTCGCTCTCGGCGAGCGCGGCGGAGGCGTCGAGGAAGGCCGTCTCGACGTCGTCGAGGTCGCGTTCGCGTCGGGCCCGCCACTCAAGGGTGCGCGCGAGCCGGGCGCCCCGGTAGAGCTCGCTGTCCGGGTCGCCCCATCTTGTCCCAGGCGTCCGCGGCGCCGGCCAGGTGCCGGAACAGGCGCTGGCCCTCGACGTCGTCGTCGAGCCAGCCGCGCAGCCGGGGCCAGACCCGCACCAGGGCCTCGTGGGCGATCTGGACGGTGTCTCCGTCGATGCTCACCAGACGCGCGTTGACGAGCTGCTCCACGAGTCGCTGGTGGTCGACGTCGGCGGCCAGCTTCTCCCGGGGCACCCGGGCGCGCACCGGGTCGCCGTCCTCGGTGGGCATCACCAGCCGCAGCAGAAGAGCGCGGAGACGGTTGCGCTGAGCGGCGTCCATCGCGTCGTACAGCCTCTCGGCGGACTGCGAAACGGCCGACCGGATCCCGCCCGTTGCCCGGTAGCCCTCGACTGTCAGGGTCGGGCCCTCGCGCCGCTCCCAGGTCTCGCGCAGCACGTGCGAGAGAAGCGGCAGGGCGGCCGGCTCGCCCTCGACCTCGCGGACCAGCAGGTCGACCAGGCCCGGCTCCAGCCGAAGCCCCGCGCGGCGGGCCGGGCCCTCGATGGCGCTGCGCAGGTCGGTCTCGCCCATCGGCCCCAGCAGGTACAGGCCGTCCTCGACGAGCCTCGCGATGTCCGGGAAGGGCGCCACGTCGCCGAGGTGGTCCGCGCGCATGGAGAGCACCAGCACGCCTCCGGCGGACACGTGGGCCGTCAGGGCGGCGAAGTACCGCGCCCGCTCCTCCGGTTCCTGGCCAGGGGCGACGGCCTCCTCGACCTGGTCCACGACGAGGGTCTGCCGACCATCGGCGGTCAACCCGCCCAGCGACTCCATCGGCCGCGCTCCCGGCACGGTCACCAGGACCTTCGGTCGCCACCGCGGACCAACGCAGGCACGACCCCCGCTCGGACCAGCGACGACTTGCCGATGCCCGACGGCCCGACGACCGCCAGCACGCCGACATCGCGGAGCCGCCGCAGGCACGCCGCCACGTCGGTCTCCCTGCCGAAGAACGAGTCGGCGTCGTCGGCGTCGTACGGCAGGAGGCCGCGGTAGGGGCAGGCCACGCTGATCTCGCGCCCCACGACCGGGTCCAGGGACGGGTCGTGCCGGAGCAGCTGCTGCTCCAGGTCGGTGAGCTCGCGGCCGGGGTCCAGCCCGAGCTCGCCGACCAGCATCGCGCGAGCCCGCTTGAGCGCGTCCAGGGCCTCAGCCTGCCGCCCCGCCTGGTGCAAGGCCGTGGCGAGCAATGCCCAGCGCCGCTCTCGGAACGGCGCTTGGGCCACCAGCGCCCGCGCCCGCTCGAGCACGTCGCGTGCGTGGCCGGCGCGGGTCTCGGCCTCCACGAACAGCTCCTCGGCGTCCATGCGCAGTCCTTCGAGCCGGGCGGCCTCCACGCGCCCGGGCTCCCACTCCTCCAGGTCGACCAGCGCCCGACCGCGCCACAGCTCCAACGCCTCGTGCACCAGGTACGACGCCCGTTGCGGGTCACCGTCGCGGAGGATGGCCGTCGCCCGCTCGAAGAGCCGCTCGAAGCGCCGGTTGTCCACCTCCGCCTCGTTGACCGCCAAGCGGTAGCCGGCCGTTCCCGACTCGATCGCAGCGGCTCCCAGCCGCTTCCGCAGGCGCGCGATGCACCCGTGGACGACCTTGGCCCAGGACGCCGGCGGGTCGTCGCCCCACAGCGCGTCGGCCAGCGCCTCGGTGCTGATCGGGTCGCCTGCGCGGACCACCAGTGCCGAGAGCACCACCCGGTCCCTCGGGCGCCAGGCCGTTGCCCCGGCCGTCGACCTCCATGGGGCCGAGCACGGCGATTGCCATCTCCCGACTGTCGACCTCGCCCACGCGGCCGTCAACCTCGCCAATACCCGGCTGATACCCGCCCGGCGGGCGGGTGATACCTCAGGGTGCGCTGCTGGTGGCGAAGGGAGAACTGACATGCGACAGATCACGATAGGAACCGCGGCCCTGGCCGCCGCCGCACTGCTCGCGGCTTGCAGCAGTGACACGAGTGCCCCGGCCGATGCTGCGGGAGCCGGCGAAGACCCCACGGCGAGCGCGAGCCAGCCCGACTACCAGACGATTCCCGAGGACAGCGGGCTCATCGAGCCGGGGCGCTGGGCGGTCCAGGCCGCGGGACCCGTCGAAGCGCCCCTGGCCGTCTTCGACGTACCAGACGGCTTCAACGGCGGCGGGCCGTTCATCTGGACCAACAAGGCCGTGATCGGCTACTGGTCCCCGGAAGGCGTCTACGCGGACCCGTGCTCGGACGCCGGTCGCCCACCGTCCGCCGGGGAGACAGTCGAGGACCTCGCCGACGCCCTCGCCGCGCAGGAGGTGACCACGACCACGGACCCGGCCCCGGTCGATGTCGGCGGACACGACGGGCTCTACCTCGAGCTGTCCACGCCGCGCCGACTTCGACTTCGCCAGTTGTCGTGAGAACGGTCTACGTATCTGGCGAGACCGCCCCCTCATGAGCGAGCCGACGGTGGACCGGTACTGGATCCTCGACGTGGACGGCCAGCGGGTCATGATCATGGTTGCGGGTGACACCTCCGGCAGTGACTCGACAGACACCAACGAGACCAGGCGGCTGTTCACCAGCATCGTCGAGGGCGCCAGCTTCGTCGACGCGGAATGAGGGACCGACAGCTCGTCAGCCGTGGGCCAGTCGCTCCAGCACCGTCCGCAGGGGCGACCACCGGTCGCGGCCGCGACGCGTGACGGCGTACCCACGAAGCTTCACCGGAGGGTCCCGGAGCGGCCGGACGGTGACGCCGCGGCGAGAGGTGCGGCCCCGGGGCAGGAGCCCGACACCCAGTCCGGCGACGATGAGGTCGTCGACGAGCTCCAGGGCGTCGATGCGGTGCACGACCCGAGGCGTGAAGCCTGCCATCGACGCGAGCGTGCGCAGCACCTCCTCGTCGGCGGTGTGGCGGGAGTTCACGATCCAGTCGTGGTCGGCGTACGCCGTGAACGGGGCCCGCGGTTGGGACGTCGGCACCCCGAGTCCCCACTCGATCTCCCACAGCGGCAGGACCTGGTGGTCGCTGCGCCACGAGGCCGGAGCGAGGTTGTAGTCGTAGGTGATGGCGAGGTCGATGTCGTCGCGGGCGAGGAGGTCGAGGGCCTCCACGGGCTCGTACTCGAGCACGCGCACCTCGATCCGGGGGTGCGTGGTGGCGAGGTCGTCGATGGCCGGCAGCAGGGAGCGACGGATGCCCGTGGCGAACCCGGCGACGCGGAGCACGCCGGCGGGTTCTGCGGTGGGGTCCAGGTCGAGCCGAGCTGCGTCGACCGCGGCGAGGATGGTGACGGCGTGCTCGGCCAGCCGGTGACCCGCCGGCGTGAGGCGCACCCGGCGGCCGTCGGGCTCGACCAGCGCCGTACCGACCTCGCGAGCGAGCGCCGCGATGCCCTGGGAGACGCTCGAGGTCGTCGTTGCCAGCTCGGCGGCGACCTCGTGCATCGAGCCGAGCCGGGAGAGCTCGAGCAGCAACCGCAGGCGGCGTACGTCCATCGCGCTCATTGTGTCGATTTTCTGAACGGTATGTCCAGCAAAGTCACGTGGACGCGAACGATAAAGGTGGGTTCACTGGGAGCCATGAACCCGCTCCTCCGCGCGTGCCGGCACCTCGATGGCTGTCGTGTCCATGCTCTGCGTCCAGGTCGGCCTGGCAGCCTCCGTGGGCCTGATCGACCAGATCGGGGCGGGCGGGGCGGCCTGGCTGCGGCTGTTCTGGGCGGGCGTGCTGATGCTGGTCATCGTGCGGCCGCGGCTGTCGGCCTTCAGCCGCGAGACGTTGGCGGCGGGCATCGCTCTCGGTGTCGTCACCGCGGGCGTCACGCTGCTGTTCATGGCCTCCGTGGCCCGCCTCCCCCTGGGAATGGCCAGCGCTCTGGAGTTCCTGGGTCCCCTCGGCGTTGCTGTGGCCCGCAGCCACGGGGTGGCCCGCGCCTGGGCGCTGGTGGCCGCGGGTGGCGTGCTCTTCCTGACCCAGCCGTGGACCGGGAACGCGGACCCGGTCGGTGTCGCGTTCGCCCTGGCCGCGGCGGCCTGCTGGGCGGCGTACATCCTGCTGACCCAGAAGGTCGGCGACACCGTCAGCGGCATCGGCGGCCTCGCGATCTCGATGCCGGTGGCCGCCCTCGTCGCCACCGTCGTGGCCGGCCCCGGCGTGGTGGGCCAGCTCACCCCCGAGCTGCTGCTCGCCGGGATCGGCCTCGCCATCCTGCTCCCGGTCGTCCCGTTCACCCTGGAGCTGCTCGCGCTGCGGCGTCTCACCACCGGCGCCTTCGGCACCCTCATGGCCCTGGAGCCGGGCTTCGCGCTGGTCATCGGGTTCCTCGCCCTGCACCAGGTGCCCAACCTGCTCGCGGTGCTCGGCATCGGCCTCGTGGTAGCCGCGGGCATCGGTGCCGAACGCAGCGGTGCCCGCACCCACGACCTCCCGGCGGACGAGCGCGACGGCGCCGACCCGGCCCTGCACGCGGCGTGACGGCACGACGCCGCGCGGGGGTGGGTCGCGCCACCAGCGGCGCGACGCGAGGGCGGCCAGCCCGGCCCCGGCGGTGTTGAGCAGCACGTCGTCGACGGAGGACACCCGGTCCAGCCGCAGGACGTACTGCGCGCTCTCGATCAGGGCCGAGCCGGCCGCCGCGACGGCCAGGATCCGCCAGATCGACGCCAGGGCTGCGAACCGCAACGGAGCGAGGAACCCCACCGCTGCGAAGATCAGCAGGTTGCCGACGATCTGGAACGTCCCCATCGTGACCAGGTCCCGCAGCGGTACCAGGCTGACCCGGCCGGGGGCCTCTCCGGCCCGGCTGCCCGGCAGCATGGTGAGCCACACCCAGGGCAACGTCCCGTAGATGATGCCGACCTCGGCCAGGGACCTGCGCCAGGCCCACGCCGGCGTGGATCCGGCGCGAAGCCGTCGGCGCGCCAGCGCCCACGCCGCCAGCGCTGCCAGCGGCAGTGCGGCCAGCGTGATGAGGACCGTGCCGTCGTACACGTCGAACCAGCCGCGCCACCAGCTGTCGGGCAGGCGACCGCGAGGCGGACCCGGGAGGGGTCCGGCGTCCTCCAGCACCGGGCGGCTGGTCACTGCTGCATCCTCGGGTCGTCGGTGGGATCGGCGTACATGGCAGGACAGCCTTGGTCGACGGCCTCGGGGCGCAGCTCGTAGTGCCAGGGCTCGTTCAGGTAGATCTGGCACAGCCCGTACCGGGCGCCGTGCTCCGACAGCCACGCCGTGGCATCGGTCCCCCCGATGTCGACTGCGTCCCCCGACACGTGGGGTGACGTGGCAGGAGTGGCGACCCATCGGGCAGCCTCCGTTCTCGAGCCGTACGTCGACACCGCCTCGTCGAGCAGCTGCTCCTGGTACGCCGAGGAGCGCCAACCGCTGTTGACGTGGAGCTCGACCCCGTCGCCTCCGGCACCCGTCGAGGCTTGCCGGAGCGCATCCAGCAGAGCTGCGTCGAGGTTGGCCACGGCTGGATACCCGTCGTCGAAGACGGTCACTCCGTCCGGGACCTCGCCGCCAGCGACGCCACGGGCCCCGTGCGCGGACGCCCCCGCGACGATCGGCGGGCCTCCCGAGGCCGACGAGGGCGCCAGCGAACGGCAACCAAGGAGACCCGTGAACGTCGTGACGACGACCAGGACGCCGAGGAGAGTCGATCGAGTACGGCGCCGTGTTGCCCGTACTGGCGAGATGGTGGACATGCCCTCCAGTCAAGGCAGCGCGGTGTTGCCAGCGCGTACGAGGATTTCGATACACCGGCGATATGGCCCGCTCTCTAGCATCGAGTCATGCGCGTGCTGGTCGTCGAGGACGAGCCCTACCTGGCAGAGGCCATTCGCGACGGGCTGCGTCTGGAGGCGATCGCGGCCGACATCGCGGGCGACGGCGACACCGGGCTGGAGCTGTTGGTCACCAACACCTACGACATCGCCGTCCTCGACCGCGACATCCCCGGCCCCTCGGGCGACGAGATCGCCAAGCACATCATCGCCTCGGGCACCGGCATGCCGATCCTGATGCTCACCGCCGCCGACCGGCTCGACGACAAGGCCTCCGGGTTCGAGCTCGGCGCCGACGACTACCTCACCAAGCCCTTCGAGTTCCACGAGCTCGTGCTCCGGCTCAGAGCACTGGACCGGCGGCGCGCCCACCATCGGCCTCCCGTGCACGAGATCGCGGGCCTGCGACTGGATCCGTTCCGCCGCGAGGTCTACCGCGACGGCCGCTACGTCGCGCTCACCCGGAAGCAGTTCGCGGTGCTCGAAGTCCTGGTCGCCGCCGAGGGCGGCGTCGTCAGCGCCGAGCAGCTCCTCGAGCGCGCGTGGGACGAGAACGCGGACCCGTTCACCAACGCCGTACGCATCACCGTCTCCGCCCTGCGCAAGCGGCTCGGCGAACCCTGGCTGATCGCCACCGTGCCCGGCGTCGGCTATCGCATCGACACGCAACCAGGCAGCGGGCGCGACGGAGAAGGCCGTGGCTAGGGCTGCCGGGGATGAGCGTCCGCCTCAAGCTCACGCTCAGCTATGCCGGCTTCCTCATGATCGCCGGCGCGCTGCTGCTCGCCACGGTGTGGGTGTTCCTCCTGCGCTACGTGCCCGACCGCGCGAGCACGGGTCCCGGACCCTTCAGCCCGACGCGCTCGGACCTGATGGACGCGTTCGCACCGAGGGCTGCCCAGGCGCTCGTGTTCCTGCTCCTGTTCGGCCTCGTGGGGGGCTGGTTCCTCGCCGGACGGATGCTCGCTCCGTTGACACGCATCACGAACGCCACTCGCCGAGCCGCAACCGGGTCGCTCTCCCACCGGATCGAGCTGGAAGGCCGTCAGGACGAGTTCCGAGAGCTCGCCGACACCTTCGACGCCATGCTCGCGCGGCTTGAAGCGCACGTCGCCGAGCAGCAGCGCTTCGCAGCCAACGCCTCCCACGAGCTGCGCACCCCGCTGGCGATCACGCAGACGCTTCTCGACGTCGCCCGCAAGGATCCGAGCCGCGACACCGGCGACCTCCTCGACCGGCTCCAGGTCGTCAACACCAGGGCCATCGACCTCACCGAGGCACTGCTCCTGCTCAGCCGCGCCGACCAGCGGTCCTTCGCTCGAGAGCCCGTCGACCTGTCCCTGGTGGCGGAAGGAGCCACCGAGACGTTCCTCCCCCTGGCCGAGAAGAACGGCATCACCATCGAGACCTCCGGTGACGTGGCCCCCACCGTCGGCTCACCCGCTCTCCTGCTGCAGATGGCGTCGAACCTCGTGCACAACGCGATCGTCCACAACCTCCCCGACCAGGGGACCGTGTGGGTCACCACCAGCGTTCACCCCACGAGCGTGGTGCTCACCGTGGAGAACACCGGCGAGAAGCTCAGCCCACAGCTCGTCTCCACTCTCGCCGAGCCGTTCCGGCGCGGGACCGAACGCGTCCACGTCGACCACTCCGGTGTCGGCCTGGGCCTGGCGATCGTCGAACGCATCGCCCAGGCGCACGACGGGACCCTCGACCCTGAGCCCCCGCCCGCACGGCGGCCTCAGCGTCGCGGTGCGGCTACCCGTCGCGCCGCAGACGGGCGGTTAGCGACCGGCGAAGAATGCCCGCAGGTCGGCGACCAGGTCCTCGGGCACCTCGAGGGCGGCGTAGTGGCCGCCTCGCGGGAACTCCGACCAGTGCACGATGTTCGCGTTGTCCCGCTCGGCGAGGGACCGGATCGTCTGGAAGTCGTCCTTGAAGACGGCTACCCCGATCCGTCCCTGGCTGACCACGGGCTCGGCGCCGGAGTGCTGCTCCTCGTAGTGGTACCGGACGGCGGTGGCGTAGGTGTTGGTGAGCCAGTAGAGGCTGACCTGTGCCAGTACCTGTTCCGGACTCACCAGGCTGGTGCCGTTGCCGAAGCTCTCGAACAGCTCGCTGTAGGCGAGCACGGCGACCGGCGAGTCCGCCAGACCGGCGGCGACAGTCTGCGGGCGGGTGGCGTTCATCGTGTTGTAGCCCCCGACGCTCTGGAACCACTGCAGGTGTGACAGTGCGGCGTACTCCTTCTCGCCGAAGTCGTCCATCTCACCCGGCGCGCCGGACGGGAAGGAGAACAGGTGGAGCACGTGGGCACCGAGGAAGCCCTCGGGGTCGCGCACCGCGAGCTCGCGCGAGACCAGGGCCCCGCCGTCACTGCCGTGGATGCCGTACGAGCCGTAGCCCAGGCCTCGCATCAACGTGTCGTAGACGCCGGCAATGCGCGCCATCGTCCAGGTGCCTCCGGCCACGGGCGTGGAGAAGCCGAAGCCGGGCATCGACGGGATCACGACGTGGAAAGCGTCCTCGGCCTGGCCACCGTGCGCGACCGGGTCGGTCAGGGGCTCGATCATGTCGAGGAAGTCGAGGACCGAGCCCGGGTAGGTGTGCGCGAGCAGCAGCGGCCGGGCGCCGGGCACCTCGGACCGGACGTGGATGAAGTGGAGGGGCTGCCCGTCGATCTCGGTCACGAAGTTCGGGTGGGCGTTGAGCCGGCCCTCGACCTCGCGCCAGTCGAACGCCTTCCAGCGCTCGACCATGTCGCGCAGGTACGCCGACGGCGTGCCGTAGTCCCACGAGTCGCCGGGCGCCGCCGGTGCGAACCGGGTCCGGTTCAGGCGATCACGGAGGTCGTCGAGGTCCGCCTGGGGGAACTCGACGCGGAAGGGCCGGATCTCGAGGGTGGAAGCGGTGCTGGTCATGGTTGATCTCCTGTCTGGTTGATCTGGTAGCACCGACACTAGGGAGAGTTCAGGAACGTTTCGTTCCGGTATTCTCGGAGGATCGCGAGACTCCCCCGACGACCGCGAAATGGACCCGCCATGCGTGACACTTCCGCCCGGATGCTGGCCCTCCTCGGACTGCTCCAGTCGCGCGTCGACTGGTCCGGGGCGGAGCTGGCCGAGCGGCTGGGCGTCACCGACCGCACCGTCCGCAAGGACGTGACCCGGCTACGTGGCCTCGGCTACCCCGTCGACGCCGTCCGCGGCCCCGGCGGCCGCTACCGCCTGGGCGTCGGGGCCAAGCTTCCACCGCTGCTGCTCGACGACGACGAGGCGGTCGCCGTCGCCGTCGGCCTCCGGGCCGCCACCGGGATGGCAGGCTT
The DNA here is from genome assembly GCA_963803235.1 of uncultured Actinomycetota bacterium. Lineage (GTDB taxonomy): Bacteria > Actinomycetota > Actinomycetes > Propionibacteriales > Nocardioidaceae > Nocardioides. Next base: position 359,692 of record CAWDLL010000014.1, read on the forward strand.
CGAGGAGACCGGCGCGCGGGCGCTCGCGAAGCTGGAGCAGGTCCTGCCCGAGAAGCTGCGCCGCCGCCTGAGGGCGCTTGCGCGCGGCCACCAGCGCCGGCCCGGTCAACACCGACTCCAACGTCGAGGACCCGGTGGTCGACGCCGAGGTGCTGAACGACATCGCCGCTGCGATCCGGGACCACGATGGTTTGCGCTGCCACTACCGGGACGAGCAGTGCGAGATCGAGCCGTACCACCTGGTCGGCTGGCAACGGCGTTGGTACCTCGTCGGCCGCGACCCGTCGACGGGAGTGTGGGCGCCGTACCGCGTCGACTGGCTGCGGCTACGCACTCCCGGCGGACGCCGTTTCACACCGCTGCCCTTTCCCGGCGACCTGACCGAGTTCGTCGTCCGGGAGGTGGCGCGCACCGGATGGGCGGTGCACGCCAGGATCCAGGTGCACGCCCCCGCCGACGTCGTGATGGCGCGGATCAACCCCACGGTCGGCACGGTCGAAGCCGTGACCGACACGGAGTCGGTCCTGGTCACGGGGGCGACAGCCTCGAGGTCGTGGCGGTGTGGATCGGCATGCTGGGCCTGGACTTCACGGTTTCATCGCCGCCGGGCTGGTCGACCATCTGCGAGTGCTGTCTCGCCGCTACGCGCAGGCCATCACCTAGGAGGTGGGGTCACGCGGCTGGTCGGTCGAACGAAGCCCACACGACCTTGCCCCCGGCGGGGCTGGAGGTACTGCCCCAGTCACGGCTGAGGGCCTTCACGATCGCAACCCCGCGACCGTGCGTGTCCATGGGCCGAGCAATCACGATCACCGGCCCGGTCGAGGACCCGTCGAACACTTCGAGCAGCACCGAGTCGCCGAGGCCGGTCAGGGTCACCCGGAACAAGGTGTGCGCATGCGACAGCGCGTTCGTCGCCAGCTCGCTCACCACCAGTTGGACGTCGTCGATCAGGACGCTCCAGGCCGTGTTCGAGCAGATGACGTGCCACGAAGGCCCGGGCGTTCGACGGGCTGCCGTCGGCGGCCTCGAGACTCGGTTGAGTACGACCATTCCTTGTCCACGTTGTGGCCCTCCCCGGCCTACACACCGGTGTTCACCGGGTGGTGGTGCGACTGGGACCACGCGGGGGGGCAGGGACAAACCAGTCAGATCTGACCCGAGCGTAACCCGGGGCGACAAACAACCCGCAATCGACGCGCCGGTGCCTCTACCTAGAGTTCGCAGCCCGCCCGTTGGCTGGGGCTCCGACAGGTGTCGGTGCCGGGGCCGCCGTTGAGCACGTCTGCACCGGCGCCGCCCCGCAGTACGTCGGCATCGGCGTCGCCCCAGATCCGGTCATCGCCGTCGCCGCCCCTGAGCACGTCGGCGTCGGCGTCGCCGCCCATCCGGTCGCTGCCGCCGTCACCACGGACCACGTCTGCACCGGTCCCGCCACAGAGCCTGTCGTTGCCGCCCAGGCCGCGAATGACGTCGGCGCCGGCGCGCCCGAGGATCACGTCGGCGCCGCGGGTGCCGTTGATCGTGTCCGGGCCGGCGGTGCCGACGATCGTCGGCGTCCGGCCGAAGCAGGTCGGCACCGCCTGCGCCGCCGGGGCCAGTGCAGTCAAGCCACTGCACAGAAGTGCGGAGATGGCGGCGACCCTGGTCGCGCGCAATATCATTCGTGTTCATCACATTCCTCACGGTCGCGGGACGTCACCAACTTCGCGGACTGGGGCAGGCAAGACAAGACCTGTCGTCAGGTGAGCCCTTCACGCGCCCGCTGAGCCGCGGATCTTCCCGGTCGAGTCGCGCAGTACCAGCTCCGTGGGCAGCGAGATGCGCGGCTGGTCGTCGGGCTGCCTCGTCTCGGCGGTCAGCAGCAGCTCGACCGCCGCGCGGCCGACGTCCGCGTGCGCGCCACCGAGCGTGGTGAGCCGGGGGGTGCACAGATCGGAGGCGAAGATGTCATCGAACCCGACGACGCTGACGTCGTCGGGCACGTGCAGGCCCCGCTGGGCGAGCCGTTGCATCACACCCATCGCGAGCAGGTCGTTGTGGGCGATCACGGCCGTCGCGCCGTCGTTGAGCGCGGCGTCCGCAGCGGCGCCGCCCTGTCCGGCCCTCGGGGTGTAGGGGCCGGTACGCCGAGCAGCCATCCCGGTCTGCTCGGCCGCGGCGTGGAGGGCGGTCCAGCGGGTGTGGGCCATCCAGGAGTTGCGTGGGCCGGCGAGGTAGACGAGGTCGCGATGGCCGAGCGAGGCGAGGTGGGCCACGATCTGTCGGCAACCCTCGACATGGTCGAGCACCACACTTGCCAGCCCGTCGACCTCCCGGCTCATGAGGACCACAGGACGTTGTGCGGCGACCTGGCGGAGGTTCTCGTCGGGCAGTCGGCTCGCAGCCAGGATGAAGCCGTCGACGGCGGGTGAGAGTCGCTGAATCTGTTCCCACTCCTGCCGTGGTGACTCCTCGGCGTTGACCAGCAGGAGCGTGTACTCCGAGACCCGGGCCCGCATCTCGGCGCCCCTGATGAGCTCGAAGTAGTGGGGGTTGGTGATGTCGGAGACGACCATCGCGACCGTGTGGTGGCGACCCGACAGCAACGCCCGCGCGTGCGGGTTCGGCCGGTAGCCGAGCTCTGCGGCCGTGGTGAGGACGCGTTCGCGGGTGCCTGCCGAGAGGCGCCCGGGGTTGGTGAACGCCCGCGAGACGGTCGAGGTCGCGACGCCTGCGGCGGCGGCGACGTCGTAGATGGTGGGTCCGGCCACGCGCTCACTGAAGCGGATTTGGCAACAGCATGGCAACCCCTTGCCGGGAGTTGTCGGGGGTGCGTACGTTCTGCCGCTGTGACGGCCGACACATCGCCCACCGAGGACGGCCCGCGGCGCCTGCCGCCCGCCTGGGTGGTGCGTGTCGGCCGGGTGCTGACGGCCGTCGAGCTCACCATCGGCGTGGCCGCGCTGCTCCTCATCTTCGGGTTGGTGCTGCTCCAGGCCGGACAGCGCTACCTCCCGATCGACGGCTGGCCGTGGACCGGGGAGCTGGCCCGGTTCTGCCTGGTGTGGCTGACGTTCGTCACCGCGGGGGTCCTGGTCACGAACGACTCCCACATCTCGATCGAGATGATCGACATGGTCCCCGGGGCGCTCCTGCGGCGCGTGGTCCGGGTGCTGTCCTGCCTGATCGTCGCGCTGATCGGCGTGGGCCTCTGCGCCGAGGCGTGGGAGCTCATGCAGACCCAGGGGATCCTGAAGTCACCGGCCATGCGGATGCCGATGTCCTGGCTCTACGCCATCTCCCTGATCGGGTTCGTGAGCGTGGTGGTGCGGTCGCTGATCGCCGCCGTGCAGTACGCCGTCCTGGGCGTGCCGGAGCCGACGTACGACGATGTCGAGATGCCGACCGCATGAGCGTCCTCGTCCTGTGCCTCCTGATCGCGGCCCTGCTCCTCATCCGCGTCCCCGTCGCCTTCTCCTTCTTCGGGCCGTGCCTGCTCTACATGATGACGACCGACCAGTCCGTGGGGCTGGCCCTGCGGCTGGTGGCCAACTCGACGGCGAGCTTCCCGCTGCTCGCGGTGCCGCTGTTCATCCTGCTCGGCTCCATCGCCAACCACGCCGGCATCGCCGACCGGCTCTTCGACTTCGCGCTTGCGCTGCTGGGGAGGGTGCGCGGCAGCCTCGGGTACGTCAGCGTCGGCGTCAGCCTCGGGTTCTCCTGGATGAGCGGGTCCGCGGTCGCCGACGCCGCGGCACTCGGCAAGGTCGAGATCCCCGCGATGCTCCGCGCCGGCTACCCCCGGCCCTTCGCCCTCGGTGTCGTCGGATCGTCGTCCCTGATCGCCCCGGTCATGCCGCCGAGCATCCCGGCGGTCATCTACGCGGGCCTGGCCGGCGTCTCGACCGGCGCGCTCTTCGCCGCGTCCGTGGTGCCGGCGCTGCTGATGGCCGTCGGGCTGTGCCTGGTGGTCTACCTCTGGGTCCGCCGGATGCCGAACATCCAGCGGACCGAGTTCCGCCGGGAGCAGGTCTGGGTCACCGGACGCCGGGTCATCGCTCCGTTGGGTGCGCCCGTCATCATCCTGGGCGGCATCCTCGGCGGCTACGTGACGCCGACCGAGGCCGCCGCAGTCGGTGCGCTGTACATGCTGCTGCTCGGGTTCGCCTACCGCACGCTCAAGCTTCGGGACCTCCCCCGGGTGCTCGTCGAAGCCGCGCTGACGACCGGCAGCATCATGCTGATCGTCGCGTCGGCAAACCTGCTCGGATACGTCTTCGCGCGCGAGCGCATCCCCCAGGACATCTCGGAGTGGGTGCTCGGGCTGACCACCGACCCGACGGTCTTCCTGCTGCTGGTGTTCGCGCTCTCGATGGTGCTCGGCACGGCGCTCGATGCCATCGCCGTGCTGACGCTGACCGTCCCGATCCTGCTCCCGATCGCGCTAGCAGTACGACGTCGACCCCATCGCGCTGGGCGTGCTGATGATCCTGTCGCAGATGATCGGCCTGCTGACGCCACCGGTCGGGACCGTCATCTTCGTGCTGCAGGCGATCACCAAGGCCCGGATGGCCGAGGTCTTCTGGGGCTCGCTGCCGTTCCTCGTGCCTCTGACCGTGCTCTGCTTCGCGATCATCTTCTGGCCCGACGCCATCTTGTACCTTCCCGAGAGGTTGGGGCTGTGAGTGCCACGGCCGCACGGCGCTCATGGCTCGTCGGCCTCATCGGACACGGCGTCGGGCCCTCGCTCACACCGGAGATGCACGAGCGCGAAGCTGCCCGGCAGGGCCTGCGCTACGTCTACAAGGTGATCGACCTGCCGGGCGGCGATGTCGCCGAGGAGCGGCTGACACAGCTGCTGGCCGGCGCTCGCGACCTCGGCTTCGACGGCCTCAACGTCACGCACCCCGTCAAGCAGGCGATGGTGCCACTGGTCGACACGCTCGCTCCGGCCGTGTCGGCGATCGGCGCACTCAACACGGTGCTCTTCCGCGATGGCCAGACCGTCGGCCACAACACCGACGTCACCGGTTTCCGGCGGTCGTTCACCGACGCGATGCCCGGCGTAGACCGGCGCACCGTCGCCCTGCTGGGGGCGGGTGGGGCCGGCACGGCCGTGGCGCACGCGCTGGCCGATCTCGAGGTCGGCGAGCTGCTCGTGGTCGACCCGGACGCTGCCCGTGCCCGTGCCCTCGCTGGGACCTTGGACGGGCGCGCAACCCGCATCGAGCTCGTCGCCAGCACCCCCGACGAGATGGCGGCCGCGATCGGCCGCAGCGCCGGACTGGTCAACGCCACCCCGATCGGCATGGCCGCGCATCCCGGCACCTCGGTCCCCGTGGAGCTGCTGCGTCGGGACCTCTGGGTCGCGGACATCGTCTACCGCCCCCTCAACACTGCGCTGCTCGACCTCGCCCGCGACGCCGGCTGCACCGTGCTCAACGGTGCCGGGATGGCCGTCCACCAGGCGGCCGATTCCTTCGAGCTGATCACCGGACTGCCCGCCGACCGCGCCGCGATGCTGCGCGACTTCGACGAGCTCGTGGCTGCCGAGGCCGCGCTGGATCCCACTCGGGACACCACTGGAGAAAGGAACAGATGATGGCACTGCGCACGAGGAGGAGGGCGGCGCTGTTCGCCTGCGTGGTAGCGCTCCCGATGACACTGGCTGCCTGCGGCGGCGACGACGAGGGGGGTGGGGACGAGGAGGCTGGCGGGGAGGTCACCCTCCAGCTCGCCCACAGCTACACCGAGGACCAGCCACAGCACCGCTGCGGCGCCCAGGTGATCGCCGACGAGGTCGCGAAGGCCGACGTGGGACTCACGGTCGAGATCTTCCCAGCCAGCCAGCTCGGGGCCGACGCCGACCGGATCGCCTCGGTCGTCTCGGGTGACATCGACATGGACATCCAGGGCGCCTCGGCGCTCGGTGCGGTCTACGAGCCGGTCGCGGTGCTCGACGCGGCGTACGCCTTCGACGACAGCGACCACCTCGCGCGCTACTTCGACAGCGACGCCGCGGACGAGCTGCTCCAGGGGTTCGAGGACGAGACCGGTGTGCACACGCTGGGTGCCTGGTCGGCCGGCATGCGTGAGTTCACGGCGAACGAGCCGATCCGTGAGCCCGGTGACCTCGACGGACTGCGGATGCGGTTCCCGAACTCCCCGCAGTTCCTGATGAACGCCGAGGCACTCGGCGCGGACGCCACCGAGGTCGCCTACGAGGAGCTGTTCCTCGCGCTGCAGCAGGGCACGGTCGACGGGCAGGAGAACCCGATCACCAACATCGCCGCCAGCAGCCTCCAGGACGTTCAGGACTACATCTCGATGTCCGACCACCAGGCCAACTCCAACCTGGTCATCGTCGGCTCGGAGTCCTGGGGCAAGCTGAGCGACGAGCAGCAGTCGGCGCTGAGTGACGCGGTCGCTGCGGCCGAGGAGCAGGTGCCTGGCTGCGTCGCCGACGACGAGGAGAAGACGCTCGCCGAGTGGGCCGACAGCGGCGACATGGAGGTCGTCGACGACGTGGACGTCGAGGCGTTCCGGACCCAGGCCGACACCTACCTGCGCGAGAACTTCAACGAGGAGCAGCTGGCGGTCTACGAAGGCATCCGCGGCGAGGCCCAGTGACGGGACACGCGAGGAGTCGTTGGTGACGGTGGACGAGGTCCAGACCTTCCGGGGTCCCGTGGCCCCCGAGGCCCTCGGCCCGACGCTGATCCACGAGCACGTGTTCGTGGGTCACCCGGAGCTCGACCTCAACCTTCCTCACCCCGAGTGGAGTGAGGACGTCGCGGTCGAGACCGCGGTCGACGGGCTCGAGCGGCTGTGGGACCTCGGGGTCCGCACGGTCGTCGACCTCACCGTCCTCGGGCTCGGCCGCGACGTCGCGCGCGTCCGGCGCGTCGCCGATCGGGTCCGCGTCCGACTGGTGGCGTCGACCGGCTACTACACCGCTGACGTCCTCCCGGCGTTCTTCGCCACCCATGGGCCGGGGCGCCTGGTCGGTGGCCCGGATCCCCTGCTCGAGCTCTTCCTGCGCGACATCGAGGTCGGGATCGCCGACACCGGCGTACGGGCCGGGATGCTGAAGGTGGTCACCGACCAGCAGGGGATCACGCCCGACGTACGCCGGGTGATGGAGGCGGCTGCCACCGCACACCAGCGCACCGGCGTCCCGATCACGACCCATACCCACGCGGCGTCTCAGAACGGGCGCGACCAGCTCGCGTTCTTCGTCGAGCGCGGCGTCGCGCCCGACCGGCTGGTGATCGGGCACTGTGGCGACTCGGAGGACCTCGACTACCTGCGCGAGCTGATGGATGCCGGCGCGACGATCGGGATGGACCGGTTCGGGATGGAGCACGTGCTGCCTGACCCGGCCCGTATCGCGACCGTCCAGACCCTCCTGCGCGAGGGGTACGCGGACCGGATGGTCCTCTCCCACGACGCGGCGTTCTTCAGTCGCGTCACGCCACCGTCGTGGCGAGCTGCGCACGTGCCGCACTGGCACATGGAGAACATCTGCCGCCGGATCCTGCCGTCGCTGCGAGCCGGCGGTGCCACCGACGACCAGCTGCACCAGGTGATGGTCCTCAACCCGGCCCGCATCCTGACTCCCTCCTGTCAGGAGGGATGACGATGCGGACCTCGATTGCCACCGTGTGTCTCAGCGGCACTCTCACCGAGAAGCTGCACGCGGCCGCGGAGGCCGGCTTCGACGGCGTGGAGCTCTTCGAACCCGACCTGGTCGCCTCGCCGACCAGCCCGGAGGAGGTCGTCGCACTCGCCGCACGCCTCGGCCTCTCGCTCGACCTCTACCAACCGTTCCGAGACGCCGAAGGCGTGGTCGACGAGGAGTTCCAGCGGGTCTTGCGGCGGGCCCGCGCCAAGTTCCGCCTCATGCAACGGCTCGGCATCGACACCATGCTCGTGTGCAGCAACGTGGGCACCGCGACCATCGACGACGACGCGGTCTCGGCCGAGCAACTGCGCCGCCTCGGCGACGAGGCAGCCGCACATGGTGTCCGCATCGCCTACGAGGCGCTGGCCTGGGGGAAGTACGTCGATGACTACCGCCGCGCCTGGCGGATCGTCGCGCTCGCCGACCACGACGCCGTGGGGGTCTGCCTCGACAGCTTCCACATCCTCTCCCGCGGTCACGACCCTGCCGCGATCGAGGACATCCCTGGGCAGAAGATCTTCTACCTCCAGCTCGCGGACGCGCCGGCCCTGACGATGGACGTGCTGTCCTGGTCACGGCACCACCGCCTGTTCCCCGGCGAGGGCACCTTCGACCTCGGCGGTTTCACCGGCCACGTCCTGCGCGCCGGGTACACCGGCCCGTTGTCGCTCGAGGTGTTCAACGACGTCTTCCGTCAGACCGACGTGGTCCGCACCGCACGCCAGGCACGCCGTTCACTCACCTGGCTGGAGGACCTGGTGGCAGGCTCCGGCAGCGGTGCCGATCTTTCCGACCCCCCAGCACGACTTCCGGAGGTGGCCGAGCCGGCCGGCTTCGACTTCGTCGAGGTGCGAGCAGAGGACACCGGCGACGTGGACGTGCTCCTCGGTCAGCTCGGGTTCAGCTTCCGCGGCCGGCATCGCAGCAAGGACGCCCGCTTGTGGACCGCGGGCTCGGCCCGGGTCGTCTGCAACGAGCAACACGCCCATGGTCGCCCCCCGGCGCTGGCAGCCGTCGGGTTCGAGGTGGAGGATCCCGGCGCGTCGGCCAGGCGGGCCGCCATTCTCCAGGCGCCGACCGTGTACCGCCGTACGCTCGCCAACGAGCAGGAGCTCCCGGCCTTCCGTGCACCGGATGGCACGGAGGTCTTCCTGGGTCCCGTCGCGTCAGCTCTGGATGCCCCCTGGGTGCCTGAGTTCACCGGCGGCCACGAGCCCTCGTCCGTCGCTGTTGACCGGGATCGACCACGTCAACATGGCGGAGCCGTGGCAGTGCTTCGACGAGGCCGTGCTGTTCTACAGCAGCGTGCTCGGCCTGACTCCGACGGTCAGCCAGGAGGTCCCCTCGCCGCACGGACTCGTGCGCAGCCAGGTCGTCCGCTCGGCTTCGGGCTCCTGCCGCATCGCCCTCAACGTGGCGCCGCTGGTGTGGGACTCGTCGACCACCTTCCCCCAGCACGTCGCCTTCGCCACCGACGATGTCGTCGCCGTCGCCCGACGTGCGGTCGACAAGGGGCCTCGTGCCCCTGGCAATCCCGCAGAACTACTACGACGACCTGATGGCCCGCTTCGACCTGGAGGATGGATGAGGTCGAGACCATGGCAGGGCTCGGCCTTCTCCACGATCGCGACACGACGGGCGACTTCACCCACTTCTACACGGAAACCGTCGGCGGCGTCTTCTTCGAGGTCGTCCAGCGGCGTGGAGGCTACGACGGCTACGGCGCACCCAATGCGGGTGTCCGTCTGGCGGCCCAGCACCGACGAACGGGTGCGCAGCAGGACCACGCCTGACACCGACGTCCTTCGGGGACGTCGCCGGAGTGAACGGAGCGGCTGACTCCCGATCGGCCAACGATCCACAGCCTGTGCGGGAGGCACGGATCTCTGATGCCCGGGCATCCGCCGCCCCTGCACCGCAACCGGACCACAACCGCGCCGGGCACCCGTCGCAACCGTTCCGGAGTGTGCTCCCTCCATACGCCGGGATCGTCCCGGCGGGAACCAGGAGCAGGTCATGTACACCAAGTCAGGAACCATCGCGGCGCTCGGCCTCGTGTTCAGCGTTTCACTGCTGTCGGGGTGCGGCGATGACGCTCGGGGCGACGCCCCGGCCGGACCGGTCGAAAACTCTGTGGTGGAGCAGGCGCCCCAGTACGCCGGCGACCCGTGGGAGCGGCGGTACCGCCACCAGTTCTGGGCCGACCAGCACATCCACGACTCGTGGAACAAGTGCCACATCGGGGAGAACGTCCCGAAGCGGCTTCAGCGGGGCGAGGACTGCTGGTCGAGGTTGCCGCAAACCGGCCGGTAGGGGCGATCGGGAAGGTACTTGGCCCACTCGGCCTGGGTCAGGTCCCGCCCGGCCACCGTGCAGGCCTGGGCGAGCCACTGGGCGGGATCCAGTGGGTACCGGCGCCCGGCACCCTCGCTGAAGATGACCAGCTCGTCGTTCGGTTCTGGCAGCAGGAACGTTGCGCCGTGACTGCGGACGTCGGTTGCCGGCAGTGCCTGGGCGCGGACCAGGTCCCGGCGCACGTCGTAGAGCGAGGCCGACTCGTCGGCGCCGGCCGAAACGATCGTGTTGCTGTCCGGCAGCCACTCGACGTCCAGGGCAAAGTCGCCGTGCATGATCGCCGTCTCGTGGACCGGCTGCCACGTACCGGTGTCGACGACCGTGACCCCTCCCCCGCCTCGGGCGGCGGCCAGCATCGTGCCATCGGGTGAGAAGGCCAGGTCGTAGACGTCGCCTCCTTCTCCGAGCTCCACCCGGCGAAGGTGGCGGAGGTCGGAGTCGTAGAGGTCGATCGCCCCCGTGTAGTTGACGCCCGCGGCCAACGTCCTCCCGTCCGCGGCCCACTCGAACACCTGCACCGACCCGCCGTGGGAGTGGATGCGGCGGACGACTCGCCAGGTGTCGGTGTCGACCACGACCACGTCGCCGTGCCCGTCCCCTTCGGTGCCGAGCAGGAGCTTGGATCCGTCCGGGCTCCATTCCACAGACCACACGCGGAGCGACCGGCCGAGGGGGAACGGGAAGCGGACCACCTGCTCCCCGGTCTGCGTGTCCAGCACGGTCACCGCGTACGTCGACGTGACCGCGACCGAGCCTCGGTCCGGACTGACGGCCACCGAGGAGCCCCAGATGTTGCCTACCGTCGCGATGTCCGTCGTCCCGACCCTCACCTCGTCGACCACTCGGCCCGTCCGCGGGTCGATGAACACGGCGGCGACGCTCGCGGTGCCCACCGGTCGGCCGGCGGCCCGGCCTGTTTCGTCGTCGCTGGACCGGACGGGGGTCCGGGTCGGGGCGACGATCAGGCGACCGGGGTCGACCACATCGATCCGGTTCGAGACCCAGCGACCTGTGAGGCCGGGGTACGACGTCCCGAAGCCAGCCTCGCCGGTCAGGTCCCACGTCAGCAGCTGCCCGTCCTGCGCCGCGGTGAGTAGCGCCCCGCCGCCTGCGGCCACCTCCACCTGCTGTACCGCCCCGGCGTGCCCCGTCAGGGTCTCGGGAAGCGACCAGTCGCCCGTGCGCGGATCGACCGACCAGAGCTCGACCTGGCCGCTGTCACCGGCCGTGACCGCCGCCCGACCGTCGGGCAGCACCGCGGCGTCCCGCACGGGAGCGCGGTGCACGTCCAGCCCTTGCACCGGGCGGCCGCGTGCGTCGTAGCGCGTGACCGCGCCGTCGGACCAGAGCTGCAGTGCCCCGGTCGGAGTCGCCACGAACTCGAGACTGGTCGCGGGGCGTGGCGCGAGCCGCAGCCGGACCGGGCGCCCGTCGGGCAGCGTTACCCGGTACGCCCGGGTCTGGTCATCGGTCCAGGCGACCACCGCCGAGGTGTCGTCGGTGAAGCTGGCCTGGAAGTACGCCGTCGCGTCGCCGGGTTCGGATCGCCCGAAGGTCCTCAGCGTGGTGAGGGTTCCCGATGTCGGGTCGACCTGCACGAGACGGCCGCGAAGTCCAGAGGAGCGCCCCGCCATCTCGCTCACGAACATCAACAGCCGCCCGTCGTCGGTGAACGCGACGTCGCCGGGGTAGCCGCCCAGCGCCCGCTTACCGTGCAGGGAGAGCAGTTGCTCGCCGTCGATCGTGTACGCCCGCAGCTGTGCGACACCATCGGGCTGGTATGCCAAGGCGCCGACCACGATGTCGCCGTGGGGTGACACCGCGAGATCCTCAACCGTCCAGCTGGTGGCGATCGGGTGGGGCGATGCAGAAGAACCCGGTTGCCACGCCAGGACCCGTGGCGACCCGCGGCCGATGGCGATCGCCATCGTCCGGCCGTCGGCGCTCAGGGCGGTCTCGTCGACTCCGTCCGCGGACAGCGCGTGGACGCCGGTGGCGCGTCGATGCCCTACCAGCGCGTTCAGGAGGCTGTCCCGCGTGGCGGGCGTGTCGGCCGTCTGGACGGCGGCCGCGGCGAGCAGCAGCGACACGTCCAGCGACCGCGCCGAGGACGAGAGCGCCGCGAGCCGGTTGGCGTCGGCCACCGTGCTGGCGGTCCGGGCAGCAGCGGCCTGGTCGTCGGCCCGGCGCTGGAACAGGACGGCGATGCCCACGGCCACGAGCGCGAGGACCAGCGCGCCGGCCAGCATGGTCGCGAACCGCCGGGTACGGCGCCGGCCGGCTGCTTCGGCGGCTGCGCGATCCCGGGCGGCCGTGAGCTCGGCCTCCGCCTGGGCGAGCCCGGCGTCGACGTACACCCGCTCGAGCTCAGTGGGGGCCGACCCGGGGGTCTCGACCCACTGGGCAGCCGCTTGGAGCCGGGCGCCACGGTAGAGCTCGTCGGCCGGCCGGCCGTGCGCCGCCCACTCGAGGGCAGCTGGGGCGAGGTGGCGCCTGACCGCGCGGCCGACGGCGTCCTCCTCGAGCCACGTCGAGAGCCGGGGCCAGGCCGTCAAGAGGGCCTCGTGGGCCACCTCGAGGTGCCCGCCGTCGCGGGACAGCAGCCGGCTAGCGACGAACCGTTCCACGACGCGCTCGGTCAGCTCCGGGTCGGTTCCGGTCGCCAGTTCAGCGACGGGCAGCTGGCGGGCCCGCACGGTCCCCTCCTCGTCCTGCTCGGCCAACCGGACCAGGATCCGTCGAGCCTGGTGTCGCTCCTCGTCGGTCAGCGAGTCGTAGACCAGCTCCGCGGAGCGTCCGACCGCTCCGGTGACCCCTCCGGAGGCGAGGTAGCCCGCCAGGGTGAGGACACCGTCCCGCCGGTGCAGCCATGTCTGCGCCAACGCTGTGGAGAGCAGCGGCAGCGCACCCGACCGGCCGAGCACGTCCCGCACCGCGACGTCGGACAGGTCCGGCTCCACGGTCAGACCCGCTGCCTGCGCTGGCTCCGCCACCACCTGCCGCAGCTCGACCTCGGTCATCGGCGGCACCATCACCAGGCCGCCGAGCATCCGTTGCGCGAGGTCGGCGTGCTCGGCGAGCCGGCCGAGATGGTCGCCCCGGACGACGAGGACGACCCGGGTGACGACGTCGTCCTCGAGGAGCCCCAGCACCGTGTCGAGGAACGCGACCCGCTCACCGGGCAAGGTGTCAGGTGACCAGAGCTGCTCCAGCTGGTCGCACACCAGGACCGTCGGCTCGCTCTCCTCCACACCGCTCACGGCCGCCAGGGAGTCGACGGCGCGAGGTCCAGGTACGACGATGAGCGGGCGCCACCGCTCACTTCCGGGGACCGCCCCCGCTCCCAGGGCCGGCAGCAGGCCTGCCCGCACCACCGAGGACTTTCCGGCACCACTCGACCCGGAGACGACGATCAGTCGGTGGTCGACGAGAGCGGTCACCAAGGTGCGGACCAGGTGCTCCCGGCCACGGAAGCTGTCGGCGTCCTCCATCTCGTAGCGGGCCAGTCCCTTGTAGGGGCAGGCCTCCACGGAGGACTCGGTCAGCGCAGGCGGCTGCGCGGACCGGGGCCGCGGGTCGAGGTCGAGGGCCGGGTCCTGAGCCAAGATGCGTCTCTCCAGTTCCCGCAGCCGGACCCCGGGGTCTACCCCGAGTTCCTCGGCCAGCACCGCCCGCGTTCGACGCAGCGCATCGAGCGCCTCGCCCTGCCGTCCGCAGCGGTACTGAGCCAGCGCCAGCATGGCCCACAGGTTCTCGTGCAACGGCTGCTCCGCGACCATCCGCTCGAGTTCGGGGACCGATTCGGCGTGCCTTCCCAGGGCGAGCTCGGCCTCGCAGTAGGCCTCTGTGGCGTGGTCATGGATGCCCTGGAGCCGTTGTCGTTCTTGCTCGAGATCCGGGGAGTCGGGCCACTCCAAGAAGGGCGTGCCCCGCCAGAGGGCCAGCGCCTGCCCCAGCAGTTCGCGGGCCGCCTCGGGCTCGCCGGACGCGAGCAGCGCCCGCCCCCTGGCCACGTGGTCCACGAAGGTCGTGGTGTCCAGTTGGTCTCGCTCGAGTGCGAGCGCGTAACCCGCATGCCGGCGTACGACGTATCGCCCCGACGATCCCGGCGGACGGTCGGGCTCCAAAGCGGTGCGCAGCCGGACCACGTGCGCCTGCAGCGACTTGCGTGCCGTGCGTGGCGGGTCCCCGTCCCAGAGCTGCTCGACCAGCTGGTCGACGCTCACGGCATCCGGAAACGACGCCGCCAGCAAGCACAACAGAAGTCGTTCCTTGGCACCCGGAACGTCCAGTAGCGCTCCGTCCGTGGGACGGAGCTCCAGCGTGCCCAGCACGCCGCACCGCATCCACCCAAGGTAGGCCCGAGGGACCGGAATGGACAGGCTGCGCCCTGACGACCTCGGCGTCGGCGGCCGACCAAGCACATGTCGGCCGCCGCACGGGCGCCTACTTGATCTTCTCCCAGTGGCGCATGCCGACCTGGTCGAGGAGGAGGCCAGCCTCATCCTCCGGACACTCGACGATGTTGCTGAACTCCAGTGAGCCGTCCTCGAGGATCGTCACCGCCGCCGAGGTGCAGTTGGTCGGCGACTGGCTCCAGTGGATGATGAGAGTCTCACCGTCGAACTCGTAGGTGGCGTGCAACTCGTCCGTGTCACCCTTCATGGGGCCTTCGGTGAACTCGTGAGCGAGGTTGAAGCCGCCGTCCTCGAGCGTTGCGGTGTGGATGCCCGGCACATAGTCGAGTGCCTCGGCGTTGGTGACTCCGTTCTCCTTGAGCGCCTTCTCGGTGATCTCCCAGCGGTACGCGCCGTTCAACTGCGATGCCTTGGCCGGCGACGCGGCCTGGGGACAAGCGGTGACCGGGGTGGGGGCTGTGATTCCAGCCTTCAGCTCCTCGATCGCGGCGATGGTCGCGGCGGTCGTGGCGTCCTGCTTCAAGTCGGCGATCGTGGGCGCCGCCGCCTCCCGTAGCCCGGCGATGTCGGCGGGGCTGGCGGCCACGATGTTTCCTCCGTTGGTGCAATAGGCCTCGGCCGCTGCGGCATCGTCGTCGAACGTGCCGATCGCCCAGTCGCGGGTCGTCTCGGCCGCCTCGGTGAGGGCGTCGAGCTGACTGGCTGACAGCTTCTCCGTGGCTGCCTCACTGACCACGAGGAGGTCGGCCTTGGCGAAGAGGGTGACGTTCCCCGTCCCTTCCGGCGCTGGGGCCTGGTCGAACTGGGACTCCGCGATCGTGTACCCGTCCTCTTCGAACATCGGTGTTGCACCGAAACCGGTGAGCATCGCCCAGGTCGTGGTGGAGTGCGGCGCGCGCATGGTCGCGCCCTCGTAGTCGTCGAGTCCCAGCGGTGACGCCTCGGTGCCGAATGGGTGGCGCAGGGCCTCGGGCAGCATCGCCAGGCCGGTCATCCCGGCCTCGGAGAGCCCCTCCATCATGGTGGCCGCCTCCTCACCGGCGACGACCTGGTCGAGCAGCTCGGTGGAGTCGATGAGGAAGGGCGTGTTGATCGCGCGCAGCGTCTCCACCCCGACCAGGTCCCATGCCCGGCTGGCAACGAGGCCGAGATCAGCCCCGCCGTCCTGGATGAGCTTGATCGTGGCCTGTTCGTCCGGCGCAGCCTCGTAGCTGGTCTCCACGGTGATCGTCGGCTCGAGGTCATGCACGGTCTGGGCGAAGTGGTCGACCAGCACTCCGCCAGTCACGCTTTCCGCGTCGTAGGTCGCGATCCGCAAGGTGATGGGTGCGGTCTCCGTGACCGCCGCTCCCGATGGTTCCCCCGAGTCGCATCCTGCCAGGCAGATGAGCGCACCTGCACCGAGTGCAGCCAGTCCTTGTCGGCGGTTCATGTGGTTCCTCCTTCGGAGATGATCCCAACAACCACTTCTGGGTGGGGGTTCGAGCCACACCCTGCGGATCGCGGTAATGCCGCGGTAACAGCGCAGGTCAGAGCCACTGTCGATCCCCTACAGTCCTGGTGTGACTGCGCTGCGGATCACGGGGCGTGCCGAGGCGCTCGGCCGACGCGAGCGCATCGTGTTCGCGACCCTTGCGGTGCGCCGCCCCGACGTGGCGACCCACGACCAGCTCGCGTTCGCGTTGTGGCCCGAGGGAGCGCCACCGACGAGCGCGAAGGTCATCCAGGGATGCATCTCGCGGCTGCGCGGTCTGCTCGGCGTCGACGAGATCACCACCCTCGACAACGGCTATCGACTCGAGGCGACCGTCGTCACCGAGGCGGATGGCTTCACCCAGCGCCTGGCCCGAGGACGCGAGCTGCTCGAGCTGGGGCAGGCCGACCGGGCGGCGTACGCATTCGAGGAGGCCCTCCGCGAGTGGCGCGGCGACCCGTACACCGAGATCGCCCACTGGGGACCTGCGGAGGCGGCGAGCGCAGCGCTCCAGGAGGAGAAGGTGACCGCCGAGGAGCACCTCGTGGATGCGTTCTTGTTGTCCGGCGACATCTCACGGGCACTGCCGATCGCAGGCACGCTTGTCGCCGATGCGCCGTTCCGCGAGCACCGATGGGCGCAGCTCGCACTGGCCCACAGCCGCGCTGGCAACCAGGCCGAGGCGCTCGAGGTGTTGCGAAGCTGCAGGGCCAACTTGCGCGAAGAGCTGGGTATCGACCCGGGCGAGGAGATCCTTGCGCTGGAAGGGGCGATCCTGCGACAGGAAGTTGACACCAGCCGGCCGGCCCGAGAACACCCGGTGGACGTGGAGTGCCCCTGGCCCGGGCTGGCGGCCTACAGGCCGGACGACTCCAACGGCTTCTTCGGCCGCGACGGCGAACTGGCCGCCGCGCTCGCGGGCCTCACGACCCGTGGCGTGCTCGCCGTCGTCGGTCCGTCGGGGGTCGGGAAGTCGTCGTTCCTGGGTGCCGGGGTCGTCGCCACCTTGCGCGCCCGAGGCCGGAGCGTGCACCTCCTCGTGCCGGCGGCCGGGGTCGCCTTGCCTGCCTGCGACGTCCTGGCCATCGACCAGGCGGAGGAGGTCTTCGCCCTCGCGGCGCCGGACTGTGACGCGTTGCTTCGCCAGCTGGCGGGTCACCCCGCTCAGATCGTGCTGGCGATGCGCGCGGACCGGATGGCCGAGCTGGGCTCGTACGCCGGCACTGGCCCGAATCGTGGAACAGGGCCTCTTCATCCTCGGGGGACTCAGCGCCAAGGGCCTCACGACCGCGATCGAGCAGCCGGCCGCGCAGCGCGGACTGCTGGTCGAACCAGGGCTCATCGAACTGTTTCTCCGCGACCTCGAAAATTCCCCGGTAGCGCTCCCCCTGTTCTCCCATGCGCTCGCCGAGACGTGGGCTCGTCGCGAAGGCCGCACCCTGACCGTGGCGGGCTATCGGGCGAGTGGTGGCGTGGGCGGCGCGCTGGCCCGCACTGCCGAGGAGGTCTACAGGGCGCTCCCGGAAGCGCAGCAGCCCGTGCTGCGGTCGCTCATGCTTCGTCTGGTCGTCGTGGGTGGTGATGACGCCGAACCCCGCCGGGCCCGGGTGCCGAAGCGAGACCTGAACGAGACGCACAGGTCCGTCCTGGATCTCCTCGTCCGCGCCCGGCTCGTGAGCATCGATGACACAGCCGTCACCGTGACGCACGAGGCGCTCATCGACGGCTGGCCCCGTCTGCGTGGTTGGCTCGACGAGGATGTCGACGGGCGCCGGGTCTTCCACCACCTGACCACGTCGGCGCGGGCCTGGGACGACCTGGGACGGCCCGAGAGCGAGCTGTACCGCGGGGTCCGACTCGCGAACGCTGAGGCCTGGTCCGACCGGGCGGACGTCGAGCTCGCGCCGATCGAGCGGGTCTTTCTCGACTCGAGCTCCGCCCACGCCGATGCCGAAACGGCACTGCTGGCGAGGCAGGTACGCCGCCAGGCCCGCGCCAACCGCATTCTCCGCACCGCCGCTGGCGCCATCGCCGCCGCGCTCGCCATCGCTGTGGTCCTGGGCGTCCTCGCCGTACGACAAGGCCGACGCGCCGACCAGAACGCGAACGAAGCCCGGGACGCAGCCCTGGCCCAGACCGCGGTCGCAGTAGGAGCAGCGGCCCTGGACACTGACGACCCCCAGCTCGCTCTCCTGCTCGCCGCAGCTGCCCAACAGCTCGCCCCCAGCAGCGGCACGGCGTTCAACCTCGCCGCCGCGGTCGCTGATCGTCCCGAGCTCATCCACACCGTCACCGTGTCGTCGGCAGCCGCCCTCGGACCGATGGCCACCGCAGGAGACCACATCGTGACCGGCGACCGACGGCACACCATCCGCAGCTTCACCGAGAACCTCGTGCCCGATGCGACCTATCAGGCCGGAGATCGTCACCTGGACGCGGGCGAGGTACCCGTCGCGGCCACGCCGCACGTCGTCGCCGTGGCGGCGGCGCCAGAGGATCTTCTACCGATCCGGTTGCTCGACCCCGCGACGCTCACCGAGCTGCCCCAGCAGCTCGCAGGACTTCCCACGGGGGTCGTGGTCCAGGACATCGCCGTGAACCACGACGGTAGCTACCTCGGTGCGAGCTTTGGGGATCTCGACATCGACAGCACTACCGCGGGCGGGGCGGACCGGGCGTTCGTGCAGGTCTGGGACCTGGCAACGGGGCGGCCGGTCGGCCGACGGATCGACCCACCTCTGGCGTTCACCCGACTGGCGCTCTCCGACGACGGCTCGACGGTGTTCACCAGCAACCCGGTCTCCGCCTACGACGTGGCCACCGGCCGACCGCGCTGGCAGCGCAACGAGGCGTGGACCGGCGACACCGACGCGCGCGGGCGGGTGCTGGCCGCGTTCACCGAGGATGGCGTCGCCGTACAGCTGCTGAACGCCGAAAGCGGCCTCGTCCGCACCACGCTCACCGGCCAGACCGGAACGTTGCAGCACGTCTCGTTCTCGCCGGACGGCAGCACCCTGGCGGCAACGTCCGCTGACGGTTTGGCTGTCGTCTGGGACACGCGCACGGGTCGCACGCTGTTCCGGTTCGACACGGGCGCAGGCGCCGCTACGGGCGTCTCGTACTCCTCGGACGCGAAGACCCTCTACGTCGGCAAACCAGTGACCGGGGAGGTGCAGGCCTGGGACTTGAGCGGCGATCGACGATTCCTCTCCAAGGTCGGGTACTCCCAGCTCCCGCCTTACGGCACCGGCATGGTCGAGATCAGCCGTGGGGCAACCAGGATCGCGCGGGGTGGCTGGCGGCCGGATCCCGCCGAGGCCAGCCTCAGCCTCTTCGACAGGCGCACCGGTGTCGAGGTCCACCCGGACCTGATCGACCAGGACTGGCAAGTGGGGGGCAGCTGGAGCCCTGACGGGCGTGAGTTCGTGACCGGGTACGGCGCGGGCTGGGTGCAGCTGCTCAACGGTGTGAGTGGTCGCGAGACAGCACGACGGAAGGCCCTGCCCTCCGACATCGTCGACACCGCGTTCGCGGGCGACGAGCACGTGGTCGCGGCTGACGCCACGGGGAACGTGGCGCTGCTGGGAACCCGACCGCTCGCTCTCGACGGCACGGTGGTGACCCTTCCGGAGAAGCCGTATGCCCTGGCCGGATCCCCTGACGGTCGTACGGCGCTGGTGCTGACCGCAGGGACCGAGTGGCGGCCTGAATGGGGGATCGAGGTGAGTCGTTGGTACCACGTCGACCTGACGAGCGGGACGATCGTGCGTCATGGAGACCTGACCGTGAGGAACGGCAGCGTCGTAGCGCTGTCCCCCGACGGGCACTCAGCAGCCGTCGGGGGTCGCGACGGCGAGCTCGAGGTGATCGACTTGGCGACCGGCCAACCTGTCCACCCGGCGATCTCCGGCGTGCGCGGGGACATCAGCTCGGCGGCTTTCAGCTCCGACGGATCACAGGTGCTGACCACGTCCACCGGCCCTGACGTCGCGGTCTGGGACGCGAGGACCGGTGAGCTCAAGTCCCGATTCCCGCTGCCGGTGGGTCAGCAGGTCACCTCGGTCCAACAGGGTGCTGACGGAGTCGTCACCGTGGCAGCCATTTCCGGAGAAACCTACGAGTGGGATCCCTCGCCGGGCGCTGCCATCGAATACGCCTGCGGGGTTGCGGGTCGGGACCTGACGGAGCAGGAGTGGCGCGATGCGTTCGGCGAGCTCGCCTACCGCTCAACCTGTTGACACCGCTGCCCCGTCAGACGGATCGGTGCAAGCGAGACACGCGCGCTCTGGTCGACTGACACGCCCGGACCTGATGGTGCGGGTGCGATCCGAGGGCGGGGCTGGCCGATGACGGGACGGGCCAGGAGCGCCCGCCCACGCTCACCGAGTCGGACGGCGACGTCTCGTCCACGGCCGAGAGCACAGGAGCCGCGGCCGACAGGCGGCTGCGGGCCGCGCCCTCTCCGACGACCATCACCGGGGAGGCGGCCCTGTGAATGACGGCGTGGCTGACTGAGCCGAGCAGCATTCCGGTGAAGGGGCCACGTCCGCGGGTGCCGACGACGACCAGGCCCGGCGTCGGCCGAGGCGTCGACAAGTGCCTGATCAGCAGGCAGTCGTCGACGCCGGTCGTCACGGTCAATCCCGGGTGAGTTCTTCGGGACCGCTGTGCGGCGGATTCCGCGATCCGGTACGCGCATGCCCGAAGCTGACGTCGATCGACGTCGTCGGCGTGGCGTGCTCCGGTGGCGGTGACGATGTGCAGGGCCGCGGAGTCGCCAGCGGCGCGACCGTTCGTCATCCGATATATCGAGTCACGATGTATCTCACAGATTGTGACTGAGCAGGCGCTGTACATCCTGGCCAGCCTGGCTTGCGGCGAGTGTCATGGCTACGGCATCGCCCGCGACGCCGAGGAGTTGTCGGACGGCCGGGTCCGACTGTCCGCCGGCACGCTCTACGGCGCCCTGAACCGGCTGGCCGACGACGGCTTGGTCGAGCCCGCCGGAGAGCGCCAGGTCCAAGGCCGACGTCGCCGCTACTACCGAATCACCGGGCTTGGCCAGACCGCACTTGCCAATGAGGTCGAGCGGCTCCGCGCAACAGCGGCCGCGCTCGGTGCGCGCGTACGGGCGGCCTTGGCATGAGCCGGATGCTGCGCACCTGCCTGTGGGCGTACCCACGCGATATGCGCGAGCGCGACGGTGACGAGCTGCTCGACCTTGCCGTGCACCTGGCGGCTGACCACGGAATCCTGCGCGAGGTGCTCGGACTGGTCCGCGGCGGCTGGGCCGAGCGCCGACGTATCGCGAGCCGGCGTCGACGTACGACGGTCGCGCTGACCGCCGCCACCGCCTCGGCCCTCGCGGTGCTGACCTGGTCGGCAGCGGCCCAGGCAGCACCGGGACGCGTCGAGGACGATCGGTTCGCCTGCGCGGGCGACTGTCACCTGGTGGAGGGCGCGGTGGCCCACCGGGTCGACGACGGCTGGACCTGCATCGAGACGCACGCCACGGCGTCCGCCAGCTGGCGATGCACCCTGGACTGAGGGCCATCGCCGCCGCGGCGGCGATCGTCATGGTCACCACATCCTGCGACGGCGCGCCGCCGTCGGCGCCCCGGGACCGTGTGGAGACGGAGCGGCACCGGGTGGACCTCTTCGACCCGGCCGACATGCCCCGGGGCTCGAGCGGGACGTTCGTCGCCGCCGTCGACGGCGAGATGCTCGTCTGCGAGGGATGGGGTCTTGCTGACAAGGAGGCAGGAGCAGAGGCCGACTGCGACACCGTCTATGACGTCATGTCGATGACCAAGCAGTTCACCGCCGCAGCGATTCTGAAGCTGCAGATGATGGGACGGCTGCACGTGACCGATCCGATCGGCCGGTTCCTGGACGACGTTCCGACAGACAAGCGAGCGATCACGATCCAGCAGCTGCTGACGCACACGGCCGGACTGGTCGAGGCGCTGGGAGATGACTACGAGCGCGCGTCCCGGGCGAGCCTGATCACCCAGGCGCTGGCCTCCGACCTGTTGTGGCGGCCGGGAACCCGATACCGCTACTCGAACGTCGGCTACAGCCTCTTGGCCGCGATCGTCGAGAGGGCCTCCGGCGAAGGGTACGAGGAGTTCCTGGCGCGGCACCTGTTCGAGCCAGCCGGCATGACGAGCACCGGGTACGTCCTTCCGGACTGGGAGTCGACCGACGTCGCGGTCGAGTACGACGAACAGGGCCGGCCACAGGGCCGACCGTTCGACCACCCCTGGGCCCCGGATGGCCCCTACTGGTATCTCCGCGGCAACGGGGGCCTGCTGTCGAGCGCGCGCGACATGTTCCGGTGGTACCAGGCCCTCGAGGACGACGAGGTACTGGACGATCCGACGAAGCGACAGCTGTTCCGGCCCCGCGTGCGTGAGGGCGTGCACGCGGACAGCAGGTACGCCTACGGGTGGGTCGCCCTGGACACGCCCCTTGGACGGGTTCAGTGGCACAACGGCGGCAACGGCTGGTCGTACGGCGAGCTCGTTCGCATCCCCGTCTCACACGCCTTCGCGTTCTGGGTCACCAACCACTACCGCAGCCGCCCCGGCGGATGGAACCTGGAGCGGCTCGGGAACCAGCTCACCAGCGACGTGGCGAAGCGGCTGGTCGAGGAATCCGGCGCCGACGGCTCGGACTGAGTCCGTGGCCGCTGACCCTCTCGCCGCTCGCGGCACCCCGCGCGCACCGAGTGCGTGGGGTGCTTCGCGTTCAGGCGGGCTGGGACTCGTTCAGCTTGGTGAGCAGCCGGGTCAGGGTCTCGACCTCATCGGCGGTCCACCCGGCGAGCATGGTGTGCAGGGCGTCCGTGGCGGCGTCGACGCCGTGCCAGTGGATCCGTTGGCCCATCGAGGTGGGCATCAGCACCTTGTAGGCCGGGTGCTCCAGGTCGGTGACGCGGGTGACCAGGCCGAGCTGCTCGAGCTCGGTGACGTGGCGGAGCGCCGCGGCCTCGTCCAGGTCGAGGTGCTCGGCGACCCGGGCCGGGGAGGTGCGGGGGTGGGTCACCACGTCACCCAGGACGTCGAGCGTCGACGGCCGCAGGCCGAGGTCGACCGACGGTTCGGCGGCGCGGAGCACGTCACGAGTGCGACGCATCAACGAGCGGAGCTCGGATCGCAGCTGGCGGACGGCGGTAGCGGACACCGAGGATTCGGCGGGCACGCCTGCGGCGGCGGGACGTTGGGGCGCGGTGGCCGTGATCATGGGGCTCCAGTGTGTGTTCAGACCACAAGGATCCCCAGGAGGTAGTTGCTTCGTCAACGAAATGTGACGAACGTGACCGCTTCTCTTGGTAGCGGGGGAAGTTGCAGATTTGCGACTTTGCGTTCGGCCATCGCGTTCCCACGCTCCCAACATGGGCTGCCTAGGCACCTGCCACACCTTCGCATCGATCAGAGCAGACGCCGCTGACATTGCCTGGCCGACTCTCCTGGTCTGCGGACTCGCGAGGTCGGACAACGGGCAAGAGGGTTGTGGTCAGGGCCTGTCAGGCGTCGGGCTGACCGAGGCAGCGGTGGTGGGTTCTGCGATCCAGCTGCGGAGCATGTCCAGGGCGTCGGCGGATGAGGACCCCGGATCGGGGAGGTAGGCCGCGACGGTGAGGCCGGGTGTTGAGGGGAGTGCGAGGGTCTCGTAGCCGAGGGTGATTTCGCCGACGACGGGGTGGTTGACCCGCTTGGTGCCGCTGGTGTGGGTTCGGACGGTGTGCCCGCCCCACCAGGTACGGAAATCCTCGCTGCGAGTTGCCAGTTCGCCGACCAGCGCCATGAGTGTCCGGTCGCTGGGGTCTTGGCCCGCGAGCAGACGGAGCCCGGAAACCGCCTCACGTGCCACGGTGGACCAGTCGGGGTAGAAGGTCTGCGCCCGCGGGTCGAGGAACAGGTACCTGGCCGAGTTCAGCGGCTTGGCCCCGTCGGGGAACAGGTGGGGGAACAGGGCGCGTCCCAGCGCGTTGGACTCGACAGGGTCGCCAAGGCGGTTCATCGCGATCGCCGGTACGTCGCGCATCGTGTCGAGCAACTGCGCGAGCCGTGGTGAGACCCGTCGCTCTGGCTTGGTGCGGGGGGAGCGGCGGGGTCCGGTGGCGGTGCGGGCGAGGTCGAGCAGGTGGGTGGTCTCGGCCTCGTTGAGCTGGAGCCCGCGCGCCAGGGCGTACAGGACGCTCTCGGAGACGCCGCCGAGGTCGCCGCGCTCCATCCGGGTGTAGTAGGCGGTGCTGACGCCGGCGATCTGGGCGACCTCTTCCCGTCGCAGGCCCGGGACGCGACGCTCGCCGCCGAAGAGGGTCAGGCCGGCCTTCTCCGGAGTGATGCGTGCGCGCAGCGCGGTGAGGAACTGCTGCACCTCGCTGCGGTTGTCCATGCCTCGACGGTAGTCGGCGCCGGGCCGGTGGTGGGAGCCACTGGCATTCACCCCCACTCCGGCCGCTGCGAGACGCCGTCCGGCCCCGTCCCGGCAGCGCAGGGGGTGCTGTGGTGCTGTGGGGGATAACGCTGGTGACTCTCACTCCGGGCCGTGAGGTGCCTACGGTCGAGGCATGACAAGGAACCTGATCACCTTGAACAACGGCGTCACGATGCCGGCCCTCGGTCTCGGCGTCTTCCAGACCCCGCCCGAGGAGACCCGCGACCGCCGTCGCGGCGGCTCTGCGGCCGGCTACCGCCACATCGACACCGCCGCGGCGTACGGCAACGAGCGGGAGGTCGGCGAGGCCATCCACGCGCTCCGGCGTCGCCGCGACGAGAGTCTTCATCGAGACGAAGATCTGGATCAGCGACTACGGCTACGACGAGACGCTGCACGGCTTCGAGAAGAGCGCCGCGCAAGCTCGGCGTCGACCAGATCGACCTGCTGATCCTGCACCAGGCGCTGCCCTCGGCGTTCGACAAGACCCTGGAGGCCTACCGCGCGCTGGAGACGCTGCTCGCCGACGGCAAGGTCCGCGCCATCGGGGTCAGCAACTTCATGGTCGACCACCTGACCACGCTGCTCGAGCGGCGACAGGTCGTGCCGGCGGTCAACCAGATCGAGGTGCACCCCTACTTCCAGCAGCGCGAGGTGCAGGCGTTCGGCGCCGAGCACGGCATCCTGACCCAGGCGTGGTCGCCCATCGGCGGCATCACCTTCTACCGCGACAGCGGCCACGGCAGCACCCTGGAAGACCCGGTGATCGGCGAGATCGCCGAGGCGCACGGCAAGTCCCCGGCCCAGGTGATGCTGCGCTGGCACCTGCAGCAGGGCCGCTCGGTCATCCCGAAGTCGACCAAGCCGCACCGCATCGCGGAGAACTTCGACGTCTTCGACTTCGAGCTCACCGCCGACGAACTGGCCGCGATCGACGCCCTGGACACCGACCAGCGCGGCGGCCCCGAGCCCGACCGACATCACCCTCGAGACCTTCGGCCGCGCCGATCCCGGAAGCCTGAGCCCACGACCGAGGCCACGCTCAGCGAACGACGAGGTTCTCCAGCGCCCCCACCAATACCACCTCGACCATCGAGACACCACGAACCGAAGGACACAGCCTCACATGACTGACAAGCAGGTCTGGCTCATCACCGGCGCAGGACGCGGCATGGGCATCGACATCGCCCGGGCCGCCCTGGCCGCCGGCCACGCGGTCGTCGGCACCGCCCGCAACGCCGCCAGCGTCACGACCGCGCTCGGTGGGCACGAGGAGCTCCTGGCTGTCCCCCTCGACGTCACGGACCCGACGGCTGCCGAGGCTGCCGTCGCGGCCGCGGTCGAGCGCTTCGGCCACCTCGACGTCGTGGTGAACAACGCGGGCAGCTTCTACGCCGGCTTCTTCGAGGAAATGGCCCCTGGGGACTTCCGCGCCCAGATCGAGTCCACCCTGTTCGGCCCGGGTCAACGTCACCCGCGCCGTCCTGCCACAGATGCGCGCCCAGCGCTCAGGACTGGTCGTGACCATCTCCTCGACCGCGGGCATCGCCTCCACCGGCGACTTCCTGACCGCCTACGCCGCCTCGAAGTTCGGCATCGAAGGATTCATGGAGGCCCTGACAACCGAGGTCGCGCCGTTCGGGATCAAGACCATGCTGGTCGAGCCCGGGTTCTTCCGCACCGAGCTCCTCAGCGCCCAGTCGACCCGCTACGCCGAGCCGACCATCGGCGACTACGCCGAGCGCACCCGCGCCACCGTTGCGGGCTGGCAGAGCATGGACGGCAAGCAGGGCGGCGATCCCGCCAAGCTCGCCGACGCCCTGGTCCAGCTCATCGCCCTCGACGAGCCGCCGGTGCGCTTCGCCGCCGGCGCCGACGCCGTCGCTCTCTTCGAGGCCAAGGCACACACCCTGCTCGTCCAGGCCGACGCTTACCGGAACCTGTCCTCCAGCCTCGCCTATGACGCCAACTGAAGGCTCGGGAGGGCTACTCCGCGCCGAGGACTCGGGTTGGTTGCGCAAACAGAAGCGCCCCTCACAGTCACTGTGAGGGGCGCTCCATCTGTGTAGCGGGGGCAGGATTTGAACCTGCGACCTCTGGGTTATGAGCCCAGCGAGCTACCGAACTGCTCCACCCCGCGTCGGTGAACACCACCTTACGGGACGGCTTCAAGCGTCACCAAATCGGGGCTGGCCGCTACCCCGCGGGCGGTCGGGGGCGCTCCTCGGCCAGGTCGAACGCGTCCTGGACGAGGTCCTCGGCCCGCTCGATCTGCCGCGCCCACTCGACGCTGTCACCGGTCGTCTGCGCCCTCTCAGCAGCCGCGAACGCGGCCTGGGCCTGGGCCAGCTTCACGGCGATCTGCTGGTTGATGGTGCCGGGCTGGTTGTTGCCGCCGTTGTTCCCACCGTTGTTGCCGCCGTTGTTGCCGCCCGGGCGGTTCGGTCACGGGAGGCTCTGCGTCACCGGGTTCGACGCCGAGGACGTCGGCGATGGCCTCGGTGAGGGTCTGGCCGATGCCGACCGTGCCGCCGTACGACACGATCACGAACTGGAGCTCGGGGAAGCTGGCCTCGGTGGCCCCACGGATCGCATAGACGGGTTGGACGTACATCAGCCCGTCGGAGACCGGAAGCGTGAGCAGGTTGCCGTATCTCGGTTCCGCGTCGATGCCGGCCGAGAACGCCAGCAGCGCGTCACGCACGTCCTGGTCGGTCGCCATCTCGTTCGCGACCTGGCCGGGGCCGGACGTCTGCTCGTTCGGCAGCTGGAGGACCCGCATCTTGCCGTAGTTGTCCTCGTCCGAAGCGTCGGAGTTGACCGAGACGAAGGCGGCCAGGTTGCTCTTGCCGTTCGGCACGTACGTCGAGGTCAGGGAGAAGTCCTGCTGGGCGCCGGACTCGTCCTCGTTCACGAAGAGGCGGTACGGCGGCTGGTAGTTGCCGCGCGAGTACGGGTCCTCGGGGACGGCCCAGCGGTTGTTGCCCTGGTAGAAGTCTCCGGCGTTCGTCACGTGGTAGCGGGCGAACTGGTAGCGCTGCGCCTTGAACAGGTCCTCGGGGTAGCGCATGTGGTCCAGCAGCTCGTCCGGGATCTCGTCCTTGTCCTGCACGGTGCCGGGGAAGGCGCCCCGCCACGCGTCCAGGATCGGGTCGGACTCGTCCCAGGCATAGAGGTTGACGCTGCCGTCGTAGGCGTCGACGGTCGCCTTGACGGCGTTCCGCATGTAGTTGATCTCGTCGGTCGGCAGCGTGCCGAAGGCCGAGTTGTTGGCCAGCGAGTCGTCGGTCATCTCCTCGAACGACTCCCGCTCCGCCAGCGGGTAGCGGTCGGTCGTGGTGTAGCCGTCGACGATCCACACGATCCGGCCGTCGACGACCGCCGGGTAGGGGTCGAGGTCGAGGGTCAGCCACGGCGCGAGCTTCTCCACCCGCTCGAGCGGCTGGCGGTAGTAGAGCACCTGGCTGTTCTCGTTGACCCGCTCCGACAGCACGAAGTTCGGGTCGCTGAACCGCACGGCGTACAGCACCTGGCGGAAGAGGCTGCCGACCTCGACACCGCCGTCGCCCTCGTACGTCGTGGTCTGGCCGGTGCCGGCCGCCTCGCCCTCGGAGATGTTGCCGAGGTCGAGCTCGACGTCGGGCGAGTCGCCGACCTTGCCGACGATCGAGTAGTCGGGGCTGAGCTCGCCGTAGTAGACCCGGCTCTCGTAGCCGTCGTTCAGGTTCGACAGCGCCTTCTGGTCCGGCTCCTGGCCCTCGGCCCACTGGATGTCCACGGGCACCGGGGCCGAGTTGTCCTCGGGTCGCTGGTTGGCGTACGCCGCGATCACGCCGCTGCCGTGGGTGTAGACGGTGTGCAGGTTGGACCAGTTCTGGTCCGACGCGGTGATGCCGCTCTGGTCGAGCTCACGGACGCCGAGGACGAGCGCGCGCTGCTCGCCGTCGATCTCGTAGCGGTCGACGTCGAGCACATCGGCGACGGAGTAGTAGGAGCGGATCTGCTGGGTCTGCTCGAACGTCGGCCGGACCAGCTGCGGGTCGACCAGCGGCACCGACGACGTCTGCGTCGCCAGCGTGGCGAACTGCGCGTCGGCGGTCGACGCCTGGTTGGTGAACTGCTCGACCTCCACGTCCTCGAGGTCGTAGGCCGCACGGGTGGCGTCGATGTTCTTCTCGATGTACGGCGCCTCCTTGTCCGCCTCGGTCGGGTCGACCTGGAACTGCTGCACGATGCCCGGCCAGATCAGGCCGAGCAGCACCGCCGAGAGCGCCAGCAGGGCGAGCCCGACCGACGGCAGCATCCAGGTCCGCCGCCAGACGTTGAGGAAGAAGAGGACCGCGCAGATGACCGCGATCCCCATCAGGATCTCCTTGGCGGGGAGCACGGCGTGGTCGTCGGTGTAGGTGATGCCGGTGATCAGGCGCCCGCTCTGGTGCACCAGGTCGAAGCGGTCCAGCCAGTAGTCGCCGGCCTTCGCCAGCACGAACAGCCCGAGCAGCACCGAGAGCTGAGCCTGGGCCGCACCGGACAGCCGGTCGTGGGTGGTCTGCAGGCGGATGCCGCCGTACAGGTAGTGCACGAGCGCCGACATCAGCAGCGCCACGACGATGTAGGCCATCGCGGCGTCGACGAGGTAGTGCATCCAGGGCAGGTCGAAGACGTACCAGCCGATGTCGCGGTGGAAGTAGCCGTCCTCGGTGCCGAAGTCGCCACCGTTGCGCCACAGGAGGTACTGCCGCCACTGGCCGTTGGCCGACGTGCCGGCGAAGAGCCCGAGCAGGACCGAGACGCCGATCAGCAGCCAGGTCCGGATCGGGGTGATCGCGTCGCGGTAGCGGTCCAGTCCGGTCTGCTCCGGCGAGCTGGGCCGGAACATCGGACGCACCCGGTAGGCGACGTACATGTTGACGCCGACGATCAGCGCCATCGCTGCCGCGAACACCAGGAACAGGCCGACCCGGGTCCAGAAGAGCGTGCTGAAGACGCTGGAGTAGCCGACGGCGTCGTACCACATGCGGTCGGTGAAGAACGAGGCGAACGTGGTGAGCGAGAAGAACCCCACCACCAGCAGCCCCGCGGTGATGATCAGCGCCCGCGACCGGCGCGGTGGCGACTGCGGAGGTCCCTGCCGCGTGTTGCTCGGCTCCTCGTCGAACATCTCGCTCATTGGCCTGATCGTTCACTCGTCGTCCTCCAGCGTCGCGGCCAGCAGCTGCAGCAGCGCTGGGACCAGGTCGTTTCCTGCGACGACCGACTGGTCGTCGTCGTGGGCACGCAGTCGCAGTGCACAGTACGTCGCCCCTGCACGGGTGGCACCCGCGACGATGCGGACCTCCTGGCGCTCGGGGTGCTCGCGGGCGAACTCCTCGGCGCCCGCGGGGTCCTCGGGGATCTGGGTGTCGACCTTCGGCGGCAGCACCAGGCGCTCGACGACCGCGGCACAGCCGGAGACGCCGTCGGGCCAGGCGATCGACTCCAGCACCTCCTCGAGGGGGCGGTCCGGCGTCAGCTGGTCCTGCTCGACGGGCGTCAGGGATCCCTGGGCCGCGGAGGAGTCGAGGCCCATGGCCGCGGCCAGGGCGGGCTCGCGCTCGACGAGGCGGGCGGTCTCCACGAGTGCGTACAGCCGCGCGGGCTGGTCCCAGCCCTCGGCCGCGATGTGGTTCTCGATCTCGAGGACGGCGGTCGCCAGGGCGGGATCGAGGTCGAGCTCGAAGTCGGTCACGAGCCCTCCTTCTCACAGCTCGGCAGTGGGGCGTCCGGGTCGTCCACCCATTCCTCGATGGCAGTCACTGCGTCATGCATCGTGTCAGCCCGTACCAAGGTGAGGTCGCCGTTCCGGGCGCCGAGCGCGTCCTCGCAGTTCTCCGGCGGCACCAGGAACAGCTCGGCGTCGGTCTCCCGGGCGGCGGCGATCTTCTGCTGGATCCCGCCGATCGCCCCGACCCGGCCCGCCTCGTCGATCTCGCCGGTGCCGGCGATCGCCGCGCCGCCGGTGAGCGACCCGGGCGTCAGCGTGTCGTAGATGCCGAGCGAGAACAGCAGGCCCGCGCTCGGGCCGCCGATGTCGGCGACCGTCACGTTCACGTCGAACGGCAGCGGGAGGACGTTGGTGCCGGGAGTGATGCCGAGGTAGGGCTTCCCGTCGCGGGTGGCCGGGGACACCGTGACCGTCTGCCGCTCGTCGTCGCGGCGTACGACCAGCTCGACGTCCTCGCCGACCGGCGCGGCCTGGATCGCGGCGACGAGGTCGAGCTCGTTCGCGCACCGGCTCGCCGTCGACCTCGAGGACCACGTCGTCCTTCTCGAGCTTGCCCTCGGCCGGGGTGCCCGGGAAGACCTCGTCGACGGTCGCCTCGGTCACCTTGTAGTCGAGCTCGGACAGGGCCGCCGCGGCTGCGAGGTGCTGGGAGGACACCATCGCCTCCTCGCCCTCCTGGCGGCTGGACTCCCGGGTCTCGTCGGGCGCGTAGACGACGTCGTAGGGGTAGACCGCGTCGTCGCGGCTGATCCAGGCCTCCATGACATCGATCAGGTTGACCCGGGCCCCCGGCTGGGACGTCGACACGGTGGTCATCCGCAGCTGGCCGTCGGTGTCGTAGGTCTCGTGGCCGCTGACCTGGATGATCTCCTGACCCTCGGACTCGCCCAGGACGTCCAGGGTCGGACCGGGTCGATACGTGACGAACGGCAGCGGCTCGGTGATGGCCACGATCCACAACCCGATGAGCAACGGCGCCGCAAGCAGGCCGGCGAGGTTGCGCTGGGTCATGGGGCCAAGACTCTCACCCAGGGGAAATCAGGCGGAGCGGCGGGGCTGCTGGGGCTGCTCGGGCTGAGGTGCACGCGAGGGACGGACCGCGATGCCGGTGCTGCGGTCGCGGCTCGGCGTGGGCCGACGGGTGGCGTGGGGCGGCGGGTCCTTCTGCAGGGCGGCGGCCAGCCGGCGTACGGCGACGTCGCGGTCCACCTCGCCGCGCCCCTCCCGGCCCAGCCAGCTCACCCACAGCATCGCCACGCACGTGACGACGACGGGCGGCACCAGCCAGTACAGGATCTCCACGGGACGAGCGTAGGCGTCCCGGGCCCCGCTCCCCCGCAGAAACGCTGGCCTAGGGCGTCCCGACCCACTCCTCGGAGCCGTCGGCGAAGCGCTGGTGCTTCCAGATCGGCACCTCGGCCTTGAGGGTGTCGATCAGCGCGCGGGAGGCGTCGAACGCCGTGCCGCGATGGGCGGAGGCGGTCGCGACGATCACCGCGACGTCACCGATGTCGAGACTGCCGGTGCGGTGCACGGCCGCGAGGCCCTGGACGTCGTACTCGGCAGCCACCCGCTCGCACACGTCGCGGAACACGTCGAGCGCAGTGGGGTGGGCGGAGTAGTCGAGGCCGACCACGCCCTTGCCGCTGTCGCGGTCGCGCACGCGGCCGACGAAGAGCGTCAGCCCTCCCGAGGCGTCGTCGTCGAGAGCGGCGACCACCTCGGCCACGTCGAGCGGCTCCTCGCGCAGGTCGAGCAGGCGGATCACGGGCTGGCTCACGGTCGCGACCCTACTTTGCGCGGAACGCGTACGGTTGCGTACATGAGCAACAACCCGGGCGACCCTCCCGACGGCAACGACTCCGGCGGCCAGAACCCCTTCAAGGGCACGCCGTTCGAGCAGCTCTTCGGCGGCAGCGGCGCTCCCGACCTGGGCGCCCTCTTCAGCCAGATCCAGTCCCTGATGCAGCCGCACGACGGGCCGATCAACTGGGACTTCGCGACCGACCTGGCCCGCAAGGTCGTGGCCCAGAACCCCGACCCGTCGCCGACCCAGAAGCAGAAGGACGCCGTCGCCGACGCCGTCCAGCTCGCCGACCACTGGCTCGACGAGGCCACCGCGTTCCCGTCCGGTGTCTCGTCGACCGCCGCCTGGAGCCGGGCCGAGTGGATCGTCGGCACCACCGACGTGTGGAAGGTGCTCGTCGAGCCGGTCGCCGAGCGCTCCGTCAACTCCATGGGCAACGCCCTGCCCGAGGAGGCCCAGGCCATGGCCGGCCCGATCATGGGCATCCTCGGCAAGGCCGTCGGCGCCATGCTCGCCTCGCAGATCGGCTCCGGCGTCGGCGCGCTCGCCGGCGAGGTGCTCACCGCCTCCGACATCGGCCTCCCGCTCGGTCCCGCCGGCCGGGCCGCGCTGCTGCCGGCCAACGTCGCCGCATTCGCCGACGGCCTCGACGTGAGCGACGACGACGTACTCCTCTACCTCGCGCTGCGCGAGGCCGCCCACCAGCGGCTGTTCGCCCACGTGCCGTGGCTGCGCGAGCACCTGATCGGAGCCGTGACCGACTACGCGCGCGGGCTCGAGATCAACACCGAGAACATCCAGAACCGGGTCGAGGAGCAGATGCGCGGCATCGACCCGACCAACCCGGAGTCGCTCCAGGAGCTGCTCGACGGCGGGCTGTTCGACATCCCCAAGTCGCCCGCCCAGGAGGCGGCGCTGCAGCGGCTCGAGGTGACGCTCGCGCTGGTCGAGGGCTGGGTCGACGAAGTGGTCGGCCAGGCCACGGCGGAGCGGATGCCGTCCGCGGCCAAGCTCCAGGAAGCCGTACGCCGCCGGCGCGCGGCGGGCGGTCCGGCCGAGCAGACCTTCGCCTCCCTCGTCGGGCTCGAGCTGCGGCCTCGCCGGCTGCGCGACGCCTCGACGCTGTGGGGGTCGCTGCGCACCCGGCAGGGCACCGAGGCCCGCGACGGCGTCTGGATGCACCCCGACCTGCTGCCGACGGCGGCCGACCTGGACGACCCGCTCGGCTTCCGCGAGGAGGCGTCGGCTCCGGAGTCGATGAGCGACGAGGACTTCGACGCCGCGCTGAAGGACCTGCTCGACGGCGGGTCCGGGCCGTCCGACGAGGACGGCAAGCAGGAGTGACCCTCCACGGCGACGCCCTGGCCGTGCTGACGGCCTGGCCGCCACCGACGACCGAGCAGGCCACCGTCCGCGACCGGTACGTCGCCCACCTGGCCGCGCACGCGGACGGGATGACCCGCGGCTGCTACCCCGACCACCTGACGGCCAGCACGCTGGTGCTCTCGGCCGACCTGGACCGGGTGCTGCTGACCCTGCACGCCAAGGCCGGCCAGTGGTTCCAGTTCGGCGGGCACTGCGAGCCGGCCGACGCGACCCTGGCCGGAGCGGCCACCCGGGAGGCGGTCGAGGAGTCCGGGATCGACGGCCTGGTCGTCGACCCGGTGCCGGTCCAGCTGAGCGAGCACGCCGTACCGTTCTGCGACCCGCGCGGAGGCGTGCACCACCTCGACGTCCGGTTCGTGGCGGTGGCCGACGAGGACGCCGAGCACGCGGTCAGCGCCGAGTCGCTCGACGTCCGCTGGTGGCCGGCCGACGCGCTGCCCGACCCGCAGCCTGACCTGGTCGAGCTGGTCGCGCTGGCCCGGACAGGTGGTCGATCAGTCGACGTCGTCGGAGCCCGGCGGCGACTCGAGGTGGGCGGCGGCCGACCAGCCCAGCAGGTAGCCCTTGGCCCGCTCGGCCTTCGGGTAGCGGTCGACCCACGACCAGAACTTCGCGTCGTGGTGGGTCTCGAGCAGGTGGGCGAGCTCGTGGACGAGCACGTAGTCGATGACCCACTGCGGCATCCCCTGGAGCCGCGCCGAGAGCCGGATCGTCCGGTCCCCGGGCGTGCAGGACCCCCAGCGGGAGTTCTGGTTGTCGACCCAGCGCACCGACTCGGGAGTCGCCAGGCCGCCGAGGTAGCGGTCGTTCAGCTCGACCGCGCGCTGCAGCAGCGTGGCGTCCGACGGCTTGCGACGGCGCTCCGAGCGCTCCAGCCGGTCGACCATGGTCTTGATCCACTCGGCCTCCTCCGCCCGCGTCAGCGAGGCCGGGATCATCACGATGATCCGGTCTCCCTCGCGGTAGGCGGAGACGGTGCGCCGACGGCGGCGCGAGCGGCGTACCTCCACCTCGGGACGAGCGGTCATGATCGGAGGCTAGCCGGTCTTCCGAGCCGGGTTGGCCCACTCCAGCAAGCGGTCCCGCGGCCAGGTGTTGACGATCCGGTCCGGGTCGATGCCGGCGGCCTCGGCGCGCTCGCAGCCGTGGTCGAGGAAGTCGAGCTGCCCGGGCGCGTGCGCGTCGCTGTCGATCGAGAACCGCACCCCGATGTCGCGGGCCAGCTCGAGCAGCTTGGTGGGCGGGTCCCGCCGCTCGGGGCGGCTGTTGATCTCGACGGCGACGTCGTGCTCGGCGCACGCCTCGAAGACCTTCGTGGCGTCGAAGGTGCTGCCCGGTCGGGTGCCGCGGTTGCCGGTGATCAGCCGGCCGGTGCAGTGGCCGAGGACGTTCATCCGCGGGTTCGCGACGGCGGCGGTCATCCGCCGGGTCATCGCTGCGGGGTCCATCTTGAGCTTGGAGTGCACGCTCGCCACCCGGAGGTCGAGCCGCGCCAGCAGCTCGTCGGTCTGGTCCAGCTCGCCGTCGTCGAGGATGTCGACCTCGATCCCCTTGAGCAGGGTGAAGCCGCTGCCGGCGAGGTGGTCGTTGACCGCCTCCACGACGCCGAGCTGCCGGGTCAGCCGCTCCGCGCTCAGCCCGTGGGCCACGGTGAGCCGCGGCGAGTGGTCGGTGAGCACGAGGTACTCGTGGCCGAGCTCGATCGCGGTGAACGCCATCTCCTCGATCGGCGACCCGCCGTCGGACCAGTCGGAGTGCGAGTGCAGGTCGCCGCGCAGCAGCGACCGGACCTCGCGGCCGCCCGGGACGAGCGGTCCCGCGTGCTCCTTCTCGAGCTTCGCCAGCCGCTCGGGTACGACGCCGCGCACCGCGTCCGCGATCACCTTGGCGGTGCTGGCGCCGACCCCGGGCAGGTCGGTGAGCGTGCCGGCGTCGGCCCGCTCGGCCACCTCGTCGGCGGGCAGCGGCAGGATCGCGGCCGCGGCGGCCCGGAAGGCCTTGACCTTGTAGGTGTCCTCGCGGCCGCGCTCGAGCAGGAACGCGATCCTGCGCAGCGCCGCGACCGGACCGGCCACGTATGGTTCCGACACCCGATTTCTCCTCGACTTTCTTTCGTCCACACCCGGTTGACAGCCATTCTTGCTGGTCAGCGCGGCGCCCGTGCCCGGCCCGGGCGTGTCCTCCACAGCCCGATCCCCGGCCTCACGCCCGTGTTCCACCGCTTTCCCGCGCCGTCCACACCTCTGTCCACAGGTTTGTCCACAGGGGTGGGCGACGGCTGCGTTGACCCGTGTTGCCAACCCTCCTAGGTTTGCGCGCAGACGAGGCCCCCGGCCGACTCCGACCGCCGTTCGCAAGGGGAAGGCAAGCGGCGCGACGATCGAGGCGGGGGTCTCTTCTTCTGCCCCGATCCGGTGCCGGGTCACCGGCCGGTGAACTGCGGCGGCCGCTTCTCGCGGGCGGCCCGGATCCCCTCCTGCAGGTCCTCGGTGGCCAGCGTCAGCGGCTGGGCCATCGCCTCCCACTGCAGTCCGCTCTCGAAGTCGGCGTGGCCGCCGTCGGCGAGCGCGAGCTTGGTCAGCCGGCTCGCGATCGGCGCGGTCGCCGCGATCCCCTCGGCGGTCGCGAGCACCTCGGCCCGGAACTCGGCCGGGTCGATCACCCGGGACACCAGCCCGAGGCGCAGCGCCTCGTCGGCGTCGACGGTGCGGCCGGTCAGCAGCAGGTCCCGCGCGTGCGCCGGGCCGACGACGTCGGGCAACAGGTAGGTGCCGGCCATCCCGGCGTGCATGCCCAGCTTCACGAAGGGCACGCCCAGCTTCGCGCCCGCGGCGGCGTACCGGATGTCGCAGGCGAGGGCCAGGCAGAGACCGGCGCCGATCGCCGGGCCGTTGACGGCCGCGATCGTGGGCACCTCCAGCCGCCGGATCGACAGCCAGGCCCGGTAGAACGGCAGCATCCGGTCGCGGAGCTCGTCGACGGTGGCGTCCGGCTCGCTGGCGATCCAGGACGTGTTGCCGCCCGAGCAGAAGGCCGAGCCCTCGCCGGTCACCACCACCACGCGGAGCGAGCGGTCCGCGGCCAGCTCGTCGATCGCGGCGACCCAGGAGGC
The DNA here is from genome assembly GCA_963803235.1 of uncultured Actinomycetota bacterium. Classification (GTDB taxonomy): domain Bacteria; phylum Actinomycetota; class Actinomycetes; order Propionibacteriales; family Nocardioidaceae; genus Nocardioides. Next base: position 396,119 of record CAWDLL010000014.1, read on the forward strand.
GGTCATCCGGTCCGACATCGCGTTGCGCTGGTCGGGGTTGTCGAGGGTGAGGACGGCGACGCCGCGGGACGGGCGTTCGAGCCGCAGGTGGCCGGTGGCGGGGAGGGTCTCGGGCATGGCCGAAGGCTACTGACGGGGCTCCGAACGCGCCGTGACCCCGTTCACCAAGATTTCACGCGTGTGAACGCGTTCCGGTGTGCCTGCCACGCCTGCGCCCCCGCGTGTCGTAGGGTCGTTACCGGTTCGTGGGCACCTGTCCGTGGACCTCCGGCGGGCTTCCCCCCAACCCCCGTCGCGACGACCGAGTCATCGAGAAGCAAGGAGGCCGTCATGGCGGAGACCTGGAGCGGCGAGTTCTACTGCGTCAAGTGCAAGGAGAAGCGCGAGGCTGAGGGCGAGGTCAGGGTCAACGACAAGGGGACCCGGATGGCCAAGGCCGTGTGCCCCGTGTGTGGCACCAACCTCAACCGCATCCTCGGCAAGGCGTAGTCACTCCCCCAAGCTGGTACGACGGCGCGGACCCCTGCGTGGGTCCGCGCCGTCGTCGGCATTTGTAGGCTCTTCGGTCAACGGCGCACCTGATAGCGCAGGTGAAGCACCCGGTTGCCCTGAATCACCACGTCGGGATCCTCCAACAGATGCTGTGCGTCGACCGACCCGAAGTAGCGCTTGCCGGACCCGAACACGACGGGTACGACGTCCATCCGCACCTCGTCGACCAGGCCCGCGGCAAGCGCCTGGCCACCGACGTCACCAGCGGCGACCTCGACGATGCGGTCACCCGCAAGCTCTTGCGCCTTGGCCACGGCTGCCTCGACGCCGTCGACGAAGTGAAACGGCGCCTCGGGGTCCCAGCCCGCGGGCTGGGGTCGGTGCGTCACGACGACCACGTGGTCGATCCCGCTCGGAGGCGTCCCGTCCCAGCCGTCCGTCAGGTCGAAGACGTGGCGGCCCGCGATGGTCACCCCGATCTGGTCCCAGTACGGCCGGGTGTAGTCGTAGGAAGTCTGCGACACCTTCACGTAGCCGCTCTCGTCCAACGGGACGTCACCGCTGGACAGCCAGTCGAACAGCGGTCCGGGCTGGTCGTTCTCGTCCGCGACGAAGCCGTCCACCGACACCGAGCTGTACATGACCACCTTGCCCACGGGGCTCTCCTCTGCTTGGGGGTGTCCGCAAACTAGCGTGTCGTGGGCTGTCGCTCTTGCCCGCCCGGCATCGCGCGTCGGGTTGGTCCGGGGGCTGTGGACGACCGGAGGCCGGTCGGCGCGCAGCGGGTAGGTGTCCAGCCATGGACGACCACTGGCTCCCGGCCCGCCCGGTGCTCCGGCCCGGGCTGCGTGTCGCGCGCCGCGACGACCATCACCTGCAGGTCGGGCTCGGCCCGGAGCAGCGGGTGCTGCTGCCCGACGAGCCAGCGGTCCACGACCTGCTGAGCGACCTGCGGGTCGGCCGGCGCCCGGCCGTCGACGCACCCGACGTACGCCGCTGGTGCCACGCCCTGGTCGCCCGCGGCCTGCTGGTGGACGCCGAGGAGATCGCCCGCAGCCTGTCCGGTCCGGTGCCCCGCCCTGCGGTGCTGGCGTCCTTCGCCCAGGCCGGGCCGGACGCGACGGTGCGGCTCGAGGCCCGGCGGCACGCCCGGGTCGCGATCGTCGGCGACGAGCCGTGGCGGGCCATGGCCCGCCGGATGCTCGCCTCGGTCGGCGTGACCGGCGCCGGAGACCCACCGACGGCGACCCTGGTCGTGAACGCCGGCGGCGAGCCGCAGCGCGCCGACGTCGACCCGTTCATGCGTGCCGGGTCCGGCCACCTGCTGGTCACCAACGTGGGCGCGCGGGTCACGGTGGGGCCGTTCGTCACCCCGGGCCTGACCGCGTGCCTGCGCTGCGTGGACGCGCACCGCAGCGACGCCGACCCGCGGCACGCGATGATCGTGGAGCAGCATCCGCCCGAGCCGGACGAGCCGTGCGACCCGCTGCTGATGCAGCTCGCCCTCGCCTGGGCGGTGCGCGACCTGGTGACCTACGTCGAGGGCGGGCTGCCCGCCACCTGGTCGGCCACGGTCACGCTCGGCCCGGACCTGACGGTGGAGCGCCGGGAGTGGACGCGGCACCCGCGGTGCGGCTGCAGCTGGGGCGACGCCCTGGTCGGCTGACTACCAGTACTCGCTGTCGAGCTTGCCCTCCATCGCCCGCAGGTTGGTGCGCGAGCACTCGTCGCAGTAGGCGCGGCGCCGGCCGTTCTCGACGGCCGATGGTCCAGGTGAGGGTCGTGGCCTCGTCGGCCTCCTGCCGGCCACAGAACGAGCACGTCATCACGCTTGGCAGGTTACTCCCGGGCAGGCAAAGAGCCGGGTACGACGAGTGGTGCTCGTCGTACCCGGCTCTTCTCTCTTGTCCCAAGCGATCAGGGACCGGACCGACCGACACGCGGCCGGTCACGGATCAGAGTGCGCGGGCGAGGGCGAGGCTTGCCTGCTCCGCAGCCAGCTCGGCCTTGCGGGCCAAGCGACGGGACCGGACCAGCTGGTGGCCACGTCGCCGCGAATGCGCCTCTCCCAGGCGCGCGGACATTTGCGCGCGTGCCAGATTTTCGTGCATGAGTTCCATCTCGGTGCTCCGATTCGTGAAGGTGATGTTCATGGTTGGTTGTCGTTCTTTCTGACGGGCTGCGCTCAGAGCGCGTTTGCGAGGGACATCCGGGTCTGACGCGCAGCCTGCTCGGCCTTGCGGCTCACCCGCTGCACGCGGGTGAACTGGTGACTCAGTCGCCTCTGCTTCGCCTCTCCCATACGCGACGTCATGTGCGCACGGGCCAGGCTCTCCGGCATCGTGTTCATTTCGGTTTCTCCGGTTTCGGTCAGTTGTTCTGGAAGGTGTCGTGCTGTCCTGCTGCCTTGCTGCTCGGACGACGCTGGCCTCACGCGGCTGCCTCGTTCTTGCGGGGACGGCCTCGCGGCCGCTTGCGGGGGATCACCACTCCCTGGAGGAAGAGCTGTCCGCCCCAGACGCCCCACGGCTCACGCCGCTCGAGAGCTCCGTCGAGGCAGAGCTCGCGGACGGGGCAGTCCACGCACAGCGTCTTGGCGAACTCCACGTCGGCGGGAGATTCGGCGAACCACAGTTCCGGGTTGTTCACCCGGCACGGCAGCTGCGACTCGTCGACTCCGCCCGCGCTGTCGTGCAGCTGCCCGAGACTGGCTTCGGTCGTCCCATCAGTTCGGTCGAGAACGCTGATGGTCATTCGTGTCACCTCCTTCTTCTGACCTAGATCGCTTGGGTAAGGCTCGAGATACAAAAAGGCCGCGGATCCCGGGTTTCGGGTCCGCGGCCTGGAGGCTGCCGATGCTGTTGGTGTCAACAGTTCGGTGGTCTCCAGGCAGAGGTCCCCGGGAAGGTGCCCATGACGAGGCTGTCGCCGGCAACGTGGCGGTCGCGCACATCGGTCGCGACGGCGACGAGGCCCGCCTCGGAGGCGGCCGTGGTGCCGAAGGCGGAGCCGTAAATGGGCGCGCCGAAGCACGACGGGGTCTGAGCCGTCATCTTGATCGTGATGCTGTTCATCGAGGCCACCTCCTTCGGATCTTCGGGCGCCGACCTTGCCAGGGTCGCGTGCGCGGGGTTGGTGACGACGAAGTTACCGTGTCACGCCGGTAATGGGCAAACGATTTTGTGCCCATTTCTCGACGATTTCCGGTCAGGTCTAGACCGATGGCTGCTTCGGGGCTAGTCGACGAGGGTCAGGACGGCCTCGCCGTAGCGCTCGAGCTTGGCCCGGCCGATGCCGTTGACCTTCAGCAGGGCCTCGGGCGTGCGGGGTTTGTGCTCGGCGATGAGCTGCAAGGTGGCGTCGGTGAAGACCACGAACGCCGGCACGCTCTCCTCGTCGGCGGTGGTCTTGCGCCACTCGCGCAGCCGCTCGAACAGCGCCTCGTCGTAGGACGCCGGGCAGTCGGCGCACCGGCCGCGCTTCTTCTCCGCGCCGGTCGCCAGCGGCTTCCCGCACTCGCGGCAGTTGGCCACGCCGCGCCGCGAGCGGCTTCGCGGGCGCCCGCTTCTCCTCGGGCAGCAGCGGGTCGAGGAAGCGGGACGGCTTGCGGGTGCCGCGGCCGCCCGGGTTGCGGGCCAGGCTCCAGGACAGTGCCAGGTCGAGGCGGGCCCGGGTCATGCCGACGTAGAGCAGTCGGCGCTCCTCCTCGATCTCGGCCGGGGAGTCGGCGTACGAGAACGGGAGGGTGCCCTCCTGGAGGCCGGCGAGGAAGACGGAGTCCCACTCCAGGCCCTTGGCGGCATGGAGGGTGCCGAGGGTGACCCCGTCGGCGACCGGGGCGTGCTGCTCGCTGGCGCGGCGGTCGAGGTCGTCGACGAAGCCGCCGAGGTCGGCGCCGTCCGCCTTGGCGAACTCGACGGCCTGGTCGACCAGCGCCTGGAGCGACTCCCACCGGTCGCGGGTCTGGCCGCGCGCCGCCGGCGCCTCCGGGCCCCAGCCGAGGCCGGAGAGGGTGGCCCGCACGGTCTCGACCATGTCGTCGGCGGCGGCCTGGCCGGAGCGGGCGGTGCCGCGGAGCAGGGTCACCGCCTGCCGGACCTCCGGCCGGTCGAAGAACCGCGCGGCGCCGCGGACGACGTAGGGGATCCCGCGGCTGGCGAGCGCCTCCTCGAAGGCCTCGGACTGGGCGTTGATCCGGAACAGCACGGCCATCTCGCCGGGCGGCCGGCCCGCGTCGCGGAGCCTGGCGATCCGGTCGGCGATGGCGCCGGCCTCGGCGACCTCGTCGGGGCTGGCGTCATAGGTGACGGCCGGGCCGGACGGGCGCTGCGCGCGCAGCTCGACGCTCCGGCTCGACGAGCCGGCGAGGAGGGTGTTCGCCGCGGCCACGACCTCGGGCGTGGAGCGGTAGTTGCGGACCAGCTCGATCGAGGCGGTGTCGGGGAACTTGCCCGGGAAGTCGCGGAGGTACGCCGCGTTGGCGCCGGCGAACGAGTAGATCGTCTGGGCCGGGTCGCCCACCACGCAGAGCTCGTCGCGGCCGCCGAGCCAGAGGTCGAGCAGCGCCGACTGGAGCGGCGAGACGTCCTGGAACTCGTCGACGACGAAGCGTTTGTACTGCCGGCGGATCTGGGCGGCGACCCGCTCGTCGTCGGCGAGCAGGCCGGCGGTGAAGAGCAGGACGTCCTCCATGTCCATCCGGCCCTGGGTGCGCTTGACGTCCTCGTAGGTGCTGAAGACCCGGGCGACGGTCTCGGGGTCGTGGTTGGCCACCGACCGGCCACGGGTGGGCGCGATCCGGGCGTAGTCGTCGGGGTGGACGTTGCTGACCTTGGCCCACTCGATCTCGGAGGCGAGGTCGCGCAGCAGCGCCTGGTCGGACGCGATCCGGCTGCGGCGGGCGGCGGTCGCGAGCAGCCCGATCTTGGACTCGGTGAGCGTCGGCAGGTCGGAGCCGTTGACGTGCGGCCAGAAGTAGCGCAGCTGGCGCAGCGCGGCGGAGTGGAAGGTCCGGGCCTGGACCCCCGTGACACCCAGCCCGCGCAGCCGCTGGCGCATCTCGCCCGCCGCGCGGGTGGTGAAGGTGACGGCCAGCACCTCGGTGGGCTCGTAGACACCCGTCGCCACGCCGTACGCGATGCGGTGGGTGATCGCCCGGGTCTTGCCGGTGCCGGCGCCCGCGAGCACGCGGACCGGCCCGCGGAGCGTCTCGGCGACCTGCCGTTGCTCGGGGTCGAGCGCCTCGAGCAGGGACGCGGCGCGTGGGGTTTGTGTCACAGCCAAGCCGGGAACAACCTCTGTGTGGGAGCTGTTTTTCTAGGTGCCCACAACACTAGACGCCCGAGGGGACATCCCTGCATGAGCAGCACGTTCACGATGTACACCACGCCCTGGTGTGGCTACTGCCACCGACTCCAGGGCCAGCTCGACCGCGAGGGGATCGACTACGACGTGGTCGACATCGAACGGATCCCCGAGGCCGTGACCATCGTCGAGTCCGCCAACGGCGGCAACCAGACCGTCCCGACCCTGGTCTGGTCCGACGGCACCGCCCAGACGAACCCGTCCCTCATCCAGGTCAAGCAGAAGCTCGAGTCGCTGGCCTCCTGACGTCCGGGCCGGTGTGAGTGCCCAGGAGACTCACGCCGGCCCGGCCTCCAACGCCCCAACGCTGACCCGCCAGAAACTTTCGGGCGGGTCAGCGATCAGTTTCTGACGGGTCACCAATGGCCCGGGAGCGGGCCGCCGTACCAGTGCTCGACCAGTGAGCGGGAGATCGACACCCCGCCCGGGAGCACCAGCGTCCCCGCCTCGGCCTCGGCCTTCATCTCCGCGCGGGTGAACCACCGCGCATCCTCGATCTCCTCGCCGTCCACGGCGACATCCGTGGTCTCGGCGCGGCCGACGAACCCGAGCATCAGGCTGGCCGGGAGCGGCCAGGGCTGGTTGCCGAAGTACTCCACCGCGCCCACCCGGATCCCGACCTCCTCGGCGACCTCGCGGCGTACGGCGTCCTCCAGGGTCTCCCCCGGCTCGCAGAAGCCGGCGAGCGTCGAGTAGCGGCCCTCGGGCCACGCCGACTGGCGACCGAGCAGGCAGCGCTCGTCGGCCGAGCCCGGCTCGCCGTCGGCGACGACCATGATCACGGCGGGGTCGGTGCGCGGGAACTGCGGCTTCCCGCAGTCGGTGCAGACCAGCTCGTGGCCGGACTTGCGCGCCTCGAGGGTGCCGGCGCAGCGCGGGCAGAACCGGGTCGCGTAGTGCCACTCGGCAAGCCCGACGGCATGGAACAGGAGCGGTGCCTCCGAGCCGCCCGCGTTCGCGAGGTGCGGGAACGCCGCACGCAGGCCGAACCACTCCGACTTCTCCTCGGACGCCAGCGCCGGGTCGACGATCACCGCGAACCAGGTGACGCCGTCCTGCTCGCCGAGCAGCACCCGCATCCCGTCCGGAGCGTCGGCCGACGAGACCCACTCGACGCGGCCGTCGACCGGCCGGATCCGGGTGCCGGAGACGACCAGGACCCGGCTCTTCGGGTCGGCCCAGCGCTCGTCCAGCCAGGCGTCGTCGGCGCGACGCTGGCCCGTGCGGTCGTGCGGGTTCGCGGAGATGGCGAGGTGCGGGAACGTCACGCCCGCGAGGCTAGCCCTAGGCTCACAGGCCGTGAGCACCCACATCGGCGCGCAGCCCGGCGACATCGCCCCCCTCGTCCTGATGCCCGGCGACCCGCTGCGCGCGAAGTGGATCGCGGAGACCTTCCTCGACGACGCGCGGTGCTACAACGAGGTCCGCGGCATGTACGGCTACACCGGCACCTGGCGCGGCCAGCGCGTGTCGGTCCAGGGCTCGGGGATGGGCCAGCCGACGCTCGCGATCTACGCCAACGAGCTGTTCCGCGAGTACGACGTGCAGGCGATCATCCGGGCCGGCTCCTGCGGTGCGCTGACCGAGGAGGTCGCGATGCGCGACCTGGTCATCGCCTCGGGCGCGTGCACCGACTCGTCGATGAACCGGATCCGGTTCGAGGGCCTGGACTACGCGCCGGTCGCCGACTTCGGCCTGCTGCGGGCGGCGTACGACTCGGCCACGCGGGGCGGAGAGTCCGGCGTGCACGTCGGACTGATCTTCAGCAGCGACTCGTTCTACAGCCCCCGGCCGGAGCTGACCACGCGGCTGGTGGAGTACGGCGTGCTGGCGATCGAGATGGAGGCCAGTGCGCTCTACACGCTGGCCGCGCAGTATCGCCGGAAGGCGCTCGCGATCTGCACCGTCTCCGACCACATCGTGACCGGCGAGGAGACCACGTCGCAGGAGCGCGAGCAGACGTTCGGCCGGATGGTCGAGATCGCGCTCGACGCCGGCCTCAGCCAGATCTAGGGCCGGGGTTGCGGACGTTGGCCTCGCGACCGAGCCACCTCGCCAACGTGGCGGGGTCCTCGTCGAGCGGACCCGGGATCCTGATCCGGTCGCGACGGATCGGCAGCTGCGCCGGGTCGACATCCATCATCAGCGTGGAGCCGCCACCGGGTAGGTAGCGCGGCCAGACCCACCGGACGGCCGTCCACGGGATCGCCTGACCCTTGCGGGGCAGGCGGACGTGGACCGTGTCGACGACCAGGACCGGCCGGCTGGTGAGCAGCTCCCGGAGCACCAGCACGACCGGCAGGCCGAACACCGCGACCACCACCGCCATCGCCCAGGCCTGGACACCCTCCAGCTGCACCAGGCGCCAGGCCATGAGGGCCGCGACCGTCCCGAAGACGACGCCCATCGTGTAGAGGTACAGGTGGTGGTAGCCCAGCTCCACGCGCCCGGACTGCTCCAGCCGCTGCTGGAGGTCGAGCGCTCGCGCCTCGTCGTCGTTGTCCTCCGCCGCGTCCGCGTCGCTCTCGTTCATCGCTGTCCCCCGTCCGGTACGACGATCGCCTCCAGCTCGGCTCGGCCAACCAGGTTCGGCTCCACGACCTCGCCGGTGCGCACGTAGTAGAACACCGCGCGCACGCGGTCGACCGGCAATCCGGTCAGCTCGGCCCACGCCTGGCGGTAGATCGCGAGCTGGAGCGGGTCGGCCGACGCGGACCGGTTGGTCTTCCAGTCGACGAGGAGGTAGCCGTCCTCACCGTCGACCTCCTCGGCGTAGACCGCATCGATCCGGCCTCGCACCACCTGCCCGCCCAGCACGAGCGCGAACGGCGCCTCGACGGCGTGTGGCACACGGGTGGCGAAGGGTCCCGCCTCGAAGGTCGAGATCAGCTCCTTCAGGTCGGCCTCGTCCTCGATGCCGGCGTCCGCGCGGCCGGGGAGGTCGCCGTAGTCGAAGAGGTCCTGCTGGCCGAACCTCGCCTCCACCCAGGCGTGGAAGCGGGTGCCGAACCGGGCCGCCGCCGACGGTGGTCGCGGCATCGGCCGGGCCAGGTCGCGGGCGAACGCGTCCGGGTCCTCCTGCAGCCTGGCCAGCGCGGTCGCGGAGAGGCTGCTCGGCAGCGGCACGGCCAGGTCGGTGCTGCGGTCGCGGTGGGCCTCGGCCAGCAGCCGGTCGAGCTCGGTGTCCCAGTCGGCGACGCGGGCCGACTCGATCATGTCGAGGCCGTCGTCGGGCGCGGTCGGGTCGGCTTCGCGCACCCGCTCCGCGGCCGCGATCCGGAGCGCCGCCTCACGACCGGTGCCGGTCTCGGGCCACGGCCGGGACGGGTCGACCGCGGCGTAGGGGTTCGGGTCGCCCTTCACCGGCTTGGCCTGCCAGTGCTCGACCGGCTCCCCCCACTCCTCGAGCTGCTCGCGCACCGCATCTTGGAAGACCGACGGGCCGTACGGCGTGGTGCGCGGGCTCCAGAGGTACGACGTGACCCAGAGGCGGTGGGCGGCGCGGGTGAACGCGACGTACCCGAGCCGGAGCTCCTCCTCGGCGTCATGGGCACGGGTGTCGGCGCGGTAGGCGTCGAGCGCGACCTTGTCGAAGCCGTGCAGCTGCGGCAGGTCGGGGGCGTCGCCGCGCAGCGGCGCGGGCAGGATCGACGGCGAGGACGTCCAGAGCGTGCGAGAGCGGTTGGACGGGAACCTGGTCTCGCAGACGCCGACGAGGAACACCGAGTCCCACTCGAGGCCCTTCGACCGGTGGACGGTGAGCAGCTTGACCGAGTCGGCCTCGGTGGGGGTCGCGACATCGAGCCCGTTGCCCTGGTCGTCCTCGGCGGTGAGGTAGGCGAGCAGCGCCGGGAGGGTGACGTCGCCGTCGACGGCCTGGAACTCTGCGACCGCCTTCACGAACAGGTCGAGGTTCTCGCGGCGGGCGGCGGCGGCCGGGCTGACCGCCGAGGCCAGCTCGACGTCGGTGCCGGTGGTGTCGATGATCCGGCGGACGATGTCGAGCAGCGGCTCCCCGACGCCGGCCCGGAGCATGCGGAGCTCGCCCGCGAGCAGCCCGAACCGCTCCAGCGCCTCGGTGGAGTACGGCGCGTCCCCAGGGTCGGCGAGCGCGTCGTCGAGCGACGGGAGCTCGGCCGGGTCGATCCCGTCGGCGATCTCGAGCAGGTGGTCGGTGACCGACCGAGAATCCGTGCGACGGGACTGCCGGCCGGCGAGCTCCTGCGCGCGGCGGCTCAGCAACCGCAGGTCGCGAGGACCGATGGCCCAGCGCGGACCCGTGAGCAGCGTCAGCAGCGCGGCATTGGCGGTCACGTCGTGCAGGAGGTGGAGGGTGGCGACGATCTCTGCCACCTCGGGCAGCCGGAGCAGGCCGGACAGGCCGACGATCTCGACGGGGATGCCAGCACCGGTCAGCGCGTCGAAGACCTCTTCTGCGTGGGCGTTGTCGCGGGTGAGAACGCCGATCTTCGACCACGCGTCGCCGTGGGCGTCGTGGACGGCGCCGACCAGCCAGTCGAGCTCCTCGGCGTGGGTGCTGAACACGCGAGCGCCGACCTCACCGGGCACCGCGTCGCCGGGTGCGACCAGAGGCTCGACCTGCGGGAACTTGTCGTAGAGGGGGGTGGCCAAGCGGTTGGCCACCTCGAGGATCCGGGCGTCGGAGCGGCGGTTGACGGTCAGTGGCCGGACCGGGACCGGCCCCTGCGCGGCCGGGAACGTCTCGGGGAAGTTGAGGATGTTGGACACCGAGGCGCCCCGCCAGCCGTAGATCGCCTGGTTGGGGTCGCCGACGGCGGTGACGGCGTGCCCGCGCCCGTGGGCGACGTCGGGGCCGGAGAACAGCCGAGCCAGCATCGTCGCCTGCGCGACGGAGGTGTCCTGGTACTCGTCGAGGAGCACGACCTTGAACCGCGACCGCTCGAGCGCGCCGACGTCGGGCTGCTCGCTCGCGAGCCGCGCGCCGAGCTCGATCTGGTCGGAGAAGTCCATCAGCCCGAGGTCGCGCTTGAGGCGGCGGTAGCCGTCGACCAGCTCGAGCAGCTCGGCCCGTCGGTCGATCGCGAAGATCGCCTTCTCGGCGGGCTCGCGGTAGGTGGTGCGGTTCTTGCCGGCGACCTCCTCGGCGAGCGCGCGCTCGAACCCGCGCCGCGCCTCGGCGTCGACCCGCCGCACCTCGTCGGGAGAGACGAGGTGCTCACTCATCGCGCTGTCGAGGGCGAGGAGGTTCTGGATTGCGGTCTCGGGATGGTCGGTGAGGTGGCGGACCTCGCCGGTGAACCGGTCGATCGCACGGGCGCCGAGCTGGTAGCGGGCGGCGTCGGTGATCACCCGGGTGTCGGGCTCGTGCCCGATCCGGAGGCCGTGGTCGGTGAGCAGGCCGGCGGCGTAGGCGTTGTACGTCGCGACGGTCGGCTCGAGGACGTCCTCGCCGTCGAGGGGGTCGGCGTCGTCGAGCGCCCCGGCGGTGCGCAGGGCGGTGCGGATGCGGTGTCGCAGCTCGCTGGCGGCCTTGGTGGTGAAGGTCAGGCCGAGGACCTCGTCGGGGCGGACCTGCCCGGTGACGACGAGGTAGACGACGCGCGCGGCCATCAGGGTGGTCTTGCCGGAGCCGGCGCCGGCGATGACCACCGCCGGCGTCAGCGGCGCGGAGATGGCCGCCCACTGCTGCTCGCTGGGGGCGTAGGACGTCTTCATCACCCGGGCCAGGTCGGCTGGCGTGGCGATGGTGATGGGCATCATCGGGAGGTCACCGGCCCCGCGCTCTTGATCGGGCAGATCGGCACGAAGCTGCACTCGCGGCAGTGCTGGCCGGCGACGGCCGGGAACTCCTCGGAGCGCAGTAGCGCGGCGGTGCGGGCGATCTGGAGCCGCAGGTCGCCGCGCGCCGGGCCGTCGTCGGGCTGCACGGGCTGGGGCTGCACCACCGCGTCGTCGCCACCGTCGATGACGGCGAGCTGGACCAGCTCGGCGCCGCCGGCCTCCGCGGGTGCATCGGTGAGCTCGTCGACGGCGCCGCTGTCGACGGCGTACTGGTAGAGGCCGAGCTGGATGTCGGTGAGCACCGACTTGTTGCTCGGGGCACGCCGGCCGGACTTCAGGTCGACCACGACCACCCGGCCCTCGGCGTCGAGCTCGAGGCGGTCGGCGAAGCCGGTCAGCCGGACCTGCTCGCCGCCGTCGAGCTCGACGACAGTGGCGAACTGCGCCTCGGTCGCGAGGAGGGTGCGGGTGTTGGCGTGGTGCCAGCGCAGGAAGCGGGTGAGCGCCGCGCGGACCCGCTCGTGCTCGCGCGCCTTCGACCAGGGCGTGCGGAAGTCGAGCCGGTCCCAGACCCGGTCGACGTGCTCCATGAGCAGGTCGGCGTCGTCGGGTCCGGCCCCGAGCTCGCCGGACGCGACCCGCTGGGCGAGCGCGTGGAGGAGCTCCCCGAGGTTGGCGGACTGGTGGGCCCGCGCCACTCCCCCGGCCTCGCGCTCCAGGAACCACTGGGTCGGGCAGACGCCGATCGCCTGCACGCACGGACGCCGACACCGGCACCGGCTCGTCGGGGTCGCGCACCGGCTGGACGGACCGGCTCGCCGCGCGGGTCCCCCACCAGGTCGACGGGTCGGCGCCGGCCACGAGCGGCCTGCCGTTGACCGACTCGACGGCAAGTCGCGACAGACGGCGGGCCGCGGCGTCGCGCAGCGCCGGGCTGGATTCGGGGTCGGCGACGGTACGCCGCAGCTCGGCGACCAGACCGCCCAGCGACAACGGGCGGGCCGGCCGGCCCACGACGTGCTCGACGTTGACCCCGAGCTCGTCGAGGAACCGGGACGGCTGCTCGCCCTCGTCGTCGGCGGAGGCGACGGCGGTGACCACCAGCCGCTGGCGGGCGCGGGTGCACGCGACGTAGAACAGCCGCCGCTCCTCGAGCAGCAGCTCGCGCGAGGTCACCGGCGGGACGACGCCGTCGGGCCCGATCCGGTCGGCCTGCAACAGCGTCGAGCGACGTCGCAGGTCGGGCCAGCCCTCCTGCTGGACGTGGGCGACCACCACGAGCCGCCACTCGAGCCCCTTGGCGCGGTGTGCGGTCAGCAGCCGGACGGTGGTGCCGCGCGCGCCGCGCTCGGCCAGGGTGTCGGCCGGGATCTGCTGGGCGACGAGGGTGGCCAGGAAGGCGCGGACGCCGACGTGGTCGCGGCGCTCCTCGGCGCGGGCCGCGACGTCGAACAGGGCGCACACGGAGTCGAGGTCACGATGGGCGCGCCGGGCCGCACCACCCCCGGCGTCGACGGCCCGGCGCAGCCGCTGCGGCCACTTCGTGCGCGACCAGAGGACCCACAGCACCTCCTCGGCCGTGGCTCCGGCCGCGAGCTCCTCGCGCGCGTCGAGGAGCAGCCCGGTCAGCGCGCGGACCCGGCCCACCTCGGGCCCGTCCAGGCCGTCGAGGAACCCGGGTTCGACGACGGCTCGCCGGATCAGGTCGCGGGAGGTGCGCGGCGGGCGGTCCTCGGCCTTGCTGGCGACCTTCTCGCGTGTGCGCAGCAGGCGAGCGAAGCGGCGTACGTCTCCGGCGTCCAGCCCGCCCAGCGGCCCCAGCAGCAGCGCCTCGGCGCGGGCGGCGTCGATGTGGTCGACGTGCTCCAGGTCGGTGTTGTCGAGGTTGACGACCGCCCGGAGCGCGTCGATCAGCGGGATCACGGCCGGGTCGCGCACGAGCGGCACCTCGTCGTTCGCCACCTCGACCGGGACTCCCGCGGCGCCGAGTGCCCGCCTCAGGGGCGGGATCGACGCCCGCCCCGACCGGACGAGCACGGCCATGTCGTCCCACGCGACGCCGTCCTCCAGGTGGGCGCGGCGGAGCAGGTCGGCGAGGTGCTCGGCCTCGGCCCGCTCGGTGTCGAAGGTGCGGACGACCACGCGTCCCTCGCCCAGGTCTCCCGCGTCGGCGACCGGCTCGAGGAACGCCCGCTTGGCTGCCTCGGGGATCGAGCCGGGCAGCGCGAGCCGGCCCGCGACCCGCTGCGACGCGACGAGCAGACGCGGGCCGAACCGACGCGTGGTCCGCAGCGCGACCACCTCGGCCGCGGCGCCGCCGGCCTGGGGGAACTCGGCCGGGAAGTCGAGGATTCCGCGCACGTCGGCACCGCGGAAGCCGTAGATCGACTGGTGCGGGTCGCCGACCACGGTCAGGTCGCGGCCGTCGCCGGCGATCGCCTGGAGAAGGGCGACCTGACCGGGGTCGGTGTCCTGGTACTCGTCGACGAACACGTGGCGGAGCCGGGCGCGCAGCTCGTCGCGGTGGGCCTCGGCCTCGATCGTGGCGCGACGGATCAGGTCGGCGTAGTCGGTGGCCCCCTGGCTGTCGAGGTTGGTGAGGTACTGGTCGAGGAACAGGCCGGCGGCAATGAACTCGGGCACGTCGTCGGCCTCGCCGAGGGCGCGCAGTGCGGCGCCGTCGAGCCCCTTCTCGCGGGCGCGGGACAGCACGGCGTGCACCTCGCGCGCGAAGCCGCGGGTGCCGAGCGCCCGGTCGAGGGCGACCGGCCACCGCACCGACTCCGGGGTGTCACCCAGCAGCTCGCGGAGCACGACGTCCTGCTCGGGCGCGCTCAGCAGCCGCAGCGGGGCTTCGTAGAGGTCGGCCGGGGCGTAGCGGCGGATCAGGCCGTAGGCGAAGGAGTGGAAGGTCGAGCTGAGCGTGGTGGACATGGTGCGGCCGACCCGGGCGGTGACCCGGTCGCGCAGCTGCTCGGCCGCCTTGCGGGAGAACGTCAGCGCCAGCACCTCGTCGGGGCGGGCGCCGCGGACCTCGATCCGGTCGGCGATCGCCTCGACCAGGGTCGTGGTCTTGCCGGTGCCCGGCCCGGCCAGGACGAGCAAGGGGCCACCGGGGTGGTCGACCACGCGCTGCTGGTGCTCGTCGAGCGGCGGCGGTGCCGGGGCCGCGGCGGGCGGCACGAGGCGGTACGTCGTCGCGGTCATGTGGCCATTCGACCATCCGCGTCCGACAGCCCGCAGGAGGCCTCGCGGTGAGACGCTGGCGTGCCGCCCGGTGGTGACTATCGTGGACGGCAAGGAGGAATCATGAGCGCCCCGAACGAGTCCGTCATCCTGCTGTCCCGGGCCCTCGACCAGGCCGGCGACGTCCTCGCCGCCGTCCACGAGGACCAGCTCTCGCTACCCACGCCGTGCCGCGACTGGGACGTCCGGCGGCTGATCGCCCACCTCGTCGCCGACCCGCGGAACCTGCTCCTGATGTCGCAGGGCGGCCAGCCGGACTGGTCGCAGGATCCCGAGCCGGCCACCGGCGAGTGGGCGGCCGACTTCCGGTCCGCGGCCGACGACCTGATCCACTTCTGGCACGAGGCCGGCGACGAGGCGAACACCGGTCAGATCGACTGGCAGACCGCCGAGATCGCCGTGCACACCTGGGACCTCGCCCGCGCCACCGGCCAGCACCCGCCGCTGGACCCCGAGGTCGCCGAGCGCGGCCTGGCCTTCATGTCGGCGTCGCTGACCCCGGAGAACCGCGGCGAGGCCTTCGGCGAGGAGGTCTCCGCCCCCGCCGACGCCCCGGCGTACGACCGGCTGGCGGCGTACGCCGGCCGCCCGTTGAGCTAGGCGGTCGGCGATAGTCCACGACGAATGTGTCGTCGATCGGGCCTGATCGCGACACATCCGTCGTGGACTACCTCGCTGCCACCCTGTTCAGCCGAGGTCGACGATGGCGGCGACCGGGCCACCACCGTCCGGGCCCTGGTGGGCCGCCGAGACGGACACGAAGACCGCCGGGTCGCCGGTGACCGCAGCGGTGACGCCGCCGACACAGGCCTTGATCTGGCGGTGCCAGTGCACGTCGGAGTCGTCGAGCATGGCGTTGCGGCGGCCGCGGACCTCGCCGTCCTGCGACACCTCGCACTTGAGGAACACGTTGACCAGCCGGCCGTCGAGGTCGGCGGTGCGCGGGCGGTCCGGCAGGTCGAGACCGGCGTCCTTGATCGCCTCCCAGATGCCGTCCTGGTCGAGCGCGTCCTTCATCACCGAGTGCCCGATCCGGTAGCGACCGCCGACACCGGGCGCATTGCCGACGACGACGACCTGCGCCTGGTCGAGCTCGACGCCCGACGAGCAGGACGCCACCGAGGAGTAGAGCGACCGGTCGTGCATGACGTCGGCGTCGGTGGGCATCTCGATCTCGCCGAGCGCGACCGCGATGCCGAGCGCCGTACACCCGTTGGAGAGGTCCATCGACTCGTGGGTGTGCTCGGTCCACACGGTCTTCCCGCGGGACTTCGCGTCGCGGATCGTGTGGATCGTGAGCAGCGGGGTCTTGGTCTGGACGTAGTGCACGTCGGCCACGTCGGTGATCCCGGCCCGCTCCATCGCCACCTTCACGGCGTCCGCGACCTTGCTGACCATGGCGACCCGTCCGATGTCCTCGGGCAGCAGCACCTCGCTCATCGCGAAGCCCACCGTCAGCCGCGGGTCGTCGGTCGGCTCGGCGTCGACGGTCGCGAAGATCGTGGCGTGCGGGCTGATCACGCCGTCGGTGCCGCCCGACCACACGATCGGGACCTCCTTGACCTGGTCGGCGGGCGCGCCCTTCTCGACCAGCACCTCCCGGAACGCCCGGTCGGCGATGATCCGCGTGTAGTCGTTGACCCCGCCGTTGCCCTCGGTCTTGCCGATGATCGCGATCACCCGGCTGGCCTCCATCACCCCGTCGTCGATGAGCTTCGCGAGCTCGGAGGCGTCGGCGACGGAGTGGATCGGGACCTTGCGTACTTCGATGGCGCTGGGCATCTGGTTCCTTTCGGGGTGGGTCAGTCGGGTACGACGACGGTGCCGGCCTTGCCGGCGACCGCGTCGGCGATCTGGTCGAGGCTGGTGATCACGGCGCGGGTGCCGCCCTGCTCCACGAACCGGCAGGCGGCGTCGACCTTCGGCCCCATCGAGCCGCTGGCGAAGTGGCCGTCGAGGGCGTAGCCGCGCAGCTGGGACACGGTGACGGTGCCGATCGCCTCGGCGTTCGGGGTGCCGTACCGCAGGATCGCGTTCGGTACGTCGGTCGCGACGACCAGGACGTCGGCTCCGACGGTCCGGGCCAGCAGCGCCGCGCCGAGGTCCTTGTCGATGACGGCCTCGACGCCGCGCAGCGACCCGTCGTCCTCACGCACGACGGGGATCCCGCCACCCCCGTTGGCGACGACGACGAAGCCCGCGTCCACGAGGGCCTGGACGGCAGCGGCGTCGAGGATCTCCAACGGTTCGGGCGACGCGACGACCCGGCGCCAGCCGCGCTCGCCGCGGTCCTCCCAGGTCTCGCCGTGGTCGACGAGCAGGGCGGCGTCGTCGGCGGGGAGGTAGCGGCCGATCGGCTTGGTCGGGTGGGTGAAGCCGGCGTCGTCGGACGCGACCCGGGTGCGCGTGACCACGGTGGCCGTACGCCGCTCGATCCCGCGCTCCGCGAGGGCCGCCTCGAGGGCGTTCATCAGGACGAGACCGAGCGTGGCCTGGGTCTGCGCTCCGCACCAGTCGAGCGGCACGGGCGGGACGACGGCCGCGGCGAGCTCGTTCTTGACCAGCAGGTTGCCGACCTGGGGACCGTTGCCGTGCGTGAGCACCACGTCCACGTCCCGCTCGAGCAGGCCCGCGACCGCGGCCATCGCGACCTGGCCGGCCGCGATCTGGTCCTCGACCCGGGCCCGGCCGTCGGCGCTCGTCATCGCGTTGCCACCGAGCGCGAGCAGGACCCTCATGCGACGAACCTAGTGACCGGCCGCCCCACCCGGACACAGCAACTCCGGCCAACGACTCGCCGGTTCGCTGGCAGTTCTTGCCAACCGCTGCCCGCTGGACGAACGACGGGCGTGGTGCCCCCTCCCGTCGGGGGGCACCACGCCCGTTCGCGTGCGTCGACCGTCAGGCGGCCATCCTGCGGCGCAGGAGCAGCGTGCCGCCCGCGGCCGCGAGGAGCGCCAGGGCGCCGAGGCCGCGGGCCAGGTTGCGGTCCTGCTCGCCGTCCTCGCCCTGGATCTCGAAGCTGTACGCCGCCAGCCCGAGGGCGCCCTCGGGCGCCCCGTAGACCATCTTCTCGGCGTCGGCGCGCTGGGCGCCGGCCTCGATCACGGCGTACATCTCGCCGTAGCTCATGGCCGTGGACTCGCCGGCCTCGACCAGCTTCGTGGTGCCCTCGTCCGACAGGCGCTGCGCGCCGTCCGGCAGCGCCGGAGCGCCGGCCTTCGCCGTGGCGAGGCCGTCCGCCAGCTTGCCCGAGCCGTCGGCCGCGTCGCCGAGGCCGTCGGCCAGCTTGGCTGGCGCCGTCCGAGAGCTCGCCCGTGCCGCCGTTGATCTGGCCCAGACCGTCGGTCAGGTCGCCGCTTCCGGCGTACGCCGTGGCCGCGCCGTCGTCGAGCTTCAGGACACCCTGCACAGCGGAGGTGACACCGGCGGAGAGCTGGTCGAGCCCGCCGGCGACCTGCTGGACGCCGCCACGGAGCTTGACCGCACCGTCCCCGAGCCGACCGGCGCCCGCCTGGGCCTGGCCCAGGCCGGCCTGGATCTGCTGCGCACCCGGGATGATCTGGGTGCTCAGGCCGCCGATGGCCGTGCTGAGGCCACCGGACACCTCCCCGAGCCCTGCGGAAGCACGGGTGAGGTCGGTGCGGCTCTGCTGGGCACCTGCGATGAGCTGGTCGACGAGGCCGACGCACTGGGGGTTCTGGGCACAGAACGACTTGAGCATGTTGAGGCCGCCCACCATCTGGTCGAGGCTGCCGCCCTGGGCGAGCGAGCTGTCGAGCCCGGCCTTGACCTGGTCGACCCCACCCTTCGCCCTCGGCAGGCCCTGCGCGCCGGTCAGCTGCTGCAGACCCGGGACCAGGAGGTCCGAGCCGTTCTTGAGCTGGGTCAGGCCGTCCTCGAGCCCGGCCAGTCCGCCGATGAGCGACTCCGGGTCGCCCGTGCTGCCGAGCCCGGCGAGGAGCAGGTCGACGCCTGCCTGGAGCTGCGAGATGCCGTCCGCGGCGACCGGCAGGCCGGACTTGTGGTCGGCCAGCTGGCCCAGGCCGTCACTGATCTGGCCGAGGCCGGAGGACAGCTTCCTGCTGCCGGCGAGGGCGTCGCCCGTGCCCGCGTCGAGCTTCCCGGCGCCGGCGGCCAGCTTCTGCGCGCCGGGGGCGGCCTCGCCGCTCAGCCCGGCGGTGAGCTGGTCGGAACCGTCGCTCAGCTTGATCAGGCCGGCGAGCAGGTCGCTCGCACCGTCCCGGAGCTTGAGCAGGTTGCCGTCGATCTCACCCGCGCCCGCGGCCAGCTCGGCCCCGGTCGTCGCGCCACCCTGGTAGCTCGTGGCCGCGGACTTGAACGTCGGGCTCTCGAGCGGGTTCACCGGCAGGGCCGACACCGAGGCGCGCGGCACGAGACCGTCGGAGATCTGGGCGGTGTAGCCGAACTCGGCCGTGTCCGAGCCGATCGGCGGGAACAGCGTCATCGTGAACGACAGCTTGGTGCCACCCTTGCCGTCTCCGGCCATGTTGGCGGTGGTCGACGCGACGTCGGTGAAGGTCGACGGCGCAACCGTGGTCAGGGTGCCCACCATCGGGATCGGGACCTCGACCGTCTTGGTGACCGTGCCGCCGCTGCCGTCGGGGACGGTGAGCTCCTGCTCCTGGCCGGTCACGTTCGTGACGGTGTACTTCACCTCGAGCTCGCCGCTCTCGCCGACGACGTCGGAGGGGTCGACGGACTCGCCGTCGAGGAAGTACTCGACCTTCACGTCCAGGGGCAGGTCGCCCTGGTAGTCGCTGACGCTGCGGAGTCGCTGGGTGCCGTCGACGTCCATCTCGACGGTCTGGTTGCCGTCCTCGACGTCGAGTCCGCCGAACCCGTCCAGGTTGCGCAGACCCTCGATCGCGACCGGGTTGGTCAGGTCGACCTTGCCGGTGCCGGTCAGCGAGAGCTGCTCGTAGATGCGCTTGGTCTCGACCTTGCCGGTGGCGGAGGTGTAGACCTGCACGGTCTCGGTGTTCACGACCTCGACGTCGTCGCCGGCG
Organism: uncultured Actinomycetota bacterium; assembly: GCA_963803235.1. Lineage (GTDB taxonomy): Bacteria > Actinomycetota > Actinomycetes > Propionibacteriales > Nocardioidaceae > Nocardioides. The sequence continues at coordinate 416,014 of CAWDLL010000014.1, forward strand.
GCGGCAGCCGGGCCGGCCACGAGGACGCCGGCGACCAGGGCCGCGGTCGGAACCGCTGCGGCGCGCAGCGCAATGTGGGTACGGCGGTTCATCGGGTGCCCTCCAGGACGTCGTCGAAGTCGGTGTCGAGCTCGGCGAGCTCACGGTCCAGGTCCTCGTCGGTGGCCTGCTCCGTGGCCGGACGCGCCGTCGGGGCGGCGAACGACGCGGCGAGGAAGCCGAGGGCCGACGTGAGGAGCAGCGCGGTGAGCGCGTTCATCGACGTGGTGGCCATCTCCGGGGGTGCGGCCGAGAACGCGGCCTCGTAGACACCGAAGAAGGTCGCGGCTCCGGCGAGCACCGACCAGACCGGGATCCGGCCGACGGTGGCGGTCGCCACGGCGACGCACACGGCGAGCACGGCGAAGGCAGCGAACGCGCGGCCGCCGTCGGTGTCGGGCAGCACCAGTGCCCGCGCGGCGTAGCCCGCGAGCATCACGACGACACCCGCGACGTAGCCGGCGAATCGGACGGTGGGGCGGGCGTCGGGAACGAGCGCCACCACGGCGCCCATCGCGACGCCGACGACGGCGTAGCCGTCCAGATCAAGGCCGAAGGACGCGCCGAGCAGGACAGCCAGGACGGCTGCGAGCGCGACGGTAACTCCGGCCAGCAAAGACATGCGCATGCTGGCGCGTTTCCTCTCCCTAGGAACGCCGCACCAGCAGTGGGTGCGGCGTAAAAATGCCGAGGTCGGCCCTCTCCGACTTCGGTTACTCCAGAGTAGGAAGACACCCCGTGGACCGGGAAATCGGCGACCGCAGATCGGGGCCGAATGTGCCCAACGACACAGGATCGGCGGTCGTGCGGCCTCAGCGGCCGCCCGCCACCCGCAGCGTGGTGCCGGTGACGTACGACGCCTGGTCGCTCATCAGCCAGGCGATGGCGTCCGCGATCTCGGCCGGCTCGCCGGGCCGGCCCAGCGGGATCCTCGCCGAGACCCGCTCGAGCCGGCCCTCGTCGCCGGCGTCGGCGTGGATCCGGGTGCGGACCAGCCCGGGCGCGACGCCGACCACGCGGATGCCCTCGTCGGCCACCTCCTGCGCGAGGCCGACGGTCAGCGCGTCCACCCCGGCCTTCGCGGCGGCGTACTGGACGTACTCCCCCGGCGCCCCCAGCGTCGCGGCGCCCGAGCTGACGTTGACGATCACGCCGCCGAGGCCGCCGTACGACGTCCCGAGCGTGCGTACGGCGGCGCGCGCGCAGAGCAGCGCGGCGGTGAGGTTCAGGTCGACGGTCCGGCGGACGACGTCGACCGGCGTCTCGGCGAGCTTCCCGAGGTGCAGCGTGGCGCCGGCGTTGTTGACGACGCCGGTGACCCGGCCGTGCTCCGCGGCCCGGGCGAACAGCTCGTCGACTCCGTGCGGATCGGTCACGTCGGAGCGGACGATGACGCTGCGTGCGCCGGCGTCCTCGGCCGCGAGCCGGGTCTCCTCGGCGGCCGCGTCGTCGCGCGCGAAGCCCAGCACCAGGTCGTGCCCGTCCGCGGCGAGCCGGAGGGCGGTGGCCGCGCCGATGCCGCGTGTGCCGCCAGTGATCAGGGTGAGGGGTCTGTCCACCCGTCCAGTCAAGCAGCCGGGAGCGCCCACCAGTTGTCCATGCGGGCGACGGCGGGGGCGTCCGCACCGTCGCGCTCGACCCGTGCGGCACGGAACAGGAACGCCGCGATGCCGGCCGCCCCCTGCATCCAGCCGACGCCCGGCGGCATCACCGGCTCGGCGTTGCGGTGCTCGACGAACCGCCACCAGGCGTGCGGCCCCTCGCGGTCGGCACGGTCGACCGAGCACGTCGGCCAGGTGCAGCGCGAAGGTGAGGTCGTAGCGGTCGCCGTGCAGCTGCCAGGCGTCGAGCAGCACGTCGCCGACCCCGGCCGTCCCACAGCAGCGGCCGTCGTTGTCCCAGAACCCCGGCCGCAGCCGCTCGGGCAGGCCCGAGTGGCGCACGCTGCGCAGGCAGCGCCGCTGCCACGCGCGGGGCGACTCACCCGCGACGTCGTCGACGCCCGCCCGCTCGAGCGCCGGGAACAGCAGCGACGTGCCGGAGGCGCCATGGCACCAGCCGTACGTCACCGGCTCCTCGTCCCAGTCCTGAGGAGTCGGGCCGCGGGAGGAGCTTCGGGACCACCAGGCCGCCGTCGCCGGTGTCGCCGAGGCTGACCAGGTGCTCGGCCCCTCGCCGTGCGGCGTCGAGCAGGTCCGGGCGGTCGAGCTGGATCCCGGCCAGCGCGAGCGCGGTCGCGATGCCGGCCAGGCCGTGCGAGAAGTTCGGCATGTCGATCGGCTCGGCGCGGAACCGCAGGGACACGAACCGCCAGTTCAGCCCGGTCGGCTCCTCCTCGGCCTCGGCGAGCAGCACGCTCGGCGGCCTGCGCGGCCAGGTCGCTGCGCCCCGGCGACGCCGGCGCGGTCGGCCCAGAGCGCGCCGAGGAGCACGCTGCCGGTGCCGAGCGTGACGTCGTTGATCCGGGCTCCGGGGAGGAAGCGGGGCTCGTCGAGGAAGTCCTGGGGCCAGCCCTCGTCGTCGGCCAGGTCGGCCAGTCGCTTCACGGCGTCCTCGACGCCGTCCTCCTCGAGCGCGACGAGTGCGCCGATGTCGCTGACGAGGCCGTCGAAGAAGTTCGGGACGGTCGCGGTCGGGATCGCGTGCCGCAGCTGTACGCCGATCGCCGTGGCCAGGTCGGCCTCCTCCTCGGTCCAGTCGCGGGTCAGCCGGATCTCGGCGAGGACGTAGGCCAGCCCGCCGATCCCGCTGTGCATCCCCGTGACCTGGTCGGGCTTCTCGGCGGGGCCGTCGTCGGGCACGGCGTCGGGGATCCACAGCCCGTCGTCGCGGCGTACCTGGTCGAGCACCCAGCGCCATCCGGCCTCGGCGACGCCCGTCATGCTCGACCCCGCGTCCGCTACCACGGGGGTGATCATCCTCCATCCGCGTGCGAAGGTGTGAGAGTTCGCGCCGTCCACTCGAGGAGGACCCGTGCTCCGAGACACCCCACCGTTCCGCGCCGACCACGTCGGCAGCCTGCTGCGACCGCCGCACCTGCTCCATGCGCGTGAGGAACGCGCGGCCGGGAGACTGTCGCCCGAGGAGCTGCGCCTGATCGAGGACCTGGCCGTGGAGCAGGTCGTCGACCTCCAGCGGGAGGCCGGCCTGCGCTCGGCGACCGACGGCGAGTTCCGGCGGGCGTCGTGGCACATGGACTTCATCTATCGCGCTGGACGGGATCAGCCAGGCCTCGGACAACCTGACCGTCCACTTCAAGAACGCCGACGGCGAGATCGACTTCACTCCGGCGGCGTTGAAGGTCGACGGGAAGATCGGGCTCTCGGAGACGATCTTCGGCGACGACTTCGCGTTCCTGCGCGACCACGTCGCGGACGGGGTCACGCCGAAGCTGACGATCCCGTCGCCGAGCATGGTCCACTACCGCGGCGGTGCGGCCGCGATCGATCCCGAGGTGTACGCCGACACCGAGGCGTTCTGGGCGGACCTCACCGCGGCGTACCGGCAGCAGGTCGCCCGGGTGCACGAGCTCGGCTGCACCTACCTCCAGCTCGACGACACCTCCCTCGCCTACCTGAACGACCCCGAGCAGCGGCGCGCGATGGCCGACCGCGGCGAGGACTCCGAGCACCTGCACGAGGCCTACATCCGGCACCTGAACGAGGCGCTCGAGGGCCGGCCGGACGGGCTGACCGTCACCACGCACATGTGCCGCGGCAACTTCCGCGACTCCTGGGTGGCCGAGGGCGGCTACGACTTCGTGGCGGAGGCGCTGTTCAGCCAGCTCGGCGTCGACGGCTTCTTCCTGGAGTACGACGACGAGCGCTCGGGCGGCTTCGAGCCGCTGCGGCACGTGCCGAAGGACAAGCTGGTCGTGCTCGGCCTGGTCACCACGAAGCACGGCGAGCTCGAGTCGAAGGACGTGTTGAGGAAGCGGCTCGACGAGGCGTCGGCGTACGTCGACCTCGACCAGGTCTGCATCTCGCCGCAGTGCGGCTTCTCCTCGACCTCGGAGGGCAACTCGCTCAGCGTCGACCAGGAGAAGGCCAAGCTGGCGCTGCTCGTCGAGCTCGCCGACGAGATCTGGGGCTGAGCTCCCCGCTCAGTCCGTCAGGACGGCGGCGAGGTCTCCCTCCTCGCCGGTACCTCGTCCTCGTCGAACCGCGGGTCGGCCAGGAAGTACTGCGCCACGATGCCCGGCTTCTTCTTCTGCGGCCGGTTGGGCTCCGGCGCCATCCGGCCCTCGGCGGAGTCCCAGAACGAGTCGACCGCGTGCATGATCTTGCGCGCGACGAGGCCCGGGAGCCCGGTGTGCGGCGTGTACGGGTGCGGCCGCGTCGGGGCCGACGACTCGGCCCGGTGCAGCTTCTCGGTGAGCTCGTCGAGCTCGCCCCCGTCCATCCGGGCGGTGAGCTGTTCGGCGAGGTCGGCCTCGCACTTCCGGTGCGACGGACAGCGCCTCGGCGACATCGGCCCAGACCTGGTCCCAGTGGTGGCCGGCTTCGAAGACCGAGCCGTAGGCCCGCGCCTTCACGTGCGCCAGCATCACCTCGAGGTGGCGGGCGGAGTGCAGGTAGTCGTGGACGACGTGCGCCCCGTCCGGCAGCCGCTTCTTGGCTTCGGGGAGCAGGGTCGCGTCCACGGCGTTGAGGTGCTTGCTGGAGATCATCAGGAAGGTGTCGATGCCCTCGTAGGCCTTGCGTGGTTGGCCGGGCGTGGACACCATCGTGCTCGCGCTCGCGAAGCGGGCCGCGAGGTTGTCGTGCGTGTGCTGGACGGAGCTGCTGAGGACATCGACGGTGCCCATGGGCCCTCACCTCCCGGAACGAGGCCACCTTCCATCGTGCGCCTCGGATCGGGGGTTCACAAGGGGTCGCTCGGGTCAGCGCTTCCGGACCTCCTCGTAGCGCGCGATGAACTCCCCCGCCGGGATCTTCGCGACGACCTCGCCGAGGACGTCCAGCGGGACCTCGTCCAGCTTCTGGAACCGCACGCAGGACTTGCCCATGTCGAGCTTCATCCCGCGCTCGGCGTACTGCTGGCGGAACCACGACTCCTCGGGTCCCTCGCTGTAGAGGCCCATCAGGTAGACGGCCATGTGGTTCTTCTGCGAGGCCAGCGAGATGTAGGACAGCGGCTTCTTGTTGTACGTGTCCGGGTAGTCCTCGAGCGGGATCACCCAGGTCACCATCCCCCACTCCATCTGCTCGACGTAGCCCTCGGGGAGGTTGGCGTTGATGACGTCGCGGACGGTGCTGATCGCCTCGCGGCGGTCGGGTGGCAGGGACTCCAGGTAGTCCGCGACCGAGTCGGCGTTGCTGCGCATGCTCCGATCCTCCCGACGGGGTCAAGGGGTGGGTCAAGGGGTGACGTGGTGGGCGCGCGGCCGAGGAGGGCCGTCATCGGCAGGGTGCCGGCCGGCAGGCCGTGGGCGTCGTAGTAGGCGAACATCGCGAGCAGCCACTGCCGGACGCGCTCGTCGAGACCGGCGCCGTCGGTGCGCGCCCACTCGTCGGGGGCGATCACCTCGAGGTCCGCGCCGACCGCAGCGGCGATTCCGGCCGGCGTGGAGCGCAGCGACGCGAGCTCGTACGTCGCGCCGTCGTGGCCGTCGTCGAGCAGCACGGTCGCCGCGACGTCGGCCAGGTCGTCGAGGTGCGTGAACCCGAACGGCGCGTCGGCCCGGTAGGCGATCCGGATCGGCGACCCGTCCAGCGGGAAGTTCTGCAGGTACGCCCCGGGCTGGAGGATCGTCCACGCCAGGCCGGACCGGCGGACGACGTCCTCGGCCTCGGCCTTGCCCAGGTGGTGCGGCATCGCCGGGACGTACGGCGACGCGACCGAGTGGTAGACCAGCCGCTCGACGCCGGCCGTGCGGGCCGCCTCGACGACATCCCGAACGAACATTCGCTCTTCGGGGTGCATGTTGGGCGCGAGAACGTACGTTCGTTTTGTTTCGGCCAGGATCGTCGCGAGGTCGGGCCACTCGGCCCGCCCGATCGACACCGAACGAACGTTCCTTTTCTCGAGCGCCGCCCGGACTGCCCGCCCGGTCTTGCCGGAGCCGCCCACGACGGCAACGGTCATGGTCACGACCGGCGCGACTCGAACATCCGGCGGTGCAGCGCCCGCATCTCGTCCTCGAGCTCCGGCGCCGGCCCGTCGACGGGGACGCCGGGCGCGACCTCCTGGATCGGCAGCGGCCGGACCGGCCCGGGTGCCGCTCCCCACTCGGCCAGCCAGCCGGACAGCTGCGCGGAGGACACGGCGTACACGATCCGGCCGAGGCCCATCCAGCCGTGCGCGGCCGAGCACATCGGGCAGTGCTCGCCGGAGGTGTAGACCGTCGCCGCCGCGCGCTCCTCCGGAGTCAGGTGGTTCGCCGACCACTTCGCGATCTCGAACTCGGGGTGCCGCGTCTCGTCGCCGTCCTTGACCCGGTTGCGGTCCTCGAACCGCACCACCCCGTCGCCGTCGACGAGGACCGACCCGAACGGCTCGTCGCCGTCCTCGAGCCCCTCGCGGGCGAGCTCCACGCAGCGGCGCAGGTGCGCGAGGTCCGTGTCGTTCAGAGGCATGGTCAGGCTCCGTGTGCCGCGCCGGGCCGGAACGGCGCACCGTGGCCGGGGACGATCAGCGACGGCTCCAGCTCGAGCAGCCTCGCCCGCGAGCGGTCGAGCGCCGCCTGGTCCTCGGCCAGGGGATCGATGGCCGGGCCCTGCTCCGACCACCACAGGTGCGTGCAGGCCACCAACCCGTCCGCGGTGTCGACCAGCGTGGTGATGTCCTGGGCCGTGTGCCCGGGTGTGGCCATCAGCCGCACCGAGGGCGACAGCTGGAATCCGTCGGCTTCGCGGTCCGTCCAGGTGTCGGCCTCGTAGATCGCCCAGAAGTCGTGGAACCGCGCGCGCTCGAACAGGGCGGCGTTCAGCGTGTGGTCGGGATGGTGGTGGCTGAACACCACGTCCCGGACCTCGGCCGGATCGACGCCCAGCCCGGCCAGCGGGTCGAGAATCTTGCCGCGGTGGGACACCATCCCGGGATCGACGACCACCGCTCGCCCCTCGTCCTGGATCAGGACCACGGTGCTGGCCACCCGCTCGTCGGCGTAGCCCGCGCTGAGAACATGCAGCTCGGCGGTCATGCCGGCATCCTGACACGCCCTCCGGCCGCTGACATCAGACCAGGTCGACCGCGGCGTACGCCGCACCCTCGGCCAGACGCGCGTAGCCCGGGTCCGCGGTCGAAGAACGGCCGCTCCTCGGACTCGGGTCGCACCAGGCTCGACCGGCGCTCGTTCGTCGCGCCCTCGTCGTAGCCGAGCGAGTCGTCGTCGAGCGAGCCGGTGAGCACCACGCCGTACGACGCGAGCGCGGCCTCGGGCGAGACCTTCCGCCACACCACGTCCCGCACCACGAGCTGCGGGTCGCGCGCCAGCGGGTCGCCCCAGCCGCCGCCACCGGTCGTCCTGATCCGGATCACCTCCCCGGCCTTGATCGGCTCGGCGTCGGCGAGTGCGTCGACCTCGCGCTCGCTCGGGCCACCGGGGTCGACGGTGACCTCGAACGGCTTGCCGGCCAGGCCGCCCTTCACGCCCCAGCAGGCCAGGATCGACCGGTCGGCGATGGACATGAAGTGCGCGTCCTTGAGCATCCGGATGTGCTTCTCGTAGCCGAGCCCGCCGCGGAACTGCCCGGCGCCGCCGGAGTCCATCGCCAGCCCCAGCGACTCGACCCGGAACGGGAACCGCGCCTCGGTGAACTCGGTCGGCAGGTTCCGCGAGTCCGGCACCACGTGGATGGTGTCCTCGCCGTCGGCGTAGTAGCGGCCGCCGGATCCGCCGCCGAGCACCTCGCGCATGAGGTACGGCCGGCCGTCGAGGTCGTCGCCGTAGACCCCGGTGTAGCGGATCGTCTCCTGGTCGGCCGGCATCCGCCCGTCGACCGCCTTGGCGACGACGCCGGCGAGCACGCCGAGCAGCCGCAGGATCACGAACGTGCGGGCGTTGGTCGGCGCCGGGAACACCGGCGTCAGCAGGGTTCCCGGCGGCGGGAACCGCATCTCGATCAGCGGCACGATCCCCTCGTTGACGTCGAGCTCGGCCATCCGCTCGGGGGTGTCGGCGAGGTTGCGCAGGATCGGCGCCAGCCACTTCTTGAGGAAGACGCCGTCGCTGTAGTCGCCGCAGTGGTTGATCGGCCCCTTCGCCTGCGCCGACGTGCCGCCGAAGTCGAGGATCAGCCGCTCGCCGTCGGGGTCGTCGGCGGGCGTGCGGGTCAGGGTGATCCGCTGCGTGTGCAGCATCGGCTCGTCGACGCCGTCGTGCTCGGCGTAGTCCTCCCACACCCAGGTGCCGACCGGGATCTTGGACAGGATCTCGCGACGGTACGTCGTGGTGGTGCGGTCGATGATCGCGTCGAAGCAGGACTCGACGGTGTCCCGGCCGTACCTGTCGAACAGCTCGCCGAGCCGCCGCGCGCCCATCAGGCAGGCCGAGCACTCCGCGTCGAGGTCGGCCGCGAGGCTCTCCGGCATCCGCGAGTTCCGGGTCATGATCGACAGCGCCGCCCGGTTGGGGACGCCCGCGTCCCACAGCCGGATCGGCGGGACCATCAGGCCCTCCTCGAACACGCTGGTCGCGTTGGACGGCATCGACCCGGGTACGGCGCCCCCGATGTCGTCGTGGTGCCCGAACGCCTGGACGAACGCGACCACCGAGCCCGCCGCTGAACACCGGCACGGTGACGCAGAGGTCGGGCAGGTGCCCGATCCCGCCCTCGGAGCGGTAGACGTCGTTGTGGAAGAAGACGTCGCCCTCGCGCATCTCCTCGATCGGGAAGTCGCGGGCGACCGGGTGCACGAGCGCGGAGTAGGAGCGCCCGGTCAGCTTGCGCAGCAGCCGGTCGTGGATGCCCGCGCGGAAGTCGTGCGCGTCGCGGATCATCGGGCTCCGGCTGGTGCGCCCGATGGCGGTCTCGACCTCCATCTCGACCGAGGCCAGGGAGCCCTGCACGATCTCGACCAGCACCGGGTCGGCACTCGCGCCGGCGTCGGCGGTCAGCGACCCGAACGGGAACTGGGTCGGCGCCCGTGCGGCTCTGCTCGTTGGTGGCGGCGCTCATGCCTCGCTCCTCGTCACGATGATGTTGAGGTACTCGTCGATCCGGGCCGAGAAGCCCGGGTGCAGCGGCACGGTCGAGCCGAACTCCTCGATGATCGCCGGGCCGTCGACGACCGTCCCGGCGGCCAGGTCGGCCCGCCACAGGACGGGTGTGTCGACGTACCCCTCCGCCGCCTCGAAGCACACCGGCCTCGTGGTCGGTGGTCGAGCAGGTTGCGCAGCAACCGTGTCGAGACCGATGCCTCACCGACCCGTCGGATCTCCGGCCGCAGGATCGGCCCGACCCCGGACACCCGGAGGTTCACCCACTCGACCTGCTGCGAGTCGTCGCCGGAGAAGTCGTAGCCGTAGAGCGCCTTGTGCTCGGCGTGGAACCTCGCCGCCACCTCGTCGAGCACGCCCCGGTCGATCGCGCCCTCGGGCACCGCCACCCGCACCTCGAACGCCTGCCCGAAGTAGCGCAGGTCGGCGGTCCGCACGAACGAGTGCTGCTCGTCGGCGAACCCCTCCTTCGCCAGCGCCGCAGCGGCTTGCGCCGTCAGCGCCTCGAAGACTCCGGACACCGCTGCCGGGTCGAGCCGGTCCTCGAGCGAGACGTGGGTCTGCACGTAGTCGTTCTTGACGTCGACGGTGAGCAGCCCGAACGCCGACACGTTGCCCGGGTTCGGCGGCACCAGCACGGTCGGGATGCCGAGCACGTCCATCAGCCGGCACAGCAGCAGCGAGCCGGAGCCGCCGAACGTGGTCAGCGTGAAGTCGCGGACGTCGAGGCCGCGCTTGACCGTGACCTGGCGCAGCGCGTTGGCCTGGTTCCAGGCGGAGATCTCGAGGACGCCGCTGGCGCACGCCTCCGGGGCTCAGCCCGAGCTTGGAGGCGAGCTGCTCGACGCCGTCCTTCGCGGCCTGCACGTCGAGCGGGATCTCGCCGCCGAGCAGGTGCGGGGGGATCCGACCGAGGTAGACGTGGGCGTCGGTGATGGTGACGTCGGTGCCGCCCTTGGCGTAGCAGAGCGGGCCCGGGTCGGCGCCCGCCGACTGCGGCCCGACCTTGAGCGTCCCCTCGGGCGACAGCCAGGCGATCGAGCCGCCACCCGCACCGACCGTGACCACGTCGATCATCGGGATCTTCGACGGGAACGCCCCGACCGAGCCCTCGGTGGTCAGCGTCGGCTCGCCGTCGATCACGACCGAGACGTCGGTCGACGTACCGCCGCCGTCGGAGGTGAGCACCCGGTCGAAGCCCGCGACCTTGGCGATCAGCGCGGCACCGAGCGCCCCGGCGGCCGGCCCGGACAGCACGGTGGTGATCGGCTGGTGCACGACCTCGTCGGCCGACAGCACGCCGCCGTTGGACTTCATCACGTAGAAGGGGATGGTCCGGTCGTCGTAGGCGGTGAGCCGGGACTTGATGTTGTTGACGTACGCCGAGAGCCGAGGCTTGACGGCCGCGTCGACGAGGGTGGTCATCGCGCGTTCGTACTCGCGGTACTCGCGCAGCACCTCGCTCGACAGCGACACCACCGCGTCCGGGTGCTCCTCGGCGAGCACCGCCCGCATCCGCTCCTCGTGCTCCGGGTTGGCGTAGGCGTGCAGGAAGCAGACACCCAGCGTGTTGATCCCCTGGGCGCGGAACCATCGCGCGACCACGCGGGCGCCGTCCTCGTCGAACGGCCGCACCTCGGCGCCGGTGAAGTCGAGCCGCCCGCCGACGCCCTTGACGAGGTCGCGCGGGACGATCCGGTCCGGCTTCACCCAGAAGTAGGAGTTGCCGTAGCCGTCCGGCACCGACTGGCGGGCGATCTCGAGCATCGCCTCGTAGCCCTCGGTGGTGACGAAGCCGAGCCGGTCGACCTTGCCCTCGAGCAGCTGGTTGGTGGCGACGGTGGTGCCGTGGCTGACCGCGTCGATGGCCGACCCGTCGGCGCCGATCAGGCCGAGCACCTTGTCGATGCCGGCCAGGAACCCGTCGGCCGGGTTGCCCGGCGTCGACGGCGTCTTGGTGGTGACGAGCTCGCCGGAGTCCTCGTCGAAGGCGACGACGTCGGTGAACGTGCCTCCGGTGTCGATGCCGATCCGGATCCTGCGGGGGGTCGTCATGCGAGTGCTCCCTGCTCGTCGAGGTGGAACGTGGTGGCGGAGGTGGAGGACGCGACCAGCCTGCCCGAGGCGACGACGTACGCCGGCGCGGCGTGGTGGGCGAGCACCTCGCGCAGCGGCGCGTGGTGGTGGACGACGAGGTCGGCGTGGCCGCCGACCTCGAGCCGGTGCCCGTCGATGCCGAGCACGCGCGCGGCGGTGGTGGTCACGGCGTCGTAGACGAGGTCGATGCCGGCGGTGTCGACCGCCTCCAGGGCGTGCGCCGCCAGGAACGCGACCTCCAGCAGGCTGTGCCGGCCGAACGGGTAGTAGGCGTCCTCGATGTCGTCCTGGCCGAGCGCCACCGGGATCCCCAGCTCGGTCAGCTCGCGGACCGGCAGGTGCAGCGGCCCGGTGTGCGGGTCGCTGACGAAGCCGAGGCCGGCCCGTTTCACCAGGCCGGCCAGGCGTTCGAGGGACGGGCGGGGGTAGAGGCCGACCGCACGCGCGTGGTTGGCGACGCCGCGGCCGACGAGGCCGTGCTCGAGCAGCGCGGTCGCGAGCATCTCGGTGGTGCGCAGCGACGGGTCGCCCGCGTCGTCGACCAGCATCGCCACCCGGCGGCCGTGCTGCGCGGCGAGCGCGCACATCCGGCGTACGTGCTCGTGGGCCTCGGCGTCCGTGTGCTCGATCCACGGGATGCCGCCCACGACGTCGGCGCCGAGGTCGACCGCCTCGCGCACCAGCTCCTCGGCGCCCGGGTCGCGGAGCAGCCCGTCCTGCGGGAAGGCGACGACCTGGAGGTCGACCACGCCGCGGAACTCGGCGCGCAGCGCGAGCAGCGGGATCACCCCCTCGAGCCCGGCGGAGGTGTCGACGTCGGCGAACGCCAGCACGTGGCGTACGCCGTGCCGCACCGCCTCGAGCAGCGCGCGGCGGGCGTTGGGCTCGATCCAGCGCCGGTCGTAGTCGGCCTTGACCGCCGAGGCCAGCTCGATGGAGTGCAGCGCGGAACCCATCTCCCCCGAGGTGTACGCCGCCAGCGCGGCGTCGCCGATCCGGTCCAGCGTGTAGACCTTGTCGAGGTGCATGTGCCCGTTGACGAAGCTCTCGGTGACCAGCGCGCCGGCGGCGTCGATCTCCTCCCGGCCGGTCAGGGCGCCTTCGTCGATCGCGACGATGGACCCACCGTCGATGCCGATCTGCCAGCGGCCGGACCGGCCGCGCAGCGTCGCGTCGGCGACGACGAGATCGTGGGTGGGCACGCCTCGATTCAACCGGGGTGCGGTGACGACCGGCCACGGCACATGGTGCCGACGAAACCCCGATCCGTCGGCAACCTCTGCCAGTGGCCGGGCTCAGACGTCAGGCGTCGGGGGCGCGGTCGTTGTAGACGCCCGCCAGCTCCTGGTCGGTGAGGGCGTGGATGGCGGTCATGATCTCGTCGGTGACCTCGCGCCGCGCGCGGCCGAGCGGGACGCCGTCGTACCGGCCGGCGACCTGGATCGGCTCGCCGAACGTCACCGACACCTTCACCACCTTGGGCAGCTTCGAGCCGACCGGCTGCAGCTTCTCGGTGCCGCGCAGCCCGACCGGCACCACCGGCACTCCCGCCGTGAGGGCGAGGTGGGCGACGCCGGTGCGGCCGCGGTAGAGCCGGCCGTCGCGGGAGCGGGTGCCCTCGGGGTAGATGCCGAACGCCTCGCCCCGGCCGAGCACCTCGAGCGCGGTGTCGAGGCTGGCCAGGGCGGCCTTGCTGTCGTCGCGGTCGACCGGCAGCATCCCGATGCCCTCGAACCAGGCCCGGGTCAGCGTGCCCTTCACGCCGGTGCCGGTGAAGTAGTCCGACTTCGCGAGGAACGCGACCTTGCGCGGCACCACCACCGGGATGACCACGCTGTCGGCGAAGCTCAGGTGGTTGCTGGCCAGGATCACGCCGCCCGTCTTGGGCACGTTCTCCAGGCCGGTGACCGTCGGGCCGCCACACGGCCCGGGACACCGGCGCCACCACCCGGTGGACGACCTCGTACATCAGCGACACGGGACCAGTGTCGCGGATCGCGTCAGGAGATGGGCGGCGCGCCCGACTCGTGGGCGACGATGTCCCGGGCGAGCGACTCCCACTTGGCGTAGGCGTCCGGGCAGCACGACCGCTGGACGGCCTGCGCCGCCTGGGTGACCGTCATCGACTGCCAGCCGCTGATGTCGAGCAGGCCGGGGTTCGAGGTGTGCGTCGCGACGCCGTAGAACGCCTTGGACGCCTTGACCGGGTCGAGGATCTGCGCCTCGGTCCCCCAGCCCTGCGAGGGCCGCTGCTGGAACAGCCCGAGCGAGTCGCGGTCGCCGTAGTCGATGTTGAGCAGCGTCGACTCCTGCATCGAGGTGGCCAGCGCGATCACCCAGCCGTACTCCGGCACCCCCGCGCCCTTGCCGACCCCGATGATGGTGCGGGCGTTCTGCTTCTGCTCGTCCGAGAGCGAGTCGTACGACGTGCCCGGGGTCGACCCGCCACCGCCGGTGCCGAGCAGCTCCTGCCAGGTGGCCGGGCCGACGACGCCGTCGACGCCCAGCCCGTGCGCGGACTGGAAGCTCCGGACCGCGCTGTCCGTGGCCGGACCGAAGTCGCCGTCGGTCGACAGGGAGCTGCCGTGCTTGACCAGCTGCACCTGCAACGCCTGCACGGCCGGGCCGGTGCTGCCCTGCCGCACGGTGCTGACCAGAGCCGAGAACGTGGCCGGACCGGCGACGCCGTCCGCGGTCAGCCCGCGCGAGCTCTGGAAGGCGGTGACCGCGGACTTGGTGCCACTGCCGAAGTCACCGTCGGCGGTCGTCGAGTAGCCGCGCGAGGTCAGGAGGTACTGCAGCGAGGTGACGTTGGCGCCGGTCGAGCCGGTCGACAGCGTCGGGTAGGTCGCGGCGTACGACGGTGCGGCAGTCACGAGGGTGAGGCCGACGCCGAGAGTGGAGGCCAGGAGGAGGGCGAGCACCGGAAGCAGGATCCGGCGCAGGGCGAAGTGGTGTTCCCGAGAGTTGAACATGCCCGCCAGCCAATCAAGCGAACGCGGGAAACGGAACCCCTACGGGTCAGGACACCAGCAGCGGTACGGCGCTCAGCGCCGACGCCCCGAGCACGGCAGCCTCGAACGAGCGCTGCCCGATCATCCGCACCACACGGACCCCGATCGCCGCCCCGACGAGCACCAGCGGCGCCAGCACGGCGGCCGTCGCCACGGTCGAGGAGTCGACCAGGCCCAGCCCGGTGGAGAACGGCAGCTTGCAGAGGTTGACCCCGAAGAAGAACCACGCCACCGTCCCCAGGAACCGGCGCTTGTCGACGCCCTGGGCCACGAGGTAGAGGGTCATCACCGGTCCCCCGGCGTTGGCGACCATGGTGGTGAAGCCCGCGGTCAGCCCGACGCCCGCCGCGGCCGGGCGCGACCAGGCCTTCGGCGCGGGCGCCGACGGCCGCCGCTGTCGGGTGTGCACGACCAGCTGAAGGACCAGCAGCGACAGCAGGATCGCGCCGATCACCCGGCGCAGGGTGTCGTCGTCCACGCGGGCCAGCAGGAGGGTGCCCAGCAGGAGTCCCGGCAGCACCGCCGGGATCAGGTGCCGCAGCAGCCGCCAGTCGCAGTCACGCCGGTAGTGCGACACCGCCACGACGTCGCCGACGAGGAGCAGGAGCAGCAGGGCCGCGGTCGACTCCCGGGCGGGCATGACCGTCGCGAAGATCGCGACCGACACCGAGGCGAGGCCACCGATGGCGGTCTTCGCGAACCCGACGAGCAACGCCGCCGCGCCCAGCAACAGCCAGGCACCGGCGGCGTACTCGGCCAGGTCTCCCCCTTGCGAACGTGTCGCGGCTCAGTCGTTCTGGGGGAAGCCGAGGTTGAGCCCGCCGTGGCTGGGGTCGAGCCAGCGCGACGTGACGACCTTGCCGCGCGTGAAGAAGTGCACGCCCTCGGTGCCGTGCGCGTGGCTGTCGCCGAACAGGCTGTTCTTCCAGCCGCCGAACGAGTAGTAGGCGACGGGGACCGGGATCGGCACGTTGACGCCGACCATGCCGACCTCGACCTCGTTCTGGAAGCGCCGCGCGGCGCCTCCGTCGTTGGTGAAGATCGCGGTGCCGTTGCCGTACTGGTTCTCGTTGATCAGCTGCAGCCCGTCGTCGTACGTCGACACCCGGACCACGGACAGCACCGGACCGAAGATCTCGTCGGTGTAGATCGACATGTCGCGGGTGACGTTGTCGAACAGGGTCGGCGCCAGGAAGAAGCCGTCGCCGTCGGCGTCGAACTGGCCGTCACGGCCGTCGACGACGAGGGTCGCGCCCTCCTTCTCGCCGGCTTCGACGT
Source organism: uncultured Actinomycetota bacterium (assembly GCA_963803235.1). Taxonomy (GTDB): domain Bacteria; phylum Actinomycetota; class Actinomycetes; order Propionibacteriales; family Nocardioidaceae; genus Nocardioides. The sequence continues at coordinate 431,605 of CAWDLL010000014.1, forward strand.
ACGACGCCACCTTGTCGCGGTGCTGGCCCGTGACGAGCGGACCCATGTCGCTGTCGCGGGTGCCGTCGCCGGTCCGCAGCTTGCCCATCCGGTCCTTGATCTTCTCGACCAGCTCGTCGGCGATCGAGTCGACGGCGACGAGCGCCGAGATCGCCATGCAGCGCTCGCCGGCCGAGCCGAAGCCGGCGTTGATGGCGGCGTCGGCGGCCAGGTCGAGGTCGGCGTCCGGCAGCACCAGCATGTGGTTCTTCGCGCCGCCCAGGGCCTGGACCCGCTTGCCGTGCGCGGTGCCGGTCTCGTAGACGTAGCGCGCGATCGGGGTCGAGCCGACGAAGGAGACCGCCTTGACGTCGGGGTGCGTGAGGAGGGCGTCGACCGCCTCCTTGTCGCCGTTGACGACGCTGATCACTCCGTCGGGCAGCCCGGCCTCGCGCCACAGCTCGGCGATCGCGATCGTCGCGCTCGGGTCCTTCTCGCTGGGCTTGATCACGACGGCGTTGCCGCAGGCGATCGCGACCGGCACGAACCAGAGCGGCACCATCGCCGGGAAGTTGAAGGGCGAGATCACGGCGACCACGCCGAGGCTCTGCCGGATGGAGTAGACGTCGACCTTGGTCGACGCGTTCTCGCTGAAGCCGCCCTTGAGCAGCTGCGGGATCCCGCACGCGAACTCGACGACCTCGAGCCCGCGGGTGACCTCGCCGAGCGCGTCGGAGAGCACCTTGCCGTGCTCGGCGGTGATGATCGCGGCGATCCGCTCCTTGTCGCGGTTCAGCAGCTCGCGGAACTTGAACAGGATCTGGGTGCGCTTGGCCAGCGAGATGCTGCCCCACTCCTCGACCCAGGCCTTCTTGGCGCCGGCCACGACCTCTCCGACGAGATCGGCGGACGCGAGGTCGAGCGTGCCGGTCACCTCTCCGGTGGCCGGGTTGTAGACCGGGCTGGTGCGCTCGGCCGTGCCCTCCCAGGGCCGGCCGTCGACGAGGTGGGTGATCCGAGTGGCAGTCATGGGGAACTCCGTACAGCAGCGAGGACGTATGTCAGGACATTATCACAAAGCGTTGTTCAGGTCGAGACGCCCGGTCACGGCGAGACGAGCGACGGACCGGGCTGCCAGCGGGAAAGGTACTCCCCGATCCGCTCGCGCATGAAGGTGCTGGACTCCCGGGCCCGCTCCTCCCAGGCGAACACGCAGCTGGTGACGATGCCGTCGAAGCCCACCTGCTCCAGAGTCCGGAAGAACTCGTCGAAGTCCACCTCGCCCTGGCCGATGTCGAGGTGCTGGTGCACCGTCACCTGCGAGCCGGGCGGGTTGACGATGTAGCGCAGCCCGGAGGAGCCCGTGTGGTTGAACGAGTCGGCCACGTGCACCATCGTCAGCAGGTCGCCCGCCTTCTCCATGATCCCGACGCAGTCGTTGCCCTGGTGGAAGGTGTGCGGCGCGCAGTAGAGGAACGAGACGTTCGGGCTGTTGATGCCCTTGATCAGGTCGACCGCCCGCTTGCCGTCCTCCTCCCAGTCGTCGGGGTGCGGCTCGAGCACCAGGCGCACGCCCTCGGCCTCGAAGACCGGCAGCAGCTCCTCCATCGACCGCCAGAACTGGCGCTCGCAGACCGCGGCCTCGCGCGGGTTCCCGTTGAACTCGCTGTTCATCGTGTCCACGCCCAGCAGCGACGCGATCTGGATCGCCCGCTTCCAGTAGCGCACCGCCGCCTGGCGGTCCTCCTCGTCCGGCCCGCTCCACTTGTAGAGCGGCAGCATGGAGGAGACGCCCACGCCGGCGGCGGAGAGCTCCTTCCTGAACTTCTGCACCGTGGCGTCGTCCACCCGCGGGTGGTTGAAGAACGGCGTGAAGTCCTCGCGGGGCGACAGCTCGATCCACTGGTAGCCGAGCTCGGCGACCAGGCCGGGCAGCTCCATCAGCGGTACCTCGCGGAACATGTACGGGTCGAGAGCAAGCTTCACGACAGCACCACCTTCACCGGGGCTCCGGTCTTCAGGGACTCCATGCCGGCCTCGCACACCACCGTGGCGGCGTACCCGTCCCAGGCGGTCGGGCCGGTCACCTCACCACGCCGGGTGGCGTCGACCCAGGTCTGCACCTCGACGTCGTACGCCGCGGCGAAGCGCACCCGGAAGTCGTCCGGGACCTCGCCGCCCCAGCGGTTCTGGGACCGGACGAACACACCGGCTCCCAGGCCGACCGTGGCGTTGCCCAGCTCGGCGGTGGCCTCGCAGCGCACCTCGTAGCCGACGCCGCACTTCACGAAGACCTCCGTGGTGGCCATGCCGCCGCCGGCCATCCGGAAGACGGCGATCTGCGGGTCGATGACGCCCTCGGCGGCGCGGCTGGTGGCGAGCGGGGAGTGCACGGTGATCTCGACGATCTCCTCACCGAACAGCCAGCGGCACACGTCCACCTCGTGCACGAGCGAGTCGCGGACGATCATCTCGGAGCGGAAGGTGTCCGGGACGTCCTTGTTGCGGTGCACGTTGTGCACCAGCAGCAGGTTCCCGATCTCGCCCGAGTCGAGCATCCGCTTCATCGCGGCGTAGTCGGGGTCGAAGCGGCGCATGAACCCGACCTGGATGAGCGGCCGGCCGGCGCCCCGCTCGGCCTCGAGCACCTTCAGCGAGGACTCGGCGTCCATCGTCATCGGCTTCTCGCACAGCACGTGCTTGCCGGCGTCGATGCAGGCCAGCAGCTGCTCGGTGTGCACGAAGCCGGGCGAGGCGATGAGCACGGCGTCGACGCCGTCGTCCGCGATCAGGTCGAGCGGGTCACCGAACACCTGCACGTCGGGGAACCGTGCGGCCAGCTCGTCGGCACGTGCCCGGTCGGGGTCCGACGACCGCCACGAGGGTGGCGTTGGCGACCCGGTTGGCGAGCCGCTCGGCATGGTCGGCGCCCATCATCCCGACGCCGATCACGCCCACACGGAGCGGCCCGGCGGATGGGCTCTGAGGTCTGCGACATGGTCGTTCCTTTCGGGGTCAGGCGAGCGGTCCGCAGGCCATGCAGGTAGTCGAGGGTGCGGGTGGCGATCGGCAGCGGGGTGTCCGGCTCGCAGGGGTAGAGGTCCTGCTCGACGATCGCGAACAGCTCGACGTGGTCGAGCGCCGCGAGCGCGTCCAGGATCGGCGCCATCGGCGGCTCGCCCTGCGGCGGCTCGCACATCGCACCCAGCTTCACGGCCTCGCCGAAGCCGATCTCCTCGGCGCGGACCTTGGCCATCACCTGCGGGTCGACCTGCTTGAGGTGCACGTAGCCGATCCGCTCCGGGTAGTCCTGGATCAGCTTGAGGTTGTCGCCCTCGCAGTAGGCGATGTGGCCGGTGTCGAGGCAGAGCGTCACCAGGTCGGGGTCGGTCTCCGCGAGGAACCGCTCCACGTTCGCGTGCGTGTCGACGTGGCTGTCCGCGTGCGGGTGGAACTGGATCTGCAGGCCGTAGTCGTCGCGGATCGCCTTGGCGAGCCGGTTGATCTGCTTGGCGTACGCCGGCCACTCCTGCGGCCGTCAGCTCGGACGGCTCGAGCACCTTGCCGGTGGCAGGGTCGCGCCAGAAGTCGGGGATCACCACGACGTGCTTGGCGCCCATCGCGGCCGTGAGCTCGGCGACCGCGGACACCCCGGCCCAGGTGGACTCCCACGAGTCCTCCCGGTGCAGGTGCTCGAAGATCGTGCCGGCGGTGACGGTCAGCCCCCGCCTCTCGACCTCCTCGGTGAGCTGCTTCGGGTCGGTCGGCAGGTAGCCGTAGGGGCCCAGCTCGATCCGCGTGTAGCCGGCCGTGGTCACCTCGTCGAGGAACCGCTGCCAGGGCACCTGGACCGGGTCGTCGGCGTACCAGACCCCCCAGCTGTCGGGGGCGCTGCCGATCAGGGCGGGCTTGCTCATGACTCTCCTTCGGGGGCGGTCGGGGTGGTGGGCGCCAGGTAGGTCTGCTGGTTCGCCTGGTGGTCGAGATAGCGCTGGTACGCCGCCCGGGTGGACTCGAGGTCGGCCACCTGGCTGACGGGGACGTCCCACCAGGACTCGCTGTCCGGGGCGTGGACGAGCGGGTCGGTCTGGACGTGGATCACGATCGGGCCGGCGTCGCCGGGAGCCTCCTTGGCCTGCCGGATCGCCTTCTCCAGCTCGTCGCGGGAGGTCACCTCGATCACGTGGACGCCGAGGCTGCGTGCGTTCGCGGCGAGGTCGACCGGGAGCAGCTCGCCGTCCAGCCGGCCGTCCTCGCCGCGGAAGCGGTAGCTGGTGCCGAACCGCTGCGAGCCGAGCTCCTCCGACAGCGAGCCGATCGAGTGGAAGCCGTGGTTCTGGACCAGGACGACGATCACCTTGATCCGCTCCTGGACGGCGGTGACCAGCTCGGTCGGCATCATCAGGTAGCCGCCGTCGCCGACCATCGCGAACACGTCGCGGGTCTCGTCGGCGAGCCGGATGCCGAGCGACGCCGGCACCTCGTAGCCCATGCAGGAGTAGCCGTACTCCACGTGGTAGCCCTTGCGGTCGCGGACCCGCCACAGCTTGTGCAGGTCGCCGGGCATCGACCCGGCGGCACAGAGCACGACGTCGCGCGGGTCGCTCAGCTCGTTGACGCAGCCGAGCACCGTCCCCTGGGTGAGCAGGCCGTCGGCCAGCTCGTCGGTGACCGACGCCGGCGGGTGGTACGCCGCCTCGACCTGGGCGTCCCAGGCCCGCCACAGCTCGGCCTGCTCGGCGCGGTAGCCGTCGTCGACGGCGTACCCCTCGAGGGCGGCGGTGAGCGCGGTCAGCGCCTCGCGGGCGTCGGCGACGACCGACAGCCCGGCGTGCTTGCCGGCGTCGAAGCTGGCGATGTTGATGTTGACGAAGCGGGCGCCGGACGCGCGGAACGCCGTGCGCGAGGCGGTGGTGAAGTCGCTCCACCGGGTGCCGATGCCGATGACGACGTCGGCCTCGGCGGCCAGCGCGTTGGCGGCGGTGGTGCCGGTCGAGCCGACCGCGCCCATCTCCTGCGGGTGGCCGTGCGGGAGCGAGCCCTTGCCCGCCTGCGACTCGCCGACCGGGATGCCGGTGGCCTCGCAGAACGCGCGCAGCGCGTCCTCGGCGCCGGAGTAGTGCACGCCGCCGCCGGCCACGACCATCGGCCGCCGGGCGGACCGGATCACCTCGGCGGCCGCCGCGATCCGGGCGGGCTCGGCCGGCGGCCGGGCGACGTGCCAGGTCCGGTCGGCGAACAGCTCGACCGGCCAGTCGTAGGCCTCGGCCTGCACGTCCTGCGGCAGCGCGACGGTGACGGCGCCGGTCTCGGCCGGGTCGGTCAGCACGCGCATCGCGCTCAGCAGCGCCGACGGCAGCTGCTCGGCGCGGTTCACCCGGTCGAAGTAGCGCGACAGCGGCCGGAAGGCGTCGTTGACGGTGAGGTCGCCGGCGTACGGCGTCTCGAGCTCCTGGAGCACGGGCGCGGAGCGGCGGGTGGCGAAGGTGCCGGACGGCAGCAGCAGCACCGGGAGCCGGTTGATCGTGGCCAGCGCGGCCCCGGTCAGCATGTTCGTCGAGCCCGGGACCGACCGACGCGGTGCACACCCAGGTCTGGAGCCGGTCCTTCTGCCGCGCGTAGGCGACGGCCGTGTGCACCATGGCCTGCTCGTTGCGGGCCAGGACGTAGGGCAGCCCCGGCGCCCGGCCGGCGTCCAGCGCGGCGGTCTCGTGCTGCAGCAGGGCCTGGCCGACGCCGGCGACGTTGCCGTGGCCGAAGATGCCGAAGCAGCCGGCGAACAGCTTCTGCCGCTCGCCGTCGCGCTCGGACCACTGGTGGGCCAGGAACTCGACCGTGGCCTGGGCCACGGTCAGCCGGACGGTGTCGTTCATCGCGCTTCCTCTCGGGCTCGCAGTCGGGGGTCGATCGTCCTGGTCCGCCCAGGTGTCGCGGACCCAGCGCGTGGCTGGGGTCGTCGCAGATCAGCCAGGCCCGGACCGGGCCGGGGCCGGCCATCACGTTGAGGTAGTAGAGGTCGTAGCCGGGCGCCGCCATCGCCGGCCCGTGCCAGCCGTGCGGCACGAGCACCACGTCGCCGGTGCGCACCTCGGCGAACACGTCGATCGGGCGGTCGGCGGTGCCGTAGACCCGCTGGTAGCCGACCGGGTCGGCGCCGTCGGGGACGTCGCGCCGTGCGCGGCACCCTCGACCTGGGTCTCGAAGTAGTAGATCTCCTCGAGCTCGGTCTCGACGCCGTCGCGCTCCTCGTCGTGCTTGTGCGGCGGGTAGGAGCTCCAGTTGCCGGCCGGGCGTGATCACCTCGCAGGCGATGATCGCGTCCGCGTCGAGCACCCCGGGGATGCCGAAGTTGCGGACCTCGCGGGAGGCGATCCCCGCCCCGCGCAGCTCGACCGGGACGTCGGCCGCCGGCGACGTGCCGGAACGGCGAGCTCGCGGCGCCGGTCACCCGGGCGGCGCAGACGGCGATCCGGGACCCGTCGGCCGACCCCGTGAGCGTCAGCGCGGACCCGGCCGGCGCGTAGGCGACGTCGGTCGGTCCCGGCGAACACCGAGGTGCGTCCGGCCAGGTCCGCCACCCGGTCGCCACCGTCGGCCAGGCGTACGTCGACGCGCGCGGCGCCGGCGAGCGGGACCACGACGTACTCCCACTCCCCCGCCGGTACGTCGCACCTCTGGCCGGTGGCCAGGCTGACGACCCGGAGCCCGGTGTGCTGCCAGTCCTCGATGGTGTCGTCGACCAGGACGTCGCACCCCTCGCGACGAGGCCGCGCCGAGGGGCAGCACCCACTTCTGCGTCGTCATCGTCAGCCGGCTCCGTGCACGAGCTCGGACGCGATGTCGACCGCCGCCGGCCACGTCGCCGTCGGGCGGGAACAGCAGGGCGCGGCCCGACGACGAGCCCGCGGACCGACGGGCAGGTCGAGGGCCTTGCCCCAGGACGCGTACGTGTCCTGCGGGTCGCCCGTGGGGTCGCCGCCGAGCAGCAGGGTGGGCAGGGTGGTGGCCTCCATGACCCGCTCGCAGGTCGTCGACCACCGGCAGCTTGAGCCAGGTGTGGGCGCTGCTGGCGCCGAGGCCGGACGCGATGTGGATCGACCGGATGGTGCTGTCGGGGTCGAGCAGGTTGCGCACGCGGCCGCCATCCGCGCACCGAGAGGAACGGCTCCACCATCGCCATCAGCCGGCGCTGGGCGAGCTCGGTGACCGCGTGTCCGCTGGCCTCGAGCGTGGCGACGGTGCCGGGGTCGTCGAGGCAGATCCGGGTCAGCATCTTGCCGCCCTCGAGCCCGCGCGCCTCGATCTCGGCGGCGGTGTAGCCGGTGAACCGGTCGTCGAGCTCGAAGGTCGCGCCCTGCAGGCCGCCGCGGTTCATCGAGCCGATCACGACCTGTCCTCCAGCGCGCCCATCAGCAGCAGGTCGTCGAGGATGTCGGGGGTGCCGAGCACGCCGTCGACGCCGGGGCGGGCGACCGCGGTGGCGAGCCGGTCGAGCAGGTCGAGCCGGCTGGCCATGGCCATCGAGTCGTCGCGGACGCCCAGCGCGCCGCGCGCCGGGTGGTCGGCGGCGACGATCAGCAGCCGGCCGTCCGTGCCCAGCAGGGGCCGGCGGGCGCGGGCGGCCCAGGCGTCGGCGATGCGCTCCGGCTCGCGGGCCCGGATCTCGGTCAGGTCGACCAACGGTCTCGTCCCTTCTGGTGGGGCGCCGGGTCTCGCGGGCGCGGTACGGCGCGGCGCAGGGCAGTCTCGACCTCGGCCTGGTCGGGCATGGCGGTCGAGCACTCGAGCTTGCCGGCGACGAGCGCGCCGGCGACGTTGGCGAACTCCAGGATCCGGCGCAGGTCCCAGCCCGCGAGCAGCCCGTGCACCAGCGCCCCGCCGAACGCGTCGCCGGCGCCGAGCCCGTTGACGACGTCGACCGGGAACGGCGGGACCTCGACCCGCTCGTCGGCGGTCGCCGCGAGGACGCCCTTGGGGCCCTGCTTGACGATCGCGAGCTCGAGGCCACGCTCCAGCAGGGCGTCGGCGGCGCGGTGCGGGTCGGTCTCGCCGACCGCGACCTCGCACTCCTCGCGGTTGCCCACGGCGACGGTGACGTGCTCGAGCGCCTGCGGCGACCTGCGCGCTCGCCTGCGCCGGGTCCGCCCAGAACATCGGGCGGTAGTCGAGGTCGAGGACGGTGTGCCGGCGCCGCGCCGCGCGCCTCGCAGCGCCGCGAGGTGGGCCGCCCGGGACGGCTCCTGCGACAGCCCGGTGACGGTGAGCCAGAAGACCCGGGCCTCCCGGATCGCGTCGCAGCGGCAGGTCGTCCGCGGCTCGAGCTGCAGGTCCGGGGCCGTCGGGTAGCGGTAGAAGTAGAGCGGGAAGTCGTCCGGCGGGAACACCTCGCAGAACGTGACCGGCGTGGGCGGCCCGTCGCCGGCGCCGGATGTACGCCGGGTCGACCCCGAGCCGCTCCGCCTCCAGGCGGACGTAGCGCCCGAACGGGTCGTTGCCGGTCCGGGTGACCAGGGCGGCCGAGCGGCCGTAGCGCGCCGCGGCGACGGCGACGTTGGTGGCGCTGCCGCCGAGGAACTTCTCGAAGGTCTCGGACGTCCTCGAGCCCGACCCCGTGGTCGAGCGGGTAGATGTCGACGCCGGTGCGGCCGACCGAGACCAGGTCGTAGGCGCGTCACGGCGCACCGGCGATCTCGGTCGAGGGCCACGGGCTGCCCCGTCAGCCGCGACAGCTCGCAGGCCTCCGCGATCCGGAACGCCTCGAGCGCGTCGGCGACGGTGCACGGGCTCGTCGTCGCCGGCGACGACGTCGGTGAAGGCGGTCAGCTCGGCACGGTAGGCCGGCAGGAACCGCTCCATGTAGGACCACTTCTGCGGCCCCTTCGGGTAGTCGACACCGGCCTCCGCCGACCGGACCGCCAGCGAGTCGTCGAACCCGACGCCGATGGTGCCCTCGGAGCCGTTGAGCTCCATCCGGACGTCGTGGCCGCCGCCGTTGTAGCGGGTGGCCGTGACCGAGACGAGGGTGCCGTCGTCCAGCGTGAGGACCGCGGCCGCCGGTGTCGACGTCGCCTCCCTCGGTGAAGAAGGCGGCGCCCTTGTTGGCGCCGATCCCGAACGCGCTGACCACCTCGCGGCCGGTGACGAACCGCAGGATGTCGAAGTCGTGGATGCTGCAGTCGCGGAACAGGCCGCCGCTGGTGGGGATGTAGGCCGCGGGCGGCGGCGCCTGGTCGTGGGTGTTCGCCCGGACGGTGTGCAGGAAGCCCAGCTCGCCGCTGCGCACGGCCTCGCGCGCCCGCCGGTAGCCCTCGTCGAAGCGCCGCTGGAAGCCGACGTGCACCCGGACGTCGCTCTTCTCGACGAGCTCGACGAGCTCGACCGTCTCCTCGAGCGTGCGGGCGACCGGCTTCTCGCAGAAGGTGGTGACGCCGGCCTCGACGCCGCGGCGCAGCGTGGCCGCGTGGGCGTCGGTCGAGGTGGTGATGACCAGGCCGTCGACCCGGTCGAGGAGGGCGTCGAGGTCCGCCGCGAACTCGTAGCCGGACTCGGCCGCGAGCCGCTCGGCGCGTCTCCGGGAAGGCGTCGGTGACGACGACCTGCTCGACCTGCTCGAGGGCGGCCAGCGTGGAGGCGTGGAAGGCGCCGATCCGTCCGGTGCCGGCGAGTCCGATGCGCATGGTGGTTGTCCTTTTGACGTGGGTCCGCCCCGGCCGGTCCGTGTGCGCCAGGTCGCAGGACAACGATGCACGGGTCGAGTCACCAACGTCAACAGTTTGTTCTGACATTCTTACTTAAGACTTTTCGTATGTGTGCTGTACGCTCGCGCCGTGGCCGCACTCGCCGTGCCGGTCGAGATCGACCGGTCCTCCCCCGTGCCGCTCTACCACCAGCTGGCAGAGCAGCTGGGGCAAGCCATCGCGGACGGGCGGCTCAAGCCCGGAGACCCGTTCGAGAACGAGATGTCGGTGGCCGAACGGCTCCAGCTGTCGCGCCCCACTGTCCGTCGGGCGATCCAGGAGCTCGTCGACCAGGGCCTGCTGGTGCGCCGGCGCGGCCTCGGCACGACCGTGGCCAACCGCAAGGTGCACCGCAAGTTCCAGCTCAGCAGCCTCTACGACGAGCTGCTGCGCGATGGCCGGAAGCCCACGACCGTCGTCCTCGACATCGCCGAGGACGTCAACGAGCAGGCGGCGACAGCTCTGGACCTGGCGCCGGAGACTCCGCTGCTGCACATCACCCGGCTCCGGCTCGCCGACCAGGTCCCGCTCGCCTTCATGCAGAACTGGCTCCCGCCCGCACACGGCGACCTCTCTCGCGAGGAGCTCGAGCGCGACGGCCTCTACGCCACCCTCCGCACCCGCGGCTCGCGGCCCGTCGTGGCCCAGCAGCTGATCGGCGCCCGGATGCCCACGACGACGGAGCGCCGGCGGCTCGAGATGCCGCGCTCGCAGCCGGTCCTGACGATGGTGCGGACCGCCTTCGACGCCTCCGGTCATGCGATCGAGTACGGCGACCACTGCTACCGCGCCTCGGACTACACGATCGACCTGATGGTCGACGAGCGCTGACCCGTCACGGACGGCCCGGTCAGTGCAGAACGTCAGAATGTCAGGACAAACTATTGACAACTGGCAAGGACTTGGTGACGCTGGTCACGTTGGCCGCGGGGACACCCCACGGACCGGACGGTGTCAGGCGGATCTCCTGGTGCCGACCAGCCCGCCCGAGCGGCTGAGTCCGAGCAGCTTCGAAAGGAAGTCACCACATGATCCGCAATCACCGCCGCAAGGCAGCCGCCATCGGCGTTCTGGCCGCGGCAACCCTGATCCTGACCGCCTGCAGCGAGGGCGGCGCTCCCGAGGAGGACGACAGCGACAGCGGGGGCGGCGGTGGGGCGGGCGACAACTCCGGCTACACCGTCGCGATGATCACCCACGAGACTCCGGGCGACACCTTCTGGGACAAGATCAAGTCCGGCGCACAGCAGGCCGCCGACAACTACGGCATCGACCTCAAGTACTCCAACGACCCGGACCCGGGCCAGCACGCGACGCTGATCCAGAACGCCGTCGACTCCGACGTCGACGGCATCGCCACCACGCTCGACGCACCCGACGCGGAGGCCGACTCGGTCCAGACCGCGGTGGACGCCGGGATCCCGGTCGTGGCCTTCAACCAGGGCATCGACCAGTACCAGGACCTCGGCATCAGCATGTACTTCGGGTCCGACGAGACCCTCGCCGGAGAGACGGCCGGTCAGCGGATCACCGACGACGGCGGTCAGAACGTGCTGTGCGTGATCCAGGACGAGGGATCGGTGGCGCTCGAGGCCCGGTGTGCCGGCGTGAAGGCCACGGCGCCGAGCACCGAGAACATCCAGGTCAACGGTGCGGATGACTCCGCGGTCGTCTCCTCGCTGCAGGCCAAGCTGGCCGAGGACGACTCGGTCGACTACATCGTGACCCTCGGCGCCCCGATCGCGCTGGACGCCCTCCAGGCGATCGACGCAGCGGGCAGCGACGCGAAGCTGGTCACCTTCGACCTGAACGCCGACGCGGCGCAGCGGATCAAGGACGGCGAGATCGAGTTCTCGATCGACCAGCAGCCCTACGTCCAGGGGTACCTGGCGGTCACCTCGCTGTACCTGAACCTCAAGAACGGCAACGACATCGGTGGTGGCGGCCCGGTCCTGACCGGCCCGTCCTTCGTCGACGCGGACAACATCGACGCGATCCTTCCGTTCGCGCAGGAAGGCACCCGCTAGCCGGACGCGGGGTCGCCCGGCCGGTCCCATCCGGACGGGCGACCCCACGCGGACCCCCAACCCTGGAGAAATTCATGAGTCAGACAACAGCAAAACCCCCGGCCGGAGCACCGTCCGAGGATGCGAACCGGGTGCAGCTGTCCAGCTTCAACCGGATCCTGGCCCGGCCCGAGATCGGCGCGCTGGTGGCGGCAGTCGTCATCGGCATCTTCTTCCTCATCGTCGCCCCGCCCTTCCGGTCCAGCGACGCGCTCGCGACCGTGCTGTACCAGAGCGCGACGATCGGCATCGTGGCCGTCGCCGTGGGCCTGCTCATGGTCGGCGGCGAGTTCGACCTCTCCGCGGGAGTCATGGTCACCTCGGCGGGACTGGTCAACGCGATCTTCTGCTACGAGCTCGGCGTCAACCTGTGGGTCGGGGCCTTGCTGTCCCTGGTCTTCGCCCTGGCGATCGGCTTCGTCAACGGATTCCTGGTGATGAAGACCGGGATCGCCAGCTTCCTGATCACCCTGGGCACGTTCTTCGTGCTGATCGGCGTGAACCTCGGCGTGACGAAGCGCGTGACCGGGTCCGTGACCACGCCGAACATCAACCAGATGGACGGCTACGAGGCGCTCAACAAGATCTTCGCGGCGACGTTCCAGCTGCCGGACTGGTTGCCGGTGATCGGCTCGACGCGGTTCTCGATCATCGTGCTGTGGTGGTTCTTCTTCGTGGCCATCGCCACGTGGATCCTGACGCGGACCAAGGTGGGCAACTGGATCCTCGCGGTCGGCGGCAACGCGGCCAGCGCGCGGGCGGTCGGTGTCCCCGTGCTCAGGGTGAAGGTCGGCCTGTTCATGTCGGTCTCCTTCCTGGCCTGGTTCATGGGCATGCACACCCTCTACCGGTTCAACACGCTGCAGTCCGGCAACGGGGTCGGGAACGAGTTCCTCTACATCATCGCCGCGGTCGTGGGTGGCACGCTGCTCACCGGCGGCTACGGCAACGCGATCGGCGTGGCCATCGGCTCGTTCATCTTCGGCATGACGAACCTCTGCATCGTCTACGCCGGTTGGGACCCCAACTGGTTCCGGGCGTTCCTGGGGATCATGCTGCTGCTCGCGGTGATCGTGAACCTCTACGTCAAGAAGCTGTCGACAACGCGGAAAGTGGGCTGACCCATGACCGACACCATCACCGAGCACGCGGATCCGGAGCTCACCAAGGGTGAGGCCCTGGTCGAGATGAGGGACGTCGGCAAGGCGTACGGCGCCATCCGTGCCCTCCGCGGCATCAACCTGAAGGTCAGGGCCGGCGAGGTGACCTGCGTCCTCGGGGACAACGGCGCCGGCAAGTCGACCCTGATCAAGATCATCTCGGGCCTGCACCCGCACAACGAGGGGGAGCTCCTGGTCGACGGCCAGGAGGTCTCGTTCTCCTCGCCACGCGAGGCGCTCAACCACGGCATCGCGACCGTCTACCAGGACCTGGCCGTCGTCAGCCTGATGGAGGTCTGGCGGAACTTCTTCCTCGGGTCGGAGATGGTCTCCAGCAAGGCGCCCATGGCGCCGATGAAGATCAAGGACATGAAGCGCATCGCCGACGAGGAGCTGCGCAAGATGGGGATCGTGGTCAAGGACATCGACCAGCCCATCGGTGAGCTCTCCGGCGGCCAGCGTCAGTGTGTCGCGATCGCCCGTGCGGTCTACTTCGGAGCCCGGGTCCTGATCCTGGACGAGCCGACGGCCGCACTCGGCGTGAAGCAGTCGGGTGTGGTGCTGAAGTACACCGCGGCCGCGCGCGACGCGGGTCTCGGCGTCGTCTTCATCACCCACAACCCGCACCACGCCCACCTGGTCGGCGACCACTTCATCATCCTGAAGCTGGGCAAGACGGTGCTGGACAAGAAGCGCAACGAGGTCACCCTCGACGAGCTCACGCGGCAGATGGCCGGCGGCGACGAGCTGACCGAGCTCTCCCACGAGCTCAAGCGCTGACGACGGCGAGGAGGCCATCGTGTCGGTTGCAGTCGCACACCAGATACGCACCACCAGCAGGAGCGCACTCCGCGAAGCGGCACGGGAGGCCGGGTTCCGCGGGCACCGACCTGGCCGTCATCCACGTCGCGGAGTCGCTCGACGCCGACGTCACCGAGGCCTTCCGGGCGGGGATCTCCGACGAGATCGAGCGAGCGCTCGGGACCCCGGATCTCGGCGGCCTCGAGTGGTCGCTGCACCTGGACCCCGGCGGGTCCGACGTCGCGCTGTCCATCCTGAAGATCGCCACGAAGGTCGACGCCGAGCTGCTCGTGATCGGCGGGCGGCGGCGTACGCCCGTCGGCAAGGCACTCATGGGCAGCGCCACCCAGAAGATCATCCTGGGCGCGCGGGTCCCGGTCCTCGTGGTGATGCCCGAGGACGACTAGCCGCTAGCCGGTGGCTCGCGGCACCCCGGTGGTGCCGCGGGTCACCAGCTGCGGCTCGATGACCAGCCGGCGCGGCCCGCCGGCCTGGTCCTCCAGGCGCGCCACCGCGGCCCCCACCGCCCAGGCGGCCTGGGTCGCTCCCTCCTGGGTGACGGTCGTCAGGTCGACCGACGCATAGCGCGCGATCGCCGCGTCGTCGTACCCGGTGAGCGACACCTCGCCGGGCACGGAGACACCTTCCCGGAGCAGCCGGCCGAGCAGGCCGAACGCGCAGTGGTCGTTGAACGCGACCAGGGCTGTCGGCAGGTCCCCCGCCTCGAGCAGCGCTCCTCCCGCCCGCCAGCCGTCCTCCTCCGTCGCGCCCCCGGCCACCACCAGGACCTCGTCGCCGAGGCCGTGCCGGCGCATCGCCGCGCGGTAGCCGCGGCGCCGGTCGTCCGCGATCGCCCCGCGACCGCCGTCCACGTGCGCGATCCGCCGGTGCCCGAGCTGCACCAGGTGGTCGACGAGCAGCCGCAGGCCGCGCTCGTCGGCACTGCGGACGACGTCGAGCGTCTCCGGGGCGTCCTGGCGGCCGATCAGGGTCACCGGCACGGTGGCCGCCAGCGCAGCGAGGCGCTCCGGCGACTGCTGGGAGCCGAGCAGGATCAGGGCTTCGCACCGGAACTCGAGCAGCGTCTCCACCGCCCGCAGCTCGTCGTGCCGGTCGGTGACGATGCTGAGCACGATCTCGTAGCCCGCCTCGTCGGCGGCCGCCTGGATGTCCTCCACCAGCTCGGCGTGGAACGCGTTCCTCAGGTGCATGGTGACGCCGAGGTGTCGGGTCCGGCGCATCGCGAGCATGCTCGCCGTCCGGTTGGCGCGGTAGCCGATCCGCTCGGCGGCCGCGAACACCCGGGCCCGCGTCTCGTCGCTGGCCCCGGGCACCTCGCGGAACACGATCGAGACCAGTGCCTTGGACACGCCCGCCTCCAGGGCCACGTCGCGCATGGTCGGGCCGCCGCTGCTGCGCGGGTCCTGCTTGGGCATTCGTGTTCCGTTCGATTTGGGAGAATGTCTTGACATATGCACGGTGGCGCGACCATGCTCGTCGTCGTACCACTAGACCGGTCTAGTAGACCACGAACTCACCCGAGGAACCACCATGAAGCTCGGCGCCTACACCGCCTGCCTGCACGACCTGCCCCTCCCCGAGGCACTCAAGACGCTGGCCGGCATGGGCCTCACCAGCGCCGAGGTGAACACCGGCGGTTTCCTGCCCGCCCCGCACATCCCGATCCCGGAGCTTCTCGACAGCGCCGACGCCCGGTCGGAGTACCTCGGCGTGTACGACGACGCCGGGATCGAGCTCACCGCGCTCAACTGCAACGGCAACCCGCTGGACCCGGACCCGGAGGGCGCCAAGCAGGCGCAGGACCTCCTGACGTCCATCGAGCTGGCCGCCAAGCTCGGCGTGAAGCGGGTCGTCACGATGTCGGGTGCGCCCGGCGCCGAGGCGGCGTCGACCAAGCCGGTCTGGAACGTCCTGCCCTGGCACAGCGCCTTCCTCGAGATCCGCGACTACCAGTGGAACGAGGTGGCGATCCCGTTCTGGAAGAAGGTCCAGGACGTCGCGGCCGACGCCGACGTGAAGGTCTGCATCGAGATGCACCCGGGCAACGTGGTGTTCAACCCGCGCACGCTGGAGCGGCTGGTGACCGAGACCAACGCGACCCACGTGGGTGCCGAGATGGACCCGAGCCACCTGTTCTGGCAGGGCATCGACCCGACCGAGGCGACCAAGTCGCTGGGCTCGCTGGTCTACAACGCCGCCGCCAAGGACACGCGGATCAACCCGCTCTCGCGCGTGAACGGCAACATCGACGACGGCTTCTCGTGGGTGCCGATGGGCGAGCCCAGCGCGCTCAGCCTGGGCGGCAGGTACACCCTCGGCGGCTGGCCCAAGGACCCGTCGTGGGACTTCGTCGCCGTCGGTCGCGGCCACGACGTCGACTGGTGGACCGGCTTCCTCGCCGCGCTGGCCGAGATCGATCCGGACATGCCGGTCAACATCGAGCACGAGGACCAGGAGCTCGACCAGCTGGGTGGCCTCCGCTCCGCGGCCGAGACGCTCATCGAAGCCGCCAACCGACTCTGACCACCGCCCCTTCCAGACCGACCCGGAGAACCTCATGTCCCAGACCGCACCGATCAGCGTCGCCGTCATCGGAGCCGGCATGGCCGGCCGCTCGCACGCCCACGCCTACCGCACCGCACAGACGGTGTTCGGCACCGACGCCCCGCCCACCCGGCTGGCGGCCATCGCCGACGTGAACGAGGAGTTCGCCCGGTTCACCGCCGAGCGCTACGGCTTCGAGCGCGCGGAGACCAGCTGGCAGGCGATCGTCGAGGCCGACGACATCGACGCCGTCAGCATCGTGGTGGCCAACCACCTGCACCGCGAGATCGCCGAGGCACTGCTCGCGTCCGGCAAGCACGTGCTCTGCGAGAAGCCGTTGGCCCCGAGCGTCGAGGACGCCCGGGCCATGGTGGCGGCCGCCGAGCAGGCTCCCGGCCTGGTCGCGGCCACCGGCTTCTCGTACCGACGCGCGCCCGCCATCGCCGCCGTCGCCGATCAGATCCGCGGCGGCGGGCTGGGGCAGGTGCTCAGCTTCAACGGCCGCTACTGGTGCGACTACGGCGCCGACCCGGACGGCGCGACCAGCTGGAGGTACACCGGTCCGGTCGGGTCCGGGGCGCTCGCCGACATCGGCAGCCACCTGATCGACACCGCCGAGCTGCTCTGCGGCCCGGTCGCCCGGGTGACCGGCGCGGTGCTGCCCACCGTGATCAAGGACCGGCCCGTCCCGCTCGGCTCGGCGCTCGGTCACGCCGCCACCGAGGTGAGCGACGTCCGCGAGCCGGTGACCAACGACGACATCGCCACGTTCGTCGTGGAGTTCGCGAGCGGGGCCGCCGGCACGTTCTCGGTGTCCCGCGTCGCCCGCGGGCACGCCAACACGCTCGGCTTCGAGGTCTTCGGGAGCGACGGCGCGGCCTCGTTCGACCTCTCTGCGAACGCGGAGTTCGGCTTCGTCGACAACGGCCCGGACCCGGCGACGAACGGCTGGCGCCGGGTGCTGGTCGGACCCGACCACCCGTACGTCGCGGCCGGGCAGTCGATGCCGTTCGCGGGCGTCGGGCACGGCGGCCAGGACTTCTTCACCTACCAGGCGCGCGCGTTCCTCGACGAGATCGCCGGCCTGTCCCGCCTGCCCCGGCCCGCGACCTTCGCGGACGGGCTGCGCAACCTCGTGGTCGAGGAGGCGGTCGTGCGGTCCGCCGAGACGGGATCGGCGGTCGAGGTCGCTCCGTGAGCGAGCCGCTGCGGATCGGCGTGCTCGGCGCCGCCCGGATCGCCGACGACGGCATCGTCGACCCGGCCCGCGTCCTCGGTCACCGCATCGTCGCCGTGGCGGCGCGGGACCGGGCGCGGGCCGAGGCCTTCGCCTCTGAGCGGGGCATCGAGCGGGTGCACGACGGCTACCAGGGGGTCATCGACGATCCGGAGGTGGACGTCGTCTACAACGCGCTGGTCAACTCGCTGCACACCCCCTGGAACCTGGCCGCAGTGCGAGCCGGCAAGCACGTGCTCAGCGAGAAGCCGATGGCCAGCAACGGCACGCAGGCGCGCGAGGTCCGCGACGCCGCCGCGCGCGCCGGCGTACGGGTGGTGGAGGGGTTTCACTACCTGCACCACCCCGTGAACCAGCGACTGCGCGAGCTCGTCACGTCGGGCGAGCTGGGCCGGATCGAGCGCGTCGAGATCGAGCTGGCGATCCCCACTCCCCCGGACACCGACCCGCGCTGGTCACGCGAGCTCGACGGTGGCGCGACGATGGACCTCGGGTGCTACGTCCTCAATGCTGCGCGCCACCTCGGCCACTGGATCGGTGCCACCCCGAGGCTGAGCGGCGTCGTGGCCACGCTGTGGAGTCCCGACGTGGACAGCGCCGTCACCGCGGACCTCGACTACTCCGGTGGCCCCAGCGGACGCGTCCACTGGGACATGGACGCCGCCGAGCGACGGATGATCTGGACGGTGCGCGGGTCATTGGCGACCGCGGTCTCACCGGCCTTCGCGGTGCCGCACATGGACCCACGGCTGGTCGTCACCGACTCATCGGGTGCCGTACGTGAGGAGAAGCCGGATGCCGACACGTCGTACACGCACCAGCTCGCGGCCCTGGCCGAGACCCTCAGCACCGGCGGGCCGTTCCTGGTCGACGCGGACGACGCGGTCGCCAACCTCGACCTGGTCGACGTGGTCTACCGAGAGGCCGGCCTGACGCCACGCGGCTGACGACACACGTTTGTCCGCATGTGCGGACGTCAGGAGTTGGAACACGTTCCCGGTACCCTTCCGCCATGACCGCCCATCGTGTCGCCGTCGAGATCGACCGCTCCTCCCCGGTCCCGCTGTACCACCAGCTGGCCGAGCAGCTCACCGCGTCGATCACCGACGGCACCCTCCAGCCCGGTGACCCGTTCGAGAACGAGATCGCGGTGGCCGAGCGGCTCCAGCTCTCTCGCCCGACGGTGCGCCGCGCCATCCAGGAGCTGGTCGACCAGGGTCTCCTCGTCCGGCGCCGCGGGCTGGGCACCACCGTGGCGAACCGCAAGGTGCACCGCAAGATCGAGCTCTCGAGCCTGTACGACGACCTCGAGCGCGATGGCCGCAAGCCGCGCACCGTGGTGATCACGCACGAGATGGTCACCGACGAGCACGCCGCCACGGCACTCGACCTCGACCCCGAGACCCCGCTGCTCAGTGTCGTGCGCGTGCGGAAGGCGGGGAACACGCCGCTGGCCATCCTGCACAACTGGCTGCCGCCGAAGCACGCGGACCTGAGCCGGGAGGAGCTCGAGAGCACCGGCCTGTACGCCGCCCTCCGCGAGCGGGGCGTCAAGCCGGTCGTCGCCCAGCAGTCCATCGGCGCCCGGATGCCCAGCCAGGCCGAGCGCCGGGCGCTGGAGATCAAGGGCGGCGGCCAACCCGTCCTCACGATGAGCCGGATGGCGTTCGACGCGGCCGGCCAGGCGGTCGAGTTCGGCGACCACTGCTACCGGGCCTCGGACTACTCGATCAACCTGATGGTCGACGAGCGCTGAAGCTGCGCCTCAGGATTTCGAGACGGGTCGCGCCGCCCCTCGCAAGCTCGGGTCGACGCCGAGCCCCCTCAATCTCCCGCCGTCATCAACGCTTCGCAAGCTCAGCGTTGCGGCGTGAAAAGGCGAAGGACCCTCGTGAGTATGAGTCACAAGGGCCCTTCTGTTGACCGGTACCGATGACGCTCCCGATCGATCCACTCCTCGACTCCGGCCCCGGCAGCTTCGTCATCCAGCCACCGCGGCGGTCCACCAGCAAGCTGGTCTTCCGCCGTGCAGACCCTCGTCTCCGAGCGATCCCGCTCTCCCCGAAGGGAGTGCGTGGGAGAAGTTCTATGCCCTGTTCACCCACCCGCGCAAGGACTTTCGCCAACTATTTCAAGGGATTCTCGACCTACGGCGTGTCGTCCACAGAACCAGGTCGATCGTCCACAGCGGACCCACCATCATCCACAACCGGGCGGCTCGGCCTGTGGAAATCAGAGACACGCTCGGGACCTGGTTGCACTGGCCGCACAGCCCTGAAATAGGTGAAGGCCCTCGTGAGTATGAGTCACAAGGGCCTTCGGTTGACCGGTACCGATGACGCTCCCGGTCGATCGCTCTTCTGACTCCGGTCCCAGCGGCTTCGTCATCCAGCCACCGCGGCGGTCCACCAGCAAGCTGGTCTTCCGCCGTGCAGACCCTCGTCTCCGAGCGATCCCGCTCTCCCCGAAGGGAGTGCGTGGGAGAAGTTCTATGCCCTGTTCACCCACCCGCGCAAGGACTTTCGCCAACTATTTCAAGGGATTCTCGGCCTGCGGCGTGTCGTCCACAGATCCCGCATTCTCATCCACAAGCACCCCACAGCCGTCCACAGCTCCTGGACCAGACCTGTGGATTCTCAGGACGTGTCCCAGGCCTCGCCGGCCACGGGGTTGCGGGCCGACAGGACCGGGTAGTGACCGGGCGGAAGCGAGAGAGACGGGGTCCGCAGCACCTGCGCGGACATGCAGAAAGGCCCTCGTGAGTATGAGTCACGAGGGCCTTTCGCTGACCGGTACTGGTGACGCTCCCGGTCGATCACTCGTCCACTCCGGCTCCAGCGGCTTCGTCACCCAGCCGCCTCGGCAGTCCACCAGCAAGCTGGTCTTCCGCCGTACGAACCCTCGTCTCCGAGCGATCCCGCTCTCCCCGAAGGGAGTGCGTGGGAGAAGTTCTATTGCCTGAAAGCCCAGCCCCGCAAGGGTTTCGCAAACATTCTTCTGGTTCCGGCGTGTCGCCCACAGCGCGCCGCAGGTTCTGCACAGCAAAGGTCCCTGCTGTCCACAAGCATCCACAGGTTGTGCACACCGGCTGTGGAAATCAGCGCCCGCCGCGCGCCGCCTCGAACGCCGCCGCCACCTCGAGCAGGGCCCGGTCCGCGCCGTGCGGCGCGACGATCTGGATGCCGACCGGGAGGCCGTCGGTGGTGGTTCCTGCCGGGACCGAGATGGCCGGGCAGCCGGTCACGGTGATCAGGTAGGCCGACCGCATCCAGTCGAGGTACGTCGCCTGGGGCCGCCCGTTGATCGCGTGCGGGTACTCCTGGTCGGCCGGGAACGGCGGCACCTGCGAGACCGGGAGCACCAGGACGTCGTACGTCGAGAGGAAGTCGCGCGCCGTTCCCATCACGGCGGTGCGGGACTCGAAGGCGCGGGCCACGTCGGCACCGGTGATGCTCTCCCCTGCGCGGATGTTGTCGGCGAGGGACGCCTTGAACTGGTCGGGGTGCTCCGCGAGCTCGTCACCGAACGCCGCCTGGAACTGCCAGGCGCGGAGGGTCCGGAAGACGTCGTCGGCCAACGACAGGTCGGGCGCTGCGTCCTCCACCGAGGCCCCGGCGGCGGCGAACGTGGTGGCGGCCGAGGCCACGACGGCAGCGACCTCGTCGTCGACGTCGATGGTGCCGCCGAGGTCCACCGACAGCGCGACCCGCAGGCCGCTGAGGGTCCCGCTCACCGGCGGCGCGAACCTCGCGCCGGCGTCGCCCAGGGCGAACGGCGTACGCCGGTCCGGGCCGGCGATGACCGAGAGCAGCAGCGCCAGGTCGCCGACGTTGCGCGCCATCGGACCCCCGGTCGACAGGTTGTCCCAGTAGCTCTCGGTCGGCCAGTCAGGCACGCGGCCGATGCTGGGCCGGAGGCCGACCACGCCGCAGAAGCTCGCGGGGTTGCGCAGCGAGCCGCCCATGTCGGAGCCGTCCGCGAGCGGGACCATCCCCGCTGCGAGGGCGCACGCCGCTCCCCCGGACGACCCGCCGGCGGAGCGGCTCGGGTCGACCGGGTTGCGGGTGGTGCCGAAGAGCGTGTTGAAGGTGTGCGACCCGGCGGCGAACTCCGGCACGTTGGTCTTGCCGATGGTGACCGCGCCCGCCCGGCGGATGCGCTCGACAAGGAGGCTGTCGGCCTCGGGGACGTGCTCGGCGTACAGGGGGGATCCGTACGTCGTCCGCCAGCCCGCGACATCGTGGGTGTCCTTGAAGGCGTGCGGGAGCCCGTGCAGGGGTCCCGCGGCCTTGTTGTGGGCGGTCGCCTCGTCCGCCGCGGCCGCGCCCTCCCGTGCCCGCTCCTCGTCGAGGCTGACGATGGCGTTCAGCTCGGGGTTCCGCTCCGCGATCCGGGCGAGGTGCAGGTCGAGCAGCTCGCGCGCGGAGATCTGCTTGGCGTGGACCGCCATCGCCAGCTCGCGGGCGGTGGCGTCGACGGTCAGGTCACTCACGGGTCACCGTCGCCGCCCGAAGATGCCGCCCACGATGACACCGGCGAGGACCAGGCCGGCGCCGACGACGATGCCCTTGAGGAAGTCGTCCTGGGACGAGATGCCGCCCGCCTTCACCGGCGCGGTGAAGACACCGGGTGCGCTCTGGCTTTCGCTAGCCTCGACCGACGTCGGCGCGCCCGCCTGCGTGGCCGGGCGCTCGCCGGACAGCGACTTCCCGACGTTGCCGAAGAACTCACCCGCCATCCGCTTGGAGACCGACCCGAGCATCCGCTGGCCGACGCCGCCGACCATGCCGCCGACGGTGGCGTCGGCCTCGTAGGAGATCTGCGTGGCACCGCCGTCGACCGGCGTGAACGACACGTCCACGGTCGCGTCGACGGTGCCGGGCGCGCCGGCCCCCTGGAGCTTCATCACCAAGGACTCGTGCTCCTTGAGGTCGGAGAGCGAGCAGGTCCCCGTGTAGGTCCCGCGGATCGCGGCCACGCCCGCGGTGACCGTCATCGCGTAGGTGTGCTCACCCGTCGTCTCCAGCCGCTCGCAGCCGGGGATGGTCGCGACCAGGACCTGCGGATCGAGGAGGGCGTCCCACACCCGGTCGACGGGGTACGGGACGGTGTTGGCACCGGCGATCTTCATCAGGACTCCTTGGACTGGCGAAGGTGGAACAGCTCGGACGGCGAGATCGGCATCGCCCGGATGGGGATCCCCTCGGCGTCCTCGATGGCAGCCGCGAACACGGCCGCCGACGGGATCACACCGGCCTCGCCGGCGCCCTTGATCCCGAGCGGGTTGAGCGGCGAGGGCGTCTCGAGGTGGTCGATGTCGATCCCGTCGGGGATCTCGGAGACATAGGGCATCAGGAAGTCCATGAACGACGCGTTCAGGAGCTGCCCGGACTCGTCGTAGGCCATCCGCTCGTAGAGTGCCCCGCCCACGCCCTGCGCGACGCCGCCGTGGATCTGGCCCTCGACGATCATCGGGTTGATCAGGTGGCCGCAGTCGTGGACCACGGCGTACTTCAGGATCCTGATCTCGGCGGTGTCCGGGTCGGTCTCGACGATCACGGCATGCATTCCGGAGGCGAACGTCGCCCGCTCCGGGGAGTAGAAGTCCTTGCCCTCCAGACCCGGCTCGTCGTCCTCGGCCACGGGCGGCTTGCCCGGGTCGCCGACGCTGAACTGGGTCGCGGCCTTGGACGCCTCGTCGAACGCGTAGCGCAGCGGGTTGGACAGCACCGAGACGGTGCCGAGGTCGATCGACGATCCGGGCGAGCCCTTCACCGACACCACGCCGTCGACGATCTCGAGGTCGGCCTCGTCGGCCTCCAGGGCCTCGGCGGCGATCCGCAGCACCTTCTCCTTCGCACGCTTCGCCGCGAGGTGGATGGCCGACCCGCTCATCACCGCGGCCCGGGAGGCGAAGGTGCCGACGGCGTACGGCATCCGGCGGGTGTCGCCGGTGACGACCTCGACGTCCTCGAACTTCACACCGAGCTCGTCGGCAACGAGCTGCGCGAAGACGGTGGCGTGGCCCTGGCCCTGCGTCGTCAGACCGGTCGCGACCTTGACCTTGCCGGACGTCTCGATGTGCACGTGCGCGCCCTCGTAGGGACCGACGCCGGTGCCCTCGACGTAGCACGCGAGGCCGATCCCGACCCGCCGCCCCTCGGCCGCCATCTCGGCCTGGAACGCCGGGAACTCGTCCCAGCCGACCAGCGCCTTCAGCTTCTCCAGCGAGGCGGGGTAGTCGCCCGAGTCGTACTCGAGCTCGCGGCCGTCCTGGAAGATCAGGCCCTGGTCGTAGGGGAACTCGTCGGGCTGGATGAAGTTCACCGACCGCACCTCGGTGCGGTCCTTCCCGAGGTACGCCGCGATCGCGTCCATCGTCCGCTCCATGGCGTAGCAGCCCTGCGGCCGGCCGGCTCCGCGGTACGGCGTCACCATCACGGTGTTGGTGTACATCGACTCGAAGACGACCCGGTAGCTCTGCGGCTTGTACGGGACCGAGCAGCTGGGTCGAGGTGATGATCGGGACGATCAGGCCGTACGGCGTGTACGCACCGTGGTCGTGCCAGAACTCGACGTCCAGCCCGAGCAGCCGGCCGTCGTCGTCGAACCCGACCTCGATGTGGTGCACCTGACCGCGCTCGTGTGCGGAGGAGATGAAGTGCTCGCGCCGGTCCTCGGTGAACTTCACCGGCCGGCCGAGTGCCCTCGCCGCCATCGGGACGAGCAGCTCCTCGGGCCACGGGTGGTTGATCTTCACGCCGAACCCGCCACCGACGTCGGGGGTGATCACGTCGACCTGGCCGAGGTCGAGACCGAGCTTCGCGGCGACGGCAGCCCGGACCCCGGTCGAGGTCTGGGTCGAGCTCCACACGGTCATCCGGCCGACGTCGGGGTCCCAGCGCGCGACCGTGCCGCGCCCCTCCATCGGCATGCAGGCGCTGCGCTCGATCGTGAGGTCCAGGGTCAGCGTGTGCGGGGCCGACGCGATCGCGGCGCGGGCGTCGCCGTTCTCCTGCTCCAGCCGCGCGCCGACGTTGCCGGGCACGTCGTCGTGGACCAGGCGCCGACGCTGCCCGGGCGGCGTCGAGGCCGACCACGGGCGGGAGGGTCTCGTAGTCGACCCGGATCCGGCCGATCGCGTCCTCGGCGACGTAGCGGTCGTCGGCGACGACGAACGCCACCGCCTCGCCGACGTAGTTCACCTCGTCCTTCGCCAGGGCGTACTGGGTGCGGCCGTGGGTCAGCGCCGGGTGCGGGATCAGGAGCGGCAACGGGTCGGCCATGTAGCCGGTGAGGTCGTCGTGGGTCCAGACCACGTGCACACCCTCGAGGTCGAGCACGTCCTCCACGTCGATGTCGGTGATCCGGGCGTGCGCGTGCGGCGAGCGCAGCACCGCCGCGTGCAGCGAGCCGAGGGCGACGTCGTCGACGTACACGCCCCGGCCACGCAGGAACCGCTCGTCCTCGGTGCGATGGACCTTGGCGCCCATCAGCTTGCCGCTCATGCCGGCGTCCTGTTCGAAGCGGAACGAAGTGAGCATTCGAATGGGGTATTCGTGCCTCGACCTCGGCCGAGTCGGTGGCGAGCTCGGCGGCGCGCTCGACCGCTTTCACGATGTTCTGGTAGCCGGTGCAGCGGCACAGGTTGCCGCCGATCATCTCCCGGGCCTCCTCGTGGCTGGGGTGCGGGTTCTCGCGCAGTCCCGCGGTGATCGTGGTCAGGAAGCCCGGCGTGCAGAAGCCGCACTGGAGGCCGTGGCACTCCTTGAACGCCTGCTGCACCGGGCCGAGCGACCCGTCCGGGTTGGTCAGCCCCTCGACCGTGGTGATCTCGGCGTCGACGGCCGAGACGGCGAACATCAGGCAGGACCGCATCGGCCGTCCGTCGACGAGGATCGTGCAGGCGCCGCAGACGCCGTGCTCGCAGCCGACGTGGGTCCCGGTCAGCCCGAGGTCGTGCCGGAGCGCGTCGGACAGCAGCCGGCGCGCGGGCACCCGGAGGTCATGGGACGTGCCGTTCACGGTGAGCCGGACGGAGTGGAGCTCCTCGCTCATGCAGTGCCTTCCGCGTGGGAGTACGCCGCGCGAACCACGCGCGTGGTCAGGACCCGCGCGAGGTGGGCGCGGTAGTCGGCGGTGGCGTGGATGTCGTCGGCGGGGTCGAGCTGCTCGAGGGCCACGTCGCCCCAGCGCTCCTCGGGCACCCCGGACAGGTCGACGACGGTCGGGACGTCGCTCACGGAGAGGTAGCCGGCGCGCACGGTGTCCCGGTCACCGTCGGGGGCCACCAGCGCGGCGACGCCGCACAGCGCGTAGTCGCCGTGCCTGCGGGCGATCTCCTCGAAGGCCACGCCGGCGCCGGCCGGGAGCGCCGGGAAGAACGCCCCGATCGCGATCTCGTCGTGCTCGACGGAGGACTCGAGCGGCCCCAGGAACAGCTCGTCGGCCGGGATCGTACGGCGCCCCCGAGCCGCGGACTCGACCTCGACGGACCCGCCCAGCAGCCGCAGCACGACCGGCATCTCGGCCGCGGCGTCGGCATGCACGAGCGACCCGACGGTCGTGCCCCGGTTGCGGATCGTCGGCGTGCGCGACGTTGGCCAGCGCCAGCGTGACGAGCGGCTGGACGCGGCGTACGTCGGCCGAGGCCAGCACGTCGGAGTGCCGGGCCAGCGCGCCGATCCGCACGCCCTCCTCGGTGACCGTGACGTCGGCCAGCCCGGGGAGGCCGTTGATGTCGACGAGGGTGCCCGGTGCCGCCAGCCGCATCGACAGCAGCGGCACCAGGCTCTGCCCGCCGGCCAGCACCTTCGCGTCCGGTGCCTCCGCCAGGGCCGCCAGCGCGTCGGCGAGCGACCCTGGTCGGAGGTACGCGAACGGTGCGGGCTTCACTGATCTCCTACGCGTCGTCCCGGTGGTGCGGCTCGTGGTGGTGCGGTTGCGCGTGATCCTCGACGTGGATCCCGGGCTGTCCCACCGCCATCATCGTGCCGTCCGCGTCCGGGCGGCGCCACCACCCGGGCCAGGTGGTAGCCGGCCACGATCACGATCGTGCCGATGGCGATGCCACCGAGCTGGAAGTCGTCGGTGATCTCGAAGAAGCCGGTCGTCCCGTAGCCGATGCCCAGGATCAGGCCCGCCGAGATCGGCACCAGGTTGGCCGGGTTGGCGAAGTTGACGTGGTTCTCGATCCAGATCTTGGCACCCAGGAGCCCGATCATCCCGTAGAGCACCAGCGTGATGCCGCCGAGAACGCCCGCCGGGGTGGCGTTGACGATGGCGCCGAACTTCGGGACCAGGCCGAGCAGGATCGCCACGAACGCGGCCACGAAGTACGCCGCCGTGGAGTAGACGCGGGTGGCCGCCATGACGCCGATGTTCTCGGCGTACGTCGTGGTCGGCGAGCCACCGACGGACGACGTGATCACGGTGGCGACACCGTCGGCCGCCACGGCCCGCCCGATCGACCGGGTCGAGGTCGATGCCGGTCATCCCGGAGACCGCCTTGACGTGGCCGATGTTCTCGGCGACCAGGGCGATCACGGCCGGCAGCACCAGCAGCGCGAAGATGATCGAGAACGACGGCAGGTGCCATCCGACCTCGGACATCCCGGGGCGTGAACGGCCTGGTTGCCGACGAGGCCGTCGGCGGTGTGCGCCGGGAAGCCGAACCAGTCGGCGTCCTCGACAGGGGTCCAGTCGACCCGGGCGTGGGTGGTGGCCTCGGCCGCACCGGGGAGCACCGAGGTGATGTCACCGAAGATCACGTCCGCGAGCCAGGAGGCGAGGTAGCCGAAGATGAGGCCGAGGAAGATCGCGATCCGGCCGGCGAAGCCGCGCAGGCCGACCGCCATCAGGATGACGGCGGTCATGGTCAGCAGGGCGATCCAGGGGTCGGCCGGCATGTAGGTGCTCGTGGCGACGCCGGCGAGGTTGAAGCCGATCAGCATGACGACCGCGCCGGTGACGACCGGCGGCAGCACGCGGTTGACGGCGTCGGCGCCGAGGAAGTGGATGATGACGCCGACGATGGCGAGGACCACACCGGAGATGAGGATGGCGCCGGTGACGTCCGCGGGTCCGCCCGGGCCGCCGGACCCGGAGTAGGTGTAGATCGCGGTGGCGCCGCCGACGAAGGACGCCGACGTGCCGAGGTAGCTCGGGCACCTTGCCCTTGACGATCAGCAGGAAGCAGATCGTGGCGATGCCGCTCATCATGATGGCGAGGTTGGGGTTGAGGCCCATGATGATCGGGAAGACGAAGGTCGCCCCGAACATCGCAATGACGTGCTGGGCTCCGAGGCCCGCGGTCTTCCCCCACGCGAGCCGCTGATGGGGCGCGACGGCCTCACCCGGACCCGGATCGACTACTTCCCACTTGAACATCGACATGGCGATCCTCCTGGTGATCTCTGGCCCCGAGAATCCACAAGGTAGTGGCCCCCATGAGACACCCTCGACGGCGAGAAATGCCGAAGGAACGCCGTAACCGATGGCAACGCTTGTCGCGCGTCCGGGGCGGTCAGCGGGTGCCGGTGATCTCCAGGACCCGCAGCGCGACGGCCACGTCGAGGCGGAGATGGGGGTCGGAGGAGAGCGGTCCGAGGAGCCGCTCGAGCTTGCCGACGCGGTAGCGCATCGTGTTGTAGTGGAAGAACTGGAGCCGGGCCGCCTCCGCCACGTTGAAGTTGGTGTCGAGCAGCACCTGGAGGGTCTCCCGCAGGTCCGCCGCCTCCGTCGTCGAGAGCGCCAGCGGGCCGAGGACGTCGCGGGTGAAGGCGTTGAGCTCGCCGGTCTGCGGCACCAGGGCGATCAGGCGGTGCACGCCGAGCTGGTCGAAGAACGTGGTCGAGCCGCCGCCGTGCACGCGCCGACCGACCTCGACCGCCCGCCGGGCCTGCCCGTAGGCCTCCGGGAGCCCGTCGAGGCTGGTGGCCATCCGGCTCACCCCGACCGAGAACGGTCGGCGCCCGCCGCCCTTGTCCCCGGCCACCGCGGTGACCACGCGGCGTACGACGTCATGGCCTGCGACCGGATCGTCGTCGCCGTCCGCGAGCGGCAGCACGGTGACCACCTCGGAGGAGAAGTCGACGCACGGGATCCCGGGGTCGACACCGCCGGTCACCTGCCGCCACGCCGCGGAGAACCGCTCCTGCCAGCGCCGGCGCTGGACTCCCGACACCGGCTCCGACCCGGACGGCGGCGGGTCGATCTCGGCCGCGACCACGACGACCGGCCGGTGCAGGTCCCAGCCGAAGCCGGCCGTGTGCTCCTCGACGTACTGCTCGTCGCCGGCCCGGCCCAGGAACAGGTCGCGCAGGAAGTCGCCCTGGTACTTGTTCTCGACCGCCGTGATCGCCTCTTCGCGAGTGATCAGGAGAGCCGCGACGGCCGCCGCCCGCTCGAGGGCGTGCACGTCGTCCGCCGAGTGCGGGGAGCCCGCGCGGAAGGAGACCAGCCGGGCCAGGTCCTCGCCCGCGGCGGCCACCCGCATGGAGCGCATCTCGCCGGCGCCGACCGCGGTGCCGTCCGCACCGACGCGCTCGATCCGGAGCCGGCCGGTCGGGTCCAGCAGCGAGTGCTCGCGCAGCCCCGCGCGGTGGGCCTCGTCGAGGTGGGAGGCGCGCTCCCGGCCGTCGGTCGAGGTCACCAGCACGCCGACGTCGAGGACCCGCGAGACCTCCTCCGCGATGCGGGTGAGGTCGCCGCCCTCCAGCACGATCTGGGTCAGGGCGATGTGCAGGGCGTCGATCCGCGCCAGCGCGGCTGCCGCGTCGCCCTCACGGCTCTCGCTAGTCAACTCTTGGGCCGGGTTCGGCGGATCGTTGGCAATACCTCACATCGGCAAATCTAACGGGCCACCACTAGCGTCGGGAAGCATGAGCGAGCCCCTGCCGGTCAGCAGCCCGCCCCGGGTCCGCGACCTGCTCCGGTCCGCCCCCGACGGCCCGGTGCCCGTGATCCACCGTGGACCGCAGGCGGTCTACGTCGACGTGGGCGGCCGGTGTGTCGGCCTGGTCGCCGCCGGGGCCGCGCAGGTGCCGTGCGCGCTCCGGTCCCGGTCCCGGGACTTCGCGGCATTCTCTTTACTTTCTTTACTTTCGGCGTACGTTGAGGCGGGGGTCCTCCACATCGACGGCAGGCCACTGACGGTGGGCCGGTTCGTGGAGGTGCGCACTCCACGACTGGACCGCGGAGCGATCCCCGGCACGACGGCGGGCTCGGCCACCGACGCGGCCATCCCCCCGGCCCTCGTGGTCGAGCTCGTCGCAGCCGCGGCCCCCGGCGGCATCGACGCCGACGCCGTGGCCGGCCTGGTCGGCCGCGGCGACGGGCTCACGCCGCTCGGCGACGACGTGCTGTGCGGGTGGATCGCCACCCACCGCGCGGCCGGCGTCG
Source organism: uncultured Actinomycetota bacterium (assembly GCA_963803235.1). Taxonomy (GTDB): domain Bacteria; phylum Actinomycetota; class Actinomycetes; order Propionibacteriales; family Nocardioidaceae; genus Nocardioides. The sequence goes on from CAWDLL010000014.1 coordinate 461,552, forward strand.
AGACCCCGGACGTGGACCGCGCCGTACGCCGGCACGCGCACCGCACCACTCTGCTGTCGGCGACCCTGCTCGACTGCGCGCTGCACGGCGAGGTGCTGCCGGAGCACGGCGCCTGGATCGCCGCGCTCGGCACCGATACCGAGCCCACGCGGGCCGCCGACCTGATGCGGGTGGGCGCGTCGTCCGGCGCAGGGCTGCTGGCCGGCTCGCGGATGGCGCTCGACGCCCTGACCACCCAAGGAGTCCTCGCCGCATGACGACCCACGTCGAGCTCCGCCCGGGCGCGTACGCCGACTCGGTGACCCTGCTCCAGGTCAGCCGGGCGGTGCAGGACACCCCAGGCGTCGCCGCCGCCCAGGTCGCGATGGCGACGCCGCTCAACGTCGAGGTGCTGACCGAGATGGGGTTCACGGTGCCGCCCGAGGCGACCACCAACGACCTGGTCGTCGCGTTGCGCATCGAGGACGACGGGTCGCTCGAGGCCGGGCTGGCCGCGGTCGCCACCGCGCTGGCGGCGAGCACCCGCCGCGACAGCGGCGCCACCGAGGTCGCACCGCCGCGGACCACCGCGGCTGCGCTGCGCGGCACCGGCGACGCCGTGGTCCTGGTCTCGGTGCCCGGCCCCAGCGCCCTGGTCGAGGCGATGGACGCACTCGACGCCGGCCACGACGTGATGGTGTTCAGCGACAACGTCCCTCTGGACCAGGAGGTCGCGCTCAAGGAGACCGCCCGCGAGCGCGGCCTCCTGGTCATGGGACCCGACTGCGGGACGGCCGTCGTGGGCGGCCTCGGACTCGGCTTCGCCAACGCCACCTCCCCCGGCCCGGTCGGGATCGTCGCCGCCTCCGGCACCGGCTGCCAGCAGGTGCTGGCGCTGCTCGACCACGCCGGGGTGGGCGTCGGCTCCGCGCTCGGCGTCGGCGGCCGCGACCTGTCCGCCGAGGTGCGCGGGCTGTCCACCCGCGAGGCGATGCGCAGGCTCGACGAGGACGACGCGGTCGAGCTGATCGTCGTGGTGTCCAAGCCACCCGCCGACGACGTCGCCACCGAGATCCGGGAGTACGCCGCGTCCCTGGCGACCCCGGTCGAGTTCGCGCTGCTCGGCCCGGGCCAGCCCGACCTGACCGCCGCGACCGAGAGCGTGCTGCGGCGCCTGGGCCACGACGTACCGACCTGGCCGGTCGCCGGCAAGGTCGACCCGTCGTTAATTAACGACGGGTCGGCGCTTCGGGGGTTGTTCGTGGGCGGCACGCTCGCCGGCGAGGCGCGGCTGATCGCCACCGAGCTGCTGGGTGCCGACGCCGGCCACACGTTCGTCGACTTCGGCGACGACGCCTACACCTCCGGCCGCGCCCACCCGATGATCGACCCGACCCTGCGCCTGGAGCACCTGGCCCGGGCGGCCGCCGACGACACCACCGGCGTGATCCTGCTCGACGTCGTCCTCGGCCACGGCGCCGAGCCCGACCCGGCCGCCCTGCTCGCTCCCGCCATCGAGGGCATCGGCCAACCGGTCGTGATCGCCGTCGTCGGCACCGCGAACGACCCGCAGGGACTGGACCGCCAGGTCCGGGCGCTGTCCGACGCCGGTGCCGAGGTCCACCTGTCCAACGCCGCGGCCACCCGCCGCGCGGTCGAGCTGCTCGGAGGGACCGCATGACGAGCACCCCCGCCCACGTCGTGGGAGTCGGCGCCGACCTGCTCGCCGACGCCGTGGCCGCGCAGGCCGTCGACGTCACCCGCGTCGACTGGCGGCCGCCGATGCCCGGCACCGAGGACGACCTCGCAACCGTGGCCACCGACCCGCTGCGGCGCGCGGCCAACGAGCAGGCGCTGGCCCGGATGCTCGACGTGCAGGCGATGCTGGTCGACGTCGCCCCGGCGTCCGAGCTGCTCGGCCTCGAACGCGGGCAGTTCCTGCACGCCGGCCCGCCGATCGCGTGGGACCGAGCCTCCGGCCCGCTCCGCGGTGCCCTGATGGGCGGCGCCGCCCTCGAGGGGCTCGTCGACGACCCCGAGGCCGCCGTACCCCTCTTCGAGGCGGGCGACTCCGTGTCGCTCGAGCCCTGCCACCACCGCAGCACCGTCGGCCCGATGGCCGGGGTCGTCACGGCGTCGATGTGGATGTTCGTGCTCGAGGACCCGAAGTCCGGCCACCGCACCTACTGCTCCCTCAACGAGGGGCTCGGCAAGGTCCTCCGGTACGGCGCGTACTCACCGGAGGTGCTGACCCGGCTGCGCTGGATGGGCGACGTGCTGGGCCCGCTGCTGCAGAAGGCGGTCCGCACCACCGGACCGGTCGACGTGACCGGCATCCTCACGCAGATGCTGCAGATGGGCGACGAGGCCCACAACCGCAACCGCGCGGGCACGCTGATGCTGCTCCGCGACCTCTCCCCCGCCATGGTCGACCAGCGGGATGGACACCGCCGACGTCGCCGAGGCGCTCCGCTTCGTCGGCGGCAACGACCACTTCTTCCTCAACCTCGCGATGCCCGCCTGCAAGCTCGCGCTCGACGCCGCCCGCGACATCGAGGGCTCCACGATGGTCGTCGCGATGGCCCGCAACGGCACCGACTTCGGCATCCAGGTCTCCGGCACCGGCGACGCCTGGTTCACCGGACCGGCCCAGCTCGCGGACGGGCTGTTCCTCGGCGACTACGGCCCCGACGACGCCAACCCCGACATCGGCGACTCGGCCATCACCGAGACCGCCGGGATCGGCGGGTTCGCGATGGCGACCGCGCCCGCGATCGTGCGCTTCGTCGGCGGCTCCGTCCCCGACGCGCTCGCGACCACGCGGCGGATGCACGAGATCACGCTCGGCGAGAACCCCCGCTGGTCGGTGCCCGTGCTCGAGTTCCAGGGCGTGCCGTCCGGGATCGACGTGACCCGGGTCTGCCGGACCGGGATCCTCCCGCAGATCAACACCGGCATGGCCGGCAAGGTCGCCGGCGTCGGGCAGGTCGGCGCCGGCCTGGTCACGCCGCCCGCGGAGATCTTCCCGCAGGCACTCGCAGCCCTGGCCGAGCGGACCCGCGCCCGAAGCTGAGCACCCGTACTCAGCCGACGCTGAGTCACCAGTCGCTGGGAGCGGAGCCCGCGCTGCCCGTGAATGGGCACATGACCCGCTACGCCGACCCGACCCGGTGCCCCGACTGTCACATCGCCCTGCCACCCGCACCCGAGAACTGCCCCGGATGCGCGCTGCCGCTGCGCGGACCGCTGAGCCGCGAGCTGCTCCGCACCCTCCAGTACGCCGACACGCTGATCGTCCGCCTCCGCTCCACCGAGCCGGTGCTCGTGCCGAGCACCGCCGGCCTGGCGCCGTACCCCCGCCAGGACGAGCTCTCCCCCACGACCCGGGTCCGGCACGGCGTACGGACGGCGTCCGTCCCGACCGTCCTGCTCGGCCTCGGCGCCCTGTGCCTGCTGGTCGCGGCGGTCACCTTCCTCGCGTTCGCCTGGGCCTGGATGGGCGTCGGCGGCCGCACCGCGGTGCTGCTCGGGCTCACCGCCACCGCCGGCGGGGTCGGCGTCTGGCTGGACCGGCGTGGCCTGCGGGTCGCGGGCGAGTCCCTGACGCTGGTGGCGCTGGGTCTGGTCGTGCTCGACGTCCTGGGCATGGTCGCGGCCGGCTGGGTCGGCGACCTCGGTGACGCCGAGACGATGCTGGTGACCGGCGCCGGTGTCGCGGGCGCGGCGGCCATCCTGCTCGCGACCTCGTCCGGCCGCCTGGTGGTTCCGCAGCTCGGCGTCCCGCTCGGGCTGTTCGCGGCCCTGGCCGGCGCCACCGCCTCCACCGACCACGACCTCGCGGTCGCGACCTGCGCCGTGCTCCTGCTCGCCGGCACCGCCCGACTGGGCGCGGCGATCGGCGCGCCGGTGCTGCCCTGGGCCGCCGGCGCCGGAGCGGCGACGTGGTGGGCGTGGCTCGCGATGGAAGGCCTGGCCGAGGCGGGCGACCACCTGACCCTGCGTGCCCTGTGGGTCGAGGGCCACGGCCTCGGCCTGGCCGTCGCCTCCGCACTGCTGCTCCTGCCCGCGGCCGTCGCCCCGCGCCTGTCCGTGCTGCGCGGCTCGGCCGCCGCCTCCGCCACCCTGCTGACGCTCACCGTCGCGCTGCCCGCCCTCGACGACGGGAGCACCCGGATCGGGGTCGCGGCCCTGGTGGCACTCGTGCTCTGGAGCGGGATCGCCGTGGTCACGCCGGCCGGCGTCCGGATGGTCTCGGCGGCGCCACTCGCGCTGGCGGCGCTGCCGGCCCTCGCGATCACCGGCCTGCTCGGCATCAGCGCCCTCGCCCGGCTCGTTCACGTCGGGGAGCCGTTCACCCGCGCCTTCGACGTCCGGCTCGGCCCGGTCAGCCCGCCCGCCAGCCCGCTGCTGGCGCTCCCGCTCGCCGCCGCCCTGCTCCTCGCCGTCTGGGTGGTCGTCGGCAGCCGCCGCGGCCTGTGGCCTCTCGCGGCCGCGGTCCTGGCCGTCGCGGGCCTGACGACCCTGGCGTCGTACGACGTCCCGCTCGCGGTCTTCACGGGCGCGCTGGCCGCTCTGGCCCTGGCGCTGGCCGTCGTGATCGCACGACTGGAGGTCGCCGCCACTGCCGGTGCGGCCATGGCCGCCGCCGCTCTGGCCGTGGTCGGCGCCGGACTGGCCCTGCCCAGCGCCTGGCTGACCGCCGGGAGCACCGGGGCGGCGGTCGCCGTCGGCGCCGTCCTCCTGACCGCGCGGTCCGGGCAGGCCCAGCTGGTCGGCCGGGCGCTGCTGCCCGGCGCGCTGGGTGCGTTCGTCTGGTGCGTCGGCGAGCTGGCGGACGTCGAGCTCGCCTGGCGGGCGCTGCCGGTGCTGGCCGTGGTGGGACTGCTGGCCATCGCGGTGCCGCGGTTCCCGCTCGAGCCGGCGGCTGCGGTCACCGGCCTGGTCGCCGCGGCCGCGTCGGTGTCGAACGCGGCCGACGTCACGACCTCCCTCGCCGTGCACCTGACCCTGGCCGGCGCCCTGGTCACCGCCTCGAGCCTGGTGCACACGGACCGGCGGATGCTGGCCTGGCCCGGCGGCCTCCTCCTCGCAGCCGCCACCTGGGTCCGGCTGTTCGACCTGGGCGTGGACACACCCGAGGCCTACACGCTGCCGACGGCGGTCGTCCTGGTGCTGGTCGGCCTGCACCGGCTCTGGCGCCACCCCGGATCCGGCACCGACACGCTGGTCCCGGGTCTGGTGCTCGCCACCCTGCCCAGCCTGCTGTGGGTGATCGCGGTCGACCCGGTCTCGCCGCGGGCCGTGCTGCTCGGTGGCGCCTGCCTCGGACTCGTCCTGGCCGGCAGCGAGCTGAAGTGGAGCAGCCCGTTGGTCGTGGGCACCGTGGTGGGCTGCCTGCTGGTGCTGCGCGAGGTCGCGCCGTACGCCGAGGCGACGCCGCGCTGGGTGCTGATCGGCCTGGCCGGCACGCTGCTCACGGTGGTCGGGGTGACCTGGGAGCGCCGGGTCGTGGAGCTGCGGGACGCTGCGGCGTACCTCGGGCGGCTGCGCTAGAGAGTGGGCCGCCAGAACGCCGCTGTGATGTCGACGTTCCCGGACGGCCGCAGCGGGGTGCCCTCCTCGAGGTAGGCCTGGCGGGCCTCGCCCTGGTGGCTGGTCGGCAGCGTCCCGTCGGCCCGGACCACCCGCCACCACGGCACCGGCCCGCCGTACGACGCCATGATCGAGCCGACCTGGCGCGGACCACCCCCACCGGCGACCTCGCCGACGGCCTCCGCGATCGCGCCGTACGTCGTGACCCGACCACGCGGGACCGCCTCGACGCAGCGCAGCACCAGCTCGACGTACTCGTCGGGGTCGATCCGCATCAGGCGGGCCTCCGGACGTAGAGCACGTTGGCGGTGACGAACGCGACCAACAGGCCGGCGAGGCCGACGGCCCACAGTCCTGGCGGCTCCGCCTGGTCGCGGGCGGCGGTGGCCATCCCCCAGGCCAGCGCCGCAGCCGGCAGCACGACGACTCCGCGCACCGCCCACAGCCGCACCGCAGCCGGGTCGGGCGGCACCGTGCCGGGACCGTACGCCGCCACGGTCGCGGCGACGTGCGAGGCGAGCAGGCCGGCCGCGGCGACCAGCGCCGCCGGATGCAGCCCGTCGCGCAGCCCGATCCCCCACCAGGCGATCACCAGCACGAAGAGACCGGTCCCGATGGTCGACTCGGGGTAGACCGCGAAACCCACGCCGAGGCCGGCGACGAGCAGGACCAGCCACCAGGCGGGCGTCGCCCCGGCAGGGACGGTGGCGACGAGTGCGACCAGGGGTCCGACGACCACGACGGAGCGCAGCAGCCACGAGCTGCGCGGCCAGCCGCGGATCATCGGACACCCACCGTGGGCAGCTGGGCGCGGCGGGCCAGGCGATGCATCACGTCGTCGAGCGTGCCCGGCCCGCGCCAGGCCACGACCGGGCAGCCCAGGCCACCCAGCCGGGCGAGCTGCTGCTCGCGCTCGACCCGGCGCAGTCGCCAGGCCAGGTCGGCCACCATGGGGTCGGTGCCCTCGGCGGCAGCCGGGACCATGTCCGACGGCAGCGTGTCGATCACCATCACCGGAAGTCCGCGGCGGGCCAGCAGCGCCACGGTGGTGCCGATGGCGTCCGCGAGCATCGGCGTGAGCACCATGACGACGGTGCCCGCGGTGGCTCGGAACTGCAGCCGCTCGGGCGAGAACTCGCGCGGCTCCCCCGGCCGGAGCCGGGCCAGCCGGCCGAGGATCACGCGGAGGTGCCGGTGCCCGGCGCCGTACCCGACGAACTCCTGTCCTGCCCCGATGACGCGCAGCGAGACCCGGTCGCCCACACGGACGTGGTGCTCGGCGACCGCGGCCGCGGCACGAACCGTGACGTCGAGGCTGGACGCCGGTCCGTCCACGCCGCCCGACCGGCCGTGGTCGGCGAGCGCGTCCACGACCAGCAGCACGCCGGCGTCCTGCTCCGCCCGGGTCGTCTCGACGTGCAGGCCGTCGGACCGCAGCGAGACCCGCCAGTTGATCCGGCGCAGGCGGTCGCCGGCCTGGAACGGCCGGATGGTCGCGAACTCCGTCCCCTCGCCCTGCCGCCGCGAGCGGTGCCGGCCGACCAGTCCCACCGGCTGCGGCGCCTCCGCGCGCGAGTCGACCGGCGCGGTCGTCGGCAGCACCGACATCGACCGGCCGGACAGCGGCACCGGACCCCAGAGGTAGCCCGCCCACGGTGCGGTCAGCCCGACCCGCTCCTCGCCGAGCAGCCGCTGCCCCCAGCGCCGGGGGCTGACCTCGAGGACGGGTGGGTCGTCGCCGTCCCCGAGCAGGGCGCCGACGTTGCCGCTGGCCGGGTGCATCGCGACGTACGCCGCCTGCGCGGCCACCCGGGTCACGTGCTCCACGTCGTCGCCGTCCTGCACGACCAGCCGGGACCGGGTGCCCTGCCCCTCGCTCAGGGTCACGTGGTCGAGCGAGGTCGACAGCCGCGGTGCCGACCTCGGCCGGTGCAGCAGGCCGAGCGCCGCGAGCACCAGCAGCGGGGCGACCAGCGCGACCAGCACCGGGTCCCCGAACAGCACGGCGAGCCCGACGCCGACCGCACCGACCAGCACCGACCTCCCGAGGGAGGCCGTCGGGCGCCAGCCGTTCATCCGGGGTCCCTGTTCGAAGCGGAGCGAAGCGAGCATTCGAATGGGGTAATCATCGAACCCTCGGGGTGTCGAGGGTGTCGGGGGTGGGCACCTCCCCGAGCACGGCGTCGACCACGCTGCGGCCGCTCGCCTCGGTCATCCAGAGCTCGGGCTTGACCGTGATCCGGTGCGCGAGGACCGACCGGGCGACGGCCTTCACGTCCTCGGGGATGACGTAGTCGCGGCCGCGGAGCACCGCGAAGGCGCGCGCGGTGAGCACCAGGCCGAGCGACCCGCGTGGCGAGGAGCCGGTCAGCACGTCCGGGTGGGTGCGGGTGGCCGTCGCCAGGTCGACGCAGTAGCGCCCGACGCTCTCGTCGACCTGGACCGTCTCGACCGCCGCCTGCATCCCGAGCAGCCCGGCGGCGTCGGTGATCCGGTCGAGCGACACCTCCTCGCGGCGGCGCTCGAGGCGTCGCGCCAGGACGTCGTACTCCTGGCCGGAAGTGGGGTAGCCGAAGCTCACCCGCAGCAGGAACCGGTCCAGCTGGGCCTCGGGCAGCGGGTAGGTGCCTTCGTACTCGATCGGGTTCGCGGTCGCGAGCACGTGGAACGGCTCGGGCAGCACGAACGTCTCCCCCTCGACGGTGACCTGCCGCTCCTGCATCGCCTCGAGCAGGGCGGACTGGGTCTTCGGCGGGGTCCGGTTGATCTCGTCGGCCAGCAGCAGCCCGGTGAACAGCGGCCCGCGCCGGAAGTCGAAGGTGCCCTCGCGCTGGTTGTAGAGGAACGACCCGGTCAGGTCGGCCGGCAGCAGGTCGGGCGTGAACTGGGCGCGCGCGAAGTCCAGGCCGAGGGCCTGCGCGAACGACCGGGCGGCCAGGGTCTTCCCGAGGCCCGGGAAGTCCTCGAGCAGGACGTGGCCCTTGGCCAGGATCGCCGCGAGCACGAAGGTCAGCGCCTCGCGCTTGCCGACGACGGCCTTCTCGACCTCGTCGAGTACGGCGCCGCCGAGCTCGGCGGCCTGCCGGGGGTTGGTCGGTTCGGTCACAGCTCCTCGATCCTCCGCACACAGCGGTCGATCTCGTTCTTGCCGAGCGCCCGGGGTGGCCCGTCCAGCACGGCGACCAGCTCCGGCCCCAGGAGCTCGTCGGCGCGCGGTTCGCCGAGCCGCAGCCCGTGCCGGGCCTCGAGCCTGCGGGCAGCCACGGTCGCGAGCCGGTCCCGGAGAGCGGCGTCCGGGACGTCCGCCGTCAGGTGGCTCTCGATCACCCGGATGAAGGACGCGAACCGGTGGTCCTGGCCCGGTGGGGTCGCGAACCGGACGCTCTCCACGGACCAGGCGCCTTCGTCCGCGCCGAACGTGTCCGAGAACAGCGCGACGCCGGCCAGGCAGACCAGGACCAGCAGCGTCAGCCGGAGCGGGTCAGGGTCGAAGTCGAGCAGGACGAGCACGGCGTACAGGACGACGGCGACCGCGGCCGAGGAGACGAGGCGCCGCCTGACGGACCGGCTCACGGTCGCGCACCGCTGCCCCGGGCGACCAGCCCGGCATGGATGGTGTCGAGCGCGGCCACGGCCGCGGCGCGGTGCTCCTCGGTCACCTCGTGGTCGGAGAATCGCGCTTCGCGGTAGAGGCCCGCCAGCCGCCCCACCGCAGCCGAGTCGGCGTCCATGGCGTCGAGCATCCGCAGCGTGAACTCCGAGGACGTGTCCCAGGGTCGACGACGGATGCCGACGCTCCCGGCGAGCGCCTCGAACCGGTTCCAGACCTCGACGATCGCGTTGCGCGGGGTTCCGGTGGCGAGCAGGTCGCGCTGGGTGGCGGCGTCGGCGGTCACGGCCCGGACCAGGACGTCGGGTGCGTCGAGGACGTCGAAGTCCACCTGCTCCGGAGGCGGGTCCGGTCGGCTCCGCTCCCGCCAGCTCTCGACGGCCCATCTGGCCCCCTTGTACAGGCCGAACAGGACCAGGCAGAGGAACAGCACCTGGAGCACGGCGGCCAGCACCCTGACGACGTCGCTGGGCCCGCTCGTCCGCTCCCGGAGGTCGTCGAGCGCCTCCAGCCTCTTGATGCCAGGGGTGATGGTCGGCACCGTCTCCGAGGGCGCGTCCCGCGAGACGGTCGGGCCGTCGCCGCGCAGGACGTCACCGGGACCGATCGTCGCCGCCCACGCGACGAGGAGGGTGATGAGCAGGACCCCGCCCACCACGGCCACCACGGCCGACGTCGAAGCTCGTCTGGCCCCCATGGGCCAGACGCTACCGCCACTGGCCGGGGCGTGGGACGGTCAGAGCGGCGGCGCGAACGGCTCCGTGCCGGGCACCAGCCGCAGGCCGGGGATCCCGGAGTGCTCCTGGGCGTAGCGCAGCTCGCGCTCGAGGTCACCGAGGCCGTTGGAGCCGGCGAGCGGCGCGATCGCGACCGTCGACAGCGTGCCCAGGGCACGGCCGTCCTCGTCGAGGAAGCCGCTGCCCGAGTCGCCGGGGATGCCGGGCGTCACGGTGTAGACGTCCCAGCCCCAGCCTCCGCTCGTCGAACCCAGCGAGGCCCCGGTCTTGGGCGAGAGCACCGTCGTCGGGCGCAGGCTGGACTGGCCGTAGGAGTGGACCTGCGTGCCCTGCGGGGCACCGTTGGAGGAGACGCCGACCGGCCCGCCGAAGAACGGGACGCTCGGGTTGACCTTGCGCTCGTCGGCGGCGTTCAGCCGGACCAGGGCGAAGTCGTTGGCGGCGCAGGCGTTCCGGGAGGCGCCGTGCAGACGCATCGCGCGCCACGAGCTGTAGGCGAGGCGGCCGTGCCCGACGGTCGTCCCACCGTCGGCGACGGTGCCGCCCTCGGCGAACCGGACGCGGGTGCCGAGCGGGTGCGAGGAGGTCGAGCAGCCGTCGGTGTCGGTCGCCTCGCCCTTGCCGGCGCAGTGCGCGGCGTACCCGACGTACACGTGGCCCGCGCTGTCGCTGAAGATGAAGTTCGACGGTGCACTGGGCGCCGCGGGTGTAGGCCTGGATCCCGGGATGGATCTTCGCCGTGGCCGCGGGCGCCCACCCCCCGGCCCGCTGCTGTCCCGCCTGCGCCGAGGTCGGCACGAGCAGGAGGACGGCCCCCGTCAGGAGCGCGATCAGGACGGACAGAGTTCTGACAGTCGTTGAGGTGCGCATACCGGTACAACGACCGACCGCCCCGTCCGGCTACGCGGACGAGGCGGTCGATCTGGGCGTTCAGGTGCTGCTGAGCGTGACTTCCAGGCTCAGAACAGCGGGGCGAACGGCTCGGTGCCGGGCACCAGGGCCAGGCCGGCGATGCCGCTGTTGGCCTTGGCGTAGTTGAGCTCGCTGTTCAGGTCGCCCACGCCGTTCGAGCCGGCGAGCGGCGCGATGGCGAGCGTGGACAGGGTGCCCAGGGCGTTGCCCTCGGCGTCGAGGAACGCGCTGCCCGAGTCGCCGGGGACGCCCGGGGAGACGGTGTAGACCGGGTGGCTCCACCCCTCGCCCTCGGTGCCGAGGCTGACGCCCTGCTTCGGGGACAGCTCGGTCACGCCGCCGCGGAGGCTGGAGTTGCCGAACGAGTAGACGGTGTCACCGGCCGCGGTGCCCGCGGTGTTGATCGCCACGGGGCCGCCCCAGAACGGGATGCTCGGGTTGACCTTGGAGACGTCGGCCGCGTCGACCTTCACCAGCGCGAGGTCGTTGTAGGCGCAGGTGTTCTCGTTGCTCTCACCGTTGGCCTGCATGGTCAGCCAGGAGGAGTAGGCCAGGGTGCCGCCGCCGACGCGGGTGCCCTCGGTGACCAGGGAGCCGCCCTCGGCGAAGTCGACCTTGGTGCCGAGCGGGAGGGACGCGGCGTCACAGCCGTTGGTGTCGGTGGCCTCGCCGGTGCCGGCGCAGTGGGCGGCGTAGCCGACGTAGGTGTTGCCGGCGCCGTCGGTGAAGACGAAGTTCGCGGTGCACTGAGCGCCCTCGGTGTAGGCCTGGACGCCCGGGTGGATGGCGGCGGTGGCGGCGGGGGCCCACGCGGCGTTGACCCGCTTGACCTTGACCGCAGCGGCCGGCTGCGCGGTGATCAGGGACGCCGCGAGCACGGCGCTGACGATGATCGAGAACACGGCCGCGATACGACGCGCGCCCTGCGATGCGGTGAAGCTCATGGAGATGGTCCCTCCCTTGACGGTGCCGATCGGGGTGCCGGCAGCTGGTGACATCGGTGCAACGAGAGCCACCCGAACGGGTTACGTGGCATGGCCCGAACGGACTATGCCCACGCACTGGTCTGGACCACCACTGGTCTAGACCAGTATCGGCCCGTGACCTGCGGAAATGACGCTGACCCGCCGTTAATTAACGACGGGTCAGCGGAGAAACGGGTCAGTACGACGGTTGCGAGGGATCGATCTGGTTGACCCACGCGACGATGCCGCCGCCGACGTGCACGGCGTCGGCGTACCCCGCGCCCTTGACGATCGCCAACGTCTCGGCGGAGCGGACGCCGGTCTTGCAGTGCATGACGATCTGCTTGTCCGACGGGAGCTGCTCCAGGGCGCTGCCGTTGAGGAAGTCGCCCTTGGGGATCAGCACGGCGCCGGGGATCTGGTTGATCTCGTACTCGTTGGGCTCGCGGACGTCGACCAGGACGAAGTCGCGGGTGCCCTCGTCGCGCTCCTTGAGCATGTGCTCGAGCTGGGTGACCGAGATCGTCGACCCGGCGGCGGCGTCGGCGGCCTCCTCGGAGATCGCGCCGCAGAACGCGTCGTAGTCGATCAGCCCGGTCACGGTGGGGTTCTCGCCGCAGAGCGCGCAGTTGGGGTCCTTGCGGACCTTGAGCTTGCGGTACTCCATCTCGAGGGCGTCGTAGATCATCAGCCGGCCGACCAGCGGGTCGCCGATGCCGGTCAGCAGCTTGATCGCCTCGTTGACCTGGATCGAGCCGATGCTGGCGCAGAGAACACCGAGCACGCCGCCCTCGGCGCAGCTCGGGACCATGCCCGGCGGCGGGGGCTCGGGGTAGAGGCAGCGGTAGCACGGGGCGTCGTCGGCCGAGCGACGGCGCGAACACCGAGGCCTGGCCGTCGAAGCGGTAGATCGAGCCCCAGACGTACGGGATCTTCAGGAAGTACGCCGCGTCGTTGACCATGTAGCGGGTGGCGAAGTTGTCGGTGCCGTCGACGATCAGGTCGTAGCCCTCGAAGACCTGGAGCACGTTGTCGTTGTCGAGGCGCTCCTCGTGGAGGATCACGTTGACCAACGGGTTGGTCTCGGCGATCGACTCCTTGGCCGACTGCGCCTTGGACTTCCCGACGTCGGACTGGCCGTGGATGATCTGGCGCTGCAGGTTGGACTCGTCGACCTCGTCGAACTCGGCGATGCCGATGGTCCCGACTCCGGCGGCGGCGAGGTAGAGCAGGGCGGGGCTGCCGAGTCCGCCGGCGCCGATGACGAGGACCTTGGCGTTCTTCATCCGCTTCTGCCCGGTCATCCCGACGTCGGGGATGATCAGGTGCCGGCTGTAGCGGCGGACCTCGTCGATGGTGAGCTCGTCCGCCGGCTCCACGAGCGGGGGAAACGACACGGTGCTACTCCTCATGGGTTCTGGGTGGTCTCGGGTCAACAGTCCCGACCGCCGCCATGTTCCCTCGCGCGGCGTACCCCCGACCCGCGTCGTCCCGTCATCCGGACGCACCCTACGGGCCGGTAGGCTTCCGGAGCGCGGGCAGCGACCCGCACCGTCGAACGAGGAGCACCGTTGAGCGCAGGTCAGTACGACACCGGGCCCCGGCCCCGTGGCGCGCGCATGCCGCGTCGCGAGCGCCGGGCGCAGCTGCTGGAGTCCGCCCTCGAGGTCTTCGTCGCGCAGGGCTACCACGCCGCCGCGATGGACGACATCGCCGAGCGGGCGGGCGTCTCCAAACCCGTGCTCTACCAGCACTTCCCCGGCAAGCTCGAGCTCTACCTCGCGCTGCTCGACGTCTCGTGCGACAGCGTCATCCTCCACTGCCGCAAGGCGCTGGACTCGACCCACGACAACAAGCTGCGCGTGGCCGCCACGATGGAGGCGTTCTACGAGTACGTCGCCGGGGACACCGGCGCGTTCCGGCTGGTCTTCGAGTCCGACCTGACGAACGAGCCTGCGGTCCGCGAGCAGGTCGACCGGGTCACCGCCGAGTGCGCCACGATGATCGCCACCGTGATCCACGAGGACACCGGCCTCCCCGACCCGGCGTCGCGGCTGCTGGCCGTGTCGCTGGTGGGAATGGCACAGGTCAGCGCGCGGTTCTGGCTGACGGAGGCCGGCGGGATCAGCAAGGCCGACGCGGCGGCGCTGGTGGCGGGGCTGGCCTGGCGGGGCATCCGCGGCTACCCGCTCACCGACGAACACTGATGAAGCAGAAGAAGGAGAAGGCCGTGGAGGTCAAGATCGGCGTGCAGCACGCCCCCCGAGAGCTCATCGTCGAGACCGACGAGACGATCGAGAACGTCGAGAAGCTCGTCACCGAGGCGGTGGCTTCCGACGGGGTGCTGGCTCTGACCGACAGCAAGCACCGCCGGATCCTGGTGCCCGCCTCCCGGATCTCCTACATCGAGATCGGCGGCGGCGTCTCCGGCCAGGTCGGCTTCCGGTCCTGACGACGGGCACCGGACTATCCTGACGGCATGGAGCCGCTCGACCTCCTGGTGGCATTGATCGGTGGCTCGATCATCGGGCTGCTCGGCAAATGGGTCGCACCGTCCGGTCGCGACGAGGTCCCGCTCTGGCTGACCGTCCTGCTCGGCATCGGGGGCGTCCTGATCGGGACGTACCTCTACAGCCTCTTCTACGGCCCGTCCACGCCCGGCATCGACTGGTTGCGGCACGTCTGGCAGGTCGTGGCCGCCGCCGCGCTGGTGATGCTGGCGGCCACCCTCATCGGCCGGCGCCGAGCCTGACCGGCCGGGCGTCAGGAGTCCAGTCCGAGCTCACCCATCCGGGCGGCGTGCAGCTCGGTGATCCGGGTGAACATCCGCCCGATCGCTGCCAGGTCGAGGCCGGGCCGGTCCACGCCGCCCGCGAGCAGCGCGGAGAGGGCATCCCGCTCCGCGGCCACCCGCTGCGCCTGGGTGAGCGCCTCCCCCATCAGCCGACGGCCCCACAGGGCGAGCCGGCCGCCGAGCCGCGGATCGGCCGCGATCGCCGACCGCACCCGGTCGATGACGAACTGGGAGTGGCCCGCGTCGGAGAGCGAGGCGATGATCAGGTCGCGGGTCCGGGCGTCGAGGTACGCCGCGATCTCGCGGTAGAAGTCCGCGGCGAGCCCGTCGCCGACGTACGCCTTGACGAGGCCTTCGTACCAGTCCGACGGCGCCGTGTGCGTGTGGAACAGGTCGATCGGGTCGCGAAACGGCGCCATCGCGGCGTAGGGGTCGGCGCCGAGCTCGGCGAGCCGGTCGCGGAGCAGGATGACGTGGCCGAGCTCGGTCGACGCCATCGACGCGATGGCCACCTTGTCCTCGAGGGTCGGCGAGAGCTTGGCGTCCTCCGCCAGCCGCTCGAAGGCCGAGATCTCGCCGTACGCGATCGCGCCCAGCAGGTCGATGACCGCTTCCCGGTAGTGCGGGTCCTCGAGCGCCAGGGACGACTCCTCGCGCGGGGATTCAGTCATGCGCGAACCCTACCGATAGACTGAGGCCGTTCGAGTGCCGCCATCCGCCCGCCAATCCGGGGTGGAAAGTGGCCCGCGACCCGGCGAGATCTGATTCGCCGAAGAATGTGCGCGGCTGACACTGTCGAGAGTTCCAGGCGACGAGTCCGCCGCCGGGAACCCACGAAAGTGATGAGAAAACTGACTACGTTCCGAGAGCTCGGGGTGCTCCCCGAGATTTGCGACGCGCTCGAGCGCGCCAACATCACCACGCCGTTCGCGATCCAGGAGATGACCCTCTCCGTCGCGCTGCTGGGCACCGACCTGATCGGGCAGGCCCGCACCGGCACCGGCAAGACCCTCGCGTTCGGCATCCCGGTGCTGCAGCGCAGCGTCGCGCCGAAGGACCCCGACTACTCCGAGATCCCGCAGGGCAAGCCGCAGGCGCTGATCGTCGCGCCGACCCGCGAGCTGGCCCTCCAGGTCTCCGGTGACCTCGCCCTCGCCAGCGCCGACCGTGGCCTGCGGGTGCTCACCGTCTACGGCGGCGTCGGCTACGACACGCAGCTCGACACGCTCGAGGCCGGCGTCGACATCGTCGTCGGCACGCCCGGGCGCCTGATCGACCTGTGCAACCGTCGCGCGCTGGACATCTCGCACGTGCACGCGCTGGTGCTCGACGAGGCCGACGAGATGCTCGACCTGGGCTTCCTGCCCGACGTCGAGAAGATCCTGCGGATGACGCCCGAGACCCGGCAGACCATGCTGTTCTCGGCGACCATGCCGGCGGCGATCGTCGCCCTGGCCCGCACCCACATGCGGCACCCGATGAACATCCGCGCCGAGTCGTCGTACGACACCACGATGGTCCCGGCGACGGCCCAGTTCATCTACCTGGCCCACGACCTCGACAAGCCGGAGATCATCGGCCGGGTCCTCCAGGCCGAGGACGCCGGCAAGGTCATCGTGTTCACCCGCACCAAGCGCCAGGCGCAGCGGGTGGCCGACGACCTGGCGGAGCGCGGCTTCTCCGCGAGCCCCCTGCACGGCGACATGGCACAGGTCGCCCGCGAGAAGGCGCTGACGAAGTTCCGCGAGGACAAGCTGCGGGTGCTCGTCGCGACCGACGTCGCCGCTCGTGGCATCGACGTCGTCGGCGTCTCGCACGTCATCAACTACACCTGCCCCGAGGACGACAAGGCGTACGTGCACCGGATCGGCCGCACCGGCCGCGCCGGCGCCTCGGGCATCGCGATCACGTTCGTCGACTGGGCGGACCTGCACCGCTGGAAGATGATCAACAAGACGCTCGACCTGCCGTTCGACGAGCCGCAGGAGACGTACTCCACCTCCGAGCACCTCTTCCACGACCAGGGCATCCCGCCCGGCACCAAGGGCCGGATCGTCGACCCCGCGCCCGAGCCGCCGCGTGCTCCTCGGGAGCGTTCTGACCGTGGTGGTCGCGGCGAGCGGGGCGAGCGCTCCGGCGACCGGCCGCAGCGCAACCGGAACCGCAACCGCACCCGGTCCCGCTCCGGCGAGCCGGTCGCGGACGGCGGCACCGAGTCCGAGGCCAAGCCCGCCCAGGGCGAGTCCGGCGAGGGCAAGCCCTCCGGGTCCGGCAACCGCAACCGGAACCGCCGTCGCCGGCGCTCCTCCGGTGGTGGCGGCGGTGGGCAGTCCACCCCGCCGGCCTCCGAGTCCGCCTGACGCTGACCCGTCACAAACTGCACGCTGACCCGTCAGAAACTTTCTGACGGGTCAGTGCATTGTCGGCTCAGTTCCCTCCCACGTCGAACTGGACCTCGAACGGAACGACCTCGCAGTCGCCGTCCGTCGTGCAGCGTTCGGCGGCGTCGACAACTCGGTACTCCCCCCTCGGCGCCACGGCGGGAACCCCAATGACAGCACTGGATCCGGGGACCGCCACCCGCTGCTGCGAGGGTGCCACTCCGGGGCCGACCTCCGCGGCTCGCGTTTTCCCCGCCGGTCCGTCGAGCCCGAAGGCGACGTACGCCGGAGTCCACTCCTGGCCGTTCCAGCACTGCACGACGGTGTCGACCGGAATGGCCAGACGGCCGGCTTCGGTGTCGGGCCACGTGACTTCCAGGTGGCCCCCCGGTGCCGCCGTTCGGTCGACCGGCTCGATCACCGAGCGCGGGTCCGTGCCCCGCGGTGCCGGGTCCCACTGGATCGGAGGCTCGCGGTCCACTCCCTCGCACTCTCCCAACGCGCTCGGGTAGCCGTAGGAAGAGCTCAGTGGGTCGGCGCCGCCGATCTGGACGAGGCACGGCCGATGGACCTCCGCAGGGACCTCCCAGCCGGTTTTCACCGCCACCGGCCTGTCTCCTTCGACGATCACCTGGACCCCCTCGGGGTCGAACCCGGTGTCGATCGCGCACTGGCGGTACGCCTCATTGAGCTCTTCGGGGCCGAGCCGCGGCTCGGTGCTGCTCAGCTCCTCGTACGCGAGACCGGTCGCGGCCAAGGCGACCGACGCGGCGAGCGCCCGCACGCTCGGCCAGATCCGTCGCAGCATGCCCTTGATACGTCGCCGAGCCGCGTCGGGTTCCCAGCGGGAGGGCTCAGGCGGTGACGACGACGGTGGTGCCGAGGGGCGCGAAGTCCCACAGGGCGATCGCGTCGGAGCGCTTCTGACGGATGCAGCCGTGGGACTGCGGGGTGCCGAGGTCGGCGACCGACTGCACCTTGCGGCCTTCGTCGACCGGGATGTCGTGGAAGCCGATGGCGGCGTTGTCGCCGTGGGCGAACCGGACGAAGTACTGCATCGTCCCGGAGTCGTCGATGCCCCACGCCTGCTGGGAGCGGGAGTAGACCGAGTAGGTGCCGGGGTCGAGGTTGTCGTAGACGCTGCCCGAGACGAGGTAGGTGCGCAGGACGCGGTCGCGGGCGTTGACCAGCCAGACCCGCTGCCGGCCCTCGCTGAACACCACCCGGCGGCCCTCGCCGGAGCCGTCCGGGAGCACGGCCTCGGGCGCCACGGCGTTCTCCCTGTCGCTCGCGTCCGGCAAGGTCGACTCGTCCGGGACCTCGGGCGCCTCGGCCTCGACGTCCCGTGCCGGGCGTCTCGCCGGGTCTCCTGCGCGGCCGGCGTGATCGCGCCGCCCGACGGATCGGCCGCCGACGGCAGCGCGCCGACCCCGCCCAGCACGGCGAGGACGGTGACCGTCAGCGAGGTCGACGCCACCCCGATCCGGCCGTAGCGCGGCCGGACCTGTGGGTGACGGTGCTTGCTCATCGGCTCCGCTTGCCCTTCGCTGCCCGGGCGACCAGGTTGGCGGTCACCTCGCGGTAGGCCTTGGCACCCTTGCTGCTCCGGCTCGTGGCCAGGATCGACCGGCCGGCCGCGGGCGCCTCGGCGAACTTGATCGTCTTCGGGATCGGCGGCTCGATCACCTCGAGGTCGTAGGTCTCCGAGATCGTCTCCAGCACGGTCCGGCTGTGGTTGGTGCGGCCGTCGTACAGCGTCGGGAGCACGCCCCACACCTCGAGCTTGCGGTTGGTGAACCGGCGTACGTCGTGCACGGTGTCGAGCAGCTGCCCGACGCCACGGTGCGACAGCGTCTCGCACTGGAGCGGGACCAGCACGCCCTGGGCGGCGGTCAGCGCGGCCACGGTCAGCACGCCGAGCGAGGGCGGGCAGTCGAGCAGCACCCAGTCGTACTCGGTGCCGTTGTCGGCCAGGTCCTCGAGCGCGGACTTGATGACGTGCTCGCGACCGGTGCGGGTGAGCAGGTCGGCCTCGGCGCGGGCCAGCTCGATCGTGGCCGGGAGCAGGTCGACGCCGTCCTCGGTCGCGATGATCACCTCGGTCGGGTCCAGGCCCTTGGTCAGCACGTGGTGGATCGACAGCTCGAGGTCCTCGGGGTCGATGCCGAGGGAGAACGTCAGGCAGGCCTGGGGATCGAGGTCCACCAGCAGCACCGTGTGACCGAGCTCGGCGAGCGCCGCGCCGATCGAGGCGACAGTGGTGGTCTTGGCGACGCCACCCTTCTGGTTGGCGATCGCGAGCGTGGTCGTCATCGGGCCACATTCTGCCTGACCGGGGGCTCCACACCGCGCAGGCACCTGCTTTGCTGGACGCATGTCGTCCAACACGTCCTCCGGTGCCCCTGCGCCCGGCACCGCCCTCGTGACCGGCCCGACCGCCGGCATCGGCCACGTCTTCGCCCAACGCCTCGCCGCCCGCGGCCACGACCTGGTCCTCGTCGCCCGCGACGCGGCCCGGCTGGAGTCGGTCGCCAAGGAGCTGCGCGCGGAGTACGGCGTGGACGTCGAGGTGCTGCCCGCCGACCTGGTGGACCGCGCCCAGCTCGCGACCGTCGAGGCGCGGGTGGCCGACCCGGCCCGGCCGGTCGACCTGCTGGTCAACAACGCCGGCTTCGGGCTGAAGGAACGCTTCCTGGTCAACGACGTCGAGGCCGAGCAGGCGATGCTCGACGTGCTGGTGACCGCGCCGATGCGGCTGTGCCACGCCGCCCTGGGCGCGATGACGCGAGCGCGGACGCGGCGGCATCATCAACGTCTCCAGCGTGGCGGCGTTCCTCCCGCGCGGCTCCTACTCCGCGGCGAAGTCGTGGATGAACAGCTTCGGCGAGTGGGCGCACAACGAGTACGCCCCGGCCGGCGTGACCGTCACGACCCTGTGCCCGGGCTTCACCAAGACCGAGTTCCACGAGCGGATGGGCGTCAAGCGCGGCACCGGCTTCCTGTGGCTGGACGCTGGATTCCTGGTCGACCGGGCGCTGTCGGACTTCGACAAGGGCCGGACCTTCTCGATCCCCGGCGCGCAGTACCGCACCATCGCCGCCGTCACCCGGGCCGTCCCGAGCGGGGTGCTCCAGCGCTTCCAGACCCTCGGTCGGAAGTAGCGTCAGCCCTCGCCGGCGATGAAGGCGCGCACGGAGTCGGCGACCAGCTGGACCGCGATCGCGGAGAGCAGCAGACCCGCGATCCGGGTCACCAGCAGCACGCCGCTCGGCCGGATCAGCCGCAGGATCGGCAGCGAGAACCGCATCGCCGCCCACAGGCTGACGTGCACCAGTACGACGCCGAGCGCGACGGCGGTGAAGTCGCCGACGCCGTCCACGGACTCGACGAACAGCATGGTCGCGACGATCGCACCCGGCCCGGCGAGCAGCGGCGTACCGAGCGGGACCAGCGCCACGTTGGCGCCGGCGCTCGCGGTCGGCTCCTTCTCGTTGTCGGTGAGCAGCTCGAGCGCGACCAGGAGCAGGAGCAGGCCGCCGGCACCCTGGAGCGCGGGCAGCGAGATGTGGAGGTACTCCAGGATCTGCTGCCCGAAGAACGCGAACAGCGTGATCACGAAGAACGACACCGCGACCGCCTGCCAGGCCGCCTTCCGCGACGACGCCACCGAGCGGCCGCTGGTCAGGGACAGGAAGATCGGGACCGTGCCGACCGGGTCCATGATCACGAACAGGGTCACGAAGACCTCGACCAGGAGCACGGTGTTGAGGACGTCGCTCATCGGTTGACGACCTCCGGAGTACGCCGCCCGGAGCGCGCCGCGGACGCGTCGGCCAGCGCGAGCAGCCGCTCGAACTGCTCGGGGTCGGTGGTGTTGCAGCCCAGCTCGTGGTCGGACTTGCCGGCGCCGTGGTGGTCGCTGGAGCCGGTGGCGACCAGGCCGAGGTTGCGGGCGATCGCGCGCAGCGCCTCCCGGCTCCCGGCGTCGTGGTCCTGGTGGTCCACCTCGATCCCGGCCAGCCCGAGCTCCGCCAGCTCCGCGAGCGCCGCCTCGTCGAGGGAGGTCCGCTGGTGCCGGCCCCACGGGTGCGCCACCACGCTCACCCCGCCGGCGGCGGTCACGATCTCGACCATGTCGCCGAGCCTGG
The DNA here is from genome assembly GCA_963803235.1 of uncultured Actinomycetota bacterium. Lineage (GTDB taxonomy): Bacteria > Actinomycetota > Actinomycetes > Propionibacteriales > Nocardioidaceae > Nocardioides. Next base: position 482,670 of record CAWDLL010000014.1, read on the forward strand.
CGGCGTACCGGTCGGCGTACGCCGGTCGGCCGGCGGAGAGGAACAGCGCGAACGCCTCGTCCCGGTCGGCGACCACCCCGAGCGTCACGAGCGCGTCGGCGACGTGCGGCCGGCCGGTGGCCGCGGCGGACCCGGCGGCGCGGTGCACGTCGTCGACGGTGATCGGGATGTCCAGCTCGTTGAGCCGCTCGACCATGGCCGGGACCCGGGTGTCGCGGCCGGCGATGATCTTGGCCAGCTCCGCCGCGAGCGGCGGGTGGTCGGGGTCGGGCAGGTAGGCCAGCAGGTGGACGCCGCGCCCGCGGTGGCGGGTGCTCACCTCCATGCCGCGGACCAGGGTGAGGCCCACGTCCGCCGCCGTCTCGGCTGCCTCGGCCCAGCCCTCGGCGGTGTCGTGGTCGGTGATCGCCATCGCGTCCAGCCCGGCCGCCACCCCCGCGCGCACCAGCTCGTCCGGGCTCTGCGTCCCGTCGCTCGCCCGCGAGTGGGTGTGGAGGTCGATGCGCACCTCCGCAGCGTAGGGCGTGGCTGACCCGTCGTTAATTGACGACGGGTCGGCGTCACCAGACGGGGCGCTGGCCCCCGAACGGCATCTCCAGCAGGGGCGGGCCGATGCCGGAGACGTCGCGCAGGATCCAGTCGTCGCGGAGCAGCAGCATGGCCGACGCCGGCCGGAGCACGATCCACAGCCAGCGGCCGGCGGCCTCGCCGGCGAAGACCGAGCGGTCGAAGTCGCCGTCCGACCCGCTCGTCGAGACCGACCAGAGCGACACCTGCTGGCTGGCGATCCGGACCCGCACCATCGGCGGGCCGTCGCCGATCTCGCGGCCCGGGTCGTCGCCGATCAGCGAGGCCACCCGGGCGCCGAGCCCGACGCCGGCCTCCTCGGCCACGAAGAACACGTCGACCGGCCCGTCCAGCTCGCTGGTCCCCGAGCAGCAGGTGACCGTGGCCCGCGGTCGCTCCCGGGCATCGGTGACCACACCGAAGTCGGTCACCGACCAGCCGGGGCTCATCGGCCAGGGCAGGTACGACGGGAAGTCACCGGCGAGCCGCAGGTGCTCGGCGAACTCGTCGTAGGACACCTCGTCCGGCCGCCACAGCGTCGGCAGGTCGCCGTGCACGGGGCACTCCGGGCCGCCTCGACGCCTGTTCGAGCGTCTCGCGGCACCGTGGGCACCAGGCCGTCAGCGACATAGGGAGCAGGGTTTCGGCCAGCGGGAGCGCCGTCAAGAGTTCCAGCGCAGCACGACCGGCGTGCCGCGCTCGTAGGCGAGCACCGACACCGTCGCCGTGTCCAGCCGGAACAGCCGTCCCTCGGTCACCGGGAGGCCCAGCCAGCGCGCCGTGAACGCCCGCAGGGCGTGGCCGTGGGAGATCACCATCACCTGGCCGTCGACGGCCCGGATCCGCGCGATCGCCCGGTCCAGCCGCTCCGTCACCTGGTCCGGCGTCTCCCCTCCGGGCACCGGGTGTGTCCACAGCGTCCAGCCCGGGACGGTCTTGCGGATCTGCGCGTTGGTGACGCCCTCGTAGTCGCCGTACCCCCACTCGACGAGGTCCTCGTCGACCTCGGCCTCGTCGTGCCCGAGCAGCTCGGCGGTCCGCCGGGCGCGCAGCCGTGGGCTGGTGAACACCTGCTCGAACTCCTCGCCGGCCAGCCGCTCCCCCACCTGGGTCGCCACCGCTTCGCCGACGGGCGTCAGCGGCAGGTCGGTGACCGAGGTGTGCCGCCCGGTCTTGCTCCACTCGGTCTCGCCGTGCCGGACCAGCCACACCTCATGGGTACTCACACCGCGAGTCTGGCACCAGACGGCGGATCGTGGGTCGCGGTCGTGCCACGATGCGGTCCATGGCATCGAATCGCGCCCGGCTCGCCATCGCCGCGGCCTTCGCGACCCAGGGATTCGTGTTCATCAGCCTGACCACGCGGCTGCCGGACTTCTCGGACCGCTGGCACCTCTCGGACCTCGAGCTGTCCGGCCTGCTGCTGATGATGGTGCTGCTCGCCGGCGTGGGTTCGGTGCTGGCCGAGCGGCTCGCCGAGCGCAGCGACAGCGCCACGCTGCTGCGGATCGGCCTCGCCCTGATCACGGTCGCGGTCCCGGTCCTCGGCACCGCTCCGCGAAGCCGCGTTCTTCGTCGCCGGGATGGCGGTGTACGGCGTCGGGCTGGGCGTCGTGGACGCCAGCAGCAACATGCAGGCGGTGGCCCTCGAGCACTCCTACGGGCGACCGATCCTGCCGTCGTTCCACGGCGCCTGGACGCTCGGCGGCATCGTCGGCGCGGCGGTGACCCTGGCGACGCCGAACGCCCCGCTCGAGGCGACGGCGGTGCTCGCTGCGCTGCCGCTGGTCGTGCTGTTCGCGCCGTTCCTCCGCCGCGACCACGGGATCGCGGCCGAGATCAGCGAGGTGGCCGTGCCCTGGCGGCCGATCCTGCTGGTCGGGGCCGCCCTGGTGCTCTTCTACATGGTCGACACGGCCGCCGCGACCTGGGGCCCGACGTACCTCGACGACACCTTCGACACCCCGGAGGGCCTGGTCGCGCTGGCGACCTTCCCCTACCTGGTGGCCAGCGGGCTGGTCCGGCTGGCCGGCGACAGCGCCGTCGCGACGTACGGCGCGGTGCGGGTGCTGCGGGTCGGCGCGGTGCTGGCCGCCGTCGCCCTGGCCGTCGTGGTGTTCGCGCCCGGCTGGCCGGTGGCGGTCGTCGGGTTCACCCTGCTCGGGGCCGGCACCGCCGTGATCGCGCCGCTCAGCTTCTCGGCCGCGGCCCGGATCGCCGGCGGCGACGAGGTCGACCCGGGCACCCGGCAGCGCCGCGTGGACGCGGTGATCGCCCGGTTCAACCAGTTCAACTACGTCGGCGCGCTGCTCGGCGCCGTGCTCACCGGAGTGGTGGGCGCCGGCAACCTGCGGATCGGCTTCGCCGTACCGATGGTGCTGATCCTGCTGCTGCTGCCGCTGGCCCGCGCGTTCGCGCCCGTCCCCAGCCGGGTCACCGCACCCTGACGCGCCGGTCAGGGCAGGCCGGGAGGCGCCGAGCCCAGGCCCGCATCCCGGGCCCGCGCGACGGCCTCGGCCCGGCCGGCGACGTGCAGCTTCGCGAAGACGTTCGACACGTGGTTGCGCACGGTCTTGTCGCTGACCGTCAGCCGCTGCGCGATCTCGGCGTTCGTCAGCCCACGCGCGACCAGGTCCAGCACCTCGCGCTCACGGTCGGTGAGCTCGGGGAACGGCGTCAGCGACGCACCCGGCCGCCCGCCGAAGAAGGCCAGCACGCGGGACGCGATGTTCGCCGAGAACACCACCTCGCCGTGCGCCACCGCCTCGAGCGCCCGGTCGATCTCGCTGCGGTCCGCGCCCTTGAGCAGGTAGCCGCGGGCGCCGGCCCGGACGGCCGCGAACACCGAGTCGTCGCCCTCCAGCATGGTCAGCACGAGCACCGCCACCTCGGGGTGGGCGGCGGCGATCTCGCGGGTGGCGTCGACGCCGTTCATCACCGGCATGTGCAGGTCCATCACGACCACGTCGGGCGTGAGCTCGGCCGCCAGCCGCACCGCCTCGGCGCCGTCGGCCGCCTGCGCCGACGACCTCCTTGCCGGCCATCGTCTCGACGGCGCCGACCAGGCCCTCGCGGTAGAGCGGGTGGTCGTCGACGACCAGGACCCTGATCGTCATCCGCCCACCCCCGACGCGGCCAGGGCCAGCGGGAGGCTGGCGGTGACGACGGTGCCGGACGGCCCGGACTCCAGGCCGAGGTCCCCTCCGAGCTCCTCGGCGCGGGCCCGCATCGACAGCAGCCCGAGGCCGGGCACCGGCGTGTCCGGGAGCCCGTGCCCGTCGTCCTCCACGCGCACCCGCAGCCGGCTGTCCTCGGTGGTCAGGCGGACCCGCACCTCGGTCGCATCGGCATGCCGCACGGCGTTCGGTGACGGCCTCACCCACGATCCGGTACGCCGCCACCTCGACCGCGGCGGGCAGCTCGCCCAGCCCGTCGGTGTCGGTCACCACGCGGACCGGCCCGCCCGACAGCCGCGCCGTCAGCTCGCGCACGGCCGGGCCCAGGCCCAGCTCGTCGAGCGTCGGCGGCCGCAGCTCGTGCACCAGCGACCTGACGTCGGCGACCAGCGCATTCATCCGCGGCGCGAGCCGGCCGAGCATGCCGGCGGCAGCTGCGGGGTCGTCGACGGCGAGGTCGCGCGCGGTCTCGATCTGGAGGGCGAGCGCGGCCAGCGAGGGGCCGACGCCGTCGTGCAGGTCGTGCCGCAGCCGGCGGCGCTCCTCCTCGCGGGTGCTCACGACCAGCTCCCGGGAGCGCTGCGTCTCGCGGGCGAGGAGCACGGTGTGCACGGCGACCGCGGCCTGGGTCGCCAGCCGGTCCAGCAGGTGCAGCTCGGCCCGCCCGAAGCCGCCCGGCCGCGCCACCGACAGCTCGCCGAGGTCCGCGCCCCCGTAGCGCAGCGGCAGGACAACGACCTCCCAGCCGTCGGACGCGCCGGCGACCGGCCCGTCCCGCAGGAGGGTGCCGTCGTCCAGCCGGAGCTCCACCCGCCCGGCCCGCAGCGCCACCCGCACCCGGTCGAGCACCGACGGCAGCACCCGGTCGACCAGGCTCCGCCGGGTCCGAGGCTGCCGCCAGCGTGCGGCCGACCCGTGCCAGCACGTCCAGCGGCTCGTCCTCGTCGCCGTGGATCCAGCGGTTCACCCGACGTCGCAACAGCGCGTGCACCGGCACGGCCAGCGGCGCGACCAGCGCCACTGCCACGACCGACAGCACCCACGGGTCCGGGTCGACCACGAGACCGGCCAGCCCGACCACCACCAGGTACGCGGCCGACCACCGACACCGACACCGCGGCGTACCCGACGCTGCGGGAGACCACCACCTCGACGTCCCAGAGCCCGTGCCGCAGAACGGCGACGCCGATCGCCGCCGGGAGCGGGAGCATCGCCAGCGCCGCCACCGTCTCGACGGCCCCGACCGGCACCAGTCGCGACACGACGATCACGACGATGGTCGCGGCGACGCCGAGCAGCACCCACTTCAGCTGCTGGCGGACCACGCCCCGGCTGCCGCGCCAGCGGACCACCAGCGAGGCCGCAGCCACCGCGACTGCCGAGAGGAGCACGGCGGCCACGGCGCCGGCGACCAGCGGATGCGTCGCCAGGTCGGTCCCGACCGGGTTGGTGCTGTCGGCGAGTGGTCCCGGGTAGTCCTGGAGGTCGTACGGCGTGACCGCCCACGAAGCGCCGGCGAGCACAGCGGCGACCACGCCCAGCGCGACACCCGGCCGCCAGCGCGGGGAGACCGGATGCCCGTCGGGGAGGAGCGCGGGCAGGAGCGCGACGATCGCGACGTACCCGGGCGCCCACAGCCAGGAGCCGACCCAGGTGAGCAGCGAGGATCCCGCGGCGAGAGCGACCTCGTTGGCGAGCAGCGCGAACGCCGGGCAGAGCGCCACCGTGCCGACGGCGGCCCGGAGCGCGACCGTGCCGCGCGAGCGCAGGACCCAGGCGAGCGTGCCGTAGCCGATCGCCGCAGTCAGCTGCATCAGCCAGAACGACGGGGACACCGTCCGCCCGTCGGCGGCGTTGACGGCGTGCACCAGGCCACCGGCCAACCCGGCCAGGACCGCCACCACGCCTCCGACTCCGCGCACGCACCCATTCTCGGGGCGCAGCAGCCCGACGTCACGGGACGAGAAGTCCCGAGTCGGGTCGTGACTCCGGGCCGTCGCGCCCGGGACACCTCCGCCAGCAGAGTCGTCGCGTCGCACCGACACCACCCACCGAACGACCGCAAGGAGACCCCGATGAGCACCGCGCTCAGCCCCGCACCGACCCGCTCCGCTCCCCCGCCGGCCGCCCTCGGCGCCTCCGGCCTGGCCCTGCTCGCCGCCCTGGTCGGCGGCTACGGCGCCGTCTACTTCACCGGCAAGGAGGGCTGGAGCGACCTCGGCGTGGTCTTCGTCGCGGCGTACCTGTTCCTCAGCGCGCTCGGCGCCCTCTCCGCCGTGGCCACGCTGGCCGGCCGGGCGTCCGGGCGCTCGGGCCTGCTGGCCTTCGGGACCTGGATGGTTGCCTTCACGACGCTCAAGCTGGTCGCCTGGCAGGAGACCGAGGCCGTCGTCTTCGGAGTCGTCGGCCTTGCCGTCCTCGTCCTGGCCTCGCGACCCTCCGTCCGCGCCCACGTCGGAGGCCCGCGATGAGCAGGCTGATCCGCCTGGCAGGCCTCTGCGGCATCGGCGCCGCCACCGGTTTCGCCGTCATCGCGATCCACTCGCTGCTCGAGCCCGGCCCGCAGGACTGGCGCAACGCGGCGATGCTCGCCCCCTGGGTGCTCACCATGGCCCTGCTGGCCGGGGTGCAGGCCGCACAGTCCGCCCGCGCCACGCGCTCCTGCCGCCGCGCGTTCTGGACGACCGAGGCGGCGATGCTCGTCAACGGCGTCCTGATGCTCCTCGTCGCCCTCGGCGTGGACGACCTGCGCAGCCTCGTCGGCCCGGCCGTCCTGGTCTGGATCGTCGGGATGCTGTGGTTCGGCGTGTGCACCGCACGCAACGGCACCTTCCCGAGGATCGTCGGCGTCGCGATCGCGGCGGCCGAGCCATTGGTCGCCGTGATCGGACTCGCGCTGTCCCCGATCGCGCCGCTCAGCGACTACGGCAGCTACACCGGAGCGCTCGGGCACACCCTCGCGATGGGCCTGGTGGCCGTGCACGTGCTCCGCACGCCGGAACGCGAGCCGCAGCCACGGCCCGAGCGGCACCGTGTCCCTGGCGGCGAGCCGATGACCGCGCAGCGCATGCCCTGGTCGCCGGCCCTGGTCCTGCTCGCCGGTGTCGAGGTGCCGGCGCGGGTGCGTCAGTCGCCGGCCGGTCCCGGCCAGTTCTTGTCGGGCTGGGGCACCGGTCGGCCGGGCTGCTCGCCGCCGCGCTCCTCGAGGTAGCTGTTCTTCGGCACCATGACCTTGCGCCGGAAGATGCAGACGACCTTGCCGTCCTGGTTGTAGCCGATGGTCTCGACGTGCACCACGCCGCGGTCGTCCTTCGACTTCGACTCCCACTTGTCCAGCACGGTGGTCTCGCCGTACAGCGTGTCCCCGTGGAACGTCGGCGCGACGTGGCGCAGCGACTCGATCTCGAGGTTGGCGATCGCCTTGCCGGAGATGTCCGGGACGGACATGCCGAGCAGGATCGAGTAGACGTAGTTGCCGACCACGACGTTCTTCCCGAACTGGGTGGTCTTCTCGGCGTAGTTGACGTCGAGGTGGAGCGGGTGGTGGTTCATGGTCAGCAGGCAGAACAGGTGGTCGTCGTACTCCGTCACCGTCTTGCCCGGCCAGTGCTTGTAGGTCGCGCCGACCTCGAACTCCTCGTAGCTACGCCCGAATTGCATGGCGCCCAGCATGCCGTTCCGCCCTGCCGAGGGCGAGGACGGAACGGGTGGGATTACTCACGCGGTCAGCTCAGGACCCTCCGCCGCCGGCCTTGCGCCGGTGCACCTTGGGTGCGGCGCCGCCCGCGACCTCGGGACCGTGCGCCTTGGCCTGGTGGCCCGCGGTGTCGTCCGGGTGGTCGTGGGCCCGCTTGCGGTCGAGGGCCTCGCGCATCTTCGCCTTGAGGTCGTCGTTCTGGCCTTCTGAGTCCGGCACGGTTCCTCCTGGTGGTCGCGTCCCCTTCACCCTGCCATCTCGGGCCAAGTGCGTCGAGCGAGTTCGCGCGCAGCCCGGTGGTTGAGGTGCGAGGAGCGCCAGCGACGAGCCTCGAAACCCCATGAGGTTAGGCAGGGCGGCGAGGTACGTCGGCCGAGCTTGTCGAGGCCTCACACGGTCGCCTGGGCATGCTATGGCCCCGCCCGTGGGCGGGGTGTGGGGCGGGGTAGTCAGTCGGGTGGCCGGGGCCGGTCGGAGGACACGTCGCGCGTGCCGCGGGGTCGCGGAGGTATTGGTAGCCGTGCTTGGACGTCCACAGGTAGGTGCCGGGCTCGATCGTGCGGTAGGACCACGCGCCGTGGGTCTTGATCCGGTGGTGCCGGCGACAGAGCGGCGCCGAGATTGCACGGACAGGTCGGTCCGCCACGCGCATGCGGGATCGAGTGGTCCTTGTCGCAGCGTCTGGCTGGTCTGGTGCACCAGGGGAAGACGCAGGTGCGGTCGCGGAGGGTGACGATCTCGGCGTGCCGGTCCGGCACCACCGGGGCTGTCGACGGGGTCGTGGGTCTCGAGGTCGATGACCGGCTTGACCGTGATCTTCCCGGCCGTTCCGCACCAGTCGCGGACCTGCCCGGCGGTGACCTGGCCGTTGCCGCGCTCCAGGCGGGCGGTGCCGGCCGCGCCGGTCAGGGCGGCGTCGGTGAGGTGGACGTACAGGACCACTTGCCGCTGGGTGCGTGTGGTCTCGACGGGCTCGACCGACATTGGGTTCAGGTCGAGGGTGGGCTGGCAGCGGGCGAGTTCGCCGACCGCGAGTGCGCGGCGTACGTCGAGGGAGTCTTCGGAGCCGAGGTGCTTGAGTTGGGCGGCGAGGTCGGCGACCGCGGTCTCGAGGTCGTGGGCGTCGGCGAGGTCGAGGGTGCCGTGCACGGCGGCGGTGCCGTCGTAGGAGTCCTGCTGGGCCTCGACGGTGAAGTAGCGGCCGTCGGCTCTCGCGAGCCTGCGTTCTTCGGCGAGGTCGGGCATGAACTGGGCGATGGCCTGCTCCACCAGCGCGTGCAGCTGGTAGGGCCCGATCTTGTGCGCCACGTGCGCCACCTGGGCGTCCACGAACGCCGCCGCCTCCTTGCGTCAACAACGAGGTGCGCTCCGCGATCCGGCGGGCCTGCCACGCCTTCAGGTCACCCTTGACGACCCGGCGCCACACGCGCGGGAGCCGATGCCGCAGCTCGAGGGCGTGGCCGACATACGCCTTCCCGGCGTCGGTGGACAGGCCGATCGCGGCGGCGAACTCGGTGACCGCGAACTCCGCCACCAACGGTGCGCCTTCGCCGGCCAGGGGCATGCCCTGGTCGCCGTACCCGACCAGCATCTCGGCCTCGTCGATCGAGTCGGTCGAGTGCATCGCCGCCCAGTCCACGGCCAGCATCAACAACCGAGCCTCTGCCGGGTCCGCGATCGCGCGTGCGCACGCGCAGCAGCCAACACCGACAAGCGGTGTCGAGCTCGATCGCGTCTGCTGCCATGACTCCACTCCAAGCATCGACCACCGACACTCAAGGGCCGGAAACCCCTTGTTTCACAGGGATGTGGACAACTTCTTTGGGAAATCTTCGACAGTGACCACGGCGGTCGACCCGAGCTGACCGCGAGCCGGAAAGCAGGCGGAAGTAGTGCGACGACCACAGCGGCGAGCAACCACGTAACCCAAAAATCGGGAACCACTGGCGACCGTGTGAGGCCTCGACAAGCTCGGCCGACGTACCTCGCCGCCCTGCCTACCGGGCATCGGCCTCGACGTCGTCGCGACCTACCTCGCCGCCCGCCTGACTACCCCGGCCCCGACACTCCCCGTCCCTCGGGCGGGGCCACACCCATGCCCGCACCCGATAGCGTGGCGCGGTGCCCCTTCGACCGGACCACCCGCGTGGCTGAGAACGACCTGCTCGCCGAGGTCCTCGGCGAGCTCCGCCGGGGACTCCCGGTCGGGGGCCGACCAAAGGGTCCGGCGGTTCGACGAGCGGACGGTGGTGCTGGAGTTCCCCATCGCGGGCCGGCCGGCGGCGATCGACGTGCGCGCAACGGCCGACCGAGTCGAGCTGTTCGTGGTCGCGCGTGGAGAGCGGGTCGCCCGGCACCTGCGCAGCGTCGCTGATCGGCAAGGCGCGCCTGGTCCACGACCCGAAGGAGCGGCACCTCCTCCACGCATGGGACCGCGCGTCGGCTGTCGCCGAGCGAGGTCGCCCGGGCCGCGCTCGACTGGGCGAACCGCCTCGCCCACGAGGCGGACACGGTCCCGAGCGGGCTCAACCCCGACCTGCCCCTGCCCGGCGACCACGTCAGCGTCTGGTGGTGGGACGCCCACAGCAACTTCGGCGACGCACTCGGCCCCTGGATGGTGCAGCGGCTGACCGGCCGGGACGTCGTCAACGGCAAGCGGATCGCGCGCGACGTGCCGACGCTGGTGACCGTCGGCTCGATCATCGGCCACCTCAACCGCGGCAGCGTCGACATCTGGGGCGCCGGGCTGATGCGGCCGCTCAAGGACGAGGCCCTGGAGACCCTGAAGGGGCTCGACGACGTGCGCGTGCACGCGGTGCGCGGCACCCAGACCCGCGCCGAGCTGGTCGAGAAGCTCGGCTGGGACGTCCCCGAGGTGTACGGCGACCCAGGGCTCCTGCTCCCCCGCTTCTACCGGCCGGAGCCGTGCGCGGCCTCGGCAGGCAAGGTCTCGGTGGTGGCGCACGCCAGGCACGCCGAGCACTTCACGGGCACGAACTCCGCCGAGGTGCACCTGGTCGACGTCGGGCACAGCCTCGAGCAGGTCGTCGACGAGATCGCGTCGTCGGCCGCCTGCATCTCGACCTCGCTGCACGGCGTCATCGTCGCCCAGGCGTACGGCGTGCCCTGGACCTGGCTGAAGATCTCCGACGCCGGCCTCCGGGGCGGGAAGTACAAGTTCGAGGACTTCTTCACCGTGCTGGACCGGTCGCGGGTCTCGATGCTGGACATCGGCGTCGCCGACGTCGCGGGCCTCGACCTCGCGGCCGTCACCGGGCACGCGAGCCTGCCGGAGCTGACCCGGTCGCCCGACGACCTCCTGGCGGCGTTCCCGCTGGCGCGGGCCGAGGTCAGCCCTTGAGCTTGTAGTCCTCGAGCAGCCGGCGGCCGATGATCATCCGCTGGATGTCGGCGGTGCCCTCGCCGATCAGCAGCATCGGGGCCTCGCGGTAGAGCCGCTCGATCTCGTACTCCTTGGAGAAGCCGTAGCCGCCGTGGATCCGGAACGAGTCCTCGACCACCTGCGAGCAGTACTCCGAGGCGAGGTACTTCGCCATCCCGGCCTCGAGGTCGTTGCGCTTGCCCTTGTCCTTGATCCGGGCCGCCTTGACCATCATCGCGTGCGCGGCCTCGATCTTGGTCGCCATCTCCGCGAGCCGGAACAGCACCGCCTGGTGCTCGGCGATCTTCTTGCCGAAGGTCTCCCGCTGCTGGGCGTAGGCCACGCCGAGCTCGAACGCCCGGTTGGCGACCCCGCAGCCGCGGGCGGCGACGTTGACGCGGCCGACCTCGACGCCGTCCATCATCTGGTAGAAGCCCTTGCCCGGCTCGCCGCCGAGGATCTGCTCGGCCGCGATCTCGTGGCCCTCGAAGATCATCTCGGTGGTGTCGACGCCCTTGTAGCCCATCTTCTCGATCTTGCCCGGGATGGTGACGCCCGGCGCCGTCTCTCCGAAGCCTTCCTCCTTCTCGACGAGGAAGGTCGTCATGTTCTTGTAGACCGAGTCGGCGCCCTCGTCGGTCTTCACCAGTACGGCGACCAGGTTCGACGAGCCGCCGTTGGTCAGCCACATCTTCTGGCCGGTGATCGTGTAGCCGCCGTCGTCGCCCTTCACGGCCTTGGTCTTGATGGCGGAGACGTCGGAGCCGCAGCCGGGCTCGGACATCGAGAAGGCGCCCCGGACCTCGCCGGTGGCCATCTTCGGGAGGTACTTCTTCTTCTGCTCCTCGGTGCCGTGCTGGAGCAGCATGTAGGCGACGATGAAGTGGGTGTTGATGATGCCGGAGACGCTCATCCAGCCCCGGGCGATCTCCTCCACGCACAGCGCGTAGGTCAGCAGCGACTCGCCCAGCCCGTCGTACTCCTCGGGGATCATCAGCCCGAAGATGCCGAGCTCCTTGAGCCCCTCGACGATCTCGGTGGGGTACTCGTCCTTGTGCTCGAGCTCCGTCGCGACCGGGAGGATCTTCTCCTCCACGAAGGTCCGGACCGCCTTCAGGATCTCGGTCTGGTCCTCGGTCAGTCCGTCGGTCTCGCACAGGCGACCCATGGGGGCACGTCCTTCCGGTTCAGCTGGTCAGGGCGGGGACAAGTATGTCGTCCGGCCACCGCGAGGTGGCCGTCGTGTGACTTATTCGGCGGTCTCCGGGGCCGTCGGCGTGACGGGTCTCTCGTCGCGGCGGCGACGCCGCACGTGGAGTACGCCGAGGCCCGCGGCGCCGAGGGTGCCGAGCGCGCCGGCGCCCAGGCCGGCCACGAGTCCCGGCGGCCGGTAGGTGACCTCGAGCGTGCCTGAGGAGCCGGGTGGCACCCGCACGGTCAGCAGGCCGACGTCGTTGCCGCGCACCGGGAGCGACTTCCCGTCGAGCTCGGCGGAGTAGCCGGGCCAGGCGAGCATCGCGAACGTCACCTCGCCGCCGGACTCCGAGGACAGCTCGACGGTCTCGGCGTACGGGCCGTCGGTGCTCGCCGACTCGACCTCGACCCCGTCGTCGGCCCAGCTGAGCCGGCTGCCCTCGAACGGGAGCGGCTCGTCGCGGGTGAAGACCACCACCTGGCCGCGCTCGTCCGGCGTCCAGCCGTCGGGCGGCGTCACCTTCGAGGCCATGTCCTTCTGCACGACGATCGTGTCGAGCTTCATCAGGTCCGCCAGCGGCGGCCCGTCGTCGCCGACCGGCTCCCAGATCCGCTGGAAGCCGCACTCCTTCGCCAGCCCGTCGTAGTCCATGCACAGCCGCTTCGTGAACGGCTCGTAGCCCATGCCGGTGTAGTGGTTGACCGCCTCGACGTCGGCCACGTCGTACATGCTGCCGGCCAGGAAGTGCTGCCATGACTCGCGCAGCTTGGCGTCCTTGCCGGGTTTCTGGCGCGACCGCAGGTCGGCGAACTGCATGACCTGGCCGTCGTAGTCCGCGAACCGGTCCTGGAGCGTGGAGACGTCGTGCGGGAAGTGCCACACCCGGGAGCTGGCGTTCTCGCCGAACACCAAGCGCCTGCATGACCAGGACGGCGCTGGTGCCGCCGACCAGCACCGCGACCAGCACCAGGGTCCCGAGCCGGCGCAGGTGCACCCCCAGCAGCACGACCGTGAGCAGGACCAGGGCCAGCGGGCCGCCGATGGCGACCGAGGTCCAGAGCGGGTCCTCCGACCAGGTCAGCCAGGCGGTGAGCCCGACCAGCGCGGCGGTGCCGGCCAGCCGGGCGCGGACGTGGTCGCGGGCGAGGCCGGCGCCGAGCAGCACCGCGAGCACCACGGCCAGCGCGAGGTAGAAGTACTCGAGCTGCCGGATCGGCCAGCGGAACAGCCACAGCTTCGACGGGCCGATGGCGAGCAGCAGGTAGAACGCCGCCAGGGTGCCGACGCCGACGAACTCGCGCGCGCGGCCGCGCAGCACGCCGTACCGCAGCCACGGCAGCAGCGGCACCAGGAACCAGGCGAAGTAGACCGCCGGGACCTGCATCTGGCCGGTGATGGCGCGGATCGGCGGCACGTACGTCGGGGAGCCGAGGACGAACACGTCGCCGAAGGCCGGGCGCATCTTGCCGTTGTTGGAGAACAGGTCGCCGCCGGACCGGAGCGCCAGCTCGGCCGTCTCGAGGAGCGGCAGGTAGACCAGCGGCAGCCAGGCGGCGACGCAGATCCCGAGCAGGAGGAGGGTCCGGGCACCCCGCCAGTTGCGGGCCACCGCGCCCTCGACCAGCAGCGCGAACCCGATGCCGACCACCGCGAGCGTGCCGTACGGGTTGCCCTGGGTGATGGCGAGGCTGCCGATCAGGAACGCCCAGAACGGGTTCATCCGACCCTGCAGCACCCGGCGGAAGCTCCACCAGACCCACGGGGCGTAGGCGAACGCGAGCAGGCCGGCGGCCCAGGACCCGGCGTCCCAGTAGAGCGTGTAGCCCGAGACCGGCAGGGCGACCGAGACCACCGCGGCCGACCACCGCTCGGCGCCGTGGTCGCGGCAGACGAACCAGGTGCCGAGGGCGAGGGCCATCAACGCGACGCCCTTCACGACGACCACGCCGAGCAGGAGGTTCGGCACCAGGGACATGAAGACCCAGATCAGGAGGTTGACCGGGTTGTAGACACCGAACAGCGCCTCGGCGGCGTAGTTGCCGCCCGCCCAGGCGTCCGGGTCGAGCAGCGGCGGCCACTGGCCGTCGCGGACCAGCTCGCCGAGGTGGTGCCAGGTCGGGGCGAACTGGGCGTCGGTGTCCCCGCGGATCAGGAAGTCGCGGTTGAGCAGCGTGACGACCACGACGTGCAGCCCGGTGAGGGCGCACACGGCCCCCGGCCAGGCCAGCGCGCGCCAGCGACCCCCGCTCACTCCCCCGCCTCGCGGGGCGCCGGGTGCGGCTCCGCCGGCGGCAGCGGCTGCTGCCCCCGCTCCGGGCCGAGCTGCACGGTCACGGCCGCCTGGCCGTCGCTGCTCTCCCGGATCAGGAAGTGCGGGCGGTGCTTGGTCTCGGCGTAGATCCGGCCGAGGTACTCGCCGATGACCCCGAGCAGGATCATCTGGACGGCGCCGAAGCCGACCACGATGCAGATCGTGGTGACGTAGCCGGGGACCGGGATTGCCGTGCACGATCGCGTCCCAGAGCACCCACAGGGCGTAGCCGAAGGTGACGGCTGCGACCAGCACGCCGAAGTAGATGGCCAGCCGCAGCGGCCGGGTGTTGAACGACAGCACCCCGTCGAGCCCGTAGTTGAACAGGTCGCGCATCCGCCACTTGGTCTGGCCGGTCTCGCGGGAGACGTTCTCGTAGTCGACGGTCGCCGTGGCGAACCCGATCCACGAGAACAGTCCCTTGGAGAACCGGTTGTACTCGCCCAGCGCGAGCAGCGCGCGTACGGCGTTCCGGCTCATCACCCGGAAGTCGCCGACGCCGTCCTCGAGCCGGACGTCGACGAGCCGGTTCATCACCCGGTAGTAGCTGCGGGACAGGGCGGTCCGGACAGCCGGGTCGCCGGTGCGGGTGCGACGGGCGACCACCTGCTCGTAGCCCTGGTCCAGCAGCGGCACCATCTGCGCCAGCAGCCGGGGCGGGTGCTGGAGGTCGGCGTCGATGATCGCGACCGCGTCGCCGGTCGCGTGGCTGAGCCCGGCCAGCATGGCCGACTCCTTGCCGAAGTTGCGGCTCAGCGCGAGGTAGCGGAACCGGGGGTCCGCCTCGGCGATCGCCCGCAGGCGGGGCAGGGTGTCGTCGCCGCTGCCGTCGTCGACCAGCACCACCTCGAAGTCCGCCGCCACGGTGGGCAGCACGGCCTTGAGCTCGGTGACCAGCGCGTCCAGGCCGGCCGCCTCGTCGAAGCACGGCACGACGACCGAGAGGGCTACCACCCCTGCCACCTCACTTCCGCACCCGGCGCTCGATCAGCCCGGCCAGCCCCGCGATCGCCGCCTCGGCCACGGCCTCGGCAGGTACGTCGGCGGGGTCGATGCCGGGTACGTCGACGGGGGCCAGGTCGGCCCAGTCGCCGACCAGGTCGACGGGCAGCTTCTGCGCCCGGGCGACCAGCTCCTCGGACATGTCGACCACCCAGTCCTGGACGGGCAGGCCGAGGGTCGGCTCCTCGCGACGGCGGGCCGCGAGCACCTTCTTGGCGAGCACGCCCTTGCGGACCTGCGAGCCCTTGGGGAAGTCCAGCCCCTGCTCGGACAGCAGCTCGTTCATCCGGCGCAGGGCGAGGGTGGAGGCGGCGCCGAGCGACTCGTTGCCGGTGCTGGGCGCGACCTCGAGGCCGTCGAGGCCGGCGGCCCGGGTGAACCGGTCGAGCAGCTCACCCTTCGGCGCACCCGGGGTGCGGGACGGTCACCAGCGAGATCCGGCCGCCGGCTGCCGTCCAGGTGTCGGCGATCCGGGACAGGTCCTGCTGCCGCCAGAACGTGCGGCCGGCCTCGCCGACGTCCTGCGGGTCGTGCCACGGGCACGCCTCGCGCACCCCCGCGACGTACTCGGGCCAGCCCCAGCTGCGGCCGTTCTGGATGGTCTCCTGCCACAGGGCGGCGATGCTCCGGTTCAGGTCGCGAGCCGTGATGATCACCTCGACCGGCGCGGGCGCCACCGACTCGACCAACCGCTTGATGACCTTGGGCCCGGCCGGGCCGAGGAACTCCATCGACACCACGGCCGTGCCCGGCCACTCGCGGACCCGCCCGGCCAGCTCGGCCCAGGCGCCGTCGTGCTCGTTGCCGGGGCGGATCAGGTCCTTGACGGCCTTGACCTGCTCGTTCCACTTCTTGCCGGGGACCAGCGTCCCGCGCTCGCGCAGCGTCGACTGGTGGGCGAACAGCTGTCGCTGGATGAACGTCGTGCCGGACTTCATCAGTCCGACGTGCAGCACGACCTTGTCCGCCATGTACGGGTCCTTCGCCTGTGAGGGTTCAGCAGGCCACAGGCTAGACGAGTCCGCGGAAGCGATCGGGGATGGCCATCAGCGGGCGTTTCCGCATCGCGATCACCTGGCCCTTCCCCACGGCGCGCCAGGAGCCGTCGGGGCGCTCCTCGATGATCTCCGGCAGCCGCTTGCGGGGCGCCTCGAACGTCTTCACGGCGTCGAGGTCGACGTCGTCCCAGAGCCGGTCGAGGACCTCGACCGACTCGTCCGCACCGAGGGTCCAGGAGGTGCCGTCGGCCCGCTTGTCCTCCTGCCACGCGGCGTTCCGGGCGGCGCTGATCGCCCGCAGCTGGTCGCGGTCGCCGTACTTCATGTGGAACATGAACAGGTCCGGGTCGACGGCGTACGGCGCCATGATCCCGTGGGAGGCCCACCGCCAGGCCGCGGGCACCCGCTTGATGGCGGGCTTGCACATCAGCGGGAGGAACTTGGCGTAGTGCCGCTGGTCGAGGATCGGCACGGCCGGGTCGAGCGGCGGCTCGGACGCGTGGTGCACGACGTTGAGGGCGACGACGCCGAGGACGTCGCGGTCGGCCCGGTCGGCGACGAGGTGCCGGATGCTCTCGAACTTCGCGGGGTCGGCCACGATGAACTCGTCGGCGTCCGCGAAGAGCACCGCGTCGTAGACGTTCAGCAGCGACTCGGCCAGCCCGCTGAGCAGCCCCATCCGGGCCGGCTCGAACGGCTTCTTGGTGATCGGCGGGATGTGGATCACCGGGCAGGCCAGGCCGTCGGTGCTGCCGTCGACGGTGTTGTCGTCGATGACGACCAGGTTCTGCTCGCCGAGCTCGCGGCCGTAGTGGTCGACCCAGCGTCGCAGCATCGGACCCTCGTCGCGGGCCATCGTGATCGCCGCGACGGTGGGCAGCGGGCCTGCCGACGACGAGGACCGGGTGAGCCTGCGGATCACGAGCCGTTCCCCTGGCCGCCGCCCCGGCGCCCCCGGCGCCGGTTGCCCTTCCCCTTGCCCTTGCCACTGCTCTCCGACCACCCGCGTACGGCGGCGGCCAGGGCCGCGACCGCGGCACCGAGCTGCTCGTCGCTGGTGACGTCGTCGGTGTGCACGCCCTTGACCGGCTGCGGCAGCAGCTCGTCGAGGTCGCCCACGACCCGGAGGTCCAGCCGGCGCAGCCGCTCGACCTCGTCGGCACCGCGGGGGTAGACCCACGGCGCGTCGAAGCCCAGCACCGGCTCGTCCCGCTTCCGCGAGGCCAGCGCCGCCTTGGCCAGGGGATGCTTGACGTAGCGGTGGTACTGCCCGCGGTTCAGCGGCGCGTCGTCGAGCAGCTCGTTGAGCTGGCGCATCACCAGCGCCGAGGCCACGCCGATCGACGGGTTCGACTTCACGTCGAGGGTGCAGCGCGCCGGGTCGATGCCCGCGACCTGCGCGAACCGGTCCCACAGGAGCGTGGGCGCCGCTCCGGGCGGGGGCACCGTGATCAGCGTGAAGTGGTCGCGGCCGACGATCTTCGACCAGCGCTGGGACATCGCGGCGACCCCTTGGTGGTTCCAGAACCAGCGGGCGGGCCCGGGCTCGTCCCGCTCGGCCTCCACGGCGTCCAGGAACTCCGGCCAGGTCGTGGTCGCGGCGTTCTGCACCGACTCCTGCCACATGGCCGGGATGCTGCGGGCCAGGTCGCGCGCGGTGATCACGACCTGGAGCTCGGCGCCGGCGAAGGACTCCTGGACGAGGTTGATCTTCTCCTTCATCCGCGGGCCGAGGAACTCCATGGAGATCACGGCGTCGCCGTCCCAGGCGTTCACCTCGGCGGCGAGGGTGCGCCAGGGTCCGTCCTCGGCCATCGGCTCCTGCCGGGCGCCGCCACGCTCGATCAGGTCGAACACCGCACTGACCTGCTGCCGCCAGCGCTTGCCGGGGAACAGGATGCCCTGGTCGTCGCGGAGGTGCTCCTTGTTCTCGCCCAGGACGTTCTGGATGAAGCTGGTGCCGGACTTCATCGTGCCGATGTGCAGGACGACGCGGCGGGCCATCAGGCGCGCTTCCTGTCCAGGGCGGCCGCGGCGAGCTCGCCGACGGTGCGCTCGAGGTCGGCCACCAGGTGCTCGGAGCGGGCGGTCACGGCGACGTCCTCGGCGACGTCCTCGGCGACCTTGTCCACCCAGCCGGCCAGCCCGACGAGCTCCTTCGCGGTCGCACCGGGGAGCCGGTGCCACCAGCCGGCCATCACAGGTTCTCCCGGCGGTACGTCGCGACGGCGTCGGCCAGGCGGGCGTCGTCCTGGTCGTCGGCCGGCAGCAGCAGCTCGGTGACGATGTCGGTGACGGCGGCGATCCGGTGCTGGAGCTTGCGGCTCTGCCGCAGCTGCTCCTCCAGCTGGTCGAGCCGCTTGTGGAGGCGCTGGTTCTCGATCAGCAGCGCGCCGTGCTCGGCGGCCCGGAGCAGGCTCCGCGGTCCGCGGACCGGCATCTCGGGCGCCGGGTTCGCCCGGCGCTCCTCGCGCAGTGCCAGCAGCAGCTCCCAGATCGCGTCGATGGAGACCCGCAGCAGCCGGTCCTCGTCGACCTGGCCCGGGGTGCGCGCCTCGCGGCGGGTCGGCGTCAGGTCGTCCGGGTCGCCGTGCCACGTGTGTCCGGCCTCGGCCAGCCGGACGCGGCTCTGCTCGCAGCGCTGCTGGGCCTCGGCGAACTGGGCGTCGGTGAGCCCCATCGGCTCGTCGTCGAGCCCGGCCAGGATCTCGTGGGCCAGGGTGTCCCGGAGCCAGAGCGCCTGCTCGCGCCCGTCGGAGATCGGCGGCCCGGAGACCTCGTTGACCCGGCGCAGCACCTCGGCTGCGGCCACGCCGAGCGAGGTGTTCTCGAGGCCCAGCGGGAGCTCGACGTCGACGTCGGCGATGCCGCACGCGTCGGCGTACCGGCGCCAGAGCCCGTCGGGGCTCCCACCCTTGGGCATGGTCACGATGTGCAGCCGCTCGGCCGGGATCGCGGCGCCCCAGCGCTCGGCCACGCCGGCGGGGTCGAGGGTGCGCCAGCCCCACTCGGACCGCTCGTCCTCCTCGGGCCGGGGCTGCCACTCCTCGAGCGGGGTGGTGAGCGCGAACTTCAGCCGCTCCTGCCACGCCGAGGGGAGCGCCCGGCCGAAGTCGCGCGCGGTGACCACGACGTGCACCTCGTACGCCGAGAGCGCGTCCATCGCGCGGGTCGCCTGCTCCTCCGTCGCGCCCGCGAGCAGCTCGTAGCTCAGGATCGCCGCGTCGCCCGACCAGTCCCGGATCTCGTCCAGGACCCGCGTCCACGCCTTGCCGGCGCGCTCGGGGAGCTTCGCCAGGCGCGGGTCCTCGCGCACCACCATGCCGGCATGCACCAGGTCGACGTGCTGCTGGCCGACGACGGCGTAGCCGTGCTCGCCCAGCAGGGCCTTGTTGGCACGCAGGACGGACTGGAGATAGGTGGTTCCGGACTTCGGCAGGCCCACGTGGAGGTAGACGCGTCCGGTCACGCAGCGCCCCCGCGTGTGAGCAGTTCGGTCACGACCACGACAGGACCATACGCCAGCGCGTACGGCCCGGATCGGTCGGCACGGGCGACCGATGGATCTCCCGGGCGCCGAACCGGCGCCACTCCTCGCGGAGCTCGTCGCGGGTGACCTCCCACTGCCGGCCGGCGTCTCGGTAGAAGCGGTGGAACTCCCCCTTCGGGGCGTGCGCGACCTCGTCGAACTCGGCGTACAGCCGGCCGGACCGGCGCAGCACCATCTCGGCCAGCCGCCAGAGGTTCTCGCGGGGCGCGTGCGGCATCGCGTCCAGGGTGTGCCGGAGGTACATCACCCGGTCCCGGCCGGCGTCCCGGGTGATCACCGCGCCCATCGAGAGCGTGTCCCGCAGGTCGTAGAGGTTCAGCAGCTCGACCCGGACCGAGCGGGCCTCGCGACGAGCCTCCCGCCGCAGCGGCCCGGCGGCGTCCCGGGCGTAGTCGAGCGCCCACACCTCGTGCCCGCCCTCCGCGAGGCGGAGCGCGTCGCGGCCGCGGCCGGCGCCGACATCCAGAACGGTGCTGCCGGG
This sequence comes from uncultured Actinomycetota bacterium, assembly GCA_963803235.1. Taxonomy (GTDB): domain Bacteria; phylum Actinomycetota; class Actinomycetes; order Propionibacteriales; family Nocardioidaceae; genus Nocardioides. Next base: position 503,029 of record CAWDLL010000014.1, read on the forward strand.
GTCGAGGTCCGCCCGCACCCAGTCGAGGAACGGCTCGGTGCCGTCGTACCTCGGGATGCGGTTGCTGCGCCAGTAGTGCTCCCAGTCCCGGCGCTGCCGCATGTAGTTGCCGAACCACTCGTCGAAGCGCCGGATCACCCGGTGGCTGGGCGAGTGCTTGAAGCCCGGGTCCGGCTCGCGCCAGCGGGGGCCGTACGACGCCGCCAGCACCCGGTCCGGGTCCGCGGGCGCGGGCAGCATCCGCCCGTGGAACGACTGCTCCCCCAGCGGCAGGACGGCGTCGACCGGCAGCTCGGTGCGCAGGGTCGCCGTGGCGTAGAACATGTCCTCGACGTGGAAGCAGATGTAGACGTCGATGCTCACCGGCGCCCCGTCCGGCGCCTTGATGGAGAGCGTGAGGAACGAGCCCGACTTCGGGATCACGAGGTAGCCCGCCCGGACCAGGACCCGGTGCAGCGCCATCAGCTCCGCCTGCATCTCCGCGGGGGTGTCGGCCGTGCTGAGGAAGGCCAGGTCGACGTCGGAGTCGTGCGCGATCGCGCGGCCCGACCGCATCGCCCCGAGCAGGGTGCCGAACGCCATCCACAGGTCGATGCCGCAGCCCTCGCGCACCACCCGGACCATCCGGTCGACCTCCTCGGCGAGGAAGTCGAGGACCTCGCTGCCGCGCGCGTCGAACGGCCGCTGGGTCAGCCCCCACTTGTCGACGAGGATCGGGATGCCGTGCTTGTCGACGAACTCGATCCGCTCGTCGCTGTCCCCGAACCGGACCTCCCCGAGGTCGATCCGCTGCTCCCCCGCCTCGATGACGAGGTGGGAGCGGCCGACCAGCCAGGGCCGGATGACGGCCGGCCAGGCGACGAAGCCGTCGGCGCCCTTCGGCGGGTCGAAGCGCCAGATGACGCGGCCGTCGAACACGGCGGCGCAGCTGTCGCTCCTCGGTGATGTCGGGGAGCCAGATCCCCTTTCGATCCGCGCGGGCCTCTGTCATGGAATGCGCACGGTGGACACCGGGACCATGTGGTCGTTGACCCAGCGCTTCAACGGGGAGAGGTACATCGAGAAGCCGTCGAACTCGACGTCCTTGGAGCCGAACAGCCAGTCGATGCGCATGTTCTTCGGCGGCTTGCAGCCGTCCTTGGTGACCCGTCCGCCCAGGGGCGAGGAGAGGTCCGTCTGCCCGACCACCTTGCAGAACACCTTCTCCCGCTCGTTCAGGTCGCCCATGAAGAACACGGGGGTGCCGGACTCCCGGAGGTCCTTGATCTTGGCGATCTCCTTGCGCACCGCCTCATTGCGCTGCGACTGCAGGCTACGCGGGGCGTTGTGCGCGTTGATCACCCAGATCTGGCGACCCGTCGCCCGGTGCTGCAGCCGGACCACCGGCTGCGCCCGTTGGTACTTGATGAACGGGATGGTGATGGTGGTCTTCTTGGTGGCCTTCCACATGCTCTTGCGCCAGATCAGGGACTGCTGGACGCCGCCCTTGACCTTGGTGCCCGGCCACACGTCGTACTCGTCGTTGGTGGCCCGCATCAGCGCGGCCAGCTGCGAGGTCTCGACCTCCTGCATGCCGATGACGTCCGGGCTGCCCATGTCGTCGAAGAGGTCCTCCGACCACTCGGCGCGGATCCGGGACGGCGCGAACTCGTCGTCGTGGGTGTACGGCCGGGTGTGCACGTCGCCGAGCACGTTGAACGAGGCGATCCGGAAGGAGAACTCCTCGCGCTTGCGCACCGGCGTGGGCGCCGACGGTGGTGGTGGAGCCGAAGTCCCAGACCCGGGCGTCGGGGGTGCCGGTCGTGCTGCGGGAGCTCCCGTCGTCCGGCCACCGCTGGCCCGTGGGCTCGCGGCGGTCGGTGATGGTGCCGTCGCCGATCTGCCCGCGCTCGTTGTTGCCCCAGCACGACGACTCGTTGGTCAGGCGTCACGCCGCAGACGTGCATCCAGCCCGGCGTCAGCCGCTTGAAGGAGCCCTGGCCGCGCACCGGCTCGTTGCTGGAGCCGGTCTCGCCGTTCCCGAGGGCGCCGTACGCGTTGCTGCCCCAGCACCACAGGCGGTCCTGGGTGTCCAGCCCGCACGTCGAACCCTCGCTGGCGACGACGTCGCGCATCTCCGGCAGCCCGGCGACGGGGGTCGCCACACTGCGGTCGGCGCGGGTGCCGTCACCGAGCTGGCCGCGGCCGTTGCGGCCCCAGCAGCGGACCTCGCCCCCGCGGACGCCGCACGTGTGGCTGAAGGACGTGGAGACCTCGGTCCAGTTGGTCGAGGTGCCGACCTTGGTCGGCTTGGCGACGTCGTTGAGCGTCCCGTTGCCGACCTGGCCGAACGTGTTGCGCCCCCAGCACCACAGGGACCCGTCGGTCTTGATGCCGCACGCGTGCCGGAAGCCGACGGCCAGGGTCGACCAGTTGCCGCCCTTCACCCGGGTCGGCTTCAGGTGCCGCTTGGTGGTGCCGTCGCCGGCCTGCCGGCCGGAGTTGTCGCCCCAGCACCAGGCCGTGTGGTCCTCGCGGACCCCGCAGGAGGTGAACCAGCCCAGGGAGACCTGGCGCCAGTCGCTGTAGGAGACCCGCTTGGGCCGGGTCCGCGACTTCTGGTCGCCGAGGCCGAGCTGGCCCTCGTTGTTGAGGCCCCAGCAGAACAGCCGGCCGTCCGTGCGGGTCGCGCAGGAGCTGGCGCCGCCGGACGCGACCGTCCGCCAGTCGGTGGCGCTGCCGACCTGGATCGGCGCCTTGGGTCCGGGTCCCTTCTTGCCGTTGCCGACCTGCCCATAGGTGTTGCGCCCCCAGCACCACAGCTCGCCGGCGCGGTTGACCAGGCAGGTGTGCTCACCACCAGCCGCCACGCTGCGTGAGGTGCCCTCGGTGGCACGCACCGTGAACGTGCCGGCGACCGGACGGTCGTACGCCGGAGACCCCGTGTTGCGCACGGTGTAGTCGACCGGCCAGGAGCCCTCCTCGGGCGGGGTGCCGGTGAGCATCCCGTCGGAGTTCAGGGTCGCCCAGGCGGGAAGGCCGGAGGCCGCGAAGATCACGTGCTGGCGCTGGGTGTCGCGCACCAGAACGGGGACCTGCAGCGACGCGGGTTCGTCGACGGTGAGGTCGGCCGGCTGCCAGTCGGCGTCCGGCCGCGCCCACATCGTGGTCCGGGTCCAGACACTGCCGGCAACCCGGCGCAGCGCGTCCGCGGCGGTGGTGCCGTAGTCGCGGTGGATGCTCAACGCCCGCTTGTACGTCGTCGACCCGATGTCACAGGCGATGTCGCCGCGGGAGCACACGCTCCACACCATGAGCGGCGAGTCGACGCCCGGGACGTCGGTCGTGGCGTGGAGGAACGTCTCGGCGACCCCGCTCGCCCGGTCGGACGCGGCCGGTGCGCCAGAGCGCCGGGCCTGCGTGCCGGCGGTGCGGTCGCCGTCGGCGACCAGCACGGCGGCCACGAGCCGCTCGGCGACGGTCGGCAAGGTGGCGTCGAGCCGCGGCAGCGCGCGGTGCACGGCCATCGCCCCCTGGGCGAAGCCGGCGAGCACGATCTGCTGGTCCGGGCACCGCGTCTCGCGCTCGGCCAGCTCGTCCATCAGGGTCTGCACCTGGCCCTGGAGGCCGTCGGTCCAGCGCCGGACGCCGGCCTTCGACACCACCTTGCTGGTCGGGCCGGTGGCCTGCGGTGACCGGCGCAGCACCGAGGCCGAGGGAGTCGAGGCGCTGACGAAGGTCAGGGTGACGGTGCGACCGTCGGTCACCAGGTCCCGGAACTCGCGCCGCAACGGCTCGAGGGCGGACCCGAAGGCGCGCCCGGGCCGAGCCCGGTCGCCGGACCCGGACATCCCCACCAGGAGGACGTCGGTGCAGGTCGACGCGGCGGCCGGCGCCAGCCCGGCCGGTCCGCGAGCGGGCTGCGGACCCTGGGCGTGGGTGACCGCCAGGCCCGCGACCAGCAGCCCGACGGACAGCACGGTGGAGGCCACCGTGCGGCCGTGCGGGCGTCGTTCGGCCAGGCCAAGAGGACGAGGGAGCACCACACGAGGGTAACTGGTGTGACGCATGGTGTTGAAGATTCGTGCGTCACACGCCCCCCGGACACGCCGAAGGGCCCGGCAGAACCGGGCCCTTCGTCGCGCGTGCAGGGGTGCGGAGCTAGTTGAGCTCCACCTCGGCGTACTTCTCCTCGAACGAGATCTTCCCGATGTCCATGGTCTTCATCCGGGCGCTGCCGGTCCGACGCGGCGGCGGGTTCTCGAACAGCGTGTTGACCCACCGGCCGTAGCGCCGCTCGACCCCGTCACCGACGATCGTGAAGCCGGCCTCGTCGCTGTCGTAGGCCACGGCGGTCCAGTTCTGGGAGCCGTTGTAGACGAGGTGCTTGTTCGTCGTCTTGCCGTAGTGGCCGCTGATCGCCATCGCCTTCATGTGCAGGTAGCGGTCGAACGACTTGTCGGTGTCGAAGTCCTGGGCGATCTGGCGCATCGGCAGCGGGCCGTGCCCGCCGTTGCGCTTGAGGATCCGCTTCACGTCCGGCCCGAGCACGGTGTAGACGAGCCGGATGTTGCAGCCGTGGTTGTGGAGGTACTTCAACCGGTTGGCGATGTCCTGGCCACGCTGGTCGAGCAGCGCGGTCTGGGCGATCCGGATCGAGGTCTTGCCGTTGATGCCGGACCGGCCGGTGGCGCCGTTGCAGATGACCGGCTTCAGCATCTTCATCACCGGGTCGCCGTCGGCCTTCTTGCCTCGGTAGGGCAGGAACCACGCCGTCAGCTTCGGGCTCATCTTGTAGCTGAGGTACGACGGGTGCGCGATCTTGTCGCGCTGAGCCTGCGAGAACACGTGGTTGAAGTGGTCGTACAGCTTGCGGTTGTTGGCCACGGTGTAGAGGTCGTTCCACTGGTTGTTCGCGGCGACCTCGGTCAGGTTGGCCGAGCCGGCCATGACCACCCAGTCGGCCTTGCCTGCGTCGCTGAAGATGAACCACTTGGCGTGCGCGATGCCGCTCGGGCCCCGGCACGACGAGCTGCACGAGCGCATCCAGCTCTTCATCGCCGGCTTGCGCTTCTTGTTGCCCTTGCGCAGCTTGTGCTTGAGGATCTCGTAGTCCTGGTTGTTCCCCTGGCGGCTGGCCACGGCCCGCGACATGAGGACGCGGACGCTGACGCCGCGGTTGTGCGCGTTGATCAGCGCACGCCGGTAGGGGTAGCTGCGCACGTTCCACGAGAGCGCGCGGATCTTGCCGCCACGCGGCACCGCGTTGATGGTCTTGAGGACGTGCGCGTTGATCGTGCGCTTGATCTTGGGACGCAGCGGGTGGTTGAACTTCACGCCGGTCCTGGGGGTGTACCTCTTCGCCCTGTTCGACTTCTTGTCGCCCTTGCGCTCTGTGGTGTCCACGATTGTCGTCGCGGACGTCACACCCGTCGGGTCGATCTTGCGCGTCGAGTCCTGGTCGGCGGCGTAGCCGGCCGGAACGGCCATCAGCGTCACCACCAGACCGGTGGCGACGGCCAGGGCACACGCGGCCCCCACGCTGGGCTTGGGCTTGCCGTTGATCAAGGTGCAGTCTCCGTGGCTTGGTGGTCAGGGGGAAGGGGCTGTCGGATGCGCCGACGGCGCCGGGCTGCTGGCAGCAGTGCTACTGCTGCGGCTGTGGCACGCGCACGCGCCGCGTCACCACGTTGGTCAGCGTGACGTCACTATAGACGATGGGATGGTCGCTGATGCCCGGCACCGACACGCGTGCGTAGTTGGAAAAAGCTGTGCCGTTGCCGCCCATCACCCAGTCCAGCCCGGTCGGCTGCGGTGGGAGCGCACACCCACCGGACGCGTTGCCGCCGTTCGCGGCGACCATCCCGGTCGCGGCACCCACCCGGCAGAAGAACTCGGAGGGCTCGTTCATGTCGCCGGAGACGAACACCGGCAGTCCGCTGCCGAGGAGCTGGTTGAGCAGAGCGATCTCGGCGCCGGTCGCGTTGTCGCGCTCCACCTCCATGCCGCGCGGCGAGTTGTGGACGGTGACGAACCAGAACTCCCCGCCGGTACGCCGGTCGCGGAGCTTGACGTACGGGATCGGGCGCATCTGGCCGCTGAACGCCGTCGTGATGGAGCCGGTGTCGACCAGCTCGAACAGGTCGTCGCGGAAGGCGATCTGGAGGCGGTAGCCGTTGGAGCCGAACGCCTGGGCCGGCCACACGGTGTAGTTCGGGAGGCCGCCCACGAGCACGCTGAGCTGGTCGGTCTGCACCTCCTGCATGCCGATCAGGCCGATGCCACGGCCCTGGATCTCGCCCACCGCGCGTCGGGTGCGGACCACGCCGGGCGCCCACTGATTGCTGTTGTGGGTGTGGTTGCTGCCCAGGATGTTGTAGGTGCCGACGGTGAAGGTGCCCGCGATCTCCTTCTCGATCGTCTTGAACACCGGCGCCAGCTCGAGTGGCTTGCCGGCCTTGACGACCTTGTACGGTTCGGGCCGGCTCCGGCGGGGCGCCGGTCGGTTCGCCTCGGTGTGCGGGCTGGCCGTCGGGGTGCCGGCGCTGGTCTCCAGGTCGTCCGGGTCGGCCGGCTGGAACAGGTCGCCGGCGGCGTTCGCGATCCAGGTCCGGTTGTCGACTGCCACCAGGCCACCGAGGGTCAGCGCGAGCGCGACGCCGAGCACGGTCGTGAGCCGGGTCGCGCGCGACAGCGGTCGCTCGGCGGCCCGATGGCGGGTCTCCGCGGTGTGCCGGGGCTCGGCCCGGCCCGCCTTGTGGCGTGATTCGTCGTGGTGTCGGCTCATGTCAGGGGTCAGCCGGAGCAGACGTTCAGGGTCTGCTGGTAGTCCTTGTCGGCCTCGAGGGACTCGACCTCGGTGATCTTGCCGCCGGTCACGGCGTAGAAGCGGTCGTCGTAGCTGACGATCGGGTAGCTGTAGGAGCAGGGGTACTTGTCCGCCTTGACCGCCTCGTCCTCGGTGACGCAGCCCTTGTACTTCACCGGGAGCTTGGCGTCGGAGACCCAGACGTCCTCACAGCTCGGCCAGTCCGGGAGGTCGACCGCGGGCTCGGTCGGGGACGTCGTCTCGGCCGCGTCCTCACCGGTCGGGGCCGTGTCCTCCCCGCACGCGGACAACCCTCCGAGAGAGACGAGCAGGAGGGTGGTCAGGAGCGCGGCGAGGCGTGACATCGCCTCGATGGTAACTGCTCACCACCGACCGCGACGAAGTGCCGTTCGCCACGCCCGCGGCCCGGTCGCGCGTGGCTATAGCCTTGCTGATCGTGAGCACCGCCCCGCCTCGCGTGTACGCCGCCCGCATGGTCGGCCTGCCGATCTTCGACCCCCAGGGGGACCAGGTCGGCAAGGTTCGCGACCTCGTGGCGGCCGTGCGCTCGGAGGTCAACCAGCCGCGGGTGCTGGGTCTGGTGGCCGAGGTGTTCGGCCGGCGCCGGATCTTCGTGCCGATGACCCGGGTGACCAACATCGACAGCGGGCAGGTCTACACGACGGGGCTGCTCAACATGCGCCGCTTCGAGCAGCGGCAGACCGAGACCCTGGTGATCGGCCAGATGCTGGACCGGACGGTCACCATCCCCAGCACCGAGGTCACCGGCACCGTCTTCGACGTCGGCATGGAGCTGGCCCGCAACCGCGACTGGGTGCTGTCCCGGGTGGCGGTGAAGGAGCCGGGATCGGGATTCCGCCGCCGCGGCCAGACCCACATCGTCGAGTGGCGCGACGTCGAGGGCCTCACCAAGCGCGAGGAGGCGCAGGGCGCCACCCACCTGATCGCCGCGCTCAACGACATGAAGCCCGCCGACGCGGCGAGCATGATCCACGACCTGCCGCCTGAGCGGCGTACCGCCGTCGTGGCCGCGATGGACGACGAGCGGCTGGCCGACGTCCTCGAGGAGCTCCCCGAGGAGGACCAGGTCGAGATCCTCGAGCACCTCGACTCCGAGCGCGCCGCCGACATCCTCGAGGAGATGTCCCCGGACGACGCCGCAGACCTGATCGCGGACCTGCCGCCGGAGACCGCGGCGATCCTGCTGGAGCTGATGGAGTCGGAGGACGCCGAGGGCGTGCGCCGGCTGATGTCGTACGCCGAGGAGACCGCCGGCGGCATGATGACGTCCGAGCCGGTGATCCTCGGCCCGGACGCCACCGTCGCGGAGGCGCTCGCGCACGTGCGCGACCCCGACCTGCCGGTGTCGCTGGCGGCCATGGTCTACGTGTGCCGGCAGCCGCTCGAGACGCCCACGGGCAGGCTGCTCGGCTGCGGCCACATCCAGCGCCTGCTGCGCGAGCCGCCGTCCACGCTCGTGGCGGCGGTCCTCGACAAGGACATGGACTCGCTGCGCCCGGACGCCACCATCGACGACGTGGCGGCCTACCTCGCGACGTACAACCTGGTCGCGGCACCGGTCGTCGACGACGAGGGCCGACTGCTCGGCGCGGTCACCGTCGACGACCTCCTCGACCACATGCTCCCCGAGAACTGGCGCGACCACTCCGGCCCGGGTGGACTCCAGGGGGTCGCACATGGCTGAGTCGCGCCGCTACCGCCTGGACACCCCCACCGAGGCCCGGCGCCCGCTCGTCCGGCGTCCGAGCTACGACGAGGACGCGTTCGGCGTCTTCGCCGAGCAGTTCGCGCGGTTCATGGGCACCGCCCGCTTCCTCGCCTACATGACCCTCTTCGTGGCGATCTGGCTCGGCTGGAACCTGCTCGCGCCCGATGACCTCAAGTGGGACGAGTACCCCTTCATCTTCCTGACCCTGATGCTCAGCCTGCAGGCGTCGTACGCCGCGCCGCTGATCCTGCTCGCGCAGAACCGCCAGGAGCAGCGGGACAAGGTGATCGCCGAGCAGGACCGCCAGGCCAACGCGCGCGCCCACGCCGACATGGACTTCCTGGCCCGCGAGGTGGCGTCCCTGCGGATGGCCGTGGGCGAGGTCGCGACCCGCGACTACCTGCGCTCGGAGCTGCGCTCGCTGCTCGCCGAGATCGACGAACGCTCGGCCGCCGCACCGCACGGCCGCGACGAGTCCTGAGCATCGCGAATTCGCCGCGAAGAGTGCCTGTCTAGACATACGATTGGGTTGCTCCCTCCACTCAATTGCTCGGCACGAGGAACATGGACTTCGATCCCAAGATCCGCCTGCGCCCCTGGCAGTCCGCGCTGCTCGGGGTCGTCCTGGTGACCGGTCTGGTCTTCGTCTTCGCGCCTGAGGTGCCGCTGCTCGGCACCAGCGCCGAGCCGGCCGTCACGGCTCCCACCACGGAGGCGACCGGGATCCCGAGCGGCCCGGTCACGACGACCGGACCGGATCCGCAGAAGATCGTCCGGGCCACCCCGCTCGAGCCGGCCAGCAACGGGGCGCCGGTCCTGCCGACGTACGGACCCCCCATCACCTCGCTCGTGCCGGACATCCTGCTGCCCGACACGGCCAAGCCGCAGACGACCTGCGTCCCGCAGAGCTCCGACGTCAACCTGAGCGTGCTCAGCTTCAACATCCACTCCGCGCGCGGCGCGGGCGGCCTGAACATGGAGCAGATCGCGCGCGAGATCGAGGCGTGGAACCCCGACGTCGTGCTCCTGCAGGAGGTCGACCGGAACCGGGCCTACACCAACCACACCGACCAGCCGGGCTTCTTCGCGCAGCGGCTCGGGATGGAGGTCGCGTTCGGGGTGAACGTGCGGCAGGGCCGGGGTGAGTACGGCGTCGCGACCCTGTCGAAGTACCCGATCGTCGAGCAGTCGAACACCCACCTGCCGGCCGACCCGAACAACCCGAGGGACCAGCAGCGCGGCATCCTCAACACCAAGATCCAGGTCGGCGACACCGTCATCAGCGTCTACAACACGCACCTGCAGCACATCTTCGACGGCCTGCGCCTGCGCCAGATGCAGACGGTCGCCGGCATCCTGCGGGCCGACCCGCTGCCGAAGATCCTCGGCGGCGACCTCAACTCGGGGCCGCGCACCCCCACGCTCTCCGTGGCACGCAGCATCCTCCGCGACTCGTGGGAGGCCGTGGGCACCGGCTCCGGCCTGACCGTCCCGAAGGGTCGGATCGACTTCGTCCTCTACTCCGACCCGCTCGTGGCCCAGACCTCGAAGCGCCGCCCCGTCGTCGTACTCCGACCACCGGCCGCTCTCCAGCACCTTCACGATGACCGGCCAGGGCGAACCAATCTGCGTGCCGGTCTTCGACGAACCCTTGGAGTGACCACCACCGAGACCTCGCTCACACGGGTCTCGGCCGCGCCCCCACCGATGCGGTCCCCCTGGGCTCACCAACTAGGCTGGGACATCATGAGCACCCCCACTCGCGAGCAGATCGACGCCGCCCTGGCGACCGTCAACGACCCGGAGATCAAGCGACCGATCACCGACCTCGGCATGGTCGACACCGTCGAGATCGACGACGACGGGACGGTCCGCGTGCGCGTCCTCCTCACGGTCGCCGGCTGCCCGCTGAAGGACACCATCAACCGCGACGTGACCGCCGCCGTCTCCGCCGTCGACGGCGTCACCGGCGTCGAGCTGGATCTCGGCGTGATGTCCTCCGAGCAGCGCGCCGGCCTCCAGGAGTCACTCCGCGGCGGGCAGGCCCAGCGGGAGATCCCGTTCGCCCAGCCCGGCTCGCTGACCAAGGTGTTCGCCATCGCCAGCGGCAAGGGCGGTGTCGGCAAGTCCTCGGTCACGGTGAACCTCGCGCTCTCCATGGCCGGCCAGGGCCTCAAGGTCGGCATCGTCGACGCCGACATCTACGGCCACTCGGTGCCGGCCATGCTCGGCGTCGCGGACTCCAAGCCCACCCAGGTCGAGGACCTGATCATGCCCGTCCCCACGCCCAGCGGGGTGTCGGTCATCTCCATCGGGATGCTCAAGCCGCGCCGCGACCAGGTGGTCGCGTGGCGCGGGCCGATGCTCGACCGGGCGCTGGTCCAGATGCTGGCCGACGTCTACTGGGGCGACCTCGACGTCCTCCTCCTCGACCTGCCGCCCGGCACCGGCGACGTGGCCATCTCGCTGGGGCAGCACCTCCCCGGCGCCGAGGTCATCGTCGTCACCACGCCGCAGGAGGCCGCCGCCGAGGTGGCCGAGCGGGCCGGGACGATGGCGTCGATGATGCACCAGCGGGTCGTCGGCGTGGTCGAGAACATGAGCTACCTCGCGTGCCCGCACTGCGGCCCCGAGCACAAGCTGGAGATCTTCGGCAGTGGTGGCGGGGAGCGCGTCGCAGGCACGCTCTCGGAGCGCTTCGGGTACGACGTGCCGCTGCTCGGCCGGATCCCGCTCGAGGCCTCGCTCCGTGAGGGCGGCGACGTCGGCAAGCCGATCGTCGACGCCGACCCGACCGCCCCGGCGGCGGTGGAGCTCGCATCGGTGGCGGAGCGGCTCTCCGGCCGCGGCCGCGGCCTGGCCGGGATGCAGCTCGGGCTCACCCCTACCGGGAAGCTCTGACCCGCCGTGTTCGGGGTCGGCCTGCCGGAGATGGCGCTGATCGCGCTCATCGCCGTGCTCGTCTTCGGCCCCGACAAGATCCCCGACCTGGCTCGCCAGGCCGGCGCGATGCTGCGCAAGGCCCGCCAGTTCGCCAACGCGGCGCGTGACGAGCTGCGCACCGAGCTCGGCCCCGACTACGCCGACCTGGAGCTGAAGGACCTCGACCCCCGGACCATCGTCCGCCGGCACATCGTCGAGGCGATGGAGGAGGAGCCGGAGGTCGCCGCCAGGCCCAAGCGCCGTGGCCTGCGCCCGCTGGCAGCCGGTGAGATCCCGCCGTACGACGCCGAAGCGACCTGAGAGCTCAGTCCCGCGACTGGACCGCCGCGAGCGACGCGAACGGGAAGAGCAGCAGCTTCGCGTCGCTGCCCACGGCCTCGACGAAGTCCTGCCCCACGCGAGTGAGCACGACGTCGTGGCGGCGGCCGTCGACCCGGTGCACGACGCAGGGGTCCCGGGTGTCGGCGATCCGGCGCAGCGCCGAGCCGAGGCCGAGCCGGGCCACGGCTGACCACGCGACCTCCGGCACGGAGCGTTCCGAGGCGCCGCGCACCAGGGTGACCACGTCGGTCCGGAGCACCCAGTCCTGGCCGGAGCCGCGGACCAGGCACCAGCCGTCACCCACTCGTTGCAGCACGCCGTGCACGAGGCCGACGCCTCCGACCTCCAGGCCGACCTCGTCGTCGAGCGAGGCCATCAGCCGGCTGGCCAGCGAGACGTGGGCGTACTCCGCGCGACTGCGGTCGGCCAGCTCGAGGTCGCGCTCGCTGTCGTAGAGCGCCTCGGCCTGCTGCTCGAGGTCGTCGAGCAGCGAGAACAGCTGCTCCTCCCACGTCATGCGCCGACCCTGCCACAGCGGCCGCACGGCGTACCTGTGGAGAAGCGGTTGTCATCGAGGGTAAAGAAGCGTTGACTGATGCAAACGTAAGCAAACGAAAGCATTGGTCATGTCTCGGGAACTGCGACCGGCGCCCCCGCTGCGGTGCGCCCTCGTCTGGACGGTCGGCGCCGTCGCGCTGGCGACGCTCGCCGCCTGGCTGCTGCCCGACCTGCTGGCCGCGCGCGAGCAGGTCGCTGCCGGGGGGCTGAGCGGACGCGGGTTCGACGAGGTGCTCGTGTGGGTGTGCGAGGCCGCGCTGCTCGGTGCCGGCGGCTGGCTCTGGCTGGTCACCGGCCTCGTCGTCCGGGACGCCGCCCGGGGCCGCTCCCGTGCCCGGCGCGGCGTCCCGGCCCCGGTCCGTCGGCTGGTGCTGGTCGCCTGCGGCGTTGCGCTCGCCGGCGGGATCGCCGCACCGTCGTACGCCGTCGCCGCGCCCGCCGACCGGGCGGCCGAGGAGCAGTCTGCGATCCAGGGACTGCCGCTCCCCGACCGCGCGACCACGGCCACGCACGTCGGCCACCTCTTCGCCCGCCAGGCCGCCACGGTCCACCGGCCGGGGCCGGCGAGCCCGCCGCCCCGGACCGTCGTGGTCCGTCCCGGGGACACGCTCTGGGGCCTCGCCGACGACACGCTCGCCCCCGATGCCTCGGCCGAGGCGGTGAGCGAGCGGTGGCGGCAGATCTACCGCGTCAACCGCGCCGTGATCGGCGCCGACCCCGACCTGATCCGGCCGGACCAGCGACTGCGCCTCCCCCGGCGCTGAGAGGAGTGCCCATGTCCCCGTTCCACGAGAAGGTCGTGCCGCTGCGCACGCCGGTGCCGGTCGGCAGCATCCAGGGCACGCTCGCCCTCGACCTCCATCCGAGGCACGATCCGCCGGAGCCGCCCGAGGCGACCGGTCGGGCCGGAGCCGACGTGGTCCCGATCGACCGGCAGGTCCGGCGCCGGCTGGAGCAGTGGTCACATCGCTACGCGCAGGCCGCCGTGGAGATCGTGGGCGGCGACCGGCCGGTCAGCCAGCTGCTGCGGTGGACGGCGTCGGGCGTCTACGACGACCTCGCCCGCCGGGCCCAGCTCGTGGCCCGAGCCGGCGGCCAGCGGCCGGGTCAGGACCGGGTGCAGTCGGTCCGGCCCCAGGTGATGGGCGTGCACACCTGCTTCGTGGCCGGCGACGCGGCCGAGGTCAGCGCCCATGTCCGCTACGGCCGCCGCTCCCGCGCGCTCGCCATCCGCTTCGAGCTCCGCGACGAGCGGTGGCTGTGCGTGGCGCTCGAGTTCGCCTAGAGACACGTTGACCCGTCGTTAATTAACGACGGGTCAACCTGCTTGAAGGTCTAACCGTTGATGCGGGCGGTGAGGCCGGTCGGGCCACCGGGGGCGCCGTGGCACTTCTTGAACTTCTTGCCCGACCCACAGGGGCACTCGGCGTTGCGGCCGACGCCGGCGTACGGGTCGTCGGCGTTGCTGACCGTCTCGCCGCGCACGTCGACGTCGCCGGTCTCCGACGGGGCGGAGTAGGACAGGTGCTCGGGCTTCTTCGGCGCCTCGAGGCCCCTGGCCCGGATGTGCGGCGCCTCGCGGTGCCCGTCGACCGACGGCGCCGGCTGCCGCATCGGCTCGACGACCTCGTCCTCGGCCTCCTCCTCGACGGCCTCTTCCTCCTCGTCGACCTGGACCTCCAGGTTGAACAGGAAGCCGACCGTCTCGGCCTTGATGATCTCCATCATGGCGCCGAACATGTCGAAGCCCTCGCGCTGGTACTCGACGAGCGGGTCGCGCTGGCTGTATGCGCGCAGGTAGATGCCCTCGCGCAGGTAGTCCATCTCGTAGAGGTGCTCACGCCACTTCCGGTCCAGCACGGAGAGCAGCACGCGGCGCTCGAGCTCGCGCATGAACTCCTCGCCGATCTCGGCCTCACGGCGGTCGTACGCGTCGTGGATGTCGGTCTTGAGCCGGTCGACCAGCTCGTCGGCGTCGATGTTGGCGCGGTCGCCGGCCTCCTTCTCGAGGACGGCGAGGTCGACGGAGATCGGGTAGACCTGCCCGAGCTGGGTCCACAGTCCGTCGAGGTCCCACTCGTCGGCGAGGCCCTGGGTGGCACTGCGGACGTAGCCGGTCACGACGTCGTCGATGAAGCCGCTCACCTGCTCCTGGAGGTCCGCGCCCTCGAGCACCTGACGGCGCTCGTCGTAGATCACCTTGCGCTGGCGGTCCATCACGTCGTCGTACTTGAGGACGTTCTTGCGGGACTCGAAGTTCTGCGACTCGACCTGGCCCTGCGCGTTGGCGATGGCGCTGGTGACCCGCTTGTTCTCGATCGGGACGTCGTCCGGGATCTTCAGCACCTGGAGCACGCGGTCGACCCAGTCCGACTTGAAGAGCCGCATCAGCTCGTCCTGGAGCGACAGGTAGAACCGGGACTCACCCGGGTCGCCCTGGCGGCCGGACCGACCACGCAGCTGGTTGTCGATGCGTCGGGACTCGTGCCGCTCCGTGCCGATGACGTAGAGGCCGCCGAGGTCGCGGACGTCGTCGTGCTCACTGGCGACCTGGGCCTTGATCCGCTCGAGCACCCCGGGCCAGGCGGCTTCGTACTCGTCCGCGGTCTCACCGGCCGGCTCGAGGCCCTGCTTGCGGAGCTCGGCGTCGGCCAGGAACTCGACGGAGCCGCCGAGCATGATGTCGGTGCCGCGACCGGCCATGTTGGTGGCGACGGTGATGGAGCTCTTGTGGCCGGCCATCGCGACGATCTTCGCCTCGTCGGCGTGCACCTTGGCGTTGAGGACGCTGTGCGGGATGCCGCGCTTCTTCATCATCCCCGACAGCAGCTCGGACTTCTCGACCGAGACGGTGCCGACCAGCACCGGCTGACCCTTCTCGTGCCGGCTCGCGATGTCCTCGACGACCGCTTCGTACTTGGCTTCCTCGGTGCGGTAGACGAGGTCGGCCTGGTCGACGCGGGCCATCGGCTTGTTGGTCGGGATCGGGACCACGCCGAGCTTGTAGATCTTGTCGAACTCGGAGGCCTCGGTCATGGCCGTACCGGTCATGCCGGAGAGCTTCTCGTAGAGGCGGAAGTAGTTCTGCAGGGTCACGGTGGCGAGGGTTTGGTACTCCTCGCGGACCTTGACGCCCTCCTTCGCCTCGATCGCCTGGTGCAGGCCGTCGTTGTAGCGGCGACCGGAGAGCATGCGGCCCGTGTGCTCGTCGACGATGAGCACCTCGCCCTGCATGACGACGTACTCCTTGTCGTTGCGGAACAGCTCCTTGGCCTTGATGGAGTTGTTCAGGAACGAGATGAGCGGGGTGTTCGCCGACTCGTAGAGGTTCTCGATGCCGAGGTGGTCCTCGACCTTGGTGATGCCGGGCCCGAGGACGGAGATGGTCCGCTTCTTCTCGTCGACCTCGTAGTCGGTGTCCCTGACCAGGGTGCGCGCGATCTTGGCGAACTCGCCGTACCAGCGGACCTCGTCCTGGGTGGGGCCGCTGATGATCAGCGGCGTCCGCGCCTCGTCGATCAGGATGGAGTCGACCTCGTCGACGATGGCGTAGGCGTGGCCGCGCTGGACGCAGTCATCGATCGAGCCGGCCATGTTGTCGCGGAGGTAGTCGAAGCCGAGCTCGTTGTTGGTGCCGTACGTGATGTCGCAGTTGTACGCCGCGCGCCGCTCGTCGGGGCGCATCTCCGGCAGGATCACGCCGGTCGTGAGGCCGAGGAAGTGGTGGATGCGGCCCATCCACTCGGCGTGGTACTTCGCCAGGTAGTCGTTGACCGTGACGATGTGGACGCCCTCGCCGGAGATGGCGTTGAGGTACGCCGGGAGGGTCGCGACCAGGGTCTTGCCCTCACCGGTCTTCATCTCGGCGATGTTGCCGAGGTGCAGCGCGGCGCCGCCCATGATCTGGACGTCGAAGTGCCGCTGGCCGATCACGCGCTTGGCGGCCTCGCGGATCGTCGCGAACGCCTCGGGCATCAGGTCGTCGAGGCTCTCCCCCTTGGCGAACCGCTCCTTGAACTCGGCGGTCATGCCCTGGAGCTCGGCGTCGCTCATCGCGACGAAGTCGTCCTCGATCGCGTTCACGGCCTGCGACACCGCCTCGAGCTGGCGAAGGATCTTGCCCTCGCCGATGCGGAGGAGTCTGTCAAGAATGGCTGGCACGAGATTCGGCTCCTGGAGAGTCTTCGGATAGCGCTCGCCACTCTACCCAGCGGGTGGCGACCGCCCCATATCGCGGGCCGGGACAGCTGGTCAGCAGCGCAGCGCGGGCGCCAGGTCACCCCGCGGCTCGACCTTGATGCCGTCCAGGCCCAGCCACTCGGCGAGGTCGCGGAGCTCGTCGCTGAGCTCCTCGGCGGTCTCGTCGGGTGCGCCGCGCTCGGCGTACGCCGCTTTCACGATGAGCGTGCCGGACGCGCGGTCCGCCTTGAGGTCGACCCGGGCGACGATCCGCTCGCCGAGCAGGAACGGCAGCACGTAGTAGCCGTGCACCCGCTTGTGGGCGGGGGTGTAGATCTCGATCCGGTAGTGGAAGTCGAACAGCTGGTGCGCCCGGGTCGCGCTCCCAGACCACCGGGTCGAACGGGCTGAGGAGGGCGCGGGCGTCGACCTTGCGGGGGCGGCGCGCGTCGCGGTGGAGGTACGCCGCGCGCGGCCAGCCGTCGATCGCCACCGGCACCAGCTCGCCCTCCTCGACCAGCGCGTCGATCGCGGGCTGCACCGCCTTCGCGGGCATCCGGTAGTAGTCGCGCAGGCACTGGAGGGTGCCGACGCCGTGCGAGCGCGCGGCGCGGCGGACCAGCTCGCGGTTGGCGTCCTCGACGCTCGGGGTGGGCATCGCCAGCACGTCGGCGGGCAGCACCCGCTCGGGCAGGTCGTACATCACCTCGAACTGGCTGTTGCGGCCGGCGATGGCCACCTGGCCGGACATGTAGAGGTAGTCGAGGACCTTGCGGGTGTCGGACCAGTTCCAGCCCCAGTGCTTCTTCTCCACGGGGAGGTCGTCGTCGAGGTCGCGCGCGGTGGAGGCCCCGCGGTCGAGCAGCTCGGCCAGGACCTCGCGCTCCAGCTCGGGCCGCGCGGTCATCCCCCACTTGCCGCGCTCGGCGCGGTAGGAGTCCATCCGGTGCTGCATGACGGGCCACAGCTCGACCGGCATGAACGCCTGCACGTGGGCCCAGTACTCGATGATCCGGCGCGGCCGCTTCTCCGCCGCCCGCTGCAGCAGCTCCGGCGGGTAGCCGCCCATCCGGGAGTAGAGCGGCATGAAGTGGGCGCGCTGGAGCACGTTGACCGAGTCGACCTGGAGGACGCCGGTGCGGTCGAGGGTGCGCTGGAAGGTGCGCATCGTCGGGACGTCGTGGCGTCGGTCGAGGAACCCCTGGGCGGCCAGGGCGATCCGCCGCGCCTGCGCCGTGCTCAGCGACTGCATGCGGTGAGGCTACGCGGCGTCACCGACAGGGTCAGGGCAGGTCGAGCAGCTTTTCCCGCGACGGCATACATGACGGCCTCCATGCGGGAGTGCAGCTGGAGCTTCTCGAGGATGTTGCGCACGTGGTTCTTGACGGTGTTCTCGCTGATGAACAGCTCGCGGGCGATCTCGCGGTTGTTCATGCTCTTGGCGACCAGGCGGAGCACCTCGAGCTCGCGGTCGGTCAGCCGCAGGCCGGGCACGTGGTCGCGCTCGGGGCGGGACATCTGCTTGAACTCGTCGATCAGCTTCACGGCCATCGACGGGCTGATCAGGGACTGCCCCTCGGAGACGACGCGGACGGCCTGGGCGACCTCCTCGATCGAGGAGTCCTTCAGCAGGTAGCCGGAGGCGCCGCTCTTGACGGCCTCGTAGAGGTCCGCCTCCTCGTCGGAGACGGTCAGCATGATGATCTTCGCCGACGGCACGGACTCCTTGATCGCCAGGCAGGCCTCGATCCCGGAGCGCTTGGGCATCCGGATGTCGAGGAGGACCACGTCGGGCGCCACGGTGGCCGCGAGGTTGGTGCCCTCGACGCCGTCACCGGCCTCGCCGACCACCTCGATGCCCCGCTCGACGGCGAGCAGCATCGTCAGACCGCGGCGGAAGAGTTCCTGGTCGTCAACGACCAGGACTCGGATGGGTTCGGCCCGAGTGTCCGTCTCCTGTTCCAGCACCCGAGAATCATGACACGTCGGGGTGAGTTCATGGGCACTAACGGGTGGTGTTACCCCACGTTGGGGTAGCCCGATCGGGCCATTCCCTCGCCGTACGAAGGGCTCCCGCGGTCAGCCGGCCTCCCCCAGCGCCAGCGAGATCACGCCGTAGTCGTAGCCGCGACGGCGGTAGACGACCGACGGCTTCTCGCTCTCCTTGTCGACGAACAGGTAGAAGTCGTGGCCGACCAGCTCCATCTCGTAGAGGGCCTGGTCGAGGGTCATCGGGCTCGCCGGGTGCGACTTCTCGCGGACCACGAGCGGCCCGTCGCCCGTCACCGTGATCGGCCCGACCTGGCGGTCGATCGTGGTCTCGTCGTCGCCGTCGGGCGTCTCGGGAGGGGTCTCCGCCAGCGCCTGCCCGACGGAGACCGGGGCGTGCCGGCCGTGGTGGACTCGGCGGCGGTCGGCGGCGCGGCGCATCTGCGCGGCCATCTTGTCGACGGCGAGGTCGAGCGCGCCCATCTTGTCCTCGGCCGCGGCCTCGGCCCGGATCACCGGCCCCTTGGAGAACGCAGTGAGCTCCACCTTCACGGCGCGGTCGTGCTGTCGCGGGTTCCGTTCGTTCTCGACCTCGACCTGCACCCGGATGATCCGGTGATCGTGCTTCTCGAGTCGGGACAGCTTCTCGGTGACGTGGCTGCGAAACCGCTCAGACAGCTCGCAGTGCCGACCCGTGACAACAACTTCCATGTGAACCTCCCGTTTTCCGTTTGGCCCTCATCCGCTTGCGTGAGGCATGGCTGGAGTCCGTCCGGCCGACCTGGTCTTCGTCCCCACAATCGCCTGCTGAGGCTCTCGCAGCTTTTCTGCCACTACTGGCCTTCTCCCGCCTTCACCGTGTCTGACGGTGGGGTCGGGGCAGGACTTACATCTAAGCCGCACCGTGATCGGCGGCCCCGGACGAGTCCGGGACGCGCCTTACGTGGACCGTTTCGCCTGCGACTGGCATCGGCTTGCCGTTGGGACGCCCTGGGTGTCCAGCGCATCTCGACGACGCAACCACGGACCCGAACGGACTCCATGCACAGACGCTAGTCGCTGTGGCCGGGGGAAGAAAGCGGTGCCCCTAAGAATCCCTCACACCGGACACCGTGGGCGCCCGCCGCACGGTCGCGGCCGCGGTGGCGATCCCGGCCACCTCGAGACCGGCCGCCTCCAGCGCCCGCTGCGCCTCGCGGGCGGTGGCGCCGGTGGTCAGCACGTCGTCGCAGACCACCACCCGCAGCCGCCGCCCGGCCAGGCGGCGCACGGAGCTGGTCGGGCAGAACATGGAGCCGCCCAGGTTGCGGGCGCGGGCTGCGGCGTCCAGCCCGGCCTGGTCGAGCACGCCGCCGCGGGAGACGAGCAGCCGGGCAGCCGTCGCGGCGTACCCCGACCGGCGCAGGACGGCCGTGGCGCTGCGGGTGAGGGCGTACGTCGGGTCGTGGCCGCGGGCGCGGGCGGTGCCGGGCCGGGACGGGACCGGGACCAGCAGCACCGGCCCGTCGGCCAGCGCCTCGGCCGCACCCGCGAGCAGCAGGCCGAGCGGCCGGCAGAGGGCGAAGACCCGGCGCTCCTTGTGCGCGATCACCATGGCCCGCACCGCTCCGTCGTACGGCGCCCCGGCCCACGGCGGTGCCAGGCCGGCCGGCGTGGGGGTGGGCCAGGCCGGGTGCGGCAGGTCGGGCAGCGCGGCCGCGCAGGCCCGGCAGAGCGCGCGCCCGCCGCGGCCGCAGCCCACGCAGCGGCCACCGAGCACCAGGTCGGTGAACACGTCGCGCACGTGCTCGATCGCACCAGAGCCGGGCCGCCGGCTCAACCCGGAGCCGGCGGCCTGTGGAGGACGGTCCGGGTCAGCCGACGTAGTCGAGGAACGTGACCGCCGGGTCGACGACCGCGTCGCCGGTGTCGCCGCGGGTGAGGTCGTCGAGCGAGGTCCCCGTGACGGCGTACAGGCTCTCGAGCGGTGCGGGCGACCCGATCAGCGCCGAGACCGACCCCGACAGCCTGGTCAGCAGGTCGTCCACGCCGGACGGCGACCCGTCGACGGAGATGGTGCGCACCTCGAACAGGTTGCTGGCCACGCGGTGGAGGACGGCGATCGACGTCGTGGAGGTCCAGGCGATGTCGCGGATCCGCAGCCCGGCGTCGCCCTCCCAGCCGATCGCGGCGGGCCCGGGTGGCGCCCGTGATGCCGCCCTGGTCGTTGCGGCGCAGCCGGCTCACCATCAGCTGGTCGCCGTTGCTGCCACGCACGCTGGCCACGATCCGCGACCCGTCGCGGGACACCAGGAACTGGGTCACCCGTTCGCCGCTCAGGCCCGGGACGTTGATCTCGCGCGGCCGCACGCCGTTGACCAGGGAGAAGACCGCGCCCCCGGACGCCGCGTCCACCAGCCACAGCCGGCCGGCCAGGTCCCACGCCGGCCGGAGCAGGTTGTCCGCGCCGCTGACGACCTCCTCGACCCGTCGCCGGGGGCCGGGCACGGACGACTCGAGCACGGATGCGCCCTCCCCCGAGACGGCGGCCACGATGGTCCCGTCGAGGTTGACCGCGATCGAGCGCGCGCCCACGTCGAGGGTGCCCATCGGGCCGCCCACGGGAGCCAGCGCGTCGGGCTGCCCGGCGGAGACGAGCAGACCGTCCCTCAGGCCGTAGAACAGCGAGCTGGAGTCCAGGCCGGTGGGGTCGTACTCCGACTGCTCGTTGACGTCGAACAGGCTCTGCCCGGTCGCGGAGGTGATCGGCTGGTCGCCGAGGGAGACCCGGATCGCCTCGATCCCGGGCTCCTGGCCGAGCGTCCAGGCGAGCTGGGTGATCATCAGCTCGCTGGCCTCCGGGGTCAGCTGTCCGGAGTAGCCGCGCAGGTTGAGGTCGGCGACCCCCTCGTCGGACACCGGCACCGACAGGTCGAAGTCCAGGCCGGGTGGGATGAAGCTGCGGGAGACGCCGTCCAGGTTCGGCCCGGGGCCGCGCAGCAGCGCCTCGGTCAGCGCGGTCGTGCCCGGCTCGCCACGCTGCACGAACACCGGCTCCGGCACCAGGACCTGGGCGCTCGGGTCGAAGAAGTAGAGCGACACCTGCCGGAACCGCGGCTCGAACCACGAGTCCGGGACGACCAGGGCGTCGGGCGCATGGGCGATCCGCCACTCGCCGTCCTCGAGGCCCATCCGGAACTCGAGCGTGCGCTGGGAGGCGGGGAGCTTGCCGCGGAACGAGCCGCGGCTGTCCAGCCGGCTGGCGCCCGTCAGGCGCACGGTGAGTACGTCGTTGCCGCGCGGGTCGGACGCCTCGGCGTAGGTGATCGTCTGCGCCTCCGGGTTCCAGGCGGCGTCGGCGTCGCTGGTGAGGTACTGGCGGGCCACGTTGGTGGAGATCGGGGTGGCCGTCATCGCCTCGAGGAAGTCGGAGACGATCTGCTCGGGTCCCTCCCCGGCCTGCGGCGGCTTGGGGTCGATGGAGATGGCGGGCGGTGCGTCGAGGCTGCCCTCGGACTCGGTCTCCACGACCGGGCCGGACTCGGGCAGGCGGACGCAGCCGGGCAGCACCACGACCGTGAGGCAGGTGGCGAGGACGGCGGCGGTACGCCGGGCGCGTGGCGTCAGGTGGGTGTTCATCCGACCGGCTCCCCGGCGTCGGCGGGCACGAGCGGCAGCGGGCTCTGGCGGAGCACGCCACCCGCCCGGCGCGGCAGGGTCAGGCGGAACTGGGCACCCTCGCCGGGCTGGCCCCAGGCCTGGAGCCAGCCGCCGTGCAGGTGGGTGTCCTCGAGCGAGATCGAGAGGCCGAGGCCGGTGCCGCCACTGGTCCGCGCACGCGCCGGGTCGGCCCGCCAGAAGCGGTTGAAGACCATCGCCGACTCCCCCGAGCCCAGCCCGACGCCGTAGTCGCGGACAGCGATGGCGGCTGCGTCGTCGTCGCCCGCCACGTGGATCACGATGTCGCCGGTCTCGGCGTGGTCGATCGCGTTGGTGACGAGGTTGCGCACGATCCGCTCCACGCGGCGTACGTCGGCCTCCGCCAGGCAGGGGTGCTCGGGCGCCCGGACCACGACCCGCGTGGACCGCTGGTCGGCCAGGGCCTGCGGTCATGTCGACCACGCGGTGCGCGACGTCCACGAGGTTCACGTCGTCGGTGTCGAGCACCGCAGCGCCGGCGTCGAAGCGGCTGATCTCGAGCAGGTCGACGAGCAGCGTCTCGAAGCGGTCGAGCTCGGTCTGGAGCAGCTCGGCGGCCCGGGAGGTGGCCGGGTCGAAGTCCGCGCGCGCGTCGTGCAGCACGTCGCCGGCCATCCGGACCGTGGTGAGCGGCGTGCGCAGCTCGTGGGAGACGTCCGAGACGAACCGGCGCTGGACCCGGCTCAGCTCCTCGAGCTGGCGGATCTGGCGCTGGAGGCTGGTCGCCATCTGGTTGAACGACGTGGCCAGTCGGGCGAGGTCGTCCTCGCCGGAGACCCGCAGCCGCTGCTGGAGCTGCCCCGCGGCGAGCCGCTCGGCCACCCGCCGGGCCATCCGGATCGGCGTGACGACCTGCCGCGTGACCAGCCAGGTCAGCCCGGCCACGAGCACCAGCAGCAGGACCGCGGCGGTCAGCAGCGCCTGCGACACCAGGCCGAGCGTCTCCTGCTCCTCCGTCAGCGGGAACAGGTAGTAGAGGGTGTAGGTCTGGCTGTCCGCCGGCAGCGCCACCTGCGCGCCGACCACGATGCCGGGCGCGGTCTCGACGACGCCGTCGGCGTTCGTCGTGGTGATGGTGGTGTAGGTCCAGGCGGTGCCGGCCGGGGTGCTGAAGTGCTCCTCGAGCGAGCTCGGGACGCTGGAGGTGTCGAGGCCGGGGGTGGACATCGCCCCGCCGCCGCCGATCTCCGCACCCGGGCCGCCGACCGGCCCGGCGAGGACGACGTCGAAGCCGCGCGCCTCGCCGCGGAGCCTGATCGGATCCACCAGCTCGCCCTTCTGACGGCCCGCGGTGTCGGTGGCGGACGCCGCCTCGAGCCTGGTCCGGGCCTCCGCCGTCTCGTTGTTCGCCTCCGCGACGACGGCGTCCACCCGGTGCTCGAGGAGGCCCTCCCGGGTCTGCTGGAGCAGGAACCAGCCGACCCCGCTCACGACGGCGGCGGACAGCAGGACGGTGCTCACGACAACCCGGGCCTGGATCGAGCGGCGCCAGAAGGTGAGGCCTCGACGCAGCGCGTCGGGGAGGCGGCGGTTGGGCATCAGGTGCCGGCTTTGTACCCGACGCCTCGCACGGTGACGACGATCTCGGGGTTCTCCGGGTCGTGCTCCACCTTCGAGCGCAGCCGCTGGACGTGCACGTTGACGAGGCGCGTGTCAGCCGCGTGCCGGTAGCCCCAGACCTGCTCCAGCAGGACCTCGCGGGTGAAGACCTGCCACGGCTTGCGCGCCAGGCAGACCAGCAGGTCGAACTCGAGCGGGGTGAGGTTGATCGGGGTCGAGTCGCGCGTCACGGAGTGGCCGGCCACGTCGATGACCAGGTCGCCGACGGTGAGCGACTCGTGGGCGGGCGCGTCGAAGCGGCGTACGCGGGCCCGGATCCGGGCGACCAGCTCCTTGGGCTTGAACGGCTTCACGACGTAGTCGTCGGCACCCGACTCGAGGCCGAGGACGACGTCGATGGTGTCGCCCTTGGCGGTGAGCATGACGATCGGGACGCCGGACTCGACCCGGATCTCCTTGCAGACGTCGATGCCGTCCTTGCCGGGCAGCATCAGGTCGAGCAGCACGAGGTCGGGGCGGTAGTCGTGGAAGGCGGCCATCGCCTCGTCGCCGCGCGTCACCATCCGGCTGTCGAAGCCCTCCTGGCGCAGCACGATCGTGAGCATCTCCGCGAGGGAGGCGTCGTCGTCGACGACCAGCACGCGCCCCTTGGCGCCGACGTCGGCAGACTGCGTCATATCGTCATTGTGACAGGGCATGTGCAACCAACCCCCCTGCTGTCACGGCGCGGCGGCCGGGCAGGATCAGGTGGGGTCGTCCGCTCAGTAGCGGTACTGCTCCGTCTTGTACGGACCCTCGACCTGCACCCCGAGGTACGTCGCCTGCTCGTCGCTGAGCGTCGTCAGCCGCACGCCGAGCGCGTCGAGGTGGAGGCGGGCGACCTCCTCGTCGAGGTGCTTGGGCAGGACGTAGACGCCGGTCGGGTACTCCTCCGGCTTGGTGAAGAGCTCGACCTGCGCCAGCACCTGGTTGGTGAAGGAGTTCGACATCACGAACGACGGGTGGCCGGTGGCGTTGCCGAGGTTCATCAGCCGGCCCTCGGACAGCACGATGATCGAGGGACCCTCCGGGAACGTCCACACGTCGACCTGCGGCTTGACGTTCTTCCGCTCGACGCCCGGGAAGGTCTCGAGCCCGGCCATGTCGATCTCGTTGTCGAAGTGGCCGATGTTGCCCAGGATCGCCTGGTGCTTCATCCGCGACATCTGGTCGACGGTGACGACGTTCTTGTTGCCGGTCGCGGTGATGACGATGTCGGCGACGTCGAGGACGTCCTCGAGGGTGGTGACCTGGTAGCCGTCCATCGCGGCCTGGAGCGCGCAGATCGGGTCGATCTCGGTGACGATCACCCGGGCGCCCTGGCCGCGCAGCGACTCGGCGCAGCCCTTGCCGACGTCGCCGTACCCGCAGACGACCGCGACCTTGCCGCCGATCAGGACGTCGGTGGCGCGGTTGATGCCGTCGATCAGGCTGTGCCGGCAGCCGTACTTGTTGTCGAACTTCGACTTGGTGACCGAGTCGTTGACGTTGATGGCCGGGAAGAGCAGCGAGCCTTCCTTCATCATCTCGTAGAGCCGGTGCACGCCGGTGGTGGTCTCCTCGGTGACGCCCTTGATCTCGTTGGCGATCTTGGTCCAGCGGTCACTGCTCTCGGCGAGCGAGGCCTGGAGGACGTCGAAGACGACCTTCTGCTCGTGGCTGGCGGCCGTGGCCGGGTCCGGGGCCTTGCCCGACTTCTCGGCCTCGACGCCCTGGTGGACGAGCAGGGTCGCGTCGCCGCCGTCGTCGAGGATCATGTTGGCGAAGGTGCCGCCGGGCCACTGCAGGATCTGCTGGGTGCACCACCAGTACTCCTCCAGCGTCTCGCCCTTCCAGGCGAAGACCGGGACGCCCTGCGGGTCGTCGACGGTGCCGTTCGGGCCGACCGCGACAGCCGCCGCGGCGTGGTCCTGGGTGGAGAAGATGTTGCACGACGCCCAGCGCACCTCGGCACCGAGCGCCACGAGGGTCTCGATGAGGACGGCGGTCTGGATCGTCATGTGCAGGGAGCCCGCGATCCGCGCGCCGGCGAGCGGCTGGGAGTCGGCGTAGCGGGCCCGCATCGCCATCAGTCCGGGCATCTCGTGCTCGGCGAGCGAGATCTCAGTGCGGCCGAAGTCGGCCAGGTCCAGGTCGGCAACCTTGAAGTCCATGGCAGGAGGCTAGACCCGCTCGCCGCCGTCCGCAGAATCCTCGCGGCCCCCTCTTTGCACCGGCGGGAGCTCACGGCCGAGCCACCAGGCGACCAGCGCGATCGGCACGCCCAGCAGGGCGACCAGGGTCGGCACGCTCAGCACCCCGGCCGCCGCGGCGAACGAGCCGTAGACCGCGACCGCCACCACCTCGGTGGCCAGCCCGTACACCGACGTCACGGTGGCTCGGGCCGGGCCGGTGATCACCTGCTGCAGCCGCGCCTCGGCCACGATCATCGCGTTGTTGAGCAGCCCGTAGCCGACCGCGATCGCGACGAAGCCGGCGTACGGCGTCACCAGCGCGCCGAGCGAGATCAGCACGCCGCCGGAGAGCACGATCCCGGCGATCGCCCGTCGTCCCAGCCGCGCCGATCGTCCGGCCAGGGCGGTGCCGACGGCCTGGGCGGCGACGGTGACGGCGATCAGCAGCGGCACCCGTTCGGCGGGTACGCCGTGGGCGTCGGCGACGAGCGGGAAGTACTCGTCGTACGCCGTGAACCCGACCAGCAGGGCCGCGATCAGCAGCGCCCGCCGCACCGGAGCCGCACCCGTGGCCTCGCGAACGCCGGCACGCAGCATCGCTGGGTAGCGGGCCAGCATGCGCTCGGTCTGCTCGACGAGATGGTCGCTCGCCGGCCGACGGGCCGCCGCCGACACCGGCAGCGTCGCGGCGAGCACGGCCTGCACGCCGACCAGCGCCACCGACGCCCAGCCGACGAGCGAGTAGCCGCCGGCCGCCAGGAGAGGTACGGCGATCCCGGCGGCCACCAGGTTGGCCACCAGCGCGGACGAGTGCGCGAGCCCGATCAGGCCCGGGTAGTCGTCCTCCCGACCCCGGGCCACGAGCTCGTCGTAGAGCAGGGACTCGAACGTCCCGCCCATGAGGGCGCCGGACACGCCCCACAGCACGAACCCCAGTGCGAAGCCGGCATAGGTGGGCAGCACCAGCCAGGACGCGAACCCGGCGGCGTACACGAACGCCGACAGCACGAGCAGGTGCCGGCGGTCCACGGTGTCGGCCCAGGCGCCCGACGGCACCTCGACCACGAACGAGGTCACGGACCAGACGATGAACAGGGTCGAGATCTGGGCGTCCGACATCCCGTGGTCGGCGAACAGCAGCGCATAGACGCTGTACAGCGGGACCAGGTCCCGCGAGGAGAAGTAGGCCAGGATGCGCAGCCGGAAGCCGCGCTCTGAGACTTAGCTGGGTGCGCGAGCCATGAGGCAACTGTAGCCAGCGCGTCGCCTGCCGGGCACCCGCTTATTCGTGGTCGAGCTCGATCCGCACGTCGCCGGACTCGAGGGTGAGGTCGGCGTCGCCGGAGACGATCGTCGCCCCGTCGGTCAGCAGGGTCGCGAGCCACTCGTCCTGGGCCGCGAGGTCCGGTTCGCAGGCCATCATGGTCATCCCGGGCGTCCCGCTCCAGGCGAGCTCCTCCTGATCGAGCTCGAACGCGCCGGTCATGGTGTTGCAGCCGGCCATGGCGGACATCGCGTCGGCGTCGAAGGTCAGCCGGATCTCGGTGCCGGCGACCAGCTCGTGCCCCTCCACGTCGGTCGACACGAAGGTGCCGTCCAGGTCGGCCAGGCTCGCCGGGTCGACGCCGTACGTCGGCGCGCGGCCCTCGTCGCCGCAGCCGGCCAGGAGGACGGGGCAGCAGGAGCAGCAGGCCTGTCGCTGCGCGCTGCCGTCCCATGCCGCCTGTCTAGCCGCCAGGGCCGCCCGGCCCGATCCCCCCAAACGGGTGATCAGTGCGCGGCGTCTGCCTTCTTGTGCCCGAACGGCAGCACGTGCATGACGGCGACGACGACGGCACCGACAGCCAGCCCCACGACGGCGGAGGCCAGCGTGTTCACCAGCCAGCCGAGAGCGGCGCCGATGCCCTCGACGGCGTGGTGCACGTCCTCCTCCCAGTGGTGGACGGTCTCGTACGGCCAGTGCCAGCCGAGGTCGTCGACACCCACCAGGAGGATGTGGCCGCCGACCCAGAGCATCGCCACGACGCCGACGGTCGAGATGACGGAGAGCAGCCGCGGCATCGCCTTGACCAGGCCGAGCCCGACCCGCTGGGAGAACGCCGAGGACCGCTCGGCGAGGAGCAGCCCGACGTCGTCCATCTTCACGATCAGGCCGACAACGCCGTAGACGAGGATGGTGATGCGCGATCGCGACGACGACCAGGATGATCGCCCGCGGGAGGAACGCCTGGTCCGCGACCTCGTTGAGCGCGATCACCATGATCTCGGCCGAGAGGATGAAGTCGGTGCGGATCGCCCCGCGCGGTCATGGTCTTCTCGGCGTCCTCGCCGGACTCCACGGCCATCTGCTCGTGGTGCTCGCCGCGCAGGCGCTCCCAGACCTTCTCGGCGCCCTCGTAGCAGAGATAGGTGCCGCCGACCATGAGGATCGGGGTGAGCAGCCACGGCAGGAACTGGCTGAGCAGCAGCGCCGCCGGGAGGATGAAGAGCAGCTTGTTGCGCAGCGAGCCCTTGGCGATCTTCTTGATGATCGGCAGCTCGCGATCGGCGGCGACGCCGTGGACGTACTGCGGGGTGACGGCGGTGTCGTCGACGACCACGCCGGCCGCCTTCGCACTCGCCCGTCCGGCAGCCGCCGCGACGTCGTCGACCGAGGCCGCGGCCATCCGGGCCAGGACGGCGACGTCGTCCAGCAGCGCGAAGAAGCCGGCGCTCATCGGTGACCCGCCCGCTGCGCTGCTGCCATGTGGAGAGGCTAGCGGGACCGGTGAAGCAGGTAGCGGTAGGGATCCACGAGCACGTTGAGCCTGCGGGCCACCGGGTCCCAGGCCAGGAACAGCGCGAGCAGCACGGCACCGAGCGTGGCCACGACCAGCGACGTGACGACGTGCGCGTCGGCCCAGTCGTCGAAGCCCATGTAGTTGGCGCTCTTCACCACGAAGCCGTGGTAGAGGTACACGACCAGGGTCCACGCGCCCATCCGGGTGAACCAGCCGCCGATCCGCGGCACCAGCGCCAGGAACGCGAGCGAGGCAGCGGTGCGCGAGCGCGAGCAGCACCAGCCGGGTCAGCATGTTGCGCAGGTCGTCGTCGGCGAGCTCGTCGTACCGCGCCCGGTAGTAGAGCCACTCGGTGTTGATCCAGCGGTCGGTGTACGACGTGAGCACGACCATCGCCAGCAGCACGGCCACGGCGAGGGTGCGGGCGGGCCGGGTGCGCAGCCGCTCGAGCCGCTCCGGGGTCGCCTTGAGGCCGAGCACGAAGAAGGGCAGCAGGCCGAGCACACGCGCCATGTCGAGCGTGTCCCCGGCGAAGTTGCCGGCCAGCACGCTGATCACGACGGCCACGACCACGGCGCCCGGCATCGGCCGGAAGACGGGCGTGAGCAGCCGCCAGAAGAAGAGGGCGGAGAGGTACCAGAGGGGCCAGTGCGGGTCGGCGAAGAGGCCCTCGAGATGCTCGTCACCGACCCGGATCCGGAGCAGCGCGAACAGCGACTCGAAGATGACGTACGGCACCGCGACCGTCGTCACGAGGGACAGCAGGCGCTTGCGCTCCCAGGTGAAGGAGCGGGAGAGGTAGCCGGTGACGAAGACGAACGCCGGGATGTGCCAGGAGTACAGGAAGTCGTAGAGGTGCCGGTTCAGCGCAGGTGTCCGGGAGCAGCGTCCAGACGTGCCCGATCACGACCAACGTGACCAAGGTCATCTTCGCGTTGTCGAGCCAGGGGTCCCGGGGTTTGCTCTTGGGCAGGACTTGTTCCTGGGTCGTCGTGGCCACGACACGCTCCTACCCCGTTCGGGCCGCGTCTAGTCGTCCACGAGGCCCATTCTGAGGTACTCCGCGGCATAGGAACCGCTGAGGAACAGCGAGGCGTAGCGGGCGACCTCGGTGGGGGCGTCGGTGGTCAGCCGCTCGACCCGTACGCCGTGCCGGTCGGCCGCTGCCTGCAGCTGGCCGCGGTCCTCCCGGATCAGGGCCTCCTCGTTGCCGTCGTCGAGGATCAGCAGCATCGGCCGGAGCTCCCCGCCGTCGTCGGAGAACGGGTCGTCGAAGACGTCGCGGGGCCGGGTGGCCTCGAGCACGGGCAGCAGGTGCTCGGCGTCGCCGGCCAGCGCGGTGCGCCCGCTGGCGCGCCGGATCGACTCGGCGATCCGGCGGGCGGCGCGGGCCGCGAGGACGGACCCGCCCCAGACGACCGGGTTGGTGTCGGCGAGCGCGATCGCCAGCATCTTGGCGGGGTTCACGGCCAGGTCGTGGTGCGGCGAGCAGGAGATCGCCACCTCGTCCATCGCGGTGGCCACCCGCTCGGCGTCGACGTGCGGGCCGAGCGTGATCCGCTCGAGGAACTCGAGCATCACCACGGCGGTGGCGAGCTGGTCGCGGCTGGAGGTCGGGAGGACGTGGCTCCACCGGCCGGCGGCGTGGTCGGCGACGGTCGAGCTGGGCGGGCAGGCGACGACCACCTGGCAGCCGCGGCGTACGGCCTCTGCGACGGCGGACGCGCTGCCCGCGCCCACCCCGTCGGGGGCGAGCACCACGACCAGGTCGAGGCTGCCGGCCCAGCCGGGCAGCGCGGCTCCGGGCCAGGCCACGAAGGGCACGGGGCACCACGGCTCGAGCACCGCGCGGAGCAGGCGCGAGTCGGGGCCGGCGGCGATGACGGCGCGGGGGCGGGCCTGCTGCTCGAGCATCCGTGCCACCGCCTCGTCGGTGGCCTCGGCGGCGTTCGAGACCTCGCGGCGCACCCGCGCGCCCGCCTCGGCAAGCGCCCGGAGCCGGACGTCGGCGCGCTCCAGGGCGGTCTCGTCGTCCAGTCGGGACTCGTCGAACCAGGTGACCATCGAAGCTCCGCTCAGCCCGGCTTGCGGGCCTCGTCGATGAGCAGGACGGGGATGTCGTCCTGCACGGGATAGGCCAGGCCGCAGCCGGAGCAGACGAGCTCCTCACCCTCGACGGCGAGCGACGCGCGGCAGCTCGGGCAGACGATGATCTCGAGCAGGGCGGGGTCCAGGTTCATCGGTTTCTCCTGATCAGGGCGAGCACATCGTCGCGGATGCCGGCCATTGTCTCCTCGTCCTTGCCCTCGGCGTTGAGCCGCAGCAACGGCTCGGTGTTGGACGGCCGGACGTTGAACCACCAGTCGTCGTGGGTGATGGTCAGCCCGTCGAGCCGGTCGACGGCGTACCCGCGACCGGCGTACGCCTGCTCGATCTCGTCGAGCACCGCCCGCGGGTCGGCGACGGTGGAGTTGATCTCGCCGCTGGGCGAGTAGCGGTCGTAGCCGGCGAGCAGCTCGGACAGCGGGAGCTCGGTCTCGGCGAGGGCCGCGAGCGCGTGCAGTGCGGCGAGCATGCCGGAGTCGGCCCGCCAGAAGTCGCGGAAGTAGAAGTGCCCGCTGTGCTCGCCCCCGAACACCGCGTCGGTCTCGGCCATGGTCGCCTTGATGTAGGAGTGGCCGACGCGGGTGCGGACGGCGACCCCGCCGAGCTCGGCGACGATCTCGGGCACGGCGCGGCTGGTGATCAGGTTGTGGATCACGGTGCTGCCGGGCTGCTTGGCCAGCTCGCGGGCCGCGATCAGTCCGGTCAACGTCGAGGGCGAGACGGCCAGGCCGCGCTCGTCGACCAGGAAGCAGCGGTCGGCGTCGCCGTCGAAGGCCAGGCCGATGTCGGCCTTCTCGTCGACGACCCGGTGCTGGAGGTCGACCAGGTTCTTCGGCTCGATCGGGTTGGCCTCGTGGTTCGGGAAGGTGCCGTCGAGCTCGAAGTACATCGGCACCACCGCGACCTGGTCCGCGCCGAGACGGCCGAAGACGGCGGGCGCGGTGTAGCCGGCCATGCCGTTGCCGGCGTCGATCACGACCTTGAGCCGGCGGCCGCGCACGGGGGCCAGGGCGAGCAGGTGGGCGGCGTACGCCGCGAGGACGTCCTGTTCCGTGATGGTCCCGGTCCGGCCGGCCGCTGTGGGCTGACCTGCTGCGACCAGGTCACGGATCTCGGCCAGGCCGGTCTCCATGCCGACCGGGAGCGCGCCCGCCCGGCACAGCTTGATCCCGTTGTACTGAGCCGGATTGTGGCTGGCGGTGAACATCGCGCCGGGGTGGCCGAGGTGCCCGGAGGCGAAGTAGAGCTGGTCGGTCGAGGCCAGGCCGATCATGATCACGTCGGCGCCCACGCCGGTCGCGCCGTCGGCGAAGGCGCCGGCGAGATCCGGGGAGCTCGGCCGCATGTCGTGCCCCACGACCACGGTGGTCGCGCCGGTGACCTGGACGAACGCCGCACCGGTACGCCGCGCCAGCTCGGCGTCGATCTGGTCCGGGACGGTGCCGCGGACGTCGTACGCCTTGAAGATCCCGTCGAGCACGGCAGGATCCAGCGTTGGGGGCATGGCCGGAGCCTAACCGGGTCGGCGCGTCAGTCGGACGAGAGGACGCGCAGATGACCGCGCCGGGTGGTCTCGCGGCCGGCCTCGTGCAGCGGGGTCGGCACCTGCGCCGGCACCGGGCGCGCTGCCTCGCGCACCGCGTCGGCCAGGGCGAGCAGGTCGTCGCTCGACGGACCGGACGCGGCCGGGTCCTGGGCCAGGCGCATGACCTCCCACCCGCGCGGGGCCGACAGCCGCTCGCTGTGGGCGTCGCAGAGGTCGTAGGCGTGCGGCTCCGCGTAGGTCGCCAACGGGCCGAGCACCGCCGTCTGGTCGGCATAGACGTACGTCAGCGTGTTGACCGCGTTGCGGCCACACGCCGTACGCGAACAACGGCGGCTGGGACTCACGAGCCAGACGGTACCCGCCGATCCGACGGCCGCCGATTAGGCTCGCGGCTGTGGACCAGGCTTCCCGTCGGCATACCCGTCGCGACCGTCGTGGGCGCGGCATGCGCGGCCCCGGCATCCTGCCCGTCCGACCCGGCCAGCCCGAGGGCCGGACCGCCCGCGAGCGGT
This sequence comes from uncultured Actinomycetota bacterium, assembly GCA_963803235.1. Classification (GTDB taxonomy): domain Bacteria; phylum Actinomycetota; class Actinomycetes; order Propionibacteriales; family Nocardioidaceae; genus Nocardioides. The sequence goes on from CAWDLL010000014.1 coordinate 535,951, forward strand.
TCGACGAGCTCGCCCTCGACATCGTCACCGACATCGACCGGCGCTGGCAGGACAAGCTCGGGCTCGTCGAGTACGCCGTCGAGGACGCGCCACAGATCCCCGACGACTGGCACTCCGGCACCGTCCCGCTCTCCTCGCTCGTCCGCGGCACGGGCGCCACCCCGACCCGGCTGGTGCTCTTCCGCCGGCCGATCGAGCACCGCTGCGAGAACCGCGCCGACCTCGAGGCCATGGTGCTCACCGTCGTGGTCGAGCAGGTCGCCGAGCTCCTCGGCATCGACGCCGAGCTCGTCGACCCGAGGTACAGCTCGCCCGACTAGAGGCAGCCGGGCGAGCCGCCGCTCCTACCTACGGTGAGGCTGCGCCATAGACCGCCACCTCCGTCGAGTCCATGAAGTCGCAGCCGTCGAACGCGCCGGGACAGGTCCCGCCGAGGTCGACGACCTGGGTGCCGATCATCGTGTAGCGGACGAAGCCCACGTCGTCGGTGCTGCCCGCGTTGAGCGGCACGGCGTGCAGGTTCCGGTCGGCGATCCCGAAGTGACCCTCGCTGGCCACCGTCCAGGTGGTGCCGTCCGGTGACGTCTCGACCCGGTAGTCGCCGGTCGAGGCGCTGCCCGCGTCACCGCAGGTGTTGGACGGGTTGACCGCGATCTCCGTGATGTCGACCGTCGTGGGCAGGATGATCACCGCCGACTTCGGCTGTGGCGTCGGGACCGGGTTGGTCGGGGCGTCGCTGCCCCAGCCCGAGCCCTGCGACTGGTCGATCAGCGCGGTCGGACCGCAGCCGAACGGCGTGTAGTCCGGCGGCGTGAACTCGCCGATCTGGCCACCACCGCTGGAAGCGGCCCAGTCACGCCGGAGCTCCCAGTTGACGGTGTTGGTGCGCGAGGCGATGGAGACCGCCCGCACCGAGGTGTCGTAGCCCGCTCCGCCGGCGAACACCTTCGGGTAGGTCCCCGGGATGATCCCGGTGATCGTGTACTCGCCGTCGGCGTCGGTGATCGCGCCGTAACCACCGGCGAAGCCGGAGCTCAGCCCGCCGATCGCGACGGTGGCACCTTCGACCGGTTCTCCGGCGTCCGGGTCGGACACCGTGCCCGTGAGGGACCCGCGCGGCGTGTTGGCCGGTGGCGGCGTTGAGAAGTCCTCCGCCGGTGCGGTGTCGTTGCCGTCGACGCTGCCCGCGAAGTAGCCCATGCCGCGGGCCGCGAACACCTGCCAGATCCGCGCCTGCTTCCTGCCCTTGTCGACCACCAGGTCGGCCTGGAGGATCGAGTTGCGCATGTCGAGGAACGACGGATCGTTGGGTGCGAGCTCCATGGCCCGGGTCACCAGCGACTGCGTGAGCTTGATGCCGAGCGCCCGCCGCAGGTCCCAAAGGGTCTGGGCCCAGATCTCGCCGTCCGAGTGCTCCTCGGGCGCGCCGACGACCTTGGCGAAGTCGCCGTAGGTGTAGCCGCCGGGCCCGGAGAGGTCGTCACCCGTGCCCGGGCAGCTGTCGGACGTCGATCCCACCCGGCAGTCGAGCGGCTCGGTGCGGATCAGGTCGTTGCCCCAGCCCACGTACTCGCCGACCCGGAGGTCGCCGTCGGCCGGCTGGTCGCGGAAGAACCCCTGGTTGACCAGGAAGTCCATCGCGTACCAGTCGCTCCAGGCCTCACCCATCGCGGACGGCCTGGAAGCCGTTGAGCGTGGAGATGCCGTTGACGTCGACGACGAGCCGGTTGGAGAGGCCGTGGCCGTACTCGTGGTAGACGATGTCTGCCTCGTCGCCGGAGTTGGCCGCGATGAACGGGTCCTCGTCGGGGAACAGGGTTCCCGTCTGGTGGAACACGTACATCTGCATCAGCGGCGACATCCCGTCCGGCGGGGTGGCCATGTTGGCGTTGTCGACGTGGTTGCCGTCGGGTACGCCGCCCGGTCCGTTCGCGCCGTCGATCGCGTTGCCCTCGACGGCGTCACCGTCGACGGCCTCGAAGTTGCCGGCGGCCCGGGTGAAGCCGATCGGCGCGGCCCGCAGGTGGTCGTGGAACCGGCCGAGGAACGAGAACATCTGAACCGCGTTCTGGTTGGCGTTCGTCTGCCAGGAGAGCGGGACCTCGGGGTCCCAGGTGCAGACGAACTCGGGCACGCAGGCCTCGGGGGTGAACTCGGTGAGCGGGTAGACGAACCGCCGGAACCCGCTCGGCGGCACCTCCTCGGTGCCCTGCGCAGCGTCGTCGTCGTTGAGGTCCTTGTAGACGTGGGCGACGTTGCCGGCCAGCCGCGGCGAGTTGTTGGGCAGCCAGCCGCGGGCCGTGAAGTTGACCGGCCTGGCCTGGCCGCCGCGAGCGGCACCGGGGTAGTTGTCCCACACTCGGCCGGTGTCGGAGGCGCGCAGGTTCTGCCGGTACAGCGTGCGGCCGGTCGCGGCGTCGATCACGTGGAGGTAGCCCTCCTCCATCGAGATGGTCTGCCACGCGGAGCGGACGCCCGCAAGGGTGGCGAAGGCGACCAGGCTGGCCCGGTCACCGCCTCGGAAGACGGTGCGCCGGTCCGGCGTACCGGCCTGGCTCCTGACGGCGGCCTTGGAGCTGCCGTGCACGTCGCTCACCGCGGCCTGGCGTGCCTGGCCGGCGGTCAGCTGCGGGGCGGCCAGCTGCGTGGGCAGCTTCGCCAGCGGCGAGCCGTCGACCTGGATCAGCCGGCCGTCCTTCGCGACGTGGGCGCGCAGGCCGTTGCCGAAGACGGGGACCCCGGCGACGCGCTGGATGAAGCTGAGGTGCCGGGTGCCGGCGATGTCCTTATAGGTCTTGCGCAGCTTGAGTGCAGCAACCTCCTTGTGCGAGAGGCCGAAGACGTCGGGGTGTGTCCGCACGTACTTGCGCACGATCTTGGCCGGCTTCTGCTTGCTCTTCCCGGTCAGGAAGCCGTCGATCCGGCCCAGCAGCCGCGGCGTACCAGTCATCGGATCGATGTCGATCAGCCCCTGGACGCCCAGCTGGCGGCGCAGCGTCTTCACGCCGGCGGTCGGCCGGGCGGTGAGGCGCGCACTCCGCGCCGCGAGTGTCTTCTTGCTCGCGGCGTCGTTGCGGGCGTCGTAGTTTGGCATGACCTCGCCGGACGACGAGGCTGCCGCCGGAGCTGCCGGCCGGCGGACCTCGGGCGAGGTCACCCCCGACGAGGTCGGCGCCATGGCGACGGTGACGCCCAGCGCGACTGCCGCGACGAGCGCGGGCCGGAATGCGGGGTGGAGGTTCTGCTTGCGGGTGATGAGCGGTCTCATGTGGCCCCCTTCGGCCAGTTCACGGCCGCGCGCCCAGCGGTGGGGGTACCCGTCACATCGGTTCGCCCGGAGCGCGACCTTTGCTCGGTGGAGTCACCTCACACTTCTCCTCACAAGGGGTGGGTGGGAATAGCGCCATCGGGTCATTCCGGCAGCCGAATTGTCGAGTAGCGAGCGCCAGCGAGCGTGTCGAGACCCGGCGAGTTGGAGGCAGGGCGGCGAGGTACGCCGGCCGAGCTTGTCGAGGTCCGTGGTGGTCGCTCGCGCGTGGTCCGCAGCGGTGCGCGGGTGCGAGCACGCCGATGGCCCGCACACGGCGGGGTCCGGGGCTCGGTAGTCAGTCGGGCGACCGAGGGCGGTCGGATGACACGTCGTGGGTGCCGTGGGTGTCGCGGACGTACTGGTACCCGTGCCTGCTGGTCCACAGGTAGGCGCCGGGCTCGATCGACCGGTACGTCCAGCGCGCCGTGGGTCTTGATCCGATGGTGCCGGCGACAGAGTGGCGCCGAAATTGCACGGGCACGTCGGTCCGCCACGCGCGTGTGGGATCGAGTGGTCCTTGTCGCAACGACTTGCCGGTCGGGTGCACCAGGGGAAGACGCAGGTCTTGTCGCGGAGGGCGACGAGCTCGGCGTGCCGGTCCGGCACCACCGGCGACTGTCGACCGGGTCGTGGGTCTCGAGGTCGATCACCGGCTTCACCGTGATCTGCCCGGCCGACTGGCACCAGTCGCGGACCTGCCCGGCGGTGACCTGGCTGTTGCCCCGCTCCAGCCGGGCCGTGCCGGCTGCGCCCGCGAGGGCCTGCTCGGACAGGTGGACGTAGAGGACGACCTGCCTGCTTGGTCTCGACAGGCTCGACCGACGTTGGGTTCAGGTCGAGGGTCGGCTGACGGCGAGCGAGCTCCCCGACCGCCAGCGCGCGGCGGACATCCAGCGACTCCTCGGACCCGAGGTCCTTGAGCTGGGCGGCGAGGCCGGCGACCGCGGTCTCGAGGTCCTGGGCATCGGCCAGGTCCAGCTCGCCGTGCACGCTGGCGGTGCCGTCGTAGGAGTCCTGCTTGCTGCTCGATCGTGAAGTAGCGGCCGTCGGCCTTCGCCAACCGTCGTTCCTCGGCGAGGTCGGGCATGAATGGTGCGATGGCCTGCTCGACCAGAGCGTGCAGCTGGTACGGGCCCGATCTTGTGCGCCGTCGGAGCGACGTGCGCGTCCACGAACGCGGCCGCCTCCCGCGACAGCAGCAGGGTCCGCTCGGCGATCCGGCGGGCCTGCCACGCCTTCAGGTCACCGCGGACCACCCGCCGCCACACCCGCGGGAGGCGGTGGCGCAGCTCGAGGGCCTGCCCGACATACGACTTCCCCGCATCGGTGGACAGGCCGAGGGCGGCGGCGAACTCGGTGACCGCGAACTCCGCCACCAACGGCGCACCCGCACCGGCCAGCGGCATCCCCTGGTCGCCGTACCCGACCAGCATCTCCGCCTCGTCGATCGAGTCGGCCGAGTGCATCGCCGCCCACGTCCACGGCGTGCCTGCAGCAGCCGGGCTTCGGCGGCGTCCGCGATCGCCCGTCCTCCCGCGCGAGCAGCGAGCACCGCACCTGCGGTGTCGAGCTCGATCGCGTCTGCTGCCATATCAGAATCCAAGCATCGACCACCGACACTCAGACCCCGAAAACCCCTTGTTCTACAGGGATGTGGACAACTTTCTCGAGAAATTCTTCGGACCGCGACCACAGCGGTCGACCCGAGCACACCGCAAGGCAGGAAGCAGCCAGGAGTAGTGCGACGACCGAAGCGGCGAGCGACCGCGTAACCCGAAAATCGAAATCCGCAGGCGACCGCGTGAGGCCTCGACAAGCTCGGCCGACGTACCTCGCCGCCCTGCCGAAGTCACCGGGTCTCGACGCGGTGGCGGGCTAGGCCGGCGCGGACGGCGGGGACGAGGGCCGTGGTGGCGAGCTCGCGGAAGGGCACGACGGCGGCGCCTTCGCCCTTGCCGGTGATCAGGGCGGCGGCGTGGATCGACGTACGCGTGGAGGAGACGCGGACCAGGGCGGCCTTCTTGGGCAGGTCGACGGAGCCGCCGGTGCCGGGCTTGACCTCGACGGTCTCCTCCTCGAGCTTCTTGCCGTCGGCCGCGAACGAGGTGACGGTCACGGTGCCGACACCGTCCGCGTCGGCCAACAGGACGCGGCCGGCGCCCTTCGGGACGAGGGCGGTCATGGCCTCGGTCGAGGGCGTGACGGGTACGGCGTGCGACAGGTCGCCGCCGACGACGGAGCGGAGGGCGGCGGTGACGGGCACGGAGCCCGTGACCTCGAGGCCGAGGGCGCCGTCCTCGACCGCTGCGCGCATCGCGCTGGTGAGGGTGGTCGTGCGGACCGTGCCGGGCGGGACCCGCAGCTCCTCGACGCCCTCGGGGGCGAACGCGGAGTCGGCGGTGATGATCTTCACCTGCACCCGGGCCTCGTCCTCGCCGGGGTTGGCGACGGCGAGGACGTCCTCGCCCTTGCCCTGGGGTACGCCGAGCAGGACGGACTCGGTGACCGGTTCCGGCGTGGAGGTCAGCCAGTCCTCGGTCGCCGGGTCCCGACCGATGGCGGGGATCAGGTCGAGCACGCTCGCGGCCAGCCGGCCGCGGGAGACGACGACGTGCAGCGCGAGCTCGTTGCGTCGCGGCAGCACCTCGGCGAGATCGAGCCGCACGCTGTCGTGGCCGGGGACGCTCACCCCGCGCAGGTCCGGAGCGTCGACGGGACCGGCCCGGCCGAGCACCGAGATGTCGGCGACAGCGGGTCCCTCGTCAGGGTTGACGAGCTCGATCACCGAGTCGTGCTTGGCGCCACCGCCGACGCCCGTGAACCAGGTCTCCGGCGTGGGAGCGGGACAGTCGAGCGCTGCGAGGCTCTTGCCGCCGAACCGCGACACCAGCAGGCCGGCCGCGTCGTCACCGGTCGCGGACACCGCCACCGGGCCGGCGACCCGCTTGACCTCGTTGACCTCGTCGCCGCGCACCTTCACCGACCGGGTCACCTCCCCCGACCGGACGTCGGCCTTGCCGTCGACGGACTCCAGTCCGCTCGCGACGTACGCCGATCCCGCGTCCGGCAGCCCGGACGGGCAGCCGGCTGTGGCAGCGGTCAGCGGCGTCTCGGTGGGCGCCTCGGAGCGGTCGTCGGTGTCCGGCGGCTGCACCAGGAAGAGTGCGCCGATCGTCAAGGCGACCAGCACGGCACCGATCAGCACGGTCGGGTTGAGACGGGCGCGCCCGGTTGTCGCGGTCCGGCGTCCGTGCTCGCTCATGACGTCCTCCTCCGGCTCGAGGTCGGGGCGCAGAGCACCGCGATCACCAGGATCGCAAGCACCTGGACCACGAGCAGACCGATCCGCAGCCACGAGCGCGGGCCGTCGACGGCGTCCGGGTTCTGCTCCGGGCCGACCTCCCAGGCGCGCGTCGTCCGGTCCTCGGCGCTGGCCTGGCTGAGCCCGGCCGTCGCGTCGATCACCGACGCGACCGAGCCGTCGGCGGGCGACGGTTGCACGACGTACTGGATGCCCTCGTCGGCCAGCGACTCCACCGCCTCCGCATCGGGACCCGACACCAGGGCCGAGACAGCGGCGGCCAAGGACTCGTCCTCGGCGGAGAGCGCAGCTATCTCGTCCTCGCCGAGCCGGATCCCGTCGTCACGCAGCACGGAGTACGAGAGTCCGTTCTCGACGTCTCCGCGGATCACGAGGATGCCGTGCTCGGGGCCGGTCATCGCGCTCTGCACCATGTACGCCGGGATCCCGTCGTCCGGGTGGTCCTGCAGGTCGCCGTGGCCACCGAGCACGAACCAGACGAGCCCGACCGCCGGGACCACCAGGGCGACCAACGCCACGAGCACGGCCACCGGCCGGCCGATCCGGTTCCGGGGCAGGCCGTGCCCGACGAGTCCGTGCGCACCGAGGACCGCGGCGACCAGGAACGCCGCCTGCAGCGCCACGAGGATGAGTCCGAGACCGGGGCCGGTGTCCACCGCCGCGAGCTCGAAGACCAGCAGGGAGAGTCCGGCCGCGAGCAGCGCCGAGACGAAGGCGACGATCCAGCAGACCAGGACCGGGATCCGGGTGCGGGCCGGGACCAGCGCCACGGCGGCGAGCACGATCAGCAGGATGCCGAGCCACCAGGGGGCACCGGCGTCGCCGAGGCGGCCGGTCACCAGCTCGAGGAAGCCGACCTCGCTCATCGGCACCTGACCGGCGTCCAGCAGCAGTCCGGGGCCGGCACCGTGGATCAGCGCCGGGAGCCACCAGGGCGCGAGCAGCACGGGCACCATCGCCAGCGCGACGGCCGGCGGACCCCACACGGACCGGTCCCGCATCAGCCGCGGGGCGATCGCGAACCCGGCTCCGACCACGACCAGCGCGAGCACGACGCCGAACCAGAACAGGAGCGGCGCGAAGGCCGCGCCCAGCGCGAACAGCAGGGCGCAGCGCCAGGCCGCCCGCCAGCGGCGGTCCGGCTCGGGATCGGCGAAGCCGAGTGCGGCATGGGCCAGCCACGGCAGCAGGGCCGTCACGGCGACGACGCCGAAGCGTCCCTCGCCCCACGCGCCGCTGACCACCGGGATCAGGGAGTAGGTGACCGCGCCCCACGCGAGCAGGGGCTTCGCGAAGCCACGCCGGTCGACCAGGCGTCCGACCACCCGCAGGAACCGCCACGCACCCCACAGCGAGAACGGCACGGCGAGCACCAGCAGTGCCGAGATGGCGGTGCCGGGGCTGCCACCGAGCAGCGTCGCGGCGGCCGCGAGCGGAAGCACGTACGCCGGGGCCGGCACAGCCGTGCCCTGGCCGAGCGGGTGCCACGACTCGGCGTGCAGCCGCCACCAGTCACTGGCCTGGTCGGGCACCGGGGAGAGCGCTCCCCCCGAGACCGCGCCGAACGCGTCGCGCGCCCCGACCAGCGCGAGGATCACGAACAGGGTCAGGGAGACCGCGACCGGGCTGGTGAGGAACCGGACGACCAGCCCGGTGTCCTGGGCGAACTCGTCGTCCTCGACCACGGGACGCGCCGGCTCGCCGGACTCGGCCAGCTTCGCCTCGCGCCGCCGCTCGGCCACGTCGGCGGCCTGGTTGGTCGCGGCGGCCAGGAGGTCGCTGACGAAGTCCAGCCCGTGCCGGTAGGGCAGCCACCACGGCGCAAGCAGGTGGCGTACCTCGGCGGCGTCGGCGACCTGGTCCCCGCGTCGCGTGCGCCGGGCCGCGAGCAGCTCGCGCGGGCTGGAGTAGACCGAGACCAGCGCGGCCAGCTCGTCGAGCCCCTGCCCGACCTGCCGGGTCAGCAGGAAACCGAGCATCCGGAGCAGGGTCCCGAACCCGAGCCGGACCAGCCGGAACGGCAGCGACCTCGCGGGGGCGTTGGCCAGCAGCGTGTAGAGGGCGGCCCGGCGCTCCTGGTAGTGGGTGTGCCGGCCCGTGATCGGCGTACGCCGCAAGCCGCGGTGGGCGGCCTCGGCGTGGAAGACGACGGCCTGCGGCACGATGATCGTGCGGTGCCCGGCCTCGGCGGCGCGCCACCCGAAGTCGATGTCGTTGCCGAAGATCGGCAGCTGCTCGTCGAACCCGCCGAGCTGGTTCAAGACGGTGCGGCGGACCAGCATGCCGGCGGTGTTGACCGCCAGCACCTCGCGGACGTCGTCGTGCTGGCCCTGGTCGTACTCCCCGCGCTCGAGCCCGGTCTCGCGGCGCCCGGTGCCGGAGATCGTGATCCCGAGCTCCAGCAGTCGCCGCAGGGACGGCCACTCGCGGAGCTTGGGGCCGAGGATCTCGGCGCGCGGGTGGTCGATGGACGCGGCCAGCAGGGCCTCGAGGGCGCCGGGGTCGGGGTTCGCGTCGTCGTGCAGGATCCAGACCCACTCGCAGTCACCCACGTGCTCGAGGCCGAGCGCGACGGCGGCCGGGAACGAGGTGGACCCGGGTGCCCTGACGACGGCGCCGAACGCGGCGGCCAGCAGGTCGGCGCTCTCGTCCTTGCTGCCGGTGTCGACGGCCACCACGCGGTCAGCCCGGACCCGCTGGCTGCGGATGCCCTCGATGACCGAGGGAAGCCAGCGGGCACCGTCATGGCTGACGAGGAGCACGGCGACCGAGGAATTCACGGTCAGCGACACTAACGGTCCATCAGCAGAAGACCGTCAACGGCGGGCTGGGGGTGTGCTCCAGCCCACGCCGGTCAAGCCACGTCGGTCAGACCGCGCGCTTCTTCAGCTTGCGTCGCTCGCGCTCCGACAGACCGCCCCAGATGCCGAAGCGCTCGTCGTTCATCAAGGCGTACTCGAGGCACTCGTCCCGCACCTCACACGTGAGGCAGACCTTCTTGGCCTCCCGCGTGGATCCCCCTTTTTCCGGGAAGAACGCCTCGGGGTCGGTCTGAGCGCACAGCGCCCGTTCCTGCCATCCCGCTTCCTCGACGTCTGCGTCGAGCAGAAGTAGTTCTCTCACGGCTCATCGCCCTTTCGACCCGGTACTCACCCATCCCCAGAGAGCGACGGTTTCCTTACCCTTGGACCCGCTGCCCGTGTGAAGCACACTGTGGGAATTACATGCCTGTCGTACACCAAAAGTCAAGCCCGGATCTGGTATGGAGCGACATCCACCCGAGTGGACTATGCCGCGACTGGGTCGGAGGTCCCGGGTGGCGTGCGGCAAGGTAACCGCATGCGCGCGATCACGGTGCTCAGCGGAGGCATGGGCGGAGCGAGGTTTCTCCAGGGTCTCCTGCACGGAATCAAGGCCGGAACGCTACCCGGTGTGGCCGCCGACGCCGAGGTCACGGTGGTCGCCAACACCGCCGACGACCTGTGGGTGCACGGGCTCAAGGTGTGCCCCGACCTCGACACCGTCATGTACACCCTGGGCGACGGGATCGACCTCGAGCGCGGCTGGGGCCGGCGCGACGAGACGTGGAGCGTGAAGGACGAGCTCGCGGTGTACGGCGTGGAGCCGACCTGGTTCGGACTGGGCGACCGCGACGTCGCCACCCACCTGGTCCGCACCCAGATGCTGGACGCCGGCTACCCCCTCTCCGAGGTGACCGAGGCGCTCTGCAAGCGCTGGCAGCCGGGCGTGCGGCTGCTGCCGATGACCGACGACCGGGTCGAGACCCACGTCGCCGTCGCCGACCCGAGCACGCCGAGCGGCCGCCGGGTCGTGCACTTCCAGGAGTACTGGGTGCGGATGCGCGCCCAGGTGCCCGCGGAGGCGGTGCTGTTCGTCGGGCTCGACGAGGCAACCCCTGGTCCGGGCGTCATCGACGCGATCACCGACGCCGACCTGGTCGTGCTGCCGCCGTCCAACCCGGTCGTGTCCGTCGGCACGATCCTCGGCGTCCCGCGGGTCCGCGAGGCGCTGGTGGCCACGAAGGCCCCGGTCGTCGGGCTCTCCCCCATCGTCGGCGGCGCCCACGTCCGCGGCATGGCCGAGCAGATGCTGGCCTCGATCGGGGTCGAGGTGAGCGCGGGCGCGGTCGGTCGGCACTACGGCGCCCGGACCGACGGGGGCGTCCTGGACGGCTGGCTCGTCGACGAGGTCGACTCCGGTCAGGTGGCCGACGTCGAGGCGGCCGGCGTCGCGTGCCGCGCCGTACCTCTGATGATGACGTCGCCCGAGGCCACCGCCGCGATGGCCGCGGCCGCGATCGACCTGGTGGCCGCACCGTGAGCGAGCTGCGGGTGCTGGCGCCCGACGGCGTCCCCGAGGTGCGCGCCGGCGACGACCTGGTGACCCTGCTGCTCGCGGCCGTGGACGCTGGCGGACGGCGACGTGGTCGCGGTGACCAGCAAGGTGGTCAGCAAGGCCGAGGGACGGCTCCGAGCGGGCACCCGCGAGGAGGCGCTCGCGGGCGAGACCGAGCGCGTCGTGGCCCGGCGCGGGCCGACCAGCATCGTCCGCACCCGGCACGGGCTGACCCTGGCCGCCGCCGGCATCGACAACTCCAACGTCGAGGCGGGCCGCGTCATCCTGCTCCCCGAGGATCCCGACGCGTCGGCGCGCCGGATCCGCGAGGCAGTCCGGGACCGGACCGGGTGCAACGTCGGCGTCGTGGTCACCGACACCGCCGGCCGCGCCTGGCGCGAGGGGCAGACCGACATCGCCATCGGCGCGGCGGGACTGCAGGTCCTCGAGTCGTACGCCGGTCGGCTGGACGCGCACGGCAACGAGCTGGCGGTCACCGCGCCGGCCGTGGCCGACGAGATCGCCGGCGTGGCCGAGCTGACGCAGGGCAAGCTCGGCGGACGGCCGTTCGCGGTGGTCCGCGGCCGGGCCGACCTGGTCCTGGCCCCGGGCGAGCACGGGCCCGGCGCCGCGGGCCCTGGTGCGGCCCGACGGCGCCGACATGTTCGGCTACGGCTCCCGCGAGGCCGTGCTGGCCGCGCTCCGCGCCGACCCGGCCGACGTCGCGCCGTTCGGGAGCCCGGTGCCGGCCGAGGAGCTGGTCTCCGTCCTGACCGGGCTGTTCGGACCGGAGCTGGGCGCGGCCGCCGACGGAGACGGCGTGCGCTGCTCCCCCGCGGACCGCGACCTGCGCGCCGTACTCGGTGTCGGGTTTGCACACGGTTGGGTCACGGTTCGGCCCGGGGACACCGCCGAGGTCCGGTTCTCGCCGGTCACTCCGTAGACTCTGCCCTCGACACCGACCAGAACTTCAAGGAATCGATCCGTGGCCAAGCCCGCCAAGACCGACCGCCAGCAGGTCATCGACAAGATCCGCACCAAGCAGAAGGGCGCCGAGCGCCGGCGCGGATACATGATCGTCGGTGTCTGCACTGCCATCGCGGTGCTCATCGTCGGCTCCGCCTGGTGGGTGTCCGGCCTCCCGCTGAGCCCGAAGTGGTTCGACAAGCGGCAGTTCAACAGCATGGATCTTGCCGAGGTCGGTGCCCCGGCCACGGTGTGCCAGGACGTCACCAAGAAGAAGGCCACCGGCTCCTCCGAGCACGTGCCCGAGACCCAGCAGGTGCCCTACGCGGACGCGCCGCCGGCCTTCGGCCCGCACTGGAACGTGCCCGGCCTCGCGCCGGCGCCGATGGAGCGCAAGCTCTACACCGACGACCGCCCGGAGCTCGAGGTGCTGGTCCACAACCTCGAGCACGGCTACACGATCCTCTGGTACGACGACACCATCGCCGGCGACGACGAGGCGATGCTGGAGCTGCGGCGCGATCGCCGACAAGCTCGCCGGCACCGACAACCTGCGCACGAAGTTCATCGCCGCGCCGTGGACCTCCGAGGACGAGGACGGCGCGAAGTTCCCCGACGGCCAGCACATCGCGCTCACCCACTGGTCGATGGGCGAGGACGAGGAGGAGCCCGGGCAGGTCGGTGTCTGGCAGTACTGCTCCGAGGTGTCCGGCGAGGCGCTGAACGACTTCATGCTCGACTACCCGTACCTCGACTCGCCGGAGCCCGAGGGCGGCTGACGCCCGGTCAGGTCAGGTCGGCGCGGCCGTCGTCCACCAGGTCGGCGACCACGCGCTTGACGTCCTGCGCGCGCGCCCGCGTGGTGACCAGCAGGGCGTCCGGGGTGTCGACGACGACCACGTCGTCGAGCCCGACGACCGCGACCACGCGGCCGGAGCCCGGCACGACGAGCCCGGACCCGTCGACGACTCGCACGTCGCCCGCGGTCCCCGAGCACGGTCAGCGGCTGGCCCTCGGCCTCGAGCAGCGTGGCCAGTGACGCGAAGTCGCCGATGTCGTCCCAGCCGATCGAGGCCGGCACCACGGCCACCCGGCCGGCCGCGGCTGCCGGCTCCGCCACCGCGTGGTCGATCGCGATCCTCGGGAGGCCGGGCCAGGCGTCGTCGAGCCGGGACGGGTCCGCCGCGATCTCCCGCAGCGAGGTCGCGAACCCCGGGTGCCACTGCTCGAGCAGGTCGAGCAGCAGGCCCGGGCGGACGACGAACATGCCGGCGTTCCAGCGGTAGCGCCCCGTGGTCGAGGTACGCCGTCGCCACGTCGGCCGCCGGCTTCTCGACGAACTCGGCCACGGCGTGCGCGCCCTCGTGCCCGGGCAGCCCGTCACCGAGGTGGATGTAGCCGAAGGCCGTCGAGGGGTGCGTCGGCTCGATGCCGAGGGTGACCAGCCAGTCGTCGCGCGCGACCTCCACCGCCAGGCGTACGGCGTCGCGGAACGACGGCTCGTCGGCGATCACGTGGTCGGCGGCGAAGGAGCCGATGACGGCGTCCGGGTCGGTCCGCTCGACCACGGCCGCGGCCAGCCCGATCGCGGCCATCGAGTCGCGGGGTGACGGCTCGGCGAGCACCGCACCCTCGGGCAGGCCGGGCAGCTGCGCGGTGACCGCGTCACGGTGGGCGGCACCGGTGACCACGACCACCCGGTCGCCGACCAGCGGCGCCAGCCGGTCGACCGTGCCCTGCAGCAGCGACCGTCCGCTGCCGGTGAGGTCGAGGAGGAACTTCGGCGAGGCCGCCCGCGACAGCGGCCACAGCCGGGTGCCCGCTCCCCCGGCCGGGATCACGGCCCAGAGGCCCTCGACGTCTCCGGAGCTCTCGGTCGGCATGGGGGGACTGTAGTGCGCGACTTTTCCGGGACGGCCCTACGCTGGCCGGCGATGACGACCTTCACCTCGATCCTGACCGGGCTGCTGCGCGGCGACGCCGGCCGCCCGCTGGTCACCTTCTACGACCACGCCAGCGGGGAGCGCACGGAGCTGTCCGTGACGACGTACGCCAACTGGGTGGCGAAGACGGCCTCGCTGCTGGCCGAGGAGTACGACCTCGAGCGCGGCCAGTCGATCCGGGTCGACCTGCCGACCCACTGGCTCGGCCCGGTCTTCCTGGGCGCCGCGTGGACGCTCGGGCTGGTGGTGACGCAGGACGACGACGCCGACGCGTACGTCTGCGGCCCGGACGGGCTGGATCGCTGGGCGACGCGGGCCGCGGACGTGCCGGTGCTGGCCTCGGCCCTGCACCCGTTGGGGATGCGCTTCGCCGAGCCGCTGCCGGACGGCGTGCACGACTACGGCGTGGAGGTGTGGTCGCAGCCGGACGCGTTCGTCGCGTTCGACCCGCCGGAGGGCGACGACCTCGCCGTGGACGGCACCACGCAGCGCGAGATGTGGGACGCGGCCGCCGCCGGGAGCGTGCTCAGCGACGGCGGCCGCGTCCTCACCGAGGAGAACCCGGCTTCCCCACCGGGGCTCTCCTCCTTCACCGAGCCGCTCGCACGCGGCGGCTCGCTGGTCCTGGTCGCCCACGCCGATCCGGAGCGGCTGGAGGCGACGTACGCCACCGAGCGCGCCACCGCTCGCTTCCCGTGAGCGTCGGCGGGCCTCAGCCCGCCAGGTTGTACTGATCCATCCCTTCGGCCAGGAACCGTCGCGGCTGCAGCTTGCTGCGCAGACGCGCGGATCACGTAGAGGTTGCCGGTCGACCGCTCGCGGACGATCAGGTCCGGGTGCCCGCTGAGGGAGACGTCGCTGACGCCGAGGACCCAGTCGTACGCCGAGAGGTCGCCGCTGACGCCCTTGCTCCCGCTGAGCCCGCCCGGGCCGTTGCCGCGGTACATCGTGAGCTTCGACGCCGTTGCGGAACAGGCTGTCCGGGGCGCCGTCGCCGTCCCAGCGCCCGACCGGCACCTGGCGGCCGGCGCTGATCGCGCTGTGCGCGGCGTAGCTCGACTTGCAGCCCGTTCACGCCCTTGCCGGGGTAGATCCGCATCGAGCCGCCGGACGGCTGCCCCATCAGGTCCGGCCAGCCGTCGCCGGTCATGTCGCCGACGGCCGCGAGCAGCTTGACCTTGGAGAAGTCGGAGGCGATCTTGACCGGCTTCTCGAAGCCGCCCTTGCCGTTGCCCCGGCGCAGCTGGAGCAGGCCGCTGCTGGCCTTGCGGGTGATGATGTCGCCGAAGCCGTCGCGGTCCCAGTCGCCGGCGTTCAGCACCGAGTTGACCGAGGTGAGGTTCAGGCCGGTCGCGATCGGGCGGGCGGTGTCGATGTTCCCGTTGTGCGGGATCGCGATCAGGTCGTCGCCCTTGCGGGCCACGACGTCCGGCATCCCGTCGCCCAGGATGTCGCCGCCGCCGGTGATGGCGCCGACCGCCGGAGAGGCGCCCGATCGGGCCGAGCTGGTGGCCGAAGTCGCCGTCGCCCGTCGCCGGGCAGCACGAAGCCGTCGCCGCCGCTGCGCCGGACCACGAGGTCGGCCCGGCCGTCCCGGTTGTAGTCGCCGTACCCGGCGATCGTGTCGTAGGCGCTCCAGCTGCCGTCCAGCTTCACGGGCGTGCCGAAGGTCCGGGTCGCCGTTGCCGGGGAACCGCCACAGCACGCCGTCGCGGTCGCGGGCGAGCAGGTCGACGTGACCGTCGCCGTCGAGGTCGCCGGAGGCGGCGAGCTTGTTGTAGTCGGCCCACTCGCCGGCGATCGACTTCCGCTCGAACGCGCCGTTGCCCTTGCCCAGGTAGGCCTGGAGCCGGCCGGTCGCGGTGTTGCGGGCGACCAGGTCGTTGCGGCCGTCCTCGTTCAGGTCGCCGACGGCGGTGACCAGGTCGCGGCCGTCGAGCCCCTGCATCGGGTGGATGCCGGCCGAGAACCCGTTGGCGGCACCGGGCCGGACCACGGTCGTCCCGTCGGTGCCGCGCACCACGAGGTCGACCCGCGCCGTCGCCGGTCAGGTCGGGCGACGCCACGATCGACTCGGTGTCGGCCCACGCGCCGGTCGACGTCCGGGGCACGCCGAAGCCGAGCAGCCCGCCGGTCGGGATGATGAAGCCCTGCCCGTCGCTGGCGCGCCGGACGATCAGGTCGGGGTGGTCGCTGCCGGCCAGGTCGGACTCGAGCTGCCGGCCGTCCCAGCCCTGCTGGGCGTCCGCCGCGAGCCGGCGGATCTTGGGGATCTTCGCGTAGAGGTACCGGCCCGGGCAGGCCGTGGAGCCGGCGTCGCGGTGGCCGTTGATCGCCTGGAACGTGTCCGGGCCGACCACCTGCTTGGTGGAGGAGGCGTCGATGCCGTGCAGCGACAGCTTCCAGGCCATCAGGCTCGCCGTAGGCCTCGAGCAGCGCCGCCGACGGCCGCGCGGTCTCGAAGTTGCCGATCGCCGACATCGCGAAGGCGTAGTCGTTGTAGCCGAGGGTGTGCGCCCCGACGACGGGACGGTCGACGCCGCCGGCGCGACCCTCCCAGATCCGGCCGAACCGGTCGACCAGGAAGTTGTAGCCGACGTCGCTCCAGCCACGGGACTGGGTGTGGTACGCGTAGATGCTGCGCAGGATGCCGGGCACCTCGGAGCGCGAGTAGCCGTTGGCGTTCACGGTGTGGTGCACGAAGCCGGCGTGGATCTCGAAGTAGTGCAGCGAGCTCTTGTCGCGGAGCTTCTCGTTGGCGCCCCACTGGGCGCGGGAGTAGATGACCGGCTTCGGGGTGTACGTCGCCGCCTCGAGCGACATGCCGTCCTCGCTGGTCGTGCCGGCGTCGGACCGGGGCTCAGTGGTCTCGGGCTCGGTCGTGCCCTCCGGGGCCACGCCGTCCTCGTCGGTCTCGATCTCCGGCAGCTCGCGCGCGGTCGAGGTGGGCGTGCCCGGCGCGATCACCGCGAGCCTCATGTCGGCGGGCTGGGTGGCGGTGCTGCTGGTCGAGCGGACCTGCACCTGGTCGACCTTGCCGACCAGCAGGACGTCGGTGCCGGGACGGGCGTGGCGCCCCTCGGCGCTGTCCGGGTCCGGGGCGTGGTCGTCGTCGTACGGCAGCTCGATCCAGTCCGACCAGGCGTCGTCGGTCAGGGTGCGCACGTCGAAGCTCAGGTCGTCGCTGGGCACCTCCTCGCCGTGCTCCCAGGTGACGCCGACGGCGCCGTACCCGGTGACCGGCTCGGGGCTGCTGACCAGCTGGTTCTCGCCGAGGGCGCCGATCTTGGTGCGGGCGCTGAGCAGGCCCGGCGCCACCTTGGCTCCAGGAGCGGCGGTGAGCGGGTACTCCTGGACGTCGGCCTCGACCGGTCCGGTCGGGACGACGGTCTTCCGGTTCGCCTCGCGGGTGTACGCCGACAGCTCGGCCGCGGCCCGCCCCGTCGCCTGCGTGCCCGTGCGGCGCCCGCTGGACCACGTCCAGGCTGATCAGCGTCGCCGCCGGCGTGAGCACAGCGAGCACCGCCCCGAGGGCCAGCAGCTGCTGGCAGGCGGTGATGAAACGGGCTTTGCTCGGGCGCATCGTCGACTACTCCAGTGCGTGGGGAAGGGTCACACGAGTAGCAAGTTTCACACCCGTCACACTGGTCACCAAGAGATTCCGAGTAACTACAAAACTGTAATTTCCACTCGACACGCCGGGTGTATCCGGATTTGTCAAGCGGTTCGGGGCGCGTCGGGACCTTCGGTCCGCAGGGTGGAGCAGGCTCAGACGTCGGAGCCGAGCTCGTCGTCCTCGTTCTCCTCGGGACCATTGTCCGAGTCGTACTTGAGGTACTTGATGCCGGCGTCGACCTCGCCGTCGAAGCCGACCCGGCCCTCCTCGAGGACGATCACCCGGTCGCACATCTTGCGCACCGAGCCGGGGGCGTGGCTGACGTAGACGAGGGTGCGGCCGCTGTCGCGGATCTCCTGCATCCGGGCCAGGCACTTCTTCTTGAACGGCTTGTCCCCCACCGCCAGCACCTCGTCGGCCAGGAAGATGTCGCTGTCGACGTGGATGGCGACGGCGAACCCGAGCCGGGAGAACATGCCGGAGCTGTAGTGGCCGACCTGGCTGTCGAGGTGCTTGCCGACGTCGGCGAACTCGACGATGTCGTCGAACTTCCGCTTGGTCTCCGCCTCGCTCATGCCGAGCACGGCGGCGTTGAGGTAGATGTTGTCCCGGCCGCTCAGCTGCGGGTGGAAGCCCGCGCCGGTCGCGATCAGGCCGGCGATCCGGCCGCGGGTCAGCACCTCGCCGGCGTCCGGCCGCATGATGCCGTTGATCAGCTTCAGCAGGGTGCTCTTGCCGGAGCCGTTGAGGCCCATCAGCCCGATCGACTCGCCCTGCTGGACGGTGAAGGAGACGTCCTGCAGCGCGAGGAAGGTGTCGGAGATGTCCTGGCGGCGCACGGCGCCATGGCCATCTGCTTGAGGGTGCGGTGGTAGCGCAGCGTGAACTTCTTGTCGACGTCACGCACGACAATGGACTCGGGCATGACTCAGAGACGCTCCGGGATCTTGTTCTCGAGGCGGGAGAAGACGATCTGGCCGATGCCGAGCAGGATCAGGCAGGCCACGAACGTGATGCCGGCCATCTGCCACAGGTCGGGCGGCAGGTGCACCGCCTCGGTCGCCTTCGGATGGTCGGTGGTGCCCACCCAGAACGCGCGCTGCATCAGCAGGACGGCGTTGGCGAGCGGGTTCCACAGGTAGAACTGGGCTGCCTCGCCGAAGCGCACCTCCACCAGCGTGTAGGGGTAGATCATCGGGACGCCGAAGCGGACCAGGTTGGTCAGGATGTTCACGGCGCTGCTGATGTCGCGCATGAACACGTTGGCGGCGCTGAGCAGCAGCGCGACCGCCGTCCCCATCACCATGGTGATGAGCAGCGCCAGGATGACCGCGGCGATGCCGACCGGGTCCGGGGTCCAGCCCAGGAACGCGCAGGCGATGGTCAGGATGATCAGCTGCGGCCCGATGTGGAACGCCGACACCAGCATCGACGCGACCGGGAACATCTCCCGTGGCAGCGCCATCTTCTGGACCAGCTGCCGGTTGCGCACGATCGAGCGGGTGCCGGCGTTGGCCGTCTCGTTGAAGAAGTGGACGATGATCAGCCCGCAGAAGACGTGGATCGCGAAGTTCTCCACCCGGTCCAACCCGACGATGACGCCGAGGACGAAGTAGTAGATGAGGAACTGCGACAGCGGGTTGACGTAGGACCAGACCATGCCCAGGACCGAGCCCTGGTAGCGCGCCGAGATCTCCCGCCGCACCAGCAGGCGCAGCAGGTAGTGGCGCCGGAAGACCTCCAGCAGCCCGCTCGTGCTCGACGGCGGGGTCAGGGCGACGTCGTGGATGTTCGGAGTCGCCAGCCCCTCCGGCGAGGCCGACCCGTCACTCATCGTCGGTGGACTCCAGCCACGGGCGGAACGTCTCCTCCCACGCCGCCGGCGAGGTGACCTCGCCGAGCGCGGCGCGGTACTCCTCCGCCAGCCGTGGCCACTCGCGGTGCAGGCGCTGGTGGATCTCCATGGTCCGCTTGAGCAGGTCGCGGTAGTGCGCCGGGTCGCGCTGGTAGAGCGCGGCCGAGGCACCGTCGTTCATGGACACGATGGCGGAGTCGTAGCGCGCCAGGCGGTACCACTTGGCGTCCATCGCGCTGAGCTCGGCCTCGGGGAACTCCTGGGCCAGCTCCCGCGTGGGTCGCAGCTGGCGGATCGGGGCCAGCCCCGCGGTGATCAGCTGGGACAGGCGGCCCGGGACCTCGTCGTCGCCGCGACCCTTCCGCGGCGGCTTCTTGCGGCGTACCGG
Source organism: uncultured Actinomycetota bacterium (assembly GCA_963803235.1). Lineage (GTDB taxonomy): Bacteria > Actinomycetota > Actinomycetes > Propionibacteriales > Nocardioidaceae > Nocardioides. Next base: position 555,707 of record CAWDLL010000014.1, read on the forward strand.
CGGGAAGGCGTCGGGGTCGGCCTGGAGCTGGGCGTCGACGAACTGCTTGCGGTAGGCGTTGATCTCGGTGAGCTTGGTCGGCAGGTCCGTGTGCAGCTGCTGCGGGCCGGCGAGCACGTCGAGAAGCGCCTGGTGCCGGATCTCGGCGGTGGAGTACTGCAGCGAGACCAGGTGCTTGATCTGGTGGTTGAGGCTCTCGCGCACCATCCGGCCACCGCGCGGGTACGGCGAGTGCAGCAGCGCCGCGACGAACCGGTTGCGGTGGTGGAAGTAGGCCTGCCAGTCGACCGCGTCGTTCTTGTCGGTCCACGGCACGTGCCAGACGGCGGCACCGGGGAAGGTCACCGTCGGGTAGCCGGCCTCCTTGGCGCGCAGGCCGTACTCGGAGTCGTCCCACTTGATGAAGAGCGGGAGCGAGAGGCCGATGTCCTCCAGCACCTTGCGCGGGATCAGGCACATGAACCAGCCGTTGAAGTCCACGTCGGTGCGCTTGTGCAGCCAGCGCGCCGAGCGCAGGTTGCGGGCCGCGAGGTCCCAGTCGCTGAAGCCGTCGAGCGGGGTCATCCACCAGAACCGCCAGGGCTGGATGATCTCGCCGAAGCTGTGCAGCCGCGAGCGGGAGTAGATGCTGAACATGTGGCCGCCCACGATCGTGGGGCGGCGGGCGAGGTCGCCGAAGGTGACCGCGCGGATCACGCCCTCCGGCTCGCAGACGACGTCGTCGTCCATCATCATCGCGTACGTCGCGGTGCCCTTGCGGACCGACTCGAGCTGGCCGCGGGCGTAGCCGCCGGAGCCGCCGAGGTTGCCCTGCTCGATCATCCGCAGCCGCCCGCCGAGGCTCTTCTCGGCGGCGGGGAAGTACTCGCTGTCGACGACCTTGTCGTTGCCCTGCTCCATGACGAGAACCTCGTCGAGGTACGGGCTCAGGTCGTCGTCGTTGCCGAGCTGCGCGATCAGCTTCGCGCAGAAGTCGGGGCGGTTCATGGTGGTGATCGCGATGTCGACGGTGCCGTGCTCGGCGCGGTCGGCCGGGACCTCGGCGGTCCACTCGGCCGACTCCACGACGGCGTCCTCGTCGCCGGCCACGACGTCGTACCAGTACCAGCCGCCGTCGACGAACGGCTTCAGGGACAGCTCGAAGCTGAACGTGCCGGCCACGTCGGTGCCGGTGCTGGCCGAGTCGACCCGCTGGGAGCGGCCGTTGGCCATGGACTTGTAGACCGTCACGCTCGCGCCGCGGCCGCGCAGCAGCACGGTGAGCACGACCTCGGAGACGACGGTCCAGCGCCGCCAGTACGACGCCGGGAAGGCGTTGAAGTAGGTGCCGAACGAGACCTTGTCACCCAGCGGCACCCGCAGCGCCGTGCGCGACTCGATCTGGTCGGGGTGGATGCTCTCGCCGGTCGAGGTCGACTGGCGGATCGCGGCGTTGTTGAGGTCCTTGGCCGCGCGGTTGCCGCCGATCTCGTACTTGTCGGCGTCGAGGCGGGCCTCCTCGGGGTCGACGTACAGCGCCATCACGTCGGTGTCGCGGTCGATCGGCAGGATCTGGCGCTGCAGCCGCCGGACGGTGGTCGGGCCGGTGGTGGCCGGGCTGGTCGAGGCGGTCACTCGTCAACTCCTCCGCTCTGCAGCGCGACGCCGTCGGCGAAGTGCGGCTTGAGCTTGTTCTCGTACATCGACAGGGCGGACCCGATGGCCATGTGCATGTCGAGGTACTTGTAGGTGCCGAGGCGGCCGCCGAAGAGCACCATCGGCTCCTTCTTGGCGAGCTCGCGGTACTTCAGCAGCTTCTCGCGGTCCTCGGCGGTGTTGATCGGGTAGTACGGCTCGTCGCCCTCCTCGGCGAAGCGGCTGTACTCGTGCACGATCACGGTCTTGCCCGGCAGGTAGGTGCGCTCCGGGTGGAAGTGCTTGAACTCGTGGATCCGGGTGAACGGCACTTCCTGGTCGTTGTAGTTCATCACCGACGTGCCCTGGAAGTCGTCGACGTGCTTGACCTCGGGCTCGAGGTCGACGGTGCGCCAGGACAGGCGGCCCTCGGAGTTGTGGAAGTACTCGTCGACCGGGCCGGTGTAGACGATCGGGACCTTGCCCTTGAACTCGTCGGCGACCTCGAAGAAGTCGGTCTCGAGCCGGACCTCGATGTTCGGGTGGTCGGCCATCCGGGTCAGCCACGCGGTGTAGCCGTCGACCGGAAGGCCTTCGTACTTGTCGTTGAAGTAGCGGTTGTCGAAGTTGTAGCGGACCGGGAGCCTGGTGATGATGTCCGGGCTCAGCTCGGTCGGGTCGGTCTGCCACTGCTTGGCGGTGTAGCCCTTCACGAACGCCTCGTAGAGCGGGCGCCCGATCAGGCTGATCCCCTTCTCCTCGAGGTTCGTGGCGTCCTCGGTCTTGATCTCGCTGGCCTGCGTGGCGATCAGCTCGCGCGCCTCGTCGGGCGTGTGGCTCTTGCCGAAGAACTGGTTGATCAGGCCCAGGTTCATCGGGAACGAGTAGACCTGCCCCTGGTACTTGCAGAAGACCCGGTGCTGGTAGCCGGTGAAGTCCGTGAACCGGTTGACGTACTCCCAGACCTTCTCGTTGGAGGTGTGGAAGAGGTGGGCACCGTAGACGTGCACCTCGATGCCGGTCTCGGGCTCGGGCTCGCTGTAGGCGTTGCCGCCCAGGTGGTGGCGGCGCTCGAGGATCAGGACCTTGAGGCCCAGCTCGTTGGCGCAGCGCTCCGCGATGGTGAGGCCGAAGAAGCCGGAGCCGACGACGACGAGATCCGGGGTGCCGGACGCGGACTCGGACAAGGGGTGAACTCCTGACGTTGGACGCAGTGGGTCAGTCTACGGTCGCGGGTGGGACGCTCCGCATTCCCCGCGCGGCGCGGATGGCGCGGATCACATTCGATGCCTCGGCCCGGCCGCCGCGCAGCGGGCTGAGCACCACCACCCCCACCGTGATCAGCCAGGGCTTGTGCCGGACCAGCGCGTTCTCGCCGTAGCGGAAGTGGACGACGAAGAGGTTCCGGAACATGTAGAACCCCTTCCACGTGTCGAGGGCGTGCTGCTGGTCGAAGTCGAGCTGCCGCACCAGGACGGCGTCGCGCACCGCCCAGATCCGGAAGCCGGCCCGGCGGGCACGGATCGCGAAGTCGACGTCGTCGTAGAAGATGAAGTACGACGGGTCGGGCAGGCCGATCCGGTCCACCACGCGGCGGCGGAACAGGAACCCCTCGAAGGACACGTTCTGGATCTCGACCCGCGGCGGCATGCTCGCCCGGTCGGCGTAGGTGTCCTCGACGCTGGCCCGCTTGGGGCGCATCCGCAGCGGGTGCCGCAGGTCGAAGTCCACGGCCGCCTTCTCGACCAGGGCGCCACGGATGTCCTCCCGGACCGCCGCCACGCAGTCCTCGTCCTGGGCCATCAGCACCTCGAGGCAGTCGGCTGCCGGCACCACGTCGTCGTCGACCACCCAGATCCGGTCGTACCCCGCGGCGTACGCCAGCCGGACGCCGAGGTGGAAGCCGCCGGCGCCGCCGAGGTTGTCCGGGCTGTGGGTCAGCTGGAGCGGGACGTCTCCGAGCTTGGCCCGGGCCTCGAGCACCTCGCGGGTGTGGTCGGTGCTGGCGTTGTCGATCACGAAGACGGCGTCCGGCCTGCGGGTCTGGGCGGCCAGTCCGTCGAGCATCCCGGACAGGAGGTCGGCGCGGTTGAAGGTGACGACGACGACCGCCACGGACTCGCTCATGCGACGTACCTCTCGTGGCCGGTGAAGTCGCCGCGCAGCCCGTCGCGCATCGCCCGGAAGCTCATCCGCAGCCGGTCGAGGTCGCGGCGGGTGAACGTGTAGAACCAGACTGTCTTGGCGACGAATGCGAGCGCGTGCGGCCAGCCGCGGTACTCCCGGAGGTTGAGGAGGTTGTTGCGGGCCATGCAGTAGTGCTTGAGGTCGCTCGGGCTGTGGTTGTACGTCGTCCGCCCGAACGCCATCGGCGTGCCCAGGTCACCGACGCTCGGGTGGTGGACGGCGGTTCCGACCACGGTCGCGATCCGGGCGCCTTCCCGCTCGGCGCGCAGCCGGTACTCGTGGTCGTCGCCCCAGATGAAGAACTCCTCGCGAGGCAGGCCGATCCGCTCGACCAGCTCGCGGGTCACGAGCACGCCGTTGAACGGGATCACCACGTCGCGGATCAGTCCGTCATCAGCGGCGAGCTCGACCTCGGCCATCCGGTGCACGACGCGGGTGCCGCCGGGAAGCCGGATGGGGAACACCAGCCGGCTCGGGTCTGCCTCGTCGACGACGACCGGCCCCCAGAAGTCGAGGTCCTGGTGGCGGAGCAGGGCCTCGAGGCAGTCGGGCTCGGGCATGCCGTCGTCGTCCATCAGCCAGACCAGCTCGGCCCCGCGCTCGACGGCCAGCCGCAGACCCTCGTGGAACCCACCGGCGCCGCCGCGGTTGCGGTCGAGCGGGTGCGGGACCAGCGGCGTCCCGGGAGCGTCGGCCTCCTTGGCCAGCCACTCCCCCGTCCCGTCGCTCGACGCGTTGTCGACGACGATGATCTCGGCCAGCCCCGGCACCTCCCGCAACCGCGCCACCAGCTTCTGCACCAGCCCGAGCCGGTTGAAGGTGACCACGACCGCGGCGATGCGTGGGGAAGGGCCGTCGATCACGCAGGCCACCCTACGGGCGGGCCCCTGTGGATCACGGAGGCAGGCCCACGCCGTACCGGGACGGCTCCCGGCATGTCCGACCTCGACACCCGTCGCCCGTTCACCCGCGCCGACGCGCTCGAAGCCGGGGTCGATCCGAGGCTCCTGCGTGGCTCGCGGTTCCGACGACTGTTCCGAGGAGTGTTCGTCGACGCATACGTTCCCGAATCACCGCGGTTGCGTGTCGAAGCGGCCCTGACCTTCGATCCGTCGTCCTTCGCGAGCCACGCGTCGGCGGCCCGGATGTACGACGTCCCGATCCCGGTGCTGCCCGATGAGCACGTGTCCGTGCTCGAGCAGCGACACCGGCGACGACGGGCCGGGATCCGCTGTCACTTGGCTCATCGCGAGTCGCTGGTCCGCACCATCGGCGGGGTCCGCGTCTCCGATCACGGCCAGATGTTCGTCGAGCTCGCGGAGCTCCTTCCTCTGGTCGACCTCGTGGTCGTCGGTGACAACCTGGTGCGCACCGGCCGGATCACCTGCGCCGGCCTCGCGGACTTCTGCGCCGTGTCGCGTCTTCCCGCCGGCCGAGCGGCGCGACTGGCCGCGGCGTACGTCCGCGAGCGGGTCGACTCGCCCATGGAGACCCGGCTACGGATGCTCCTGGTCCTGGCGGGCCTGCCGGAGCCCGAGGTGAACCTGACCATCCGCGCCGGCGACGGGACCCCGCTGCGGCGCTACGACCTGGCGTACCAGGCCGCCCGAATCGTGATCGAGTACGACGGGCGCCACCACATCGAGCGCGAGGAGAGCTGGGAGGCCGACCTCGACCGCCGCGAGGCCATCGACGACGACGGCTGGCGGATACTCGTGGTCACGGCCCGCGGCGTCTACCGCGAGCCCGAACGAACCGCGCTTCGGGTGTGGCGACTGCTGCGCCGCCGCGGTGTACCCGGCGTACCTGCCCGGCCGAACGATGCCTGGCGAGCGCACTTTTCCGGCCAGGGGTGAGATACGGATGTCACGACCACCCACGGTGGGCGATTGTGACGCGCGAGAACGCCGTCAACCAGTCAGAACCACCCACGGTGGGCGGTTGCGACTGCCGGCCGCCCGCTAACAGGCGCTTTCGAGGTCGTCGGCCTCGTTGGCGGCGTACCCGTCGCCGAGGCTGCCGTAGGAGCCGCCGGTGACGGGCTGCTGCTTGCGCTTCTTCTTGCCGTCGGTGGCGGGGGCATCGCCCTCGGCGCGGTCGATGGCGTCGGCGACCTTCGACTTCACCAGCTCGATGTCCGGCTCGGCGGTGTTGATCATCGGCGGCACGAGGGACAGCGTGGAGACCTTCTCGCTGCGGGCCTTGAGCGCGAGGTCGATGAACCGGCCCACCTCGCTGCGCGGGATGTCGGTCGAGATCATCTCGGAGCTGGCGTGCGCGATCTTCTCGAAGTTGCGCAGCGCGGTCTGGGGGCTGATCTGCTCGAGCATCGCGCTCATCACGCACTTCTGGCGGGCCATCCGCGAGTAGTCGTCCGAGCCCTCACGGGCGCGGGCGAACCAGAGGGTGTCGTGGCCGTTCAGGGTGCGGGTGCCGGGCTCGATGTAGCCGGTCACGTCGCTCCCGAGGCCGCCGACGGGGATCGGCGAGCGCACGGTCAGGGTGACGCCGCCGACGGCGTCGACGAGGTCCTTGAAGCCCTCGAGGTTCACCATCGCCCAGTAGTTGATCTTCAGCCCGGTGATCCCCTCGACCGCCGAGACGGTGGCATCGACGCCCGGGGTCTTCGACTTGCCGAACAGCTCGGTGTTGTCGCCCGCCCAGGTGCTGACGCCGTTGAGGTAGCAGCCCTCGCAGTCGAACCCGTCCGGGAACTGCTCGGCCATCACCGAGTCCTCGGCGAACGGGAAGTTCGCCATGTTCCGGGGCAGGCCGATCAGCACGGTCTTGCCGGTGTCCTCGTCGATGCTGGCGACGGTGATCGAGTCCGGGCGCAGTCCCCAGCGGCCTGCGCCGGAGTCGCCGCCGAGGAGCAGCACGTTGTAGCGGCCGTCGTGCGCGCTGGTCGCGGCGCCGTCGCCGAACATGGTGATGATGAAGTCGCGCTGTACGCCGACCAGGTGCGCGCCGAAGAGCAGGGTCCCGGCGACGCTGAGGCTGAGCAGGCCGTTGACGCCGACCACGGCCCGGCGGTGCGGCAGGGACAGGGAGAGCGGCTGCCCGATCCGCCAGGCGTCGACCAGGAGCGCGGCCCAGCCGACGGCGAGCAGCATGAGCACCGCCCGCAGCAGCCCGAGCAGGAACGTGTTGGTGCCGAGCATGAAGGCGAACCCGTGCCACACCAGCGCGACCATCACGGCGAGCAGGCTCCCGACGACGAGCACGAACCAGATCCGCATCGCGATCCGGCCCACCTTGCGGTTGCCGGCCACCAGCTGCGCGGATCCCGGGAGGACCAGGGTCATCAGCATCAGCGCGATGGCGCGCCGGAAGCGGACGCGCGCGGCGCGGTCGCCGGCGCTCCGCGTCGGACGGTCGTGCAACCCGGGGGAAGAGACGGGCGGCATCGAGTGCCTCCTGCTGGGGGAAGAGAGCAGTGGTGATTCGCAAGTATCACCAGTCACACCCGTCACATCCCGGTGCGACGCGCCGGGAGCGCCCGATCCGGGACGGAGGTCCCGGTTGTCGGCTGCTAGCTCCAGACCGGCGCCACGGTCCGGTGGTAGCCGCGGCCGAAGACCCGGCCCAGGATGAACCGGACCGGACCCGGGACCTCGGACGCGAGGTAGGCCCGGGCCTCCTCGGAGGCGCCGTCCTCGACCCAGGCGAAGAACCAGCCCGCCTGCCGGGCGGGCTGCTTGCGCAGCTGGCGCATCGCGGTCTGCCACTCCGGCGTCTCGAGGTGGGCGCGAACCAGCGGCTCGAGCTCACCCTCCTCGTGCGCCAGGTGCTGGTCGACCACCTTCGTGCCACGGCGTACGGCGTCCGCCGCGTCGGCCGCGTCCGCCGAGGAGGCACTGGTGGCGTAGGACCCCATCGCCGAGTCGATCTCGTCGAGCGCCTCGGCCATCGCCTGGTGCTCGGCCTCGAGCGCCTCCACCAGCGCCGGGTCCACCCCGAGATGCACCACCACCGGGAACAGGATGGTGTCCTCCTGCACGTGGTGGTGCCGGAGCTGGTCGCGCAGGTTGCGCCAGGCGCGGCCGAGGTCGGTCGCGCGTCGTCTGTCGCCGTCGGTGACCTCGTCCAGGGCGCCGCCGAGCCGAGCCAGGTCTCGCCGCACCGCGGCGTGGATCACCTTGTTCATCGAGTCCATGGCCATCCGAGGAGGCTAGACCGACGCGGCCGCGAGTTCGGCGGACGATCGACGAAGACCCCTCAGATGGTGGAGCGCGGGATTGCTGGCGGCGCAGGGTAGCGTTCCCTGCCATGGCTGAACGTCCCCCGGGAAACGGCGGTCCCGAGAAGGGGACGCCCGAGTACAACTGGCTCTACGGCAACAAGGGCGCCGGGTCGTCCCCCGGCGGCTCCGACGCGACCCGCGCCGTCCCCCAGCAGCCACGCCCGGACGAGACCCAGGTGATGCCGGCGTCCGGTGGCGGGTCGTCCACCCCGCCGCCGCAGGGCCGGAGCACCAGGCCGACACCGCCCCCGGTCGCGCCACCGCCCGGGCAGGGCGCGAAGCGTGGCGGCGGCGTCAAGCGGCCGCGGTTCCGGCTGCGCTGGCTCTGGGCGCTGCTCCTGCTCTGGATCGTCTACCTCGTCGCGGTCCCGCTCTATGCCTGGACCCAGGTCGAGAAGGTCGCGTTCGAGCCCAAGGGCGAGCGGCCCGCCGACCAGCCGGGCACGACGTACCTCATGGTCGGCAGCGACTCCCGCGCCGGTCTCAGCAAGGAGGAGCGCAAGGAGCTCGGCACCGGCAACGCCGCCGGCCAGCGCACCGACACGATCATGCTGCTGCACACCGGCAGCGGGCCGAACCTGCTGATGTCGATCCCGCGCGACTCGCTGGTCGACATCCCGGGCTACGGCACCACCAAGATCAACGCGGCCTTCGCCTACGACAACGGCAGCCCGAAGCTGCTGGTGAAGACCATCGAGCAGAACACCGGCATCCGGATCGACGAGTACGTCGAGGTGGGCCTCGGCGGGCTGGCCGGCGTCGTCGACTCCGTCGGCGGGATCGAGATCTGCCCGACCCAGGACATGCAGGACAAGCTGGCCAACCTGGACATCGAGAAGGGCTGCCAGGAGGCCGACGGCGCGACCGCCCTCGGCTACGCCCGCTCCCGGCACACGTCCGGCATCGGCGACATCGACCGCGTGAAGCACCAGCGCGAGGTCGTCGCGGCCGTCGGCGACAAGGTGATGTCCCCGTGGACCGTCCTCAACCCGGTGCGCTACTGGCGGCTGTCGAACGCCGTGCCCGACTTCTTCGCGTTCGGTGAGGGCACCGGACCCCTGCAGGCAGCGAAGTGGGCCTCCGCGATGACGAACATCGACCTCAGCTGCGTCGTCCCGATCGCCGACCTCGGCGTGCACTGGGACGAGCAGCGCAGCGAGCAGATGTTCCAGCACATCATCGAGGACGACACCGACGGCATCCCGAAGGCCCTCTGCACGCCGACCGGGCTGCCGAAGGGCGTGACCGGGTGACCTTCGAGACGCTGCGCTGGTCGGTCGACGGCGATGGCGTCGCCACCCTCACCCTGGACCGACCGGACGCGCTCAACGCGTTCGACCTGACGATGGCCGGCGAGCTGGAGCAGGTGTTCCGCGCCGCCGCGCAGGACGACGACGTCCGCGCGATCGTCGTCACCGGAGCCGGCCGGGCGTTCTGCGCCGGCATGGACCTCTCGGCCGCGGGCAACGTGTTCGGGCTCGACGAGACGCTGCGGCCGACGCCGGAGGAGTTCCGGGACAGGTACGACGAGCCGCCGTACGCCGACGGACTCCGCGACACCGGCGGCAAGGTCACGCTGGCGATCCACGACTGCCCGAAGCCGGTGATCGCGGCGATCAACGGGGCCGCCGTCGGCATCGGCGCGACGATGACCCTGGCCATGGACCTGCGGCTGGTCTCGACGAAGGCCCGGATCGGGTTCGTCTTCGGCCGGCTGGGCATCGTGCCCGAGGCGGCGTCGACCTGGTTCCTGCCGCGGATCGTCGGAGTCCAGCAGGCACTGGAGTGGATCTACTCCGCGGAGATCCTCGACCGCCGAGCAGGCCCTCGCCGGCCGGCTGGTCCGGTCGGTGCACGAGCCGGACGACCTGCTGCCGGACGCGCTGGAGCTGGCCCGCTCGTTCGTCGTCGGTCGCTCCCCCGTCGCGCTCGGGCTGGCCCGCCGGCTCGTCTACCGCAACAGCGCCGTCGCGCACCCGCTCGACGCGCACCTGGCGGACTCGCTCGCGATGTTCCACAGCTCGATCGGCGACGGCAAGGAGGGGGTCGCGGCGTTCCTCGAGAAGCGCGACCCGAAGTTCACCGGCCGGGCGTCGGAGCTGCCCGAGATCTACTAGCGAAGATCGCTGATCCGCTTGGCCTTGCCGAGCGACCGCTCGAGGGCGTGCGGCGCGAGCACCTCGACCCGCGCGGTCACCCCGATCCGCTGCTTGACCCGGTCGGAGAGCGCCGCCCCGAGCTCGCCCGCCCGGCCGGCGTCGACCTCGGTGGCCGCCTCCACCCGCACGGTCAGCTCGTCGAGGTTGCCCGGTCGGGTGAGCACGCACAGGTAGTGCGGGGCGAGCCCCTCGATGGTCAGGATCTGCTCCTCGATCTGGCTCGGGAAGACGTTCACCCCGCGCACGATCATCATGTCGTCGGTGCGGCCGGTGACCTTGGCCATCCGCCGGAACGACGGGAACGCCGTACCGGGCAAGAGGCGGGTGAGGTCGCGGGTGCGGTAGCGCACGACCGGCATCGCCTGCTTGGTGAGCGAGGTGAAGACCAGCTCGCCCTCCTCGCCGTCCGGCAGCACCTCGTGGGTGACCGGGTCGATGATCTCCGGCAGGAAGTGGTCCTCCCAGACGTGCAGCCCGTCCTGCGTCTCCCCCGCCTCCTGGGAGACGCCGGGACCCATCACCTCGGAGAGGCCGTAGATGTCGACGGCACGGATCCCGGACCGCTCCTGCACCGCACGCCGCATCTCGTCGGTCCACGGCTCGGCCCCGAAGATGCCGATCTCCAGGCTGGTGGCTGTGCGGGTCGACGCCCTGCGCCTCCATCTCGTCGAGGATCGCCAGGAAGTACGACGGGGTGACCATGATGATCCGCGGCTCGAAGTCCAGGATCAGCTGGACCTGGCGCTCGGTCATCCCGCCGCTGACCGGGACCACCGTGCAGCCGAGCCGCTCCGCGCCGTAGTGCGCGCCGAGCCCGCCGGTGAACAGCCCGTAGCCGTAGGCCACGTGCACCACGTCGCCGGCCGCGCCTCCCGCGGCGCGGATCGACCGGGCCATCAGCTCGGCCCAGGTGTCGAGGTCCTCGGCGGTGTAGCCGACGACGGTGGGCTTGCCGGTGGTGCCGCTGCTGGCGTGCACCCGGTTCACCTGCTCGCGGGGGACGGCGAACATCCCGAAGGGGTAGTTGGCGCGCAGGTCGGCCTTGGCGGTGAACGGGAAGCGGGCGATGTCGGCGAGCGTGTGCAGGTCGTCGGGCCGGACACCGGCGTCGGTGAACGCGCGTCGGTAGTGCGGCACGTGCTCGAACGCGCGGGTCAGGCTCTCCCGGAGCCGGACGAGCTGGAGCTCCTCGAGCTGGTCGCGGGTGAGGGTCGGGATCTCGCCGGGCATGTCAGTCTCCGTCCCAGAACGCGCCGCCGATCTCCTTGGACCGGCCGACGAAGGTCGCGACCACCGTCTCGCCCGCGGTGACGGTCACGTCGTAGACGCCGTCGCGGCCCGCCCGCTCGCGCTCCTGCGCGGTGGCGACGAGCACGTCGCCGAGCCGGGTCGGCGCGCGGAACCGGATCTCCGCACCGGCCGCGACCGTGCGTCGGTTGTAGGAGTTGCACGCGAACGCGAACGCCGAGTCGGCCAGGGAGAACGTCAGTCCGCCGTGGCCGATGGCGTGGCCGTTCACCATGTCCTCGCGGACGGTCATCCGCAGCGTGGCGCGGCCGGGGCCGACCTCGTCGAGGGTCATGCCGAGCGCCTGGCTGGCCCGGTCGTCGGCCCACATGGCCGCGGCGCTGCGCTGGGCGACGTACTCCGCATCCACACCGGCAGGCTAGTGCCCGCCGATGTCCTAGCGCCCGACCGCCTTCTCGAGCTCGGCCTTGCTCATCTTCGAGCGGCCCTTGATGTTCTTCTGCTTCGCCTCTTCGTAGAGCTGGTCGCGGGTGCGGCCACCCGGTCCTCGGTGCGAGCGGAGCCCGCCGCGACGTCCGGACGAGATGTCGTCGGTGGACGTCTTGCTCTTCTGCTTGGCCTCGCCGGACCGCGCGCGCTCCTTGTTGACGGTGCGCGACGCGATCTCCTCGGCCTCGTCCTCGCTGCGACCGCGGTCCTCGAGGCCCTCCTTGATGTGCTCGTACTGGCGTTCCCGCTTCTTGCTCCAGGCCTGCTGCGGCATCACGACCTCCTTCGAATGGCTCATTCGGAGGTACCCATCGAGACGCCGCATACGCGCCGGGCGGTCGGGTACGCCGAGACCATGACGAACTCATCACTTTCCGGCAAGACGGTCGCCTTCCTCGTCGCGCCCGAGGGGATCGAGCAGGTCGAGCTGACCGACCCCTGGGCCGCGGTCGAGAAGGCCGGCGCCACGCCACGACTGCTCTCGACGAAGAGCGGCAGCGTGCAGGCCTTCAACCACCTCGACAAGGGCGACACCTTCGATGTCGACCAGGTCGTGGGCGACGCCGACATCGACCACTACGCCGCTCTGGTGCTGCCCGGCGGCGTGGCCAACCCGGACGCCCTCCGGATGGACGAGGACGCCGTGGACTTCGTCCGCGACTTCGTCGAGTCCGGCAAGCCGGTCGCTGCCATCTGCCACGCCCCGTGGACCCTGGTCGAGGCCGACGTGGTCCGCGGCAGGCGGGTGACCTCGTGGCCGAGCCTGCAGACCGACCTCCGCAACGCCGGCGCCGAGTGGGTCGACGAGGAGGTCGTCGTGGCCGACAACCTGGTCACGAGCAGGAACCCGGACGACCTGCCCGCGTTCAACGAGAAGCTGCTGGAGCTGCTCGACGCAGCGTCCTGAACAGGTCCTCCCAGTGGTGCCACAGGGTGCCCAGGTGGGCGGTGTCGTCGTGGACGACGAGGGACGCGTCCGGCAGGTGCTCGGCCAGCCAGTGCGCGTTGCGCAGTGAGACCTGCGGGTCCAGCGCGCCGTACCGGAGGAAGACCGGGCACCGGACGTCCTGCGGGTCGAACTCCCAGGCCCGGAAGCTGACGGCGGCGTCGCGCAGGTAGCCGTCGGTCCGGGCGAGCGACTCGCGGGCCTGCTCGGCCTGCTCGGTGACGGGCAGCGCCTCCACCAGGGGTACGTCGAGCGGGTGCAGGCCCCCGGCCGCGCGGCCGGCCACTGCTGCGTCGTCGGGGTCGTGGGGGGCGACCCCGGCGACGTACTTCTCGAACTCGGGGCGCATCAGCTCCACGCAGACGTCGACCGGGGACGAGGCCAGCCCGGCGAAGAACTGCTGCTGGTCGGACGAGAGGTCGTCGAGCGGCCAGGGCGGGTCCAGGGACGGGACCTCGGCGGGCGCGGCGACGACGGCCGCCGCGGTCACCCGGCCCGGATGGGTGGCGGCGCAGGCCAGCGCGTAGGGACCGCCGACGGACATGCCCAGGACGGCGAACCGGTCGATGCCGAGCAGGTCGGCCACCGCGACGGTGTCCGCGGCCACCGACAGGTGGCCGGAGTCGGCGACGTCGGAGAGGCCGTACCCGGGCCGGCTGACCGCGACCAGCCGGACGCCGGCGCGCACGGCGGCCTCGTGTCCGGGGCGGGCGGCGAGGCGGCAGTCGGGACATCCGTGGAGGTAGAACACGGGCGCACCGGTGGGGTCGCCGCCCTGCCAGACGTGTGCCCGCCGGCCGTCCGGCAGCGTGAGCAGGTCCGGGTCGGTCATGCGGGGCTGGACCGGAACCGGCGGTAGCTGTAGACGATCATCCCGATCGCGATCAGCCCGGAGACGATCTGGGTGATCCCGGTGCCGATGCCGCCGAGCAGCCACCACCCCTCGTCCACCGGCCACCAGCCAGGAGCCGGCGGGCTCCAGATCCAGAGCACCCCGCAGGCCATCAGGACCAGCGCGGCGGTGACCGAGAGCGCGATCCGGGTCCGGGTCTCCACCCCCTCGGCGGCCGCCTTCAGCGCCTTCTCCTTGATCGGGTCGACGCGGCGCTCGGCCCACTCGTACTGCTGGGAGAGCAGGGCGAGCCCGGCGAAGATCCCCAGCAGGCCGGGACCGGGCAGCACCAGCGCCGCGATCCCGCCGACGACCAGGATCCAGCCCAGCGTCTCGAGCACGATCCGCTTGGCCGCCCCGCTGAGCCCTCTCATGGGTGAACCTTCTCAGGACGAGTCAAGCCGGACCCGGCACGACACGGACCGGTCGGCCGACACGTCCCCACCTGTGCCCTCCGTTCACCGGGGGTACTCACACTCGGTCGAGCAGGACCGCTGCGAGGAAGCCCGCCGCGGTGACCAGTCCGACCACCGGGCCACCCTCGCGGGCGGCCTCGGGCAGCATGGTGGAGGCCAGCATCGACAGGATCGCCCCGGCCGCGAAGGTCATCACGAACGCGATCAGCTCCGGCGACGCCCCGTCGAGGAGCACGAAGCCCAGACCCGCGGCGACACCGGACACCAGCGCGATCCCCACCCACAGGCTCAGGATGTACCGGACCGAGTGGCCGGCCGCGCGCATCCCGGTGGCCGAGGACAGCCCCTCCGGCAGGTTGGAGAGCGCCACGGCCGCGATGAACGCGACGCTCGGCGACCCGCCCTGGAGGAGGGTCACGCCGATCGCGGCCGACTCCGGGATCCCGTCGAGCAGCGCGCCGAGCGCCAGCGCGGTCCCGGACGCGGCCGCCGCACCGGCCACCGGGGCCGTCGACTTCTTGCGGCCGCCCGCGCCCGCGCGCTCGATCAGCACGTCACCGACGAAGAACGTCAGGCTGCCCGCCGCCAGACCGAGGGCCGTCGCGCCGAAGGTCCCCTCGTGGGCCGCGTCGTCGACGAGCTCGTAGGCGACCGAGGCGATCAGGACGCCGGCCCCGAACGCCATGACCAGGCCGATCACCCGCGACGACCAGCGGTGGAAGATGCCCAGGAGGGCACCGACGACGAGGGTGCTCCCCCCGACCAGGCCCCAGAGCGCCGACTCCCACACGCCGATACCCTCCCCCACGGGGAGCGCCGGCGTACAGGGCCGCAATCACCCGACCCGGGTGACCCGGCCCGGTCGGGCGGCGGGCGACGATGACGGACTCCCGGGCCGACGAGGGAGCGATGTCGTGCGATGGCTGCGGAGGGCGGTGCAGCGCTGGGGCGGTCGCGCCGTCGGCATCGCGGTCACCGGCATCGCGCTGTACGTCGTGGCGCCCAGCATCGTCACCCTCTTCGGCGCCTGGCCGGACCTGGAGCGGGTCCGCCCGCTGGTGGTTCGTCGTGCTGTCCGTGCTGGAGCTGGCGAGCTTCGCGGCGCTGTGGCTGCTCTACCGGATCGCGCTCCCCCACGCCCGGTGGCGGGACATCTCCGCGTCGCAGGCGGTGGGGAACGCGATCAGCAAGGTGCTGCCCGGCGGGGCCGCGACGGGCGGGGTGATGCAGGGCCGGATGCTGGTGCAGGCCGGGCGGCCGACCGGCGAGGTGACGTCCGCGCTCAGCGCCGCGGGCCTGCTCACGACCGGCGTGCTGCTGGCGCTGCCGATCCTGACCCTGCCCACCCTGGTCATCGGGCCACCGCCGGCCCGGCGCCTGGAGTACGGGCTGCTCGTGTCGTTCGTGCTCGCGGTCGTGGTGATGGGTCTCGGCACCGCGATGCTGAAGTGGGACCGGTTCCTCACCTGGATCGGCCGGGCCGCCGGCCACGTGATCCACCTCGTCCGCCGGCGCACGTCGGTCGACGACGTCGAGCGCACCCTGCACGCGGAACGGGACCAGGTCGCGGCCGCGTTCAGCAAGCGCTGGACGCGCGCGGTGGGCGCGGCGGCGGCCAGCCGGATGCTCGACTACGCGGCCCTGGTCGCGGCCCTGTACGCCGTGGGCGCCGAGATCCGCCCGGCGCGGGTCCTGCTCGCCTACGTGATCGCGATGGGCCTCGGGATGGTCCCGATCACCCCCGGCGGGCTGGGGGTCGTCGAGGCCGGTCTCACGACCTGGCTGGTGCTGTCCGGGGTGAGTGCGGACGCGGCCGTCGTGGCCACCCTGCTGTACCGGCTGGCGTCGTACTGGCTGCCGATCCCGCTCGGCGCGCTCGCCTGGGCGGGCTGGCACGTGCACCGCCGGATGGACCTGCCCGGCGATGCCGGGCCGGGCCTGACTACGGGCGATCCTGCCGGGGAGTGAAGTCGTTCGGCTCGCTCTCGATCAGGTAGTCGCGGTGGTTGCGGACGCCCTCGACCATCCGCTCGAGCCACTCCTCGTCCTCGGTCTCGATGTCGCGCTCGGCCAGCTGGTCGCGGAGGTACTGGACGAGGTCGTCGTCCTGCCCCGCGGCCAGCGCCACGCCGGTCGAGTCGACGGCGGCCTGGAGGTCTGCGTTGTAGGTGCCCATGGTGCTGATCCTCTCCTCAGAGCTCGGACTGGATCCCGGCGAGCAGCTGGCGGGCGATCACGATCCGCTGCACCTGGTTGGTGCCTTCGTAGATCTGGGTGATCTTCGCGTCCCGCATCATCCGCTCGACCGGGTACTCCCGGGTGTACCCGTATCCGCCGAGCACCTGCACCGCGTTGGTGGTGACCTCCATCGCGGTGTCGGAGGCGAAGCACTTCGCGGCGGCCCCGAAGAAGGTGAGGTCCTTGTCGCCGCGCTCGGACCGGCCGGCGGCGGCGTACGTCATCTGACGGGCCGCCTCGACCTTCATGCCCATGTCGGCGAGCAGGAACTGCAGGCCCTGGAACTCGGCGATCGGCTGGCCGAACTGCTTGCGCTCGCGGGCGTAGCCCAGCGCGTAGTCGAGCGCGCCCTGGGCCACGCCGACGGCCTGCGCGGCGATCGTGACGCGGGTGTGGTCGAGGGTCTTCATCGCGGTCTCGAAGCCGGTGCCCTCGGCGCCGATCATCCGGTCGCCGGGGATCCGCACCTTGTCGAGGTAGACCTCCTTGGTCGGGCTGCCCTTGATGCCGAGCTTCTTCTCGGGGGCACCGAAGGAGACACCCTCGTCGGACTTCTCGACCACGAACGCGGAGATGCCGCGGCTGCCCTTCTCGGGGTCGGTCACGGCCATGACGGTGTAGAACTCCGACTCGCCGGCGTTGGTGATCCACCGCTTCACGCCGTCGAGGACCCAGTCGTCGCCGTCGCGCACGGCCCTGGTCTTCATGCGTACGGCGTCGGAGCCGGCGTCGGGCTCGGACAGGCAGTAGGAGAAGCCGCCCTCGCCTCCGGCGAGCTTGCCGAGGTACTTCTTCTTCAGCTCCTCCGACCCCGCGATCTGCACCGGGAGCGAGCCGAGCTTGTTGACCGCCGGGATCAGGCTGCTGGACACGCAGGCGCGCGCGACCTCCTCGATCACGATCACCGTGGCCAGGGCGTCGGCGCCGGCGCCGCCGTACTCCTCCGGCACGTGCGGGGCGTGGAAGTCGGCAGCGAGCAGCGCCGCGGCCGCCTCCCTCGGGTAGCGGGCGTTCTCGTCCACGTCGGCGGCATACGGCGCGACCTTCGCGTCGCACACGGCGCGGACGGCCTCGCGGATCGCCTGGTGCTCCTCCGAGAGGGCGTACAGCGGGAAGTCGGAGCTCATGGCGGGATCGTACTTCCGGGTAACCACGCCGTTCCCGGGTGGTCCCGTGGGGCACGATGGACGCATGGCCGACTGGCACGACCCGGACACGATCCGGACGCTTCTCGACGACACCGAGACCTGGGCCGTCGTCGGGCTCTCCGGCAACCCCGGCCGGACGGCGTACAGCATCGCGCGGCTGCTCCAGCAGCGCGGGAAGCGGATCGTCCCGGTCCATCCGGACGCACCCACCGTGCTCGGCGAGCAGGGCTACCCGACCCTGGCCGACGTGCCGTTCCCGGTCGACGTCGTCGACGTCTTCCGTCGTTCGGAGGCGGCCGGTGAGTTCGCCGACCAGGCCGTGGCGATCGGCGCCGGGGGCGTGTGGTTCCAGCTCGGGGTTCTCGACCGGGAGGCGTTCGAGCGCACGCGTGCCGCCGGCGTACCGATGGTGATGGACGCCTGCCCGGCGATCGAGTGGTCCCGGGGGCGCGGGTGAACGCACCCGGCCGCGACCTCAGGGTCCCGTCCGGACCCGGCCTGCCGGACGGGCTGGTGATCCCGGCGGCCGAGCTGGTCGAGCGGTTCTCCCGGTCGTCCGGACCCGGCGGTCAGTCGGTCAACACCGCCGACAGCCGGGTCGAGCTGGAGTACGACGTCGCCACGTCGTCGGCGCTCACCGAGGCGCAGCGGACCCGGGCCGTGCGCAACCTCGGCGCGCGGCTGACCGACGGCCGGGTCGTGGTCGACGCCTCCGAGCACCGCTCGCAGCACCGCAACCGGGTGGCCGCCCGCGAACGCCTCGCCGACCTGCTGCGCACCGCCCTCGCCCCACCTCCCACGAAGCGGCGGCCGACCAAGCCGAGCCGCGGCGCCAAGCAGCGCCGCCTCGACGCCAAGAAGCAGCGCGGTCAGACCAAGGCCCTCCGCGGCCGCGTGGTCGGCGACTGAGCCTGACGGGATAGTCCACGACGAATGTGTCGTCGAGGACGCCCGCAGACGACACATCCGTCGTGGACTATCCCGACTGCTCGGCGGGAGCCGCACCTTGGCGGCGGCGCGTCCGGACAGCGCGGCCACGAGCCACTCGAGCGGGCCGCGACGGCCGCCGTACACGTAGAGCGCGCCGATCCCCAGCAGCGCGATCAGGTGGAAGGGGTACGACGAGGGCGTCTCCTCGGGCAGGACGTACTCGGTGCGCATCACGACGTGCAGCGTGTACAGGCTGAGGGTCATCGTCCCGGCCCCGAAGACGATGGCCATGGTGCGAACCCCCGAAGTGTCGAGGGCGCCGACCACCAGCAGGCAGAGCCCGATCACGGCGAGCGCGCTGCCGATGGTCTGGGCGAGGTCGAAGGGAGTCGTGCTGTGCGGCGCCACGACCAGCAGCCACTCCCAGGCGCCGCCGGTCGGAGTGTTCCCGTACATCCCGCCCGAGATCTGGTTGAGCAGCTCGGGACCCGTGGCAGCCGGCCAGGCGTCGTTGGTCGTCAGCAGCGGCTCGATCACGGAGGGCCGGGAGGTCAGCGCGTTGGACACCAGGGTCGCGGCCACCGCCAGCGCGGCACCGCCGCCGGCGAGCCAGGCCTGGACTCGGCGGCGCGACAGATCCATCCGCCCGACCGCCATCCCGACCAGCAGGTAGGCCAGCCACGGCACGACCGGGTAGTAGCCGGTGAAGAGCAGCTCGCTGAGGAGCTGGCCCGGCTGGTCGAGCTGGTCGAAGTACGGGCTGGCGAAGCCTCGGTCCGGGAGGTGCGGCCGCACGACTTGAGAGACCACCGGCCCGACGACCGCCCAGGCCAGACCCAGGGTCAGCAAGGCAGGGGCGCGCAGCCCGGCGAAGGGCAGCCCGAGCAGGAACAGCAGGCCGTAGTAGGTGAGGATGATCGCGAGCCCGCTTCCCAGCCCGCCGAGGAACAGGCCGAGCCCCGCGATGAGCAGCGCCCGGACCACGATCCCCAGCGACCTGGCCGCCCGCTCGCGCCCGTGGACCGGCTCCCGGCGACCGGTCATCAGGGCCAGGCTCACTCCGGCCAGCACGGCGAACAGCGCTGCCGACCGGCCGCCAGCGAGCGCCTGGCCGAAGCTGAGCGTGCCGTCCGCGTCCCGCGGGGCGATCACGTGGGTGGTGACCATGCCGAGCAGCGCCAGGCAGCGCGCCACGTCGAGGCCGACGAGGCGGTCAGGGGCGAGCTCCCGGCTCAGAAACCGACCTTGCGCGCGCCGGAGCCCGCGTCGCGGACCGTCCTGCCCTTCTCCTCGGCCGACCTCTTCAGCTCCTCCTGGAAGTCGACCATCTTCTGCCGCAGCTCGGGGTCGGACGGCCGCCAGGATGCGCACGGCCAGCAGCCCCGCGTTGCGGGCGTTGCCGACCGCGACCGTGGCGACCGGCACGCCCGCCGGCATCTGCACGATCGACAGCAGCGAGTCCATGCCGTCGAGGTACTTCAGCGCCACGGGTACGCCGATCACGGGCAGCGGCGTCACCGACGCGAGCATGCCCGGCAGGTGGGCCGCCCCGCCGGCGCCGGCGATGATCACCTGGAGCCCACGCTCCGCGGCCTCCCGGCCGTAGGCCAGCATCGCGTCCGGCATCCGGTGCGCGGAGACCACGTCGGCCTCGTGGGCGACGCCGAACTCGCCGAGCGCCGTGGCGGCCTCCTTCATCACCGGCCAGTCGGAGTCGGACCCCATCACGATGCCCACGCGGGCGGCGCGTCTCACTCACTGTCATCTCCCAAGTCTCCCCGGAACCACGCAGCGGCGTGCCGCGCGCGCTCGAGGCAGTCGTCCAGGTCGTCGCCGTACGCGTTGACGTGCCCGACCTTGCGGCCGGGGCGCAGCTCCTTGCCGTACAGGTGCACCCGCAGGAACGGGTCCCGCGCCAGCGCGTGCGGGTACCCGTCGTACAGGCGGCCGGTCTCGCCGGGTCCGCCCAGGATGTTGACCATCACCGTCCACCGCGCGCGCGGCGCCGGCGACCCGAGCGGCAGGTCCAGCACGGCGCGGAGGTGGTTCTCGAACTGCGAGGTGACGGCGCCGTCCTGCGTCCAGTGGCCGGTGTTGTGCGGCCGCATCGCGAGCTCGTTGACGAGCACCCGCCCGTCGCTCGGTCTCGAACAGCTCGACCGCGAGGATGCCGGTGACGTCGAGGGCGCCCGCGATCCGGAGCGCGATCTCCTGCGCCCGGCCGGCGAGGTCGGGTGCGAGGTCGGGGGCGGGCGCGACGACCTCGTGGCAGATGCCGTCGCGCTGGGTCGAGGCGACGACGGGGTACGCCGCCGCCTGGCCGCTCGGCGAGCGGGCGACCAGCGCCGACAGCTCGCGCCGGAAGTCGATCCGCTCCTCGGCCAGCAGGCGTACGCCGGTCTCCGCGGCGATGCGGACCGGCTCGGCGCAGTCCTCGGCGGTCGACACGAACCAGACGCCCTTGCCGTCGTACCCGCCCCGCGTCGTCTTGAGGACGCACGGGAGGCCGAACGCCTCGACGTCGGCGACCGAGGCGACGATCGCGTTGCGCGGGCAGGGCACGTCGAGCTCGGCGAGCCGGGCTCGCATCACGCCCTTGTCCTGCGCGTGCACGAGCGCCTCGGGTCCGGGGCGGACCGCGATGCCGGAGTCCTCGAGCGCGTGCAGGTGCTCGGTGGGCACGTGCTCGTGGTCGAAGGTGACCACCGCGCAGCCGTCGGTGACCTTCACGAGGGTGTCGAGGTCGCGGTAGTCGCCGACGAGGTGGTCGGGGATCACCTGCGCGGCCGAGACGCCCTCGGCCTCGGCCAGCAGCCGCAGCGGAAGCCCGAGCGCGATCGCGGGCTGGGCCATCATCCGCGCCAGCTGTCCGCCGCCGATCACGGCGAGGGTCGGGGCGGGCGCGGGCACGCCGTAGAGGTTAGCCGGACCGGTGGTCGTGGTTGTTGTTGTGGTCCCCGACCTCGAACCGGAGACCCTTGCCACGGATGGTGGTGATCAGCCGCGGCCTGCGGCTGTCGTCCCCCAGCTTGCGGCGGACCCACCCCAGGTGGACGTCGATCGTCTTCGACGACGTCCAGAACGAGGTGTTCCACACCTCCCGCATCAGCTCGTCGCGGGTCACGATGTCGCCGGCCCGAGAGATCAGCGCGTGGACCAGGTCGAACTCCTTGCGGGACAGCACGATCTCCCGACCACCTCGCCACGCCTGGCGGGTCTCGGGATCAACTTCGACGTCCTGCACCTTGAGCACATGGAAACGGTAAGAACATCTCCGGGAAACGGACGCGAAATCGAGAAACCTACCCGTTTCTGTTGAAAACGCTTGCAGATTCGAGGACTTTGAGTTAATGACGACGTACGGCGACGGGCTCCACGAGCCCGAACCCGCGCACCGGCCGGGCGGGCAGCCGCCGGGTCTCGAACTGGTCCGGGGGCAGCAGCTCGGCCGTGGCGGCGTCGATGATGATCCGGTTCCGCCGGGCGACGGCGGTCAGCCGGGCGGCCATGTTGACCGGCGGGCCGAAGACGTCGCCCATCCGCATCACGACCGATCCGCTGGCGAGCCCGACCCGGATGTCGGGCATCCGCGGGTCGCGGCCGATCACGTTGATGATCCCCTCGGCGGTGTCGTAGGCGCGGATCGGGTCGGTGTTCACGAACAGCACCGAGTCGCCGATGCTCTTGATCACCCGCCCGCGACGAGCGGCCACGACGTCGGCGCACCGGGACTCGAAGACCTCGACCAGGTCGCCGATCCGGTCCTCCTCGATCTGGTTGGACAGCTCGGTGAAGCTGACGATGTCGGCGAAGCCGACGCTCACCTGGGTGGTGTGCAGGTCCTCCTCGTTGGCGCCGAGGGCCTCGATCCGGGAGACGGCGGCCGCGAGGTGGCGGCGCCAGGCGTAGAGCATCAGCTGCTCGAACGGCGGGTTCAT
The DNA here is from genome assembly GCA_963803235.1 of uncultured Actinomycetota bacterium. GTDB lineage: Bacteria > Actinomycetota > Actinomycetes > Propionibacteriales > Nocardioidaceae > Nocardioides. Next base: position 578,155 of record CAWDLL010000014.1, read on the forward strand.
CTGCTCGACCATGCGCATGGCCAGCCCAGTGCGGGTGCCGGGCGGCGCGTCGCCCTGCGACAGCTCCTCGACCCGGTGGACGAGCGTGGCGACCTCCCAGTCGGCGAGCCGGGCCATGGTCTGGCCGACCGCGCGGGTGAGGTTCACGGCCAGGTCGAAGTCGATGATGTCGCTCTCGACGATGTCGGTCAGCGTGGAGACCGCGCCGGCGTCCGCCTTGGTGAAGGCGGTCTCGAGGCCGTGCTCGGGGAAGCCGAGCGCCCGCCAGAGGCGACGCAGCTCGTCGACGGTGACGCCGGTCTCCTCGGCCACCTCGAGGGCGTTGAAGACCCGTTCCTCACCGAGGATCGCGCGCTCGAGCTCGTCGCGGGGGCTCGGGCCGTCAGGAGCCATCGTCGGCGTGGTGGGGGCCGCGGTTGGCCAGCCGGTGCAGCTCGTCGGCGACCTTCAGCTGCACCTGCTCCACCCGGGGGATGTCGTGCAGCTCGACCCGCCCCTCCTCGCTGGCGTCGGACACGACGAGCGTGCCGCAGCCGAAGATCCGGTCGATGACCCCGATCTCGAAGTCGACGCCGCTGATCCGGTTGAGCGGGATCGTGCGGCCCTCCTTGGCGATCCAGCCGGAGCGCTTCATGAACCGCCGGTTCGTGAAGGTGTACGACGTCGTGGCCCAGGTGATGACCGGGCGAACGACCCACCACACGATCACCAGCGCGGCGAGGACCCACAGCACGATCCGCCCGATGTCGGCGACGTCGCCCTCGCCCAGCCGGCTGAGGAACGCGGCCACGGCCAGCGTCACCACCAGCACGAGCAGCGGCATCATCAGCACCTTGGGGTGCGTCTTCGTGGTGACGACGATGTGCTCGCCCTCGTTCAGCAGCTTGTTGGAGATGGACACGGCGCCGATCATGTCACCCGGCCGGTCGGACGTGAACGACATCGCCCGCACCGACTGCTGGTCGGGCCGGTCCGCGTCTCGACGACCAGGCGGCCCCCCGAGTCGACGTCGACGGCCGTCCGGTCGACGGTCTCCCCCGACGGCAGGGCCGACCCGACGTGCGGCCGAGCGTCGACGCAGTGGTCGACGTACGCCGCACGGAGTCCTTCGTCGGCCTGCCGCCCGGAGGGCCAGCCGGTCACCTGCCCGTCCAGCTCGGCCAGGAGCGCGAGCAGCAGGTCGGTCCGGTCCACGTCGTGCCCCTCGAGCGCCAGCGAGGTGGCCGTGGGCACCGGCAGCTCGTCCTCGGTCGTGGTGACGTTGATGCCCGACGCCGAGCACGGCCGCCGGACCGGCAGGCGTCTCGACCCGCTCGACGAGGATGCCGGCCACCTTCCGCTCCCCGAGCAGCACGTCGTTCGGCCACTTGAGGTCGGCGTCACCGGGCGAGGGCAGCGCGGCACGGCGAGCCCGGTCAACAGCGGCAGCCACGGCCAGCGGTCCGGCTCCGCACCGCGGACGCAGCAGCACCGAGAACGGTCAGCGCCGACCGGTGCGGGCGTCTCCCACACGCGGTCCAGCCGTCCGCGGCCGGCGGTCTGGTGCTCGGCGACCACGACCAGCCCGTCGTCGGCGCCGGCCCGGGCACGGTCGGCGACGAGGGCGTTGGTGCTGGGCGCCGCGTCGACCACCTCGACGGTCCCAGCGCCCGGCGGCCGTCGGCCAGCAGGTCGCGGTCGAGGGGTGGGCGGCGGCAGTGGCATCGGTCACGGGCACTAGATTGGCCGACGAACCGCACAGGAGGCCAGCCCAGAGTGAGCGCAGAGCAGTCAAGGCCCGGCGAGGGCACCGACGTCCCCGAGGACATCGACATCCACACCACGGCGGGCAAGCTGCAGGACCTCGACCGCCGGCTCGACGAGGCGGTGCACGCCGGCTCGGCGAAGGCGGTGGAGAAGCAGCACGCCAAGGGGCGCAAGACCGCCCGGGAGCGGATCGAGCTGCTCTTCGACGAGGGTTCGTTCGTCGAGCTCGACGAGCTGGCCCGGCACCGGTCGACGGCGTTCGGCCTGGAGAAGAAGCGCCCGTACGGCGACGGCGTGGTGACCGGCTACGGCACCATCGACGGCCGCCAGGTGTGCGTGTTCTCCCAGGACTTCACGGTCTTCGGCGGGTCGCTGGGCGAGGTCTACGGCGAGAAGATCACCAAGGTGATGGACCTCGCCATCAAGACCGGCTGCCCGATCATCGGCATCAACGAGGGCGCCGGCGCGCGGATCCAGGAGGGCGTCGTCTCGCTCGGCCTGTACGGCGAGATCTTCCGCCGCAACGTGCACGCCTCCGGCGTCATCCCGCAGATCTCGATGATCATGGGCTCCTGCGCCGGCGGGCACGTCTACTCCCCCGCGGTCACCGACTTCACGATCATGGTCGACGGCACCTCGAACATGTTCATCACCGGCCCCGACGTCATCAAGACGGTCACCGGTGAGGACGTCACGATGGAGGAGCTCGGCGGCGCCCGGACCCACAACACCAAGTCCGGCAACGCCCACTACATGGGCTCCGACGAGGACGACGCGATCGAGTACGTCAAGGCGCTGCTGTCGTTCCTGCCGCAGAACAACCTCGACGAGCCGTTCGCCTACGACGAGGCGGCGGACCTCGAGTTCTCCGACCTCGACCAGGCCCTCGACACGCTGATCCCGGACAGCCCGAACCAGCCCTACGACATGCACACCGTCATCGAGGCGGTCGTCGACGACGAGGACTTCCTCGAGGTGCAGCCGATGTTCGCGCCGAACATCGTGGTCGGCTTCGGCCGGGTCGAGGGCCGCCCGGTCGGCGTGGTCGCGAACCAGCCGATGCAGTTCGCCGGCACCCTCGACATCGACGCGTCCGAGAAGGCCGCGCGGTTCGTCCGCACCTGCGACGCGTTCAACATCCCGGTGCTGACGTTCGTGGACGTCCCCGGCTTCCTGCCCGGCACCGACCAGGAGTGGAACGGCATCATCCGGCGCGGCGCCAAGCTGATCTACGCCTACGCCGAGGCGACGGTCCCGCTCGTCACGGTGATCACCCGCAAGGCCTACGGCGGCGCCTACGACGTGATGGGCTCCAAGCACCTCGGGGCCGACATCAACCTGGCCTGGCCGACCGCGCAGATCGCCGTCATGGGCGCGCAGGGCGCGGTCAACATCCTCTACCGCTCCGAGCTGAAGGACGCCGAGGAGCCCGAGGCCAAGCGGGCCGAGCTGATCACGGAGTACGAGGACACCCTCGCCAACCCCTACATCGCGGCCGAGCGCGGCTACGTCGACGCGGTCATCAGCCCCCACGAGACCCGGGTCGAGGTGGTCCGGGCGCTGCGCCTGCTGCGGTCCAAGCGCGAGACGCTGCCGCGCCAAGAAGCACGGGAACATCCCGCTGTGAGGGCCGACCGAGCAGCGCGAGCGAGCCACGGAGCGAAGCAGAGCCGCTCGCTCCGACGACCGGTCGATCAACGAGCGAACGCCACCCCCGAGGAGATCGCTGCCCTGGTGGCGGTGTTCGCCTCGCTGGGCTCGCGACGAGCCGCCCGCCGCCGCGGCGTACGCCCGAGTGGCAGGCCAACCACCGCAAGCTGCGCGCCGTGCACCCGCACGGACCCGGCGGCTGGCGCTCCAGCGGGCTGCCGCGCTGACCTAGGGTGGCTGCGTGACCACCTCTCGCGCGGCCGACGCCCTGGCCGAGGACTTCGTCGAGGAGTACGCCGCCCTCGATCCCACCACCGCCACCTACGCCGGCATCGCCGGCCACGACCACGAGCTGCCCGACCTGTCGCCCGAGGGCTTCGAGGCGCGCGAGGAGGCGGCTCGGCGGGCCGTGGGCCGGATGCGGGACACCGTCCCCGTCGACGACCGGGAGGCGGTGGCGCGGGACGCGTTCCTGGAACGGATGGGCGTCCATCTCGAGACCGCCGAGGCCGGCTACGCGCGCTCCGACCTGTCGGTGGCCACCAGCTGGGCGCACGGGCTCCGCGAGGCGTTCGACCTGATGCCCACGGACACCGAGCAGGGCTGGGACGACATCGGGGCCCGGCTGGCCGGCATCCCGGCCGCCCTCGCCGGCTACCGGACCACGCTGGCCGAGGAGGCCGACCGCGGGCGGGTGGTGGCGAAGCGGCAGTACGCCGAGGTCGCCGGCCAGCTCCGCCGCTGGACCGGCCAGGACGGGGCCGGCGGGGACTTCTTCGCCAACCTGGTGGCCGAGGCGCCCGAGGCTCGTCGCGACGAGCTGGCCGGGCGCGCCCGCGTCGCCAGTGCGGCGTACGCCGAGCTCGCCGACTGGCTCCGGACCGATCTCGCGCCGCGCGGCCGCGACAAGGAGGCGGTCGGGCGCGAGCGGTACGCGCTGGCCTCGCGCGAGTTCCTCGGCGCCACCGTCGACCTCGAGGAGACCTACCTCTGGGGCTGGGAGGAGCTCAAGCGGCTGACCGACGACATGGTCGCCACGAGCAACCGGATCGTCCCGGGCGGCAGCGTCTCCGACGCCGTGGCCGCGCTCGACGCCGATCCCGAGCGCCGGCTCGGCAGCCGCGAGGAGTTCCGCGACTGGATGCAGGCACTCGCCGACCGCACGCTCACCGACCTGGCCGACGTCCACTTCGACATCCCCGAGCCGATCCGCCGGATCGAGTGCTGCCTGGCACCGACCCACGACGGCGGCGTCTACTACACCGGACCCTCCGAGGACTTCAGCCGTCCGGGACGGATGTGGTGGTCGCTGCCCGACAGCGTGGAGGCGCTCACGACCTGGCGCGAGGTCACGACGGTCTACCACGAGGGAGTGCCGGGGCATCACCTCCAGGTGGCCCAGACGGTGCTCCGGTCCGACCTCCTGAACCGGTGGCAGCGGCTGCTGTGCTGGGTCAGCGGGCACGGCGAGGGCTGGGCGCTCTACAGCGAGCGGCTGATGGACGAGCTCGGCTACCTCGACGACCCGGGCAACCGGCTCGGAATGCTGGACATGCAGGGCTTCCGAGCGGCGCGCGTGATCGTCGACATCGGCGTCCACCTCGAGCTGGAGGTCCCGCGGGACAACCCGTTCGGCTGGCGTCCGGGCGAGCGGTGGACACCCGCGATGGTCGCGGAGTTCATGCGGATCCACTCGCGGATGGACGACGCGATGCTCGACTTCGAGGTGCTGCGCTACCTCGGCTGGCCGGGTCAGGCGCCGTCGTACAAGGTCGGCGAGCGGATCTGGCTCGAGGCCCGCGCCGACGCCCAGGCGCGGCACGGCGACGACTTCGACCTGCGCGCGTTCCACCGGGCCGCGCTCGACCTGGGCTCGATCGGCCTCGACCCGCTGCGCACCGCGCTCGCGAAGCTCTGATGGGCGCCGGCTCGATCACCGACGTCGCCGGCATCCGGGTCGGGCAGGCCGAACGGGTCGGCGACGGCTGGCTCAGCGGCGTCACGGTGGTGCTGCCGCCGCCGGAGGGTGCGGTCGCGGGCGTCGACGTACGCGGTGGCGGGCCGGGCACCCGGGAGACCGACCTGCTCGACCCGCGGAACCTCGTCGAGCGGATCCACGCCCTGGTCTTCACCGGCGGGTCCGCCCTCGGACTCGCGGCGGTCGACGGCGTGGTCCGCCGGCTGCTCGACGACCGCGTCGGCTTCGAGGTCGGCGAGCCGGGCACGGGCGAGGTGGTGCCGGTCGTCCCCGCCGCGGTGATCTTCGACCTCGGCCGGGGCGGCGAGTTCCGGAGCATCCCCGGACCCGAGCTCGGCGCGACGGCGTACGACGCCGCGTCGGGCGCGGTGCGCGAGGGCAACCACGGCGCCGGGGCAGGTGCCCGGGCCGGCGGCCTCAAGGGCGGGGTCGGCACCGTCAGCGCCACGCTCCCCGACGGCACGACCGTCGGCGCGCTGGCCGTCGTCAACGCCGCGGGATCGACCGTGGACCTCGCCACCGGCGAGCTCTTCGCCACCCGGTTCTGCCGGCCCGACGACCTCCCTGCCCTCCGCACCCCCGACCCGGCCGAGCTGGCCGCGGCCAAGGCCGCCGCCGAGTCCGAGCCGGCGCTGCGCCGGCCGCCGCTGGCGACGACGCTGGTCGCCCTCGCCACCGACGCGACGCTGACCAAGGCCCAGTGCCAGAAGGTCAGCGGGATCGGCCACGACGGCCTGGCCCGCGCGATCAACCCGGTGCACACGATGTTCGACGGCGACACCGTGTTCACGCTCGCCACGTGTGCTCGCCCCGTCGACCCGGACCCCGAGCACTTCCACGCCCTGCTCGGCGCGGCCGGCGACTGCGTCACGCGCGCCGTCGGCCGGGCGATGCTGGCGGCCGAGTCGACGCATGGGATGCGCAGCTACCGGGACGCGTTCCCGTCGGCCCTCGCCTGACGCCGGACGCTAGATCGGGCCGAACGACCCGCCGAGCCCGAGCCCGAACAGCACCAGGCCCGAGGGCGACGGCGATGGCGTGCGGCAGCGCGACGTGGGGGTACAGCAGGATCCTGCGGTTGGCGCCGGGGTGCTGGTTGACGTCCGGCCAGGGCTCCGGCACACGCGGGTCGCCCTTGGACTTGCCGCCCCGGACCCGGGGCCAGGAGGTGTACCAGCTCCAGTCGATCAGCGGCGCCGAGACCCGGCCGCGTGCCGTCTGCTCGCCGTACAGCTCGTGCGCGATCGCCTCGATGTCGCCCATCCGCGGGTAGTAGCGCATCTGGTGCAGCTTGACGGACCCCTCGATCAGCCAGAACGCCAGCCCGCCGGCGGCGGCCACCAGGAACAGCCCGTAGTGGTCCTGCTGGAAGCCCAGGGCGAGCGTCGCCAGCGCGAACGTCACGCCCCAGCTCTTCATGGTCAGCAGGCGCGCGTCGAAGGCGGCGACGATGTCGGCGATCCGGTAGTACTCCGCCATCAGGTCGTCGTGGAGGTACTCACTCCGCTCGCTGGCCGCTGGCTCCGCCACACCCCGATGGTTCCACAGCGGAGTGATACCGACGCCCCAACTCGCTGTGATTGGGTGACGCACATGACCGGACTCGTACTCGGCCCCCTCCTCCGCCACGTCGACGACACGACGGCGTGCGTCTGGGTGGAGACCGACGACGCCGCGCGGGTGACGTTCACGGTCGGGGAGCGCCGAGGCGGAGGCGCCGACGTTCCGGGTCCACGACCACCACTACGCGCTCGTCTGCGTCGACGGGCTCGAGCCGGGCTCACGGACGCCGTACACCGTCGACGTCGACGGCGACCGGGTCTGGCCGGAGCCGGACTCGCCGTACCCGCCCTCCGCGGTCTCCACGATCACCACCGACAAGAGGATCCGGCTGGCCTTCGGCTCCTGCCGGACGTCGGTCACCCACGACGAGGCGGGCAACAAGCTGCACGGCGTCGACGCCCTGCGCGCGTACGCCCTGCGGATGGCCGGCATCACCGACGGGTCGCACGAGGACGACCCCGACCCCGACGACCAGGTCCGCTGGCCCGACCTGGTGCTCTTCCTCGGCGACCAGGTGTACGCCGACGAGACGACCGACGAGATGCGCGAGTTCATCGAGTCCCGCCGCAGCATCGAGGAGCCGCCGTGGACCGAGCTGAAGGACTGGGAGGAGTACGCCCACCTCTACAAGCTGGCCTGGTCCGACCCCGCGAACCGCTGGCTGCTGTCGACGCTGCCCACGGCCATGATCTTCGACGACCACGACATCCGCGACGACTGGAACACCTCCCTCACGTGGAAGGAGGAGATGGAGGCCACCGACTGGTGGCACGACCGGATCGTCGCCGGCCTCGGGTCGTACTGGGTCCACCAGCACCTCGGCAACATGACTCCGTCCGAGCGCGCCAAGGACGAGATCTGGCGGGAGATCGCGGCGCACGCCGAGGACGAGGCGGAGTACGACGCCACCGACCTGCTCGACGCGTTCGCGGAGCGGGCCGACCAGAAGCCCGGACTCCTACCGCTGGAGCTACGCCCGCGAGCTCGGCCCGGACGCCCGGCTGGTCGTGGTCGACTCACGCGCAGCCCGGGTGCTCGAGCACGATGACCGCTCGATCCTCGACGACAACGAGATGGCCTGGCTCGACGAGCAGATGCGCGGCGACGTCGACCACCTGCTCGTCGGCACGTCGCTGCCGTTCCTGCTGAGCCCGGGGCTGCACTACGTCGAGGCGTGGGACGAGGCGCTCGCGGGCGGGGCGTGGGGACGGCGGCGCAGCGCCAAGGCCGGCGAGACGCTCCGCAAGGCGCTCGACCTCGAGCACTGGGCGGCGTTCCAGGACGGCTTCCAGAAGGTCGCGAAGATGACGCTCGAGGTGGCTCGCGGCGAGCGCGGCCGGGCGCCGAAGACCGTCACCTTCCTCTCCGGCGACGTGCACCACAGCTACGTCTCCGAGGCACGCCCGCGCCGCCACGAGCGGCCGGTGCAGAGCCGGATCATCCAGGCCGTCTGCTCTCCCATCCGCAACCCGATGCCCCGGCGGCTGCGGTTCCTCGTCGCGGTCCTCGCGTACGGCGTCGCGGGGCCGATCGGGCACGTCGTGGCCCGCTCGGCGAAGGTGCCGGAGGCGCCGCTGAGGTGGAAGCTGCTCGAGGGTCCGTGGTTCGACAACAACCTGGCCACGGTCGAGGTGACCGACCGCGGGCTGCGGATGTGGTGGGCCACGGGCAAGGTCGAGGACGGGCAGCACGACAAGCCCCGGCTGGTGCGGGTGGCCGACCTGACGGTCGAGTGACCCGGCGCTGGCCTAGGGTCCGGGGCATGCCTCTCGTGCTCGCCTCCGCGTCACCCGCCCGCCTCGCGACCCTGCGCAGCGCCGGTGTCGAGCCGGTCGTGATCGTGTCCGGCGTGGACGAGGACCAGATCACGGGCCTGCCGCCCGCCGAGCTGGCCCTCCAGCTGGCGGAGCTCAAGTGCGCCGCGGTGGCGGCGCGCGACGACCTGCCCGAGGACGCGGTCGTCCTCGGCTGCGACTCGGTGCTCGAGCTCGACGGGGAGGCGCACGGCAAGCCGCTCGACGCGGGCGAGGCGACCCGGCGCTGGCAGGCCATGCGCGGCCGTCACGGTGTCCTGCACTCCGGGTCACTGCCTGCGCGACACGGCGACGGGCAACGTCGCGGCCGCGACGGCATCGACCACGGTCCACTTCGCCGACGTCACCGACGAGGAGATCGCGGCGTACGTCGCCACCGGCGAGCCGCTGCACGTCGCCGGCGCCTTCACCGTCGACGGGCTGGGTGGCGCGTTCGTGACCGGGATCGAGGGCGACCACCACAACGTGGTCGGGGTGAGCCTGCCGCTGGTCAGGGACCTGCTGGCGGAACTCGGTCACTCGTGGACCGGTCTGTGGAGGTGAGCTCCTCCTCCACCTCCGCGTGGGTGAGGTGGAGATGAAAGGGCAAGGGCTTCCTCTGGAAGACGTAGGTCCGGAAGAGGAAGAACCGGGCGGCGTTGGCCATCAGCAGCCCGATCACGTTCGCCGAGACGTTGTCCGAGAGCGGGTCGTCCAGCCCGAACCCGTTGCGGCTGATCCACAGGCACGCCATCGGGATGGTCCAGGTGAGCATGTTGATCACGACGAACGCGACCACGCCGCCGTCCGCGTGCCGCGCCTGGCGGTCGCGGAAGGCCCAGTCCTTGGTGCCGCGATAGCTGATCAGCATGCCGACGGCGTTGGCGATGGCGTAGGCCAGCTCCGGCTGGTCGTTGAGCGGCGCGAAGTCCGCGGTGTTGAACCCGTGGACCAGGAAGTTGAACAGGATCAGCGCAACGATGGTCGCCAACAGACCGACAGCGAGGAACCGTCCGACCTCGCCGGCGAATCGCTGCCAGCGCTCTCCCATGGGTTCGAGGCTATAGGGCAGTCGTCACGTATCGCGGCAGGTTTTGCTCGACTTCACTCAACTGGGAGGCCGAGACCCCGCGCGATCAGCATCCGCTGGACCTCCGAGGTGCCCTCGCCGATCTCGAGGACCTTGGCGTCGCGGTAGAACCGCGTGACGGGGTACTCCTCCATGAAGCCGTACCCGCCGAAGACCTGGGTGGCGATCCGCGTGGCGGTCACGGCCGACTCGGTGGCGTACAGCTTGGCCACCGAGGCGGCCTGCTTGAAGTCCTTCGGCGACGCGCCGCGGCCGTCCTCCATCGCGTCCTTCATCGCCGCCGCCTTGTAGACGAGCAGCCGGGACGCCTGCAGCATGACCTCGATGTCGGAGATCTGGAACGCCAGGCCCTGCTTGCGCCCGATCGGTACGCCGAAGGTCTGCCGGTCGCCGGCGTACTCGACGCTCATGTCGAGGCAGGCCTGGATGCAGCCGACCGCCAGGGCGGCGATCGCGACCCGGCCGTCGTCGAGGGTGGCGAGGAACTGCGCATAGCCGCGGCCGCGCTCGCCGAGGAGGTTGCCCTCCGGCACGTGTGCGTCCTGGAAGCTCAGCGGGTGCGTGTCCGAGGCGTGCCAGCCGAGCTTGTGGTAGGCCTTCTCGGCCGTCACGCCGGGGGTGTCCGACGGGACGATGATGGTCGAGATCTCGGGCTTGCCGGCCTCGCTCTGGCCGGTCCGCGCGGTCACGGTGACCAGGCTGGTGATGTCGGAGCCGGAGTTGGTGATGAACTGCTTGGAGCCGTTGACCACCCACTCGCCGTTGACGAGCTCCGCCTTGGTCTTGGTGGCGCCGGCGTCCGACCCGGAGCCGGCCTCGGTCAGGCCGAAGCCGGCGAGCTTGTCGCCGGCCACCAGGTCGGGCAGCCAGGTCTGCTTCTGCTCGTCCGTGCCGTAGGTCAGGATCGGGTTGATGCCGAGGCCGACCGCCGCCTCGAGGGTGATCCCCATCGACTGGTCGACCCGGCCGATCTCCTCGATCGCGACGCACAGGCTGGTGAAGTCGCCGTCGGCGCCGCCGTACTCCTCGGGTGCGGTGAGCCCGAACAACCCGAGCCGGCCCATCTTGTGCACGACGTCGACCGGGAAGTGGTGCTCGCGGTCCCACTCGGCGGCGTACGGCGCGATCTCCTTCTCGGCGAAGTCGCGAACGGTACGCCGGAACTGCTCGTGCTCGGGGGACAACTCGAAGCTCATGCCCGCCATGCTAACCGCAATGGTTAGCGTTTGTTAACCTGCGCCGGACCGCTCCTCAGCGGACGACCTTGATGTTGAACGCGGCGGTCCCGAGCGACCCCATCGCCCGCAGCCAGAGCGGCAGGTACATCTCCGGTCCGCGCGCCGTGGAGATGTCGCCGAGGTCGATCACGTCGGCGTGACCGAAGCTCGTGAGCAGCTCGGTGACCGTCGCCTTCGCGTCCGCGTCGTTGCCGGAGACGAAGACGCTGCTCGCCTCGCCGAGCGTCTCGGGATGCACCATCAGGTCGGCGTTCATGGTGTTGAGGGTCTTCACCACGCGCGCCTCCGGATGGGCGCGCTGGACCCGCTCCCCCAGCGAGTCGTCGTCCTTCACGAACAGGGTCGGCGGGAAGCCCTGGGAGAAGTCGAGGGGATTGCTGATGTCGACCAGCACCTTGCCGGCGAGGTTCGCCGATCCCGCCTGGTCGAGGAGGTCGAGGGTGACGTTGCCCGCGCTGGCGCTCACCACCAGCTCCGCACCCGCGGCGGCGTCGGCGAACGTGGCGAGGGCGACGGAGGGGAAGGAGCCCGCCCAGGCGGCGTACTCCTCCTTGGCGCGGGTGGCGTCCGGGTCCCGGGTCCCGACCGTCACCGAGTGCCCGAGCTCGCTCAGCCGCCCCGCGATGGCGCGACCGACCGTCCCGGTGCCGAGTACGGCGATGTCCATGCCAGCCGGAACCCCGATCCCGCGAGGGGCATTCCGCCGGTCTAGGCGGGTGCCCGGTCCGGAGCGCCGCTCGGCAGGGTCAGGCCGGTGGCGAGCAGGTCGGCCACCAGGTCGACCAGGTCGTCCTGGTCGAGGTGCGCCGGCCGCTCGAGCGCGATCCGGAGGCAGGCGTTGAGGGTGACCCCGAGCGCCAGGTAGACCCGGGCCTCGACGTCGCGCGGCGAGAGGTGGGGGGCGTGCTGGGCGACGAAGATCCGGGCGAAGTGGCCGAGCTGCGACTCCAGCTGCGGCAGCGCGTTCTGGTGCGAGCCGAGAGGCACCTCGTCCATCAGCGCGCGGACCACGGCGCCGTGCTCCTCCAGCGACCGCACCAGCGACTCCACGACGTGCCGGACGCCCTGCCGGGTGTCGAGCGAGATGGCCTCGGCCATCGCCGCGGTCAGGTCGCGCATCGTCGCCTCGGACACCTCCGCCCGCAGGTGCTCCATCAGGTCGGTCCGGTCGGAGAAGTAGCGGTAGAGCGAGCCGACGCTCACCCCGGCCTGCTCGGCCACCCGGTTGGTCGACATCCCGGCATAGCCGCGCTCGGCGAGAACCTGAGCGGCGGCATCCAGGATCCGCTGCTTCATCTCGCGGGACCGCGCCTGGACCGGTCTGTTCCTGGGCGCTCTCGGCACGGACCCCACCTCCCGAAACGCGAGTAGAACCTGAGCGATTGCTCACTTTATCGTAGTGGCATGACCTCGGCACTGACCGACCGCCCGACCCCGACCCGGTTCGGCTCCGACCGCGCGTGGTCCGAGCGCGCGGCGAAGATGCTCCGGATCACCGCCGGGCCGGGTGCACGCCCGTCGGCGACCGAGCTCGCGGCCCTCGCCGACGGACTGCTCCGCCGCGACGAGCCGGCGGCCGCGCTGGTCCGCGCCGTCCGCGAGGACCGGGCGCTCTCGCTGGCGGACGTGCGCTCGGCGCTGGCGGCGGGCGGCGTACCGGCGGACGGGCCGGCTCCCCTGCGCGACTTCTTCGCCGTGGTCGCCGACCGACCGGACTGGGTCGACGACGACCTGCTCGCGCGGGGCGCGGCCGCGTGCCGGGCGATGGGCGTGGACGCCGCGACCGTGCTGGCCTACGGCTCGCTGCTCGGTGGCTACCGCACGTCCGCCGCACTCGAGCCGCTGGTGCGCACCGGCCGGCTCACCGGCGACGAGACCCTGCGCCGGATCGGCGAGACCACGGCGTGGTGGCGCGGCGTGACCGCGCCCGGCGGGCTGGAGCCCGGGGCGGACGGCTGGCGGCTGGCGCTGCACGTGCGGGTCATGCACGCGTTCGTCAACGACCACCTCGAGAAGGACCCGACCTGGCCGTGGGAGCGGCTGGGCGTGCCGATCAACCAGTACGACCAGGCCTCCACGCTCGGCGTCTTCTCGACGTCGTTCCTGCTGCACGCGCGCCTGCTCGGCGTGCGGGTCTCCCGCGCCGACTCGGCCGCGATCATGCACCTGTGGTCGTACGTCGGGTGGCTGATGGGCGTCGACCCGGCCTGGCTGCCGCGCACCGAGCGGATCGGCCGCCGTCTGCTCTACCACTTCCTGTCCTACGACCCCGCGCCCGACGAGAACTCCCATGCGCTCGCCACGGCGCTGCTGGACATGTTCGGGTCCGCGCCGGTGCCGGCCTGGCGCCGGCGGCTGGAGCGGGAGAAGGCGCTGTCCGCCGGCACCTGGCTGCTCGGCCGCGCTGCGATGCGGGACCTCGGCGTACCGGCCCGGCTGCCGTGGTACGGCGCCTGGCGGGTCGCGTCGAACCTGTGGTGGTCGCACGTGGTCGGCCGGCTTCCCGGTGGCCGGGCGCGGCTCACCGCCCGGTCGGAGCGGTGGTTCGCCGGCGAGATGGAGCGCCTGTACGGCTCCGCCTCTCCTGACGTCGGGCCGGTGGCGCCGGCCTGACTCATCCGGCCCGACTCACACCGGCGCGCGGACGGTGCGGAAGGACGAGGCCGCGAGTCCGAGTGCCACGAGCGCGAAGATGCCGGCCGCGACGAGGAGGGTGGGGCGGATCCCCCATCCGTCGGCCAGGATGCCGGCCAGCGGTGCGGCGATCACCATGACGGCCCGGTTGAGGGAGCGCAGCGTGGTGTTGGTGCGGGCCTGCAGCTCGTCGGGGGTGACGAGCTGGCGAAAGCTCATCTCGTGGGAGTTGCTCATGCCCATGGCCAGGCCGTAGAGCCCCTGCCCGGCAGCGAGAACCGCGATCGAGACCCACGCGTGCGGGCGCTGGTCGGCAGCGACCATCACGAGCACGCCGCCGGTCGTGATGATGTGGCAGGCGATGATCGTGCGGCCGGTTCCCAGCCGCACGCCCACCGCGGTGGTGACAGCGGCTCCGAGGATGGCACCGACCCCGCCGACCGCCCCGATGATGCCGAACTGGAAGGCCGTCAGGCTGAGCTGGTCGAGTGCGTAGGGAGCCAGGACCACACCGACGACCGCGTTGCCGATGAACCAGCCGTGCGTGGCGACGGCGAGGGTGGCCAGCCCGGAACCGCGGTACACCCACCTGATGCCGTCGCGGATCTCGAGCACCAGGTCCTTGGCGGTGGCTCCCACCTTCGGCTCGGGCTCGGTCGCGTCGATCCGGCTGAGTGCGACGGCGGAGTAGACGTAGGTCAGGGCGTCCGCGAGAACTGCGAGGGGAGCGCCCACCGCGCTCACCAGCAGCCCGCCGACCGCTGGACCGGCGGTCATCGCCGCGGCATCGGCACCATCGACGCGCGCATGAGCCCGCTGCAGATGCTGTCGCGCCACCAGCCGAGGAAGGAAGGACATCGCCGCCGCACCGTTGACCACGGATGCGGTCCCGTACGCCATCACGATCGCCAGCAGCGCCGGGAACGACAGCAGGTCCCACCACCACAGCAGCGGGATGGCGCGCCAGCAGGAGCGCCTGGACCAGGTCGGTGCCGATCATGATCGGGCGCCGAGCGTGGCGGTCGACCAGCGCGCCCACCACGATGCCCACGACCAGATAGGGCAACCAGCGAGCCGAGTTCAACCAGCCGACCTGGGTCGCCGAGCCATGCAGCGTCAGGACCACCAGCGCCTGCAGGGCGAGCAGGGTGATGTAGCTGCCGAAACCCGAGACTGCCTGGGCCTGCCAGTACAGCAGGAACGACCGCGACGGGAACTTCTCGTCGCCGTCCATGAGCCCCCCTTCCCAGACCCGTACTTTCCCAGACCCGTCGTCAGCCGGCGAGATCGGTCATAGCGTGGGGCGCATGTCCTACCCAGACCCGAGGTACCTCGGCAGCGCCGGCGAGATCACCGCGACGTTCCGCCCCGTCACCACGCCACCCGAGCTCCCCCGCCCCGGCGGCGGCGCGGCCAGCTTCCTGGCCACCGGCGCCACGACCGGCGGCGCGTTCGGGCTCTACCGCTGGGACATGGGTCCCCAGCGCGGCGGCGCCGACTCGCACTTCCACCGGACCTTCAGCGAGTCGTTCTTCGTGCTCTCCGGCGCGGTGCAGTTCTTCGACGGCAACGAGTGGATCGACGGCCAGCCCGGCGACTTCACCTACGTCCCCGAGGGCGGCCTGCACGGCTTCCGCAACGAGTCCGGCGAGCCGGCCTCACTGCTGATCCTGTTCGCGCCAGGCGCCCCGCGCGAGGCGTACTTCGAGGGGCTGGTCGAGATGGCCGAGGGTCGCTGGAAGCCCAGCCAGGACGAGCTGCTCGCGTTCTTCGAGGAGCACGACAACATCTACGTGTGAAGCGCTTGCCCCGCTAGGCGCAGTTGTCGCACTCGCCGGTGGCGGGGAGGGCGATGAAGCAGTTCGGGCACACGGCCGTCGGGCGGTCGGTCTTGGCCACCCGTCGGGTGGTCGCGACCTTGGCCGCCGCCTTGGGCGCCAGCTCCGCGTGGCCGCCGCCGGGCGGCGCGGAGCCGGCCCACTGGTAGCACTCGAGCCGGGAGACGGCAGCGTGCTTCTCGCGCGCGGCCGGGTCCTCGATCGTGCGCAGGCCGGCGACCCGCAGCACCTCGTCGTACCCCTCGCCGACCTGGCCGTCCTGCTTGCGGACGACCAGTGCGGTCAGCGGCGGTTCCCCGTTGCGGTGGCAGAGGTGCACCACCGGGGCGAGCACGGTCCCGATCCAGTTCCGCTGCTGCTGGCTGGTTCGGATGTCGGTGCGGGTCTGGACGGCCTCGGCGAGGTCGCCGTAGTGGATGAGCCCGTGATAGGTCTTCGCGGTCTCGGTCAGGATCTCGTGGGCGGCCAACGCCCAAGCCTCGAAGGCGATCGACCGCGAGGTCGGTACGCCGTCGGGCTCACGCCAGAAGCCGCGTCGTTCTTCTTCGGAGGGCACGTTGCCACCGTAGACAACGCAAACGTGTGCAAACGACTGTCGGCCTGTCAGGCCAGGTCGCCGACGGCCTCGTCCGCGTGCTCGACGACCCAGACGAACAGCGGCATCAGGAGGTTCGCCAGCTCGACCCCGAGCGGAGTCAGGCTGTAGTCGACCCGCGGCGGGATCACCGGCTGGGCATCGCGGTGCACCAGGCCGTCCCGCTCGAGGGTCTTGAGGGTCTGCGCCAGCATCTTCTCGCTGATCCCCTCGGCGCGCCGCCGCAGCTCGCTCCAGCGCAGCGACCCGTCGGTCAGCGAGACCAGCACCAGCACGCCCCACTTGCTGGTCACGTGGTCGAGCAGCACCCGGCTCGGGCAGGCGGCGGCGAAGACGCCGCCCGGGAAGCGCTCCGACAGGACGTCCAGGCTGATACTGGCGAGTTGGTACTTACCGACATGTCAGTACCTTACTTCAAAGTGCGTACTCTCCATCGGGAAGTGCCTCGCCACCGACGTGGTTGAGGCGGACGACAGACCACCCGATCGAGAGGACCTCCCATGTCGTTCGTCATCACCGGTGCCACCGGGCACCTCGGCCGCCTCGTCGTCGAGGCGCTGCTCGCCCGCGACGTCGCGCCCGACCAGATCGTCGCCACCGGCCGGCGTACCGACCGCCTCCAGGACCTCGCCGACCGCGGCGTCCGCGTGCAGGCCGCCGACTACGACGACCCCGCTTCGCTGAAGGACGCCTTCGCCGGCGCCGAGAAGCTGCTGTTCGTCTCCGGGAGCGAGGCCGGCACGCGGATCGCCCAGCACCGCAACGTGATCCGAGGCGGCGCAGGAGGCCGGGGTGGGGCTGGTCGCCTACACGAGCATCGCGAACGCCGAGCTCGACCAGCATCCAGCTCGCCGCCGACCACCAGGAGACCGAGCGGATGCTGCGCGAGTCCGGTGTCCCGCACGCGCTGCTGCGCAACAGCTGGTACCTCGAGAACTACACCGCCCAGCTCCCGACGTACGTCGAGCACGGCGCCGTCCTCGGCAGCGCCGGCGACGGCCGGGTCAGCGCGGCCACCCGGGCGGACTACGCCGAGGCGGCGGCCGCGGTGCTGCTCGCCGACGACCAGGCGGGGGCCGTCCACGAGCTCGGCGGCGACGAGGCCTTCACCATGGCCGAGCTGGCAGCCGCGGTCAGCGACGCAACCGGCACGCCGGTGACCTACCAGGACCTGCCCGAGGCCGACTACGCGAACGTGCTGATCGGCGTCGGCCTCCCCGAGGGGTACGCCCGCGCGCTGGCGCAGTCCGACACCGGCATCGCCCGCGGGGACCTGCTGGTCACCACCGGCGACCTCAGCCGCCTGATCGGTCGACCCGCCACGACGATGCCGGAGGCCGTGCGCGCAGGCGTGTGAGACCTCACAGGAATCGCAGGTGACCGGGCAGTAGTCTGCGCTGGGCAGGAGTCGAGCGAAGACCAGGAGCGTTCAGGTGCCGGAGAGCAAGCCACTGCAGAAGGTCCTCATCGCCAACCGCGGCGAGATCGCGGTGCGGGTGATCCGGGCCTGCAAGGACGCCGGCATCGGCAGCGTGGCGGTGTACGCCGACCCCGACCGGGACGCGCAGTTCGTCCGGCTCGCCGACGAGGCCCACTCGCTGGGCGGCGCGACTCCCGCCGACTCCTACCTCGACATCAAGAAGATCATCGACGTCGCCGAGAAGACCGGCGCCGACTCGGTGCACCCGGGCTACGGCTTCCTCGCCGAGAACGCCGAGTTCGCGCAGGCCGTGCTCGACGCCGGCCTGGTCTGGATCGGCCCGCCGCCGTCCGCGATCGAGAACCTGGGCGACAAGGTCAAGGCCCGCCACATCGCCGAGAAGGTCGGCGCCCCGCTGGCGCCCGGCACCAAGGACCCGCTCGAGAACGCCGACGAGGCGGTCGCGTTCGCCGAGGAGCACGGCCTCCCGATCGCGATCAAGGCGGCGTTCGGCGGCGGCGGCCGCGGCCTCAAGGTGGCGCGGAAGAAGGAGGAGGTCGCCGACGCGTTCGACTCCGCGGTCCGCGAGGCGGTGTCGGCGTTCGGCCGCGGCGAGTGCTTCGTGGAGAAGTTCCTCGACAAGCCGCGGCACGTCGAGACCCAGTGCCTCGCCGACCAGCACGGCAACGTCGTGGTGGTCTCCACCCGCGACTGCTCGCTCCAGCGCCGCCACCAGAAGCTGGTCGAGGAGGCGCCGGCGCCGTTCCTCTCCGACGACCAGGTCGCCAAGCTCTACGAAGCCAGCAAGGCGATCCTCAAGGAGGCCGGGTACGTCGGCGCCGGCACCTGCGAGTTCCTCGTCGCCCGCGACGGCACCATCTCCTTCCTCGAGGTCAACACCCGGCTCCAGGTCGAGCACCCCGTCTCCGAGGAGGTGACCGGCCTCGACCTCGTGCGCGAGATGTTCCGGATCGCCGCCGGCGAGGAGCTCGGGTACGACGACCCGGAGGTCCGCGGCCACTCCATCGAGTTCCGGATCAACGCCGAGGACGGCGGCAGCAACTTCATGCCGGCCCCCGGCACCCTGTCCCGCTGGCACCCGCCGTCGGGACCCGGCGTACGCCTGGACGGCGGCTACGACCAGGGCGAGACCATCCCCGGCGCGTTCGACTCGCTGGTCGCCAAGCTGATCGTCACCGGCCGCGACCGCACCCAGGCCCTCGAGCGCTCCCGGCGCGCCCTCGACGAGTTCGTCGTCGACGGGATGCCCACCGTGATCCCGTTCCACCGCGTCGTCGTCGACGACCCGGCGTACATCGGCAGACGGCCGACAACCCGGAGAAGTTCGACGTCTACACGACCTGGATCGAGACCGACTTCGACAACCAGATCGAGCCGTACGCCGGCGACACGGCCGAGGCCGACGGAGCGAGGGCGAGCGGCAGACGGTCGTCGTCGAGGTCGGCGGCAAGCGGCTCGAGGTCGTCCTGCCCGGCGGGCTGGGCGGGATCGCCGCGGGCGGCGGCGGTGGCGGGGCGAAGAAGCCCAAGCGTGGCAAGGGCAAGAAGGCCGGCGCGGCCGCCAGCGGTGACGCCGTCACCAGCCCGATGCAGGGCACGATCGTCAAGGTCGTCGTCGAGGAGGGCCAGGAGGTCGCCGAGGGCGACACCGTCGTGGTCATCGAGGCGATGAAGATGGAGCAGCCGCTCAAGGCGCACAAGTCCGGCACCGTCACCGGCCTCCAGGCGGAGGTCGGCGCGACGGTGACCAACGGCGCCGTCATCTGCGAGCTCAAGGACTGAGCCGCCACCCATGAGTGACCAGTCCCCCGACGTCATCGTGGTGGGCGCCGGCATCGCCGGGCTCGTCGCCACCCACGAGCTGGTCAAGGCCGGCCGTCGCGTGCTCGTGCTCGACCAGGAGAACCGCGAACAACCTCGGCGGCCAGGCGTTCTGGTCGCTCGGCGGGCTGTTCTTCGTGGACTCGCCGGAGCAGCGGCGGATGGGGATCAAGGACTCGAAGGACCTGGCGCTCCAGGACTGGCTGGGCTCGGCCGGGTTCGACCGGCCGGACGACGAGGACGTGTGGCCGCGCCAGTGGGCCGAGGCGTACGTCGAGTTCGCGGCGACCGAGAAGCGCGACTACCTGCGCGAGCTCGGCCTGCGGGTGCTGCCGATCGTCGGCTGGGCCGAGCGCGGCAGCGGCAGCGCGACCGGCCACGGCAACTCGGTCCCCCGCTTCCACCTGACCTGGGGCACCGGCCCGGAGGTGGTCCGGGTGTTCGCGGAGCCGGTCCTCGCCGGCGAGGAGCGCGGGCTGGTCGAGTTCGGCTTCCGGCACCGCGTGGACGACCTGGTGGTCGAGGACGGCGCGGTGGTCGGCGTACGCGGCACCGTCCTCGAGCCGAGCGACGCCGCGCGCGGGGTCAGCTCGTCGCGCGAGGTGGTCGGCGAGTTCGACCTGCGTGCGCCCGCAGTGGTCGTCACCAGCGGCGGCATCGGCCACAACCACGACCTGATCCGGCAGAACTGGCCGGTCGACCGGCTCGGCCCCGCGCCCGCGCACATGATCTCCGGCGTGCCCGCCCACGTGGACGGCCGGATGCTCGGCATCACCGAGGCGGCCGGCGCGCGGATCGTGAACCGCGACCGGATGTGGCACTACACCGAGGGCATCCACAACTGGGACCCGATCTGGCCCGACCACGCGATCCGGATCATCCCCGGTCCGTCGTCGATGTGGTTCGACGCCACCGGCCGGCGGCTGCCCGCGCCGAACTTCCCCGGCTTCGACAGCCTCGGCACCCTCCGCGAGATCCTCAAGGGCGGCCACGACTACTCGTGGTTCGTGCTCACCCAGTCGATCATCGAGAAGGAGTTCGCGCTCTCGGGCTCCGAGCAGAACCCCGACATCACCGGCAAGGACCTCCGCTTCCTGGCCAAGAGCCGGCTGGCCAAGGGCGCGCCCGGCCCGGTCGAGGCGTTCAAGGAGCACGGCGAGGACTTCGTCGTCGCCGACAACCTCGCCGACCTGGTGGCCGGCATGAACCGGCTCTCCCGCGGCCCGCAGATCGACGCCGACGACCTCGAGCGGCAGATCGTGGCCCGCGACCGCGAGGTCGAGAACGGCTTCTCCAAGGACCTCCAGCTGATGGCGATCGCCAACGCCCGCCGCTCCCGCACGGACCGGATCGTCCGGGTCGCGAAGCCACACCGGATCCTCGACCCCGAGCACGGCCCACTCATCGCGGTCCGCCTGAACATCCTCACCCGCAAGACGCTGGGCGGGCTGGAGACCAACCTCGACTCCCAGGTGCTGCGCGCCGACGGGTCGCCGTTCCCGGGCCTGTACGCCGCCGGCGAGGTCGCCGGCTTCGGCGGTGGCGGCGTGCACGGGTACAACGCACTGGAGGGCACCTTCCTCGGCGGCTGCATCTTCTCCGGCCGCGCGGCTGGCCGGGCAATCGCCCGGGGCTGACCTAGGCTCGACCGCGTGCCTGACCTCGAGCTGCGTGAGCCCGCCGAGCGGGTCAGCCCGCGCGCCCGCGTGATGTGGCTGGTGGGTGCCGGGTTCGAGGGCGCCGTGGCGATCGCCGTACTCCTGGTGGTCGGCTACGTGTGGGCGCCGTTCGACATGCCCTGGTGGGTGCCGGTGATCCTCGGCCTGCTCGTGCTGGCGTACGTCGCGGTGGTGCCGCGCTGGAAGTACGCCGTGCACCGCTGGGAGGTGACCGACACCGCCGTCTACACCCAGACCGGCTGGTGGACCCGGGAGCGCCGGATCGCACCGCTGTCGAGGATCCAGACCGTCGACTACTCCGAGGGCGCGCTGGAGCGGGTGTTCAGGCTGGCCAGCGTGACCGTGACGACGGCGTCGGCGGCCGGCGCGCTGCAGATCGCGGCCCTGGACAAGCAGCTGGCCCGGCGGCTGTCGGAGGAGCTGACGCTCAAGGCGGACACGGTTCCCGGGGACGCCACGTGAGGGCACGGTGACCGAGCTCGACCGCGAGGCCGGGTGGCAGCGGCTGGACCCGCGGATGCTCTTCGTCTACCCGCTGCGCGACCTGCTCCGGTTCCTGCCGGCGCTGATCGGCCTGGTCATCGCCGGCAACGCGTCCGGCGGCTTCGACGTCCGCTGGCAGCTGCTGGGCATCGGAATCCCCATCGCGCTGGGCCTCCTGCGCTACGTCACCACCAGCTTCCGGATCACCTCCGGCCGGGTCGAGCTGCGGCGCGGGCTGGTCAACCGGCACCTGCTGTCGACCCGGATCGAGCGGGTCCGGACGGTCGAGCTGACCGCGTCGCCCTTCCACCGGGTGCTGGGCCTGACGACGGTCCGGATCGGCACCGGCACCGCGTCGACCAGCGACGACGACTCCATCGACCTCGACGGGCTCCCGGTGCCGCGCGCCCGCGAGCTCCGCGAGGCCCTGCTGCGGGCGGCAGTCCCGGCGAGTGTCGAGGACGGGCAGCCGGAGGTGGTGGCGCCGCCGGCCCGGGTGGTGCTCCGGCTGGATCCGCGGTGGGTGCGGTTCGCCCCGCTCACCAGCGCCGGGCTGGTGCTCGCCGCCGGCGTGCTCGGCGTCGGCAGCCAGGTGCTGGACGGGCTCGGCGCCTGGGACCGGATCGACGTCGACATCGCGGTCGACCGGCCGTCGGCGGCCTGGCTGCTGCTGGTGCCGGTGCTGCTCGTGGCGCTCGGCGTCGTCGTGTCGGCGCTCGCCGTGGCCGGCTACCTGATCAACAACTGGGGCTTCACGCTCACCCACGCCGCCCAGGACCACTCCTGGCACCTGAGCCGCGGGCTCCTCACCACCCGGGAGACGAGCCTGGACGACGAGCGGGTCAGCGGGGTGTCGATCGGCGAGCCGCTGGGCCTGCGGCTCGCACGCGGCGGCCGGCTGTCCGCGATCGTGACCGGCCTCGACAGCAAGCAGCAGAGCAGCGGCACGCTGGTGCCGCCCGCACCCCGCACCGTCGTGGAGGGCGTGGCCGGCGAGGTGCTGGGCACGCACGCCCCGGTGACCGAGCCGTTGCGCAGCCATGGCCCACGGGCGCACGCCCGCCGCTGGACTCGCGCGCTCGTCCCCGCCGCGCTGCTGGCCGGCTTCCTCGTCGTCGCGGTGATCGCCGGTGGGTGGACCCCCTGGTCGCTGCTCCCGGCCGCACTGCTCCTGCTGGCCGCCGCCGCGCTCGCGGCCGACCGGGTGCGCTCGCTCGGGCACGCCCTGGTCGGCCGGCACCTGGTCGTCCGGTCGGGCAGCCTGTTCCGCGGGCGCGAGGTGCTGGAGACCGGCGCGGTCATCGGCTGGAACCTCCGCTCCACCTGGTTCCAGCGACGTGCCGGGCTGACCATGCTGGTCGCCACGACCGCCGGTGGGAGCCAGTCGGTCACGGCGATCGACGTACCGGAGACGGACGCGCTCGACGTCGCGCGCGCCGCCGTACCCGGGCTGGTGGAGCAGTTCCTCGCCTGACGGCCTGCTCAGCAGCGCCGGGTAGCTGGTCCGGGCGGTCACGGTCGTGCCGTCCAGCCGCCAGGCCACGGTGGTGCGGAACTGCACCTGGACCGCGTTGTTCACGGTCCCCGGCGCGAGGTAGGTCGGCTGGCCACGGTCAGCCGGTGCCGTCGTGAACCCGTTGCGGGTGCCGACCGGGAGCGAGACGGGGAACGAGTTCCGGTTGCGGTAGCCGAACCGGGCAGTCCACGAGCCGCCGGAGCCGCGGATCACGCAGGTGACGCTGGGCGTCACGGCCTGCCGGCTGACCACGCGGTACGTCGCCGCCCGGGTCGCGGTGTTGCCCGCCGCGTCCTCGGCGTTGACCCGGAACGTCGTCGACCCGAGGTTCGCCGTGTTCAGCAGCGCCCCGTCCGCGCGGGTGCCCTGGCACCGGGTCACGCCGGAGCCGGTGTCGGCGCAGGCGAAGTCGACCGTCACCGCCTGGTCCCGTCCGTACGTCGCGTTGTTGCGCGGCGCGGTGATCGTGATGGTCGGCGGCGTGGTGTCGGGCGGGACCGTGCTCACGCCGAAGTTCCAGAGGCTGGCCGCCGACGTCAGCACGGTCAGGGTGACGTCGCCGTCGGTCTCGAGCACGGCGGAGGCCAGACAGGGGTCGGGGCTCGCGGTCCCGGCGGGCACCGGTGCAGTCCGGCACCGCGGTTCCGTTGCGGAACGGCACGAGGTCACCGGGCGCGGTGCCGTCGGGAACCAGGCTGGCGTCCACCCGGAACGCCAGCACGAGCGGGTCGGCCGCGGTTGCGGAGGGCGCTGTGATCGCGACCTCCTGGCCGAGGAACTCGTAGTTGGCGGGCGGCGCTGCCGACAACGGCCGTTCGTCGACCGTCACCGTGCCGGCGTTCGGCGAGGTCACCGCGGTCTCGACCGGGTCCTCGGCGGTCGCCCCGTCGCCCTCCGGGTCGGTGCTGACGGTGTCGCCCGGGTCCACCTCGGTGTCGACGTCGTCCGGGTCGACGGGCGGCTCCGTGGCGTCCGGGATCCAGTCACGAACGGTCCAGGACTCCACGTTCGGGTCGACGGTGACCACCTGGGTCGTGGTGCCGCTGCCGAGCTCGTGCACGAAGACCCCTCGCATGACGAAGAAGCGCGTCATCTCGGTCCACGCGAGTGCGAGACCGTCGGGCGACCACCCGCCGACGTACTCGTGCATGTTCGGGGTGTTCGTGAGGTTGAGTGCGCTGCCGTCATCCGGGTCGACCAGCACGACATCCGCCTGGGAGCCCGTCTCCGGTGTGGTGATCTCCACCGACACCGCAATGCTCGAACCATCCGGCGACCACTGGGGCCAGCCCATGTCGGTGCCACCGCTGGCGTACAGCACCGCCGGCGACGGAGCATCGACGTCGAGCGTGTAGACCGTCTGGTTGCCCCCCAGAAGGAGGGTCCCCTCCGAGGGGTGCCATTCCATGCTGTCCGGCCCGGAGTTCGGTATCGACCACTGCGTGAGCAGGCGCTGGTCGGTTCCGTCGGCGTCCATCAACCACACGTCGGCGGGGCCAGATTCCGGATCCTGCCTGAGGAACGCGATGGTCGAGCCGTCCGGAGACCATGACGGGGAGAAGTCGTAGCCGGCGTAGTCGGTCAGCTGGACCGGATCCGTGGCGTCGGGGTTCATCACCCAGATATCCGGAAGTGCGCCTGCCCCGGCGGCCTGGGGCCGACCGGCGAAGACAACGCGGGTCCCGTCGGGTGACCAGTCCAGGTGGTCAGCTGTGTAGAACTGATGCCCTGCTCCCAGCGGCATGAAGGTGGATCGTTCCGCGCCGGCCGGGGACACCGTCTGGAGCTCCCTCGTGTCCGGCTGGCCCGGGGCGAAGGTGCCGCCCTCGAGCAACAGCCTTCCCTGGTAGTCCTCAGGTGCTGCCTCCGCAGCCGGGACGCCGAGCAGCAGGCCGGCCAGAAGCGCCGTGATGGCTCCTGCGATCGTGACGGGACGGTGCAGGGCCATGGGGCTCGCCTCTCGTGGAGTTTGGAAGCCATGCAACCGTTCGCGACCGGTCGGGTCATACCCGAATTCGGTCACCGGGCGGCCGCGGCGCCCGGTCACCGGACAGGTGACGGCGCCCGCGCCAACCTCAGTAACGTGCTGACATGTTCTCGAAGGTGCTGGTCGCCAACCGCGGCGAGATCGCGATCCGCGCGTTCCGCGCCGCCTACGAGCTGGGCGCGCGGACGGTCGCGGTCTTCCCGCACGAGGACCGCTGGTCCGAGCACCGGCTGAAGGCCGACGAGTCCTACGAGATCGGCGAGCGCGGGCACCCGGTCCGGGCCTACCTCGACCCGGACACGATCGTCGCGACGGCGGTCCGGGCGGGCGTCGACGCGGTCTACCCCGGCTACGGCTTCCTGTCGGAGAACCCGGCGCTGGCCGAGGCCTGCGCCA
The DNA here is from genome assembly GCA_963803235.1 of uncultured Actinomycetota bacterium. GTDB lineage: Bacteria > Actinomycetota > Actinomycetes > Propionibacteriales > Nocardioidaceae > Nocardioides. The sequence goes on from CAWDLL010000014.1 coordinate 603,602, forward strand.
ACGCCGGCATCACCTTCGTCGGCCCCTCGGCCGACGTGCTCACGCTGACCGGCAACAAGGCCCGCGCGATCGCCGCGGCCAAGGCGGCCGGCGTACCGACCCTCGCGTCGGTGGAGCCGTCCACCGACGCGGACGCACTGGTCGAGTCGGCCTCCGAGCTGCCCTACCCGCTGTTCGTGAAGGCGGTCGCCGGCGGCGGCGGGCGCGGCATGCGGCGGGTCGACGACCCCAAGGACCTCCGCGACGCCGTCGAGACCTGCATGCGCGAGGGCGAGGGCGCGTTCGGCGACCCGACCGTCTTCATCGAGCAGGCGGTCGTCGAGCCGCGACACATCGAGGTGCAGATCCTGGCCGACGCCCAGGGCAACGTGATCCACCTCTTCGAGCGGGACTGCTCGGTGCAGCGGCGGCACCAGAAGGTCGTCGAGATCGCACCCGCGCCGCACCTCGACCCCGAGCTGCGGGACCGGATGTGCGCCGACGCCGTGCGGTTCGCCACCGAGATCGGCTACGTCAACGCCGGCACCGTCGAGTTCCTGCTCGACCAGGACGGCAACTACGTCTTCATCGAGATGAACCCCCGGATCCAGGTGGAGCACACGGTCACCGAGGAGGTCACCGACGTCGACCTGGTGCAGTCGCAGCTCCGCATCGCCTCCGGCGAGACCCTCGACGACCTGGGGCTCAGCCAGGACATCGATCCGGCTGCGCGGCTCGGCGCTCCAGTGCCGGATCACGACCGAGGACCCCGCGAACAACTTCCGGCCGGACACCGGCAAGATCACGACCTACCGCTCCCCCGGCGGCGGCGGCATCCGCCTCGACGGCGGTACGACGTACACCGGCGCCGAGGTCTCGGCGCACTTCGACTCGATGCTGGCCAAGCTCACCTGCCGCGGCCGCACCTTCGAGAACGCCGTCGAGAAGGCCCGCCGCGCGGTCGCGGAGTTCCGGATCCGCGGCGTCTCCACGAACATCGCGTTCCTCCAGGCGGTGCTCGAGGACCCCGACTTCGTGGCCGGCAACATCACGACGTCCTTCATCGAGACCCACCCCCAGCTGCTCCAGGCGCGCGGCAGCGGCGACCGGGGCAGCAAGCTGCTCGCCTTCCTCGCCGGCGTGACCGTCAACCAGCCGCACGGCCCGGCGCCGGTCAGCATCGACCCGGTCACCAAGCTGCCGCCGACCAACCTCGACGTCCCGGCCCCGGACGGCACCCGCCAGCTGCTGCTGAGCGTCGGGCCGGAGGAGTTCGCCCGCCGGCTGCGGGAGCAGAAGGACGTCGCGGTCACCGACACCACGTTCCGCGACGCCCACCAGTCGCTGCTCGCGACCCGGGTGCGCACCCGCGACCTGCTCGCCGTCGCACCGCACGTCGCGCGGACCACGCCCGAGCTGTGGTCACTCGAGGCGTGGGGCGGGGCGACGTACGACGTGGCGCTGCGTTTCCTGTCCGAGGACCCGTGGGAGCGGCTGGCCGACCTGCGTCAGGCGGTGCCGAACATCTGCCTGCAGATGCTGCTGCGCGGCCGCAACACCGTCGGCTACACGCCGTACCCCACCGCCGTCACCGACGCCTTCGTCGAGGAGGCCGCGGAGACCGGGATCGACGTGTTCCGGATCTTCGACGCGCTCAACGACGTCGAGCAGATGCGGCCTGCGATCGAGGCGGTGCGGGCCACCGGGTCCGCCGTCGCCGAGGTGTGCCTCTGCTACACCGGCGACCTGTCCGACCCGGCCGAGCAGCTCTACACGCTCGACTACTACCTCGGGCTCGCCGAGCGGATCGTCGACGCCGGCGCGCACGTGCTGGCGATCAAGGACATGGCCGGCCTGTTGCGCGCGCCCGCCGCCCGGACCCTGGTCTCGGCGCTGCGGGAACGGTTCGACCTGCCGGTGCACCTCCACACCCACGACACCGCGGGCGGACAGCTCGGGACCCTGCTCGCCGCCATCGACTCGGGGGTGGACGCCGTCGATGCCGCCACCGCGTCGATGGCCGGCACCACCTCACAGCCATCGCTGTCGGCACTGGTGTCCGCGACCGACTACTCCGACCGCGAGACCGGCCTGTCGCTGGCCGCGGTGAACGCGCTGGAGCCCTACTGGGAGGCGACCCGGCGGGTGTACGCGCCGTTCGAGTCGGGCCTGCCGTCGCCCACCGGGCGGGTCTACCGGCACGAGATCCCCGGCGGCCAGCTCTCGAACCTGCGCCAGCAGGCGATCGCCCTCGGCCTCGGCGAGAAGTTCGAGCAGATCGAGGACATGTACGCCGCGGCCAACGACATCCTCGGCAACGTGGTGAAGGTGACGCCGTCGTCCAAGGTCGTCGGCGACCTCGCGCTGCACCTGGTCGCGGTCGGGGCCGACCCGGAGGAGTTCGCCGAGAACCCGGGCAAGTTCGACATCCCCGACTCGGTGATCGGGTTCCTCAACGGCGAGCTCGGGGACCCGCCGGGCGGCTGGCCGGAGCCGTTCCGGACCAAGGCGCTCGAGGGCCGCACCTGGAAGCACCCCGCCGAGGAGCTCACCGACGAGCAGGCCGAGGGCCTGGACCGGAACCGCCGGGCGACCCTCAACGAGCTGCTGTTCCCCGGCCCGACGAAGGCGTTCCTCGAGGTCCGGCAGACGTACGGCGACGTGTCGGTGCTGCCGACCCGCGACTACCTCTACGGGCTGCGGCAGGGCGAGGAGCACGAGGTCCGGCTGGCCGAGGGGCTGACCCTGATCACGGGGCTCCAGGCGATCAGCGAGCCGGACGAGCGCGGCTACCGGACCGTGATGGCCACCCTCAACGGCCAGCTGCGGCCGATCAGCGTCCGCGACGAGTCGGTGGCCGCCGAGGTGGCGGCCGCCGAGAAGGCCGACCCGGGCCAGCAGGGCCACGTCGCGGCGCCGTTCCAGGGCGTGGTGACGATCAACGTCGAGGAGGGCGACCAGGTCTCCGCCGGGGACACGGTCGCGACCATCGAGGCGATGAAGATGGAGGCGTCGATCACCGCGCCGGTCGACGGGACCGTCGAGCGGGTGGCGCTGTCGGGAACCCAGGCCGTCGACGGCGGCGACCTGGTGCTGGTGCTGGGCTCCTGACCGGATCCTCAGCAGGAGCCGTGCTCGGCGTACCTGCAGACGTCCTTGCCCTTGCCGCCCATGACCGTGTCGGTGCCCTCGCCCGCGTTGATCGTGTCGTCGCGGTCGGAGGCGTTCACCCAGTCGTCGCCGCCGTAGGTGAAGGCCTGGAGCTCGCCGCCGGTGATCGTCCAGACCCGGTCGCCCTCGGGAGTGCCGTTGAAGGCCCAGCGGACACCGCCGATGAAGCGGTACTCCTCGTAGCTGCCGATCTTGCCCCGCCGGTTCGACCCGAGGTCGACGGTGGTGGTGCCCGTGCGCAGGTCGACGGTGAAGCGGGCCCGCGGCGAGCTGCCCTCGAGCGCGTCGCCGTACAGCGAGACGACGTCGCGACCGGCTCCGCCGAAGCTGCCCATCCCCGACCCGCGGGCGATGGCCTGCGCGATCTGGTCGGCGCCGGAGTCGCCGCGCGCCGACGCCGGCTGTTCGCCGTACGCCTCGATGAAGTCGTCGCCCGGTCCGCCGCGGAGGTCGTCGCGGCCGGCGTAGCTGCCGATCAGGTCCGCCCCGTCGCCGCCGAGGACGAGGTCGTCGCCGCGTGCCGCCGCGGCGCTCGGCGAAGATCTCGTCGGTGCCGCCGCGGCCGCTGATCTTGTCGTTGCCGTCGCGGCCCTCGAGGCGGTCGGCCTTGGCCGAGCCGGTGATGGTGTCGTTGTGCGCCGAGCCGATGACGCCCATCCGCTTGTCGATCCGGATCCGGTCCTGGCCGTGCCCCTTGGCCGTGCCGGTGGCCGTGGACAGGTCGACCGTGACGCCACGGCCGGCGTCGGTCCACGAGTAGGTGTCGGGCATCCGGCGGGACTCGGCCCTGCGGTCGTCCCAGCCGCCGACGAGGACGTCGTCATCGGGTCCGCCGCGCAGGAGGTCGCCGACGAGGTAGGTGCCGCCGACGTCGTCGCCCTTGCGGTCGCTGCCGCCGTAGAGCTTGTCGTTGCCCGGTCCGCCGTCGAGCACGTCGGAGCCGGTGCTGCCGCAGACGAGGTCCTTGCCGGCGCCGGCGAGGATCACGTCGTCGCCGCCGAGGCCGACGATCACGTCGCGGCGCGCGGTGCCGGTCAGCCGGTCGTCGCCGTTGGTGCCGACGATCGTGGCCCGCTCACCCTGGCACTTGGGGGTCGCGGCGGCCGCCGGTGAGAGAGCGGCCGGCGAGACCGCCGGGAGCACGGCGGCCAGCAGCAGCGTGGTGGCGGCGAGTCGCAGGGCACGCAACGTTGTCGTCCTCCCGGGCAGGCACGCAGCGGCCGGGAGGTCGCGGCCGTCAGGACGTGCGCGGCTTCACGACGAACGTAACCCAGGTGGACCGCAGTCCCAGGGCACTGCGCAGCGTGTCGCCACTGACAGTCACTCGGCCCCGGCTGCCGACGATCCGGATCTCCTCGACCCGGCCGCCCCACTGGCCGTTGCCGTCGCGGTCGAGGACGACCATGCGGCGCAGGTTGCCGATCGACGACCAGGCGCGCTCGATGACGCCGTCCTGGACCCGGACGTCCGACCAGGAGTGGACGCGGTTGCCCGACCAGCCGTCGTACGGGTCCTTCTGCGCGACGAGGTAGGGCACCGAGCCGGCGGAGGTCCAGCCGCCGCTGCTGGAGGCGAACTGGGTGAACGCGGGCTCATCGTCGTAGGTCAGGGCGAGCTTGGCGGTGGCGTCGACGGCGGCGTTGGAGTCGGGGTGCTCGGCGGCGTACCCGCCGTACACCTGGCAGGAGGTGGTGTCGCACATCGGTCCGGTGCGGTGCGCCCGCTCGTACGCCGCGTAGGTGCGCGCCGCGACTGCCTGCGCGCGGACCGCGGCCGGGGTCCAGGTGGCCGGCATCTCCAGCGGCACCACGCCCTTGAGGTAGCTCTCGAGGGTGAGCACGTTGATCGTGTCGCGGGCCTTCGAGCCGGACGCCGGGGCGGACGACCAGAGCCGGCCGCGGTAGGGGCGGTCGCCGGACGGGGTGACGACGGTGATCGGTGCGCCGCCGGCGTCGAACGCGCCCTCGCCCTCGAGCCGTCGGTAGTGCCGCCAGCGGTTGGTGAAGTAGGTGACCTTGTCCTGGCCCGCGGTGTTGAGCGAGATCCGCCAGCGGGTGGCGCCGTTGTCGGGGAGCTCGGTGTTCTTGCCGGTGCCGGCGTCGCGCAGCGTCAGCCCGGAGCGGGTCCGGACGACCAGGTCGTCGGTGGTGTCGGCGGAGATCAGGACCCGGATCCGGCCCGTGGCCCGGCCCCACTCGGTGCCGGGGTAGTAGAACTCCGAGATCGCGCGGAAGCCGAGGCCCTCACGGGCCGCACCCTCGGCGCCGTACTGGGACATGCCGTGGCCGTGCCCGTAGCCGTGCCCCTTGATCGTGATCCACGCCCTGCCGGGGACGTCCCAGGCGTCGGCGGCCTGCGCCGGGCTCGGGACCGTCGCGACCAGGGCCGTCGCGGCCAGGGCAGCGAGCAGCGCTCGGAGGTGGCGCATGCGGGCTCCCGGTGGCGGTGTGACGACAGGTACAGATGTGGCCAAAGGGAAATGGCAACACGCTCACCGGACCCGCGCAATCGGTCCCGCGGAACTACAGATCTGTAGTTCTGGTGGCCCCGCTCAGCGGCCCTGGACGGTGGGGTCCTGGAACCAGGTCGACCGCAGTCCGAGCCGGCTCATCAGGGTGTCGGCCTCCATCGGGTCCGTCTCGCCGGTGGACCCGTGGACGACCACCTCGACCGCCCGGCCGCCCCAGCTGCCGTGGCCGTCGCGGTCGGTCACCTCGACCGACTCGAACTGGCCGATGCCGGGCCACTGGTTCTGCATCTCGGCGGCGGTGTAGCTCACCGTCCAGCTCGGGTAGGCCTTGTCGTAGGGGTCCTGCTTGGCCGGGAGGTAGGGCACGTCGGCGTTGTCGACCTGGCCCTGGGACGTCCAGCCGCCGTTGCTCGCGGAGAACTGGGTGAACGCGACGTCGCCGTGCCAGGTGAGCGCCCGACCCTTGGTGGCGGCGACCGCGGCGTTGGACTTCGGGTGCTCGGCCGTGTAGCCGCCGTACACCTGGGACCTGGTGGTGTCCCAGACGTCGAAGTGCCGGCCGGTCGGGGCCGCCTCGCGCTCGAAGGCGGCGTACGTGCGGGCGGCGACGGCCTGGGCGCGCACGGTGTGCGTCGGCCACTCGGCCGGGACCTCCTGCGGGACGACGCCCTGGACGTAGGAGTCCAGCGGCAGGATGTTCACGGTGTCGCGGCCGCCGCCGGAGTCGGGGGTCGCGGAGCGCAGCACGCCGCGGTAGCTCACCCGGTCCCCGGGGACGATCAGCGTGAGCGGCTTGCTGCCCGCGGAGAACTCCGCGTCGCCCGCGATCGTGCGCCAGGTGTGCCAGCTGCCGGTCAGGTACGAGATGACGCTCCGGCCGCCGGACGCCGGGCTGATCCGCCACCGCTTCGCGTCCTTGCTGGGCTTCCACTTCCGGCCCGACGCCACCGACCTGATCGTCAGGCCGTCGCGGTCGTTGACGACGACGTCGCTGCTGGTGTCCTCGGTGACCAGCACCCGGATCTTCCCGGCGGCGCTGCCGAACTTGGTCTCGCGGGTAGTAGAACTTCAGGATCTGCTTGTAGGTCCGGTCCTTCTGCGCCTGGGCGAGCGCGCCGTACTGCGACATCCCGTGGCCGTGGCCGAAGCCACGCCCCTCGAAGGTCACGGTGGTGGCGCGGCGTTCCGCGCCGTCACGCACGCCGTTCTCCGCGGCGTACGACGGAAGCGGCGCGAACAGCGCAGCGGTGACGGACAGGGCCAGCAGGCGACGGGTGCTCCGAGACATGCGCTCGATCCTGACATGGCGCACAAGTCGCGGTGCAGGGTGGGGGATCTGGCCCGTTCGGAGCATTCCCGCCACTGCCTGGGTGACCTAGCCTCAAGGGATGACCGTGTGGGTCATCCTGCTGGTGCTTCTGGTCGTCGGCGGTGCTGGCTTCGCCGTACGCCGAGGCCTCGCGGCGCGCCATGTGCGTCAGCTCGAGGAGGCCGGCAGCTTCCGGCTCAGCCGCCGCGCGGCCGATGAGGACGTGACCCGGCTGGGCGAGGAGCTTGCCGAGCTGCACTTCGAGACGCTGACCACGGACCTCGATCCGGATATGCGAGCCGACTACCAGCAGGCGCTCGAGGCCTACGAGACCTCCAAGCAGCAGGTACGCGACGCTGAGAGAGGCAGCGACGTCACCGCGGTGACGAGCACCCTCGAAGACGGCCGGTTCGCCATGGCCTGCGTCCTGGCCCGACGTGACGGTGAGGAGCTGCCCGACAGGCGACCGCCGTGCTTCTTCAACCCGACGCACGGGCCGGCGCGCACGGACGTCACGTGGGCGCCTCCCGGCGGCGTGGAGCGCGAGATTCCGGTCTGCTTCCGTTGCCAGGAGAGGCTCGTCGGCGGCGAGAAACCCGACGTACGCCTGGTGCGGTGGGGCAACCGGTACGTGCCGTGGTGGCAGACCGGGCCGACCTACGGGGCGTACGCCGAGGGCTACTACGGCAACTACCTGGGCACACGTGGCTTCCCGGAGTTCCTCGCGCTCACCACGGTCCAGGGAGGTGCCGTCACGGGCGTCGGTGGCTGGGAAGGCTGGGGCGGCGGCGCAGGCGTCGACGACGGTCCGGGCAGCACCTACGAGTGGGGTGGCGGCTCTGGAGGGGACTACGGGGGCGGCGGATACGGCGACGGCGGTGGTGGCGGGTTCGACGGAGGCGACGGAGGCGGTGGAGGTGGCGACGGCTGAGTCGTGCCGGTGGTTGAGATGCGACGAGGCGCTGCGCGCCTGAGCCTCGAAACCCCGTGCCTGGCGCACGGCGGCGAGGTACGTCGGCCGAGCTTGTCGAGGCCTCACGCGGTCGCCTGTGGTCAGCCGCCCAATGACTTCTCGGAAAGTTCTCCACATCCCTGTAGAACAAGGGGCTTTCGGGGTCCGAGTGTCGGTGGTCGGTGCTTGAGTTGAGCCATGGCAGCAGACGCGATCGAGCTCGACACCGCTTCGTCGGTGCTCGCGTCCGCGCGCGAACAACGCGCCATCGCCGACCAGGCAGAAGCCGAACCTGCTGGAGGCCGCCGTCCAGTGGGCGGCCATGCACTCGACCGACTCGATCGACGAGGCGGAGATGCTGGTCGGGTACGGCGATCAAGGGATGCCGCTGGCCGGTGCGGGTGCGCCGTTGGTGGCGGAGTTCGCGGTCACCGAGTTCGCCGCCGCGATCGGTCTGTCCACCGACGCGGGGAAGTCGTACGTCGGCGAGGCCCTCGAGCTGCGCCACCGGCTCCCCCGGGTGTGGCGCCGCGTCGTGCGCGGTGACTTGAAGGCGTGGCAGGCCCGTCGGATCGCCGAACGCACCCTCCTGCTGTCCCGGGAGGCAGCATCGTTCGTGGACGCACACGTCGCCCCGACCGCGCACAAGATCGGCCCCTACCAGCTGCATGCTCTGGTCGAGCAGGCGATCGCCGACTTCATGCCCGACCTCGCCGAGGAACGCCGTCTCGCGAAGGCCGACGGCCGCTACTTCACCATCGAGGCCCAGCAGGACTCCTACGACGGCACCGCAGCGTGCACGGCGAGCTCGACGTCGCGGACGCCCACGACCTCGAGACCGCCGTCGCCGCTGGCCGCCAGTTCAAGGACCTCGGCTCCGATGAGTCCCTGGACGTACGCCGCGCGCTGGCGGTCGGCGAGCTGGCGCGCCGCAGCTGACCCTCGACCTGAACCCACACGTCGGTCGAGCCTGTCGAGACCAACAGCGCCTACGGCAGGTCGTCCTCTACGTCCACCTCACCGACGCCGCCCTGCAGCGGCGCCGCCGGGACCGCCCGCCTCGAGCGAGGCAACGCCCAGGTCACCGCCGGGCAGGTCCGCGACTGGTGCGGAACCGCCGGCGCCGATCACGGTGAAACCGGTGATCGACCTCGACACCCACGACCCCGTCGACAGTCGCCGGTGGTGCCGGACCGGCACGCCGAACTCGTCGCGCTCCGCGACAAGACCTGCGTCTTCCCCTGGTGCAACAGGCCAGCGCGCCGTTGCGACAAGGACCACTCGTCCCCCACAAAAGGGCGGTCCGACCTGTCCGTGCAATTTCGCGCCGCTTGTGTCGGCGGCACCACCGGATCAAGACCCACGGCGCCTGGACCTACCGGACCATCGAGCCCGGCACCTACCTGTGGACCTCCAAGCACGGGTACCAGTACCTCCGCGACACCAGCGGCACCCTCGACGTCAGCCGCGACCGGCCCCGGCCACCCGACTAGCTACCCCGCCCCACACCCCGCCCACGGGCGGGGCCACACCCATGCCCGGGTCGCCGCCCTGCCCTGGGTTCCGGGGTTTCGAGGCTCCTCGCTGGCGCTCCTCGCACCTCAACCACCAGTGGGTGGCTAGATGCGGTGGAGCCTCCGGGCGGCTTCGGCGATGGAGCCGCTCATGGACGGGTAGACGGTGAAGGCATGGGCGAGCTGGTCGGCGGTGATGGACTCGGCGACGGCGATGGACACCGGGTGGATGAGCTCGCTGGCGCGGGGGCCGACGATGACGCCGCCGACGACGATGCCGGTGCCGGGGCGGCAGAAGAGCTTGACGAAGCCGTCGCGGACGCCCTGCATCTTGGCGCGCGGGTTGCCGGAGAGCGGCAGGGTCACGACCTCGGCCTGGATCTCACCGGCGTCGACGGCGTTCTGGGACCAGCCGACCGTGGCGATCTCGGGAGCGGTGAAGACGTTGGAGGAGACCATCTTCAGGTCCAGGGGCGTGACCGCGTCGCCGAGGAAGTGCCACATCGCGATCCGGCCCTGCATGGCAGCGACGGAGGCGAGCATGAGTACGCCGGTGCAGTCGCCGGCGGCGTAGACGCCGCGGGCGGACGTGCGGCTCACCCGGTCGACGTTGACGAAGCCGCCGTCCTTGAGGATCACGCCGGCCTCCTCGAGGCCGAGGTCGGCGGTGTTCGGGACCGAGCCCAGCGCCAGGATGCAGTGCGACCCCTGGACCTCGCGGCCGTCGGTCAGCCGCACGGTCACGACGTCGCCGGAGCGCGACACCGACTCCATCCGGGACTTCGACAACACGTTCATCCCGCGCCGCGTCAGCACCTCCTCGAGCACCAGGGAAGCGTCGGCGTCCTCCCCCGGCAGCACCCGGTCGCGGGAGGAGACCAGGGTGACCGGGATGCCGAGCGCGAGGTAGGCGCTGGCGAACTCCGCACCCGTGACGCCCGAGCCGACCACGATCAGCTCCGAGGGCATCTCGGTCAGGTCGTAGACCTGCTCCCAGGTGAGGATCCGCTCGCCGTCCGGCTGCGCCGACGGCAGCGTTCGCGGCGCGGCGCCGGTGGCGACCAGCACGGCGTCGGCGTCGAGGGTCTCCTCGCCGCCGTCGGCGAGGGAGGCGACGACCCGGTCCGGTCCGTCGAGGCGGCCCCGGCCGCGCACGATGCGTACGCCGTCACGCTCGAGGCGCTGGCCGATGTCGGCGGACTGGTCGGCCGCGAGCTTCTTCACCCGGGCGTTGAGCCGGGCCAGGTCCACCCGGATGGTCGTGGCGCTGTCGCCCTCGTGGTCGTGGAAGTCGATCCCGAGCTCGGCCGCCTCCGCGACCTCGGTCATCACCTCGGCGGTGGCGATCAGGGTCTTGCTCGGCACGCAGTCGGTGAGGACCGCCGAACCTCCGACGCCGTCGGTGTCGACGATGGTGACCTCGGCGCCGAGCTGGGCGGCCACGTGGGCGGACTCGTAGCCGCCCGGGCCCCCGCCGACGATGACGACGTTGGTCACGGGATCAGAAGTTGATCATGTGGCCGGCGATGCCGTGGACGGCCTCCTTGACGGCCTCGGACAGGGTCGGGTGGGCGAACACGTTGCGGGCGACCTCGTCGGCGGTCAGGTCCCACTGCTGCGCCAGAGTCAGCACCGGCAGCTGCTCGGTGACGTCGGGGCCGATCATGTGTGCGCCGAGGATCTCGTTGTACTGCGCGTCCGCGACGATCTTCACGAAGCCGACCGCGTCCCCCAGGCCCTGCGCCTTGCCGTTCGCCGAGAACGGGAACGTCGCCGTCTTGACGTCGTACCCCTTCTCCTTGGCCTGCTCCTCGGAGTAGCCGAACGACCCGATCTGCGGCTGGCAGTACGTCGCCCGCGGGATCATGTCGAAGTTGATCTCCTGGGTCTCGGCCCCGGCGATCGTCTCGGCAGCCACGATGCCCATCGCCTCGGCGGCGTGGGCGAGCATCATCTTCCCGGTGACGTCACCGATGGCGTAGACGCCGTCGACGTTGGTCCGGCCGCGGCCGTCGACCGCGATCGCGCCGCGCTCGGTGAGCTCGACCCCGGCGACGTCGAGACCGTAGCCCTCGACCCGGGGAGCGAAGCCGAAGGCGGCCAGCATCTTGTCGGCCTCGAGGACCTCCTGGTTGCCGTCCTTGCTGACCGTGACGCGCACACCGCTCCCGGTGTCCTCGACGTTCTCGACCTTGGTCGACAGCAGCACCTTCACGCCGAGCTTCTTGTAGTGCTTGAGCAGCTCCTTGGACACGTCGGCGTCCTCGGTCGGCACCATCCGGTCGAGGAACTCCACGATCGTCACGTCGACGCCGAAGTTCTTCATGACATAGGCGAACTCGACGCCGATCGCGCCGGAGCCGCCGATGATGATCGAGCCGGGGAGGTTCTCGTCGAGGATCTGCTCCTCGTACGTGACGACGTTCTGGCTCATCTTCATGCCCGGCAGCATCCGGACCTTGGCGCCCGCGGCGATGATCACGTCGTCGCAGGTGTACGACGTGGTGTTGCCGTCCTTGTCTCGTGACGTCGACCGCCTTCGGGCCGGTGAGCGTGCCCCAGCCGTCGATCTCGGTGATCTTGTTCTTCTTCATCAGGAAGTGGACACCCTTGACGATGCCCGCCGAGACCTGGCGGCTGCGCTTGTGGGTGGGGCCGAAGGACATGCTGACGTCGCCCTCGATGCCGAACTTGTCCTTCTCGTGCGCCAGCACGTGCGCGAGCTCGGCGTTCTTGAGCAGCGCCTTGGACGGGATGCAGCCGACGTTGAGGCAGACACCGCCCCAGTACTTCTCCTCGACGACCGCCACGGACTTGCCGAGCTGGGCGGCACGGATCGCAGCGACGTAGCCACCGGGGCCGGCACCAAGGACCAGAACATCGAAGTGAGTCACGGGAGCCAGCCTAGGCCCGGTCTGCGGTCGGCCCCAAAGCGCGGTCCACGGACCACCACCGCCTGTCATGGACGGGGCTGCGGAACGACTAATCTGCTGACCGTGACGCTGTATGCCGCCTACGGGACCAACCTGGACCCTGCCCGGATGGGCGGGGTCGCACCCCACTCCCCCCTGCACACCACGGGATGGCTGATCGGCTGGCGGCTGACCTTCGGCGGCGAGGAGCACGGCTGGGACGGCTCGATGGCCACGATCGTCGAGGACCCGCTCGAGCAGGTCTTCGTCGCGGTCTACGACGTCACCCGCGAGGACGAGCAGGTGATGGACGGGTGGGAGGCCGCCGACCTCGGGCTCTACCGCAAGACCCGGGTCCGGGTCTCGACGATGACCGGCGAGCTCGTGGTGTGGACCTACGTCCTCGACGCCTACGAGGGCGGGCTGCCGTCGGCGTCGTACCTCGGCGTGCTGGCCGAGGCGGCCGAGGCCGCGGACGCCCCGGCCGACTACGTGGCCGCGCTGCGTCGCCGGCCCTGCCACTCCACCGGTCTGTAGAGAGCTCAGTCTCCCGGCTCGGCGGTGTGGCAGACCGCCTCGACGTTGTTGCCGTCGGGGTCGCGCACGAACGCGCCGTAGTAGCGGTCGTGGTACTCCGGCCAGATCCGCGGCTCGTGCAGCACCTCGGCGCCCAGCTCCTTCGCGGCCTCGAAGAACGCCCGGACCGCGGCCGGGTCGGCGGCCTGGAACGCGACGTGGATCTCGCGGTTGGGGCCGGCGGCCGGACCCTCGTCGGGCTGCCGCCCGATCCAGAAGTCCGGCTTGTCGGCGCCGTAGCCCATGGCCACCTCGAAGTCCATGATCCGGGAGAAGCCGAGGGTGGCCAGGACCTTGTCGTAGAACGCCGCCGAGACGGCGAGGTCGGAACAGTTGATGCCCAGGTGATCGATCATGCGGCCGATCCTGCCGCACCCCACCGACACGACTAGGGTCACGGGTGTGAACGATCAGCAGACTCCGTACCAGCTGGCCGACCAGGCCGCCCACAAGCTCCGCGAGCTCACCGGCGTCGAGAACCACGACATCGCCCTGGTCCTGGGCTCGGGCTGGCTGCCCGCCGTGGACGCGCTCGGCGAGGCCACCGCCGAGATCGCGACCACCGACCTGCCCGGCTTCTCCGCCGCCGCGGTCGCGGGGCACTCCGGCAAGATCCGATCGATCCGCAGCGGCGACCGCAACCTGCTGGTCTTCCTCAGCCGCACCCACTACTACGAGGGCAAGGGCGTGGCCGCCGTCGTGCACGGCGTACGCACGGCGGCCTCCGCGGGCTGTCGCGCCATCGTCCTGACCAACGGCTGCGGCGGGCTCAAGGAGCACTGGACGCCCGGGACGCCGGTGCTGATCAGCGACCACATCAACCTGACCGGGAAGTCGCCCATCGAGGGCGCCACCTTCGTCGACCTGACCGACCTCTACTCCAGCCGCCTGCGTGCGATGTGCCGCGAGGTCGACCCGTCCCTCGACGAGGGCGTCTACGTGCAGTTCCCCGGGCCGCACTACGAGACCCCCGCCGAGATCGGCATGGTCCGCGCGATCGGCGGTCACCTCGCCGGCATGAGCACCACGCTCGAGGCGATCGCCGCCCGCGAGGCCGGGATGGAGATCCTCGGCATCAGCCTGGTCACCAACCTCGCTGCCGGGATCAGCGGCGAGCCGCTCAACCACGAGGAGGTGCTCGAGGCCGGCAAGGCCGCGGCCTCCCGGATGGGCGAGCTGCTCGGCAAGATCGTCCCGCGGATCTGATGCGGGTACTGGTCACCGGAGCCGCCGGCAGCATCGGCCGCGTCGTCACCGTCGGCCTCGCCGACCGGGGCCACGAGGTCGTGGGCCTCGACCGGGTCCCGGAGCCCGAAGGGTTCGACGGTCCCTGGCACAGCGTCGACTGTGCCGACCCGGATGCCGTGGCAGCGGTGTTCGCCGAGTCGGCGCTCGACGGGGTCGTCCACCTGGCCGGCGACCCCCGCGAGGCCGACCTGCCGGCCTCCTTCACGTCCCACGTGGTGACCACGGCCGCGGTGCTGGACGCGATGGTGGAGCACGACGTCACCCGGATCGTCTACGCCTCGTCCAACCACGCCGTCGGGCGCACGCCGCGGCGCGACCTCGTCACCGACGACGTGCCGATGCGACCGGACACCTTCTACGGCGTCGGCAAGGTGGCCGCCGAGGCGCTGCTCAGCCTGTACGTCGACCGGTACGGCATCGACGCCGTCGCCTGCCGGATCGGCACCTTCCGCGAGCGCCCCGAGACCGTCCGCGCGCTGGCCACGTGGCTGTCGCACGACGACTGCGTCCGGATGGTCGACGCCGCGCTGACCGCGACCGCGCCCGGGTTCGCCGTCCTCTACGGCATCTCGGCCAACACCCGGGCCTGGTGGGACCTCGAGCCGGGTCGGTGGCTCGGCTACGAGCCCCAGGACGACGCCGAGGAGTTCGCCGGGTCGGTCGAGCCCCGCTCCGGCGACGACGCGGAGGCGGCGTACGTCGGGGGGTCGTGGGCGCTGCCGGCGTACCACCGCCCGGCGCTCGACCGGGCTTGACCTGGAGTGCACTCCAAGGGCGAGACTGGCGGCATGAGCCTGACCATCGCCGAGGCCGCCGAGCGGACCGGCCTCACCCCCGACACGCTGCGCTACTACGAGCGGGACGGGCTGATGCTGCGCCGCGTCGACCGGTCGACGACCGGACACCGGCGCTACAGCGACGCCGACCTGAACTGGATCGCGCTGCTCAACTGCCTGCGCGGCACCGGCATGCCGATCCGCGAGGTGCGCCGGTACGCCGAGCTGGTGCGGGCCGGCGACGGCAACGAGCAGGACCGCCTGGAGCTGCTGCGCGCGCACCGGCAGAACGTCCTGGCCCAGCTGGCCGAGGTGACCGAGCACCTGGGCGCGATCGACCGCAAGATCGGGATCTACACCGACAAGCTCGACGCGCTGGCGCTGAGGAGCGAGATCGGGGCTTGACCTGGAGCGCGCTCCAAGGCGTTGAGTGGGTGGCATGACGATTCCTCAACGCACTCTCGGACAGACCTCGTCGCTCACCGTCTCCGCCCTCGGCCTCGGCTGCATGGGGATGTCGGAGTTCTACGGCACGCGTGACGAGGCGACCGCGATCGAGACCATCCACCGGGCCCTGGACCTCGGGGTCACCTTCCTGGACACCGCGGACATGTACGGCCCGTTCACCAACGAGCAGCTCGTCGGCAAGGCGATCAAGGACCGCCGCGACGAGGTGCAGCTCGCGACCAAGTTCGGCAACGAGCGCAACCCCGACGGCTCCTGGGTCGGGATCAACGGCAGCCCGGACTACGTGCGGAGCGCCTGCGACGCCTCCCTCCAGCGGCTCGGCGTCGACCACATCGACCTCTACTACCAGCACCGCGTCGACAAGACCGTGCCGATCGAGGAGACCGTCGGCGCGATGGCGGAGCTGGTCGAGGCGGGCAAGGTCCGGCACCTCGGGCTGTCCGAGGCCGCGGCGGGCACCATCCGCCGCGCGCACGCGACGCACCCGATCACCGCGCTCCAGTCGGAGTACTCGCTGTTCACCCGCGATCTCGAGGACGAGATCCTGACGACGATCCGCGAGCTCGGCATCGGGCTGGTCCCCTACTCCCCGCTGGGCCGGGGCATCCTGACCGGCGCGATCACCTCGACCGACGCACTGCCCGAGAGCGACTCGCGGCGTTCCGGACGGTTCCCGCGCTTCTCCGGCGAGGCGCTGGACGCCAACCTCGCCCTCGTGGAGAAGGTCCGCGAGCTCGCCGACGAGAAGGGCTGCACGCCCGGCCAGCTGGCGCTGGCGTGGGTGCTCGCCCAGGGCCAGGACGTGGCGCCGATCCCCGGCACCAAGCGCGTGACCTACCTCGAGGAGAACGTCGGCGCCCTCGACGTGACCCTGTCGGACGACGAGCTGAAGGCGCTCGAGACGGCCGTTCCCCGCGACGCCGTCGTCGGCGACCGGTACGTCGACATGAGCAGCGTCAACGCCTGACCGCATGAAGCGCCTCCTCGCCGGGTAGGGGCACCAGAACCGACCCGACGAGGAGGCCACGGGTGACGAGCGACGCGTTCGAGGAGCAGCCGCCGCAGGAGCGGATCGAGGAGATCGAGAAGGAGCGGGAGCGCCGGCTCGCGCCGGAGAACCGGCCGGAGAACGTCGAGGTCGACAACAGCGGCGAGACGCTGCCGACCGTCGAGGAGTTCGCTCGGCTGAACGAGGACGAGGCCCAGGAGGGTGCCGCCGGCCGCGCCGACCCGTCCGAGGTCTTCCGGGAGAACCCGCCCTCCGAGGAGGAGGTCGCGGAGATCGAGGCCGAGCGGGAGCGCCGGCTCGCGCCGGAGAACCGGCCGGAGAACTCCGAGGTCGACAACACCGGCGAGAACATGCCGGACGTCGCGAAGGACTGACCCTCACACAGCGAGTCCGGGCGCGCAGCCCGTCGATGCAGCCGGTCATCATCCGGTCGTGGTTCCAGTGCAGCAGCGGCCGGGCGGCGTACGACGCGGCGCGCAGCAGGCGGCCGGTGACGTGCACGTCCTGCTCGAAGTCCATCCGGGTGCCGCCGGCCTCGTCGGCCAGGCGCCAGCGGACCACCCCGGAGAGGTCGCCGCCGAGGCTGGTCTCCAGCAGCGTCGGCTCGCGCCGCTCGGCGTGCAGGAGCAGGTCGAGGGTGTAGGGCAGGACCGAGCGGCAGAGCACCCGCGCGTCGTCGTCGGAGATCTTCGCGACCGCGCGGACCTGCGGCCACCACTCGGGGTAGCGCTCGAGGTCGAGCAGCACCGGCTGCACACGTTCGACCGGCGCCGGCAGCGTCCACGAGCCGCGGAAGGAGTACGCCGGGCTCACGGCTGGTCTCCGAGATCGGCCAGGTCCAGCCGGCGCGACATCGTCTCGAGCGCTCGCGCCGCCTGCCGGCGTACGTCTTCGTGGTCGTCGTGCAGCCGGTCGCGGACCGCGTCGACGTGCTCGGTGTCGCCGGTGACCGCCAGCGTGCGCAGCGCCTGCACCCGGACCCGCGGCAGCTCGTGCGTGGACAGCGCGGCCGCTCCGTCACCGGCGCCGCCGACCTCGTGCCGGGTCGCGACCTTGAGGCACATCTCCGCCGGCCGCCAGTGCTCGTCGCCCAGACCCGGCGATCACGGCGGACGATGCGGAGTCGTCCCACACGTAGAGCAGCCCGCGGGCTCCCCAGCTGCGCGGCCAGTAGTCGGCCCAGTCGGCGAGGTCGCGGTCGGCCGAGCCTCCCCGAACGCGAGGCCGGTGAGGTAGGCGAGCTCGGGCAGGTGGTGGTGGGCGTCCGCACCCTCGAGCAGCTCGACGCAGAGCGACACGACGGCCGGCTCGCCGAGGTGCTGGGCCAGCTCGACCACCAGGTCGCCCACGTGGGCCTCGATGTCGCGGGGCGGGGGCAGGTCGGCGGGCTGGGCAGGCACGTCGTCATCATGCCCGGCCGCACCGACCGACCGGGCCAAGGAAGTGTGCTGTTGGCCAAGGAAACTTCCCAAGCCAAGTGCGCAATTCCCTGGTTAACCAGGGAATTGCGCGACCGCTACCGTGACCCCATGACCACCCCGGACGTTGCCGCCCTGCTCGAACGCGCCCGCGCCTGGGCCGCCGAGGACCCCGACGAGGAGACCCGCGCCGAGCTGGACGCGATCATCGCCGACGTGGCGGACGGCGGCGACCCGGCCGACCTGGCGGACCGCTTCGACGGGACGCTGGAGTTCGGGACGGCCGGGCTGCGCGGGGCGCTCGGTGCCGGGCCGAACCGGATGAACCGGGTCGTCGTGCTGCGCGCCGCGGCCGGGCTCGCGGCGTACCTCGTCGACCAGGGTGCGCCCAAGGGTGCCTCCGTCGTGATCGGGTACGACGCCCGACGCAACTCCGACGTCTTCGCACGGGACACGGCCGAGGTGATGACCGGCGCCGGACTGAAAGCCCTGGTCCTCCCCCGCCCGCTCCCGACCCCGCTGCTCGCGTTCGCGATCCGCGAGTTCGGCTGCGTGGCCGGGGTGATGGTGACCGCCAGCCACAACCCGCCGCAGGACAACGGCTACAAGGTCTACCTCGGCGACGGCAGCCAGATCGTGCCGCCGGCCGACGCCGGGATCGCGGAGCGGATCGCCGCCGTCGGTCGCGTCGACGACGTGCCCCGCGGCACCAGCGGCACCGTCCTCGACGAGGGCATCATCGACCGCTACCTCGACACCACCGCCGACCTCGCGGGCGACGGCCCGCGCGACCTCGACATCGTCTACACCCCGCTGCACGGCGTGGGCGGCACCTCCGTGGTGCAGGTCCTCGAGACGGCCGGGCTTCTCGGCGCCGCAGGTCGTCGCCGAGCAGGAGGAGCCGGACGGCACCTTCCCGACCGTGTCGTTCCCGAACCCCGAGGAGCCGGGCGCCATGGACCTCGCCATGGCCCTCGCCGACTCCACGCGCGCCGACATCGTGGTGGCCAACGACCCCGACGCCGACCGCTGCGCCGCGGCGGTCACCGGCGCGCACGGCTGGCGGATGCTGCGTGGCGACGAGGTCGGAGCACTGCTCGCCTCGCACCTTCTCAAGAGCGGCAAGAAGGGCGTGTACGCCACGTCCATCGTCTCCTCGTCCCTGCTCGGGCGGATGGCGGCGAAGGCCGGGCAGCCGTACGCCGAGACGCTGACCGGGTTCAAGTGGATCGGTCGCGTCGACGGCCTCGCCTTCGGCTACGAGGAGGCGCTCGGCTACTGCGTCGACCCGGAGCACGTGAAGGACAAGGACGGCGTCTCGGCGCTGCTGCTGCTCTGCGAGCTGGCGGCCGAGGCCAAGGCCGCCGGCCGCACCCTCGACGACCTGCTCGACGACATCGCCGTCGAGCACGGGCTGCACGCGACCGACCAGGTGTCGGTCCGGGTCACCGACCTCTCGGAGATCGGCCGCGCGATGGAGCGGCTGCGCAGCGCACCGCCGGAGTCGCTCGGCGGCCTCGCGGTCCAGCAGGTCGACGACCTCAGCGAGGGCTCGGCCGACCTGCCGCCCACCGAGGGCCTGCGCTACCGACTGGCCGAGGGTGGCCGGGTGATCGTCCGCCCGAGCGGCACCGAGCCGAAGCTCAAGTGCTACCTCGAGGTGGTGGTGCCGGTGACGCCGGACGACGGTGTGGACGCGGCCCGGATCGCGGCGGCGGGCCGACTGGACGCGCTCGGCAGCGACATCCGCAAGGCCGCCGGCATCTGACCCGGGGTCAGAGGCCCCTCGCCTCGTCGAAGGCGACGACCGCCTTCTTGGTCGCGGTCATCCGCCACGCGTCGGCGAGGATCTCGAAGACCTCCTGCGGGTCGGCTCGCGCCAGGTCGACCCGCACCCACGCGGTCGTCGACGAGGCCCAGCCCGCGGAGAACGTCTCGGGGTCGCTGCCGATCATCGCCTCGCGGTCGAGGTGGGTGGACTTGATCATCGCGTGGTCGGCGCTGTGGTCGACCCACGCGAAGCCCCTGCCGCGGAAGGTGATCGAGGTCCAGTCGCGGTAGTCCTTGAGCACCAGCTCGGGCAGACGGCCGGCCAGCTCGACGACCTCGCTCGCGTGCATGGCACGAGTCTGGCCCACCCCACCGACAAACCGGGAGGGCTCGGATCAGAGCGCGAGGACCAGCGTCACCACGAAGCCCAGGGCTGTGACCGCCAGCGCCGCGATCTCCGGGTACGCCCACTCGCGGCGTACGCCGGACGCGCGAGCCACCTGCTCGTCGGACATGAGGTTGATCCCCTCGCGCATCCTGGCCAGCTCGGCCAGGTGGTGGATCCGGTCCTCCACGTGGGTGGCGTACGGGATGTCGGCGACCTTCATGCTCTCGACGTCGTTGCTTGCCCTCGCCTTCCGGTTGATCTGCCGGACGGACATGCCGACCACCGGCGAGACGTAGCGGCGGCGGCCCGCGCGCACCGCACAGACCTGACGTACGGCGACCGCCTCGATCGCGGCCAACGGGATCGTGAAGGTGCTGAGCGTGTTGCGCATGACGAGGTCGGACTCGGTCGCCCACAGCCGCGGACGCACCATGGCGGCCCAGGCCAGCACCCCGGCGAACAGCACCCCCCACACGACGTACGGCGCGATGCCCTGGTCTCCCGGCAGGGCGGCGACGACCACGACCAGCAGGGCGAAGGCGATCGCGAGGAAGCCCGAGATACGTCCGCTTGTCGGACGGAACTCCTCCACCACTTCCTCGCCCAACGCGCGGCTCCTCGTCGTTTGCGGTGCACCGGAGGGGCCACCCTATGCTGGCAAGGTGAGTTCCCCCACCGCTGCTCCTCCGGCAGCCACGGCATCCAGCACCTCCGGTTGGGACTTCTCGGAGATCACTCGCTCGGATGCCTCGCTCCGCCGGTTCCTCCATGGCCTCCCCGGCGTCGACCAGGTCGGCGCCGAGGCCCGGGCCGCGACCCTGGGCACGAGGTCGATCAAGACCACGGCCAAGGAGTTCGCGATCGACCTCGCCATCCGGATGGTCGACCTGACCACGCTGGAGGGCCAGGACACCCACGGCAAGGTCCGCGCGCTGGCCGCGAAGGCGCTGCACCCCGACCCGGCCGACCCCTCCTGCCCGTCGACCGCAGCGGTCTGCGTCTACCCCGACATGGTCGGGACCGCCAAGGAGGTCCTCGGCGACAGCGGCGTGAACATCGCCGCGGTGGCGACGGCGTTCCCGAGCGGCCGCGCGGCGATGGACATCAAGATCGCCGACACCAAGGACGCCGTCGAGGCCGGCGCCGACGAGATCGACATGGTGATCGACCGCGGCGCGTTCCTGTCCGGACGCTACCTCCAGGTCTTCGAGGAGATCGCCCAGATCCGTGAGGCGTGCGCCAGACCCCATGGGCAGAGCGCTCACCTCAAGGTGATCATGGAGACCGGCGAGCTGCAGACCTACGACGCCGTACGCCGCGCCAGCTGGCTGTCGATGATGGCCGGCGGCCACTTCATCAAGACGTCGACCGGCAAGGTGCAGCCGGCCGCGACCCTGCCGGTCACCCTGATCATGCTCGAGGCGGTCCGCGACTTCCGCGAGGCCACCGGGCAGATGATCGGGGTCAAGCCGGCGGGCGGCATCCGCACCAGCAAGGACGCCATCAAGTACCTCGTGATGGTCAACGAGGTGGCCGGTCCCGACTGGCTCGACCCGGACTGGTTCCGCTTCGGCGCCTCCACGCTGCTCAACGACCTGCTGATGCAGCGCACCAAGATGACCACCGGCCGCTACTCCGGTCCCGACTACTTCACGCTGGACTGATTCGAGATGAGCGAACGTGTTCGAGTACGCCCCCGCCCCCGAGTCGCGGAGCATCGTCGACATCAAGCCGTCCTACGGCCTGTTCATCAACGGTGAGTTCGTCGACGGCAACGGCAAGGCGTTCAAGACGATCAGCCCGTCCACCGAGGAGGTGCTCGCCGAGGTCGCCGAGGCCGACGAGGCCGACATCGACGCCGCCGTGAAGGCAGCCCGCCGCGCGTACACCCGCGTGTGGTCGCGGATGTCCGGCAAGGAGCGCGCGAAGTACCTCTACCGGATCGCCCGGATCATCCAGGAGCGCGGCCGCGAGCTCGCCGTCCTGGAGTCGATCGACAACGGCAAGCCGATCAAGGAGTCCCGCGACGTCGACGTCCCGACCGTCGCCGCGCACTTCTTCTACTACGCCGGCTGGGCCGACAAGCTCGAGTACGCCGGCTTCGGCACCCAGCCGCTCGGCGTGGCCGGCCAGATCATCCCCTGGAACTTCCCGCTGCTGATGCTGGCCTGGAAGATCGCCCCGGCGCTGGCGTGCGGCAACACCGTCGTGCTCAAGCCGGCCGAGACCACGCCGCTGACCGCGCTGCTGTTCGCCGAGATCTGCCAGCAGGCCGACCTGCCGCCGGGTGTCGTCAACATCGTCACCGGCGCCGGCGAGACCGGCCGTGCGCTGGTCTCGCACCCCGACGTCGACAAGGTCGCCTTCACCGGCTCCACGGACGTCGGTCGCGCGATCGCGAAGTCCATCGCCGGCACCGACAAGAAGGCCACCCTCGAGCTCGGCGGCAAGGCCGCCAACATCGTCTTCGACGACGCGGCCATCGACCAGGCCGTCGAGGGCATCGTCAACGGCATCTTCTTCAACCAGGGCCACGTCTGCTGCGCCGGCTCCCGGCTGCTGGTCCAGGAGTCGATCGCCGACGAGCTGCTGTCCAGCCTCAAGCGCCGGATGTCCACGCTGCGCGTCGGCGACCCGCTCGACAAGAACACCGACATCGGCGCGATCAACTCCGCCGAGCAGCTGGCCCGGATCCGCGAGCTCTCCGACATCGGCGAGGCCGAGGGCGCCGGTCGCTGGTCACCCGCCTGCGACCTGCCCAAGAACGGCTTCTGGTTCCCGCCGACGCTCTTCACCGGCGTCTCCCAGGCGCACCGGATCGCCCGCGAGGAGATCTTCGGACCGGTCCTGTCGGTGCTGACCTTCCGCACCCCCTCCGAGGCCGTCGAGAAGGCCAACAACACGCCGTACGGCCTGTCCGCGGGCGTCTGGACCGAGAAGGGCTCCCGGATCCTCAAGATCGCCAACGAGCTGCGCGCCGGCGTGGTGTGGGCCAACACGTTCAACAAGTTCGACCCGACCAGCCCGTTCGGTGGCTACAAGGAGTCGGGCTACGGCCGCGAGGGCGGCCGCCACGGACTGGAGGCCTACTTGAAGGGTGGTAGCAAGTGAGCCGCATCGACGTCCGCAAGACCTACAAGCTCTTCATCGGGGGCGCCTTCCCGCGCTCCGAGTCGGGCCATTCCTACGTCGTCAACGACTCGAAGGGGACGTTCGTGGCCAACGCCGCCCTGGCGTCGCGCAAGGACGCCCGCGACGCCGTCATCGCCGCCCGCAAGGCCTTCGGCGGCTGGAGCGGCAAGACCGCCTACAACCGCGCGCAGATCCTCTACCGCGTCGCGGAGATCATGGAGGACCGGCGCCCGCAGTTCGTGGAGGCCGTCCGCCAGTCCGAGGGGCTGACCGCGGCCCGCGCCAACAAGGTCGTCGACGAGGCCATCGACCGCCTCGTCTGGTACGCCGGGTGGGCCGACAAGATCACCCAGGTCGTCGGCGGCGCCAACCCGGTCGCCGGGCCGTTCTTCAACATCTCCACGCCCGAGCCGACCGGCGTGGTGGCGGTGCTCGCGCCGCAGGAGTCCTCGCTGCTCGGGCTGGTCAGCGTGGTCGCCCCCGCGATCGTCACCGGCAACACGGTGGTCGTGGTGTCGTCGTACGACCGCCCCCTGCCCGCCGTCACGTTCTCCGAGGTGCTCGCCACCTCCGACGTGCCCGGCGGCGTCGTCAACATCCTGACCGGCTCCGCCGCCACGGTCGCGCCGTGGCTGGCCGCGCACATGGACGTCAACGCCATCGACCTGACCGGTGTCGCCGGCGACGCCGACCTGGCCGGCTCGCTCGAGGTGGCCGCGGCCGAGAACCTCAAGCGGGTACGCCGTGCCCCGGCCGCGGAGCCGGACTGGTCGGAGGACCCGGGCATCGACGCGATGACGGGGTTCCTGGAGACGAAGACCGTCTGGCACCCGATCGGCGTCTGAGCCTCAGGAGAGGACGAAGGCCGCCTCGACGCTCGCCACTTCGGCGCCGATCAGGCCGACACGGTCGAGGTCGTTCGTCTGCATCGTGATCACGGCGATGCCGCTGCGCTCCCGCACGCGCACGGCCTCGGTGACGTTCGCCGGCCGGCCGGCCGTCGAGCTCGGGAGCGCGGATGCACCGGCTCTCCCCCTCCTTCGGCTGCTCGTAGACGAACATGTCGCACGCCTCTTCCAGGGCGGAGTCCAGCTCGTCCTCCGGGACCTCAGAGAAGGTCACGATCACCTGCGTGTCCTCGTTCCCGAGCGTGCAGTGGCTGATGTCCCCCTTGACCGAGTGGTCGAGCTCCTCCAGGTCCCACTCGTCACTGACCTGCGGGGCCACCAGGTCGCACAGGTTCTCCGGCAGTGCCGTCTCCTCGGGGCTCTCGGGCGTCGGCTCGCTGCTGCTCGCCTCGTCGTCGCATCCTGTGGCTGCGAGCAGGAGGCCGGTGGACAGGACAGCAGACAGGACCCCCGTGAGAATGCGCATGGACCCGTTCCTACCCGCACCCCTCGGTGGCGAAACCGCCGGGGGTCGTCGGGCAGAATGACGGGGTGCACGCCCGGGTGATCGTCCTGGCCGGCCCGTCCGGGGCCGGCAAGTCGCGACTCGCCGAACGGGTCGGCCTGCCGGTGCTGCGTCTCGACGACTTCTACAAGAACGGCGACGACCCGACGCTGCCCGTGATCGAGCACGGCGCGAACGCCGGGCTGACCGACTGGGACCACCCCGACTCCTGGCTCCCCGAGGACGCCCTGGCCACGCTCGACCTGCTGTGCCGCGAGGGCCGCGCCGAGGTGCCGGTCTACGAGATCGCCAAGGACGGCCGCTGCGGCTCACAGACGCTCGACCTCGGCGAGCACCGGCTGTTCGTCGCGGAGGGCATCTTCGCCCAGGACGTCGTCCCCCGCTGCGCGGAGGCCGGGCTGCTCGCCGCGGCGTACTGCGTGCGGCAGCCCGCGCCCGTCACCTTCTGGCGGCGGCTGACCCGCGACCTGCGGGAGCGCCGCAAGCCGCCGCTCGTCCTCGTCCGGCGCGGGTGGGCGCTGATGCGCGACCAGCGCCGGGTCGTGGGCGACGCCGTCGCCAAGGGCTGCCGCCCGGTCACCCCGGACGAGGCGTACGCCGACATCAAGCGGCTCGCACACCACGCGCCCGCGGGCGGCTGACCCCGGCTCGAGCGTCAGGGCGTCAGGACAGGGCCTTCGCCTTGATCTTGTCGAACTCCTCGGCGCTGATCGCGCCGGAGTCCATCAGCTCCTTGGCCCGGGCGATCTCGTCCGCCGGCGAGCCGGCGCCCGACGACACCTGGCGGATGTAGGCGTCCGCGTTGGCCTGCGCGCTCTGCCTGCGCCGCCATGGCCCGCTCCGCCATGCCGCCGCCACGGGCGATCAGGTAGATCAGCGCCGTGAGGATGGGCAGGAAGATCAGACCGAGCACCCAGACCGCCTTCATGCCGCCGCCGACCGTGTGGTCCCGGAACAGATCGACGACGATCTGGAACAGGACCATGAGGTAGGCCATGAGCAGGAAGAACGAGATGATGAACCAGAAGAAGTCCCAGAAGCTGTCCACGGGGCGTATCCCTCCATCGGGCCGGGTCGAGGCGACTCGGCTTATGGCCGGACGCTACGGCCGCTGAGCCCGCCGGGGGTCACCCGGAAAGGGCGGCATACCCAGGTTTTACCGTCCCGTCGATGATCGCCAGCCGCTCGTCGAAGGGCAGGAAGGCGGACTTCATCGCGTTGATGGTGAACCAGCGCAGGTCGTCGAGGGTGTAGTCGAAGGCCTCCACCAGCGCCCACATCTCGTCGGTCATCGAGGTGCCGGCTCATCAGCCGGTTGTCGGTGTTCACCGTGACCCGGAACCGGAGCCTGGTCAGCAGCCCGATCGGGTGCTCGGCGATCGAGGCCGCCGCGCCGGTCTGGACGTTGGAGGCGGGGCACATCTCCAGCGGGATCCGCTTGTCGCGCACGTACGCCGCCAACAGGCCGAGCTCGACCGACCCGTCGTCGGCGACGCGTGATGTCGTCGATGATCCGCACCCCGTGCCCGAGCCGGTCGGCGCCGCACCACTGGATCGCCTGCCAGATCGACGGCAGCCCGAACCCCTCTCCGGCGTGGATGGTGAAGTGCGCGTTCTCCCGCTGGAGGTACTCGAACGCGTCCAGGTGGCGGGTGGGCGGGTAGCCCGCCTCCGCACCGGCGATGTCGAAGCCGGCCACCCCGCGGTCCCGCCACGCGACGGCCAGCTGGGCGATCTCCATGGAGCGCGCCTGGTGCCGCATGGCGGTCAGCAGCTGCCGGACCACGATCCGCCCGCCCGGACGCCGTACAGCCCTCGTCGAAGCCCTCCTGGACGGCAGCCACGACCTCGTCGAGGGTGAGCCCCTCGGACACGTGCTGCTCGGGCGCGTAGCGCACCTCGGCGTACACGACACCGTCGGCCGCCAGGTCCTCCACGCACTCGCGGGCGATCCGGGTCAGCGCCGGGGCGGTCTGCATCACCGCGACCGTGTGGTCGAACGTCTCGAGGTAGCGCTCCAGGGACCCGGAGTCGGCCGCGTCGGAGAACCAGCGGCCGAGCGCCTCGGCGTCGGTCGCGGGCAGGTCGTGGTGGACCTCGGCGGCGAGGTCGATGATCGTCTGCGGCCGGAGCCCGCCGTCGAGGTGGTCGTGGAGCAGCACCTTGGGCGCGCGCAGGACCTGGTCGCGAGTGGGAGTCGTCACTCTCCTATCCTTCCATCCATGCGCACCTTCACCACTCTCGACGAGGTCGCCGCCGCCACCGGCGAGGAGCTCGGCACCAGCGACTGGCTCACCATCGACCAGGAGCGGGTCAACCAGTTCGCGGACGCGACCGGGGACCACCAGTGGATCCACGTCGACGTGGAGCGCGCCAACGACGGCCCGTTCGGCGGCACCATCGCGCACGGCTACCTCACGCTCTCGCTGGTGCCGTGGCTCGGCAGCCAGGTCTTCTCGCTCGAGACCCCGGGCGCCAAGCTCAACTACGGCGTCAACAAGGTGCGCTTCCCGAACCCGGTCCGGGTCGGCTCCCGCATCCGGAGCACCGTCACCGTCGGCGACGTCGCCGACCTCCCCGCCGGCAAGCAGCTCACCCTCAAGCACGTCATCGAGATCGAGGGCGAGGCCAAGCCCGCCTGCGTCGCCGAGAGCGTCGTACTGCTCCTGCCCTGAGCCGACCGCGGTCAGGCGATGCGGTCGATCACCAGCGGGCTCGGCTCGTACGCCGTCCCGGCAGGCGCGAGGTCGTAGCCCCCTCGAGCGAGGCCAGGGCGCGGTCGAAGCGCTCGGGCTCGTCGGTGAGCAGCGTGAACAGCGGCTGAGCCCTCGGTGACCTCGTCGCCGGGGCGCGGCGTGCCAGACGACGCCGGCGCCGTCCTGGACGGCGTCGCCCTGCTTGGCGCGGCCGGCACCGAGCCGCCAGGCGGCCAGGCCGACGGCCATGGCGTCCAGCCGGGTCAGCACGCCCGACGACGGAGCGGTCACGACGTGGGACTCCTTCGCCTCGCGGCATCGAAGCGTCGGGGTCGCCGTCCTGGGCGCGGATCATCGCCTTCCAGGCGTCCATCGCCGAGCCGTCGGCCAGCTTCTCGGCCGGGTCGACGTCGGTGACGCCGGCACCGGCGAGCATCTCGCGGGCCAGGGCGAGGGTCAGCTCGACGACGTCGGCGGGGCCGCCGCCGGCGAGCACCTCGACCGACTCGGCCACCTCGATCGCGTTGCCGGCCGTGTTGCCGAGCGGGGTGGACATGTCGGTGAGCAGCGCGACGGTGTGCACGCCGGCGTCCTTGCCGAGGGCGACCATCGTCGCGGCCAGCTCGCGCGCCCGGTCGACGTCCTTCATGAACGCGCCGGTGCCGACCTTGACGTCGAGCACCAGCGAGCCGGTGCCCTCGGCGATCTTCTTGGACATGATCGAGGACGCGATCAGCGGGATCGCCTCGACGGTGCCGGTCACGTCGCGCAGCGCGTAGAGCTTCTTGTCGGCCGGCGCCAGCCCGTCGCCGGCCGCGCAGACGACGGCGCCGACCGACTCGAGCTGCGCGAACATCTCCTCGTTGGAGAGCAGCGCCCGCCAGCCCGGGATCGACTCGAGCTTGTCGAGGGTGCCGCCGGTGTGGCCGAGCCCGCGGCCGGACAGCTGCGGCACGGCGACGCCGCACGCCGCGACCAACGGTGCGAGGGGCAGCGTGATCTTGTCGCCCACGCCGCCGGTCGAGTGCTTGTCGGCGGTCGGCCGCGACAGGGTGGAGAAGTCCATCCGCTCCCCCGACGCGATCATCGCGTTCGTCCACCGGGCGATCTCGCGGCGGTTCATGCCGTTGAGCAGGATCGCCATCGCCAGGGACGACATCTGCTCGTCGGCGACCTCGCCGGCCGTGTAGGCCGACGATCACCCAGTCGATCTGGCTGTCGGTCAGCTCGGCGCCGTCGCGCTTGGCGATGATCACCTCGACCGCGTCATGCATGCTCATCGGTTACCTCCCACGCGAACAGTACGGAACCCCCGCAGCACGAACGTCCCCCGGCTCTCGGGCTCGGCCGCCAGCGCCAGGTCGGGGAAGCGGTCGAACAGCGCCGGCAGCGACTCCGCGAGCTCCATCCGGGCCAGCGGCGCACCGAGGCAGAAGTGGACGCCGACGCCGAATGCCAGGTGGTTGTTGGGCTCGCGGGCGACGTCGAAATCGTCGGGGTCGCTGAAGACCGACGGGTCGCGGTTGGCGGCGCCCAGCAGCGCCGCGATCTTCTGTCCCTCCTCGACCACGACGTCGCCCACCTGGACGTCCTCGGTCGCGGTCCGCTCGAACAGCTGGAGCGCGGAGTCGAACCGCAGCATCTCCTCGACCGTCTTCGCCACGTCGTCGCCGGGCACGAGGCCACGGCGGAGCATCGCCACGAGTCCGTTGCCGAAGACGTTGACCGACGCCTCGTGGCCGGCGTTGAGGAGCAGCACGACGGCCGCGACCACCTCGTCGTCGGTGAGCTCGGTGGCCACGAGGTCGGTGATCAGGTCCTCCGCGGGCTGCCTCCTTCGCTCGCCGACCAGCTCGCGCACCAGGCCCGCGAAGTCGGTGGCGGCGCGGACGGCGGCGTCGACGACCTCCGGCGAAGGCGCCACTTCGTACATCCTGACGATCGCCTGGGACCAGTCGCGGAGGTCGTGCGCGTACGAGCGAGGCACGCCGAGGAGATCGGCGATCACGAGCACCGGAAGGGGTTCGGCGTACGCCTCGATGACGTCGAAGCCGACGGGGTCCACCTCGGCCAGCAGCGACGCCGCCAGCTCGCGCACCCGCGGACGCAGCCGCTCGATGTGGCCGCGGTTGAAGGCCGAGGCGACCGGGCGCCGCAGCCGGGTGTGCTCGGGCGGCTCGTTCTCCATCATCTGGTTGCGGTGGAGGAGGTTGAACGGCTCGAGGTACGTCGAGCGGCTCCTTGTCCTTCCAGATCCGGCCGAGCCGCCGGTCCCGCTGCACGGCGCCGACGGTCGCGTGCGCGAACGTCAGGAACATGCCCGACGGCTCGTGCCAGGCCACGGCGTGCGCGTCACGCTCCCCGGCGAAGAACGGGTAGGGGTCGGCCACCACCTCGGCCGACGTCAGGTCAAGCGAGGTTGTCGGGACCGAAGGCATCCGGGAGAACCTCGTCCATCCTGCGTACCCCGGAGACCGTCATCAGCAGCAGGTCGGGGCCGCCGTTCTCGTAGAGCACCTGGCGGCACCGCCCGCACGGCATGATCACGTCGCCCGAGCCGTTCACGCACACGGTGTGCGTGAGCCGGCCGCCCCCGGTGGCGTGCAGCGACGACACCATCCCGCACTCGGCGCACAGGCCGACGCCGTACGCCGCGTTCTCGACGTTGCAGCCCACGACGAACCGGCCGTCGTCGACGCGGGCGGCCGCACCGACCGGGAAATGCGAGTAGGGCGCGTAGGCACGCCCCATGACCTCGATCGCCCGCTGCCGCAGGTCCTGCCAGTCCGCGTCCGTGAAGTCCGACATCAGCCGCTAACCCGCGCTGCCCTTGCGGTAGATCTGGCCGTCGGCCTTGGGCATGCGTAGTCGTTGCGAGGCGAAGGCCAGGACCAGCAGGGTGGCGATGTAGGGGGTCATGCCGGTGAACTCGCGCGGCACCTCGTCGGTGGTCAGGTACCACAGCAGGAACGGCCGCACCGAGCGCGCCGAACACGATCGCCTGCGTGGTCTGCTTCCGGTAGAAGCGCCACGCCGCCAGCGCGAGCAGGCCGATCGCGACCAGCAGCAGCAGCGCGTGGATGGTGCCGGCGGACCGCAGCGGGAGGCTGTCGGTGTAGCCGAACATCAGCGCGCCCGTGAGGATCCCGCCGGGCCGCCAGTTGCCGAAGATCATCGCGGCGAGGCCGATGTAGCCGCGACCGCCGGTCTGGCCGGTGACGAACCCGCTGGAGGCGACGAGCGCGAGGAACCCGCCGCCGATGCCGGCGAACGCGCCGGAGGTCACGACCGCGATCCACTTGTAGCGGATCACGTTGACGCCGAGGCTCTCCGCCGCCTGCGGGTTCTCGCCGCAGGAGCGCAGGCGCAGGCCGAACGCCGTCTTCCACAGGATCCAGGCGGTGACCGCCACGAGCGCGAAGATGAGCACGGTCAGCACGTTGAGGTTCGTCGGTCACCGCGGCAACCGCGGCCGCGAGGTCGGAGACGATGAACCAGTGCTTGCTCGGCCAGGCTCGATGCCCCGTCGAGACAGGCCGGGGATGGTGATGTTGGTCGGCCGGTCCAGGCCGGCCAGCTGCTTGACACCACCGCCCTCGAGGTCCGCGAAGTAGGCCTCGGCGAGGAACTTGGCCGCGCCGAGGCCGATGATGTTGACCGCGACACCGGAGACGATGTGGTCGACGCCGAAGGTGACCGTCGCCAGCGCGTGCAGGGCGCCACCAATGGCACCGAGCAGGGCGGCACCGAGGATGCCGACCCACGGACCGTAGTAGTAGGTGAAGTAGGCCGCACCCCAGGTGCCGAGGATCATCTGGCCCTCGAGGCCGATGTTGACCACGCCCGCGCGCTCCGACCACAGACCGCCGATGGCGGCCATCAGGATCGGGCAGGTGGCGATGATCGCGGCGCGCAGGCTGCCCTCGGACGTGATCTCGTGCTGCGCCGGTGAGGACCCGGACGAAGGACACCGCGGCGATCGCACCGAAGGCGATCCACACCCACATGTAGCGGCGGTAGTGGTACGTCGAGGGCGTCGGTGCCACCGGCTCGGTCAGCAGCGTGCTCATGCGGACACCTCCTCGGCCTGGGGCCTGTCCGCCTCGAGCTTCTGCTTGACCTGCCGTTGCTCGGCCGCGACCCGGCGTCTCCGGACCACCTCGTAGGCGACCACGACGGCGAGCACGATGACGCCCTGGGTGATCTGGACGACGTTCTGGGAGATGTCGGTCTGCAGGGTGAGCCGGTTGGACTGCTCGTTGAGGAAGGCGAAGAGCACCGCACCGACCGCGATGCCGAACGGCTGGTTGCGGCCCAGCAGCGCCACCGCGATGCCGGTGAAGCCGAGGCCCGCCTGGAACGACGTGCCGTAGGAGTACGCCGAGCCGAAGAACGCCGGCATCCAGATCAGGCCGGCGATCGCGCCGGACAGCATCATCGAGATGACGACCATCCGGTTCACCTTCACACCGGAGGCGACCGCCGCAGATCTCGGACAGACCGGTCGCACGCAGGTCGAAGCCGAAGCTGGTCTTGTTGAGCAGGAACGAGAAGCCGATGCCGGCCAGCACGGCAAGGATGGCCAGGGTCCAGATGGCACCGTCGCGGTCGAGGAACGGCACCCAGCCGTCGAGCTGGCTGCCCTTCGTCGATCGGCGTGGTACGGCGCGCGTTGCCGGCCTTCTCGCCGTAGGTGTTGAGCAGGTAGCCGGTCAGGGTCAGCGCGATCGCGTTCAGCATGATCGTCGAGATGACCTCGCTGACGCCGCGGGTCACCTTGAGGACACCGGCGATGCCGGCCCACGCCGACCCCGTCAGCATCGCGACGATCAGCGTGACGAAGACGTTGAGGTAGCCGGAGCAAGAATGCGGCGCCGGCGAACACGGCGGCGACGTAGGACGCCATCTGGTACTGGCCCTCGACGCCGATGTTGAAGAGGTTCATCCGGAAGCCGATCGCCGCGGCCAGCGCGGACAGGAAGATCATCGACGACTGGTTGACGATGTTGACGTAGACGCGGTCGGCGGGGGCCTCGAAGATGATCGACCAGAACTCACCGGGGCTGCTGCCGGAGAGCCAGATCACGACGCTGGTGATGATCATCGCCGCGACCACCGCGACGAGCGGCGCTACGAGCGTCTGGAGTGCGCGAGTCACGATGTTCACGAGGCGTCCTCCGCGGTCTCGTCGTCGTGACCGCCGGTCATGGCGGACCCGAGGTCCTGAGGTGTGACGGTCTTGGGGTCGAACTCGCCGACCAGCCGCCCACGAAGGATCACCTCGATCCGGTCGGACAGACCGATCAGCTCGTCGAGATCGGCCGAGATCAGCAACACCGCCAGCCCTTCGCGTCGTGCCTTCTTGATGTGGCCCCAGATCGACGCCTGGGCGCCGACGTCGACGCCGCGCGTCGGATGCGCTGCGATGACGAGCATCGGTGTCGCCGCTCATCTCGCGGCCGACGATCAGCTTCTGCTGGTTGCCGCCGGAGAGTGCTCGGGCGTGGGTGTCGATGCCCGGGCGTGCGGACGTCGTACTCGGACACGATCCGGTCGGTGTCCTTGCGGGCGCCGTTGCCCCGGTCGATCAGGAACCCTTGTCGTCGCGGGCGGCCGGCTCTGGAACCCGAGGATGCGGTTCTCCCACAGCGGCGCGTCGAGCAGCAGGCCGTGGCGGTGGCGGTCCTCGGGGATGTAGCCGATGCCGTACTCGCGGCGGTCGCGGGTGTCCCAGCCGGTGATGTCCTTGCCGTCGACGGCGATCGTGCCGCTGGTGGGCTTGCGCATGCCCATGATCGTCTCGACCAGCTCGGCCTGGCCGTTGCCCTCGACGCCGGCGATGCCGAGCACCTCGCCCCGGTGGATGGTGAGGCTGACGTCGCTGAGCAGCGACCGGCCGAACTCGTCGGTGAGCGTGATGCGCGAGACCTCGAGCAGCTCCTGGTCGGTGACCGTCGACTCGGCGGTCTCGGGCGACGGGCAGCTCGGAGCCGACCATCAGCTCGGCGAGCTGCCGCTTGGTCGCCGTCTCGGGCCGGGCCTCGCCGACGGTGGTGCCGCGACGCATGACGGTGATGTCATCGGCGATCGCGAGGACCTCGTCGAGCTTGTGGGAGATGAAAAGAATCGTGTGACCCTGGGCCTTGAGCTCGCGCAGGTTGCCGAACAGCGCGTCGACCTCCTGCGGCACCAGCACTGCGGTCGGCTCGTCGAGGATGATGATCTTGGCGCCGCGGTAGAGGACCTTCAGGATCTCGACCCGCTGCCGCTCGCCGACGCCGAGGTCCTCGACCAGCTCGTCGGGGTCGAGCCCGAAGCCGTAGGCGCGGGAGATCTCGCGGATCTTCTCGCCCGCCCGGTCGCCGATGCCGTAGCAGCTTCTCGGCGCCGAGGACGACGTTCTCGAGGACGGTGAGGTTGTCGGCCAGCATGAAGTGCTGGAAGACCATGCCGATCCCGTGCGCGATGGCGTCGGTCGGCGAGGAGAAGCTGACCTCCTCGCCGTTGACGACGAGGGTGCCGTCGTCGGGCTTCTGGACGCCGTAGAGGATCTTCATCAGCGTCGACTTGCCGGCGCCGTTCTCGCCGATCAACGCATGGACCGTGCCGCTGCGGATGGTGATGTCGACGTCGTGGTTCGCAATCACACCCGGGAACCGCTTGCCGATCCCCCGGACCTGTACCGCGTCGGCGGTGGCCGGGGCCTGAGCCGTGGCGCTCAATCGCCCTCCTCATGGTCGTCCCGGAACCTCGTTGTTCCGGACAAGGAAACGGACCCGGGGTCACGCTACCGCGTGTCCCCGGGCCCGTTGTCTAGCGCTGATATCAGGGAGCGGTCGGGACCTCGATCTCGCCACCCTTGATCTGGTCGGCGTAGCCGTCGATGTCACCGGTGATGTCGTCGATGAAACCGCCGGAGGTGGAGTAGCCGACGCCGTCAGCAGCCAGGTCGTAGACCTGGTAGCTGGTCAGCGGCTCCTCGTCGGCGATCGACTGCACCATGTTGAAGGTGGCGGTGTCGACGCGCTTGAGCATCGAGGTGAGGATGTGCGGCTGCGCGTCCGAAGAAGCCGTGAGGTACTGGTCGGAGTCGACACCGATCGCCCACATGCCGTCGCCGGCCTCGACCGCGGCGTCGAAGACGCCCGCACCCGAACCACCGGAGGCGTGGTAGACGATGTCAGCGCCGCCCTCGTACATCGCGGCCGCAGCGGCCTTGCCACCCGCCGGGTCGTTGAAGCCCTTGAGGTCTGTCTCCTCGATGTAGGTCACATCGACGGTGACGTCGGGGTTGACCTCCGCGACACCGGCGGCGAAGCCCGCCTCGAACTTCTTGATCAGGTCGTTGTTGACGCCGCCCACGAAGCCGACGTGGTCGGCCTCGGTCTTGAGCGCCGCGGCGGTGCCGACCAGGAACGAGCCCTGCTCCTCGGCGAAGCCGAGGTAGGCGACGTTGTCGTTGGCCTCGTCCGGCGTCGGGGTCGAAGCCGTCGATGACTGCGAAGCTGACCTCGGGGAAGTCCGGGGCGACCGCGTCAGCGGCCTCGCAGTAGGCGAAGCCCACACCGATGACCGGGTTGTGGCCGTCCTCGGCGAGGGCGCGCAGGCGGTCCTCGCGAGCCGACTCGGCCTCGCCGTCCTGGGCCTCGGCCTCGGTGCAGGTGGCGTCGAGGTCGTCGACGGCCTTCTGCATGCCGACGGCCGCCGAGTCGTTGAACGACTGGTCGCCGCGGCCACCCACGTCGTAGGCAAGACCCACCTTGGGACCGTCACCCGAGCCGTCGCACAGGCCACCGTCGGCCTCGTTGTCCGAGCCCCCATCAGAATCATTTGCACAGCCGGCCAACGCGAGTACGAGGACCGTGGATGCTGCTGCGATCTTGGTCAGGCGACGCAAGATGCCTCCTAGAGTCAAGTGCGCCAATGGACTGGCGCGGAAAACACGGTCACCCTAGTGGTCACGGTTGGCTGCGGGGACCCAACACGGGGAAGTTTCTTGGGTTGTTATCGGTCGGTGACCAAGGCGGCGAGGGCCGACTCGGCGAGCACCCGCGAGCCGATACCCGTCGCGCGGTCGTCGACGCGCAGATTCCCCTGGTGGAGGTCGTAGGTCGGCCCGCCCGGCGTGCGCGTTCCGAGCCGGGCCATCGCACCGGGCACACCGTCGAGGTACCAGCCGAAGTCCTCGCCGCCCAGGCTCTGGGTGGTCGAGACCAGTCCGTCGCGGCCGAGCACGCGCTCGATGGCGCCGCCGATGATCCGGGTGGACACGCTCTCGTTGACCACGGGCGGCACGCCGCGCTTGTAGTCGACGACCGCCGTCACGCCGTACGGCGCCACGATCTGGTCGATCAGCCGGCGGACCAGGGTCTCCGCGTCGGCCCAGGCGACGGCGTCGAGCATCCGCACGGTGCCCGAGATCTGGCCGGCGCCGGGGATCACGTTGTGGGCGGAGCCCGCGCGCACCGCGCCCCAGACGACGCTCACCCCGGCCCGCGGGTCGAGCCGGCGGGAGAGGATCGCGGGCAGCTCGGTGAGCACCTTGCCCAGCGCGAAGGTGAGGTCCTCGGTCAGGTGGGGACGGGAGGTGTGCCCGCCGCGCCCCGTCAGCCGCACGTCGAGGGCGTCGGCGGCCCCGGTCAACGGCCCCTGGCGCAGCCCGATCTGACCGACGTCGATGGTCGGGTCGCAGTGCAGCATGAAGATCCGGACGACCTGGTCCAGCGCACCGGCCTCCATCAGGCGTAGCGCGCCGCCGGGCATGACCTCCTCGGCGGGCTGGAAGAGGAAGCGGACCCGCCCCGGCAGCAGGCCACGGGCGTGGGTCTCGGCGAGGGCGAGAGCAGCGCCGACCAGTCCGGCGGTGTGCACGTCGTGCCCACACGCATGCGCGACGCCCGGGGTGCGGCTGGCCCAGATCTCGCCGGTGGTGTCGTCCACGGGCAGGGCGTCGAGGTCGGCCCGCAGCGCGACGACCGGCCCCTGGTCGCCGAGCTCTGCGATCAGGCCGGTGCCGTCGATCAGGCGTACGGCGAGGCCTGCCTCGGTGAGCCGCTCCGCCACGACGGCGGTGGTCCGCTTCTCCGACCAGGAGAGCTCGGGGTGGGCGTGGAGGTCGCGACGGAGGTCGATCAGCTCGTCGGCGTACTTCTCGAGGACGGCCTCGATGATGCCCGAGGCGTCAGTGGGTTCGTTGGACATCGCAGGTAGAGGTTAGTTCACCCGCAGTGCGCCGGAGGAATCCCGCCGAGACAGCGGTTGGACCCGGGCGGACGCCCGGTGTCCTTCCGCGTCCCTTGGCTACGGCAGTGGGAAGCGGGTCAGCTTGCCGCGGTTGTTGCTGAGCACCTTGGTCGTGACGTAGACGGCCTGCCGGGTCCACTCCACGTCGCCGGGCTGGTTCACGCGGCGGTAGGGCTCCGGCGTCGTCGACCCGGCCTCGATCCCCACGATGCTGTTGTCGAACAGCTGGGCGACGAGCAGGTCCCCGGTGTTGGTGACCGCGAGACCCGTCGGGCTCACCAGACCGGTGACGATCTGCTCCGCGCTGGCGTCGGACGGGTCGACGGTGAACACCGAGCCGTTGGCGCCCAGGCTGCCGTCCTCGGGACCGCCGGGGAGCGAGGTGACGTAGAGCAGTCCGTCCGGTCCCCGCTCGACGTCGGTCGGCACCGGCTCCAGCAGCAGGGTCTCGCCCACGACGCAGTCCGGCAGCCCGAGGGCCTCCGCCTGCTCGTCGGTGATCTCCACCGGGATCGGGGGCAGCACTCCGGCCGTGCTCACGGTGCCGTCGGCGGCGACCTTGAAGATCACGTTGGCGGCCGCGTCGGCGACGTAGGTGACCGCGCCGACCCGCTCGGTCGCGTAGGGGTGCGACTCCTTGATGCCCGAGTAGGGGTGCAGGAAGTCCGGCACGTCCTCGAGGCACTCGTCGCTCAGTCCCTGGAAGCCGTAGTCGTTGCCACCGTCGGGGTTGTTGGCCTTCTCGTGCAGCCAGATGTTGGCGACCTCGCGGATCTTGCCCTGCTTGGTCCGCTTCATGACCTTGCCGACCTTGCCCTTGGTCGTGGTGAAGGTGACCACGCCGTTGTGGACCGAGACGCCCCCGACCTCGGTGTTGGGCTTGTCGGCGGCGAAGAGCGTCTTCGCCTGCTGGCCCGGGGCCTTCTTGGTCAGGAGGCCCGCGAAGTTCTGGCTCACGAACGCGGTGCCGGCGCCCGACACGGCCACCTTGAGCGGGCCGACCAGCCGGTCCAGCATCACCACGGGGTCGCCCGGGGCGGCGGCCGCGGTGGCCGGCGCCGACAGCGTCGTCGCCACCAGCGGGGCCGCGGCCAGCGCCACGGCGAGGGTGGTCAGGGGGGAACGTCGCATCGGGACTGCCTTCCGGTCGGCGAGGGGACCGGGCCAGTCTCGGCACGACTTCCACGTCGCCGCATGGTCCGCCTGACCCGATTTGGATGGCCCGTCCGGGTGGTGCGGACCCTCGGGTCAGTCGCGT
The DNA here is from genome assembly GCA_963803235.1 of uncultured Actinomycetota bacterium. Lineage (GTDB taxonomy): Bacteria > Actinomycetota > Actinomycetes > Propionibacteriales > Nocardioidaceae > Nocardioides. Next base: position 641,304 of record CAWDLL010000014.1, read on the forward strand.
CGGTCGTACGCCGCCAGGATCTGGTCGGCGGCGGTCGTCGCGGGCAGCTCGCCGGCCAGGACGGCCGCCCGGACCTGGTCCCGGATCTCGCCGACCGCGGGCGAGCGGCGGAGCCGGTCGGCCAGCTCGTCGCGGACCAGCGCCCAGGTGAAGTCGAGCTGCTGGCGGGCCCGCTTGCCGGCGAGGCCGTCCTCGCCGAGGTGCTCGCGGTGCCCGAGCACCCGCTGCCACACGTCGTCGACGCCGACGTCGGTCAGCCCGGAGCAGGTCACCACCGGTGGCGCCCAGGCACCCTTGCCGTGCACGAGGCGGAGCGCCCCGGCGAGCTCGCGGGCCGCGGACCGGGCCTCCTGCTCCCGGTCACCGTCGGCCTTGTTCACGGCGATCACGTCGGCGATCTCGAGGATGCCCTTCTTGATGCCCTGGAGCTGGTCGCCGGTGCGGGCGAGGGTGAGGAAGAGGAACGTGTCGACCATCCCGGCGACGGTGACCTCCGACTGCCCGACGCCGACGGTCTCGACCAGCACCACGTCGTACGACGCGGCCTCGAGCACGGACATCGCCTGGCTGGTGGCCCGGGCGACGCCTCCGAGCGTGCCGGCGGCCGGCGACGGGCGGATGTAGGCGTCGGGGTCGTTCGCGAGCCGGGCCATCCGGGTCTTGTCGCCGAGGACCGAGCCGCCGGTGCGCACGCTGGACGGGTCGACCGCCAGCACGCCCACCCGGTGCCCCTCCCCCGTCAGCCGGGTGCCGAGCGCCTCGATGAAGGTGGACTTCCCGACACCGGGGACTCCGGAGATGCCGACCCGGACGGTCGGCGAGTCCGGCCCGATGCCGAGCTCGCCGAGCAGCTCCCGGGCGGCCGCGCGGTGCGCGGGCTTGGACGACTCGACGAGCGTGATCGCCCGCGAGACGGTGGCCCGGTTGCCGTCGCGGATGCCCTTGATCAGCTCCTGGACGTCAGCCATCACGCGTGCCTCCCGACCCTCGGCCGTCGCGAGCGTCGCATCCACGGGATGGCCCGCAAGGCGGAGGAGGGAGGCGGGACGGAGTCCCGATGACCGACGACAACGCCGCGAGCCGCCCGTGGGGCGGCGCGCAGCAGGCCATGGGGTCGGGAGTCACGCGTTTCAGTGGCCGAGCTGCTCCGACAGCTTCTCGAGCAGGTCGAGGGCGGACTCGGCGATGACGGTGCCGGGCAGGAAGACGGCGGCCGCGCCCATCTCCTGGAGCGTGGGCACGTCGTCGGGCGGGATCACGCCGCCGATCACGACCATGATGTCCGGCCGGCCCCGGTCGGCCAGCGCCGTCCGCAGCTCCGGGAGCAGGGTGAGGTGGCCGGCGGCCAGCGAGGAGACGCCGACGATGTGGACGTCGGCGTCGATCGCCTGCTGGGCGACCTCGTCGGGCGTGGAGAACAGCGGCCCCACGTCGACGTCGAAGCCCATGTCGGCGAAGGCGCTGACGACGACCTTCTGCCCACGGTCGTGGCCGTCCTGGCCCATCTTCGCCACGAGGATGCGGGGTCGGCGGCCCTCGTCGTCCTCGAACCTGTCGGCGGCGTTGATGACCTGCTGCACGAGCTGGTCGCCCGCGGAGCCGGACTCGTCCCTGAACACGCCGCTGATCGTACGGATCACGGCCTGGTGCCGCCCGTACACCTTCTCCAGGGCGTCGGAGATCTCCCCGACGGTCGCCTTGGCCCGGGCGGCGTCGACGGCCAGCGCGAGCAGGTTGCCGTCCATCGACCCGTGCACGTGGCCCTCGCCGGCCGAGGCCGTGAGCGCGTCGAGGGTGCGGCGTACCTCGTCGTCGTCCCGCTCGGCGCGCAGCCGCTCGAGCTTGGCGATCTGCTGGCGGTAGACCTCGCTGTTGTCGACCTTGCGTACGTCGAGCGGGATCCTCGTCGGCGAGCCGGTAGGTGTTCACGCCGATCACCCGCTGCTTGCCGGAGTCGATCCGGGCCTGGGTGCGGGCGGCCGCCTCCTCGATCCGCATCTTCGGGATGCCCTGCTCGATGGCCTTGGCCATGCCGCCGGCCTGCTCGGCCTCCATGATGTGCGCCCAGGCCCGCTCGGCGAGGTCATGGGTGAGCCGCTCGACGTAGTAGGAGCCGCCCCACGGGTCGATGGTGCCGGTGGTGCCGCTCTCCTGCTGGAGCAGGAGCTGGGTGTTGCGGGCGATCCGGGCGGAGAAGTCGGTCGGCAGCGCGATCGCCTCGTCGAGGGCGTTCGTGTGCAGCGACTGCGTGTGCCCCTGGGTCGCGGCCATCGCCTCGATGCAGGTGCGCTGCACGTTGTTGAAGACGTCCTGCGCGGTCAGCGACCAGCCGCTGGTCTGCGAGTGGGTGCGCAGGCTGAGCGACTTCGGGTTCGTGGGGTCGAACTGGCGGACCAGCCGCGCCCACAGCGCACGGGCGGCGCGCATCTTCGCGACCTCCATGAAGAAGTTCATGCCGATCGCCCAGAAGAACGACAGCCGCGGCGCGAACTTGTCGATGTCGAGGCCGGCCTCGAGCCCGGCCCGGATGTACTCGACGCCGTCTGCCAGCGTGTACGCCAGCTCCAGGTCGGCCGTCGCTCCGGCCTCCTGGATGTGGTAGCCGGAGATCGAGATCGAGTTGAAGCGCGGCATCCGCTCCGCGGTGAACGCGAAGATGTCGGAGATGATCCGCATGCTCGGCGTGGGCGGGTAGATGTAGGTGTTGCGGACCATGAACTCCTTGAGGATGTCGTTCTGGATGGTCCCCGTGAGCTGCTCCGGCTTCACCCCCTGCTCCTCGGCCGCCACGATGTAGAGCGCGAGCACCGGGAGCACCGCGCCGTTCATGGTCATGCTGACGCTCATCTGGTCGAGCGGGATGCCGTCGAACAGCGTGCGCGCGTCGTAGATCGAGTCGATCGCCACGCCGGCCATGCCGACGTCGCCGCGGACCCGCGGATGGTCGGAGTCGTAGCCGCGGTGGGTCGCCAGGTCGAACGCGACCGAGAGGCCCTTCTGCCCGGCGGCCAGGTTGCGCCGGTAGAACGCGTTGGACTCCTCCGCGGTCGAGAACCCGGCGTACTGGCGGATCGTCCACGGCTGGGTGGTGTACATCGTCGGGTAGGGGCCGCGCAGGAACGGGCTCAGCCCCGGCCAGGTGTCCAGGGCGTCCAGGCCGTCGAGGTGCTCGGGGCCGTAGACCGGCAGGATGTCGATGCCCTCGGGCGAGTGCCAGGGGTCGCGGTTTGGTCCCCAACCGCAAGTGTTTCCACCGATTTCGTGCGGTTCGTGACCATTCGATGCCCCTGTGGACAACGGCAGCCCGGCAAAGCTCTTCGGAACGCTCATGCCAGCTTCTCCCTCGTCCGGGTCAGGAAGTCGAGCGCATCGACGCCCACCGCGCAGGAGTCGTCCACGCCGAGGTCGCCCGGCTTGCCGGCGACGATCACCCACTGCGCTCCCGCCTCGCGAAGGGCGGCCACCAGGTCGGCGCCCCACTCGGCGTACGTCGGGTCGGTGCCGGCGAGGCAGGCCACCGGCTGGCCGGCGTAGGCAGCGACGACCTGCTCGACGCCGTCGGTCGCACCGGCGGGCTCGACGGCGATGCCGCCGGCCGCGAACAGGTTGGTGGCGAAGCCGGCGCGGGCGGTGTGGGCGGCGATGCTGCCCATGGTCGCGAGGAAGACCGACGAGGCTGCGGGCGAATCGCGCAGCTCCTCGTACGGCGCGGCGTAGCGCCGGACGCCGACGTCGTGCGGGTGCGGCTCGCGCTCCGGCAGGGCCTCGCCGAGGTGCGGGAACTCGCTGACACCCGTCAGCGGGCGCTTGCGGCGGGCGATCTCGGCGTCGCGCTTCGCGACGGTCTCCTCGATCCGGGCCGTGAGCGACCCGTCGGCGAGGGCGGCTTCGATCCCGCCGGCCTCCTCGATCCGGCCGAGCTCCTCCCACCCGGCGGCAGCCAGGTCGTCGGTGAGCTTCTCGACGGCGTACGCACCGCCGGCGGGGTCGGAGACCCGAGCGAGGTGGGACTCGGAGATCAGCAGCGAGGACGTGTTCCGCGCGATCCGTCGGCCGAGGGCGTCCGGCACGCCGAGGACGCTGTCGAACGGCAGCACGGTGACCGAGTCCGCGCCCCCGACGCCGGCCGCGAACGCGGCGACGGTGGTGCGGAGCATGTTCACCCACGGGTCGTACTTGCTCATCATCGGCCGGCTGGTCACGGCGTGCTGCCGCTGCTCGCGGCCGGTGGCCTCGCTGAGCTCGAGCACCCGTGCCCACAGCCGCCGAGCCGCGCGCAGCTTGGCGATGGTCGGGAACTGCTCGTCGGTCGCGGCGTACCGGAACTCGAGCAGCGCGGCCGCGTCGTCCAGCGCGATGCCGGCGTCGGTCAGGATCCGGAGGTACGCCGCCCCTGCGGCCAGCGAGTAGCCGAGCTCCTGGGCGTCGGACGCCCCCAGGTCGTGCGCCGCCGTCGCGTCGACCACGAGGGCCAGCGTCCCGGCGTCGCGGGCGAGCGCCGCCACCTGCCCGACCACCGTCGCTCACGTCGGTGCGAGCCTGTCGAGACCCCACGGACGAGAGCGCCGATCGGGTCGGCGCCGAGGTTCGTGCCGTCGGCGAGGTCGCTGTCGCCGGCGTGCGTGACGAAACCCTCGGCGGCGGCGACCGGGTCCTCCGGTACGTCCAGCACCACGGGGGCGAGGTCGAGGAGCACTCCCTCGAGGAGGGTGTCGAAGTCGGCGTCCGGCCCGACCTCGAGCCACAGTGACGTGACGCCGTTGTCCAGGTCGACCAGCGCCGCCTCGTTGGCGAGCTTCGCGTTGCCGATGTCGAGGTGGGCGCGGATGTCCCAGTCGGCGGCGCGCTCGGGCCGACCGGTCGTGGCCAGGCCGTCGAGCAGGTCAGGGGTGCCCAGCGGGGAGACCGAGATCCCGTCCAGCGTGGTCCGGGCGAGCTTCTGCCAGGCGGTGTCGTCGGCGTCGTCGTCGGAGAGCCGGCCGGCCTTGCGGAGCACCGCCGCCGCCGCCTTCTCCCAGTCGGCGCGCCCGTGGTCGTCCTCCGGCGCGGCCAGGTCGAGCGATCCCTGCTCGGGCTCCAGCTCGGTCGGCTCGTCGAGTCCGCCTTCGACCTCGGTCACGACGCGCACCCTCCGCAGACGACTGTCATGGTGCTGACGATAGGAGGGCGGACGGAGCAGGTTCCACCGAGTGTGACGTTTTCAACCGGCGGACCACCGCTCGGACCGCATACTTCTCGATCGTGACCACCTCGACATCCGACCCCACCGCGTCCGCCGGACGCGGCTGGTTCGTGCTGTCCCGGATGCTCACCTCGCTGCTCCAGCTGACCCTCGTCGGCAACCTCGCCACGCTGGCGTTCTCGGTCTGGTCGTGGCACACATTCAGCCGCTGGCTGGACGACCCGGGCGCGCTGCGCTCCGACGACGGGCAGCTGCACGACAGCGTCGCCCTGGTCTCCTCGCTCGGCCTCTCCGCAGCCCACCTGGCGGTGCTCGTCGTCTTCGCCGTCTGGCTGTACGGCGCGCACCGCGGCGGGCGGGTGACCTCGCGGTTCTTCGAGCGTCGGTCCGGCTGGACCGTCGCGTGGTGGCTGGCCCTGGTCGGCGCCTGCGTCGCCACCCGGATGACCAGCGTGTTCATGTCCGACCACCCCGCGACCCGTGAGGCCGCCATCGCGTCCCTGGCGCGGGCGAACCTGGCCGACAGCGTCGCCTCGGTCCTGTTCACCGTGGCCGCGCTGCTCGCGCTGGTGATGGTGCGCGACGTGACCCGGCGGGTGGAGCGCGATGTTTCCGGCGGGCCGCGCCGGGACACCGTCACCGTGTGAAGGTCAAGGACCCGACCCAGCAGACCTGGCGGGTGACCCGACGATGGGTCCCCTGGCGCCGGCGCCTCAAGGGCATGCTCGACGGCGCCCCGGACTTCCCGGTCGGCCTCGGTGACGACCCGATCAGCCTCATCGTCGGGCTGATCTTCCTGATCATCCTGCTGCCGTTCCTGGTGGTCGCTGCGATCGCCGGCCTGGAGCTGCTGCTTCTCCTGCTCGTGCTCCCGTTCGCCCTGGTCGGGCGGGTGCTTCCTCGGACGGCACTGGACGGTCGAGGTGCGCCGTGGCTTCCGGCCCTACTGGGAGGGCGAGGCCGGCGACTGGCAGGCGAGCGGCGTGCGCATCCAGGAGGTGGCCAACGAGATCAGGTTCGGCCGGCTGCCCCCGCACACGCTCGGCAAGGACGCGCCGCAGGTCAGCGAGAGCTGACCCACACGGCGCTGCGGCCGGTGCCCTCCGGTCGAACCCTGCCCTCTTGCTTGAGCTGCTCCAGGGCGAGCCGGATGGTCGGGTCGCTGATCCCTGGGAGGGCTGCCCTGATGTCGGCGATCCTGAAGATCGCGGGGCGTGATTGGTCACGTACTCGCGGACCCGGTCCTGCTTAGTGCCGGTCGAGCGTTCTGCTGAGTGCCCTGCTCGAAGCGTTCGTAGGCACGCGCGAGTATGTCGACGAAGTAGGCCAGCCAGGGCCACGGGTCGTTTGCTCGCTCGTGCATCCGTGCGTGGACTTCAACAGGGCTTCGTAATACGCGTCGGCGTTCTCGGCGACGAGCTGCTCGAGTGAGACGTACTTGCCGACCGTGTAGCCGGCGTCGTCCAAGAGTGCGTTGGTGAGTGCCTGGTGACACGACCGTTGCCGTCGGTGAACGGGTGGATGGTGAGAAGGTCCAAGACGAACAGCCCGACGAGGAGCACGGGGTGGTGGGTGTGTGCTGACTGAGCATCGCGGTAGCGATCGATGAGCTCGACTGTGTAGTAGTCGGTGCGAGCGGCAGGGACGGGCACGAAGCGCACCTCGACAAGGCCGTCGGGAGACCGGTCGACGACGAGGTTGTCGCTTTCCTTGAACTGTCCACCTGGGGTCTTAGTCTTGGCAAAGAGTTCGCGGTGCAGGTGGAGGAGGAGACCGACGTTGAGCGGGCGCCAGTCGTCGGCGAACAGGTAGTCCAGAGCGGCGCGGTAGCCGGCGAATTCCTGCTCGTTGCGCGTGCGGAGCACCGCCGCTTTGTCACTGATGATGGCCGCGGCTCGAACCGGGTCAGGCACCACCACACCCTCAAGTGCGGACGAAGCGGTGATACTCGCGACGCGCGCGCGGTGGGCGAGCTCGGTCAGCAACGCCGGCAACTGGTTGCGGAACAGTTCCTCGCGTCCGCGTCCGATGTCGACGTGCGCGAGCGTGGTCACCACGGCACCAGGCACCCGATCCAGGACTCGATCCAGATCGACGAACGACTCCACGAAACCCTCCCAACCTTCCTCTAAACCTACTAACCAACCCATCGATTATGTAGTTTAAGGGCGCTGTTGGGTAGTTGTTTGGCAATGAGCCGCGACGCGCCGCAGGTCAGCGAGAGCTGAGCGCGACCCGGACGCCCAGCGCCACGAGGACCGTGCCGGCGATCGCGTCCAGGCGGCGGCGTACCCGCGAGCTGCGGAACACGCGGCCCGCGCGCCCGACGGCGTACGCGAGCGAGAGGTAGAACCCGGTCTCGAGCACGACCTGCACGAGAGCCAGGCCCGCGGTGGTCGCGAACAGCGGCCGGTCCGCCGGGACGAACTGCGGGTAGAACGCGACCATGAAGATCGCGGCCTTCGGGTTGGCCAGCTGGACGACCACGCCCTCGCCGAAGGTCTTCCACCAGGCGCGCGACCCGGCCGACTCGGCCTCGGCGGCCGCGTGCCCCTCCGCTCCGCGCCAGGCCGACCGCCAGGCGCGCAGCCCGAGGTAGAGCAGCACGCCCGCACCGACGACCTTGAGCACGACGAACGCGGTCTGCGAGACGGCGACCAGCGCCGCGAATCCGGCCGCGGCGGTGAGCGCCCAGATGTACAGGCCGGCCTCGAGCCCGAGGACGGTCGGCACCGCCGCCCGCCACCCGTGCACGGCGGCCCGCCGCAGGATCAGCGCCATCGCCGGCCCGGGCGAGGCGGAGATGAGGAGCACGGCCACCACGAAGGCCGGCATCAGCGCGATCAGGTCCACAGGAACATCGTCCCACCGGGCGCATCCCGTTATTTCGTTGCGGCGGCGTCGGCTCGGCGAGCGATACTCCTGGCGTGAACCGCCACCTCGACGCCGTACGTCGCGCCGCCACCGTCATCGACGTGCCCGGCACGCCCCGGACGCTCCGGCTCGACTCGGTCGACGTCGAGCAGGACACCCTGCGCCTGCGGTGGTCGTTCCTCGACCCGAATGAGTTCCGGGGCGACCCGAAACCGCCGGTCCGCCGGGTCCGCGGAGAGACCGTGGCCGCCCGGGGCAGGAACAAGGCGGAGGCGGGCCGTGCCGCCTGGGCCGAGGCCCAGCTCGCGGCCGCGTACCGCTACAAGCTCCAGATCGACGCCGACTGGCTCCCCGGAGAGCCGTACGTGCGCCGGGTCTGGACGGTGGAGGACGCCTGGCAGGCGCTGCTCGACCATCTCGCGGCCTACGGCGGCGAGGTGCGGGTGCTGGGCGGGGAGATCACCGTCACCGAGAGCAGGGGAACGGGAACGAGCACCTACCTCATCGACCCGGCCGAGTGGGCCGACTTCATCAGCCCTGCCGGAGCGGCGCCGGAGCCTCCGGCGACGCCGACATCGTGCCGGCGCGGCCTACCCCGGTGCACGGGCTGCCGCTCTGGGCGGTCGACGAGCTCAACGAGGCCATGGGCGCGTGGGGACCCGTGGTCGGGCTGGTGAACGGGGAGCTGGTCGGGCTCGGTCGCACGGACGACTGATCAGTCGAGCGTGCTCAGCTCGGCCAGCCTGGCCAGCCCGGCCGGCGTGTGCGCCCGCAGGCGGCCCAGCGCGTCGTCCAGCTCCGGGGACGCGCCGTACTCGGGTGGGATGCGCGACGGGTTGATGGCGACCCGGTGGGACCAGGCCGCGATGTCGGGCTCGGCGCCGAACGCCTGCGAGCTCCGCATGCCGAGGACGTTCATCGTCGCCCAGTCGGGCAGGGTGTTGCCGAACGACGACGGCCCGCACAGCCCGTTCTTCACGCCGTCGTCGTCGCGGGTCGCCTCGACGTATCCCGTCACCGCCGCGCCGAAGCACGGGAACCCGGCCCGGACCGGTTGCAGGGTGATCGCCTCCGGCGCCCAGATCGGGACCCGCGGCCGCATCTTCAGGCCGTCGGCCGCGCAGTTCACGATCAGCGCGTCGTCGGCCACGCGCGACCGACCCCTGCGCGAGGTCGATCCGGCCGCGGCTCACGGTGTCGATGTGACCCAGGCGGACGACGTTCTCGATGCTGCGCAGCAGCTCGAGCTCCCAGGTCCCGAGCGTGGGCGCCTTGGCCATGGTCGGCGTGGCCGAGCGGTCGATGCGCAGCATGATGCCGGCGTCCTCGAGGGCGAGGAACAGCTCGTCCAGCGAGGCCGCGGCGCCCGCCGCCCGCAGCAGGTCGGCCGACCATGCCGAGGTAGATCACGGGATCAGGCTGGATCACGGCCCGGTTCAGCATCCACGGCTCGCGCGGCCGCACCCAGCAGATCGCGTCGGGGTCCACACCGCGCCCGAGCAGCCAGACGCAGGCGTCGGTCGCGGTCTTGCCGGAGCCGACGATGACGTACTGGCTCGGCGTCTCCTCCCAGCCCACGAGGTCGTTGACCGGGATCACCCGCGCACCCTCGGCCACGCCGAACCTCGGCGGCGTCTCCGCCGGGATCTCGGGCGCGAGGTAGCGCGCGTCGACGATCCGGCAGTGCTCGGGCACCTCGAACCGCTCCCCCGAGTCGATCGAGACGAAGGTCCGGTCTCCGACGTAGTCGCAGCCGGCGAAGAACTCGACCCGGCCCGACCCGACCATCCGGTCCGCCAGCAGGTCGTCGTAGTAGGCACAGATGGTGGGCTGGTCGGCCCGCTCGTGCAGTCCCGCCTCGGGTCCGCTGTCCTGGATCCGCCCGCCACCGAGCACCGTCGAGGCGACGCCGTAGAAGCTCGAGGCCTGGTGCAGCCGGACGAACGGATAGGCCTCGAGCCAGTGGCCCCCGGGTCCGCGCCGGCGGTCGACGAGCGCGACCCGTACGTCGGCGTGGTCGATCAGGGCATCGGTGAACGCCATCCCCATCGCCCCGGCCCCCACCACCAGGTAGTCGGCCTCGACAACGCTCGTCACGGCGCCACCCAAGCACGGGCGCGGCCCTCGTCGCCACCGAGATGACGCCATCCGGCGCATACTCAGGCATGAGCACCGACGCGGCGACGGCGCCCGTCACGCGGACTCCCCCGTGGTGGGCGTACGTGTGGTGGGGCGTCGTCGGCGCGCTGCTCGGCTTCGGTGTCGCGGCCCTGCTCACCGTGGGGATCGTCTTCCTGCTGGCCGGGGTGCTGCTGACGGTCGTCGGCGCGCTCGTCCCGGCCCTCCGCAACCGCTCGGCGGTCGCGATCCCGAGCGGGGTCGCGTGCCTGGTCCTCTACCTCGCGTGGCTCAACCGCGACGGCCCCGGCAACGTCTGCCAGACGACAGGGCTGGAGACGCGGTGCGTCGACGAGTACAGCCCGTGGCCGTTCCTCATCGCCGCCGTGGTGCTGGTGGCGACGTCCGTGGCGATGGCGCGCGCCCTCCGGAAATCGGTGGTCGAGTAGCGAGCGCCAGCGAGCGTGTCGAGACCGGTCAGCTGCCGACCTCGGTGCGGCCGTCGTAGTCCTTGTTGCGGATCCCGATCTTGTTGCCGAGCCAGACCAGCGGGTCGAACTTCCGGTCGACCACGCGCTCCTTCATCGGGATGATCGCGTTGTCGGTGATCTTGATGCCCTCGGGGCAGACCTCGGTGCAGCACTTGGTGATGTTGCACATCCCGAGCCCGGCCGCGCCCTGGGCGAGCTCGCGCCGGTCGTGGGTGTCGAGCGGGTGCATGTCGAGCTCGGCGTACCGCAGGAAGAACCGCGGCCCGGCGAAGGCCGGCTTGTTGTCCTCGTGGTCACGGACGACGTGGCAGGTGTTCTGGCACAGGAAGCACTCGATGCACTTGCGGAACTCCTGGCCGCGCTCGACGTCGATCTGCGCCATCCGGCGCTTGCCGTCGGCGTCGCGCGGCGGCGGCGCGAACGACGGCAGCTCCTTGGCCTTCTCGTAGTTGTACGACACGTCGGTGACCAGGTCGCGGATCACCGGGAAGCGTCCGCATCGGGGTGACCGTGATCGTCTCGGTCTCGTCGAAGTCGGAGAGCCGGGTCATGCACAGCAGCCGCGGCTTGCCGTTGATCTCGGCGCTGCACGAGCCGCACTTGCCGGCCTTGCAGTTCCAGCGGATCGCGAGGTCGCCGGCCTGGGTGGCCTGCACGCGGTGGAGGGCGTCGAGGACGACCTCGCCCTCGGAGACCTCGACGGTGTAGTCGCCGAGGTCGCCGCCGTCCTGGTCGCCGCGCCAGATCCGCATCTTCAGGTCGTAGCCCATGGCAGGTCAGCTCTCCTCGAAGTACTTCTTGAGCTCGTCCGGCATCTCCGGCAGCGGCTTCTCGCTGCAGCACCACGCCGTCACCGCTGTCGTTGAGGGCCACGACCAGGTTCTTCGTGCCCCACACCTCGTGGTCGGTCTGCGGGAAGTCGTCGCGGGTGTGGCCGCCGCGCGACTCCTCGCGGGCCAGCGCCGCCTTCGCGATCGCACTCGGAGACGATCAGCATGTTGCGCAGGTCGATCGCGAGGTGCCAGCCCGGGTTGTACTGCCGGTGCCCCTCGACCACCATCCGGCTGGCCCGCTCCTTGAACGCCTCGATCTCCTCGAGCGACCGGGTCGAGCTCGTCGCCGGTGCGGATGATGCCGACCAGGTCGTTCATCGACTGCTGCAGGTCCTGCTGGATCGTGTACGGGTTCTCCCCGCCCTCGACCTCGAACGGCGCCAGCGCGCTCGCGGCGGCCGCCTTCACGTCGTCCTCGGCGATCGCCGGACGCCCGTCGCCCAGCCCCGCGGCGTACGCCGACGCGGCCTCGCCGGCGCAGCTTGCCGAAGACCAGCAGGTCGCCGAGCGAGTTGCCGCCGAGCCGGTTGGAGCCGTGCATGCCGCCGGAGCACTCGCCCACGGCGTACAGGCCGGTCACCGCGCTCTCCTGGGTGTCGGCGTCGACCTCGACCCCGCCCATCACGTAGTGGCAGGTGGGCCCGATCTCCATCGGCTCCGCGGTGATGTCGACGTCGGCCAGCTCCTTGAACTGGTGGTACATCGACGGCAGCCGCTTGCGGATGAACTCGGGCGTACGCCGCGACGCGATGTCGAGGAAGATGCCGCCGTGCGGTGACCCGCGGCCGGCCTTGATCTCGGAGTTGATGGCGCGCGCCACCTCGTCACGGGGCAGCAGCTCGGGTGGCCGGCGGTTGTTCTTCTTGTCGTCGTACCAGCGGTCCGCCTCCTCCTCGTTGTCGGCGGTCTCGCTCTTGAAGAACTCCGGGATGTAGTCGAACATGAACCGCTTGCCCTCGGAGTTCTTGAGGATCCCGCCGTCGCCGCGGACCGACTCCGTGACCAGCAGCCCCTTCACCGACGGCGGCCAGACCATGCCGGTCGGGTGGAACTGCACGAACTCCATGTTGATCAGGCTGGCGCCGGCGCGCAGCGCGAGCGCGTGGCCGTCGCCGGTGTACTCCCAGGAGTTCGAGGTGACCTTGAACGACTTGCCGATGCCGCCGGTCGCGAGGATCACGCTGGGCGCCTCGAACACCACGAACCGGCCGGTCTCGCGCCAGTAGCCGAACGCGCCGGAGATCACGTCGTCGTCCTTGAGCAGGTCGGTGACCGTGAACTCCATGAACACGTCGATGCCGAGCGCGACCGCGCGCTGCTGGAGGGTGCGGATCATCTCCAGGCCGGTGCGGTCGCCGACGTGGGCGAGCCGCGCGTAGCGGTGGCCGCCGAAGTCGCGCTGCGAGATCAGGCCGTCGTCGGTGCGGTCGAACAGCGCGCCCCAGTCCTCGAGCTCCTGGACCCGCTCGGGCGCCTCCTGCGCGTGCAGCTGGGCCATCCGCCAGTTGTTGAGCATCTTCCCGCCACGCATGGTGTCGCGGAAGTGCACCTCCCAGTTGTCCTCGGGCCAGCGGTTGCCCATGGCCGCGGCGATGCCGCCCTCGGCCATCACGGTGTGCGCCTTGCCGAGCAGGGACTTGCACACGATCGCGGTCCGGGCGCCGGCCTCGTGGGCGGCGATCGCGGCCCGCAGGCCGGCGCCGCCGGCGCCGACCACGACGACGTCGTAGGTGTGCCGCTCCATGCCGCCGGGCTCGGCCGCCGGACATCTCGTTGCCGGTCATCGGGTGTCGGTCGCTCATGGTCAGAAGAACCTCGGGTCGTCGAAGACGTTGGCGGCGAGCAGGTAGATGTAGAGGTCGACCAGCGCCACGGAGAACAGCGAGACCCAGGCGTAGCGGGCGTGCTTGACGTTGAGCTTGGAGACCCAGGTCCACAGCTTGTAGCGGACCGGGTGCTTGGAGAAGTGCCGCAGCCGGCCGCCCACGGCGTGCCGGCAGGAGTGGCAGGACAGCGTGTAGAGCCAGATGTAGACGACGTTGATCGCCATCAGCACCGTGCCGAGGCCCATGTGGATGCCGTCGGACTCGCCCTCGGCCGGACCGAACGCCAGGACCACGTCGTAGGTCAGGATCAGCGCGACCACGACGGCGGCGTACCAGAACCAGCGGTGGACGTTCTGCAGGATCAGCGGGAACCGGGTCTCGCCGGAGTACTTGCCGTGCGGCTCGGCGACCGCGCAGGCCGGCGGCGACAGCCAGAACGCCCGGTAGTAGGCCTTGCGGTAGTAGTAGCAGGTCATCCGGAAGCCCAGCGGGAAGATCAGGATGATCAGCGCCGCCGAGAGCGGGAACCCGGCGAACGGCTGGCCGAAGTCCGACGAGCCCTCGACGCAGTCGCCCAGGCACGGCGAGTAGAACGGCGAGAGGTAGGGCTCCGAGAAGTAGTTGGTGCCCGAGAACGCGCGCAAGGTCGCGTAGACGACGAACGAGCTGAAGACGACGAACGTCGTCAGCGGGGCCAGCCACCACCTGTCGGTCCGCAGCGTCTTCGCCTCGATGCGGGCCCTGGTGGGCCCGGTCACGCCTGTCGTCATCGCTTGCCTTCCCGGTGGGCTGGGTGCAACGGGTTGCAGTCTGGCTTCTGATCGGCGGAAGGGAAAGGCCCCACACCGAAGGTGTTCATCCTCCGGTCATGTCGCATCCGTGATCAGGTCGCCCGCGCCACCGCACCCTGTCACCATGCGGATCGCTCTCGTTGCCGAGTCGTTCTTCCCGGCGGTCGACGGCACCACGACCACGGTCAAGGCGGTGCTCGACCGGCTCGTCGACACCGGCCACGACGTCGTCGTCATCGCCCAGGCGCCCGGGCTCACGTCCTACCGCGGCTGCCGGGTCGCCCGGATCCAGCCGCGCGAGCTGGTCGGGACCCAGGTGCGGGCGGCGCTCGAGTCGTTCGGACCCGACCTGGTGCACGTCACCTCCCCGGACACCGTGGGCCGCAAGGCCCTCAAGCACGCCCGCCGGCTGGGCGTGCCCACGCTCACCGTGCAGCAGACCCCCGTCTCCCACCTGACCGCCGAGCGGTGGCGGACCAAGGTGGCCGGGCGCTCCGACCTGGTCCTCGTGACCGCCGGCTGGATGCGCGACCGGTTCGCCGACATCGACGTCGAGGCCGGCGTCTGGACGCCCGGCGTCGACACCTCGGCGTTCGGACCGCAGCTGCGCGACACCTGGCTGCACGCCAACTGGGCGCGCGCCCGGTCCAGCACCGGACCGCTCGTCGTCGTCGGGTACGTCGGCAGCCTGCACCGCCGGCACGGCGTCCGCGCCCTCGCCGACCTGGCGAGGGTGCCCGGCATCCGTCCGGTGCTGATCGGCGACGGGCCGCAGCGCGCGCTGGCTGGCCTCGCGGCTCCCCGACGCGAAGTTCACGGGTGCGCTCGAGACCGGCGACCTGACCCGGGCACTGGCCGCCCTCGACGTCCTGGTGCACCCGGGCACCCACGAGACCTGCTGCCACGCACTGCGCGAGGCCGCGGCGAGCGGCGTACCCGTCGTCGCACCGCGCTCCGGTGGCGCGCCCGACGTGGTGGCCTCGCTCGAGACCGGGCTGCTCTACGACCCCGCCGACCCGCACGGCCTGTCCCGCGCGGTCGCGGCGGTGGCCGGCGACCGGCACCGCGCACTGCTGGGCGGCCGCGGCCGCGAGCTCGCCGTACGCCGGGACTGGCGGACCGCCGTCGACGAGCTGGTCGAGCGGCACTACGCAGCCCTGGTCGGTACGCCGACCACCGCGCCGCGCGCGGCCTGACCCGAATCCGGGTGACCGTCCGGTAACCGGAGGTATCTCACACGCCCAGTGGTCAGACGCCCGTCAGCGCAGCGGTAGCGTGCTGTCCGTGGCAACCACGTCCCCTCGACCCACACTGGTGAAGGGAGCGCGCGGCGCGCGCTCGACCATCGCGCTCAAGCTGCTGATGGCGGTCAGCGGCATCCTCTTCATCCTCTTCGTGCTCGCGCACATGTACGGCAACCTCAAGGCCTTCGCGGGCCACGACGCCTACAACGAGTACGCCCACCACCTCCGCGAGATCGGCGAGCCGATGCTGCCGCACGAGCGGCCTGCTCTGGATCCTGCGCGTCGGCCTGATCGTCGCGCTGGTCGTGCACGTCTACTGCGCCGTGGCGCTGTGGCGCCGGGCCGCGAAGGCCCGCACCGTGAAGTACCAGGTGAAGAAGAACCTCGCGTCGTCCTTCTCCTCGCGGGTGATGCGCTGGGGCGGCGTCGCGCTGCTCGCGTTCATCGTCTGGCACCTGCTGAACTTCACGATCGGCAAGGTCAACGTGACGCGGCGGGCCGACCAACGACCCGTACGAGCTGCTCGTCGACTCGTTCGAGACGTGGTGGCTGACGCTCATCTACCTCCTCGCGATGGCCGCGCTGGCGATGCACCTGCACCACGGTGTCTGGAGCGCCGCGCAGACCCTCGGCCTGACCAACAACGTCCGTGCCCGCAGGAACGCCAAGGGCCTCGGGATGATCATCGCCGTCATCATCGCCGGCGGCTTCTCGCTCGTGCCGATCTTCGTCCTCGCCGGCGTCATCTCGTAGGGGGAGCCAGCCATGACCGACATGCCCGACACCACCACCACCTTCGACTCCGTCGCACACGCGTCCGGCGGAGGACGCCGAGCACCACGACGACGCCGCCGGCTACTACGTCCCGGGCGACCCGGTCGCGCGACACCAAGGCACCGGGCGGCCCGCTCGAGGAGATGTGGGGCACCCGCCAGTTCGAGGCCCGGATCGCCAACCCCGCCAACCGCCGCCGGCTCTCGGTGATCGTCGTCGGCACCGGCCTGGCCGGCGCGTCGGCCGCCGCGACGCTGGGCGAGGCGGGGTACGTCGTGAAGTCGTTCTGCTACCAGGACTCCCCGCGCCGCGCCCACTCGATCGCGGCCCAGGGCGGCATCAACGCGGCCAAGAACTACAAGGGCGACGGCGACTCCGTCTACCGGCTCTTCTACGACACCATCAAGGGCGGCGACTACCGCTCGCGGGAGTCGAACGTCTACCGGCTGGCGCAGGTCAGCGTGAACATCATCGACCAGTGCGTCGCCCAGGGCGTGCCGTTCGCCCGCGAGTACGGCGGCCTGCTCGACAACCGCTCCTTCGGCGGCGTCCAGGTGTCGCGCACGTTCTACGCCCGCGGCCAGACCGGCCAGCAGCTGCTGATCGGCGCCTACCAGGCGCTCGAGCGGCAGGTGGCCGCCGGCACCGTCCGCTGCTACACCCGGCACGAGATGCTCGAGCTGATCGTCGTCGACGGCCGGGCCCGCGGCATCATCGTCCGCGACCTGGTGACCGGCGAGATCGAGACCTACTTCGCCGACGTCGTGGTGCTCGCGAGCGGCGGCTACGGCAACGTCTTCTACCTGTCGACCAACGCGATGGGCAGCAACGTCACCGCGACCTGGCGGGCGCACCGCAAGGGCGCCTACATGGCGAACCCCTGCTACACGCAGATCCACCCGACCTGCATCCCGGTCTCCGGCGCGCACCAGTCGAAGCTGACCCTGATGAGCGAGTCGCTGCGCAACGACGGCCGGATCTGGGTGCCGAAGAACAAGGCCGACTGCGACAAGAACCCGCGCGACATCCCCGAGGCGGACCGCGACTACTACCTGGAGCGGATCTACCCCGCCTTCGGCAACCTGGTCCCCCGCGACATCGCCTCCCGCGCCGCCAAGAACGTCTGCGACGAGGGCCGCGGCGTCGGCCCCGCGGTCGAGGGCGTGCGCCGCGGCGTCTACCTCGACTTCGCCGACGCGATGGACCGGCTGGGCCGGGACGCGCATCGAGGACAAGTACGGCAACCTCTTCGACATGTACGCCCGGATCACGGGCGAGGACCCGTACGCCGTACCGATGCGGATCTATCCCGCCGTGCACTACGTGATGGGCGGCCTGTGGGTCGACTACGACCTCCAGGCGACGATCCCGGGCCTGTTCGTCACCGGCGAGGCCAACTTCTCCGACCACGGCGCCAACCGGCTCGGCGCCTCTGCGCTGATGCAGGGCCTGGCCGACGGCTACTTCGTGCTGCCGAACACCATCCGCGACTACCTCGCGGAGGGGCCGTTCGACAAGGTCCCCGAGGACCATCCGGCGGTGGTCGAGGCCGCAGGAGTCGGTCAAGGACCGGGTCGCGCACTTCATGAACACCAAGGGCACCCGCAGCGTCGACTCCTACCACCGCGAGCTCGGCAACATCATGTGGGAGTTCTGCGGCATGGAGCGCACCGAGGACGGCCTGAAGAAGGCGATCGACCTGATCCGCACCCTCAAGGACGACTTCTGGCGCAACGTGAAGGTGCTCGGCAGCGCCGAGAGCCTGAACCAGTCGCTGGAGAAGGCCGGCCGGGTCGCCGACTTCCTCGAGCTCGGCGAGCTGATGTGCATCGACGCGCTGAACCGGCGCGAGTCCTGCGGCGGGCACTTCCGGGGCGAGTCGCAGACCGAGGACGGCGAGGCGCTGCGCCACGACGACCAGTACGCGTACGTCGCGGCCTGGGAGTGGCCGGGCGAGGGCGAGAAGCCGGTCCTGCACAAGGAAGAACTGACCTACGAGTTCGTCGAGATGAAGCAGCGGAGCTACAAGTGAGAGCTGACCCTGAAGATCTGGCGCCAGCCGGACGCCGCGTGCCGACGGGCGCGATGCACACCTACGAGCTCGACCGACGTCTCCCCGGACATGTCGTTCCTCGAGATGCTCGACGTGCTCAACGAGAAGCTGCAACGCCGAGGGCGAGGAGCCGATCGCGTTCGACTCCGACTGCCGCGAGGGCATCTGCGGCATGTGCGGCCTGATGATCAACGGCGAGGCGCACGGCCCCGAGGTGACCACCACCTGCCAGCTGCACATGCGCTCGTTCAAGGACGGCGACGACGATCACGATCGAGCCGTGGCGCGCCGACGCGTTCCCGGTGGTCAAGGACCTCTGCGTCGACCGCGGCGCGTTCGACCGGATCATCCAGCCCGGCGGCTACATCTCGGTCAACACCGGCGCCGCCCCCGACGCGCACGCCGACCCCGGTCCCAAGCGACAAGGCCGACCGGGCGTTCGACGTCGCCACCTGCATCGGCTGCGGCGCCTGCGTCGCCGCCTGCCCGAACGGCTCGGCCTCGCTGTTCATCGGCGCCAAGGTCACCCACCTCGGCGAGCTGCCGCAGGGCCAGGCCGAGCGCGACAGCCGCGTGGTCAACATGGTCGCCCAGCACGACCACGAGGGCTTCGGCGGCTGCACCAACATCGGCGAGTGCACGGCCGCCTGCCCCAAGGAGATCCCGCTCGACGTGATCTCGCGCCTCAACTGGGACCTGCACGCCGCCATCCGCCACGGCAAGTAGCTCAGGCGGGCAGCGACCCGACGTCGGTCGAGCTTGTCGAGACCCTCGTCAGGCCGCCGGCACGTCGACCCGGACCGCCAGCAGCCGGGCCTCGGTCGCGGCCGTGCGGGCCTCGGCGTGGAAGTCGGGGGCGGCGCACACGAACAGGGTCCGGCCGTCGGCGCCGCCGAGCCCGCAGGCGTAGACCGGGGTGCCCGGGCCGGACCTCGTCGGTGATCGTGCCGCCCTCGGTCACCCGCACCAGCCGGTCGCCGGTCGCGTCGGCGATCCACAGCCCGCCCTCGGCGTCGAGGCAGGCGCCGTCGCCGGCGACGCTGAGCCCGGGCAGCGCCTTCTCGACGTCGGCGGTCGGTCGGGCAGCGGGCCGAACTCGGCCCAGACCCGGCGGTTCGCGTGAGCCGTCCGTCGTCGGTCAGGTCGAAGGCGCTGACCCGGTTGCCGAAGGTCTCGACGACGAGCAGCACGCCGTCGGGGGTGATCGCGCTGCCGTTGGGGAACCACAGGTCGTCGGCCACCTCGGTCACCGTGCCGTCGGGGTCGACCCGGTGCAGCGAGGCGGTCTCGATCGGGGCGCCGGCCATCAGGTCGAAGCCGAAGTTGCCGACGTACGCGCGGCCCTGCGCGTCGACGCACCATGTCGTTGGCGTGGCCCGGTGGCGTGACGCGCACAGGTCGGCGTGCGTGACCAGCGTCGCCGTCGTCCTCGCGGCGCAGCACCCGCGCGGTCGGTCATGGAGACGACCAGCAGCCGGCCGTCGGGCAGCCAGCCGAGCCCGGACGGCTGGCCCGGCACCTCCGCCTCCACGCGGAGGTCCGAGCCGTCCTCGAGCACCGACGAGACCTGGTGGCCGTAGAAGTCGGAGAACCAGAGCCGCCCTCGCGCCAGCGCGGCGCCTCCAGGAAGTGGGCGTCCGGTCGACGACGGTGGTGGGCGTGTCGGTCATGTCGTCCTCCTTCGATGGTGGGCTGGCATCACAGTGACAGTCCTCCGTCGACCGGGAACACCACGCCGGTGATGTAGGCGGCCTCGTCGGAGGCCAGGAACGCGACCGCGGCGGCCATCTCGGACGGCGTCGGCGAACCGGCCCATCGGGATCGCGGCGGTCAGCTCGGCGAGCTTGCCGGGCGGGACCGACGCGATCATCCGGGTCTGCGCGTTCGGCGAGATCGCGTTGACGGTCGTGCCGAACCGCGCCAGCTCCTTGGCCGTGGTCTTGGTGAAGCCGATGATCCCGGCCTTGGCCATCGCGTAGTTGGACTGGCCCGGGTTGCCGCGCAGGCCGGTGTACGACGTCACGTTGATGATCCGGCCCGGAGCCCTGCCGGCGGAAGTGCGGCACGGCGGCCCGGGTGAACCGGAAGGTGCCGCCGGCGTGCACCGCCATCACCGCCTCGTAGTCGTCGTCGCTGAGCTTCCACACCACGCCGTCGCGCAGGATGCCGGCGTTGTTGACCAGTACGTCGAGCCGGCCGGTGTCGGCGACGACCCGGTCCACGACGGCGTCGACCTGGTCGCTGTCGGTGACGTCGGCGGCCAGCCCGACCGCGCCGATCTCGCGCGGCGGTCGCGGCGACCACGTCCGTCCTCGACGTCGACGAGGTAGACCGTGGCCCCGGCAGTCCCGGAAGTGCTCGCCGATCGCGCGGCCGACGCCGCGGGCGGCGCCGGTGACCAGCACGGTGCGCCCGGTGAAGTCGAAGGTCAGGTTGCGCCATCACGGCCGCCACCGCGGCTCCGGGCGCGACGGAGCGCGCTCGAGCGCGCTCGCGCGCAGAGCCCGGCGAGTCGACGGCGACGATGACCGCGAGCAGCGCCGCGTAGAACAGCTGGATCGAGTAGTCCGGCAGGTAGGCGACCGCGACGATCTGGGCGAGCAGCGCGACCGACGAGCGCCCCGGCGAGCAGCCCGAGCGGCGTACCCGCGGCCGCCGGCCAGCGAGACGCCCGCCGAGCAGCGCGGCGACCGCGGCGATGAGCAGCGGCCGCAGCCCGGGGTCGGGGTTGGCCGAGGCGAAGCTGTAGGCTGAGCAGCGCGCCGCCGAGGGCGGCGAGCGCGCCGGAGGCGGTGAAGAGCACGACCAGGGTCCGGTCCACGCGGACGCCGGCGACCCGGCTGGCCCGGCGGTCGCCGCCGATCGCTCGCAGCTCGGGACCGAGCCGGGTGAAGCCCAGCACCAGCGCCGCGAGCAGGAACGCCGCCGAGGGTGATCAGGCTGCGCGGCGAGAAGACGCCGGCGACGGTCTGGTCGACCCACAGGGTCGCGTCGAAGTTGGTGTAGGAGACGCTCAGGCCGCCGGACATCGCGTAGGTCAGGCCGAGCAGCGCGATGTACGTCGCGAGCGTGACCGGCATCGACGGGATCCGCAGCCCGGCGATCAGTCCGCCCTGGACGGCCCCGATCGCGGCGCCGCACCCGACCGCCGCCAGCACGCCGAGCACCGGGCGACGACTGCCCGGCCTGCACGGCGACCATGCCGCCGAGGGCGTAGGTGCCGACCACCGACAGGTCGAACTCGCCGGCGATCATGGTCAGGCCGATCGCCAGCGCGAGCAGGCCGATCTGGGCGAAGCCCTGCAGCGCGTTGTAGACGTCGAACGTCGCCAGCGGGGTGCCGGTGCGCAGCGGGGTGCAGGCGAAGGCGACCACCACCAGCACCAGGGCGACCAGCCGGCGTCACCCGCTCCGGGACGGGCCGAGCGCGCGCCGGATCATCGGCGCCCCCGCGTCGACCGGAGGTGGACGAGGACCACGACGACGAGCACGAGGAGTCCCTTGACCAGGATCTGGGCCCCGGTCGAGTAGCCGCGGATCAGCAGCAGGTTGGCGATGACCGAGATCAGCACGGCGCCGCCCAGGGTCCGCAGCGCCGAGCCGCGACCGCCGGCGATGGCGGTGCCGCCGACCAGGACGGCGGCGATCGCGTCGAGGGTGAGGGTGCCGCCGAGGGTGACCGTCGCGCTGGTGTTGAACGACGCCGAGGAAGACCCCGGTGATCGCCATGCACAGCCCGAAGAACGCCCAGGCGACGATCGTCACCCGCCCGACCGGCAGTCCCGCCGGCCCGGGCGGCGGCGCGGTTCTCGCCGACCAGGTACATCTGCCGGCCCGGCGGTGGTGCGCCGCAGCACCCACTCGGCCAGCACCGCGAGCGACCAGCAGGACGTAGACGGCGAGCGGGAGCCCCAGCGAGCGTCGAGTTGAGGACGTCGTAGCCGTCGTCCGTCGGCGTAGACCGGCGTGCCGCCGCTGAGCCAGATCGCGCCGCCGCCGATCGCGAACCCGGCCGCGATCGTCAGCACGATCGGGTTGGCCTCCCAGTAGCCGACCGCCAGGCCCTGCACGGCGGTGATGGCCACGCCGCAGAGCAGGCCGAGCAGCACCGCCGACGACCAGGCCCGAGGTCCTGGGTGGCAGGAAGACCATGGCCACGACGGTCGCCGTCTGCGAGGCGGCCAGCGAGACCGCCGACCCGGCGATCATGATCAGCGTCGCCCCGATCGCGGTGATGCCGACGAACGCCGTCGAGGCCAGGATCGCGCGCGCCGTTGGCGAGGGTGAGGAAGCGGTCGGTCGATGACGGCGACCGGCACCAGCGACGACCACGACGCACGGCGAGCACGACGCGTGAGCGGCATCGGGCCGGCCGGCGGCGGCGCGGGTCGCGACGGGTGACGACGTCCGAGGCCGTCGTCATGCGGCGTCCTCCCCTCGGGTCATGTCGCGCATCAGGACCGCACCGTCCGACCTCGTCGTCGTAGCGATTGCACGACCCGGCCGTCGTGCATCGTGACGATCACGTCGCCGAGCTCGAGCAGCTCCTCGAGCTCGGTCGAGGCGAAGACCACGACCAGGCCGGCGTCCGCGGCCTCGCGCAGCAGCTGGTGGATCGCCGCCCGGCCGCCGATGTCGACGCCCCGGGTGGGCTCGTCGAGCAGCAGCGCGTGCACGTCGTCGCGGCCCAGGCAGCGGCCGACGAAGACCTTCTGCTGGTTGCCGCCGCTCAGCGCGAGGACCGGCTCGCGCGAGCCGCTCGACCGGCAGGCCGGCCAGCTCGGCGAGCGACCGGGCCGTCCGCCGCTCGCGGCGCGGCCGGAGCAGCCCGCCCGGGCCGAGCGCGGGCAGCCGGGTCGCGACCAGGTTGGCCGCGATCGGTCTTGTCGAGGAACAGGCCCTCGGCCTTGCGGTCGTTGGAGACGAACGCGATGCCGGCGCCGGGCCGCACCGACCGGGTCGCGGAACGGGACGTCGCGGTCGCGCAGCTCGCACCGTGCCGGTCGCCTGCGGGTGCAGGCCGGCGACGGCGCGCAGCACGTCGGACGCGCCGCTGCCGAGCTGCCCGGCCAGCGCGTAGATCCGGCCGGCCCGCGCCGTGAGCGAGAAGTCCTCGAGCCGGCCCGGGCACCTGCAGGTCGCTCGATGTCGAGCGCGTGGGCGCGGTCGGGGTCGGGCGCGGCGCGCGGCCTCGAGCCGGTGCGGCGCCTCGCCGAGCATCTGCACGATCAGCTCGTCGACGGTCAGGTCCGCGGCCGGCGTGGTGGCGACGCTGACGCCGTCGCGCAGCACGGTGACCGTGTCGCAGAGCTCGAGCACCTCGGCGAGCCGGTGCGACACGAAGACGACCGCGCAGCCGCGGGCGGCGACCCGGCGTACGGCGGCGAAGACCCGCTCGGCTCTCGACGTCGCTGAGCGTGGCGGTCGGCTCGTCGAGGATGACCACCCGGGCCCGCTGGCTCGAGCGCCTTCGCGATCTCGACCAGCTGGCGCTCGCCGATGCTCAGCGTCGAGACCAGCTGGTCCGGGTCGGATCCGCTCCAGGCCCATGTCGTCGAGCACCTCGCGGCAGCGTGCGACCGCCGACCCGGCGGCGGTTGACCAGCGGGGCGTCGATGTCGCCGAGCAGCAGGTTCTCCAGCACGGTCAGCGCCGGCACCACGCTGAGCTCCTGGTCGACCAGGGCGACGCCGAGGCGCTGCGCCGCCTGCCGGCTGCGCAGGTCGACCGGCTCGCCGTCGATCAGGATCCGGCCCGCGTCGGGCGCGAGCTGGCCGGACAGCATCTTGACGACCGTGCTCTTCCCGGCGCCGTTGTGCCCGCACAGGGCGTGGATCTCGCCGGCGCCGACGGTGAAGGAGACCTCCCGCACCGCCGGCACGCCGCCGAAGCTCCGGGCGAGCCCGTCCACGCTGACGCGCGGCACGGCGCCGTGCCCGGAGCCGAGGTCACGCCTGGCTGCACTGCTCCGCGAACTCGTCGACGTTCTCGGCCGTGACCCGGTCCTCCTTGACGAGCTCGCTCTTCGGCGGGTCGTCGCCGTTGAAGTACCGCTCGACGTAGTCGGCGGTCTGCTTGGCGATCGTGATCGGGTCCTCGGTGGCGGTGCCGTAGAGCTCGCCGGCCTTGATCGCGTCGATGCCGACCTTGAAGCAGTTGCCGCCGGTGACGACCAGGCCGTCCTCGCCGCCGACCTCGCAGCCCGCCTGCTTCGCGGCCTGGACGATCGGCAGCGCCATGTAGTCGGCCATGCCGTAGGCGGCCTGGATGCCGTCGCAGCCGTACTTGGCGAACAGCTGCTGGGCGATCTTGCCGGACAGCGTCGGGTCCCAGTTGGTGTCCTGCTCCTCGATCACCTCGAACTGCGGCGCGGTCGCCATCACCTTGTCGAAGCCCTTCATCCGGTCCTGGGTGACCAGCATCGACTTGGTGCCGGACAGCACGATGATCTTGCCGGAGTCCCGGCCCTGCGCCTCCAGGCCCTCGATGAGGTTCTCCGCGGCGAACTCGCCGAGCTTCGCGTTGTCGGAGAGCACCGACATCACGTCGTCCTCGACCGACGGGTCGGGCCGGCCGTCGACGACCAGCACCGGGATGCCGGCCTGCTTGGCCTTCTGGATCGGCACCACCGTCGCCGCGGTGTCCAGCACCAGCGGCCACGATCAGGTCGGGCTTCTGGGAGACCGCCTGGTTGAAGTTCTGGACCTGGGTGCCGGGGTCCATCGATGGTCAGGTCGTTGATCTTGACGCCGGTGCCGTCGAGCGCCGTCTTGAAGGTCTTGTTGTACGCCGCGCCCCACGGGTTCTCGTCGCCGTAGCCGACGAAGGCGATCGTCTTGCCGTCCAGGCCGCTCGCCGTCGCTCGCCTTCGGGCCGGACGAGCCGCTCGGACGACTCGCCGCAGCCGGCGAGGAACAGGGTCAAGCCCGAGCGCGCCGGCGAGCAGCCCGACGCGAAGGTTCCGGGTCCGGATCATGGTGTCTCCTTCGGTTGTGGTGCGCGATGAGTCCAGGACAGCCATCGGCCCGAGCCGCCGTACCGAGTCGGCCGGTGCGAGCCGCTGACCCGTGGTCCCGAGGGGTGTACCTTGTCCCGAGTGACTAAGCGCATAGTCACCACTCGCGAATGAAGTGTCAAGCGTCACACGAGCGATCCGAGGGAGAAGGGCGGGGTCCAGCGATGGCCAAAACGCGGCAGGCCCGGTTCACCACCGCAGGACCTCGAGGGCCTCCCCGAGCTCGACGACGAGTCCCCGGACCTGTGGCCGGACGAGCTCGCCCGAGGTGGCGCGCAACCTGCTCACCTCGGCGGTGCGCTGCTTCGCCTCGAACGGCTTCCACGCGACGACCACCCGCGACATCTCGGGCGCGAGTCGGCCTCAGCCCGGCCGCGCTCTACGTGCACTTCCCGTCCAAGGAGCTCGTCCTCTTCGAGATCATCCGGGCCGCCCACGTAGCGCGTGCTCGAGCACATCCGCGAGCCGGTCTGCCGGCACCGACGCGGACGCGTCCGAGCGCCTGCAGGAGCTGGTGTCCCGCTACACCGACTGGCACGCCCGGCACCACGTGGCCGCCCGGGTCTCGCAGTTCGAGCTGCCCGGGCTGACCGCCGAGCACTACGAGGAGATCCTCGAGATGCGGCACGAGACCAACGCCGTGTTCCGCGAGGCGATCGCGGCGCGGGGTCGACGACGGGTCGTTCGGCGACGTGGACGTCAAGCGCGTCGCCCGGGCGCTGCTGTCGCTCAGCATCGACCTGGTGCGCTGGTACCGCCGCGACGGCTCCGACTCCCCCGAGCAGCTGGCCGAGTTCAACGCCGACCTCGCGCTCCGGATCGTCGACCGGCACCGGCCGGCCTGAGGGGCGTCGTGCTCGGGCTCATGCAGGACCGTCCCCTCGACGTCGGCACCCTGATGCGTCGGGTCGAGGGCATGTTCGGCCACAAGCGAGTGCTGACCGCGACGGCGACGGGCGAGACCGATGCGAGCTGGGCGCGAGGTGGTCGGCCGCGCCCGGAGGCTGGCCGGTGCTCTCGACGCCGCAGACGTTCCGCGGCAGGCGCGGGTCGCGACGTTCGCCTGGAACTCCCAGCGGCACGTCGAGCTCTACCTGGCGGTGCCGTCGAGCGGACGGGTCCTGCACACGGTCAACCACCGGCTGTTCGCCCGACGAGATCATCCACATCGTCAACGACGCCGAGGACGACATCGTGTTCGTCGACCGGTCGCTCCTGCCCACGGTCTGGCCGCTGGTGCCGGAGTTCCGCACGGTCCGGCGCGTCGTGGTGATGGACGACGGCGGCGACGAGCCGCTGCCCGACGACGACCGCGTCGTCGACTACGAGCAGTTCCTCGCGAGTGCGACCGAGCCGGCGGAACCGGTCTCGGTCGACGAGCGCGACGCCGCGAGCCTCTGCTACACCTCCGGCACCACGGGCCGACCCAAGGGCGTGCTCTACAGCCATCGCTCGATCGTGCTGCACGCCCTGCTCCTGCTCGGCGTCGACGGCTTCGCGATCGGCGAGCGCGACGTCGTGATGCCGATCGTGCCGATGTTCCACGTCAACGCCTGGGGTCTGCCGTACGCCGCGATGCTCGCCGGCGCCGACCTGGTCCTCCCAGGACCGCGGATGGAGCCGGACCGGCTGGCCGACCTGATGTCCCGGCACCGGGTGACCTTCACGGCGGGTGTGCCGGCGATCTGGCGGGGGCTGGAGCCGCTCCTCGAGGGCCTCGACCTCGCGTGCGCTGCGGATGGTGGTGAGCGGCGGCAGCGCCCTGCCGCCGGAGCTGTCCCGCCGATGGGAGGAGGCGACGGGCGTGCCCATCACCAGCTCCTGGGGGATGACCGAGACCAGCCCGCTCGTCGCCTGCTCGCGCCTCGGCACCGCACACGACGGCCTGGACGAGGCGGGCCGCCGGGCCGTGCTCTCCTCACCCGGGCCGAACGTGCCGTTGACCGAGCTCCGGCTGGTGGGCGACGACGGCCAGCCCGTCGAGCACGACGGCACCTCCCCGGGCGAGCTCCAGGTGGCGGGGCCGACGGTGGCCTCCGGCTACTTCGGGTCCGACGCCGGCCGCGACTCGTTCACCGAGGACGGCTGGCTGCGGACCGGCGACGTCGCCACGATCGACGCCTTCGGTCATCTGCGGATCGTCGACCGCACCAAGGACCTGGTGAAGTCCGGTGGCGAGTGGATCTCGTCGGTCGCCCTGGAGAACGAGATCATGGCGCACCCGGCCGTGCGCGAGGCCGCCGTGGTCGGCGTCCCCGACCGCCGCTGGGGCGAGCGCCCCGTGGCCTGCGTCGACGTGGTGCCCGGCCAGTCCTTCGACGAGCAGTCGCTGCGCGAGCACCTCGACGGTCGGGTGGCGTCCTGGTGGATCCCGGACACCGTCCTCGTGCTGGACGAGATCCCGAAGACCGCGACCGGCAAGATCTCCAAGGTGGCGGTGCGGGAGACGGTCTCCGACCGCCTCGGCCAGGGCTAGCAAGCGAGGGGTGTCGGCAGCCCCTAGCTCGCAGCTTCCCTCCGGCTGCGCGGCGTCCTGAACGCCCGGAGCCGCCGACACCCCAGCACCAGTCCCGAGCGGCGCCCGCCGAACTCAATGATTCGCCGTCAGAGCGGCGGGCGCCGATGCCGCCCCGCGGGGGGACGCCAGAGGCGGCATCACGAAGATAGGCCGGGGGCCGGGCGGCGTGCGGCCCACGAGCGCGAGCTTCACCCACAGTGGGTACGTCGGGACACCCGTGCAGGGTGAGCAACGCCCGCCCTCACGGGGGAAAGGGCGGGCGTCGGGGCCGACGACAGGGGGACGGGTGTGCCGGCCCGTGCCTCCAGCGTGATCCCACGGACACGCACGGCGAATCACCCAGAAGGGTGAGCGGGCGGGCGGCTATGCGGAGCGAGTCGCCCGCAGCGCCTTGATCCCCAGCGCAGCGAGCAGCCCGGCGATCACGAAGTTCCCGACGATCAGGATCGTGTGCGCCACCCAGTAGCCGGTCGCCCGGTCCTCGCCGGACTGGTACGCGTCGAGCAGGTTGCGGGCGAAGTTGCCGAAGGTCACGACGTTCCACACCGCGACGGCCAGCAGCAGGACCGCGTGCTTGCGCTCGAACTTCACGGGCTCTCTTCCTTCTTCTTCCGGAGTACGGCGACCAGGGCGAGCGCGGTCGCTCCCCCGGCGGCGAACGAGCGGGCGGCACGGCCGCGGGCAGCCGAGGCCTCCGACTCGGCCGACTCGTGGAGGTCCACCCGGGTCAGCTCCTCCATCCGCTCGCGCTCGAGCGCCTCCTGGTCCCGGATCGCCCGGGCCTCTCGCGACGTGTACGCCCACGCGGCGGCGTACAGGGTGCCGCGCGAGGTGTAGTTGATCCAGATCAGCAGGATCAGCGCGATCCCGAAGGCCTGGACCGCGGGGCTGCTCTTCGTGGAGGCCAGCAGCAGGAACGACGCGGCCTTGAGCGCCTCGAACGCCACCGCCCCGAGGAGTGCCCCCGACCAGAGCGAGCGGTTGGGGAGCTGCGGGCGGGCCAGGATCTTGAACAGCGAGAAGAACAGCAGCACGTTGGCGCCGAAGCCGATCAGCCGCCCGATCACCTCGACGACCCAGGTGCTCTCGGCCTCGAGCGACATCCAGTCGAGCACGACGTCGGTGAAGCCGGTGACGAAGCCGGCCAGGGCGACGCTGAACAGCAGCACGACCCCGATGACGACCAGCGAGAACAGGTCGAACAGCTTGCCGACCACGAAGTTCGGGTGCTCCTGCTGCTCCTGCTCGAACACCACACCCAGGGCGCCGCGCATCGCTGACAGCCAGCCGAGGCCGGCGTACAGCAGACCGATCGCACCGAAGATCCCGGCGGCACTGGCGGCGCCCTCGACGGTCTCCACGCTGAGCTGGTTGGCGCCGTCCCCGATCAGTCCCTGGCCCGGCTCCGACCCGCCGAAGAGGCCGTTGACGGCGGTGATCAGGTCGGCCTGCGCATCGGGGTACACCTTCGCGACCTGGCCGACGACGAAGAACGCGATGGCCAGGATCGGGAAGATGGACAGGAACGCGAAGTACGTGACGGCTCCGGCCTGCTGCCCGGCCTGGACGCCGCCGTAGTGCTCCTGCATCCGGACCAGGTGGTCGACGAACGGGCGGCGCTTGCGGACCCGTGCGAGCCAATCGGTGAAGCGCTCCTTGACGGAGGGCAATCAGCTCACCGCCGGCATCGGCAGGAGCGGGAAGTCCCGCGTCGGCTTCCAGCCCGTCTCCTCGTCGTGCACGTACAGGTGGAACTCCGCGGCGTCGAAGACGCTGTCGAACGACGCGAGCTCGTGGAACGCGCGGTCCAGCGTCTCGTCGGGAAGGTGGTGGGCGATCGTCACGTGCGGGTGGTACGGGAACTGGAGGTCCATCGCCAGAGGCCCCTGACGTACGGCGGCAGCGAGCTGCTCGCACTGGGAGATGCCCTCGGCGATCGTCACGAAGACGACCGGCGAGACCGGCCGGAACGTGCCGGTACCCCGCAGGTGGATGCAGAAACCCGCCAGCCGGCTCGCGACGTCGGACAGGTGCGACTCGATGGCGGGCAGCGCCGCCTCGTCGACCTCGGTGGGCGGCACCAGCGTGATGTGGGTCGGGATCATGCTGGCGGTCGTGTCCCCGACGGACGTGCGGTAGTCCTGGAGCTCCGAGGCCCAGGGCTCCGGGATCGCGAGGGCGACACCGATGATCGGCATGCCGGGCCTACCGTCCCGCCGCCACGAAGCCGACGCGCTGGTAGACGTCACGCAGCGTCGCCTCGGCCACGGCCGCGGCCTGCTCCCGGCCGCGCCGGAGCACGTCGAGGAGGTGGGTCTGGTCGTCGAGCAGCTCGAGGGTCCGCTCCCGGAACGGGGTGACGAACTCGACCACCACCTCGGCCAGGTCCTTCTTCAGGTCGCCGTAGCCGCGGCCTTGCGTACTCCTCCTCGAGCGAGGCGATCGACCGGTCCGTCAGCGAGGAGTAGATCGTGAGCAGGTTGCTGACGCCGGGCTTCTCGTCGGGGTCGAACCGGACCTCCGACCCGGAGTCGGTGACGGCCGAACGGATCTTCTTGGCGCTCGTCTTCGGGTCGTCCAGCATCTCGACGATCCCGCCGGGTGAGGACGCCGACTTCGACATCTTCGCGGTCGGCTCCTGGAGGTCGGTGATCTTGGCGGTCGCCTTGAGGATGTAGGGCTCCGGGAGCCGGAACGTCTTCTTGTAGCGGTGGTTGAACCGCTGGGCGAGGTCGCGGGTCAGCTCGAGGTGCTGGCGCTGGTCCTCGCCCACGGGGACGAAGTGCGGCCGGTAGAGCAGGATGTCGGCGGCCTGCAGCACCGGGTAGGTGAACAGGCCGACACTGGCCGCGCCCTCGCCACCCTTGGCCGACTTGTCCTTGAACTGGGTCATCCGCCGGGCCTCGCCGAACCCGGTCAGGCACTGGAGGACCCAGCCGAGCTGCGCGTGGGCGGGGATCTGGCTCTGGATGAAGATCGCGGAGCGGTCCGGGTCGATCCCCATCGCGATCAGCTGGGCAGCAGCGCGGAGACTGCGCTCGCGGAGCAGCTTCGGGTCCTGCTCGACGGTGATGGCGTGCAGGTCCGCGATGAAGAAGAACGGCTGGTAGTCGTGCTGGAGGTCCACCCACTGGCGCAGGGCACCGAGGTAGTTGCCGAAGTGGAACGAGTCGGCGGTCGGCTGGATGCCCGAGAGCACGCGCGGCCGGGAGGTCTCGGACGCGACCGCCGTGGCGGCCACCTCGGGCGCGGTGGTCGGTGCGGACATGCCGCGCATTGTGTCAGGGGAACCCGATTGCCCCGAAACCGGCCACGGCAGCGGCCCAGGTCACCGAGGGCGCTGCGGTTCCACACCACGACTCGGCGCGAGCGGCTGTCAGACGGAAGCCTCGGCTCGCGCGGACCGGACGTGGACCGTGGCGGAGGCGACGACGACCAGGAATCCGGCGACCGAGAGCAGGGCGCCGACGACGGCGGTGGACCGGTAGCCGTACCCGGCGGCGATGACGAGACCGCCGACCCAGGCGCCGAGCGCGTTCGCGATGTTGAGCGAGGCGTGGTTCATCGCGGCGCCGAGGGTCTGCGCGTCACCGGCGACGTCCATCAGCCGGAGCTGCAGGTTCACGACCAGGACCGACCCGACCACGGTGATCAGGAACGCCGGGACGATCGCCCACCAGCCGTACGGCGCCAGGACGGCGAAGACGAGCAGCACCACCCCGATACCGATCGAGGAGAGGAGCAGCGTGCGCAGGATCGACCAGTCGGCCATCAGCCCGGCCAGCCAGGTGCCGGCCACCATGCCCAGCCCGAGAGCGAGCAGGAAGACCGGCACGGCCGACCGCGAGAGGCCGCCGACCTGGGTGACGATGGGGGCGATGTAGGAGTAGACCGCGAACATGCCGCCGAAGCCGATCGCGCCGGCCAGCAGGGTCAGCCACACCTGCGGCTTGGCGAACGCCGAGAGCTCGCGGCGGCCCGGTCGCCTCCTTGTCGCCGGGGCAGGCCGGGACGAAGGCCATCACCAGGGCGACCGTGACCAGGGCGAGCCCGGCCACCGCCCAGTAGGCAGCGCGCCAGCCGAGGGTCTGGCCGAGCCAGGTCGCCGCGGGGACGCCGATGACGTTGGCGACCGAGAGGCCCAGCATCACCATGGCGACGGCGCGGCCCTGCCGGCCCACAGGGGCCATGCTCGCCGCCACCAGTGACGCGACGCCGAAGTAGACGCCGTGCGGCAGGCCGCCGAGGAAGCGGGCCACCATCAACAGCTCGTAGTTCGCGGCCAGTGCGCTCGCCGCGTTGAAGATCGCGAACACCGCCATCAGGGCGATCAGCAGCCCGCGCCGCGGCCAGCTCGCGCCGAAGAACGCCAGCAGCGGGGCGCCGATCACGACGCCGAGGGCGTACGCCGAGATGATGTGGCCGGCGGTCGGGATGGACACGTCCACCCCCTCCGCGATCTCGGGGAGCAGCCCCATCGTCACGAACTCGGTGGTGCCGATCGCGAACCCGCCCATGGCCAGCGCGAGCACCGCCAGGGCGAAGTGCCGGGCGGTGGTGGGCCGAGTCTCGGGGGCGGCGGTCGCAGTCATCGTCACGCCATGCTCCAACCTGCGGCCCCGAACCGCCTATTCCGCGGGCGCTACCTCAGATGTGCTGCACGCTGAGCCGGCTGCCGGGCGCGAGGCTCCACCCGCACCGTCCCGTCGGCGTCGACGTGCACGTCGAGCGGCTCCGCGCCGACCTTCAGGCCGTGGAGCGAGAACGCGCCCAGGGCGGTACTGGTGCGGACGGGGTGGGTGACGACTCCCCTCGTGGCGTCGACGGCCAGGCCGGTCACGGCCACCAGCGCGGCCAGCGGGGCCGCGGCCGACCAGGCCTGCGGGCGGCAGGCGGCGGGATAGGCCGACGGCAGGGGTACGTCGTCGGCCGCGTCGCCGCCGTACAGCTCGGGCAGGCGGTAGGCCACGCCCTCGGCGGCCACGAACAGGCCACTGGCCAGCCGGGCGGCCGCGTCGGTGTGCCCGTCGGCCGCCAGCCCGCGGATCGCGATGGCGGTGTCGTGCGGCCACACCGTGCCGCCGTGGTACGAGAGCCGCGAGAAGCGTGGCGAGTCGGACGCGAGGGTGCGCAGCCCGAAGCCGGAGTCGAGCCGGGGGTCGGCCAGCAGGGTGGCGACCCGGGTGGTGGCGGGCCCGTCGAGCAGGCCGGTGCCGAGCAGGTGACCCATGTTCGAGGTCATCGAGTCGACGGCCAGGCCGTCGCCGTCCAGGGCGATCGCGACGTGCCCGGCGTCCTCGGTGCCCACCCAGAACTCGTCCGCGAAGCGGTCCCGGAGCTCGTCGGCCCACTCCCGCAGGCCGGGCACCGGCTCGGCGCCGTACTCCTCGAGCAGCGCGGCGCCGCGGACCGCCGCCTCATAGGCGTAGGCCTGCACCTCGCAGAGTGCGATCGGCGGCTCGGCCAGCGAGCCGTCGGCGAACTGCACGGAGTCGTGGCTGTCCTTCCAGCCCTGGTTCGAGAGCCCGGTGCCGCTCTGGTCCACGTAGCGCAGCCAGCCGGACTCCTGCGACTGGGTGATCAGCCAGCCCAGGCAGGCACGAACGGCCGGGAGCAGCTCCCGCACCTGGTCCGGGTCGGCGCCCCAGGCGTGGGCGTCGGCGAGGGTGCAGACGAACAGCGGGGTGGCGTCGACGGTGCCGTAGTAGAGCGGCGGGAGCTGGTGTGCCGCCGCAGCGGCCGGGTCCCGGACCTCGTGCAGGATCTTGCCGGGCTGCTCCTCGGTCGCCGGGTCGTCGCGGCTCCCCTGCCGGCGGGCCAGCACCCGCAGCGTGGACAGCGCGAGCCCGGTGTCGAAGGGCACCAGCATCCGGGCCGCCCACAGCGAGTCCCGGCCGAAGAGGGTCAGGAACCACGGGCTTCCGGCCGCGAGGAAGCGGTCGTCGCCGTCGGCCAGCAGCAGGCCCGCGAGATCGGCCAGGCTCTGCTCGGCGGTACGCCGGACCCGGACGTCGGCGGCCGCGACCGACGCCGACCAGGGGGCGGGTCGACCGCTTGCGAACTGGGTGGCGGCCGTGGCCCGGGCGCGGAAGGTGATCGGTGCGCCGCTCGCCGCGGGCCAGGTGAAGCCGCCAGCGTGAGCCGGCCCGCCGGGGCGTCCACCTCGGGCGCCGGGTCGGCGGTGAGCTCGACGTCGCCGCCGGCCCAGCGCAGGCCGGACTCGACGGCCTCCGCCGGGCGCGGAGAGCCGGCGCGGCCCTGCTTGACCTCCGCCATCGGCAGCAGGTCGGTCGTCGCCGTCATCCGGAGCACGAGGTCCACCGGCTCCTGCGCGACCGACTCGACCGTCACGGTCTCGGTCAGGCTGTCGGCGGTGAGCTCGCGGGTGCGGTCCAGCCGGACGGTCGGGTCGGGGAGCCGGTCGCCGAGGCTGCGGGCGACGTACGAGAACTCCTGGCGGTCGGCCCCCACGGTCGCGGAGCGGATCAGGTCGAGGCCCGACCCGTCGACGGCGAGCTCGAGGGTGTCGAGGAGGCGCACGTCGCCGACGTACCAGCCGCTGACGCCGCCGGGCCGGACCTGCCCGTCCGCCGCCGCCAGCACGAGGCCCGGCGCGGCCACGCACGAGGCGAGGTCGTGCAGCAGCGGCTGCAGCCGGGGGGTTGTCTCGGGCTGAGAATTCTGGGTAGCCTCCGTCACGGTGCGAGATTTTAACGCTAAACAGACCCCGGTCCGCAAGAGCGGCCCGGTCCCCCACGGGCACGTCACCCTCGGCGACGTCGCCCGACACGTCGGCGTCTCCGCCCAGTCGGTGTCGAACGCACTGAACACCCCGGATCGGGTCGCCCCGGCCACCCGCGACCGGATCCTGGCCGCGGTGGCCGAGCTGGGCTACCGCCCCAACCGGTCGGCCCGCACGCTGCGCAACCAGCGCTCGCGGCTGATCGGGGTCAAGGTGGAGGCGTCCCGCGACGACCGGGCGGCACTGCTGCTCGACCAGTTCCTGCACGCGCTGGCGGAGTCCGCCGGTGCCGCCGGCTGCCACCTGATCCTGTGCCAGGCCGCCGACGAGGCCGGCGAGATCGCGGCCTACCGCGAGCTGCTCTCGACCACCGCCGTGGACGCGTTCGTGCTCGCCGGCACCCACACCGGCGACGCCCGGGTCGCGGTGCTGCGCGAGCTCGGCGTCCCGTTCGCGACCTTCGGCCGGTCCTGGGACGGCGACCAGGACCTGGCCTGGGTCGACGTCGACGGCCGCGCCGGCATCCGCGCCGCGACCGAGCACGTGGTCGGCCAGGGGCACCGGCGAGTCGCGCACGTCGGCTGGCCGCTCGACTCCGAGACCGGCCGCGACCGGCGCCAGGGCTGGCTCGAGGCGCTCGCCGCCCGCGGGCTCGAGCCCGACCTGCACGCCGAGGAGGCCGACGACTTCGACGCGGGTTGCGCGGCCACCCACCGGCTGCTCGACGCACCCGACCCGGCCACCGCCCTGGTCTGCTCGTCCGACACCCTCGCCCTCGGCGCACTGCGTGCGCTGAGCGAGCGTGGCCTCCGGGCCGGGCCCGACGTCGCCGTCACAGGCTTCGACAACTCCCCCGCCGCGGCCCTCACCACGCCCGGGCTGACCAGCCTGCGCCAGCCGCTGGACCAGGTCGCCCACGACCTGGTCGCCGCGCTCGAGCAGATGCTCGGCGGCACCCCCACCCACCGGCAGACCCTGCTCCAGCCGGAGCTGGTCGTCCGCGACTCCAGCCTCGCTGCACCGTCCCGTCCCACCCGCCCATCCAGCCAGGAGTAGGAAATGAAGAACCGTCTCGGGAACCGCCGCATCCTGCCCGCCCTCTGCCTCGCCGCCACCGGCACGCTCGTGCTGACCGCCTGCGGCTCCGGCTTCGAGGGTGACGACGAATCATCGGAGTCCTCGGGTGAGCTGTCCATCCTGATCGGCTCCTCCGGCGACGCCGAGACCAAGGCCGTGCAGGACGCCGTGGCCGCCTGGTCCGACGAGAGCGGCGTGAAGGCCGAGGTGACCGTCGCCTCCGACCTCGCCCAGCAGCTCAGCCAGGGCTTTGCCAGCAACAACCCGCCGGACGTGTTCTACGTGTCCACCGACACCCTCGCCGGCTACGCCGGCAACGGCTCCCTCTACGCGTACGGCGACGACCTCGCCAACGCCGACGACTTCCTGCCGACCCTGGTCGACGCGTTCACCGTCGACGACGAGTTCTACTGCGCACCCAAGGACTTCTCGACCCTCGGCCTGGTCATCAACCAGAAGCTCTGGAAGGACGCCGGGCTGACCGAGGACGACGTCCCGACCACCTGGGAGGAGCTCGCCGACGTCGCCGGCACGCTGACGAAGGGTGACGTGACCGGGCTGGCGTTCGGCCCCGAGTACCAGCGCGTCGGCGCGTTCTTCCCCCAGGCAGGCGGCGCGATGACCAACGAGGACGGCACCGAGGCGACGGTCGACAGCCCGGAGAACACCGAGGCCCTCAGCTTCGTGAAGCAGATGATGGACGACGGCGTGGCGGCGTACTCCTCCGATCTCGGCGCCGGATGGGGCGGCGAGGCATTCGGCAAGGAGCTCTCCGCGATGACGATCGAGGGCAGCTGGATCGGCGGCGCCATGAACGCCGACTTCCCGGACGTCGACTGGTCCGTGGCCGAGCTGCCGCAGGGTCCGGCCGGACCAGGCACCCTGGCCTTCACCAACTGCTGGGGCATCGCGGAGGCCAGCGGCGACAAGGAGGACGCCGTCGACCTGGTCGAGGCGCTGACCAGCGAGGAGCAGCAGCTGGCGTTCGCGGACGCCTTCGGCGTGATCCCCTCCATCGAGTCCGCAGCCGACCAGTACCAGCAGGACCACCCCGACTACGCGGCGTTCGTCGCCGGTGCCGACTACGCCCAGAACGTGCCCTCCCAGCTGGGCGCTGCCGACGTGATCGCGGACTTCAACGCCCAGCTCGAGGGCCTGAAGAACGGTGACCCGGCCGCGATCCTGGCCTCGGTCCAGAAGTCGATGCAGGCGGTCGTCGAGGAGGACCAGGCCCAGTGAGCCGCCGTGGCTCCGCGATCAACCGGGGCCGCACCCGCGACGGATGGCTGTTCATCAGCCCGGCGGTCGTGGTGCTCGGCCTGTTCCTTGCCCTGCCGGTGCTGATGGCGGCGTGGGTGAGCGTGTCCGACTGGCGCGGCAACGGCAGCCCGTTGTCGCCGGACGTCGGGTTCGTCGGCCTCGACAACTACCGGTCGATCCTGACCGGGGGCACGCTTGCCCAGCGCGACTTCGGCACGGCGCTGCGCAACAACTTCTACTACGTGCTGTTCGTGGTGCCGCTCCAGACGGCGCTGGCGCTGTTCCTCGCGATGCTGGTGCACCAGCGGATGCTGCGCGGCCGGGGCTTCTTCCGGACCGCGTTCTACTTCCCGTCGGTGACCAGCTCGGTGGCGATCACGGTGCTGTGGCTGTTCCTGTTCAGCACCAGCGGCGCCGTCAACGCGGCGCTCGGGTGGATCGGGATCAACGGGCCCAACTGGTTCCAGGACCCGCGCGGGCTGCTGCACCTCGCCCTCGGTGGCGTGGGGGTGGACACCGCGCCCACCGCACTCGCCGACCACGACTTCCTGGGGGTCAGCTGGTGGGACTGGCTGTCCGGCCCGTCCGTCGCGATGTTCGCGCTGGTGCTGATGGCCGCGTTCACCACGTCCGGCACGATGATGCTGCTGTTCATCGCCGCCCTGAACAACATCGGTGACGAGATCGACGAGGCGGGCATGGTGGACGGCGCCAACGCCTGGCAGCGGTTCCGCCACCTGACCCTGCCGATGCTGCGCCCCACCATGTTCACGGTGCTGACGCTGGGCCTGATCGGCACCTGGCAGGTGTTCGACCAGATCTACACCGGCACCCAGGGCGGGCCGGCGAAGACGACCCTGACGCCGGCGTACCTGTCCTTCAACACGGCGTTCAACGACCAGAACTGGGGCCAGGGGGCGGCGATCGCGTTCATCCTGTTCGGCATCATCGTCGCGTTCACGCTGCTCCAGCGCGCCGCCCTGAGGGAGCGCACATGAGCGCGCGGACGTTGCAGCGCCGCCATGCCTTCGCCCTGTACGGCGTGCTGGGGCTGCTGGCCGTGCTCTACATCCTGCCGTTCGTGATCGACGTCTCGACGTCGTTCAAGACCGAGCCCGAGGCAGCCGCGAGCCCGTTGCGGCTGATCCCGCAGACGGCCACGGCCGAGGCCTACCGGACCCTGTTCTTCACCTACGACTTCCCGCTGTGGTTCAGGAACTCGGTCATCGTGACCCTGGCCGTCACGCTCGGGCGGGTGCTGTTCAACTCGCTGGCGGGCTACGCGCTCGCGCGGATCCCGTTCCGCGGGCGCGGCGTGATCTTCGTGCTGCTGATCGCGGTGATGGCCGTGCCGAACGTCGTCCTGCTGATCCCGAAGTTCCTGGTCATCAACCAGCTCGGGATGTACGACTCGTTCAGCGGCATGATCGTGCCGCTGCTCACGGACGCCGCCGGCATCTTCATCATGAAGAACTTCTTCGAGTCGATCCCGGTCAGCGTCGAGGAGCAGGCCCGGATCGACGGCGCCGGAACGCTGCGGATCTTCTGGTCGATCGTGCTGCCGATGGCGCGGCCGGCGGTGATGACGATCGTGATCCTGTCCTTCCAGGGCTCCTGGAACGAGCTCAGCCACTTCATCGTCGCCAGCCAGGACCCCGAGCTGTTCACGCTGACCAAGGGCGTGGCTCAGCTGGCCTCCGGCGCGCGGAGCCAGGGACAGGAGTACCCCGTCAAGCTGGCCGCGGCAGCCGTCATGACCATCCCGGTCGCGATCGTCTTCTTCATCTTCCAGAAGCGGATCATGAACGCCAGTGCGGGCGCCGTGAAGGAGTAGGCCTCAGAGACCCGCGAGCGCCTCGTTGAAGGTCTTCGACGGCCGCATGACCGCCGACGCCTTGTCGTCGTCGGGGCGGTAGTAGCCGCCGATGTCGGCCGGCGAGCCCTGGACGGCGAGCAGCTCCTCGGTGATGGTCTGCTCGTTCTCGCGCAGCGTCGTCGGCGAGGTCGGCGAACGCAGAGGCGAGCTCGGCGTCGTCGCTCTGCGCGGCGAGCTCCTCGGCCCAGAACAGCGCGAGGTAGAAGTGCGAGCCGCGGTTGTCGATCGACCCGACCTTGCGGGCGGGTGACTTGTTCTCCTCGAGGAAGCGGCCGGTGGCGCGGTCGAGGGTGTCGGCCAGCACCTGCGCCTGGCTGTTGCCGGTCACGTTCGCGAAGTGCTCGAGGCTCGACCGCCAGGGCGAGGAACTCGCCGAGGCTGTCCCAGCGCAGGTAGTTCTCCTTGACCAGCTGCTGCACGTGCTTGGGCGCCGAGCCGCCGGCGCCGGTCTCGAAGAGGCCGCCGCCGTTGATCAGCGGCACGACCGACAGCATCTTGGCGCTGGTGCCGAGCTCGAGGATCGGGAACAGGTCGGTGAGGTAGTCGCGGAGCACGTTGCCGGTGACCGAGATCGTGTCCTCGCCCTTGCGGATCCGCTCGAGCGAGAAGGCGATCGCGTCGACCGGCTTCATGATCTCGATCTGCAGCCCGTCGGTGTCGTGCTCGGGGAGGTACTCCTCGACCTTGGCGATCAGGTTGGCGTCGTGGGCGCGGTCCTCGTCGAGCCAGAACACCGCCGGCGACGCCGGTGGCCCGGGCCCGGGTCACGGCGAGCTTGACCCAGTCGCGGATCGGGACGTCCTTGGTCTGGCACATCCGCCAGATGTCGCCCTCGGACACCACGTGCTCCAGCAGTACGTCGCCCGCCCCGTCGACGACGCGCACGGTGCCGGTCGTGGGGATCTCGAACGTCTTGTCGTGGGAGCCGTACTCCTCGGCCGCCCGGGCCATCAGCCCGACGTTGGGGACCGAGCCCATCGTGGACGGGGTCGAACGCGCCGTTGGCGCGGCAGTCGTCGATGACGACCTGGTAGATGCCGGCGTAGGAGGAGTCGGGGATCACGGCGAGGGTGTCGGCCTCGTTGCCGTCGGGGCCCCACATGTGGCCGGAGGTGCGGATCATCGCCGGCATCGAGGCGTCGACGATCACGTCGGACGGCACGTGCAGGTTGGTGATCCCGCGGTCGGAGTCGACCATGGCCAGCTCCGGGCCGTCGGCGATGCCCTGCTCGATGGCCTTCTTGATCTCGGGTCCCTCGGGCAGCGACTCGATGCCGGCGAGGATGCCGCCGAGCCCGTCGTTCGGCGAGAGGCCCGCCGCGGCCAGCACGTCGCCGTACTGGGCGAAGACCTCGGGCAGGAAGGCGCGCACCACGTGGCCGAAGATGATCGGGTCGGAGACCTTCATCATCGTGGCCTTGAGGTGCACCGAGAACAGCACGCCCTCGTCCTTGGCCCGGGCGATCTGCGCGGTCAGGAACTCGCGCAGGGCGGCGACGCGCAGGGCGGTGCCGTCGACGACCTCGCCCTCCGTGACCGGCACCGACTCCTTGAGCACGGTGGTCTCGCCGTTGTCGGCGACCAGCTCGATCCGCAGCGAGCCCTCGGATCCGACGACCGCCGACTTCTCGTTGGAGCGGAAGTCGTCGGCGGTCATGTGCGCGACGTTGGTCTTCGAGTCGGAGCTCCACTCGCCCATCGAGTGCGGGTGCTTGCGGGCGTAGCTCTTCACCGACGCCGGCGCGCGGCGGTCGGAGTTGCCCTCGCGCAGGACCGGGTTGACCGCGCTGCCCTTGACCTTGTCGTAGCGGGCGCGCGCCTCGCGCTCCTCGTCGGTCTTCGGCTCGTCGGGGTAGGCCGGCAGGTCGTAGCCCTGCTCCTGGAGCTCCTTGATCGCGGCCTTCAGCTGCGGGATCGAGGCGCTGATGTTCGGCAGCTTGATGATGTTGGCCTCGGGGGTCTTGGCCAGGTCCCCGAGCTCCGCGAGCGCGTCGTCGAGCCGCTGCTCGTCGGTCAGCCGATCGGGGAACTGCGCGATGATCCGCCCCGCCAGCGAGATGTCGCGGGTCTCCACGTCCACGCCGGCCCGACCGGCGTACGCCGCGATGATCGGCAGGAACGAGTAGGTCGCCAGGAGGGGGGCTTCGTCGGTGTGGGTGTAGATGATCTTGGAGTCGGTCACCCATCGGACGCTAGTGCGCGCCCCTTTGGGCAGGCAAATGGGGGTGAGACGGGTCTAAGGTAAATCGCGAGCCCCGGTGGGCGGAGCTCCTCGCGCGAAAGGTCCTCGCATGTCGGACACAGCCACTCCTTACCCCGAACCCACCACCATCCAGAAGATCGCGGCCGAGGCGATCGGCACCTTCGTCCTGGTGTTCATCGGGTGCGGCACGGCGATGATCAGCGACGGTGACTACGTCGCCACGGGCTTCGCCTTCGGCCTCACCGTGCTGGTCATGGCGTACGCCGTCGGCCGGGTGTCCGGCGGTCACTTCAACCCGGCCGTGACCGTCGGCGCGGCCCTCGGCGGCCGCCTCCCCTGGTCGCAGACCTACATCTACATCGGGACCCAGCTGGTCGCGGCCATCTCGGCCGGCCTCTCGCTGTTCATCCTGCTGCACGGCTTCGAGGGCTACAGCTCCACCGAGGACGGCATCGGCCAGAACTCCTTCGGCGACGCGGGCAGCGGCTACGCCTGGTGGGCGGCGTTCCTGCTCGAGGCCCTGCTGACGCTGATCTTCGTGCTCGTGATCCTGGCCGTCACCGACGTCCGCCAGGAGCACCCCGCGCTGGCGCCGCTCGCCATCGGCCTGTCGCTGACGATGATCCACTACGCCTCGATCAACGCGACCGGCAC
The DNA here is from genome assembly GCA_963803235.1 of uncultured Actinomycetota bacterium. Classification (GTDB taxonomy): domain Bacteria; phylum Actinomycetota; class Actinomycetes; order Propionibacteriales; family Nocardioidaceae; genus Nocardioides. The sequence continues at coordinate 682,835 of CAWDLL010000014.1, forward strand.
GTCCGTGAACCCGGCCCGCTCCATCGGGGTCGGACTCTTCGCCGGTACCGACGCGATCATCCAGCTGTGGCTGTTCATCCTGGCGCCGACCATCGGCGGGGCCGATGGCCGGCCTCATCTACCCCATCCTGTTCGGCCACGGCGAGGAGCCGGTGGCCGGCTCCGGGCTCACGTTCGGCCGGGTGCCCCCGGCGGCCGCGCCGGCGTACGGCGTCCCGTCCGACCAGTACCAGCAGCAGTGGAACCAGCCGGACGCCGAGGCGCCGACGGGTCAGTGGCCACAGGCCGGCGAGCAGCCACCGGCCGCCCCGACCCCCACTCCGCCGCCCGAGTCGGCTCCACCGAGCACCCCGCCTCCGGGCACGCCTCCCCCGGCGACGCCCGGTGCTCCCCCGCAGCAGTCCTGGCCGCCTGACGACGAGGGTCCCGAGCGGACGGTGATCCGGCCGCCCGGCCAGTGACGCGTCAGGGCTGGGTGAGCTCCACCAGCTCGACCCGCTCGAAGCCTCCGGAGACGGTCTCCTCGAAGACCAGCCCGACACCGCGGGCGTAGTACTTGCGCTCGACCAGGCCGGGCTCGAGCGGCGTGCTCTCCTCGGTCTGGAGCACGTCCGGGAACGACCCGGCCGGCACGTTGACCGCCTCCGCCAGCGACAGCACCGTCGCCCGGTCCTCGGCCTCGCCCTCGAGGAACTCCTGCTGGTAGCCGTCGCCGACCCGCGGCTCGGCCAGCATCACGATGCCGGCCTGGGCGCCGTCGACACCGGCCTCCCACGAGCCGGCCGGGTCCGCACGGCCACTCTCGTCGTACTCCTACGTGGCCTCGCCGAAGTACCAGACGTTGCCCGCGGTGTCCTGGGCGTACCAGTCGAAGGTGTCCTCGATGACCTCTCCGTCCGGGCCGGTGACCACGTCGTGCACGACCGTGGTGGTGACGCCCTGCACCTCGCGGGTCTCGTCGGTGACCGTCACCGTGATCGTCTCGGGATCGGTGCCGACCGACTCGTAGACCCACTCGCTCCCGGGCACCAGCGGCAGCCACGGGTTGTCGATCTCGTCGACGAAGTCGTCCGGGTCGGCACTCGGCGTGGGGATCTCCAGACCGTCGACCCCGGAGGGACCCGACTTCACCGGCTCGGTGCCGCAACCGCTCACCAGGAGTACGCCGCAGACCACCGTCGAGGTGAGGAGTGCGCCCGGTCGAGTCATGCGGCCAAGCATGTCGCACCGGTCCTGAAAGGACGCTGAACCCTCCGTCGCCGCCGGCTCCGAGCGCTGCTAGCGTCGTGCGGGACCATCCCCAGCCTCGAACGCATCGCCCAAGGAGTCGTCGTGAGCTCTCCCCTCAAGGTGGCCGTCACCGGCGCGGCCGGCCAGATCGGCTACAGCCTGCTCTTCCGTCTCGCCAGCGGTTCGCTGCTCGGCGCCGACCGCCCGATCGAGCTGCGCCTGCTGGAGATCACCCCCGCCCTGAAGGCGCTCGAGGGTGTCGTGATGGAGCTCGACGACTGCGCGTTCCCCGGCCTCGCCGGCGTGGAGATCGGCGACGACGCCAACACGATCTTCGACGGCGTGAACCTCGCCCTCCTGGTCGGCGCCCGCCCGCGCGGCCCCGGGATGGAGCGTGGTGACCTGCTCTCGGCCAACGGCGCGATCTTCACCGCGCAGGGCAAGGCGCTCAACGAGGTCGCGGCCGACGACGTACGCGTGGGCGTGACGGGCAACCCCGCCAACACCAACGCCCTGATCGCGATGAGCAACGCGCCCGACATCCCGCAGGAGCGGTTCTCGGCGCTCACCCGCCTCGACCACAACCGCGCGATCTCGCAGCTGGCCGCCAAGACCGGTGCCTCGGTCACCGACATCTCGAAGATGACGATCTGGGGCAACCACTCGGCGACGCAGTACCCCGACGTGTTCCACGCCGAGATCGCCGGCAAGAACGCCGCCGAGGTCGTCGGCGACCAGGACTGGATCGAGAACGACTTCATCCCGACCGTCGCCAAGCGCGGCGCGGCGATCATCGAGGCGCGTGGCTCCTCCTCGGCCGCCTCGGCCGCGTCCGCCACCATCGACGCCGCCCGCGACTGGCTGCACGGCAGCGCCGAGGGCGACTGGGTGTCGATGGCGGTCGTCTCGGACGGCTCCTACGGCGTGCCCGAGGGCCTGATCTCCTCGTTCCCGGTCACCACCAAGGACGGCAACTGGGAGATCGTCCAGGGCCTCGACATCGACGACTTCTCCCGCGGCCGGATCGACGCCTCCACCGCGGAGCTCGCCGACGAGCGCGCCGCGGTCACCGAGCTCGGCCTGATCTGAGCTCGACACGCTTGCTGCGCAAGCTGCTCGACCACCGATTGCGTTGACCCGTCGTTAATTAACGACGGGTCAGCGTTGTCTTGGGTCAGAGGGGCTGGTTGGGGATCGACTCGGTGAGGAAGATCAGCACCGAGCCGGTCCCGGCGAGCATCAGCACGTCGACCCAGCGTCGGCGTACGGCGAGCATGCCGGCGTCGCGCTGGCGGAGCACCAGCCGGACCAGGCCGGCGAAGACCAGCGCCGCGCCCACCCACTTGATGCCGAGCCGCCATTCGCCGGTGTAGGCGAGGCCGATGCCGACGCCGCTCGCGACCAGCACCACGAGGTAGAACAGCCCGCCGATCGTCGACGGATAGCGCCGTCCGGCCTCGGTGTCGTGCGGGACCTCCTCGGGCAGCGGCTCCTCCGGTGCGGGGACGTCGCTCACGTGTGCGCTGCTTGCAACACCGGTCACCCCAGCGCCTTCTCGGCCATGTCCACGATGTTCGACAGCAGCATCGCGCGGGTCATGGGTCCCACGCCGCCCGGGTTGGGAGACACCCACCCGGCGACGTCCCAGACGTCGTCGGCCACGTCGCCGGCGATCTTGCCGTCGACCCGCGAGACGCCCACGTCGAGGACGGCCGCGCCGGGCTTGACCATGTCGGCGGAGATGATCCCGGGCACACCCGCGGCCGCCACGACGATGTCGGCGTTGCGGACGTGCGCGGCGAGGTCGCGGGTGCCGGTGTGGCAGAGGGTCACCGTCGCGTTCTCGCTACGTCGGGTCAGGAGCAGGCCGAGCGGCCGGCCGACGGTGAGCCCGCGGCCGACGACCGTGACCTCGGCGCCGGCGATCGGGACGTCGTGGCGGCGCAGCAGCTCGATCACGCCGACCGGTGTGCAGGGCAGCGACCCGGCCTCGCCGAGCACGAGTCGACCGAGGCTGACCGGGTGCAGGCCGTCGACGTCCTTGTCGGCGTCGACGCGGGAGAGCAGCGCGTACTCGTCGAGCCCGGTCGGCTGCTGGACCAGGAAGCCGGTGCAGGCGGGGTTGGCGTTCAGGTCGTCGATGACCGCCTCGACCTCGGCCTGGGTTGCGGTCGCCGGCAGGTCCACGCGGAGCGACTCGATGCCGATCTCGGCGCAGTCCTTGTGCTTGGCTCCGACGTACCAGTGGGAGCCGGGGTCGTCGCCGACCAGGACCGTACCCAGCCCCGGCGTGACCCCCAGCTCGCGGAGCTTCGCCACCCGTTGGGTCAGCTCGGCCTTGATCGCCTTCAGGGTGGCCGTGCCGTCGAGCTTCTGTGCAGTCATGGTGCGGGTCATCCTGTCAGGATCAGTGGGCGAAGTGGCGGGTGCCGGTGAAGTACATCGTGACGCCGGCCGCCTTCGCGGCCTCGACGGTCAGCTCGTCGCGGACCGAGCCGCCGGGCTGCACGATCGCGGCCACCCCGGCGTCGATCAGGATCTGCGGTCCGTCCTCGAACGGGAAGAACGCGTCGGAGGCGGCGACGCTGCCCTTGGCGCGCTCACCGGCCCGCTCGACGGCGAGCCGGCAGGAGTCGACCCGGTTGACCTGGCCCATCCCGACCCCGACGGACGCTCCGCCCGAGGCCAGCAGGATGGCGTTCGACTTCACCGAGCGGCAGGCCTTCCAGGCGAAGGCCAGGTCGGCGAGCACGTCGGCCGAGGCCGCCTCGCCGGCCGCCAGGGTCCAGCTCGCGGGGTCGTCGCCCGGCGCGTCCACGTGGTCGCGCATCTGGACGAGGATCCCCCCGCTGATCTGGCGCAGCTCCGCCGGCCGGTCGCCGGTCGGGTCGTCGCAGCGCAGGATCCGGATGTTCTTCTTGCCCTGGAGGACCTCGACCGCCCCGTCGTCGTACGCCGGCGCGACGATCACCTCGGTGAAGATCTCGGCCACCTGGGTGGCCATCTCCACGGACACCGGCCGGTTGACGGCGATGACGCCGCCGAACGCCGAGACCGGGTCGCACTCGTGCGCGCGCCGGTGAGCCTCGGCGACGGTGCCGCCGACGGCGATGCCGCACGGGTTGGCGTGCTTGATGATCGCGACCGCCGGCTCGTCGAAGGTGTACGCCGCCCGCCGCGCCGCGTCGGTGTCGACGTAGTTGTTGTAGGACATCTCCTTGCCGTGCAGCTGCTCGGCACCCGCAAGACCGCCGGTGCCGTCGGCGTACAGCGCGGCACCCTGGTGCGGGTTCTCGCCGTACCGCAGCACGGCAGCCTTGTCCCAGGTCTCGCCCGCGAAGGCCGGCCAGCCGTCCTCGGCCTCGACGTAGCCGGACGCGAACCAGTTCGCCACCGCCACGTCGTACGCCGCGGTGTGCGTGAACGCCTCGGCCGCGAGCTGCTTGCGCTCGGCCAGGGTGAAGCCTCCGGCAGCCGCCGCGGCGAGCACGTCGGCGTACCGAGCGGGCGAGGTGACGATCGCGACCGACGGGTGGTTCTTGGCAGCGGCACGCACCATCGACGGTCCGCCGATGTCGATCTGCTCCACGCACTCGTCCGGCGACGCCCCGGAGGCGACGGTCTGGGTGAACGGGTAGAGGTTGGAGACCACCAGGTCGAACGGCTCGACGCCGAGCTCGGCCAGCTGCGCGACGTGGGAGTCCAGCCGCCGGTCGGCGAGGATGCCGGCGTGCACCCGCGGGTGCAGGGTCTTCACCCGCCCGTCCAGGCACTCGGGGAAGCCGGTCAGGTCCTCGACCTTGGTCACCGGGATCCCGAGGCCTTCGACGAGCTTCGCGGAGCCGCCGGTCGACACCAGCTCCACGCCGGCCTCGTGCAGACCACGGGCGAGCTCCTCGAGGCCGGTCTTGTCATAGACGGAGACCAGGGCGCGCTTGATCTCGATGCGGTTCTCTGACACTGATGACACTCCTGCTCGGGTGGAGGAGCACCCAGGCGGTCGATGCTCCCGGCGTCACTCCCTGGTGGTTGCCCACCTGCGCCAGTCGTGTGGCCTCACATTACTGGTAGCCGCGCGGACGTTCGAGCGCATCCCGCAACGCCGCTGCCCAATCGGCGTTGGTCTGGTCGGCCTGACGTCGATGTGGCGACCGCGGCTCCCATGAGTCGGCCACGGAGACCCGCTAGCCGGGCCGCGATGCCGTGGACCGTTCCGCGGGGGTCGCTCACGAGCCCTTCATAGGTCACTTCGTGCGGCTCGAGATCCTGACGATGGAACCAGTCTCGCCACGCCGCGTTGTCCTCGCGGATGGTCTCCACGAGGTCCGTCATCTGCTGGAGATCCTGCCGAGGTGGGCGCGTCACCGTGTCGCCCTGCTGCCAGAATCCCGTCTGTTCGGCCCGGGACCAGGAGACGGCCTGGGCGATGGCATCCTCACGGCGGAGAAGGACGAAGGCCAGGGGTCCGAAGGTGCGCTCCAGGACCGCCACGTCCGACTCGTGCGGGGCCTTGCCCAGGCCCTCCATGATCCGACCCACGGAACCCCACATGATCCGTGCTGCGAAGACTCCGTTGTCGGTCGTCGCTTCTGCTCGCACTGCTTGGGCAAAGCGGCTGTAGCTGCGCGCCCGGTCACCGACGACCGACACGCCCAGACGCTCGGCCCAGGCGCGTTCGTCGGCCTCCCTGAAGTAGGACTCGGGATGGCCCAACACCCCTGTCGAGGTCAGCAGGCTGCACAGCAGTGTGCTGCCGGTACGGGGTGTCCCACAGAGCACGTACCCCGATGCCGATGCCACCCAGGGAGCCTAGTCGCCGAACCTCACCTGGCGACCCGCGATCGTGAACCCCTCCCGGGCCATCCGGCCCACGGCCGCGACCAGCATCGCCCGCTCGGCCACCTTGATCCGCTCGTGCAGCGACTCGACGTCGTCGTCGTCCTCGACCGGCACCGCCTCCTGCGCCACGATCGGACCCGTGTCGACGCCACCGTCGACCACGAAGAGCGTGCAGCCGGTCACCTTCACGCCGTACGCCAGGGCGTCGGCCGGGCCGGCCACGCCCGGGAAGGACGGCGACAGCGCCGGGTGGGTGTTGACCACCCGCCCGTCGAAGCGAGCCAGGAACTCGTCGCTGACCAGCTTCATGAAGCCGGCCAGCACCACCAGGTCGGGCTCGAAGCCGGCGACCGAGTCGGTGAGCGTCCGGTCCCAGATCTCCCGGTCCGGGTAGTCGCGCAGCTTGCGCACGAACGTGGGGATCCCGGACCGCTCGGCGCGGGCCAGGCCCTCGATGTCGTCGCGGTCCGCGCCCACGGCGACCACCCGGGCGCCGTACGCCGGGTCGGTGCAGGCATCGAGGAGGGCCTGGAGGTTGGTGCCGGAGCCCGAGACGAGCACGACGAGGCGGGCGGGAGAGGAGGTCGGCACGCGCCGCAGTGTAGGTCAGGCCGGCTCGGCTGCGCGGCGGACCGAGCGCCGGTGCCACCAGGTCATGGCCAGGCCACCGAACAGGCCGCCGATCCCGAACGCGGTGATCGAGTGCACCAGGACGTCGAACGCGAACGGCTCGACGTGCTGCATCCGGCCCGGGCCGACCGCGCCGCCGGCCACCGCGGCGAGCAGGCCCAGGAGCGCGCCGGCGAGCACGCCGCCGGTGCAGCCGCGGAGCGCGCCCTCCTCCCAGCGGACCGTCGGGTGACGCCGTTGGGCACGCGCCGCTGCCAGCGCCGCCACCACCGGCGGCACGGCCATCAGGCCGACGGTCCACCCGGCGGCGGGGCCGTTGTCGGGGAGCGCGGCCAGCAGCGGGAACATCGGCAGCGGGCCGAGCACGACACCGGTGGGCGAGACCATGGTGCCGGTGCCGACGGAGAAGCCGGGACCGAGCAGGTAGGAGCCGGAGAACAGGACGGCGTTGGGCAGGAGCAGCGCCGTGGCGAGCAGGAACAGCGTCGCCTCCCCGCCGGCGAGGTGCAGCTGGGACAGCACGTTGACGGCCGTACCGAAGTCGACCGCCAGCGCGGCCACGAGCGCGATCGCGGCGACCAGGAGGTAGCTCACCAGGATGGCGCGGCAGGTGGTGGCGGCCGCACGCACCGAGACCGGAAGGAACGCCGCCCAGATGGCCGCGCGGCCCGACCCCACGGCCAACGCCGGGCCGCCGAAGAGCACGCAGATCAGCACCGACCAGAGCACTGCGCTGGCGGTGTCGGGTGCGGTCCGGTCGGTGGCGGCGAGCGTCGAGGTGAGCACCGTCACCACGACGTAGCCGGAGGTGAAGAGGGCGAGTGCGACCGGGACCGTCCAGTCCCGCTCGCCGTCGGAGATCGCGTCCGCGTCGGGGCCGTGCCCGGAGATGGAGTCGCCGATCCGGTGGCCGATCCGCCAGGTGGCCCACGCGGCGACCATGGTCACGAGCAGGGGTACGGCGGTCACGGTGACGCCGTCGACCCGGACTCCGGACCCATGGCCCATCAGCCAGCCGAGGGCACCGACCTCGAGCCCGTCGCGCGGCTCGCCGTGAGCCCCGGCGTCGGTGAGGAACCACCCGACCACGCCGAGGGCCAGGCACACCGTCAGCGTCGAGGCTGCGGCGGCGATCCCGCCGAGGGTGGACAGCACGACGAGCGGTCGTCGGTGCCGGGGATCGACCTCGCCGTCGGTGACGGCGCGGTCCGGGCGCGCGAGCAACGAAGTCATGGCCCGGCCATCATCGCCCGGGAAATGTGGCGAAGAGCGCTCCCACGCCGTTGTGCTTCCGCTTCGGCCCTCCCGTACCGTGGACGGGCGATGAACAGGCCCGACGACTTTGATGCGTTCTACAAGGAGACGCGATCGCGACTGCTGCTTCAGACCTACGCACTGACCGGTGACCTGCCGGCTTCGCGCAGCGCGGTCCGCGACACGTTCGTCGTCGCCTGGCACCGGTGGCCGAGGATCTCCCGGCTGCCCGACCCCGAGAGCTGGGCCCGCCCGCACGCCTGGTCGCACGCGCAGCGCCGGCACACCGCGCGGATCTGGCACCGCGACCGCGGTCTCGACAAGGAGGCACGCAGCACCCTCGAGGCCCTCGGCAAGCTCCCGGTCACCCAGCGCAAGGCGCTGCTGCTGACCCACCTCGCCAGCGTCAGCATGGGCGACCTGGCCCGCGAGATCAGCCTGCCCCGCGCCGAGGCCGAGCGCGTCCTGCAGACCGCCACGGCGCAGTTCTCGGTGCACCGTGACGTCGCGACCACGAACATCAGGCCGTTGTTCGAGCCGCTGCGCGAGCAGACCGAGAACACCACCTGGGCCCGCCCCTCGATCCTGCGCCGGCAGGGCGCCGCGCGGCGGCGTACGCACACCCTGGTCGGCGTCGCGGTCGCGGTCGCCGCGGTGCTCGTCAGCGGCTCCCTCGTCACCGACGCGACCGGCGTCCGCCCGACCCTGGCCCGCGAGCCCGGGGCCGACGCGCCAGCGTCGCCGTCGGCGAGCCCCCGCCCCAGGCCGGAGCCGCCGGAGCAGTTCTCCGAGGACATCCTGCTCACCGCCGCCCAGGTGTCCGACCACGTGCCCGGTCGGCGGTGGACCGAGACCAGCACCGGCGACAACACCGAGGGCAACGGCCGGGTGCTCCCCTGCCAGGACTCCCGGTTCGCCGACCCGCGCGGCGTCGCCGCGCTGGTGCGGGAGTTCGACACCACGCCCAAGAAGGGCGGCCCGGAGGTGACGGCCGTCGAGTCGACCGAGCTGTCGGCGACGCAGCGGACCGCCGGTCGCGCCTATGACAACGTCGTCGACTGGTTCGCCAGCTGCTCCGAGCCCCGAGCCCAGCTGGTGTCGACGAACGAGATCGAGGGCGTCGGCGACGAGGCGATGCTGCTGGAGCTCAAGCAGTGGGGCCAGCCCACGAAGACGTACGTCGCGGCCGTTGCCCGGTCCGGCCGGATCACCACCACGACCGTGACCCGGTCGACGGCCGAGGGGCCGGCCGACCTCCCGGGGACCGCCCGGCTGCTCGCCACCGCCGTCGACGGCGTGTGCACCCAGCCGCACGCAGGCGCCTGCTCGCAGAAGCCGGTCGTCAAGCCGGTGCCGCCGGTGCCCGTGGGGATGGTGCCCGGCATGCTCGCCGAGGTCGACCTGCCGCCGGTCGACGGCGTCCCGAGGCCGTGGGTCGGCACCGAGCCGCGCCGCGCCATGGACAACGACGCGTCGACCTCCTGCGACAACGCCGACTTCCGCGCCGAGCCGATGAGCAACAACGTCACCCGGACGTTCGTGATCCCGGGCAGCAAGCTGCCGGCGCAGTTCGGCCTGACCCAGACGGTCGGCACGATGCGGGCTCCCCGCGCGAAGGCCTTCGTCGAGGAGATCCGCAGCCGGATGGCGGCCTGCCCCGACAAGAGCCTCGGCAGTGACGTCCGGCAGGTGGCCCACCGGGCCGGACCCGACCGCGACCTCAGCGTCTGGCATGTCACCACCGAGCTCAGCGACGACACGTCGGTGTCGTTCCTGATGGGCGTCGTCCGCGAGGGCACCGCCATCGCCCAGGTCGGTTTCGTCCCCGACGGCGACGTGACGATGGCGCCCGGCGCCTTCATCGCGCTCGTGGAGCGGGCCGGCCAGAGGCTGCCCGCGATGCCCCGGCCGAACTAGGGCCTCCCCGCGGCAACTTGCCTGCGCCGGCGTGCGTCACACCGGCGAGGAGGCACGCCATGGCCACACCGACCATCCGCAGGGCGCGCCTGGCCGCCGCGGTCGTCGTTGCCACCGGTCTGGTGGCGATCCCGGTCGCGGTCGTCGCCGGTGACGACCCGCCCGCCACCACGAAGCCACCGGCGGCACACCCGTCCGAGCCGGCGGCCACCCGCCACCAGCCCGTGGTGAGCGCGTCCCCGGCTCTGGAGAGGTCCTACCAGCCGACGCCCTTCCGGCCCGCCGACCACGACTGGCTCTCGGCGATTCCCGCCGGTGTCCGGATCGACCAGCGCCTGCCCGAGCCCGAGGACGCCCTGACCGACGACGGGGTGGCCATGCGGACCTGCGGCGCCGAGCTGTTCCCGGCGCGCGGCGTCCTCGACCGGCGTACCGTCTCCTCCTTCGGCCCGGAGTACGGCGAGGCGCGCGACCTGCGCGTGTTCGCGGACGACCGGGCCGCCCACCGGTTCGTCGTCCTCGTCGGGGGCGCGTTCGCGGCGTGCCCCCAGCAGGTCATGGGCGGCACCCTGTGGCGACACCGGCTGCAGCCCTCGCTCGCCGGCGGGGAGGAGTCGCTCACCGCCGTGCAGACCTTCGAGAACGGCGGCCACGAGGTGCCGGGCGCCAACTGGTGGGAGGCGGTCCGGGTCGGCAACGCCGTGCTCCTGACCGGGACCGGCGGTGAGTACCTCCCCGGCCGGCCGCTCGACCGCGCCATCGCCGGGCACGCCCGCAAGGTCTGGCCGATCGTCCGCTCCCTGTGCGCCTTCTCGGCCGACGGCTGCGCCACCGGGATCCCGGACGGCTTCCCGCTCGCCGACGGCTACCCGGACGACGACGAGGCCGAGGGACCGGGCTACGGCCGACAGGGTCCCTCCCGCACCCTCGCGCCGGTGCAGTTCCGGGCCTGCGGCCGGCTGCTGCCGGACACGAACCACACCGACCGGCTGATCGGCCCGCTGGACCAACGTGGAGGACTTCCGTACCCGCCAGCTCACCGTCTTCCCCGACGCGGGCACGGCGACCGCCCGGGTCGCCGAGATCACCGCGTTCTACCGATCCTGCCCCACCGAGAACGAGCAGCGGCCCTACGCCCAGGTGACCGAGGTCCGCCGCACCGCCGAGGGCGGCGAGTCGTGGGCGGTCATCCGCCGGCAGGAGTACGACGGCCACCCGGCCGTCGGCCTCGAGATCCTCCACGTCATCCGCTTCGGCCGGGCCGTGCTCGTCGACATCACCTCCAGCGAGGCCGGCGCCGGCCCCGACCCCGAGGCCGACGTACGCCGCCAGCTCGACGCCCAGACCACGGCCACAGCAGGAGCAGTAGCCGCGATGTGCGCCTTCACCGAAGCCGGCTGCCCCTGACCCAGACCGGTGGTTGAGGTGCGATCAGACCGGGTCCGTGGTCAACGACGACACGACCGACTCCAGCTCCGACCGAGGAGCCGACCCATACACGAGCACCCAGTCGTCGCCGACCTCGGCGGCGAACGCCAGGTCCCCACCCTCGTCCTCGAACACCCGCCAGGTGTCGGCGAGCGACCCCGGGATCTCCGCCTCCGCCAGCTCGGTGGGCTGCTCGTCGACGTACGTCGTGAGCAGGTCGTCCAGCGAGGCGTTCTCCTGCCGGACCCCGACGAACTTCTCGTCGTCGGTCAGGAACCCCAGCCCCCAGGACGGCCGCTCGCCGGGCTTGAAGTCGACGGTGGTCGCGATCCACCCCTCGGGGAGGGTCGGCGGGTAGGCCACCGTCAGCCCGGCCTCCTGCACGAACCCGGCCGTCTCGAGGTAGTCCACCGCCTCGGGACGCCGCTCGAGCTCGTCGCGGTTGAGCGCGCGGAACGCGACGAACGCACCGATCACGACCAGGGTGATCAGCAGCGCGCCGATCATCCCGGCGAACGACCGCTGGTACCGCCCACCCTGCTCACTCACGGGGCAATCCTCACAGGTGCCGTAGATTCCGCCCGTGCGACCCCTCCTCGATGCGGCCCCCGCCGTGGCGCTCGTCGCACTGCTCGTCACGGCCTACCGGCACCCCTCCGGGCGCACCGAAGCCGCGATCGGTCTCGCCGCGGCGCTGGTCACGCTGGCCACCGGACTGCTGACGGTCAGCGAGGTCGAGAGCGAGCTCCGGCACCTCGGCCCGGTCATCGCCTTCCTCGTGACGATCCTGGTCGTGGCCGAGGTCTGTTCGCGGGCCGGCGTCTTCAGGGCCGCCGCCCACCGCGTGGTGACCCTCAGCGCCGGCGACCCGGTGCGGCTGCTGACCGGCGTCTTCCTGCTGGCCGCTGCGGTCACGGCCGTGCTCAGCCTCGACGCCACGGTCGTGCTGGTGGCCCCGGTCGTCGTCACCGCCGCGGTCGGCATGGGCCTGCCCTACCGGCCGGGCGCGCAGGCCTGCCTCCGGATGGCCAACTCCGCGTCCCTGCTGCTCCCTGTCTCGAACCTCACGAACCTGCTGGCGATGCCCCACCTCGACCTCACCTTCGGTGGCTTCGCCGCCCGGATGGCACCGGTGCTGGCGGTCGTCCTCGTGGTCGAGTACGTCGTCCTCCGCCTGCTGCACCGCGCCGACCTCCGGGTCAAGCCGACCCGCACCCTGCCCGACGAGCCGCCCGGCCACGCCCGGACGCCGGTCGTCGCCGTGCTGCTCATGCTCGTCGGCTTCGCCGTGCTGTCGCCGTTCGGCGTCGACCCGTTCTGGGTCTCGGGCACCACGGCCGTCGTGCTGGTCGTCTGGGGCGTCCGCACCCGCGTGCTCACCGTCGGCAACGCGGTGCGCGCGGCCCACCCCGGCTTCGCCGTGTTCGTGCTCTGCCTGGGGATCGTGGTGGCGGCGCTCTCGGTCGGACCCCTCGGGGACCTGGTGGCGGACGTGCTGCCGGGGACCACGTCGTACGCCGGACTGCTCGGCATCGCCCTCGTGGCGACGGTGCTGGCCAACCTGCTCACGAACCTCTCGGCCACCCTGCTGGTCGTGCCGCTGCTGGCTCCGCTCGGCACGACCGCGGTCCTGGCCGCCCTGATCGGACTCAACGTCGGCTCCGGGCTGACCTACACCGGCTCGCTCGCGAACCTGCTCTGGCGGCGTTCGCTGGTCCGGCACGACGTGCACCCGAGCCTCGGCGACTTCCACCGGGTCTCGCTGGTGGCGACGCCGCTGTCCCTGGTCGCGGCCGTGACCACGCTCTGGCTGATCGGCTGACGAGCAGGCAAACAGCCGACGACGCCCAATGCCAGAAGGGAAAGACCCGGCTACCATCACGGCATGACGGACACCGGGGACAACGCAACGCCGCAGCGAGCAGACCGCAACCTGGCCCTGGAGCTGGTCCGGGTCACCGAGGCGGCGGCGATGGCGGCCGGCCGCTGGGTGGGCCGCGGCGACAAGAACGGCGCGGACGGCGTCGCCGTGAACGCGATGCGGTTCATGATCTCCACGATCGGCATGAACGGCACGGTCGTGATCGGCGAGGGCGAGAAGGACAACGCCCCGATGCTCTACAACGGCGAGCAGGTCGGCGACGGCACCGGCCCCGATGTGGACGTAGCAGTCGACCCGATCGACGGCACCACCCTGGCCGCCAAGGGCATGAACAACGCGATCGCCGTGCTGGCCGTGGCCCCGCGCGGCACGATGTACGACCCGTCCGCCGTGTTCTACATGAAGAAGCTCGTCACCGGCCCGGAGGCCGCCGACGTGGTCGACATCCGCTACCCCGTCGCCGAGAACATCCACCAGGTGGCCAAGGCCAAGGGCTCCAAGCCCGCCGACGTCACCGTCGTCCTGCTCGACCGGCCACGACACTCCGGGCTCGTCGACGAGATCCGGAAGACCGGCGCCCGGATCAAGTTCATCAGCGACGGCGACGTCGCCGGCGCGATCATGGCCGCACGCCCGGACACCGGCATCGACCTCCTGCTCGGGATCGGCGGCACCCCCGAGGGCATCATCGCGGCCTGCGCGATGCAGTGCACCGGCGGCGTGATCCAGGGCCAGCTCTGGCCCAAGGACGACGACGAGCGGCAGAAGGCGCTGGACGCCGGGCACAACCTCGACGACGACCACGTGCTCTCCACCGACGACCTGGTCACCGGCGACGACTGCTTCTTCGTGGCCACCGGCATCACCGACGGCGAGCTGATGCGCGGCGTGCGCTACCGCGCCGGCGGCTGCACGACACACTCGCTGGTGATGCGCTCCCGGAGCGGGACGATCCGGTCGATCAACTCGGAGCACAAGCTCCAGAAGCTACGCACTTTCGCCGCGATCGACTTCGAGAACTGAGTCCTGCGCCCGCAGCGCGGCCACGACGTGGTCGATGACCCGCGGGTCGACGGCCATCCCGACGTGTGAGGTCCGCACCTCCACCGACAGCGCCAACGGGTCGAGGCACGCCCGCCAGTCGACGATGCCGTCGCGGCGCGACCAGATCGAGGTGAACGCGACGTCCGCCGGCACCGGCCGTCGGCTCTCGTCGAAGCTCTGCCGGGCGCAGCTGCCGGCCACGCAGTCCTCCGACATCAGCCCGGGCACGCCCGCCCGGCTCAGCCGGACCAGCACGTCGAGGCTCGCGGTCAGGGTCAGGTGGTGCGCACCCGGCGCCAGCATCGGGCTGCCCAGGGTGACGATCCCGGACACCAGGTCCGGACGGCGTACGGCGAGACCGCGCGCGAGCATCCCGCCCAGGCTGTGCCCGACGATCCGGACCCGGCTGCCGCGCCGGTTCGCCACCGACTCCAGCCGCGCCTCGAGCTGGGCGGCGGCGTTGAGGGTGCATCCGACGTTGGCGTGGATGCTCGACCGGTAGGTGCGGAACCCCTGCCGGCGCAGCGATGCCGCCATCAACCGGAGCGTCCCGTCGCCGGCCATGAACCCCGGGACCAGCACCACCGGCTCGGCGGCCCGCTCGGCCGTCCTCCCGGCGTACGTCGCCCCTCGCGAACAGCGCCGGTCCCCGACCGAGCCGGAGGACGTAGCGGCCGGCCTCGGAGACCACGCTGCCCTCGCGGAGCACCGCCGAGACGCCCGGCCGGACGAAGCCGTCCGGCTGGAGGAACGCACCGACGGTGGTTGAGTTCACAAGTACCGACGGTACGCGCGAGATCGCCGATTTCCGTGCAAGGGGGCGCATATACCGCATCTGGGAGCGTGCGGTTGACTGTGCGCCATGGCCTCCCGCGCCCGCCCGAAGCCCGCCGACCCCGCCCCCGTCGCCGTCTCCGAGGAGCTGGTCGCGCCGGTCAGCCAGGACATCGAGCTGCACTACCAGACGTACGGCGATCCTGGCGGCGAGCCGGTCCTGCTCGTGATGGGGCTCGGTGGCCCGATGAACTGGTGGGACCCCGACTTCTGCTCGATGCTCGCCCAGCGCGGCTTCTACGCCATCCGCTACGACAACCGCGACACCGGGCGCTCCTCGCGCGCCGGCGGACGGGTGACCCGGTCGGCCCTGCTGCGCGCGTTCGCGGGCCGCCGGGTGCGGCCGCCGTACACGATCGGTGACATGGCCGACGACGCGTTCGGTCTCCTCGACCACCTGGGCCTGGAGTCGGCGCACGTGGTGGGCGTGTCGATGGGCGGGATGATCGCGCAGACGATGGCGATCGCGCAGCCGCGCCGGGTGCGGAGCCTGACCAGCATCATGTCCACCACCGGGAAGCGTTCGGTGGGGTGGCAGAACCCCACGCTGCTCCCGGCGTTGCTGACCGGCCGCGGCCCCAGCCGCGAGGAGTACGTCAGGACCAGCACGGCGTTCTGGAAGCTGATCGGGTCGCCGAGCTACCCGCAGCCGCTGGAGCGGATGGAGAGCCGCGCGGAGGAGACCTTCGACCGCGGCGTGAGCCGGGCGGGGATCATGCGGCAGATGATGGCCGTGCTCACCCAGCCGAACCGCAGCGCCCGCCTGCGCGGCCTCCAGGTGCCGGCGCTCGTCGTGCACGGCCTGGCCGACAAGATGGTGCACATCTCCGGCGGCCGGGCCACCGCGGCCGCCATCCCCGGCGCCGAGCTGCTGCTCATCGACGGCATGGGCCACGACATCCCGCCCGCCCTGTTCCCCACCATCGCCGACGCGATCCGGCGTACCGCCAACAGGGCCACCCAGAAATGACGTTGACCCGTCGTTAATTAACGACGGGTCAACGTGCGTTTGGGGCTAGTCGGACAGGCGCTCGCCCGTGTCGGTGTCGAACACGTGGACGTGCTGCGGGTCGGTCGTGACGTGGAGCGTGTCGCCCTTGTGCACCGTGTCGCGGTGGCTCACCCGGACGATGATGTTGTTGGGCGTGCCCTCGACACCGCTGGAGCCGTAGACGAACGCGTCCGCACCCAGCTCCTCCACCACGGTCACCCGGACCGGGAGACCGCCTTCGCTCTCGGTCACCACCCGCCAGGCCTCCGGACGGACCCCGACGGTGATGTTGGCGTGACCGGCACCGAGCTGCTTGGACGCGGTCGGGTCGACGGGCACGAGGTAGTCGCCGATCTGGGCCTTGCCCTCCTTGGCCGTCGCCTCGAGCAGGTTCATCTGCGGCGAGCCGATGAAGCCGGCGACGAACAGGTTGACCGGCTTGTCGTAGAGCGCCAGCGGGGTGGCGACCTGCTGGAGGACGCCGTCCTTCATCACGGCCACCCGGTCGCCCATCGTCATCGCCTCGACCTGGTCGTGGGTGACGTAGACGGTGGTGACGCCGAGGTCGGCCTGCAGCTTCGCGATGTCGGTGCGGGTCGCGCACCCGCATCTTCGCGTCGAGGTTCGACAGCGGCTCGTCCATGCAGAACACCTGCGGGTTCCGGACGATCGCGCGGCCCATCGCCACGCGCTGACGCTGGCCACCGGAGAGCGCCTTCGGCTTGCGCTCGAGGTACTCCTCCAGCCCCAGGATCTTCGCGGCCTCGGCCACGCGCTTCTTGCGCTCGGCGTCCGGCACCTTCGCCATCTTCAGGGCGAACGCCATGTTGTCCGCGACGCTCATGTGCGGGTACAGCGCGTAGTTCTGGAACACCATCGCGATGTCGCGGTCCTTGGGCGGGGTGTGGGTGACCTCGCGGTCACCGATGAAGATCTTGCCGTCGTTGATCTCCTCGAGTCCCGCGAGCATCCGCAGGGAGGTGGACTTGCCGCATCCGGACGGGCCGACGAGAACCATGAACTCGCCGTCGCCGATCTCCAGGTCGAGGCCGGGAACCGCGGGCTTGTCCGCCCCGGGATACCAGCGCTGTGCCTTCTCAAAGGTCACTGTTGCCATGATGAAACGCTCCTTCACCGGCAGGTACGTGCCGGACGATCCGTAGTGAAGTGACGGTCGTCACTCTAGGTGCGGGGCGTCTCTTCGTAAACGGTTACGTCTCACGGGCTGGTTTCAGGAGACGGCCACGGCACGCAGGACGTACGCCGACTCCGGCGCCGTCACCGGCAGCCGCACCCCGGCGGACCCGAGGACGCTTCCCGGCACCTCGAGCCCGTCCCCGTCGAGCCAGGACTCCCCCAGGTCGGCGACCTGGCGCTCACCCGGCGGGTTCTCCCCGGTGACCCGGTAGGTCCGCGCCGGGTCGAGCCCGGGCAGCTGCACCGCGGTGGGCGACTGGGTGACCAGGGTGTCGACCGTGGCGACGACGTACCACGCCTCCGCCGCGTCGTCGGCGACCGCGCCGCTGACGACCAGGCCGGGGTCGGGGTGGTCGCCGCGGACCAGCCGGCCGGTGGACAGCACCGGCCGGATCCGCTTGTGCAGCGCGACCCAGGCCGCGACCTCGGCGCGGGCGTCGGGGGCCAGGGTGCGCAGGTCCCACTCGATGCCGAAGTGGCCCAGCATCGCGGTCGCCGCGCGGAGCTCCAGCCGGTGCGTGCGGCCGGTGGTGTGGGCGACCGGGCCGCCGAGGTGGGCGCCGAGCATCTCCGGTGGCACGACCAGCGACGTCCAGCGCTGGATCCGCTGCCGCTCGACGGCGTCGATGGTGTCGCTCGGCCAGACCCGGTCGGTGCGGGTCAGCACCTCGAGGTCGATCCGTCCGCCGCCGCTGGCGCAGCTCTCGATCTCCAGCCGGGGATGGGCGTCGCGCAGCTCGTCGAGCAGTCGGTAGAACGCCAGCGTCTGCCCGTGGACGGCGGGCCGCCCGGCGTGGGCGGCGTCGAACACGTCGCGGTTGTGGTCCCACTTGAGGAACGCGATGTCGTACTCCCCGAGCAGGCTCAGCAACGCGTCCCGCACGTGCGGCGTAGGCCTCGGGCACCTGGAGGTCGAGCACCTGCTGGTGCCGCCACTCGGGCGGCAGCGCCTCGCGTCCCCGCAGCAGCCAGTCGGGGTGCTGCCCGCGCGAGGTCGGAGTCCTCGTTGACCATCTCCGGCTCCACCCAGAGCCCGAAGTCCATGCCGAGCCGCTTGGTCTCGTCGATCAAGCGGGTGCAGCCCCTCGGGCCACACCGCCGGGTCGACGGTCCAGTCGCCCAGCCCGGCCCGGTCGTGCCGGCGCCCGCGGAACCAGCCGTCGTCGAGCACGAACCGCTCCACGCCGACCTCCGCCGCCGCCCGGGCGAGCTCGCCGAGCCGGTCCAGGTCGTGGTCGAAGTACGCCGCCTCCCAGCTGTTGAGCAGCACCGGCCGGGTGCTGCGCGTCCGGGGCGCGTGCCGGCGGGTCCACCCGTGCAGCCGCGCGCTGACCGCGTCGAGCCCGTCGCCGGCGTACGAGCCCAGCAGCCACGGGCTGGTGTAGCTCTCCCCCTCGGCCAGGACGACCTCGCCCGGTCCGAGCAGCTCGCCGCCGCCGAGCAGGCACTCGCCCTCCGCCGTCCTCTCGGCGTACGTCGTGTGGTCACCGCTCCACGCCACGTGCACGGACCAGACCTCGCCGTGCCCGAAGCCGAAGCCAGGGCGGCCCGCGGCCATGAGCAGGGTCGCGTCGTGGCCGGTCCGGCCGTGCCGCCCCTCACGGACGTGCGCGCCCAGCAGCCAGTCCCGTCGCTGGGGGGTGCGCTCGCGGCACCAGCGGCCGGTCAGGTCGAGCAGCTCGGCCGCTCGGGCGGGCACGGGCAGCGCGGCCCGCACCGCCTGGAGCTGGAGGTCGCCCGGGCCCGTGTTGGTGACGACCAGCCGCTGCCGGACCAGCCCTTCGCGGGTCAGCTCCAGGTCGACGACGACGCCCCAGCCCGCCTCGGGATCGGCTCCCTCGAGCCGGGCACCGGCGTCGAGGTCGTCGGTCCCCGTGCAGGTCCAGTCGCGCAACCGCGGCTCCCAGGAGCCGGCCGTCCGGCCCGCCCGGACTCCCTCCAGCCCCGGGAGGCCGGTGAACCCGGATCCGGTCTCGCCGACGACGCCCCGCAGCCGCGGCTGGTCCATCGCGGAGTGCGGGACCCCGGGCCGGTGCAGCGCGACCAGGCCGTCGAGGGCGGCGGGCGACAGGTCACCGAGGGCCTCGCCCCAGTGCAGGATCGCGGGTGAACCGGACGGGGCGGGCGCGAGCACGAGGCTCACGCCCGCCCGCGTCAGGTGGACAGGTGCGAAGGTCACGCCGTCAATGATGCCCGCGGCATCAGCCCTTCACGGCACCGGCCGTGAGGCCACGGACGAAGTACCGCTGGAGCGTGAAGAACACGATCATCGGGATCATCATCGAGATGAACGCGCCCGCCGGGAGGTACTCGGTGCCCTGACCCTGGGCGCCCAGCAGACCCTGCAGCTCGACGATGATCGTCGTGTTGTCGGCGGTCAGGAACAGCTTGGCGATCAGCAGGTCGTTCCAGACCCACAGGAACTGCAGGATCGCGAACGCCGCCAGCGTCGGCACCGACATCGGCACGATCAGCTTCCAGAACGTCTGGAAGTGGGTCGCCCCGTCGATCTTGGCCGACTCGATCACGGTCTTCGGCAGGGTCGTCATGTAGTTGCGGAACGTGTAGATCGCCAGTGGCATGCCGAATCCGGTGTGCAGCAGCCACACCGCGATGTACTCACCGGAGATGCCGATCCCGTTGGGGCCGAGCAGGTTCAGCAGCGGCGAGAACGCCGCCTGGATCGGCACCACCATGACGGCGACGATCACGATGAACAGCACGTCCTTGCCACGGAAGTCCATGAACGTGAAGGCGTACGCCGCGAAGGCCGCGAACATGATCGGGATGACCGTGGCCGGGATCGCGACGATGACGCTGTTCAGCAGCGCGGTCCCGATGTCGGTGCTCTCGAAGACGCCACGGTAGTTCTCGAACGTCCAGCCGCCGTTCCACAGCGCCGTCCACCAGCCGGTCTCGGCCTGCGCGTCTCGGCTCCGGAGAGACGTGACGAGAAGGCCCAGGGTCGGCACGGTCCACAGCAGCACGAGGAACGCCATCACCAGCATCGAGAACCAGCTGCGCCGACGACCGTCGGCCATGATGCCGGGGGTGCGGCCTTGCTTCCCGCCGCCCTCGGTGAGCACTGCCTGCTCCTGAAGATCGGTCATCGTGCCATCTCCTCACGCCGGAAGTGCCGCACTTGGTAGATGAGCACGGGGGTGACCGCGATCAGCAGCACGACCACGATCGCGGAGGCCTGGCCCGCCTGGCTGTCTCGGAACAGCTTGGCGAAGAACAGGTTCGCGATCACCTGGGTCTTGTCGCGACCGTCCGTGAGGACGTAGACGATGTCGAAGACCTTGAGCACCAGGATCACCACGGTGATGAAGACCGTGATCATCGTCCCCCGGATCTGGGGGACGACGACCTGGGTGAAGATCTTGAACTCCGTGGCGCCGTCGATCCGCGCGGCCTCGAGCGTCTCCTCGGGAACGCCCTTGATCGCAGAGGACAGCAGGATCATGGAGAAGCCGACCTGCAGCCAGATCAGGATCACCATCAGCAGCAACGAGTTGAGCCGGAACGTCGAGATCTGCAGCCAGGTCTGCGGGTCACCGCCGAGCAGGCGCCAGATCGCGTTCAGCAGACCGGTGGCCGGCTCGTTCGGCGGGTCGTAGGCGTAGACCAGCGACCAGATCGCCGAGGCACCGACGAACGAGATCGCCATCGGCAGGAAGATGAAGCTCTTGCTCAGCTTCTCGCCGTTGGTCGACAGCTTGTCCGCCAGCACCGCCACGATCAGGCCGAAGAACACTGTCACGGCGGGCACGATGACCAGCCACAGGATGTTGTTGAAGATCGCCTGCCAGAAGACCTCGTCGTTGAAGATCGTCCGGAAGTTCTCCAGCCCGACGTACTCGGTGGAGTCGGCGTTGGCGAAGGCGTAGTTGATGGTCTGGATCGTCGGGTAGAGCAGCATCAGGCAGATCAGCCCGATGGCCGGCAGCACGAAGGCGTACGGCATCAGGCCGCGCGACAGCGCGCCCGGCAGTCCCTCGACGAACATGTTGATGAAGAAGAACAGGAAGTACGCCCCGCCGACCCCGACGATCAGGGCCAGGATCCCGATCAGGATCTTGCTGTCGAGGAACCACTCGGGGTAGTAGGCGAAGGCGAGGAAAGCGTTGCCCATCCCCCAACCGACCAGCAGCAGCCCGACCAGGCCGGTCACGATCTTGCGGACGTCCGCACGGTCGGGGTTCTCACCCTCGGGCTCGCCCGGGCCGGGCGGAGCCGGCTGGTCCGGGGGTGCGGGCTCGCCCGCCTCGGGGGCGTCGTTGACGTCGACCCCTTCGTCGGTTCGGGTGCTCATTGCGCGGCCTCCTCCTCGGGCCACGACGCCTCGATGTCAGCCGTCGTGTCCTCCGAGCTCTTGCCCTGGATCCAGTCGACCATCCCGGTCCAGAAGGTGCCGGAGCCGACCTCCTTCGGCATCACGTCCGAGCCGTCGAACACGACCTCCGAGGCCTCGGTCGCCTGCTGGGCGATGTCCTTGGTCGTCTGGTTCGGGTAGTTGCTCGCGTCGAAGGTGCGGTGCGGCGACAGCCAGCCACCGGCCTGCGCCCACTCGGCGCCGAACTGGTCGGACGTCAGGAACTTCATGACCTCGATGGCCTCGTCGTCGTTGCCGTTGAACAGCGCGGCGAGGTCAGCGCCACCCAGGATCGGCGGGGCGGTGCCCTGCTCGAGACTCGGGAACGCGAACACCCCGACCTCGTTGTCGAGGTCGGCCTGGATCTTCGCGGGCAGGAACGAGATCTCGAAGCTGCCCTGGCGCTCGAGCATGCACTCGGGCGGGTTCTTGAAGGCGGGCACCATCGACTCGGCGACCTGGGTGTTGACCACGGTCTTCACCCCGCCGTACACCTCTCCGTCGGTCTTGGCGATCTTGCCGAACTCGTCGAACGCGGCCACGATCTGCGGGTCGTCGAACGGGATCTCGTGGCTGGTCCACTGGTTGTAGACCTCGGGCCCGTTGAGGGTCAGGACGTACTGCTCGATCCAGTCGGTGCCGACCCAGCCGGTCGCCTGGTCGGCGTTCCAGGCCATGCACCACGGCGTGACGCCGTCGGCCTTGATCTGCGCGGCGAGGTCGGTCATCTCCTGCATCGTCGTGGGCACTTCGTAGCCGGCTTCGTCCCAGGCCTTCTTCGGGTACCAGACGATGCTCTTGTTCGCGAGCCGCATGGGGGCGCCGTAGACCCGGCCGTTGAGCCGGACCGACTCGAGCAGGCCGGGGACCAGCGTGGCGTCGATGGCGTCGTAGTCGAGGAAGGTGTCGATCGGCTGGATGTTGCCGTCGGCGGCCAGCTCGAGCAGACCGCCGGGCTGCGGGAAGAACCCGATGTCAGGGGTGTCACCCGCGGCGACGCGGGTCTTGATGGTCGTGGTGAAGTCGGTGTCCTCGGTGTACTTGATGTCGATCCCGGACTCCTCCTCGAACGGCGCGAGCGCCTTCTCGAAGTTCTCCTTCTCGTCACCGCCGTAGGCACCCAGGATCGTGACGACCCCGTCGCCGTCGTCCTGGTTGTTGTCCACGCTGCCGCTGATCCCGCCGGCACCGCCTTCGGTGTCACCGGGATCCTGCAGACACCCGGACAGTGCCAACGCCAGCGCGACTGCCACCCCCGCTGCCGCCGTACGGCGCCGTGTGCTCGTGCCCATGCCGATCCTCCTCACGCCGGAGGCGGCGAGACTGCGCCTACCGGAACGATCCTGTGGTGCCCGTCACATGCCCCCCATGTCTATCGCGCAATGCCCCCGCTGTAAACGGCTGTCGCACGCGTCCCACAAACGCTTGCGTAACAATCCGGTCGAGGTCGCTATGGTGTGGAGGTGCGGGGGTCCAGCACGGCCTCGTCCGAGGTGAACATGGCCGACGTGGCACGCCGAGCGGGCGTGTCCATCGCCACCGTCTCGCGCGCCCTCCGCGACGTCCCCGGCGTCAGCGACGCGACGCGGGTGCGGATCCGGGCCATCGCCGACGAGCTCTCGTACGTCGTGTCCCCCGAGGCCTCGGGCCTGGCCCGGCGCGAGACCGGCCGGGTGGCGGTGGTCGTGCCGCGGATCGACATCTGGTTCTACGCGACGATGCTCGCCGGGATCGAGCGCGTGCTGCGCGCGGCCGACCTGGACGTGCTGGTCTACCAGGTCGACGGCGAGGAGGAGCGGGTCCGGTTCTTCAACGACCTGCCCGCCCGGCGCAAGGTGGACGCCGCCGTGCTGATCGCGCTTCCGCTGCGCGAGCGCGAGGTCGACCGGCTGGACCTGATGGGCGTCGAGGTGGTGGTGGCCGGCGGGCGGCTCCGCGACCATCCGCGCGTCGAGGTCGACGACCACGCCGTCGCGCATGACGGCCATGCAGCACCTGATCGACCTCGGCCACCGCCGGATCGGGATGATCCGCACCAGCGACACCGCCGCGGCCGAGCACTCGGCGGAGCTCGAGCGCAGCCGCGGCTACTACGACGCGCTGGAGCAGGCAGGGATCGAGTTCCGCGACGACTACCTCGTGACGATGCCGTTCGGGAAGAACGCCGGCGGGGTCGGGATGGACCGGCTGCTGGCGCTGTCCGACCCACCGACGGCGGTGTTCGCCTTCACCGACGAGGTGGCGCTGAGTGCGCTGCGCAGCCTGGTCGCCCACGGGGTCGAGATCCCCGCCGGGATGTCGGTGATCGGCGTCGACGACCACCCGCACGCCGAGCTGATCGGCCTCACCACCGTCGACCAGGGCATCGAGCAGCAGGGGCTCCTCTCCGGCGAGATGGCCGTCCGCCTGCTGCGCGGCGAGCCCCTGGAGGAGCGCACCGTCGTGGTGCCGTCCCGGCTGATCGTGCGGGGGACCACCGCGGCGCCGTGAGTGCGTGGGTCAGGAGCGGCCGAGCATCCGCCGCTTCGTCGTGCCGGGCATCGCCCGGCGCTGGACGGTGACGCCGGCCATCAGCGCGACGCCCTTGACCCGCACGGTCGGCGAGTCGGGGCCGAGGTTCGGAGCCACCTTGTCGCGGCCCTGGTCGAAGGCACCCATGATCCCGACGCCCTCGACGATCACGTTCGTGTACTCGTTGACGATGATGTCGATGCCGGCCCAGAAGGCGTTGGCGGTGATCACCGTCTCCCGGCTCGAGAACTTCGCCTCGCGCAGGTCGAGGTCGACGCCCGCCATCATCGCGAACGCGGTGTGCGTCGGGCCGATCTCCCACAGGCCCTTGCGGGTCACGCCGCCCATGATCGCGATCGAGGAGTCGTGGCGCGTGGCCGGAGAACGACGGCACCGAATGCTGGGGTCGGGGTGCTGGCGAGCCGCTGGCTCGCGGCACGGGGAGGTCGGACGTGATCGGGACCAGGTCACCGTAGGTCTTCGCGGCGTACGTCGACTCCAGGCGCTCGTCGAGCTCCTCGATGTCGATCCGGCCCTCGCCTGCGGCCTCGCGCAGGATGTCGGCCACGCGGTGCCGGTCGGCGTCGGAGACCCGCATCTGCGACGGGTCGGGGCGTTCGAGCTCTCCCTCCATGACGGCCAGCCTAACCGTGGGCACTAACGTGTTGGGCGTGAACTCCGGGCCAGAATTCCGCTACTCCGACCTGCTGCCGATCGGTGCCGACGACACGCCGTACCGGCTGGTGACGACCGAGGGGGTCTCGACGTTCGAGGCCGACGGCCAGACGTTCCTGCGGGTCGCACCGGAGGCGATCCAGCAGCTGACCGCCGAGGCGATGCACGACATCTCCCACTACCTGCGCCCGGCCCACCTCGCCCAGCTGCGCAAGATCATCGACGACCCCGAGTCCTCGGGGAACGACCGGTTCGTGGCGCTGGACCTGCTGAAGAACGTCAACATCTCCGCCGGTGGCGTGCTGCCGATGTGCCAGGACACCGGCACCGCGATCGTGATGGGCAAGAAGTCCGAGGGCGTGCTGACCGGCGCCGACGACGGCGAGGCGATCTCGCGCGGGGTGTACGACGCCTACACCAAGCTCAACCTGCGCTACTCGCAGCTCGCTCCCCTGACGACGTACGAGGAGAAGAACACCGGCACCAACCTGCCGGCGCAGATCGAGCTGTACTCGACTCCGCAGAGCAGTGGGAAGCCGGAGTACAAGTTCCTGTTCATGGCCAAGGGCGGCGGCTCGGCGAACAAGTCCTTCCTCTACCAGGAGACCAAGGCCGTCCTGAACCCCGAGCGGATGCTGACCTTCCTCGACGAGAAGATCCGCTCGCTCGGCACCGCCGCCTGCCCGCCGTACCACCTGGCCGTCGTCATCGGCGGCACGTCGGCGGAGTTCGCGCTGAAGACCGCGAAGTACGCCTCCGCCCACTACCTCGACCACCTCCCGACCGAGGGGACGATGGCCGCGCACGGGTTCCGTGACCTCGACCTCGAGGAGCAGGTGTTCAAGCTGACCCAGTCGTTCGGGATCGGCGCGCAGTTCGGCGGCAAGTACTTCTGCCACGACGTCCGCGTGGTGCGCCTCCCCCGGCACGGTGCGTCCTGTCCGGTCGCGATCGCGGTCTCGTGCTCGGCCGACCGGCAGGCGCTCGGCAAGATCACCGCCGAGGGCGTGTTCCTCGAGCAGCTCGAGACCGACCCGGTGAAGTACCTCCCCGACACCGAGGTCCAGCACCTCGCCGAGTCGGGCGACGTCGTGAAGATCGACCTCACCCAGCCGATGGAGGAGATCCTCGCCGAGCTCTCCCGGCACCCGGTGAAGACCCGCCTGTCGCTCACCGGCCCGCTCGTCGTGGCCCGCGACATCGCGCACGCCAAGATCAAGGAGCGGCTCGACGCGGGCGAGGAGATGCCGCAGTACCTCAAGGACCACCCGGTCTACTACGCCGGACCGGCCAAGACCCCGGAGGGCTTCGCCTCCGGCTCGTTCGGACCGACGACGGCCGGCCGGATGGACTCGTACGTCGAGCAGTTCCAGGCCGCGGGCGGCTCGATGGTGATGCTGGCGAAGGGCAACCGGTCCAAGCAGGTCACCCAGGCCTGCGACACCCACGGTGGCTTCTACCTCGGCTCGATCGGCGGCCCGGCCGCCCGGCTGGCCCAGGACTGCATCAAGGCCGTCGACGTGCTGGAGTACCCCGAGCTGGGCATGGAGGCGGTCTGGAAGATCGAGGTCGAGGACTTCCCCGCCTTCATCGTCGTGGACGACAAGGGCAACGACTTCTTCACCGATCCCTCCGGTGCCGTCACGGTGCCGATCACCGGGATCCGGGTTCGGTCAGCCGAGTAGGCGGCACACGGGTGGGGGATCCGCGGCCGGGGTTCGAGGAGGTCGAGCCGCGCCGGGGCGGCTGGCGGTACTCGTGGTGGTGGTTGCTGGCCGGCCTCGTGGTCGGCCTGCTGCTCGTGCTGGTCCCGAGCGACAACCGCGACCATGTCCTCGGCCGGACCGAGCACGTCTCGGCCCAGGTGACGGAGGTCCGGATGGACGACGGCTGCGACAGCGGCCGCCGGGCGGTGTACACGCTCGCGTGGGAGGACGACGACGGCGCGAGCCACGAGAGCGTCCTGCGTCGGTGCGGGCCGCAGCGGCATCAGGTGGGCGACGCGGTCGAGGTCTGGGTCTCGACGAGCGGGGACTGGGCCAGCGAGGACGGCCCGGCCACGTGGTGGCTCTGGCTCGTGGGCGGCGTGGCCGTGCTCGCGGTCGCCGTGGGCTGGCTCGGTGTGTGGCGGTACCGGCTGATGGCGCGGGCGACAGCACGCCGGGAACGTCGGCGTGCCCCGGGACCCTGAGGTCAGGCCCCGACCACCAGCACGGCGCCGCCCTCGATCTCCACGCGCACCCGCTCCCCGATCTGGAGCCGGTTCGCAGACTGGCTGGCGAGCTGGGCCACGATCAGGCTCCCGTCGGACAGGGTGGCGGTGGCCCGGGAGACCGGGCCCAGGAACGCGACCGACGCGATCGTCGCCTGGCCGTCGGGGTCGGGGGTGAACGAGACGGCCTCGGGTCGGACCAGCGCGACGCCCTGGCCCGACGCCGATCCCGGGAGCAGGGGAAGTGTGGTCTCGAGGACGTGGGCGTTGCCGCCCTCGACCCGCGCCGGGATCCGGTTGCTGAGCCCGACGAACTCGCCCACGAACGGCGTGGCCGGGGAGTCGTACATCTCGGCCGGAGGAGCCAGCTGCTCGAGCCGGCCCGCGTTCATGACTCCGACCCGGTCCGCGACGGCCAACGCCTCCTCCTGGTCGTGGGTGACGAAGAGGGTGGTCGTCCCGACGTCGAGCTGGACCCGCCGGATCTCGTCGCGGAGCTGGACCCGGACCTTCGCGTCGAGGGCCGAGAGCGGCTCGTCGAGCAGCAGCACCGACGGCTCGATGGCCAGCGCCCGGGCCAGCGCCACGCGCTGCTGCTGGCCGCCGGAGAGCTGGTTGGCGTAGCGCTTCTTGTGCTCGCCGAGGCCCACGAGGTCGAGCATGTCCCCGGCGCGGTTCCGCCGCTCCTTGCGGGAGCGTCCACGCAGCTTCAGCCCGAACGCGACGTTGTCGAGCACGGTGAGGTGCGGGAACAGGCTGTAGGCCTGGAACACCATCCCCATGTCGCGCTTGTTGGCCGGCACCGAGGACAGGTCCCGCCCGCCGACGGTGATCGTGCCGGCATCCTGCCGCTCGAGGCCGGCGACGATCCGCAGCGCGGTGGTCTTGCCGCATCCGGAGGGCCCGAGCAGGACCACCATCTCGCCGGGCTCGATGTGGAGGTCGAGCCCGTCGAGGGCGTGCACGTTGCCGTAGGACCGGCGCAGCCCGGTCATCTGGACGGCGACGCCGCGGTCGGACGCGGCCCGGGCTTCTGAGGTCTGGGTGGACATCTACTTCCCTTCGGACGGACGTCGGCGCCGGTCCAGGAACGACAGCAGGACGAGGAACACGGCGGCGAACAGGATCGAGGCGAGCGACGCCGCCATCGACAGCGGTGCGTCGCTCTTGCCGAACTGCACGATCACCACCGGGAGCGTGTCGTAGTGCAGGAGCGAGGAGATCGTGTACTCGCCGAGGACGAGGGCGACCGCCACGAACGCCGCACCGAGGACGCCGTTCAGGATGTTGGGGGCGATCACCCGCACGATCACCGTCCACCAGCTCGCCCCGAGGGAACGGGCGGCCTCGGCGAGGGTCCGCGCGTCGATCGAGGAGAGGGCCGAGTCGATCGCCCGGTAGGAGTACGGCAGCACCAGCACGACGTACACGAAGGCGAGCGTCAGCGCCGAGTCGCCGACCAGGTAGTTCACCCAGGCGTAGACGTTCTTGAGCCCGACCACGATCACCAGTGCGGGGATGGTCAGCGGCAGGAGGCACAGGAACTCCACCAGCCGGGTGGCCCCGGGGACGCGGAGCCGCACCCAGATCATGGTCGGCACGAGCAGCACCACCATGCCCACGACGGTGAGGACCGCGAGCGTGAGCGAGGTCAGGATCGCCTCGCTCATGGTCGGGTTCTCGGCGAGGCTCCGCCATGCCAGATCCGTGCGCTCGTCGGTGCCCGGGCACCTTCGTGCTGAAGTCGAGGAGGGCGATGAGCGGGAGCAGGAAGTACGCCGCGAACACGAGGAGGAGGAGGATGCGCACCACGCGCCAGGGCAGGGTCCCGGTCATGACAGCCACCGCGACGTCCGCTTGAGCAACCAGGCGTAGAGCCCCATCACGACGGCCACGACCACGACCATCTGCAGCGCCAGCGCGTAGCCGAAGTTCGCCTGCCCCAGCACGACCTCACTGGTCAGCGCGGACCGGATCAGCAGCGGCGTGATGGGTGCACCCTGGCTCACCAGTGCTGCGGCGGTGGCGTAGGCCGCGAACGCGTTGGCGAACAGCAGCAGGGTCGAGCCGAGGAAGGCCGGGCGGAGCAGCGGGAAGGCCACCTGGGTCCAGTACTGCCGCGTGGTCGCGCCCAGGCTGACCGCCGCCTCCCGCCACTGCGGACGCAGGCCCTCGAGTGCCGGCAGGAAGACGATCACCATGAGCGGGATCTGGAAGTAGGTGTAGACGAGGATCAGGCCGGGGAGCTCGTAGAGCCAACCGGAGCCGGTGGCATCGACGCCGAACGTGTCGGCGAGCAGGTTGGTCAGCAGCCCGCCGAAGCCCAGGGTGGCCATCCAGGCGAACGCCAGGGTGACGCCGCCGAACTGGGCGAGCACGCCGCAGACCGAGAGGACGGCGCGCCGCGTCAGGCTGGTCGGCGGTGCGGTCACGATGAGGTACGCGAGCATCGCGCCGAGGACCGCGCCGACGGCCGCCGACGACAGCGACAGCACCAGGCTCTCGCGCAGGGCCGCCATTGCGGTCTCGCTGCTGAGCGCCCTGACCCGCTCCAGGGTGAAGCCACCACCGTCGGCCTGGAAGGCCCCGAACGCGACCGTGATCGTGGGGACGATCAGGAAGATCAGGACGTAGACGAGGAACGGGAGCAGCCCGACGGCAGGGCCGACGTCGAAACGACGGCCCTGCCGGGTCGGCGGTGCGGGCGGAGAACCGGTCGCCCGCACCGGTGCCGTGACGCTCAGCCGACGGCCTTCGCCCAGTTGTCGGCGAGGTACGCCGCCATCGCCTCGGTCTGCTCGTTCGTCGGGATGATCGGCTCACCCTCGACGGCCGGCAGCGCGTCGTACAGCTCGGTGTCGATGGTGCCGGCCTCGGCCATGGCCTCGGCCCGGACCGGACGGGCGCCGCCCGCGAGCCAGAGGTTCTGGCCCTCGTCGCTGTACAGGAACTCCTGCCAGAGCCGGGCTGCGGCCGGGTGCGGCGCGTCGGCGTTGATCGCCTGGAAGTAGTAGCCGGCGATCGGTGCCTCCGACGGCACGAGCTGCTCCCAGGTGTCGATCTTGGCGGCCTCCGCCGCGTTCAGGTAGTCCCAGTCGATGACGACGGGAGTCTGCCCGGACTCGATCGTCGCGGAGGTCGGGTCGACCGGCAGCAGGTTGCCGGCGTCGTTGAGCTGCGCGAAGAAGTCGACGCCGGGTGCGATGTCGTCGGCCGAGCCGCCGTTGGCGACCGAGGCCATCACCACGCCGCTGAACGCGGCGCCGGCCTCGGTCGGGTTGCCGTTGAGGGCGACCTTGCCCTTGAAGTCCGGGCCGAGGAGGTCAGCCACCGAGGTGACCTCGGGGACCACCGAGGAGTCGTAGCCGATGGACATGAAGCCGCCGTAGTCGTTGACCCACAGTCCCTCCGGGTCCTTGAACTCGGCGGGGATGTCGTCCCAGGTCTCGACCTGGTACGCCGCGAACATGTCGGTGTTGGCCAGGGCGACCGACTGCCCGAGGTCGAAGACGTCCGGGGCGCGGTCGGTGCCGGCCAGCTGGTCGGCCGCGTTGATCTCGTCCTGGCTGGCCCCGTCGGGCTGTGCGGAGTTGACCTCGATGTCGTACTTCTCGGAGAACGTCGAGATCATCTCGCCGTAGTTG
Organism: uncultured Actinomycetota bacterium; assembly: GCA_963803235.1. GTDB lineage: Bacteria > Actinomycetota > Actinomycetes > Propionibacteriales > Nocardioidaceae > Nocardioides. The sequence goes on from CAWDLL010000014.1 coordinate 713,498, forward strand.
GCCCAGTCCGGGGGCAACGCGATGACGTTCAGCTCTCCCTCCTCCTGCGCGGCCTCGACCAGGGCGTCCATGCCGCCGAAGTCCTCCGCCGAGGTGGCCGCCGCGGCGTCGGTGCCGCCGCTGCCTCCGCCGCCGCTGTCGTCGTCGTCCTCCGGCGGCGCGCAGCCGGCCAGGGCCAGCGTGGTGGCGGTGGCCAGAGCCACGATGGATAGGAGTGAGGAACGGGCCTTCATGGGACCTCCTGCTGCCGAACGCGTCACCGCGCTGCGCGCCCCCTCCCGGGACGCTGGTTCGGAGGCTACTCCCGTCGGGTCGTCGCCCGAGGTCACGTTTTCGGAACCCTCGCCTGAACTCGCGCGTTCCTCCAGATGACGACAGGAGGACACCCATGCAGTGCCCGACCGACGGAACCGTTCTTCAGATGAGCGAGCGCAGCGGCATCGAGATCGACTACTGCCCCACCTGCCGCGGCGTGTGGCTCGACCGTGGCGAGCTCGACAAGATCATCGAGCGCTCCCTCACCCAGCCCGCACCCCAGGCCGCTCCGCCGCCCCCGCAGCGGCCGGACCAGCCGCCCCCGCGGTACACCCAGGGCCACGACCAGCGTGGCTACGACCAGGGCTACCAGCAGCAGGGCTACCGCAAGCCGAAGAAGAAGGAGAGCTGGCTCAGCGAGCTCTTCGACTGAGGGCCTCGGTGTGTGCGTCATACGAAGTGGCTGTCCAGACAGCCACTTCGTATGACGCAACGAGACCTCATGCCGCTGGAGCCCAACCGGAGTGCTTCAGGGCGCGATCGATCTGTGCGAAGAAGTCGTCGGCCGCGACGCGCAGCCCGAGCAACGGGAGCCTCAGGACGGTGGCGCCATCGAGGGTGACGTCGTTCTGCCGCAGCGCGTCGGGGACCACCTGCTCGACCCAGGCATGGTGGATCCCGTCGATCTCGACGACCAGGCCCCAGTCGTCCCAGACCATGTCCAGGTAGTAGCGCCGACCCGGGCCGCAGCGGAGCACCTGTCGCGTGGGCTCGGGCAAACCTCGCTCCCGGCACTCGCGGGCGAACTCGAGCTCACCGAGAGATCTCACTCCGCCCAGCACGTCGAGGATCACGGCGTGAATCAGGCGTCGTCGCTTGGCCTTCCTGACTCGCAGCATCTCGATTCCCAGGCGCTCCGGCGTCGTCAACCCCTGCTGGACCGCCATCGTGAGGAGCAGGGCCGCCTGCTTGTCCGACCGAGCCCACAGGGCAGCTCGGACAGCAGCGACCTCGTTCCGGGTCCGCGGCCCACCTCGACCGAAGACGTCGCCCGCGTCCCATCTCCTGGTCTGACGGATGTCGAGGCCGCGTGCCCGACGTACTCGGGCGCCACGCGGGACAGACACCCGGATCTTCGTGGACTCGTAGTTGCGCAGCCCGCCGGCCAGGAGCGAGGACTCGCCATCGAGCTGCGCCCGAGGACCTGCCTCGAAGACAGCTGCCCAGAAGCGTGCCTCCTGGGTCAGCGGCCCGCGGTGCACCACGATCGACTGCGAACCGTGGCGACGCCAGCGAGCGGCGCGAACGTGTGCGCGAACCTCGGCACGCGTCGTACCGAGTGCGTAGGCCTGGATGAGCGAGACCACGCCGGCTTGCTCGGCGGCGAGTCGCTCCACCCGCGTGCGGTTCATCCGCCCGATCTGCCCGGAACTGTCCACGCCGAACCCACCTCGTCTGCAGCCTGTGGACGACCGGCGCTAGCGTCATACGAAGTGGTCGCCGGAGCGACCACATCGCATGACGCAAGATTCCCGGGGGAGCCATGGAGTACGTCGAGGTCGCACGGGCCGAGTCGGAGCGCGGCGAGCTGGTGCTGAGGGAGCGCAGCGAGCCCGGGTCGCCGACGGCGCTGGAGCTCCGGGCCAACGGGGTCTTCGTGATGGACACCCAGGAGACCAGCACCGAGCAGGCGCTGGCGGACGCGGCGCTCGAGCTGCACGACGACCCGAAGGACGTGCTGGTCGGCGGGCTCGGGCTCGGCTACACGATGCACCAGGTGCTGGCCGACAGCCGGGTCGAGCGGTGCAGCGTGGTCGAGATCGAGCAGGCCCTGGTGGGCTGGATGCGGGACGGCACCATCCCGCACGGTCCCGGGCTGCTGGCGGACGAGCGGGCCAACCCGGTCGTCGCCGACATCACCAACGCCGTCGCCGAGGCGCCGGACGACAGCTACGACCTCGTGCTGCTCGACGTCGACAACGGCCCGGGCTACCTCGTGCACGAGAGCAACGCAGCGCTCTACCAGCCGCCGTTCCTCGCCGAGGTACGCCGGCTGCTGCGTCCCGGCGGCGTCCTCGTCATCTGGTCGGCCGACCGGTCGGCCGAGCTCGAGGCCACGCTCGAGGAGGTCTTCGGCGATGCCGAGGCCCGCCCGTACGACGTCCGTCTGCAGGAACGGGACGAGCACTATTGGCTCCACGTCGCGCGGGTACCGTCCACCCCATGAGCTGACGGATACCGCATCGAGCACGACTCCCTCGGCGAGGTGAAGGTCCCCGAGTCCGCCCTCTGGCGCGCGCAGACCCAGCGGGCGGTGGAGAACTTCCCGATCAGCGGCACCGGCCTCGAGGCCGACCACGTGCACGCCCTGGCCCGGATCAAGGCCGCCGCCGCCCGGGTCAACGGCGAGCTCGACGTGATCGACGAGGACCGGTCCGAGGCGATCGCGAAGGCCGCCGCCGAGGTGGTCGCCGGCGACCACGACGACCAGTTCCCGGTCGACGTCTTCCAGACCGGCTCCGGCACCAGCTCCAACATGAACCTGAACGAGGTCATCGCCAGCCTCGCCACGAACGCCGGCACCGACGTGCACCCCAACGACCACGTCAACGCCAGCCAGTCCAGCAACGACACCTTCCCCACGTCCATCCACGTCGCCGCCGCCATCGCCGTGACCGAGCGCCTGCTCCCCGCCCTCGGCACCCTGGAGCGCAGCCTGTCCGCCAAGGCCGACGAGTTCGCCGGCCTCGTGAAGTCCGGCCGCACCCACCTGATGGACGCCACCCCGGTGATGCTCGGCCAGGAGTTCGGCGGGTACGCCGCCACCGTCCGGTACGCCGCCGAGCGCCTCGAGGCGGTCCTCCCCCGGGTCCGCGAGCTGCCCCTGGGCGGCACCGCCGTCGGCACCGGCATCAACACCCCGCCCGGCTTCGCGGCCCGGGTGATCGAGGTGCTGGCCGAGGACACCGGCCAGCCGTTCACCGAGGCGCGCGACCACTTCGAGGCGCAGGGCACCCGTGACTCCCTCGTGGAGCTCAGCGGCGTGCTCCGCACGATCGCCGTCGGCCTCACCAAGATCTGCAACGACCTGCGCTGGATGTCCAGCGGCCCCACCACCGGGCTGGCCGAGATCCACCTGCCCGACCTCCAGCCGGGGTCGAGCATCATGCCCGGCAAGGTGAACCCGGTCCTCCCCGAGGCCACCCTCATGGTCTGCGCGCAGGTCGTCGGCAACGACGCGACCGTCGCCTGGTCGGGCGCCGCCGGCAACTTCGAGCTCAACGTGATGCTGCCGGTCATCGCGCGCAACGTCCTCGAGTCGGTGCGGCTGCTCGCCAACACCTCCACCCTGCTCGCCGAGCGCTGCGTCGACGGGATCACCGCGAACGCCGACCGGATGCGCACGTACGCCGAGTCGTCGCCCTCGGTGGTCACCCCGCTCAACAAGTACGTCGGCTACGAGAGCGCCGCGAAGATCGCCAAGCAGGCGCTGGCGGACGGCGCCACCATCCGGGAGACCGTGATCGCGATGGGCTTCGTCGAGCGCGGGGACCTCACCGAGGAACAGCTCGACGAGGCGCTCGACGTCGAGAGCATGACCCACCCGTGAGGACCTACCTGGTCACCGGCGCCACCGACGGCATCGGCCTGCACGCGTGCCGGCAGATCGCCGAGCAGGGCGGCCACGTCGTCATGGTCGGCCGCAACCCCGCGAAGACAGCGGCTGCGGTCGAGGAGGTGCGCGCCGCGGCGCCGGCCGGCCGGGTCGAGTCCCAGCTCTGCGACTTCGCGTCGCTCGACTCCGTGCGGGAGCTCGCGGCGCGGGCGCTCGCGGCGTACCCGCGCATCGACGTCCTGGTGAACAACGCCGGCACCGTCTTCGCCGATCGCACCGTCACCGAGGACGGGTTCGAGGCGACCTTCGCGGTGAACCATCTCGGCGGGTTCCTGCTCACCGAGCTGTTGAAGGAGCGCCTGGTCGAGAGCGCGCCGGCGCGGATCGTGTTCACCTCGTCCGTCGGCCACTTCCGCGGAAGCATGGACCTCGACGACCCCGGCTTCGAGCACGGCGGCTACGGGATCATGCGCGCCTACAGCCGGTCGAAGCTGGCCAACGTGCTCTACGCCCGCCACCTCGCCCGCGACCTCGAAGGGCGAGGCGTGACGGTCAACGCCCTGCACCCCGGCTCGGTGGCCACCGGCATCTGGAGCCGGGCACCGTGGTTCGCCCGGCCGGCCCTGGCCGTCGCCAAGCGCCTGGCGATGGTCTCGCCCGAAGAGGGCGGGAAGACCATCACCTACCTGGCCACCAGCCCCGAGGTCGAGGGGCAGACCGGCGGCTACTACGACAAGAACCGGCTGACGCAGCCGTCCGACCTCGCCCGCGACGACGAGCTCGGGCAGCGGTTGTACGACGAGAGTCGGCGGCTGGTGGGCCTGGTCTGAGCGTCCCGGCCGACCCGGCGATCAGTACCAGCCGTTGCCCTGCTTGAAGCTCCAGGCACCGCACGGGGAGCCGTAGCGGTCCTGGATGTAGCCGAGACCCCAGCGGATCTGGGTGACCGGGTTGGTGGCCCAGTCGGCGCCGGCGGTCGCCATCTTCTCGCCGGGCAGAGCCTGCGGGATGCCGTACGCGCTCGAGGACGGGTTGTCGGCGTCGACCCGCCAGCCGCTCTCGCTCATGTAGAGGGAGTCGAGGCAGCTGAACTGGTCGGACGAGAAGCCGAACTCGGCGAGCAGGGCCTGGGCGATCTCGCGGGGGTCCTCATCGCTGATGTCCTCGGTGCGGCTGACCGCGGGACCGTCGGTGTGGGTGAGCGCCGCCTCCTTGGCCGGGTCGGTCTGGTCACGCCGGTCGGAGCGGGAGACCGTCTCGCTGCGCTCGGTGTCGTCGGCGTTGTCGTCACGGGACGTGAGCGGGTTGCCGACGTTCGCGAACCCGTCGGAGGCGCTGCTGACCGAGAGCGGGCTCGAGATGACGCCGGTGGAGACGACTCCTGCGGTCGCGGCAACGGCGACCGAGGAGAACATCAGGGTCGACCGCAGGACCGCCTTCGGAGCGGCCTTGACGAAAGGGGTTTCCTTCCGGTGTTTGGCCTGGCGGTGCTTAGGTACGTACTTCTCACGGGTGTGCGACATACGAAGGAAGACTCACGGGGGTAGGCGGCAGCGGGCAGGTTTCGCGGAGCGAGCTCAGGGTCTTTCGTTGGCACGGACCCGGTGCTCGAGCTCCCCCAGATCACGAAACGGTCACGAGCCACCCTGCAACATGCCCGGGGCGCATGCAAACCAAACGCGCACAATCGGGAGCGAGTCGCGTCACACTACGCCACACCCGTCACACACGCACCACGGGCCGCAACCGTCCCGGATATCGGACGATTGCGGCCCGCGCACGGCTCAGAGCGTCACGTTCTCCAGCATCTCCGTGACCAGCGCCGCAATCGGCGACCGCTCGGACCGGGTCAGGGTCACGTGCGCGAAGAGCGGATGCCCCTTCAGCTTCTCGACCACGGCGACCACGCCGTCGTGCCGGCCGACCCGCAGGTTGTCCCGCTGGGCGACGTCGTGGGTGAGCACCACCTTCGAGTTGGCGCCGATCCGCGAGAGCACGGTGAGCAGGACGTTGCGCTCGAGGGACTGGGCCTCGTCGACGATCACGAACGCGTCGTGCAGCGACCGGCCGCGGATGTGCGTGAGGGGCAGCACCTCGAGCATCCCGCGGTCGAGCACCTCGTCGATCACGTCGCGCGACGTGAGCGCACCGAGGGTGTCGAAGACCGCCTGCGCCCAGGGCGACATCTTCTCCGACTCCGAGCCGGGCAGGTAGCCGAGCTCCTGGCCACCGACGGCGAACAGCGGGCGGAAGACCACGACCTTCTTGTGCTGGCGACGCTCCATCACCGCCTCGAGGCCGGCGCAGAGTGCGAGCGCCGACTTGCCGGTGCCGGCGCGGCCACCGAGCGACACGATGCCGACCTCGGGGTCGAGCAGCATCTCCAGGGCGATCCGCTGCTCGGCGGAGCGGCCGTGGATGCCGAACGCCTCCCGGTCCCCGCGGACCAGGTGGACCTGCTTGTCCGGACCGACCCGGCCCAGGGCGGTGCCGCGCTCGGAGAGGAGCACGAGCCCGTTGTGGCACGGCAGGTCGCGGGCGGCCGCGAGGTCGATGAAGCCGTCGTCGTACAGCTCGTCGAGCTCGGCGGCGGTCACGTCCAGCTCGGCCATGCCGGTGTACCCGGTGTCGGAGTCGCTGATCGCCTCCGCGCGGTACTCCTCCGCGTCGAGACCGACGGCGGACGCCTTGATCCGCAGCGGCAGGTCCTTCGAGACCAGGGTGACGTCGTGGCCCTCGTTCGCCAGGTTGCGGGCAACGGCCAGGATCCGGGTGTCGTTGTCGCCGAGCCGGAAACCGGACGGGAGCGACTCGGCGTCGGTGTGGTTGAGCTCGACCCGGATCGTGCCGCCCGCCTCCCCCACCGGGACCGGCTCGTCGAGGCGACCGTGGGTGATCCGCAGCTCGTCGAGCATGCGCAGTGCCGTGCGTGCGAAGAACCCCAGCTCCGGGTGGTGCCGCTTCCCCTCCAGCTCGGTGATCACGACCACCGGCAGGACCACCTCATGCTCGTGGAACCGTCGCAACGCGCCCGGGTCGGCCAGCAGGACGCTGGTGTCGAGCACGAACGTGCGGTTGGGCGCGGATGTGGAAGCGGAGCGCTGGGACTTCTTGGCCGTGGTCGGCACGATGGTCACCCCTCACGGGACCGCACGGGCACTCCACGCCCGGTCCTTAGTTCACGCTGACGGACCGGGACGGAACCCGAAAGCCGGAGTGCCGGCTCCCGTGCACGCAACAGCGGGGCTGCTGCGAACTGCAGTCGTGAATCCTCACGAACGGGCCTCCCAGTGCGACGAGCTTCCCCACTCGCCGATACCTCGAAAAGTACGCCGCTGCCCCGACCCGCTCCGGGCGACACGCCCGAACGTGGGGTGACCGGAAGATGAAATGGCCCGGCGTGACTAGGGCCGACCTGGCGGGTCCACGGCCCGAACGGGTCATGGGGACCGGGACCCTGGTCTCAGGACCCGTAGCGACGCTCACGCTGGGCGTAGGCGCGGACCGCACGCAGGAAGTCCACGCGCCGGAAGTCGGGCCAGTAGGCCTCGCAGAAGTAGAACTCGCTGTGGGCGCTCTGCCAGAGCAGGAAGCCGCCGAGCCGCTGCTCCCCGGAGGTGCGGATCACCAGGTCCGGGTCGGGCTGGCCCTTGGTGTAGAGGTGCTCGGCGATGTGCTCGACGTCGATCACCTCGGCCAGCTCCTCGAGGGTCATCCCCTTGCCGGCCTGCTCCTGGAGCAGCGACCGGACGGCGTCCGCGATCTCGCGGCGACCGCCGTACCCGACCGCGATGTTGACCAGCAGACCCGGCGCGTCCCGGGTCGCCTCCTCGGCGTCCTTGAGCTTGCGCGCGGTCGAGGCCGGCAGCAGGTCGAGCGCGCCGACCGGGTGCAGCCGCCAGCGCTGCTCCTTCTCCAGGGTGGTCACCGCGCCCTCGATGATCTTGAGCAGTCCGGCGAGCTGGTCGGGAGGACGGTTGAGGTTGTCGGTCGACAGCAGCCACAGGGTGACCACCTCGACGCCCACCTCCTCGCACCAGTCGAGGAGCGGCTCGATGTTGGCGGCGCCGGCCCGGTAACCGTGTGCGGTGTCGGCACCGACGGCCTTCGCCCAGCGCCGGTTGCCGTCCAGCATCACGCCGATGTGCTTGGGGAGCTTGTCGGCCGGGAGCGCCCTGACCATCCGCGACTCGTACGCCGGATAGAGCATCCGCCGGATGCCGCGCTTCCAGTCCGCCACACTGCGAATGCTACTGCCGCGTTGCCGCCCGACTGTGACGAGACGTTCACCTACAAACGGTTTCCCGTAACCTACGATCGGGTAAGTTCGACGCCATGGGTGAAGCGATGAGGCACGGCAACGAGGTGATCCGGCACGGGCTGGACCACCTCGCCGAGACCGTTGCCGACGTGAAGCCCAAGCTGCGTGGCTGGCTGCACCTCGGCATCGCCCCGCTGACCCTCGCCGCCGGGATCGTGCTGATCGCCCTCTCCCCCGACGCGCTGACCCGGGTCGGCTCGGCCATGTTCACCGGCACCGCCGTGATCCTGTTCACCGTCTCGGCGATCTACCACCGCGGCACCTGGTCGCCGAAGGTCTGGGCGTTCCTGCGCCGGTTCGACCACTCCAACATCTTCCTGCTGATCGCCGGCTCCTACACGCCGTTCGCGCTGGTCCTCCTCGAAGGCACCCAGCGCACCGTGCTGCTGTCGGTCGTGTGGACCGGGGCCATCCTCGGCGTGCTGTTCCGGGTGTTCTGGGTCGGCGCCCCGCGCTGGCTGTACGTACCCATCTACATCGCACTGGGCTGGGCCGCCGTCTTCTTCATCCCGGGCTTCGCGCGCGGCGCCTTCGAGGCCGGCGTCGGCATCGGCACCGCCATCCTGGTGCTGATCATCGTCGGCGGCGGCCTCTACACGCTCGGTGGCGTCGTCTACGCGTTCAAGCGCCCGGACCCCTCGCCGCGCTGGTTCGGCTTCCACGAGGTGTTCCACACCTTCACGATCCTGGCCTTCGCCAGCCACTACGTCGGCGTCTCGCTCGCGACGTACTCCCTGCGCTGACCCGGTTCGGAGACTGGGGAGCGCTTAGCTCCGCGAGCTGCGGCTCGGCGGCACGCGGAAGGGTCGGCGCCGAGGCGGACCGCACCGCGTGCCGAGTCAGTCCTGCCCGGCTCGCTGTCGGGCGGCCCACTGCTCGGCCAGCTTGTTAGCTGCGGGTCGAAGCCCTGGGGCGGCACCCTCCTGGGCCAGCTTGTACAGCTGCGGGTCGAAGCCCTGGGGCGGTACTGCCAACCTCTCCTGGGCCAGCTTGTAGAGCTGCGGGTCGAAGCCCTGGGGCGGCACTTCGATCCCGGACGGTTGCGTGACGCCAGGGTTGGGAGGGGGCTCGGTGTCCGTGCCGCCGGCCACGCCGATCACGAGGGCGGTGAGGGCAGCGCCGACGGCGACCGTGACGATCGCCATCGCGGCCCGACCGACGTGCTGCCTGGTCCCGCGGTTCGGGCTGACCTCCGGCACTTCGCGTGTCTGTTCGGCTTGTTTGGCCTGTTCGGTCTGCTGTGACTTGGTGCTCATGGTCGATGCTCCTCGTCTGAGCCGGGTCCGGTTGCCCGGGTTCGTCTCCGACGTTGGACCAGGGCTGTGGCGGGCCGGGGTCAGCCCGGTGGCAGTCCTGTGGCAGCGGTCGTGGCGCGACGTCAGGCCGAGGGGCAGCTGTCCACGTGGAGGTACTGCTTGCACTCCGTGGTCGTCAGCCCACGTGTCACCCGGTCGTGGGCGATGTCGATCAGCTCGTCGAGGTCGAGGGTCCAGACCCGGGTGGTGCCGTCTGCCCAGCTCGTGATCAGGCGCCGACCGTCAGGGCTGAACACAACTCCCTCGGCGCCCACATCGGTAGCGAGCCGGAGTGCCACCTGCTGCTCGCCGGTGCGGGGATCCCAGATGCGGACGCTGCCGTCGGCGCCGGCCGTGGCCACCCGCTCCCCGGCGGGGTCGAACACCAGGTCGTTGACGATGCCGGTGTGGCCCTCGAGGCTGGACACGCGCTTCTCGGTGCCGGCGTCCCAGACGTCCACGACGCCTTCGGCCATCCGGGTGCTGGCCAGCAGGTCGCCGGAGGGGGCGGAGACGAGACCGATGGCGTTGCCCTCGAGCCGGGCGAGGAGTCGGTCAGCGCGCCAGTCCCAGATCCGGATAGCCCACTCGGCCGGATCATCACGAGGGGCACGAGCGGTCGTCGCGATCGCCTCCCCGTCCGCCGCGGAAGGCCACCGCCGGGATCACGATGTCTGGCTCGCCCGAAATTCGGCCGACCTCCGCGCCAGTCCGATCGAAGACGCGTACCTGCGACTCGAAGAAGCGTCTTCGAATCGCGGGTCACCGAGACCGCCAGGCGCTCGCCGGATCCGTCCCATTGGACGCAGAGAAGACGGCTCCCTGCATGTCCTCGCCGACGACGAACGCGATCTCCCCGGTGCGGGTGTCCCAGACCGGGAACGGCAGCTCCGAGCCCATGAGGGCCAACAGCTGCCCGTCGGGGCTGAGCTCGAGGCACTGGAGGTTTGCCGGCCCCGATCGGTTCGCGGCAGTCGCTGCTCGCGGTGTCCCGGTTTCGATGTCGTAGCGCCCGACCGTGCCGTCGCCCTCGTTCAGCCACACCGATCGGCCGTCCGGAGTCGGTGCCGCCCCGCACTTGCTGCCAGCGTCAACGGGGATGTTCGCGATCTCCGGGGCCGCCTCGTCACGCACGTCCCACACCTTGACGGAGGTGATCGCCAAGTCGCTGGTCATCAGCTCGCGGCCGTCCGGCGAGAACGCGACGGAGCGGACGCCGTTGCGCAGGTCCTGGGCGGCCAGCCGGACGACCTCCCGAGCCGCGCTCCGCATCGAGCGACGAAGACGCGCGCGGTGCCGTCTTCGCTGGCCGTGGCAAGCAGGTGGGAGTCCGGGCTCCATGCGACGGAGTTGACGCGTGCTACGTGGGCCCCGGCGTCACGGGGCTCAGGCGACCCGTTCGTGCGTCGTACACACTCGCCCCGAAGCTGCCGGACGTAGCCAACCACCGGCCGTCCGGGCTCCAGGCCAGGTCAAGAACGCCCTCGTTGGGGTCCAGGACGAACACCTCACGGCGCGTCTCGAGGTCGACCACGTGCACCGTGCCGGAGCCTCCCGCGGCCACGGCGAGCCGTCGCCCGTCCGGGCTGAACGCCGTGTCTTGTGCGTATCGGCGTGGATCACCCAGGGCTTGCCGCCGATGGCGGGGAACACCCGCACCTTGTTGTGCTCTGGCCACGCCCCCGCGACGAGACGGCCGTCGGGGCTGACGGACGGTCCCCACGCCGGCCCTTCGGCCCCGACCGTGACGTCGCCCAGCCTTGCGACCGGTGGCGATGTCCCACACCCGGATCGCGCCTTCGTCGCTCGCCGTGACCACCCGCTTGCTGTCCCGGCTGAACACCGCGTCGTTGAGGTCGATCGCGTCGGCGCGGAACTCGTGCACGGTCTCGCCCGTCACCGCGTCCCGGATGTCGACGAGGCCGGTGTCCTCGGTGCCCTCGGTGACGAACAGCTTGCCGTCCGGGCTCCAGTCCATGGTGCCCGCCGACCCCGGGGAACGAGCGCAGGATCCGGGCGGAGGCGACCCCGCGATGCAGGGCCTCGAGTGCCTCGGGCAGCACCGGCTCGTCGTACCGTCGGGTCGCGTCCACGGCGGCCAGCGCCAGCAGGATGCTGCGCTCCGGGTCGTCGCGGATGTTGGCCTCGGCTGCCGCGGCAAGCTCACGAGCCACCGCGATGTGCCGTTCGCGGTCGGCCTGCTGCCTCTGGTCGACCGCGACGAGGCCACCCACGAGGGCCACCACCAGCGCGACCGCCGATGCCGCCCAGCTGCCAGCCGCAGCCGACGGTTGGTCCGGGCCTGCCGCCGGATCAGCTGGGCCTGCTCGCGCCCGCTCTGCGACGCGCGCCGCGCGGCTCGCCTCGAGGAACTCCACCTCCAGGGGCGCCAGGACGGCGACGGCGGTCGGCGACCTCCAGCGCCGCCTCGAGAGCGGTGCCACGCAGGAGGGCCGACGGCTCCCGGTCGAGGTCCGCCCACACCGCCGCGGACTCGCGGATCCGGCCGAGCACGATCAGCTCGCTGCGGTCGTCCTCGATCCACTGCCGCAGCCGTGGCCACTCCCGGACCAGCGCCTCGTGGGCGACCTCGACGGTCGGCACCCGGGTCTGCGGGTGCACGTCGAGCGTGAGCAGCCGGGCTGCGGTCCAGCGGTCCAGGATCTCCGCCGAGGCGTTCAGCTCCTCGCGGCTCGGCGCGCCGGCGGGTCGGCTCGCCCTCGGCGCCCACCACGACCAGGCGCTCGAAGAGCTGAGCGCACCTGCTCGCCGGTCGGGGTCGTCGAGCGAGTGGTAGAGCCCTTCGGCACGGGCCGCGATCGCCCCGTCGAGCCCACCGAGCGCCCGATAGGCGGCGAGCGAGAGCGTCCCGTCGGGACTGCGCTCGGCGAGCTCGAAGAGGATCGAACTGCAGCGCCGGCAGCGCTGCCGGCTCCGAGGCCAGCGAGCCGACCAGCTCGGCGGCCAGGGCGCGCTCGACGGTGCGCCCGGCACGCCGCGCCGGCTCGACCACGGCCGCCTCGACCTCGGCCGGCAGCATCGCCGGGATCGTCACGGTCGCGTCCTGGACGAGCGCGCCGAACGGCTGCACGCCCAGCGGCCGGTCGAAGAAGTCGGCCCGCAGCGTCGCCACCACGCGCAGCCGGCTGTCCGGGACGGTCAGCGCATGCGTCAACGCCTCGAGGAACGCCCGCTGCTCGGCCTCCGGCGACAGCGTGAACAGCTCCTCGAACTGGTCGACGACCAGCAGCAGCTGGCCGTCCTCGGGTACCACGCTGCCGGAGGGCGCGGTCGATGCCGTCGGACACCCGCGAGCTGCTGCGGCGAGGCCGATCGGTGTCGCCGACCGCGACTCGCACGGAGGCTCACCGCCAGCTCCTTGTACGGCGCGCCGCCGGGCAGCATCGTCGCGACGAACCAGGCCTCCGAGCCGTTGGCCCCGCCGGCGCGCAGCCGAGGGAGCAGGCCCGGCCCGGACGGCGCTGGACTTGCCGGTGCCCGACGGCGCCGACGAGCAGCACCAGCCGGCTCCGCAGGCCCTCACCGGACAGGCGCGCGAGCACGTCCTCGACGAGCGCCGCGCGTCCGAAGTAGTTGTCCGCGTCGGCCTCGTCGAACGCGCGCAGGCCCTGGTACGGGTTGCTTCCCGGGGCGTCCGCAGGCTCGCGGGCGCCGAGCGCGGTCAGCAGCCGTTCGGTCAGCTCCTCGACCGTGCAGCGCGCTCGGGAGACAGCGAGCAGTGCGGCCGGGACCCGGCGAGACGTCGCGCCCGGCCAGCGCTTGGCCGACCAGCGCCGCGAACGCGCGCACGTCGTCCTCGGGCGCGGGCGCGTCCGGTCCGCCGAGCCAGAAGTCGGTGAGGACCGGCTCGCCGGAGGCGTCGTACAGCACGTTGTCGACCGTGAGCCGGCCGTGCGCGAGGCCGAGCGCCGCCGCGTCGCCGAGAACCCCTCCGAGCCGCTCGACCAGGGTGATGACCTCGCGATCGAGCGAGCGACGAGCGAAGCAGCCGGTCGCGCAGCGTGCCGCCGGGCAGCGCGCCGCATCACCACGTAGGCGGCGCCGGGCTCGCGCCACCAGTCGTGGATCGGCACGACGGCCGGGTGGCGCAGCGACGCGATCCGGGTGCGCGGTGGCCTCGAACGCGCGGATGAACGCCGGGTCGTCGGCGAGGTCGGGCCGCACCGCCTTCACCACGAGCTCGCGGTCGACGCCAGGGCAGGTGGGCGGCGCGCACGGTGCCGTCCCGCCCGGTGCCGAGCCGCTCGCCGAGCCGGTAGCCGCGCAGCGGCTCGCCGCCGGTCACAGGACCGAGCAGCCCGGGGTCCTGGGCGAGGATCCGCCGCTCGAGCTCGACGAGCGCCGGCGACGGGTCGACACCGAGCTCCTCGACGAGCTCGTCGCGGAAGCTGCGGAAGACCGCGAGGGCGTCGCGCCTGCCGGCCGGCGCGGTAGTAGGCGGTCATCAGCTGGGCACGGAACGCCTCCCGGAGCGGGTGCTCACGGCAGAGCGGCCTCGATGGTGGGCAGGACCTGCGGCGGCGTGGCCGCACGCGAGCTCAGCCTCGACGAGGAGCTCCTCGGCAGTGAGGCGGAGCTCGGCCAGCTGCTGCGACTCCGGGAAGGCCCACGGCTCGTCGGCGAACTCGGCGTACGCCTCCCCGTGCCAGAGCGCCAGCGCAGCGCGCAGTCGCTCGACCGCGTAGACGGGGTCCTGCCGGCGCAGCGCGGCGCGGGCAGCGGCGACGTCGGCCTCGAAGTCGGCGACGTCGAAGGAGAGGCGGTCAGCGACAGCTGGTAGCCGGGTGCCCGGGTGACCACGGCGTCGCCGAGCACCCGGCGCAACCGCGCCACGTAGCTGCGGAGCGTCGTGGCCGCCGCCTCGGTCGGCTCCCCCGCGAACACGGCCTCCGCGACCCGGTCGACCGACACGACCGGGTCAGGGTGGATCAGCAGGACCGCGAGCAGACGCCGCTGCCGGGCGCCGCCGAGCCGCTGTTCGACGCCGTCACGGGTGACCCGTATCGAACCGAGGGCGTGGATACCCAGATCGACCGCGGTCGCGGTCATCTGGGCCTGAGGTCCGCCCATCGCACACCCACCTCACCGTCGTGCATGCCCGAGCGCCGTGCTTGCCACGCTGCCCGGACGGTGTGGCAGTGCTGTGGCAACGACGATCCTCGGGTGCGGGCCACCTGTCATCCGATTTCGGCAAACCGGAGACCTGCTGCCGGGCGTGGTCGGCCGAGGATGCTGGCGCGGCTCGGCGTCAGCTGATCTGCGCCGGATCGGTCACCGGGCGCTCGCAGACCAGGTTGCGGCACACGTACGCCGCCGCGTGCCCGTCGACCGGGGTCCGGCCGAGCAGGAGCGGTACGTCGTCCCGGCCGTCGTCGGCGACCAGCACCACCGCTCCCGGGATCTCGCGGGCGCGCCGCGCCAGGGCGTCGCGCTCCGGCCCCTCCGGGCCGATGACCGCCACCTCGACCGGTCCGTCGAGCATCGCCTGGGCGGCGGCGAGCGACCAGCCCGCGAAGCGTGGCGCCTTCTCGGCGAGCGCGTGCACGGTGCCCAGCGCCTCCTCCGCCGCCTGTCGGTGGCGGCCGGAGCCCGTCAGCGCGGCGTAGGCGGCCAGTGCGTGGACGGTCGCCGACAGCCCGGACGGGCTGGCGTTGTCGGACGGGTCGCGCGGACGGGCGACCAAGCGTCTCGGCGTGGTCGGCCGTGTCGTGGAACCCGCCGTCGTCGGCGCGGAAGTGCTCGAGTGCGGCCTCGAGCAGCGCCTCCGCGCGGGACAGCCAGATCGGGTCACCGGTGGCCTGCAGGAGGGAGAGGTACGCCGACGCCACCAGGCCGTGGTCCTCCAGCACCCCGGCGTGCCGCCCCGCCACGCCGTCCCGGGACACCCGCAGCAGCCGCCCGTCGGCGTCCACGTGCAGGCGGGCCAGCAGCTCGCCCGCGGCGACCGCGGCGGCGACGTACTCCTCGCGGCCGAGCCGGAGGCCGGCGTCGCACAGGCCGCTGATGGCCAGCCCGTTCCACGCGGCCACGACCTTGTCGTCGCGGGCCGGCCGCACCCGGGTCTCCCGGGCGGCGAGGAGTCGGGCACGGACGTCGGCGTACCGCTGCGGGTCGTCGGGGTCGGTCAGCAGCTGGAGGGTGGAGGAGCCGTGCTCGAAGGTGCCGGCGCCGGTCACCTCGAACAGCTGCGCGGCCCAGGCGCCGTCCTCGGGGCCGAGCACGTCCACCAGCTCGGCCGGGGTCCACGCGTAGAACTTGCCCTCGACGCCCTCGCTGTCGGCATCCAGGGCGGAGGCGAACCCGCCCTCGTCGGTCCGCAGCTCGCGCAGCATGAAGTCGGCGGTCTCGGCGGCCACCCGCTCCCCCATCGGGCCGCCCCAGCGGGCGTAGAGCCCGAGCAGCTGGGCGTTGTCGTAGAGCATCTTCTCGAAGTGCGGCACCACCCAGCCGCGGTCCACGGAGTAGCGCGCGAAGCCGCCGCCGAGCTGGTCGTACATCCCGCCACGCGCCATCGCCTCGCAGGTGGCGTCGAGCATCCGCCGGGCGTCGGCGTCCTCGTCGCGGCGGCGCAGCAGGAACTCGAGGACCATCGACGGCGGGAACTTCGGCGCCCCGCCGAACCCGCCGGTGGTCGGGTCGAACTCGCGCCCCAGCAGCTGGACCGCAGCCGTCGAGAACCTGCCCGTCGACCACGCCGGACTCGAGCGAGGCCTGCTGGCGAAGGTGCTCGCGCAGGGTGCCGCCCACGCGGCGTACGTCGTCGGGCTTGTTCTCCCAGGCGTCCACGATCGCCTGCAGCACCTGGCCGAAGGACGGCTGCCCGTGCCGCGGCTGGTCCGGGAAGTAGGTGCCGGCGAAGAAGGGGTTGCCGTCGTGGTCGAGCACGCACGTCATCGGCCAGCCGCCGTGCCCGGTCATCGCAGTCGTGGCCTGCATGTAGACCGCGTCCACGTCCGGCCGCTCCTCGCGGTCGACCTTGACGCTGACGAAGTGCTGGTTGAGGTAGCGCGCCGTCGCCTCGTCCTCGAACGACTCGTGCGCCATCACGTGGCACCAGTGGCACGCGGCGTAGCCGACGCTGAGCAGCACCGGCACGTTGCGGCTCCGCGCCTCGTCGAACGCGTCCTCGCCCCACTCCCACCAGTCGACGGGATTTCCTGCGTGCTGCAGGAGATATGGGCTTGTCGCGGCACCGAGACGGTTCACGCCGTCCATCCTCCCGCAGACCTCAGCGCGGCCCTTTCGGGCGGCCCGTGTGATGCAAGGTCCGGCCCTAGAGCCAGGCAAACATTGCTCCATCACTGTCTATCAGTGACAGGTGCATCAAGTCCTCGTCCGTTCATCATCCTGAGCGAGTCCCATCACTGGTGAGCAGTGGCAGGCCGCAACGTCGGCGGGCCGCCATATGCCCGCGTGAGTCACTGGGTGCGTCAAGAGCGCCGAAATGACGCGCGGCGGCTCCGTGACAATGCCCGCGCCGACCCTGGAGACTGGTACGGGAAACCCCGGGGTCTGCGAGCAGTCCCCGTGCCGATCTCCGAACGAAAGGAAGCGGCGTGACGACGCGAAGTGACTTCTCCGAGGAGGACTGGAGCCGGATCGTACGCGCGCCGTTCGTGGCCGGCCTCGCAATCTCGCTCGCCGATCCCGGTGGGCCGGTCGAATCGGCGAAGGAGTCCATGGCGACGCTCAAGTCCGCCACCAATCCGTCCAGCCGCGAGCAACTGATCACGGAGGTGGCGCTCGCCATCCAGGCGGAGCTCCAGGAGAAGCGCAACCCACTCAAGGGCTACCGCCCCACATCTGAGGGGACAGCTCCCGCCGGTGAACAGGTGCTGGTCGAGTTGACCGCTGTCCAGGCGATCGTTGCTGCCCAGGCGACCCCGGACGAGGCTGAAGCCTTCGCGGCCTGGCTGGTCGCTACGGCGCAGGCCGCCGCCAGCGCGGCCAAGGACGGCGGCTTCCTGGGGTTCCACGCCGAGCAAGTCAGCAAGGGCGAGCGGGAGATGCTTGACCGGGTCCGGGCCGCGGTCTCCTAGCCGGACCCACAACTCCGATCGGCGGACCCATGTCTCAAGGCGGGCCCGGACAACTGATCCTTCGGCCGCCCAGGGTGTTGACGTCCCGTCCGCACCGTTGCACCAGGCGAGGCTCGGGAAAGGTGCCCTCAAGCACCGGGTTTGGTGGGAACCTCGCGTAGCGGCGCGTAGGCCGCCCGATAGTTCTTGGGGCCAAGGACGGGTGCACTCACGTCGCGCAGCCAGCCCGGCAGCGCGGCCAACCGCGACATCTTGTCGGTGGCCGACTGGACGTGCTCGACCCGGGGTCGCCTGAGGCGTTCGAACTCAGGCCCCACATCGGTCCAGCGCTCGACACGGGTCGATGCCAGCAGCTCGCCGAGGACCAACGAGTCCTCCAGGGCCATGGCCACGCCCTGTGCCCACACCGGCCCGGTGGCGTGGGCGGCGTCACCGATGAGCACGAGCCGTCCGCTGTGCCACTGCTCCAGCCGCACCTCGTCGACGCGGCCATGGTGGAGTTCGCCGCCCTGGAGTGCCTGGGCGACGGCGGCGCCGACCGGTGTGGGGAACCCTTCGGCCGCTTGGGCCAACCAGGAGTGCTCGGATCCGGCGTACCCGCCCCGGGTGCTCGCGGCGTACCCGTAGACGCGGCCCTCCTCGACGGGGATCAGCAGGAAGGTGGCGTCTCGGCCGGACCAGGCCGTCCAGCAGTCGACGCCGGGGTTGTCGACGACGAAGCGCCAGCTCGATCCGGTCATGGAGGAGGGGCGCAGAGCGTCGACGGCGACCGTTTCCCGCATCGCTGAGTGGACGCCGTCCGCGCCGATCACGAAGTCGAATTGCTGCGACTGCGGCGCCCCCTCCAGGTCGACGTCGACGCCTTGCGGCGTCGGTCGGGCAGCCTCTGCCCGTGTGTACTCAACCGTGACTGCCGCGGGAAGTGCGAGGGCGTCCAGCAGGTCACCGTGGCGCACACAGACCGGCCGCCCCACCTCGCGCCAGAAGTGTTCGTCGTCCACGGCGAACAGCAACCGTCCGCGACCGTTGCGGTACTCCCGCCGACGCACGGGTACACCGCTGGCCAGCGCCTGGTCGGGGACGCCCAGCTCGGCCAGGGCTCGCACCGCGTTGCCGGGTAGGTTGACTCCCATCCCCCGGCCTGCGGACTCGCGCCGCTCGACGACGGTGCACAACAGGCCGTGCCGCGCCAGCACTCGCGCGACCGCCCGCCCGGCGATCCCGCCGCCGACGACGAGGACCGAACCGGTCATCCGCTGCTAGGGGCCTTGCGGCCCCAGCCGATGTTCAGCGGTGCCGTGAGTACGGCGACACCGGCGCGGTTCGCGTGGTCGCGGATCATCCTGTCCAGTTCTGTGCGCAGGATCGTCCAGCGAGTGGACGTCGAGGAACGTGGCATCTGCTGTCCTTTCCGGTGAGTCGGTTGCGACCGACGCTAGGGAGAGGACCCGCGAGTGCGCATCGGGAGAACCACCCATTCAGCCGAGACCGTCGATGGGTCGTACTGCCGATGCGGCGCACGGCGGCACTGGCACGCGGCTGGACCGCACGCGCCAGCTCCGGGAAGGGTCCGACCTCGTGGTTGGCGCGTCGCAGCGCAAGCGACCGTCTTCGTCGTCACGACCTTGCCGACGTGGTTCCTCTCAGAGTCGTCCGCCGGTGTGCATGAGGATCTCGCGCACCCGTTCCTTGGCCAGCTCGCAGTAGTCGCGCGCGGCCTGGGTGCGGCGCCTAGTCGCCGCGCTCGACGCCCTCGGTGGGTCGGGACCTGTCAGTTGCCGCGACCCGGGGCGTGCTTGAATCCCGACATGCCACCCCCTGCGGCCCCGGCGAACGGGTGACCACCGCCCGGCTCGTTCCCGTCACGGTGGAGATGGACGGCGACGAGCTCGACGCCGAGGACGCGTGGCGCCTGGCCCGCCGGTACGGGCTCGGCCGGATCATCGTCGACTCCTTCCGCAGGTTCCGGTACGGCGACGGGTTCACCAACAGCCGCGCGCTCGCGCTGCAGACCTGCCTCGCGGTGCTGCCGTTCCTGCTGGCGCTGACCGGCCTCGCGGCCGACATCGACGAGGAGCGGCCGGCCCGGGTGGTCTCGCGCACGATCGAGGCGATCTCGCCCGGCGCCGCCTCCGGGGACGCGCTGGCGAGTGCGGCCTCCCCCGGCGGCAGCGAGAGCGCGGGCGAGCTGGCGCTCGTGCTCGGCCTGCTGCTCGCCCTGGTGTCGATGACGGCGGCCATGGGCCAGGTCGAGCGGGGCAGCAACCGGATCTACGGCATCCGGCGCGACCGTCCGGCGCCGCTCAAGTACGGCCGGGCCGCGGTGCTGACCGCCATCCTCGCGGGGCCGGTCGGCGCCGGCTTCCTGCTGCTGGTCGCGGGCGGAGCGTTCGCCGAGGCGATGTCGGCCGAGTACGGCTGGTCGGACGACGTGGTGCAGGTCTTCCGCATCGCCCGCTGGCCGGTCGGGACTGCGCTCCTGGTGCTCGCGATCGCGGCGGTGCTCGACCATGCGCCCCGGCGGCGCCAGCCCGCCCTCTCCTGGCTCGCCCTCGGGTCCGGGATCGCCGTGCTGCTCAGCATGTCGGCCACCGGCCTGCTGGCGGCGTACGTGCACGTCAGCTCGTCGTTGGCCAGCACGTACGGTCCGCTCGCCGGCATCGTCGCGCTGCTGCTGTGGTCGCTGATGACGTCGGTCGCCCTCTTCTACGGGATCGCGGTCTGCGCCCAGCTCGAGGCACTCCGCGCGGGGATCGAGGAACCCGTGGACCCCGATCCCGGGCGGCCGCACGGCCACGTCACCGACGGCTGACGCCGGATACGGTGGGTCGCATGGACGCCGAGGCCTGGGACGAGCGGTACGCCGCAACCGAGCTGGTCTGGTCGGCCGGGCCGAACCAGTTCGTCGAGGCCGAGTGCGCCGACCTGCCGCCCGGCAGTGCCCTCGACCTGGCCGCCGGCGAGGGCCGGAACGCGATCTGGCTGGCCCGTCGCGGCTGGCGGGTGACGGCCTCCGACTTCTCCCAGGTGGCGCTGGACAAGGGCCGACAGGTCGCCGGCGACGTCGACATCGCGTGGGTGTGCGCGGACGCGACGAGCTGGGCCACCGACGAGCGGCTTCGACCTCGTGGTGGTCGCCTACCTGCAGCTCTCGGCCGATGAGCGCCGGGCAGCGGTGCGCAACGCGTTCGCCTCGCTGGCCGCCGGCGGCACCCTGCTGGTCGTCGCGCACGACTCGAAGAACCTGACCGAGGGCCACGGCGGGCCGCAGGACGCGAGCGTCCTCTACACCGCCGACGACGTGCTCGCCGACCTCGACGGTGCGGCGTACGACGTGGTCCGGGCCGACACGGTCGAGCGGCGGGTCCCGCTGCCGGACGGCGGTGAGGCAACTGCCCTCGATTCCCTGCTGCGATTGGTGCGCCGGGGCTAGCCTTGCGCGCGTGACTCCCACCCAGCTCCGGGCCTTCGCGTGTGTGGCCCGACTGGGCTCGGTGAAGGCCGCTGCGGGCGAGCTCGACGTGAGCGAGGCAGCGGTGTCGATGCACGTCGGCCAGCTGCGCAAGGAGTTCGACGACCTGCTGTTCACCCGGACCTCCTCGGGACTCGCGTTCACCCCCGGCGGGCTGCGGCTGGCGAGCCGCGCCGTCGAGATCCTCGGCCTCCAGGACCGCACGGCCCGCGAGGTCAGCCAGGCCGGCCACGGGCTCCGGGTGCTGCGGGTGGCGACGTCGACCCTGTTCGCCGAGCACGCAGCGCCGGGCCTGATCGAGCTGTTCGCGAGCCGCGCCGCCGACCTCGAGGTCGAGCTGAGCGTGCGCTCCGCGGCGGAGTTCCCCGCGCTGCTCGCGACCCGCACCGTCGACGTCGCGATCGGTCCCGCGCCGAGCGGTCCGGTCGACACGCTCGTCCAGCTGCCGTTCCTGCTCTACGAGGTGCAGGCGGTCGCCGGTCCGGAGCACCCGGATGGCCGGCCGCACGCTGACCACCGAGCAGATCCGGCGCCAGAGCTGGAACCTCGGGCCGTCCGCCGCCGAGCAGGACGGCGTGGTGCCGTCGATGCTGCGCCGGCTCGGCGTGCCCGAGCAGCAGCAGCGGATCTTCCAGAGCCACGCGGCCGCGGTCGAGCAGACGACCCGCGGCAACGGCGCCGCGCTCGCCGTCGGCTTCTCGGTGTCGCGCGACCTGTCCGCCGGCCGGCTGGTGACCCTGGAGGGACCCGGGCTGCGCGCCCAGGGACGCTGGACGGCGCTCTCCCTCGCCCCGGACCACCAGACGCCGGCCGCGGCCGAGCTGCTGCGCTTCATCACCACGCCTCGGGCGACGCAGGCGATGGTCCGCGGCGCCGGCGTGCACCTGGGCCGGTTCAAGCCGGCCGTGCACGTCACCCTCTGGAGCTGACCTCGCCGATCGCGTCGAACACGTCGGGCAGGGCGCGCAGCGTGTGCCCCGGCAGGAAGGCGTCGCAGTAGGGCAGCGCCGCCGCCATCGAGCCGACCAGCGGCTCGAAGCCGGTGGCGGCGGCGCGCGGGTTCAGCCAGATCACCCGGCGGGCGCGCCGGCTCGCCTTGGCCATCGCGGCGGCCAGCTCGTCGGGCGGGTCGCTGTCCCAGCCGTCCGAGGCGATGACCAGGACGCCGCCGCGGACCACGTTGCCGTGCCGGGACCGGAGCAGCTCGGTCAGGCACCGGGCCAGGTGGGTGCCGCCGAAGCGGTCGACGACCTGCGCCCCGGCCTGCGCGACGGCCGCCGACGGGGAGCGCTGCGCGAGCGCCGGCGTCAGCCGGGTCAGCGAGGTCGAGAACGCGAACGTCTCCGCGTGCCGGGTCCGCGCGAAGACCCGCATCAGGTGCAGGTACGCCGTCGCGTAGCCCTGCATCGACTGGCTGACGTCGCACAGCAGGGTCACGGTGAGCGGGCGGCGTACCTGGTCGAGGCGCTTGAGCTCCATCGGCTCCCAGCCGGTACGCCGGGACGCGGCCATCGTCTCCCGCAGCGCGAGCCGGTGCCCGCTCGGGCCGATCCGCGCCCGCCGGGACCGGCGGGTGGGCCAGCGGTGCGACGCGCCCTCCAGCCAACGGCCCAGCACGGCCAGCTCGCGCGCGTCGAGCTCCTCGAACGGCGTCTCGGCGATCCGCGCGACGGCGCTCGGCAGCAGCTCGGGCAGCGGCGGCCCGTCCGCGACCTCGTCGTTGGGCACGGTCCGGGGCGGCGTGTGCCACGGCAGTGCCGACCCCTCGGCCGCCTCGCCTGCCTCGCCCGGGTCGCGCGGCAGCGGCACGAACGCGCCACCCGCCGGCTCCGTGCGGCTGCACGCCGCCACGACGGGCGTGCGGGTCGACCGCGAGCACGGCGTCCCCGAACGCCGCCTGGAAGACGCGGTCGAACAGCTCGATGTCCTGCTGCCGGGTGACCAGGGTCAGCCGGGCCAGCCAGTAGAGGCGGGGCACCTGGCCCGGTGGCGCCGCGGCGAGGGCGTCGGTGAACGCCGTCATCGAGGTCAGGCTCACCGGCACGCCGGCTGCGCGGAGGTGCTGGGACAGCGCGACGGCGAACGCTGCCCGGTCGACGCCCCCGAGGAGGAGCGCGCGGTCGCCGCCCGGAGGCGAGGTGGGGGTCATCGTCAGCCGAAGGCGTAGGAGTCGAGGGACCCGGCGACCAGCTCGCGGTCGTCCGGCGTCTTCGCCACCGCCCCCAGGGTCGGCACGACGACGCCCCGGACCAGCTCGGTGGCGCCCGAGCGCGGACAGGGCGGCCACCCAGTTGATCGCCTCGGCGACCCCGGGCGGCTTGTCGACGTCGAGGGTGCGGACGTGGCCGACGAACCGGGCCGCGGACTCGATCAGGGCCACGTTCGCGGACGGCGCGGTCCGCCGCAGGATGGCGACGACCCGCTCCGGCTCCGGGTACTCCAGCCAGTGGTAGAGGCAGCGCCGCCGGAGCGCGTCGTGCAGCTCGCGGCTCCGGTTGGAGGTGAGCACCACGATCGGCGGCTTCTTCGCGACGAACGTGCCCAGCTCCGGCACCGTCACCGATCCCTCGCCGAGCGCCTCGAGCAGCAGCGCCTCGAACTCGTCGTCGGCGCGGTCGATCTCGTCGATGAGCAGCACCGGCGGGCTCGGGCCGTCGTAGCGCACGCAGCGCAGGATCGGCCGCTCCACCAGGAACTCCTCGCTGAACAGGTCCGCCTCGGTCAGCGTCTGGTGCTGGGCCTCGGCCAGCCGGATCGCGAGCAGCTGGCGCTGGTGGTTCCAGTCGTAGAGCGCCTCGTTCGCGGTCAGCCCCTCGTAGCACTGGAGCCGGACCAGCGGCGCCTCCAGCACCCGGGCCAGGACCTGCGCCGCGGACGTCTTGCCCACGCCCGACTCACCCTCGAGCAGCAGCGGCAACCCCAGCTCGAGGGTGAGGTAGACGGCGGTCGCCAGGCCCTCGTCCGCGAGGTAGTCCTCGCGGTCGAAGCGGCGGCGTACGTCGTCCGCGGACGTGAGCGGGCCGGTCATGGGCCGGCCTCGAGCAGCGCCTGGTAGTCGTCCCAGGTGTCGACGTCGCGAGGGATCGCGCCCTCGACCCGCACCTTCGTGACGTCCTCCCCGGCGTCGACCAGCTTCCAGACCGCCTTGTCGCCGTGCAGGCCGGTCAGGACGTCGAACATCCGCCGGTGGAACCAGAGTGGATGCCCGAGCCCGTCGTCGTACTCGCACACGCCGACCGCGCTGTCGGATGCGCCCGGCGACCAGCTGGTCGACCGTGTCGGCGCGGACCCCGGGCTGGTCGCCGAGCAGGAGTACGACGCCGTCCGCGTCGTCGCGCACGGCCGAGAGCGCCGACCTGATCGAGGTGCTGCAGCCGTCGCCGAAGTCGGGGTTGAGCACCACGTCGACGCCGGTCAGGTCGACCCGCTCGCGGACCTCGTCGGCCGCGCCGCCCAGCGCGACCACGACCTGGTCCACGTGGGCCTCGCGTGCGGTGGCGAGCGTCGCGTCGAGCAGGGTGCCGCCGCGGTAGTCCAGCAGCTGCTTCGGCCGACCCAGCCGCCGGGAGCTGCCCGCGGCCAGGACGACGACGGCGGTGGTCACGAGGCGAGCCCCTCGAGGAAGCTCGACCGGCAGCCCGCGCAGCAGAACCAGTGGTCCACGCCGTTCACGCTCGCATGCACGGCGTCCGGACCGATCGTGACGGTCATGCCGCAGACCGGGTCGATCGCCACCTCGACCGGGGCCGCCTCGACGGGATCCACGGGGGTGACCCCGTCGAGACGGATGCTGCGGACGACGGCCGCCATGATCGACAGCGCCACCTCGGGCGCGGTCCTGGCCCCGATGTCGACGCCGACGTGCGCGTGCACCCGCCGGGCCTCCTCGTCGGAGAGCCCCAGGCTGTCGATCAGGGTCCGGCCGCGGGTCCGGCTGCACACCACGCCGATGAACCCGACCCCGGCGTCGAGCGCCGCCCGGATCTCGCCGGCCTCGTCGCCTCCGTGGCTGGAGATCACCACGGCCGTCGCGCCCTGGGGGTCGGCGGCCCCGTCCGCGCGGTCCACGACGTACCCGAGGCCGGACGCGAGGTTCGCGACCGCCTCGGCGATCGGGGACCCGCCGACCAGGTGCAGCAGGGGTGGCGGCAGCAGCGGCTCGAGGTAGATCTCGAGGGCACCGCCGGAGAGGCAGGGGTTCACGACCACGCTGGCGCCGGGCGTCTCGGGGAAGGCCTCCTGACCGTCGGGCAGCACCCGCAGCAGCAGGCTCTCGCCGGAGCCGAGGGTGCCGAGGGCCGCCGAGCGGACCGAGCTCTCGGTGCAGTGCCCGCCGACGAAGCCCTCGATCGAGCCGTCCGCCAGGATGATCGCCCGGTCGCCGGCATGGGCGGAGGACGGCTCCTGGGCGCGCACCACCGTCGCCCGCACGAAGGGCACGCGCGAGTCGGTGAGCTCGACGATGCGTTCCGCGATCGAGGCTGCCAAGCGCTGCTCCTGCCGGCGTCGGTGGCTCAGATGGGCGGCGTCGGGCGGCCCTGCATCGCGGCCCACACCCGCGACGGGGTCAGCGGCATGTCCGCGTGCCGGATGCCGAACGGCTTCAGCGCGTCCACCACCGCGTTGACCACGGCCGGGGGCGAGCCCACCGTCGCCGACTCGCCGACGCCCTTGGCGCCGATCGGGTGGTGCGGCGACGGGGTCACCGTGTGGCCGGTCTCCCAGTGCGGCACCTCGAGCGCGGTCGGGATCAGGTAGTCCATCAGCGAGCCGCCGAGGCAGTTGCCGTCCTCGTCGAACGAGATCATCTCCATCAGCGCCATGCCGACGCCGTCGGTCAGGCCGCCGTGCACCTGGCCCTCGATGATCATCGGGTTGATCCGGGTGCCGCAGTCGTCGACGGCGACGAACCGGCGTACCTTCACCTGGGCCGTGCCGGGGTCGATGTCGACGACGCAGATGTACGCGCCGAACGGGTAGGTCAGGTTCGTCGGGTTGTAGCAGATCTGGGCCTCGAGCCCGCCCTCGATGCCCTCGGGCAGGTCGCCCGCACCGTGCGCGCGCATCGCGATGTCCTGGATCGTCACCGACCGGGACGGGTCGCCCTTCACCTGGAAGGAGCCCTTCTGCCACTCGAGGTCCGCGACCGACACCTCGAGCATCCCGGAGGCGATGATCTGCGCCTTGTCCCGCACCTTCCGGGCGACCAGCGCGGCGGCCGCGCCGGACACCGGCGTGGACCGGCTGCCGTACGTGCCGAGCCCGAACGGCGTCTGGTCGGTGTCGCCGTTGACGACCTGGATGTCGGCGGGCGGGATCCCGATCTCCTCCGCGACGATCTGCGCGAACGTCGTCTCGTGGCCCTGGCCCTGGTTCATGCAGGAGACCCGGAGCACGGCCTTGCCGGTCGGGTGGATCCGCAGCTCGCTGCCGTCGGCCATGCCCAGCCCGAGGATGTCCATGTCCTTGCGCGGCCCGGCACCCACGGCCTCGGTGAAGAACGCGACCCCGATCCCCATCAGCTCGCCGCGGGCGCGCTTCTCCTCCTGCTCGCGGCGCAGGTCGTCGTACCCGGCCATCTCGAGCGCGAGGTCCATCGCCTTCTCGTACTCGCCGGAGTCGTAGACCCAGCCGGTCTTCGAGGTGTACGGGAACTGCTCGGGCTGGATGAAGTTCTTCTTCCGCAGCGCGACCGGGTCCATGTCGAGCTCGTCGGCCAGGCAGTCCACGATCCGCTCCACGAGGTAGACCGCCTCGGTGATCCGGAACGAGCAGGCGTAGGCGACGCCGCCCGGGGCCTTGTTCGTGTAGACCGCCGTCATCTTGCAGTACGCCGCCTCGAGGTCGTAGCTGCCCGTGAAGACGCCGAAGAACCCGGCGGGGTACTTCACCGGCGCGGCCGTGCCGTTGAAGGCACCGTGGTCGGCGAGCACGTTGGTGCGGATCGCCAGGATCTTGCCGTCCTTCGTCGCCGCGATCTCACCGCGCATGACGTAGTCGCGGGCGAAGCCGGTGCTGACGAGGTTCTCGGAGCGGTCCTCCATCCACTTGACCGGCTTGCCGATCACCAGCGACGCGACGATCGCGCAGACGTAGCCGGGGTAGATCGGCACCTTGTTGCCGAACCCGCCGCCGATGTCGGGCGCGATCACGCGGATCTTGTGCTCGGGCAGGCCGGACACCAGCGCGTACACCGTGCGGTGCGCGTGCGGTGCCTGGCTGGTCGTCCAGAGCGTGAGCTTGCCGCTCACCCGCTCGTAGTCGGCCACGCAGCCGCAGGTCTCCATCGGCGCCGGGTGCACGCGCGGGTAGACGATGTCCTGCTGCACGACCACGTCGGCCTTCGCGAAGACCGCCTCGGTGGCGGCCTCGTCGCCGGTCTCCCAGTCGAAGCAGTGGTTGTCGGTCTTGCCCTCGAGGTCGTCGCGGATCACCGGCGCGTCCGGCGCCAGCGCGGTCCGTACGTCGACGACGGGCGGCAGCATCTCGTACTCGACGTCGATCAGCTCGAGCGCGTCCCGAGCGGCGTACCGGTCCTCGGCGACGACGAACGCGACCTCCTGGTGCTGGAACCGGACCTTGTCGGTGGCGAGCACGGCCTGCACGTCGTTGGAGAGGGTGGGCATCCAGGCGAGGTTCTGCGCGGCCAGGTCGGCGCCGGTGATGACGGCCTTCACCTTGGGGTGCGCCTGCGCGGCGCTGACGTCGATGCTGACGATCCGGGCGTGCGCGACCGGCGAGCGCAGGATCGCGAGGTGCAGCATGCCGGGCAGCTTGATGTCGTCGACGTAGCGGCCCATGCCGCGGATGAAGCGCGGGTCCTCCTTGCGGAGCATCCGGCCGTGGCCCATCGGGGTCTGGTCGTTGTCGACCTTCTCGAGGTCCTCGCGGGCGTCGGTGGTGGTCATGACGCGCTCCCCACGGACTCGGTGTCGCTGTCGGCCGGAGCGGCCTTGGCCTCACGCTCCTTGGCGGCGGCCCACTGCACGGAGCGGACGATCGTCGTGTAGCCGGTGCACCGGCAGATCTGGCCGGAGATGGCCTCGCGGATCGTGTCCTCGGTCGGGTCCGGGTCCCGGTCGAGCAGCGCGCGGCTCGTCATCAGCATCCCCGGCGTGCAGAACCCGCACTGCAGGCCGTGGCACTTCATGAACCCCTCCTGCACCGGGTCGAGCACGCCGTCCACCTCGAGGCTCTCGACGGTCCGCACCTCGTGCCCGCCGGCCATCGCGGCCAGCACGGTGCAGGTCTTCACCGGCTCGCCGTCGAGCCAGGCCACGCAGGTGCCGCAGTTGCTGGTGTCGCAGCCCCAGTGGGTCCCGGTGAGTCCGAGCTCGTCGCGGAGGAAGTGGACGAGCAGCAGCCGGCCCTCGATCTCGCGGGTCACGGTCTCGCCGTTCACCGTCATGGTCACCTGCATGTCAGTTCTCCGTCCCTGCCTGGTCGCCGGCCACGCCGGCCCGGATCCGCTCCACGGACGTGCGCAGCGTCCGTCTGGTCAGCTCGTCGGCGAGGTGCCGCTTGTAGTCCTCGGTGCCGCGGTTGTCGGTCGTGGGCGAGCAGCTCTGCGCGGCGATCGCGCCGGCCTCGGCGTACAGCTCCTCCGACGGGGTACCGGCCGCGGAGCAGGTCGCCGATGGCGGGGATGCCGGTCGCGTTCGGTCCGACCGCGGCCAGCCCGACCCGGGCGTCGCTGATCGTGTCGCCGTCCATCCAGACGGCCGCTCCGGCCGAGGTCACGGCCCAGTCGCCGGCGCGGCGCTCGACCTTGGCGTAGGCGCTGGACCCGTGCGGTCGCAGCGGGATCCGGATCTCGGTGAGGATCTCGGCCTGCCCGACCGCCGTCTCGTAGGGACCGCGGAAGAAGTCCTCCATGGACACGACCCGCTCGCCGCCGGCGCCGCGGATCACGCAGCTGGCGTCGAGGGTGGTGCACACCGCGGTCAGGTCCTCCGACGGGTCCGCCTGGCAGAGCGAGCCGCCGATGGTGCCGCGGTTGCGGACGACCGGGTCGGCGATGACCCGCTCGGCGTCCGCGAAGATCGGGAAGTGGGCGGCCAGCTCGGGCGACTCGAGGAGCTCGCGGTGCCGGGTCATCGCCCCGATCCGGACCTCGTCGGTGCCGAGCCGCACGTAGCCGAGCTCGTCGTGCAGGTCGTTGATGTCGACGACGTACTCGAGGTTGGCCAGGCGGAGCTTCATCATCGGCAGCAGGCTGTGCCCGCCGGCGATGAGTCTGGCCTCGTCGCCCAGCCGATCCAGGAGTCCGATCGCCTCGTCGACACTGCTGGCGCGCGTGTACTCAAAGGGCGCGGGGACCTGCATGGGGACCTCCCTCAGACGCTGGTCTCCCGACTCTCACCCCACCGGTCCCGCCCGTCAACGGCCGCCTCAGCAGATGCTTAATAAGGGTGGTAGCTGGCCCGACCGTGAGCTCAGACCGACTCAGACTTGCTCAGAGCATGACGACGCAGCATGTAGCCCATCGCGCTCGCCATCGCGACGTCGCAGCAGGCGTCCAGGCGGTCCGGGAGCGCCCGCGCGCGAGCCGGCGGCGTCCAGCATCCGCCCGGCGACGACGACCATCAGCGCGACCAGCAGCAGGGGTACGACGAGCGCGACGCCCGGTCGCGCCGCTGCCGTGCCCGTGGCCGCCGGCGTGCGGCGCGGCCGCGGTCGCCGCGGTCGCGGGGAGCAGCACCATCGCCAGCATCGCGCCGCTGCCCGCGGCCAGGCGGAGGTACGCCGGCCGGCCGGAGCGCCGTACCAGCCGGGCGACGGCCCAGCCGAGCCCGGCGGCGGCGACCACGACGGTCAGGATCGACAGCGCCCGGGACGGGCGGGCGAGGAGCATCGCGACCATGGCCAGGCCCATCGCGACGTGGAACGCGTCGAGGTCGTGGCGGTGCCCGGCCGGTCGCAGGGCAGGCAGCAGCCAGCGGGCGAGGCAGAAGAGGACGACACCCACCAGGGTGACCGCCAGCAGACCGGCCATGGGCCGAGCATCGGGGCGACGCCCGCGGGCGTCAACGGCGACCTCAGCGTTCGCTTAGGGCGCGTCGAACCCGGTCAGGCGGAGGGGTGCGGCTCGCCGTTGTCGGCGTCGGCGTCCGCGTCGAGCGGCCGCGCGGCTCGTCATTGTGGCCGTAGACGCCGGCGTCCTCGGCGGCCTGCGCCTTCCGGAGCTGCTTGACCAGGCTGAACCCGAGGAACACGACCGCCAGCACCAGCCCGATGAGCACGACGGCACCGATCCATCCGGCCGTGACGTCCTCCGCCTCCGGGGCCTTGGTGGTCAGCGTGGTCAGCAGGTACGACGACATGCGGTCATTCTCTCAGGAGGGGTCGGTGATGCCGGCGAAGAGGTCGTCCTCGGGGGTCTCGGCCGGCACATGGCTCGTGACCAGCTCGAAGTCCTCGGTCGGTGCGACCTGCTCCTGGATCTCGCGCGGCACCGCGAACCAGAACCCGTCCGGGTCGATCTGGGTGGCGTGCGCCAGCAGCGCCTGGTCGCGGACGCCGAAGTACTCGCTGCACGGGCACCCGGGTGGTGATCCGGGCGTCCCACTCCGGCTCCGGCTTCCACTCCTTCAGCCGCTCCTCCCAGGGCGACTCCAGCCCGTGGGCGACCATCGCGTCGTGGATGGCCTGCATCCGGGGCCGGTTGAACGAGTGGTGGTAGTAGAGCTTCAGCGGCTGCCAGGGCTCGCCCGCGTCGGGGTAGCGCTCCGGGTCGCCGGCCGCCTCGAACGCCGCGACCGAGACCTGGTGGCACATGATGTGGTCGGGGTGCGGGTAGCCGCCGCGCTCGTCGTACGTCGTCACGACGTGCGGGCGGAAGCTGCGCATCAGCCGGACCAGCGGCTCGGCCGCCTCCTCGACCGGGATGGTCGCGAAGCAGCCGTCCGGCAGCGGCGGCTTCGGGTCGCCCTCCGGCCAGCCGGAGTCGACGAAGCCGAGCCAGTCCTGGCGGACGCCGAGGATGTCGCGGGCCCGCTCCATCTCCTGGCGCCGCACCTCGGTGATGTTCGCGAGGATGTCGGGCCGGTCCATCTTCGGGTTCAGGATCGACCCGCGCTCGCCGCCGGTGCAGGTGGCGACGTGCACGTCGA
Source organism: uncultured Actinomycetota bacterium (assembly GCA_963803235.1). Taxonomy (GTDB): domain Bacteria; phylum Actinomycetota; class Actinomycetes; order Propionibacteriales; family Nocardioidaceae; genus Nocardioides. The sequence continues at coordinate 744,629 of CAWDLL010000014.1, forward strand.
CGCCCTCGGCGACGTACTTCGCCGTCGACGCTGCCCCCTTGCTCGACTCGTCGTCGGGGTGCGCGTGCACGTGCATCAGCCGGTATCCGGCGCGGGGCTGGTCGGGCATGCCCGCGAGTCTATGAGTGCCGGGGTCGATGGGACGATGAGGGCATGTCCGAGCCCGACACCCTCGCCGAGCGGTACGGCGCGCCCGTCGCCGCGGGCGGCAGCGCGCCGTCATCGATCGGTTCGGGCGTGCTCGGCGTGGTGTTCCTGGCCTGGCTGGGGTGGACGGCGCTGTCGCACGGCGACCCCGAGGTCAGCTCGGACCTCGTCACGTTCACGCATCGAGGGCGAGCACGCCGCGACGGCCCAGGTCGACGTACGCCTGGACGACGACGACGTCGAGGCGACCTGCGTGCTGCGCGCCTATCGCCGAGGACCACACGGTCGTCGGCGAGCTGGCCTTCGCGGTCGATCGCGGCCGCGCTCGCGGACGGCTCGACCCTCGAGCAGACGATCCGGACCGAACGCCGCGCCACCAGCGTCGACCTCGTGGGCTGCACCACGCCCGACCAGCAGCGTCCCCGGCTAGGGTCGCCCGCTGACCGCCGCCGACCTGCGACCTGGCGCGTTGGTTGATACGCTGAATGTTCTGCCCGTCCGTGAGGGGCCGGCCACGCACGACGTCGTGAGCCCCCGGTTGGACAGCGGCAGCACCACCAACGAGCACGTGGATGTCACTTGTGGCATCCACCAAGCAGGAGTTACTCACCATGACGCAGTCGACCGACCAGGGCACCATCTGGCTGACCCAGGAGGCCTTCGACAAGCTCTCGGACGAGCTGGCAGGACCTCAAGGGTCCGCGGCGCCACGAGATCATCGAGCGGATCAGCGCCGCCCGCGACGAGGGTGACCTGAAGGAGAACGGCGGCTACCACGCCGCCAAGGACGAGCAGGGCAAGGTCGAGGCCCGGATCCGGCAGCTCGAGGAGATGCTGCGCCGGGCCGAGGTCGGCGAGACCCCCAAGAACGACGGTGTCGTCGAGCCGGGCATGGTCGTCACCTACCGCTTCGTCGGCGACGACGAGGCCGAGAAGTTCCTGCTCGGCGCCCGCGAGATCAAGCGCGACGACGACCCGCTGGAGGTCTACTCCCCGCAGTCCGCGATGGGCGGGGCCATCAACGGCAAGTCCAAGGGCGACACCGTGACCTACACCGCGCCCAACGGCCGCGAGATGTCGGTCGAGATCGTCGACGCGGTGCCGTACGTCGGCTGAGCCGCCAACGTCGTCGAGCCGGCGCCTTCCCTCGGGAGGCGTCGGTTCGGTCATTCACGGGGCGAGTGTCATTTCGTCGCAATTGCGCGGTTGTGACAGGTTCGACGGGCTGGAGACTGTCATTCCGGCGCAATTGCGCCGGAATGACAGCCCCAGAACGACACCGAGGGCTACTCGTAGATCCGGTAGCCGCGCTCGCGGAGCCGGGCCATCACCTGCTCGGCGTGCGGCTCGCCCCGGGTCTCCATCTGGATCTGCACCTCGACCTCGTCGAGGTGCAGGGACGGCGAGATCCGCTCGTGGGCGACCTCGAGGACGTTCGCGCCGGCCTCGCCGAGATCGCTGAGCAGGCTGGCCAGCCCGCCCGGCAGGTCGGGGATGCAGACCCGCAGGTAGAGGTAGCGCCCGGCGGCGGCCAGGCCGTGCCGGATCACCTTGCCGAGCAGCAGCGGGTCGATGTTGCCGCCGGACAGCACCGCCACCGCCGGCGTCTCGAACGCGGTCGGGTCGTCCAGCATCGCGGCCACGGCGGCCGCGCCGGCCGGCTCGACGACCATCTTGGCCCGCTCCAGCAGTGCCAGCAGCGCCTGCGAGAGCGACTCCTCGGAGACGGTGAGGATGTCGTCGACGTGGTCGCGGACGGCGGCGAACGTGATGTCACCGGGCAGCCCGACCGCGATGCCGTCGGCCATCGTCTTCATCGAGTCGAGCTTCACCGGGGCGCCGCTGGCCAGCGAGCCGGGGTACGCCGCGGCTCCCTCGGCCTGCACGCCGACGACCCGGACGTCGGGCCGGGCGGCCTTGATCGCGATCGCGATCCCGGCGAGGAGGCCACCGCCCCCGGTGGGGACGACCACTGTCTTCACGTCCGGCGCCTGCTCGAGGATCTCCAGGCCGGCGGTGCCCTGCCCGGCCACGATGTCGACGTGGTCGAAGGGGTGGATCAGCACCGCCCCGGTCTCGTCCGCGAACTCCCGGGCCCGGACCAGTGCGTCCTCGAGGTAGCGGCCGTGGAAGACCACGTCGGCGCCGTACGCGCGCGTCGCCTTCTCCTTCGGGATCGGCGCTCCCTCGGGCATGAACACGGTCGACTTGATGCCGAGCAGCTGCGCGGCGAGGGCGACGCCCTGCGCGTGGTTCCCGGCCGAGGCGGCGACGACGCCGTGCGCGCGCTCGTCCTCGGACAGCCGGGAGATGCGGACGTAGGCGCCGCGGATCTTGAACGAGCCGGTGCGCTGGAGGTTCTCGCACTTGAGGTTGACCGGCCCGCCCACGAGGGACGACAGCCAGCGCGACTCCTCCATCGGCGTGTAGATGGCCGTGCCGTGGATCAGGTCGCGGGCCGCTTCGATGTCGGCGAGCGAGACCGTCGGAACCTCAGTCACGCAGGGGTCCTTCTTCCTCGGGGATCGGTGGAGCGTTGGCGTCTTCTTGTTCTATGTCCTCGTCGAGCGCTTCCTCCGGGTCGTCGTCGCCGATCTCGGTCCGGCCGGCGAGGTGCTGGACGACGGCGTTGACCGCGGCCGCCAGGGGTACGGCGACCAGCGCGCCGGCGATGCCCGCCACCAGCACGCCGCAGCCGATCGCCACGATCACCCCGAGCGGGTGCACCGACACCCACCGTCCCATGAGGAACGGCTGGAGGATGTGCCCCTCGATCTGCTGGACCAGGATCACGCCGCCGAGCATCAGCAGGGCGGTGATCGGACCCTGGTCGACCAGCGCGACCAGGATCGCCACGATGCCCGCGATCGTGGCACCGACCATCGGCACGAACGCGCCGAGGAAGACCAGCACGCCGATGGCGAGCACGAACGGCACGCCCAGGACGGCGGCCACGATCATGATGCCGATCGCGTCGACCGCGGCCACGATGACGGTGGCCCGCACGAACTGGGTCAGCGAGATCCAGGCGACCCGGCCGGAGCTGTCCACGTGCTCGCGCGCGGCGCGCGGGGCGATCCGGACCATCCAGGCCCAGATCCGGTCCCCGTCGGCGAGGAAGAAGTAGGTGGAGAACAAGATGATGAAGAAGCCGGCCAGGACGTGCCCGACGGCCGTTCCGACCTCGGTCACCTGGGAGAGCCCCGCGCCGCCCTCGCCGAACTGCTCGGTGATCGCCGCCTGCGCGCGCTCGATGTAGTCGTTGATCTGGGAGTCGCTGGCGTTGAGCGGGCCGTCCCGCAGCCAGGCCCGGATCTCGCCGAGGCCCTTGACGGTCTGGTCGGCGAGGTCACTCGCCCCGCTCGCGACCTGCTGGCCGGCGAACGTCAGCAGCGCAGCGACGAACGCGATGCCGCCGAGCACGACCAGGATCGAGGCGACCGCCCGGGGGATCCGGACCGCCACCATCCGGTCGACCAGCGGGCTGACCAGCGCGCTGATCAGCAGCGCGACGACGATCGGCAGGGTGATCACGGCGAAGAAGCCGAGCACCCGGGCGATGAGGTAGCCCGGCGGCGGCGATGACGAGGAACCGCCACGCCCAGGACGCCGCGAGGTCGACTCCCCACGGGACCTGCGCACGCGAGAAGTTGGACGGGCCCGTGGCGACCGGCTCGGGCACCGGGCGCCGGTCGGCCGCCCGGATCGCCTGCCACTGGTGCGCGATCCGCTCGGCCAGGCGCTCGTCGTCCTCGCCGTGCTCGCGGTGGATCATCCGAGCGAAGAGGCGGCGGCGCTCGGTGGCGTCGTCCCCCGTGTCCCCGCCGGCGTCGTCGGGGGCTTCGTCCTGGCTCACGCCGACAGGCTAACGGTCGGTCACCAGCCGCAGGACGAGCCGGTACGCCGCGTCGGGGTGCGGCGCGGCGAGCAGGCCGGCCGCGGCCAGCACGTAGTCGTGGTCGACGACGACCCGGGGCGCCCGGGGCAGCTGCCACCCGCCCCCGACGTCGCCGGTGCTGCCGGCCAGCACCCGGTCCGCGACGCCGGGCCGCCCGTTGCGGAGCACGCCGCCGGAGCCGACGAGCAGGTCGACCTCCCGCAGGTCCTTGCCGGTGCGCTCGACGACCCGGCCGTCCGGGCCGACGACGACCTGGGAGCGCCCGGCGTGCCGGCGCAGCGCGAGGCCGATGGCGGCCGCGGCGATCGCCTCGTCGGCGTCGGCCTCGTCGTCGCCGTCGGGCAGGAAGCCGGGGTCGTCGTGCCGGCGCTGCGCGGCCGCGGCCAGGTCGAGCTCGGCCGCCTCGACCGTGCTCACCGCCGACCAGCGCATGCCGAGGTCGCCCTCGACCGTCCGGGTCACCGGCGTGGTCGCCACGACCTCGCGGGAGAGCGCCCCCTCCTCGGGATCGAGCTCGACGACGCTGTGCACGTCGGTGGTCGCGCCGCCGACATCGACCACGACCACGTCGCCGACCCCTGGTCGCTCCGCGTCGAGGCCGCGGGCCAGCAGCTCCACGCCGGTGAGCACGACGTCCGGGGTGGCCCCGCGGACCATCGCCGTGAAGTCGGTGCGGGCGCTCAGGTGCTTGCCGCCGATGACGTGCGCCAGGAACATCTCGCGGATCGCGGCCCGAGCCGAGTCCGGCGCCAGGACGCCGATCCGCGGCACCACGTTGTCGGCGAGCACGTGCGGCACGTCGGCCAGGATCGCGGCCACCTCGTCGCGCGCGTCGACGTTCCCGGCCACCACGACCGGACCGTCCCACCCCGCCTCGACCAGGTGCCGGGCGGCGGTGAGCAGCGGCTCGGCGTTCCCGCCGTCGGTCCCGCCCGTCAGCAGCACCACGTCCGGCCGGGTCGTGTGCCTGAGGACGCGGTATGCCGCGTCCTCAGGCACACGACCCGACTCCGCGATGACCGCGACCACCTTGCCGCCGCTGGAGAGGGCCACCCGGCGACCGGCCTCGGCGGTGACCAGCTCCTCGTTGCCGACGACGGCGACCCGGAGCCCGCCGCCGGCGCTGGAGCAGGCGAGCACCTCGGCGTCGGCCGCGCGCGGGTCCTGCGCGACCAGCGCGGCCAGGCACGCGTCGTACCCGTCGAGGACGTCGGTCGCGATCGTCGTCGGGTGCTCGGCGGCCGCGACGATCCGGCCCTCGTCGAGGTCGACCAGCCCGGCCTTGGTGAACGTCGACCCGAAGTCGACGCAGACGACGGCCTTGCTCACACCAGCACCGGGCGCTCAGCCGAGGGCACGGTCCAGGTCCGCGATCAGGTCGTCGGCGGTCTCGATGCCGACGCTCAGCCGGATCAGGTCGCCGGGCACCTCGAGGTCGGTGCCGACCACGCTGGCGTGGGTCATCCGGCCGGGGTGCTCGATCAGCGACTCCACCCCGCCCAGCGACTCGCCCAGGGTGAACACCTCGGCCCGGTCGCAGACCGCCAGTGCCTGCTCCTCGCCGCCGGCGACCCGGAAGGAGACCATCCCGCCGAAGCGCTTCATCTGCCGCGCGGCGATCTGGTGGCCGGGGTGCTCGGGCAGGCCCGGGTAGTAGACCTGGGAGACCTGCGGGTGGCCGGCCAGGAAGTCCACGATCCGCTCGGCGTTGTCGCAGTGCCGGTCCATCCGGATCGCCAGCGTGCGCAGCCCGCGCAGCACCAGCCAGGAGTCGAACGGCCCGGCCACGCCGCCGATCGCGTTCTGGTGGAAGGTCAGGGTCTCGGCCAGCTCCAGGTCGCGCACGACGATCGCGCCGCCGACGACGTCGGAGTGGCCGCCGCAGTACTTCGTCGTCGAGTGCAGCACCACGTCGGCGCCCAGGGTCAGCGGCTGCTGGAGGTACGGCGAGGCGAAGGTGTTGTCGACCACCAGCAGCGCCCCGGCCTCGTGGGCGACGCCGGCCAGCGCCTCGATGTCGGCGATGTTGAGCAGCGGGTTGGTCGGCGTCTCGACCCACACCAGCTTGGTCCGGCCCGGGCGGATCGCGTCGCGGACGGCGTCCACGTCGGAGATCGGGACCGGGCTGTGCGTCGAGGCCCCACGGCTGCTCGACCTTGTCGAACAGCCGGAACGTGCCGCCGTACGCGTCGTCGGGGATCACCACGTGGTCGCCGGGCCGACAGGTGGCGCGGACCAGGGTGTCCTCGGCCGCCAGGCCGGACGCGAAGGCGAAGCCGCGCTCCCCCTCCTCGAGCGCCGCGATGTTGCCCTCCAGGGCGGTCCGGGTCGGGTTGGCGGAGCGGCTGTACTCATAGCCCCCGCGCAGGCCGCCGACCCCGTCCTGCTTGTAGGTCGAGGTGGCGAAGATCGGCGGGATCACGGCGCCGGTGGTCGGGTCGGGCTCGTAGCCGGCGTGGATGGCGCGGGTCTCGAAGCCCGACTTGTTCCGGTGCTGTTCACTCACGTAGCCGACCCTACTCAGGGTGGTTTGGACCGCTGGTTTGGGGCGGTACGGCGGTGGGTAGGTCCCGGTCCGTGACCCGCCACCCCCGTTGGCGCCAGATCTCGGGCGGCGTCATCCTGATCAGCACCGTCCTGTCCTCGGCGATGCTCGCGTCGCCCGCACGGGCAGACCTCCTCGACCCCGGCACCCTCGACCCCGTCGTCGAGATCCTGCCGCCGCGGCCCGCGCCGTACGTGCCGTACACCGGCGACATCTGCCGCAGCGGGTCGACCCGCTGCATCGACCGGACGATCACGGAGATGCGCCGCCGGCTGGAGCCGCTCGCGGACACCTGCCAGCACGACGCGGTGTTCTCGCTGGCCTACCTGCGGGTGACCGAGGACGTACGCCGCGGGATGCACGAGGGCGTCTTCGCCGACAAGGTGTGGCTGAACCAGGTCGACGCCGTCTTCGCGAACATGTACTTCGACACGATGGACGACTGGCACGCCGGCCGGACCCAGAGCGTCCCGCAGGCGTGGCGGATCGCGCTCCGGGCCGAGGACGACAAGGCGATGAGCGGGCTCGGCAACTTCATGCTCGCGATGAACGCGCACATCAACCGGGACTTCCCGAACGTCATCGCCCAGGTCGGGCTCACCGGCCCCGACGGCACCTCCCACAAGCCCGACCACAACGCCTACAACCCCCGGCTCGACGCGCTCTACGCGCCGGTGTTCGCCGAGATGGCCGCGCGGTTCGACCCGACCTTCGACGACATGGACCTCGGCCCGTTCGACGAGGCCTTCGTCGGCGGCGTGATGCGCGGCTGGCGCGAGGGCGTCTGGCGGCACGCGGAGAACCTCGTCCTGGCCAGGAACCCGCTCGAACGAGCGCTCGCCCAGCAGGAGATCGAGGCGTACGCCGCGTCCCAGGCCGCGCTCATCCGCGCCACGTTCGCTTCGCCGAGCTCCTCGGCCCGCGACGCCTGGTGCGCGCAGCACCACGGCTGACAGCTGCGGGCTAGCCGTCGCGTGGTGTCCCGAGCGCGTCGTTGAGCGCGGCGTCGACGACGACCTCCGGCCGGCCGTCGACGATCCGGGTCACCTGCTGCCACGCGCCGTCGCGGACCCAGTAGACGTGCGGCGACAGCGGTCCCGGTGAGTCCGCGAACCGGGCCTGTGCCCAGACGAACATGGTGTTGAGAGCGAGCGCCGACACGGGGCCGTCGACGACGCACCACGCCATCATGTGGCGGAACGGCACGACCACGAGCACGCCGCGGTCGGTCCGGGTGCCGGCGAACTCGAAGCGGCGTACCACCTCGTCGACCACGAGCGCGATGCTCGACGAGTAGAACGAGTCGCCCGCGGCGAGGTGGAAGTCGCCGCCGTCCTCCATCCGGACGTGCTCGTGCTCGATCTGGCCCGAGGCCATCAGGGCGCGCAGGTTGTCGGTGCCGAACCCCCGCCAGCGCTCCAGGCCTCCGCGCTCGGTCCAGGCGTTCTCCTCGGGCGTCACGATCGTGGTCGGCAGGTCCACGGACAGCACCGCGAGCAGGTCGTCGCCGATCCGCGGCGCCGACGGCTGCAGGGACGGGTCGGCGACGGTCGAGGCCTCGACCAGCCGGTAGTGGACCGCGGCCCGCAGCTCGTCCTCCGTGAGGGTCTCCATCGGGTCCTCGAAGGTGGCGGACACGACGGCGATGTGGCGGGCGATGATGTCCGACCACTCCCCGACGTCGGCGTTGCGGCACATCGCCGCGACGTTCCACAGCCCGTACGTGGTGCCGTCCTCGTCGACCGCGCGGTCTGCCTCCATGGTCACCTGGCGTCCGTGCCGCGCGAACTCGGCCTGCACCGCGGATCGGAAGGCGCCGGCCTGCCCGGTCGGCAGCGGCAGCCACTCGTCCTGCGCGTCGTCCATCGCACCCCGTCTCGTCCCGCGGAGCGTAGCGGCCGGCCTGCGCCGCAGGCGCGGTGTAACGGGAACGGATCGGCCCACACTGTTGTTGGACACTGTGCAAGCGACGCATCGAGCAAGGAGCCCACATGTTCGGACGCCACAAGACCTCACTCCCCGAGCCCGGCACCGCCCTCCCCGGCCGCGAGGCCCGCCCGTGGGCGCTGGCGCAGAAGCACCACGTCCTGGACGCCCCGATCATCACCGACGAGGTGCCCGAGGGGCTCGAGGTCGCGATCTTCGGTGCCGGCTGCTTCTGGGGCATCGAGGAGATCTTCTGGCAGATGCCCGGCGTCTGGTCGACCTCGGCCGGGTACGCCGGCGGCGAGACCACGCACCCGTCGTACGAGGAGGTCTGCTCGGGCCTGACCGGCCACACCGAGGCGGTCCGGGTCGTCTACGACCCGAAGGTCGTGGCGTACGCCGACCTGGTGAAGGCGTTCTTCGAGGTGCACGACCCGACCCAGGGCATGCGCCAGGGCAACGACGTCGGCACCCAGTACCGCTCCGCGATCTACGTGACCACGCCCGAGCAGGAGGCGACCGCCCGCGAGCTGACCAAGATCTATGGCGCCGAGCGTCAAGCGTCGGCGGCTCGGCGACATCACGACCGAGATCAGGCCCGCCCCGAGACGCCGTACTACTACGCCGAGGACGTGCACCAGCAGTACCTCGCGAAGAACCCCTTCGGCTACCGCTGCCACGCCAACACGGGGGTTAAGTTCCCCGAGACCGCCTGACGTCAGTGCCCGGCGGAGGCCGATCCATCGGCCTCCGCCGCCTTGGCCGCCTCACGCGCCTCGCCCTGATCGGCAAGAAGCGAGTCGACGACGATCAGGCCGCCGCCGAGCACGACCGCAGCGATCGGAACCGGCAGCCTCGTTCGACGCACGGCGGTCGTGGCCGCCAACGTCACGGTCGACCACGACGCCACCGACGTCGCGAAGGGCACGGTGGCGCGCTTCCACGGGTCATCCGCATCGGGGATGACCGTGAAGACCTGGAGTCCTGGCTTGTTCAGGAACCAGCCGGCTGTGAACCCCGCGAACAGGATGGGCGAACGCTTGGACGGGTCCGATGCCAGGCAGGCCAGCGCAACACCGGCTCCCCGGACCACAGCTCCAGGTCGCACCTTCATCGCCGCACCTCCGCCTCGATCGTCTCGTGCCAGGCCCTCAGGGGCAATGACCATCCCGCTCGGCAGCTCCGGCGTGAATTCCCTGCCTGACGATGTCGTATTCGCCACGCGCCGTTCGTGGATAGGTTGAGGCGGGCACCGGGTCCGCGACTGAGACGAGGAGCAGACATGACCGAGTACCTCATCTACTTCAACCAGCAGTGGGTGGGCGACCACACCGAGGAGTGGTTCCGCAGCCGCGGGCCGCTCGCGATGGCGGTCATCAACGAGATCAAGGCTGCCGGCGAGTACGTCTTCGCCGGAGGCCTGGACGAGGACGTCGACCTGGTGTTCAGCGCCGACGCGACCAGTGGCACGCTGCTGTTCACCGACGGACCCTTCGTCGAGACCAAGGAGTACCTGGGCGGGCTCACCGTCGTGGACGTCGCCGACGAGGGGAGGGCCAGGATGTGGGCAGGCAAGATCGCCGAGGCGTGCGGCTGGCCCCAGGAGGTGCGCCCCTTCCGGCGCATGCCCGAGACCGAGTAACCCGGGCCGTGCCCGACCTGCAGGGCCAGCTACGCCACGACCTGACCGCGGCCCTCGTGAGCGCGACCCTGAGTCGATTCGGGTGCTGCGCACGGTCCTGTCGGCCATCGCCAACGCCGAGGCGCAACCGGACGTGGACCGGACACCGACGAGCCTGCGCTCGGAGGGCGCCATCGCCGGGGCCGCGAACGGGTTGGGCGCATTGGAGGTGGCTCGGCGAGAACTCGACACGGGCGACATACGCGCCATCGTGCTGGCCGAGCGTGACGAACGGCTGGCAGCCGCCGACGACCTGGCCATGCGAGATGTGCTCGAGGCCGCCGATGAGCTCCGTGCCGAGGCAGCCCTGTTGGACCACTACCTCAGGTGAGGCCGATCAGATCCCGGGGTAGTGACGGTGCCAGTTGTCTTCCTCGCCGGGACGATTGGTGCCTCTCCGATGGAAGACCCAGCCCGCCCACGCGAAGAACACGACCAGCAGGATCGGGATCAGCCACCAAGTACTCATGACGACAACCTCCTCATCCACGGTAGGGCGGGTATGAGTCATGCGCCATGGCCCACTGTGGTGGCTTCACGATCGCAGCAGGTCAGCGGCTCATCAGGGCTTCGACGTTCGGCAGGTCGTCGAAGCAGGTGAAGGTGCCCGCTTCGGCGATCTCCTTCGCCGCGGCCAGCCAGCCACCCCAGGCCGCGCGCGCCAGCGTGCCGCCGACGCTGATCCGGCGTACGCCGAGCTCGGCTGCCTCCGCGACGGTGATGAACGGGGCGTTGACCAGCAGGTTGACCGGCTTTGGCGCAACCGCAGCGACGATCGCGGCGGCGTGCTCGCCCTGGTCGAGGCGGGGAGCGTAGAGGCAGTCGGCGCCCGCGTCGGCGTACGCGATGAGTCTCCGGATCGTCTCGTCGATGTCCGGTCGGCCGACGACGAAGCTCTCGCAGCGGCCGGTGAGCACGATCGGCGTACCGCTGGCGTCGATCGCCTGCCGCGCGGCTCGGACCCGCTCCACCGCCAGGTCGAACTCGAACAGAGGATGGTCGGGGTCGTTCGAGGAGTCCTCGATCGAGAGGCCGGCGATGCCGGTCTGCGCGGCCAGCGTGACGTTCGTCGCGACCCCTTCGGGCTCGACCGCGAAGCCGCCCTGGAAGTCGGCGTTCACCGGCACGTCGACGGCTGCTGCGACGTCCCGCAGGTGTGCGAGGGCCTGATCGAGGCCGACCTCGGTGTCGCCGAGAGCCAGCGTCCACGCCATGCCCGCGCTCGTCGTCGCCAGGGCCGGGAACCCCAGCTGCTCCAAGACACGCGCACTGCCGGCGTCCCACGGGTTCGGCATCACGAAGCATCCCGAGGCGTGGAGCCGATGGAACTCGGTGATGCGGTCGTCCTGTGTGGCCATGCCAGACCTCCTCGAGTGCCGAGATCTGCACTGTAGTACCGCGTCGGCGGACCTCGTCCGAATCGGGCGACGCCGTCGCTCGCCGTCCGGCCTAGCGTCCGCCCAGGAGGGCGAGATGACGACGGTGACGGTGGCGGCCGTGCAGGCGGCGTACGTGCTGATGGACCGCGCAGGGACGCTGGCCAAGGTGGAGGAGCTGCTCGCGGAGGACTCGGTGAGGGCGGCCGACCTGGTGGTGTTCCCCGAGGCGTTCGTGCCTGGCACGCCGATCTGGATCGACGGGACGCCCATCTGGGACGGCGACGAGGAGTGGTTCGCCCTGCTGGCGGATCAGGCGGTGGTCGTGCCCAGCGAGGCGACCGATCGGCTCGGGGCAGCGGCGCAGGAAGCCGGCGTCTACCTCGTCATCGGCGTCAACGAGCGCGAGCCGACGGGCAGCACGATCTACAACACGCTGCTGTACTTCGCCCCGGACGGCAGCCTGCTGGGCAAGCACCGCAAGCTGATGCCGACCGGTTCCGAGCGCACCGTCTGGGGCATGGGCGACGGGTCGACGCTCGACACCTACGCGACCCCGTTCGGGCGGATCGGCGGGCTGATCTGCTGGGAGAACTACATGCCCCTGGCCCGGTTCTACCTCTACTCGCAGGGCGTCGACGTGTGGGTCGCGCCGACCCTGGCACAGGGCGACGGCTGGGTCGCGACCATGCAGCACATCGCCCGCGAGGGCCGCTGCTACGTGATCGGCACGAACCCGTGCCTGCACGTCGACCAGATCCCGGCCGACTTCCCCGACCGGGCGAAGGTCTGGAAGACCGACGCGGGCGCGCCCGAGTGGGTGGAGCCGGGCAACTCGGTGATCGTGGCGCCGAGCGGGGAGATCCTGGCCGGGCCGGCGCGGCACGAGGAGACGGTCCTCGTCGCCGAGCTGGATCTGACGAAGGTGCGCTCGGCCCGCCGGCTGTTCGACCCGGTCGGCCACTACCACCGCCCCGACGTGTTCCGCCTCGCCGTCGACACCGCCCCGCGGCCGGTCGTCACGGAGCTGCGCAGCGGCCTCGCAGACGGCTGACCCGCGCCGAGGCCCTGCTGCGATCAACGGGTCCCGACCAGGTTGGGGAAGGGCGCGACCTCGAGCATCTCGGGCAGCGTCGCGAGGGTGAAGACGCGGCCGTCGGTGTCGCGGACGACCGGGCCGAGGGTGTCGTTGACGCGCGCCCAGCCGATGCCGCCGAGGACGGCCAGCAGCGGGATCCCGCCGAGCCGGATGGACTCGTCGCGGAGCCGCTCGAAGCGCAGCGCCTTGTCGCGCGCTGTGCCGCCGTTGTTGGTGCCCTTGCACTCCAGCATGGCCCGCAGCGTCTCCGTCTCGTCGAAGACCACGAAGTCCGGCGCGGGGGTGACCATCACGCCGAACCGGGCTTCGATGTCGCCCTGGTTGTGGCTGCCCGTGCGGAGGTACGGGACGCCGTGGTCGACGAAGAGCGCCTCGACGGCGTCCTCGATCAGGTCACCGCGGCGGCTGGACGTCGCGTCGAGGACCTGCCGGAACGCGCCGCCGTAGTGGCGTTGGTGGAGGAACGCGGAGTACGGCACCCCGTCGCGCGCGAACGACTCGACGGTGGGCCAGCCGCCGTCGGTGTCGGGCTTCTCCTGCTTGCTGCGCAGGTCGCCGGGCGGGTCACCGAACAGGGTCCCGGCCATCACCCGGGTCAGCGTATCGGCGATCACCCTGGCCTGGTCGGCGGTGACGGCCGTCCCCTTCTTCTCCATGGCGTCGACCTTGCCGGCCGAGATGGTGGGGTCGCCCGGCTCGGCGGCCAGGGTCGTCGAGTGGGCGAACTCCTCCTTGGTCAGCCCGACGATGGTCCGGAGGACGAGCAGGGTCCGCGGGTCGCCGGCGAGGCAGGCCGCGAGGTCGTCCAGGCCAACCCGCGTGAAGGCGTCGGTCGCGGCCGACGCCACGGCGTACACGTCGGTGAAGTAGGGCAGCTCGTAGAACGGCGCCTCGTGGATGTAGGCGAAGTCGGGCGCGAGGTGCGGGACGTAGGCCTCGCGGGCGATGGCGGCATGGATGGCGGCGTGCTCGCCGGTGCCGTGGTGCTGCGGGATCAGCCGGATCCGCTGGACGCGCTGGTCCCAGGACGGCGCCGCGACGATCTCGGCGACGGTCTCGTCGACCGACGGCACCCTCAGCCCACCCCCGCGAAGGACCCGGGGGTGTCCTCGGCGTAGTCCTCCGCGATCCGGCGACGCGCCTCCTCGGCGTAGTCGGCGTGCAGCTCGAAGCCGGCGGCGCGGCGGCCGAGCCGGCGGCCCACCACCACGGTCGTGCCGGACCCCGCGAACGGGTCGATCACGAGGCCACCCTCCGGGCTCATGGCGCGGACGAAGAACTCGGCCAGCCCCTCGGGCATGGCCGCGGTGTGGGCCACCCCGCGGTGCTGGTTGTAGGTCTGGGCGACGTTCACGACGTTGCCGGGGTCGGCGCCACCGTGGAGGTAGGTCTTGGTCCGGTCGCGGCCGAAGCCGGCCTCGGTGTTGCGTCGGCCCAGGGTGTCGAGCTTGCGGCGCGCGATCTCGGCCGCGTCGGCCTTGTAGGGGACGCGTACGGCGTCGAGGTCGAAGTGCGGCCGCGGGCCACGCGCGAAGTGGTAGACGTACTCGAACGCGTCCTTGGTGCGCGGGCCGAACCGGCCGGGGATGGCGTTCGGCTTGGCCCAGATGTAGGTCTCGACCCAGCGCCAGCCCATGTGCTGGAGCGCGAGCACCAGCTGGTAGACGTACGGGTGCCGCTGGCCCTTGAGCGGGCCGCGGTTGGCGACGCGGTTCTTGATGTTGAGGACCAGGCTGCCGGTCTCCTCGGTGGCGTCGTACATCGCCCGGGCGAACGGGAGGAACCACTCGACGTAGCGGTCGGGGTGGATCCGGGAGTAGGCGCGCTGGTCGGCGTAGGGCGGCGAGGTGAAGAACAGCGCCACCGACTGCGGGTCCAGGCCGGGCAGGAGGTCGAGCGCGTCGCCGTGGACGACGCCGTCGTCGAGCAGGGTGTCCAGGTCGAGCCGCTTCGCGGGCGTCGGGCCCGGCTGGAGGCGGGGGCCGCGGACGTCGTCTACCACGTCGCCGACCCTACTTGTGGGTGGCGCGGGCTCGTCGGAAGCGGGGCCGTGTGTGCTCACGCAAGCGACCCTAGGAGCGCCCACCGACACCGGGCCGGGCCGATTCCCGGCGTCGTAGCCCGGCGACCTGGGTGGTTTGGTCATGGCGTGCCCAGACACCAGTCACAATGAGGCAGTGACCGAGTTACCCCGCAAGGCTGTCGCGCGTACGGCGCGGCTCGCGGCGCTGCCCCTGGGCTACGCCGGCCGGAACGCGATCGGGCTCGGCAAGCGGCTCGGCGGGAAGCCGGCCGACCTGGTGATGGGCGAGGTCCAGCAACGCACCGCCGAGCAGCTGTTCCGCACGCTCGGCGAGCTCAAGGGCGGGGCGATGAAGTTCGGGCAGGCGCTGTCCGTGCTGGAGTCCGCGCTGCCGGAGGAGATCGCCGGCCCCTACCGCGAGCAGCTGACCCGGCTCCAGGACTCCGCTCCGCCGATGCCGACCCAGACGGTCCGCGACATCCTCGAGCGCGACCTCGGCGCCGACTGGAAGGACCGGCTGGTCTGGCTGGACGGCGGCCCGACCGCGGCCGCCTCGATCGGGCAGGTGCACAAGGGCCGCTGGCACGACGGCCGCGACGTCGCGGTCAAGGTGCAGTACCCCGGGGCCGGCGACGCCCTGATGTCCGACCTCCGCCAGCTCGCACGGCTGGCCCGGACCATCGGACCCCTCGTCCCCGGCGTCGACATCAAGCCACTGATCGCGGAGATGCAGGCCCGCGCGCGGGAGGAGCTCGACTACCAGCTCGAGGCCGAGGCGCAGACCCGGTTCGCCGATGTCTTCCGCGACGACCCCGACATCCACGTCCCCGAGGTGGTCGCGCACGGCGACACGGTGCTGGTGACCGAATGGGTGGAGAGCCCGTACTCGCTGGCCCGGGTGATCCGCGAGGGCTCCCAGGAGGAGCGCGACCACTACGGCGAGCTGCTGGTGCGGTTCCTGTTCTCCGGACCGATCCGCACCGGCATGCTGCACGCCGACCCGCACCCCGGGAACTTCCGGGTGCTGCCCGGCCCCGACGGCGAGCCGGACCGGATGGCGGTCCTCGACTTCGGCGCGGTGGCCCGGCTCCCCGAGCAGACCCTCCCCGAGGCGATGGGCCGGCTGATCCGGATCGCGGGGATGGAGGACAAGGAGGAGCTGCTCGAGGGCCTCCGCGCCGAGGGGTTCGTCAAGCAGGGCATCCGGCTCGACCCGGAGCTGCTGCTCGACTACCTCTCCCCCTTCGTCGAGCCGACGCGGGTGGAGCGGTTCCGGTTCTCCCGGGAGTGGATGCGCACGCAGTTCGCGCGGATCAACAACCCCCGCGAGCCGACGTACACGATCGCGATGAAGCTGAACCTGCCGCCGGACTACCTCCTCATCCACCGCACCTGGCTCGGCGGGATCGGGGTGCTCAGCCAACTCGAGGCGGAGGCACCGTTCCGGGCGATCCTCGAGGAGTACCTCCCCGGCTTCGCCGACGCCGGCTGAGCCCGCCGGCTCAGAGCGGCAGGTACATCACGTGCAGCCCGACGTACCCCTGCGTCGGTGAGCGGAAGGCGCCCGGCACGGTGCCGACGATCTCGAAGCCGAGCGACTCCCAGAGGCGCACGGCGGCCAGGTTGGTCTCGACGACCGCGTTGAACTGGATGCCGCGGAAGCCCTGGTCGCGGTGCCACTGCACGACGTACTCCGCGAGCCGACGGCCGACCCCGCGGCCGCGCGCGGCCTCGTCGACCATGAACGACGCGGTGCCGACATGGTCGCCGTGGCCCGGCCGGTTCGGTCCCATCTTCGCGCTGCCGAGGATCGCGCCGTCCTCCTCGAGGACGACGGTCAGCCCGGGCGGCTGCTCCAGCCAGAGGCCGCGGGCCTGCTCGGACGTCAGGTCGAGCGGGTAGGCGTAGGTCTCCCCCGCCCGGACCGTGGCGTCGAAGATCGGCCAGATCCGCGGCCAGTCCTGGTCGGTCGCCGGCCGGACCGACGGGTCAGTCACCCGTTCTCCCGTCGATTGCTTCGCGGAGCAGGTCGGCGTGCCCGTTGTGCTGGGCGTACTCCTCGATCATGTGCAGGAGGATCCAGCGCAGGCTGAAGTGACCCTGCCCCGGGCGGCGGCTCTCGCGGTGCGAGAGCCGGTCCAGCCCGTCCGCGGCCACGACGTCGCGGGTGATCCGGTTCGAGGCGTCGACCGCCTCGTCGAAGAGCGCTCGCAACTCCTCCGGGGTGTCGTCGGCGGCGGTGCGCCACTCCCAGTCGGGGTCGGCGTCCCAGTCGATCGCCTCCCAGATCGGCCGCCCCTCGTTACCCACCAGCACGACGCTGAACCAGTCGTCCTCGACCAGGGCGAGGTGCTTGAGCAGCCCGCCCAGCGTCATCGTGGTCGGCGGCAGCGGCTGCGCGAGCTGCTCCTGGGTCAGTCCCTCGGTCTTCCGGCGGAGGAGGTCACGGTGGTAGTCGAGGAAGGCGACGAGGCTCTCGGCCTCCGGGGCGCGCAGCGGCGGCCGGGTCAGCTCGGTGGGGGTCATGTGGCCACGCTAGCCAGCCGAGGGCCAGTCCAGCACCCGCATTCCCGGCGAGCGGCCGGTGATGCAGTAGACCGGACCGGCCGGCGGCGTCATCACCGTCCAGCCCGCGCCCACCTCCACGACCTCCGCCCCGAGCGCGCGGTGCCGAGCGATCTCGGCCTGCTGGTCGCTGGCGGCGAGGTCGAAGTGCGCGCGCGTCCTGCCTGACTGCTCGCCGAGCCGTTGGAGCAGGAACTGCAGCGGCTGGTCCGGCGGCCGGATCAGCCGGCGGAACTCCGAGAGCTCGCGCGAGAACCGCAGCTCCCATCCGGTGACCGCCTGCCAGAACCGGCATTCCGTCTCGTACGCCGGCTCCGGGACGTCCAGGCACACCTGGTCGACGGCCGTCGTCAGGCCGTCTCCCCAGTCGGATGGTGCGGCGGCCCGGCTCGCCGGATGGGACACGAAGCAGAACGTGAAGCCGCCCGGCGACTCCATCACGACGTACCCGAGCTCGTGCCGGACGACCACCGTGCCACCGAGCGCCTCGGCGTCGGTGGCCGCGGCGTCCGGGTCGGTGACGTGCAGGTCGACGTGCAGCCGGCTCGGCCCGTCCGCGAGGCGCTGCACCTTCAGGTGGGGGTCGCCGTCCGGCGGGTCCAGGGTGGCGAACTCGCCCTGCTCGCCACGACTGCGTGAGAGGCCGTAGCCGGTGACGCCGCGCCAGAACTCCACCGCGCGGTCGTGGTCGTCGGGTGCCAGGTCCAGGAACGCCGTCGTCCAGAACATGCGGGCAACGCTAGCGGCCGGTCATGCCCCATGTAACGCCGTGTTATTGGCTCTACCCAGGGTGTTGCAGCGGGTGGGACAGCCAGTAACAGGGCGTTACAGCGAAGGCGTCGTCCGGTCAGCCCCACAGGCCGAGGATCTCGCCGCCGATCCGGACGATGAAGCCGGACACCACGACCACGAAGAAGACCCGGACGAAGCGCGATCCCACGGGACGACCGCCGTCCGCGCGCCGAGGTAGCCGCCGAGCAGGTTGCAGGCGCCCATCACGAGACCGACCTTCCAGAGCACCGCGCCCTGGGGGACGAACACGCACAGGGCGGCCAGGTTGGTGGCCCAGTTGGCGATCCGGGACTTCGCCGACGCCTCGAGGAAGTTGTAGCCGAGCAGCCCGACCAGCGTGAACACGAAGAAGCTCCCGGTGCCCGGTCCGAGCGCGCCGTCGTAGAACCCGATCGCCAGGCCGGTGAGCATCGCCACCGCCGTGTGCTGGTGGCCGGCGAACCGGAGGGCGGTCTCCTCACCGAGGCTCGGCTTGAAGAGGACGTAGCCACCGACCACGATCAGCACCACCAGCACGATCGGGTCGAACGCCTCGGCCGGGATCCGGCTGGCCACCAGGGCACCCAGCACCGAGCCGACGAACGCCAGCACCATCAGCGGGACGAAGGTGCGCGCGTCCGGCCGCACCCGGCGGTAGTACGTCGCGCTGCTCACCGTGGTGCCGCAGATCGACGCGAGCTTGTTGGTCGCCAGCACCTGCACCGGCGCCGCGCCCGGCAGCCAGATCAGCAGCGCCGGGATCTGCACCAGCCCGCTGCCGCCGACCACAGCGTCGACGTACCCGGCCGCCAGTCCGGCGAGCGCCAGCAGCGCGAGCACGGTCGGCGTCGGGTCCTCCACGTCCGCGATCGTAGAGTCGGTGCCGTGCGCATCGTGTCCCTGCTCCCCTCCACGACCGAGATCCTGTTCGCGATCGGGGCCGGCGACGACGTGGTCGGGGTGACCTTCGAGTGCGACTTCCCGGCCGAGGCGCGGACCCGCACCATCGTCTCCACCTCGGCGATGCCGGAGGGCCTCGCGCCGGCGGAGATCGACGCATTCGTGGCCCAGGCGATGGCGCGCGGCGAGGACCTCTACCACCTCGACGCCGGGGCGCTGTCCGGTCTGGACGCCGACCTCGTCGTCACCCAGGACCTGTGCGCGGTCTGCGCGGTCGACGTCTCCGTGGTCGACGACGCGCTGGCCCACCTGGGCTGCACGGCCGAGGTGCTCACCATCGACCCGCACACGGTCGACGAGGTGAACGAGTCGATCCTCGTGCTCGGCCGGGCGACCGGCCACGCGGCCGAGGCGGAGGCGCTGGTCGGAGTCGCTGCGCGCCCGGCTGGACGCCGTACGCGACGCGGGTCGCGGGCCTGCCGCGGCCGCGCGTGATGCTGCTGGAGTGGACCGACCCGCCGTTCGCGCCCGGCCACTGGGTCCCGGAGATGATCGAGGCCGCGGGCGGCGTACCCCTGCTCGGCACGCCCGGCGCGAAGTCCGAGCGGGTCACCTGGGAGGCGGTGCACGCCGCCGCGCCGGACGTGGTGGTCGCGGCGCCGTGCGGCTACGACCGCGCCGGGTCCCAGGCGCTCGCGGACGAGCTGGTGGCCTCCGGCGTGCTGCCGCGCCGGCGTGCCCGTCCACGCCGTCGACGCGAACGCCGCCTGGGCGCGTCCGGGCACCCGGCTGGTCGACGGGGTCGAGGAGCTGGCCCGGATCCTGCACCCGGTCCCCGGTCAGCGGTCAGAAACTACGGAAACCGTCCTGAAACCGGCGCGTTAAGGTTGACTTCGTCATCCAGTGCAGTCCGTCGTAACGAATCGAGTTGCATTTTCTTGCATTCACGACGAAATCCATTGCAAAGACATGATGCAGCCGTACCATCTTCACGTGGGGAACTCCGCCCTGGCTGCACGGGCATCTGCGCACACCGTGAGCTTCTACGAGCACGACGAGGAGCTCGTGGCCGTCCTCGCGCGCTTCGTCTCTGACGGGCTCTCGCTGGGCGAGCGGGTGATCGTGGTCGCCACGCCGGCGCACCGTGAGGCCCTCGACGCCGCACTTCGGATCCACGGCACCGACCCGAACCTGCAGCGTGCGACCGACCGGCTGATGACGCTCGACGCCCGGTCCACCCTCGACTCGATCCTGCTCGACGGCGTCCCGGACCCGGACCAGTTCATGCGGGTCGCCTCGGGGATGATCCGCGAGGCCCACGCCGACGCGACGCCCGTGCGTGTGTACGGCGAGATGGTCGCCCTGCTCTGGGAGCTCGGCAACGTCGCCGGCGCGCTGGAGCTCGAGGAGCTCTGGAACGAGCTGCAGCAGCACGAGGATTTCGAGCTCCTCTGCGCCTACCCGACCTCCGCGCTCGGCGACGCGCGCCTCGGCGATGTCAGCGAAGTCTGCGCTCTGCACACCGGGGTGCGGCCGCCGTCCAGCTACTCCACCGGCACCCCGGCCGCCGACGCGACCATCGCGGAGTACTCCCAGGTCTTCCTACCGGTCCCCGAGGCCGTCGCCGCCGTACGCCGATTCGTCACCGACGTGCTCGCCCGCTGGCGCGAGCAGGACCTGGTCCTCGACGCGACCCTGGTCGCCTCCGAGCTCGCGACCAACGCCGTCCTGCACGCGTCGTCGCCGTTCCGGGTCTCGGTCGACCGCTCCGTCGGCGTGGTCTGCATCGCGATCCAGGACGTCGCCAGCGACCCCGCCCAGCAGCGCGACCCGAACGGCCACGACGCCAGCGGACGCGGGATGGCCATCGTCGAGGCGCTGTCCCGCCGCTGGGGCTGCGACTCGCTGCCCACCGGCAAGGTCGTCTGGGCCGAGCTGACCACGACCTCGACCGACGTCTGAGGCTCGTCGCCGGGCTACCCGGGAACGGGCGGGCACTCCAGGACCTCGATCGAGTTCCCGCGGAACAGCTCGAGGTGTGGGTGTGCCGAGAAGATCCGGACCGCCTCGTCGTGCGAGTCCGCTTCCACGATGGTGTAGCCGATCTTGGCGTCGGCGAAGTCCTCGACCCCCTCCGCCGTCACCAGCTTCTTCGCGTTCAGTGGGGCACCAGCGTCGACGAGGGCGCGCTCGTTGGCCTGCGCCCACGACGCCCAGGCGTTCATGAACTCGGCTTGCCGCTGCTCGGTCAGTTCGGCCTTGTCGGCCTCGTCGGCCGCGCCGTTGAAGATCGCGAGGAACCTGCCCATACGCGGATGCTAGCGACTGTCGCCATTGCCCCAGGGCGCTCGGCGTACGACCATCAGGGAATTGCTCCGCCGGTGGGTCCGGTGACCGGCTCCTGGCCGTCGATGAGGGAGGGCGGGCCGGCCGCGATCCCTTCCTCGGGGTCGGGGGTGGAGGCCCGGGCGTCGGCCAGTACGTCGGCAGGGACGTTCTCCTCGAGGAACCGCCGTGCCATCCGGGTCGCTGGATGGACGCCGATGGTGGCGAGCACGATGATGCCCGCGATGACCAGCCAGCCGCCGGCGCCCCAGCTCATCGCGAGGAACGTGTACAACGCCGGCGCCCAGACGCGGCCCAGGGTGCTGCTCAGCTCGGCGGCTCCCTGGTAGGCGCCGCGCTGCCGTCGGGTCCATCAGCTCGGCCTCGAACGCCCAGCTGGCGGCGGAGAGGTAGAGCTCGGCACCCGTCACGGTGACGTGTCCGAGCCAGACCAGCGCGATCGTGGTCCAGCCGACGGTGTCGTGGGTCGCCAGCGTGATCAGGCACGAGACCACGAAGAAGGTGGACGACACCCGGACCGCCTTCAGCGCGGTCGGCACGTCCTCGACGCCGCGCGCGGCCGCCATCGGCAGGAAGATGCACATCACCGTGTTGGTCCCGAACAGGAAGGCCAGCAGCACGCGCGGGGCGTCGGTCTCCTCGACCAGCCACAGCGGGATCACGATGTTGAGCAGCACCTGGTTGGTCCAGAACACGCCGGCGAAGAACGTCGTGAGCAGCCAGCCCAGGTTGCGCAGCGGGCCCGGCCCGGGGACCTTGACCTTGCGCTCCTCCGGGGTGCGCTGGTCGTGCGAGGCCGGTGGCAAGCGGCCGATCGCGGCGGCGTTGACGAGGAAGACCGCGGCCGTGAACCAGGGCAGCGCGTGCAGGAGGTCGTTGGACTGGAACGCGAGCGCGATGCCACCGAGCAGCGACCCGAGGGTGAAGCCGACGTTGAGCGCGGAGTACATGTAGGCGCGCGACTTCACGCGCTCGTCGGCCGGCAGTACGTCGATCGTGTACGCGCCGTGCGCGGCCCCACCGAGCGCGCCGATGACCTCCATCCCGACGGCCATGAGGACGTAGCCCTGGAAGTCGGTGATGAACGGCCAGACGGAGAACATCGCGGCCTGACCGGTCGCGCTGACGGCCCACGACTTCTTCGGCCCGAAGCGGTCGACCAGCTTGCCCATCGGCCACGCGGCCAGGAACTGGGCGATGCCGGCGACGGTCAGGCCGAGACCGACCTGGGCGGCCGACAGCCCCACGATCTGGGTGAAGAACACCGCCGACCCCGTCATGAAGGTGCCCTCGCCGAGGGCGAAGAGGAGCGACTGGACCGAGAGCCGCCCGGCCAGGGGCGACGGCGGGCGCGCGTGGCGCAGGAGGGCGGCGAACATCACCGAGATCTTCCCCGTTCGTCCCGACCGGTGTCGTCCGATTTTCCCAGCAGCCAGTCGAGCGCCGCGGGCGGACCACTCGCAATGACTATGGCGTGCCTAGTCCGGCGGTGGAACAGTGCCACTGAGGGGACAAGAGTCGCTGTGCCCCCTTGACCCATGCACCCGACGATCAATGGCGGCAGCTGCGGCCCCTCGGGAAGGCCAGCATGGTTCACGCCGCGAAGCAGCGTCGAATGAGGACTGCTCTGTTCGCCGGGTGGTTCTTGTCAGCTGTTGCGACAGCCACGCTCGAGCCCGGAGACAACTCCCCGGCCGATGCCAACCCCCTGGCTGCCACCGCCAGACCGAACATCGTCGTGATCATGACCGACGACCAGCGCTGGGACACCCTGGCGACCGGAGTCGCCGCGAAAGCGATGCCGACACTGGCGTCGCAGGTGATGGCGAAGGGTGTCACCTTCACGTCCGGGCTGACCGTCAACTCGTGGTGCTGCCCGAGTCGCACGGCCTTCCTCACCGGCCAGTACTCGCACTCGAACGGCGTCTACAACAACGGTGGTTCGTACGGCGGCTACCCGGCCTTCCACAAGAGTGCCGAGCAGCGCACGATCGCCGTCTGGCTGAAGAATGCGGGGTACCGGACCGGCGGATTCGGGAAGCTCCTCAACCAGTACGACGGAACGCGGGTGGCCGGTTTCGACCAGTACTCGTGGTTCATCAAGCAGAGCGGGTCGAATGAGGGCGGGGCCTACGCGAACTATCAGATGGCCACGAACAGCGGCACCGAAACGTACGGGTCCATCGGCACCAACCCCGCGCACTACTCGTCCGACGTCATCACCCGCAAGTCGGTGGCCTTCATCGAGTCCACGCCAACGAGTCAGCCTCTGTTCCTGTACGCCGCCTACTTCGCGCCGCACGCACCCGCCACACCGGCGCCGCGAGACGCCGGCATCCTCTCGAGTCTGAGCTTCACGGCTCCCCCCAATCACTGCGAGTCCAACGTCTCGGACAAGCCCCGCTGGGTCAGAGACCTCCAGGTGTGTACGCCCGGGGATGCCCGATTCACCCATGCCATGCAGACGCACCTGCGACCGCTCCAGGCGGTGGACGACGGACTCGCCGAGGTCGTGTCGGCCCTGCAGGCGACGGGGCGGCTGACCAACACGATGTTCGTGTGGATCGGCGACAACGGATACTCCCGCAGCGAGCATCGATGGACGGGCAAGCAGGCAGCCTTCGAGGAAGACATCCGATTGCCCATGGTGGTCCGCTACGACGCCTGGACCGCGGCGCGCGCAGGCACGAGTGTCCAGCAGCTCGTCCTCAACATCGATCTCGCGCCGACCATCGCCGAGGCCGCCGGAGTTCCGATCCCTGCCACGGTGGACGGCCGGAGCCTCCGTCCCCTGCTCGATGGCTCGGGAGGGGGTTGGCGGACCTCGGTCCTGGCCGAGCACCTCCAGGGAAGTGGCGACAGCGACCCTGTCCCCACCTACTGTGCGATCCGGACCGACCGGTACAAGTACGTCGCCTACGCGACCCACGAGGAGGAGCTCTACGACCTCCGGGCGGATCCCTACGAGCTGTCCAGCCGCCATGCCGACACGACTCTCGCGGCCACCAAGGCGCAGCTACGCAGGGATCTGCAGGCACTCTGCAACCCGGCTCCCCCGGGGTTCGCGTGGTAGCCGCCGAGTTCGAATGAGTCGCCCGTGCGTGCCAACGCAAGGACCGGACTCACCAGGTGAGCTCGATCTCCAGCTCGTTGTCATCCCCGATCTCGACCTCGATCTTGAGGTTGACCTCGTCGGGCACCTGCACCGTGATGCGCCGGCCGTTGCGTTCGAACTCGACGGCGTTGTTCCGGGCGAGGGCGTCCGCCAAGGCGTGGAGTCGGGCGGCGGCTTCTTCGCGACGCAGCTTGCGGGTCTCATCAATCTCGAACAGGTCCATGTCGTCTCCTGACTGGCTAGTGGCGGTCGACGTCGAGCGAGTCCCAAGTGAAGCTCCAGTCCTGCCAGTCGTAGTCGCCCGCCTGGACATGCGGCCGCTCGCCGTCTCCACGCCCGCTGGACGGGGCGGCCATGGTTTCCTCCGTGATCTCCGGCTGGACCGCATCACGCCCGAACGACCCAGGTGTCCACGGTTGGAGGTGCTCCAGCCACCGCGACGGTAGGGCCGCTTCCGCCGAGCGGCCTCACCCCCTATGGGTGAAGCAGAGCGTCGCAACGCGGGCCACACTCCACCAGACGGGTCGACCATGATCCGGATCAACGAGAGGCCTCGACATGGACGCCATGACCAACGACTTCGGAGAAGTGCTCCTGTGGTCCTTCTGGTTCTTCATCTGGATCGCAGCACTCATGGTCTGGTTCCGGTGCCTGTTCGACCTGTTCGGTGACCACACGCTCAGCGGCTGGGCCAAGGCGGGATGGTCCGTGCTCCTCATCTTCGTGCCCTGGGTAGGCGCCCTGATCTACCTCATCGCCCGCGGGCGCAGCATGGCGGAACGACAGATGGCGAGGGCCACGGAGGTCCAGACCGCCCAAGCCGACTACATCAAGCAGGTCGCCGGCACCCCGACCTCTGCGGCGGACCAGATCGCCAGCGCGAAGTCGCTCCTCGACTCCGGCGCCATCGACCAGAGCGAGTTCGACACCCTGAAGGCCAAGGCACTCGCCTGACGACCTGCCGGACGAGCACGGGTTTGCGGTCTAGGTGCGAGCCGCGTCCGGCTCCGGTGGCGTGACCGCCGCCTCGAGACGACTCAGTGCCGCGCGCATCCGCTCGTCGTCACGGTCGGTCGCCGGCACCAGGATCTCGGTGATCACGTCCATGACGTCGGACAGTCGCTGGTTGAGGCGGCGTGACTTCCTGGACCTCCTGTTCCAGTGCCACGACGCGCTTGTACAGCGACAGGGGTCCCACCCGGACGCAATTGCCCTCCCTCCTCCGACGCCCGTTCGGGCGTGTCGGAGCGACATGGGGCGAGGGGTGAGTCAGGTCCCGACCCAGAACCCGCGGCCGCCGAACCAGTCGCCGTAGTGGCCGCCGCGGCGCCGGTGTCGCGCGAGCCGAGGTAGGAGCCGACCACGGCGGCGCCGAGGTCGTCGAGCTCCGGGGCGACGACCCGGCCGTCGACGCGCTTGGCCATCGAGTCGATGAAGCGGGCCAGGCCGGGGTCCTCGCCGAGGCGGAAGAACGTGGTCTGCGCGCCCGAGGCGGCCGGAGTTGTCGAGCTCGCGGACGGCGTACGCGACGGTGAGCGGGTGCGGCGGGTAGGAGAAGTAGACCTCGCCGTCGGGCTCGAGGTGGGAGGTCGGCTCGCCGTCGGTGACGATCAGCAGCACCGGCTGGGCGTTCGGGTGCTTGCGGAAGTGCCGGTTGGCGAGCAGCAGGGCGTGGTGCAGGTTGGTGCCCTTGTCCCACATCGCGTCGAGCGCGGTGAGCTGCTCGATCTCCATCACCTCGGCGTGCCGGCCGAAGCCGATCAGCTGAAGCGCGTCGCCGCGGAAGCGGGACCGGATCAGCGTGTGCAGCGCGAGCGCGGTCCGCTTCATCGGCACCCAGCGGCCGTCCATCGCCATCGAGAACGACGTGTCGACCAGCAGCGCCACGGCCGCCTGGGTGCGGGCCTCGGTCTCGCTGACCTCGATGTCGCGGACGTCGAGGCGTACGCCGCGGCGCGGGTCGCCGCCGTCGGCCGCGGTACGGCGTACGGCGTTGCCGATGGTGCGGGTGACGTCCCACGGCTCGGTGTCGCCGAACGCCCACTCCCGGCTGGCGCCGCTGAGCTCGCCGGCCGCCCCGGCGCAGCCGCAGGTCGCGCTGGCCCTGGCGCCCGGACATCCGGTTGGCGACGTCCTTGAGCAGCGCCTTGCCGAGCTGGCGCATCGCCTTCGGGCTCAGCCGGAGCTGGCCGTCGGAGCCGCGCTTGAGGTAGCCGGAGTCGCGCAGCGCCTGCTCGAGCCGCTGGAGGGTGCGGGCGTCGACGGCCGCGTCGTCGCCGAGCTGGCGGGCCAGCTTGTCGAGGTCGAGGTCGTCCATGCGGGCGCCGCCGTACGACTGGGAGAGCTGCTCGGCGAGCTCGTCGAGGTCGGCGATGTCCTGGAAGACGCCGGTGCCGTCGCCGAGGCCGAGCCCCTCGGAGCCCTCCATCCGCTCGGAGCCGCCCCAGTCCTCGCCGGGCCGCAGCGACTGGAGGTTCGCGTCGAGCTGGGCGAGCGACTCCATCAGCTGGGGCGAGCCGAACGCCTGCGCGGAGAGCTGCATCAGCTCCTCGCGCTGCTCGGCCGACATCGAGTTGAGCATCCGCTGCGCGGCCGCCGCCCGCTGGGCGAGGGAGTCGAGCAGCTCGTCGACGTTGCGCGGGTTCTCCGGGAAGAAGTCGCCGTGCTTGTCCATGAACTCGTCGAAGTCGGCCTGGGTGTCCTCGCCGCGGCGGTGCTTGTCGAGCAGCTGGTTGAGGTCGTCGAGCATCTCGTTGATCGCCTGCACGGTCCTCGTCGGTGGCGTTCTCGAGCGCCTGCTTCATGCCGGCGAACCGCTGGTCGAGCAGCTCCCGCCCGAGCAGGTCCTTGATCTTCTCGTAGTCCTCGCGCGCCTGCCGCGACTGCCAGTCGTAGTCGGACAGCTCGCTGACCGCCGCCGCGACCGAGGACGGCAGGTTCTCCAGCTGCATCTCCCGGAACGCGCGGTCGGCGTCGTCCAGCTCGACGTCGCGGGCGAGCTGCTTGCGCTCCTCGAGCACGGCGCGGTCGAGCAGCTCGCGCACCTCCTCGAGGGTGCCGTCGAGGTTGTGCCGCTGCGTCAGCTCGCGCCGGCGCTCGGCGACCCTGCGGGCCAGGTCGTCGAGGCCGGTCCGGTCGCTGCCGCCGCGGCGCAGGAACTCCCGCATCGCCCGCTCGGGCGAGTAGCCGGCCATCACGTCCTGGCCGATCGCGTCCAGCGCCTCGGCGATGTCGACCGGGGGCGCGAGCGGGTCCGGGCCGCCGTCGTAGCGGCCGTAGCGGGAGCGGCGCTTGTCAGCCATCGCTGGGCTCCCGGCGCATCCAGACCTGGTCGGGGTACGGCGGGTCCGGCTCGCGGTGCTGCTCGGCGAACCCGTGGGCGGCGTAGAAGCCGGCGGCCTGCGTGTTGCCGTCGACGTAGGAGAGCCACAGGGGCTCGACGCCGTTGGCCTCCACCACCCGCTCGAGCAGGGTGCGGCCGAGCCCGGAGCCCTGGAGCGCGGGGTGGACGTACAGCTTCCACATCACCTGCCGGTCGTCCCGGCGACCGAGGTTGCTGACGCCGACCAGCCGACCGTCGGCGTCCTCGGCCACCCAGTGGGGGATCCGGTCCAGGGAGTCGGTCAGGGCCGCCTCCGACCACCAGGTCTCGAGCGTGCGGGTCGGCCTCGGCCGCCGAGATCGGACCGTACGTCGCCGGGACGACGGCGCGTCCGAGCTCGGCCAGCGCCGCGGCGTCCGCGACCTGGCCGGTCCTGATCACGGCACTGTCAGCCATAGACGGTCTCTCCGGCGCCGGTCTCCTTGCTGATCTTGCGGGCGAGGTAGAGCCCCTCGAGGGCGAGCTCGATCGCGCCGGCCCGCTGGCCGTCGTTGCGGGCGTCGAGGCGGTCGCACACGTCGTCGTACAGCTCCGACTCCCCCAGCACCGGCAGGCCGGTCAGGAAGTCGCGGGCGGTGACCTGCTCGCCGGTGGTGACCAGCGCGCCGCCCTCGATCGCGTCGACGAGCAGCGCGAAGTCGATCCCGCGGAAGTGGCGGCGTACGGCCTCGGCGGTGGCGGTGCGGAGCAGGTGGTCGAGGATCTCGCGCTCGCGGCCCTCCTCGCCGGACTCGAACTCGATCTTGCCGCCGAGCACGTCGACGGCGGTCTCGAGGTCGACGACGCGGGCCACCGGCTCGTCCTCGCCCTGGGCGGTCGCGCGGTGCAGCGCGGCCGCCGCGATGGTCTCGGCGCCGGCGATCGCGAACCGGGCGCTGACGCCGCTGCGCTGGTCGACCGAGGTGGACTCGCGCAGGTTGCGGGTGAACCGGGCCAGGATCTCGACGAGGTGGTCGGGCACCTCGGCGACCAGGTTGGCCTCCTGCCGGATGACCGCGACCTCGTCCTCGAGCTCGACCGGGTAGTGGGTGCGGATCTCGGCGCCGAACCGGTCCTTGAGCGGGGTGATGATCCGGCCGCGGTTGGTGTAGTCCTCGGGGTTGGCGCTCGCGACGACGAGGACGTCGAGCGGCAGCCGCAGCACGTAGCCGCGGATCTGGATGTCGCGCTCCTCCATCACGTTGAGCATCGCGACCTGGATCCGCTCGGCGAGGTCGGGGAGCTCGTTGATGGCGACGATCCCCCGGTGGCTGCGCGGGATCAGCCCGAAGTGGATGGTCTCCGGGTCGCCGAGGTGGCGGCCCTCGGCGACCTTCATCGGGTCCACGTCGCCGATCAGGTCGGCCACGCTGGTGTCCGGGGTCGCGAGCTTCTCGGCGTACCGCTCGTCGCGGTGCTTCCACGCGACCGGCAGCGCGTCGCCGAGCTCGGTCGCGCGGCGCCGCGACTCGGGCGAGATCGGCTCGTACGGGTGCTCGCCCAGGTCGGAGTCGGCGATCACCGGCGTCCACTCGTCGAGCAGCCCGACCATGGTGCGCAGGAGACGGGTCTTGCCCTGGCCGCGCTCGCCCAGCAGCACGACGTCGTGGCCGGCGATCAGGGCGCGCTCGAGCTGCGGGATGACCGTGGCGTCGAAGCCGTGCAGCCCCGGCCACGGGTCCTCGTCGGCCGCCAGCCGGGCCAGCAGGTTGTCGCGGATCTCCTGGCGCAGGGCCTTGTGCACATGGCCGCTCGCGCGGAGCTCACCGAGAGTCGAGATCGTGGGTGCCGTCACCTCCTGAACGCTAGCCCGGCAGGCCAAGGCCCCGAAAGGCCGTCCGGCCCCCGGGGGTACGGTTTCCCGCGATGTTCACCCCCGGCTTCGGCGACTCCTGCCCCTGCGGCTCCCCCACCCTGTACGCCGCCTGCTGCGGCCCGCTGCACCGAGGGCGCGGGCTGGCGGAGACCGCCGAGCAGCTGATGCGGTCGCGCTACTCGGCGTACGCCGTGGGCGAGCTGGGGTACGTCTTCCGCACCTGGCACCCCCGCACCCGGCCCACCGACGTGACCGCGACTCCGGGGCTGGTGTGGACCCGGCTCGAGGTCGTGGACGTGGCCGACGGCGGCCCGGACGACGACGCCGGCGAGGTGGAGTTCCGCGCGCACTACCAGGGGCCGGCCCGACGCGGCGTCCTCCACGAGCGCAGCCGGTTCGAGCGGCGCGCGCACCGGTGGGTGTACGTCGACGGGGACGTGACGTGAGCGATCCCCGGGAGCTGCTCGAGGCCGAGCGCCGGCAGACCCTGCGTCGGCTGGCCGCCCTCACCGACGAGTTCGACGAGGTGGTGGCCGCCTCCCGCGACACCAACGCCGACGACGAGCACGACCCCGAGGGCGCGACGATCGCGTTCGAGCGCTCCCAGGTCGGCGCGCTGGTGCGGCAGGCGGAGGAGCACCTGGCGGAGATCGACGCGGCGGTGGCGCGCCTGGCCGCCGGCACCTACGGGGCGTGCGAGCGCTGCGGGCAGCAGATCGCTCCCGCGCGGCTCGAGGCCCGACCGGTTGCCCGGACCTGCATCGACTGTGCATCGGTACGGTGAGCCATGCTGGTGGTTGAGGTGCGCGCTCGAGTGACGTACGCAGGGCGGTACGTGAGGTCTCGACAAGCTCGACCGACGTGTGGTCACCGCCGGCGATTCGTCTGCGCTCGGAGTCAGCCCCGGGCGCGGGCCGCCTCGCGCCGACGGCGCCGTTCGTTGAGCTCCCGGACCGTCTGCCGGACGAGCGGGCTGACCTCGTCGGCGCCTGCTGCGGACTCCAGCCGGTCGAGGAAGCCGTCGCCACCACCGACCGCGGGGTAGAACGCGCCGGACAGGCTCATCGCCCACAGCATGCCGGTCTCGCCGAACGGGCCGAGGGACTCGAGGTACTTCTCGGCGTACGGCGCCACCAGCTGTTCCTGCCCGGGCAGCCAGAAGACCCGGCCGACCCGGAACAGGACGCCGGGCGGGATCTTCCGCTCGACCACGGCCACCTGCCAGGCCTCGGCCTTCGCCTCGGCGGACGGGCGGGCGGCGCGGGCGCGGACCGCGCTCATCCAGGCGTCGGGGTTAGGGTCGTCCTTCAGCAGCTGCTCGACGTCCGACTCGTCGAGCAGGTCCAGCTCGGCCAGCCGGGTGAGCCGGCGCCACCCGAGGTCAGGGTCGGTCGCGAGGGCGGCCAGGGTGTCGAGCTGCTCGGGTGTCGTGGCGCTCTGCGCGAGGGTGCGTACGGCGGCGGTCCTCCGGGCCGGGTGGTCGGCCAGCGTGATGCAGAGGTCGGCGACCTTGGTCAGCAGGTCGTCGCGCGCGGACGCCGGCGCCCACCGGTCCGCCGCCTCGACCAGCAGGGTCAGCAGCCGCTCGATCACGGAGTCGGCGGTCTCCCGGCTCAGCACGCCGACACCGCAGTCGACGAACTGCCGGGCGGCGAGGTCGCCGTCGTACATCAGCCGCCAGGCCGTGGTGAGGGCGACGGTGCGCCCGATCGCGGTCGGCAGCTCGCCGCCGCGGGTGAGGATCAGCTCCAGGGACGCCGCGTCGGGCACCACGGTGGCGAAGGTCAGGTCCTCGTCGTTGACCAGCAGGAGGTCCGCGTCGGCGGCGCCCTCGATCCGGGTCCGTTCGCCGGCCACCTCGACCGAGAGCATGTCGGCTGGGACCAGCCCGTCACCGGCGTCGGCGTACGCCCCGATCCGCAGGCGGTGCGGCAGCGGCCCCCGGCCCGCCGGCGGTGTCGCCACCAGGGTGAGCCCGCCGTCCTCGCGCTCGAGCGCGAGCCGGTCCGTGCCCGAGGTCTCGAGCCAGCCCTCGACCCACGGCGACAGGTCGCGCCCACTGGCCTCCGCGAGCTCGGCGATCAGGTCCTCGAGCACCGTGTTTCCCCAGGCGTGCTTGCGGAAGTAGCTCTTCAGCGCCGTGACGAAGACGTCCTCGCCGACGAACGCGACCAGCTGCTTGAGGACCGCGGCGCCCTTGGGGTAGGTGATGTCGTCGAAGCTGGCCGCGGCCGCCTCGACGTCGGCGATCCGCTGGCGGATCGGGTGGGAGGTCGGCGCGGAGTCCGCGGCGTACGCGTCCTGCTTCTCGGTGGCCAGCACCCCGGCCCGCATGTCGGTGAACTCCGTGCACGCGACCCCGGACCACTCGCAGGCCCACTCGGCGAACGACTCGTTGAGCCACAGGTCGTCCCACCAGCGCATGGTCACGATGTCGCCGAACCACATGTGCGCCATCTCGTGCAGCAGCACCAGCGCCCGGAACTCCCGCTCGGCGTACGACGGCGGGTCACGGAAGATGTAGCTGTCGCTCCAGGTGACGCAGCCGTAGTTCTCCATGGCGCCGCCCATCTCGGGCACGAAGATCTGGTCGTAGCGCTGCTGGGGGAACGGCATCGCGAACTGCTCGCCGTAGAACGCCAGCCCGCTCGACGTCAGGTCGAACAGCTCCTCGGCGTCGCGCTCCAGCATCGGGGCGAGCGACCGGCGTGCGTAGAGGCCCAGGTCGTAGCCGTTGCGGGTGCTGCGCAGCTCGACGTACGGGCCGGCGTTGACGACCGTGACGTACGTCGACATCGGCGGGGTGTCGGCGTACGTCCAGGTGCTCACGCCGTCGGTCGTGCTGACGTCGGCGTTGCCGGTGTTGCTGGTGACCAGCCACTGCTCCGGCACGTGGACGGTGATGCCGAAGACGGCCTTGAGGTCGGGCTGGTCGAAGCAGGCGAACACCATCCGGGCGTCGTCCGGCTCGAAGCTCATCCACACGTAGACCAGGTCGTCACTGGGGTCCACCGACCGGTTCACGCCCTGGCCCGCGTCGGTGCGCCGCTGGACCGAGCGCACGACCAGCACGTTCTCGGACGCCAGGTCGGGCAGCTGGAGGCGCCCGTCCGGGAGCGGGCCGCTCGGCAGCGGGGTGCCGTTCAGCACGGCCTCCTCGACGTCGCCGAGGCAGTCGAGGAAGGTCGTCGCACCGGGCGTGGTGGCCGTGAACCTGATCGTCGAGGTGGCGCGGAGGGTGTCGCCCTCCGCGAGCCCCGTGAGGTCGATCTCGAGGTCGTACCGCTCCACGTCGAGGAGCGCCGCGCGCTCCTGGGCCTCGTCCTGGGTCAGGCTGCGCACATCGCTCATGCCCTGCACGCTAGCCGTGATGGGCGACGCGTGAAGGGTTCACCCTCGAGCAATCGGGACGACGGCCACGGCACAGGTGGCGTGTTCCACCACCGACGCCACCACCGAGCCCCGCACCAGTCCCGAGACCGGTCCACCCTGGTGCGACCCGACGACGACCATGTCCATCCGCCGGCTCATCCCCACCAGGCTCGCGTCGGCGGGGCCGCGGGCGATCTCGGTGCGGACGGGAACATCCGGGAACTTCTCGGTCATGCCGGCGACCGACTCGGCCAACAGCAGCCTTTGCTCCTCCACCGCTGCGGCATCCACCATCAGATGCGGCTCGACCGAAGCCGCCAGCGCGTCCCAGGGGCAGTGCAGGACTGTCAGCGGCATTCCCCTGACGGACGCCTGCCGGTAGGCGAACTCGAGCGTCGAACCCGAGTGTGCGTTGCAGTCCGCACCCACCAGGATCCCGTTCCGGACCAGGCCCGGGTTCCCCGGGCGGAGCACGACGACCGGGCACTCGGCGTGCCTCGTCACGGCGACACCGACCGAGCCGAGCAGCAGGCTGCGCACCCGGCCACGACCCCGCGAGCCGACGACGACCATCGCCGCCTCGCGCGACAGATCCAGCAGGACGTCCCGTGGGTCGGCGACCCGGAGGATTTCGTGCACCTCGACCTCGGGGGCTCGTCGGGCGACGGCGGCGCGGGCGTCCGCGAGCAACCGCTGCGACGAGGTCTGCATGTGCTCGAGCCCGATACGGGTGTCGAACCCGGCCTGGTCCATCCACACACCGCCTTGCGGACCCACGGCATGCACCAGGGTGATGGGGCGCCGCTCGCACGCGGCCTGGTCGGCCGCCCAGGCGAGAGCACGTCTGGCGGACGGCGACCCGTCCACGCCGACGACGATGGTGCCGAGTGCTGTTGGGTTCGTCATGGTTCCTCCACGTGTGCGGGCGGCGGCCCTCCGTCGCTTCACCCACTGTGGCGCCGTGGACGTGGTGGCAGTCAGGGCAGAAGGGACCCCCGGTTCGGGACCAACGCCCCTGATCGGCACGGCGCGGATCGCGGAGCATCGAGATATCACGAGACGACCACGGAGGTGTCCGATGCCCGAATCCCACGAGCTCAACCTGGACGAGTGCGCGACGCTCCTGCGCGCCGGAGTTGCGGGACGGATCGCGTTCTCCAGCCCCACGGGGCCGCACATCATCCCGGTCAACTACTCGGTCGTGGAGGACTCGATCATTGTCCGCACATCGCCGTACAGCCTGCTCGGAACCTACGGAAGGGACACCACCCTGGCGTTCGAGATCGACCAGTTCGACTACCCGAACCAGCGCGGCTGGAGTGTCCTGGCCCGCGGCCGCGGCGAGGTCGTCCTCGGCCGCGACGAGCTGGAACACATCGGGTCCGAGTGGCCGCCGCACCCCTGGGCCGCCGGCTCCCGAACCCTCGTCGTCCGGTTGCGCTGGACAGAGCTGACCGGCAGGCGTCTCGGCGTCGGCTGGGACCCGATGCGTGAGCTGCCGGTCCGGCGCGTCGTCTAGCCGTCGTCCACCCGGCGCACCCTCGGCCGTAGGTGGGGGAGACTGTGCCCGTGAACGCTCGACGTCCCGTCCTGCCCGGCCCCGCCCAGGCTCTCCTCGAGGCGGTCACCGCCATCTCGTCCGATCTCGACCTGCGTGGCGTCCTCCTCCGGATCGTCGAGGCCGCGACCGAGCTGACCGGGGCGAAGTACGCCGCTCTGGGCGTGGTCGGTACCGACGGGACGCTGGTCGAGTTCGTGACGACCGGGATCAGTGCGGACCAGCACCGACTGATCGGTGACCTGCCGCGCGGGCGGGGCATCCTCGGCCTGCTCATCGACGAACCCGAGGTGATCCGGATGGGGGACCTGTCGGCCCATCCACAGTCGGTCGGCTTCCCGCCCAACCATCCCCCGATGACCACGTTCCTCGGTGTCCCGGTCCGGATCCGAGGCACCGTCTTCGGCAACCTCTACCTGACCGAGAAGGCCGGTGGCGAGCCGTTCTCCGAGCAGGACCAGCTCCTCGTGGAGGCGCTGGCCCGCACCGCCGGGTTCGTGATCGAGAACGCTCGCGCCTACGGCCTCAGTGAGCGGCGCCGCCAGTGGCTCGAGGCGTCCGCCGAGCTGGCCGATGCCCTCCAGCCGCCCGTGGACATCGAGCGGGCACTGCGGCGAATCACGCAGGCGGCGCGCTCGCTCTCGGGCGCCCGGGCGACGGCTGTCCTCGGCCCGGCCGACTCCGGCACGTCGCGGACGATCGCCGCCGACCCGGGCGACGCCGACCTGATCGACGCGGCGCTCGACGAGATCGCGACGCTGACCGGCAGGGACGGGTCCGCCGACGTGCTCGAGACGACCGCCTCCTCCTCGACGCGGTCGTGATCCCGTTGCGGGCGCACCTGGCCGGCGCCGGCGCCCTCGTAGCGTTCTTCGACCATCACGAGGCGACGCGCGACATCGAGGAGCGCGAGCTGCTCGCGTCGTTCGCTGACCAGGCCGCGCTGGCGCTGGACCGTGCGCAAGCAGTCGTCGACCGGGAGCGGCTGGCCGTCGTCACCGACCGGGAACGGATTGCCCGAGACCTCCACGACGTGGTGATCCAGCGTCTCTTCGCCACCGGACTCCGTCTGCGAGGGATCGCCCTCCGCGCCGCCGACTCCGGCCTCGACGAGCCGCTGGACCAGGCTGTCGACGACCTGGACCGCACCATCAAGGACATCCGCGCCACGATCTTCGAGCTCCAGAACCGCCAGGACAGCTCGCTGCGCGCCGAGATCCGGTCGCTGGCGCGGGAGTACGCGCCGCTGCTGGGCTTCGCCCCGGACGTGGTCACCGACGGACCGATCGACACCGCTGTCACCCCGGCGGTGCGCGAGCAGCTGCTGCCGGTCCTGCGCGAAGCGCTGTCCAACGTGGCACGCCACGCCTCGGCCGAGCACACCGAGATCGAGGTGCGGGCTGATGCTCACGAGCTGCGGCTCATCGTCGCGGACGACGGTGTCGGGCTCTCGGCCGCGGGGGACGAGAGCGGACTGCGCAACGCACGCCGCCGGGCCACCGGACTCCGAGGAGCCCTCGAGCTGACCGCCAACCAGCCCCGCGGCACCCGGTTCGTGTGGACCGTCCCCCTGGCCTGAGCCGACGCTTCCCCGGCAGGCATCCGAACACAACGAAAGGCCGCCCGCTCGTGGGGAGCAGGCGGCCGTTCGTGGACTGGGACTAGCGGAGTACGGGGTGGCGCTGGACCAGCGGCAGCTTGGCCAGCCGGTTCCCCAGGCCCCACGTGTCGCCGGCGTGGTAGAGACCCAGGACCGCGATGGTGAGCGCACCGAGCACGTGCTCGTCCAGGAACGGGTGGTTCTCCGGCGGCATGACGACGGTCCACATCAGGACGTACATCGTGACCCGGCCGCCGTCGCGAGGCGCATCCCGAAACCGAAGGTGAGCGCGAGGCCGACGCCGAGCAGGCCGAGCATGAACAACGTGTCGGCCCAGGCGGCTCCGGCGATGCTGTTGTAGAACCCCTTGAAGGGGCCGTCCGCGCCGAACGCCAGGAAGCCTTCGGTGGGGCTGCCACCGTTGATCCAGGCGGCGTCGCCGAAGCGGTCGAGCTGTCCGGTCTGGTCGTAGCCGGTGTGGAACCCGAGGGCGAAGGTCTTGTCGAAGAACGCCCAGAGGAACGTCAGGCCGAACGCGATGCGCAGCGCCGCCAGAACCCTACGAGCCAAGGGGGTCGGCTGGTCGACACCTGCGTCGGCTTGGGTGTCCGTGGTGTGGGAGTGGATGGCGGTCATGGTCCGGCCTCTCGTTCGGTATGGAAGCTTCTACGACGAGACTGCCGCCCACAGCGCTGCGCGGTCAGAGCAGATGGTGCCCCATCACGAGGGGCCCGTTGGTCCTCAGTGCCGGGGGTCTTCTGTCGTGCCGAGCAGCTTCGAGGCCAGGACGGCCGCCTGCGTCCGGCGCTCCAGACCGAGCTTCGCCAGGATGCTGGACACGTAGTTCTTGACCGTCTTCTCGGCCAGGAACATCTGCTCGCCGATCTGCCGGTTGGTGAGGCCCTCGGCGATGAAGCCGAGCAGCTTGAGCTCCTTCTCCGTCAGGTCGGCCAGCTCGGGCGCGGTTGCCGGGCCGTTGCGGACCCGGTCGAGGACCCGGGTCGATCAGGCTGGGGTCGATCAGCGACTTCCCGTCGGCCACGTGCCGGATCGGCGCTGACCAGGTCGGTGCTGTTGACCTCCTTCAGCACGTATCCGGCGGCGCCGGCCATGATCGCGGAGAAGAGCGCCTCGTCGTCGTCGTACGACGTCAGGATCAAGGCGGCGATGCTCGGGTCCACCGCGCGGATCGACCGGCACACCTCGATGCCGGAGCCGTCGGGCAGCCGGGCATCCAGCACCGCCACATCCGGGCGTAGCGCCGGGATCCGGCTCGTCGCCTCGACCGCCGAGCCGGACTCGCCCACGATCTCGATGTCACCCGATGACTCCAGCAGGAACCGGAGCCCCTGCCGGACCACCTCGTGGTCGTCCAACAGGTAGACGCGCAAGCTGCGGTTCTCGGCCACGGGTCCATTCCTACACTGGACCGCCGGTCACCCGATCAGCGGTCATCCCGGAACTGCGGCGGGCGGCCCTCCTTGCGGGCCAGGGTCGCCTCCTCGAAGTTGTCGGTGAGCAGCCGCAGGTAGAGCTGGCCGAGCCCCTCGGAGGTCAGGTAGGTCTCCAGCGAGGTGGCGGCGATGCCGGCGTGCAGCGACTTCTTGGTGAGCTCGATGCCGGGCTGGGACAGGGCCGCGATCCGCCGGCCGGTCGCGACGGCGGCCTCGACCACGTCCGGGTGCACCGACGACACCAGCCCGATCCGCTCCGCCTCCTCGGCCGGCACGTCGCGGCCCGTGAGCATGATCTCGGCGGCCCGGGTGGAGCCGACGGCGCGCGGCAGCAGGAAGCTCAGGCCGAGCTCGCTGGCGGTGAGCCCGTTGTTGATGCCGGCGGCGCGGAAGTAGGCCGTCGGCGACGCCAGTCGCAGGTCGCACCCGAGCGCGAGGCAGAGCCCGCCGCCGATCGCGGCGCCGTTGACGGCTGCGATGACCGGCTGGTGCAGGCGGCGCAGGGTCAGCACGATGTCCTCGAGCAGCTCCATCGAGCGCAGGGCGTACGTCGGCCGGGTGAGGCCGTCGACGTGCGGCGGCGTGCCCGCGGACTCGGTGTCGGCGCCCGAGCAGAAGCCGTCGCCGGCCCCGGTCAGCACGACGGCGCGGACGGCGTTGTCGTGGCCGATCTCCACCAGCGCGTCGCGGAACGGCACCATCACGTCGAACGCCATCGCGTTCATCCGCTCCGGCCGGTTGAGGGTGACGACCGCGACCTCGGGGACGGGCCGGTCGACCAGGACGAAGGACATGCGGCGAGGGTAGTGGTGGCCGGGTGTCGGCGGGGCACGGCACAGTGGGCACCGTGCACCTCGACGACCTGGCCGCCGCCCAGTCGGCCGTGGCCACGCTGCTCGCCACGCTCGACCCGGACGACTGGGAGAAGCCGACCCCCTGCGAGGCCTGGGACGTCGCCGCGGTGGTGCGCCACCTGGCCGCCGGGGAGCGCGCGTTCACGACCTCGCTGGGCGGCACGGCCTACGACCTCCCGAGCATCAGCGCCGAGCTCGCCGAGGTGGCGACCGCCGACCTCGCCGCGACGTACGGCACCGGAGCGGAGCGGCTGCGGGCCGCGCTCGCCGCCGAGCTCGGCTCCGACCGGGTGTTCCCGACCGGCATCGGCCCGATGACCGCGGGCCCGATCGCGGAGCTGCGGACGATCGAGGCGCTGACCCACGGCTGGGACGTCGCCCGCGGCACCGGGCACCCGCTGGCCGTCGACGACGCGCTCGCCGACCGTGCCGTCGCGCACAGCCTGGCGCTGATGGAGCGGCTGCCACCCGACCGGACCCCGTTCGGGCCGCCGCGGCCGGTCCCGGACGACGCGCCCGCGATCGACCGCCTCGCCGGGCTGCTCGGCCGCGCCGTCGACTGAGCTAGGGCACGCTAGGTGCTGAGCACGACCGCCGAGCCGTGACCGAAGAGGCCCTGGTTGGCGGTGATCCCGACCCGCGCGCCCTCGACCTGGCGGCCCTCGGCCTGCCCGCGCAGCTGCCAGGTCACCTCGCACACCTGGGCCAGCGCCTGCGCCGGCACGGCCTCGCCGAAGCAGGCGAGACCACCGGACGGGTTGACCGGGATCCGGCCGCCGACCGTCGTCTCCCCCGCTCGCAGCAGCGACTCGGCCTCGCCCCGCTTGCACAGGCCGATGTCCTCCATCCAGTCCAGCTCGAGCGCGGTGGACAGGTCGTAGACCTCGGCCAGGCTGACGTCCTCCGGGCCGATGCCGGCCTCTTCGTACGCCGCGTGCGCGATCGACTCCTTGAACGTCCGCTCCGGCGCCTCGACGGACGACGAGGAGTCGGTGGACAGGTTCGGCATGTCGAGCACGGTGTTCGGGAAGGTCGGCGTGACCGTCGAGATGCCGCGCACCCGGACCGGCTCGGCGATCCCGTGCCGGCGGGCGTAGTCGGCGCTGGTGAGCACGACCGCGGCCGCGCCGTCGGACGTGGCGCAGATGTCGAGCAGGTGCAGCGGGTCGGACACCATCGCCGAGCCGAGCACGTCGTCGACGGCGACCTCCTTGCGGTAGCGCGCGTTCGGGTTGGCCAGCCCGTGCCGGGCGTTCTTGACCTTCACCTGGGCGAAGTCCTCGGACGTCGCGCCGTAGAGGTCCATCCGACGGCGCGCGTACATCGCGAAGTAGGCCGGGTTGGTC
Source organism: uncultured Actinomycetota bacterium (assembly GCA_963803235.1). Lineage (GTDB taxonomy): Bacteria > Actinomycetota > Actinomycetes > Propionibacteriales > Nocardioidaceae > Nocardioides. The sequence continues at coordinate 784,382 of CAWDLL010000014.1, forward strand.
ATGCCGAGCAGCCGGAACCGCAGCCAGTCCGGGTCGTCCCAGCGCTCGCCGGCGTTCGGCGCCAGGAAGCCCTTGGGCGTGGTGTCCGCGCCGACGACCAGCGCGACCTCGCTCTGGCCCGGCGAGGATCCGGGAGCGGGCGGTGTCGAGCGCCTGCGCGCCCGTCGCGCAGGCGGCGTACGACGTGGCGACGCGGGCGCCGTTCCAGCCGAGGGCCTGGGCGAAGGTCGCGCCGGCGACGTAGCCGGCGTACCCGTTGCGGACCGTCTCGCCGCCGACGATCAGGTCGACGTCGGGCCAGGCGACGCCGGAGTCGGCGAGCGCGGCGCGGGCGGCGTGCACGCCGTAGGTGACGAAGGAGCGGCCCCACTTGCCCCAGGGGTGCATGCCGACCCCGAGGACGGCGACGTCATGGCTCACTGGTCGGACTCCTCGCCCATCTCGGTGACCGGCTTCCAGCGCCAGATCAGCCGGTCGCCGCTGTCGTCGGCGTAGAGCGTCTCGACCACGAGCTCCGCCTCGCCGCCGACGTGGAGGTCGGCGACGCCGTACCCCTCGGCGACCTGGCCGAGCACGACCAGCCCCTCCGGCAGCTCGACCGCGGCGAGCGCGAACGGCTGGAACGGGTCGCTGGTGGGGATGTACGGCGGCGGGGGCTGGTACTGCGCGTCGGTGTAGGACCAGATCAGCCCGCGCCGGGAGAGCTCGACGCCCTCGAACTCCTCACCGGAGCAGCCCGGGTTGCGGCAGAACCCGTCGGCCGGCGGGAAGAACACGGTCGCGCAGGACGTGCAGCGGGTCCCGGTCAGCGCCGGCTGGTCGCCGGTCGTGAACCAACCCTCGATCGCAGGTGTCGCCGTCATCTCGCCCCTCAGAACTAGAACAGGTTCTCATTCTAGCGCTGGAGCGGAGCCCAGCGACGAGCCTCGACGGCGGGCGGTGGTCTCGCGCCGACGGCGGGTTCCTGCCAGCCAGGGTTTCGAGGCCGGCGTGCGCCTCGCAACCACGGCTCAGCCGCGGGCGAGGAACGCCAGCAGGTCCTGGCGGGTGAGCACGCCGACCGGCTTGCCGTCCTCGTGCACGAGCACCGCGTCGGCCGTCTCGAGCATCGTCACGGCGTCACGCGCGGACTCGCTGGAGCCGATGGTCGGCAGCGGCTTGGACATGTGCTGCTCGACCGAGTCGGTGAGCCGGGCGGTGCCGGCGAAGAGCGCGTCGAGGAGGGTCCGCTCGGACACCGACCCCGCGACCTCGGCGGCCACGATCGGCGGCTCGGCGCGGACCACGGGCATCTGGGACACGCCGTACTCCTGGAGGATCTGCACGGCCTCGGCGATCGTCTCGCCCGGGTGGGTGTGCACCAGGTCGGGCAGGCGGCCGTCCTTGCCGCGCAGCACCTCGCCGACGGTCCGGACGCCCTCGGTGTTGTCGCCGACCGCGAAGCCGAACTGCGCCAGCCACTCGTCGTTGAAGACCTTGGTGAGGTAGCCGCGGCCGGAGTCCGGCAGCAGCACCACGATCACGGCGTTCTCGCCCTCAGGCGTGCCGGCGAGCTCGGCGGCCAGCTGCTTCGCGGCGTACGCCGCCATCCCGGACGAGCCGCCGACCAGCAGCGCCTCCTCGCGGGCCAGCCGTCGGGTGAACGCGAACGAGTCGGCGTCGGTGACCTCGATGATCCGGTCCGCGACATTGCGGTCGTAGCACTCGGGCCAGAAGTCCTCGCCGACGCCCTCGACGAGGTAGGGGCGACCGCTGCCGCCGGAGTAGACCGAGCCCGCCGGGTCGGCGCCGATCACCTGGACGTCGGGGTTCTGCTCCTTGAGGTAGCGGCCGATGCCGCTGATGGTGCCGCCGGTGCCGACGCCCGCCACGAAGTGGGTGATCCTGCCCTCGGTCTGCGCCCAGATCTCGGGGCCGGTCGTCTCGTAGTGGGACCGCGGGTTGTTCGGGTTGGAGTACTGGTCCGGCTTCCACGCGCCCGGCTGCGAGGAGAGCCGGTCGCTGACGCTGTAGTAGGAGTCCGGGTGCTCCGGGTCGACGGCGGTCGGGCAGACGACGACCTCGGCGCCGTACGCCTTGAGCACGTTGCGCTTGTCCTCGCTGACCTTGTCCGGGCAGACGAAGACGCACTTGTAGCCCTTCGCCTGGGCGACCATGGCCAGCCCGACGCCGGTGTTGCCGGACGTGGGCTCGACGATGGTGCCGCCGGGCTGGAGCTCGCCCGACGCCTCCGCGGCCTCGATCATCCGGGTGGCGATCCGGTCCTTCACGGAGCCGCCCGGGTTGAGGTACTCGATCTTGCCGAGGACCAGCGGGCCGCCCTCCCCCGTGTCGATCTCGGGCGCCAGCGAGGTGGAGAGCCGCAGGAGCGGGGTGTTGCCGATCAGGTCCAGGAGCGAGTTCACATACTGCACACACGCCAATCTATGCGCCGGTGTCCGGATCCTCGTAACCCGCGGCGACGCAACCCGGCGCTCCGTACAGTAAAGGGGTGAGCAAGGCCTCTGCCGGACGCAAGCTGGCCTCCGCCGCGGCGTACGGCGGGGGCGGTCTCTCCGCGCTCGGCGTCACCATCTACGGCCTGCTCCGGGCCGAGGCCGCGATCGCCCGCCGGACCATCGGCAGCGCACGGGACGAGCCACCGCCGGACGCCACCGGCTGGTACGGCCGCGGCCGGCCCGGCCCGGCGATCAAGGTGGCGCTGCTCGGCGACTCGAGTGCCGCGGGCTACGGCGTCGAACGCGTCGAGCAGACCCCCGGCGCGATGCTCGCCAGCAGCCTGGCCGAGCGGGCCAACCGGCGGGTGCACCTGCGCTCCTTCGCCGTCGTCGGCGCCCGATCCTCCGACCTGGTCGCCCAGCTCGACCGCGCGCTCGCGACCGAGCCGGACCTCGCGGTCATCCTGGTCGGGGTCAACGACGTGACCCACCAGGTGCTCCCGGCGCACTCGGTGCGCCACCTCTCCGAAGCCGTACGCCGTCTCCGCGAGGCCGGCAGCGAGGTCGTCGTCGGCACCTGCCCGGACCTCGGCACCCTCAAGCCGGTCGCCCCGCCGTTGCGGCAGGTCGGCCGGGCCTGGTCGCGCCGGCTGGCGACCGCGCAGACGATCGCCGTCGTCGAGGCCGGCGGCCGCACCGTGTCCCTGGGCGCGATCCTCGGGCCGGAGTTCGCGGCCGCCCCCGCGCTGCTGTTCGGGCCGGACCAGTTCCACCCGTCGGCCGACGGCTACCGCTCGCTGGCCCAGGTGCTGCTCCCGTCGACCCTGGCCGCGCTCGGGCTGGTCCGCGAGGAGGAGGCCGAGCCGGAGGCCTACCGCGGCGAGGGCGTGCTCCCGATCGCCGCCGCGGCGGTCCAGGCCGTGGCCACGCCGGGCACCGAGCTCGACGGCACCGAGGTCGGCGGCGCCCGCCGCGGCGTACGCGGCCGCTGGGTGGAGCTCCGGCACCGCCGCCGCGAGCCGATGGCCAGCGCCGAGGCACCGGTCGTGGCCGAGGCCGCACCGGAGGCTGCCGGCGACTGACGGTCGCCCCGCAGGGTGGGGAAAACCCCACCCCCGCTTGGCGGTCCAGCGCCATCGAGACGACGCCGCGATCCTCCTAGCGTCGTGGCATGACCCAGAACCCCGCACTCTCCGTCCACGACCTGACCCGGGTGTACGGCGCCGAAACCGCGGCCGTGCACGCCCTCGACGGGGTCGACCTGACCATCGACACCGGCACCTTCACCGCTGTCATGGGGCCGTCCGGCTCCGGCAAGTCGACCCTCCTGAACTGCGCCGCCGGGCTCGAGACACCCACCAGCGGCCGGGTCCTGATCGCCGGCGAGGACGTCACCGACTGGTCCGAGTCCCGCCGCACCCGTCTCCGCCGCGAGCGGATCGGGATCGTCTTCCAGGGCTTCCACCTGATGCCGTACCTCACCGCCGAGCAGAACGTCGGGCTGCCCCGACGCCTCGCCGGCGGCCGGGTCGACCGGCAGCGGGTCCGTGACCTCCTGGTCGGCGTCGGCCTCGGCGACCGGACCCGCCACCTCCCCGCCGAGCTGTCGGGCGGCCAGCAGCAGCGGGTGGCGATCGCCCGCGCCCTGGTCGGCCGGCCGGCCGTGGTGCTCGCCGACGAGCCGACCGGCGCCCTCGACTCGACGAGCGCCCGCGAGGTGCTCGCCCTGCTGCGGCACAGCGTCGACGAGCTCGGCCAGACCGTCGTGATGGTCACCCACGACCCGGTGGCCGCGGCGTACGCCGACAGCGTCGTGTTCCTCGTCGACGGCCGGGTCGCGGGCCGGATGAGCCAGCCGACCGCGGACGCCGTGGCCGGCCAGATGGCCCACCTCGACGACCTGGTCGCGTCGGGGGTGGCGTCGTGACCGGCCTGGCGCTGCGGTCGTTGCGCTTCCGCGCGACCGCGTTCACCGCGACCTTCGTCTCGATCCTGCTCGGCACGGCGCTGATCGGCGCGTTCGCCACCCTCGATCGAGACCTCGACCGGCTCCATGTCGGCCGAGGACCGGGAGACCCTGGTGATCATGGGCGCCGTCGTCGGCGGCTGGGGCACGATGATCGTGCTGTTCTCCCTCGCCTCGACCATCGGCATCGCCGTGCGGCAACGCGACGTGGAGATCGCCCTCCTGCGCACCGTCGGCGGCACGCCCCGGCAGGCGCGGCGGATGATCCGCACCGAGACGCTCGCCGTCGCCGTCGTCGCGTCCACGGTCGGCGCCACGCTCGCCTGGTTCGGCGGCCGGGCGCTGCTCGCCGCGATCCGCGAAGGCGGGATGGTCGGCAGCGGCGTCGAGTTCGCGGCCGGCCCGGCGTCGCTGGGCGCTCACCGCGCTCGCGGTCGTCCTGACCAGCCTCGTCGCCGCGAGCATCGCCGGCCGCCGGGCCACCCGTGGGTCGGTCACCCTCGCGCTCACCACCGGACTCTCCGGCGGCGGCCGGATGCCGTGGTGGCGGGTGCTCATCGCCCTGCTGCTGGTGGCCTACGGCCTCGCGATGGGCGTGGTCACGATCGCCGTGATGGCCGACTCCGACGACCCGTACGCCGCGATGCAGACGTCCGGCTCGAGCTCGATCCTGGTCGGCGTCGGCCTGGCGATCCTCGCTCCCGTGCTGCTGCGCTGGTGCGCGGCGGTGGCGCGTCCGTTCGTCGGCCGGATGGGCGCGGCCGGACACCTGGCCGCCTTCAACACCTCGCGCCGCGCGCACCTGCTGAGCGGCGTCCTCGCACCGGTGATCGTCTTCACCGCGGCGAGCATCGGCACCCTGATGCTGGTCGGCATCGACGGCCGCACCCTGGCCGAGACCAACCCGGACAGCGACACGATCAACCTCCTGAACAACGTGGTGACCGGGATGCTCTCGGTGTTCGCCGCGATCATGGTCGTCAACGCGTTCGCCGCCGTGATCACCCACCGGCGGGCCGAGCTGGCCCGGCTCCGCCTGCTGGGCGGCACGCCCGAGCAGGTCCGCGGCTCGGTGCTCGCCGAGGCCGGCATCGTGGCCGTCGTCGGGATCGTGCTGGGCACGCTGGCGTCGCTGGCGACCGTGATCCCGTTCGCGGTGGCCCGCGACGAGGGCATCGTCCCCGACGGCCAGCTCTGGCTGCCGCCGCTGCTGGCCGCCGTCGCCGTGGCGATCACGCTGGCCTCGGCGGCGGGCGCCGTACGCCGGGTCACGGCGCAGGCGCCGCTCGCCCTGGCAGGAGCTCCCGAATGACAGACTTGGCCGCGATGCCCCTCCAGCTGCCGCGGATCGACTCGCTCGGGCCGACGCCGGTCGACCGGCCGGCGCTGCTCGAGCGGCTGCGGCTCACCGGCGTGGCCCTCGGCGAGGCGCTGCTGATGGCGCCGGCGCTGGTGCTGGGCATCCTCTCCGTGCTCGTGTGGCCACTGCTGCTGGTCCTCGTCGGGTTCGGGCTCGCCCACGTGGCCGTGCCGCTCACCGAGCGACTCACCCGGCTGCACCGCTGGGCCGCGGGCCAGCTGCTCGGGGAGCGAGTGCCGGCGGAGTACGCCGACACCAGCGGCCTCGGGCCGTTCGCCCGCGCCGTCACCTGGGTCCGCGACAAGAACCGCTGGCGCGACTTCGGGTACCTGTGGTTCTCGGCGACCGGCGGGTTCGCGCTCTCGTTGGCCCCGGCGGCCCTGCTCGTCGCGCCGGTCACCCACCTCACCGGTGCCGTGATCGACGGTGGCGGCTGGTGGTGGCTGCTGGTGCTGGTGTCCGGCCCGATGCTGGTGGCCTGGTGGCTGGTGACCCCGGCCCTGGTGCGCGCCCGCGCCTACGCCGACCGGGGCATCCTCGGTCACTCGCGCGTCGAGCAGCTCGAGCGCCGGGTCGAGCAGGTCGCGGCCTCGCGCAGCGAGACGCTCGACCACTCGGCCGCCGAGGTCCGCCGGATCGAGCGCGACCTGCACGACGGCGCCCAGGCCCGGATGGCCGCGGTCGGCATGAACGTCGGCCTGGCCGAGAAGCTGATCTCCTCGGACCCGGAGGCGGCAGCCGAGCTGCTCCGCGAGGCCCGGACGACGGCGGTGTCCGCGCTCGAGGACCTGCGCTCGGTGGTCCGCGGCATCCACCCGCCCGTGCTCGCGGACCGGGGACTGGCCGGGGCGATCGAGGCGCTGTCGCTCCCGATCCCGATGCCGGTCACGCTCACCGTCGACCTGCCGGGCACGCTGCCCGCACCCGTCGAGTCCGCCGCCTACTTCGCGGTCGCCGAGTGCCTGGCCAACACGGTCAAGCACGCCGACGCCACTCGGGCCTGGCTCTCCGCCACCCACGACGGGACCGTGCTCCGGCTGGTCGTCGGCGACGACGGCCGCGGAGGCGCCGACCCGCAGGGCTCCGGACTGGCCGGCGTGGCCGCGAGGCTCGCGGCGTTCGACGGCACAATGACCGTGGTCAGCCCGGACGGCGGGCCGACCGTCGTGACCCTGGAGGTTCCGTGCCCGATCAGCCCGCCCCCGGACTCCGGGCCGTCCTCGCCGAGGACCAGGCCCTCCTCCGGGCCGGCCTGACCCGGATCCTGGAGACCAGCGGGATCACCGTCGTCGAGGCGGTCGACAACGCGCCGGCGCTGACCCGGGCGCTGGCACGCGAGGACATCGACGTCGCTGTCGTCGACGTACGCATGCCGCCGGGCTTCCGCAACGAAGGGCTGGTCGCCGCCATCGAGGCCCGCGCGGCGCGGCCGGCGTTCCCCGTCCTGGTCCTGAGCCAGTACGTCGAGCCGCTCTACGCCCGCGACCTGCTGGCCGGGGGCGAGGGCGCCGTCGGCTACCTGCTCAAGGACCGGGTGGCCGACGTCGACAACTTCATCGCGGCCGTTCGTCAGGTGGCCGCCGGCGGCACCGTCCTCGACCCGGAGGTCGTGGCGGCGCTGGTGAGCGGGGTGGGCCGGGCCTCCCCGCTGGCGCAGCTCACACCGCGCGAGAGCGAGGTACTGACCCTGATGGCCGAGGGCCGCTCGAACGCCGCGATCGCGGCCCGGATGGTCGTGACCGAGAAGGCCGTCGGCAAGCACACCAACAACATCTTCGCGAAGCTCGGCCTGCCGCAGGCCTCCGACGACAACCGCCGCGTCCTGGCCGTCCTCGCCTGGCTCCGATTTCGAGACGGCCGGCGTGAAATAGCGCTGACCCGCCAGAAACTTTCTGGCGGGTCAGCGTGCAGTTTGTGGCGGGTCAGTCGGAGTTGAGGATCGCCAGGATGCGGAGCAGGTTGGTGTAGATCCAGACCAGGCTGACGGTCAGCGCGAAGGCCGCGCGCCACGACTCGCGCTCGTCGATCTGGGCGGCGACGCCCTTCTCGACGAAGTCGAAGTCGAGGATCAGCATGAACACACCGAGCACCAGGCCGCCGATGGAGAACAGCAGGCCCATCGCGCCGAACCCGAACAGACCGAGCTCTGCGCTGAACATGCTGAGCACGATCTCGAGCAGGCTCAGGCCGAGCAGGCCGAACATGGCGGCGATGGTGAAGGTGCGGAACTTCTGGCCGACCTGGATGTTGAAGAACTTGTACGCCGCGAGGGTGCCGGCGAACGCCGCGAACGTGCCGATCACGGCCTGCACGACGAGGTTGCCGCTGTCCTCGGTCGAGAACTGCGCGTCGATGACCTTGCTGAACGCACCGAGCGCGATGCCCTCGGCGACGGCGAACGCCAGGACCAGGGCCGGGCTGATCACGCGCTTGAACGAGTTGACCATCGACAGGCCGAAGGCGGCGAGCGAACCGATGGTCAGCGCCGCGATGAGCGGGCCCATGTTGACGGGCTCGACGGCGGCGCCCGGAACCGTCGGGTCGGGGGTGAGGTCGGGGGTGAGGTACCAGGTGACCGCGGCGGCGGCAATCACGAGGAACAGGGAGATCGCGGTCTTCTGGACGACCGAGTCGATCGTCATCGGCCGCCCGGTGGTGGTCGGAGCGCCGTAACCGGGCTGGGCAGGAGGCTGCTCGCCGTAGGTCGGGTAGGCAGCCCCGTTGCCGGCGTACGCCTGGTTGCCGTAGGCGTTCGTCTCGCGCCCGTTGAAGGCATCCGAGCGCCGGAACACCGGGTTGTTGCTCTGCATTGGTCTCCTCCTTGGAGGCCGGGGGGTGAGGCGCCCATCTGGCGTCACCGGTCTGGACCCCACTCTACGGGGCCTTGACTTGATCAACGAGTGGATGGGGCGCCCTGTTCCTTCATTTCGGATCGTTGCCACGGTCAACAATTCGCACTGTCACAAGGGAATTCCCGGTCGGACGCACCTTGACCTCGCGGGCGCTGCGGTCGACCACCCGCCCGCCGGTGACCCGCACGGCGTACCCGTGCGCGTAGTGGAGCGGGCTGACGAAGATCCGGGTGGGCGCGTGGATCGCCGGGTCGGGTCGGTAGCGGAGGAGGAAGTCGCCGCTGGCGGCGTCGAACCGCATGGTCCGCGGGGTGCCGGCGGTGGCCTGGGCGTAGGTGCGGACGAGCCGGCGCAGCTTCGCCCGCTTCACGCTGGAGAGGTCGGCGTCGTCGCGGAACAGGCCCTGGTCGCCGTCGGCGGTGGTGGGGTCGTTCCAGAACTTGTAGGCCCACTGGGTCCAGCCCATGAGGTGCTCGTCGGCGACGGCGGCGTCGATCTCGATCGCCCGCAGGTTGTCGGTCGCACCCCACTCGCTCATCAGCGGCGCAGCGCGCATGGTGCGGGACTGGTCGAGGGCGTGCCGGTTGCGGTCGCGGCTGAACTCCCAGCAGTTCTCGACGTCGCCGCCCGGGATGCCCTGGGACTCGAGGAACACGTCGGGGCAGTAGTTGTGCCAGGAGAAGCCGAGCTGCCGCTCGCCGGGCACCCGCTCGTAGAAGGTGTCGAGCTTCTGGCCGCCCGCGAACTGCTGCGGCTCCCACCAGACCAGGTTGCGCGGGTCGATCGCGCGGATGGCGGCCAGGCCGCGCTCCATCGCGGGCTGGAGCTCGTCGCGGTAGGACTGCGCGCACCCGTCGGCCAGGCAGGTCTCCCACTCCAGGCCCATCCACGGCTCGTTGAGCAGGTCGTAGCCCATCAGGTAGGGCTGCCGCTCCCAGCGCCGCGCCGCGATCTTCCACGCGTCGGCCCAGCCGGTGAGCAGGTCGTCCTGGTCGGCCCAGAAGTTGTCGAAGACGGTGGACACCTCGGGCGTCCAGTAGCCGGTGGGGAACGGCGCCACGACCGGCGGCAGCGCGTCGTACGGCGCCGGGCGGATCATCGCCCACTCCGGCACGCCCTCGCCGCCGTACGTCTCGTGCCACTGGTCCTGGTGGGCGTCGAGCATCATCCAGATCTTCTGGTCGGCGAGCAGGTCCATCACCCGCTGCCACTTCGCGCCGTACGCCGGGTCCTCGACGCCGGGCGCGTCCGGGGTGAGCCCGGCCCACAGGGTGCCGACCCGGGCGCCGTTGAAGCCGTGCCGCGCCAGCCACCGCGCGTCGCGGGCGAGGAAGCCGGCCTTCGTGGCGGGCGGGACGTACGGCGCGTGCTTCCAGACCAGGTTGAGGCCGTGCACGATCACCACCCGGCCCTGCGGGTCGACCAGCCAACGCCCCTCGCGCCGCAGCTGCGGGGCAGCGTCGGCCGGGCGCGCGACACCGAGCACACCGAGGACCAGGGCCGCGGCGACGAGCAGCCGGAGGAGGGGACGCATGCCCGGTCAACGACCGGGCCTGCGTTAGGTGACTGAGGCGGGGTGCCCCCGGTGGGGATCGAACCCACACTGAACCGCTTTTAAGGCGGCTTCCTCTGCCGGTTGGGATACGGGGGCGGTCACAAGTCTGTCAGCGACCGCGCCCGGGTGAAGACGGCGTCGAGCATGTCGGGGGTGAGCCGCCCGGTGAACGTGTTGTGCTGGCTGGGGTGGTAGCAGCCGAGGACGGTGAGCCCGTCGAGGTCGACCTCGGCGGCGTGGCGCGAACTTCGGCCGCGGCGTCGGTACGGCGTGCCCTCCGCGGGCGAGCGCCTTCAGCGCCGCGTCCCAGCCGTAGCCGCCGAGCGCGACGACCACCCGCATGGTGGGCGCGACCAGGGCCAGCTCGCGGTCGAGCCAGGGCGCGCAGGTGTCCCGCTCGACCGGTGTCGGCTTGTTGGCGGGCGGGGCGCAGCGGACGGTCGCGACCATCCGGGCGTCGACGAGCGCCTGGCCGTCGCCGGCGTGGACCGACGTCGACTGGGTGGCGATCCCGACGCGGTGCAGGCTCGCGAACAGCCAGTCCCCGGAGCTGTCGCCGGTGAACACCCGGCCGGTGCGGTTGCCGCCGTTGGCGGCGGGGGCGAGGCCCACGATCAGGATCCGCGGCGTCGCGGACCCCCAGCCGGCGATCGGCCGGCCCCAGTAGGGCTGGTCGGCGAACGACGCCCGCTTGGCGGCGGCGACGTCCTCGCGCCAGCGGACCAGCCGCGGACAGGCGCGGCAGACGGAAACCGCGGCGTCGAGGTCGGGCAGCGACGCGGTGGCCGCGAGGCGGCGTACCTGCGCGGCGGTGGTCGCCACCGGCGCGTCCGCAGGCGCCGGGTCCTCCGGCCAGCCGGTCCCCGGTGGCACCGGCGACGCGAACTCGCGGCCGGTCACCGGGTGCGGCAGGAGGTCGGTCACGCCGCCATCCTGCCGCCCCTCAGGTGTGTGCGGTCAGGAACCGGGCGGCGGCGCGGAGGCAGGCCACTCGTCGGGAGCGGTGTGCGCGCCACCGTTGCCGCGGACCTTGTCGGCGGCGGTCGAGGCCAGGCTGGAAGCGGTCTCCTTGGCCTTCTCGCCGACGTTCGCTGCCTGCTCGACCACGGCGTCCTGGGCGTGCTGCTTGGCGGACTGCACCTTCGGGTTGCCCATCACGCTGCGGGCGCCGGAGGCGATCTGCTCGTAGCGCTGGCGTCCGGCGCGGGCTCCGAGGACGTAGCCGGCGGCGCCGGCGACGAGGACTGTCAGCTTCTTCATCGAATGCTCCTTCTTCGAGGGGTCAACGGGAACGACGTACGCGCAGGACGATCAGCCCGCCGAGGATCGCAACCGCGACCACGGCTCCGGCGATGACCTGCGGCTTCGGCTTGCCCTCGTCGGTGGTGGCCTTGTCCTTGACGCGGGTCTTGACGTCGAGCTTGGCGTGCAGGGCGTCGACGGTGGAGGCCAGCTCGTCGCGCTGGCGCTCGATGTCGGCCTCGATCTGCTCGGGCGTGCGGGACTCGGTGCTCATGCGTGGCCTCCCTTCACGGTGGCGATGTCCTCGCGGACGTTGGCGATGGTCTTCTCGGGTGCGGGCGGGGTCGCGGCCTCGACCTCCTTCTTACCAGCGAGGCCGGCGACGGCCGCGCCCAGGAAGAGGACAACGGCCACGATCAGGCCCGCCGCCCAGGCGGGCAGCACCAGGTCGAGCGCCAGCACCGCGGTGGCGATGAGGGTCGCGAGCCCGAACAGCGCCAGGAGGCCCGCGGCGCTGAACATCCCGACCCCGAGGCCGGCCTTCTTGCCCTTCTGCGTCAGCTCCGCCTGCGCCAGCCGGATCTCGCTGCGCACCAGCTCCGGGATCTGCTCGGACAGCTGGTGGACCAGGGCGCCGAGCGGCTGCTCCGTCGTGCGGCTCGTTGGATCGTTCATGAGGGTCCCGTGCCCAACCCGAACCGGGTCAAACGCACCCAAGGGGTGAACCGCTCACTCCACCATCGACCAGGCGATCCCGTCGAGGATGTCGGCCTCGGAGGCGACCAGGGTGTCGAGGTGGGTACGCCGGAGGGTGCGGGCGAGGATCAGGGCGCCGGCGTCGATGACGTCCGCGCGGCCGGGGTGCATCCACGGCAGCGCGAGGCGGTCGGCGACCGGCATGGCGACCAGCCGGTCGACGAAGGCCAGTACGTCGGCGACGGGGACGGCGGACTGGTCGATGACGTCGGGGTCGTACGCCGGGAGGTCGAGCACGCCGGCCACCACCGAGAGGACGGTCCCCGCCAGCCCGACCACCGTGGCGGCCTCGGCCGGGTCGACCGGGCACGCGTCGAGCGCCGCGTCGATGTCGGCCGTGCACGCCGCGACCTCGTCGGGGGTGGGCGGGTCGGAGTGGAGGTGCCGCTCGTGCAGCCGGACCGACCCGATGTCCATCGAGTGCGCGGCGTCCGGCGCGGACCGGCCGAGGATCAGCTCGGTCGAGCCGCCGCCGATGTCGATCACCAGCACCGGCTCGTCCGGCTTCGGAGCGCAGGTTCCGCACCGCGCCGTCGTAGGCCAGCGCGGCCTCCTCGGCCCCGGTCAGCACCTCGGGTCGTACGCCGAGGCGGGCCTCGACCCCGTCGGCGAAGACGTCGCCGTTCGAGGAGTCCCGGGTCGCGGACGTGGCGCAGAAGCGGATCCGCGAGACGTCGTGGGCGGCGATCAGCGCGGCGTACTCGTCGATCGCGGCGAACGTCCGCTCCAGCGCCTCGTCGGCGAGCCGCCCGGTCCGGTCGACGCCCTGGCCGAGCCGCACCAGCCGGGTCTCGCGCACCGCGACGTCGGGCAGGTCGCCGATCAGCAGCTTGATCGTGTTGGTGCCGCAGTCGACCGCCGCGATCATGCGTCGGCCGACACGCAGGGACCGGCCGACCACCAGTCGCCCAGCAGGTCGAGCACCTCGTCGCCGAGCGGGTTGACCCCGCGACCCTGGGCCAGCGCCTGGCCGGCGAGCACGTGCAGGCACTTGACCCGGTCGGGCATCCCGCCGGCGGAGATGCCCTCGATCTCGGGAACCGATCCCAGCTCCGCCCGCGCAGCGAGGTAGCGCTCGTGCGCCGCGCGGTAGGCCGCCGCCAGCTCGGGGTCGGTGCCGAGCCGGTCCTGCATCTCCTTCATCACCCCGGTCCCCTCGAGCGTGCCGATCTTCGAGGCCGCGCGCGGGCAGGTGAGGTAGAAGGTGGTCGGGAACGGCGTCCCGTTCGGCAGCCGCGGCTCGGTGGTGACGACGTCGGGGTTGCCGCACGGGCAGCGGTGCCCGACCTCGTGGATGGCGCGGGGCTCGCGCCCGAGCTGGGCCGCGATCGCCGACTCGTCGGCGGGGTCGATCACCGGTCCTGCTCCTCCTGGGAGTCCCCGGAGCCCGGTCGGTCGATGAAGGTCGTCGCCGGCGCCTTCTCCCGGGGCGGGTTGCCGGCGAGCAGCACGGAGTCCCACGCGTCGGCGTACCACGCGGTGGGCTTCTTCTTCAGCACCTCGGACGCGTCGGGCAGGGTCTGGTCGGCCTCGAGCGGGTTGCCGTGCTCGTCCAGCACGACGTACGACGTCTCGCCCGGCATGACGTAGCCGAACCGGTCGCGGGCCTGGGCCTCGACGTACGCCGGGTCGTGCCAGCGCCGCTTCTCGCGCTCCAGGTCGTCGATGGCGGCCGCCTTGGCGGCGATCTGCTCCTTGAGGTCGCTGATGTGCGCGCGCTGCTGGAGGTAGGCGCGCATCGACGACGCGTAGGACACCGTCAGCACCGCGACCACCAGCACCAGGATCGCGGCGCGCCCGGTGAAGCGCGGACGGCGGCCGGTCGGCGCCTCGGCGGCGGGGACGGCGGCGGCCGGGGAGGTCCGGGCACGCTGCTGCCCGCCCCGCTCCCCCGGGCGTCTGCTGCCGCCGGGTCCGCCCCGCGGCGTCGGTCGCTGCGCCATCGCCCCGGTCAGCCCCCGAACCTCGGGAAGGCGGCGGCGCCGGCGTAGCGGGCGGCGTCGCCGAGCTCGTCCTCGATGCGGAGCAGCTGGTTGTACTTGGCGACGCGGTCGGAGCGGGCCGGCGCGCCGGTCTTGATCTGGCCGCAGTTCGTGGCGACGGCGAGGTCGGCGATGGTGGTGTCCTCGGTCTCGCCCGAGCGGTGGCTCATCATGCAGCGGTAGCCGGCGCGGTGCGCGAGCTCGACGGAGTCGAGGGTCTCGGTGAGCGAGCCGATCTGGTTGACCTTCACCAGCAGCGCGTTGGCCTGGCCGCCGCTGATGCCGCGGGAGAGCCGCTCGACGTTGGTGACGAACAGGTCGTCGCCGACGATCTGGGTCTTCGTGCCGAGCTGGTCGGTGATCGCCTTCCAGCCGTCCCAGTCGTCCTCGTCCAGCGGGTCCTCGATGGAGACGATGGGGTACGCCGCGACGAGCTCGCCGTAGTAGGCCGCCATCTCGTCGCTGGACTTCTTGCCACCCTCGAACGCGTAGCTGCCCTTGTCGTGGAACTCGCTGGCGGCGACGTCCATCGCGAGCGCGATGTCGGTGCCGAGCTTCAGGCCGGCCTTGTCGACGGCCTCGGCGATCAGGTCGAGCGCGGCCCGGTTGGACTCGAGGTTGGGGGCGAAGCCGCCCTCGTCGCCCAGGCCGGTCGAGAGGCCCTTCTTCTTCAGCACCGACTTCAGCGCGTGGTAGACCTCCGCGCCCTCGCGCAGCGCCTCGCGGAAGGTGGCCGCACCGATCGGCGCGATCATGAACTCCTGGACGTCCACGTTGGAGTCGGCGTGCGAGCCGCCGTTGAGGATGTTCATCATCGGCACCGGCAGCAGGTGGGCGTTCGGCCCGCCGACGTAGCGGTAGAGCGGCAGGCCGGCGGAGTCGGCGGCCGCGCGGGCGACGGCGAGCGAGACGCCGAGGATCGCGTTGGCGCCGAGCGTGGCCTTGTTGGGCGTCCCGTCGAGCTCGAACATCGTCTGGTCCACGAGCCGCTGGTCGTCGGCGTCGAGCCCCTCGACGGCCGGGCCGATGGTCGCGATGACGCCGTGCACGGCCTTGGTCACGCCCTTGCCGAGGTAGCGGTCGCCACCGTCGCGCAGCTCCACGGCCTCGAAGGCACCGGTGGACGCGCCACTGGGCACGGCGGCCCGGGCGAAGGCTCCGTCGCTCAGGATCACCTCGACCTCGACGGTGGGGTTGCCTCGGGAGTCGAGGATTTCGCGGGCGCCGACGGCTTCGATGGATGACACGAGGAGGCTCCTGGGGAATAGGGCGAGCGTGCAGCAGCAGCCTAGACCCGGCCCGCGGCCGAACCCGGTAGCCCTCGCCCGAGGTGGACGCCTTGGAACGGGGGCGGCCCGCCAGCTGTAACGCCGTGTTAGTTGCTGTACCCGGGGTGCTGCAACCACCTGGGAACAGCCAGTAACAGGGCGTTACATGGGAGGTGCGATGACGGAACCACCGCCCGGTCGCGCTGGCGACGACGGGCCGGGCGGCGGTTCCGGGTCAGTGGGCGGCGGCGGTCCGCAGGGCTCGCCGGGCGTAGCCCCGGACGTCGGCGTCGGTGTCCTTGGTCGCCCGCTCCAGGGCGTCGTCGACCGCGGGTCGGTCCGGCCCAGGCGGCCAGGGTGATCACCGCCGCCTTGCGGACGTCGGCGTGGGGGTCGCTCGACGGCGGCCGCCAGCACGGGCTCGGCCACCTCGACGGGCGCGGCGGCCAGGCCGCGCGCCGCGCCGACCCGGACCTGCCATTCCGGCGCAAGTGCGCCGGCAAAGACAGAGTCGCTCCAGGTCCGGCGCCGGACCGAGCGCCGCGGACGCCTCGAGCGCGGCGGCCCGCACCAGCGCCTCGGGGTCGCCAGCGAGGCGCGACCAGGTGCTCGGCACCGCCTGCCGGCTTCCCGATCGTGCCGAGGCCGTGCGCGGCCGCGACCCGCACCTCGCGGGCCGGGTCGCGCGACCGCCAGCGGCCACGCCGTCGACGTCGTCGAGCGAGACCAGGCCGCGGCACCGCCTGCAGGCGCACCCGCGCGTCGGGGTCGCCGCAGGCGCGGCGCGGAAGAGGTCGCCGTCGCCGAGCGCGAGCGCCCGCAGCACGTCGAGCACGGCCGCCCGGACGACCGGGTCCGCCGGCCGTCGCGGACGCGCACCAGCGCCGACCGCAGCGTCGTCGCTCGGCGGCAGCACCTCGACCAGCTCGCGGAGCGCCACCGCCGCGGCGCGACCGCACGGCGGCGTCGCTCGTCGCGCAGCGCCGCCGCCAGGGCCGGGCCGGTGCCCGTCGGGGACCACCTCGGTGACCGTGGCGACCGCCGCGCGGCGCACCTGCGGGTCGGGGTCGGCGAGGAAGCGGCAGCAGCGCCGGCAGGTCCGGGTTCCCCTCGGCCAGGGCGAGCAGCTCCAGCATCCGCGGCGAGTGCAGGTCGTCGGTCTGACCGCCGGAGACGGCCGTCCTCCGACCGCTCGCCGCAGAGCCCGGGACGGACTCGACGACACCGCAGATGACCGCGACGTCCTGCGGCGCACCGGCCGGGATCTCGACGTCGTCGAGCGGCCACGACGTACGGCGCCACCGGACGCCGCAGGAACTCCGTCGCGCCGTCCTCGCGCCGGCGCACGTTGAGGTGGAAGAACCAGTCGTCGTCGTTGCGCGGCCGGGAGGTCGGCGCGGGAGTGGTAGAGCCCCCAGCGGCTCTCCTTGCGCACCAGCGAGGCGCGGGCGGCCATCTCGGCGCAGTCGCGGATGAAGCGTCACCTCGACGCAGCGCATCAGCTCGTGCGGGGTGCGGGCGCCCATCTCGACCAGCTCGCCGCTCATCCGGTCGAACGTCTCGATCGCGATCTCCAGCTTCGCCGCGGTCTTCGGCGGGGCGACGTAGTCGTTGACGAAGCGGCGCAGCTTGTACTCGACCTGCGGCTGCGGCGGGCCGTCCGGGTTGCGCAGCGGCCGGTAGATCAGCTCGTGCGCGTCGGCGATCTGGTCCTCGGGGAGCTCGGCCGGCGGCCGCTCGGTGGTGCTCGCTGGCGTGGCTGCCGGCGAGGTCGCCGAACACGAACGCGCCGATCATGTAGTTGTGCGGCACGCAGGCCAGGTCGCCGGCGGCGTACAGGCCGGGCACGGTGGTCTGGGCGTGCTCGTCGACCCAGACGCCGGACGACGAGTGGCCGCCGCACAGCCCGATCTCGGAGATGTGCATCTCGACGTCGTGGGTGCGGTAGTCGTGGCCGCGGCCGGCGTGGAAGGTGCCGCGGGTCGGGCCGCTCGGTGTGGTGCAGGATCCCCTCGATCGTCGGAGATCGTCTCGTCCGGCAGGTGGCTCAGCTTGAGGTAGATCGGGCCGCGGGCGGAGTCGATCTCCGCCTTCACCTCGGCCATCATCTGGCCCGGACCAGTAGTCGCAGTCGACGAACCGGTCGCCCTCGGAGTTGACCTGGTAGCCGCCGAACGGGTTGGCGACGTAGGCGCAGGCCGGGCCGTTGTAGTCCTTGATCAGCGGGTTGATCTGGAAGCACTCGATGCCGCTGAGCTCGGCGCCGGCGTGGTAGGCCATCGCGTAGCCGTCGCCGGCGTTGGTGGGGTTCTCGTAGGTGCCGTAGAGGTAGCCGCTGGCGGGCAGGCCGAGCCGGCCGCAGGCACCGGTCGCGAGGATGACCGCGCCGGCCGCGACGGTCGACGAACTCGCCGGTGCGGGTGTCGAAGCCGACCGCGCCGACCGCGCGGCCGCCCGACGGTGAGCACCCGCACCGGCATCACCCGGTTCTCGATCGTGATCTTCTCGCGGATCTTGCGGTGGCGCAGCACCCGGTAGAGGACCTTCTTGACGTCCTTGCCCTCGGGCATCGGCAGCACGTAGCTGCCGGAGCGGTGCACCTGGCGGACGGCGTACTCGCCGTACTCGTCCTTCTCGAACTTCACGCCGTACTTCTCCAGCCGCTGCACCATCGTCGAAGCCGCGGGTGGCGGTCTGATACACGGTGCTGCTGGTTGACGATGCCGTCGTTGGCGAGGGTGATCTCGGCGACGTAGTCCTCGGGGGTGGCCTTGCCGGGGATGACGGCGTTGTTGACGCCGTCCATGCCCATCGCGAGCGCGCCGGAGTGCCGGACGTGCGCCTTCTCCAGCAGCAGCACGCGGCGCGCCGTCTCGGCGGCGGTGAGCGCGGCCATCGTGCCGGCGGTGCCGCCGCCGACGACGAGCACGTCGCAGGTCGAGCTCGCGGCGGTCGGTGACTGGCGGGGATCTCCATCAGGGCGACGTCGCCATGGTTGCTCGTCGGTGCGACGTCAGGAGTCGGTGGCGCGACGGCGCGGCCAGGATCCGCTCGGCGCGTACGGCGGGGTCCGGCGGTGGCCGCGGGTCGCGCGGGTGCGTCGACGCGCGTGCTCGGCGACGACGCCGTGCCGGCCGAGCACGACGACCCGGTCGCCGAGCAGCAGCGCCTCGTCGACGTCGTGGGTCACGAAGACGACCGTGCGCCGGAGTGCCTGCCAGGCCTCGACGAGCAGCTGCTGCATGGACGGCCGCGGGTCTGCGCGTCGAGCGCGCCGAACGGCTCGTCCATGCAGATCACGCCGCGGCGCGCCGGCCAGCGCGCGGGCCAGCTGGACCCGCTGCCGCATGCCGCCGGAGAGCTGCCCGGGCAGCCGCTCGGCGTAGCCGGTCAGGCCCGACCCGCGCCGAGCCACGCGTCGGCCCGGCGCCGGCGCTCGGCGCGGCCGACGCCCTGGAGCGCCGAGCGGCAGCTCGACGTTGCGCCGGGCGGTGCGCCACGGCAGCAGCGCGTCGTCCTGGAAGACCAGGGCCCGGTCGGCGACGGGCCCGGTGATCTGCGCGCCGTCGGCGACGACCGCGCCGCCGATCGGCCGGCAGCAGGCCGGCGAGCGCCCGCAGCAGCGTGGACTTGCCGCAGCCGGAGGGCCCGAGCACGACCAGGATCTCGCCGGGCGCGACGTCGAGGTCGAGGCCGCTCGACGACCGGCTCGCCGCGCGTAGCCGAGGGTGACGCGTCGACGGCGCAGTGACAGCCGGCGGCGGTGGCGCGGCGATCGGTCCGTGGTCATCACTCGCTCCTCTGCTCGGAGGCAGCCAGCGGGTGAGCCGGCGGCCGAGCAGCTCGACGCAGCCGGAGGTGAGCCAGCCGAGCACGCCGATCGATGAGCATGCCGACCAGGACGGCGGGGTAGTCGACGATCGTGTAGGCCTGCCAGGTGCGGTAGCCGACGCCGAAGTCGCCGGAGATCATCTCGGCGGAGATCACGCAGATCCAGGCGACGCCCATGCCGACCGACAGGCCGCCGAAGATGCCCGGCAGCGATGCCGGGCAGGACGACGTGCCGAGCACCCGCCAGCCGGCCGGCGCCCATGGTGCAGCAGCGGCGTCCTCCCAGACCGTCGGCAGGGCGCGTACGGCGTGCCGGGTGCTGACCAGGATCGGGAAGAACGCCGCGGTCGACGGTGATGAACACGATGCCCTGCTCGTTGCGTGGGGAAGAGCAGGATCGCCACCGGCACCAGCGCGATCGCGGGGATCGGGCGGACCACCTCGAGCAGCGGCTGGAGCAGCGTCGGCGCCCAGCGCGAGCGGGCCAGCAGCGATGCCGAGGCCGATGCCGAGCGACCGGCGGCGAGCGCGAAGCCGGTGAGGATCCGGATCAGGCTCTGCGCGAGGTCCTGGTAGTAGAGCGGGCGTCGTGAGCTGGGCGCCGAACGCGCTCGGCGACCTCGACCGGCCCCGGGATCCGGTCGAAGCGCAGCCAGAGCGACGACGTCGCGCTGCGGTCAGCACGTGCCAGATCAGCACGCGCCGCGACCAGCGACCCGAGCCGGACCGCCCAGCGCGGACGCGCCGCGCGCCGGCGTGCGCCGGCGCGCGGGCGGGGCCGCGCCGGCGGCGACGGCGCGGTCGACCGCGGCCGGTCGGCGCCGTGCAGCGGCGGTCATCGCCGCCGCCTCCAGCGCCTGCGGCCCAGGTCAGCTCGGCTCGTGCCCGGGTGCGTCGTCGCTGTACTCGTCGGCGCGACTGCCGCGGTGGCGAACGGCAGCAGCTGCTCGCCGTCGCGCAGCCAGATCATCTGGTCGGCGAACCAGCGGGTGCCGGTGAGCGCGTCCGGCACGTACGCCGCCCGCAGCGTGCCGCCGTCGGCCTCGGCCGGCGTTCACGGTGCGCAGCAGGCAGGTCGGGTCGGCGACCGGGCGGGTGTCGTCCTCGCCGTCGACCCAGACCTCGCCGGCGAGCGCCGGGTCGGTGACCTGCGGTGCCGCAGACCTCGTCGGTGCCGGTGATCGCGGCGGGTTGCCGGTCGAGCCGGCGTCGGCGTCGTAGCCGTCGCCGTAGACCTCGCTTGATCAGGCTGTCGTCGACGAACGCGTCGAGGTCGAGCGGGTCCTCGAGCACGCCGATCGACTTCAGGAACGGCACGTCGTGCTCGAGCGCGGCGACCTGCTCGGCTTGATGCGTGGTGTCGAAGGTCGAGACGCCGTTGCGGCCGTTGTAGAGGTAGACCACCTCGGGCGGCAGGCCGGTCGCCTCGGCGACGATCTCGCGCGGCCTCGACGCGGGTGCTCGTGCAGGAAGTCGGTGGCGTCGATCTGGGCCTCGAGGAACGCCTGCACCACGTCGTCGTGCTCGTCGGCGTACTCGTTGCGGACCACGGTGCCGTGCAGGGTCGGCAGCTCGAGCTCGGCCGCCGTCGTAGACGCAGCCGGGCGTCGTCGCGGAACACCAGCAGGCCCGGCCAGGCC
Organism: uncultured Actinomycetota bacterium; assembly: GCA_963803235.1. GTDB lineage: Bacteria > Actinomycetota > Actinomycetes > Propionibacteriales > Nocardioidaceae > Nocardioides. The sequence goes on from CAWDLL010000014.1 coordinate 805,272, forward strand.
ACGAACTGCGCGACCGCGTCGACCGAGCCGCCCTGCAGGGCGGAGGCGCCGACCGGCGGGTCCTGGTTCTCGACCTTGACGTCGGTCGTCGGGGTCGATGCCCGGCCTTCTCGAGCGCCTGGACCAGGGTGCCGTGCCCGGCCGAGCCGACGCTGGCCGAGATGTCGCCGCCGCTCGAGGTCGGCGAGCGTCCTGCGACGTCGAGTCCGCGCCGACCACGACGCCGTTGAGGGCGCCGCGCGGGTTGTAGCCGGTGACGGCGACCATCGAGGTCGCCGTCGTCGCCGGTGCCCGCGCGGGAGCCGTTGATCAGCAGCGGGTAGTCGCCCATCGAGCCGATGTCGATCTTGCCGGCCAGCATCTGCGCGGTGATCGGGGCGCCGGTGTCGTAGTCCTGCCAGTCGACCTTCAGGTCGGGGTCGATCTCCTTCGAGCTTGCTCCTCGAAGTAGCCCTGCTCCCGCAGCAGGGTGCCGGCGGTGACGGTGTTGATGGTCTTGGACTGGTAGCCGATCGTGACGACGTTGTCGGCGTCTCCGGCGCGCCGGCGCACCGAGCAGGCGGTCAGGCCGGCGGCGACCGAGGGCGGCCGCGGCGGCGAGCGAGGGCGGTGCAGTGAGGCTTCGCTGGTCATCGGTGGTCTCCGCTCAGCGCAGCAGGTAGGGGATGTTGACGGTCACGGCGCCGGTGGGGCAGCGGTCGGCGCACGGGCCGCAGTACCAGCACTCGTCGACGTGCATGTAGGCCTTGCCGGTGTCCGGGTCGATGGCCAGCGCGTCGAGCGGGCAGACCTCGACGCAGAGGTTGCAGCCCTCGATGCAGAGGGCCTGGTCGACCGACACCGGGACGTCGAACGCGCTGGTCGACCAGCGGTGGCCGCTCGGGTGGGGCCGCGCCGTCGCTGCAGCCGGCCTTGCGGCTGGCGGGCGTCGGTCTGCTGGGTCATCGGGATCTCCTCGGTCGGGGGTACGGCGGGCGGTGCCGCGCATGGTCATCCGGTCGCCGCGGAACCGGATGAACTCGAGGTCCACCGGCCGGCCGTCGTCGAGATGGGTCAGCCGCTCGACCATCAGCAGCGGCGACCCGGCCGGGACCTCGAGGATCGCGGCGGCTGTGGCTGTCGGCGGCGACCGCCTCGAGCACCAGCTCGGCCTTGCCGAGCGGCTGGCCGGTGAGCTCGCTCGAGCAGCGCGAAGACGTCGCTGCCCGGCCAGGTCCTCGCCGAGCAGCTGCCTCGCCGAGGTCGCGGACGACGTAGGTCAGGTCGAGCGAGAGCGGGATGTCGTCGAGCGAGCCGGCGCCGCTCGAGGTAGACGACCTCGGCTCGCCGCGGCTCGAGCCGCAGCCGACGGGCGACCGCGCGCCGGGGCCGGGCACCAGGCCGGAGACCCGGACCTCGTTGCGCACCTCGCCGTGCCCGTCAGGGTCTCGGCCAGGCCCTGGAGCTGGTCGATGCCGTGCGGGTACTTCGCCGGCGACGACCACCGTGCCGACGCCCGGGATCCGCTCGACCAGGCCCTCGGCGCGGAGCAGGTCGAGGGCCTCGCGCACGGTGTTGCGGGAGACGCCGAAGTCGGCGGCGAGCTCGGCCTCGGACGGCAGCGCGCCCTCGGCGACCAGGCCGTGCAGCGACCTGGCGGCGCAGCACGTCGGCCACCTGGCGGGCCCGGTCGGCGCGCCGGCGCACGGGTCCGTTCGGGGCCAGGTCGGAGGGGTCTCGATCAGGTTCACGGGCTAAACCATAGTGAATAACTGGACTTACTGAAGTAGGCGATCCGTTCCGCCACCAAACTTCTTGGTCACACGGCGCTGACCTGCGGCAACAGGGTCGCGAAGGGTGGTTCCGCCACCTCCCGCGTGTCCACGTTTCGGGCAGCCCCCGCGGGCGGCTTAGAGAAGGCGGCGTACGGCGTCGCGCAGGGCCTGCTCCGGGTCGACGCCGGCGGCGCGGGACTCGGCGACGATCGCCAGCAGCCGGTCCCCCACGTCGGTCGAGGTCGTCGGGACCTCGTCCGCCGGACGGCCGGCCCGCTCCAGCCGGTCGAGCACCTTGTCGGCGTAGAGCAGCGCGGGCAGGCCCGGCGGCAGGCCGTCGACCACGGAGCCGCGCTGCTTCTCCTGCGCCTTGATCGACTCCCAGACCTCGTTGATGCTCTCGGCATCCCCGGCAACGGCCCGCTCCTCGCCCGGCGGCGGGAAGACGTGGGGGTTGCGGCGGACCATCTTCTCGATGATGTCGCCGGCCACGTCGTCGATCGTGAACGCGCCCGTCTCCTCCGCGATCACCGCGTGGAAGTAGACCTGGAGCAGGAGGTCGCCGAGCTCCTCGCGCAGGTGCTCCTCGTCCCCGGTGTCGATCGCCTCGAGCGTCTCGTGGGTCTCCTCGAGCAGGTAGCGCGCGAGCGAGCGATGGGTCTGCCCGGCCTTCCACGCGCACTCGACGCGCAGCCGGCGCATCACCTCGAGGAACTCGAGGAGCCGCTCGCCGGGCGCGGGCTCACCCATGGGTCGTCAGTCGCAGGTGTGGGCGGCCGGCAGCGAGGTGGCGTACTCCTGGTCGGACACGTCTTCCTTGGCGGCGGCCTTGGCGCTGTCGCCGACGGGGACGGAGAGTGAGGTGTCGACCGGCGTGACCTGGCCGTTGTCCAGCTCGATGCCGAACTCCGGGTCGATGTCGACGCCGTTCTCGGTGATCCAGTCGGCGAACGCCTCCTGGCCGCGAGCCAGCTGCGCCTCGGGCTGCGCGTCCGTCGAGCCCTCGTCCTCGAGCAGCTGCGCGCCGACCGCGGTCTGCACGCCCTCGACGTACGGGCCCGCCAGCTGGAGGGTGACCATGCTGTCGCGGACGCTCTCGTCGAGCCCTCGCGCCTGCGTCTCGATCTGCGTCGACCTGGTCGGCGTAGGCGTCGCCGGGCTCCACGTCGTACTCCGCGGCGAGCTGCTCGGCGACCAGTCGCATGGCCATCACGCCGGCGACGTCACGGCGCAGGAACTTCTGAGCCACCGTCTGCGGACCGGTCTGGGCGCCCTTCAGGCTGGGGCTGAGGGCATCGCAGTAGTCGGTGGTGAGGTCGTCGACCTCGCGGACCGACAGGGACTCGTCGCCGGCCTGGACGGCCACGCCGGGGTTGACGTTGCCGCATCCGGCCAGCACCGCGACGGCAGCGGCGAGGACGGCCGTGCGGCCGAGACGGGACATGCTCACGAAGGCTCCTTCTGCACCGGTGGATCGATCACCTCGTCGATGATCTTCCGCGCCCATTCAAGCAGGGCGATCCCGACGATCGGACGTCCCCCGACGACGGCCGTCTGCGGCCGCGGCACCAGGATCGTGTCGACCGGGCGCCTTGACGATCGACTTGGGGTACAACCGCTGCAGGCGTACGACGCGTGACTCGGGCAGGCTGACGGGTGCGAACCGCACGTGCTTGCCGGCGATGGTGACCTCGCCGATCCCGGCCTCCCGGGCGCGGGCGCGGAACCGCGCGACGAACAGCAGCGAGGCGACCTCCTCCGGCGGCTCGCCGTAGCGGTCGACCATCTCGGCGCGCAGCAGGTCGACGTCCTCGTCGGAGCGGACCTCGGCCAGCCGCTTGTACATCTCCAGCCGCAGCCGCTCGCTGGGGATGTAGTCGTGCGGCAGGTGGGCGTCGATCGGCAGCTCGATCCGGACCTCGCGCAGCTCGGGCTCACTGACCAGCGTCGCCGCGGAACTCGTGCACGGCCTCCCCGACGAGCCGGACGTAGAGGTCGAAGCCGACGTCGGCGATGTGGCCGGACTGCTCGCCGCCGAGCAGGTTGCCGGCGCCGCGGATCTCGAGGTCCTTCATGGCGATGGCCATGCCGCCGCCGAGGTCGGAGTGCTGGGCCAGGGTCGCGAGCCGCTCGTGGGCGGTCTCGGTGAGCGGCTTCTCCTGCGGGTAGAGGAAGTAGGCGTAGGCCCGCTCGCGGGACCGGCCGACCCGGCCGCGGAGCTGGTGCAGCTGGCTCAGGCCGAGGGTGTCGGCGCGCTCGATGACCATGGTGTTCGCGTTGGACACGTCGAGGCCGGACTCCACGATGGTGGTGCACACCAGCACGTCGAACCGCTTCTCCCAGAAGTCGAGCATCACCTGCTCGAGCTGGTGCTCGCCCATCTGCCCGTGGGCGGTCGCGACCCGTGCCTCGGGCACCAGCTCGCGCAGCCGGGCCGCGGCCTTCTCGATCGACTGCACCCGGTTGTGGATGTAGAAGACCTGGCCCTCGCGGAGCAGCTCGCGCCGGAGCGCGGCCACCACCTGCCGGTCCTCGTAGCCGCCGACGTAGGTCAGCACCGGGTGCCGCTCCTCGGGCGGGGTGGTGATCGTGGACATCTCGCGGATGCCGGTGATCGCCATCTCCAGCGTGCGCGGGATCGGCGTCGCCGACATCGACAGCACGTCGACGGACGTGCGGAGCCGCTTCATCTGCTCCTTGTGCTCGACGCCGAACCGCTGCTCCTCGTCGACGATGATCAGGCCGAGGTCCTTCATCCGGATGTCCGGGTTGAGCAGCCGGTGGGTGCCGACCACGATGTCGACCGTCCCGTCGGCCAGGCCCTCGACGACCTCGCGCGCCTCCTTGTCGGTCTGGAACCGCGACAGCCCCTTGACCACGACCGGGAAGCCGCTCATCCGCTCGCCGAACGTCGAGAGGTGCTGGGTGACCAGCAGCGTGGTCGGCACCAGGACCGCCACCTGCTTGCCCTCCTGCACCGCCTTGAACGCCGCGCGGACCGCGATCTCGGTCTTGCCGTAGCCGACGTCCCCGCAGACCAGCCGGTCCATCGGCACGGTCAGCATCATGTCGGCCTTGACCTCGTCGACGGTGCTCAGCTGGTCGGGGGTCTCGTGGAACGGGAAGGCGTCCTCGAGCTCGCGCTGCCACGGCGTGTCCGCGCCGAACGCGTAGCCCTTCGTGGCCTGCCGCGCGGCGTAGAGCTTGATCAGCTCGGCCGCGATCTGGCGGACCGCCTTGCGAGCCCGGCCCTTCCGCTTCGCCCAGTCGGCGCCGCCGAGCCGGTCCAGGCTCGGCTGCTCGCCGCCGACGTAGCGGGTCACCTGGTCGAGGGCGTCGGCGGGGACGAAGAGCCGGTCGGGCGGGCCGCCGCGCTTGGACGCGCCGTACTCGAGGACGAGGTACTCGCGGACCGCTCCCCCGACCTCCCGCTGCTTCATCTCCACGAACCGGCCGACGCCGTGCTGCTCGTGCACGACGTAGTCGCCGGCGGCGAGCTCGAGCGGGTCGATCTGCCGCTTCCGGCGGGCCGGCATCTTGCGCATGTCGCGGGTCGAGGCCTTCTGTCCCGAGAGGTCCTCGCCGGTGAGCAGGACGACCCGGTTGGTCTCGTCGACGAAGCCCTGGGTGGCCGCCCCGCAGGTGACGGTGACCAGCTCGATCGGCGGCGCCTCGGCGAGGTCGTCGACCAGGCGGGCGGGCACGTCGTGCTCGGCGAGCACCTCGACCATCCGCTGGGCCGGGCCGTGGCCGGGGTGGACCACGGTGATCCGGTACCCCTCCTTGAGCCACTGCTGGACGTCGCCGACGGCCTGCTCGATGTCGCCGCGGTAGGACTCGGCGGGCCGGGCGGGCAGCATCCGGGTCTCGACCGCGCCCACGGAGACGTCGATCCCCGACGACACGATCTCGCCCATCTCGTCGCGGAGCGGCTGCCCATCGAGACCGTCCCCGCCGATCCCGAACGGGCTCATCGTCCACCAGGGGGTCTCCCGGTCGAGGGCGTGCGCGCGCACGTCGCCGAGGGAGCGGTACGACGCCGCGCCGAGGTCGATCGGCGCCGTGCCGCCACCGGCGGCCGCGGCCCAGCTGGCGCCGAGGAACTCCTCGCTGGTGGCCACCAGGTCGTGCGCCCGCGAGCGCGCCCGCTCGGGGTCGACGACCAGGACATGGGTCTGCGCCGGCATCAGGTCGACCAGCAGCTCCATCTCGTCGACCAGGGCCGGCGCCAGCGACTCCATCCCCTCGACGGCGATCCCGCCCGCGATCTTGTCGGTGAGCTCGAGCAGCTGCGGGTGCCGCTCGCCCAGCTCGGCCGCGCGGCGGCGTACGTCGTCGGTGAGCAGGAGCTCGCGGCACGGAGGCGCCCAGAGCCGTTCGACCTTGTCGAGGGTGCGCTGGTCGGCCACGGCGAAGGTCCGGATCTCCTCGACGTCGTCGCCCCAGAACTCCACCCGCAGCGGGTGCTCCTCGGTGGGCGGGAAGACGTCGACGATGCCGCCGCGGACCGCGAACTCGCCGCGCTTCTCGACCAGGTCGACGCGGGAGTACGCCGCGTCCGCGAGCCGGCGGACGACGTCCTCCAGTGGCGCCGACGACCCCGGCGTCAGCTCGACCGGCTCCAGGTCGCCGAGCCCCTTGACCTGCGGCTGGAGCACCGACCGGACCGGGGCGACGACGACCTTCAGCGGGCCGTTCGTGGGGTCGGTGCCGGGGTGGCGCAGCCGGCGCAGCACGGCCAGCCGGCGGCCGACCGTGTCGCTGCGCGGGCTGAGCCGCTCGTGCGGCAGGGTCTCCCAGCTCGGGTAGTAGCCCACGACGGCCGGGTCGACCAGGTCACCGAGCGACTCGACGAGGTCCTCGGCCTCGCGCGCGGTCGGGGTCACCACGAGCACGGTGCGGCCGGCGTCGACCAGGCCGCGCACCACGAACGGGCGGAGCGCGGCCGGTCCGGTCAGGTCGACGGCCGGGACCACCCCGGCCCGCGCGTCGGCCACCGCGGTGGCGAGGGTGGGGTCGGCGAGGACGGCGTCGGCGAGGCCGGCAAGGCTCACGGGTCACTCCAAAGACAGCACGAGCGCCCCCGGCCAGGAATGGCAGGGGGTGAGGAGTGCCAGTCTAGGCGCCCGGACCGACGGTCCTCTCACTCGTCGGTCGAGGCGCCGCTGGCGTCCTCGTTGCACTCGATCTGCGGCGGCTCCTCGCCCGGGAACGCCATCACGCTCAGCTGCGGCAGCTCGTTGCCGCGCATGTCGAACGACAGCGCCGGGCGGCGGGACGCGGCGCCCGAGCGGCTGCGGTAGAGGTAGCCGGGCCGCTCGGTCAGGCCCACGGTGTAGAGGCACTCGTCGAACTGGGTGATCTCGGCGACCGGCTCGCCCAGGTCGGCCACGCCCTCGCGCAGCGCGGCAATGGCACGGCGGAGCTCTTGAGCCCCACCGTCCGGGCCGCGGTGCGGGACGGCCGGCCGGTCCGCGGCCTCGCCGGGATCGGTCCCGCACGGGCCGGGCCGGAACGGGTGGTCCCGGTCGCGGAAGGCCAGCAGCTGGTAGTCGGGGTCGTCCCACTCGCTGGCGTCGATGTCGACGGCCGGGAGGTGCACTCCGTCGCCGGTCAGGAAGCCCAGGTCCTGTTCCGCGTCACCCGCCTCCGTCACCGGCAGCGCCGAGACGCAGGACTCCCAGGCGTCGAACACCTCGGTCCGCGCCTCGACCCGGTCCTCCTGGCGCTCCAGGCGGTGCAGCCAGCGCCACAGGTCCCGCTGCGGGCGGGCGTCCTCGCCGGTGCCGTTCGGGTCGACCGGCAGGCTCAGGCAGCGCTTGCGCGTCGACATCCGCAGCAGGTCCCAGTCCCCGTGGCGCTTCGTCCGCACCAGCGCCGGCCGCTGGTCCTCGCCGGTGCCGTCGCGCTCGTCGTACCGGAATCCCCAGCGGTGCTGGATGTCGCCGAGCTGCCGGACCCCGATCCGGGTCGTGCAGCCGAGCATCACCTCGAACCGTTTCGAGAGCCGCTCCAGCCGGTCCAGCCGCCGCTCGAGCTGGGCCAGGGCGTGGCGGACGGACCCGCCCCGGGCGGGCCGGAGCCGGACCCCCGGCACGGTCGCCACCGCCGCGGGCGACTCGGCCACGGTCGGGGTCGCTGTCGCAGGCTCCGGAGCGGGTACGGCGGGCCGGTCGCCGGGCGGCGCCAGGCCGGTGAAGGGCGTCTGCACCGCGCCGATGTCGCAGGGCCCGCCGTCGTCGCGCAGCTTGCCGACCTGGTCGCGCTCGAGGACGACGTCCCAGTCGACGTAGGCGTCGAGGAGCTGGCCCGCGGGCAGCCGGTCGGGCAGCGCGCCCTTGCAGGCGCCGCTCGGGATCCGGCCGATCGACCGGGCTGCCGGGCAGCGGGCACCATCACGAACCCGCTGACGTCGGCCTCGAGCTCGGTCCAGCTGCGGGTCGTCGCCGTGCACGTCCGGCGACCCGTCGTCGAGGAGACAGGTGCCATCGGTGAGGAAGTTGTGCCCGCCGGAGACGGGCTCGTGCACCCGGCAGGCTCCGGATGGTCGGGATCGTGTCGCCGGTGACGCCCGTCGACACCGGCGGACCCAGGATGCTCGCGAAGGACCGGAAGCCGCCGGACGCCCCGATGTTTCCGCCGATCGAGGCGATGTTGTCGACCACGGTGCTGGACAGGATCGTGAGCCGGCCGGCGGCCAGCACGCCGCCGCCCTCGCCCTCGGCGTAGTTGTCGGTCACCGTCGAGTTGACCAGGGTCAGGTTCCCGCGCGCCCAGATGCCGCCCCCGGCGTGCGCGACGGCCAGGTTGCGGGCGACGGTCGAGTTCACGACCAGCACGTCGGCCTCGCCCGAGATGGCGCCGCCCCGGTCGTCGGCCCGGTTGCCGTTCAGGGTCGAGTTGTAGACGGCGACGTCGCCGTCGAGGGTGAAGATCGCACCGCCGGGACCGTCGGCGTCGCTGCCGTCGATGAAGGAGTCGATCACCGTGACGTCGCCGTCCTCGTCGGCGTACAGCGCGCCGCCGTCGCCGTCCGTCGTGTTGCCGTCGACGAACGAGCGGACCACGAGGATGTCGCCGGTCGACCCGATCGCGCCTCCCGACCCGTCGACCAGGTTGGTGCTCATCACCGAGTCGTAGACCTGGACCCCGCCCCGACGGGCGTAGATGCCACCACCGTCGTCGTTGGCCAGGTTGCCGTTGATGTGGCAGCGGTGTGCCGTGACCCGGCGCATCGAGAAGATGCCGCCGCCCGGCTCCTCGGCCAGGTTCTGCTTGACCACGCAGTCCGAGAGCAGGATCTCCCCGCGCGAGGTCAGCGCCGCCCCCGGCCCGTCCGAGCCGCCCCGGGTCAGGGTGACGTCGCGGATGTCGAGGAAGCCGGTCCCGTCCTGGCGCAGCAGCCGCTTCTCGAAGCAGGTCTGGCTGATGGTGAAGCCGTGGCCGTCGAGGACCAGCGGGTACGGCGTCTCCCGGATCGGGTCACCCAGGTGGCAGTTGCGCAACGCGATGTCGGCACCGAGGTCGATCCGGGTGCGGGTCGGGTCGGCCCAGGCGGCGCGCAGCTGCCCCTCGGTGATCACGGTGCCCGCGCGGGCAGCGCTGGTGGAGGGGGCCGGGGGTGGTCGGGCCGCGGCGTTCCCGCCGGGCACGAGGGCAGGCCCCAGCAACCCGAGCACCACAACCAGACCGACCAGGCGAAGCATCACCACACCCTCGGAGGACTTCCCACACGGTAGGAGCCGCCGGGCGCAGATCCGCGGACCTGCCGGGCGTGTCAGTCGCTGCGGTCGGCGTACTCGAGGGCCGCGGCGCGGACCGCGTCGACGTACTCCTGGGCGTGGTTGTAGGAGAGGATCGCGGCCTCCCAGCCCGTGCCGCTGGCCAGGTCGCCGCCGCTCGCGCAGAGGTACCGGGCCGCGGCGGCCGCCGCGTCGTCGAGGTCGTGCGGGTCGGCGGCACCGTCACCGTCGCCGTCGACGGCCCAGGTCTCCCACGACTCGGGGAGGAACTGCATGGGTCCGACGGCGTGCTCCCAGCGGGCGTCGCCGTGGAAGGCCCGTGAGTCGGACGTGGCAGGGATGGCCGCGAACCTGCCGCGGCCGTCCAGGGCCGGCCCGAGGATCGGCTTCGACGAGACGCCGGACTCCCGGAGCACCCGGCCACCGATGGTGCCGTGGTGGGACTCGACCCAGCCGATACCGGCGAGCGTGGTCCAGCCGACCGGGCAACCGCCGGCCTCGTCGAGCTGGACGCGGGCGTAGGCGCGCAACGCCGGAGTGGGGATGCCGGTGCGCGAGGACATGGTCGACAGCCACGCCGGGTCGACCTCCGGTACGCCGACCGGCTGGCCGGGTGCGACCGGCGCCTCGACCTCGACCGGCACCGGGGCCGAGACGAACGACGGCCGGGCGGACACCGGGACGCTCGGGCGGGCCAGGATCGTCTGCGAGGCGAGGTACGCCAGGCCGACGATCGCGGCGAGCGCCGCAGCGAGCGACCCGATGACACGCATGGGCAGGAAGTATCCCCGACCCCTCCGACACCTCCGGCGTCAGGAGGGCGGTGTCGCGGTCTGCTCGGCCTCAGAGCGCAGGATGCAGAACTCGTTGCCCTCGGGGTCCGCCAGCACGACCCACCCGGACCCGGGTCCCCAGTGGCCGCGCATGTCGAGCACCTCGGTCGCGCCGTGCTCGAGCAACCGGGCCAGCTCCTCGTCGCGGGTGCCCGCGCGGGGCCGCAGGTCGAAGTGGAGCCGGTTCTTCACCACCTTGGGGTCGGCCACCTCGATGAACAGCAGGAGGTGTCCGGTCTCCGGGTCGCGGATCATGCACTCCTCGTGCCCGGGCTCGTTGGGGTCGCCCTCGAGGTCGAGGTACCCCAGGACCGGCTTCCACCACTCGGAGAGCTGATAGGCGTCGGCGCAGTCGATGGTCGTGTGCGAGATGTAGGAGGTCACGCGGGCAGCATGCAGCGGCCGACCGACACCGGTCGAGTGGCCGGCCCGATGACCGGCCCGATGACCGGCCCGATGACCGGCCCGATGATCAGTGCAGCGACCAGGGGTCCCGGCACTCCGGGTCGTCCTGGAGCCAGCCGAGAGCAGCGACCGCGGCCAGCTGGGAGTTCACCTTCAGCTTCTGCAGCACGGCCTTCACGTGGCTGCGGACGGTGGCCTCCGAGACGTCGAGCATGTCCGAGATCGAGCGCACCCCGTCGCCGGCGTACAGCAGCCGGAGCACGGTCCGCTCGCGCGGGGTCAGCGACTGCATCCGGGCCATCAGGAGGTCCTTCTCGCTGCGGGCCGCCCGCCACTCGCGGATCAGGGTCTCCTTGTCCCCGTCGGACATGATCACCCGACCCTCCATCACGTCGTGCAGGGTGAGCACGACCTCGTCGAGCGTGGTGGCGTTGGAGAGCACCGCATCGACCCCGCGGTCCAGCAGCGCACCCCAGAGGGGACCCTGCGGCGCGGCCGTCAGCAGCAGCCAGGGCATCTCGCCCTGGGCCGCCGCGAGGGCGCGTGCCTCGCGCAGTCGCGGCGAGGGTTCCAGGTCGCAGAGCATCAGCCCGGCGTCGGCGAGCTCGGTGCTGACGTGCCCGGGCGGCGGTGGCCGCCGAGGGCGAGCCCACGTGAGCACGAAGGCGTCGAAGCCGCGGCTCGACAGAGCAGTCCTGACCGCCTCGGCGACCAGCGACTGGTCCGACGCCACCGCAATCCGGCGCGGACGGCGCGACATGACCATGTGGCCCCTCCCGGCCCGTCGTGAGCGGCGATTCCAGGGGGACAGAAAGGCCCTGGAGATGCATCAACCTCTGGTGAGAGCCATCGTTCCCGCCCGCGAGAGAACCCCGTGCCTCCGGCGACCATCACACCTACAATTGGGGATGGTTTCAGGGGGGTTGTTACCGGATGGTTGAGCCAAGGTCCACGTGACCTCGCGAACGGCCCACCAGCCGCGCGTGGCCATTGCTGGGGAGGGAGTCCTGGCGGTTACCGCTGCTACCGTCCCCCACGGCAGTGGGACGCGACCCTTCGTCAGCTCGGCCAGTTGGCACGCCGGGCAAGGGCGATGGCCGCAGTGGCTGGTGGGTCCCGCGGGGCGGGTGTGATACAAGTAGTCCCGTGGGGTTGGGCGGGTCTGCCCGGAGACTGTCCCTAATTTGTGGTACGTGTCCCAAAAAGACTAAATCCGCCCCGAGGCCGCCCAACTACGTTCATGATGTGGGTGGCAATAGTGTGACCAGGCGGGGATTGGTGGCTCCGCGAGAGCTTCTGAGAGCGGTCGATACAGATCGTCCGGAGGCTCGTCTGGCTAAGCAACGTTTCGCGTGGGGGCGGATCATGTCCGGTACGAATATGCGCATCCCGGCAGGGGTGTGGGGGTGGACTGGCACGGCACTCGTCGTGCTTGTCGTCGCACTCCCGCCTCTCGTGACGCTGCGCCTTGATCCCGACCCGCAAGGCATCACCGAGGCCGCCGGAGTGGTCGGCCTGGTCGTCAACGCCGTCGCTCTCGCGGCCTCTCTCGTCATCTACTTCCACTGGCGCCTCACGACGTCCAACGGGACGGCGTGGCTGGCAGCCGCCCTCACCGCCAGCTCCGTCAAGGGCCTGGCCATGGCCGGCGTGCGCGTGGCCTTCCCCGACGCCCTCGAGACGCACGCCGGCATGCTCATGGTGATCGACCTGCTCTTCGCGCTCGTGATCCTCAGCATGGTGACGTTCACCCGTCGCAAGGTCCCGCCGATCGACCCGGCCGCGCTGGGCATCGTGCTCGGCCTGTTCGTCGCCGGCATCCGGTTCGCCGTGGTCGCCGGCGACCCGCTGATGACCACCGACGCCGACCTGCTCGCCGCCGGGAACATCCTCCTGATGACGCTGCACCTCGGTTTCGCGTACGCCGTCCTCAACCTGGTGATGACGCCGTCGTGGGCCGGCCCCCGACTGGCGCTGGCCGTCGTCCTGCTGTGCGTCAACCGGGCCATCTCGTACCCCGCCACGGATGGCACCTTCCTCAGCGTGATGGCGCTCGTCACCGACACCACGGGCGCCGTGCTCCTCTGTGGCACGTCGCTGGCCATGCTGCGGCTCGCCATCCGTGAGAACACCACGACCGTGGACGCCCTGCACGACCGGGTCGCCCAGGTCGAGCAGGCGGTCCGCGAGGACCGCGAGCGGCTGCACGAGATCAACGCGACCATCGCCGGCATCGCCACCGCGACCCGCCTGATCCACGACGGACCCGAGCTCACCGCGGACCGCAAGGACCTCCTCCAGGACATGCTCGACTCCGAGATCGCCCGGCTCGAGCGGCTGGTCGACCACCGGACCGCACACGTGCACGACGTCGAGCTGGACAAGGTGATCCAGCCGCTGGTCCTCAGCCAGCAGACCATGGGTCGCAACGTCCAGTGGACTCCCAGCGGCCTGATCGCCAGCGGCCGGGACGACGACATCGGGCAGGTCCTGACGACGCTGCTCAACAACGCCGCCCAGCACGCGCCGGGCTCGCCGGTCTCGATCACCGCTCGCCGGGTGAACGACCTGGTCGAGATCCGCGTGACCGACTGCGGCCCCGGCATCTCCCGCGAGATGGCCGCCCGGATCTTCGAGTGGGGCGAGCGTGGCCCCGAGTCGGAGGGTCAGGGCATCGGGCTCAACGTCGCCAAGCGACTCATCGACGACATCGGCGGCTCGCTCCGCGCGCACCCGTCCCAGGCAGGCTTCGGCGCCATCTTCGTGATCACCCTCAACCCTTCCAGGAATGCACATGGCGCAGCCCGCGCTCGCGCGAAGTAACGTCCGCATCCTCATCATCGAGGATCACACGCTCTTCGCCGAGTCTCTGGACCTTGCCCTCACGATGGAGGGGTACGACGTACGCCGTCTGCCCATCCCGGAGATGGGCTCGTCGCAGGGCGCCCTGCTGTCGGCGGTCGTCCGCCTGCACCCGCGCATCGTCCTGCTCGACCTCGACCTCGGCTACATGGGTGACGGGGTGCGCCTGATCGCACCCATCGCCCGGTCCGGTGCCCACGTCGTCGTGGTGACCGCGTCCGCCGAGAAGGGCCGCTGGGGCGAGTGCCTGCGGTACGGCGCCCGCAAGGTGCTGACCAAGGCGCGGCCGCTGAACGAGATCATGGCGACCGTACGCCGGCTCAACCAGGGCCTGCCCGTCATGGACCGCGACGAGCGCGAGGACCTGCTCCAGGCCTGGCACAAGGAACGCCAGGAGCACCAGGAGCTCCGGACCCGCCTGCAGCGGCTCACGGCCCGGGAGCGCGAGGTCCTCGGGCACCTGATGGAGGGCCACACCGTCCGGGACATCGCGCGGATCAGCGTGGTCTCCGAGGCGACCGTCCGCACCCAGGTGAAGTCCATCCTGGCCAAGCTCGAAGTCTCCTCCCAGCTCGCCGCGGTGGGCCTCGCCCACACCGTCGGCTGGCGGCCGCCGGGCGCCTGACCCGGATCAACACGCCACGCGCCGCCCGATGGGCGGCGCGTTGTCGTCGTTGCCGAAACCCCAGTACCCGCGCGGTTTTCTTGCCCGATTTGCGGCATGCCGCCACCCCTCCTCCGTTGCGATCCTTGAGGTCAAGACGTAGACGACAGGGGAGCAGGGGCGGTGACCTCGTTGACACATCTGGCGGCACCATTTGCCCCAGGAAGGCTGGTCGAGCACGACCTTCGCGGGCAAGCGTTGGTCGCCGGCCGGACCCGCTCGTGGGCACCGTCCACCACCCGTGCCGTCCGTCACCTTCCCTGGTCCCTGCTCGTCGGTGACGTCGCCGTCGCGATGGCGGGCCTCGGGGTCGTGTCCCTCGCAGGTGTCCCGCTCACGCTCAGGGCACTGCTGTTCCCGGCCCTCTGGCTGGTCCTGCTGACCGTGACCCGGGCCTACGAGACCCGGTCGGTCGGAGTCGGCCTCGCCGAGTCGTCCCGCCGCGTGCTGCGCGCCGGCGCCGCCCTGGCGCTGACCGCCGTCGCCCTCGAGGCCGTCGGCAACCTGGCCATGGGTTCCGGCCAGCTGCTGCTGCTCTCCGGAGCGGTCGCGGTCGGCTCGCTCGCGCCGCGGGTCACCCGCGACCTCGTCATCACCCGCACCTGGGCCGGCGCCCGCGGCCGGACCCGGGTCGTCGTCGCCGGCAGACACCCCAGCGACGTCGAGCGGGTGCTGGCCGAGCTGGGGAAGAGCCCCCACCACGCCCTCGACGTCGCCGCCGTCTGCCTCTCCCGCCAGCCCCGGCGTACCACCTTCGACGTCCCCGTGGCCGTCGGCCTCGACCACCTCGCCGACACCGCCGCCGCCGCACAGGCTCAGGCCGTGATCGTGCTGCCGTGCGACCACTTCGACGACAAGGAGCTGCGCCGGATCGAGTGGCAGCTCGAGCTCGCAGGCGTCCACCTCTTCTTGGGTACGCCGCTCCTCGACGTCGCCCCGTCACGTGCCACCGTCACCCAGGCCGCCGGCCTGCGGATGCTCCGCGTCCGCCCTGCCGGGCGGCGGGGTCCCGGTCAGCTGGTCAAGAACCTGATCGAGCGGCCGCTGGCGGCCCTGATGCTGCTGATGCTCGCGCCGCTGCTCCTCGGCCTGTCGCTGGCGATCCGCAAGGACTCCCCCGGCCCGGCGATCTTCCGCCAGTCCCGGGTCGGCCGCGACGGCAAGCTGTTCACGATGTACAAGTTCCGCACCATGTCCGAGGGAGCCCACAGCGCCGTCGAGCAGCTCAGCGACCAGAACGAGTCCGACGCGGTGCTCTTCAAGATGCGCCAGGACCCCCGGATCACCCGGCTGGGCGCGATCCTGCGGAAGTTCTCGCTCGACGAGGTCCCCCAGCTGTTCAACGTGGTGCTCGGCCACATGTCGCTGGTCGGTCCCCGCCCGGCGCTCCAGTCCGAGGTCATGCAGTACTGCCAGGACGCCCGCCGCCGCCTGGTCGTGAAGCCCGGTCTCACCGGCCTGTGGCAGGTCTCCGGGCGCTCCGACCTGTCCTGGGACGACACGGTGCGGCTCGACGTGAAGTACGTCGACAACTGGTCGCTCGCGCTCGACTTCTCGATCATGCTCCGGACCGTGCAGGCCGTCCTCACCCACCGCGGCGCGTACTGACCATCGGTCTAGACCGCTTTCCCAAATCCTGGGCGCTGAGCGCAAGTCCGCCCACTTCGGGCGATGAATCCACGCGGGAGGGCGGGTCGGATCGGGGGAAACCCTGATGCGACTGTCCCCACCCTGTGATGGAGTTTTGGTATGCATGCTCAGATCGCCGGATCGCTCACCGGCCGCGTCACCAAATGGATCGTGCTCGCCGCCTGGATCGTCGCCTTGGTCGGGCTCGGCTCGCTGTCCGCCAAGCTGATCGACGTACAGAACAACGAGGCGTCCTCGTGGCTGCCCGGCTCGGCCGAGTCGACCAAGGTGCTCGACGAGCTGTCCGGCACCGTCGATCCCGACGAGATCCCGACCCTCGTCGTCTACAGCCGACCCGGCGGCCTCACCGAGGCCGACTTCGCGGCGATGGACGAGCAGGCGGCCGAGATGTCGCAGATCGACGGTGTCACCGACGAGGGAGCCCTGTCGCCCAACATGGCCGAGCAGGCGGGCATCCCGGTGCCGTTCGTGTCCGAGGACGGTGAGGTCGCCTACGTGGCGCTGACCTTCAACTTCGGCCAGAACGGCTGGAACGACATCCCGGCAGCCGCCGAGGACATTCGCGACATCGCGCAGATCGACGGCGTGACGGTCCACCTCGCCGGCTACGGCGGTCAGGCCGCCGACTCCGCCGAGGCGTTCGAGGGGATCGACACCAACCTGATCGCGATCGCGCTCGGCGTGGTCATCATCATCCTGCTCTTCACCTACCGCAGCCCGCTGCTGTGGCTGCTGCCGATCCTCTCCGTGGTGGTGGCGTACTCCGTCTCCGGCGGCGTCGTCTACCTCCTCGCGAAGTACGCCGACCTCACGGTCAACGGCCAGAGCCAGGCGATCATGGGCATCCTGGTGATCGGCGCCGGCACCGACTATGCGCTGTTGCTCGTGGCCCGATATCGGGAGGAGCTGCGCCGCCACGAGGACCGGCACGAGGCGATGGCGTTCGCGCTGCACCGCGCCGCCCCCGCGATCCTGGCCAGCGCCGCCACCGTCGCGATCAGCATGCTCTGCCTGCTGTTCGCCGACCTCAACTCCACGGCCGGTCTCGGTCCGGTCAACGCCGTCGCCGTCGCCGTCACCTACCTGGTGATGGTCACCCTGCTGCCCGCGCTGCTGGTGATCTTCGGCCGCTGGATGTTCTGGCCCAAGCGCCCGACCTTCCAGTCGGCCGAGCCCACCTCGTCCGGCCTCTGGGCCCGGGTCGGCAACTGGATCGCACCCAAGCCGCGCAAGGTCTGGACCATCACGGCCGCCCTCCTGGCCGTCGCGTGCCTCGGCCTGTTCACGCTGCAGGCGTCCGGTCTCTCGACCGAGGACAGCTACACCAAGGAGTTCGACTCGATCAAGGGTCAGCAGCTGTTGGTGGAGCACGACCTTGCCGACAACTCCAACACCGTGCAGGTGGTCGCGAACACCGACGACATCGCCGCGGTCCAGGAGGCGACGGCAGGGATCGACGGGCTCGGTGAGCCCACACCGCCGGCGGAGCTCGGCAACGGTCGCTCCTACTACGAGGCGACCATGACCGCTGACGTCTCGTCGCCCGAGGCCTTCGACATCGTCGAGGCCACGCGCGACGCCGCCCACTCGGTCGAGGGGGCCGACGCCCTGGTCGGTGGCGGCGCGGCGTTCTATCTCGACACCAAGACCGCCTCCAACCGCGACAGCAAGGTGATCATCCCGATCGTGCTGGTCGTGGTGCTGCTCATCCTGATGGGTCTGCTCCGGGCGCTGACCGCGCCGCTGATCCTGATCGGCACGGTGATCCTCTCGTTCGGGGCCGCGCTCGGGCTCTCTGCCCTGCTGTTCGAGTACGTCTTCGGCTTCGCCGGGTCCGATCCAGGGTTCCCGCTGTTCGCCTTCGTGTTCCTCGTGGCGCTGGGCATCGACTACAACATCTTCCTGATGACGAGAGTCCGCGAGGAGACCGGCAACCACGGCACCCGCCAGGGCTCGCTGATCGCGCTCAGCTCGACCGGCGGTGTGATCACCTCCGCCGGCATCGTGCTCGCGGCGACGTTCCTCGTGCTGGGCACCATCCCGCTGGTGTTCCTGGCCGAACTCGGCGTCGCCGTGGCGCTGGGCGTCATGCTCGACACGATCATCGTCCGGT
This sequence comes from uncultured Actinomycetota bacterium, assembly GCA_963803235.1. Lineage (GTDB taxonomy): Bacteria > Actinomycetota > Actinomycetes > Propionibacteriales > Nocardioidaceae > Nocardioides. The sequence continues at coordinate 823,295 of CAWDLL010000014.1, forward strand.
CGGTCCTGGTCACCGCGATCAACCTCGACATCGGCGGCAAGATCTGGTGGCCCAGTTCGCTGGACCGTGGCCCCAACAAGGTCGAGGAGACAGCCCCGGTCGAGGAGACCGCCGGGGTCTGACACGTCCGACGCCAGCGCGGCGCGTCCCGTGGGGTGAGCCCGCGGACGCGCCGTTCGGCGTTGTTGGGAGACTGTCCGTATGGACGAGGTGCTGCCGGCGCAGGTACGCCGGGCGCTCGCCCGAGCGGAGCGGGGCGCCGCGCTCGATCTGGACGAGGCGACGGCGCTGCTCGCCGCCCGGGACGAGCAGCTGGACCGGCTGTGCGCGGCGGCCGCTCGGGTGCGCGACGCCGGGCTGGTTGCCGCTGGGCGTCCGGCCACGGTCACCTACTCCCCCAAGGTCTTCATCCCGGTCACCCGGCTGTGCCGGGACAAGTGCCACTACTGCACGTTCGTCGAGACGCCGGGGCACGCCGCGCGCGAGGGACGTGCGCCGTACCTCTCCCCCGACGAGATCCTCGACATCGCCCGCCAGGGCGCCGAGCTGGGCTGCCTGGAGGCGCTGTTCACGCTGGGCGATCGCCCCGAGGACCGCTGGCCGGAGGCCGAGGAGTGGCTGCACGCGGAGGGCTACGACTCGACCCTGGCCTACGTGCGGGCGATGGCGGTCCGGGTGCTCGAGGAGACCGGCCTGCTGCCGCACCTCAACCCGGGCGTCATGTCGTGGGAGGAGCTGAACCGGCTCAAGCCGGTCTCCCCCTCGATGGGGATGATGCTCGAGACCACCTCGACCCGGCTGTTCACCGAGAAGGGCGAGGCCCACTACGGCTCTCCGGACAAGGACCCGGCCGTCCGGCTGCGGGTGCTCGAGGACGCCGGCCGGCTGTCGGTCCCGTTCACCACCGGTCTGCTGGTCGGGATCGGCGAGAACCTCACCGAGCGGGCGGAGACGATCTTCGCGATCCGCCGGGTGGCGCGGCAGTACGGCGGCATCCAGGAGGTGATCGTCCAGAACTTCCGGGCCAAGCCGGACACGGCCATGCGGCACACCGACGACCTCGGCCTGGACGAGTACCGCGCGACCATCGCCGTCACCCGGCTGCTGCTCGGCCCGAAGCTGCGGGTGCAGGCACCGCCCAACCTGGTCGACCTCGAGGAGTGCCGGGCGCCTGCTCGACGCCGGCGTCGACGACTGGGGCGGCGTCTCCCCGCTGACTCCTGACCACGTGAACCCGGAGCGGCCCTGGCCGTCCCTGGAGCGGCTGCGGTCGATCACCGCCGAGTGCGGCTTCGAGCTGGCCGCCCGGCTCACGGTGCACCCCGAGTACGTCACGCACGGCGAGCCCTGGCTCGACCCGCGGGTGTCCGGGCACGTCGCGGCGCTCGCCCTGGCCGAAGGCTCCCGGGCCGGCCTCGCGCGCCCCGGCGTACGGCCGGAAGGGCTGCCGTGGCAGGAGCCCGACGGCGGCTTCGCCAGCGTGGGATCCGGCCGCACCGACCTGCACGCCGCCATCGACACCGACGGCCGCACCGAGGACCGCCGCAGCGACTTCGACGAGGTGTACGGCGACTGGGACGCCCTGCGGGAGGCGAGGTCACGACGGATCTGTCGAGGCAGCCAGCGCGCCGTCCTCGACACGACCGACGTGGTCCGCGCTGCGGGCCGCCGGAGAAGCGACCCGGCGGGGCTCACCGACGAGCAGGCGCTGGTGCTGATGACGGCCGAGGGCGAGCTGCTCGAGCGGGTGTGCGCACTGGCCGACGACCTGCGCCGGGAGACGGTCGGCGACGACGTCACCTACGTCGTCAACCGGAACATCAACTTCACCAACGTCTGCTACGTCGGCTGCCGGTTCTGCGCGTTCGCCCAGCGGCGCACCGACGCCGACGCGTTCTCCCTCTCGCTCGAGCAGGTCGCCGACCGCGCCCAGGAGGCCTGGGACCTCGGCGCGACCGAGGTGTGCATGCAGGGCGGGATCGACCCCGAGCTGCCCGGCACGGCGTACTTCGACCTCGCGGCCGCGGTGAAGCGACGGGTGCCCGGCATGCACGTGCACGCGTTCAGCCCGATGGAGATCGTCAACGGCGCCTCTCGCACCGGTCTGTCGGTCGAGGACTTCCTGATCAAGGCCCGCGAGTCCGGCCTGGACACCATCCCCGGCACCGCCGCCGAGATCCTCGACGACGAGGTCCGGTGGGTGCTGACCAAGGGCAAGCTGCCGACGGCGACCTGGATCGACGTGGTCAGCACGGCGCACCGGGTGGGGCTGCGGTCGAGCTCGACGATGATGTACGGCCACGTCGACAACCCGCGGCACTGGGTCCAGCACCTGCGGGTGCTGAGCCGGATCCAGGACGAGACGGGTGGGTTCACCGAGTTCGTGCCGCTGCCGTTCGTGCACCACTCGTCGCCGATCTACCTCGCCGGCGTCGCCCGCCCCGGACCCAGCCTGCGCGACAACCTCGCGGTGCACGCCGTCGCCCGGATCCTGCTGCACGGGCGGATCGACAACATCCAGACCAGCTGGGTCAAGCTCGGCACCGAGGGCACCCGCGCGATGCTCCGCTCCGGCGCCAACGACCTCGGCGGCACGCTGATGGAGGAGACCATCTCCCGGATGGCCGGCTCCGAGCACGGCTCGGCCAAGACGGTCGAGGAGCTGACCGAGATCGCAGCGGGGGCGGGTCGGCCGGTGCGCGAGCGGACCACGACCTACGGCATCCCGAGTCAGCGGGACAGCGCAGCGACGGCGACGCGCAGGTCGGACACGAGCCCGTCGTAGGCCGCGTCCCGATCGTCCGCACGCAGCACCGCCGAGGGATGGGTGGTCGTCAGCACCCAGGCCGGTGGTCGACGTACGGGGAACGTGTCTGGCCAGTCGATCAGGCGACCTCGGGACTCCCCCACCCGGAACGACGATCCGTAGACCGCCTTGCCTGCGGTCCCGCCGAGCACGACGACCCCGGTGGGCTTCACGACCGCGAGCTCCGCGACGAGCCACGGACCGCACGCCGCCACGTGCCAGCGACTGGGTGACTTGTGGATCCGCTGCTTGCCGCGCGTGCCGGAGAATCGGAAGTGCTTCACGACGTTGGTCCGGAACACGTCCTCGGGCGGCAGTCCCGCGTCGCCGAGCGCCCGGTCCAGGATCTTGCCCGCCGGCCCCACGAAGGGCTCGCCAGCCAGGTCCTCCTTGTCCCCCGGCTGCTCGCCGAGCACCATCACCTCGGCCTTCGCCGGGCCGTCGCCCATCACCGCCTGCGTCGCGTCGCGGTAGAGGTCGCAGCCGCGACAGTCCTGGACGGCCTGGCGCAGCGACTTCAGGCTCGGGCGGTCCGGGATCCACTCCTCGGCGCCGGGATGTTTCTCCGTTGCCATGCGGTGCCAGTGCCCGCTCGCGCGCGACGTAATCGCGCTCCGCGGCTACGGTGACGTGCATGGCCAGCATCGACGTCACCGGACCCACCGTCGACCGCTCCGAGGAGATCCTCACGCCGGACGCGCTCGACTTCATCGCCGACCTGCAGCGAAGGTTCGGCGGCCGGCGCGACGAGCTGCTCGCGGCCCGCCGCGAGCGGCGGGACGAGATCGCGCGCACCGGCCGGCTGGACTTCCTGCCCGACACCGCCGACGTGCGCGGCGGGGACTGGTCGGTCGCGCCCGCGCCGGCCGACCTCACGGACAGGCGGGTCGAGATCACCGGCCCGACCGAGCGGAAGATGGCGATCAACGCCCTCAACTCCGGCGCGAAGGTGTGGCTGGCCGACCTCGAGGACGCGAACACCCCGCACTGGCAGAACGTCGTCGGCGGCCAGGTGAACCTCGCCGACGCCGTACGCCGCACGATCGAGCTGACCACCCCGGAGGGCAAGAGCTATTCCCTGGCCGACCCGGACTCGATCCCCGTCATCGTGCCCCGGCCGAGGGGCTGGCACTTCGACGAGGAGCACCTCGTCGTGGACGGCTCGCCCGTGGTCGCGGCGCTGGTCGACTTCGGCCTCTACTTCTTCCACAACGCCAAGGAGCTGCTCGCACGCGGCAGCGGGCCCTACTACTACCTGCCGAAGATGGAGTCGCACCTCGAGGCCCGACTCTGGAACGACGTGTTCACCCACGCCCAGTCCGCGCTGGAGGTTCCGCACGGCACGATCCGGGTGACCGTGCTGATCGAGACCATCACCGCGGCGTTCGAGATGGACGAGATCCTCTACGAGCTGCGCGACCACATGGCCGGGCTCAACGCCGGCCGCTGGGACTACCTGTTCAGCATCATCAAGAACTTCCGCGACGCCGGGCCGTCGTTCACGCTGCCCGACCGCAACGCGGTCACCATGAACGCGCCGATGATGAAGGCCTACAGCGACCTGCTGGTGCACACCTGCCACAAGCGCGGGGCGTTCGCGATCGGCGGGATGGCGGCGTTCATCCCGAGCCGGCGCGACCCGGAGATCAACGAGCGGGCGTTCGCGAAGGTGCGCGAGGACAAGACCCGCGAGGCGTCGGCCGGCTTCGACGGGTCATGGGTGGCGCACCCCGACCTGGTGCCCGTCTGCGCGGAGATCTTCGGCGAGACGCTGGGCGATCGGCCCAACCAGCTCGACGTGCTCCGCGACGACGTGCACGTCACGGCCGACGACCTGCTCGCCGTCGACCAGACGCCGGGCGAGCGCACCGAGGCCGGGCTGCGCGGCAACATCCGGATCGGCATGACCTACCTCCAGGCCTGGCTCTCCGGCAACGGCGCCGCCGGGATCGACAACCTGATGGAGGACGCCGCCACCGCGGAGATCTCCCGATCCCAGGTCTGGCAGTGGATGTTCAACGACGCCACCCTCGACACCGGCGAGACCGTCACCCACGAGCTCGTCGAGCGGATCGTCGAGGAGGAGTACGCCGCGCTCCGGGACGCGGTCGGCGCCGAGGCGTTCGACGCCGGCCACTGGGCCGAGGCCCGCCGGCTGTTCGTCGAGTCCGCCCTCTCCGAGGAGTTCCCCGACTTCCTCACCCTCCCGGCGTACCAGGCGGTGCTCGCCTCCGAACGCTGACCCGTCGTTAATTAACGACGGGTCGGCGTCAGTTGCGGGCGAACTTGATCCGGTCGCCGCCGACCCAGACACCGGCGAGGTCGGAGTCGCCGCCGAGGGCGAACACCTTGGCCAGGGCGTCCTCCGGGGACGCGGCGTGCCGAAGGCCGACGTCGAGCGGGTCGTCGGGCAGCGGGCGCACCCAGACCGCGTCGAACTCCTTGCCGACGCCGAGGTCGCCCACGGTGTCGCCGAGCCCGAGCGCGAGCGCCCCGGCCCGGGTCGCGAGGTGGAGCAGGTGGGTCGAGGTGAGCGGCAGGCCGTCGATGCCCAGGAGTGACTGCACGAAGTAGGCCTGGAGCCCCTCCTTGAGCAGCGAGAAGCCGGTGCCGGCGCCGACGTCGGAGCCCAGCGCCACCCGGACGCCGTGCTCGACGTGGGGGCGCAGGGGGAACAGCCCGCTGCCGAGGGCGGCGTTGCTGGTCGGGCAGTGCGCGACGGACGCGCCGTGGCCCGCGAGCACGGCGAGCTCGGGATCGGTGGCGTGCACGTTGTGCGCGAGCACGGAGCGCTCGCCGAGGAGCCCGTGCATGTCGTAGGTGCCGACGTAGTGCTCGGCCGCCTCGAACAGCCGGGCCACCTCGGCGACCTCGGCGGGGTTCTCGTTGACGTGGGAGGTGAACCACGCGTCCGGCACGTCCTTGACCACGGCCGCGCAGGCGTCGAGCAGGTCCTCGCCGGCGCTGAAGGAGAAGCGCGGGGTCGCGGCGTAGCGCGAGCGCCCGACGCCGTGCCACCTCCCGGCGAGCGCGATCGCCTCGTCGTACGCGCGCTCGGGGGTCGTGAGCAGCGGGTCAGGAAGCCCGCGGTCGCTGACCACGAGCCCGGACGTGACGCGCAGGCCGACCCGGGCAGCCTCGGTGAAGAGCTGGTCGACCGCTGGCGCGAAGTGGGAGCCGAACACCAGGGCGGTGGTGGTGCCGGCGGAGGCGAGGCCGAAGACGAACTCCGCGGCCACCTCACGGGCGTACGCCGGGTCCTCGAGGTGGCACTCCTCGGGCAGCGCACAGCGTTCGAGCCACTCGAGCAGCGGCATGCCGAGCGCCCCGATGATCCGCACCTGCGGGTAGTGCACGTGGGTGTCGACCAGCCCCGGCAGGAGTACGCCGCCGCGCAGGTCGACCACGTCCTCGTCGGGGTGGGCGGCGCGCACCGTCGCGAAGTCGGCCCGCTCGACGATCATCCCGTCGACGACCAGCAGCCCGGCGTCCTCGTCGCTGCGCAGGGTGCCGCCGGTGAACGGGTCGTCCGGGGTGTCCATCACCCGCGCCCGGAACAGCGTCACGGCCGCAGCTCGGCGGGGTCGGTCTGGAAGGCGCGGACCAGCTCGGAGGCGACCCCGAGGGCGATCGTGGCGGGGTCCTTGCCCGCGAGCTCGGGCGTGCCGATCGGCGAGTGGATCCGCTCGATCGTGGCCTCGTCGTGTCCCTCGACCCGCAGCCCCTGCTGGAACCGCCGCCACTTCGCGGACGACCCGATCAGCCCGATCGACCCGAGGTGCGCGCAGCGCAGGGCCGCGTCGCAGAGGGCGAAGTCCTCGGCATGGTCGTGGGTCAGCACCAGCACGTGCGTGCCCCTGGGCACCTCGCCGAGCACCACCTCCGGCACCGGCGAGTGGTGGACGTGGACGGCCGCCTGGCCGTCGTCGAGGCAGGCCAGCCGTTCGGAGGTCAGCTGGTCGGCCCGGGAGTCGACCAGGTGCAGCTCGAGGTCGTGCCGGGACAGGATCCGGGCCAGCTCGAGCCCGACGTGACCGACCCCGAAGATCGCGACCGACGGAACCACCGCGAGCGGCTCGAGCAGCAGGGTGACCTCGCCGCCGCAGCACTGGCGGCCGTGCTCGGTGCGGGCCTTGTCGTTGAGGGACATGGTCATCGTCTCGGGCGGTCCGGCCGGTCCGCTGAGCAGGTCCCGCGCCCGGGCGACGGCCGTCTCCTCCAGGTTGCCGCCCCCGACGCTCCCCCAGACCTCGTCGGCGGACACGACCATCTTCGCGCCGGCGTCGCGGGGCGCGTGCCCGCGCACCTCGGAGACGGTGACCAGGACGCCGGGGAGGCGATGGCGGCGCAGGTGTTCGACGGCGGCGACCCAGTGCATCAGGGCGCCTCCGCCCGGGCGACCTGCTCGGACCGCGGGTGGAGCGGCTGGGCGTCGGCGTCCGGCTGGTCGGGTACGGCGCCGGGCAGGCCGTCGGCCACGTGTCCGTGTTCGGAGCCGCGGCGGGCCTGCTGGATCGCCCAGTAGACCGCCTCGGGCGTGGCCGGCGAGGCGAGGTCGACGGACGTGCCGGGCGGGCCGAACGCGGCGGCCGCCTCGCGCAGCGCCTCGCGCACCGAGAAGGCCAGCATCAGCGGCGGCTCGCCGACGGCCTTGGAGCCGTAGACGGCGCCGTCCTCGTGCGCCCGCGGCAGCAGCTCGACGTTGAGCTCCTCGGGCATCTCGCTGAAGCTGGGCAGCTTGTAGGTGCTGGCGGCCTGGGTGGTCAGCAGCCCGCGGCGCGGACCGTCGGACTCGTCCCAGCGCAGGTCCTCCAGCGTCAGCCAGCCGGCGCCCTGCACGTACCCGCCCTCGATCTGGCCGAGGTCGACCAGCGGCGACAGGCTGTCGCCCACGTCGTGCACGATGTCGACCCGCCGGGTCCGGTAGGCGCCGGTGAACCCGTCCACCTCGACCTCGGTCGCCGCGGCGCCGTAGGCGAAGTACTTGAACGGGTGCCCGTGCATGGCGGTGGAGTCCCAGTGCAGGCCCTCGGTGCGGTAGAAGCCCGCGGCCCACAGCTGGACCCGGCTGAAGTAGGCCTCGCGGACCAGGTCCTCCCACGCGATGTCGCGACCGGCGCGGACGGCGTCCAGCCGCTCCAGGATCTGCTCGCAGGCGTGCTTGACCGCTCCGCCGTTGAGGTCCGCGCCGGAGCTGGCCGCCGTGGCGGAGGTGTTGGGCACCTTGTCGGTGCGGGTCGGCGCGAGCCGGACCCGCTCGAGCGGGACGCCGAGGGTGGTCGCGGCGACCTGGATCATCTTGGTGTGCAGGCCCTGGCCCATCTCGGTGCCGCCGTGGTTGATCAGCACGGAGCCGTCCTTGTAGACGTGGACCAGCGCGCCGGCCTGGTTGAAGGCCGTGAAGTTGAACGAGATGCCGAACTTCACCGGGCTCACGCCGATCGCTCGCTTGGCGTACGGGTGCGCGTCGTTCCACTCCGCGATGTCGGCGAGCCGGGACGCGACCTGCCCGGTGGTGAGGACCTGGTCCCACGCAAGCCCGGCGCGCTCGGGGTGCCGCACCGGTTGGCCGTACGGCGTGGCCTGGCCGTCGGTGTAGAAGTTGCGGCGCCGCAGGTCGATCGGGTCGATCCCGAGCAAGCGGGGCGCAGCGGCCGAGGATGTCCTCGATCACGAGCATCCCCTGCGGCCCGCCGAAGCCGCGGAACGCGGTCTGCGAGGTCTTGTGGGTCTGCGCGACCCGGCCGTTCACCCGCACGTGCGGGATCCAGTAGGCGTTGTCGATGTGGCAGAGCGCCCGGGCCAGCACCGGCTCGCTCAGGTCGAGGCTCCAGCCGCCGTCGGAGGTCAGCGTCGCGTCCAGCGCCTGCAGGTTGCCGTCGTCGTCGAAGCCGACTCGCCACTGCGCGTGGAAGCCGTGCCGCTTGCCGGTCATCGTCATGTCCTGCGCGCGGGTCAGCCGCAGCCGCACCGGGCGGCCGGTGAGGGTCGACCCCAGCGCCGCGATCGCGGCGAAGCCGTGCGGCTGCATCTCCTTGCCGCCGAAGCCGCCGCCCATCCGCAGGCACTGCACGGTCACGTCGTGGTTGTGCAGGCCGAGGACGTGGGCCACGATCTCCTGCGTCTCGGACGGGTGCTGGGTGCTGCTCTGCACGAAGATCTGGCCGGCCTCGTCGACCAGCGCCAGCGAGCAGTGGGTCTCGAGGTAGAAGTGCTCCTGGCCGGCCATCTCGGTCTCGCCGCTGAACACGTGCGCCGACCCGCCGAGCCCGGCCTCGACGTCGCCGCGCTCCACCGTGGGCTGCCCGCCCTGGAAGCTGTGCGCCGCGATCGCCTCGCGCACACCGATGATCGAGGGCAGCGGGTCGTAGTCGACCTCGACCGCGAGCGCGCCGAGCCGCGCGGCCTCGAGGGTGTCGCCGAGCACCCAGCAGACCGCGTGGCCGACGAACATCACCTCGGAGGGGAACAGCGGCTCGTCGTGCTTGACGCCGGCGTCGTTGACGCCAGGAACGTCGTCGGCGGTCGAGCACGCGGACCACGCCCGGCACGTCGTACGCCGGCGCGGGGTCGAGCCGGGTCACCCGGGCGTGGGCGTGGGGCGCCTGGACCGGGTGGGCGTGCAGGACGCCGTGGGTCCGCTCGACCAGGTCGTCGGTGTAGAGCGCGGCGCCGGTGACGTGCAGGCTCGCGCTCTCGTGGGGCAGGGCCAGGCCGACGAGCGCGTCGTCGGGCCGCTGGGACAGGGCGGTCATGCCGGCACCCCCTCGCCCGTGGTCGCCCAGAGCTTGCGCAGCGACTCGCCCAGCATCGCGGAGCGGTAGGCCGCGCTGGCCCGGTGGTCGTCGAGCGGCGTGCCCTCGCCGCGGAGCACCTCTGCCGCGGCCTGGACGGTCTCCCGTGTCCACGGCCGGCCCTCCAGCGCCGCCTCGGTGGCGAGCGCGCGGATCGGGGTGGCGGCCACGCCGCCGAGCCCGATCCTGGCCCGCACCACGTCGCCGTCGACCACATCGATGGCGAGGCCGACCGCGACGCTGGAGATGTCGTCGTACCGGCGCTTGGCGATCTTGTGGAACGCCGCGATCCCCGCGAGCGGCCGCGGGATCCGGACCGCCCGGATCAGCTCGCCCGGTCGGAGCTGGGTCTGGCGGTAGCCGGTGAAGTAGTCGGCCAGCGGCACCTCGCGGTCGCCGTCCGGCGAGGACAGGACGACGTCGGCCTCCAGCGCCAGCAGGGCGGGCGGCAGGTCGCCGATCGGCGAGCCGGTGCCGATGTTGCCGCCGATGGTCGCGCCGTTGCGGATCAACCGCGAGGCGAACAGCGGCCACACCTCGTCGAGCAGGGGCACGGCGCCGTCCAGCCCGGTCTCGACCTCGGACAGGGTGAGCGCCGCGCCGACCAGGATGTCGTCGTCACCGACCACGAGCTCGCGCAGCTCGGGCAGCCGGTCGACCGCCACGGCGTACGCCGCCCGGGAACCGCGCAGGTTGACCTCGACGCCCCAGTCGGTCGAGCCGGCGACGACGGTCGCGTCGGGGTGCTCGGCCAGCAGCGCCAGCGCCTCGGCCAGGTCGGCCGGGCGGGCGAAGCCGCCACCGGGGCCGTCGATCCGGGTGGCCACGGGCGCGGGCGGCGCGGAGGTCCGGCGGCGCGCGAGCGGGTCGTCGTCGCGAGGCTGTCCGAGCGCCCAGGCCGCGTCGCGGATCGGGCGGTAGCCGGTGCAGCGGCAGAGGTTGCCGCTCATCGCGTGCAGGTCGAAGCCGTTCGGGCCGTGCTCGTGGTCCTCCACGGCGTCGGGGCCGGTGCCGTTGGTGTGTCCGGGCGTGCGGGTCGCGCGGTAGAACTCGGCGGCCATGCTGCACACGAAGCCGGGTGTGCAGTAGCCGCACTGCGAGCCGCCGCGGTCGGCCATCTCGCGCTGGACCGGGTGCAGCGTGTCGGGGCTGCCGAGGCCCTCGGCGGTGACGACCTCCTGGCCGTCGAGCGCCGCGGCCGGCACCAGGCAGGCGTTGATGGCGGTCCACTGGGTGCCCTCGACCGAGCTCGCGCCGTCGGGGCGGGCGACCAGGACCGAGCAGGCGCCGCACTCACCCTCGGCGCAGCCCTCCTTGGCACCGGTCAGGCCGAGCCCGCGCAGGAAGTCGAGCGCCGTGGTGTGCGTGGGCACGCCGGCCAGCGCGCGTGGCTCCCCGTTGACGGTGATCCGCGGCTCCGTCATCTCGCTCTCCCACACGTCGTACCAGCGCAGCCGAGGCTGCCCGCATGGTTCGGGAGGTCGCGGTGGCCGCTGGTTATCCATGCCGAACAGCGACGCCGCTGTCGTCAGTCTAGCGTGAACGGGGTCACGTGGCCGCGCTGCAGCCCCAGCCGCGGGTGCCGGTTGACGTCCTTGTAGAGCAGGTAGCGGAAGCGGCCCGGGCCACCGGCGTAGCAGGCCTGCGGGCAGAACGCGCGCAGCCACATGAAGTCGCCCTCCTGCACCTCGACCCAGTCCTTGTTGAGCAGGTAGACCGCCTTGCCCTCCAGCACGTAGAGGCCGTGCTCCATCACGTGCGTCTCCGGGAACGGGATCGCGCCGCCGGGCTGGAAGGTGACGATGTTGACGTGCATGTCGTGCCGGACGTCGTCGGGATCGACGAACCGCTGGGTGCACCAGGCCCCGTCGGTGTCGGGCATCGGCACCATCGCCACGTCGCTCTCGTGGGTCACGAACGACTCGGGCACGTCGACCCCGTCGACCCGCTCGTAGGCCTTGCGGATCCAGTGGAACGTGGCGTTGGCGTCGGTCTCGTTGCGCAGCGTCCAGTCGGTGCCCGGGGGCAGGAACGCGTAGCCGCCCGGCTCGACGCGGTGGGCGACGCCGCCGACCGTCAGCGACACCGTCCCGCCGACGACGAACAGCACGCCCTCGGCGGCGGGGTCCGACTCGGGGCGCTCGCTGCCGCCGCCGGGCGCGACCTCGACGATGTACTGCGCGAACGTCTCGGCGAAGCCGGACAGCGGCCGGGCGATGACCCAGAGCCGGGTGTCGTCCCAGAACGGCAGCCGGCTGGTGACGATGTCGCGCATGGTGCCGCGCGGGAGGACGGCGTACGCGTCGGTGAACACGGCACGGTCGGTGGTGAGCTCGGTCTGTCCGGGCAGGCCGCCGGTCGGGACGTAGTAGTGCGAGCGTCATGCCTGTGCCCTCCTCAGCAGCCGCCCGCGCGGGGCGGCGTCCAGGTCGATCGGTACGCCGTGCAGCCAGGTCTGCCGGACCGTGCCGGTGAGCGTACGCCCGGCGTAGGCCGAGACCGGGTTCTTGTGGTGCAGCCGGGCCACGTCGACGACGAACTCCTCGTCCGGAGCGAACACGCAGAGGTCGGCCACGTTGCCGATCGCGATCTCCCCCTTGTCGCGCAGCCCGACCCGGCGGGCGGGCGCGGCGGCCATCCAGCCGACCACGTCGGCGAGCTCGATGCCACGGTCGCGCGCGGTCGTCCAGACGGCGGGCAGCCCGAGCTGGAGGGACGCGATCCCGCCCCAGGCCTCGGCGAAGTCGCCGACGTCGCGGCGCTTCAGCTCGGCGGTGCAGGGCGAGTGGTCGCTGACCACGAAGTCGATGTCGCCGTCGGTCAGCCCCTCCCAGAGCAGCTCGCGGTTGTCGGCGTCGCGGATCGGCGGGCAGCACTTGAACTCGGTGGCGCCGTCGGGGACCTGGCCGGCGTCGAGGACGAGGTAGTGCGGGCAGGTCTCGACCGACACGTCGACGCCCTCCGCCCGCGCGGCGCGCAGAGCCGGGATCGCCGCCGACGGCACTGAGGTGGACGATGTGCGCGCGGCCGCCGGTGCTGCGTGCGGTGTCGATGACCAGGTCGATCGCCCGCTCCTCGGCCGCGGGCGGCCGGGAGGCGAGGAAGCCGGCGTACGCGCGACCGTGCGGGCAGGACTCGAGGGCGTCCTCGTCCTCGGCGTGCACGATCATCAGCGCGCCGAGCCGCGAGGTCTCCCCCATCGCCTCGGCGAAGTCGGGTGCGGGCAGGTGCGGGAACTCCTCGACGCCGGAGTCGAGCAGGAAGCACTTGAAGCCGAAGACACCGGCCTCGTGCAGCGGCGCCAGGTCGCCGAGGTTCCCGGGGACGGCGCCACCCCAGAAGCCCACGTCGACGTACGTCTGCCCGTGCGCGGCGGCCTGCTTCTCCTCGAGCGCTGCGACGGTCGTGGTCGGCGGGATGCTGTTGAGCGGCATGTCCACGATCGTGGTCACGCCGCCCGGCGGCCGCGGCCCGGGTCGCGGTGGCGAAGCCCTCCCACTCGGTGCGGCCGGGCTCGTTGACGTGGACGTGCGTGTCGACCAGTCCCGGGAGCAGCACCTCGTCGTCGGCCAGGTCGACGACCAGGTCGGCGTCGGCGCGGGCGCCGTACGGCGCGAGGTCGACGACCAGGCCGTCCTTGATGCCGATCTCGACCGGCTCCTCGCGGGTGCCGACGACCGCCCGCGGTGCGCGGATCAGGACGTCGAGGCGGTCCGGCTCAGCTGCCACGGTAGGTGGAGTAGCCGTACGGGTTGAGCAGCAGCGGGACGTGGAAGTGCTCGTCACCCTCGACGGTGAACGTCACGACCACCTCGGGGTAGAAGCCGGTCTGGCCGAGCTGGGCGAAGTAGGTGCCGGTGTCGAACCGGAGCCGGTAGTCGCCGGCGCCCAGCCGCTCGGGCGCGAAGGTCGGGATCCGCCCGTCGGCGTCGGTCACGCCCTCGCCGAGGTCGGCGCCGGACGCCGACTCGAGGGCGACCCGGATGCCGACGGCGGGACGGCCGAGGCTCGTGTCGAGGACGTGCGTGCTCAGGGTCGCCATCAGCCCACCACCTGTTCCAGACGGAGCAGCGCGATCTCGCGCAGCTGGGTCACGGTCTCGCCGCGCTCGGTCTCGTCGTCGTTGCCGAGCCGGCGCTCCAGCTCGCCCAGGATCTCCGGTGCGTCCCGGCCCGCGGCACGGATCAGGAACACCCGGTCGAACCGCTCCTCGTAGGCGCGGTTGCCGGCGGCGAGGCGCTCGGCCACGTCGGCGTCGTCGCGGTCGACGCCCGACTGCTCCTTCGCGGAGAACGCCGCGTCGTGGCCGGCGGATGCGCGCTCGCCGATCCGCGGATGCCGGGCCAGCGCGGCCTCCAGCTCGGCGTCGTCGAGCTCGGCCGCGTTGGTCGCGACCGCCTGCAGCGCGGCCTGGTCGGCGTACGGCCGGCCCTCGAGCACCGTGTCCACCCAGCGCGGGACGTCGAGACACGTGGTGAGCCGCTCGCGCGCCTCGGCCTCGGGGAGCGCGTTGAACTCGTCCAGGCTCACGGACCCTCCCGCCGCACGGTGGCCTCGATCAGGCCGTAGGGCCGGTCCGCGGCGATGAAGACCTCGCCCGGGTTGTCGAGGCCGAACGGCGCGAGGTCGACCAGGAAGTGGTGCTTGTTGGGGGCGGCGAACGAGATCTCGCCGACCTCCGGCGCCGCCTCGAGCGCCGCGACACCCATCGCGTAGAGGGTCTCCTGGAGCGCACGGCTGTACGTCGTGGCGAAGGTCGCGAGCAGCACGCTGCGGACGGCGTCGTACGTCGCGTTCCAGTCGGCGACCGCCTCGTCGTAGCGCCAGCGCGCCGACAGCGAGGTCGCCAGGATCCGGTCGTCGGTCTCCGCCAGGGTGGTGAACTCGTCGACCAGGAAGCCCTTGAACTCCGAGCCGGTCGACTTCAGCACGACGAGGTCGCTGAGGCCGGACTCGACGACGCTCCCCGCATCGCTCACCTCGACGACGGCGGTGCGGACCTCGCCGCCACGGCGTACGAACGCGTGGTCGTGGCCGGCGCCGCCGACGGTGATCCGGTCCCAGGCGTACTCCTCGACCGCGACCCGCGCGCCGGTCGCCGCCGGCGTGGCCTCGAACAGGCGGTTGCCGAGCGCGACGGCGTAGTCCTCCGGCGAGGTGACGCCGTGCTTCTTGGCGAACGCGAACGCGGTGTTCTTCTGGGTGTCGGTGGGGAGCACCTGCGACTGGTCGCCGTCGACGTGGGCGGCGGCGAAGTCACCGCGCAGCGACGTGGACACGTTGAGGTCGCGGATCTCGTGCCGGTCGCCGTCGCGGTAGACGCGGACGACGCGGTTCTCCGCCTTGCCGTACTGGTTGGGACCCAGGACGATCCCCATCCGTTCAGCCTCCTTCGGGTGCCGTGCGGAAGGCCAGGGCAGCGAGCGCGCCCGGCTCCACGCCGGTCGCGGCCGTGATCTGCTCGGCCGACACGGCGCCGCAGTCCAGACCCCGCAGGAGGAAGTCTGCCAGCGCGCGGGCGGTTGCGGGTTCGTCGAGGATCGCGGAGCTGGTCTGCTCGATGTAGTTGCGCAGCCGCGCGGCCGCCGACGGGAAGCCTCCGCGGTAGAACCCGAAGGTCGCCGCGTACCGGGTCGGCAGCTGTGCGGGGTGCAGGTCCCAGCCCTGGTAGAAGCCGCGTTCGAGCGAGCGCCGGACCAGCCGCATGTGGTTGGTCCAGGCCTTGCGGACGGACTCCTCGTCGCCGACGGGCACGATGTTGGTCGAGCCGTCGGAGAGGCGTACGCCGGTGCCGGCAGCCGCCGCCTGCATCACCGCCTTGGCGTGGTCGGCCACGGGATGGTCGAGGCTCTGGTGCGCGGCCGCGATGCCGCAGAACGCGGAGTAGTCGTAGGTGCCGTAGTGCAGGCCCGAGCAGCGGCCGTCGGCCGCGTGGATCATCCGGGCGACCAGGGCGGTGCCGTCGGGGCCGAGGATCGACTGCGGGGTCTCGATCTGGATCTCGAAGCGCAGCGACCGGTCGCCCAGCCCGAGCCCGCTCTCCAGCCCTGCGGCCGCCAGCACCATCGCCTCCACCTGGTCGACGGACGTCACCTTCGGCAGGGTGACGACGAAGCCCTCCGGTAGCGGGCCGCCGTCGGTGAGCTCCTCGAGGAACAGCGCCAGGGTCCGCAGGCCACGCGCGCGCGTCGACCGCTCGAAGCTCTTGAAGCGGATGCCGTGAAAGGGAGACGCGTCGCGGAACTTGATCGCCTGCTTCAGCGCCGTGGCTGCCCTCGTGGCGTCCTCGTCCTCACGCTCGGGGTCGAGGACGGTGTAGCCGTCCTCGAAGTCGATCCGCAGGTCCTCCACCGGCTCGCTGGTGAGCTTCTCGCGCACGGTGTCGAGCAGGTCCAGGTCGTTGTCGAGCAGGTCGAGGAAGAGCGTCTCGTGGTCGTCGAGCGCCCACAGCGCCCACTCGCCGTACTCCTGGAAGGTGCCGGAGTGGAAACGGTCCGCAGGGATGTACACGGTGTGCACAGGCTGCCGCCCGGGCAGCTCCCCCGGAAACTCCCGAGCCAGCGCCGCGTCGGCCTGCTCCAATCTGGTGTCGAGCTCGTGGGTGAGCCGTTCCAGATCCACCCCCGAGCCCGGACCGTGCGTGTCCGTCATGGAAGGAACTGTAAGCCGGACGTGCCGACTTGCGCGGTCGATCGCACCTGCAGAGCACTCGTCGACTCCGACCGGTGGTTGAGGTGCAGCAAGGCGCGCTCGAGACGCCTGGGCCCTGTGTGGGCATGCGAATGGCCCCGCCCGTGGGCGGGGTGTGGGGCGGGGTAGCTAGTCGGGCGGCCGGGGCCGGTCGGATGACACGTCGAGGGTGCCGGTGGTGTCGCGGAGGTACTGGTAGCCGTGCTTGGACGTCCAGAGGTAGGTGCCGGGCTCGATCGAGCGGTACGACCAGTGCGCCGTGGGTCTTGATCCGATGGTGCCGCCGACACAAGGGCGCCAAATTGCACGGACACGTCGGGCCGCCCTTGACTGTGCGGGATCGAGTGGTCCTTGTCGCAACGACGCGCTGGTCTGCTGCACCACGGGAAGACGCAGGTCTTGTCGCGGAGGGTGACGAGTCTCGGCGTGCCGGTCCGGCACCACCGGTGACTCGACCGGGTCGTGGGCGTCGAGGTCGATCACCGGCTTCACGACGACTCTGCCGGCGGTTCCGCACCAGTCGCGGACCTGCCCGGCAGTGACCTGGGCGTTGCCTCGCTCCAGCCGCGCGGTGCCCGGCCGCACCCGCAGGGCGGCGTCGGTGAGGTGGACGTAGAGGACGACCTGCCTGCGCTTGGTCTCGACGGGCTCGACCGACGTCGGGGTTCAGGTCGAGGGTCATCTGCGCGCGCGCCATCTCGCCGACCGCCAACGCACGGCGGACGTCCAGGGACTCCTCCGACCCGAGGTCCTTGAGCTGGGCGGCGAGGCCGGCGACCGCCGGTCTCGAGGTCCTGGGCGTCGGCCAGGTCCAGCTCGCCGTGCACGCTCGCGGTGCCGTCGTAGGAGTCCTGCTTGCGGCTCGATCGTGAAGTAGCGGCCGTCGGCCTTCGCCAGCCGTCGTTCCTCGGCGAGGTCGGGCATGAATGGTCCGCGATCGCCTGCTCGACCAGAGCGTGGAGCTGGTACGGGACCGATCTTGTGCGCCGTCGGCGCGACGTGGGCGTCCACGAACGCCGCCGCCTCCCGGGACAGCAGCAGGGTCCGGTCGGCGATCCGGCGGGCCTGCCAGGCGCGGAGGTCACCCCGGACCACGCGCCGCCACACCCGCGGGAGGCGGTGCCGCAGCTCGAGGGCCTGCCCGACGTACGCCTTGCCCGCGTCGGTGGACAGGCCGATGGCGGCGGCGAACTCGGTGACCGCGAACTCCGCCACCAACGGGGCACCCTCCCCCGCCAGCGGCATCCCCTGGTCGCCGTACCCGACCAGCATCTCCGCCTCGTCGATCGAGTCGGTCGAGTGCATCGCCGCCCAGTCCACCGCGTGCTGCAGCAGACCGGCCTCGGCGGCGTCCGCGATCGCCCGATCCTCCCGCGCGAGCAGCGAGCACCGACGAAGCGGTGTCGAGCTCGATCGCGTCTGCTGCCATAGAAGAATCCAAGCACCGACCACCGACACTCAGACCCCGAAAACCCCTTGTTCTACAGGGATGTGGACAACTTCTTCGAGAAATCTTGAGACAGCGACCACAGCGGTCGACCCGAGCAGACCGCGAGAGGGGAAGCAGGCGGAAGTAGTGCGACGACCACAGCGGCGAGCAACCACGTAACTCAGAAAATCGGGAACCACCGGGCACCGCGTGAGGCCTCGACAAGCTCGGCCGACGTACCTCGCCGCCCTGCCTACCTGACAGAGGTTTCGAGGCTCGTCGCTGGCGCTCCTCGCACCTCAACCACCGGCGTGCCAGTGGTCGCCGCCCTGCCCCGGGACCAGCCCAGGAGGTCCGGGGGCAGGGTGGCGCGGTCACTGGAGGGTGACGGTCCTCCACGCGGTGTTGCCGGACGTGTTGCCGGCGCCGTCGACGGCGGTGACCTGGTAGCCGTACCTGCCCGCAGCGGGCGGGGCGAAGTCGTAGCTCCAGGTCGTGCTCGTCGAGCCGGGCGACGCGACGACGGTCGGGATGTTGGTGAAGGCACCCCATGCCGGTGCCGGTCCACCACTGCTTCGACACCGTGTCCTGGATGCGCGATCCGGACCGACGCGACGCCCGAGCTGTTGTCGGTGACGGCGCCGCTGATGTTCACCGACGGCATGGGCACCGTGGCGTTGACCTGGGCGGGCGAGGTCACCGACGGGCTCGGTGCCTGCGTGTCCGGCGCTCCGGCCAGGGAGAACCCGCGCGTCGCGGCCGAGGCGTCGATGTTGTTCGACGCGTCGACGGCCGTGGCGTTGACCGTGTAGGTGCCGGCCGGGGCGCCGTTCATCACGTAGCTCCACGTCGCCGACGGCGTGCCCGAGCCGGTCACCGACGCGTTCACGGTCGTGGCGGTCGACGAGAAGCCGGAGCCCGTCCAGTACTGACCCGAGCCGTTCGTGATCGACAGGCGTACGCCGGAGACCTGCTTGTCGTCGCTGGCGGCGCCGGCGATGGTGACGTTGCCGGTCGGCAGCGACGCACCCTCAGCGGGGGCCGTGATCGTCGTGTCGGGCGCGACCGTGTCGGGCGCGTCGCTGGTCACGTTGAAGACCACGTTCGGCTTCGACGAGTCGACGTTGCCGGCGGCGTCCCTGCGCCTCGACCTGTGATCGTGTAGGCACCGGCCGCACGCGGCGTCCAGTCCCACGACCAACCGGTCGCGGTGGCGCCCGGCGTCGCCAGGGTGGCGTCCCAGGCGGTGTACGTCGTGCCGAACCCGCCGCCGCTCGAGGACCCGGTCCACCAGCGGCCGTCGGAGTTCCGCTTCAGCGCGATCTTGATGGACCGACACGCCGACGTTGTCGGTGGCGTTGCCGGTGAAGTGCACCGGGCCGAGCGGCAGGTTCGCGGCCGCTGCCGGCGGCGGCGCCGGGAAGCCGCAGCGTCGCCGTCGGGGCGGACGTTGTCGACCGTCGGCGGCGGCGGGCACCGGGGGCGCGGTGGCACCCGGTCATCGCGAACGACCGGACGACCGGCTGGCTCTTGTTCCCGTTGTGGTCGACGGGTGCGCACCTCGGCCAGGTAGCGGCCCTGCGGCTGCGACACCCGGGAAGACGAACCGCCAGCTGACGCTCGTGGCCGGGGCGGTGTTCGCGGTGTAGGACGCCAACGAGTAGGTCTGGGCCGCCTCCCACGAGGAGTTCTGCGAGTTCCACCACAGGCCGGTGCGTGTAGTCCTGCACCGAGACCTCGACGTTGCCGACCGCGATGTTGTCGGTCGCCGTGCCCGTCAGGGTCACCGAGCTCAGCGGCAGCACGGCGCTCTGCGCCGGGCTCGGCACGGCGGGAACCGACGGCAGCGACCGACTCGTAGGTGCGGGTGTTGTTGGTGTTGTAGACCTGGATCCGGTCGTTGCCCGAGTCGGCGACGTAGACGCCGGCCCTGGGCGTCGCAGTCGATGCCGGCCGGACCCCGGAAGTCGTACGGGTTCTGGCCGTAGGTCTGACCGAAGCGGGTGACGAACGTGCCGTCGAGGTTGGCGACGGTGACCTTCGCGGTCCGCTCGTCGACGATGTACATCTGCCCGTTGCAGTAGACCAGGTCCGCGATGTCCTGGAACTGCCCGAGGCCGGTGCCCGAGGCGCCGTACGTCGCCACCAGGATGCCGGTCTGGTCGTAGACGCGGACCCGGGTGCCGTTGCCGATCCAGATGTTGCCCGTCGCCGGGTCGACAGCCGTGCCGGCCGAGGCGACCGGGATGAAGTTCTGGTCCGGGTCGGTGTTCGTCGGGCTCATGTCGATCTCGGCGAACGTCCGCGCGTCGAGGACCTTGACGCTCGAGGCCATCCGGTCGGTGATGATCGCGATCTGCTGACCACCCGGCCGGGTGTAGAACTCGACGTCACCGGGCCAGCGGAAGTGCCCGTTGTCGGTGTCGTCGCCGCCGATCTGGCCGAGCTGGCGCACGTACGTCGGCGACCCGCCGTTGGTGGTCGGCGCGTTGTAGACCTGGATGTGGTGTCCGCGCTCCTGGACCACCCAGAGCCGCTTCGGCGTCGTCGACGTCGCGGGCTGGACCGCGATGTGGCGCGGGTAGTTCATGTTGAACGCGCCACCGGGACCGCGCTCGCCCCAGGCACCGAGGCTGGCGCCGGTCGAGTTGAACCGCTGGAAGCGCTGCGCCCAGGCGTCGGCCACCCAGACGTCGCCGTTGCTGTCGTCGATCGCCACGTCCCGCGGCTGCGCGAGCATGCCGACCGGAGGCTTGCGAGACGGCGAGGGCGCGCGCAGCAGCGGCGTGCCGGTCGAGGTGTACTTCTCGGCCTCGAAGCCGCCGAAGTCGCCGACCCACAGGTTGCCGTCGTCGTCGATGTCGATCTGGCGGCCACCGCCGGCGAACTGGCCCGGACCGCTGCCCTCGCTGCCGAACGAGCCGACGTAGCTGCCGTCCATGGCGGAACATGTCGATGTCGGAGTGCTCCGCATCGACGATGTAGACCCGGTCGGTCGCCTCGTTCACCACGACGCTGCGGTTGTCGCCACCGGTCTGGGTCTGCGCGAACGTCGACACGTAGGTCCCGTCCCGGTCGTAGATGTAGGCCCGCCGGTTGTAGGCGTCGGTCATGTAGATCTTGTCGTCGTCGGTGATGTCGACGCCGTAGATCCGGGCCTTGGCGTCCCCGTCGGTCCCCGGGAGGCGCGATCGTGAACGTGCCCAGCTCGACGACGGTCTGGTTGGAGTCGTTGAAGTGCAGGTGCACCATCCGCGGCGGGTTCTCGGTGCTCAGACCACTCGGGCCGATGTTCTGGTAGTGGCTGTCCAGCACCCAGACGTCACCGGTGTCCTCCTCGACGGTCATCCACACCGGGTAGAACGCCTGGAACCGGTTGCCCGATCCGGAGAACAGGCTGGCGTCGGCGACGTAGAGGAAGTTGCCGAACTTGTCGTACTTCGCGATCGACGGCCGTCAGCGGGTTGTCCTTCAGCTCCGCGACGTAGATCGCAGCCGTCGGTGGGGTCGACGGCGATGCTGTACGGCTGGCCGACGTGGTCGTCGCGGTAGAAGTCGCCGAGGGCGTTGCCCTGCTTGTCGTAGCGACGGATCTTGAAGTTCAGGTAGTCACCGACCAGGACCTCCTGGGTGACCGGGTTGTACTGCACGCCCCAGCGCGAAGACGCCGGGCCGGCCGGCGCCGCCGATGCTGCGCTCGAACCTGGGCTGCTGGTTGGTCGTCAGCGCCGCGTTGGCTGCGGGCGGCGAGAGCTGGACGAGCAGTGCCGTCAGGAGTCCCAGGACCACGACGGCAGCGAGCCGGCGGGCTCGGTTCGGACCATGCATGAGTGTCTCCCCACCCCGGTGAAACGACGGGCACGCCTGAAGCGGCCACCCCAACGACTCAATGTCCCAGTGACAGGCGTCACCTTCATGCCCAAAGTCGGGCAAGAACCGGGGTCCGTACGTCGACGACGCCCCGCTCGACCAGCGAGCGGGGCGTCGTCGACGGGTTGGATGGAGGGCCCGGCGTGGGCCAACGTCAGGCCCCCCATCCAGCCGCCCGGGCGGACGAGTCACATCCCGCCCGGGCAGCGGAACCTCAGTTCATCGTCACCGTCCTCCAGGCGGTCTTGGCCGAGACGTTGCCCGCGGCGTCGACGGCGGTCACCTGGTACCCGTACTTGCCCGCTGCCGGCGGGCTGAACGCGTAGCTCCAGCTGGTGCTCGTCGATCCCGGCATCGCCACGATCGTCTGGACGTTGGTGATCGGACCCCAGCCCGTGCCGTTCCACCAGAGCTTGGACACCGTGTCCTGGATCGTGATCCGGACCGCTGTCGTGCCGGTGTTGTTGTCGGTGACGTTGCCACCGATGTTGAACGGCGCGAGCGAACGGCACCGTCGCATTGATCTGCGCCGGCAGACGTCACCGTCGGGACCGGTGCCTGCGTGTCGGGCGCACCCGCCAGGGTGAACGCCCTCGGTCAGCGGCCGACGCGTCGGAGTTGCTGGAGGCGTCCACCGCCGTTGCGTTGACGGTGTAGCCACCCTCCGGAGCGCCAGCCAGCACGTAGCTCCAGGTGGCCGACGCCGTGCCTCCACCGCTGACGGTGGCGTTCACGGTGCTGGCCGTCCCGGACCACGCCGAGCCGGTCCAGTACTGGCCCGAGCCGTTCTGGATCGCCAGCTTGACCCCGCTGACCGCCCGGTCGTCGGTGGCACCACCGGCGATGGTCACGTTGCCGCTCGGCAGCGTGGCACCTTCGCCAGGGGCGGTCACCGTCGTGTCCGGAGCGACCGTGTCGGGCGCCTCGGTGGTCATGTTGAAGACCACGTTCGGCAGCGACGAGTCGATGTTGCCGGCTGCGTCACGAGCCTGGACCTGGATGGTGTAGGCGCCGGCGACGTTGTTGGCCTTCGGCGTCCAGTCCCAGGTCCAGCCGGTGCTGGTCGCACCCGGGTTCGTGACGGTGACCTCGTGCTGCGTGAAGGTCGTGCCGAACCCGCTCGAGCCCGACCCGGTCCACCAACGGTTGTCGCTGTTCCGCTTCAGCGCGATCCGCACGCTGGTCACGCCGACGTTGTCGGTCGCGTTGCCCGCGAAGTGGACGACGCTCAGGGGCAGGTTCGCCGCCGGAGCCGGAGGCGGCGACGGGAAGCTCAGCGTCCCGTCGGGGCGGACGTTGTCCACCGTGGTCGGCGGCGGCAGCGGCGGGGCCGTGGCACCGGTCATCGCGAACGACCGGGTGACCGGCTGGCTGGCGTTGCCGGCCCCGTCCCGGGTGCGGACCTCGGCGAGGTACTGGCCCTGCCGCGAGACGCTCGGGAACACGAACCGCCAGGTGGCGCTGGTCGCCGGTGCCGTCGTTGCGACGTACGACGCCATGGAGTACGTCTTCTCGGTCTCCCACGACGAGTCGGTGGAGTCCCACCACTTGCCGGTCTTGTAGTCCTGCACGGAGATCTCGACGTTGGCGACACCGCTGGTTGTTGTCGGTCGCCGTACCGGTGAGGGTCACCGAGTTCAGCGGCAGCACGGCGCTCTGTGCCGGGCTGGTCACGGTCGGCACCGCCGGGGAGACGGACTCGAACAGCTTCGTAGCGGTCGTGTTGAACACCTGGATCCGGTCGTTGCCCGAGTCGGCGATGTAGACCCGGCCGTTGGGGCCGCAGTCGATGCCGGCAGGACCCTTGAAGTCCGCCGACGTCTGGCCGAACGTCGCACCCCAGCGGGTCACGTAGCTCGCGGCCCCGAAGGTCGCACCGTCGAGGTTGAGGACGCTCACCTTCGCCGCCGCCTCGTCGACCGCGTAGAGCTGGTTGTTGCAGATGGTCAGGTCCGCCAGGTCACGGAACTGCCCCGGAGCGGTGCCGGACGCGGACAACCTGGCCACCCTGACGCCGGTCTGGTCGTAGACGCCGATCGACGTGCCGCCCGCGATGTACATGAGGCCGCTTGCCGGGTCGAACGCCGTGCCCCCGGCGGAGACCGGGATGAAGTTCGCATCCGGGTCGTCGACCGTCGGCTGCATGTCGATCTCCTGGAAGGTCACCGCGTTGATGACCTTCACGCTGGACGCCATGCGGTCGGTGATGATCGCGACCGGCGTGGTCCCGAACGTCGCGAACTCCACGTCACCCGGCCAGCGGAAGTGGCCGTTGTCGGTGTCGTCGCTGCCGATCTCGCCGACCTGACGGACGTACGTCGGCGAGCCGTTCGCCGTCGTCGGGGCGTTGTAGACCTGCAGGTGGTGTCCACGCTCGTTGACCACCCAGATCCGCTTCGGGGTCGTCGCCGTCGCCGGCTGGACCGCGATGTGGCGCGGGTAGTTCATGTCGAACGGGCCGCCCGGGCCGCGCTCGCCCCACGAGCCGAGGTGGGCGCCGCTGGAGCTGAACCGCTGGAACCGCTGGCCCCAGGCGTCGGCCACCCAGACGTCGCCGTTCGTGTCGTCGACGGCGACGTCGCGGGGCTGGGCGAAGAAGCCGGCAGGTGCGCTTCTGCGCCGGGTTGGGCGCGCGGAGCAGGCGGGGTGCCGGCGGAGGTGAACTTTTCGGTCTCGAAGCCACCGAAGTCGCCGACCCACACGTTGTGGTCGTCGTCGACCGTGACCTGGCGGCCGCCGCCAGCAAACTGGCCGGGACCATTGCCCTCGCTGCCGAACGAGTCGATGTAGGTGCCGGCCATGTTGAACACGTCCACGTCGGAGTGCTCGGCGTCGACGATGTAGACCCGGTTGAGCGCCTCGTCGACGGTCACACCGCGGTTGTCACCGCCGGTCTGGGACTGCGCGAACGTCGTCTGGTACGTGCCGTCCTTGGCGTAGATGTAGGCGCGGCGGTTCCAGGCGTCGGAGAAGTAGAACTTGTCGTCGGAGGTGATGTCGACGCCGTAGATGCGCGCCTGGTTGGTGGTGCTGGTGCCCGGAGGCGTGACGGCCCATGCGCCCACCTCGGCGACCGTCTTGTCGACGTCGTTGAAGTGCAGGCCGAGCATGCGCGGCGGGTTCTCCTCGCTGAGGCCTCCGCTGGTGGTGCCGATGTTCTGGTAGTGGCGAGTCGAGGACCCAGACGTCACCGGTGTCCTCCTCGACGGTCATCCACACCGGGTAGAACGCCCGGAACCGGTTGCCGGAGGACGAGCTCAGGCTCGCGTCGGCGTCGTAGAGGTAGTTGCCGAACTTGTCGTACTTCGCGATCGACGCGGTGAGCGGGTTGTCCTTCAGCTCCGCGACGTAGATCGCGCCGTCGTTGGGGTCGACGGCGATGCTGTAGGGCTGACCGGTGTGGTCGGGACGCCAGAAGTCACCCAGCGGGTTGCCGTCCTTGTCGTAGCGACGAACCCGGAAGTTGAGGTAGTCACCGACCAGGATCTCCTGGGTGACGGGGTTGTACTGGACACCCCACGCGAAGACGCCGGGCCGTCCCTGGCCACCGATGCTGCGCTCGAAGCGCGGCTGCTGGTTCGTCGTCAGCGCCGCGTTGGCGGTCGGTGGCGACAGCTGGACCAGCATCGCTGTGAGCAGTCCGAGGACCACCACCCCAGCAAGCCGGCGAGCTTTGATGAGACCGTGCATGTTCTGTCTCCCCACAAAAAGGACGGCGGCTCACGCCCTGCGGCCACCCGGGACCCAGACTCCCAGCCAGTGGGCGGGGGCTTCATGCCCAATCTGCGGCATGATCCGGGTCACGTAACCCCCATGAAACAAGGAAAAACTCAGCGATATCCCAAGAGCTCGAGAGGCTTGTCGAGCACGGCTTCCATGGCCGCCAGGTCGGCGACCGAGAGGTCGTCGCGGAAGGCTTCCGCACGACCACTGGTGAAGGTGTAGCGCGCGAACCCGGCCTCGAAAGCTGGGCTCCAGTCGAGCCCCATCCGGTCCAGGATCCCGCCGATCGCGGCCTCCGGTTCCTCGAGCACGTCTTCGTACCGCACCCGGAGCCAGGAGTCCTCGGGGACCTGCGACCGCGCGTCGTCGTACGACGCCATCAGCTGCCGCCAGCCGAGGGCGGCGAGCACCGGGAACGACCGGTTGCTCTCCTCCCACAGCCACTGGAGGTCGGGCGGCAGCGGACCGAAGTGCCACTGCTCGGGACCGCGGTGTCCGAGCCACCACGGCATCTGGAGCCAGGAGTTCGCGACGGCGCGGCCGTCGCGGACGATCTCCACGAAGATCGCATCCGGGAAGCAGGCGCGCAGGAAGCCGGCCCGCGGCCAGCCGGTGAACTTGTGCAGGAACACCGGAGCGTCGAGGCGCTCCGAGCGGTCCTGGACGAAGCGGACCATCCGCTCGCGCAGCCACGGCGTCGCGTCGCTCGCCGTCAGGTCGCGCACCGGGTCCACGAGCGTCGGGCCGACTTCCTTGGCCAGCACGCGGTAGCCCTCGGTCGGCGCGAACCTGGCGCCGCCCTTCTTGGTCACGCCCGCCGGCATCCGTCGCCAGACGGTGTTCTGCCAGGCGCTGCTGCGCCGGATGTTCAGGTCGTCGAGGTTGGTGATGAAGCCGGTGCCCTCGTGGCGCGCGAGCACCTCGTGGACCAGCGTCGAGCCGCACCGGCCGGTGCCGAGCACGAAGACGGGGCGGTGTCATGCGGGGTACCCGAGGGCGCGCAGCGTGCCGCCCTGGATCTCGCCCACCCGGGAGTCGGGTGCGCTGCGCTTGGCCAGCCGGTTCTTGTCGGGGAAGTGCACGTGGCCGAGCTCGTCCTGCCACTCGGGGTCGACGCCGAGGCCGCCGAAGACAGCGGTCCCGGTGAGGACGTCGATCGGCGAGCGGACCAGCGCCTCGTACGACACGCGGAGCACCCGGCGCGACGAGATGCCGGCCAGCCCCTCCTCGATCGCCTCGACCTCGTGCACCCAGTGCTTCGCGGCGAGCTCCAGCGGGTCGCCGCCGTCGCGTGCCCAGTCGAGCGGAGTCCCGCCCCACCACCAGATGTCGGTCTCGGGCCACCAGTCGACGGCCAGGAGCGACCGGGCGACGGCCCGGCCGTCGCGCGACATCACGACGAACTTGCTGTCGGGGAAGATCTCGGAAAGCAGCTGGACGCGGCGGTTGTGGCCGATCCGCTTGGAGACCAGGGTCTGGCCGCCGGCGGCGCGGGTCAGCCGCTCGAGGTCGGATCGCAGCTGCAGCTGCTCGGCGTCCGGGATCGGCGTCCGGAGGGTCCTGCACCACCCGGCGGCGCTCGAACAGCGGCTCGCCCTCGACCGGCTGCGGGAAGAAGCGCTCGAACAGGGAGCGGCGCTGCCCGTAGCGGTAGGCGTTGTCGCCGTCCTCGCCGAACCAGACGCGACGGCGCACCTCGGGCGACCGCTGGCCCAGGCGGTTGAGCACCGCCAGCTCGGGCAGCATCGTCAGGCGGCGGTTGTAGTTGTTGATCCAGGCCGCCTGCGGATGCAGGGCCAGCGCCCGGTAGAGGAGCGAGGTCCCCGACCGCGGCGCACCTAGGATGAACAAGGGTCCGGTCACCCTTGAATCAAAGGACCCGCGGCACCCTGCCATGAGGGGCTCCGGGGGATGATCCCCAATGTTGGGGAGTGATCCGGAACCCGCGTACACCAACGTCTCTTTCGCCTAGCGTGTGAGTCACGCCGTGGGGGGTCGCGACGCTTGCTGTTTCGCCGACTCGCCACATCCATGAGTTCGTGCCAACCAGGAGCCCGGCCGATGCAGCTGTCACGCGTTCTGACCCGCGCAGGAAAAGCCATGTGGCTTTTGCTGCTGGTCCCCCTGATCGCGATCGGCGCCACCACCGCCTACCTCTGGAACGCCCCACCGGACGTGCACACGTTCGCCACGGTCAGCGTGATCGCCCCCGAGGGGCAGAGCACGGCCGCGACGGTGACCCAGGCCGTGGACGGGTTCAAGTCCGCGGTGGTCTCCGAGACGGTGGCCGGCCTCGCCGCTGCCGACGCCGGCGCCGACCTGGACATCGCCCACGACCTGACGGCCGAGCGGGTCGGTACGTCGAACCTGGTGGAGCTGCGGCTCACCACCGAGCCCGGCGAGGACGGCGACTCGCTGCTCCGGGCGCTGGTGGCCCGCACCAACGACGCGCTGTTCTCCTCGACCACCGCATCGGCCGACGCCCGCGTCTCGCAGGCGCAGGAGAACTACGACGAGGCCATCGCCGACCGCGACGACGCCGTCAAGGCCTCCGGCCTGCTGCTGCCGATCGAGTCCTACCGCGCGAAGGCGTCCGAGGTGACCCAGCTGCGGGTCGCCCTGGCCATCGGCGACTCGACCACCGACCGCGAGGCCATCCAGGCGCGGCTGGAGACGGCGATCAAGGACCTCAACCGGATCGGCGCCTCGGTCAACAGCTACGAGAACGTCCAGGACCAGGTCGTCCGCAGCCGCGGCGAGCTGGCCACGGCCAACCAGGAGCTCGACAACGTCGAGACCCGCCAGCAGGCGGCCTCGGCGGACGAGTCGATCACCATCTCCGAGTCCGCGGAGCAGAACCGGCGGACCGTCATGGTCCGCGGCGCTGTCGCCGCGGCCGTGGTCGGTGTCGCCCTCGGTGGTGGCCTGGTCCTGCTGATCGGCCTGCTCCGCGGACCGCGTGGCGGCCCGCGCCAGGCCCCCGAGCAGGACAAGGCGTCCAAGGCGGTCGCCTGATGGAGCACCGTACGGGGGCCACCACGGTCGTCTACGTGGGCGGTACGGGCCGAAGCGGCAGCACCATGCTGGCGAACGTGCTCGGCGAGGTGCAGGGCTACGTGTCGGTCGGTGAGGTGCGCTTCCTCTGGCAGCGCGGCATCGAGCAGAACCGGCTGTGCGGGTGCGGCGAGCACTTCGCGGACTGCTCGTTCTGGAACGACGTCCTCGACGCCACCCTCGGGACCGGCGACGAGGCCGGCCGCCGGGCACTGGCGAGCCGGATGCACACGGCCCTCGAGGCCCGCACCCGCCTGCGCACGCTGCCCGCGCACCTCCGGAAGCCCGACGACGGCCGGGACGACGAGCTGAGCGACGTCCTGGACCGGCTGTACGCCGCGATCGCGGCCGTGGCCGGCGCCGAGGTGGTCGTCGACTCCTCCAAGCTGCCCACGTACGCCGCGCTGCTGGCCGGACTGGACGGCGTCGACCTCCGCGTCGCGCACTTCCTCCGCGACCCGCGCGCCGCGGCGTACTCCTGGCAGCGCAAGAAGCTCCAGCCCGACCTCGGACCCGGCGCCCTCATGGAGCGGCGCGGGGCCGGCAAGAGCGCGGTGCTCTGGTCGGTCTGGAACCGCAGCCTCGAGATGCTGACCGGCGGCCGCGCCGACGCCTACGCCCGGGTGACCTACGAGGAGTTCCTCGCCGACCCGCGTGCGGAGGCCCAGCGCCTGCTGGACACCTTCGGCCTGCCGGGCGACCTGGACCCGGTGTTCGCCGGCCCGGCGACCGTCCGGCTCTCGCTCAACCACACCGTGGCGGGCAACCCCAGCCGGCACCAGCAGGGGCTGGTCCCGCTCGTCGTCGACAGCGAGTGGCGCGACCAGATGTCGGCGACCGACCGCGGTGCCGTGGCCGCCCTGACCTGGCCCACGCTGCACCGCTACGGGTACCGGCTGCGGAGCTGACCCGTGCGCCGCGTCGCCGTCTCGCTCCTCGCCTCGCTCCTCCTGGTCCCGCTCGCCTCCTGCACCGACCCCGCCACGCCCACCGAACCGCGCGCCTCCGAGCCGACGCCCTCGCCCGTCGCGACCCCGACCGCGACCCGCACGCCCGGCACCAGCCCGTTGGGCCTCAAGTGGAGCTGGTTCCAGCCCGACACGTTCGACTTCGTGCGCGCGGCGTCGGGCGGCTGGACGTTCGCCGAGCTGGACTGGTGCGAGGTCGAGAAGGTCCAGGGCCAGCGCGACTGGTCCGAGACCGACGAGGTGGTCCAGGAGTCGATCGAGCTCGGGCACGAGCCGATGCTGAAGCTGCGCACCGGGCAGTGCTGGGCGACCCAGCCGCCCACGACCGGCGACATCGACACGACGGAGGCGGCCTGGAAGAAGCCGTCCACGCCGCCCGTCGACCCGGCGGCGTACCTCGCGTTCGTGACCGAGGCCGTGCAGCGGTACGCCGCGCTCGGCGTCCACGAGTACGCCGTGGAGAACGAGGTGGACGTCGTGAACTTCTGGGCGACCGACGTGGCGGCGTACGAACAGCTCGTCCGCGAGGTGGTCCCGGCGATCCGCGCGGCCGACCCCGAGGCCCGGATCCTCGACGCCGGCCTCTCCAGCACCAGCTACGGCGTGGTCCTGGCCGCCGACCAGCTGGCCGCCGGCGACGAGGCCGGGGCGCTGCAGACCTACCAGGACCACTACGGCCGGCGGCTCGCCAGCGGCGTCTCCCGCTGGCCCGCGGTGACCACGGCGGACGAGCTGCGCGGCGTGCTCGCCGGCGTGCCGGCCCAGCGGTCGGTCGCGGCCGAGGACCTGGCCGTGCGGCTGGCCCACGACGGCGTCGTCGACGCCTACCAGCTGCACTACTACGAGCCGGTCGCCGCGCTCCCCGCGCTGCTGGACCACGTCCAGGAGCGGCTCGGCGACAGCGTCCCGATCGAGGCGTGGGAGGTCGGCGTCGCCTGGCCCGGCGACGACTACGACGAGCGCGCGCACGCCGACCAGGTGTTCCGGCTGACGGCCACGCTGCTCGCCCACGACGTGCACCGCGTCGTCTACCTGCCCGTGGCCTACACCCCGGACGAGAAGACCCAGGTGTTCCGCGGGCTCGCCCACGCGGACGGCACGCTGCTGCCCGCGGGCCAGGGCTGGATCGCCCTCAACGACGCGCTGGCGGACCTCGGTGACGACGCCCAGCCGGCGCCGCTGTCCGGCGCCCTGACCGGCGTCGCGTGGACCGCCGACGGCGTGGACCACGCGATCGTCTGGTCGACCGGCGAGCCGACCCCGCTGCCCGACGGCGCCGTGGAGTCGGTCGTCGACGCGACCGGCGCCGAGGTCCCGGCGGACCAGCCCGTGGGCGAGGCCCCGGTGCTGGTCACCGGGTCGCTCAGCTGATCACTGGGTGGCGACCTCGCGGACCGGCTGCTCGACGGGAGCTGAGGTCTGCGGCACCTTGATGCCGGCGTGGCGGCGGCCGCGCGCCCGGAGGTAGGCCTCCTCGAGCAGGTCGGTCGCGACCGTCCCAGTCGTAGCGACGGACCACCTCGTCGCGCAGCTCGTCGGCGGTCTTCCGCACTGCCTGCGGGTCGGCGGCCAGGCTGGCCGTCAGCGCGGCGGTGAGGTCGGCGAGGTCGCCGGCCCGGAACACCAGCCGGCCGGCCCCGCCACCGTCGCCGAGCACCTCGCGGTGCGGCGCGATGTCGCTGGCCAGGACCGGCAGCCCGTACGCCGCCGCCTCGAGCAGGGAGATCGGCAGGCCCTCCAGCAGGGACGGCTGCACGAACAGCCGGGCGCCGGCGAACAGCGCGGCCAGGTCGTCGCCGTACTGGTAGCCGACGAGCACCACCCGGGGGTCCTCGGCCGCGAGCTGGCGCAGCTGGTCCATGTAGCCGTCGGTGTGGCTGCTGTCGCCGACCAGCACGAGCTTCTGGTCGGTCTCGACGTTCCGGAACGCGCGCAGCAGCAGGGCCGGGTCCTTCTCGGGGACCATCCGGCCGACGAACGCGACGTAGTTCTGCGGCTCGAGCCCGAACCGCTCCAGCCGGCCGAGGTCGACCTGCGGCGGCACCGGCACGCCGTTCCCGATGTACGTCGTGTAGCGGCCGTAGCGCTCGCGGTAGTGCTCGGCGAGCGCCTTCGAGACGACGACGACCTCGTCGGGGACGTGCGCGGAGAGCAGCGTGCCGGTGCGGAGCACCCGCTGGGCGCCGCCGCCCCACTTGGCCCGCTGGTCGTCGAGGCCGTGGATCGTCTGCACGATCGCGGCCCGGCCGATGGCCCGCGTGAGCGGGGTGAACAGGCCCGGCCCGACGGCGTGGAAGTGCGCCACGTCGAACCGGTTGCCGAACGTCTTGAACGCGCTCAGGCCGCTGTGCACGAACGCCTCGGCGCCGCGGGTCTTCACGGTCGGCAGCTGGGCCAGCTTGATGCCGCGGTAGGTCTCCCCCGCCTCCGGCGCGTAGCCGGGGCGGCAGAAGACGGTCACCTCGTGGCCGCGGTCGACCAGCCGGGTGGCCAGCTCCTCCACGTGCCGCTCGACGCCGCCGGCCCGCGCGGGGAGCCCGCGCAGCCCGATCATGGCGATTCGCATGGACGTCACGACGCCACCCCTGCTTCCTGGTAGATCGACTCGATGGAAGCGAGGTGGGCGGTCGGCCCGTGCCGCTCCTCCACCCGCTTGCGTGCGTAGATGCCGCGCTGATGGGTGCCCCACGGGTCGGTGAGGGCACGGACGAGGGCGGCTGCCATCGCCTCGTCGTCGTTGGCCGGGACCACCCAGCCGGTCTCGTCGTCGACCATCTCCGGCAGCCCGCCGAGGTCGGTGCCGAGGACCGGCACGCCCAGGGCGAACGACTCGAGGACGGCCAGCGGCTGGTTCTCGTGCCAGCGGGACGGGACCACGCTGAGCCCGGCCGACCGGATCAGGTCCTGCAGCGCCGGACGGCCAGGTGCCCGTGGAAGCGGACCCGCCCGGGCGCTGCCTTCTCGGCCAGCGACTCCAGAGCGGCGCGCTCCGGGCCGTCGCCGGCGATCTCGAGCAGCACCCCGTCGGCGGGCAGGTGGTCCAGGGTCCGGGCGGCCCTCCCCGCCGGCCCGGATCAGGGTGTCCACACCCTTCTCGTCCGACAGCCGGCCGGCGAACACGGCACCCCGGGTGGGGTCGCCGGTGCGCGGGGCCACGGACAGGTCGGTGAAGTTCGACTGCACCCGGATCCGCTCCGGGTAGATGCCGGCCGCCGTCATCTGCTCGGCCAGGAACCGGCTCGGCGAGATGAAGCGGCGGACACCGTCGTAGGCGCCGAACCTGCCGGTGCAGCGAGACCTCGATCGCGGCCACGGTGCTCGCCGGCGCGCGAGCCGTTGCACGCGCGGCGTGCGGCCTCCCACGGCCCCTTGGTGATGCAGGCCGTGCACGGCTTGCCGTGGTCGAGGAACTTGTAGGTCGGGCAGGCGAGCTTGTAGTCGTGCATGGTCAGCACCACGGGAAGGCCGTGCCGCCCGGCGGCGTGCACCACCGACGGCGACAGCTGGTGGTAGATGTTGTGCGCGTGCACGACGTCGGGGCGGAACGCCGCGATGGCGTCCTCCATCGCCGAGCCGGCCTGGCGCGACCAGATCATCCGGGCCGCGAGCTTCACCTTCGCCGGCGCACCCGCGGGCGGCGGGTCGAACTCGGCGTACGACACCGCCCCGCCGACGCTGACCTGGTCGTTGTTGGGGTGGTCCATGCCGAAGAAGCCGACGTCGTGCCCGTGCTGGCCGCTGCAGCTCGGCCAGGTCGAGCATGTAGCCCTCGGCGCCGCCCTTGCGGTGCAGGAACTTGTTCACGTGGAGGATGCGCACGGCGTCTCCACCTCCTCGATCCTCGTCGGTGTCCGACTCCTCGTCGGTGCTGGGATCCCGCCAGCCGCGGTGTGCCGACACGATGGCGGCGGCGGCCCCTGCGAAGGCCGCGAAGTACAGGCCGACCACGACCTGCGACATCAGGTTGGCGACGAAGCACATGAGCACGTACGCCGCCGCGCAGCCGGCGAAGCCGATCGCGAACGCGCGGTCGCGCGCCGTCCCGTGGCGGGTCACCCGCACCCCGCGTCGGGCGGTGTTCAGGAACTGCCAGATCATCCAGGAGTAGGCACCCAGCCCGACGAAGCCCATCTCGACGTAGGCACGCAGGAAGTCGTTGTGCGGCTGCTTGCCCTCCTCGCTCTGGGCGGCCACCTGCTTGAGGCCGATGCCGGTGATCGGGCTCGCGTGCGCGAGGTCGAGGGACTCGGCCCAGTACTCCGCGCGCCAGGTCAGCGAGTTGCTGGGCTCGCCACGGGAGGTCGACTCCTCGCTGAGGTCGGAGAACCGGGAGCTGACACCCGGGACGGTGATCAGCACGATCAGGACGGCGGCGGCCGCGTAGCCGACGTACCGGCGGCCCTTGGTGCCCGCGATCACCAGCACGCCGAGGATGGCGGCCAGCCAGCCCGAGCGGGTGTAGGTGACGATCAGGCCGCCCGAGGCAGCTGCCATGGCGATGCCGGACCACGCGCGGACCCGCAGGTCGTCGGAGTACACGATGTGGGCGAACGCCATCACCACGACCAGGGTCATGAAGGCGGCCATCGGGTTCGAGTGGGTGAAGGTGCCGGTCGCGCGGCCGAAGCCGCCGGCGTCGAAGAGGCCGGCGCCCGACTGGATCTGGTACGCCGCCACACCCAGCGGGATGATCGTCGCGATGAACACGCAGACCACGATCTGGCTGCGGAAGACGGCACGAGTCGCGGCCCGCTCGACCACGAGCAGCATCACGCAGACGCTGGCGAGGCGGGACCACTCGACCAGTCGCCGGCAGGTACGACGGGGCGACCAAGGTGCCGAGCAGGCCGGCGCCGGCGAACCCGACCACCGCCCAGCTGAGCGGGCTGAGCTCGACCTTGCCGGCCTCGCGCCAGTGCGCCAGGAGCCAGATCACGCCGGCGCCGAGGAACAGCATGCCGAGCAGTGCGGCCGGGTCGAGCACGGCGTTGTCGCCGCCGAACTTCAGGGCGTCCAGGCTGGTCCGCGTGACCAGCAGGGCGAGCACGAACATCTCGAACCGGGCCATCGCGAGGCTGAACAGGCCGGCGCCGACCAGCAGACCGGCGGGCGCGACCGTGGCGATCCGGCCCCAGCCCTCGACGAACGCGAGGGCGGTGAGGGTGCCGCCGGTCGCGGCGAGGACCACGATCAGGACGACGCCGGCCGGGTGCGGCGTGCGGGCGTGGTGGTGACCGGCTGCTGCCGGATGCGACCGGGTCGCTTCTCGGCCACGACGTCCGGCTTCTCGGCCACGGTCTTGGTCTCCGTCTTTGTCTCTGCCTTGGTCGGGGCTTCGGTCTTGGCCTCGGCCTGGGCGGCGGCCTTGCGCGCGGCCCACTGGCGCCGCAGCGGCGGCAGCGCCTCGAGGACCAGCACCGGCAGCAGCCCGAGCACGCCGGCGATCGCCAGCCGGACCACCTGACCGCCGGGGAGGAGCGTGGTGCGGGAGCTCTGCGAACGCGACGTACGCCCACGCGGCGCCGACGGCGGAGGCGAGCGACGCCCGGAGCAGCTGGCCCGCGGTGACCCGGGGCATCGGCAGCTCGGAGTGCCGCAGCCGCCACCAGGCGTGCACGACGTTGACCACGTTGGACAGCACGTACGCCGCGGCGAGGCCGAGCAGCGCGTAGTCGGCGTAGTCGGTGTCCATCAGCGGCAGCACGCACACGGGCAGCAGGACCACGTTGGCCAGCGCGCCGTAGACGCTGTTGCGCAGCGGCACCTTGGTGTCCCGGACCGCGTAGTAGGGCAGCAGCAGCGCGCGCTGCACGGCGGACGGGATGAAGGACACGCGACAGCACGGCGATGACCAGGCCGAGCATCCGCGCGTCGTGGTGGGAGAACCGGCCGATGCCGAAGACCGCCTCCGCGGCGGGCAGCGCGAGCACGACGCCGAGCGCCGTCAGCGGGAACGACACCGAGATCATCAGGTGCATGCCGAGGTTGCCGAGGGAGACCGTCGCCTTCGTGTTCTTCTCGACGAACGCCCGGGTCAGCCGTGGCAGCACCGCGACCATGATCGAGCGGAAGAGCACGGTGCCGCCGATGGCGTGCACCAGCCGGTGGGCGTAGTGGAGGACCGTGGCCGTGCCGGGCGGCAGGAACGACGCGACGAACAGCTCGGCCGCCCGGACCACCGGGTTGAGCGTGGCCGCGATCGACGGCCGCACGGTCATCCGGGCGAGACGCGTGGCCTCCTCGTCGCGGAACACCGGACGGGCGAGCCGCAGCCCCCGGGCCAGGGCGTAGACGAGCATCAGCACGAACTGGACGAGCGAGCCGACGACGTAGGCGATCGGCAGGATCGTGATGTCGCCGCGGACGACGACGACGATGCCCGCCGCCGTGACGTTGAGGATGACGGTCATGGCCATCGGGACCACGAACATGTGCCGCGCGTTGAGCCACGCCCGGAGCACCTCGCACCCGGCGATCAGCGGGATCGTCCAGACCATGATCCGCAAGCAGCTCGACGGTCAGTGCGCGTTGCGAGTCCTCGAAGCCGGGCGCCATCACCGCGACCATCGGGACCGCGGCGACCGCCAGCAGCGCCGCGACAGCGGCGCCGACGCCGACGGAGACGAGGAGCGTGCTCGAGACCAGCCGCTTCCCGCGGCGGCGCTCGAGCGTCGACATCCAGGTGGTGAAGGTCGGCACCAGCACCTGGGTCGAGATCAGCATCAGGATCGCGGTCAGGGCGAGCGGGAAGCGCGCCGCGGCCACGAACGCGTCGGTGTCGCGGCCGGCGCCGAAGACGGCCGCCGCGACGACGTCGAGCAGCAGTCCGGTGGCGACGGCGATCGAGGCGATGCCGCCGCTGAAGAACGACTGCCGAACGACGACGCCGTTCCCTTGTCCCCCCCGGGCACTCATGTCAGCTCGGCTCCCGTCAGCCGCCGATGGGACCGGTCGGCGATCTCGGCGAGCGCTGCCTCGAGCTCGAGGCACGCCGCCCGGACCTGCGGGTGGAGATCGAGCGGCTGGACGTACGCCGCGCGGCGGTCGATGTGCTCGTACCGCTGCGGGCTCGCCTCCACGCCCAGGAAGCGCGCCAGCGCGTCGATCTCCGGCTCCGGGTCCGCGACCACCCGCTCGTAGCAGACGAGGTGGACGTCGCGGCGGTTCTCGAGTCCGAGGTCGAGGTAGAGCCGGTTGCGGACCAGCCAGAAGAGGGCCGCCGCCGACTCGGGGTCGAGGGTCTCGGGACCGATCGACCGGATCAGGTCGAGCGAGTCCTCGGAGAGGCCCTGCGCCTGCCACCGGTCCAGGCCGCGTCCCGCGGCGATCTCGGTGAGCACCCGGCGGTTGACGTCGCCGAACTTCCGGACGGCGGACCGGGCCCGGCCGTCCACGCCGCGGTAGACCCACACCGCGCGGGCGTCGGTCCCCTCGGCGGCGAGGCCGTCGAGGATCTCGGGCGTCCGGTGGCTGTCGCACAGCGGCTTGAACATCACCGACTCGTGGCGGCTGCTCCGGATGACGTCGCGCACCACGTCGTCGCTCCGCAGCTGGAAGCGCTCGAAGGCCCGGCGGTCGTTCTCGTTGTGCAGCTCGACCGAGGGGTCCTGCTCGAAGCCGCGCAGCACCATGTTGGTGCCGGAGCGCTGGACACCGACGACGAACACCGCGCGCGCCGTACCCGGCTCGACACCGTGCTGCCGGCGCCAGCGCCAGGACCTCACCGCCGCGGAGATCCGCTCGCGCGGGTCCAGTCCGTCCTCCTCGACGAGGCGGGCCAGACCGTCGCGGCGCAGCCACTCGACGTGCCGGCCGAGCCGGGCCCGGACCCGGGCCGCGGACGAACGGTCCTCGACCAGGCCGCGGTCAGGTGACGTTGCCATTGATCCCCTCCATGCGTTCGGTCCCGGTGTCGGCTGTCCCTTGGCCGTGGCGTGCACCGGTCGGCCCGCACACCTACACAGTCTGGTGAACGGACCGACCGGCGCCCGCCGAGATCGGTCGCCTATACCCAACCCTGATGACGGGTCAGCTCACGGTGACGTTGAAGACCTCCACCCGCTCGTTGCCCGTGTCGGTGACGTAGAGCCGCCCGGAGGCGTCGAACGCCAGCGCCGAGGGACGACGGAACTTGCCGTGCGCGGTCCCGGCCCCGCCGAACGACCCGAGGAACTGGCCGGTCAGGCTGAAGACGCTGATCCGGTTGTTGTCCATCTCGGAGACGTACATCCGGTTGCCCCGGATCGCGATGCCGTAGGCGCCGTCCAGCTGGCCGGCGCCGGTGCCGTGGGTGCCGTACTTCGCGATCAGGGTGCCCGTGGACGAGAACTTGTAGACGACGTCCTCGGTCGGCGCGGCCGCGTAGACGTTGCCCGACGAGTCCCGGGCGACCGAGGTGCAGCCGAACAGGACGTAGTTGCCGGTGAGCGCCGGGGTGCCGCAGGGAGCCGACCAGATCAGGGCGCCGGTCTTCGACATCACCTTCAGCCGGCGGTTGCCGGAGTCGGGCACGTAGATGCGCCCGTCGGTCCCGACGTGGATGCCCCGGGAGTAGTAGAACTGGTCGTTGGCCGCACCCTGGGTGCCGAAGTCACCGAGGAAGCCGCCCGCCGGCGTGTAGTGCTTGATGTTCGCCGAGCGGGTGTTGTTGAGCCACACGGTCCGGTCCTGGCGGGTCCACGGCGATGCCGCGCGGGTAGTCCATGGCGTCGCCCGTGCCGCGGCCGCGGTAGCCCCACTTGGCCTGGTAGGCGCCGGTCGAGGAGAACCGCTGGATCCGGTGGTTGAACGTGTCGGAGACGTAGACCTGACCGCTCGTCTGGTCGACGGAGATGCCCTCGGGCTGGTTGAAGCCGCCGTTCGGGCGCCGGGCTCGGGGTGCTCCGGCATCTCGCTGAGGATGGTGCCGCTCGGGCTGAACACGAGCACCCGCTCGCCGGAGTAGTCCATGACGTAGAGGTTGTGGTCCTGGCCGACCGTGATCTCGCGCGGCCCGCCGAACGTGCCCGGGTCGGGCCCGGCGACCGTGAACGTGCCGAGCGGGGTGCCGGTCAGGCGTGAACTTCTCGATGGTGCCGTCCGAGGCGTCGCGAGACGTAGACCCAGCCGTTGTCGAGGTCGAGGGCCAGGCCACGGGTGTCGAAGCCGAGCTGGCCCGGGCCGGTGCCGGCGGTGCCGAAGGTGCGCAGGTAGACGCCGTTGCGGTCGTAGACCTGGACCCGCTTGTTGCCGCCGTCGAGGACGTACACCTCGTCGTTGTGACCGATCGCGATGCCGCGGTAGCCGTAGGTCTGGCCGGGGCCGGTGCCGGTCTGGCCGAACTTGAACATCCAGGTGCCGTTGCGGTCGTACACGTTGATGGTGTGCGGGCTGGTCTGGCTGATGCTCTGCGAGTTGACCGTGTAGACCCAGCCGTCGTCGTTCACCGCGACCCGGGTCGTGTAGTAGCCACCGCGCGGGGTTGATGTCCCAGGTGGTCTTCGGCGTGCCGTTCGCGTTGAACACCTCGATCTGGCGGGGCACGGTGTCCACGACGTAGATGCACCCGTCGATCGGGTCCACGCCGAGGCCGTAAGGCTGGTTGATCTGGCCCGGGTTGCTGCCCTTGCTGCAGATCGTCTGCAGCAGCTGGCCACTCGTCGAGTACCGCTTCACGTTGTAGTTGTTGTAGTCGCCGACCAGGATCGACCCGTCGAGCGCCGTCGCGGCGCCCCACGCGTAGAGCCCGGCGTGCCCGGGCTTGCCGATCTGGCGGACCCAGGTCGCGGTGACCGCGGCGTTCGCCGCGGGCACCGTCAGCAGGCTGGCCGCCATGGCGAGGAGCGTCGCGAGAACAGCTCCTAGTGCCCAGCGCGGGTGAACGTGACGCATGAGTGCTCCGTTTCGCTGGGGGTGACAGTTGCTCTACGTGATGTGATCAGTTGGTCGTGAAGGACCGGAACGCGACGGGCGACGGTGTTGCCGGAGGCGTCGTACGCCCGGAGCTGGTAGCCCCAGATGCCCGGCGTGCCGCCCCAGCTCTTGGTCCAGGTGCTGCTCGTGGATCCCGGCGACGCGAGCGTCGTCGGCAGCCAGCCGAAGGCACCCCAGCTGCCGTCGGGGCGCAGCCACTGGTTGTTCGCCCGGTTCTTGATCGCGATCTCGACCCGGTCGATCGCCCGGTCGTCGGTGATCACGCCGGTGATGTCACCCGGTGACGCAACGGTCGAGTTGTTGGCCGGCAGCACCGAGCTGAACACCGGAGCCGTCGTGTCCGGCGGCAGCACCTGCGGTCAGCTCGAACTCCCCGAGCACGGTCTGGACCGTGTTGCCGAGGACGTCGTGGGTCGTACGGCGACCTCGTAGCTTGCCGGCGACCGGGTCGGCCCACGAGTAGGCCCAGGCGGTGCTGATCGTGGACGGCTCGGCGAGCGTCGTCGGCATCCACGCCGTCGTCGTGGCGAACGTCCCGTCGGGCTGGAGGAACTGGTTGGTGCCCGGCCCGGCGCACCCGGACCTCGACCGACTGCGACGCCCGTGTCGTCGGACGCCGTCGCCGGAGATCACCAGCGGCGGCTCCAGCGCGAGGCTCTCGCCCGGGGCCGGGTGGTCAGCACGGACGTCCGGCGCCGCGGTGTCGGTCGGCGACCTCGGCGACGACCCCGAAGTCGACCGGGAGCTGGACCGGCGAGGTGTTGCCGGCGACGTCGACGCGCGCGGACCTCGGCGTGGTAGCTGCCCGCCGTACTCGACCCCGATGAAGCTCCACGCCCACGTCATGTTCTTCGCTGGTGTCGCCCGACCAGCGGGCTCAGTCGCCCACGACTGGCGTCGTCGACCAGGTCGAGTTCGAGGCGTTGAACCACAGCCCGGTCGCGGTGTCCTGGACCGCGACCTGGACCGAGGCGACAGCCGGTCTCGTCCGTGACGGTGCCGGAGAGGCGGACCGGCCGGGCCGGGGACGAGTGGCGCCCTTGCCCGGGTAGCCGAGCCTCGGCGATCGGTGGCGGCCAGGCGCCGCCACCCCGCGCCACGGACGGGTCGAACACCGTGACCCGGTCGTTGCCCGCGTCGGCGACGTAGAGCAGGCCGTCGGCGCCGGCGGCGATGCCGGACGGGTTCTTGAACTGGTAGGCACCGGTGCCGTAACCGCCCCACTTGCCGAGGAAGGCGCCGGCGCGTGGTGAACGCCTGGATCCGCGACGCGTTGTCGTCGGTGACGTAGAGGACGCCGTTGCTGACGACCATGTCCCAGATGTGCTTGAACTGGCCGTCACCGGTGCCGGCGGCCCCGAAGGTGCGGGTCAGCGACGGTGCCGGTCGAGTTGTACTGGTAGATCTTCGTGCGCGTCCGCGACGTAGATGTTGCCGTTCGCCGGGTCGACCGCCATGCCGTGGTTGCCGGAGCGGGTGAACGAGCTGGTCTCCGCCCCCGTGGCGGCGTCGAGGATCTTCACCTTGGTGGAGTTGCGGTCGGAGACGATGGCCTTGCCGCCGTAGAACTCGATGTCGAGCGGCCACCGGAAGTAGCCCGGGCTCTCGGAGTCCGTCTCGGCGTCGCCGAGCTGGTCGACGAAGGCGCCGTCGTAGTCGTAGCGCTTGATGTGGTGGCCCGCGCTGGTTGGCCACCCAGACCCGGCGGCTCACCGGGTCGACGCGCGATGCCGCGCGGGTAGTTCATGCCGTACTGCCGGCGACGAGCTGCGGGTGCCGAAGGTGCCGATGAACTCGCCGGTCGACGTGAACCGCTGGACCCGCTGGTTCCAGGAGTCGGCGACCCAGATGTCGCCGGTCTCGTCGTCGACGTCGACGTCGCGGGGCTCGCCGAGCTGGCCGGCAGGGCGGGTTGGGCGGGGTCCGGGAAGTAGCCCGCGTCCGTCGCCGTCGAGCGGTGAACCGGTGCATCCGGGCGTTGCCGTACTCGGCGACGTACAGGGTGCCGTCGGGGCCGACGGTCGGCTGCCGGGCGCTCCCGAGGTTGAGCGGCCCCGACGCCGGAGCCGTCGCCCAGGGTCTCGATGTACTGGCCCTGGAGGTTGAAGACGTCGACCTGCCCGACGGTGGCGTCGGAGACGTAGACGCCGGTTCCGTGGCGTCGTCGACGGCCATGCCGCGGGCGTCGCCGTGGAGACTCGCTGTCGCCGTAGCGTGGCCAGGTGGTGCCCGCGATGTTAGTACTTCAGGATCCGGTTGTTCATCGTGTCGGTCAGCCAGAAGTTGCCGGCGGCGTCCACGTCGATGCCGTAGATCCGCGGCACGGTCGAGCTGGTGGTGCCCGTGGGCCAGCACGTTGAACGACTTGGTGTTCCGGCCGTCCGAGAGCCGCCACACCCGCACCATGCGGCTTGTTGCGAGAGTTGTTGACGTAGTGGCTGTCGGCCTGGATCAGGTTGCCGTTGCCGTCGATCGTGATCCAGGCCTGGTAGTCGATGCTGCTCAGCGTCAGCGCCTGCGGACGAAGATGCCGTCCTTCGTGTAGTGCGCCACCTTGTTGCCCGGGTGCCGTCGGCGATCTCGGGCACGTAGATGTCACCGTTGCGCGGGTCGATGCCGATCGAGTACGGCTGCCCGGTCGAGTTCGGCCGGTAGAACGACCCGAGGATCTTCCCGTCCGGCGTGTACCGGCGGATCTGGTTGTTGAGGTAGTCGCCGACGATCACCTCGTTGCTCACGGGGTTGTACTGCGCCCCCCAGGGGAAGACCCCTGGGCGGCCGTTGCCGGCCATGGACCGCACGAACTGGGGTGCGGTCCAGGCGGCCTCGGCGGGCGCCGTCGCCAGCTGCAGCAGGGCGACCAGCCCGCTGTTCGCCAGGACGGCGGCCACCAGCGGCGCGACCGAGTCGTCGGAGCTCGTCATGTCGGGTCGTCTCCGTCAGCCCGTCACCGTGAAGGTGCGCCAGGCCGGCTTGCCGGTACCGGTCGCGAGCTTGCCCGCCGTGTCGGTGACGTCGGTCGAGAAGCCGTAGCCGCCCGGCGCGGACCGGGCAGCGTGTAGCTCCAGGTCGTGGACGTACCGTTCGGTGTACCGAGAGTGGCGTTCACCTTGGTGGACTGTCGCCTGCCAGGCCGTGCCGTTCCACCAGAGGCTGGTGCCGTTCTGCTTGATGCCCGAGCTTCACGTTCGCGACGCCCTTGTCGTCCGCCGCCGTGCCCGTGATCGTCACCGGGGCCGACACCGCGGCGCGCGTTGGCCGGCGCCGTGATCGTCCCGGTCGGCGTGGCCGAGTCACCGCGCTGGCCACGGCCGTGAAGCGTCCGGCTCGGCTTGGGGCGTGGCGTTCTGGTTGCCGGCCGCGTCGTCGACGCGCAGCTGCATGAAGTAGCCGCCCGTCGCCGGCAGCGTCGTCGAGAACGCCCAGCCGCTCGAGGTGGCACCCGGGTTGGCCACCTCGGCCGGGAGCCACTGCGAACGCGCCGTAGGTGCCGTTCGCGTGCAGCCAGGTGTTGTTGTCGTTGCGGCGCAGCGCGACGTACACCGCTGCCCGACGGCCTGGTTGTCCGCGGCGGTGCCGGTGATCGTGACCTCGCCCACCGGCACCTGACCCGCTACCGGGCGCGGTGAACGCGCCCGTCGGTGCCGTCGTGTCCGGCGGCGGCGTGGACGAACGTGTAGGTGCGCACCACGTCGCGCGTAGGTGTCGGCGAGGTAGATCGTCCCGTCGGGCCCGACCTCGACCGCGGTCGGGTGGTGCAGGCCGCTGATCGTGGCCTCGACCGTCCGGTCCGGCGCCATGACGACCATCTGGTTGTCCTGGCGCTGTCGGCCACGATGACGCGGCCCGTGGGGTCGACCGCCACGCCCTCGGGCTCGTTGCAGGGTGCCGTTCGACGTCCGCAGGGCGCGGATCGAACGAGAAGCCGGTCGGCGGGCGAGAAGGAGAACTCCTGGATCCGGTTGTTGCCACGGTCGGCGACGTAGACGTTCCCGTTCGGCCCGACGGCGACGCCACTGGGCCACTTGAAGTTCGTGGAGCCGGTGCCCCTGGTGCCGAACACGGAGGCCGGCAGCGGGCCCTTGTTGTCGGCCGGGAACATCGGCGTTGGCGACGTCGTACGCCTTGATCCGGTGGTTCTGGGTGTCGACCACGAACGCGAACCGGTCGCTGGGCCGGATGGCGATGTCGTAGGGCCAGTTGAACGACCGCGCGTCGGTGCCGGCCGGCGGTGTTCTTGACGAACGCCGATGACGCCCTGGCAGTCTGGCGTGAGCACCTGCAGCTGGTGCTGCTTGGTGTCGGCGATCCACAGGTTGCCGTTGCGCAGGGTCGACCGCGATCCCGCGCGGCCAGTTGAACTGGCCGAGCTTGGTGCCCTCGGCCGCGCGCTCGCCGCAGGTGTCGACGAGGTCCCCGTCGCTGTCGAACCTCTGGAACGCGTGGTGGACGGTGTCGGTCACCCAGAGGTCACCGCTGGGGCGCGAAGGCCATGCCGCGCGGCTCGTGGAAGACGCGTGCTCGGTCGGTGTCGCGGCATGGCCTCGCCGATGGTCCGGTCGTAGGTGAAGCCGGTCGGGGTGCGGTCCCAGCGCTGGATCCGGTCGCCCCACAGGTCGGCGCGCCCAGACGTTGCCGGTGCCGTCCTCGGCCACGGCGACCCGACGCATCGTGGTGAACGTGCCGGCCTCGTCGGGCTCGCCGAAGGTGCCGAACTGGGTGACGAACGGGCCGGTCAGCGTGAACACCTGGACGCGGTTGTTGAGGCCGTCGGCGACGTAGAGCAGCTCCTGGCCGGTGACCGGGTCGATGCTGGGTCGCCACGCCGTACGGCGTGCGGAACTGGCCGGGTCCGAGCCGGTGCTGCCCCACTTGCGCAGGC
The DNA here is from genome assembly GCA_963803235.1 of uncultured Actinomycetota bacterium. Taxonomy (GTDB): domain Bacteria; phylum Actinomycetota; class Actinomycetes; order Propionibacteriales; family Nocardioidaceae; genus Nocardioides. The sequence goes on from CAWDLL010000014.1 coordinate 867,423, forward strand.
AGGTGCCGTCGGGAGCGAACTTGACGATCTCGTTGGTCTTGTAGCCCGCGACGTAGACGTTGCCGGCGGCAGTCCGCCTGTGGCATCGCGGTTGCCGTTGAGTTGGTGCAGGCGCCGTTGTGCCGACGACCGATCACGTGTCGCAGGTCCAGGTCGAGGACGACGATCCGGTGCCGGCCGGTGTCCCCGACGTAGACCCTGTTGCCCTTGACGGTGACGCCGAGCTGGAACGAGAACGCGGTGCTCGGCCCGGTGGTCGAGTCGAGCCACGCACCGCTCGGCGAGAGCTTCACGATCCGGCTGTTGCGGGTGTCGGCGACGTAGACGTTGTTGTCCGCGTCGACCCCGACGTCGCGCGGGTTGTCGAACTGGTCGGTGCCGGCGCCGTGCGTGCCGACCGACCAGACGAGCGTTCCGTCGGCGTTGTACCTCGCGATCCGGTTGTTGCCGGTGTCGGCGACCACCACGGTGCCGTCGGGCGCCGCCTCGAGGCCCGAGGGGTACATCTCGGCGTGCAGCGGACCACCGATGCGTGGGACCGGGGACGGGTGTGGCCGCCGCGGCTGCCGGGCAGACCAGCCGCCAGCGTCGCCGCGAGCGGCGAGCAGTCCCGGCCAGCTGCGGCCGCCTGCGTCGCTGGTGCTGCTCGTCATCTACTCCTCCTTGCCTCGTCCTGCTCAGCTCGCGACGACGCGTAGCTCTTGGATGCGCTCGCTGCGGATCTCCATGACGTAGAGCCGGTTGCCGACGAGGTCGAGGCCGGTCGGGTTCCGGAACCGGCCGAGGGCGGACCCGCCGCCACCGAAGGTCCCGGTCGGGGTGCCGCTCTTGGTGTACATCCGGATCAGGTTGCCGGTCTTGTCGGCGAGGAAGACCGTGCTCGCGTTGACCGCGATGCCCGGCGGCCTGGCCGGCGCCGCTGGCGAAGGAGCCGAGGGTCGCGCCGGTCGAGGAGAAGTGCACGATCCGTCCGCTGCCCTGGTTCGAGACCCAGATCGACCGGTCCGTCGGGTCGACGGCCACGCCGCGCGGGTTGCTCAGCCCGCCGGAGTACGTCGCCCCCAGCGAACCGCCGCTGTTGACGACCCGGACCCGGTTGGAGCCGAACTCCGCCGCGTAGATCCGGCCGTCCACCTGGTCCACGGCGACGTCCCACGGCTTCACACCTTCGGCCGTCCAGAGCCTCTGCCCGGTCATGGAGTACTTGTCGACCTGGCCGGAGTCGGTGTTGCCGACGACGATCGTGTTCGCGCTCCGGTGCAGCGCGATGCCGCGCGGGTAGTTGAAGTCGTTGCGCGTGCCGAACGCCAGCCGCGGCGTGCCGTCGGCGTTGTGCACGTTGACCCGCCAGTTGAAGCTGTCGATGCCGACCACGGTGCCGTCGTCGTCGGCCGCGACGCCCTCGGGCAGGGCGTACCCGCCCACCGGCGGCGGTCCCGGCGGCTCGGTCGCGCCGAGCAGGAACTGGCCCTGGGGGTGAACTTCTGGGTGCGGAAGCCCGGCATGTCGGCGACCCAGACGTTCCCGGAGCCGTCGGCGGCGATGCCGCGGCCGCCGTCGACGAACTTGCCGTCGCTGGTGCCGTACCCGCCCCAGAAGCGGGCCCGGGCGACCGCTGGTGGCGTTGTACACGTTCACCCGGGCGGTGGCCGCGTTCACGGCAGTAGACCTCGCCGTTCGCGGTACATCAGGCCGCGCAGGTCGCCGGCCTCGACGGGGAAGCTCTTGATCCGGGAGGCGGACGACGCGCCGACGCTCCACTGGACTGACCCGCCGGTTGTTGGTGTCGTTGACCCAGAGCGTGCCGTCGGGGGCGAAGTCGAGGCCACGGGGCGTGTTGAACTGCGAGGCACCGCTGCCCTGGGTGCCGAACTGGAACAGCACGTTGCAGTTGGCGTCGTTGGTCATCACGATCTTGTGGCCGCGGCTGTCCGCGACCGCGAGCCGGCCCTGGGCGTCGTAGTCGAGGTACGCCGGGTAGCGCCAGCGGGTGCCGTTGCCGCAGGAGCGCAGGAACTGGCCGGTCGACGAGTAGATGTCGACCTGCATGCCCGCGTCGACGTCGCCGAAGGCGATGTTGCCGTTGACCGGGTTGATCGCGACGTCGTACGGCGCCGCCGTGGCCGCCGTCGTTCGTGACCGGGTGCCCGACAACGTTGCCCTGCTGGTCGAACTCGGTGATCCGGAAGTTCCAGTAGTCGGTGATCAGCACGTTGCCGGCGCGCGGCCGACCGGGCGGGATGGTCTCCGCGCCCCAGCCGTAGTGGCCGGCGTGCCCCGGACCGCCGATGATCCGGACCGCCTGGAGGGTGGTCGCGGCGTGCGCCGGCGGCGCGATGGCCACCAGCAACGGCGCGACCAGGCAGACCACGGCCGCAGCGGCGAGCTGTAGCCGGGTCTTGTTCGTCAGGTGTCCTGCACCCGTCTTGTTCATTGCCTAACCCCCGTGAGAAAACGACCGGATGGTTACCCAGGGCTTGGTCGGATCTGCATTTCCGTTGGCGTCCTCGGCGATCGCCTGGACGCCGTACTTGCGTGCGATGGTCGGCATGGGCTGAGTCACGGCGTCTCCTCAGCCGGTCACGTGAAGCTGCGCCACGTCGGCTTGCCCGTGCCGGTCGCCAGCTTCCCGGCCGTGTCGGTGATGTCGACCGAGAAGCCGTAGCTGCCGTTCGGGATCGACGTGAGCGTGTAGCTCCACGTGGTCGAGCCACCACCCGGGTTTGCGAACGGCGTTGACCTTGGTGGACGTCGCCGTCCACGCGGTGCCGTTCCACCACAGGTTGGTGCCGTTCTGCCGGATCCCGAGCTTCACAGTGGCGACGCCCTTGTCGTCCGCCGCGGTGCCGGTGATCGTGACCGGTCGCGGGACCGCGGCGTTGTTGGCCGGTGCCGTGATCGTGCCCGTAGGAGTGGCCGCGTCGTCCGCGGTGATGCGCACCGAGAACTGGCGCGAGCCGCGGAGTCGCGTCCTGGTTGCCGGCCGCGTCACGTGCCCTGGCGGTCACCAGGTAGTTGCCCTGGGCAGGGCGACGCCGTCGAGCGTCCAGCGTCGGCGAGGTGCCTCCGGCCGGAGTCACGGTCGCCAGGTGCTGGGCGCCCGGTCGAGCTCGAGGCCCACGTGCCGTTGGTCAGCCGCCACAGGTTGGTGTCGCGGTCCTTGATCAGGATCGTCACCGGCCGAGACGCCGACGTTGTCCGATCGCCGTGCCCGTGAACGTTCGTCGTCGGCGTGGTCACCGTGCCTTGGTTGGCCGGCGCCGTGATCGCCGTGTCCGGTGCGGCGGTGTCCGGTGCCGCGGCCACGACGAACGAACGTGTCGCCGTGACCGGTCTTGTTCGCCTGGTCGGTCACCCGGGCGGTCATCGAGTAGGTGCCCGCCACCGTGGCCGGGACCGAGGAGGTCCAGGTCGAGCTGGTCCCACCCGGCGCCGCGAGGGTCGCGGACACCCAGGCCTGGCTGGCGCCCCAGGTGGTGCCGTTGGCCTGCAGCCACTGGTTGTCCGAGGACCGCTGCACCTGCACGTCGACCGCCGCCACCGAGGTGTCGTCGGAGCTGGTGCCCGGCGACGGCGACCGTGCCGGCGGGGAGCGACGCGCCGCTCGCCGGGGCGGTGAAGGCCGCGGTCGGGTTGGCGGTGTCCACCGGCGGGGCACCCTGGGGCTCCCAGAGCGAGATCCGGTTGTTGTCGAAGTCGGCCACCGCGATGTCGCCGTCGGTCGGGTCGACCGCGACGCCCTGCGGCAGGTTGAACTGGTCGAGACCCGCTCCGACGGACCCGAAGGACTTCTCGACCGCGCCCGTGCTGTTGAGCACGGTCACCCGGTTGTTGGCCACGTCGGCGATCCACAGCCGGCGCGACTGGCCGGTGCCGGTGACGAGCAGCCCGCCGGGCTTCTTGACCTGGCCGTTGCCGGTGCCGTTCGCTGCAACGGTGCCGATCAGGGCGCCGGTGGTCGCGTTGTAGCGCTCCACCTTGTTGCTCTGGGTGTTGGACACCAGGATGCTGCCGTCGGTGTCCACGGCGACGCCCTCGGGCTTGCTCCCGGCGGCGGGGCCGGCGATCGGGATGGTCAGACAGCACCGCGCCGTCGGAGGCGAGGTGGACGACGCGGTTGTTGAGCGTGTCCGCGATCCAGTACCCGCCCGAGCCGTCGAGCGCGGTCTGGTGCGGCCGGCTCAGGGCGGGGTGGTGCCGGTCGGCGGCTTGACCGACTTCACGAAGGCGCCGTTGGAGGTGAAGACGTCGATCCGGTTGTTCTCGCTGTTGGTGACGACGACCTCACCGGCGCCGTTGACCACGATGCCGCGCGGGAACATCAGCGCGCCCGTCGCCGCATCGGTGCCGTAGCCACCCCACGAGGTGACGAACTGGCCGCTCGGCGAGAACTTCTGGATCCGGTGGTTGAACCAGTCGGCGGCGTAGAGCGAGCCGTCGGGTCCGTAGGCCACCGCGAAGGCGCCGTTGAAGCCGCCGTTGGTGGGCTTGGTGCCGCCGATGTGCTCCTGCCACTGCGGGGTGGCGCCGGCGCCGTCCCAGACCGAGATCCGGAAGTTGAACGTGTCGCAGACCGCGACGTCGGTCGTGCCCGGGATCGGGGTGACGCAGTGCGGGGACCGGAACTGCCCGTTGCCGGTGCCGTAGGCGTTGGCGATCGGGCTGGCGCTCCAGGTGCCGGCGGCGGTGCGGTGCTGCACGCGGTGGTTGAGCGCGTCCGCGACCCACATGCCGCCCGCGCCGTCGGAGGTGACGCTGCGCGGTGCCTTGAACTGGCCGGCGTCGGTGCCGGTGGTCCCGATGGGGCTGCCCACGCAGTTGCCGGTGGCCGGGTCGAGGATCACGATCCGGTTGTTGTCGGTGTCGGCGACGGCGACCTGGCCGTTGTCGAGCAGCCCGACGTCGCGGGGCCGCTTGAACGCCGGTCCCGTGGCGCAGCCGGTCTTCTCCCAGGCGACGCTGCCATTCCGGTTGAACGCCTTCACCGAACCGACCTGACCGGCCGTGCCGGCCTTGTAGGTGTTGGCCACGTAGACGCGGGTGGCGTCGTTGGTGAGGCCGTAGGGCTGGGTCAGCCCGGTCAGGGGCGATCCGAGCTGGGCGCCGCCGGTCCGGGCGATGCGCACGACCGAGCTGCCGCCGGTGTTGGTCACCCACAGGGCGGTCGGGTCGGCGGCGTCGACCTCGAGGTCACGCGGGTCCTTGAGCAGGCCGGTCGCGGTCAGCGGGGTCGCGGCGCCGGTGGTCGGGTTGAGCGTGACCACGCGGGCACCACCGGAGTCGGCGACGTACCAGGTGCCGTCGACGATCTCGACGCCGGCGGGGTAGATCGGAGCGACGCCGCCCGGGTCGGAGATCTGGCCGCTGGGCTGCGGGTTCAGCGGGGTCGGCGGCGGCTCGGTCGGGCCGGGCATCGCGTAGACCTGGACCCGGTCGTTGTAGGTGTCGGCGACGTACATCTTGTCGTTGCCGAAGGCCAGGTCGTGCGGGTTGAAGAACTGGTGGTCGCCGATGCCGGGGTCGGGGCCGCCGAAGCCGTCGCCGAGGTCGGTGAGGTTCGGCCGACAGGTGGACCAGGCGGTTGTTCATGGTGTCGGCCACCCAGACGGTGCCGTCGGGCGCGACCTCGATCCCCTGCGGCTCGTCGAGGCTGACGGTGGAGCTCGCCAGCGGGGTGCCGTCCAGGGCGAGCTTCTGCACCCGGTCGTTGCCGGTGTCGGCGACGTAGACCGCGTCGGCGGTCACGGCGACGCCCATCGGGTCCTGGAACTGGCCGGGGTTCGAGCCCGCGCTGCCGATCTGCGAGAAGCACGCGGCCCGACCGGGAGACGTCGTGCAGGTGCCAGCGGCGGGGTCGTACGTCTGGAGCCGGTCGTTGCGGGTGTCGGCGACCCAGACCACGCCGTTCGCGGCCACGTCGGCGTTCGAGGGGTAGTTGAACTGCCCGTCGCCGCTTCCGGTGTCGCCGTAGGCCTTCGCGCCGGTCTTGGACAGGTCGGCGGCGATCTTCTCGATCCGGTCGCCGCGGGTGTCGACGGCCCACACGCCGCCGTCCGGCCCGACGGTCAGGCCCTCGGGCCAGGAGAAGGTGGCGTTGGCGACGCCCCGGGCCCCGACCTTGTTCAGGTAGGTGCCGTTGGGCTGGAAGCGCTGGATCCGGTGGTTGAGCCGGTCCATCACGTAGACCTGGCCGCTGTCGTCGGGCGACACGTCCACGGCGTACGGCTCGGCGAAGCCCGGAGCGGGCGCGCTGGCGCCCTCGATCGAGTCGATCGGGGTGCCGGTCGGGGAGAACACCTCGATGCCGGAGCCCCAGAAGTCGGCGCCGTAGATGTTGCCCGCGGGGTCGATCGCGACCCGGCGCAGGTGGTTGAACTTGCCCTGGTCGGCCGGCGGGTCCGCGCAGAGGTCCGGGTGGACGGTGCAGTGGTCACCGAACGGCGCCAGCCACACCGGCGGGCGACCGGAGATGTCCCAGCGGGCGATCCGGCCGTTGCCCGTGTCGGAGACGTAGACGGTGTGCTCGTCGTCGGAGAAGACCACGTTGTAGGGGAAGTTCAGCTGGCCGGCATCCTTGCCCGGCGGGGAGGCCGTCGCCGAGCGTCCAGACCGGCGTGTTGCTCTGCCAGACGCCGGTGGGCGACACGTCGTACACCTTGATCTGGTGCTCCTTGTACGCCGTGACCCAGAGCTTGCCGTCGGGGCCGCGGCTGACGTCGCGCATGGAGTGGGCGCCGAGCTGGTCACCGGTCGGCGACTTCCACTTGTAGACGCCGTTGGCGTCCCACGCGCGGATCAGGGACTGTCCGGTGGAGGCGGAGAGGAGCACGTCGTTGTACGGGTCCCACGTGACGCCGATCGGCGTGTTGAGGGTCTCGTTGCCGTTGCCCAGTCCACCCCACCAGTCGATGAAGTCGCCGTCGCTCGTCGAACTTCTGGATCCGGTTGTTCTCGGCATCGGCGACGTAGATGTTGCCCTGCGGGTCCACGGCGACGTCGCGCGGGCTGGCGAACTGGCCGTCCCCGTCGCCGTACTCGCCGAACCCGCCCAGCGGGTCACCGGTGAGGGAGTAGAAGAGGATCCGGTCGCGGCCGGTGTCGGCCACCACCAGGCGGTTGTTGGCTTCGTCGTACTCGAGGCCGGAGGGGTACATCGCGGCCCGGGACGGCCCGGCCAGGGTGGTCAGGAAGTCGGGCGGGGCGGCGCTCGCCGAGGGGACGGGGAGCACAGCCGCGGAGACGGCGACGGCCGCAACCGCGCCGCTGACGGCCACCGCACCGGCAACCACCGATCGCCCCACTCGACGAAGCGCGTGCCGGACCGGCGAAGTTGAGCGCATGTCCCCATACCCCTTGCAGTTGAGAGTTCCGCGCCTGAAGGTCAGAGCCCGCTCCCCGCGAACGTCAGGCGTCGTGCGGACCTCACCCACACCGCAAGGTCCGTCAGCCATCCTGTTGAGCGGCGCAGGCGCCGGGGCAGGGTCCGGTGCCTTTTCGCCAATGTTGGGGACTGCGCCGAAATCACCGGCTCCCCGAAATGGGGTATTGCGCCCCCGGTCCCCGGATTTACCTACGCGCGCCGACCAGATGGTCTAGCCATGACCGCCGTCAGAGAAGTACCTGGCATCGTGCTGTTCGATGCCGGCCGATCCGACGCGGCGAGCTCACGGTGGGGGACATCGAGGGGACACGTCGCGTCGCACTCGCCGACCCATGAAGATCATGGTCGGCCTGCTCATCCTGCTGCTCGTCGTCTCCGGAGGCGCGCTGATCACCCTGCTCTCGGTGAACTCTCACCTGTCGGGCCAGGTGAACCGCATCGACGGAGTCTTCGACAACGTGGACAACCGGCCGGCCCGCGCCGGCGGAGCCGCCGGGGGTGCGATGAACATCCTCGTGATGGGCACCGACCGCCGCTCGGAGGAGGCCACGACCGGCAGCTCCGCGACCGCCGCCGAGTGGGTCCCGGGCGCCCAGCGCACCGACACGATCATGATCCTGCACGTCAACGCGGACCACGACGGCATGTCCCTCGTGTCGATCCCGCGCGACTCCTGGGTCGACGTGCCGGGCTACGGCTACAACAAGATCAACGCCGCCTTCTCCCTCGAGGGTCCGTCGCTGGCCATCGAGACCGTCGAGAAGCTGACCGGCGTCCGGATCGACCACCTCGCGGTCGTCGACTGGGCCGGCTTCCAGTCCCTCATCGACACCGTCGGCGGCGTCACCGTCACCGTGCCCAAGACCATCGCCGACCCGCACTTCAACGTCGTGTGGACCAAGGGTCAGCAGACCCTCAACGGCTCCCAGGCCCTGCTCTACGCGCGTCAGCGCTACGGGCTGACGATGGGCGACGTGGACCGGGTCAAGCGCCAGCAGGCGATCGTCCGCGGACTGACCCGCTCCTCGCTGGCGACCATGCGGTCGGCCAACCCGGGCTCGATCTACGGCCTGCTCGACACCCTCACCAAGAACGTCTCGGTCGACTCCGGCTGGGAGTTCGGCGACATGCGTGGGCTGATGATGGACATGCGGGGCATGAAGGCCCAGGACATGCACTTCCTCACCGCCCCCGTCCAGGGCTTCGGCCGCGAGGGCGCGCAGAGCGTCGTCTACCTGGACCAGGCCGAGAACGCGGCCCTCTGGGACGCCGTACGGGACGACAAGGTCCAGCGCTGGGCGTCCGCCAACCCGCTCGACGCCCTCACCGGTCCGGCGCAGTGACCTCCGCGTCCGTCACGCCGCGGCACCGACTACTCGGTGCCGTGGCGCCGGACGAAGTCGAGGATCCGCTCGGCAAGCTCCGGCCGGCACACGATGAGGTCGGGCAGTGAGACGTCATCCTGGTTGTAGACCAGCTCGGACCCGTCGACACGGGAGCAGTACAGGCCGGCGGCTCGGGCAACGGCCACGGGTGCGGCGTTGTCCCATTCGTACTGACCGCCGGCGTGGACGTACGCATCGCTGACGTCGCGCGTCACGGAGATCACCTTCACGCCCGCTGAGCCCATCGGCACCAGCTCGGCGTCCAGCTCCTCGGCGAGTGCCTCGACGAACGCCGGCGGGCGGGTGCGGGACACGGCGATCCGGGGGCGGTCCGAGCTGCTCGGCGGGACCACGGGCGGCTGCCCGGTGTTGAACGTCTCCCCCAGCGCCGGCTGGGCGACGGCGCCGGCGACCAGCTCGCCCTTCTCCCAGAGGGCGACATGGACGGCCCAGTCCTCGCGCGGCACCTCCGAGAACTCGCGGGTGCCGTCGAGCGGGTCGACGATCCAGACCCGGGCCGCCTCGAGCCGCGCCTTGTCGTCCTTCCCCTCCTCCGAGAGGATCGAGTCGCCGGGTCGGTGCTCGGCGATCAGCGACATCAGCAGCTCGTGTGCGGCGGCGTCTCCGGCGTCCTTGAGCTCGCGGCCCTCGAGGCCCTCGCCCCGCACCTCGAGCAGACGCTCTCCGGCGGCGGTGGCCAGCCAGGTCGCGAGGACATGGTCGTCGGTGGCAGCTTCGGCGGGCGGGTTGCCGGGTTCGTAGGTCACGGGCGACAGCCTATGAGTTGAACTTCTGCTGGGTCTTGTCGAGGCCCTCGGTGACGAGACACTCGACCGCGTCGGCCGCGTCGATCACCTGGAACGGCACGTCCTTGCGCTCGGCGGCCGAGTAGTTGGAGAGCAGGAAGTCGGCGACCTCCTGGCGCCCCGGCGGGCGACCGACACCGATCCGGACCCGGTGGAAGTCACCGGTGCCGAGCGAGGACCGCATCGAGCGCAGGCCGTTGTGCCCGTTGTCCCCGCCGCCGAGCTTGATCCGCATCGTCCCGAAGGGGAGGTCCAGCTCGTCCTGGACCGCGACGATCCGCTCCACCGGCACCTTGTAGAAGCCGGCGAGCTGCTTGACCACGCCGCCGATCTCGTTCATGTAGGACCGCGGTCGGGCAAGCACCACGCGCGGACCCGGCGTACCGGGTGCGCCGACCCGGCCCTCGACGACGTCCGCGCGGCCGGACTTGTGCGCCCGGAACGGCGAGCCCATCCGCTCGGCCAGCGCCTCGACCACGTGGTAGCCGACGTTGTGCCGGTGCCAGGCGTACGACGGGCCGGGGTTCCCCAGCCCGACCACCAGCCACACGTCGGCGGCGCCGTCGGTCATGGGGGTCTCCCGGCCCTGTCGCTGGTCGCCGCGGTCGGCGGGGTTGCCTCGCAACCTCGCCCACCAGCGACGGATGGTCACTCCTCGGAGCTGCCCTCGGCAGGCGCGTCGCCCTCGCCCTCGGCAGCGGCCTCGCCACTCTCGGCGGCCTCTTCCTCGGTCTCTTCGTGCTCGTCGCGCTCGATGCCGGCCTCGGCCTCGGCCTCTTCGAGCTCCGCCTCGATCTCTTCCTCGGTCGGGGCGTTGGTGATGTTCACGACGAGGATGTCGCCGTCGGTGAGCAGCCTGCTGCCCTCGGGGAGGAGCAGGTCGGAGGCGTGGATCTGGGTGCCGACCGCGGCGCCCTCGATGCTGACCTCGATGTACTCGGGGATGTGCGTGGCCTCGGCCTCGACGGAGACGCGGGTGTTCTCGGTGACGACCAGCGTGTCCGGCCCGGCGTCGCCGACCAGGTGGACGTCGATGTCGACGGTGACCTTCTCGCCCTTGCGGACGGCGACGAAGTCGATGTGCTCGAGGTGGCGCTTGATCGGGTCGATCTGGACTTCCCGGGTCAGGGCCAGCTGGCTCTTGCCCTCGATGTCGAGCTCGAGCAGCGCGTTGGAGCCGCCGTGCTTGAGCGCCATCATCGTGTCGTGACCCGGGAGGGTCACGTGGATCGGGTCGTTGCCGTGCCCGTAGATGACGGCGGGCACCTTGTCCGCGCGGCGGATCCGGCGGGCGGCGCCCTTGCCGAACTCGGTGCGGGTCTCGGCGGTGATCTTCTCGGCGGCCATGCTTCTTCTCTCCTCGAACGTGCAGACGTCTGAAACTCGGGTGTGCCCCGCGGCGGCGCCCGACATGCGAAACGCCGCGCACTCGAGTCGAGCAGCGCGGCGCACCAGTGGTCAGCCAGCCCTGTCGATCACGGAACTCCGGAGACCGGGATTCCCTCGCCGAGGCAACCGGGCAAGCCTAGCCGCGCACGCCGTTCGGCGCTAATTCCCGCCCCTTCATCGCGGGAGCACCGGACGCCGGTGACGTCCGTCACGCACGCGGGGTAGCGTGCTGGACGGAAAAGGACGACAACTCTCGGGAGTCCTCGATGTTCCAGCAAGACCTCGACCCCGTCGGCGGGTCACTCGCTCTCAGCGCGCTCTGCGGTGCGATCCCGCTCGCGGCCCTCTTCCTGCTCCTCGGCGGGCTGCGGATCCGGGCCTGGGTCTCGGGCCTCGTGGCCCTCGGCGTCGCCCTCGTCGTGGCCATCGCGCTGTTCGAGATGCCGGTCGACCAGGCGCTCCTCGCCGGCACCGAAGGCGCGGCGTTCGGCTTCTTCCCGATCATGTGGATCGTCGTCAACGCGATCTGGGTCTACAACCTGACCGTGGCGACCGGGCACTTCGACGTGCTCCGCCGGTCGTTCGAGAAGGTCAGCCCCGACCAGCGGATCCAGGCGATCATCATCGCGTTCTGCTTCGGCGCACTGCTCGAGGCGCTGGCCGGCTTCGGCACCCCCGTCGCCGTCTCCGTCGTCATGCTGATGGCGCTCGGCTTCCAGCCGCTCAAGGCCGCGACGGTCGCCCTGGTCGCCAACACCGCCCCGGTCGCCTTCGGCGCGCTCGCCACGCCGATCGTCACCCTCGGCACGGTCACCGCCGGCGCCAGCAACGACCCGGGGCTCAATGTCGACACCCTGGGCGCGATGGTCGGCCGCCAGACCCCGCTGCTCGCCGCGGTGGTCCCGCTGATCCTGGTGCTGATCGTCGACGGCCGTCGCGGCGCCCGCCAGACCTGGCTCCCGGCCCTGGTCTGCGGCGTCTCGTTCGGCGTCGCCCAGTTCGTCGCCGCCAACTACATCTCCGTCCCGCTCGCCGACATCGTCGCGGCGCTGGTCGCCGCGGCCTCGGTCGTTCTCCTGCTCCGCGGCTGGAGCCCCGTCGAGACGCTCGAGGCCGAGCCTCCGACGGGTCGGGGCGCGACCGGTGGCAGCCCGGCCGCTGCCGGCGGCTCGCCCGCCGGTGGGGTCGCGACGGCACCCAGCGGAACGGTCACCGACACCCGCGCCGACGTGCTGCGCGCCTACGCGCCGTACGCCGTGATCATCGCGATCTTCTCGATCGCCAACATCACCGCGGTCAAGGAGTTCCTCGCCGAGGAGCCGTGGACCTACGCCTTCGCGTGGCCGGGCCTCGAGGTGCTCAACACCGCGGGAGAGCCGGTCGCGAGCACGACGTTCACGCTCAACTGGCTGCCGGCGGCCGGCACCCTGATGGTGCTTGGCGGGACTGGTCACGGCCGCCCTGCTCCGGGTCTCCCCCGGCGACATGGTCCGCATCTACGGCAAGACGTACGTCGAGCTCAGGTCGGCGATCATCACCGTGATGGCCGTGCTCGGCCTGGCCTACGTGATGAACCTGTCCGGCCAGACGACCTCGCTGGGCGCCTGGCTCGCCGGCACCGGGAGCGCGTTCGCGATCCTCTCGCCGATCCTCGGCTGGATCGGCGTCGCGGTGACCGGCTCGGACACCTCCTCCAACGCGCTCTTCGGTGCGCTCCAGGTGCAGACCGCCGCCAAGGCCGGTCTCGACCCGGTGCTGATGGCCGCGGCCAACTCCTCGGGCGGCGTGCTCGGCAAGATGGTCAGCCCGCAGAACCTCGCGATCGCCGCGGCCGCCGTGGGCCTGGCCGGGCGGGAGGGCGACATCTTCCGCAAGGTGATCGGCTGGAGCCTGGGCCTGCTCGCGCTGATGTGCGTGCTGGTCGCGCTCCAGGCGACGCCGGTGCTCGACTGGATGGTCCCGTAGTCGGCGGGCACGCGCTTGGACCCGGGTTGTCTGGGAGCGCCCGCAGGCGGATGAGCGAAGTCGTGTATAAGGGGGAGCGCGCGTCGAGCGAGCAGCCGCGGGCGCGATCGGCGAGCCGGGTCACGCGTGGCCGTCGAACATGGAGGTGACCGAGCCGTCCTCGAAGACCTCGCGGATCGCCCGCGCGAGCAGCGGGGCGATCGACAGGCAGGTCAGCTTGTCGAAGATCCGGTCGTCGGTCAGCGGCAGCGTGTTGGTCACGATGATCTCGGTGGCGGTGCTGTTCTTGAGCCGGTCGACGGCGGGACCCGACAGCAGCGCGTGGGTGGCCGCGATGACCACGCCGGCGGCGCCGTCGGCCATCAGCGCCTCGGAGGCGGCCGCGATGGTGCCGCCGGTGTCGATCATGTCGTCGACCAGGACGCAGATCCGGCCGTCGACCTTGCCGACGACGCGGTTGGCGCTGACCTCGTTGGGCCGGTCGATGTTGCGGCTCTTGTGGATGAACGCCAGCGGGGCGCCGCCGAGGCGGGCCGACCAGCGCTCGGCGACCTTGATCCGGCCGGCATCCGGGGAGACCACGGCCAGCGGCTGGCTGCCGTACTTCTCGCGGACGTAGTCGGCGAGGATCGGGAGCGCCATCAGGTGGTCGACCGGGCCGTCGAAGAAGCCCTGGATCTGGTCGGCGTGCAGGTCGACGGTGATCAGCCGGTCGGCGCCGGCGGTCTTGAACAGGTCGGCCATCAGGCGGGCGGAGATCGGCTCCCGGCCGCGGTGCTTCTTGTCCTGGCGCGCGTAGCCGTAGAACGGCATCACCACGGTGATCCGCTTGGCCGACGCCCGCTTGAGCGCGTCGACCATGATCAGGTGCTCCATGATCCACTCGTTGATCGGAGCCGTGTGGCTCTGGATCACGAACGCGTCGCAGCCGCGGACCGACTCTTCGTACCGGACGTAGATCTCGGAGTTGGCGAACTCGTAGATGTTGGAGGGGACCAGTCCGCTACCGAGGAGCGAGGACACCTCGTCGGCGAGCTCGGGATGTGCCCGGCCGCTGAAGACCATGAGATTCTTCTCGGTGGTCCGCTTCATTCCGGTCACGGTGTGTAGCTCCCCTGGTTCGCCGGGTGGGTCCGCTCAGGATTCTCCACTACCGGAGCCGCTCTGCCCAACTTCCCCTCGCCCCTCGTGAGACGTGTCGCGTTCACCGGACGTTGCGGCGTCCGCGGCGTCCGCCTGGGGGGTCCCCGCGCGCTTGCGCTGGGCCCACTTCTCGATGTTGCGCTGCGGCCCTCCGGACACCGCGAGCGCCCCGGGAGGTACGTCGCGGCGTACGACGGTGCCCGCGCCGGTGCCGGCGCCGTCCCCGACGTCGACCGGGGCGACGAAGGTGTTGTTGGACGCGGTCCGGGCGTGCCGGCCGATGGTCGTGCGGTGCTTCGCGACCCCGTCGTAGTTGGCGAAGATCGTCCCGGCGCCGATGTTGGTGCCCTCGCCGATCTCGGCGTCGCCGACGTAGGAGAGGTGGGGCACCTTGGCCCCGTCGCCGATGACGGCGTTCTTGGTCTCGACGAAGCCGCCGATCTTGCCGCCGGTGCCGAGCTGGGTGCCGGGGCGGAGGTAGGAGAACGGGCCGACGTTGGCCTGGGGGCCGACCACGGCGAGCTCCCCGTGCGTGCGGACCACGCGCGCGCCGGGTCCGATCTCGCAGTCCTTGAGGGTGGTGTCCGGCCCGATCACGGCGTCCTCCCCCACGACCGTCGCGCCGAGGAGCTGGGTGCCGGGCAGCAGGGTGACGTCCTCGGCCAGCACGACGTCGGCGTCGACCCAGGTGGTGGCGGGGTCCATGACGGTCACGCCGTCGCGCATCCAGCGGGTCAGGATCCGGCGGTTCAGCTCCCGGCCCAGCTCGGCGAGCTGGACCCGGTCGTTGGCGCCCTCGGTCTGCATCACGTCGTCGATCACGTGCGCGCCCACCGTGAGGCCGGCGTCGCGGGCGATCTGCACGAGGTCGGTCAGGTAGTACTCGCCCTTGGCGTTGTCGTTGGAGATCTTCGGCAGCGCCTCGGCCAGGAACTCCGCGTCGAACGCGAGGATCCCGGAGTTGATCTCACGGATGTCGCGCTGCTCGCGGGTGGCGTCCTTCTCCTCGACGATCGCCTCGACGTCACCCTCGTCGTTGCGGACGATCCGGCCGTAGCCGAACGGGTTCGCCACGACGCCGGACAGGATGCTCACCGCGCGCTGGGCGGCGTCGTGCTCCTCGGCGAACGCCCGCAGGCTCTCGCCCTCGAGCAGGGGCGTGTCCCCGGCCGCGACGATGACGGTCCCGCTGGCCCCGCCGGCCGACTCCATGGCGACCCGGACGGCATGGCCGGTGCCCTCCTGGGTCTCCTGGACGGCGATCACCGCCCCCGGCACGAGCGCGGAGATGTGGGCCGCGACCTGCTCGCGCTGGTGGCCCACGACGGCGACGATCCGTTCGGGTTGGACCGCCTGCACGGCCACCAGGACGTGCCCGATCATGCTGCGCCCGCACAGGGGGTGCAGCACCTTCATCGTCTTCGACTTCATCCGGGTGCCGCCGCCGGCAGCGAGGACGACGACGGTCAGGTTGTTCGCCACGGGCTCCCCTCGAGTGGATGGACCGCTTCACTCTAGGGGGTGCAGGTCGACCTCCCAGGTCTGGCCGGTCAGGTCGTGGCCGGCAGCCCCATTGCGTCATCCGAAGTGGCTGCTATGACGACCACTTCGTATGACGCAAGCTAGGGATGAGGCGCTTGCTCCCCGGGTAGGAGTCGAACCTACGTCGCTAGTCCTGATTCAAAGTCAGGCGGGCCCTACCGGCAGACCAACCGGGGATCGTGCGCAGCAAGGCTACTTCCCAGCCCGGGGCGCTAGCGTGAGCCACGTGGACCTGCCCGTGATGCCACCCGTCCAGCCGATGCTCGCGAAGTCCGTCAAGGGCATCCCCGACCCGGCGAAGTACGGCGGGCTGTCGTTCGAGCCGAAGTGGGACGGCTTCCGCTGCATCGTCTTCCGCGACGGCGACGAGGTGGAGCTGACCAGCCGGAACACCAAGCCGCTGACCCGCTACTTCCCCGAGGTGGCCGCCGCGGCCCTCGAGCAGCTGCCGGAGCGGTGCGTGCTGGACGGCGAGCTGTTCGTGGCGATCGGCGAGAAGCTCGAGTTCGAGATCCTCCAGGAGCGGATCCACCCGGCCAAGTCCCGGATCGACATGCTGGCCGAGAAGACGCCGGCGGCGTTCGTGGCGTTCGACCTGCTCGCGCTGGGCGACGAGTCGTACGTCGACCGCCCGTTCGAGGAGCGGCGCGCGGCGATCGAGGGGGCGCTCGGCGGACTGACCGGCCCCTGCTACCTCACCCGCACCACGACCGACCCCGACGAGGCCGAGGGCTGGTTCCACCAGTTCGAGGGCGCCGGCCTGGACGGCGTGGTCGCCAAGCCGCTCACCGCGCCGTACCAGCAGAACGCCCGCACGATGCTCAAGATCAAGCACGAGCGCACCGCCGACGTCGTGGTCGCGGGCTACCGCGAGCACAAGACGTCGACCCCCGAGCGGCCGTTGCTGGGCTCCCTCCTGCTCGGCCTGTACGCCGACGGGAAGCTGCAGCACATCGGGGTCTCGGCCAGCTTCACCGAGAAGCGCCGGGCCGAGCTGATCGCCGAGCTGCAGCCGCTCGTCGTACCGATCGAGGAGCACCCGTGGGGCGAGTGGCAGGAGTGGGCGATCGCCAACCCGGACCGGGTTCCGGGCACCCAGAGCCGCTGGAGCGCCGGCAAGGACCTCTCGTTCACGCCGCTGCGGCCCGACCTGGTGCTCGAGGTGGCCTACGACCACATGGAGGGGCGGCGGTTCCGGCACACCGCCCAGTTCCGGCGGTGGCGGACCGACCGCGACCCCGAATCCTGCGGGTACGAGCAGTTGGAGGAGCCGGTCAGCTACGACCTCGGTAGGATTTTGGGAACGGACCCGAGCGCGGAAGGCAATGGCCATGACTGAGGACTACGACGTCGTCCTGCTGGTCGAGCAGGCGCTCACGAACGCCGACGCGGCCCAGGTGCGATCGCTCCACGAGGGGATCGACGAGATCGTGACCTACCACGTGCTCCTCCCGATGGAGGACGCCGCGGCCCGGATCGAGGCCTCCATGGGCTCGCTCGCGGCCGGCGAGGTGATGGCCTCGCCCGCCATGGCCATGCGCGACGTCGACATCGAGGCGGTTCGCAAGGACTGCAAGGACCGGTCCGAGCGCGACCTCAAGGCCACGCTCGACGCGCTGAGGGCCGCCGGCGCCGTCGAACCGCTGGGCGAGATCGTCACCCAGCCGCCCATCGACGCGCTCGAGGCCAAGGTCGCGGCCATCGACGGCCGGGAGGCGATCATCCTCACCCGGCCGCACGTGGTCGCCGAGTTCTTCCACGTCGACTGGACCTCCCGCGCGCGCCGCAAGATCGGCGTACCGGTGCTGCACCTGCTCGAGCACGAGAACTTCGACGAGCAGGCCGGCGGCGGCGAGGGCATCTCCGGCGTGTGAGACCCCCGCCGTCCGGCGGCGGCGGTTGGTAACGAGGACTGTTACCAAGTCTCACCACACTGTGGATCACACGTGCACGTCGCGTGTAGATCCAGGCCGTAGGTTTCTGGTTGTCGGAAGGTTCCGGGGAACACGCCGACAGGATCGACCGGGGGGTCGATTCAGCCCAGACGGTCAGCTCCATGCACTCCCGGGATGCAGGAGGATGGCGCCGGCTGGGAACGAAGATGGCGACGCGATGGGGATCGCCGCTGTCTTCAGGGAGGAAGTACCCGTTCGATGCTCCGGGGGGACGCATCGGGCGGGTCCTTCTCATTTCCGGCCCATCTACTCCTGGCCCGCCAGCTCGACCGCGATGTCGAGCTGCCCCGCATGCCGGGCGTACTCCGCGAGCACGTGGAAGCAGATCCACTCCAGGCTCGGCGGGTCGTCCGCGAACCGCCCACCCGGTGACGCCGTCGCGTCGAGCGGGAAGTCCCTCAATACCGCTCGGGTCCGGTCCCCGACCGCCCGCAGCCGCGCCACGAGCTCCTCGGCCGTCGTGTCCGCCGGGACGTGCCACCGACCCTCGGCGTCCTCGTCCCACGGCTCGTCGACCGTCCAGTCGCCCCAGGGCTCCGCGACCGCCTCGCCGAGGAAGCCCCACACGAACCACCGCTGCTCCATGTGCAGCACGTGGGAGAGCAGCTCGACCGGCGTCCACCCCGACGGCAGCCGCGACGTACGCCGCTCCGTCTCCGGCAGCGCCAGCACCGCGTCCACGATCTCCTCGCGGACCCAGTCGAGGTACGCCGCCCACCGGACCGCGCCGGCCGGACCGTCCTTGGCCGGCTCGCCCGGGTTGCGGGCGACCCGGTTGTCCTCGGTCACGTGCCCTCGATCCGGTTGCCGTCCTCGTCCCAGTGCGCGGCGACCTTCTTCGACGGCTGCACGCGCGGCGGCTCGCCCGGCATCTTCGGATAGTCGGGCGGGTAGTTCATCTCGCCACCGGGCAGCTCCTCCCACAGCCGCAGCAGCGGCTCCAGGGGGTACGCCGTGTCGTCGATGCCCGACCAGGGGTCGCCGTCCTGCAACCGGTCGGGCACGGTGAAGAGGTTGAACTCCTTCGGGTCGGTGACCCCCGCCAGCTCGTCCCAGGTCATCGGCGTCGAGACCGGCGCACCCGGGATCGGGCGCAGCGAGTAGGCGGACGCGATGGTCCGGTCGCGGTTGTTCTGGTTGAAGTCCACGAAGATCCGCTCCCCGCGCTCCTCCTTCCACCAGTCCATCGTCACGCCCTCGTCGCGACGCGCCAGCTCGCGGCCGAACCCGATCGCGGCGTGCCGGAGGTCGGTGAACTCCCAGCGCGGCTCGATCCGGACGTAGATGTGCACGCCCCGGTTGCCCGACGTCTTCGGGAAGCCGACCAGGCCCAGCTCCTCGAGCAGCTCCCGGGCGACGCCCGCGACCCGCACCGCGTCGGTGAAGGACGTGCCGGGCTGGGGGTCGAGGTCGATCCGCAGCTCGTCGGGGTGGTCGACGTCGGCGCGGCGTACGGGCCAGGGGTGGAAGGTGAGGGTGCCCATGTGGGCGCACCAGACCGGGACCGCGATCTCGGTCGGGCAGATCTCCTCGGCGGTGCGGCCGGACGGGAAGGTCACCTCGACGCTCTCGAGGTAGTCGGGGGCGCCCTTGGGGACCCGCTTCTGGTAGAACGCGTCGGCCTTCTCGCCGGGCCGGCCGGTGGCCAGCTTGATCCCGGGCAGCACCCCGGAGGGCCAGCGCTCCAGGGCGGTCGGGCGCTCGCGCAGCGCGCGCATCAGGCCGTCGTCCACGGAGGCGAAGAACTCCGCCACCATCAGCTTGGTGACCTCGGGCGTGCGGTCGGTCTTCTCGTAGATCACCCGGTCCGGGCTGGAGACGCGCACCGCGCGCCCCCCGGCGTCGACCTCGGCGGCAGGCGGCTTCGACATGTTGCCAAACCTAGCCGCCCGACAGCAGCGAGTTCGGCTGGAACGTCGGCCGCCGGTCGTCGTCCTCGCGGCCGGCCCGCACGAACTCGAAGCCGGCCGTGGTGACCGTCCGCCAGTCGGGGTCGGCCCCGGCCATCCCGCACAGCTCCACCGCGCACGACGCGTGCAGCGGCGGCTGGTGGTAGGCGTTGCGGCCGACCTCGCGGGGCGTGCCGACGAAGGCGACCGGGCGACCGAGGGGCTCCCCGCACACCCCGCAGATCCGGGACAGGGCGCACTGGGTCACCCGCTTGCCGACCAGGTCCTCGAGCGAGTCGCCCCAGGCGAACGGTGTGGTGGCCACGGTCATGCCCGCGCCGCCGAACCGCTCCGGGACCAGCCGCCCAGCTCGGTACGCCGCGACGGCCGCTCGTCGTCCGTCCGGCGCTTCCGGTCGCGCTGCGGCGTCGGGGGCTCGGGCTGGTCGCTGCTGGTCATGCCGTTGGGCAGGGACAGCTTGATGATCGTGCGCAGGGCCTGGCCGTACTGCCGGTGCAGCGGTCCGGTCGTGTAGGGCAGGTCGTACTTCTCGCACAGCGCCTTCACCTTCACCGAGATCTCGGCGTACCGGTTGCTCGGCAGGTCGGGGAAGAGGTGGTGCTCGATCTGGAAGCCGAGGTTGCCGGAGAGGATGTGCAGCAGCGGCCCGCCGTTGAAGTTCGCGGCGCCGAGCACCTGCCGGAGGTACCACTCCGACCGGGTCTCGTCCTCGATCTCCTCCTCGGTGAAGTGCATCGCGCCGTCCGGGAAGTGGCCGCAGAAGATGATCACGTAGGACCACAGGTTGCGGGCCACGTTGGCGGTGGCGTTGGCGGTCAGGGTCGTCTTCCAGTTCTTGCCCGACAGCGCGGGGTAGACGACGTAGTCCTTGAGGATCTGGTTGCGGCCCTTGCGCGCGATCTGGCGCAGCTGCCGCTTCATCTCCTTCGGGTCCTTCTCGCCCTTGCGGATCCGCTCGATGTCGAGGTCGTGCAGGGCGACGCCCCACTGGAAGAGCGTGGCGAGCAGCGCGTTGTAGACCGGCTGGCCGATGTTCGCCGGGTGCCACTTCTGCTCGCGCGCCATCCGGAGGATGCCGTAGCCGATGTCGTTGTCGTAGCCGAGCACGTTCGTGAACTGGTGGTGCACGTAGTTGTGCGAGTGCTTCCACTGCTCGGCCGGCTGGGCGGTGTCCCACTCCCAGTTGCTGGAGTGGATCTCGGGGTCGTTCATCCAGTCCCACTGGCCGTGCATGACGTTGTGGCCGATCTCCATGTTCTCGAGGATCTTGGCCAGCCCGAGCATCGCGGCGCCGGCCGCCCAGGCCGGCTTCTTGTTGGAGGCGAACAGGGTGGCCCGCCCGGCGGCGGCCAGGCCGCGCTGGATCTTGATCATCCGGTTGATGTACGCCGCGTCCGACGCGCCGCGGGACTCCTCGATCTCGGCGCGGATCGCGTCGAGCTCGCGCCCGATCTGCTCCACCTCCTCCTCGGTGAGGTGGGTGTACTCCTTCACGTCAGCGATGGCCATCTCGGCTCCTTCCGTCAGATGTCGAAGGTGCAGTCGCCGACGGCGGCGGTGACGCAGGTCTGCACCTGTTCGTTGGGCTGTCCGTACTCGTCGCCGTTGCGCAGGTCGCGCACCGTCCCGGAGACGAGGGTGAGCGTGCAGGTGTGGCAGATCCCCATCCGGCAGCCGAAGGGCATGCCGATGCCGGCCTCCTCGCCGGCCTCGAGGCAGGTGGTGGCACCGTCGGCCTCGATGGTCTTCCCGGAGTTGCGGAAGGTGATGGTGCCGCCCTCGCCGCCCTCGCCGCCGAGCTGGAGCGAGAACCGCTCCAGGTGCAGCCGGTCCTCGAGGTCGGCGTCCTCGTAGTGCGCAGAGATGGCGTCGAGCATCGGCCCCGGGCCGCAGGCCCAGGTCTCGCGGTCGCGCCAGTCCGGGCAGATCGAGTCGAGGTCGGCGAGGTCGAGCATCCCGTCGATGTCGGTGTGCAGCCGGTGCACGGTCAGGCCGTCGTGCCGGTCCTCCAGCGCCGCGAGCTCGTCGCGGAAGATCATCCGGTCCGGCGTCGGCGACGAGTAGTGCATGACGACGTCGGGCATCGTGCCCCGGCGGTCCAGCGTGCGCAGCATCGCCATCACCGGGGTGACGCCGCTGCCGCCGACGAGGAAGAGCATCCGCTCCGGCGGCGGGTCCGGCAGCACGAAGTCGCCCTCGGGCAGCGCCAGCCGGACGATCGTGCCCGGCTCGAGCCCGTTGACCAGGTGCGCCGAGAGCAGCCCCTCGGGCATGGCCCGGACGGTGATCGAGATGGTCCGGCCGCGTCGCTTCGGCGGCGAGCTGACGGAGTACGAGCGCCACTGGAACCGGCCGTCCACCGCGACCCCGATGCCGACGTACTGGCCCGGTCGGTGCTCGTAGCGCCAGCCCCAGCCCGGCCGGATGACCAGCGTGGCGGCGTCCTCGGTCTCCTGGACGACCTTCTCGACCCGGCCGCGCAGCTCGCGCGCGGTCCACAGCGGGTTGACCAGGCGCAGGTAGTCGTCGGGGTGCAGCGGTGTCGTCAGCTTCGACCCGGCCTCGCGGACCCGTTCCCACGAGATGCTGCCTGCTGCCATGCGTCCCCCTTCGTGCGGTCTGTTGTCGGTCCGGCGAGGGACCCGTACCCAGAACGACTCAGTGAACACATGTTTACTGAAATCGTCAACGCGCGTCACCGATCCGTAAGGACCGATCGGGCATCTGCCTTGCACGCCCCACTAGATTTGGGGCATGGCCCCCCACGTGGAGAAGACCGACGAGCAGTGGCGCGAGGAGCTCTCGGCCGAGGAGTACGCCGTGCTCCGGCAGGCCGGCACCGAGCGCGCGTTCACCGGCGAGTACACCGACACCGAGACCACCGGCATCTACCGCTGCAAGGCGTGCCAGGCCAAGCTCTTCGAGTCGGACACGAAGTTCCACTCCGGCTGCGGCTGGCCGAGCTTCTACCAGCCGATCACCGACACCGTCGAGTACATCGAGGACACCTCGCACGGCATGAAGCGGGTCGAGGTCCGCTGCGCCAACTGCGGGTCGCACCTCGGGCACGTCTTCCCGGACGGCTACGGCACGCCCACGGGCGACCGCTACTGCATCAACTCGATCAGCCTGACCCTCGAGCCCGCCGACAACGCCTGAGCGTCAGGGTCCGTCGACGAGGGCCGGCACGACGATGACCACGTTCGTGCCGTACTCCTCGTCGGCCCACGCCTGCAGCGAGCCGTCGTCGTAGGTGACGTCCACGAAGACGTGGCCCTGGTCGGCGAAGGCCCCGTTCGCGCCGGGAAGGTCCTTGCCGAGCTCCGTCGCGATGTCCTCGAGCTCGGCCTGGTCGTACGCGCGCTCCGGCTTCGGAACCGTCGGCTCCTCGGGCGCCATCGCGTCGTAGAGCGCCGCCGGGATCGCGCCGGTCACGGTGAACGTGCTGCCGTCCCAGCGGCCGGTCACGGCGAACTGCCCCCAGCGGACCTTGCCCTGCTGCTCGAAGACGCCGTTGTACTCCTCCCAGTCCCAGCCGTCGATGGGCGGCCCGCCGCACTGGGGCGGGTAGGACTCGGCGACCGGACCCAGGCACAGCTCCGGCGACCCGGTGTCCATGACGGTGACCAGGCCGCGGGTGTGCACCTTGCCGGGCGCTGCCGGGACCTCGGTCGGCGTACTGGTGCCCGGCGTGGTGCCCGCCGGGTCGCTGGCGGTGCCGCCGTCGTCGCCGCCGCAGGCGGTCAGCGGCGCGAGGGTGACCAGGACGATCGCTGCGAGAACGGTCTTCATGGCGGGTTGGACGCGGCCGGGATCCGGGCCGTTCCCTCAGTCCTCGACCGGTTGCAGGGCGGACCCGACGACGACCATCCCGTCGCCGTACTTCTCGTCGAGCTCCCGCTGGAGCGACCCGTCGTCGTAGGTGACGTAGAGCTCGACCCGCTGGTCGGAGACCGAGCGTGCTGAGCATGCCGTCGACGTCGCCCACCTCCTTCTGGATCGCGCGCAGCTCCTTGTCGGTGTGCTCCGCCTGGGTGACGCAGAGCCCGCCACCCCAGACCTCCCGGAGCTCGGCCTCGGCGGCGGCGGGGTCGCCGGTGACCCGGACGTTGACCGTCCAGAGGTCCACGCCCTCGTCACCCGCCGCCGCATCCAGGTCCATCTCCTCGGGCGTCCGCGTGTCCCGCGACTGGTCGACCCACGAGTCGGCGTAGCCGTCGAGCCGCGAGGCGACCTTGAACGCCCGGTCGAAGTCCGCGAACGTCGTCAGCTGCGGGTCCACGACCCAGCCGCCGGCTGGCTCGGGGCACGGCGTCGGGAACTGGTTGTCGTGCTCGGGCGCCCCGGCCTGGGACGGCACGAACTCCGACGCCGGGACCACCTCGGTCGGGGTGATCTCCTCGCCGTCGAAGGTGCCGGTGACGACGAACTCGCCCCAGCGGGTGCCGCTGCGCTGCTCGTAGTCGCCCTCGTGGTCGGCCCAGTCCCAGCCCACCAGCGTCGGTCCGCCGCACTGCGGTGGCAGCGAATCCTCCACTCCGCCCAGACAGAGCTCGGCACCCTCGCCGTCGTCGATCACCGTGACCGGATAGGCGGTCGTGACCTGTCCCGTTGGTGTGGGGGCGTCGCCCCCGGCGGAGGGCTCCTCGGCCCGTGACCCGGTGTCCTCACCGCAGGCGGCGAGGGCGAGCACGGCTGTGACGGCGAACAGCAGTCTCATGGTGATGGGACGGTAACCCGCGAGAGCGGGTTCCACGAGGCGACTGGTCGGCGGGGCTGCATGCTGACGGGCCGCGGTCAGGGCAGGCGGTCGACCAGCTCGGCGATGCCGACGCGAGAGCCGGTGTAGAACGGCACCTCCTCGCGGACGTGCCGGCGCGCGTCGGAGGCGCGCAGGTGCCGCATCAGGTCGACGATCCGGTGCAGCTCGTCGGCCTCGAAGGCCAGCAGCCACTCGTAGTCGCCGAGCGCGAAGCTGGCGACGGTGTTCGCTCGGACGTCGGTGTAGTCGCGGGCCATCTTGCCGTGCTCGGCGAGCATCCGGCGGCGCTCGGAGTCCTCGAGGAGGTACCACTCGTAGGAGCGCACGAACGGGTAGACGCACACGTGCGCCTTCGGCTCCTCGTCGGAGAGGAACGCCGGGACGTGGCTCTTGTTGAACTCCGCGGGCCGGTGCAGCGCCATCTGCGACCAGACCGGTTCGAGGCGGCGACCGAACGCCGTACGCCGGAAGCGGTGGTAGGCCGCCTGGAGCTCCTCGGACGTGGCGGCGTGCACCCAGATCATCACGTCGGCGTCGGCGCGGAGCCCGCTGACGTCGTAGACACCGCGGACGATCACGTCGGCCTCGGCGAGCTCGGCGAACAGCTTCTCGACCTCGGCGCCCTCGCTCGCACGGTCCGCCCCTCCGTCGACCGGGCCGAGGGTGTCGGCCAGGCGGAACACCGACCACATCGTGTAGCGGATGGTGTCGTTGATCTCGCGCGCCTTCTGGCCCTTGGTGCTCATGGGTTCCATTCTGCCGTGGCCCCGACAGTGGTGGCAGAGTGGACCCCGTGACCGAGCCGGATTCCGCAGCTCCGCCCGATCGGCCGGCGGTGGCCGCGATGTGGTCGGAGTTCTGCGCCGCCAGCGGAGCGACGGGTGAGCCCGTCGACGTGTTCGCCTTCGGCCTCACCGCCGACCAGGCCGACGGCCTGGGCGACCTCGTGCTGCACGGACCGAAGCGCGCGACCGCCGGGCTGGTGGCCGACTTCGAGACCGAGGGCACGCCGCTGCCGCAGGTGGGCGACCACAACGTGTTCGTGCTCGGGGACGGGCTCCCGGCGGGCGTGCTCCGCACCACCGACATCCGGATCGGCCCGCTGTCCAGCGTGGACGAGCAGTTCGCCTGGGACGAGGGCGAGGGCGACCGGTCCCTGGCGTACTGGCTCGAAGCGCATCGCGACTACTGCCGTCGTCGCTGCGAGGCACTCGGCATGCCGTACTCCGAGGCGGTGGCGGTCGCGTTCGAGCGGTTCGACCTGGTGTGGCCGCGATGACGGTGCGGATCGCGATGTGGTCCGGCCCGCGCAACCTCTCGACGGCGATGATGCGCTCGTTCGAGAACCGCGCCGACTGCTCGGTGGTCGACGAGCCGTTGTACGCCGCGTACCTCGCCGCGACCGGGCTCGACCACCCCGCCCGCGAGGAGGTGGTCGCGTCCCAGCCGACCGACCCGGCGGTGGTCGTGCGCGAGCTGACGAGCGGGCCGGTGCCGACGCCGGTGCAGTACCAGAAGCACATGACCCACCACGTGCTGCCGGGCCTGGACCGGGCCGGGCTCGCCCCGCTCCGCCACGCCTTCCTGGTGCGCGACCCGGAGCGGGTGCTGACGTCGTACGCGAAGATCCGTGAGGAGCCGACCCTCGAGGACCTCGGCCTGCCGCAGCAGGTGGAGCTGTTCGAGACGTTCGGGGGGCCGGTGGTCGACGCCGCCGACGTGCTCCGCGACCCACGGTCAACGCTCGCGCTGCTGTGCGACGGGCTGGGCATCGACTTCGACGAGGCGATGCTGGCCTGGCCGGCGGGGCCGCGCGAGACCGACGGCGTCTGGGCGCCGCACTGGTACGCCGGCGTCGAGGCCTCGACCGGCTTCGCGCCGTACTCCCCCGGCTCGGGCGACCCGCTCCCCGACCGGCTGGCACCGTTGCTGGAGCGGTGCCGTCCGTACTACGACGCGCTGGCGCCGTACCGCCTCCAACCGCAGGAGAACTGATGCACCAGCAGTACGACGAGCGCAACCGCGACCTGGTCGTCGGGATCGACGACACGCTGGTCCACCGGGACCAGGCGGGGATCAGCCCGTTCGACTCGGCGGTCCAGGGCGGGGACGCGGTCTGGGAGGGGCTGCGCCTGCACGGCGGGCGGATCTTCAAGCTGACCGAGCACCTGGCGCGGCTGCGGCGCTCGGCGCAGGCGCTGGCGTTCGCGGAGATCCCGTCCGACGAGTGGATCATCGGGCGGATCCGGGCCGTGCTCGCGGCGAACTCGATGAGCGACGACGTGCACATCCGGCTCACCCTGACCCGTGGGGTCAAGATCACGAGCGGGATGGACCCGCGCCTGAACGAGTCCGGCCCGACGCTGATCGTGCTGGCGGAGTTCAAGTCCCCGGTCTACGACGACAGCGGCATCTCGCTGGTGACCTCGTCGGTGCGCCGGCACCGCCCGGACTCGCTGGACCCCAAGATCCACCACAACAACCTGCTCACCTCGATCCTGGCGAAGGTGGAGGCGAACGTCGCCGGCGCCGACGACGCGCTGATGCTCGACGACGCGGGGTTCGTGGCCGAGACGAACGCGACCCACGTCTTCCACGTGAAGGACGACGTCGTCCGCACGTCGACGACCCGGGCCTGCCCCGAGGGGATCACCCGCGAGACGATCCTCGAGATCTGCGCCGCCGCCGGGATCGCGACCTCCGTCGGCGACTTCTCGCTGACCGAGGTCTACACCGCCGACGAGGTGTTCGTGACCGGGACCATGGGCGGGGTCACGCCGGTGCTCTCCGTGGACGGCCGGGTGATCGGCTCGGGCCGGCCGGGACCGTACGTCGCCAAGCTCGCCGCGGCGTACGCCGAGCGGACGGCCGCGGAGGGCACGCTCGTCGACTGAGGTCAGGCCTCTGCTTCTGCCTCGGCCGCGGCCAGCTGCAGCGCGGCCCGCCGGGCGGACGCGATCACGGCCGGGATGCCGACGCCCTCGTACGCCGCCCCGCAGACCGCGAGCCCCGGGACCCGGGCCACGTCGGCGCGGATCCGCTCGACCCGGTCGAGGTGCCCGACGGCGTACTGCGGGAGGCCGCCGCCCCAGCGCTGCACGTTGCTGTCGACCGGCCGGGCGTCGAGGCCGGTGGCCTCGGCCAGGTCGGCCAGGGACGACTCGACGAGCTCGTCGTCGGGTGCCTGGAGCGCGGTCTCCTCGCGGTGCCGGCCGAGCGAGGTGCGCAGGAGCAGGAGGTCCTCGCCCGCGACCGGACCCAGGCCGGCCTCGCGGACCCAGTCCCACTTCGCGAAGGAGAACGTCGACGCCTTGATCCGGCGGCCGTCGACGGGGGGCACGAGGAAGCCCGGACTGTCCGAGCAGGTGCTCGCTCACATCGGCCGTCCGGAAGGCGAGGGTCACCACGGCCATCGAGGCGTACTCGATGTCCGCGAGCTCGGCGGCCGCGGTCGGGGCGATGTCCGCGAGGAGGCGGGCGGTGGGCGCCGCGGGGGTGGCGAGGACCAGCTCGTCGGCGTGGACCACCTCGGGGTCGTGGGCGGAGCCGACGGTGAGCTCGAAGCCGGCGTCGGTACGCCGCAGCTCGCGGACGGTCGTGTCGGTGCGGGTGGCGAACAGACCCGTGTCGACGAGGGCCGCCGACAGCCGGCCCATGCCGCCCGGGAGGCCGGCGAAGACCGGCTCGTCGGAGGTGGGCAGGGTTGCCGCCGCGTCGAGCAGGGAGCCGCCGCGCTGGGCGAGGGTGACCAGCTGCGGGGTCGCCGCCCGCGCGGACAGCAGCCGCGCGTGACCGGCGTACACGCCACCGAGCAGCGGCTCGACCAGTCGGTCGACCACCTCGTCGCCGAAGCGTGCGGCGACCAGGTCGCCGACGGAGAGGTCGCCGTCGGGCAGCTCGGTCGGCGGCAGCGTCGGCTCGTCGCGGACGCGTTGCATCGCCTCGTCGGACAGCACGCCCGACGCGGCCAGGCCGTCCAGGTCGAGCGGGACACCCATCAGGGACCGCGGGAGCGGACGGAGCTCGCCGCGGGTCCAGAGCCGCGAGGAGGCCGACGTGGGGTGCACGACCTCGAGCCCGAGCTCGCGTGCCAGGTCGACGCCCTCGGGGCGACGGTTGAGCATCGCCTCGGCGCCCACGTCGACGGTCACCCCGGCCACGGTGGCGAGGCGGAGCTTGCCGCCGACCTGGGGCGATCCCTCGAGGAGGGTGACGTCGCGGGTCGGGTCCTCGCCGAGCAGGTACGCCGCCGTCAGCCCGCCGATCCCGCCACCCACGACGACGACGCGGGTGCGGGACGGCGTACTCACGGGTCCAATCTCTCAGACCACACGCGCACCACTTGTAGGGGGTTCCGTCCCCTTTGTGCCGGTTGCAACCGGCACAAAGGGGCGGGATACCCGGTCAGCCGGGTATCCCGACCGCACCTACACCGCAGCGGGCTCCCGCACGGCACGCACCGGGGTGACCGGCACCCACTCGTCGTCCAGGTCCCGCCCGCGGGTCTCGGGGAGGAGGTGGGCGGAGACCAGGCTGAGGGCGGCGACGGCGACGTTGTACGCCGCGACCCACCACAGCGTGCCGTCGCCGAGCGTGACCAGCCAGGCCGCGATCAGCGGGGTCAGGCCGGAGGCCACGATGCCGGAGATCTGGTAGAGCGAGCTCAGCGCCGTGTAGCGGTACCGGGTGTCGAACAGCTCCGACCACCAGGCGGCCAGCGGGCCGTAGACCACGCCGTAGACCAGGCCGAGCCCGGCCACGAGCGCGACGAAGATCGCGCCCCGGCTCTCGCTCTGCACGAGCGCGGCCACCGGGAACGCCAGCAGCAGCGCGACCCAGGCCCCGAGCCGGAATACCGGCTTGCGGCCGACCTTGTCGGAGATCGCTCCCGTGATCGGCACCAGAACGACGCCGATCGCGGCACCGACCATGATCCCGTTCAGCGCCCACGACTTCGGCAGCTCGAGGTTGGTGACGACGTAGGCGAGCAGGAAGACCGAGAACAGGTTGAACGTGAACCCCTCGATGAACCGCGTGCCCATGCCGAGCAGCAGCCGCTTCGGCTGGTTCCGCAGCAGGTCGCCGAGCGGGACCTTGGAGACCTCCTTCTTCTCCTGCACCCGCGCGAACGCCGGGGTCTCCATGACCGAGAGCCGGATGTAGGCGCCGATCGCGAGCAGCGCGATGCTGATCAGGAAGCAGGCCCGCCAGCCCCAGGCGAGGAACGCCTCGTCGGGCAGCAGCCCGGCGATCGAGAACGCGCCGGCCGCCAGCAGCAGGCCGCCGGGCACGCCGATGTGCGCGAAGCTGCCGAAGAAGCCGCGTCTCTCGGCAGGGGCGTACTCGACCGCCAGCAGTACGGCGCCGCCGTACTCGCCGCCGACGCCGATCCCCTGGAGGATCCGCAGGACGACGAGGGCGACGGGTGCCCACACGCCGATCTGGTCGTACGTCGGCAGCAGGCCGATGGCGGCCGTGCCGAGGCCCATGATCAGCAGGGTCAGGATCAGCATCTTCTTCCGGCCGATCCGGTCACCGAAGTGGCCGAAGATCAGGCCGCCGATCGGCCGGGCGAAGAACCCGACCGCGAAGGTGGCGAACGCCGCGAACTGCGCGGCCGGTCCGTCGAGCCCGTTGAAGTAGAGCTTGTCGAAGACCAGGCCGGCAGCGGTGCCGTACAGGAAGAAGTCGTACCACTCGATGGTGGCGCCGACGGCCGAGGCGACCGCGACCTTGCGTGGGGTGGGCAGGGTCTCGCTGTGCGCGCTCATGCAGAGGCCTCCATCCGGCCGAACGAGCTCCGGTGGAAGACCAGGGGAAGTGAGGTGTCGGCGTGCTCGACGGCGTGCAGCCGCAGCAGGACGATCGTGTGGTCCCCGGCCTCGACCTCGCGGTGGATCGTGCAGTCGAAGCGGGCCAGCCCGTCGTCGAGCGTGGTCGCGCCGTCCTCGGTGGTGGTGACGTCGAGGCCGTCGAAGCGGTGCTCGACGGGTCCGGCCAGCTGCCGGCAGACCTCGCCGTGGTGGTCGGCGAGCACGGTCAGCCCGAGGTGGACCGCCCGGCGCAGCGTCGGCCAGGTCTTCGAGGTGTTGGCGACCGAGAAGGACACCAGGGCGGGCTCGAGGCTCACCGACGTGAACGAGCTGGCGGCCAGGCCGATCAGCTGGTCGTCCACGCGCGCAGCCACGGCCACGACGCCGCTGGGGAAGACCCCGAACGCCTCGCGCAGCGAGTTCGGGTCGAGGTCCTGGTTGGTCGTCAGGCTGGTGACGGTCATGCGGGAGCTCCTGTCAGGTTGCCGGTCAGGCGGGTCACGGTCGACCGGTGGGAGTCCAGCCAGTCGGCGTACGCAGCCGGGTCGTCGTGTCGGGAGTCGAGGACGTAGAGGCCGCGGACGGTGGTCCCGCCGAGCTCGGACAGCACCGGTCGCAGCGTGAGCTCCGGTGCGAGGGCGTGCGTGGGGCCGGCGCCGAGCATCAGGGGTACGGCGACGCCACGCAGGCCGGTGTCGGCCGCGAACCGGTCGAGGAACAGCTTGAGCAGCCCGGTGTAGGTGGCCTTGTAGGTCGGGCAGGCCACGACCACCAGGTCGGCCTCGCCGACCTGCTGGACCAGCTCGGTCACGTGCGCGTCCGCCCAGTCGAGCAGGGCGGGACCGAGCGTGGCGAGGTCGACGACGAGGTCGGGCTCGCCGGCCAGCTCGCGGGCGAGGTGGGTCGCGGCCTCCAGGGTGCGCGACGCCGGCTTGGGGTTGCCGACGACCACGGCGACGCGGGCGGTCATGACGCGGCCTTCCGACCCTCGGCCGCGAACGGCACCTGGGCGCTGACGGCGGTGGGGTGCGGGTGCTCCCAGAGACCGCGCTTGGCCAGGATCGGCAGCACGCCCTCGCCGAACCAGTAGGCGCCCTCGAGGTGCGGGTAGGCGGAGAGCACGAACTCGTCGATGCCGACCGAGTGGTACTCCTCGATCCGCTCGGCGACCTGCTCGTGGCTGCCGACCAGGGCGGTGCCGGCACCGCCGCGGACCAGGCCGACCCCGGCCCAGACGTTCGGGTAGACCTCGAGGTCGTCCTTGCTGCCGCCGTTGAGCTCGAGCATCCGGCGCTGGCCCTCGGACTCGCTCTTCCGGAGCCCGGCCTGGACCTTGGCGAGGGTCTCGGAGTCGATGCCCGCGATCAGACGGTCGGCCTCGGCCCACGCCTCCTCGGAGGTGTCGCGGGTGATGGTGTGCATCCGGATCCCGAACTTGATCTCGCGGCCCCCCGATGGCAGGGTCGGCGGCGAGCTTGCGGATCCACTCGACCTTCTTCGTGCACGGCCTCGGGCGGCTCGCCCCAGGTGAGGTAGACGTCGACGTGCTTCGCGGCGACCCGGCCGGCCGCCTCGGACGACCCGCCGAAGTAGATCTCCGGGATGGGGTCGGGGATCTGGGCCAGGGAGGCGTTCTCGACCTGGAGGTGCTTGCCCTGGAAGTCGACCGTCTCCCCGGTCCACAGCCGGCGCACGATGGTCATGAACTCGTCGCAGCGCTCGTAGCGCTCCTCCTTGTCCAGGAAGTCGCCGAACATCCGCTGCTCGTGGCTCTCGCCGCCGGTGACGACGTTGAGCAGCAGCCGGCCGCCGGACATGTTCTGGAAGGTCCCGGCCATCTGCGCGGCCAGGAACGGCGAGACCAGCCCGGGCCGGAAGGCCACGAGGAACTTCAGCCGGTCGGAGACCTGGCTCAGCATCGCGGTGGAGAGCCAGGCGTCCTCGCACCAGGCGCCGGCGGGAGTCAGTGCCGCGTCGAAGCCCACGTCCTCGGCCCCGCGCGCCACCTGCCCCAGGTAGGAGACCGAGGCGGGTCGGCCGGACGGGATGGCGTCGACGCCGTGTCCGCCTCCGACGACCTGGCGGCCGTCACCGCCGTTCGTCGGCAGGAACCAGTGGAACTTCAGGGGGGAGGTCATGACGTCCTCTCGTGTCGGTTGATGGGTGGGTCACAGGTTGTGGTCAGAGCTGCCCGTGGCTGGGCGGGAGGGTGCCGGCCACGGCGTATCGGCCGAGGTGCTGGACCTTCCAGGCCGCGGGGTCGTGCAGGGTGTGCGTGCGGGCGTTGCGCCAGTGCCGGTGCAGGTTGAGCGCAGTCGAGGGCCGAGCGGGTGCCGGCGACCTCGAAGAGGCGGCTGGACGACGTCGACCGAGGCCTGCGGTGCGTCGACGCCCGGCGCGGCGGCGACGGCCAGGCTGGCGTCGCCGGCCGACTCGCTCGGTGAGGTCGCGCGTCGGCGCGGTCGACGGCCCGGCCGGCCTCGACGCAGCAGCGCCTCGGCTGCCGCGCACCTGCGACCTCCATCTCGCCGAACGCGCGCACGACGAGCGGGTCGTCGGCGGCGCGCTCGACGCCGGCGTCCGGGTAGGGCCGGCTCTTCGTGCGTCACGAACTCCGCCGCCTCGGTCGAGCGCCGCCCGGGCGATGCCGACGTCGAGCGCCGCGTGCAGCAGCTGCGCGAAGGCGCCGTAGGTCTGCGGCCCCTCGAAGGTCAGGTGGTAGGGCGTGATCCGGTCGCGCGTCGACGCGCGACGTCGTCGAGCTGGACGGTGCCGCTGGCGGTGGTGCGCTGGCCCATGCCGTCCCAGTCGTCGATGACGGTCACGCCGGGCGCGTGCCGCTCGACCCACGCGACGTGCAGCGGGCCGTCGACGTCGAGGTGGGCAGAGCACGGGGATCCAGTCGGCGAAGAGCGCGCCGGTGCTGTAGCCCTTCTCGCCGTCCAGCCGCCAGCCGTCACCGTCGCGGCCTCAGCGTGGTCCGGATGTCGCGCACGTGCTTGGTGCCGACCTCCGACTGCGCGTTGCCGAACCGCTTGCCGGCGAGCACCTCGCCGAAGAAGAACTCCTGCTGGGCGGGCGTGCCCTGGTGCGCGCAGCGCGTTGACGTAGACGAAGTGGCTGTGCGGGATCTGGGCGAGGCTCGGGTCGCCGGACGCCGAGGATCCGGAAGACGTCGGCCAGGGCCTCGGCGGGCAGGTCCGCGCCGCCGTACGCCTGCGGGCACGGTGATCGGCGAGCAGCCCCGAGGCCGACAGCGCGCTCGAGCTCCGCCTCCGGCAGCATCCGATCGCGCGTCGCGCCGGGCGGCGCCGTCGGCGCGAGCTCGGCCGCCAGCGTCCGTCGCGACCCGAGACGGCCTCGCTCGGCCGTCAGGATCGGGACGTCGGTTTCGAGCAGGGCGCTGCGCGCCTGCCTCGATCACCGAGAGGTGGGACATCACGCCGCCCGGGAGGCCTCGTCAGCCTCGAGCTCGCGGACGATCGGCAGCACGTTCTCGCCGAAGTACTCGACGTCCTCGTGGAAGTGCAGGAAGCCGAGCAGGAACAGGTTCACGCCGCGGCTTCTTGAACTCGAGCATCCGGTGCGCGACCTGCTCGGGCGTGCCGACCAGGCCGGTGCGGAAGCCGTCGTTGTACTGCACGAGGTCGGAGAAGTCGCGAGTCCTGCCACATGCCCTTCTTGTCGCCGGTGGACTGGCCGGCCTGCTTGACCGCGTTGCCGAAGCCCTCGACCGCCTCGGGGTCGGCCTTGGCGATGATCTCGCTCGAGCACGTCGCTTGGCCTCGGCCTCGGTGTCGCGGGCGACCATGAAGCCGTTGACGCCGAACCGCACGGTCCGGCCGTGCCTGCTCGGCCGACGGCCGACGACGTCGGCGATCTGCTCGGCGATGCCGTCGGGGGTGTTGCCGTTCGCGAAGTACCAGTCGCGCGACCCGGCCGGCCATCGCCTGCGCGTCCATGGAGTTGCCGCCCTGGAAGATCTCCGGGTGCGGGCGGCCCTCGACTGGCCAGCGGCTTGGGCTTCAGGTCGAAGTCGTGCAGCTGGAAGAAGTCGCCGTTGAACTCGGCGTGCTCGGAGGTCCAGATCTCGCGTGAGGTAGGCAGATGAACTCCTCGGCAGCGGCGGTAGCGCTCGCCGTGCTCGAGCCAGCGGCACGCCGATGCTTGATCGACCTCGTCCTTGAACCAGCCGGAGACGACGTTGATCGCGGCCCGGCCGCCGGACGAGGTGGTCGGCGGTGGCGATGAACTTCGCCAGCACGCCCGGGTGCCACAGTAGGGGTGGACGGCCGCGATCACCTTGAGCCGCTCGGTCGCGAGCAGCAGCGCGAGGCTGAACGACTGGTCGCCTCGTGCTGGTAGGCGGCGCCGTACGACGCCGTGTAGCGCACCTGGGAGAGGGCGTAGTCGAAGCCGTTGTTCTCGGCGAGGTCTGCGCCAGCTTCTTGTTGAAGTCGTAGCCCCAGTCGGTGCGCTGCTCGATGTCGGAGATCGACCAGGCCTCCGGACTGACGTTGGGCACCCAGTAGGCGAACTGCAGGGGCTCATGCGTGGGGGATGCAGTCATGGGGCGTGCTCCTCGTTTGGCTTGTATGTCTACTACGTTGCTTGACATAAGGATCGGATGCAAGGCAGCGCGGTGCAGTTCGCGTCAATTCCGGCGACGGGGTGATAGGCAGGCCCTTGCACCGCGCGTGGATCAGGCCGTGGCGGTCGCCGGTTCGGCCCAGTCCTGCGGTCGGCGAGGTGGCCGCCGATCGACCAGGCGTACGGCGGCGGCGTGCCGTTGACGACGTGCGCGCCGACGACCCGCGCCTTGAGGATCCGCGGGTTGTGCGAGGACACGGTGCGGGCGTTGCGCCAGTGCCGGTCCAGGCCCTCGGCCCGCGACGGTCGCCGAGGCGCCGAGGGTGTCGAAGAGGTCGCTGGTCGCCTTGAGCACGAGCTCGGTGACCACGACCTGCGCGGCCGCCGACTCGATCTCCGCCTCCTCGGTGCGGGCGAGCACGGTCGCCGTCGGTGCCGCACGCGCGGACGTCGGACACGTCCTGGAGCGCGCCGGCCACCCGGAGCGTGGTCGCCTCGGCGGCGTACACCGCGGCGGCGATCTCGCCGATCCGGGCCAGCACCTGCGCGTCGTCGCGCACCCGCGCGGCGTTGGCGTGGGAGTAGTTGCGCTCGCGCGCGCCGGACCTGCGTCGACGGCGTCGTCGAGCGCCGCCCGGCCGATCCCGGCGAGGGTCGCGAGCAGGTTGAGCTGGTAGAGCGCGGTCTGGTAGGGGAACCGCTCGGTCGAACGGCAGCACGTGGGCCGCCGGTCGACCGCGCACGTTGTCGAACGTGGTGGTGCCGCTGCCGGTGCCGCGCTGACCGAAGCCGTCCCAGTCGTCGATGACCGTCACCCCCGTCGTGCGCGGGTGTCGACGATCGCGATCGCGAAGTCGTCGTCCGCCTCGCCGGGCGGTCCGGTTGACGACGCGGACGTAGACGTCGGCCCACTCGGCGAAGATGCGTGCCGGTCGTGTAGTACTTCGTGCCGTCGAGCCGGTAGCGCCGTCCCGTCGAGCGGGTGCAGCGTCGTCTGCTGGGTGTCGATGGCGGTCGGCGCCGATCTCCGACCAGGCGTTGCCGGCGATCTCGCCGGCCAGCGAACCGCTCGAACCAGGCGCACTGGTCGTCGCCGCGAGCCGTGCTGCCAGCAGCCGGTCCTCGGCCAGCGCGAAGTGCCCACGCAGCGCCTGCGGCAGGTTGGCGTCCGCGGCGGCGAGCTCGATCCAGAGCTGCGTGAGCTCGTCGAGATCGAGGCGCCGCGGCCGCCGTGCTCGACCGGCACGCGGAGCGCGCCGAAGCCGGCCTTCTTGAGGGCGGCGCACCGACGTCGACGCGGCAGCTCGCCGTCCAGCTCGCGCTGGAGCGCGCCGGCGGCGATCTCGGCGAACAGCGGGGCGTACTCCGCGCGGAGCTGCCGCAGGAGAGGGGTGTCGTGCGGGTCGGCCGGTCGAGGCGTCGTACGGTCCTCGGGCGATCGGTCTGGACAGTCGTGCGGGATCGTGGCGGTGGACATCGGTCTCCTCTGACGGTAGCGATGGAGTCACGAATTCGACGATTCTCCGCTGACAGCATTACGTTGCCGACCAGCCGACGGCGAGGCCTCGCCCCCAGGAGGACCGCAGTGCGGATCGAACAGCTGGAGTACCTCGCCGCGGTGACCCAGCACGGGTCGCTGCGACGCGCCAGCGAGCGCGCTGCACATCTCCCAGCCCGCCCTGAGCGAGGCCGTGACCAAGCTGGAGCGCGAGCTCGGCGTCACGCTGCTCGACCGCCGGCGCTCCGGGTGCGCGGATCAGCCGCCAGGGCCGCGACCTGCTGCCAGAACATGGTCGAGGTGCTCGAGGCCGTCGACCGGCTGCGCACGGCGGCCGGCGACCAGGGCGGGACCGACCGGATGCTCCGGATCGGCACCGTCAACGCGGCGACCTCGACCCTGCTGGTGCCCGCGGTGCGCGACTTCCAGGACAGCCACCCGGGCAGCACCGTCGAGGTGCTCAACATGCAGCAGCAGCGAGATCCACCAGGGACTGGCCGAGGGCACCCTCGACCTCGGGCTGGTCAACGTGCTGGCCGGCGACGACGTACCCGCTCGGCCTGGTCGGCACCGACGCTGATGCACGGCCAACCGGTCGTCGTGCTGCCGGCCGGGCCACCCGCTGGCCGACGAAGCCGAGGCCGTCACGATCGACGACCTGCGCGGCGGAGCGGTTCGTGGCGATGCGCGCCGGCTACCTGATGCACCGCTTCGCGCACCGGCTCTTCGGGGCCGAGCTGCCGACCACGACGTACTCCACCGACGGCGCCGAGATGGGCAAGGTCATGGTCGCCGACGGTCTCGGGCGTCACGGTGCTGCCGGACTACAGCGTGATCGGCGACCCGCTGGTGAAGGCCGGGCTGATCACCTACCGCCCGATCGCGGGCGACCACACGACCGTCTCGCTCGTCCTGCGGCAGCGGCAGCTCGACCACGTGCCGCAGCGGTGCGTGACCTCGGCGCCGGGATGGTGTCGCACGCCCGCGCCTACCGCGAGGCCCGCGCGTCCTAGGCGCTCGCATCGGCAATGATGGAGCTCCACCGCCGAACGGAGCCCTCGTGCCTGAACCTCGGGACGCACGCCTCGCCGTCCTCATCGACGCCGACAACATCTCCGCCAAGGACGCCGACAACGTCCTGCTGGAGATCGCCAAGTACGGCACGCCCACGGTCAAGCGCGCGTACGGCGACTGGACCACGCAGAACCTGGCCAGCTGGAAGCCGGTGCTCCCCCGGCACGCCATCCAGCCGATGCAGCAGTTCGCGAACACGTCGGGGAAGAACGCCACCGACTCCGCACTGATCATCGACGCGATGGACCTGCTCTACACCGGCAACCTGGAGGCGTTCGCGCTGGTCTCCAGCGACAGCGACTTCACCCGCCTCGCCACCCGGATCCGGGAGAGCGGCGCGACCGTCTACGGCCTCGGCCAGCGCAAGACGCCCGAGTCGTTCCGTGCCGCCTGCGACCGCTTCATCTTCGTCGAGGTGCTGCGCGGCGCCCCCGAGCCGGACGAGCCCGAGCTCGACCTGCCCGACCTGCGCGACGCTGATGACCAAGGCGGTCGACAGCACCTCGCAGGACGACGGGTGGGCCAGCATGGGGGCGGTCGGGAACTACCTGAACAACACCGATGCCAGCTTCGACGCCCGCAACTACGGCTTCCCGAAGCTGAGCTCACTGGCCCGGGCGCAGGACTACCTCGAGGTCACCCAGGCGTCGGGCAACGCCCCTCGCGTGCGGCTGCGGCCGGCGGCCAAGAAGGCGCCGGCGAAGAAGGCCGCCCGGAAGAAGCAGTAGGCAACGATCCGGTCACGGCCGGGAACCGTCGCGCGCCTGCCACCGTCCGAGCGGCATGGAGACCACTCACCTGCGCCGCCTCGCCGCCGTACCCGTGCTCGCCGTACTGCTCGCCATCACCGCCTGCTCCGCGGGAGGTGGCGACGGGGACTCGTCGGACGCCGGCGGCAGCGTCTCGGCAGGGACGTCGGCGGAGGACGAGAGCAGCCGCGCCGAGGATGCGAACCGGTCCGCGAGCGACTCGGCCGTCGAGGGCGAGTACGCCGCCGCCCCGGCCGCGAACGTCGTGGAGACCCAGGAGCAGGCGATCATCTCCAAGGGCGTGGTCTCGCTCGTCGGAGTGGACGTCGCCGGCGACCGCTTCGACGTGCAGAAGGTCGTCGACGCCCACGACGGCGAGGTGGTCGAGGAGAAGAACCAGACCAACGAGGACGGCGAGATGACCCGGTCC
The DNA here is from genome assembly GCA_963803235.1 of uncultured Actinomycetota bacterium. Classification (GTDB taxonomy): domain Bacteria; phylum Actinomycetota; class Actinomycetes; order Propionibacteriales; family Nocardioidaceae; genus Nocardioides. Next base: position 905,815 of record CAWDLL010000014.1, read on the forward strand.
CGGCTGGTCATCCGGATCCCGGTGGCCGACTTCGACGCCACCATGTCCGAGCTCGAGAAGGTGGCGCAGCTCGCGTCGTCCAGCCGCGACTCCGAGGACGTCACGACCGAGGTGATCGACACCGAGGTCCGGATCCGCGCCCAGTCCGAGAGCCTGAAGCGGGTCGAGCTGCTGCTCGCCCAGGCGCAGAGCATCCGCGACATCGTGGCGATCGAGGCCCAGCTGACCCGGCGCCAGGCCGAGCTCGACTCGCTGAAGTCGCGGCAGGCCTACCTCGCCGACCAGACCTCCCTGAGCACGATCACGGTGTTCCTCGAGAAGAAGCCCGAGAAGACCGCGGCGAAGAAGGCCGAGGAGGACGACAGCGGGTTCTTCGCCGGCCTCGGCGACGGCTGGGACGGGATGAAGACGTTCCTGGTCGGCCTGGCCACGGTGACCGGGACCCTGCTGCCGTTCGCGGTCCTGCTGCTGGTCCTCGGCGTGCCGACCTGGCTGGTCGTGCGCAACATCTCCCGGCGCCGGCCCCCGCACGCGGCCACCGCGGCCGCGGGTCCGCCGCAGGACTGACCCTCAGACCGGGTAGGACTGCACGAACTCGGTCAGCCGCTTGAGCTGGTCGGGGTCGGTGGTCGGGATGACGCCGTGGCCGAGGTTGAAGATGTGGCCGCGGGCGGCCCGCCCGGCCTCGATCACCTCGGCCGCCCGGGCCGTCATCACGTCGGTCGGCGCGAAGACCAGGGTCGGGTCGAGGTTGCCCTGCACCGCCCGGTCCCCGACGAGCGGGATCGCGGAGCCCAGCGGCGTGCGCCAGTCGACGCCGACCACGTCGGCTCCCGCGTCACCCATCAGCGTGAGCAGGTTGGCGGTGCCGACCCCGAAGTGGATCCGCGGCACGCCCAGCGCGCCGGCGCGGCGCAGCACCTCGGCGGAGTGCGGCATCACGTGCCGCGCGTAGTCGTCGGGGGTCAGCGCGCCCGCCCACGAGTCGAACAGCTGGACGGCGCTCGCACCGGCGGCCACCTGGACCTCGAGGTACGCCGCGGCGATGCCGGCGATCTTGCGCATCAGCGCGTCCCAGACGTCCGGGGCGCCGAACATCATCGCCTTGGTCTTCGCGTGCTCCTTGGACGGCCCGCCCTCGACGAGGTACGACGCCACCGTGAACGGCGCGCCGGCGAAGCCGATCAGCGGGGTGGCCCCCAGCTCACCGACCAGGCCGCGCACCGCCTCGGTGATGAAGGGGACGTGCTCGGGCGTCAGGTCGGGGATCGCGGCGACGTCGGCGAGGGTCCGCACCGGGGACGCGACCACGGGGCCGACGCCGGGCTTGATGTCCAGGTCGACCCCGACCGCCTTGAGCGGCAGCACGATGTCGGAGAAGAAGATGGCCGCGTCGACGCCGTACCGGCGGACCGGCTGCAGGGTGATCTCGACGACCAGCTCGGGGTTCATGCACGACTCGAGCATGCCGACGCCCTCGCGGACCGCGAGGTACTCCGGCAGCGACCGGCCGGCCTGGCGCATGAACCACACGGGGGTATGCGGCACCGACTCGCCGCGCGCGGCACGGAGGAACGCGCTGTCGCGGACCCTCGACGTCGGCAGGCGGAGCTCGTGACCATGTGCGGAAGCCTCGCAGGTCGGTCGGCGTGTTCGCACATCGGGACGAGGCGGCGGACCTACTGTGGGGGAATGGTCGTCCGTCAGGAGACGCACCCGGGAACGGGTGCGGGCGCGAGCCCCCCGGAGTTCCGGGAGGCGGTCGAGAGCATGCACGCGGCTCGGCTGCGCCCCGAGGTCTTCTGCGAGGAGATGCCGGCGCCGCAGCGGATCGCGCCCTTCGCCTCCGCGATGTCGGCCGACGTGACCGTCGACGACACCGACGTCGGCACCGGGCGGATCATCCTGCTCCACGACCCCGCCGGCAACGACGCCTGGGACGGCACCTTCCGCTGCGTGGCCTACGCCCGCGCCGAGATCGAGCTCGACCTGATCACCGACCCGATGCTGGCCGCCGTCGGCTGGTCCTGGCTGACCGAGGCGCTCGACGCCCACGGTGCGGCGTACGCCGCCGCGTCCGGCACGGTCACCCGGGTCGCCACGGAGAGCTTCGGCGGGATGGCCGACGAGGGCGGCACGGCGCAGATCGAGATCCGCGCCTCGTGGACGCCGGTCCCCGCGCCGGACGCGCCCGCCGGCGCCCCGCTCGACATCGGGTCCCACGTCGAGGCGTGGGGCGAGCTCATGTGCACCGCGGTCGGCCTCCCGCCGGTGCCCGAAGGCGTCACCGCCATGCCCAGCCGCCGCGGGCAGCGCGGCGCGGGACGCTGACCCGGCATGACCCCTGCCGATCGAGCGGCCCCCGACGAGAGCACCACCACCGACCCCACTCTCGACGAGTCCGCCGAGGCTCCCGAGGCGCCCGAGCGGCCGCTGCTCGAGCTGCGCGACGGCCTGACCCCGGTCGTCGAGACCGAGCCGGGCCTGCGCGCCGTCTGCGACGCCATCGCCGCCGGCTCCGGCCCGGTCGCGATCGACGCCGAGCGGGCCTCCGGCTACCGCTACTCCACGCGGGCCTACCTGATCCAGCTGCGCCGCGAGGGCTCCGGCACCCACCTGGTCGACCCGATCGCGTTCGAGTCGCTCGCCCCGCTCCAGCAGGTGCTCGAGGGGACCGAGTGGATCCTGCACGCCGCCACCCAGGACCTCCCCTGCCTCACCGAGCTCGGGCTGCACCCCGACCGGCTGTTCGACACCGAGCTCGCCGGGCGGCTGCTCGGCTACCCCCGGGTCGGCCTCGCGACGCTGGTCGAGACCCTGCTGGGCTACCGGCTGGCCAAGGAGCACTCCGCCGTCGACTGGTCGACGCGGCCGCTGCCGGAGCCGTGGCTCGAGTACGCCGCCCTCGACGTCGAGGTGCTGGTCGAGCTGCGCGACGCGCTCGCCGCGGAGCTCGAGGCCGAGGGCAAGGCCGAGTGGGCGCGCCAGGAGTTCGACAACCTGCGCGGCTTCGAGCTGGTGCCGCGGGTCGACGTCTGGCGCCGTACCTCCGGGCTGCACCGCGTGCGCGGGCGGCGGGCGCTGGGCGCCGTACGCGCCCTGTGGGAGACCCGCGACCAGATCGCCGAGCAGCGCGACGTGACGCCGGGCCGGATCCTGCCCGACTCCGCGATCGTCGCCGCCGCGCAGGCGATGCCCGGCGACCGTGCGGCGCTCCTCGGCACCAAGGGCTTCCACGGCCGCGGCGCGGAGCGCTACGCCTCCCGCTGGGTCGCCGCCCTGCGGGAGGTCCAGCGAGATGGCCGAGAGCGACCTGCCGACCCGCGCCCCGCGTGGCGACGGCCCGCCGGTGCCGCGCACCTGGGCGGAGAAGGACCCGGTCGCCGCGCGCCGGCTCACGATCGCGCGCGAGGCGGTCACCCGGCTGGCCGAGGAGCACCACCTGCCCGCCGAGAACGTGCTCACCCCCGACTACCTGCGCCGGACCCTGTGGACGCCACCGAAGAGCCGCGACGAGGAGCCGCTGACCGAGGGGGTCCGCACCCTGCTCGCGGGGTACGGCGCCCGGCCCTGGCAGATCGACCTCACCACGCCGATCCTGGTGTCCGCGATCCTCGAGGCCGACCGCGAACCGGTGCCGGTCGCGCCCGTCGACCCGGACGACCGCGACGACGCCGACGGCCGAACAGGCCGACTGAGCCGCCCTACTCCTCGCCCTCGCTCGGGCTGGGCGTCTCGGTCGACTCCGGGTCGAGCACCGTCCGGCTCTCCTCGTCGATCTGCTGGGTGATCTCGTCGAGGTTGTCGAGGATCGGCTGGTTGAACATCTGCTCGAGGCTGCCGGCCACCGCCGCCTCGAGCTCGGGCCAGGTGGACAGCAGCGGCGGGAACGCGATGTTGCGCACGCTGTTGTTGAACACCTCGGAGTGCTCGGGGAGCCGGCCGGGCTGCAGGAAGTCGTCGGAGAGGGCCACCTCGAGGTTCGCCGGCACGAGGTAGCCGGCCCGGGCGACCCGCCCGCTCGCCGGCGTGCTCAGCAGGTGGACCATGAGGTCGGCGGCGGCCGGGGTGCTGGCGGCGTCCTTGGACAGGCACAGACCGGTGACCTCGCCGACGGTCGACGGACTGCTCCAGGACCGGCATCGCGATCACGTCGAACTCGAGGCCCTGCACCCGGCGCAGCCCGGGCACCAGCCGTCGGTAGCCCTCCATCATCCCGAGCTTGCCGCGCTTGAACCACTCCAGGGGCGTGTGCTCCTCGAGCTGCTGCTCACTCAGGGTCAGGGTGGGGCTGCGGAGCAGCTCGAGCGAGCGCTCCAGCGCGTCCTGGCTGGTGTCGTCGTTGAACGCGAGCGAGGTGGGGTTGGTGTCGTCGTCGAACACCGGGCCGCCGCCGGACGTGATGAACGGCGCCAGCGACTCGATGGTCGGCTCGACGTACACCCCACGGGTGCCCTTGCGCGGCCGGGTCGCGAAGTCGGCGGCCGCCGAGAACTGGTCGAAGGTCCAGCCGAGCCGCTCCTCCGGGACCGAGATCTCCCGGGCCTCCATCTTGTCGAAGTCGACCAGTTCCTTGTTGTAGAAGATCACCATCGGCGAGATGCCGTACGGCATGCACTGGAGCCGGTCGTCCGCGCTGAACGCCTGGAGCGCGTCGCGCGAGTAGTCGTCGCCGAAGTCGACGCCGCGCTCGTCGAGCAGCTGGTCCACCGGCTGGGTCAGCTCCTCCTCCTGCAGCCAGGCCAGGTCGTCGCGGGAGACCATGAAGACGTCGGGGACGTCCTCGCCGGCCTTGAGCGCGCTGATCAGCCCGTCCTCGGTGGGCCAGGTCAGCATCTCGGCGTCGGCCGGCTCGTAGACCTGGCTGAAGTCGGCGGTCACGGCTGCGAGTGCGTCGAGCTCCTGCTTGGTGCCGTAGGCGCCGAAGGTCAGCTGCGTCGGCAGCTGCGGGCCGGCGTTCGGTGGGGTCCGGGGGCGGCGGGGCCTCGCCGGCGTCGCAGGCGGCGAGGCCTGCGGCGACCACTGCGAGCGCGGCCAGCCCGGCCACGTTCCTCCGCATGCTCCGCCCTCGCAACGCCACCGTATGCCTCTCTCCCCGTCTCCGCGCCCCCACACCCTAGCGACCAGCCGGTAACAGGCACCCCCGTGTCGTGCCACCATCTGGGCCGTTCCGCTCCCTACGATTCAGGGTGTGTCTCGGGTCCTGCTTCCTGCGCTCCTGACCGCCGTCCTCGTGGCCGGCGGCTGCGGTGGCGCCGACGACCCCGCCGCCTCGCCCGCCCCGAAGAAGCGCGAGCACACGGCGGCGCCCAGCGACCCGTCCCCGACGGCCACGGCCAGCGCCAGCCCGACCCAGCGCGAGCCTCGCCAGGCCGGTGAGCGGCGGCACCGGAAGCCGGGCCGCAAGATCGAGCCCACCCTGGTGCCGTCCGCCCGACCCGACGGGTCGTGGGGGCACCTGCTCTCCGCCGACCGGATGCCGGGCCTCGGCGACGGGCTCACCTGGTCGGTGGCCGCGACCGAGCCCGAGCGGTCCGACCCCACGGGCGCCTGCCAGAAGACCTCGCTGGTCGACATCGGCGCCGTGCGCGCCGTACGCCGGGTCTTCGCCGGACCCGCCGACTCCGGTGTCGAGGCGCGGCAGATCGTGGCCCGGTTCGCCGACCCGCGATCCGCACTCCGTGCCCAGAAGGTGCTCACCGCCTGGCGCGACGACTGCGAGGAGCGGCTGGACTACCCCCGCAAGGAGGTCGGCCCGATGGAGGAGGTCACGACCGAGCCGGGCGTCGGCGGCAGCTACCACCTGACCTACGGGTCGCGCCGGCAGACCGACGCCGCCGGGCTCGGCATCGTGCGGACGGGCGCCTGGCTGACCATCGTGGAGATCTCGGCCGACAGCGAGGTCTACCCCACGGACTGGAACCCCGCCCGCCGCGCGGTGCGCAAGATCGCCACGACCTTCGCCTGACCCGGCCGGAAGAGGTGTGTGCCGGACCGGGAGCGCCTCACGGCGCGTGGCCGCTCGTAGCGGCTAATTTTGGGACCCGGGGCTGCCGCGGCCCGGCACACGACGACCAGTCTAAAGGGTGTCCGGGCACAAGCGTGAGTGGAACCGCACAGCCCGTGTCGTCTCGCTCAGGCCAGCCCGTGGTCGAGCTCCGAGTGGCCGGCGGTCTCGAGCTGCTCGGCGAGCAGCAGCATCCGCTTCACCTCGTCGTCGGTGGACGTGGGCAGCACCGCCCGGCCGAAGGCCACGACCCGGGCGAACGCCGCCGCCCGGAACAGCACGTCGGCGAAGTCGCTCCCCGCGATCCCGCGCAGCACCTCGTCGACCATCGCCTTGAGCTCGTCGGGCCCCGGCGGGTCCGCCACGCCCGCCACGACCTGGGCCACCTGGGCGTGCGCCCGGCCGGCCTCGAACTCGTGCGCCACGCCCACGGGGTCGGCGTACACCCAGGTGCGCAGCAGGTAGAGCCGCCACAGGCAGCCGGCCAGCGAGTCCGCCGGTGACCCCGACCAGACCTCGGCGATCGCCTCGATCCCCTCGGTGTCGGCGAGGTGCAGGAGCCGCTCGGCGACCGCCGTGTCTCCGGCGTCCCGGGCGCCGCGCACCAGCAGGTTGGCGGCGCGGTCGGCCGCCTCGCTGACCGCGGCGGGGTCGGTGCCGCCCGTGAGCGCCTCGAAGAAGTTGCCTCCGGGGGCCATCGGGCGGTGGTACTGGCGGTCCGTCACTGATCCTCCCCGTGAGCTCGCAGTTCGAGCGCAGGGTTCAGGCCGGTGGTAGGCGACAGATCGCCGCGCCCTCTCGCATCGCTCACGACAGCAGGCTACGACGGATGCGCTGGTCGCTGACCGGATACGGCGTGCCGAGCTGCTGCGCCCACAGCGAGACGCGGTACTCCTCGAGCATCCAGCGCACCTGGCGCAGGCCCTCGCCGGGCGGGCGCCCGGCGGGCAGCGCCTCGACCTGGTGCAGGTACGCCTCCTGGAGGTCGGCGATCTGGGCCATCAGCTGCCGGTCCCGGTTGACCTGCTCGACCAGCTTCTTGCGGCGCTGCTCCAGGGCGGCGAGGTAGGTCGGGTAGCGGCGCAGCTGCGTGGTCCCGGCCTCGCCGACGAACCCGCGGTGCACCAGCCGCGCGAGCTGGGCGCGCATGTCGGTCAGCGACGGGAGCATGCTCATGTCGGCCCGCCCGCTGAGCGCCTTCTCGGCGCGCCGCCAGGCGTCGAGCACGCGCATCACGTCGGCCACCACGCTCCTCAGCTGCGCCTCCTGGTCCGCGGCCGCGGCGGCCCGCAGCGCGGCGTACGCCTGCTCGTCGCGCACCGGCGGCCGGGCGTCGACGGCGGCCCCGACGACGGCGGCGCGGCAGTCCTCGAGCAGCTCGGCGACGGTGGGGTACGGCGACCCGGCCAGGCCGAGCTTCTCGGTGTTGGTGAGCCCGTCCGAGCACCGCCTTGACCGGCGAGTCCAGCTCGATCAGCAGCAGCCGGCGGACGCCGAGCCGGTGCCGCGCGTCCGCCTCGTCCTCGGAGCCGAACACCTGGAGGCCCGACGGTCTCGCCCTCGTCGACGAGCGCCGGGTAGCCGCGCACCTCGTGGCCGGCGCGGGTCTGGGTGAAGGACGCCTCGACGGTGCCGAACGCCCACGTGGTCTCGCCGGTGCGGGTGATCCCGCTGTCGGCGGCGACCTCGGCCATCGCCTGCGCGAACTTCGGCCGCAGCGGCTCCTTGAGCGCCTCGAGGTCCTTGCCGCGAGCCTGCTCGGCGCCGGTGTCGTCGACGATCCGGTACGTCGGGCGCAGGTGCTCGGGCACCTTGGCCCAGTCCCACGCCTCGCGCGGGACGACCACGCCGGTGGTCGAGCGGAAGTACCGCTCCAGCGCGTCGAGCAGCGGCTCGTCGCCGGCCGGCACGGCGGCCAGGAACTCGCGCGCCTTGTTCGGCGCCGGCACGAAGTTGACCCGCAGGTTCTTGGGCAGGCTGCGGATCAGGTTGGTGACCAGCTCCTCGCGCAGGCCGGGCACGTTCCAGGAGAAGTCGTCGGCCTCGACCTGGTTGAGCGTCGCGACCGGGACCTCGATGGTCAGCCCGTCGTCGGCCGAGCCCGGCTCGAAGTGGTAGCTGATCGGGAAGGTCAGCCCTTCCCCCACGGACGCCTGCCAGGCCTGCGGGTAGTCGGCCTCGCGGATCTGGTCGGCCGTGCCGTGGGTGAGCATCTCGGGGTCGAAGGTCAGCAGGTCGGGGCGCTGCTGCCGCTCGGCTTTCCACCACTGGTCGAAGTGCGCGCCGCTGACGACCTCGGCGCCGACCCGGGCGTCGTAGAAGTCGAACAGGGTGTGCTCGTCGACCACGATGTCGCGCCGCCGGGCCCGGTGCTCGAGCTCCTCGGCCTCCTCGAGCAGCCGCAGGTTCTTCTCGTAGAACCGGTGCCGGGTGTGCCACTCGCCGTAGACCAGTGCGTGCCGGATGAACAGCTCGCGGCTCAGCGCCGGGTCGACCTTGCCGTAGCTGACCAGCCGGTCGGTGACCAGCGGGACGCCGTACAGGGTGACCCGCTCGTAGGCCATCACGGCGGCGCGCTTCTTGCACCAGTGCGGCTCGGAGTAGGTGCGCTTCACCAGGTGGCCGCCGAGCTGCTCGGCCCACTCGGGCTTGATCGCGGCGTTCTGCCGGGCCCACAGCCGGCTGGTCTCGACGAGCTCGCCGGCCATCAGGAACTGGGGGTTCTTCCGGTGCAGCCCGCTGCCGGGGAAGATCGCGAACCGGGCACCGCGGGCGCCGAGGTACTCGCGCGGGCCTCCCCTGGATCTGGCTGCGTCCTTCCGGTCCCGCTCCTCGAGCGCGCCGATGTGGGAGAGCAGGCCGGACAGCAGCGCCTGGTGGATGCCGTCGGCGTCCGGAGCGTCCGCGGGCTGGCCGACCTGGATCTTCATCTCCTTGCAGACCTGGCGCAGCTGGGACTCGAAGTCCTGCCACTCGCGGACCCGCAGGTAGTTGAGGTACTCGCGCTTGCACATCCGCCGGAACGCGCTGCTGGACAGGTCCTTCTGCTGCTGGCGCAGGTAGCGCCACAGGTTGAGCCAGGTGAGGAAGTCGCTGCCGTCGGCCTTGAACCGGGCGTGCTGCTGGTCGGCCTGGGCCTGCTGCTCCACCGGCCGCTCGCGCGGGTCCTGGAGCGAGAGCGCGGCCGCGATCACGATCACCTCGCGGACGCAGCCGAGCCGCTCGGCCTCCAGGATCATCCGGGCCAGCCGCGGGTCGATCGGGAGCCGGGCGAGCCGGCGGCCGACCTTGGTCAGGTGGTTTCGAGACGGTCGCTGAGCGCCCTCCTCGACCACCGATGCAAGGGCGCCGAGCTCCTCGAGCAGCTGTACGCCGGCGCTGACGTTGCGCTTGTCGGGTGGCTCGACGAACGGGAACCGGCCGAGGTCGCCGAGGCCCAGCGCGGTCATCTGGAGGATGACGCTGGCCAGGTTGGTGCGCAGGATCTCCGGGTCGGTGAACTCCGGCCGGCCCTCGAAGTCCTCCTCGGAGTAGAGCCGGATCGCGATGCCGGCCGCGACCCGGCCGCAGCGGCCGGAGCGCTGGTTGGCCGACGCCTGGCTGATCGGCTCGATCGGCAGCCGCTGCACCTTGGTCCGCACGGAGTACCGCGAGATCCGCGCCACGCCGGTGTCGACGACGTACCGGATGCCGGGCACGGTCAGCGACGTCTCGGCGACGTTGGTGGCGAGCACGATCCGGCGCCCGGTGTGGGGCTGGAAGACCCGGTGCTGCTCGGCGGCGGAGAGCCGGGAGTACAGCGGCACGACCTCGGTGCGCGGCAGGTCGTCCGAGCGCGTCGGCGGTGTCGCGGATCTCCCGCTCGCCGGGCAGGAACACGAGGACGTCGCCGGGCCCCTCGGCGGAGAGCTCCTTGACCGCGTCGACGATCGCCTCGGTCTGGTCGCGGACGACGGCCTCGCCCTCCTCGTCCTCCTCGGGGAGCTCGATGAGCGGGCGGTAGCGGACGTCGACCGGGTAGGTCCGGCCGGACACCTCGATGATCGGCGCGGGCTTGCCGCGGCGGTCGGCGAAGTGCTGGGCGAACCGCTCGGGGTCGATGGTCGCCGAGGTGATGATCAGCTTGAGGTCGGGCCGCTTCGGCAGCAGGCGCTTGAGGTAGCCGAGCAGGAAGTCGATGTTGAGGCTCCGCTCGTGGGCCTCGTCGATGATGATCGTGTCGTACTTCCGCAGCTGGCGGTCGCGCTGCAGCTCGGCCAGCAGGATGCCGTCGGTCATCAGCTTGAGCCGGCTCGCCTTCGAGGTGCGGTCGGTGAACCGGACCTGGTAGCCGACCAGGTCGCCCAGGTCGGTGCCGAGCTCCTCGGCGATCCGCTCGGCGACCGACCGGGCGGCGATCCGGCGCGGCTGGGTGTGCCCGATCAGCTGCGTGCTTGCCGCGCCCGAGCTCGAGGCAGATCTTCGGCAGCTGGGTGGTCTTCCCGGAGCCGGTCTCGCCCGCGACGATGACGACCTGGTGGTCGCGGATCGCGGCGGCGATGTCGTCGCGGCGCTGGGTGACCGGCAGCTCGGGTGGGTAGGAGATGTGCACAACGCCGGCCATTCTCTCCCACCGGTGGGCGGCACCGGCAACGCGTTTCCCGGGCGCACCGGCCTCGCTCAGCTGTTGGTGCTCCCCGAGCTGTCGGTGGACCCGTCCGGCTGGGTCTCCTCGTCGGGCGCGGTCGAGGGCGGCACCTGGCCCGGCTCGCCCGGCGGGCGGAAGCCGCCGTCCGGTCCGGGGCGGCCCTCGTCGTCGGCGAACGGCCGCCCGAACCGGGCCGGTCCGCGGTCGCCGCCGCCGTCGTCGGCCGCGAAGCCGATCGCGGTGCCGCCGAGGCCGCCGAGGACGAGTCCGGCGAAGCGCGACGGCGGCGATGCCGCGGATGCCGAGCACCCGGTCGCGCAGTCGGGTCTTCGTGACGGGCTGACGGGTCGGCTCGGTGGGCTCGGTGGTGGTCGGGTCGGGCTGTGCCTGCTCCTGCTCTTCGGTCATGACGCTCACCCTCCGATCCGAGACTGTGGGCGACCTGTGACGAGGCGATGAGGAGGTCGTGAGTCCGGCACAGGGGGCGCACAGGAAACGCACAGGCGGGAACGGCAGAGTGGTCCGCATGGAGCTCACCAGGGCCGACGGGTCGCCGCTGCGGGTGCTCGTCGTGGACGACGAGGTCAACATCGCCGAGCTGATCACGATGGCGCTGCGCTACGAGGGCTGGGAGGTCGCGGATGGCGCACACCGGCGCGAAGGCGGTCGCCGCGGCGAAGGAGCTCCGGCCGGACGCCGTCGTGCTGGACATGATGCTGCCCGACTTCGACGGCCTCGAGGTGCTGCGCCGGATGCGCGCGTCCGCACCCGACGTACCCGTGCTGTTCCTGACCGCCCGCGACTCGGTCGAGGACCGCGTGGCCGGGCTGACCGCCGGCGGCGACGACTACGTGACCAAGCCGTTCTCCCTGGAGGAGGTCGTGGCCCGGCTGCGCGCGCTGATGCGACGCGCCGGCGCGCAGCAGGCGGCGGACCGCTCGGTGCTCACCGTCGGCGACCTCACCCTCGACGAGGACAGCCACGAGGTGTTCCGCGACGGGGACGAGGTGGCGCTGACCGCGACCGAGTTCGAGCTGCTGCGCTTCCTGATGCGCAACCCGCGGCGGGTGCTGAGCAAGGCGCAGATCCTGGACCGGGTCTGGAACTACGACTTCGGCGGCCAGGCGAACGTCGTCGAGCTCTACATCTCCTACCTGCGCAAGAAGATCGACGCCGGCCGGGAGCCGATGATCCACACCATGCGCGGTGCGGGCTACGTGCTGAAGCCCGCCCGAGTGATCCAGCGTGAGCAGGTTCCGCACGCTGACCTCGCGCCTCGTCGCTCACGACCGTGGCGCTGGTGGCGCTGGTGTCCGTGCTGATCGGCGCGGCGACGGCCGTGGCGATGCGCGCCTACCTCACCGACCAGCTCGACCGACGACGTGCGCGCCACCGTCGAGCGCGACGTACGGCGGCCCGGGGCCGGGGCGGCCGAACGACGAGCAGCCGATGGTGGACGTGCAGAACCAGGCGCCCGGAACGCTGATCGCGGTCGTCGGCGGCGCCGAACGACCAGGCCGCGCTGGTCGGCGATCGCAGCGCGGCGACCTCGAGGCACTGCCGGACGACGCGGTCGACGAGCTCGAGGCGGTCCCGGTCGACGGCGAGCGGCACACGGTGCGAGCTGCCGGAGGCGGGCAGCTACCGGGTCGGCACCGTCGACCTGGGCTCGGACCTGACCCTGGTCGTCGGCCTCCCGACCGACGACGTCGACGACACGGTCCTGTCCCTGGTCTGGGTGGAGGTCCTGGTCGGGCTGCTCGCCGTGGCCGCCGCCGGCGGGGTGGGCATGGTCGTCGTACGGCGTCAGCTGCGGCCGCTGCGCGAGGTGGCGGACACCGCGCACCGGGTCGCGGAGCTGCCGCTGTCCGAGGGCGAGATCGACCTCTCCGACCGGGTGCCCGAGCACCTCACCGACGAGCGGACCGAGGTCGGCCAGGTGGGCGCCGCCCTGAACACCCTGCTCGAGCACGTCGAGGCGTCGCTGGGCGCGCGGCACCGCAGCGAGCAGCAGGTGCGCCAGTTCGTGGCCGACGCGTCGCACGAGCTGCGCACCCCGCTGGCCACGATCGCCGGCTACACCGAGCTCGCCCGCCGCCGCCCGGACGACGCGGCGGCGGCCACGACGGCGCTGGCCAAGGTCGACGAGGAGTCCGGCCGGATGACCGCGCTGGTCGAGGACCTGCTGCTGCTCGCCCGGCTCGACTCCGGCCGCCCGCTCGAGCACGGCCGGGTCGACCTGACCCGGCTGCTGGTCGAGGCGGTCTCCGACGCCCGGGTCGTCGCGCCCGACCACCACTGGCGGCTGGACCTGCCCGACGACGCCGGTCGAGGTGGCCGGCGACGAGCAGCGGCTGCACCAGGTCGTCACCAACCTGCTCACCAACGCCCGCAAGCACACCCCGGCCGGCACCACCGTCACCGTGACCGCCCGCGGCGACGGGTTCGACGTACGCGACGACGGGCCGGGCTTCCCGCCCGACCTGGCCGCGACCGCCTTCGAGCGGTTCACCCGCGGCGACGGCGCCCGCACCCGCAACCCCGACTCCGGCGCCGGCCTCGGCCTGGCCCTGGTCCAGGCGATCGTCTCCGCCCACGGCGGAACGGTCACCCTGGCCAGCAAGCCCGGCGACACGGTCGTGTCCGTCACGCTGACCCGTCGTCGACTGACGACGGGTCAGCTCAGTGGAGGAGCTCGACGAGGGCGGGGAGCGAGGCGGTCATGGCCTCGAGCAGCTGGTCGCGGGTGACGCCGCGCGGGTCGGCGACCCAGGTCAGGACCAGCTCCTCCGCCATCGCCGACCAGCCGCGGACCATCAGCCGGGCGGCCGGGGTGTCCGGGATGATCTCGCCCTGCGCGTCCTCGGTGAAGATCCGGTCGGTCAGCGCCGAGCGCGCCTCCTCGTAGAGCTCGCGCAGCGACTCGTTGCCGCCGGCGGCGCCCTTCACGATCGAGACGTAGCCCTGGTAGTTCGCGACGACGTAGTCGACGTACGCCGCGACCGACGCCAGCAGCCGCTCGAGCGGCTCGCCGCCCTCGGGCGGCGCGGTCTGCGCGACCAGGTCGTCGACGGCGCGGCGGACGACGGCCTCGCGGAAGTCGTGCTTGTTCCCGAAGTAGTGGTAGAGCAGGCCGCGCGAGATCCCGGCCTCCTCGGCCAGCACGTCGATGGTCAGCTCGTCGAGGGAGCGGGTCGCCAGCAGGCTGACGCCGAGGTCGAGCAGCTGGGTGCGGCGCTCGTCGGGGCTCAGGCGGCTGCGGGATGTGGCTGTCGTCACGGGCGCCATCTTATTGACAGTCGTTCAATAACGCCAATACGTTTGGCGGCATGGGCTACGACGGACGTGTGCAGCACCTCGTCATCGGCGCCGGGTTCGCCGGCCTCTGCGCCGCGATCAAGCTCCAGGAGGACGGCGAGCGCGACTTCCTCGTCGTCGAGAAGGGTCCCGACGTCGGCGGCACCTGGCGCGACAACACCTACCCCGGCGCCGCCTGCGACGTCCCGAGCCAGCTCTACTCGTTCTCCTTCGCGCCCAACCCCGACTGGTCGATGTCCTTCTCGCCGCAGCCGGAGATCCAGGCCTACATCCAGAAGGTGGCGGCGCGGGCCGGCGTCGCTCGACCGGTTCGTCTTCGACACGGCCGTCGAGTCGACGCCACCTGGGACGAGGACGCCCAGCACTGGGTGGTCGAGACCGTCGACGACCGGACGGCGACGCCGCACGGTCACCTCGTCAGACCCTGATCGTCGGCGCCGGCGGCCTGTCCGAGCCGAAGCTGCCCGACATCGACGGGATCGACGACTTCCAGGGCGAGGTCTTCCACTCCGCGCGCTGGAACCACGACGTCGACCTGACCGGCAAGCGGGTCGCCGTGATCGGCACCGGCGCCTCGGCGATCCAGATCGTCCCCGAGCTGCAGAAGGTCGTCGGCCACCTCGACGTCTACCAGCGCACCGCGCCGTACGTCATCCCGCGCAACGACCGCACGCTACAGCCCGCGGCGAGCGGGTCGCCTTCAAGCACGGCTGCCGGCGCGTGCAGCAGGCTCTACCGGACCGGGATCTACTGGGCGCGCGAGGCCTACGTGCCCGGCTTCACCCTCGAGCCGAAGCTCGCGCTGCCCGCCAAGAAGCTGGCGCTCGCCGAACATCGGCAAGGGGATCAAGGACCCCGAGCTGCGGGCGAGGGTGACGCCGACCTTCGAGATCGGCTGCAAGCGGATCCTGATCTCCAACACCTACTACCCCGCCCTCGCCGCCGACAACGTCGAGCTGGTCACCGACCCGATCGCGAAGGTCACCGGCAACGCGGTCGTCACCGCCGACGGCGTCGAGCGGCCGATCGACGTGCTCGTCGTGGCCACCGGCTTCCACACGACCGAGCTGCCGATCGCCGAGCAGATCCACGGCCGCGGCGGCGCGAGCCTGGCCGACACCTGGCGCGACGGCGGGATGGCGGCGTACAAGGGCACCACCGTCCACGGCTTCCCCAACCTGTTCATGATCGTCGGCCCGAACACCGGCCTGGGCCACTCGAGCATGGTCTTCATCATCGAGTCGCAGGTCGCCTACATCCGCGACGCGATCCGGACCATGCGGCCTGAACCAGTACGCCACCGTCGAGCCCACGCGCCGACGCGCCAGCAGGAGTGGAACGACGACCTCCAGCGCCGGATGAAGCGCACCGTGTGGAACACCGGCGGCTGCTCGAGCTGGTACCTCGACGCGCACGGCAGGAACACCGTCCTCTGGCCGCGCAGCACGTTCACCTTCCGGCGGCTGCTCGCGCGAGTTCGACGTCGCGGCGTACGACGTCGCGGCCGGACGCCACGACCCGACAGGAGATCCCGGCATGAGCCACGTGAAGACCCTCGACGACAAGGTCGTCGTGATCACCGGCGCCGGGCTCCGGCATCGGCCGCGCGCTGGCGCTGAACGCCGCCGGCAAGGGCGCGCTGCTCGCGCTCTCCGACATCGACGAGGCCGGCCTCGCCGAGACCGTCGACCTGGTCAAGAACGCCGGCGCCCGCGAGGTCCGCTCCGACCGGCTCGACGTGGCCGACCGCGCCGCGATGGCGGCGTACGCCACCGCGGTCGCCGAGCACTTCGGCCGGGTGAACGTCGTCGTCAACAACGCCGGCGTCGCGCTGGCCGGGCACTTCGAGGAGATCGAGTACCCCGACTTCGACTGGATCGTCGGCATCAACTTCTGGGGCGTCGTCCACGGCACCAAGGAGTTCCTGCCGCACCTGATCGCCTCCGGCGACGGGCACGTCGTCAACATCTCCAGCCTGTTCGGGCTGGTCAGCGTGCCCGGGCCAGAGCGCCTACAACGCCACGAAGTACGCCGTCCGCGGCTTCACCGAGGCGCTCCGCGAGGAGATGCTGATCTCCGGCCACCCGGTCGGCGTCACCGTCGTGCACCCGGGCGGCATCAAGACCGCGATCGCCCGCAACGCCCGGGTCACCGCGGAGCGAGGACAAGGCCGCGACCGCGCTCGCTCTTCGACAAGAAGCTCGCCACGCATGTCGCCCGACACGCGCCGCCGAGATCATCATCGACGGCATGCTCAGCGGGAAGGCGCGGGTCCTGGTCGGCCTCGACGCCCACGTGCTGCACCACCTCGCCAAGCTCCTCGGCTCGCGCTACCAGGACGTCGTCGCCAAGGTCAGCGGCCGGCTCATGCCCGCCGAAGCGCTGACCCGTCGTTAACTGACGACGGGTCGGCGTCGGGCTGGTAGAACGGCCGGGTGACACCCGACGCCCGGCTCCGCGATCCGGGTCGACATGTCGAAGTGGGGCGACCGGCCGCACTACGAGTTCGACGCGGTGTTCCTCGGCAGCGACGAGCACGGGGACTGGTGCGGCGTTCCCGGCGGCACGCAGCTTCACCAGGCCGGGCGTCTAGTGGATCGCCCCGGTCGACCAGGTGATGCTGGTGCCCGCCGCGGGTGCGGCCGAGCGGCACTGGTGGCGCCACCTTCCACGCTGCCGGCGGGCCGGTCGAGGTGTACGTCGACATGACCACGCCGCCGGCCTGGGACGGGCGGTGCTGCGCGCGGTCGACCTGGACCTCGACGTGGTCCGCGGCAACACCGGGCGGGTGTGGGTCGACGACGAGGACGAGTTCGCCGAGCACCGGGTCGCGTTCGACTACCCCGAGGACGTGGTGACCAGCGCGGTCGCGTCCGCGGAGCGGCGTCACTCGAGCGCGGTGCGCGTACCCGTCGCCGCTGCCCTGTCGACGGTCCGACCTCACCGTGCCTGGCTCGACCGCGGTTCGCGGGCGGCAGCGGGCCGACCAGGCGGGGACCGGACAGCCGGCTCTCGAGGCGGCACGCCTCGCGCTTGAGCGGCTGGGCGACGTACTCGCCGAGGATCACGCCCGCGGACAGCGCGATCGCGACCGAGGCCGCGGTGATCAGCGACAGCAGCCCGAGCGAGGTGTAGGAGCCGCCCTCGGCGAGCAGGGACAGGCCGCGGTAGATCGAGAGGCCGGGCAGCATCGGCACGACCGCGGAGACGACCACGACCAGCGGCGGCACCCGCAGCCGGCCGGCGACCGTGTAGCTGACCAGGCCGACGACGAACGCCGCGATGCCGGTCGGCCAGGTGCGCCCGAAGCCGAGGATGGTGGAGGACTGGGAGATCACCATGGCCAGCGCGCCGATCACCGCGATCGGGCGCGATGATCCGGTCGGGGCGCGTACGACGAGTACGCGAACGCGCCGGCGGTGATCGCGGCGCCCACCGCCACCAGGCGTGACGCTCTTGAGGCTGGTGCCGAGCCCCGGCTCGAGGTCGGCGATGTGGATCCCGAGCGACGTCGGCGATGGTCAGTCCGCCGCTGACCCCGGCGATGATGCCGGCGGTGGCGAGCAGCGCCTCGGTCAGCCGGGCGCCGGCCGTGAGGTAGAAGCCCGACAGCGCGTCCTGGAGGCGCGCCCATGAAGCCGACCCCGGCCAGCAGCATGATGATGTTCGCGGTGACGACGAGCGACGGGTCGAGCTCGAGCGGCGACGCCTCGGCCCCGGCCGCGAGCAGCGTGGCGACGGCGCCGCCGGCCACCTGCTGGTAGAAGAACGGCAGCCGGCGGCGGTTCATCACCAGCTGGAGCCGGTCGATGCAGCACCGCCGCCGCGAACGCGATCGCCGACACCCAGCGCGTTGCCGCCGAGCATCAGGCCGACGCCGGCGCACATCACGCCCCAGCCGAGGGTGACCGCCCAGCGCGGGCGGCCGTGGCCGGACGAGACGATCCGGGCCAGGGTCTGCGGGCCTCGGTCAGGTCCGTCCGGCCGCTCGACCACGTCGCGCACCAGGTGGTCGACCAGGGTGAGGTCCTCGTAGTCGATGTCGCGCTGCGTGACGTGCCGCACCTGGAGCACGATCGGCTCCTCGGGGTCCGGCTGGTAGCTCATCGACAGCGACGTGAACGTGACGTCGACGTCGGGGTTGCGGACGCCGAGCGTCCAGCTGAGCGCCCGCATCGTCGCGGTCACGTCGGCCGCTCCGGCCCCCGAGGACAGCAGCAGCTCACCGACCCTGAGGCAGAAGTCCAGCGTCAGGTTCAGCGTCCGTGCGTCGAGCATGGCGCCATGCTGACAGGCACCCCTTCGGGCTACTGCCGTCACGGGTGCGACCGGTGTGCTTCGCTTGGCGCGTGCGCATCGACTTCCACGCCTCTCCCCGGCCGACGATCGGGGTCGAGTGGGAGCTCGCGCTCGTCGACAAGACGCTCGCGGGACCTCGTGAACCGCGGCGCCGACCTGATCGACGCGGTCGGCCCGCTGGTCCCCGACCCCACCCGGCTGCACAACGAGCTGCTCACCAACACCATCGAGCTCGTGACCGGCGTCTGCGAGACGGTCGAGCAGGCCATGGACGAGCTGCGCGCCACCCTCGGGCGTGGTGCTGCCCGTCGCCGACGACATGGGGGTCGACCTGTTCGGCGCCGGCGCGCACCCGTTCGCCGCCTGGACCGCGCAGGTGCTCACCCCCGGGCACCGCTACGAGGAGCTGATCAACCGCACCCAGTGGTGGGGCCGGCAGATGCTGATCTGGGGCCTGCACGTGCACGTCGGCATGCCCGAGCAGAAGCGCGTGATGCCCGTGCTCTCCGCGCTGCTCAACACCTACCCCCACCTGCAGGCGCTGTCGGCGTCCTCCCCGGTGTGGGCGGGCATCGACACCGGCTACGCGTCCAACCGGGCCTTGATGTTCCAGCAGCTGCCCACCGCCGGGCTGCCGTTCCAGTTCGCCACCTGGGCGGAGTACGAGGCGTTCGCCCAGGACCAGCTCACCACCGGCGTGATCGAGGGCCTCTCCGACATCCGCTGGGACATCCGGCCCTCCTGCGAGCTCGGCACCATCGAGAACCGGGTCTGCGACGGCGTCTCCGACCTGCGCGAGCTGGCCGCCCTCGTCCGCGCTGATGCACTGCCTGGTCGTCGACCTCGACGAGCGGATGGCCGCCGGCGAGGAGCTGCCGACGATGCCGCCGTGGCACGTCCAGGAGAACAAGTGGCGGGCCGCGCGCTACGGCCTGGACGCCGAGATCATCCTCGACGCCGCGTCCAACGAGCGGCTGGTCACCGACGACCTGGCCGACCTGCTCGAGCAGCTCACCCCGGTCGTCGCGTCGGCTGGGCTGCGAGAAGGAGCTGCGCTCGGTCGCCGACATCCCGCGGCTCGGCGCGTCGTACCAGCGGCAGCGGGCGGTCGCCCGCGCAACCGGCGGCGACCTGGTCGCCGTGGTCGACTCCGTGGTCAAGGAGCTGCGCGGGTCACTGGGCTGACGTCGGGCCGGCCGGCTCATCGGGCTCGGTCATCTCCAGGCGTACGCCGAGCAGCCGCACCGCGCGGTCGCGCTCGACCCGGTCGAGCAGCGACACCGCCGCCTCGGCGAGCACGTCCGGGTCGTTGGTCGGCGCGGGCAGGGTCAGGCTGCGGGTGACGGTGAAGAACGGCCGGAACCGGACCTTGATCCCGACCCGCGCCGCCGGCCGCCCCTCGCGGTCGATGTCCTCGACCACCCGCACCGTCAGCGCCCGCACGGCCGCCTCGACGTCGGCCCAGTCGTCGAGGTCCTGCTGGAACGTCTCCTCGCGCCCGTGCGCCCGCGGCACCCACGGCGTCGCGTCGACCGGGCTGGAGTCGGCGCCCCGGCCGAGCCGGTGGTACCACGGCCCCATCGTCGGCCCGAGCCGCTCGGCGAGCAGCCGCGCGTCGGAACGGGCGAGCTGGTCGACGGTGTCGATGCCCAGCGCCGCCAGCTTCTTCGCCGTCTTGGAGCCGATCCCCCACAGCGCCTCGGTCGGCCGCTCCCCCATCACCTCGAACCAGTTGTCCCGCGTCAGCTGCCAGGTGCCGCGCGGCTTGCCGAAGTCGGTCGCGATCTTGGCGCGCAGCTTGTTGTCGCCGATCCCGACCGAGCAGTGCAGCCGGGTCGCGGCGAGCACCTCGGCCTTGATCACCTCGGCGAAGTCGCGCGGGTCGCCGAGGTCGTCGTGACCGGGCCCGGCGGCGAGGAACGCCTCGTCCCAGCCCATCACCTCGAGCACCACCGGGACGCCGCCCCAGTGCAGCGACCGCAGGGTCGCCATCACCCGCTGCGGACGCCTCGTCGTACGCCGGGCCGTCGACCGGCAGGAACACCGCGTCCGGGCACTTGCGCAGCGCCACCCGCAGCGGCATGCCGGACCCGACGCCGAACTCGCGGGCGGCGTACGACGCCGTCGACACCACGCCGCGCTCGGTCGGGTCGCCGCGCCCGCCGACCACGACCGGCAGCCCCTCGAGCTCGGGGTGGCGCAGGATCTCGACCGCGGCGATGAACTGGTCGAGGTCGACGTGCAGCACCCACTGCTGGCCGGCCGGCAGGTCCCGGCTGTGGTCGGGTCCCTGCATGCCGACCGGCCGGCCGCCACCCGCCTCGCTCATCGCGGCGGCGGGGGCAGCGCGTCGGTCGACTCGAGCTGGTCCATCCCGGTGAGCAGCAGCAGGTCGACCACGATCGACCGGATCTGGGCCAGGATCACCTCCGCCGAGAGCTCCTCGGTGCGGCTCGACCCGCCCGGTGGCCTCGCCGACCGCGACCAGCGGCTCCTGCGCCTCGGAGGCCATCCGGTTGTCCGACGAGCTCGCTCGGCGATCAGGTCGGCGGCCGTCGGCCAGGTCCTGGCAGAGCAGGGCGTACGCCGGCGGCACCGGCCGCCGGTGGTAGGCCGCGACCGCCGTCTGCCGGACCAGCACCCGGGTGCTGCGCAGGGCCCGGTCGAGCGG
Source organism: uncultured Actinomycetota bacterium (assembly GCA_963803235.1). Lineage (GTDB taxonomy): Bacteria > Actinomycetota > Actinomycetes > Propionibacteriales > Nocardioidaceae > Nocardioides. The sequence goes on from CAWDLL010000014.1 coordinate 926,737, forward strand.
GTCGACCAGCTCGACCATCCGCCGCATCTGGCCCTTGTGCCGGACCCGGAACGGCGACGACGCGACCACGTCCATCCCCTCGTCGGCGGCCGCCTGGAGCTCGCGGATGAGGTGGTCGGTGGACCGGGCGTCGGCCAGCAGGTCGAGCGCCGGCTCGGCCTCGCCGCTCACCATCACGTCCGCGGCGGCCCGCAGCAGCGCCGCGATCTTGCGGACCACCACCGCCGCCTGCTCGCGCGGCCGGCGCAGCGGCGCGGCCGGCACGACCGTGGCCGCGACCAGGGCGACGCCACCACCGATCAGCGCGTCGGTCCAGCGGATCAGCGCGTCACCCGGCGCCGGCACCAGCGCGGTCACGATGATCGACTGCACCGCCGCCTGGGTCACCAGCAGCTGGCCGCCGTCGAGCAGGAACGCGACCGACATCGCCAGGGCCACGATCAGCGTCAGCTGCCACGCACCCACGCCGAGCTCGAGCGACCAGCAGGTCGGCCAGGAAGACGCCGAGCGCGACCCCGATCGTCACCTCGAGGACCCGCCGCAGCCGCTGGCCGTAGGACGTGCCGAGGCTGACCACGGCCGCGACCGGCGCGAAGAACGGCGTCGGGTGACCGAACACCTCGGCCGCGATGAACCAGGCCACCCCGGCCGCGATCGCGCACTGCCCGATCTGCCACGACTTCGACCGCCAGCCGCGCGACCCGTGCCCTCATCGACGTCCGGCTGCGGCGCCAGACCCGGTCGAACGGCGCGGCCTCCATGGCCCCGATCCTGCCAGAGGGCGACCCGCGTCAGCGCGGTCGGCCGGGAGCGCCCGATCACTCCTGGCTGGCGCGCCCACTTCAGCGCGGTCTGGGTCTGCGCCGAGGTCGCGGTACCAGGTGCGGACCTCGGTGCGGCAGCGGACCCGCTCGACCTGGGTGTCGTACTCGCTGCACTCCGCGCGCGCCTCGGAGTCGGTCGGCGGGAACAGCGCGCTGCCGTCGTAGTGGCGGATCGCGAAACCGTTGGCAGCGTCACCGCGGATGTCGACGATCGTGTCGTCGGGCGGCACCCACGTGCTGCTCGAACCGACCACGGCCAGCGCCGTCCCCACGGATCCCGCGACCAGCGCTGCCGCGGCGACGAGCACGCTCGCGACATATCTCCTCATGTCGTCTCCTCTTCGATCGTCGTGCCGGGAGGTCCGGCCACGACGAGGACGCTAGGAAGCGACGCCGACGATCGGCGGGCACGGCGACGCCGCCCTGTGGAGGAACCCCACCGGGCGGCGTGCTGTGGACGAGAAACCGGGCTCAGCGAGCGAGCGTGACCGTGATCGTGTCGTTGGCGCAGCCGGACGCGAGCGACTGGAGCGAGCTCTTCTCGGCGCTGTCCACGGTCAGCCGCCAGCGGTGCTTCACGGCGACCCACTCGCGCAGGTAGCGGCACTTGTCGTAGGTCGGCATCCACTCGCGCGGGTCCTGGTCGCCCTTGGACTGGTTCACCGAGTCGGTGACCCCGACCAGCGACCGCGAGTCGCCGAGGTCGTTGGCGTAGGACTGCCGGACCGACGTCGTCCACGAGCCGGCCCCGGAGTCCCAGGCCTCGGCCAGCGGGACCATGTGGTCGATGTCGACCCGGCCGGAGTCGGTCCACGACACCCGGTCGTAGTAGGAGAACCAGCGGCCGCCCGACAGCGAGCAGCCCGACCCGACGGTGACCGGGTCGTCGGCCTCCGAGATCAGCACCTCGTTGCGGGTGCTGCACCCGTCGCCGTCCGCGTCGACCCAGTGCGGGAACAGGTCCCGGCTGTAGCCGGTGCGGGACTCCGTGGCGACCGGCAGGTCGGAGATCGCGGTCAGGAACGGCGCCGAGTACGTCGCGGCGTGGGCGGTGGAGGGTACGGCGACGAGGCCGCATGCGACCGCAAGGGTCGCGAGAATTCTGCGCAACAGCATGGACACTCCCGAGATGAATGGTCCTGGTTGGCCCGTGGATGGGCAGGGTCGAGCCTGCCTCGCTTCGCGCCCGATGGGAAGAGGTACGCCGCCACGCTTCCGGACAGTTCGTCGTACGTTGGCCTTGTGGCCGCTCCGAGCCAGGGTGAAGGATCGGCGCCACGCCAGGGAGGTGGCAACAAGACTGTGGTGTCCCCGATCGATCCGACGTCAGCGGCGTTCCTGCTCGCCGAGAACCGCCAGATGCCGATGCACGTCGGCGGTCTCCAGCTCTTCCGGAAGCCGGAGGGAGCGGGCCGCAACTACGTGCGCGAGATGTACGAAGAGCTGCGCGACGTCGACGAGATCGCGCCGCTGTTCCTCAAGCACCCCCACCGGTCCGCGAAGACGGCCGCCCAGCTGGTGTGGCGGACCGACGACCAGTTCGACATCGAGCACCACGTCCGGCACAGCGCCCTGCCGAAGCCCGGGCCGGGTCCGCGAGCTGCTCGACCTGTGCTCGCGGCTGCACAGCACCCGCCTCGCGCTGGGAGCGCCCGCTGTGGGAGGCGCACGTCATCGAGGGGATGCGCGACGGCCGGGTCGCGATGTACACGAAGACCCACCACGCCCTGGTGGACGGCGTCTCCGCGATGCGGCTGCTGGCCGAGCACGCTGAGCACCGACGCCGACAAGCGCGACATGCCGGCCATGTGGGCCGCCCGCCCGAGCGCGAAGACCACCCACGCGCGGGAGGAGGCCGAGCGCAACCTGTCGCAGGTGCCGATCGCGGCCTTCCGCAGCGCGATGGGGATCACCGCCGAGGCCGCCGGGATGCCCGGCGCGCTGGTCCGGACGATCAGCAAGGGCCTGAAGAACGAGACCTCGGCGCTCTCCCTCTACGCGCCCCGGACGATCCTCAACCAGAACATCACCGGGTCCCGGCGGTTCGCCGCCCAGGACTGGCCGATCGAGCGGCTCCGGGCGATCGGCAAGGCCACCGGGACCACCCTCAACGACGTGGTGCTCGCGATGTGCAGCGGCGCGATGCGCACCTACCTGCTCGAGCTCGACGCGCTCCCCGACACGACGCTGGTGTCGATGGTGCCGGTCGGGCTGAAGGCCAAGGAGTCGCAGGTCGCCTCCTCCGAGGGCGGCAACGCGGTCGGCGCGGTCATGGTGCAGCTCGGCACCGACCTCGCCCGACCCGGCCGACCGGCTCGCCGCCATCCACCGGTCCATGAAGGACGGCAAGGAGGGCCTGTCGTCGATGACGCCGGTGCAGATCGTCGCGATGAGCGCGATCGGGCAGGCCCCGGCGATCCTCACCCCGATCCTGCGGATGCAGGGCGTGGTCCGGCCGCCGTACAACCTGATCATCAGCAACGTCCCGGGGCCACGCACGACCCACTACTGGAACGGCGCCCAGCTGCTCGGCACCTACCCGCTGTCGATCCCGATCAACGGGATGGCGCTCAACATCACCTGCACGTCGTACGACGGGAAGATGTGCTTCGGGCTGACCGGCTGCCGCCGGACCGTGCCGCACCTGCAGCGGCTGCTCGGCTACCTCGACGACGAGGTCGGCGCGCTGGAGAAGGCCGCGGGCATCTGACCTGCTCAGCGCAGGTACATCCCCTTGACGACGTAGTCGAAGACCGCGTCGGGGAGCAGCCGTCGCGCGCGGACGATCGTGCCGGCGCCGCGGCCGACCGGGTAGCGGGCGCGCGGGGTGTTGCTCAGCGCCGCCTTCACGATCTTCTTGGCGACCGGAGCCGGGCCGCTCGACATCAGCTTGCTGGTGTCCGCGCGCTCCATCACCCCGCGCACCTGGCCGGCCATCTCCTCGTAGGCGCCGCCGGCGCTGGTCGCGGTGAGGCTGTCGCGGGAGATCTCGTTCCACTCGGTGCGGATCGGCCCGGGCTCGATGATGACCACGTCGATCCCGAACGGCGCGAGCTCGATGCGCAGGCTGTCGCTGAAGCCCTCCACCGCGAACTTGGTGGCGTGGTACCACGCGCCCAGGGGCTCGTAGAACTTGCCGCCGATCGAGGAGATGTTGATGATCCGGCCGGACTTCTGGGCGCGCATGTGCGGGATGACGAGCTGGGTCATCCGGGCCAGGCCGAAGACGTTCACCTCGAACTGCCGCCGCGCCTCGTCCAGCGGGACGTCCTCGACCGCGCCGTAGGAGCCGTACCCCGCGTTGTTCACGAGTACGTCGATCCGTCCGCGCTCGTCGATCACGCGCTGGACGCCGCCGGTCATCGACTCCTCGTCGGTGACGTCCATGCCGAAGACCGTGATGCCGTCGCGCTCGAGGTGGGCCATCTTCTCCACGCGGCGAGCCACGGCGTACACCTCGAAGTCGGCCTTGCGCAGCCGCTTGGCCGTCTCCTCGCCGATGCCGCTGGACCCGCCGGTGACGAGGGCTACGCGTTCGCTCATGTGGCCATCATTCACGGCACCGAGCGTCGAGGCCGCCACCGACCCGTTCCGCGACCGCGGCCAGCCGGGCGCGGGTGATGTCGGCGACCGTCACCAGCCCGGCGAGCTGGGCGTTCGAGCCGATCCGGGTGGGCTCGGCCGAGTTGATGCTCAGGCAGCGGCGGGTGCCGCCGTCCTCGACGTTCTGCAGGGCCACCGCGTGCCCGGTGGTCCCGCTGCCGGCGAAGAAGTCGAGCACCACCACGTCGTCGGGCATGGTCGCCAGGATCCGGCGGATCAGGCCGGTCGGCTTCGGCGACTCGAAGACGTGGCCGACGATCTCCTTGAGCTCGGCGACCGCGGTGTCGGTGGACCCGACCTCCTCGGCCAGCCAGATGGTGCGCAGCTTCTTGCGGCGTCCGGCGTGCAGCCAGTCCTTCTGGAAGACGTCGACCCGCTCGCCGCGGCTGCCCTTGATCCGGCGGCAGACCAGGTCGCCCGGCCGGTCGTCGATCCGTGGCCGGCTCCAGCGCCACACCGCCGGCCGGCCGTCGCCGAAGACCGGCTCCACCTCGACCGCACCGTCGAACGCGACGGTCGCGACCCGGCCGGTCTCGGGGTCGCCCCACACCGGGAAGTGCATGGTGCGCGCGGTGACCGGGTTGAACTTCTTGTTGGTGTTGCGCAGCGGGAGGTGCCGGAAGCGGCGGCCGTCGGGGTCGACAGCGGGAAGTCGCGCTCGTCGACGGTGTCCGTGCTGCTCGCGTCGAGCACGCACCGGGCCGGGTCGACGGCGTACACGAGGAGGTACTCGTGGCTGGTCGCGAAGCCCTTGCCGAGCTGGCGCCCCTTCGCGTTGAGGTTGACCACGATCTGCGCGAGGAAGCCGGCCTCGCCGTACACCTCGTCCATCAGCAGCCGCAGGTGCGCGGCCTCGTTGTCGTCGATGCTGACGAAGATGGCGCCGGTGTCGCGGAGCACCCGCCGGGCCGCCTCGAGCCGCGGCCGCATCATCTCCACCCACGCCTGGTGGCGGGTCCGGCGACTGCCCGAGCCGGCGCCGTTGCGGAAGTCGTCGCGGTAGGCGAAGTCGTTGCCGGTGTTGTAGGGCGGGTCGATGTAGACCAGGTCGACGCTGTCCGTCGTCGAGGGTCGCGAGCACCTCGAGGTTGTCGCCCTCGACGAAGGTGTTCCACGCGCCCACGAGCCGGATGCTAGTCCCGCGCGTGACCAAAACCGGTGCGGCGCGGTTGATAGGGCATGAGGATCCGCATCGCTCTGCTCGCCGGGGCCGTCCTGACCGCAGCGCTGACTCGCACTCACGCTGCCCGGCACCGCGACCGCGCGCGAGGGCCGCCACGGTGACCAACGGCTGCCTCCAGAGCGTCCCCGAGCCGGGCTCGACCGAGCCGGTCGCGATCTGCTACTCGCGTCTTCCGACCCGCGGGCGCCGACCGGCAGCACCGGGTGCCGATGATCATGCACAGCCACGGCTGGGGCGGCTCGCGGACCACGGACCCGGCGTCGTTCCAGAGCTGGCTCGACGCGGGGTACGGCGTGCTGTCGTTCGACCAGCGCGGGTTCGGCGAGAGCGGCGGGCAGGCCCACGTCGAGAGCCCGGCCTACGAGGGCCATGACGTGCGCCGCCTGATCGCGCTGATCTCCGACCTGGCGTGGGTGAAGCAGGACGGCCCCGGCGACCCGCGGCTCGGCGCCATCGGCGGCAGCTACGGCGGCGGCTACCAGTTCCTCGGCGGCGTTCGAGTCGCTGCGCACGAAGGGGCAAGCCCGTCCTCGACGCGATGGCTCCCGAGATCACCTGGTTCGACCTGAACGAGAGCCTGGCGCCCGAGGGCGTCGTCCGCACCGAGTGGGCGCTGGCCCTGAGCGCCGCCGCCACCGCCTCGGACTCGCTGCCGCCGAACGTCTACAAGGCGCTCGTCGAGGGCACCGCGACCGGGCAGTGGCCGGACGGGTCGACTCCCGGCACCGAGAACATGGTCGAGTTCTTCAAGAAGAACGGCCCGAAGTGGCACGTCGGCCAGGGCCGGCGGCTCGACATCCCGATGCTGTTCGGCCAGGGCACGACCGACTCGCTCTTCAACCTCCAGCAGGGCCTGGCCAACTGGCAGCACTCGCTCACCGCCGCCGCCCGCAAGGAGAGCATCTTCGTCGCCTACAACGGCGGTCACGTGCTCCCGTCGGTGCTGCCCGCAGGGCGTCACGGTCAGCTCCGACCCGTGCAGCGAGAAGCTCGCGGGCGGCTCCTTCTCCGACCTCGCCGTCCGGTTCATGAACGAGCAGCTCAAGGGCCGCGACACCGGCCTCACCGGCTACGGCCGCTACCACCTCGCCACCCCGGACAGCACCTGCACGACGGTCGGCTCGGTCGCGGCCGACGCGACGTACGACGTCGGCACGGTCGCCACGACCGAGGCCGCGTCGGCGCCGATCGCCTTCCCGGTCGCGGAGGGACCGATCCGGATCGCGGGATCGCCGTACCTCACCGGGCTCGCTGACCGCGCTCGGCGTCAACAACCGCGCGTTCTACGGCCTCGCGGTCGGCACGACGCCCGCGGACGCGCACCTGATCCAGAACAACGTGCTCCCCCTGAACGAGCCCGACGCCGTCACCGGGGAATGGCGCCGGATCGCACTACCGTCGGTGGCGGTGGACGTTCCCGAGGGCCAGACCCTCTACGTCATCGCCACCGGCGTGAGCGACACGTTCGTCGCCATGGGCAGCCGTACGCCGGGCGCCGTACTGCTCGAGGACACGGTGGCGCACCTCCCCGTCGTGGGCGGGTGACCGACATAGCCTGAGGCGGTGCCATTTCGCGTCCGCCTGATCATCATCACCCTCGCCATTGCCCTCGCCGGCATCGCGCCGGTGCTCATGGGCAGCGACGGTCCCGAGCCCCGTGGCCAGGCCGAGCAGGCCGCCGGGCGGTGCCCGCGCAGGACAGCAGCGTCCGGCCCGGACAGACGTCCGAGGGGATCAAGGGCGAGATGGTGGAGCCGATGCCGGACGGCCGCATCCTCACGGCCCGGGTCTCGAACCAGCGTGGCTGGCAGGTCGCCCCCGGCGTGCACTACAAGCGCTGGGACCAGACCGACAGCCGGGGCCGGATCCGCGCCCACCTGCTCTCGGTCGACTGGGACCGGCCGGGCGTCTCCATCGACTACGAGTCCGGCCGGCACGTCCCCGACACCAACCCGCTCGGCCGCCTGCTCGCCCAGGACAACGCGGTGGCCGGCGTCAACGGTGGCTTCTTCGACATCCACGACACCGGCGCCCCGCTCGGGGTCGGCTCCGACCGCCAGCGCGGCTTCCTGCACGCCGCCCGCTACACCTGGAACTACGCCTTCTACTTCACCCGCAAGGGCGCCCCGAGGATCGGCCAGCTCAAGCTCGACCGCGACCGTCGACCAGTACCCCCAGATGTCGATCACCAACGTGAACTCACCCCGGGTCCGGGAAGGCAACATCGGCGTCTACGCGCCCGACTGGGGCTGGACGTCCGGCTACCGCATCACCGACGGGCAGACGAAGGCGCTGCGGATGGTGGTGATCCGCGGCGGCCGGGTGATCGCCAACCGGACCTCCCTGAACGCCGACAAGCTGATCGACGGCACGGTCCTGATCGGCCGCGGGCCGGGCGCCGCCGAGCTGAAGCAGATGCGGGTCGGCTCGACCGCCACCGTGCGCTGGGGCCTGGCCGGTCGGCCGCCGTTCGCGATCAGCGGCGAGAAGGTGCTGCTCCGCAACCGCGAGATCCAGGTCGAGAACGACAGCGAGCTGCACCCCCGCACCGCCGTCGGGATCGACCGCGACGGCGGCCGGATCCTGCTGCTCGTGGTCGACGGCCGGTCCAGCCGGAGCCGCGGCTACACGCTGGTCGAGGAGGCCCGGCTGCTCAAGAAGCTCGGGGCCGAGGACGGCGCTGAACTTCGACGGCGGCGGCTCGTCGACGATGGTCGGGCGGGGCCGCAACGGCGGCCTCACCGTGCTGAACACCCCGTCCGACGGGTCGCAGCGCTACCTCGCCGACGCCATCGGCGTGAAGTACCGACGACCGGGCGGCTGAGCCCGCTACACCGCCGCGGAGTCGACCGACACCAGGGCGACGCTCGTCACCGGCACCAGGCACTGCATGGTCGTGTCCACCTTGCCCCCGGTGATGGAGACGCCCCGATCGGTGGACTCCACGAAGATCTCCTCGGGCGCGGCGCAGGCGATCGAGACGACCGCCCCGAGCAGCGTCTCCCCGTCCGGTACGTCGGCGCCCGCGACCTCGGCCTGGAGCTGCTCCCCCATCCGCTCGTCCTCGAACTGGGAGGCGAAGTCGGCCACGGCCGCCTCGCTGTCGAGCACCGCCGCCTTCGGCGACACCGTCCCGCCGACGGCCGACTCGGAGACGATCGCGACCTCGGTGAACTCCAGCGGCCCCGGGGTCGGGTCGCTGCTCGGCGCCGCGGTCTGTCGGCGTCGCGTCGTCGGCGGCGTCGCCGCTGCCGCCGCCGCTCTCGTCGCCGCATCCGGTCAGCAGCAGGGCGAGCGCGAGCAGGGTTCCGAGAATGTGTCGCATGTCCATGGGACGGTAGCCCGCCGCGGCCGGTTCCGCCGAGCGGGCCGCCGACGTGGCAGGCTCCCGGCATGCCCCGCTTCACCAAGGCCGAGCTGCAGTCCTACCGCGGCGCGTTCGTGCCCGACCTGCTCGGCCCCGACCTGCGGCTGCTGTTCGTCGGCATCAACCCCGGTCTGTGGACGGCCGCGACCCAGACCCACTTCGCGCACCCGGTCAACCGCTTCTACCCGGCGCTGCTGAAGGCCGGCATCATCGAGCGCCCGTTCGACCAGGCGGCCGGCATGGACGACGCCGACCGCGACTACCTGCGCTCGCGCGGGATCGGCATCACCAACCTGGTCCGCCGGGCGACGGCGCGGGCCGACGAGCTCGACGCCGACGAGCTGCGCGGCGGGAGCCGAGCAGCTCGCGGGGCTGGTGGCCGAGACCGGGCCGCGGGTGGTCGCGATCGCCGGGATCACGGCGTACCGCAGCGCCTTCGGGCAGAAGAAGGCGACGCTCGGCCGGCAGCCGGAGGACCTGGCCGGCGCCGAGCTGTGGGTGGTGCCGAACCCGAGCGGGCTGAACGCGCACGCGACCGTCGCGACGCTCGCCGAGGCGTACGCCGAGCCCGCGCGGGCCGCGGGCATCATCCAGGGGCCGCTCAACCGGAGACGACCTGCTCCTTGCCGAGGACGGTGAGCCCGTCCTCGACGATGAAGCCGCGCTCCTTGTCCTCGGTCTCGTCGACGCCGATCCGGACGTTCGGCGGCACCACGACGTTCTTGTCGAGGATGGCGTTGCGCACGACCGCGCCCGCGCCGATCCGGACGCCGTGCATCAGCACCGAGTCGGTCACCTGCGCCCCGGACTCGACCCGCACTGCCGGCGACAGCACCGACCGGTGCACCCGGCCGCCGCTGACGACGACACCGGGTGAGAGCAGCGCGTCGCTGGCGGACGCCGGCTGCCCGCCCTCGCCCTGGACGAGCTTCGCCGGGGGCTGCGGGCCGTAGGAGGTGAAGATCGGCCACGCGAAGTTGTAGAGGTTGAAGATCGGCAGCGGCGACACGACGTCCATGTGCGCGGCGTAGTAGGAGCCGAGCGTCCCGACGTCGCGCCAGTAGCCCTGGTCGCGCTCGCTGGAGCCCGGGCACCACGTTGTCCTTGTAGTCGTAGACGCCGGCGTCGTTGCGCCGGACGAACGCGGGCACGATGTCGCCGCCCATGTCGTGCTTGGAGCCGTCGAGCATCGCGTCGCTGGTGACCGCGTCGACCAGGGCGTCGGTGTCGAAGACGTAGTTGCCCATGGACGCGAGCACCTCGTGCGGGCTGTCCGGCAGCCCGACCGGGTCGGTCGGCTTCTCGAGGAACTCGCGGATCTGCTGGGGGTCGTCGGGCTGGACGTCGATCACGCCGAACTGGTCGGCGAGGCCGATCGGCTGCCGGATCGCGGCCACGGTGCAGCCGGCGCCGCTCTCGACGTGCTGGTCGACCATCTGCGAGAAGTCCATCCGGTAGATGTGGTCGGCGCCGACCACCACGATGATGTCCGGCTTCTCGTCGCGGACCAGGTTGAGCGACTGGAAGATCGCGTCGGCGCTGCCGAGGTACCACCGCTTCCCGACCCGCTGCTGGGCCGGCACCGGGGTGACGTAGTTGCCGAGCATCGTCGACATCCGCCAGGTCTGGCTGATGTGCCGGTCGAGGCTGTGCGACTTGTACTGCGTGAGCACGACGACCTGGAGGTAGCCGCTGTTCACGACGTTGGACAGCGCGAAGTCGATCAGCCGGTAGATGCCGGCGTACGGCACGGCGGGTTTGGCGCGGTCGGCGGTCAGGGGCATCAGTCGCTTGCCCTCGCCCCCGGCCAGCACGATCGCGAGGACGTTCTTGCGCTGGGTTCCCGTCATGCACTCACGCTAGTGGTGCGGGGCGGTCGACGGCACGGGTCAGCGTCCGGTACTTCGCGGTGACGCGCGTTCGTCCATGCGGCTGCGCTAGCGGTGTCGTGTCCGCCCGGCAGCGGTAGGTTCCGAGCCATGCGAGTCGACGTGCTGAGCAAGGAGTACCCACCCGAGGTGTACGGCGGCGCCGGCGTGCACGTCGCCGAGCTGGTCCGGGCGTTGCGGCGCCCGCTCCGACGTCGAGGCGCGGGTGCACGCGTTCGGCGCGCCGCGGGACGAGGAGCTGACCGCGTCGTACGCCGACCTCGCCGAGCTGTCGTCGGCGAACGCCGCGCTGCGCACCCTGGGCGTCGACCTGGCGATCGCGGACGCCTGTGCCGGCACCGACCTGGTGCACTCGCACACGTGGTACGCCAACATGGCCGGCCACCTCGCGTCGCTGCTGCACGGCGTCCCGCACGTCGTCAGCGCCCACTCGCTCGAGCCGCTGCGGCCGTGGAAGGCCGAGCAGCTCGGTGGCGGGTACGCCGTGTCGTCGTGGGTCGAGAAGACGTCCTACCTGGCGGCCTCGGCGGTGATCGCCGTGTCGGCCGCGATGCGCGACGACGTACTCCGCTCCTATCCCGAGATCGACCCGCTGCGGGTGCACGTGGTGCACAACGGCATCGACACCGCCGACTGGGAGCCGGTCAGCAACCCGGACCGCGTGCGCGAGCTCGGCGTCGACCCGGACCGGCCGTCGGTCGTGTTCGTCGGCCGGATCACCCGGCAGAAGGGGCTGCCGCTGTTCCTGCGCGCGGTGGCCCAGCTGCCGCCCGACGTCCAGATCGTGCTCTGCGCCGGCGCGCCGGACACCCCGGAGATCCAGGCCGAGGTGGAGGAGCTGGTCGCGTCGCTCGCGGCGTCCCGCGACGGCGTGGTGTGGATCCGCGAGATGCTGCCCCGCGCCGACGTGGTCGCGCTGCTGACCGCGGCCACGGCGTTCGCGTGCCCGTCGATCTACGAGCCGCTCGGCATCGTCAACCTCGAGGCGATGGCGTGCGAGACCGCCGTGGTCGCGACCGCCACCGGCGGCATCCCCGAGGTCGTCGTGCCCGGCGAGACCGGGCTGCTGGTGCCGATCGAGCAGGCCACCGACGGCACCGGGACGCCGCTGGATCCCGAGCAGTACGTCGCCGACTTCGCCGCCGCCCTGATCGAGGTGGTGACCGACCCGGCCCGCGCCGCCGCGATGGGCAAGGCCGGACGCGAGCGCGCGATCGACGCCTTCAGCTGGCCGGCGATCGCCGAGAAGACGGTCGAGGTCTACCGCTCGGTGTCCTGACCGGCGAGCTGGCGCGCCATCGAGCGAGCGGCCCGCGTCTCCGCGTGGCCGAGCTCCGGCCCGAGCGCATCACCCGCGCCCTCGAGCAGCTCGACCATCGAGAGCGGCCCGGTCTGCCCGTCGGCCGGCGCGAACAGCGAGAACTGGTCGAACGCCGCGACCATCTCCCAGCCGCGATCGGACCGGTCCACGCCTCGGCACCGGGCTCCGTGCAGGGTCCGGTGGGCAGGCAGTCGGCGTTGACCAGGAGGTAGACGGGCGCATCGTCCGCGACGTCCGGTGGCCCGGCGGTGATGGAGGCGACCTCGACCAGGGTCTGCCCCTCGTCGAGGTAACGCTCCGGCGCGAGGAACGGCTGGTGCCACGCACCACCGCGCGGTGAGGGCCGGTCGAAGAGGACGACCCGTTGTCGGGCACGTGCTCGGAGACGACCCTGCCTGCCTCGCCGAAGTCAGGGACGTCGGGCTCGATGACCACCCGGGCGGCGGCCGGGATCGCACCGGCGAGCACGGCGACGAGCAGGGCACCGATGGCGATCTTGGCGACCCGCCCTCCGTTGGCGAGCTCGGCCGTGAGGGCGGCGACGACCAGGGCGAACGGGATCGCGAAGAAGTACGCCGCCCGCGGCATGTACGGCAGGGTGAAGTCGACTCCGGTCGCCAGGTGGTAGGCGAGCGCGAACACCACCGGCGCCGCCAGCAACGGCCAGAAGAACCACCACTCCGCCAGCCGCCGGCGCGGGCCGGGCAGCAGGACGGCGAGCCGACGACCGCCGCCGTCACCGGCCACACGGCAGCCACTCGCCGAGCAGTGGCAGGAGGTGCTCGAGCAGCTCGGAGCTGCCGCCTTGACCCGGTACACGAGGCCTCGGGCTGCGGTCGCGAGGCTCCGAGTCCCGGCGACCGGCGGCCAGGGGCACCGCCAGCGGACCGCGCCAGGGTGGCCGCGCAGGGGCGGGTGGCCCGCACTCGAAGCCTGCCGCGGCGAGAGCAGGGCCATGAAGGCCGAGGTGATGCAGGGAACACCATCGGCTCGGGCACGCGCGCCAGGGGTAGGAGCACGGCGCTCGGCACGGCGAGGAGGAGCCACCGGCGCCTGCCGGTCGACCAGCCACCGGTGGCCGGCGTACACGAAGAGCAGCATGAGGAACACCGGCAGCGCGTACGGCCGGCTGTAGGCGGTCCACCGGAGGAACAGAGGCGCCGTGGCGAGCCGAGCACGCGACCGGGCCGCCGTCCCGAGGAGGAGCCGGCGCAGCAGGAGGGCGAACAGTGTCAGCGTGCCGATGCCGGCGAGCACAGGTACCAGCCGCTGGAGGAGCTGGCCCTCACCGAGGACGCGGCGGACGGCGGCACCGAGCAGCGGGTCCAGCGGCGGCTGCCGGGTGGCGTCGAGGATCTCGCGGACGGTGCCGCTGGCGTACGGCGCCATCTGGACCAGCTCGTTCTGGTTGAACGGCTGCGCGAGTGCGGTCGCGACGATGAGCACCGCCCCGCCCAGCACGGCGGCGGCGTACAGCGGGGTCACCCAGCGGGACTCCGCAGCTGTCACGTCGCCTCCTCGGGTTCGTCGGTCGGGTCCGGGCCCGGAACGATAACCGGCCGTCGGAGCCACGCTCTACGCTCGGCAGCCATGACCAAGCTGATGTTCCTGCTGTGGGGCGACGACCTGCGGCTGCAGGACCCGGCCTGGCGCGCCGCTCGTCGCGAGCGCCGGCGTACGCCGGCTGCAGGTGAACGTCGACGACGAGCCGGTGTCCGGAGCGCTGCGACTGCAGACCTTCGACGAGCCGGTCCGCGCGGTGGTCAGCGTCTGGCTCGACCCCGAGGCCGACGTCGGCCACGTCGCCTCCCTGGTCGCGTCTGCCGGGCCGCGCGCGGCCGGCTGGGAGGTCGACGAGCGCCGTCCGCTCGACCCGCCGGAGACCGCCGACGGGTCGCGCGCGGACGCGCTGGCGAACGTCGCGATCCTGCGCCGCCCGGAGGAGCTGACCCGCGAGGAGTGGCTGCATCGCTGGCTGGAGCACCACACCCCGATCGCGATGGAGACCCAGGCGACGTTCGGCTACCTGCAGAACGTCGTGGTCGCGGCGGTGACACCTGACGCCCCGCGGGTCGACGCGCTGGTCGAGGAGCTGTTCCCGCCGGAGGCGATCGACTGACATGCACGCGTTCTACGGCAGCGGCGGGGACGACGCGGAGCTCGGCCGGCGGATGACCCGGCTGATGGAGAGCGTGGCCACCTTCGGCGCCGACCGCGACCTCGACCTGGTGCCGAGCAGCCGCTACCTCTACGCGCTGGACTGAGCGCCCCGCGGCAGTGCCCGAACGCCCGGGAGCGCCGCGACGGCGAGGGAGACGCCGATGCCGAGCACGGTCATGCCGACCAGCGTCTCGTGGATGCCGTACGCCGCGCTGGCGAGGCCGGCGAGCAGGTTGCCGAGCGGGATGATGCCGTTGGAGGACAGGTAGTCGTAGCTCGACACCCGCGACAGCGACCGGTCGGGGATGTGCTCGCCGAGCGAGGTCTCCCAGAGGGTGAACGCGCCGGTGACGCAGATGCCGGCGAACAGCTCGAGCACCCCGATCCCCCAGGTGCCGAGCCCGCTCCCGATGAACGCCGCCTGGCAGGAGGCGCCGACCAGCATCAGGCTGGCGACCCGCATGGCGTGCCGCGGCCGCCAGCGCAGGAAGAGCAGGTCGCCGAGCACGGCGCCGACGCCGAAGCAGGCGGTGATGATCGCCCAGCTGCGGGCGCCGTCGAGCTCGCGGTCCATGAGCACGGGTCCGATCACGAAGATCGAGGGCAGCACGATCAGGTGATAGGCGCTGATCCCCACGAGGAAGCCGAGCACCCACGACCGGCTCCGCACCTCGCCCCAGCCCTCGCGCAGGCTGGTCCAGAAGTGGTTGGTGGTGGCGGCCGGGTCCTCCTCGTGCATCACCTCCTCGACCACGCGGGGCTTCAGCGGCACGAGCAGCGCGATCGACACCGCGAAGGTGACCGCGTCGAACAGCAGCGCCCCGCCCGGGCCGCCGGCGAACGCGATCAGCAGCCCCGCGATGACCGGTCCGGCGACGCTGCCGAACGAGAAGCTGAGGCCGCGCAGGGCGTTGGCCGGCTGCAGGTTGGTCGGCGACACCGTCGAGGGCAGCATGCCGCTGAACGCGGGAGCGAAGAACGCGTCGGCCGCGCCGTACACCGCCGCCAGCGCGACCAGCGACGGCACCGTGGCGCCGCCACCGAGGAGCAGCGTCGCCGCCGCCAGCTGGCAGAGGAGCCGGACCGCGTCGGAGGCGATCAGGATCTTCTTGCGGTCCCGCCGGTCGGCCCAGACGCCGGCCGGCAGGGCGAGCAGCGACGAACGGCAGGAACTGGGCCGCCGACACCAGCGCCACTTCGGCGACCCCGCCGTCGATGGCGAGCACGGCGAACGGCAGCGCGATGGCCGTCACCCGGTCGCCCGAGGATCGAGAGCACCTGGCTGCCGAAGAGCAGGCGGTACTGCGGCTCGTCCCTCAGCACCGACGGCAGCCGGAGGCGACGTCCCTGGGTCAGCACCGCGCCAAGAATGTCAGCAGTCAGCCGGCCAGGTGCGGCTCCGCGGACAGCACGGCCAGGTCGAACGGGTCCCCGTCGATCGTCACCGTCCCGCCCACGTCCTGCCACGGACCGCCGTCGACGCGGTACTGCGCCGTCCAGGTCGTGTCCACCCGCGGCTGCACGCTCCGGTCCGCGTCGTCGTACCGGTGCGTGATGAACTCACCCAGCGGCGTCCCCTTCGCCCACGGCTTCCCGGCCCAGTCGGTCACCTGCACCGTGCCGTCGCCGTTGACCCACCGGAACTCCGCCGGCGTGATGTCGAAGTCCACCCGATGCCCCAGCAGCCCGATCGTCTCGGTGAAGCCGTCGGCCCGCGTCGAGAAGATCGTGTCCAGGTTGACCAGCGTCTCCCCACCCGGCGGCTGGATCACCACCTCGGACTCGGGCAGCGGGATCCGCTGGAAGGCGCGGTACACCGCCTCGTGCGTCACCTGTTGAGCCAGCGGGGACGGCTCGCCCGGCGTCGACACACACTTCGCCGGCAGACGTGGTCGACCCGTCGGGGTGATAGGCCACGAGGTTGAAGAGCTCGCCGTCCTGGCCGCAGGCCATCTGGTCACTGCAGCCGTAGACGGCCTCACCGGGAATGCCCTCACTGCGAATGCACACCGGCACATAGCTGTAGGTCATCCCGACGTGTCGGAGCTCCGCGGTAGCCGCCGTCTGCTCGCGGTCGACTCCTCGGATCACTGAACCTGGCGTCGAACGAAGCTCGCCGCCCGCGCGCAGCATCGCACGTCCGTCGCGCGCTGGACCGGCCCGATCGCACACAACGCAGGCAGACATGACAGCCATGGACGCGAGCTACCAGGCAGCATCATTCGAGCAACACCAAGTCGATTCATGAGCCACGCATCCGCCCGCCAAACGAGTCGAGCCGAGTAGCGTGACCTTGCCGCTCAGCGAACCGCTCGTCAGCTTCGCCAGTCGCCGTGTGGACGACTCTGCGGAGCCTGCTTGATCCGCAGCGACAACGATGGCCTCGATTGGTACGGGACGTCCTCGAGTGGGCACTGCCTGAACAACCGCCCAGCCGTCACTCTCGATGGATGCCCCCGTCGCCGTAGAGCTCCTCGATGCATGTCGGCGAAGTTCGTGCATGACCCACAGGACGGCGGCTGCTCAGTCGCGCAGGACGTCGGTGTCTCGCCGGTCTGCTGAGCCTCGTTGAACACATCCACCCAGTGCTCCGCGAACGCCACAGCCCCGTCCTCGGACTTCACCTCCCACGCCTCGGGCTCGGCCGTGGGCGTGGTGGTCTCAGTGGGCGAGGGCGACTCGCTGGGCGCGAACTTGGGCGTCGGGCTCCTCGTCGGAGCAACCGACGGCCAGCAGCGGCACGCAGACCGCAGCGGCCAGCCAGCGACGCCCGAACGCCATGTCGACCTTCTTCCCGAGAAGACCCGCCCCAAACGGCAAGACACTGCCACCGTAAGAGATCAACGAGGCGACTTCCAGACGTGATCCGGAATCTGTGGACAACGAAGGGTTGTCCACAGATTCCGAGGACCCGGTTTCCGTGCCGGCACCCGCAGGGCAGCCTTGACGCATGACCATCGAAGTCGACCACCGGGCGTTCCGGACCGCCGTCGGCGACGTCCGCCGCGGCGCCGACGACCTGCGCGCCGCACGCGACAGCATCGACCGCGACGTCGAGGCACTGCTCGACGAGGGCTGGAGCGGCGTGGCGGCCGAGTCGTTCGCCGAGGGCTGGAGCGACTGGCGCGCCGGCGCCGACGCCGTACTCGACGGCGCTCGTCGCGATGGCCCGGCTGCTCGACGCCGTCCACGTCGACCTCACCGAGCGCGACCTCGACGCCCAGACCCACCTCGACCGCGTGGCCGACCGGATCGTCACGAGGCTCGGGCCATGACCGCCGACGCGTTCGAGGTCGACCCCGACCAGCTCGCCCACGTCGTCGACCGGATGGCGGCCTGCGAGTCGGGGCTGCGCGACGCTCGCCACCGACCTCGAGCGCCGCGTCCAGGCCCTCCACCTCACCTGGCAGGGCGACGCCGCCGCAGGCCCACGAGCTGGCCCAGGCCGCCTGGGACGACGGCTTCCGCGAGATGCGCGACGCGCTGCGCCAGATGCGCGCGCGCGGCCCGCACCGCCCACGACAACTACACCGCCGCGGCCGACACCAACCTCCGGATGTGGGAGCAGGTCGGATGACCACCGCACGCCGCCGCACTACGCCGTGGACCCCCGTGACCGACGCCGTCTCCACCCCCGTGCTCGCCGACCTCGTCGGCGGGTTCGTCAACGAGCACGTCTTCCAGAAGTACGGCGACGTCCCCGCCGCGGTCGACGCGTTCCTGGCCGAGCGCCGGGAGACCGCCGGCCAGCTCCCGGCCGAGATCGCCCGCGTCCTGGTCCACCTGCCCACCGAGGAGCAGGTCGGGGAACACCTCGACCAGCTCGGCGTCGGTTTCATCGCCGACCCCGTGCAGGGTGGCTACCGCGGCTGGCTGGTCGAGGTGTCCCGGATGACCAAGCGCTAGATGACCAGCCCCTAGATGACGATCCCGAGCAGCAGCACGAACACCAGGCCGCTGACCGACAGCACCGTCTCCATGATCGACCAGGACTTGATGGTCTGACCGACGCTGAGGCCGAAGTACTCCTTCACCAGCCAGAAGCCCGCGTCGTTCACGTGCGAGAAGAACACCGAGCCGGCGCCGACCGCGAGCACGACCAGCGAGGTCTCGCCGGAGCTCAGGCCGTCGACCAGCCCGACCATCAGCGACGAGGCGGTGATGGTGGCGACGGTCGCGGAGCCGGTCGCGAGCCGGATCAGCACGGCGAGCACCCACGCGAGCAGGAGCACCGAGATGTCCTTGTCCGCGGCCCAGTCCGCGAGCAGCGTCCCGATGCCGGTGTCGATCAGCACCTGCTTGAACCCGCCACCGGCGGCCACGATCAGCAGGATGCCGGCGATCGGGGGCAGCGAGGTCTCGATGACCTTCGAGACCTGCATCCGGCCCATGCCGGAGTTCCGGCCGAGGGTGAACATCGCGACGACCAGCGAGATCAGCAGCGCGAACAGCGGCTCACCGATCAGGTCCAGCACCCGGCGCAGCGGCTGGGTCTTGTCCTCGATCAGGATGTCGGCCAGCGCCTTGCCCATCATCAGCCCGACCGGCAGCAGCACGGTGAAGAGGGTGATGCCGAACGACGGGCGACGGGCGCCCTCGTCCTCACGGGTGGTGGCGTCGAAGGTGTGCGGCGCCGGTACGTCGACCCACTGGCCGGCGAGCCGGCCGAAGAGCGGACCGGAGACGATCACCGTCGGGACCGCGACGAGGACACCGAGCGCGAGCGTCATCCCGAGGTCGGCGCCCAGGGTGTCGATCGCGAGCAGCGGACCGGGGTGCGGCGGCACCAGGCCGTGCATCGCGGACAGGCCGGCCAGCGCCGGGATGCCGACCGTGATCAGGGAGAGCTGGGAGCGCCGCGCCACGAGGTAGATGACCGGCATCAGCAGGACCAGGCCGATCTCGAAGAACATCGGCAGGCCGATGATCGCGCCGACCAGCGCCATCGCCCACGGCAGCATCCGCGGCGACGCGTGCCCGACGATCGTGTCGACGATCTGGTCGGCACCGCCGGAGTCGGCGAGCAGCTTGGCGAACATCGCACCGAGCGCGATCAGGATGCCCACGCCGGCGGCGGTGGTGCCGAAGCCGGCGGCGAACGACACGAGCACACCGGTGCCGGTCTCCGGGTCGGCGAGGATGTTCTCCCCGGCGAGCGCGCCGACGGTGAAGGCACCCGCGATCAGGGCCAGGAACGGGTGCACCTTGAGCACCGTGATCAGCGCGACGATGAGCGCGATCCCGGCGAGGGCGGCCAGGATGAGCTGCCATCCATCGGCGACCGGTTGCACGAGGTCGGTCCCGGCCAGGGGCAGGACGGCGGACAGGGTGGACATCACGGGGTCTCCTCATTTCGGTGGTCGAGCTGCGTCGAGCTGGGAGACGGACTGCTCGACGATGGCGTCGACGCTCTGGTCGACGTCGATCACGGCACCCCGCTCGTCCGCCTCCAGCGGCTCGAGCGTGGCGAACTGCGAAGCCAGCAGCGAGGCCGGCATGAAGTGCCCGGGGCGGCTGGCCTGCCGCTGGGCGATCACCTCGGCGGTGCCCTCGAGGTGCACGAAGGCGAGGCCGGGGACGTGGTGGCGCAGCTGGTCGCGGTACTTCCGCTTCAGGGCCGAGCAGCTGATCACGCCGCCGTCGCCGTGCGACGGCCAGCCACTCCCCGATCAGCTCCAGCCAGGGGTAGCGGTCCTCGTCGTCCAGCGCGTGGCCGGCCGACATCTTGGCGATGTTGGCCGACGGGTGCAGGTCGTCGGCGTCCTCGAACGGCACGTGCAGGCGCTGCGCGAGGGCGGCTCCGACGGTGGACTTGCCGGAGCCGGAGACCCCCATGACGACGAGGACGGGTGGGTGCGACATGCGGCCTACTCCCTGACAGCGACGGATTTCGTTCCGCACATCATGGTGTCAAAGATCATACTTATGCAAGAGTTTGGGCAGAATTAACACGTTCTTTCTCTTCGCATACCACGTGGGTGACATGATGTTTCCGTGACCAGTACCCCGTCCGTCGGCCAGCACGCCAGCGTCCTCGCGGCGCTCGGTGGCCGGATCGCGTCCGGGAAGCTCGCGGTCGGCCAGGTGCTGACGCTCGAGGACATCGGCAGCGAGTACGCCGTGTCCCGCAGCGTCGCCCGCGAGGCGATCCGGGTGCTGGAGTCGATGGGCCTGGTGGCGTCCCGCCGCCGGGTCGGCATCACCATCCAGCCCAAGCACCGGTGGAACGTCTTCGACCCCCGCGTGATCCGCTGGCGGCTCGACGAGGGCGACCGGACCGAGCAGCTGCTCTCGCTGTCCGAGCTGCGCCGCGGCATCGAGCCGGTCGCCGCGGCCCTGGCCGCCGAGCGCGCCGACGCCAACCAGTGCCGGGTGCTCGCCGCGGCGGTCTCCGACATGGTGATCCACGGCCGCGCGGGCGACCTCGACGCCTACCTGCTCGCCGACACGATCTTCCACCGCACCCTGCTCGAGGCCAGCGGCAACGAGATGCTGCGCGTCCCTCCACGGCGTGGTCGCCGAGGTGCTCAGCGGCCGCACCCACCACGGGATGATGCCGGCCCGCCCGAACCCGACGGCGATCGCTCTGCACGACGAGGTCGCCCGCGCCGTCCGGCTCGGCGACGGCCCCGGCGCCGAGCGCGCGATGCGCAGCATCATCGAGGAGGCGGCCACCGCGCTGCAGGAGGAACACGAGGAACAGGCGCCGGGCGCCTGACGCGGCCCGCCCGCGTCCCCTAGCGTTGCCGGCATGGCCGACTACATCGAGGTGCCGACCCCGGACGGGCGGATCCTCGAGGCGCTCACCGGCGGCGACCCGGACGGCTTCCCGCTGCTCTTCCACTCGGGGACGCCCAGCGGCGCGGTCCCCTACCCGATCCTGGAGCGCGCGGCGGCCGAGCACGGCCTGCGGGTGCTGACCTACTCCCGGCCCGGGTACGGCGAGTCCACGCCGTGGCCGTTCTCCGAGCGCGGGCCGCGGATCGCCGACGACGTGGTGGACGTGCTCGCGCTGCTGCATCACCTCGGCGTCGACGAGTTCGTGACCCTGGGCTGGTCCGGCGGCGGGCCGCGCGCGCTGGCCTGCGCCGCGATCCTGCCCGGGCGCTGCCGTGCGGCCGCCAGCCTGGCCGGCGTGGCGCCGTACGACGGCGAGGGCCTGGACTGGTTCGCGGGCATGGCCGACGAGAACGTCGACGAGTTCGCCGCCGCGACTCCAGGGCGCCTCGACGTACCACCAGTTCCTGCGCAGCCAGCAGGGGCCGGAGCCGGACACCACCGCCGCCGACCTGATCGAGTCACTGGGCGGGCTGCTGACGCCGACCGACGCGGCCGCGCTGACCGGCGAGTTCGCCGAGTACCTGCTGGCGAGCGATCCGGCGGGCGCCGGACCAGGGCGTGGTCGGCTGGCGCGACGACGGGCTGGCGATCGTGCGACGGGTGGGGGTTCGACGTCGCCGCGATCGCGCACGCCCGTGTCGGTCTGGCACGGCCGGCAGGACGCGATGGTGCCGTTCGCGCACGGCGAGTGGCTCGCCGCGCACGTCCCGGACGCTCGCACCGCACCTGTTCGACGACCAGGGACACCTGTCGCTGTGGAGCCAGGTGGACCCGATGCTCGCGGAGCTCCGCGAGCTGGGGGGCCTCGGATGAGCGAGCGCAACGTGCTGGGCGAGGAGCTGGAGCCCTGCAGCACCGACCCGCTGACCGGCTTCTACCGCGACGGCAGCTGCGCCTGCGGACCCGACGACGTCGGCGTGCACGCGATCTGCGCGGTGATGACCCCGGAGTTCCTGGACCACCAGGCGTCGGTCGGCAACGACCTGTCCACGCCGCGGCCGGAGTGGAACTTCGCCGGCCTGCACCCCGGCGACCGGTGGTGCGTCGTCGCCGCCCGGTGGCTGCAGTCCTTCGAGGCCGGCGTCGTGGCCCCCGTGGTGCTCGCGTCCACGCACGAGCGGGCGCTCGAGATCGTGCCGATCGAGCTGCTGACCGAGGCCTCCGTCGACGTACCGCCGGACCTGAGCAGCCTGGACTGATCGGGCGCGTGTACGACGACTGGCCGGGCTAGCTGGAGGCGACGACGTGGGCGTCCGGGCCGGGGTAGGTCAACCCCTCGTGCCCGTCCGGCCACCGCACGACGTACGGCGGCCCGCCGTCCGTGCCGCGCACCTCGACGATCTCGCCCTCGCGCCGGTGGACCTCCGCGCTCCTGCCCTCGATGACCAGGCTGTCACCGATCTTCGCCTGCATCGCGACCACCTCCAGGAGTCACGATGCTCCGCGTCGAGGCCGCCCGCAAGCCCCGATCTTCTGGGGCGAACGAGGCTGGTGTGACGCGTGTTCTCAGCGGCTTCGGTAACAAAACATCCACAGAACATCCACAGTTCTGCCACAACACGGCGCGTGTCGACCCACACTGCCGATCACGCCTTTACGTTCCGAAACACCGTCCGTATACACCAAATGGGGTATGTCATGAAGCTGCGCGATCGCCACGAGACCGGGGCCTGCGGGTCCTACGGTCCTGGCCACCAGCTGCACTGGACGCACTGGAAGAAGGCTTCGAGTGCTCCGGCGATCGTCGTCACCCGCGTCCGCATGGACGGTGACGTGGTCGAGCTCCTGCTCCCCGGCCACCCGCTGCGGTGGCGCCACCACGACGCGGCCCGCCTGCGGCACGCGCTGCAGAACACCCGCCAGCCGATCGCGGCCGTCCCGGAGACGGGGATGCTGCGGGTCGACGGCTACTGGTTCAACTGTGCCGACGTCGACATGGAGTTCAGCCTCTGCGGCTGACGTAGCGCCGTGTCAGCGGTGATGAAGCCGCCGTACCTCGATCTCGATCTGCGCCTGCTGGCGCCGGCGCAGCTCGGAGAGCCGCTCCTGCTTCTCCTCGAGGGACAGGGCGTGCCAGGTGCTGCGGTAAGTCTTCGGGTGACGCATGGGTGACCTCGCGATGGTGGGTTTCGAGTAGGTCGATCGTCTCGACGCCCACTAAGAGCTGGCTTGGTGTCGGCTGATACGTGACTTGGCAAACCAACTGTGCCGGATCCGCATTCCGCTGTCGCGCGACTTTTCCACAGATCGCCTGCGACCGGTCTGGACCATCCGGACGCGGGGCAGCCTCCCGGGCACAGAAGCCCACTCTCGGGAGGTGCCATGAGGCTCGTCATCGACGGCCCCGGCTACGCGAGCGCCGCGGAGGCGTTCGCGACCGCCAACCAGGTCGCCGCGATCCAGTACGACTCGCTCGTCGGCAGGCTCGGCTCGTACGCCGCCATGGCCGGCGACGACTCCACGTCGAGCGAGTTCGCGGCGGCGTACGACGAAGCGGCGGCCGAGGCGGTCTCCGCGCTCGCCGACGTGGTCCCGGCGTTCGCGAACCTCGGCCGGCTCACCCACCGCTGCGTGTCGAACCACCGCGAGGCCAACGTCGAGCTCGATCATCAGCGGCCCGGTGGTCTACGACGGCAGCTGGCTCCCCGACACCGAGTGCGTCTCGGTGCTCGCCGCGACGCCGCCGTCCGCGCTGGGCGGCGACCCGCCCAGCCTCTCCGACGAGATGAACTGGATCCTCGACCACATCGAGGGGTTCGTCTGGCCGAACGCCGACACCGACCGCCTCCGCAGTGCCGCCAGCGTCTGGCGCGCCGCCGCCGACGGCCTCGACCGGCTCGTCAGCCAGCTGCGGCGACGCGACCGCCGCGCTGTGGACGCAGCGCTCCCCCGAGATCCCGGTCGCGGTCGCCGCCACCGAGGAGCTCGCGTCGGCCGTGCAGGAGGTCGGCAGCCCAGTTCGCCGGGCTGGCCACCGCCTGCGAGGAGTACGCCGACCAGGTCGACCAGAAGCGCGAGGAGATCCTGGCGCTGCTCGAGGAGATCCTCGCGATGATCGTCGAGGGGATCGTGGTCAGCGTCGCCATCGGCCTGATCACCGGCGGCGCCGGCGCCCTCGCCGCCAGCGGCGCCGTCGTCGCCAAGGTCGCCGCCCAGTCACCCCGCTTCGCCGCCATCCTCTCCGCACTCCGTTCCGCTGCCTCCGCCACCTCCACCACCGTCCGCACGGCTCGCACCGCCCTGCGCAGCGCCCGGCTGCGGGTCCGGAAGTTCCTCGACGCGCGCATCCCGCCGCGCAACGAGTTCGGGCACCTGACGCATCGCCGGTGTCGGCGATTGCAGGCCCGGGGCTGGCTGCCGCGCGCACGAACACTCGGGAAGCCACACGATCGAGAAGCACGTCGGGAAGACTGCGCGACGAGTTGCCGGCGCTCCGTCGACGGACCCGGAGCTCCCGAGCGGTCGTCGTCGTTCCCGGACCAGCGACCGGCCGAGGACGCCGATCGGCGGCGTGCTGAGCCAACGACGAGGAGCGGATCCGACGCGTGGCTGCGCAGGCGAAGACGCAGACTCTGCTCACTCGACGGTCACGTCGACTAAGATCGTCGGGCAGGCCGTCGATCCGTGTGGACAGTCGTCGGACGTGCGCGGTGTCCGAGTGCATCATCGATGCGGGACGCCACAATGCCTGACGGCTTCCGCATCCTCACCGCCTACCCCACGCCGTGAGGAACGGAGCATGAACACGCCCGCGATCTGCAGCACTTGATCGGCGCCTACTTCCACCAGGACTTCGCCGACGACTACGGCGAGAGTCTGGGAGCGCAGTCGATGCGTTCATCCGCCGAAGAGCCGGACCGACGCCGACGCGCTCGCCGCAGAGATCGAGAGCGTTCTCGAAGCGCTTCGACAGAGGACGAGCTCGAGCGACTACCTCGACGACGCTCGGCTGCGAGTACGTCGCCCAGCCCGAGGACGGTGGCTACCGCGGCTGGCTGACCGAGATCGCCCGGAGAGTGGAAGCGGCGAAGGGCTGACCACAGCGCGGCGAGCGGCCTACTCTGAATCATGGCCCGCAGGATCTGCCTGGCGCTCGCGATCGCGTCCGGCCTGTGCGCCCTCGTCCTGCTCCAGACCTCGCCGTCGATCGAGTCCGGCGGTGCGACCGTCGAGTGCGGCAGCATGGTCGTCGACTGGGAGAGCGGGCTGCCCGCCGGAAGCCGGCACGCGGCCGCGTGCGACGCGAAGCGCACCGAGTGGTCGCTCCTGGCCGGGCTGGCCGCGCTGGTCTGCGCGGGAGCGGGCTCGTACGTGAAGTTCGGCGGACGCGACGACAACGGCGGTACGCCGCCGCGGGTCGCGGCAGCGCCCGTGGCGACGTAGACGATCGAGCCGCTAGGCCGAGCGGACCAGCCGGGCCGGAGCGGCCGGCCGGACCGGCACCCGGGCGCCGAGCTCGACGGCGATCCGCCGCACCTGCGCCCGCGTGAGTACGGCGGGGCGCGCGGCGAGCGCGGCGCCGAGGCTGGCGCTGGAGCAGACGACCACGCTGCCGACCGAGCCGGCGAGCGGCTCCGGGCGCACGAAGCACAGGACCGCCGCACACCAGCTCGGAGGCAGCGACGGAAGCAGCCGGCCCACAGCGCTGGCCGCATCCGCCGTGTCGGCGACTGCTGTGCTCCGGGCGCGCCCGTCGTGCCGCAGCACGCCGTCGCGAACCTCGACCGTGCCGGACCAGCCCCGGGTCTCGATGACGAAGACGCCGGCCGGACCGACGGCCACCTGGCCGAGCAGGCGCCAGCCGTCGTTGGGCAGCGCGGCGAGCAGCGTCGCCGCCGTGTCCTCATAGGTGAGGCCCGTGACCATGGCACCTCCCCCGAAGTCCAGTCGGGGGCAGGCTACGCCGCCCGGGAGCGTGCGTCCGGGAAACGGCGAAAGCCGCAGCTAGGGCACGTCCCTAGGCCGGCGCCAGGGTCAGCAGGCTCATCGAGGGCATCGGCAGCACGGTGTCCACGCGGACGACGCCGTCCGAGCCGGCGGTCACCTCGCGCGCCGGCTCCAGCTCCTCGAGCTGGTCGGCCTTGCGCAGCACCTCCCACTGCGCGTCGGTCGGCCAGTCCTGGCCGTCCTCGCGCAGCCCGCGCCACACCGACGCGACGTTGGAGTGGTCCTCGTCGACCCGCTCGTGGCCCAGTCGGTACGTCGCCCCCGGCTCGAGGCCGGCCACCTCCACCGAGACGGAGCGGGCCAGCGCGTCGGAGCCGGCCGCCTTCGTCTGGTCGAGGGTGAGGTTCCAGACCATCACCGCGTGCGTGCCGTCGTCCGGCGACGTGGCCGCGACCGCCTCGACGAGGGACCCGCCCCCGTCGCCGTCGTAGGACACGGCGATCCGGCGCGACCCGAGCCGCTCCAGCATCGCCAGCGCCCACCACCGCGGCTTGCGCAGCTCGCCGACGGTGCGCAGCCCGAAGCCGCCGTGCAGCAGGGCCGGCGGGCGACCGAGCTCCTCGAAGTGGTCGGAGACGACCCAGTAGGACAGCGACTCGATCCGGCCCATCGCCGAGAGCATGCCGCGCGCCAGGAACGTGCCGGAGAAGACCGCGTCGCTGACCTCGTTGAAGTGCGTCGGCGTGACGCCCCACTCGGTCCACCAGATCGGGGTCCCGGCGCGGTCGTAGCGCTCCAGCATCGGCCGGAAGTCCAGCGGCGGCGAGCCGTAGGTGTGGGTGGAGATGAAGTCGACGGGCGCGCCGCTCCGCTCGGCGTGCGCGAGCAGCTCCTCGACCCAGCCGGCGGCGGCCGACGACGGTCCGCCGACGACCAGCCGGTCGTCCACCGCGCGCACGGCGGCGGCCGTGACGTCGTACAGCTTGAGGTACTCCTCCGGCGTCCCGGACCAGAACACCTCGAGGTTCGCCTCGTTCCAGACCTCGAACGACCAGTGCTCGACGACCTCGTCGCCGTACCGCTCGAGCAGGTGGGCCGTGAAGTCGCGGACCAGGTCGTGCCAGCGCTCCCAGTCCTTCGGCGGGGAGATGATCGCGCGGTAGTCGAACACCGTCTTCGACGGGTCGCTCGCCAGGTCGTGCGGCATGTACGACACCTCGACGACGGGGTAGAGACCCAGCGACCGGATGTGGTCGTAGACCCGGTCCACGCCCGAGAAGTCGTGGACCGGGTCGCCGTCTTCTTCGCGGTACACCGCGACGTCATCGCAGAAGATCCCGTGCGCCCGGACGTGGGTGACGCCGAGCTCCTGGTGCGCGGCCGACAGGGCCGCGCTCAGCTCCTCGCCGATCACCCGGCCACCGGTGGTGTCGGTCGAGATCGCGTGCGACAGGTGCTCGCTGCCGATCATCGGCCGCCACGGCCGGGGCAGCTCGCCGACGTCGCAGGCCGCGTCGACCGACACCGTCACCGGCCCGGTCGGCTCGTCGGTCGGCACGGCCGAGACCCGCTCGGACAGCGGACCCTCGACGTGCACGTCGGACAGCGACGACACGGCGTACCACCGCTCCTGCCCGGGCGTGCACGTCGTGTCGACGTACGGCGGGTGGGGCACGGCGAGCACGTCGCGGCCGGCGTGGTCCAGCGGCTGCCAGTCACCGTCGGCCGCATCGGCGACGTGCACCTGGTAGCCGATCGCCCCCGGCACCGGCGACCAGCTCAGCGTCACCTGGGAGCCGCCGGCAACGGCGGCCAGGCCGGCGGGCGGCCGGAGCTCGGGTGCGGCGCCGCCGAAGGCGTGGCCGCTGCGGATCCCGATCCGGTTCTCCCAGTCAGTCCTCGCGTCAGTCATGGGTCGCGAACACTTCCTGCTTCATCAGCGGCCGGATCTTGTGCTCCATCGCGCCGCGGGACACGTAGCGCCGCATGTCGTCGCCGGCGAGGGCGTTGCCGAGAGCGGCCATCACCATGCCCTGGTCGAGCGACAGGTAGCGCTTCGACACCGTGCCGCTCCTGGTCGCGATGGCGTCGTAGAAGCCACCGGGGCCGTAGGCGTCGAAGTCGTGCTTGAGGTTGCTCAGGTTCTCCAGCGCGGCGCCGCGGGCGTAGCGCAGCGCGAGGAACGACGCGTGCGGGGTGACCACGCCGTCGCCGTACGTCGTCGGCGCGGCCGTGCCCTCGCGGCAGCCCTCGTACGGCTGGTCCCAGGCGGTGCGCTCCTGGTCGGAGGTGTAGCCGGGCCCGTCGAGCCCGAGCATGTCGACGCCGTACTCGCGGTAGCCGCCGTCGGGGTTGTTGGACGGGGAGAAGCCCCAGTAGCCGTAGTCGGCCTCGTCCATCCCGTGCTCGATCTGGCCGCGCACGTAGAGCGGGTGGTTCTTGCCCCACGACCGCGGACCCCAGGTCTCCTCGGGCACGAACAGCGGCACCATCAGCGCCTCGAACATGCTGCCGCCCCAGGTCGGGACGATGTTCATGCCGCGGTAGGGCAGGGCGCCCTCGAAGACCCGGATGCCGTCGTAGGTCTTCCACTCGCCGACCGGCTTGGTCTCCGACCAGGCGTAGTCGCAGTTGTCGTTGGGGAAGGTGCGGAAGGTGCCGTAGTAGTGCTTGGCCGGGATCTGGCCGGAGGCGATGCCGAGGTACGACGCGATCCGCGGCTCGGTGTTGAACGTGCCGTAGTGGTGGCCGGTGTACCAGACGTCCGTGCCCATGCCGCAGTAGTCGCCGATGGCGGTGGCCGCCGGATCCGGAATTCGGGTCCTCGTCCCAGAAGCCGCCGCGGATCTGGCCGCCCTCGCCCTCGGCCTCGTTGTAGTAGCAGCCGAAGTCCATGTCCTTGCGGATCGCGTCGGCCTTGGCCGCCAGCTTCGGCTCGGCCCGCGCGGCGAGCAGCAGCCCGGTGGCGAGCCAGCCGTTGTCGACCGAGGAGAGGAACGGCTTGATCGGGTCACCGGAGTCCGGGAACGTGTAGAGCTTCTCGAGCGTGGCCGGGTCGTACCAGTTGTAGAACATGCCGCTCTGGTCGTGCTTGTCGAGCTTGCCGATCGAGTCGATCGTCTGCGCCATCCGGGCGAACGCCTCGCGCTTGCCGATCAGCCCGGTGTCCCGGGCCGCGACGGTGCTCCAGAGGTAGGCGCCCATGTTCGTGGGCGAGGTGAACCTGCTCCGGCTCGCCGGCGTGAGGTCGCCCGCCGATGTTGTCCGCGGGCAGGCCGGTGGCCGGCACCGCCATCGCCTCGAAGGACTTCCAGGTGTCGGCGAGGTACTTCTTCAGCACCTTGTCGCCGTCACCGCCGCCGTGGCCACCTGGGCGGGCGGACGGGTCGCGTCCCCGGCTCGGGACTCAGGCCCGAAGGGCGGGGCCGCGACCAGGACGGCCGAGGTGACGATGGTGACGACCAGCAACCTGATCGCGGTTCGACGTACGCGCATGAGTGAGACCTCCGAGATGGAGCGCGAGCGGATGGACGGTTACTTGATGCCGGTCATGGCGACGCCCTGCATGATCCGGCGCTGCAGGACCAGGAAGACGACGAGCACGGGCAGCACGACCACGACCGAGCCGGCGAGCAGCAGGCCGTACTTCGTGGCGTTCTGGCCGACGGCGTAGAGCGCGAGCGCGACCGGCAGGGTGAACTTGCTCTCGTCCGTGGCCACGACCAGCGGCCACAGGAAGTTGTTCCAGGACGTCAGGAACGTGAGGATGCCGAGCGTCGCGACCGCCGGACCGCACAGCGGCAGGATGATCGAGAAGAAGATCCGCAGCTCGCCGGCGCCGTCGACGCGCGCGGCCTGGATCAGCTCGTCGGGCAGGCCGAGGATGTACTGCCGCATCAGGAAGACGCCGAACGGACCGGCGAGGAACGGCAGGAACATGCCGGGCAGCGTGTTGGTCAGCCCGATGTTCGTGGTCAGCACGAACAGCGGGATGAACGTGACCACGCCCGGGACCATCAGCGTGCCGAGCACCAGCGCGAAGACGATCTTCTTGCCGGGGAAGGCCAGCTTGGCCAGGGCGTACCCGAGCATCGAGCAGAACACCATGTTCCCGGCAGCGGTGACGACCGCGACGATCGCCGAGTTCATGAAGTACGTCGGGAAGTCCAGCTTGGTGAACAGCTGGTCGTAGTTCTCGTTGGTCGGGGTCTCCGGCCACCAGGTCGGCGGGACCGACATCACCTCGGCGTCGGTCTTGAACGACGAGATGACCATCCAGACGAACGGGATGACCACGAGGAACAGGCCGGCCGCCATCACGACGTACAGCCATGCCGGCGTGCGGATGTTGCCCTCGCGCGGACTTCGGACGCTTCTGTCGTGGACGCGGGCGTCTCGTCGGACGACGGGGGCCGGGGGTTCGAGGATCTGGGTCATGGTCAGTCCTTCTCCCTCAGCACGCGGAACTGCACCGCGGTCAGCACGAGGATGACGAGGAACAGGAGGTACGCCGCAGCGGAGCCGACCGCGTAGTTGCCGAAGCCCCACTGGTCGTAGACGAAGTACGTCATCGACTTGGTGGAGTCGAGCGGTCCGCCCTTCGTCATCACGAACGCCTCCTCGAAGAACTGGAGGTAGCCGATGCTCGTGATCACGGCGCCGAAGAGCAGCACCGGCCGGAGCATCGGCAGCGTGATGTAGCGGAACCGCGCCCAGCCGGCCGCGCCGTCGGTCTCGGCGGCCTCGAGCAGCTCGCGCGGGATCGTCATCAAGGCGGCCAGGAAGATGACCATCAGCGTTCCGAAGTTCCGCCAGACCGCCATCACGACCAGGGTCGGCAGCGCCGGTGGTCGTGGAGTCGAGCCAGCCGGGGCCATCGATCCCGACCCAGGACGAGCACGGTGTTGAACAGGCCGCCGTCGTCGCGGAGCAGGAACTTCCACACCACCGAGACCGCGACGATGCTGGTGACGACCGGCAGGTAGTAGCCGACCCGGAAGAAGCCCTTGAATCGGATGACCCTGGTTCAGCCCGACCGCCGCGGCGAGCGCGACGGCCATGGTCAGCGGCACGCCCAGGATGAGGTAGAGGAACGTGTTGATCGTGACCTTGCGGAACAGCGGGTCCTGCAGCAGGTGCGTGTAGTTCTCGAGCCCGACGAACTCCACGCCCGAGCGGGTTGCGCATGTCCGTGCTGCGGATGTCGGTGAAGCTCATGCCGAGGCTGGCCAGCACCGGCCCGGCGGTGAAGACCAGGAACAGGGCCATGAACGGCAGGGCCAGGATCCACGCGGCGACAGCCTGCTGCCGCCGCGTGGGGTCCACGTGCCTGGTGGGAGTCCCCGCCTTCTTGCCCTTGGGCGGCTTGGCCGGGGTGTCCGGCCGGGATTCCGCGGTCGTGGTGCTCATGTCAGAGACCGGTGCCGATCGACGAGGCCTCGGTCTGCATCTGCTTCGCCGCGTCCTCGCCGGACAGGTCGCCCTTCGAGGCCTGCTCGATCAGCGAGTCGATCGACGCCGCGAGCTGCTCCCAGGTGGGGACGGCCGGCGGAGCCTGGGTGTTCTCGAGCTGCTGGCCGAAGACCTGCAGCTGCGGGTCGGTGGACAGCTCACCGGAGTCCCAGGCGGCCTGGACGGACGGCAGGTCGCCGACCTCGTCGTAGAACGCCTGCTGGGTCTCGGGCGTCGGTCAGCCACTGGACGTACTTCCAGGCGTTGTCGGAGTTGTCGGAGTCTTCGAACACGGCCAGGTCGCCACCGCCGACGAACGAGGTGCCGGGCGACCGTCGGGGCCGGGAAGCGGCGCGACGGCGTACTGGTCCTCCTTGACGCCCTGCGTCCTCGACCAGGCCGGTGTGCCACGGGCCGGAGATGAAGGAGCCGTACGTGCCCTTGGCGAAGCCGCTCTCGAGCTCGCCCGCGGTCGAGCAGCCGCGCGGGCGACAGGCCCTCGTCGAAGTACGACGTGTAGTAGTCGAGCGCCTCGGCCATCTCCGGGGAGTCGATGGTGTACTCGCTGCCGTCCTCGTTGGTGAGCTCGGCGCCGTTGGACCAGGCGAACGGCATCATCGTCTGCCACGAGCCGGTCTGGCCGGGCTGGAGGCTGAGGCCGTACTCGGCGCCGCCCTTGGACTCCATGTCCTGGGCGAAGGTCTTGAGGTCGTCCCAGGTCTGCGGGGCCTCGGACCAGCCGGCCTTCTCCGCCAGGTCCGTGCGGTAGTAGAGGACGCGGGTCTCGACGTACCACGGGACGCCGTACGACGTGCCGCCCACCTCGGTGGAACCCCACGCGCCGGGGAAGAAGTCGGCCTCGTCGACCAGGCCCTCGGGGGTCGGCATCAGGCCGCCGGCCTCGGCGAACTCACCCATCCAGGTGGTGCCGATCAGGCTCACGTCGGGGGTCTCGCCGCTGGCGATCGCGCCCGCGATCTTGTCGTGCGCCGCCTCCCACGGGATCGCGGTCACGTTGACCGTGGCGTCGGGGTTGGCCTCCTCGAACGCGGCGGAGAAGTCCTGGAGCATCTCGCCCTCGGTGCCCATCGCCCAGACGTCGATGGTGCCGGTGGCCTCGCCGTCCTCGATCGCCTCGCTCTGGGCCTCGCCGCCGGCGCCGGCGTTGTCGTCACGGCCGCACGAGGTGAGGACCAGGCTCGCGGTGGCGGCGAGCGCGATCGGGATGGCGATGCTGCTCTTCAGGGGGCGCTTCATCAGGTGTTCCTTCCGGTGGGTGGTGCTGCTGGTGCGGATCACGAGCTCGGTTGGCAGGAGCTCGTGGCGGGGGTGGGTGCGGGAGCCGGTGATCAGCTCGTCGAGCATGCGGGCGGCGGTGGCGCCGAGCTCGCGCATCGGCTGGCGGACGGTGGTGAGGCCGGCGTAGCGGGAGGCCATGACGTCGTCCCAGCCGGTGACCAGGACGTCGCCGGGGACGTCGACGCCGGCCGTGCGGAGCTGTGCCATCAGGCCGAGGGCGAGCTCGTCGTTGGCGCAGGCGAAGGCGTCGGGCAGGTCGCCTCGGTCGAGGGCCTCCTCGGCGACGGCGGCGCCGGCGTCCTCGTCGAGGTCGTAGACGGTGACCAGCTCGATGGCGACGTCGTGCTCGCTGCGGTCGACGGCCTCCCAGACGCCCTGCCAGCCGCTCGGCGACGTCGGGCGAGGCGTCGGGGTCGCCGACGAAGGTGAGCGCGACGGACGCCCTGGGCGAGCAGGTGGTCGGTGAGCTGCGACGGCGCTGGTGCGGTTCTCGGCGTTGACCGAGTCGAGGCTCGTCGATCGGCGGGCGGGCGACCAGGACCAGCGGGGTGCCGCGGGCGGCGAGCGCCTCGACGACGTCGTCGGAGACGGTGCCGACGAGGACGACCAGGCCGTCGCAGCGGCCGGCCATCGCGCGGACCGCGGTCTCGGTGTCGTCGCGGCCGTGGGTGGACAGGATCAGGACCGAGCGGCGCAGCTCGGCGGCGACCGCTTCGTAGCCCAGGACGACCTCGGCGTAGTAGGGGCCGGACAGGTCGGGGAAGACGATGCCGTTGGCGGCGTGCCGGCGCTCGGCGAGCTGCCGGCCGAGCTGGCTGGGGGTGTAGTGCGAGGTCGCGCGGCGGCGGCCATCACCCGCTCGCGGGTGTCGGGCCGGACGTCCTTCGAGTCGCGCATGACCCGAGAGACGGTGGCGATCGAGACGCCGGCGTGACGCGCGACGTCGCGGATCGTGGCTGGCACCCGATTGCCCTCCTGTTGGAGGGCCTGCCGGCGACCTGGGCTGTCGCCGGCCGGCCCGTCCTCCCGAGATATGTAACCGGTTACTGAAACCGGTTACATCCGCTTAACCTGCCCGACATGTCTAGACCTGTCAACCCCTCGCAGGCGCTGCTGCGCGAGCAGCGGCCGCGACCCTGCACCGTTAGCGTGGCTCCTCGTGCCCACGCCTGACGAACTCCTGGCCACCCTCCCCGACCACTGGCGCCCGCTCGCCGAACGCTCCGTCGCGCTGCTCCGCGAGCACCAGGACGAGGGCGGCGCCTGGCCGGCCTCGCCGCACTTCGCGCCGTACCAGTACTCCTGGTTCCGCGACGGCTCGTTCATCGCCGAGGGCGCCTCGGCGGCCGGGATGTACGACGAGGCGGACCGCTTCCACGACTGGTGCCTCGGTGTGCTCGAGCGCGAGAAGCCTGCGGTTGAGCGGGTTCTGGCGATGCTGGCGGAGGGCAAGCAGCCGGAGGACTCCGACTACCTGCCGGCCCGCTACCGGCTCGACGGGACCCGGCAGGTCGACGACTGGTGGAACTTCCAGGTGGACGGCTACGGCACCTGGCTCTGGGCACTGGAGCGTCACCTGGCGCGGACCGCCGGCGACGGGGCCGCTGCGTCGCGCGCGCCGGCGTACGCCATGGGGATCGGGACGGCCGTCCGGTACCTCGTCGCCACCGGCACCGACACCTGCCGCGACTGGTGGGAGGAGAACCGCGAGCACACCCACGTGGCCACCCTGGCCGGGGTCGCCGCCGGCCTGCAGGCGGCGGTGCGGATGGGCACCCTGCCCGACTCGCTCCGCGCCCAGGCGGTCGAGGTCGCCGAGCGGTGTGTGGCGCTGATCCGCTCCGACGGGGTCCAGGACGGGCACCTGGTCAAGTGGCTCGGCGGCAGCGACGTGGACGCGTCGCTGCTGGCGGTGGCCGCGCTGTACGACGTGCTGCCGCTGTTCGACCCGCTGGTCAGCGTGACCGTGGACGAGGTCGAGCGGCGCCTGGTCGACGGGGGCGTGCACCGCTACGAGGCCGACACGTTCTACGGCGGCGGCCAGTGGCCGATCCTGGCCGCGCTGCTGGCCTGGCACCACGCCCGCGCCGGCAACCCCGAACGGGCCTCGGCCGCTGCTCGACTGGGTGGTCGGAGCCGCCGACCCGGACCTGCTGCTGCCCGAGCAGGTGCCGCCCCTGCTCGCGCCCGACGTGCTCGACGAGTGGCTGGAGCGCTGGGGGCCGAGCGCGCACCCGCTGATCTGGTCGCACGGGATGTTCCTGGGCGCGGCGATGAACTTGCGCTGAACCCGCCCCGGGCGCGCTCCCGACAAGGAAAGATGTCCCGGTGCCCTCTCCGTTCTCCGCGCGCGACCGCGATCGCGACCGTCGTCGTGCGATCCGGGATCTCGAGCGGAGGATGGCCGAGCTGGACCGGCTCGACGCGAGTACGGCCTCGGCGCGATGCCCGACGCGGCGCCGCTGCACCGCGCTGGTCGGCGGGCCGGCCGAGGCGCCGGCGCGCCGTCGGTCCGGCGCTCCCGGCGCTGCTGATCTCCGCCCTCGTCCTGGCGGGTGTGGTCGCCTTCTCCCCCGGCGAGACCATGGACTCGGTACGCCGCCTGGTCGGCCTGGGCCTGGATCGCCTGGGCGCCGCCCCGGCCGTGCCGGACGGCGACGGCAAGTACTCGTTCTCGCAGACCCAGCAGGGCAGCGACGAGCCGGTCGGCTACAGCCCGTGCCGGCCGATCGAGATCGCCGTGAACCCCGACGGAGCGCCCGGCAACTACGACGAGCTCGTCGACACCGCCATCGCCCACACCAGCAAGGCCACCGGACTGCGGTTCGAGCGGGTCGGGCTCACCGACGACCGGAACTTCACGGACCGCTACTCGGGCTTCGGCGAGCCGCCGCCCGCGGTCGTCGCCTGGGCCGACGCCGACGAGGTCCCCGAGCTCGAGGGCGACGTCGCCGGCATCGGCGGCAGCGTCGCCGTCGCCCGCGGCACCGGGCCGATGCGCTACGTCACCGGCATGGTCGTCCTGGACCGTGCCGTGTTCGACAGCTTCGGCCCGTTCGAGCAGGCCACCGCCCAGGCCATCGTCGACCACGAGTTCGGCCACCTGGTCGGGCTCGGCCACGTCGACGACGCGCGGCGAGCTGATGTACGACAAGAACCTCCGGGTCACGACGTACGGCCCCGGCGACCTCGAGGGCCTCGCCCGCCTGGGCAACGTCTCCTGCTGACCTACCCACCGCGTCTTCTCACTCACCGCGCCAGCGACCATCGGATCGGCAGGATCTGCGCATCGGCAGCGATCCCGAACGCCTCGAGCGCCTCCCGGTCCTCGGGCGGGTCGACCCGGAAGCTGGCGATCGCATCGCCCCCGTCGAACGCCTCGGTCCACTCCGAGCCGACGCCGATCGCGCCGGAGGCCAGCTTGGCGCCGTAGTCGTTCAGCAGGTGCCCGCGGTCGTTGACGGACAGCATCCAGTCCAGCCCGACGTCCTCGCCCTCGGTCGGGCGCGCCCACAGGTGCAGCTCCGGGAAGCCGAGGTCGTGCAGGCCGATCGTGTAGGCGAAGTCGCCGCCGAGCTCCTCGTCGTCGAAGACCGCCTGGACGATCCACGGCGGCCTGGCGCGAAGCTGGTCGTAGGAGTAGGAGGTGGTCATCGGTCTAGGTCCGCCTTCGGAATCGGATGTCGCCGTTCGGGAGCAGGTCGACACGGTAGGCCGGGTCGTGTGCCCGGTGATGGTGCCAGGAGCAGAGCAGCATGCCTTGCGCGAGGTCGGTCTTGCCGCCGTGGGACCACGGCCGGCGGTGATGGGCCTCGCACCAGGAGGCGGGCACCGTGCAGCCGTGGGTCCGGCAGCCCTGGTCGCGCACCGCCATCGCGGTCCGCTGGGCGGCCGTGAACAGGCGCCGGGATCGGCCGAGGTGGAGCGGCTGGCCCTTGCCGTCGAGGACGATCGGCAGGATCGAGGCGTTGCAGGCGAGCCGCACGGCCTCGCCGGCGCTGATCCGGTCGCCGGTGTCGAGCCCGGCGGCGCCCAGCTGTGACCGCAGTGTCTCGTGGTCGATCGTCACGACCACGGACGTGGCGGACCCTCCGTGTCGGGGCAGCCGCTCGGCCGGCATCGACTCCAGCATCGCGCCGAACGCGCGCCCCATCAGGGTCGCGTGCGGGATGCGCACGCCCGTGTCGGGATCGGTCCGGTCGGCCTCGGTCTGGAGATGTCCGCGTCGGGGCGCGGCGTACGCCTCGAGGTAGGTCCGGAGGCGGCCGGCGAGCGCGTCGGCGATCCGGATGTGGACGTCGGTGGTGCCGTCGCCGCGACGACGCATGGTGAGGCTGGCGGTCCGGCGGGCGAGCGCCTCCTCCGCCTCCAGCAGCTGCTGCTCGTGGGCGTCCACCAGGTCGGGCGCCACGACCTCGAGCACCTTCCGGCCGAGCACGCGCAGCCGCTTCGGGTCGAAGTGTGCCGCCTCGGCGATCAGGTGCTCCTCGGCCTTGGCCAGCACCTCGGGATCCAGCCCGGCCGGCAGGTCGTCGAGCGCCTGCGCGATGACGTGCGCCTGCGCCTCGGACACCCGTCCCTCCGACAGCGCCTGACCGAGCCGGCTGCCACCGGGCATCGAGAGCGCCGGCCAGCCGACCGGCCGCCAGGCTCGGCCCGATGTCGGCGCGCGTCTCGTGCGCCAGCCAGGACTCCGCCGACCGGGCGCCGTGCTCCAACGCCACGTCGTCGGCGTCCGCGAGGATCCGCAGGGTCAGGCCCCGCAGGCGGTTGCCGCACTGCGCCAGCTCGATCAGCGCGCACGCCTTGTCGCCGTCGTCATGTACGTCGGGTCGGCGTCGGCCACCCGCTCCAGGGCAGCGGCGATCTCCGCAGCACACGCCAGCACCGGGTGCTGGGGAGAGGTCAACGAGATCGCCATGAACACACGCTAGGCGGGAGCACCGACATCCTTCGGGCCAAACGGACGGGCCTGTGGACAAGCCGGACCAGGCACCACCTGTGGACGAAAAGGGGCCCGCACATGGGTATTTCCACCCATCCACCAACCCCGACAAATGCACAAACACCCCGACGCGGACGACCTCACCGAGACATTCCTACGGTGACCAGCACCAACTCACCGAGGAGCACCCCATGGACCACGTCGAGACCGTCATCATCGGCGCCGGGCAGGCCGGCCTGTCGACGGCGTACCACCTGACCCAGAAGGGACGACAGCTGCGTCGTCCTCGACGGCAACCACCGGGTCGGCGACGGCTGGCGCCGCCAGTGGGACAGCCTCCGCCTCTACTCCCCCGCCAAGTACGACGGGCTGCCCGGGATGCCGTTCCCGGCCGAGCCGTGGTCGTTCCCGGGCAAGGACGACGTCGCCGACTACCTCGAGGCGTACGCCGCCCGGTGGGAGCTGCCGGTCCGGCTCGGCGTGCGCGTCGCCCGGGTCTCCTCGGCCGGGAACCCCAGCGCCGGCGACGGGTTCGTCGTCGACACCGACACCGGCCCGCTCCGCTGCGACAACGTCGTGGTGGCGACCGGCACGTTCGGCCGCACGCCGTCGATCCCCGACTTCGCGAGCGACCTCGACCCGTCGATCCTCCAGCTGCACTCGAGCGAGTACCGCCGCCCCGGCCAGCTCCGCGACGGCCCCACCCTGGTCGTCGGCGCCTCCCACTCCGGCAGCGACATCGCCTACGAGGTCGCCGAGTCCCGACCGACCACCCTGGTCGGCCGCGACTGCGGCGAGATCCCGGTCCGGCTCGAGTCGCGGCGGTTCAAGGTCGTCTTCCCCGTCCTGCTGGTCCTGTGGCGGCACCTCGTCACCCGCCGTACGCCGATCGGCCGCAAGGAGATGCCGCACGTGCGGTTCCACGGCGGGCCGATGCTGCGGGTCAAGCGCTCCGACCTCGCCGACCGCGGCGTCGTCCGCAACGAGGCCCGGGTCGAGGGCGTCCAGGACGGCAAGCCGCTGCTCGCCGACGGCACCACCCTCGACGTCGCCAACGTCGTCTGGGCGACCGGCTTCAAGCAGGCCTTCGACTGGATCAACCTGCCCGTCCTCGGCGACGACGGCTGGCCGCGCGAGTACCGCGGCGTCGCCCAGGACGCCCCCGGCCTCTTCTTCTGCGGGCTGTCCTTCCAGTACTCCTTCTCGTCGATGCTCGTCGGCGGCGCCGGCCGCGACGCCGAGTACGTCGCCCGCAAGATCGCCGACCGCGCCCGGGCGGCCCGCGGATCCGACCGACGTGAGCGCCAGGCGGCCTGAGCAACCCTCGTCGGTCGAGCTCGTCGAGACCCCTCAGCCGCAAGGGCGGACGCGCGAGTATCGTCCGAGCCGAGGGAGGCAGCGATGGGCGTGCTCGACGACAGAGGATGTCGACGACCTGCGCGCGGCCGCCCAGTCGGCGTACCTGACGGGGCACCGGGACGAGGCGGTCGACCTCTACCAGCGCGCGTTCCGGCTCAGCCAGGACGCCGGCGACCCCCGGGGCGGCATCGCCTGCGCGTTCCACCTGTCCATGATCTTCGGGACCGGCGGCGAGCCGGCCCTGTCGTCGGGCTGGACCACGCGCGCGGAGCGGCTGCTCGACGAGCTCGGTCCCGACGTGGCCGAGGCGGGCTACGTGTCGTTCCTGCTGATGTACCGCGATCTCTCCGCGAGCGCCTGGGCTGCCGCGGCGGAGAAGGCGGATGCCACCGCGGACGCCGGGCGTCGGCACGGCGACCAGGACCTGGTGGCGCTCGGCCTGGTGGCCGGGGGACGGATAGCGATCTACTCCGGGCGGGCGGCCGAGGGCATCACCCGGCTGGACGAGGCGATGGCTGCGGTCGCGGCCGGCGAGGTGTCGCCCGAGGTGTTCGGCAACGTGTACTGCATCGCGATCGAGGGCTGCCAGGAGATCCGGGCGCTCGACCGCGTGGCCGAGTGGACCTCGGCCCTGGATCGCTGGTGCTCCTCGCAGCCGAGCCTGGTCGCGTTCACCGGGCAGTGCTCGGTCCACCGTGGCCAGGTGATGCGGCAGCAGGGCGCGTGGGCGGACGCGATCGAGGAGTTCACGCGCGCCGGCGAGCGGTACCGGCTCGCCAACAGCCTCGACGCGATCGGCCAGGCCGAGGGCGAGCGGGGCGACGTACTGCGGCTGCAGGGCGAGTACGCCGAGGCCGAGGCGGCGTACCAGCGCGCCGGCGAGCACGGCTTCGATCCCCAACCCGGGCTGGCGTCTGCTGTGGCTGGCGCGCGGCTCGCGCCGACGCCGCGAGCGCCGCCGTACGCCGGCTGGTGGCGGAGGTCGACAACCCGCCCGGCAAGTGCCGGGTGCTCCCGGCCGCCGTCGACGTCCTGCTCGCCGTCGGGGCGGTCGACGAGGCGCAGGCCGTCGCCGCCGAGCTGGACGCGGTCGCATCGGCCGTCGGCTCGAGCGGGCTGCTGGCCGCCGCGGCGTACGCCTCGGCCGCCGTGGAGCTGGCCGCCGGCGACGCGTCCGGCGCGCTGCCCTACCTGCGCAAGGCCCGCCAGCTCTGGTCGCGGGTCGAGTGCCCCTACGAGGTCGCCCGGGTCCGCGTCCTCACCGGCCGCGCGCTCGCCTCGCTCGGCGACGACGAGTCGGCCCGCCACGAGCTGACCGCCGCGCTCGCTGCCTTCCGCGACCTCGGCGCCACGCCCGCGGCCGAGGACGTCGCCGCGCCTGCTCGAGCCCGCCCGCCTCCCCGGCGGCCTGACCGCGCGCGAGGTCGAGGTGCTGCGGCTGGTCGCGTCCGGGCGCAGCAACGCGCAGATCGCGGCCGACCTGGTGCTCAGCGAGAAGACCGTGGCCCGGCACCTCTCCAACATCTTCGCCAAGCTGGACGTCGGCTCCCGCACCGCCGTGGCGGCGTACGCCTTCGAGCACGGGCTGGTCTGACTCACCCGCTGGGACAGGTCAGGTCTCGGGCGGCTTCTCCGCCTCGTCGAGCCGCTCGTGAAGACGCGCCCGCACCTCCTCGGGCGTCACCTGCGCGCGCTGGCGCTGGTCGCGGGCGATGATGACACCGGTCGCGGCCACGCCGGCCAGACCCGCAACACCGAGCACTCTCCACAGCTTCACCGACAGGACTCCCTCCATGCACGACAGCCAGCTGACCCTCGACCAGGCGGCCGACCTGACCCGCACCGGCGACCTGTGGCTGTTCCGCGGACACTCGGCCGCCGACCACGCTATCCGGGTCGTCACCAACGCGCCGGTCAACCACGTCGGGATGGCCGTGGTCCTCGACGACCTGCCGCCGCTCATGTGGCACGCCGAGCTCGGCAAGGGGCTGCGCGACGTGTGGACCGGCAGCCACCACCGCGGCGTACAGCTGCACGACCTGCGGGAGGCCGTCGTCCAGTGGACCGGCCGCTACGAGCAGCACGCCTGGCTGCGCCAGCTCGACGCGACGGTCACCCCGGACATGGAGGCCGCCGTCCTGAAGACCATCGCCCGGCTGGACGGCCTGCCGTTCCCGGCCACGGCGGCGCTGGCCGGCCGCTGGGCGCGCGGTCGGGTACGCCGCAAGGCACCGGCCGAGATGACGTACTGCGCCGAGGTGGTCGCCGCGACGTACGCCGCGATGGGGCTGCTCGACGACCGGCTGCCCACCAACTACTACGACCCCGGCATGTTCTGGTCGGGCGACGACCTGCGCCTCGAGCAGGGTGCCCGGCTCGGCGACGAGATCCGGATCCTCGTCTGAGGAACCCCGCCTACCAGCGGTCGTGGATCGCCGTCGCGGAAGTGGGTGTCGTACAGCCGCGTCACGCCCGCCGAGACCTCGTCCGGCAGCGGACCGACCTCGCCCGCGGCCGCGTTGGCGCGCGCCTGGTCGGCGTTGCGGGCGCCGGGGATCACCGTCGAGACGCCGGGCTGCTGGACGAGCCAGGCGATCGCGGCCTGCGCGGGCGTCGCGTCGAGACCGCTCTCCTGCACCAGCGCCGTGAACTCCTTCGCGGCCTGCACGCCGGTCTCGAAGTCGACGCCCGAGAACGTCTCGCCCACGTCGAACGCCTCGCCGTGCCGGTTGTAGGTCCGGTGGTCGTCGGCCGCGAACGTCGTCCCCGCGTCGTACTTCCCCGACAGCAGCCCGGACGCCAGCGGCACCCGCGCGATGATCCCGACGCCGCTCTCGACCGCGGCCGGCAGCACCGCGTCGAGCGGCTTGAGCCGGAACGCGTTGAGGATGATCTGGATCGACGCGACGTTCGGCCGCGCGATCGCCGCCAGCGCCTGGTCGACGGTCTCGACGCTCACGCCGTACGCCGCGATCGCGCCGTCGGCGACCAGCGCGTCGAGGTCGTCGTACGTCGCGTCCGCCTCGATCACCGCGCTCGGCGGGCAGTGCAGCTGCACCAGGTCGAGCGTGTCCACCCCGAGGTTGCGCCGCGACCGGTCGGTCCAGGCGCGGAAGTTGGCCATCGTGTAGTTCTCCGGCACCTGGTCCATCCGCCGGCCCATCTTGGTGGCCACCGTGACGTCCGGGTGCTCCGCGAGGAAGCGCGCCGATCACCTGCTCGCTGCGCCCGTCGCCGTACACGTCGGCGGTGTCGAAGAACGTCACCCCGCTCTCGTACGACGCCGCCAGCACCGCCAGGGCGTCGTCCTCCGACACCTCGCCCCAGTCGGCGCCGAGCTGCCACGTGCCGAGTCCGACGACCGAGACCTCGCGGCCGGTCCTGCCCAAGATGCGCTTCTCCATGGCGGCGAGTCTGGCACGCGGGCCGGCGGAGAGCTCAGTCGCAGTTGTCGCAGACCAGGGTCGCGGGGATGGCCATGTTGCAGGTGGGACAGACCGTCGCCTCGAACCCCGTGACCGCCCGCCGCGCTCGCTCGCGGTCTCGCACGGCGGCCACCTGCAGCGAGAGCGCGGGGCTGCCACCGTCGGCGGGAAGGAGGGCACCGAAGGTGCGGTAGCACTCCAGCCGCTCCTTCGCGGCGTGGTCGTCGGGGTCGCCCACCAGCTCGCCACGGACGGCGATGACGGCCTTGGCGTAGCCGGCCCCCACACTCCCGCTCACGTTGACGCACAGCGCGGACAGCAACGGCTCGCCGCGGTCGGCGCAGACCCGCGCCACCTGTGCCAGCACGTCCCCGACCCAGTAGTGCACGAGACGGTCGGTCCTGATGCCGCTGCGCAGCTGCACCAGACCCGCCAGCTCCCGGAAGGTCACGAGGGCGTGGTAGTGCCCGGCCACCTCGATCAGGATCTCCCGCGCCGCCCCGGCCCACGCGGATCGAGCGGCGTCGGCGCCGATCTCGGAGGCTTCCTGCCACTCGTCGGTCGCCGGGTGCAGCGGGAGCGCCGTCTCGCCGTGGTCGGGGATGACGTCGAGGCCCAGGTCGCGCAGCACGAGCGCCGCGCCCTGCTTGCCACCGTGGAACTCGGCCGCACGCGCGGCCGTCCCGGTCGCGTAGCGCTGGGCCACGCCCAGAATCGCCTTGGAGTCGTAGGACTTGCCGTCGTGCCAGAGCACGTACTGCCGGGCGTGGCGGAAGCCGTACCTGCGCAGGAACGTCTCCGAGCCCAGCTCGTCGCACTCGTCGATCGCCTGTCGCACGTGGTCTCGGGTCACCGTGTCGAACATGGCCATTCTTCGACCGTACTCCCGATTCAGCCCTCAGCCCGCGATCGGGAGAACCTGAGCTCGTATCCGTGGACCCGGCCGGCCTCCGTCAGCGCCTTGCCGCCGGAAGTTGCTTCATTCCACAGCCACGGCGTCACCGACCCGAGCGGGCTCTCCGGCCGCCGGAACTCGCCCCGTACGGCGAGCCGCAGCTCCTGCAGCTCCCCCAGCGAACCGGCCGCGTAGTCCAGCGCCCGCTGCTGCCCGTCCTGGGCCGTGAGCTTGGCCACCCGCATCGCCTTGGCGGTCAGGTCGTTCAGGGTCTTCTCGCGCCACATGGTCCACGAGCTCCCGATGCTCGCGACCGCCTCGCGCAACGCGTCGTGCAGCTGCCGCGGCCGACCCGGTCGCCCCCGACCACACCTCGTCGATCAGCGGCATCACCTGCTCCCAGGTCACCTGCGCCAACCGGCTCCCACTCGGCGCCCCCGCCCCCACCGCCGACATCCCGGGCGTCAGGTACGTCAGGTCGATCCGGAAGTCCGGGTAGTGGTGCCGCCCGAGCTCGAAGTAGCTCTCCACCTGCCCACTCCGGTGACTCCCCCGCTCCGTCTTCAGCTCGATGATCCACAGC
The DNA here is from genome assembly GCA_963803235.1 of uncultured Actinomycetota bacterium. Lineage (GTDB taxonomy): Bacteria > Actinomycetota > Actinomycetes > Propionibacteriales > Nocardioidaceae > Nocardioides. The sequence continues at coordinate 970,768 of CAWDLL010000014.1, forward strand.
CGCTCCGGCATGAGCACCCCGTAGTCCGGCGCACACCCCGGCTCGTCCTCACTCCGCCGCGGCAGGTCCAGCTCGTCGACGAACGCCGCGTCGTCGGGTACGTCGGCGCTCCCGAACGACAGCTCGTCCAGCGCCCGCAGGAACGCCAGCCCGGCCGGTGACGGCGTGCTCCGCGTGTTCCACCGCGGGTAGTCGGCGTCCAGGACCAGCATCGTCAGCAGCCGTTGGCAGTACTCCTCGCGCCCGAGCCTGAGCCGGCGCAGCAGTGCGTGCGGGTCTTCCATCGCATTCATCTTGCCTCAATGTCGCGTCAGAGCTGCCGAGGGGCTACGACCACCTACGGCGCTCCCTGCTGAACGCTCATCCGGCCACCTCTGCCACGCCCGCGAGCAGACGCTCGATGTCATCGGGACTGGTGTAGGGCGCCAGGCCTGCGCGGACCGCGCCGGTATCGCCCAGGCCGAGCCAGCGAGACGGCTCGATCGCGTAGAAGTTGCTGGCCGGCGCGTTGACCCCGACTGTCGCGAGGTGCTCGTACACCTCATGTCCCTCGCGGCCGGCGACCGAGAAGAACACCGTCGGCGTGCGCCGCTTCGGGGCACCATGCAGCGTGACACCGGGGATCTGTCCCAGCCCGTCCAGCAGCCGAGCGAGCAACCGGTCTTCGTGCTCCTCCACTGCGCGCATCGACTCCAACACCCGGGTCCGGCGGTCGGTGGCGTCCGACGCGAGGTCCGCGATGTAGTCGACCGCCGCCGTGGTGCCGGCGAGCAGCTCGTAGGGCAGCGTTCCGAGCTCGAACCGCTCGGGCACGTCGTTGGTCGAGGGCAGCAGCTTGTCCGGGTGGATCCGCTCCAGCAGCTCCGGTGTGGCGACGACGATGCCGTGGTGCGGCCCGAAGAACTTGTACGGCGAGCAGGCGTAGAAGTCGGCGCCCATCGCCCCGACGTCGACCGGCGCATGCGGCGTCAGGTGAACGCCGTCGACGTACAGCAGTGCGCCCACCTCGTGCACGGCCTCGGCGATCGCCGGCAGGTCCGGTCGCGTGCCGAGCACGTTCGACGCGCCGGTCACGGCGACGACCTTCGTCCGCTGGGACAGCTCCGCCCGGACGTCGTCGACGCTCAGCTCCGCCGTCTCCCGGTCGAACCCGACCCACCGAAGCGTCGCAGCCGCGCCCTCCGCCGCGTGCACCCACGGCCGGACATTCCCGTCGTGGTCGAGCCGCGTTACGACGACCTCGTCCCCCGGCCCCCACTCCTTGGCCAGCGCCCGAGAGATGTCGTACGTCAGTTGCGTCATCGACCGCCCGAATACGACCCCTCGAGCATCGCACCCGAGCAGGTCCGCAACCGCTCCCCGTGCGCCGACCACCACATCCTCAGCCCGCCGCTCGGCGTCCGTGACCAGCCCTCGGTTGGAGATCCCGGACGTCATCGTCCTCGCCACCGCCTCCGCGACCTGCCTCGGCACCTGCGTCCCACCCGGCCCATCGAAGTACGCGATGCCCTGGTCGAGGGCTGGGAAGTCCCTGCGGATGCGCTCGAGGTCGAGGGTCATGACGCCATCATCGCCGGGCAGCTGAGACGTGGCTGGATCGGGTCTTCGTGACCACGGGAGTGTTGAGCAAGTGCCGGGCTCTTCGTCGTCGCGTTTGCTCAGCTGTGAACGGTCATCCGATGTCCGTCCAACGGTCACGGATGTCCACCTGCGGACTGGGCGGCTGACCCCCGGCTGTTGGGCGGGTAGCCACCTGGGGCGCGCGGCGCGGTGTCCCTAGCGTCAGAGCATGACCACGACTACCTTGCCCCCCGCCCCGGCGCCGACCGTCGCCACCCGCAGCCGGTGGCTGCCGCGCGACGAGCGCTCGCTCTTCCTGCTCGGCACGGCACTGGTCGCGCTCCACGTGCTCGACGACACTTTGCTGCAGCCGCCGGCGGGCACCACCGCGGCCGACCATCTGGCCGGCGCCCTGGTCCCGACCGCGCTGCTCGCCGCGGCCGCGTGGGGCTTCGGGCGGGTACGCGCCGGATGGCGCGCGGTGCTGGCGCTGTCGGTCGGCGTGTTCGGGATCGGCATCGGCCTGATCGAGGCCGGCTACTACACCACCGCCGTCGGTCCCTCGGGCGACGACTTCACCGGGCTGCTCGCGATCCCCGCCGGCGCGCTGCTCGTCGGTCTCGGCCTGTGGAGGCTGTGGCACTCGCGACGCCGCACCGGGCGGCTCTGGCGACGCGTCGTCCGGCGCTCGCTGCTCGTCGTGGTGGCGGTCTTTGCGGCGTATTTCGTTGTGCAGCCGGTGCTGTTCGCCTATGCCGTCACTCACGTCCAGCGTGCCGTGGTGCCGGAGGACGAGCTCGGCGTCGCGCACGAGGACGTGACCTTCACGACCTCGGACGGGCTGACGCTGCACGGCTGGTACATCCCATCTCGCAACGGCGCGGCGGTTGTCGACTTCCCCGGGCGGCTCGGCACCCAGGCGCACGCGCGGATGCTGGCCCGGCACGGCTACGGCGTACTGCTGTTCGACCGACGCGGTGAGGGTCAGAGCGAGGGTGGCGGCAACATGCTCGGCTGGGGCGGCGACAAGGACATCATCGCCGCGGTCGACTGGCTCAAGCGACGCCCGGACGTCGACCCCGACCGCATCGGCGGGATCGGCCTGTCGGTCGGCGGCGAGCTGATGCTCGAGGCCGCCGCGAAGGACCCCGACCTCGCCGCCGTCGTGTCCGACGGTGCCGGGGCGCGGCAGTTCCAGGAGCAGAAGGAGGCCCTCCCGGGCGCCGGGTTCTGGGTGATGAGCCCGGCCTTCGCGCTGCTGAACGGGTCGGTGGCGGCGTTCTCCGACACGGCACCGCCCGAGTCGCTGTTCGATCTGGTCCCGCGCATCGCGCCGCGCCCGCTGCTGTTCATCTACGCGCCCGACGGCGGCAACGCGACCGAGGTCCTGACGCCGGACTACGCGCGGATCGCCGGGCCGGACGCGTCGCTGTGGTCCGTCCCGGACGCCCCGCACATCAAGGCGATCAAGACGGCACCGGAGGAGTACGAACGGCGTGTCGTCGGCTTCTTCGACGAGGCTCTGCTCGGGCGCTGAACAAGGTCAAGCCGGCCCGGCTCTCCTCTCGTGGAGGGGAGGCCGGGCCGGGTCCGTTCACATCAGCTGCAGCCGCTGGTGCTGCCGCAGCCTTCGCAGACGTAGCAGCTGCCGGCGGGGCGCATCTTGGTGCCGCAGGTGAAGCAGAGCGGGGAGTCGACGGCGGTGCCGGTGATCTTCTCCATGAGCTCGGCGGAGGTGTGGGCTTCCTTGGGGGCGGGCTTGCCCTTGGTGACGCCGTCCTCGGTCTCGACGATCTCGACGTCGATCGCTTCATTGGTCTCGACAGGCTCGACCGACGGGTGGTCGCCGATCTCGATCAGCTCGGCGGCGGAGCCGGTCTCCTCGATGGGCTCGTAGGAGCCGGTCTCGAGGTAGCGCTGGCGCTCCTCGGCGGTGTAGATGCCGAGGCCGGCGCGCTGCTCGTAGGGGAGGTAGTCGAGGGCCAGGCGGCGGAAGATGTAGTCCATGATCGACTGGCTCATCCGCACGTCCGGGTCGTCGGTGAGGCCGGCCGGCTCGAAGCGCAGGTTGGTGAACTTCGAGACGTAGGTCTCCAGCGGGACGCCGTACTGGAGGCCGATCGACACCGCGATCGAGAAGGCGTCCATGACGCCGGCCAGGGTCGAGCCCTGCTTGCCGAGCTTGAGGAACACCTCGCCCAGCTCGCCGTCGTCGTGGGCACCGGAGGTCATGTAGCCCTCGGCGCCACCGACGGTGAACGAGGTGGTGCGGGAGGTGCGGGACTTCGGCAGCCGCTTGCGGGTCGGGGCGTAGACGACCTTCTCGACGACCTTGGTCTCGGCAGCCTCGGCCGCGCCGTCGGCGTTGGACGACTTGCCCTTGTTGTCGCCCTTGCCGCCGGAGAGCGGCTGGCCGACCTTGCAGTTGTCGCGGTAGACCGCGGTCGCCTTCAGCCCGAGCTTCCAGGACTGGAGGTAGATGTCCTCGATCTCCTCGACCGTCGCGTCCTCGGGGAGGTTGACCGTCTTGCTGATCGCGCCGGACAGGAACGGCTGGGCCGCCGCCATCATCCGCACGTGGCCCATCGGCTTGAGGGCGCGGGCGCCCATCGCGCAGTCGAAGACCTCGTAGTGCTCGGTCTTCAGGCCCGGGGCGTCGATCACGTGGCCGTTCTCGGCGATGAAGTCGACGATCGCCTCGACCTGCTCGGGCTGGTAGCCCATCTTGCGCAGCGCCCGCGGCACGGTCTGGTTGACGATCTGCATCGAGCCGCCGCCGACCAGCTTCTTGAACTTCACCAGCGAGAAGTCGGGCTCGATGCCGGTGGTGTCGCAGTCCATCATGAAGCCGATGGTGCCGGTCGGCGCGAGCACCGACGCCTGCGCGTTGCGGAAGCCGTTGGCGGCGCCGAGCTCCTGCACGTCGGCCCACGCCTTGGTGGCCAGCTTGTGCACCTGCGCGTCGGAGACGTGGAGGGTGCGGACGGCGTCGTTGGCGGCCTGGTGCTTGCGCATCACCCGCTTGTGGGCGTCGGCGTTGCGGGCGTAGCCGGCGTAGGGGCCGACGATCGCGGCGAGCTCCGCCGAGCGCTTGTAGGACGTACCGGTCATCAGCGAGGTGATCGTCGCGGCCATCGAGCGGCCACCGTCGGAGTCGTAGCCGAGGCCCATCGCCATCAGCAGCGCGCCGAGGTTGGCGTAGCCGATGCCGAGCTGGCGGTAGTCGCGGGTGGTGTCGCCGATCGCCTCGGTCGGGAAGTCGGCGAAGCAGATCGAGATGTCCATCGCGGTGATGATGAACTCGACCGCCTTCGCGAACAGCGGCGCGTCGAAGGTGTCGTCGTCCTTGAGGAACTTCATCAGGTTCAGCGACGCCAGGTTGCACGAGGAGTTGTCGAGCGACATGTACTCCGAGCACGGGTTGGACGCGGTGATCCGGCCCGTCTCCGGGTTGGTGTGCCAGTCGTTGATGGTGTCGTCGTACTGGAGGCCCGGGTCGGCGCACTCCCACGCGGCCTTGCTGATCTTGCGGAACAGGTCGCGGGCGTCGACCCGCTCGATGACCTCGCCGGTCTTGCGGCCGCGCAGCCCGAAGTCGGTGCCGTCCTCGACCGCGCGCATGAACTCGTCGGAGACCCGGACCGAGTTGTTGGCGTTTTGGTACTGGACCGAGGTGATGTCGTGGCCGCCGAGGTCCATGTCGAAGCCGGCGTCACGCAGCGCGCGGATCTTGTCCTCCTCGCGCGCCTTGGTCTGCACGAACTCCTCGATGTCGGGGTGGTCGACGTCGAGGACGACCATCTTCGCCGCGCGGCGGGTGGCGCCACCGGACTTGATGGTGCCGGCGGAGGCGTCGGCGCCGCGCATGAAGGAGACCGGGCCGGAGGCGGTGCCGCCGGAGGAGAGCAGCTCCTTGGAGGAGCGGATGCGGGAGAGGTTCAGGCCGGCGCCGGAGCCGCCCTTGAAGATGAAGCCCTCCTCCTTGTACCAGTTCAGGATGGAGTCCATCGAGTCGTCGACGGAGAGGATGAAGCAGGCGGAGACCTGCTGCGGCGACGGGGTGCCGACGTTGAACCAGACCGGGGAGTTGAACGAGAAGTACTGGTGCACCAGCAGCCAGGTGAGCTCGTGCTCGAACGCCTCGGCGTCGGCGGTGGTCGCGAAGTAGCCGTGCTCGACGCCGGCCTTCGTGTAGGTCTTCACCACGCGGTCGATGAGCTGCTTGAGGCTCCACTCGCGGACGTCGGTGCCGACGGCGCCGCGGAAGTACTTCGTCGTGACGATGGTGCTGGCGTTGGCCGACCAGAAGTCGGGGAACTCCACGCCGCGCTGCTCGAAGACGGTCTCACCGGTCTTCCAGTTCTGCTGGACGACGTCGCGCCGCTCCCAGGTGATCTCGTCGTACGGGTGGACGCCCTCGGTGCTGAAGACCCGCTCGACCTTCAGTCCGCCCTTGCGAGTGGAGGCACCGCTCACCGTCTCCGTCATGGAACTTCCTCTCCCTTGGACGTCGTTTCCGCTGTCCTGCTGGTGCTACTTACATGGTGGTGGCGACCACCGACATTTGGTGCGCCCGGCGCGTGCAGCTTCCCCACTACACACGCCGGGCGGTCTGGGGTCAGCCCGTCGGTGCGGGCTGAGGTGGTGAGGTCTCGACAGGCTCGACCGGCGTGTGGTCACGGTCTGCTGTCGCCTCGCGCTCCACGCGGAGCATGGCGATCTCGTCCTCGAAGTCGTCGACCGACTCGAAGGCGCGGTAGACGCTCGCGAACCGGAGGTAGGCGACCTCGTCGAGGGCCCGGAGCGGGCCGAGGATCGCCAGGCCGACCTCGTGGGCCGGGATCTCGGCGGCGCCGTCGAGGCGCAGCGCGTCCTCGACCTGCTGGCCCAGGCAGGCCAGGTCGTCCTCGGTGACCGGCCGGCCCTTGCAGGCCTTGCGGACGCCGGAGACGGCCTTGTCGCGGTGGAACGGCTCGGTGGCGCCGGAGCGCTTGAGCACGGTCAGCTGCATCTGCTCGACGGTCGTGAACCGCTTGGCGCAGGACGAGCAGGTGCGGCGGCGGCGGATCGAGGCGCCGTCGTCGGCGACCCGCGAGTCGAGGACCCGGGTGTCGGTGCTGCGGCAGTAGGGGCAGTGCATCCGGGGCCTCCTCTCGGGCTCGCCGACAGACACCCGCGAGGGGTGTGCATGGCTTGTGGATATGGGGGGTGATGCTGTGTATAACAACCAGTCACCTGTGGGGCTTCCGCACCCGGTCTGGGGACTAGATGTGGATAACTACACCGGTGTAAGTACTAGATGTTGTGGTTACCGTACGCCGGAAGTCGAGGCTGCGCAAGTGCCCTCGGAAACTCTTCGAGACCCGGGTCACACAGACTGAGAAACCGCAGGTCAGAGGCCTGTGCATACCCAAAAGTCGGTACGGCGCGCCCGCGTGTCGGCGGGTCGGAAACGGTTCCGACGGCCCCATCGGGCCGTCCGCAGGGGCCGGTCAGCCGGTCTGGGCGGGGCCCACGGCGTCGCGCACGTCGAGACGAACCAGGCGGTGGTGCCGACCTCGTTCCGCTCGGTCCCCCAGCGGTCGACGAGGGCGTCGACGAGCACCAGTCCGCGGCCGGCGACGATCAGCTCGTCCTCGGTCATCAGCGCCGACGGCCGGGTCGGGGTGTCGACCGGCGGCTGCGCGCCGCCGCGGTCCTTGAGCACGACGCTGAGCTCGGAGTCGTCGAGGTGCAGCGCCAGCTCGGAGGTGGCGTGCGCGTGCATGATCACGTTGTTGACGAGCTCGGAGAGGCAGAGCTGGGCGGTGTCGATGATCGCGTCGTCGACCCCCCACTCGGTCAGGTGCTCGCGCAGGAAGCGCCGGGCCATCCCGGCCGCCCGCGGGTCGGCGTCCAGCTCCAGCTCGGCGTGATGACCCTGCGGCCCCGAGGGCCGGGCCGCCGGCGGTCGGGCCGGTGCCGAGGGCGTCGGAGCGGACCCGGCGGATCGCCTCGCCCGTGCGGCGCGCGGCGGTGTCGAGCACCCGCAGCTGGGCCTCGCCGAACTCCTGGTCGGCGTCGAAGAACAGCATCAGCCCGCCCATCGGCGGCCCGAGCCCGGGCAGCGGCAGCGTGGCGAGCGCCTTCGTGCCCTTCTCACGCTGGCGGGCCACGACTCCCGGGAACCGTGCCTCCAGCTCGTCGAGGTTGCCGTGCACCGCTTCGCCGCTGCGGGTGACCGCGGTGAGCGGGACGTCGTCGTACGCGTCGATGTGGCACCACACCAGCGCGCCGTCCGTCGAGCGACTCCGACGCGACGAAGCGCAGGCGGCGGCCGGCGCCCTCGGTCAGGGCCAGGCCGACCCGGCTCACGTCGGGAAGGGCGAGGAGGTGGGAGAGCACGCCGCGGGCCACGGCGTCGACGTCGCGGGCGTTGTGGAGCACGAACTCCAGGCGGTGGACGTGCTCGGACTCGGCCCAGCCGTCGCCGTCTGGATTGTCGGAAGAAGCGGCCCCACCGTCGCCCACGAGGAGAAATGGTGCCACGACCCCCACTCGCGTGGCGGCAAAATTTCCCTGGTCGAGATGGGCAAGAATGTCCCGGTGAGTCACGCGGGCAAGCGGGTGGGGCCGAAGAGGCAGAAGAGGTTCCAGCCTGCGCTCTTCCTGCTGGCTCTCGGCGTGACCCTGTGCATGGTCGCGTGGGGGTACCTCGTCAAGGCCGCGATCGACTTCGGCTCCACCGCGCGCGGCGGCGACCAGGACGCCTGGATGTTCCTCGCGTTCGCGTCGCTCGGCGCGGTCGCCTGCCTGTTCGTCGGGTTGATGCTGGTCGCGCGGATCCTGCGCCGGCTGGGCATCACCAGCGCGTCGTCGGCTCCGTCGCCGACGCCGGACACCCCGGCCCCGGTCAAGCCGATCCGCCCGGTCGGCGGGCACCGCCGCTGAGCGCTGCGTCCTACCGGTCGCGCAGCCGCCGCACGAACTTCAGCCCGGACCAGGTCTCGTCGATCGCCGCGACCTTGACGTCGACGAAGCCGAGCTCGAGGCCGAGGTCGCGCACGACGTTCTCGTCGAGGTCGGTGGGCAGCTTGCTCGCCTTCTTCGGCCAGCACACCCAGACCATGCCGTCGGTGGCTGGTCCGCTCGAACAGCGTCGGCAGCCGCGCCGTCAGGGCGGCGCAGTCGGTCGTGGAAGGTGACGGTGAGGTCGGCGCTGCGCGGGAGGCGGCGTACGACGTGTGCCCCGCCGAGGTCGCCCAGGTCGACGGTGGCGGGGACGCCGTCGAGGAAGACGGTGTGGGTGTCCTTGACGCCGAGCTTCCTCGGCAGCGGGGTCCCGGAGTAGCCGGCCATGGCCCGAACCTAGAGCAGCGTGTGGAAATGCCGCGAGGGGCGGAGCCGGGTCAGCTCCACCCCTCGTCTTCCCCGGCCCGCCAGCCGGGGTCGAGTCGGCTGACGAAGCTTGTGGCGGGTCGTCAGGTCACTCCGTGGTGGGGACCCGGATCTTCTGCCCGGCGGTGAGCATGCCGGAGTCGAGCGCGTTGAGCCGCTGGATCCGCTCCACCATGGCGCCGGTGTCGCCGTCGGTGGCGGCCTCGGCCGCGATGTCCCAGAGGGTCTCGCCCTCGCCGACCATGACGACCTCGGTCGGCTCGGCCTTGCCCGGACGCTCGGAGGCGACCGAGCCGGCGCCCCAGAAGACGCCGAGAGCGAGCACGACGAGCAGCGCGCCGAGGAACACCACCAGGCGGCCGCGCCGGGTGAGCCGGACCTGGCCGGCGGGCGCGCGGTCGACGCGGGGTCGGGCCGTCGCACGGGGCAGTGCCTGCGGGGCGATCGTCATGGTGCTCATCGGGACCTCCTGGGGAAGTGGCGGTCAGCCTGTCGGTCTGTGTCGCGTCGAGGAGATGTCTATCGGCGACCACCGACAGGCCCTCGCGGGCCGGATCGGAGCGGCCGGTCGATCAGACGTTCGATCGAACACATGTACGAAGTTAGATCAGGTGTTCGAACAGATCAAGCAACACGCCGAACATTTGTTCGAACGCGTGTCGCGGCCTCGGCGGGCCGCAGGGGTCAGCCTCGTCGGGCGATGTTGCGCTTCCCCTGCGCCTCGACCAGCTTCATCCCGCGCTTCGCGACCGACGGCGCGAGGGCGGTGCCGCGCATCAGGGCGCCGCGCCAGCGCGGGATGCTCAGCACCACGCGGTTGCTGCCGACCAGGTCGACGGCCTCCTCGGCGACCTCGTCGACGGTGAGGATCCGGCCGCCGGAGTGGACCAGCCGGGTCGCGAGCGAGCCCGGGCGTCTGGCCGTCGAGCATCGCGGTCTGGACGCCGTCGGGGCACAGCGCGTGCACCCGGACGTTGCGCGGGGTCTCCGCGTCGACCGACATCGACACCGAGACGATCGCGGCCTTCGTGGCGGCGTACACGCTGTAGCCGGGGACCGGCCCCAGCCCGGACAGCGACGCGGTGTTCACGACGTCGCCGCCGCGGTCGCCGAACGCCTCGATCGCCGCGCGCATGCCCCACAGCGTGCCGAGCAGGTTGACCTCGACCAGCCGGCGTACCTGCGCCTCGGACAGGTCCACCAGCGCCCCGTCGTCGCCGATGCCGGCGTTGTTGAACCACGCCAGGAGTACGCCGTGGCGCGCGGCCGCCGCGGCCACCTCGCGGTGCGAGCGCCGGGTCGCCCACGTCCTGGCGCAGCCCCTCGGCCGCGCCGATCTCGCTGGCCGTGGCCGCCGCCGCGTCGCCGTCGATGTCGGTGAGCACGACCCGGTGGCCGCGCGCGACCATCCGCTCGGCGATGCCGCGACCGATGCCGCGGGCTGCTCCGGTGACGACCACGCTGCTGTTCATGGGCGGGAGTCAACCACGACGGCTCGTCGGCCGGTCGGGTCTCGACGCTCTGCCCGACGGGTTTCGAGGCTCACGCGCCCTGACTTCCTAGGGCGTCGCTCGACAAGCTCGACCGACGCGGGGTCACCGCCGCTGCCCATCTCACGACACGCCGTTCGAACAGGTGTTTGAAAACACCCCCGCGCGGGGTCTACGGTTCGAGACGACCAGCACCACGACCGGGAGGGCAGTCACCATGGCCAGCAAGACCGTCATCGAGCTGCCCGACGGACCCCCCGACGCCACCGGACTGACCCCGCGCCAGCAGCGGGTGCTCCAGCACATCAAGGAAGCCATCGAGAAGCGCGGCTACCCGCCCAGCATGCGCGAGATCGGCGAGGCCGTCGGGCTGACCAGCTCCTCCAGCGTCGCCCACCAGCTCAAGGTGCTCGAGGAGAAGGGCTTCCTCAAGCGCGACCCCAACCGGCCGCGTGCGCTCGAGGTGTTCCTGCCCGAGGTGATGGCCGCCCGCCGCTCGCTCGGCTCGGCCGACGACTCCAGCTTCGACGAGACCGGCGTCGGCGACGCCGATGCCCGCGGCCGCCTACGTCCCCCTGCTCGGCCGGATCGCCGCCGGTGGCCCGATCCTCGCGGAGGAGAACCTCGAGGAGATCTTCCCGCTGCCCCGGACCCTCGTCGGCGAGGGCGAGCTGTTCCTGCTGGAGGTGCGCGGCGACTCGATGGTCGACGCGGCGATCTGCGACGGCGACTACGTCGTGATCCGCCAGGCCCAGACCGCCGAGAACGGCGACATCGTCGCGGCGCTGCTCGACGACGAGGCCACGGTCAAGACCTTCCAGCGCAAGGCCGGCCAGGTCTGGCTGCTCCCGCACAACGAGGCCTACGAGCCGATCGACGGCAACAACGCGCAGATCCTCGGCAAGGTCACCGCCGTCCTGCGTCGCGTCTGACCCTTCAGGGTCTGGTCCGGGGGCGCTCAGGGGCGCACCCGATGCCGTGATCGTCCGCCCGCGGCGATGGTCGAGGGGTGACGCTTCTTGCTCCCTCGCCATCAGGTCTCGACAAGCTCGACCGACGTCGGTTGCGGTCGTGGGTCGGAGTGCGGGGTGTGCGCGAGCTGCTCCTGATCGCCGTCCTCTACGTCGCCTACAGCAGCACCCGGCTGTTCGCCGACGACGCCCTGGCCCCGGCGCTCGACAGGGCGCATGCGCTGCTCGACGTCGAGCAGTCGCTCGGCCTCGACTGGGAGCACGCGCTCAACCGGCTCTTCGTCGAGGTCGACTGGCTGGGACTGTTCGGCAGCTACTGGTACGCCACCGCCCACTACGTCGTCACCGCCGTGGTCCTGGTCTGGCTCTACCGCCGCGGCCCCGCGACGTACGCCCCCGCTCGCCGCGCCCTGCTCCTCGCGACGGTCGCCGGGCTGGTGCTCTACCTGCTGCTCCCGATGGCGCCGCCGCGGCTCACCGAGGGGTACGTCGACGTGCTCAGCCTGCACTCGGCCGACGGCTGGTGGGGCTCGGAGGCGTCGGCTCCGCGCGGGCTCGGCGGGTTCACCAACCAGCTGGCGGCGTTCCCGTCGCTGCACGCGGGCTGGGCGCTGTGGGTGGCGCTCGCGATCCGGAGCGCCACCGCCAACCGGGCCGCCCGCGCGTTCGGCTGGACCCACGCGGCCGTGACCGCCGCTGGTCGTCGTCGGCACCGGCAACCACTGGGTGCTCGACGCCGTCGTCGGCTGGCTGGTGGTCGCCGCGGCCTGGAAGCTGTCGGCTGGCAACGATTCGCGGACATTTCGGCGGGCAGGACTTGGCGTCACGGACGTCCACAGCGTCTAATCGTCCGGTCACACCCACACGGAGGAGTCGTCCATGCACATCAGGTCCGTCATCGCTGCCGTCACCGCCCTCGGCCTGGGGCTCGGAGTGATGTCGTACGCCGGAGCCGCCACGGACGACGACCCCACGGTCACCGCACCGGTCGAGGGTGCCGCCCCGCAGGCCCTGGCCGACGCCCAGCTGCTCTTCGACGGCGACCCCGCCACCAACCCGCTGGACGGCCGCGACGCGACCCTGGTGCTGCGCGACCTCCTGATCAACCGCGACCAGCTGCGCGGTTCCGACCGCCAGGCCGCCGACAAGCTGCTCACCCGGCCGTCCGCGCAGAAGAAGAAGTGCAAGAAGTACACCTGCGTGCACTGGATCAACTCCGGCGGGCACCGGGTCCCGCAGACCGACACCAGCCCCGACAACGGGATCCCCGACTACGTCGACAAGGTGCTCGCCACCATGGAGCACGTGCACCGGACCTACGTCCGGGCCGGCTACCGCGCGCCGCTGCCCGACAGCGGCAAGGGCGGCAACAAGAAGCGCGACATCTACCTGCGCCAGATCGGCGACCAGGGCCTCTACGGCTACTGCACCACCGACCAGAAGCCCCGCAACCCACCGCTGGCCGTGTCGAGCTACTGCGTCCTCGACAACGACTACAACACCGGCGAGTTCCCGACCAACACCCCGATCGAGAACATGCGGGTGACGGCGGCGCACGAGTACTTCCACGCGGTCCAGTTCGCCTACGACTTCCTCGACGACGGCTGGTTCATGGAGGGGACGGCGACCTGGGCGGAGGACGAGCTCTACGACAGCGTCAACGACAACGCGAACTACTTCCCCTACGGCCAGCTCGGCTCCAAGGCCTCGTCGGGCGCGGGGTACGCCGGCCCGCGCAGGGCCCTCGACGGGTTCTTCGGGCTGAACGTCTACGCCTCCTGGTCGTTCTTCCGCTACCTGACCGAGCGGATGCCGCAGAGCAAGGGCGGGATGCCGGTCCTGGTGCGCGACATGTGGCGACTCGCGGACGCGCGGCCGGGCAAGCCCGACCAGTACGGCCTGCAGACCATCAAGTCCGTCCTGGCCCGCAAGAACCGCAGCTTCGCGACGACCTACGCGGGCTTCGCCGAGGCCAACCGCCGCACGCACACGACGTACGACGAGGGGGTCGAGGTGAACTACCCCAACGCGCCGCTGTGGAAGAGCTTCACCCTCACCGACACGGACCGGTCCAGCGGCCGGCAGGCCGTGCGGCTCGACCACCTGACCAGCGCCACCGCGTCGTTCCGGCCGGGTGCCGGGCTGACCGAGTCCGGCTGGAAGCTGAAGGTCAAGGCGGACATGGCGCCGGAGTCCAAGGGCTCGCGTCTGGTGGTCACGCTCTTCCCGGCCTCCGGTCCGGTCAAGGTGACCCACGTGAACCTCAACGGCAAGGGCGTCGGCAAGAAGTCGGTGGCCTTCCGGGCCGGGGACGTCGACCACGTCGAGGTGACGCTGGTCAACGCGAGCACGCGCTACAAGTGCCACGTCGCCCGGCGCGGCTACGGCACCTACGCCTGCGACGGCCGCCCGAAGGACGAGAACCTGGTCGAGAAGGTGACCGCCACGGCGTTCCGCTGAGCGCCGGCCCGCGGGGCGAACATCCGGTGAATGGACGGTGGTCACACCGCCGGGCCGTTAACCGATCGCGCTCCGCGTCGTTGAATGGGGCGTGACCACCCACCAGACCCCCGTCCGGCGACGCGCCGTGCTCGTCACCGGCGCCGCCGGGGCCGGGCTCGCCGGCCTCGCCGTCTCCTCGAGCACCGTCACGTCGGCGGCGGCAGCGGCCGCCGGCAACGGCGTCTTCCGGCACGGCATCGCCTCGGGCGACCCGCTCCCCGGCGCCGTCCTGATCTGGACCCGGGTCACGCCCACGGCGCAGAGCGCGCCCGGCTCGGGCAAGGGGCCGCAGGTCACCGTCCGGTGGGAGGTCGCGACCGACAAGCGGTTCCGCCACGTCGTGCGGACGGGCGACTTCGTCACCAGCGCCAGCCGTGACCACACGGTCAAGGTGGACGTGACCGGGCTGGAGCCCGCCACCTGGTACCACTACCGCTTCCACTGCCGCGGCGTCCGCAGCCGGGCCGGCCGCACCCGCACCGCGCCCGCCGCCGACTCGATGCCGCGCAACCTCCGGTTCGGGGTGGTGTCCTGCGCCAACTACCAGGCCGGCTACTTCTCGGCGTACCGCGGGCTCGCGAAGCGCGACGACCTGCACGCCGTCATCCACCTCGGCGACTACCTCTACGAGTACGGCCCGGGCCAGTACGGCCTCGGCCAGGACAACCAGGACATCCGGGCGCACGAGCCGGCCCACGAGATGGTCTCGCTCGCGGACTACCGGCAGCGGCACGCGCAGTACAAGCGCGACCGCGACCTGCAGGACGCGCACGCGCGGTTCCCGTGGATCGTCACCTGGGACGACCACGAGGTCACCAACGACCAGTGGAAGAACGGCGGCGAGAACCACACCCCTGGCAATGGTTCGGGGGCGAGGGCGACTACAAGAAGCGGCGCGCCCGCGCACACCGTGCGTACGACGAGTGGATGCCGGTGCGGATGGACGGCACCGCCCGCCTCGGCGACGGCGACCGGCTCTTCCGGCGGCTGCGGTTCGGCCGGCTGATGGAGCTGAGCATGCTCGACCTGCGCACCTACCGCAGCCAGCAGGTCACGTCGCCCGCTCCGCCCGCTCCGTGGCCGGACGGCGAGATCAGCGACCCGAACCGCACCATCACCGGCGACCGGCAGCTGGAGTGGCTGAAGAGCTCGCTGCGCCGGCACCGCGAGGCGCAGTGGAAGGTGATCGGCAACCCGGTGATGATCGCGCCGGTCAACTTCGCGACCCTCCCCGACGACATCATCGACCCGATCAACGACGTCACCGGCCTGCTGCCCGAGGACGGGGCGCCGTACAACCTCGACCAGTGGGACGGCTACACCGCCGACCGCAAGCGGGTCTTCAACTTCATCCGCAACCACCAGGTCAAGGACACGGTGTTCATCACCGGCGACATCCACTCCGGCTGGGCCGCCGAGCTGCCGTACGACGCCGCGACGTACACCGGGCAGGGGCCGGCCGAGGAGACCGCCGGCGTGGAGTTCGTCTGCTCGTCGGTGACCTCGAACAACCTCAAGGACATCACCGGTACGCCGCCGCGCACGACGAGCGTCGCGGTCGAGGAGGCGATCATCGCCAACAACCGGCACATCAAGTACCTCAACTTCGACGACCACGGCTTCTCGGTGCTCGACCTGACGCCGAAGCGGGCGCAGATGGACTGGTTCATCATCAGCGACCGGGCCGACCGCGACGCCGACATCACCTGGACCACGTCCTTCGCCACGCCGGCCGGCAGCAGCCGCGTGGTCGCCGTCGACCACCCGGTCGGTGGCTGACGTGTGCGAGTCGTCCCGGAGGAGGGACTCAGCCCAACGAAGGTTCCTCGGTGGTTGAGGCGGTTGCGCAGCAACCGTCTCGAAACCACCTCTCCCGAGCGGTCCCTCGTCACCGCGGGCGCGGCCGGCCTGCTCTTCTCGACCGCCCTGGCCGACCCGGCCCTGGCCGCGCCGACCCGGAAGACCAGGAAGCGCGCCTACGTGCTGGTCGTCGACGGCTGCCGCCCCGACGAGATCACCCCGGGGCTGACGCCGAACCTGCACGCGCTGCGCCAGGGCGGGCTGAACTTCCCGGAGGCGGCGTCGCTGTGGGTGATGGAGACCATCCCCAACCACGTGATGATGATGACCGGCGTGCGGCCGGACCGGACCGGCGTACCGGCCAACCAGATCTTCGACCGCGCCCGCGCGACCACCCGGACCATGGACCGCAAGCACGACATCAAGACGGGCACGATCATCGGCCGGCTGAACAAGGCCGGCTACCGGACCGGCACGGTGCTCAGCAAGGAGTACCTCTACGGCGTCTTCGGCGACCGGGCCACGCACCGGTGGGAGCCGTCGCCGATCATCCCGGTGTCCGGGCACGCGCCCGACCAGTTCACGATGGACGCCGCCCTGGCCATGGTCGACGAGTTCGACCCGCACCTGCTGTTCGTGAACCTCGGCGACATCGACCGGTTCGGGCACGCCGACTTCACCGGCAACGACGTCCAGCTGCAGCGGCAGCTCGCGCTGGCCGACACCGACCTGCAGGTGCAGCGGCTTCGTCGACATGCTGAAGTCGACCGGCCGCTGGCAGCACTCGATGGTGATCGTGCTGGCCGACCACTCGATGGACTGGTCGCGACCCACCGACGTGATCAGCCTGACCGGCGCGCTGGAGGCCGACCCGCTGCTCGCCGGCAAGGTCGCGATCGCCGACAACGGCGGCGCCGACCTCCTCTACTGGACCGGCGCGGCCGGCCAGCGCGGCGCCGCGGATCGAGCGGATGCAGCAGATCGCGCAGCGCCACCACCGGCGTGCTCGCCGCCCACGACCGCCGCAAGAAGTGGCTGCGGCTCGGCCCCGAGGCCGGCGACGTCGTCGTCTTCTGCAAGGCCGGCTGGCGGTTCAGCGAGCCGGACCCGTCCGGCAACCCGATCCCGGGCAACCACGGCCATCCCGCCACCCGGGCGATCCCGTTCTTCCTCGCCGGCGGCCACCCCGACGTGCCCCGGCGCCGGGTCTCCTCGGCGCACGCGCGCACGGTCGACGTCGCCCCGACGGTCGGCGAGTTCTTCCGGGTCGACGGCCCCGCCGGCGGGTACGACGGCCGCAGCCGGCTCTGAGGCGCTACTGCGACGAACGCGACCGCGACGCCCTCCGACCTCGTGGCGTTGATGTTGGTGACCTCGCCCACGGCGACGATCCGACCATCGCGCACGGCGAGCCCGAAGGCCTGTCCGCGCTTGTTGCTCCCGTAGCTGACGTAGTTCTTGCCGTTGCCGGAGAAGTTCTTGTCGAGCTTGCCGCCGCGGCCGTAGCGCGCCACGGCCAGCACCCGGCCCGGCGTCTCCCCCTCGGACCAGCCGGCCGCGACGATCTTGCCGTCGGGCTGGAGCGCGATCGCGTGCACCTCCGCGTAGTAGGGCTGGAACAGGGTCGCCACCACGCCGTCGGCGCCGAAGGTTCCGTCCGGGGTGCCGTTCGCGCGGTAGCGGGCGAGCAGGAAGAGGAGTAGGCGCCCTCACCGAAGGCGTAGCCGCCGACCACGACCTTGCCGTCGGGCTGCACCTTCACGTCGTACCCCCGGCTCACCTCGCGCGAGGACGGGAAGGTCTCGACCCGGCCGTCGCCGCCGAACGTCTCGTCCAGGGAGCCATCGGTGTCGAAGCGGGACACCGCGACGCCGACCAGGCCGCCGTCCGGCGGCGTGCTTCCCGATCGCAAGCAGCCTGCCGTCCGGCTGGAGGGCGACGTCGTACGCCGTCCCGTCGAAGCCGTCGGTGGTGAGCACGATCCCGTCGCCACCGCCGAAGGTGTCGTCGGGGACGCCCGTCGGCAGGTAGCGGACCACCGCGAACTGGTCGCCGGCGAGGCCGGCCGCGAGCACCTTGCCGCCGGGGAGCACCTGCAGGTCGAGGACGACATCGTCCCCCGGCGTGATGTCGGTGGTCACCTTCCCGGCCCCGCCGAAGGGGTGGTTGGGCGAGCCGTCGCTGTCGTACGACGCGAGGGCGAACGCGCCGCCGCCGGAGCCGCCGACCAGGATCCGGCCCTGGCCCTGGGACACGACACGGTGCGGCACGTCGTCGTGCTCGAACGCGGTGGTGCGACGGCCGTTGCCGCGGAACACCGGGTCGGGTTTGCCGTCCTTGCGCATCCGCGCGATGCCCCAGTAGGTGGCGCCCGGCTTCCGGAGCTCGGAGACGACGACGACCTTGCCCGTCGAGGTCACCAGCACGTCGCGGGAGGTCACCCGCTGGTAGCCACCCCCGAACGCCTGCTGCGTCTTCCCGTCGCCGGAGAAGGACTTGTCCAGGTTGCCGGGCTTCGCAGCGTTGGCGGGCGATCCGGTCGCGAGGAGCAGGGCGGCGGTGGCGAGCAAGGTCGCGGTCTTCTTCATGGAGCCTCCGTGGGCGGGTGGGCCAATCGCAGAGTACGACGCCGGGGGTCGCGGGTTGGTTCGCGGAGTCTTCGGCTCAGCTGCCGGCGGCGATCCGGGTCAGCGCCTTGCGGACCACGGCCGGGTCGGTGGTGGTCCACATCGGCGGCAGGCTGGCCTTGAGGAACGAGCCGTAGCGGGCGGTCGCCAGCCGCGGGTCGAGCACGGCGACGACGCCGCGGTCGGTGGTGGTGCGGATCAGCCGGCCCGAGCCCTGGGCGAGGAGCAGCGCGGCGTGGGTGGCGGCGACCTGCATGAAGCCGTTGCCGCCGGCCTTCTCGACGGCACGCTGCCGCGCCGACATCAGCGGGTCGTCGGGCCGCGGGAACGGGATCCGGTCGATGATCACGAGCTGGCAGGTGTCGCCGGGGACGTCGAGACCCTGCCAGAGGCTGAGCGTGCCGAACAGGCAGGTGTGCGGGTCCTCGACGAACTGCTTGGCGAGCTCGGGCAGCTGGGCGTCGCCCTGGGCGAGCGTGGTCAGGTGGGGCAGCCGCTCGCGGACCGCCTCGGCGGCGGTCTCGGCCGCCCGCCGGGAGGAGAAGAGCCCGAGGGTGCGGCCCTCGGCGGCGTCGACGAGCTCGACGATCTCGCTCGAGCTGGGCCTCGCCGAGGCCGTCGCGGCCGGGCGGCGGCAGGTGGCGGGCGACGTAGAGGATCGCCTGCTGGCCGTAGTCGAACGGGGAGCCGACGTCGAGCCCCTGCCAGGGCAGCGCGTCGCCGTCGCACGTCGGTCGGCCGTCGGCGACCATCTCGCCCTCGATGACCCGCTCGGCCGGCTTGAGGCCGACGCTGGTGGCGACCGCGCTGAAGTCGCCGCCGAGCATCAGGGTCGCGCTGGTGAAGACGACGGTCTTGTCGGTGAGCAGCTTGTCGCGCATCGGCCCCCACACCTCGAGCGGCGCGACGCAGAGCCGGGGCGGGAACCGGTCGCTCGCCCTCGGCCAGCCAGAGCACGTCGGACTCGGCGTCGGCGGCCATCCGCTCGGCGTTGACGAAGACCTCCTGCACCGAGCCGCGGGCCTGGGTGCGGCCGGCGTCGGCGTCGCTCGGCGTCGCTCGTCCTTGGGGTACGCCGAGAGGCAGGCGCGGGCGGCGTCGCGGACCAGCACCAGGGCGTCGCCGAGCTGCTCGGGCACGGTGTCGAAGCGGCCGGGCGAGGCGGCCGCGACCGCGTCGGCCAGGGCGTCGGCGGCGTCGGCGAGGTCGTCGGCCTCCGACCCGTCGACGTACCGCTGGGACCGCTTCGCGCGCCCGCTCGACGTCGGAGACCGCCGAGCTCGTCGGTGGCGGCCTGGGTCACCCGGGAGACGACCTCGTGGGCCTCGTCGATGACGACGGCGTCGTACTCGGGGATCATCGGCACGCCCTCGATCGCGTCGATCGCGAGCAGCGAGTGGTTGGTGACGATCAGGTGGCTGCGCTGGGCCTTCTCGCGGGCCAGCTCGACGAAGCACTCCGCGCCGAACGGGCACTTGGCGGCGCCGAGGCAGTCGCGGTGGCCGACGCTGACCTGCCGCCACTCGCGGTCGGTGTGGCGCGGCGCGCGGTCGCGCTCGCCGCTGCCGCCGGCCTCGGCCTCCTCCTCGGCCCACGTCCGCAGCTCGAGGACCTTCTGGCCCATCGACCCGACGGGCACGTCGACGAGGGTGCCCTGGTCGTCGGGGACGCCCTCGCGGATGCGGTGCAGGCAGGCGTAGTTGGAGCGGCCCTTGAGCACGGCGTAGCTCGCGTCGACCTTGTCGCCCACCGCCTCGACCAGGCGCGGGATGTCGCGCTCGACGAGCTGGTGCTGGAGGGCGAGCGTCGCGGTCGCGACGACCACCCGCTTGCCGTGCAGCAGGCGCGGGACGAGGTAGCCGAGCGACTTGCCGGTGCCGGTGCCGGCCTGGACGAGCAGGTGCCGGCCGTCCTCCATCGAGTCGGCCACCGCCTCGGCCATCTGCGACCTGCCCGGGCCGCTCCTCGCCCCCCAGCGCGGTCACCGCGGCCGCGAGCACCTCACGCACGGAGGCGGACTCGTCGGGCTCGGGCACCCGGGAACCCTAGCCCCGCCCTCCGACACTCACGCGGTCGACCTCGAAGACCGGGGTGCCGGCCCGGCAGACCGCCTCGACCCGGGTCCGGCTGCGCTCGTCGAGGGACTCGAACTCGACCCGGATCTCCTCCGGGCCGGTGTCGTCCTGCTCGATCCGGAAGCCCACGACCGGCTGGGCGTTGGCGACCGAGATCTGCGGAGCCGACGCACTCGGCGGTGACCTGGCCAGGAGCCCCCTGCCAGGTCCGCCGCTGGGTGTCCGGCGCGCGCGAGCCCTTCGGCGATGGCGTCTGCCGCTCGGTCGAGGTGGCGTCCAACGCCGGCTGGTCGGGGCTCGCGACCCCCTCGCCGGCGCGCGAGATGACCGTCCACACCAGGCCCGCGCCGGCGACCACGACGACGAGCCAGGCCGCCAGGGCCAGCGCGACGGTCCGCCAGTTGCTCATGTCGGCATCATCCCAACCGGTCCGGCATCCGGCGGGTGCGGCCGCGCGGCGGTTACGGTGCGGGCATGACCAGCATCCTGGTGGTCGAGGACGACGAGGCGATCCGCAGCGCCGTACGACGGGGGCTCACCGAGCGGGGGCACGCCGTGGCCACCGCCGCCACCGGCATGTCGGGACTCGAGCAGGTGCTCGCCGACCGGCCACAGGTCGTGCTGCTCGACCTCGGCCTGCCCGACGTCGACGGCCTCGCGCTGATCTCGATGATCCGTGCGACCTCGCAGGTCCCGATCATCGTGATCACCGCGCGCGACGACGACCCGACCATGGTCAAGGCGCTGGACAGCGGCGCCGACGACTACGTGGTCAAGCCGTTCGGCACCGACCAGGTGGCCGCGCGGATCCGGGCGGTCCTGCGACGCAGCGGCGGCGACTCCGGGTCGGCACCCGAGCCGATCCGGGTCGGCGAGCTCGTCGTCGACGAACGCTCCCGCACCGCCACCCTGGCGGGCACACCGCTCGAGCTGGCGCGCAAGGAGTTCGACCTGCTGCTGGCCCTGGCCTCGCGGCCCGGGGAGGTGGTGACCAAGCGCGAGCTGCTGGCCGACATCTGGCAGCAGGCGTACGGCGGGTCGGAGCGGTCCGTGGACGTCCACCTGTCCTGGCTGCGTCGGAAGCTGGGCGAGAGCGCGGCCGAGCCGAGGTACCTGCACGTCGTCCGCGGCGTCGGCGTCCGACTGGTCGACCCGGGCCGCGCCTGATGCGGACCCGGATCTCATGGCTCGTCCTGGCCACGACGTCCACGGTCGTCGTGGCGTTCGTCATCCCGCTCTGCCTGCTGGTCAGGATGCAGGCCGAGGACCGGGCGATGGCGGCGGCCGACCTCGAGGCACGCAACGTCGCGATCCTGGTCGCGGGCGTGGACGACCAGCAGCAGCTGCGCGACGTGGTCACCCAGCTCGACCAGCGCGACTCGGTGACCACCAGCGTGTTGACGGCCGGCGGGCAGGTGCTGGGCTCGGCCGCGGTCGACCAGCGCGACCCGGAGGTGCGGCGGGCGCTCGACGGCGAGGCGTTCACCGAGATCGACGACGCGGGCGGGCGGGTGCTGATCCCGGTGCTGACGAGCGACGGTACGGCCGTCGTGCGCACCAGCGTGGCCGCCGACGCGCTGCGGTCCGGCGTGACCCAGGCGTGGCTCAGCATCATCGGTCTCGGCCTGGTGCTGATGGGGTTGGCCGGGGCGGTCGCCGGCTGGCTCGGCCGCCGGATCAGCGAACCGCTGCTCGAGGTTGCGAGCGTCGCGCACCAGCTGCGCGCCGGCGACCTGTCGGCCCGGGCCGAGGTGACCGGGACCGAGGAGACCGAGGAGCTCGCGCGGGCTCTCAACGGACTGGCCGAGCGCACCCGCGAGCTGCTGGCGGCCGAGCGGGCGGCGGTCGCCGACCTCTCCCACCGGCTGCGGACGCCCGTGACCGCGCTCCGTCTGGACGCGGAGGCGGTCGAGGACCCCGACCTCGGGCGGCGGCTCGAGGAGCACATCGTGGTCCTCCAGCGCAGCATCGACGCGATCGTGCACGACGCGCGCCGGCCGGTCCGCACCGACCTGGGCGCGGTCTGCGACGCCACGGTGGTGGTGCGCGACCGGGTGGCGTTCTGGCAGGCCCTGGCCGAGGACCAGCAGCGCCCGGTCGACGTCTCGGTCCCGGACGCGCCGCTCCGGGTGCCACTCGCCGCCGACGACCTGGCCGACGTCGTCGACGTACTCCTGGACAACGTGTTCGCGCACGCCCCCGAGCCGGCCGGCTTCGACGTCCGCCTCACCGCCGACGGCGACCTCGTCCGGCTGGTCGTGACCGACGCCGGGCCGGGCCCGGCCGCCGGCCGTCAGGACCGGACGGGGTCGACCGGGCTCGGCCTCGACATCGTGCGGCGTACGGCGGCCGCGTGCGGTGGTTCGTTCACGTTCGGCCGCGGGCCGAGCGGCGGGACCACCGTCGAGGTGGCCCTGCCGCGCTTGCGAGGCTGACCGCACCTCAGTCGTGCGACCGGGTGCGGGTCTGCGTCCCCGTGTGCGTGCCGGTGCGGGTGTCCCGGGTGTCGGTGTCGTCGTCGCCGCCGTGGTGGTCGTCGTCGTCGTCATCGCCGCCGTGGTGGTCGGACTCGTCGTCGCCCCCGTGGTGGCGGCCGTCGTCGTTCCAGTCCGAGCCGCTGGGGGCGGGGGCCGGCGCGGGGGCGGCGGGCGCGGGCGCTTGCGCCCGCGGAGCGGAGACGGGTGCTGATCTCCCGGGCACGGCGACGGTGCGGACCACGTCGGTGACGCACCGGCGGCCCTCGAGCTTGGCCGGCGGTCGACACGGCGCGAACTTCGCGGGGCGCTTGTCGCCACGGGCGGCATGCCCGGGTGACTTCAGCACGATCGCATCCGAGGCCTCCGGCTGGGCTTCGGCCGGTACAGCCACCTGGTAGGTCACGGCCCCGCCGAAGATCCCGGCGACGGTCGCGACCAGCACGACGAGGATGGACTTGAGGTTCATGGTCCCGAGCCTGCGACGGTGGACGCTATCGCCGCCGCGTGCGCACCTTAAATCCACGTCAAGCAACCGGCTCTCGGCCCATGACCTGGACTTAACGTCGCGATGAGGCGCCCTTGCCGCGGGCTCGGCGAAG
This sequence comes from uncultured Actinomycetota bacterium, assembly GCA_963803235.1. GTDB lineage: Bacteria > Actinomycetota > Actinomycetes > Propionibacteriales > Nocardioidaceae > Nocardioides. The sequence continues at coordinate 994,246 of CAWDLL010000014.1, forward strand.
GTCCTGTCCCGTGAGCTACGACAGGAGATCCCGAGACCGGTTCCGGCTGGTCGTGACCGGACTGACCGGCGCTGTCGGGGTCGGCGCCCTCACCGCGACCGGCCTGCTGATGGGCCTCGCGTCGCGTGACTTCGCCGACCAGCAGAGCGGCCAGCAGGCGGGCCAGCAGACCGCGGGCAAGCAACAGACACAGTCCCGCAGGCAACGGGCGGCCGAGCGTCGCACCGCCCGCGAGCCGCGGGTGCGTCAGCGGCCGTACATCACGCGGGTCACCGTCCGCTACGTCCCCGAGGGCGGGTCGAACCCGGTCGGCTCGGGTGGCACGGTGAGCGCCCCGTCCGCTCCCGCGCCAGCGCCGGCAGCGCCCGCGCCGGCACCTGCCCCGGCGCCGGCGCCCGCTCCGGCGCCTGCGCCTGCGCCCGATCCTCCTCCCGCGCCGAGCAGCGGGTCGTGACCCGATGACCGCCCACGCGCGCTTCGACGCGTTCGGCAGCTACGCCTTCCTGGCCGTACGCCGTCCCGACGGGCTCGCCGACGCCCTCGCCCTCGCCCGTCGCGTGGTCGCCGACGTGGACGCGACCTGCAGCCGGTTCCGCGACGACTCGGACCTGGCCCGGGTCAACCGCCGCCCCGGCCGGTGGGTGGACGTCGACCCGCTGCTGGTCGCTGCGGTCGACGTGGCGCTCGAGGCGGCTGCCCGCTCGGAGGGGCTGGTGAACCCGCTGCTTGGACGGCCGCTCGTCCAGCTCGGCTACGACCGCGACCTGGGTGAGCTTGCTGCCCGGGAGGGCCTGACGGCGCTGCCGTTCGTCGACGCACCCGCACTCCATGCCTGGCGCGAGATCGAGCTCGACCTCGCCGGACGGCTGCGGATCCCGGCCGCCACCGCGCTGGACCTGGGATCCACCGGCAAGGCGTGGGCGGCCGACCTGGTGGCGACCGCCGTCGAGCGCGACCTCGACCTCCCTGCCGTCGTCAGCCTCGGCGGCGACCTGCGGGTCGTCCGCACCAGACGGCCGCCCGTGGCCGGTCGCGGTTTCCGAACATCCCGGGGACGAGCCGGCGACGACCGTCGGCCTGGCATCGGGTGGGCTCGCCACGTCGAGCACCCGGGTGCGGCGCTGGTCCCGGGACGGCGTCGAACGGCACCACCTGCTGGACCCGCGATCCGGCCGGCCCGCGCGCGAGGTGTGGCGCACCGTGACCGCGACCGGGGCCACCAGCGTGGCCGCCAACACGGCGAGCACCGCCGCGGTCGTCCTGGGCGAGGACGCGGCGGCCTGGCTCGCCGACCATGACGTCACCGCGCGGCTGGTCGCGGCCGACGGCCGGGTCCTGTGCCTGGGCGGCTGGCCGCCCGACCCCCACCCCGTCCACGCACCTCGGGAGGCATCGTGACCGACGGACCGCTTCTCTGGTACCTCAACCGCGGCAGCGGCGTGGTGGTGATGGTGCTCCTCACCGTCACCACCGTGCTCGGCGTGCTGTCCCTCGGTGGTCGGCCCGGCCGGCGGCTGCCCCGCTTCGCCGTCCAGGCGCTGCACCGCAACCTGGCCCTCCTGTCGGTGGTGATGCTGGCCGCCCACGTCGTCTCCGCGGTGGTCGACGAGTTCGTGGACATCCGCTGGTGGCAGGCGTTCGTGCCGTTCGGGTCGGCCTACGAGCGGTTCTGGCTCGGCCTCGGCGCCGTCGCCCTCGACCTGATGGCCGTCGTCGTGGTGACCAGCCTGCTGCGACACCGGATGCCCCATCGCGCCTGGCGGCTGCTGCACGTGTCGTCGTACGCCCTGTGGCTGATGTCCCTGACCCACGGGATCGGCATGGGCACCGACCTGGGCGGCGGCTGGTGGCTCGTCGCCGTCGCCTGCGCGGTCGCGGTCCCGACGGCCGCGGCGTACCGGCTCGCCCGGCTGGTCCTCGACCGGCCGACCCCCACCGAACCGACCTCGAACAGCTTGGGAGTGCTCCGATGACGACCTACCTGGACCCGCACCTCATCGTCGACACCGCAGCCGACCCGCGGCCGCCTTCGCCGGTCCCGTTCCCCACCCGGGTGACCGTCCAGCCCGGCCCGGCGCTGCTCTGCGGGATCGAGCACGGGCCGTCGCTCGGCGCGCACCGGCGGCAGTACGGCGACCTGCCCCGGCTCGACCGCGACGCACTGCACGAGCTGGTCGGGCGGGTCCGGCTGCGCGGGCGCGGCGGCGCGGCGTTCCCGTTCGCCACCAAGCTGGAGGCGCTGCGGCGCGGACGGCGACCGGTGCTGGTCGTCAACCTGAGCGAGGGCGAGCCGGCCAGCAGCAAGGACGCCGCGCTGGCGCTGACCCGCCCGCACCTGGTGCTCGACGGCGCGATCGCCGCCTGCCGTGCCCTGCACGCCCGAGAGCTGCACGTCGTGCTGCCCGGAGACCGGCCGCTGGCGGCGACGGCGATGCGGACCGCGCTGGCCGAGCGGGACGACCCGCTGCCGGTGCACTCCCACGTCGCGGCCCCGCGGTTCGTGGCCGGGCAGGCGAAGGCGGTGGTCGAGCTGCTCGCCGGCCGGCCGAACCTGCCGGTGACGACCTGGCGACCGGACGCGGTGTCCGGGCACCAGGGGCGGCCCACGCTGCTGAGCAACGCCGAGACCTGGGCGCGGCTGGGCCTGCTGGTGCTGCGTGGCGAACGGGAGTACGCCACCGTCGGCACCCGCGACGAGCCGGGCGCGACCCTGCTCACGCTGAGCCGGCCGGGCGCGGAACCGGTGGTCCGCGAGGCGCCGTACGGCGCGCGGTTGCGTGACTTCCTGATCGGCGAGGCGTACGGCCGGCCGGCCCTGATCGGCGGCTTCCACGGGTCGTGGGCGACCTGGGAGACGCTCGGCAGCGCGCGGGTGTCGGTGGCCGGGATGCGGGGACTTGGGGTCTCGCTGGGCGCCGGCGTCGTGCTGAGCGCGCCCGCCGGTGAGTGCCCGCTGCTGCTCACCAGCCGGGTGGTCGACTACCTCGCCGGGCAGAGTGCCGGGCGCTGCGGCCCGTGCTTCAACGGATTGCCGGCGCTCGCCGTGGCGCTGGCCGCCGTGCGCGACGGCCGCGGCGGCACCCGCCGGGTCACCGAGCTGGCCGGCGTGGTCGAGCGCCGCGGCGCGTGCGCGCACCCCGACGGGACGATCCGGCTGGTCCGGTCCCTGCTCGGCACCATGGCCGGAGAGGTCGCCGCCCACGCGGAGGGCCGCTGCCTGGAGGCCTCGCGGCTGCGCGTCGTACCCGCCTCCGCCGAGGCCGAGGAGCAGGACCAGGAGTTCGCGTCGTGAGCCGCCAGCTGCGCGTCGACTGGCCCGCCTGTCGCGCCCGCGGCCTGTGCCACGAGGTGCTCCCCGACCTGGTCGACCTCGACGAGTGGGGCTACCCGATCGTCCGCGGCCCGGTCACCGACGACCTCCTCGCCGACGCCAGGGAGGCGGTCCGGGTCTGCCCGCGCCTGGCCCTCCGGCTCGTGCAGGGTCGATAGTCCGAGACGTATTGGCTGTCGATTCGGCGTTTCCGCGACCAGAATCGTCTCGGACTATCGCGCTTGGGCGATCTGGGCCGCGACGGCGTCGCCGAAGGCACGGTGGCCGGCGGGGGTGAGGTGGAGGCGGTCGGGGAGGTAGGGCAGGGACAGGTCGGAGGTGCGGACGTAGGTGGCGCCGTACTGGTCGGAGAGGTCGGCGAGCAGCGCGTCCACGTGGGGTACGGCGGAGGCGCGCGAGGGTGCGGACGGCGGGCCGACGACGACCACGCGCACCCCGTGCAGCCCGGACATCAGCCGGTCGAAGCCGGCCCGGATGTCGGCGTCGGGCTGGTCGAAATCGTTCAGACCGGTGCCGACGACGACCAGGTCGGTGCCCGGGCCGACGGCCTCGCGGGCACGGGTCGCGAAGGTGACGTCACCGCAGCGGCTGGCGTGCCGGCTGAAGCCCGAGCCGGAGAAGCCGGCGACGTGGATCCGGCCCGGGAGTCGGGACGGCCACGAGTCGGCCGGGTCGTCGAGACCGAGCCCGGCGGAGTAGGAGTCGCCGACGACGACCACCTGCGCGCCGGCGCCGGAGACGGCCTGCCCCCGCAGGACGGACGCGGCGGCGAAGCGCTCGCAGCGGGAGGCCTCGGCCCCGCGTGCGCGCGCGGCGACGTGCACGGCCAGCGTGGCCGTGACGAGCGCGACGAACAGTGCGGCGACAACGACGTGTCGCGCAACCCCCCGGTGGATCACGCGGAAATCATCGAGCCGCGACGCCGCTCGCCCGCAGGCGAATGGCAAAACCTGTCTGGCCTTCATTGACCGGGGTGCCGTCGTGGCTAAGTTGAGGTGATCCACGCCACAGAACCGGGGAGGATCACATGTCCGTCGACCGCCGCACGCTCCTGAAGACCACCGCCGCCGGAGCCGCGGTCGGCGGGCCGTTCGCAGGCCTGGTGGCGATGCCCGCCGATGCCCACACCCCGCCCGACCCGGGCGCGCTGGTGCCGATCCCCGACGAGCGCGACGGCGCCGTCCGGCTGTGGCTGCACGAGGGCTTCAAGTACCGGTCCTTCCACGACACCGAGACTCCGATCACGCTCACGACGGCACGCTCCTGCCCGGACGGCACGACGGCATGGGCGCCTTCGACGGACCCGCGCAGGAGCGTGATCCTGGTCCGCAACCACGAGGTCAACGGTCCGTGGACGCCGTTCGGTCCCGGGCACGCCGTACGACAGTGCAGGCGCGCGGCGGCGACCACGACGATCCAGGTCACACCCACCGGCGAGGTGATCCGGGCGTTCACCAGCCTCAACGGCACGATGATGAACTGCTCCGGCGGCCGGATGCCGTGGGGCGCCTGGGTCACCTGCGAGGAGACCGTCAACGGCCCGGACGTCGGCCCCGACTTCACCGGCGCGTCCAACGTGCCCCTGACCAAGCCGCACGGCTACGTGTTCGAGGTGCCGGTCAGCCACTATGCCCGGGTCAGCGGCCAGTCCAGCCGGAAGCCGATCACGCATGCCGGCCGGTTCGCGCACGAGGCGGTGTCGTTCGACCCCGAAGGGCGGGCACCTCTACCTGACCGAGGACAACTTCGCGTTCCCGTCCGGCTTCTACCGCTACCGGCCGCCGCGCGACCCGATGAAGGTCGGCCGACTGCTCGACGGCGGCACGCTGCAGATGCTCAAGGTCAAGGGCGTCGACAACGCCCAGCTCGAGGCCGAGCAGGTCACCGGGTACGACGTACGACGTCGAGTGGGTCGACATCCCCGAGCCCGACCACGGAGTACGACTACACCCCGGGCGAGACCGCACCCACGACCAACGACACCGCGCTGGTGCGCGTCGGCACTCAGGGCTGGGGCAGGGGGCGGCGGGGTTCTCGCGGCTCGAGGGCCAGGCCTACGACAACGGCGTCGTCTACTTCACGTCGACCCAGGGCGGAGGGCCGCCGAGACCGGGCCGGACTCGGCGACGCGGCTACGGCAACGGGTCGGGCCAGGTGTGGGCCTACGACACCAAGCGCCGCAAGCTGACCTGTCTCTTCCAGTCACCCGGACCGCTGGTGCTCGACCTCCCGGACAACGTCACCACGTCGAAGCGCGGCACCCTCGTGGTCTGCGAGGACAACATCAACGACAACTTCGTCCGCGGCCTGACCCGCAAGGGCGAGCTGTTCGACATCGCCCTGAACCGTCTCGTCAGCAGCGCCGGCAACGACCGCTCGAACGACGAGTTCGCCGGGCTCGACGTTCAGCCCCGACGGCAACACCCTGTTCGTGAACATCCAGGCCTCGGCCGGGATGACGTTCGCGATCTGGGGTCCCTGGCGGAAGATCGGGGTGTAGCGACTCAGCCGCCGCCCGGCCGCACCAGCCCGCTCTCGTAGGCCAGCACCACGGCCTGGACGCGGCTCGCGACGCCGAGCTTGGCGAGGACCCGGTTGACGTGCGTCTTCACCGTCGCCTGCGCGACGACGAGCTCGGCGGCGATGTCGTCGTTCGAGAGCCCGCGCGCCATCAGCACCAGCACCTGCCGCTCCCGGTCGGTGAGCTCGGCGAGCGTGCCCGGCTCGTCGCCGTCGGGCGGCGGGTGCCGGAGGTACTCCTCGATCAGCCGTCGGGTCAGGCTCGGGGCGAGCAGTGACTCGCCGGCGCACACGGTGTGGATGCCCTCGACCAGCCGGTCGGGCGGGGTCGCCTTCAGCAGGAAGCCGGCGGCGCCGGCGCCGAGGGCGTCGTACACGTAGCGGTCGAGGTCGTACGTCGTCAGCACGAGCACCTTCGTCGGCGACCCGGCCGCGGTGAGCCGCCGGGTGGCGCCGATCCCGTCCAGCACCGGCATCCGGATGTCCATCAGCACCACGTCCGGCTCGGTCTCGCGGACCACCGCGACTGCCTCCCGGCCGTCGCCCGCCGTCCCGACGACCTCGCACCCGCGGGCCTCGAGCACGAGCTGGAGGCCGGAGCGGACCAGCTCCTGGTCGTCGGCGACCACGACCCGGGTCATGAGTGCCCCTCCGGCCGCAGCGGGATGTCGACGTCGACCACGAACCCGGCATCGTTGGTCGCTTCGCTCCGGATGGTGCCGCCGAGCAGGGAGACCCGCTCCGCCATGCCCTGCAGGCCGAGGCCGGAGCCGTTGGCATATGCGGCGCCGACCGGGTTGGCGCACCAGATCCGCAGACGCTCGTCGACGGCGTCGATCCGCAGCCGCACCGGGCCGTCGCCGTACTTCAGCGCGTTCGTGAGCGCTTCCTGCACCACGCGGTACGCCGACACGTCGACGCCGCCCGGGAGCGGCGACGCCGGCAGGTCGAGGTCGGCCTCCACGGTCAGCCCGCTGTCGCGGAACGACGAGACCAGGTCGGGCACGTCGGCCAGCCCCGGCGCGGGTCGCAGGCCGAGCTCGTCGGCGTCGTCGCGGATCAGGTGCAGCAGCCGCCCGGTCTCCGCCAGCGCCCTGCGTCCGGTCTCCGCGACCGAGTCCAGCAGCTCCGCGGCCCGGTCGGGGTGGCTGCGCACCAGGTCCTGGGCCGCGGCCGTCTGCACCACCATCGCGCTCAGCGAGTGCGCGACCACGTCGTGCAGCTCGCGCGCGATCCGGTCCCGCTCGTCGCGGGCCGCCTGGTCGCGGATCAGGGCCTGCTGTCGTTCGAGCTGCTCGGACTGCTCGGCCAGCTTCCGCGTCACCCGGCCGAAGATGTAGGGCGGGATCGCCAGCGACAGGATGAACATCACGTCCGTGACGTCGTTGTCCTCGGAGTTGACGAAGTACAGGTCGGCGAAGACCAGCAGCAGCGTCAGCACCAGCGCGACCGGGCCGCCGCGCAGGCCGGCGTACCGGCCGAGGCTGTAGATCGCGACGACGTAGAAGATGATCGGCGTCGCCGGCTCGTCCATCCGGGTGCCGGTGTAGGGCATGAGCAGGACCAGGATCGCCGCGAGCGGCGCCGCCACCAGCGGGTAGGGGCGGCGGAAGACCAGCACCCCGGCGGCCGCCACCTCGAGCCCCGCCGCCGCGACCCACCCGCCGTGCCGAGGGCAGCCAGCTCGGCGGTCCCCACGGCGGCCAGCGCCGCGGGGACCAGCAGGTCTCGCCGGGTGACCCGGCGCGCCTCGTCCACGCAGCGAGAGTACGGCGATCGGCGTACGCACGCGTCCACCCCAGGGTGGAGCGCAGTGAGACACCCGGGCTGACGATCTGGGACCCCTCTCGGCGCGACCCTCGAGTCCCGACAACCGAGGAGGAGACATGATCGAGGGACACGAGCGACAGATCGGCCGGTTCGCGTGGGTGATGGCCTGGGTCGGCCTGGTGGTGGGACAGCTGCACGCGCTGGCCAGGTTCCGCACCGCCGACGGGCTGGAGGACATCGACCCGGACAACTACCCGCTGACGGCGGCCTGGGCCGTCCCGGCCGACGACTTCCTGTCACCGCTGCTGGACTGGGGCAACGCGGACCTCGTCTACGTGCACTACGGGAAGATCTGGTTCCCCGTCTTCCTGGCCTTCACGCTGTGTGCCGTGGTGGTCTACCGCCGCCGACGAGCGGCTGGGTTCGAGAAGTGGGTGTGGCTGGCCAACATCGCGCTGTTCGCCACCGTCACTCTCGGTGTCTTCCTGACCTACTGCACGCAGTGGACGGGCAACTACGAGGGCGGCGGGATCGAGGCCGCGCTGTTCACGGTCGGCACCTGGTTCGACTTCCTCGGCCTCGGGCTGATGATGATCTTCGCGAGCGTGCTGGGCGTGACCCTGCTGGTCAAGCGGTTCCGCCCGGTCCTTCCGGCGGTGCTGCTCGCGCTCATGTTCCCCGCCGCGATCGGCATCAGCCAGGTGACCTCCCTCGGCAGCGCGGCGCTGCCGGTGATGTTCGCGTTCGGCATCCTGGGCCGCCGGATCGCGCGGGCGGACGCCGACGTGGTCGCCGCGCGCGACGCCGTACCGGCCTGATCACTCCGTCGCAGGCAGCGTGCCCTCGACGGCCTTGCGGACGGCTGACTCCAGCTTCCGCCGGCCGTCGAGGGTGCGCGCGTCGTCACGGAGCGCGCGCTCGAACTGCTTGAGGAGCTTCGACATGTCCTGGTACAGCGCCTCGTCAGCGTCCGTCGTGTTGATGCCCTCCAGCCCGTCGGCCGCGAGCCGACGGGTCGGTTCCATGTACGTCGGCGCCGGCCGCGACAGCTGGTCGAGCGCCCACGTCCGGAGACTCTCGAAGGACCTCTTGTCGTCGCGGTCGCCGTAGGCGGGGGCGGACGACCGGAGGGCGCCGATGATGGGCAGCAACCGCTGGAAGTAGTTGCGCGGCTCGTCCTCCTCCGCCTGGAGGTAGATCGTGGCCCGCGCCTCGGCGTAGGCCTCCTCCGGCGTGTCCTCGATCTCGCGGATCCGGTGCAGCATCCAGAGCTGCGCTTCCAGCCAGGTGGGCTCGGGCTTGGTCCGGTGCCGGGACATGTCGATGATCTGCTCGCGGTAGGCGTCGCCGACGAACGGCCCGCCGGGCTCGACGGCCCCCGCCCCGGCCTGCCCGGCCAGGTCGGCAACGCCGTCCACCAGGGTCCGGGTCAGCTCACCGCGCCGCTGGAAGGCCGTGAGCAGGGTGCCGCCGGCGGGCAGGTCGTAGTCCGCGAGCGGGCCGTTGTAGAGCGACACGTCGGCCAGGCCCGGCGGGTGCTTGCGCAGGTAGGCCCGGAACTCCGCGGCCAGCGCGATCCCGTCGTCGGCCTCCTCCTGGAGGTGGGCTCGCGACCGACTCTCCGATCTCTCCGGGCAGGCCGAGCCCGGGCACCTTCTTCCGGTAGTCCTCGAACACACCCTGCTCGCCGCGCGCGTAGTCGACGTACGCCTGCCAGACCCGGGCGTCCTGCTGTTTCTGGGGAAGGTCGAGGCCGTAGAGGGCGGCGAAGGTGCGGTCGTAGAGACGGTTGTTGAGGTCGAAGCCCTGCCGCCAGTGGTTGAGGTAGAGGCCGTACGCCTTGCTGTCCCGGCCGGTCAGCTTCGTGTTCGCACTGTCGAGCGCGACCAGCTCCGCGTGGAACGCGTCGACCCGTGCTGCGATCTCCTGGTCGGCGGCGTACGTGTCGCTGGCCTCGGCGCCACCCTCGACCTCCTCGAGCACCGGGGGCGTCCCGAGCTTGGCCTCCAGGCTCGGCCAGGACTTCACGTGGCCGGTGTCGTACCTCTTCGGCTTGAGCGTGCGTCGGGCGCGCTCCAGGCCGGCGGCGTACTCGGCCAGGGCGCCGGCGTACTCGTCCGCGGCGGCGTCGGCGGCCTCGGCGGTCTGGTCCGGGTCCGGGCCGCCTCCCGACCCTCCCGGATCGTCGCCGGTGCAGCCCGTCAGGGCCAGGACCAGGGCCGTCACCGTCAGTGCGGCCGCGCGCGTCTTCCTCACATCTCCCCCGTGGAGCTCGTGGAACAACTCGCGGGGGTTCTACCCAGCCCGGGGCCGGGTGAATCAGGAGACGGCGTACGCCTTCAGCTCGCCGGCGAGGTCCTCGTTGGCCCGGCCGGAGACCAGCGTCCCGTCGGCGGTGTGCTCCATGGTCGCGATCTCGCCGTGCTGGTGCAGCCGGTTGATCAGGTCGCCGCGGTCGTAGGGCAGCAGCGCGCTGAACTCGACGCCGGGCCGTGGCAGCTCGGACTCGATGGCCGCGAGCGCCTCGGCGATGCCCTCGCCGGTCTTCGCGCTGACCACCACGGAGTGCGGCTCGCGCTGGCGGAGCCGGGCGATCACCATCGGGTCGGCGGCGTCGGCCTTGTTGATGACGACGAGCTCGGGCACCTGGGAGGCGCCGATCTCGGCGAACACCTCGCGCACCGCGCCCAGCTGACCCTCGGGGTCGGGGTGGGAGCCGTCGACGACGTGCAGCACCAGGTCGGCGTCGGCGACCTCCTCCAGCGTCGAGCGGAACGCCTCGACCAGCTGGTGCGGCAGGTGCCGGACGAAGCCGACCGTGTCGCTCATCGTGTAGACCCGGCCGTCGGTCGTGGTCGTACGCCGCGTCGTCGGGTCGAGCGTCGCGAACAGCGAGTCCTCGACCAGCACCCCGGCGTCGGTGAGCCGGTTGAGCAGCGAGGACTTGCCGGCGTTGGTGTAGCCCGCGATGGAGACGCTGGGGATGTGGTTGCGCCGGCGCTCCTGGCGCTTGGTGTCGCGGGTGCCCTTCATGTCGCGCAGCTCGCGGCGGAGCTTGGCGATCTTGGTGTTGATCCGGCGCCGGTCGGTCTCGATCTTCGTCTCACCGGGACCACGGCCACCGATGCCGCCGCCGTCCGCGCCGACGCGGCCACCGGCCTGGCGGGACAGCTGTCCACCCCAGCCGCGCAGCCGCTGCTTCATGTAGTTGAGCTGGGCCAGCTCGGTCTGCGCCTGGCCCTCCTTGGACTTCGCGTGCTGGGCGAAGATGTCGAGGATCAGCGCGGTCCGGTCGACGACCTTGACCTTGAGCCGGTCCTCGAGGTTCCTCAGCTGGCTGGGCGCGAGCTCGCCGTCGCAGATCACGGTGTCGGCGCCGGTGGCCTGGACGATCTCGCGCAGCCCGTCGACCTTGCCGCGCCCGATGTACGTCGCGGGGTCGGGCTTCTGCCGGCGCTGGTAGATCGCGTCGAGCACCTCGGAGCCGGCCGTCTCGGCCAGCAGGGCGAGCTCGGCCATGGAGTTGTCGGCGTCCTGGACCGTGCCCTCGGTCCACACGCCGACGAGGAGAACCCGCTCGAGCCGGAGCTGGCGGTACTCGACCTCGGTGATGTCCTCGAGCTCGGTGGAGAGGCCGGCGACCCGGCGCAGGGCGTGCCGCTCCGCGAGGTCCTGCTCACCGGTGGTGAGCTCGGCCTCGGGATCGGGTTCGTCGGCGTACCCCGACTCGAAGGGCGGGTCCTCCCACTCGTCGGTGGCGGACAGTTCCTCGTCGAGGTTGAAGTCAGGTGCATTCGTCATACTTCTGCCAAGAGTAGGTCGGCGCGACACACCGCGCGAACCCTTAACGTCTCCCCATGGCTCCCGACGTGGTCGCGCTCTCCCCCGACGGCCACGAGCTCGACCACCTCGTGCCGCCGCCGGGCCGACGTTTCCTGCTCGGGATCAGCGGCGCTCCGGGAGCCGGCAAGTCCACGCTGGCAGCGGCAGTCGTGGCGGCGTACGGCGCAGTGTCGGTGCCGCTGGACGGATTCCACCTCGCCGACGTCGAGCTGGAGCGGCGCGGAGTGCGGGACCGGAAGGGCGCGCCGGAGACATTCGACGCGGACGGGTACGCCGCGCTGCTGGCGCGGGTCCGGTCCCGACCGCCGCGGCCGGTGATGGCGCCGATGTTCGAGCGCGACCTGGAGCAGCCGCTGGCCGGCGCGATCCCGGTGCCGCCCGACGCGGAGCTGGTGGTCGCCGAGGGCAACTACCTGCTGCTCGAGGACGGCGGCTGGCCGGCCGTGCGGGAGCAGCTCGACACGGTGTGGCACGTCGTCACCGCCGACGAGGTGCGGTTGCCGCGACTGGTCGCCCGGCACGAGCGGTTCGGCAAGTCACCGGAAGCGGCGCGGGAGTGGGTGGAGCGGGTCGACGGCGCGAACGCCGTCCTCATCGAGGCGGCGACGCACCGCGCCGACATCGTCCTCGACCTCACGTCGTGGGCCGGGGCTCCGCCGCGAACTCGCCCGGCGTGAGCCCGGTGACGGCGCGGAAATCGCGGCCGAAGTGGGCCTGGTCGGCGTAGCCGAGGTCCGCGGCGACGCGTGCCAGGTCGGGTCGCTCCTCGCCGGCCAGCCGCTCGGCCGCCTCGTGCAGCCGGCGCCGCTGGACCAGCCACTTGGGGCTGAGCCCGATCCGGCGCGCGGTCAGCCGCTGGAGGCTGCGCTCGGTGATCGCGAACTTCTCGCACACCTGCCCGACGCGCTGGACGGTGGAGTCGCCCTCGACGTACTCGACGACGGCGTTGACCAGCTCGCCCTCCTCGTCGACGGGGAGCAGCCCGGCCAGCGCCGTCTCGACGGCGGCCACGGCCGCCTGCTGCCGGTCGCGGTCGTCGGGGTCGTCGCCGACCGCGGCGCGGACGTCGGCCTCGAGGGACGCGCCGTCGAGACCGGCGGCGTCGGCGAGCGGGACGGCGCGATCGGTCATCGCGTCGACCGTGTCCGCCGGTCACCAGGGTCCCGGCGGCCGGCTGGAGCATGGTCCCGAGCGCCCAGCCGGAGCCGGCGAGCTCCTGGGTGGACAGGCCGGTGCTCGGACCGACGAGCAGGGCGTAGTCGCGCGCGATCGACGAGCAGGCAGACGGGGTACTGGAGCACCCGCTGCACCGACCGCTGCCCCTCCGGGAGCGACCAGACCGGCATCCAGTAGCGGCGGACCAGGCCGGCCAGGTCCGGCGACGGGGCGAACCGGTGGATGGCCGGCGTGTAGCCGGACGCGTCGAGCAGGTGGGCGCGCTCGGTGGGGTCGATCCGCCGGTTGTCGGTCATGTGTCGGATTCTTTCAAGAGCCACCCCCGGTCGACGATGGAGAGTGGCGCCATGAGCACCCTGATCAGCGACTACCAGGACAACGCCGACCGGTTCGGAGCCGTGGTCGACGCCGCGCGCGACGCCGACTGGACCGCCCCGAGCCCCTGCGAGGAGTGGACCGCCGCCGGCGTCGTCGACCACGTGATCGACAGCCAGCGGGACTTCCTCGAGAAGCAGGGCGCCGACCTCGGTCCGCGCCCGGCCGGGCCGGTGCCCGAGGTGTGGGCCGCCCACCAGGAGGCGATGCGGCGGGTCACGAAGGACGAGGACTTCGTCTCCCGTGAGTACGACGGCTACTTCGGGCGTACGTCGGTCGAGGACACGCTCGCCAACTTCTACGGCTTCGACATGCTCGTCCACCGGTGGGACCTCGGCCGGGCCGTCGGCCACGAGGTGACCTGGTCGGAGGCCGAGCTGGACCGGATCGAGCAGGCGGTGGACGGGTTCGGCGACAACCTCTACCTGGACGGCGTCTGCCAGCCGGCGATCGACGTACCGGACGACGCGCCGCGGCAGGAGCGGATGCTCGGCCGGATGGGCCGCCGCGCCTGATCCACCTACGCCGCGCTGCGGACGACGTCGTGCAGCGACTCCACGTCGGCCACGGGCTCCACGGCACGCACCCGGCCGCGCAGGCGCAGCACGCCGACCGCGCCGACGGCCAGGCAGCCGAGGCCGACCAGGACCAGGGTGGGCCGGGCGCCGATGCCGCCGGCGATGACCGGGGCCGCGAACGCGCCCACCATCGCGCAGGACACCATGACCGCGTCCGCCAGCCCGAGCACGCCGGCGCGGTGCTCGTCGGCGACACCGTCCTGGATGGTCTCGGTGATCGCGCACTCGACCAGCACGGCGACCGCGCCGCCGAGGCCGAGGATCGGCAGGGCGGCCAGTGGCGCGGGTGACACCGCGACCCACGCGACCGCCAGGCCGAGCCCGACCAGGCCCCACTGCCGGCGCGCGCCCTCGGACCCGCGGACCCACCAGAACAACGGGGCGGCCAGCGCGCCGAAGCCGAACACGGCGGTCGCGACCCCGAACCCGTCGTCGCCCTGGCCCCAGACCTCCTGCGTCAGCGGGAGCAGGGCCACGGCGGTGGCGGCGGTGACGACGTTGATCAGTCCGGCCGCGGCGAGCGCGACCACGACGGTCGGGGTCCTGCGGACCGTGCGGAACATGCCCACCACCGCATCCCGGGTACGCCGGTCGGTCACCGCCCCGGGCAGCGGGACACCCCAGGCGAGCGCCGGTCGCCAGCACGGTCAGCAGCGACGGCGAGCAGCGGGATGAACGGCCGGGTCGCGGGCAGGAGCAGCAGCCCGCCGAGCGCGGGGCCGACGGTCCAGGCGGCCACCTCGATGGTGACCAGGCCCTCGGTGACCCGCCGCTTGGCCGGCCCGGCCAGACCCGGGACAGCCGCCATCACGGTGGGGTAGGCCGGGGTGCCGCACGCGACCGCCAGCGCGGCCGCGACGACGGCGACACCCAGCGCGCCGGCCGGCACGGCGACGGCGACCACGCCGAGGAACGCGACCCGGAGCAGGAGGGTCGCGGCCAGCAGCCGTGGCCGGCGGAACCGGTCGCCCAGCGAGCCGACCGCCCAGGACAGCAGCACGTACGGCACCATCCGCGCGGCGCCGACCAGCCCGATCACCAGCGCGCCGTGCGGTGCGTCGCCGTACCGGTCCCAGGCGAGCACGAGCAGCAGCGGCCAGGGCAGCGACATCGCGACCGAGGCCGCGGCGTACGACGCCGAGCTGGCGCCCGATCGCGACGCGGGGGCTCATCGGACGACGTGGGTGGCCAGCGGCGGGAAGCCGTTGAAGCCCACCGTGGAGTAGCAGCTGGTGTAGGCGCCGGCGCCGAGCAGCCGCACCGTGTCGCCCTCGGCGAGGTCCAGCGGCAGCTCGACCATGGTCCGCTCGTAGAGGACGTCGGCGCTGTCGCAGGTCGGGCCGGCAACCACGCAGGGGCCGGTCGGGCCGCCGCGGTCGGTCTCGATCGGGTAGCGGATCGCCTCGCCGATCGTCTCGACCAGGCCGGTGAAGACGCCGACGTCGAGGAACACCCACCGGGTGTCTCCGCGGCGTACGACGGCCAGCACCTCCGAGGTCAGCACCCCCGCGTCGGCGACGATGCCGCGCCCGGGCTCGATCAGCGTGGTCGGCCGACGGTCCCCGAAGTGCTGGTCGAGGAGCCGCTCGATCGTGGCGCCGTACACCTCCGGGGGCAGGCAGCCACCGTCGAGGCTGGCCGGGAAGCCGCCGCCGAGGTCCAGCAGCCACGGCCGTAGGCCGACGACCTCGAGGGCCTCGAACACGCGCGCACTCGCGGCGATCGGCGCCGCCCACGACTCCGGGTCGCGCTGCTGGGACCCGACGTGGAAGGAGACACCGGCCGGGTCCAGGCCGAGGCGCGCGGCGTACCGCAGCACGTCGGCGGCCTGCCGGGTCGCGCAGCCGAACTTGCGCGACAGCGGCCAGTCCGAGCCCTCGCCCGACGTGACCAGCCGGCAGAGCACGGCCGAGCCCGGGGCGACGGCCGCGACCTTGGCGGTCTCCTCGCGGGTGTCGACCGCGAACAGGCGGACGCCGCGGGCGGCGGCGAACGCGATGTCGTCGCGCCGCTTGACCGGGTTCGAGTAGACGAGGTCGTGCGGCGCGGCGCCGGCCTCGAGCGCCGCCAGCACCTCCGCCGGGCTGGCCACGTCGAACCGGCTGCCCTCCGCGTGCAGGGCGGCGAGCAGGGTCGGCTCGGGGTTCGCCTTCACCGCGTAGTGGACGGCGGTCCCGGGCAGCGCGGCCGCGAGCCGCCGGTAGCGCGCCACCGCGGTCCCGAGGTCGAGGCTGACGTACGGCGTTCGCGGGACGACGGCGGGCGGCGTCAGGGCAGGGGCGTGCAGGGGTGCAGAAGATTGCATTCGGGGGCTCCTCGGCAGGAGGCGATCCGCGAAACGAATCGCCGAAAGTCAGGAGAGCCCGCGGGGGGTCGAGATACGACCGGACTGGACCGGTCGGGTGGCTGCGGGTGGGCGCAGGCCTACTTGGGAGGCATCCGGATGCCGCCGTCGACGCGGATCGTCTCGCCGTTCAGGTAGGTGTTCCGGACGCACTCGAGCACCATCGACGCGAGCTCGTCGGGCACGCCGAGCCGCTTCGGGAAGAGCACGCTCTCGCCGAGCTTGGCCTTGAACGCCTCGGCGTCCGGCCCCTCGCCGTAGATGGGGGTGTCGACCAGGCCCGGGGCGATGGTGTTCAGCCGGATCGCGGACGCCGAGAGGTCGCGGGCCACGGGCAGGGTCAGGCCGACGACGCCGCCCTTCGACGCGGAGTACGCCGCCTGGCCGATCTGGCCGTCGAACGCCGCGACGCTGGCCATGTTCACGATCGCCCCGCGCTCGCCGGTCTCGGTCGGGTCGAGCTTGCTCATCTCGGTGGCCGCGAGCCGGATCGCGTCGAAGGTGCCGATCAGGTTGATCGCGATCACCTTGGAGAACGCGCCGAGGTCGTGGGCGGAGTCGAACTCGCCGTCCCGGCCGACGGTCCGCTGCGCCCAGCCGATGCCGGCGGAGTTCACCAGGACCCGCAGCGGGCCGAGCTCGACGGCCTTGCGGACCGCCGCCTTGATCTGCTCGGTGTCGGTGACGTCGACGGAGACGAACGCGCCACCGATCTCCTGGGCGAGCGCCTCGCCCTTCTCGGCCTGGAGGTCGGCGACCACGACCGTCGCTCCGGCGGCGGCGAGCTGGCGGGCGACGGCGGCGCCGATGCCCGAGGCGGCGCCGGTGACGATGGCAGAGGATCCGGTGATGTCCATGCGGCGGAGCCTAGTGTCCCCCGCTCAGCGCTTGATCAGCCGGACCCGGTAGTTCTTCGGCATCCCCTGGGGCGGCGTGTAGCGCTCGGCCAGCTCGCGCTCCGCGAGCTTCCGGCTGAGGTGCAGCAGCAGGTAGCGCCAGATCCGCATGTCCCGTGGCAATGCCTTGAAGGCCACCTCGAGCTGGAAGGACAGCGTGCCGTAGTAGCCCTCGAGCCACGAGATGTCGTCGACCTTGAACCCCGCCCGCCGGGCCATGTTCCGCCACGCGAACTTCGTGTAGCGGTAGAAGTCGTAGGGCTTCACGTGCTCCGGGTAGAACAGCGGCGCGCTCAGCCATGCCTGCCCACCCGGCTTGAGGATCCGGTTGAACTCGCGGAGCACCGGGATCGGGTTCGGCACGTGCTCCAGCGTCTGGGAGCAGAAGACCAGGTCGTAGCTCTCGTCGGGCACCGGCATCTTCGCGATGTTGCAGACGTAGTCGAGCCCGGCTCGGGCACCATGTCGGCCGCCTCGTAGGTCACGTGCGCGAACAGCGGCTTGTACGGCATCTTCCCGGCGCCCGCGTCGAGCACCCGGAAGGACGTGTCGGTGCCCTGAGCGGCGGCCTCGGCCGCGAAGCTGCGCAGGTGCTCCCGCGAGGCGTTGACGGGCAGACGGGAGAGACGGGTGGTCAGCGACCTGGGGAAACGCACCCGTCGCACCCTACCGGCGGGCTGGGCCCTACAGCGCGGTGGTTCCTCGGGCGACGACGACCGCGGGACCGGTCAGCAGCACCCGGTCGTCCGCCGTCCAGGTGACGGTGAGGGTGCCGCCCGGGACGTCGACGCGGTAGGCCAGGTCGGCGTCGCCGGGTCCGTCCGCGCCGTCGGCCAGCGCGGCCGCGACCATCACCGCGCAGGCGCCGGTGCCGCAGGACCGGGTCTCCCCGGACCCGCGCTCGTGCACGCGCATCGCGACGTGCCGCTCACCCTCCCGGACCACGAACTCCACGTTGACGCCGTGCGGGAACAGCCCGTCGTCGTGCGTGGGCGGGTCGAGCAACGGGCCGGCGTCGGCGAGGTCGTCGACGAACGCGACGGCGTGCGGGTTGCCGAGGTCGACGTGGCGGGCCGGCCACGAGCGGGCGCCGACCCGGACCTCGGTCTCCCCCAGCGGCTTCGGCCGGCCCATGTCGGCGGTCACCACGTCGCCGTCGATGGTGAGCACCTTGATCCCGTCCCGGGTCGCGACCGGGATCGGCGCGGCCGGGTCGGCCAGGCCCTCCTCGACGAGGTGGCGGGCGAAGACCCGGATCCCGTTGCCGCACATCTCGCTGGTCGAGCCGTCGGAGTTGCGGTAGTCCATGTACCACTCGGCGTCGGCGGCCTGGCTGGAGGCGCGTCCGACGAGGGCAGAGCATCGAAGGCGGCGGTGCGGATGACGCGCAGTACGCCGTCGCCGCCGATGCCGGCCCGCCGGTCGCACAGCGCGCGCACCCGCGCGGCGTCGAGCTCGCCGTGGACGGACCCGTCGTGGTCGGGCAGCAGCACGAAGTCGTTCTCCGTGCCGTGCCCTTTCAGGAACGGGTAGCCGGTGGTCACCCCTCCATTGTGCCCGGTGGGTCAGCCTCCGCCCGCGGGGCTCACCACGGCCGCCGCTCCACCGCCGCGACGCTCGGGCTCGGCGGCGGCGGTCAGCCGCCGGCCTGGCCCGAACTCGATGGCGGTCGCGGCGCCGAGCTCGGCGATCGGGGTGAGGTCGTGGCCGTAGGCGTCCAGCAGCGCGCCGTACGCGTCGATGAACTCCTGCTCGGACTGGACCGGCGTGGCGTTGCGCGGCGAGGACCGCGGCGCGGCCATCGCCTCCTCGAGCGTCATGCCGAGGTCGATCCGGTTGACCAGCATCTGCAGCACGGTCGTGATGATGGTCGCGCCGCCCGGCGAGCCGAGCGCCAGGAACGGCTTGCCGTCCTGGAGCACGATCGTCGGCGACATCGAGCTGCGCGGGCGCTTGCCCCGCTGGAGCCGGTTCGGGTCGTCCTCGTCGTACTCGAGCGAGAAGTCGGTCAGCTCGTTGTTGAGGATGAAACCGCGGCCGGGCACCACGATCCCCGAGCCGCCGGTCTGCTCGATGGTGAGGGTGTACTCGACGACGTTGCCCCAGCGGTCGGCGACGGTGAGGTTGGTCGTGGACAGGCCCTCGTGGTCGCCGGCGGCGTCGCCGGCGATGCCCTCCTCGCAGACCCCGTCGTACGACGTCACGTCGCCGGGCGGGAACGGCTTCGGCTGGGCCTCGCCCGGGACGATCGAGCAGGCCCGCTCGGCGGCGAACCGGTCCTTGAGCAGGGTCTCGCTGCGGGACGTCGACGTAGTCGGCGTCGCCGACGTACTCGCCCCGGTCGGCGAACGCGAGCGCGCTGGCCTCGAGGTAGAGGTGCAGCGCGTCTTCGGGGGCCATGCGCGCCGACGTCGTACCGCTCCAGGATGTTGAGCGCCTCACCCACGGCGATCCCGCCGCTGGAGGAGGGCGGCATGCCGAAGACCTGGTAGCCGCGGTAGCCGGACTTGGTGGGCAAGCGGTCGACGGCGGTGTAGCGCGCGAGGTCGGCCGGCTTCATGTACCCGGACGGCACCGGGAGCTCGGCGCCCTGGGTCTGTCGGCGGCTCCTGGACGGCGTCGACGATCTGCTCGGCGATCCCGCCTTCGTAGAGCGGGCGCAGGCCGCGCTCGGCGATCAGGCGGTAGGTCTTGGCGAGGTCGGGGTTGCGGAACGTCGACCCCACGGCCGGGGGCTCGCCGCCGGGGAGGAAGAGCCGACGGGTGGGCCGGATCTGCTCGAACCGCTCCTGGTTGTCCACGGTCTGCTGGTGGAACGTCTCGTCGACGACGAACCCGCGCTCGGCCAGGTTGGCGGCCGGGCGCAGCGACTGGGCCAGCGAGCGGGTGCCCCAACGGTCGAGCGCCTGCTGCCAGGTGGCGGGAGTGCCGGGCACGCCGACCGAGACGCCGCTGGTCACCAGGTCGTCGAAGGAGTAGGTGTCGCCCGTGTCGGGGTCGATGAAGGCGGTCTTCGGCGGCATCCCCTTCGGGGCGGTCTCGCGGCCGTCGATGGTGCGGACCTTGCCGGACTTCGCGTCGTAGTGGACGAAGAAGCCGCCACCACCCAGGCCGGAGCTGTAGGGCTCGGTGACGCCGAGCGCGGCGGCGGCCGCGACGGCGGCGTCGACGGCGTTGCCGCCGTTGCGGAGCACGCGCAGCCCGACCTTCGTGGCGTAGGGGTCGACGGTGGACACCGCCCCGCCCCGGCCGACGGCGGTCGGCAGCTTGGGTGGTTCGGCGATCGGCCGGCGCCGGCGCGGGCGCCGCTGTTGCGGCACCGCCGCCGGCCGGCAGCGTCGGGTGCGAGCAGGGACAGGGCGGCGAGTGACGCGACGAGGGTCGCGCGTGAGGCGTGGGGCATGGGTCCTCCCGAGACGGACGTTCCACGTAAGCGTTTCCACCCTGCACCCGGCCGCCGACATCTGTCGAGGCCGAGATCGGTGCGCAATCAGTCCGCGCGCGGCCCCTTCACGGCGTACCTGGCGCAGACGAACGCGCCGTTGCGGTCGAGCTCGGTCAGCTCGAGGTCGAACCTGCGCGGGAACAGCGGCCGACCGGCTCCCAGCGTCACCGGCGCGATGTACACGATCAGCTCGTCGAGCAGTCCGGCCTCCGCGAACTGGGCGGCCAGGTCGCCGCCACCGACCACCCAGAGGTCCTTGCCCGCGGCGGCCTCGGCCATCGCGGCGTGCACGTCGGCCACGTCGTCCTGGGTGAAGCGCACGTCGGCGTCGGGCGGCTCGAAGCGTGCGGTGGGTGAACACCCACGCGGGGATCTCGTAGGGCCACTTCTCGCCGGACTTCGCGAGGTGGTCGAGGAGCCACTGGTACGTCGTCGCGCCCATCGCGACCGCCCCGATGGCCGCGAAGAAGTCGTCGTAGTTCAACGGCCCCTTCGGGTCCTGCTCCTGGACGAACAGCCAGTCGAGGGAGTCGTGCTCGTCGGCGATGAAGCCGTCGAGCGTCGTGGCGGTGTAGAAGGAGGTCGTGGTCATGCCGGGTCCTCCGTGTCCTCTCCCATCTGGCGGCGCAGCCAGTTGATCGGGTCGCCCTCGTCGATCTCCCCGCCGCCGGCCCGGATCAGCTGCCGGGCCAGGTGCCGGCGGGCGACGGAGTAGGTCAGCACGTGGGCGACGACGCTGCTCATCACGAAGCTCTCGGGCGGGTCGCAGAGCGCGTCGATCAGCCGGTCGTCCCAGGCGCCGCGGCGCTCGATGTCGGCCACGGTGGCACGCCAGCGCGCCGCGACCGACTCGTGCCGCTCGATCAGCGTGGCCGGGTCGTCGGCCCGCTCCGGCGGGAACTCCGTGCCCTCGATCGCGGCCAGCCAGACCTCCTTGGTGAACACGATGTGCGTGAGCACGTCGGCGATCGACTCGTCGAGGCCGTCGAAGCCGATGGTGGCGTTGCCCGGCAGCCGCTTGTGCCGGTACTCCTCGTCCGGCAGCTGCTTGGCGCGGTCGAGCAGGTCGCGGGTGTCGTCGAGGTCGTGGGCGATCAGCTGTTCGGTCAGGGGGCTCATCGGCTGCTCCGTGGTGTGCACCCACAGCGAGGTGGGCGGGTGGAAGTGGATCCCGTTCGGCGCCGGCAGCCAGTGGCTGGCGCGTTCGGCGGGGACGCTCGGCGGGTGGCCGTAGGCCCGGGCGAACGCCCGGCTGAAGCCCTCGACCGACTCGTAGCCGGCCGCGAACGCGGCGTCGGTGACCGAGGTGCCCTGGCGGATCTGCCACGCCGCCCGCTCGAGCATCACCCGGCGGCGCATCGCCACCGGCGCCTCGCGGGCAGCGCGGGAGAGCTGCCGGCTGAAGTGGTACGGCGACGAGAACGCCCCGCCGGCCATGTCGCGGAGGCTCTGGTTGTCCTCGTCGAGGACGGCGTCGAGCAGCTCGCGGAGGCGGTCGCGGCCGCTGCTGCTCTCGGTCATGGGATCAGTCTGCCGTCGGACACCACCCGCGGACCCGACCGATCTTGCTCAGCCGTCGACAGCCGCGAGGGCCTGCTCGAGCCGCTCGGGGTCGTCGTACCGGACCCAGGTGATGCGCGGGTCCTTGCGGAACCAGGAGTCCTGCCGGCGGGCGAAGCGCCGGGTGGCGGTCACGGTCTGCTCGCGGGCGTCGTCGAGGGACAGCTCGCCGGAGAGGTACGCCGCGACCTCGCGGTAGCCGATCGCGCGGGAGGCGGTGCGCCCCTCGGCCAGCCCCTCGCCGAGCAGCCGGGACACCTCGTCGACGAAGCCGTCCGCGAACATCCGCTCCACGCGCAGCTCGATCCGCCGGTCGAGCGTGGGCCGGTCGATGTCCACGCCGACCTGGACGCTGGCGGGGTCGGCGTACTCCAGCCGCGGCAGCGACGCGCTGAACGGACGGCCGGTGATCTCGATGACCTCGAGCGCGCGGACCACGCGCCGGCCGTTCTCGGGGATGATCCGCGCCGCGGCCTCGGCGTCGGTCTCGGCCAGCCGCCGGTGCAGGGCGTGGGAGCCGACCTCGGCGAGCTCGGCCTCGAGCCGCTCGCGGACGACCGGGTCGGTGCCGGGGAACTCGAAGCGGTCCAGGATCGCGCGGGTGTAGAGCGCGGACCCGCCGACCAGGACCGGGACTGCGCCGCGCCCGCGCAGCTCGGCGACGACCGCCCGCGCCCGCTCCTGGAACTCCGCGACCGTCAGCGGGTCCCGGACGTCGAGGATGTCGAGGAGGTGGTGCGGGATGCCGCGGCGCTCGGCGGCCGGGAGCTTCGCCGTACCGACGTCCATGCCGCGGTAGACCGCCATCGCGTCGGTGTTGACGATCTCGCCGCCGAGCCGTTCCGCGAGGTCGAGGGAGAGGTCGGTCTTGCCGGAGGCGGTGGGGCCGACGACGGCCACGATCGGGATCTCCGCCATGTGGTTAGTGTGTCAAGAGAACGGCTCCGCGACGGAGCCGACCCGAACCGAGAGGAGTGTCATGGGTTTCCTGGACAAGGCACGCGGCAAGCTGACCGACGCCGTCGACAAGCACGGCGACAAGGTCGCGGACGGCGTCGACAAGGCCGCCCGGACGCTCGACGACAAGACCCAGGGCAAGCACGCCGACAAGATCGCCACCGGCGCCGAGAAGGCCAAGGAGGCGCTGGAGAAGCTCGACGGCAAGAACGACGGCGACGTGGGGAAGCCGCGTGGCTGACGGCGACGAGAAGCAGGAGAAGCCGCAGGGGCCGGTCGACCCGCAGGGGCCGGGCGGCATCGACGCGCCGGCACCTCCGGGCGGGCCGCAGCGCACGGACGCTCCGAGCGGCGGCGGACACCCGGCGAGGCGGCGCCCGACCCGGGCCCGGACACGAAGCGGGTGACCCGCGACGACGGCGAGGGCGAGGCGCAGGAGCCGGACCGCTCCGGGCACGGCCAGGGCGAGGACGCCGAGGCCGTCCAGGAGGAGAACGCCGAGACGTCGCTGGACCAGCCCAGCCAGTGAGCCACCAGCGACCCGAGCGAGTGAGGAGCCAGCCATGACCGAGGTGCCACCGGAGGCGCTCGCCCCCGACGAGCCCGAGGACGAGCCGGACCCGGAGGAGTACGAGTCGGCCGGCGAAGCAGGCGCGGTGTCCGGCGACACCGGCACGGTCTACGAGGGTGCGGGCGAGCCGGCGGCGACGCCGCACGACGACGAGCCCTCGGACGAGGACGAGTGACGGACCGGTTCGTCGTCGTCCCGGCGGCGTACGTGTTCCTGCTGCGCGACGGCACCGTCCGGGCTCGAGGTGCTGCTGCAGCTGCGCCAGAACACCGGCTACATGGACGACCACTGGGCCGCGGCCGCGGCCGGGCACGTCGAGCGCGGCGAGACGGCGTACGACGCCGCGCACCGGGAGGCCGCCGAGGAGATCGCGGTGTCCGGGCTGGCGCTGGAGTTCGTCACGGCGATGCAGCGGACCCGCGGCGGGGAGCCGATCGACGAGCGGATCGACTTCTTCTTCACGGCCCGGTCCTGGACCGGCGAGCCGACCATCGTGGAGCCGGAGAAGTGCGCCGATCTGCGGTGGTGCGCCGCTCGACGACCTGCCCGATCCGGTGGTGCCGCACGAGCTGACCGTGTTGGACGCGCTGCGGATGGGTACCACCGTCCCGTACACGACGTTCGGATTTCTTGAGGGAGGAACCGACCATGGCCGATGACCTGGGACCCAAGCCAGAGCCCCAGATCGAACCCGGAGAGCCCAACCCGGGTGGAGTCGACGCGATCACCGACGAGGACATCCCACTCGCCGTGCCCGACCTCGGCCCTGACGAGAACCCCGCCGCGGAGGACAAGGTGCCGGACGAGATCAAGGCGCCGGACGACACCGAGACCGAGGCGACCACCGACGGCGCGAGCGAGCCGACGAAGGAATCTCCCGCCTGATCGTGGGTACGTCCCTGCCATGGGAACCGACGAGGAGATCGTGCGTGACTCCAACCCGAACGCCAACGGGCCTGACGGCGCCGCCGGCGAGATGGGTGTGAGCAGCGAGCGCACCGGACCCACCGGGCCCGGCCAGCACGCCACCGACGGCACCCGCCCGACCGCCCCGGCCGAGCGAGGTCCGGACGAGGACGTGCCGCCCGAGCAGCGGCCCGGCCAGGTGGAGGAGAACCCCGACGGGCTCCCGCCCAAGGCGGGCTACTCCTCCGTGGACCCGCGCTCCGACTGACGCCCGGTCGCGATCCCCGGCTGACCGGGTGTTCTGGACGTTCGTGCAGCGTTGCAACCGGCACGAACGTCCGGTAACGACCGCGAACCTTGGCGTGCTCGGGGCTGCTGAGCCTGTGCTTCAGCGGCAGGCGGGCGCGTCCGGGAGCGGGGCGGGCACGCCGAGCGACGGCATGCCGAGCGAGACGCCGGCGGGAACCGGGGCCGAGTGGCGGGCCTCCCACGCGTCGCCGGAGCGGGTACGCCGCACGTCCAGCACGGGCCCGTCGGCGACCAGGTGGTGCGGGGCGGCGTACGTGATCTCGACGGTGACCATGTCGCCGGGCCGGATCTCGACCGCCGGCCGGTGGCGTGAAGTGGACCAGCCGGTTGTCCGGGCCGCGGCCGGAGAGCCGGTGGCGTGGCGGCGTCCTTGCGGCCCTCGCCCTCGGCGACCATCAGCTCGACCCGGCGGCCGACCAGCTTCTGGTTCTCCTCCCAGGCGATGTCGTTGACGAGCTCGACCAGGCGCTCGTAGCGGTCCTGGACGACGTCGCGCGGCACCTGCTCGTCGAGCACGGCGGCGGGGGTGCCGGGGCGCTTGGAGTACTGGAACGTGAAGGCACCGGAGAACCGGGCCTCCCGGGCGACGTGCATCGTCTCCAGGAAGTCCTCCTCGGTCTCGCCGGGGAAGCCGACGATGATGTCGGTGGTGATCGCCGCGTCCGGCATGGCCGCGCGGACCCGGTCGATGATGCCGAGGTACTTCGCCTGCCGGTAGGACCGGCGCATCGCCTTCAGCATCCGGTCCGAGCCGGACTGCAGCGGCATGTGCAGCTGCGGCATCACGTTCGGCGTCTCGGCCATCGCCGCGATCACGTCGTCGGTGAACTCCGCGGGGTGCGGGGAGGTGAACCGCACCCGCTCCAGCCCCTCGATCTCGCCGCAGGCGCGCAGCAGCTTGGAGAACGCCTGCCGGTCGCCGAACTCCACGCCGTACGAGTTGACGTTCTGCCCCAGCAGGGTCACCTCGGACACGCCCTCGGCGACCAGCGCGCGGATCTCGGCGAGGACGTCGCCGGGCCGGCGGTCCTTCTCCTTGCCGCGCAGCGCCGGGACGATGCAGAACGTGCAGGTGTTGTTGCAGCCGACCGAGATCGAGACCCAGGCGGCGTACGCCGACTCGCGCTTGGTCGGCAGCGTCGACGGGAACACCTCGAGCGACTCGAGGATCTCGACCTGCGCCTCCTCCTGCACGCGCGCCCGGTCCAGCAGCGCCGGCAGCGACCCGATGTTGTGGGTGCCGAACACGACGTCCACCCACGGCGCCTTCTCGACGATCGTCGAGCGGTCCTTCTGCGCCAGGCAGCCGCCGACGGCGATCTGCATGCCGGGGTGCTTCGCCTTCACCGGCGCGAGGTGGCCGAGGTTGCCGTAGAGCCGGTTGTCGGCGTTCTCCCGCACCGCGCAGGTGTTGAACACGACGACGTCGGCCTGCTCGCCGTCGGGCGCGGCGGCGTACCCCGCGTCCTCGAGCAGGCCGGTGAGCCGCTCGGAGTCGTGGACGTTCATCTGGCACCCGTAGGTGACGGACCTCGTACGTACGCGCTGCAGTCATGACAGTCGAAGGGTACGGCGGGTCGCGCGCCCGGCTCGAATCGCGCTCGGCGGACGCCGCCAAGGTCACAGGTCGGCATCGACCCTTGGCCCGAAATGACTAGTTCCCGATAGGTTCCCTGCATGACGGTGCAGGAAGCGGAGTCGATCGGGGCCGCTCAGGGCCAGCCGCTGGTCGTGCTCGAGGGCGTGAACAAGTGGTTCGGGGACCTGCACGTGCTGCAGGACATCAACCAGACCATCAAGCGCGGCGAGGTCGTCGTCGTGATCGGCCCGTCGGGCTCCGGCAAGTCGACGCTGTGCCGGGCGATCAACCGGCTGGAGACCATCGACAAGGGCAGCATCAGCCTCGACGGCCAGCCGCTCCCCCAGGAGGGCAAGGCGCTCGCGGGGCTGCGGGCCGAGGTCGGGATGGTCTTCCAGAGCTTCAACCTCTTCGCCCACAAGACGATCCTCGAGAACGTCACGCTCGGGCCGATCAAGGTCCGCGGCCAGAAGAAGGACGAGGCCGAGAAGCGGGCGATGGAGCTGCTCGAGCGGGTCGGCGTCGGCCACCAGGCGCAGAAGTACCCCGCCCAGCTCTCCGGCGGCCAGCAGCAGCGGGTCGCGATCGCCCGCGCGCTGGCGATGAGCCCCAAGGTGATGCTCTTCGACGAGCCGACCTCGGCGCTCGACCCGGAGATGATCAAGGAGGTCCTCGACGTCATGGTCGACCTCGCCAAGCAGGGCATGACGATGATCGTCGTCACCCACGAGATGGGCTTCGCCCGCACGGCGGCCGACCGGGTGCTCTTCATGTCCGACGGCGCGATCGTCGAGGAGAACACCCCCGAGGAGTTCTTCACCAACCCGCAGACGGACCGGGCCAAGGACTTCCTCGGCAAGATCCTCAAGCACTGACACGAGAAAAGCACGAATCCATCCATTCGAAGGGGGGCCGGCCGGGCCGGCTCGGGACAGAAGGAGAGAGACATGCGATTCATCAGGACCAAGGCGGTGCTGGCCGGGTTCGGCCTCGCACTCAGCCTCAGCGCGTGCGGTGACGCGGGCAGCGACGACGAGGGCCGC
This sequence comes from uncultured Actinomycetota bacterium, assembly GCA_963803235.1. GTDB lineage: Bacteria > Actinomycetota > Actinomycetes > Propionibacteriales > Nocardioidaceae > Nocardioides. Next base: position 1,021,449 of record CAWDLL010000014.1, read on the forward strand.
GACGTCGAGGCGGAGGAGAACGCCGCCGACCAGTTCGACGACGGGACCCGGATGAAGGAGCTCGCCGAGGCGGGCGAGATCACCGTGGGCGTCAAGTACGACCAGCCCGGCCTCGGCTTCAAGGGCGCCACCGACGACGTACCGTCCGGCTTCGACGTCGAGATCGCCAAGCTCCTGGTCGCCGACCTGGGCATCGACCCGGCCAGCGACAGCGTCGACCTGGGAGGAGACGATCTCCGACAACCGGGAGCCGTTCCTCGAGTCCGGCCGCGTCGACCTCGTGCTCGCGTCGTACTCCATCACCGACGAGCGGCGTGCCATCGTCGGCCAGACCGGCCCCTACATGATCACCGGCCAGCAGCTGCTGGTGCCGGCGGACAGCGACGTCGAGAGCATGGCCGACCTGCAGGGCAAGGAGGTCTGCTCGGTGACCGGCTCGACGTCGATCGACAACATCAACGCCGAGGGCGCCAAGGGCGTCGGCTTCGACAGCTACTCCGAGTGCGTGCAGAAGGTGCTCGACGGCTCGGTCGAGGGCATGTCCACCGACGGCACGATCCTCGCCGGGCTACGCCGCGGAGAACGAGGGCGACCTCAAGGTCGTCGGCGAGCCGTTCTCCGAGGAGCGGATCGGCGTCGGCTACTCGAAGGACTACCCCGAGATGTGCGAGTGGATCAACGGCGTGCTCGAGGAGTCGTTCGAGGACGGTTCGTGGGAGGAGGCGTTCGAGCTGACCCTCGGCCCCTCCGGTGTCGAGGTGCCCGAGGCGCCGGCGCTCGACGAGTGCCCGGCCGCCTGATCCCGGCTGACCATCCGAGGCTGCGGGGCGTCGTACGGCGTACGACGCCCCGCACCCGGCCCCGTCCGAAAGGAGCCACGGCCGGGTGAACGCGGTCTTCAACGATTTCGGCGCCTACCTGGAGGCGTTCGGCTACACGCTGTGGCTCTTCCTCGTAGCCTGCGTGCTCTCCATGGTGCTCGGCACGATCCTGGTCGCGATGCGGGTCGGACCGATCGCCGTGCTCGCCCGGGCCGCGGCGGTCTACGTCACCACCGTGCGCAACACCCCGCTGGTGATCATGTTCGCGCTCTTCGCCTTCGTGGCGCCGATCCTCGGCATCCAGTTCAAGTGGCTCGACGTCCACATCGGCGAGTTCGACTTCACCTCGTTCTTCGGCGCCGCCGTCGTGTCGCTGACCCTCTACACCTCGACCTTCGTGTGCGAGGCGCTCCGGTCCGGCGTCAACGCGGTGCCGCTCGGTCAGGCCGAGGCGGCACGCGCGATCGGACTGCCGTTCTCGGGGGTGATGTCGCAGGTGGTGCTGCCGCAGGCGTTCCGGGCCTCGGTGCCTCCACTGGCAAGCGTCCAGATCGCCCTCATCAAGAACACGTCGGTGGCGGCGGTCTTCGGCATCGCCGAGGCGACCTCGCAGATGCGCTCGTTCACCAACAACTTCCCGACCCAGCGGGTGGGCATCTTCATCATGTTCGCCCTCGGCTACATCGTGATCGTCGAGGCCTTCTCCTTCCTGGCCACCCGGCGTCGAGCACCGCTGGGCGGTGTCGCGATGAGCGCCGGCGTCCTGTTCGACGCGCCCGGGCCCGCGCACCGTCGCCCGGCACCGGATCTACACCGTCGTCGCGGCGTGTGGCGCTGCTCGGGGTGATCGCGTGGGCGATCTGGAAGCTCTACGAGGACGGGCAGTTCGAGGGCGACAAGTGGGAGGTCTTCGTCACCCCCGAGTTCGTCCGGGCGCTGCTGGTCGACGGCGTCCTGGAGACCCTCAAGATGGCGTTCACCGCGATCCTGGCGGCGGTCGTCTTCGGGTTCGTCTTCGGCGTCGGCAAGCTGTCCCAGCACGGGTGGGTCCGCTGGCCCTCCTGGGCGGTCGTGGAGTTCTTCCGCGCGGTTCCCGTGCTGCTGCTGATGGTCTTCATCTGGTACGCGCTCGGCATCCAGAAGGACTAGCTCGTCGTACTGGGGCGTCGTCATCGCGCTGACGCTCTACAACGGCTCGGTGCTCGCCGAGGTCCTGCGGGCCGGCATCAACGCCGTGCCGCGCGGGCAGGCCGAGGCGGCGTACGCCATCGGGCATGCGCAAGACCCAGGTCATGAACTTCGTGCTGATGCCGCAGGCAGTGAAGATCATGCTCCCGGCGATCATCAGCCAGTGCGTGGTGGCGCTGAAGGACACCGCGCTCGGGCAGTACATCATCGCGCCCGGCCTCACCCGCGTCGGCAAGGCGATCTACCGGCGAGTTCGACAACCAGGTGCCCACGATCATCGTGATCGCCGCGATCTACATCGTGATCAACCTGCTCCTGACCGCGCTCGCCACGTGGGTGCAGAAGAAGTTCGTCGGCGAGAAGAAGGTGCTCGAGGTGTCGATGGTGGCGGACACCGACGTCGGCACCGACCAGCGCATCCCCTGACCGAACGCCGACCCGTCACAAACCTTCTGACGGGTCAGCGCTTCTTCTCGGTGACCCAGAGCCTGATGACGCCCTCGATCACGACCTCGCCGTCCGCGCGTACGCCGCGCACCCGGACCGGGAGGTCGGGGTCGTCGCCGGTCCACTGCTCGGCGTCGGTCTCGGCGATGCAGGTGATGTCGGAGTCGGCCTTCGCGGTGTAGGCGACCTCCATCCCCTTGGGGATCCACCGCTTGTGCGGCGGGATGGTGGCCTCGGCGAGCGCGCCCATCGCGGCCTCGAGCCCGTTGCACAGCGCGATCGCGTGCACGGTCTTGATGTGGTTGTGCACGCCGCGCCGCTTGGGGATCACCAGCTCGGCGCGGTTCGGCGCGATGTCGACGAACCGCGGCCGGATGGTCGCGAAGTACGGCGCCTTCTGCGCGAACAGGACGGAGAAGATGCGCTTGCCCTGGGGCAGGGCGCTGGTCTTCCTCCAGAGGTCGAGTACCTGGGGCATGGGCCAGATGTTACCGGCAGGTAGGAACTGTTCGGCAGGTGTTCCACGGGGAGCAGTGGGTACACCTACGGCACCGGAGGTTACGGTCACGTAGGTACGTCGGGGGACGACCAGAAGGAGCACCATGAGCACGGCACCCACACTCGACCCGACGGGCGGCGACCAGCCGCTGGCGACGCTCGGCGGCGAGACCCAGTCCCGCAGGGAGCAGGTCGCTCTCGCGCTGTTCATCCTGGTGCCGTTCGCCGCCGTGATCGCCGCCGTACCCGTCGCCTGGGGCGGCTGGCTCGGCTGGACCGACATCGCGATCGCCGTACCCCTCTACTTCGCCACCTGCGCCGGCGTGACCGTCGGCTTCCACCGGTGCTTCACGCACCGCTCGTTCAAGCCCAACCGCCCGGTCAAGGTCGCGCTGGCCGTGCTCGGCTCGCTCGCGATCGAGGGGCCGGTCGTGCGCTGGGTGGCCGACCACCGCAAGCACCACAAGTTCTCCGACAAGGACGGCGACCCGCACTCCCCGTGGAAGTACGGCGACACGGTCGGCGCGCTGTGGAAGGGCCTCTGGCACGCCCACCTCGGCTGGCTGTTCGACGAGGAGCAGACCCCGCAGCACAAGTACGCGCCGGACCTGATGAGGGACCGCGACATCGTCCGCGTCTCCCGGCTGTTCTGGCTGTGGGTGCTGGTGTCGCTGCTCCTGCCGCCGGTTCTGGGCGGCCTGCTGACCTGGTCCTGGCAGGGCGCGGTGACCGCGTTCTTCTGGGGCACGCTGGTGCGCGTCAGCCTGCTGCACCACGTCACCTGGTCGATCAACTCGATCTGCCACACGATCGGCGAGCGCCCGTTCCTCTCCCGCGACATGAGCGGCAACGTCTGGTGGCTGGCGATCCCGTCCATGGGCGAGTCCTGGCACAACCTCCACCACGCCGACCCGACCTGCGCCCGGCACGGCGTCGGCCGCGGCCAGCTCGACGCCTCCGCCCGGATCATCTGGCTGCTCGAGAAGGCCGGCTGGGTGCACGACGTCCGCTGGCCCGTTCCGGACCGGATCGACGGCAAGCGGGTCGAGCCGGCCGCCTGACGGCGCCGTCTGCGCAATTCCCTGGTTAACCAGGGATTTGCGCACATGGCTTGGGAAACTTCCTTGGCCAACAGCCCATTTCCCTGGTTAACCAGGGAAATGGGCGCCGCCTGCGAGGATGCACCCGTGGCGACGAGCAAACCGAAGGCACCCACCCGCAGCCGGATGACGGCCGCCGAGCGGCGCGAGCAGCTGATCGAGGTGGCGCGGGCGCTGTTCGCGGAGCGCGGCTTCGACGGGACCGCGATCGAGGAGGTCGCCAACCGGGCCGAGGTCTCCAAGCCCGTGGTCTACGAGCACTTCGGCGGCAAGGAGGGGCTGTACGCCGTCGTCGTCGACCGCGAGGTCACCACGCTGCTCGCGATGATGCGCGAGGCCCTGACCGCCGGCACCTCCCGGGAGCTGCTCGAGCAGGCCGCCATCTCGCTGCTCGACTACATCGAGGCCCGCCCGGACGGCTTCCGGATCCTGGTCCGCGACAGCCCGATCGGCACGACCGCGTCGTTCCAGTCGATCATCGGCGACGTCGCCACCCGCGTGGAGGGCATCTTGATGGACGCCTTCAAGCGGCGCGGGCTGGACCCGAAGACCGCGCCGATGTACTCCCAGATGCTGGTCGGCATGGTCGGCACCACCGGCCAGTGGTGGCTCGGCACCCGCAAGCCGGCCAAGCACGTCGTGGCCGCCCACCTCGTCAACCTGGCCTGGAACGGCCTGTCCGGGCTGGAGAAGAAGCCCCAGCTGGTCACCCGAGGCTGAGCCCGGCGACGATCTCGCGCGCCGTCGCGGCCGGGTCGTCACCCGAGTTGTCGACGCGCAGGTGCGCACCCGGCCCGAGGTGCTCCCCCGGCTCGCTGACGAAGCGGTGCCGAGCGTCCATGTCGAGCAGGTGCTCGCGGCACCACTCGACGTCGCGCTTGGTCCGCTTGTGCTCGAGCCGGTACGGCGTGCCCTCCCGCGCCAGGCGCGTCTCCTGGTCGGCGAGCAGCTCCACCACGTCGACCCGCCAACCGCCGGCCACCGCCGGCGCGACCAGCTCGTCGAGGTGCTCGCGATCCTCGGGGACGTCGAGCGCCCAGACGAACGTGAAGATCAGGCCCGGCAGCCGCGCCTCGACGGCCTCCTCCACGACCCGGCGCCTGGTCTCGGAGCGCAGGCGGCCGAACGACGGCGAGTCCCAGTCGAAGATGTCGAGGAACGGCTCGATCGTCATGTGGTTGTGGAACAGCTTGTAGCCGGTCAGCCGCGCGAGCTCCGCACCCACGGTCATCTTGCCGGCGGCAGGCGCGCCGATGAGGAGGACGAGGTGCATCCCCGGATGGTGTCAGCCGGCGGCCAGGATCTCGACCCGGTTTCCGTGCCCGTCGAAGGTGTGGAACCGGACGTGCCCGGGGAAGCTGTCGCGCTGGCTCCAGTCGACCTCGAAGCCGAGCCCGGCCAGCCGCGCGCCGGTCGCCTCGAGCTCGGCGACGTTCGCGAGCAGCAGCGCCGGGTGCGCCTTGCGCGCGGGGATGAACGGGTCCTCGACGCCGACGTGGATCTCGGCCGGCACGTCGCCCCCGTCGCCGTACGCGCGGAACCAGCAGCCGCCGCGCGCCCGCAGGTCCGCCGGCTTCTCCACCTCGGCCAGGCCCGAGCCCGTCGGCCGTAGAAGCGCCGCGCGGCGTCCTCGGCTCCGGGCGGGCAGGCGACCTGGACGTGGTGCAGCCTCATCCGGGCGACCTGCGCGACCGCGAAGATCCGGCGGAACGGCAGCACGACGCCGTAGTCGTGGGTGGGGTACGCCGCGCGGAGCCGCGCCTTGAACTCCGCCTCGAACTCCTCGCGCAGCCCGGCCGGCAGTGCCTGCAGGGTCGGCCGGGCGCCGGTGCCGGACACCCAGGTGAAGACCGGGTCGTCGCCGGTCAGCAGGTGGAGGTACGTCGTCTCCCACGCGTCGACCGTGCAGCCGGCGGCCGCGAGGGCGTCGAGGTAGACGGCCGGGTCGTGGCTGTCGGGGACGGCGACGCCGGCCGTGTGCGCGGCGTACTTCTCCTCGCCGGCGAGGTCGGTGCGGATGGTGTGGCTCGGCTCGTCGAAGTTGCCCGGCACCTGGAAGGCGAGCCACCCCCCGGGCCGGACCCGCTCGACCAGCCGCGGCAGCAGGTCGAGGTGGCCGGGGACCCACTGGAGCGTGGCGTTCGAGACGAGGACGTCGACCTGGTCGGCGCCCTCGGCCCACGCGCGCAGGTCGCCGACCTCGAAGCCGATGCCGGGCACGCCCGCCTTCGCCGACGCGACCATCTCGGGGCTGGAGTCGATGCCGACGACGTCGGCGTCCGGCCAGCGCTCGGCCAGCAGCCGGGTCAGGTTGCCCGGGCCGCAGCCGAGGTCGACGACGGTCGCGGGCGCGTCGGCGCCGATCCGCTGGACCAGCTCGACGAACGGCCGACCGCGCTCGTCGGCGTAGGTGAGGTAGCGGTCCGGGTCCCAGGTGTGCGCCATGGTCTCGCTCCAATCTCTTGATGTCGAGATACTACCGATCCTCGACCGAATGTCTCTCGATGTCAAGATTCTCGACCGCGTGGTCTACGATGACGGCCATGCGGGACGAGGTGGACCAGCTGATCGAGTCGTGGGAGCGCGAGCGCTCCGACCTCGACCTCGCGCCGGTCGCGGTCTTCAGCCGGATCAGCCGGCTCGCCCGCCACCTCGACCTCGCCCGCCGCGACGGCGTTCACCGCGCACGGCATCGAGTCCTGGGAGTTCGACGTGCTGGCCGCGCTGCGGCGGGCGGGCGCGCCGTACGAGCTCTCGCCGGGGCGGCTGCTCCGGGAGACGCTGGTGACCAGCGGCACCATGACCAACCGCGTGGACCGGCTGGCCGCACGCGGGTTCGTCGAGCGGTACCCCGACCCCGACGACCGGCGCGGCGTGATCGTGCGGCTCACGGCCGAGGGCAAGGCCGCGGTCGACGGCGCGTTCGAGGCGCTGCTCGCGGCCGAGGCCGACCTGCTCGCCGACCTGCCGCTGCGCGAGCGCACCCGGCTCGCCGGCCTGCTGCGGGTGCTGCTCGCGCCGTACGCCTGAGCGCTCACTCGAGCAGCTCGGCCGCCTCGAGCCACTCGACCTCGAGCTCGTCCCGCTCGGCGGCGATCTCGTTCAGCGACGCACTGAGCTCGGCCAGCTTCTCGTAGTCATGGGCGTGCTCGAGGACCTCGGCGTTGAGCGCGGCCTCCCGCTCGGCGAGCACCGCGAGCTGCTTGTCGATCCGGGCGACGGTCTTGCGGGCGGCCCGCTCCTCCGCGCTGCCGACCTTGGGCTTGGGTTGCTGTTCCGACGCAATTGCGCCGGAAGACGGACTTCGGGGGCGGAATCCTGCACTTTCGGCGCAATTGCGTCGGAAGGACGGTCCGGCCGCCGCTCGAGGTACTCGTCGACCCCGCGCGGCAGCATCGAGATCTGCCCGTCGCCGAGCAGCGCCCAGACCGAGTCGGTGACCCGCTCCAGGAAGTAGCGGTCGTGGGAGACCACGACCAGCGTGCCGGGCCAGCCGTCGAGGAAGTCCTCGAGGACGTTGAGGGTCTCGATGTCGAGGTCGTTCGTGGGCTCGTCGAGCAGCAGCACGTTCGGCTCGGCGAGCAGCAGCTTGAGCAGCTGGAAGCGGCGCCGCTCGCCGCCGGACAGGTCGCCGAGCCGCGCGGTCAGCCGGTCGCCGGTGAAGCCGAACCGCTCCAGCATCGAGCTGGCGGTGATGTCGCCGTCGGCGGTGCGGGTGACCCGGCGGATCGACTCGACGGTGGCGAGCACGCGGGCCTCGGGGTCGATCTCGTCGACGTGCTGGGTGAGGTGCTGCAGCGCGACGGTGCGGCCGTGCTTCACCCGGCCGGCGGACGGCGCGAGGTCGCCGGCGATCAGGGACAGGACCGAGGTCTTGCCGGCGCCGTTGACGCCGACGATGCCGACCCGGTCGCCCGGGCCGAGCCGCCAGGTCGCGTGCTCGAGCAGCACCCGGTCCCCGCGCGCGAGGTCGGCGTCCTCGATGTCGATCACGTCCTTGCCGAGCCGCTGGGTGGCGAACCGCTGCAGCTCGAGCCGGTCCCGCGGCGGGGGTACGTCGTCGATCAGCGCGTTGGCGGCGTCGATCCGGAACTTCGGCTTGGACGTCCGGGCCGGCGGCCCGCGCCGCAGCCAGGCCAGCTCCTTGCGGACCAGGTTCTGCCGGCGTACCTCCGAGGCCGCCGCCTGGCGCTGCCGCTCGGCCTTGGCCAGCACGAACGCGGCGTACCCGCCGTCGTAGGTGTCGACGACCCCGTCGTGCACCTCCCACGTGGACTGGCAGACCTCGTCCAGGAACCACCGGTCGTGGGTGACGACCACGAGCGCCGACGGCTGGTTGGCCAGGTGGTCGGCCAGCCAGGCGACGGCCTCGACGTCGAGGTGGTTGGTGGGCTCGTCGAGCACGATCAGGTCGTGGGTGCCGAGCAAGCAGAGCGGCCAGCGAGCAGCGCCGCCGCTCGCCGCCCGACAGCCCGATCACCGCGCGGTCCAGGGTGACGCCGGCGAGCAGCACCTCGACCACCTCGCGGGTGCGCGGGTCGGCTGCCCACTCGTGGTCGGACCGGTTCGCGAGCACGGCCTCGCGCACGGTGTGCGTGTCCTCGAGCGCGTCGCCCTGGTGCAGGTAGCCGATCTCGAGGCCGCGCGCCTGGGACACCCGGCCGGAGTCGGGCTCCTCGAGGCCGGTCATCACCTCGAGCAGGGTCGTCTTGCCGTCGCCGTTGCGGCCGACGATGCCGATCCGCTCGCCCATCGAGATCCCGAGCGAGACGTCGGTGAGCAGCGGCCGGACGCCGTACGACTTGGTGACCCGCTCCAGGTTGACCAGGTTGGCCATCAGAGCACCGTCGCGCCGGCGACCGGCCCGTACGCCGTGAGCACCGGGTCGTGCCCCGCCTCGAGCAGGCCACCGGCGACCGCCCGGGCGTGCTCCCCGGACTCGCAGAGGAAGACGCAGGTGGGGCCCGACCCGGAGACCATCCCCTTCAGGGCACCTTCGGACTCGCCGCGCTCGATCAGCGTGCCGAGGTCGGGCCGGAGGTCGAGGGCGGCCGCCTGGAGGTCGTTGTGCAGGGCCGCGGCCAGCGCGGCCGGGTCCCGCGTCGCCAGGGCCGCGAGCAGCGCGTCCGCGGGCGCGGGCGCACCGGCGTCGGGGTGGAGGCGGTCCCAGTGGCGGTAGACCTCGGGCGTCGAGAGATGTCCCGCCCGCGACGGGACCACCACCCAGCTCCAGGTCCCGTCGTCGGCGACCGGCGTGACCCGCTCGCCGCGCCCGGTGCCGAGAGCCGTGCCGCCGAGCAGCGCGAAGGGCACGTCGGACCCGACGGCTGCCGCCGCGGCCAGCAGGGTGTCGTCGTCGCAGCCCAGGTCCCACAGGCGATCGGCCGCCACCAGCGCCGCCGCCGCGTCGGCCGATCCGCCGGCCATGCCGCCCGCGACGGGGATCTCCTTGTGGATCGCGAGGTCCGCGCTCAGGTCCCGGCCGGTCCGGCGGCCGAGCTCCTCGACGGCGCGCAGGGCGATGTTCGTGTGGTCGAGCGGCACCGTCGTGAGGTCGACGTACGGCGCGGGGTCGACCCGGACGGCGTCCCCGGGCTTCGCCTCCACGTCGTCGTACAGGCTGATCGCCTGGTAGACGGTGACGAGCGGGTGGAACCCGTCCGGCCCCGGGGCACCGACGCCGAGATGGAGGTTGATCTTCGCGGAGGCGCGGACGTGTACCGCCGTCACCGGTGCAGCTCCTCGGTGACCCGGACGAACTCGGCGATGCCGAGCGACTCGCCCCGGGCCAACGGGTCCACGCCGGCCGCGACCAGCGCCGCCTCGGCGGTCGCACCCGAGCCGGCGATCCCCTTGAGTACGCCGCGCAGGGCCTTGCGCCGCTGGGCGAACGCGGCGTCGACGACGGCGAACACCTGCTCCCGGGTGACGTGCGTGCTCGGCGGGGCGTGCTGCGTCCACGCGACCAGGCCCGAGTCGACGTTGGGCGCCGGCCAGAAGACGTTGCGCCCGATCGCGCCGGCGCGCCGGACGTCGGCGTACCAGGCGGCCTTGACCGACGGGATGCCGTAGACCTTCGAGCCCGGGCGGGCCGCGAGCCGGTCGGCCACCTCCGACTGGACCATGACCAGGCCGTGCCGCAGCGACGGCAGCAGCTCCAGCAGGTGCAGCAGCACCGGCACGGACACGTTGTAGGGCAGGTTGGCCACCAGCGCGGTCGGCGGCGGGCCGGGCAGCTCGGTCACCCGCATCGCGTCCGCGTGCACGACCTCGAACCGGGCGGCCTGCGCGGGGGCGTACTCGGCGATCGTGTCGGGGAGCAGCGACGCCAGCTTCTGGTCGACCTCGACCGCCACCACCCGCGCGGCGACCTCGAGCAGGGCCAGGGTCAGCGAGCCGAGCCCGGGGCCGACCTCGAGCACCACGTCGTCGCCGGTGACGCCGGACTCGCGGACGATCCGGCGGACGGTGTTGGGGTCGATGACGAAGTTCTGGCCGCGCTGCTTGGTGGGCCGCAGGTCCAGCGAGGACGCCAGCGAACGCACATCCGCCGGGCCGAGAAGTCTCGGCCCGGCGGATGCGGTGTCTGCCGGTGGGCCATCAGGCATGGCCCCAGGGTAGGACTCGATCAATCCACTACTGGGGCAGGCCCAGGGACTGCGAGCAGGCCGGCCAGGCGCCGTACCCGCCCGAGGCGTTGCGGACCTTCTCGGCGATCGCGATCTGGGTCTCGCGGCTCTGCTGGTGCGGCATGCCGGGGCCGCCGTAGCTCTGCCAGGTGCCCAGCGAGAACTGGAGGCCGCCGTAGTAGCCGTTGCCGGTGTTCGCGGCCCAGTTGCCGCCGGCCTCGCACTGCGCGAGCTGGTCCCACACGGAGTTGCCGGCCACGAAGTTGGCGGCCGCTTCCTTGGTGCCGACCCGCAGGATCGCGTCGATCGGGTCGCGGAAGAGGTCGGCCTTGATGACCTTGGTCTTGACCAGGTCGCCGTTGCGGTAGGTCAGCCGGTAGGTGACGTCGCGGGCGCCGTCGGTGCCGGAGCGGACCGTCTCGGTCTCGCCCTCGAACATCGAGGAGTCCTCGCGCTCGACGGTCTCGAAGTCGACGGCCTCGTTCTTGACCCGCTTCTCGACGACCTTGATGTCGGTGAAGACGACCTTGTCGCCGTCCTCGAGGACGGTCTTCGCGGCGGGCTTCACCTCGTCGCGCTGCTCCACCTTGACGCCCATCTCCTTCAGGGCCTCCTTGGCGGTGAGCGCGGTCAGCGTGCGCTTGACCGGCTTCTTGCCGGCCACGGCGACCTTGAGCGTCTTGGGGGTGACGACCTCGAGGGCCATGCCCTCACGGTCGATGCCGGAGCCGCGGCTGGTGGAGAGGTCGGCGCCGAAGAAGTCCTCGCCGATCTCGCCGAGGGCGGAGGCGACGTCGGTGGAGGTGACCCAGTGGGTCTGCGTCTTGCCGTCGACGCTCAGCTCGAGCGGACGGCCGAACCGGACGCTGATCTTGGTGCCGTCCTCGACCTGCTCGTCGAGGTCGGGCGCGACCTGGTCGTGCTCACCGACCTCGATGCCTTCGGCGTCCAGGATGTCGCCGACGGTGCCACCCATCGCGGTGACCTCCTGGTCCTGGCCGTCGAGGGACAGGGTGACCGAGTTGCTGAGGGCCGCGTAGCCGTAGGTGGTGCCGGCGAGAGCCAGGATCACGGTGGTCACGAGAGCGACCAGGACACCACGGCTCTTGACGAAGGCGGTCAGCTTGCTGTGCTCATGGAAGGGCACGATTCTCCGAACGTCGTACTCTCCGGTTCTCGGGCACCAGCGCGCCCGCCTGCGGAACTCGCGGATCGGCGAGCACTGCGTGTTGCACGGGCTTCGTGCGGGGCAGCCAAGGTGCGGCTACCTCCTGGCGCTGGTCTGGGCTTTGGGGGTCCCGATTCCGGCCAACAATCACAAAACCATAACGACGGCCCCCGAGGGTGCCAACTCTCCGACCCCCGAAAGTCGACAAAAGTGATCAGGCTAACGTTGGCGAAGGACGTCCGATATCCGGACTACCAGGCGCCTCCGAACGCAGCTTCGGTGTTCTGCGTCGACCGCCGCGCAGAGCTCGCCGAGGTCCTCGCCGCGCACCTCGGCCATCACCCGCATGGTCAGCGGCACGAGGTACGACGCGTTGGGGCGACCGCGGTAGGGCATCGGCGTGAGGAAGGGGGCGTCGGTCTCGACCAGCACCCGGTCCGCGGGGCGTGACGACCAGCGCCCGGCGCAGCGCCTGGGCGTTCTTGAAGGTGACCGTGCCGGCGAAGCTCAGGTAGGCGCCCCGGTCCAGGCAGGCCCGGGCGAAGTCGTGGTCGCCCGAGAAGCAGTGCATCACCCAGCGGTCGGGGGCACCCTCGCCGTCGATCACGTCGAGCACCTCGTCGTGGGCGTCCCGGTCGTGGATGACCAGCGTCTTGTCCAGCCGCTTGGCGAGGTCGATGTGCCGGCGGAAGGACTCGACCTGCGCGGCCCGGCCGTCCTCGCCGGTGCGGAAGTGGTCGAGGCCGGTCTCCCCGACCGCGCGGACCTTGTCGTGCGCCTGGGCCAGCCGCTCGATCTCGGCGAGCGCCTCGTCGAGCGTGCCGGCGTCGGCCTGCCGCGGGGCCTCGTTGGGGTGCAGCGCGACCCCGGCGACCAGCTCGTCGTGGGTGGCCGCGGCGTCGACCGCCCAGCGGGCGCCGGGGAGGTCGCAGCCGATCTGCACGATCCGGGCGACGCCGACGTCCCGGGCGGCGGCGAGCGCGTCCTCGACCCCGAACCAGTCGTCGCCGTCGGCGATGTCGAGGTGGCAGTGGTTGTCGACGACCGGGTGCGGCAGCGGCTCCGGCGCGGGCGGCCGCTCGCGGTTGCGACGGGCTCCGCTCTTCTCCTCCGTCGCGGCCCGTCGCCGGGTCGGCTCCTGCGGTCATCCCACGGACGCTATCCGCGCCAGCAGCGCGTCGGCCAACGGATCGGGCGCCTGGGCCGGGATCCAGTGGCTGACCCCCTCGAGCCGCACCATCTCGTAGGGGCCGGTGACCCACCGGCCGCAGATCTCGGCGCCGGTGTGGGAGAGCGCGACGTCGCGGTCGCTCCAGACGTACGTCGTCGGGACGGTGACCTTCTCCTTCGCCCAGCCGAACGGCTCGAACGGCAGCGCGCGGTACCACGCGAGCCCGCCGGACAGGGCGCCGTAGTCGATCACCTCGCGGTGCACCCGGTCCACGTCCTCGCGGGTCATCCCGCCCTTGAGGAGCGCGGTGTCGAAGTCGTCGGGGCGGTGCTTGGCCAGCCACTCGGGCACGAACGGCAGCCCGAAGACCGTGAAGTACCACGAGTCGCGCAGCTGGCTGCCCTTCAGGCACGCGGTCACGAACGCCGCCGGGTGCGGGACCGAGACCGCGGTCAGGCTGCGGACCAGGTCGGGGCGGCGGGCGGCCAGTCCCCACGCCACCGTCGCGCCCCAGTCGTGGCCGGCGAGGTGGACCGGCCGGCCGATCTCGTCGATCAGGGCCTCGATGTCGGCGACCAGCGCCGGGAGCCGGTACGACGTCCGGAAGCGCGGGCGGGCACCCGGCGAGTAGCCGCGCTGGTCGGGGGCCAGGGTGCGCAGCCCGTGCTCGTGCAGCCGGGCGGCGACGGCGTCCCAGGACGCGGCGCGCTCGGGGAAGCCATGCAGGAGCACGACGGGTCGCCGTCGAGCGGACCCTGGTCGCGGACGTCGAAGGTCAGCTGCGCGTTCTGGTAGGTCTCGATCCGGCTCATCGCGCGTGCACCAGGTTGTAGACGTCGCGCTTGGGCACGCCGGCCAGCCGGGCCACCTCGAGGATCGCCTCCTTGCGCGGCGTGCCGCCGGCCTCGAGGTCGGCGACCGCGACCCGCAGGCTGTCGGGGTCGTTGTCGATCGCGGCGGTCGGCGCGGCGCCGGTGACGACGACGGTGACCTCGCCGCGAACTCCCTCCGACGCCCAGGCGGCGAGCTCGGCGAGGCCGCCGCGGCGTACCTCTTCGTGGGTCTTGGTGAGCTCGCGGCACACGGCGCCGGCCCGGTCGCCGCCGAACGCCTCGGCCATGGCGGCGAGCGCGGCCTCGGTCCGGTGCGGGGCCTCGAAGAACACCATGGTCCGCTCCTCGGTCGCGAGCGCGGCCAGCCGGCGCGACCGCTCCCCCGCCTTGCGCGGCAGGAACCCCTCGAAGCAGAACCGGTCGACCGGAAGCCCGGAGACCGCGAGCGCGGTCAGCACGGCCGACGGCCCGGGCACGGCGGTCACCGTGATGCCGTGCTCGACGGCCGCGGCCACCAGGCGGTAGCCGGGGTCGGAGACGCTCGGCATGCCCGCGTCGGTCGCGAGCACGACCCGCTCGCCGGCGAGCAGCGCCTCCACCAGGACGGGGGTGCGGGCGGCCTCGTTGCCCTCGAAGTAGGACACCACCCGGCCGGTGATGGTGATGCCCAGGTCGGACGTGAGCCGCCTGAGCCGGCGGGTGTCCTCGGCGGCGACCACGTCGGCCGCGGCGAGCTCCTCGGCCAGCCGCGGCGGGGCGTCCGCCACCCGGCCGATGGGGGTCGCGGCGAGGACGAGCACGCCGGGAGAGGTCACCGCCCGATCATCGCAGGCCGAGGTCCCGACAAGCTCGACCGGCGTTGGGTCGCTGCCCCGCGCCCGTAGGCTCTCCGTCGTGACGATGGTCGGCCTGTCCCGCGACGCCGCGGGCCGCGCCGTACCCTCCGCGCGGGAGCGGGCCTCGGGCCGGCTCCGCCTCGAGGACCCGATCGTCGGCTGGAGCGCCGCGATCGGGGTCACGCTGCTGGCGTTCTTCCTGCGGGTCTGGAAGCTCGGGACGCCGCGGGAGTTCTCGTTCGACGAGACGTACTACGCCAAGGACGCCTGGTCGCTCCTGAACCACGGCTACGTCCGGTCCTACGTCGGCGACGCCAACGAGAAGATCCTCGACGGGACCACCACGGGCATCTGGAAGGACGATCCCTCGATGATCGTCCACCCCGAGGTGGGCAAGTGGCTGATCGCGGTGGGCGAGCACTTCTTCGGGATGGACCCGTTCGGGTGGCGGATCGCGGCGGCGGTGGTCGGGTCGCTGATGGTGCTGGTGATGTGCCGGCTGGCCCGGCGGCTGACCGGCTCGACCGCTCTCGGCTGCGTCGCCGGCCTGCTGCTCTGCTTCGACGGGCTGCACTTCGTGCTGTCCCGGCTGGCGCTGCTGGACATCTTCTTCACGTTCTTCCTGCTCTGCGCCGTGGCGGCCCTGGTCAACGACCGTGACTGGTTCCGGGCCCGGATGGCGCGGCTCTCTGCCGCGACGGCCACCCGCTCGCACGGGTTCGGGCCGGTGCGCGGGCTGCTCTTCCGACCGTGGCTGCTCGTGGCCGGCATCTGCTTCGGGCTCGCGGTCGGCACCAAGTGGACAGCGCTGTTCCCGATGGCGGCGTTCGGCGTGCTCGCCTGGGCCTGGAGCTGGGGCGCGCGCCGGTCGTTCGGGGTCCGGTGGCCGGTGCTCAAGTCGCTCGTCGCCGACGCCGGGCCGGCCTTCCTGCAGATCGTGGGGGTCGCCTTCATCGTGTACGTCGCGACCTGGGCGGGCTGGCTGGCGCACGCGCACGAGTACGAGCAGGACCTGTCGCACACCCAGTACACGACGTTCACCGGCGAGGGCCACTGCGAGGGCGAGACCTTCGTCTCCGAGAACCCCGACGAGAACGCCCGGTGGCCGACGGCCACGGAGCGCGACGCGTCCGGGCCGGGAGAGCTGTGGCAGTCGCTGCGGTCGCTGTGGGCCTATCACCAGGACCTCTACGTCTTCCACGCCGACTACCTGAGCTGCAGTGACCACACCTACCGGTCGAACCCGTCGGGCTGGCTGCTGCAGAACACGCCGGTGGGCGTCGACGCCGAGGTGGACATCAAGCCGGGCACCCAGGGCTGCGACGCGCCCGCCGGCAGCGACTGCCTGCGCCAGGTGCTGCTGCTCGGGACGCCGGCCCTGTGGTGGGGTGGCGTGCTGGCCCTGATGTTCGCGGTCGTGATGTGGGTCGGCGCCCGCGACTGGCGGTTCGGGCTCACCGTGGTCGGCACGGCGTCGACCTGGCTGCCGTGGCTGATGTACGACGACCGGCCGATCTTCATCTTCTACGCGATCGCGACGCTGCCGTTCGTCGTGCTCGCCGTGACCCTGACCATGGGCAAGCTGATCGGGCGGTCGCCCGCGCCGACCCCACGGCGTACCGCCGGAGTGATCGTGGCCGGGTCGTTCTTCCTGCTGGTGCTGCTGAACTTCGCGTGGTTCTGGCCGATCTACACCGACGGGCTGCTGACGCACGCGGAGTGGACGGACCGGATCTGGTTCGCCCGCTGGATCTAGTCACGGAATGCCATTGCCCCCGGGGCTCCGCCAACGGAAGATTGCCTTGGTTCCGTTGTCGGGTCGGGAAGCCTTCGGCGGGACCGATTCATTCCTACACAGTGTGACTTGTTACGGGGGTATCAGGTCTTGTCCGATCAGAGGTCGACGCTGCACGAGCTCGGCAGCTTCGTGCAGCAGCGCATCAGCGAGGACGTGCGGACGGCCGAGGCCGTCGGTGACGAGCGCGCCCTCGACTACGCGCGCCGCAGGCTCGCCCTGCATGCCGAGTTCCAGGCCGACATCGACGGTCGGCCGTGGGCTCGGGGCGAGGTCGGCAACTACCTCCATCGCGAGGCGCTGCTGTACCGCGACCACCCCGACTTCCGCGAGTGGTGGAACTGACCACCTCACCTAACCGGGTGAATCCACTGTTTTTAACTACATACCCATCTTGGGTGACGGGGGCCGGCGCGGCTGGCCGTTATCTTGGTTTTGTCGCCCGGCACACGTCCCCCCGCTGCGGTCGACTCGGCGCCCGCTCTCCCCGTCCCCCCACGAGGGCGGGCGCCGACCCCTATCTCCTTCCAGCCCGGCCATCGCCGCTGTCCCCGGGATCCGCCACACTGCGGACATGGCCGGGGGCATGAACAAGCGAGGCAGCTACGGCTCCATGGCCGAGCGCGTGCGCGGCCGGTCGGCTGCCGACCCCGGCGAGGCCGTCGACGAACGGCCGACGGTCAAGCACTGCTGGGTCACCGACCACCACGGCCACCTGCCCGGGCTGCTCCTCGAGTGGGAGCAGCGCGGCGGCGGCTGGCACGGCCGCGTCGTGCGCCCGGTCCGCGAGGGCGACGACTGGGTCGTCGTCGAGGAGTGGCTGCCGGCGGCCATGCTCGACCCGGCCGGGTGACAGGATCGCGGCCATGACGCGGTCGTGGTGGGGCTGGGGCTCGGTCGAGGAGGCGGTGACGCCCGCGGAGTCGGCCGAGATGCTCGAGCGGGTCGCGGCGTTCCTGCCGGGCGCGGACCTGTCGCCGCACACCGCGCCGGACCCGGCCGCGCTCGGCCTGCCGGCGCCGCGGGTCACCCCGCCGGGCTCGCTGGCCGGGCTCTGCTCGGACGACCCGGCCGACCGGGCCGGGCACGCCCACGGCAAGGCGTTCCGCGACGTCGTCCGCAACCTGCACGGCCAGCTGGCGAACCCGCCCGACCTGGTGGTCCGGCCACGCACCGAGCAGGACGTGGTCGACGTCCTGGACTGGTGCTCGCGCGACGGCATCCCCGTCATCCCGTACGGCGGCGGCAGCTCGGTCGTCGGCGGCGTCGAGGCGCGGTTCGACGGACCCGCGCTGACGCTCGACCTCGGCGGGCTGGACCGGGTGCTCGAGATCGACCGGACCAGCCGGGCCGCGCGGATCCAGGCCGGCGTGCTCGGGCCACGCCTCGAGGACCAGCTGCGGCCGCACGAGCTGACGCTGCGGCACTTCCCCCAGTCCTTCGCCTGGTCGACGCTCGGCGGCTGGCTGGCGACGCGCGCCGGCGGACACTTCGCGACGCTGTACACCCACATCGACGACCTGACCGAGTCGCTGCGGGTCGTGACGCCGGCCGGGATCAGCGAGTCGCGCCGGCTGCCCGCGTCCGGGGCGGGGCCGTCGCCGGACCGGCTGTTCCTCGGCTCCGAGGGCACGCTCGGCGTCATCACCGAGGCCTGGATGCGGCTGCAGGACCGGCCCCGCTGGCAGGCCACCGCGAGCGTCGTCTTCGACGACTACTCCTCGGCCGTCGCGGCCACCCGGGCGATCGCCCAGTCCGGCCTGCACCCGGCCAACTGCCGGCTGCTCGACCCCGCCGAGGCGTTCCTCAACGCCGGGACCAGCGTCGGCGGCGGGCTGCTGGTGCTCGGCTTCGAGTCGGCCGACCACCCGGTCGACCCGTGGCTGGACCGGGCGCTCGAGATCGTCCGCGACCACGGCGGCCAACCTCACGACAGCCGGTCGCGCGGCGTACGGGAGAAGGGTGAGGGTGCCGACGCGGCGGCGACCTGGCGCTCGTCGTTCCTGCGGATGCCCTACCTCCGCGACGAGGCGGCCCGGCACGGCATGGTCGTCGAGACGTTCGAGACCGCCTGCACCTGGGACCGGTTCGACGCAGCGCACGCGGCGATCACCACTGCCGCCCAGGAGGCCGTCGAGCGGGTGTGCGGCGCGGGCGTCGTGACCTGCCGCTTCACGCACGTCTACCCGGACGGCCCGGCGCCGTACTACGGGATCTACGCACCGGGTCGGTGGGGCAGCACCGTGGCGCAGTGGGACGAGATCAAGGCCGCGGTGTCCGAGGCGATCGCGGCCACCGGCTGCACGATCACCCACCACCACGCGGTCGGGCGCGACCACCGCGAGTGGTACGACCGCCAGCGTCCGGACGTCTTCGCCACCGCCCTGGGCGCGGCCCGCGGCGCGCTCGACCCGGCCGGGATCCTCAACCCCGGCGTGCTGCTGGGCTGAGCCGCCCCGTTTTTGTCCTGCTTGCCCGAGAAGTTAGGCTTACCTAACCCGACGATGAGCAGGAGACCAGCGATGCATGCACCGGTAACCGCCAGCACGTGGCTGACGCCGTGCCTGGTGCGCCTCGAGCTCACCGGTGGCGACCTCGACCGGTTCACGATGCCGGACGCCACCGACGCCTACGTCAACGTGGCGATCCCTCCCCCGGGTGCGCCGTACGGCCCGGTGTTCGACCCCAAGCAGGTCCGCGCCGAGCACCCGGAGCACTACTGGCCGGCCCGACGCCGCTACACCGTGCGCGACTGGGACGCGGTGGCGCGGCGGCTGACCGTCGACTTCGTCGTCCACGGCGACGACGGCGTCGCCGGCCCCTGGGCGGCGGCGGCCACGCCCGGCTCGGTGCTGGTCTTCGAAGGCCCGAGCGGCGGGTACCGCCCCGACCCCGATGCCGACTGGCACCTGATGCTCGGCGACGAGTCCGCACTGCCTGCGATCGCAGCCTCGCTGGCGGCCGTCCCGGCTGGTACGCCGGTCGTGGTCCGGCTGGTCTGCGACGGACCGGAGCACGAGCTCGACCTGCCGACCAGCGCCCAGCTCGACCTCGAGTGGCTGCACCGGTCCGGCTCCCCCGCCGATGCCGAGCTGCTGCCCACGGCGGTGCGGGAGCTGTCCTTCCCGGAGGGGCGGGTGCACGCCTTCGTCCACGGCGAGGCGGTCGAGATCCGTGAGATCCGCCGGCACCTGCTCACCGAGCGCGGGCTGCAGCGTCCGGACATGTCCTGCTCGCCGTACTGGCGCCGGGACATGAACGACGAGGCCTGGCGCAAGGTGAAGAGCGAGTTCGTCGCCGCCATGGAGGCCGACGTCGCCTGACGTCAGGGCCGCAGCCGGCCCATCACCAGCGCGTCGACGTACTCCCCGCGCTTGAAGCCGAACTGACGCATCACGCCCTCGTGCTCGAACCCGAGCTTCTCGTAGAGCCCGATCGCGGGAGCGTTGTCCTCGAACACGATCAGGCCCAGCCGCCGCAGGTTGAGCCAGTTGTCGGCGAGGTCGAGGACCGCCTCCGTGAGGCTGCGCCCGACACCGCGGCCGCCGAAGTCGGGATGCGTGCACACCATGTTGAGCTCGGCGACGTGGCTGTGCCGCGGGTGCTGCGGGTTGGCGACCAGCTCCGCGAACCCGACCACCCGGCCGTCGATCTCGGCCACCAGCAGGTGCACGCCGTCCTTCGGCTCCAGCCGGTCCTTCGTCGTGTGCAGCGGCGCGAAGGGCACCCGCATCGTGCCGTCGATCACCGCCTGGCTGGTGAGGATCTCGTGCACGGCCTCGTGGTCGCGAGGCTCGAGCCCGCGGATCGTCACGGCGCCGGCGTCATCCTGCGAAGCCATCGCTCCTCCGCTCCTGGGTCACCCGGTCCTGGCTGGGTGTCGCTCAGCGTAGAGGTCGGTGCCCGCCTCGTCAGGTGAAGTCGCGGCGGATCCGCCAGAAGCAGAAGCCGGTGAGCAGGCCGGCCGCGGCGAGCAGGATGCCGGACTCGACCCACTGCATGGGCCAGAACCGCGACGCCGGGAAGTAGTCGACCCGTTGCCGGTATCCCTCGTCCGCGAGCCGGGCGAAGCAGGCCTCTTGCACGGAGCTCGCCCGTCCCGGCGGGCCGCCACACTTCTCGACCCACCCCGGGAGCGTCTCGGCGACCTCGCCGGACGGGTCGAGCGTGACGTTCTCGGCAACCCACGCGCCCGGGCGCGCCACGCCCACCTGCAGCTCCAGCACCTCGAGCGTCTCGGAGTTGGGGTCCCCGCCGACCATCAGCCCCCTGAGGTTGTCGGAGGTGATCGTCGTGGTGATCCGCTCGGCCGGCACCAGGTGCTGCTGCAGCAGCATCGGGGCGGCGACCTGGATCGCGACCACCGCAACGAGCGTCACCGCCATCGCGGGCACCGCCCGCCGGATGACCAGGCCCGCGGCCACGCCGATGGTGAGCGCGAGCACGGCCATCGCGATCGGGACCACGCCCCGGGCGCCGAAGAGGTCGGGCCACAGCCGCGGCACCGCCGCGAAGGAGTTGCTGTCGAGGCCGCTCGCGATGGCGTCGTCGATCGGACTCGCCCACCAGGTCAGAGCGAGCCCGATCGCTCCGGCAGCTGCGGCTGCGAGCGCGGCCAGGCCGAGCTTCGCGGCGAGCCACCGGGTCCGGGTGATGCTCTGGTTCCACACCAACCGGTGGGTGCCGTTCTCCAGCTCGCGGGCGACCATCGGGGCGCCCCAGAAGACACCGATGAGTGCGGGGACGACGTACACGACAGCCGTGCCGGCCGTGAACACCGCCGTCTTGACCCCGTCCGCACCCAGTCGGTCGAAGAAGCTCTCACCCGCGTCGCCGACCAGGTCGGCCAGCTGCGGTCCGGTGACCACGAGCACGACCGCGGCCAGCGCCAGCGCACCGAGGACGGACATCGTGGCGACACGCATCTGGTGCCAGGTCAGCCAGATCATCGGAGTGCCTCCAGGGTCTGCCGGGGCGTTCCGTCGCCGGCGGTGCTGCGGCCCATGTAGGCCAGGACCAGGTCCTCGAGGTTCAGGCGGCTGACCTCCCAGGCCGGGTCGAGGATCGGCGCGTCCGTGCGGATCACGTACGTCGACTGCCGGTCGGTGTGGCTGGCCGAGATGACGTGCTGGTCGGACGGGAGGGCGGAGGCGTCGCGCCGCGGGCCGGTGAGCCGGTGGTGGGTCGCGAGCAGGTGGTCGATGTCGCCGGCGACCTGCACCCGCGAGTCGACGAGCACGATCAGGTAGTCGCAGGCCCGCTCCACGTCGGACACCAGGTGCGAGGACAGCACGACTCCGAGCTCGTGCTCGGCCACCGCCTCCATCAGGTCCTGGAGGAACTCGCGGCGCGCGAGCGGGTCGAGACTGGCGACCGGCTCGTCGAGCAGCAGCAGCTCGGGCCGCTTGGCCAGGCCCATGGTGAGCGCGAGCTGGGCACGCTGGCCGCCCGAGAGCCGGCCGGCCTTCTGCGCCGGGTCGAGCCCCAGGCCCCGGATCCGCCCCTCGGCCAGGGTCGCGTCCCACCGTGGGTTGAGCGCGGCGCCGAGCCGGAGGTGGTCGCGGACGCGCATCCCGGCGTACGTCGGGGTGTCCTGGCCGACGAACCCGACCTTCTCCCGCACCGACGTACGGCCGGTCGGACGCTCGCCGAACACCTCGATCTCGCCCGCCGTCGGCGTCAGCATGCCCACCGCCAGGTTGAGGAAGGTCGTCTTGCCGGCACCGTTGGGGCCGACCAGGCCGACCACGCGGGCGGGTGGGACCTCGAGCGTGCAGTCGGTGAGCGCCCAGCGACGCCCGTACTTCTTGCCCAGCCCGCGGGCGTGCAGCACGGCGCTCATGCCGTCTCCTCGTCCGCCGAGCTCACGGCGGACCGAAATGTGGCCAGGAACAACGCCTCGATGCTCTCGTCGTCGAGACCCGCCCGCCGGGCCTTGACCAGCCACTGCTCCAGGCTGCGGCGCAGCGGACCGTGCGCGGCGAGGCTGTCGTCGGCCAGGGTCCGGGTGACGAAGGTGCCGACCCCGGGCCGGGCGGCGACGAGGCCGTCGTGCTCGAGCTCCCGGTAGGCCTTGAGCACGGTGTTGGGGTTGATGGCCAGCTGTCCGACGACGTCCTTGACCGTCGGCAGCTTGTCACCCTCCTCCAGCAGGCCGAGCCGCAGCGCGCGCCGGACCTGCTTGACGAGCTGCAGGTACGGCGAGATGCCCGACGTGCTGTCCAGGTGGAACTCGATCACGACTGGCTCCATTCATCTAGGTAACTAGCACATTAGACGAATGGAGCGGAGGTTGTCGACCTACTTCCCGGATCCGGCGGTGATGCCGGCGACGACGTACCGCTCGATGCGCATGTAGACCAGGATGAACGGGACGATCGTGAGCAGGGCGAAGGCGGCGGCGCCGGGGTAGTTCGGGATGCTCTCGATGCCGCCCTGGGTGTGGTACAGCTCGTAGGCCAGGGTGCGGGCGCCGGACGCGTTGGTGAGGACCAGGACCAGCGTGAACTCGTTCCAGGCCTCGCGGAACGCCAGCACCCCGATCGTGATCAGGGCGGGCAGCGACAGTGGGATCACGACGTACCTGATGACCTGCCAGATGTTCGCCCCGTCGATCGCCGCCGCCTCCTCCATGTCGCGCGGGATCTTCTGGTAGAAGCCCACGAGCAGCCAGACCGCCAGTGGCGCGATGAGCGCGGTGTCGACCACGATCAGGGTGATCAGCTTGTCGTAGGCGTGGAGGTCGACGGCCATCCGGTACATCGGCACCAGCAGGCTCGTCGTCGGCACCAGTCGCGGGATCAGGGCGAACAGCAGGAGCAGGTGACGCCCCTTGAAGTCGAACCGCACGAACGCGTACGCCGCCGGCACCGACAGCAGCAGGGTGAGGACGGTCGTGCCGGCTCCCACGATGATGCTGTTGAGCAGCGACACGTGGAACCCGCTACTGGTGAGCACCTCGCGATAGGAGTCGAGGGTCGGGTGCGCCGGGATCAGACCCGGGTTGCCGAAGACCTCGGTCTTCACCTTGAAGGACGTGCTGATCGTGACCAGGAACGGGATCAGCGTCCAGACGACGATGAAGCCGGCCACGACATAGGCGAGGACTGCCCCGCGCTTGCGGCGCTTCGGACGCGGCGGCTTCGGTGGGCTCGGCGGCCGGCCGCCACGTCCGCGCGAGCCAGCCGCGCCTTTCGTCGGGGGGCCGAGGGCGTCGCGGTCTCGGTGATCTCGGAGTCGCGCGTTGTCATCAGACGTCCTCCACCGCGTAGCGCCGCGAGACGAGGTAGTAGATCAGGGTCAGCACGGCGTTCAGGACGACGATGAACGTGCCGATCGCCATCGCCTGTTGGGTCTTCAGCTCGTCGAAGGCGATGGTGTACATCTGCATGGCCATCGTCTCGGTGGAGTGGTTCGGGCCGCCGCCCGTCAGGGCGAGCACCAGCCCGAGGCTGGTCAGGGTCTGGAAGCTGATCCAGATCACGGAGATCATGATCTGCGGCGCGATCAGGGGGATCGAGATGTAGCGCGCCCGCTTCCATCCGGAGGCACCGTCGACGAGGGCGCTGTCGAGGTGCGAGGAGTCGATCGCCTGGAGACCGCCGAGCAGCAGCAGCACGGTGAGCGGCAGGTCGGTCCAGACCTGGCAGAAGATCACCACGAAGATGGCGATGTTCGGGTCGACGAGCCAGGCCGGCTGCGGCAGCCCCAGGGAGCCCAGCACCTGGTTCAGCAGTCCGAAGTCGGCGTTGAACAGGATCCGGAACATGACCGCGGCCGCGACGTTCGAGACGATGTACGGCGCGATGATGAGCGCCCGGATGGACCTCATCCCGCCGGTCACCCGGTTCAGCGCGAAGGCGAAGATCAGCCCGAGGCCGACGTTGAGGACGATGGCACCGAAGGTGTACTGCGCGCTGACCCAGATGGTGTGCTGGAAGGCCGGGTCGTCCAGCGTCTCCCGGTAGTGCTGGAGCCCGACGAAGAACTGGGGACCCCCGAAGTACTCGGAGTCGAACAGGCTGGCGTACCCGCCGTAGACGATCGGGAACGCCAGCAGCAGCAGGATCAGCAGGATCGCCGGCCCCACGAAGAGGTAGGGCACGACCCGCTTCGCCAGCGAACGGCGCGGCCGAGGAGGCTTCGGCTGCGGGGTGCGCGACCGACCACGTCGCCGAGCCTTGGTAGGCACCGGATCGGAGACCGGATCATTTGTAGCTGTGCTCAATGCACTCACAAGTTCTCCTGTTGAGGCGGCGCCACCGACGCGGCGCCCGTTCAGTTCTCTTTCTCGTGCCCGACCCGGTACGGGTCGCGACGCGGCATGGCCGTCTCCGTGTCCGCGAGGACACTGCGGGAGACGGCCACGACCGCTCGCTCTACCGACGATCCCTTCTCGATCGCTACTCCGCTTCGTCAATCTGGGGCTGGTACTTCTCGGCGATCTCCTCTGCGCTGAGGTCGGTGCCCGAGACGATCTCGCCGAACATCTCCGTCAGCACCGTCTCGACCGCGCCCGATGCCTCACCGGACGGTGCCGGCGCACTCTCCTCGAACGCCGCTCGCAGCTGCTCGGTGAAGAACGGGAACGCCTCCTGCACCTCGGGCGAGGTCAGCGCGACGCTGTTGCGGGTCGGGCTGCCGCCGAGCTCGGCCATCGCAGCGGTCTGCACGGTGGACGAGCCGATGTAGCGCAGGGCCAGGGCGGCCTCGTCGGGGTTCTTGCTCCCTTCCGTCATCGCCCAGGACTTCGCGGCCGTGATCGTCACGCCGCTGGTGCCCTGACCGGTCTCGAGCGGGATCACCGCGGTGGCCCACTGGTCGGGGTACTTGAAGTCCGCCGACGCGTTGAAGTCGAAGGCCGCGCCCTGGCTGTCGGACAGGACGCCCACCTTGCCCTGGAGGAACCCACCCCGGGTCTCCGCCTCGCCCCACGACACGGCGTTCTCGGGAAGCAGCCCATCGGCCTGTGCCCGGATGAACCAGTCGATGATGTACAGCGAGGCATCGCTCGTCAGGTCCGGCCTGGCGCCGTCGAACTCCGTGCCGGCTGCCTTGAGCAGGGTCTTGAGCATCGTGACGCCCTCGTCGGGCTTGGCCTGGACGGCCAGCGCCACGTCGTCCGGGCGCGCATCGTGCACCTTCAGCAGCGCGTCGTAGACCTCGTCGAGGGTCTGCGGCTCCCACGGGAGCGGGATGCCGGCGTCCTCGAACATGGCGACGTTGTAGTTGAGCGCGTCCATGGGAGCGTTCATGGCCATGCCGTAGACCTCGCCGTCGACGGTCGCGTCGCGCCACGCGGGCTCGATGATCTCGCCGTAGGTGTCGGGGTCCTCCTCCTCCCAGGTCGCCAGTGCGTCGTCGAGCGGCTGGATCAGGTCGGCCTGGGCGTACGTCGGCATCAGACCCACGTCGTCCTGGATGATGTCGGGCGGGTCCTGACCGGCGTCGCGCATCCGGAGCAGGCTCTGGAGGATGTCGTCGTTGTCGTGGACCTCGACCTTCACCTCGATGTCCGGGTTCTCCTCCATGAAGCCCTCGAACTCGTCCATCGGGACGTAGTGCTCCCGAGAGGACCAGACGGTCAACGTGACCTTGCCGTCGGCGGACGCGTCATCACCGCCACAGGCGGCGAGGGCGGTGAGCGCCATCGCCGACACCGCTGCGAGCGCCAGAGCTCGCCGCCCGGATCGGTCCCGACGGCGCAGGATCGCCCATCGCCGGCCCCCGGATTCCTCAGCGCCACACTGCTTCCTCATGCTGCCGTTCCTCTCTTGGGTCCTGACGTTCGACCGCTTCGGTGGTCGCCGAGACCAGTGCGGCGTGCGCATCCCTTGGGCCCGAGGAAGGGAGTGCCACCTGGAGACCTATACTTTATAGGACGCACGATACATTGTGCCTTTCGAGTGTGTCAACGATCACATCGGCAACCCGACGTAGGTGAGATCGACGTACTCGTCGAGGCCCTCGGCCCCGCCCTCGCGCCCGAGTCCCGAAGCCTTGACGCCGCCGAACGGCGCCGCCGCGTCCGAGATGACGCCGCGGTTCACGCCGAGCATCCCGGACTGGATCCGGTCGACGAGGCGGAAGGTCCGCGCCAGGTCCTCGGTGAAGACGTACGCCGCGAGGCCGTACTCGGTCGCGTTGGCGAGCCGGATCGCCTCGTCCTCGTCGGTGAACGTGTACACGGCCGCGACCGGCCCGAAGATCTCCTCGTGGTGCATCCGCGACGCGCGGTCCACGTGGGTCAGCACGGTCGGCGTCCAGAAGTAGCCGGGCCGATCGGGCGCCGCGCCGCCGGCGACCACATGGGCGCCGCGCGCGACGGCGTCGTCCATCAGGCTGCGCACCGTGGTGCGTTGGGACTCGTCGATCAGCGGGCCGACGTCCACGCCGTCGTCGATGCCGTGGCCGAGGGTCGCCGCCGACATCCGGTCCGCCAGGCGCTGCGCGAACTCCTCGGCCACGTCGGCGTGCACGTACATCCGGTTGGCGGCCACGCAGGACTCGCCGATGTTGCGCATCTTGGCGATGTAGCTCTGCTCGACCGCGACGTCGAGGTCCGCGTCCTCGAACACGACCAGCGGCGCGTTGCCGCCCAGCTCCATCGACGTGCGCAGCACCTGGGGCGCCGCCTGCGCGAGCAGGATGCGCCCGACCTCGGTGGAGCCGGTGAACGAGAGCTTGCGCAGGCGGGAGTCCGCCATGAGTGGACCGCAGACCCGCGAGGCCGGAGGACGAGGTCAGCACGTTGACGACCCCCGCCGGAGCGCCCGGCCTCGAGCAGGATCGCGGCCAGCGCGTTCATCGACAGCGGGGTGTACTGCGCCGCCTTCACGATCGTCGTGCACCCCGCGGCCAGGGCCGGCGCGATCTTGCGCGCCCCCATCGCCAACGGGAAGTTCCACGGCGTGACGAGCAGGCACGGACCCACGGGCCGCTTGACTGTGAGGATGCGGCCGGTGCCGCCGGGGGCCGGCGAGTAGCGGCCGTACATGCGCACGGACTCCTCGGCGAACCAGCGGAAGAACTCCGCGGCGTACCTGACCTCCGCGTGCGCCTCGGCCAGGCTCTTGCCCATCTCGAGGCTGATCATGACGGCGAGGTCCTCGGACCGCTCGACCATCAGCTCATAGGTACGGCGCAGCACGTCGCCGCGGGCGCGGGCATCGGTCGTCGCCCACGCGTCCTGGGCGGCCGCGGCGGCGTCCAGCGCGGACAGGGCGTCCTCGGCCGTCGCGTCGGCCACCGGTCCGAGGGATCCGTGGGTGGCCGGGTCCTCCACGTCGAAGGTGGCACCACCGCTCGCCTCCCGCCAGGACCCGCCGACGAGCAGCTGTCGCGGGACGGTGTCCAGCACCGTGCTGGCGGTGGGCAGGTCGAGGCCGGGGGCCACGTCGCTCGTCATGCGGGCGCTCCGGAGCCCGGCCGGTCGATCGGCTCCCACTCGAAGTCGACGCACAGGTGCTCCGAGGTCACCGTCCGGTTGAACGCGACCACGTCGAGGTGACCGGGGTGGGCCTCGTAGGCGTCGAGGTCCTCGCGGGTGCGGAAGGTGACGCGCATGCACACGTCGAAGCCGCGGGAGCGGTCACCGAAGTTGCGCCCCAGCGCGTAGTCCACGACGCCCGGCAGGTCGGCCAGCTCGCGGAGGCGGGACCAGAGCTTGGCCTCGTCCTCGGGGGTCAGGCCGGGCAGCGGCTTGAAGACGATGACGTGGTCGATCATGCGGGACTCCTCACGGGACGAACACCACCTTCACCGGGTCGTCGCGGCGTTCACGTAGATCCTCGAACCCCTGCTGGATGTCCGCGAGCGGATAACGGTGGGTGACCAGCTCGCGGCCCCGCACCCGTCCCCCTTCGGCCAGCGCGAGGGCTCGACGTACGCTCGCCCGGCCCTCGCCGCGCGAGGTGATCAGGCGGACCTCGGACAGGTTGGCCAGGTTCATGTCGAACGGTGTCGCCTCCTTGTAGAACGCGAGGAACAGCACCGTCCCGGCGCGGCGGACCATCTGCAGGGACTGCCCCGGCATCGAGGTCGCACCCGAGGTCTCGATCACCAGGTCGGCGCCGTGCGGGCCGAGGATGTCGTGGACTGCTTCCACCGGGTCGGTCTCGGTCACGTTGACGACGTGGTCGGCGCCCAGCGACTTGCCCAGGGCCAGCCGCGACTCGCGGGTGCCGATCAGGATCGTGGTCGAGGCCCCCAGCGCGCGCACGGCCTGCATCGCCATCAGCCCGACCGGCCGGGCCGATGACCACGACCGAGTCACCGGCGACCAGGCCGCCCGCGCGGTCGAGCCCGTAGATCGCCGTCCCGGCGGTGGTGGCGAGCACGCCGTCCTCCCAGGTCAGGGACGGTGGGAGCTTGTGGATGCCGCTGACGTTGTGGGCGACGTACTCCGCGAAGCCGCCGTCGACCGTGAGCCCGGAGGCCCGGTGTCCCTTGTCCACGCGGCCGTAGTTGAGGCAGGCCGTGTAGGAGCCGGTGAGGCAGTTGAGGCAGCGGCCGCAGCCGTGGTGGACGTGGATCGCGACCCGGTCGCCGACCGCGACCTCGTCGACGGAGCTGCCGGTGCGCACCACCGTGCCGGTCCACTCGTGGCCGGGCGTGAACGTCCCGAACGGCGGCTGGCCGGGCAGGGGGACGTCCTGAAGCCCCACGTCGGTCCCGCAGGTGCCGCACATGGCGACCTTCACCAGCACCTCGGAGGCGCTCATCGCCGGCACCGGCTTCTCCACGATCTCCAACCGGCGCGGCGCCGCGAGCACGGCGGCCCGCATCGTCGCCGGCACCGGTCCGAGCTCGCGGGAGATCCACGGCCAGTCGCTCATGCCGGCGCCTCGCTCGACTCGGCCAGCCAGCGTCGGAAGTCGTCGGCGAGCACCACGGGGTCCTCCAGGAAGAAGGGGGTCGAGAGCTGGGTCGTGTCCACGTGGACCCGGATCAGCAGCGGGCCGTCGGTCGTCGCGCGCCCAGGCGAGCGAGTCGCTCAGGTCCTCGGGCGTGTGCACCTCGCGCGCACCTGCCCAGCCGCTCGCCAGCGCCACGGCCACCAGGTCCATGTCGGCCGCCGCGGTCGGCTGGCCGCCGGTGGCCAGGTAGACCCCGTTGTCGAGCACGTACACGACCAGGCCGCGCGGCTTGAGGTGGCCAACGGTGCTGACCACGCTGAGCCCCATCAGCAGCGAGCCGTCGCCCTCGACGACCAGCGTCTTGCGGTCTCCGCCGACCCCGAGCGCCACGCCGAGGCCCCAGGAGACGGTCTGCCCCATGCCGTCGAGGTTGATCAGGTGGTTCGGCTTGCGGCCGGCCACGGCGAGCATCTCGCGGGCCGTGCCACCGAGGGTCAGGATCACCGGGTCGTCGGCGAAGGCACCGTCGAGCTGGGTCAGCACCTCGTGACGAACTAGCTCGCTCATCGTCAGCCGCCCATCAGGTTGACCAGGACGAACACCGGACGGTGCGTCGTACGGGAGAAGGTCCAGGCCCGGTGGATCTCGTCGGCCCAGACCTCCACGGGCGTGCGGGTGTCGAGCTGGAACCACCGGACACCGGCGGCGTCGAGCAACGCCTCCGAGCGCTCGCTGACGGTGTGGATCATCGAGTTGTACTCACCGAGGCCGCCCCGCCGCGTGACGACGCCGAACAGCGGCACGTGGTAGGCCTGCGGGATCGTCAGCAGCGAGGTCAGCAGGTTGCCGATGCCGTTGTCCTGGAGCACCAGGACCGGACGGCGGCCGGCGAGCTCCAGGCCCGGCCGCGACCGCCACGCCTTCCTCCTCACGCGGCATCGCGAAGACGGTCCGGTCCAGCGGCTCCCGGACCGGTGATGAAGTGCTCGAGGACCAGCTTGAGCGTGCTGCTGGCCAGGTGCAGCACGTGATCGGGGTCGATCCGCTCGATCCCGTCGATCACGGCAGCGCTGCGTTCGGCCAGGACGGCGTCGAGGTCCCGCGACGTCTCGCTCATGCGCGAGCGCCCGGCATGTTCATCAGGTCGATGGTGGTCTCGCCCTCGGCGAGGCGACGCATGATCTCCGCTTCCTTCTCCGCGCGGGCATCGGCGGCGTCGAGCACCTCGGCGATCCGGGCCTGCTCGACCGCCACGACCCCGTCGTCGTCGGCGATGACGTAGTCGCCGGGGCTGACCAGCGACGCCGGCGACGACCACGGGCACCTGGATCCGCCCGGCGGTGAGCTTCACGCATCCGTGCACCGAGATGCCGGTCGACCAGACGGGGAAGTCACGCCCGCGGAGGGCGGCCACGTCGCGGCAGCCCCCGTCGATGACCAGGCCCAGGATGCCGCGCGCCTGGGCGGCGACCGCCATGATCTCGCCCCAGTAGCCGGCGACGTGGCCGCGGGCGGCGGCCACGAGCACGTCGCCGGGCTCGGCCTCGAGGATCGCGCGGTGGATGGCCAGGTTGTCGCCGGGGTGGCACTCGGCGGTCACCGCCCGGCCGGCGATGACGACGCCTTCCTGCACCGGACGCACCGAGGGCGCCAGGTGGCCCGTGCGGCCCGCCGCCTCGTGCACGGTGGCCGCGTCCATCTCCCGCAGCCGCTCCACATACCGGTCCATCACACCCTCCTCTTCTGCGATAGATTCTATAGAATCGATTACGGATTGTGAAGCAGTCCGGAGGTATAGCTTCCCACACTTTATATTACCGAAAGTGTAGTATGCCAGCCGATCCTCCCCCGGCCGCGGCGCACATCCTGCGCGCGGTGGCAACGACGGTCATCGCCGTGTTCCCGGTCGCCCTGGTGGCCTCCTTCTCCCTCCTGATCCGCGCCGATCTCGCCTTCTCGCCGTTCCACCTCGCGCTGGTGGTCGGCGCCTTCTACGTCGCCTCCGCCGTCATGTCGTTCGCGATGGGCCACTTCGCGGTGGCCGAACGCCTCGGCACGACCCGGAGCACCGTCCTGGGTCTGCTCCTCACCGCCTCCGCGCTCCTGCTGATGGCGACGGCGGCCCGCACCTGGCAGGAGCTCGGCGTGTTCATGGCCCTGAGCGGCGTCGGCAACGGCTTCATCCAGCCCACGGCCAATCTCGCGCTCACCCGCCGCGTCCGCGTCCGGCCGGCTCGGCCTCGCCTTCGGCATCAAGCAGGCCGCCGTGCCCGGCGCGACGTTCCTGGCCGGAGCGGCCGCCGCGGCGACGGGGATCCTGGCGGGCTGGCGGTGGGCGTTCGTCACCGGTGCCGCCGTGGCCGCCCTGGTCGCGGCGGCCGAGCTCGTGCTCGCGCACCGCGCCGACGTCGCCCCGACCGTCGCTGGCGGCTCGACTCGGCCGACAACCGCCCGGGCGTCGACGCACTCCCTGCGCCGGATGGTCGTCGCGGGCGCCCTCGGCTCCGTCGCCAACAACGCGATGCGCGTGTTCTTCGTCGAGTCCGCCGTCGCTCACGGCCAGTCGCTGGCGGCGGCCGGAACGATCCTCGGCATCGGCAGCATCGCCGGCATCGTCACCCGCCTGGTCGGCGGCTGGCGCTCGGACCGGTCGGGCATGGACCCGGTGCGGTCGGCGGGGGTGCTGATGGTGCTCGGGCTCGGTCGGCTACGCGCTGATGGGGTGGGCAGACGGACACGACGGCGCTGCTGCTGGCGAGCGTCCTGGGCATCGCGGCCGGCTGGGGCTGGGCAGGCCTCCTCCAGCTCGGCCTGGTGCGCGCGCAGCCGGAGCGGGCCGGCGCCGCCAGCGGCTTCCTGCACTCGGCGACGCTGACCGGGAGCCTCGTCGGGCCGATCCTGTTCAGCCTGATCGTCCCCGAGCACGGGTACGCCGCGGGCTGGATGATCGTCGCGACCTTCGGCCTGGCCGCGGGCGTCGTCCTGCTCAGTGACCGAGGGACGGCACGGCGCACGGCTGGATGCCCGCCGCCGAGGTGCTGCGTGACCGTCCTGCGGAACCTCGTCCTCGACACGCGGCCACTGCGGAGCCGGCCGTTCCGCTGGCTGATCCTGGGCCAGTTCGGCGGCCAGTTCGCCCGGCAGCTGCTCGTGGTCGCGGTCCCCTACCAGGTCTTCGTGGAGACCGGCTCGACCTTCCTGGTCGGCCTGCTCGGCCTCCTCCAGGTCGGCCCCGTGCTCGTGTGCTCCCTGCTCGGCGGCGTGATCGCCGACGCCTACGACCGGCGCGGGGTGCTGATCGTGACCCAGCTCCTGGCCGCCGCCTCGACACTCGGCCTCGCGCTCAACGCGCAGTTCGGGCCGATCTGGCCGGTGTTCGTCCTGGCCACCCTCAACGCGTCCTTCGCCGCCGTCGAGTCGCCGGCTCGCACGGCGATCGTCCCGTCACTGACCAGCATCGGTGAGCTCCCGGCGGCGTTCGCGCTCAACCAGCTGCTGAACCGCACCATGCAGGTCGTCGGCCCCGCCTTCGGTGGCCTGGTGCTGGCGGTGGCCGGGATCGGCCCGGCGTACCTCGTCGCCTGCGGCTGGGCCGCGTTCGCGGCGTGCGCCATCCGGCCGATCGGCCGCCAGCGCAAGGACGTCCCGGCCGGCGCTGTCACCCTCGAGGCGCTGGCCACGGGATGGCGCTACGTGCGCCGGACGCCGGTCCTCGTCCAGACCCTGCTCGTCGACTTCAACGCGATGGTCTTCGGGATGCCGCGGGCGATCTTCCCCCTCATCGGCACCTCGCTGCTCGGCGGCGGTGCCGGCACGGTCGGGCTGCTCTACGCCGCTCCCGGAGCCGGCGCCATGCTGGCGGCGCTGACCATGGGCTGGGTCCACGCCGTACGCCGTCAGGGCCGGCTGGTGGTGTGGTCCGTCGTGGTGTGGGGGGTCTCGATCGCGGCCTTCGGCCTGTCCAGAACCCTGGTCTCTGTCCCTGCTCCTGCTCGCGGTGGCCGGCGCCGCCGACGTGGTCTCGAATGTCTTCCGCACCACGATCCTGCAGGCGGCCGTGCCCGACCAGCTCCGCGGGCGGGTGACGGCTTTCAAGAACTCACTGTCGACGACCGGGCCGCAGCTGGGCGACGCCGAGGCCGGCCTGGCCGCCACGGCCGTCGGCCCGACGTTCGCCATCGTCTCGGGCGGACTGATCAGCATCCTCGGGGCCGTGGCCGTGATAGTGGCCCGCGGCTCGCTGTGGCGACAGGAGTCGGAAGCGGATCCGAGCCGGAGGCGAAGGAGTGAGCGTACCCCGTCAACCGAGAGGGGATGCGCGCTGCCTCGTCGGGCGCGAGGGCGACGAGCTCGGCCCAGGTCGTGTCGTCGACGGGGATCCCCTCGACCGCACGCGTGCGCCGGCTGCGGGCCTCGAGCTCACCGGGCACGACCACCTCGTCGTACCCGGGCGCCAGCGGCGTGTCCTTGAGGTAGGAGACGAAGTCGTCGACGTCGGCGGTGAACGTCCGAAGGTCTCGGAAGTGCCCCACGTCGAAGAGCGCCACGAAGTTCCCGTCGTTGTGACGCGCGGTCTCCGAGACCCCGAAGCCGAGTCCGGTCAGCAGTCCGCAGAGCACCTCGACCATCACCGACAGGCCGAATCCCTTGTGTGCCTGGTCGCCGCCCATCGGCATCAGGGCACCGCCGGCGAAGTAGTCGTTCGGGTCGGTGGTGGGTCGCCCCTCGCAGTCGACCAGCCACCCTTCCCGGAGCCGCCCGCCCTGGTTGCGGGTGAGCATGACCTTGCCGCCGGCGACGGCGCTGGTGGCGATGTCGAGCACCAGCGGGTCGCCGCCGGTCGGTACGCCGATGCAGAGGGGGTTCGTGCCCAGCCGCGCCTGCGCGCCTCCCAGCGGGACCACCGACTTGGGACCTCGGCCGGAGTCGGCGGTGAGCAGCATGATCATGCCCGCGGCTGCGGCCCGCTCGGCGTATGCCCCGAGGCGGCCCATGTGGCCCTGGTAGCGGATGGTCAGCGCCGCGACGCCGTGCTCGCGCGCCATCTCGATCCCGAGGTCGGTCGCCCGCGTGGTCTGCACGAAGCCGAAGCCCCAGTTCCCGTCGATCACGGCGGTGCTGGGCGTTCGCCGCTCCACCTCGAACGCCGCGCCCGGCACGATGTCGCCGCGGTCGACCCGGTCGACGTACAGGCCCGTGCGGATCGCGCCGTGGGAGTCGTGGCCGACCAGGTTGGAGGTGACCTGGTGCTCGGCGACGATCTCGGCCTCGTCGGCTGGGACGTCGTGGGCGCGATAGATGCTGGCGAGGAGGCGCTGGAGATCCTCCACTGCGACGACGGGCATGACGCTCCTTCCGGTCGGGTCTAATATTATATATATTGGAGGACATGCCAACTGTGGCCGATCTCAGCAACGCCGTCCTCGACCGGCTCGGCGCCGGCGACGTCGCGCTCGGGCTCACGGTGCGGATGAACCGGTCGGGTGAGGTCGCCCGGGTCGCCCGGGCCAGCGGGCACCATTTCGTGCGCGTCGATCTCCAGCACTCCCTGCTGGACACCGAGACGGTGGCGACCATCGCCCAGACCGGGCTCGCGCTCGGCGTGCCCACCCTCGTCCGGGTCCGGGGGGTGCGCGACCCGATAGTGCCCGCGCTCCTCGACGCCGGCGTCCAGGGCATCGTGTTTCCCGACGTCGCCAGCGCGGCGGACGCACGAGCCGCCGTCGCGGCCGTGCGGTTCCCACCCCTCGGCGAGCGTTCGTACGGCGGCGGCTACCCGCAGCTGGACTACGAGGCCACCGCCCCGATGCCCGAGATCACGGCCGCTCTCGAGCGGACCACGCTCCTGGTCTGCATGGTCGAGTCGGCCGCGGGCCTGGCCGAGGCCGACGCGATCACGTCGGTCGACGGCGTGGATGCCGTCCACCTCGGCCTCAGCGACTACCTGCTCTCGAAAGGCATGGCCGGCCAGGTGTGGCACGCCGAGGCGATCGCGGCGATCGACCGGGTCGTCGAGGCCACGCACGCGACCGGCCGCTACGCCGGACTCGGGGGAAGCCCGACCACCGAGCACCAGGCGATGGCCGTGCGCGCCGGCGTCCAGCTGCTCACGACCAAGAACGACGTCGACTTCCTGCGCCTGGGTGCGACCGCCTGGGTGGCAGACCTTCAGATCTTGCAACGCAGGCCACCCACCGGAAAGGTCCCATGAGCATCCTCATCATGCAGCCCCTTCAGCCCGTCGCTATGGACTGGCTCGAGCAGCAGGAGTTCCCCCTCGTCACCCACGACGAGGACGGCAGGTGGACGAACGCGGCAGAGGACATCGACGCGCTCATCTACTACAGCGTCAAGATCGACAAACCACTCCTCGACCAGCTGCCCAAGCTCCGCTTCATCGGCAAGCGCGGCGCCGGGATCGACTCGATCGAGCTCGAGGAGGTGCGGCGTCGGGGCATCCAGATCACCAACGTCGGCGCCGGCGGCAACGCGCCGTCGGTCGCCGAGCACGCGATGACGCTGCTCTTCGGCGCGGTCCGGCAGCTGCCCGAGCGCGACGCCTTCGCCCGCGAGGGCAAGTTCCTGGGTCGCTTCGGCCTCCCACTCGTCGAGGAGATCACGGGGTCGCGGATCGGGCTCCTCGGCGCCGGCCACATCGGCCGGACGCTGATCGGGATGCTCCGCGGTGGGTTCGGCTGCGAGGTGGGGGTCTTCGACCCGTACCTGCCGGCCGGCATCGCCTCGACGCTCCCGGTGACGATGTACGACGACGTCGACGCGTTGTGCGAATGGGCCCAGCACGTGATCGTGGCCGCGCCGCTCACTGACGAGAGCCGCGGCATGATCGGACGCGACCAGCTCAGGCTGCTCGGTCCCCGCGGCGTGCTGGCCATCTGCAGCAGGGGCGGCATCGTCGACGAAGCCGCCCTGGCGGCGGCGGTCGACGCAGGCGAGATCTGGGGAGCCGGCACCGACGTCTACGACGGCGAGCCGCCCGCGGCCGACCATCCGTTCTTCAGCCAACCGAACATCGTGCTCACCCCGCACGTTGCCGGCGCGAGCCAGGCGTCGCGCGACAGGTCGTCGCTGATGGTCTGCCAGCAGATCTGCGCGCTCCTGCGCGGCGAGGATGCGCCGGTCATCAACTCCCAGCCCTGGCTCTGAAGGCCCGATCGACTAGTGAGGCCGTTGGCCCGAGCGGGGGGTGAGCGCCCGGGCCAACGAAGGGCTCAGATCTGGTCGATCTCCTGAAGCTCCTCGTCGGTGAGCTTCCAGGCGGCCGTCTTCGCGTTGGCCCGGATCTGGTCGGGCTTGGTCGCACCAGCGATCACCGAGGCGACGGCCGGCTGGGCCGACCAGCCAGGCGAAGGCCAGCTCGAGCAACGAGTGGACCCTTGGACTCGGCCCAGACGCCCAGGGCGCCGGCCTTCGCCAGGTTCGCGTCGTCGAGGGCGAGGTGCGGCCGGTTCGGCTTGAAGTTGGCCAGTCGCGAGTCGCTCGGCGCGCGGCTCGCCCTGCGACGTACTTGCCGGTGAGCAGCCCGCTGGCCAGCGGGAAGTACGGCAGGAACCCGATGCCGTGCTTCTCGCACAGCGGCAGCACGTCTGCTCGGCGCCACGGATCAGGAGGCTGTACTCGTTCTGCACGCTGACGAAGCCCTGGCAGACCGTTCTTCTCGGCCACCTCGACGGCCTCGGTCAGCTGCTCGGCGGTGAAGTTCGAGCAGCCGATCTCGCGGACCTTGCCCTCGGCGATGAGCTCGCCGAGGACGGTCAGGGTCTCCTCGATCGGGGTGTCGGCGTCGGGCCGGTGGATCTGGTACAGGTCCACATGGTCGACCTGCAGCCGGCGCAGGCTGTCCTCGATGGCGATCTTGACCCAGCGTCGGCCGCCGCCCCGGTTGCGCGGGTCGTCGCCCATCGGGTTGCCGAACTTGGTGGCCAGCACGACCTTGTCGCGCCGCCCCTTGAGGCACTCGCCGATGAACTCCTCCGAGGCCCCGTGGTGGCTGTACGGCAGGTCGCCGTACCCGTAGCGGTCCGAGGTGTCGAGGAAGTTGATCCCCGAGTCGAGCGCCGCGTCGATGACCGAGCGGGTCGCGTCGATGTCGATCTTGCGCCCGAACTGGTTGCAGCCCAGTCCGACGGTCGAGACCTCAAGTGATCCGATCGAACGTGTTTCCATTGCACTCTCTTCCCTGAAGGGCACAGAACCGGAGTCCCGGGCTGGGGCTGCGGAGTCAACTCACCTCGATGCCGCCATCGGCGGCGAACGCTTCTTCGTAGGTCTGGCGACGCTGTACGTCGGCGGCGGCGATCTTCTCCGGGTCGGTGAGGACCGGAGGAGGTCCCGGCCTGTACCCGCTCCCACACCCGCTCGAGGTGCGCGGCGGGGACGACGACGACCCCGTCGCCGTCGGCCAGGACAAGGTCGCCCGGCGTGACGATGACGCCTCCGCACTGGATCGGGACGTTGACCTCGCCCGGGCGCCGCTTGGTCGACGAGTGGGTCGCCCGGCCCCGCCCGAAGACCGGGAAGTCGACGTCGCCGAAGTCGTCGACGTCGCGCAGCGCCCCGTCGATGACGAAGCCGCGCAGGCCACGGGCCCGGGGACCCTGCAGCATCTTGAAGCCCGCCCCGGTCACGCCGGTGTAGCCGCGGGCGTCGACCACCAGCACGTCGCCGTCCTGCGCGATGGACGCCGCACCGTGGACGGCCAGCCCGTCGCCCGGCCACGGCTTGGCGGTCAGCGCCTGGCCGACCATGGTCGCATCGGCCGGTACAGCGCGTCGATGCCCTCCATCGTGTAGAGGCGGCCGATGTGGTCGGCCACGTCGCAGCTGTTGACCGTCGCGAACCGCTCCAGCCAGACCGGGTCGAGCCGCGGGAACGTTGCGGTTGATGACCGGCGGGATCGCGGAGACGTGCTCGAAGGACGTGGCCACGCGCTCAGCCCTCGAACCAGTAGCGCTTGTGTGCCACCGAGGGGATCGTTCGGACTGACGCTGCCGTCGATGTAGATCACCTCGCCGGCGTTGGCGAACTCCTTGCCGAGCGCACGGTCCCTGAGCCAGTCCATGCCGAGGGCATGGCAGTCGTGGGCCGAGGACGACGAGTTGGACTTGCCGCGCAGCGAGACCTGGTGGTGCTGGTCGGCGAAGACCCAGAACTCGCCGGCCCGCTCAGCGGTCGAAGAAGTCGTAGACGTCGGGGAGCTTGCTGCGCTGGTCGAACTCGCCGACCGTGGTCAGGGTCGGGATCTGGATCTGCTCGACCAGGTCGCCCAGGGGCATCCCCGCGATGAACTCGTCGACCTCGGCCTCGCTCTTCGAGCGGGTGACCCACGCGAGCACGTGCTTGTAGCGGGGCGAGGCCACGCCGGCGAAGAGCTTCTCCGGGTTGGTCACCGACGCCCACTGCAGGACGGCGGCCTTGAACCGTGGCTCCTTGGCAGCGACCCGGGCACCCCAGTAGGAGCCGAAGCTCATGGCGTAGAGCAGGACGTTGTCGGCGTCGACCTCGGCACGCTCGGCCAGGACCGTCAGCGCCGCGCTGACGGCGTCCTCGTAGTTGTCGTGGGTGAGGACGATGTCGCGCATGTTGGACTCGCCCTGACCGGGGCCGTCGAAGACGAACAGGTGCATGCCGCGCTGGAGTGCCCAGTTGTTGAGCGGCTCCGGGGTCATCTCCTTGGTCATGTCGATGCCGGGGATGAAGAACACCAGGGGCGCGGGCTCGTCGCCCGGCGCCAGGTGGAGGTAGCCGGCGACGACGGTGTCGCCCCACGGGATCTCGACTCGCTCGATGGTGTACGGCGCGAGCCGGCGCAGCTCGTCGTAGCAGCGCAGAGCCGCCCCGTGGAGCTGGGTCTTCTCCGGGGTCTTCCCGAACAGCGCGTGCTGGGCGGACGCGTAGCCGTTGGCGGCGTCGTAGTAGAGGGTCATCGCCGTGATGTCGTGGCCGGCGGCGGCCTCGGCCGCGCCAGCCGCTCCATCCGCGTGCCGGCTTCGCGACGTGCTTGCTGACCATCGCGTAGGTCTTGACCGACTGCGGCAGCTTTCGCGTCTCGAAGAAGTGCTGCACCCGCCCCGTCTGCTGGATGGCCAGGTCGAACTCCCAGGCGTTGGCGTCGCTGCTCATCGCCGGGGTCAAGTAGTCCTCGGACACATTCTCCTCTTTCAGCTGTGTTTCTTGTATTATGCAGAATGTCAAACGGCCGTCAAGGCGACGGAGCACACCCTGAGCCGATATGTGGCGGAACACGATCAAAGAGGAACTGCTCTCGGGAGGCACCCAGGTCGGGACCTGGATCCACACCCTGGCGGCGCCGCCGGTGCCCCACATCCTCGCGGCCGCGGGTTTCGACTACGTCATCATCGACATGGAGCACTCCGCGTTCTCGCTGGCCCAGGTGACCGAGCTCTGCTCCGGCGCGCTGCACGCCGGGATCACGCCCGATCGTCCGCCCCCCGGCCAAGGAGCCGCACCTGATGAGCCGCTGCGTCGACAACGGCGCGCTCGGCATCTACGCCCCGCACGTCGACGACGCGGACGCCGCACGCCGGGTCGTGGACGCGGTGAAGTTCCCGCCGCTCGGGACGCGGGGGTCGCAGCCGCCGAGCGTCACCACGTCGTACCGCTCCTTCGACGCCGGCGACTACATGCCCGAGGCCAACGCCGAGACGATGGTGATCGCCCAGATCGAGAGTGCGGCGGGGGTCGCCAACATCGACTCGATCCTGGCGGTGGAGGGCATCGACGGCGCCGTCATCGGCCGGGGCGACCTGGCCTCGGACCTGGGCCTCGCCGGCAGCCGGCAGCACCCCGACATCACCGCCGCCGTGGTCGAGCTCATCGCGAGCGCCGAGCAAGCACGGGAAGATCCCCGGGCTGATGGTCCTCGACGTCGAGGACGGCGAGCTCTGGCGGGGCCGCGGCGTACGGATGCTGACCTATCGCCAGCGAGATGCTGCTGATGCGCCGCGCGGGTGCCGAGGCCGTGGCGCGGCTGTCAGTCCCCGTCCTGACTCGGGCGGCTGGTCACCCGGCCGGGTGCGGGCCGCCTGCCGGTGCTCGCGGAGCGGGTCGAGCCCGAAGTCGGCGACGGGGTCGCGGAGCACCGAGTGCACATGGTTGGCGTCGCGCTGGGTGTTGTCGTACTCGACGAGCAGCCGCGGGCCGTGCAGGCGGAAGTAGTGGCCCTCCCCCGGGTCGGTCGGCCCCGCCCACAGCAGCGCGACCTGGTCGAGCTCGGCGTCGGCGGCGTAGCGGGCGTGCTCGCGGCCGGCGAGCTCCTCGGGCAGCCGGTCGTGGAATCCGCCGATAGCGTGCGGAGCAGGTCGCGCTGGCTCTCGGTCATGTCGGTCGCGCGGAGTCCGGCCGGCGTGCGTGGGGATCGCGAGCAGGGCGTGGTCGGGCGGGCCGTACCCCGAGGCGGCCTCGGCCCGGCGGTCGACGTCGTCGACGAGCTTCCTCGAGTGCGGGGTCGGCGAACCGTCCGCGCCACAGGTCCTGCATGTGGATCATCTCGTCGCCCGGGCCGTCACCAGCGGCCGGTTGCCGGTGACGATGTCGGAGATCGCCTCCGGGTGCCCGATCGCGCAGCGTGCGCTGGGAGTCGCTGAGGGATGCCATCAGGCGGCGGGCGGTCGCGGCGTGACCGCCCAGGATCTCGACCTGCTCGGCACCCGGGAGCAGGACGCGCGCCGGGTCGGAGCCGAGGAAGTCGGGCGTCGAGGAGACCAGGCGGTCGCCGTCGAGGGTGTAGTTGAGCGACACGTGGTGGCCACCGAAGCGCCAGCCCCAGGGCCCCTCCCCGGCGTGCCGAAGACCCGCAGGAAGAACAGCTGCGGGTCGCGGCCGCGCTCGCGTCCCCAGTGGACGGCGTACCCCTCGAGCCGGTCGAGCACGTTCTCCATCCCGAGCACCAGCGAGACGGCCGCGTGCCCGGCGTACGAGAGCCCGCTGCCGACCAGCTGCATGGCCAGGCTCTGCTGCGCCGGGCTCTGCTGGTGGAGGGTCAGGCCACCGTGGTCGGTCGGCGTGTAGAACCAGGTCAGTCGCTCCGTCGACGCGCAGTACGTCGGGTGGCAGGTGGTGGGCGACCGAGCGTCTGCGCACCGTCGAGGGCTCGGCCAGCCAGGCCTTCGCGGCCCGGACCATGCGCGCGCCGACGACGCGCTCGAGGTCCTGACCTTCGTCCGCGCCATCCGCGGCCTCGCTCACAGATGGCCCCGGTCATCGAGGTCAGCGGCCGACGCCGGCCATCACGTCGGCGTCGCTGAGCCCGTAGGTCTCGTCGTCGAAGGAGGCGAGCGAGGAGCCGATGTGGGCGGAGGTCGCCGCCACGGCGGCGTCGACGTCGCGGTCGCGGAAGGCCTGGAGGATCGCGAGGTGCTCGGCCTCCGGGCGGCGGGGCGTCGTGCCGGTGCTGCAGGGCGACACCGACGTAGCGCCGGGCGCCGTCCTGCAGCACGCTGAGGATGCTGATCAGCCGCGGCGAGTTGGCGGCGGACACGACCAGGCTGTGGAACTCGAAGTTCAGCCGGATCCAGTCGCCGCCGGTCGCCGACCGCATCGCGACGATGAGGGCCTCGGCTTCGTCGAGCAGCTCGTCGGTCGCGCGCGGCACCGCCAGCCGCACCGCCTCGGGCTCGAGGAGGAGCCGGATGCCGGTGGATCTCCCGCGCGTCGTCGACGTCGAGGGCCGTCACCACGCTCCGCGGTGGGCGGACATGGTGACCAGGCCTTCGCTGGCAAGATTGCGCAGTGCCTCGCGCACCGGAGTCATGCTGATGCCGAGCTCCTGGGCGAGGTTGGCCTGCACCAGGGCACTACCTGGCTCGAGCTCACCGCTCAGGATGCGGCTGCGCAAGGACTCGTAAGCGAAGGCGTGGGCAGTCTTGGGCGTTCCGACGACGCTCATGCGCGCATTATATACATCATAGGCTTTCGGCGGGTGTGTCCGCCCGGCGCGTGGACGTCGCGGGCAGTGGCTCGTGGAGGTAGCGCTGGATCGTTGCCCCGGCATTCGCCACGAGTGCGTCCGGCGGCATCGCCGCGACGGGCGGGAGGGCGAGGACCGATCTCGTCAGCGCGAGGCCGAGCATCTGCGAGGCCACCAGGCCGGCGCGCTGCGGGAGCTCGGACTCGTCGGCGACGAGCGGGCGCAGCGCGGGGACCAGCTGGCGGGCGAACAGGGCACGCATGCTCGCCGCCGCATCGGCGTCCGTCGTCGCCGACCGCAGCAGGATCATCAGCACCTCGCCCTCGGGAGTGCCCTCGTCCCAGTGCGCGAGGAAGTGCTCGACGAGCCGTTCCCCGTGCTCGGCCGCGGGAGCGTCGGCGAGGTCGGGAATCCGGAGATCGATGTCGGTGGCGGCGTCGAAGAGGTCGGCCTTGCCGCCGAAGTAGCGCATCACCAGGGCGGGGTCGATGCCCGCATCTCGGGCCACGGCCCGGATGGTCGTGGGCCGGTAGCCCTCGGCGGCGAAGCGGGTCCGTGCCGCGGTCAGGATCGCCGCCTTGGTGTCGCTGGACCGTCGCGTCGTCGTCACGCCACCAGCCTATGTCAACACCCGTTGACTTGGCCCGCGGCGCGCGGCTACGATCGATGTCAACGCCTGTTGACTTGGAGGAGAGCCCATGAAGATCGCCTTCGCCGCATTCGGCAGTCTGGTGTGGCTCGTGGTGGCACCCGGGACGGTCTGTGGCCTCGTGCCCTGGCTGATCACCGGTTGGCAGCGGCCCACCGATCCCAACGCCCTCGTCGACGTGCTCGGCGCGGTCCTGGTCCTCGGTGGCTCCGCGGTGATGCTGCACTCCTTCGTCGCGTTCGCGTGGCAGGGCCGCGGGACGCCCGCTCCTGCGGCTCCCACCGAGCTGCTGGTGGTCTCGGGGGCCTATCGGTTCGTCAGGAACCCGATGTACGTCGCGGTCGTCGCCCTGGTCCTCGGGCAGGTCCTGCTCTTCACGAGCTGGCCGCTGCTCGCCTACCTGGTCGCTGATCACCGTCGTCACGGACGCCTTCGTCCGCACCTACGAGGAGCCGACGCTCCAGCGAGACCTACGGTCCGGCGTACGACGAGTTCCGCGAGGCGGTGCCTCGCTGGCTGCCGCGCCTCACGCCGTGGCGAGGCGCGACCCACGAGGCGACCGGGCTGACCCTGCACCGATGAGTTCGCGGCGTCTCGCGTGGTCGGTCCTGACGAGCGACCCGATCGGGAGGGTCCGGGACAAGGGAGTTGCCATGACATCCGTACGCACGCACCTGTGGTTCGGCAACAACTCGGCCGTCGAGGCGGCGCACTTCTACGCCGAGCACATCCCCGACTCTGCCGTCGCGAGAGTGTTCACGGCCCGGACCGAACCCAACAGCTCCGTGGCCGAGGTCGTGGAGTTCACCGTCGCCGGACACGAGGTGGTCGGGCTCAATGCCGGGCCGGAGTTCCACCTGAACGAGGCGTTCTCCTTCTATCTCCGCGTCGACGGGCAGGACGAGGTCGACAAGTACTGGGCGATCCTCACCGACGACGGCGGCGAGCCAGGAGCGTGTGGCTGGTGCAAGGACAAGTTCGGCGTCTCCTGGCAGGTCATCCCCCGCGAGCTCGAGGAGCTGTCCGGCGACTACAGCACCGCGGCCAACCAGCGCGTGTGCCAGGCGATGCTGACGATGGGCAAGATCGACGTCGCCGAGCTTCAGGCGGCGTACGACGCCGACGGATCATCCGGTTCCTGAACGCGCCCGT
Source organism: uncultured Actinomycetota bacterium (assembly GCA_963803235.1). Taxonomy (GTDB): domain Bacteria; phylum Actinomycetota; class Actinomycetes; order Propionibacteriales; family Nocardioidaceae; genus Nocardioides. Next base: position 1,065,539 of record CAWDLL010000014.1, read on the forward strand.
CACCAAATCGTTGGCCTGCCTGACTGCCCGGCGAGACACCATGGCTCGCATGTCCGTGCCCGCCCCCACGCTGCACACCGCTCGCCTCCGTCTGCGGCCCTTCGCCAGCGCGGATGCCGATGCCCTCTTCGCGTTGCACAGCAACGCCTACGTGCTGCGCTACTGGGACTCCCCGCCCTGGACCGAGCCGAGCGCGCGCCGAGCGCTTCCTCGCGACGTGCCGGCAGATCGCGGAGGAAGGCAGCGGGGCGCGGCTGGCCATGGACCGCAGCTCCGACGGAGCGTTCCTCGGCTGGTGTGGACTGACTCGCTACAACCCGGACTACCGCAGCGCCTCGCTGGGCTACTGCCTCACCGACGCGGCCTGGGGCCACGGCTACGCGACGGAGGCCGCAGGTGCCCTGCTGCAGTGGGCGTTCGAGAGCCTGGACCTGAACCGGGTCCAGGCCGAGGCCGACACCCGCAACGCCGCATCTGCCCGCGTCCTGGAGAAGCTCGGGTTCGTTCGCGAAGGGACGTTGCGGGAGGACTGCGTCGTGGACGGCGACGTGTCGGACTCGTGGGTGTACGGGCTGCTCGAGCGGGAGTGGCGCCCGCCGTCCGAACCGGATCCCGGCCGCTGAGCCAGGCGACATGCGCTCGAGCAAGGACGGAGCCACGATGCGTCTCCGACGATCCGGATGTGACGGTCCGTAGCCTTCGTCAGCGCACGAGGCAGGGGCGCTTGGGGTCGAACGTCCACCCGGGCACCAGGTACTGCATCGCGACGCCGTCGTCGCGCGCTCCGAGGCCGTGCTCGAGGTAGAGCTCGTGCGCGGCCGCGACCCTCTCGCGGTCGAGCCGGACGCCGAGCCCGGGCGTGGTCGGCACCTCGATCGCTCCGTCGCGGATCTCGAGCGGGTCCTCGGTCAGGCCCTTGGCCGTCCTGCCAGATCCAGTGCGTGTCCAGCGCGGTGATCTCGCCGGGCGCCGCGGCGCCGACGTGGGTGAACATCGCCAGCGAGATGTCGAAGTGGTTGTTGGAGTGCGACCCCCAGGTCAGCCCGAAGTCGTGGCAGAGCTGGGCGACCCGGACCGACCCGGCCATCGTCCAGAAGTGCGGGTCGGCGAGCGGGATGTCGACGGCGTTCGTGCGGATCGCATGGGCCATCTGGCGCCAGTCGGTGGCGATCATGTTGGTGGCGGTGCGCAGCCCGGTCGCGCGCTTGAACTCCGCCATCACCTCGCGGCCGGAGTACCCGCCCTCGGCGCCGCAGGGGTCCTCGGCGTACGCCAGCACGTCGTCGCGACCGCGCAGCAGGCGGATCGCGTCGGCGAGCAGCCAGCCACCGTTGGGGTCGAGCGTGATCCGCGCGTCGGGGAAGCGCTCGTGCAGCGCGGTGACGGCCGCGACCTCCTCCTCGCCGGCGAGCACGCCGCCCTTCAGCTTGAAGTCGGCGAACCCGTAGCGCTGCTGCGCGGCTTCCGCGAGCCGGACGACGGCTTCGGGGGTGAGCGCCGCCTCGCGGCGCACGTCGCTCCCAGTCGTCGGCACCGTCGGGTCTCGCGCAGGTAGGGCAGGTCGGTCTCGCCGGCGTCGCCGACGTAGAAGAGGTAGCCGAGCATCGGCACGCTCGTGCGCTGCTGGCCGTCGCCGAGCAGCTCGGCGACCGGGCACGCCCTGCTCCTGGCCGGCCAGGTCGAGCAGCGCCGACTCCAGCGCGGTGACCGCGTGCACCGTCGTGCGCAGGTCGAAGGTCTGCAGGCCCGCGGCCGCCGGTGTCGCGATCGGCGAAGCGCTCCGCGAGCGCACCGCAGCAGGGACCGGTACCTCGCCACCGGCTGCCCGACGAGCAGGGCCGCCGCGTCGGCGATCGGTCGACCGGATCGCCTCGCCGCCAGGCACCTCGCCGACGCCCTCGCGGCCCTCGCTGTCGGTGACGATCGCGAGGTTGCGGGTGAAGAACGGCGCGTGGGCGCCGCTGAGGTTGAGCAGCATCGAGTCGTGGCCCGCGACCGGGACCACCTCGACCTGGGCGATCGTGGGCGGTCATGGCAGGCGCAGCTCTCCGTCGATCCGGCGGGTCAGCCCCCACGGGTTGTCGTCGCGGACGGCCTCGGGCAGCAGGTCGGCGGGGACGTCCTGGTAGGCGACCGGCCGCTGGAACCGCTCGATGGCCAGGCTGCCGACCGACGTGCTGCGCGAGTCGGAGGTGGCGGGGAACGGGCCGCCGTGCACCATGGCGTGCCCGACCTCGACGCCGGTCGGCCAGCCGTTGAAGAGGATCCGCCCGGCCTTGAGCTCGAGGACCGGCAGCAGCTTCTGCGCGTCAGCGGTGTCGGCCTCGGTGGCGTGGACGGTCGCGGTGAGCTGGCCCTCGAGCGACTCCAGGTGCGGCACCAGGTCGTCGACGCGGTCGTAGCGGACGACGACACCCGAGGCGCCGAACACCTCGTCGGTCACGGGGGCGGCGAGGGCCGCGGACTCCACGAGCTGCGGCGCGGGTGCGTCCTCGCCGGCGGCGCTGCCCTGGGCCACGACCCGGACGCCGTCGCTGTCACGCAGCGCGGCGGTGCCCGGTGATGTACGCCTCGGCGATGCCGGGGGTGAGCATGGTGGCGCCCGTCGCCTCGGCGACCGCCGTCGCCGGCTGCAGCGAGGAACGCGTCGCCGGCCTCGCCGGCCGGCAGGAAGAGCAGGCCAGGGTTGGTGCAGAACTGGCCGGAGCCCAGGGCGAGCGAGCCGACGTAGGCCGTGGCGAGCGCCGGGACGTCGCCGTCCGCGAGCGCGCCGGGGAGGACGACGACCGGGTTGATCGAGGACATCTCGGCGTACACCGGGATCGGCTCGGGTCGCGCCGCCGCGGCCGCGACCAGGGCGAGGCCGCCGCCGCGGGAGCCGGTGAAACCGACCGCCTTGATCCGCGGGTCCTTGACCAGCTCCTGGCCGAGCTCGACACCCTCGCCCAGGCAGGAACGAGAAGGTGCCGGCGTGCAGGTCCTGCTTCTCGACGGCACGCGTGACGGCGCGTGCGACGAGGATGCCGGTGCGCGGGTGGGCGGGGTGGCCCTTGACCACGACCGGGCACCCGGCGGCCAGCGCCGACGCGGTGTCGCCGCCGGCGGTGGAGAAGGCGAGCGGGAAGTTGCTGGCGCCGAAGACGGCGACCGGGCCCAGCGCGATGTGGCGCTGGCGGATGTCGGCGCGCGGCAGTGGCTCGCGGTCGGGCAGCGCGGGGTCGATCCGGACGCCGAGGTGGTCGCCGCGACGTACGACGCCGGCGAACATGCGCAGCTGACCGGTGGTGCGGCCGACCTCGCCGGCGATGCGAGCCTCGGGGAGGTGGCTCTCGGCGACCGCGGCCTCGACGATCGCGGCCTTGTCGGACTCGATCTCGTCGGCGACGGCGTCGAGGAAGGCGCCGCGCTGCTCGGGCGTGGTGGCGCGGTACGTCGCGAACGCCTCGGCGGCGGCGGTGGTCGCGGCGACGACGTCGGCCCGGTCGGCCTCGGTGCCGGCGATGATCGAGCGGGGCTGCTCAGGCATGGGTTCCTCTCAGGAGACGCGGGCGATCAGTTCGCGAAGCTCGGCGAGCTCCTCGTCCTGCAGGTCGGTCAGCGGCGGCCGGACCGGGCCGGCGGGGCGACCGATGGCGGCCAGGCCGGCCTTGACGATGGAGACGGCGTAGCCCGCCGTGCGGTCGCGGATGTCGAGGTAGGGGATGACGAACTCGTTGAGTCGACGGTAGACCTCGTCGCGGTCCTGGGCGCGCACGGCGTCGTAGAAGTCGATCGCCCACTCGGGGCAGGAAGTTGAACAGCGCGGAGGAGTAGGTGCTGACCCCGAGCTGGAGCAGCGGGAGTGCGAAGGTCTCCGCGGTCGGGAAGGCCGCCGATGTAGGTCAGCCGGTCGCCGACCCGGGCGTAGGTGCGGGTCATCTGCTCGATGTTGCCGACGCCGTCCTTGAAACCGATCAGGGTCGGGTTGCGGTCGGCGATGGTCGCGACCGACTCGGCACCGAGCACGGCGTTGGCCCGGCTGTAGACGACGACGCCGAGCCCGGTCGCCTCGCAGACCCGGCTGACGTGCTCGACCAGCCCGGCCTGGCTCGCCTCGGTGAGGTACGGCGGCATCAGCAGCAGCCCGTCGGCCCCCGCCGCCTCGGCGGCCTCGGCCTGCGCGATCGCGTTGGCGGTGCTGCCCGGTCGCGGGGGCGAGGACGGGCACGGCGCCCGCGACCTCGTCGACGGCGGCCCGGACGACGCGATCGGTCTCCTCGAACGTCAGCGAGAAGCCCTCCCCGGTGCCGCCGGCGGCGAACAGGCCGGCGACGGGGTACTCCGCGAGCCAGCCGAGGTGCTTGCGGTAGCCGCCCTCGTCGAACTCGAGGTCGTCGGTGAAGTGGGTGACCGGGAACGAGAGCAGCCCGCTCTTCAGCTGGGCGGCCAGGTCGGTCGGGCTGTACTCGGTCACGAGGCGGTCCTTCTCGTCGAAGCGGTGGTGTCCTCACGCTAAGGAGGCACCACGATGCCTGTCCAAGCCCGAATTTGAATCCAGTGATGCACACGCCGCATTGCATCGTTGCGGCGTGGCGGGCTACTCGACCACGTCCGCGACCACGGCCGAGCACGCGTCGCATGACGGGCGTGACGGTGTCGCGGGACCAGATGGCGTGCAGCTCGACGGGGCGCTCGGGGTCGGCGTCCAGCCGGGTGTCGCCGCCACCATGGTCGAGCTCCTTGAAGACGACACCCTCGACGTGGAGCGAGGTCGCCGAGGCCGGAGCCAGGGCGAGGCCACGCTCGGCGGCGACGAGCAGCATCGCCGTCAGCACCTGGTGCACCCGCTGCTCGATCCGCGGGTGGGCGTTGGCGAGGAAGCGCACCGTCAGCTCGTGGAAGTAGCGCGACTGCTGCGGGTGGTAGCCGATCACCGCCTCCCCCTCGAAGTCCTGGGGCGTCAGTGGTCGGTCCAGGGTCGCCAGCGGATGGGCCTCGGGCACGACGGCCATCAGCGGCTCGCGCAGGATGACCCGGGACGACAGCAGCGCCGTGTCGAACGGCGGGCGGGCCAGGCCGATGTCGAGCTCGCCGCGGCGGATGCCGTCGACCTGGGCGTTCGTGACCCGCTCCGAGAGCCGCACCTCCACGTCCGGCAGCTCGGCCGTCAGCCGCCGCAGCAGTGGACCCAGGATCGAGATGGCCGAGACCGCGGTGAAGCCGAGGCGGACGACGCCCGGCCGCGCCGGCGTCGACGCGGCGGGCCAGGTCGCCGGCGGTGTCGACCAGGTTGAGCAACCGGTAGGCCTCGTCGAGGAAGGCGACACCCGCCCCGGTGAGCTCGACCCGGCGGTTGTCGCGCTCCAGCAGCTGGACGCCGATCGACCTCTCCAGCTTCTGGATCTGCCGCGACAGCGGAGGCTGGGTCATCTGCAGCCGCTCGGCCGCCCGGCCGAAGTGCAGCTCCTCGGCCACCGCGACGAAGGATCGGACCTGGTCGAGGGTGATCACGGCGCCAGCCTACGATGCACGGCGTGGATCACTCCATGCCGAATCGGGCTTGGACGAGCATCGACGGCGCTACCTAGTGTCGGTGGTCACAACACGTCGGGACCGGGTCCCGACGGCTCGGACCAAGGAGCCAACGATGCGCAAGCACACCACCCGCCTCGCTGCCGCGATCGGCGGGGCGAGCCTGGCCCTGACCGCCTGCGGCGGCGTCGAGACCTCCACCGGGGGCGGCGGGCGGCGGAGGCGACTACCCCTCCGGCACCGTCGAGATGTACGTCGGCGCGGACCCGGGCGGGTCCAGCGACCTGATCAGCCGCGCCGTGTCCAAGGGGCTCAGCGACGAGCTCGGTGTGTCCTTCCCGGTGATCAACAAGGCCGGCTCCAACGGCGCGCTGGCCGCCGGCGAGATCGCCTCCGCCGAGCCCGACGGCTCCACGATCGCGATCCAGAACGCCTCGCTCTTCGCGATCACCCCGCTCGCGGTCTCCGAGGACGAGGTGACCAGCATCGACGACTTCGACGTCGTCCAGGGCGTCTCGCGCGACGACTACGTGATGGTCACCAACCCCGACAGCGGCATCGCCAGCCTCGACGACCTGGAGGCGGCGACCAAGAAGGTCACCTACGGCACGACCGGCGTCGGCACCGGCTCGCCAGCTCTCCTGCGCGCTGCTGATGGGCGACCTCGGCGTCGACAGCGAGGCCGTGCCGTTCGACGGCGGCGCCCCGGCGCTGACCGCCGTCCTCGGCGGCCAGGTCGACGCCGCCTGCCTGCAGATCGGCGAGGCGGTCGAGAACATCGAGTCCAAGAAGATCGTGCCGCTGACCGTCTTCGGGCCCGAGCGCGTCGAGTACCTCCCCGACGTGCCGACCGCCCAGGAGCAGGGCCTCGACGTCGAGGTCGCGCAGTACCGCTTCATGACCGTCCCGAAGGGCACTCCGCAGGACGTGCAGGACACCATCGCCGAGGCGATGCAGGCGACCTTCGAGACCGAGGAGTACCAGTCAGCTTCAACGAGCAGAACAGCCTCACGCCGATGGAGATCCCCGGCGACGAGGTCGTGGCCCAGCTCGAGGACGACAAGCAGCGGTACGCCGACCTGGTCGAGGAGTACGGCATCAACCTGGCGGAGTGACCCGGCCGAGAACGGTTGCGAGGAACTGACATGAGCGAGCACAACGGACGGCCCGACGGGCCAGGGCGACATCCTGGCCGAGCTGGAGGCCGAGGTTGCCCACGAGCTGGAGGAGCACCGCCCTCCGTCGGGCGGGCCGGCGTACCAGGTGGCCGGCGCGCTCGTCGCCCTCGCCGTCGGCGTCACCGGCGCCGTCCTCGCCTACGGCTACGGCCTCGGGACGCTGCGGCGTCCCGGGGCCGGGCTCTGGCCGTTCACCATCTCGATCGTGATCGTGGTGCTGGCGGTGATCCTGCTGATCGTCGGGCGCAAGCTCGAGGACAGCGAGCGGTTCACCCGCGTCAGCCTGCTGGTGTTCGTCGGCGGGGTGTCGTTCGTGGCGTTCGCGGCGCTTCTCCCGACCATCGGCTTCGAGATCCCTTCGCTGCTGCTCTGCGTGGTGTGGCTGAGGTTCCTCGGCGGTGAGTCGTGGCGCAGCACGGTCCTCGTCAGCGTCGGCACCGTCGCCGCGTTCTACCTGTTGTTCCTCTACGGGCTGCGCATCCCGCTGCCCCACCTGATCTGAGAGGCCGCCATGGAAGCGTTCCTGGACGGCTTCAGCGTCGTCACCGAGCCGCAGAACCTGCTCTACTGCCTGATCGGCGTGCTGATCGGCATGCTGATCGGCGTGCTGCCGGGCCTCGGCCCCGCGGCCACCATGGCCATCCTGCTGCCCATCGTGATCAACGTCGACCCAGTCGCGGCGATCATCATGCTGGCCGGCATCTACTACGGCGCGCAGTACGGCGGCACGATCACGTCCGTCCTGCTACGACTGCCCGGCGAGGCATCGTCGGTCGTCACGGTCTTCGACGGCTTCGCGCTGGCCAAGCAGGGGAAGGCCGGCACGGCGCTCGGCATAGCCGCCATCGGCTCGTTCGTGGGGGCCACGATCTCGATCATCGTGCTCAGCCTCACCGCTCCCCTGGTGGCGGGCTGGGCCCTCGATTTCGGGCCGCCCGAGTACGCCGCGCTGGCGCTTCTCGGCGTGCTGCTCATCGCCACCATCGGCTCCGGCCACCCGGTCAAGGCCATGATCGCGGCGATGATCGGGCTGCTGCTGGCCACCGTCGGCCGCGACGCGTTCACCAACTCGCCGCGCTTCACCTTCGACAGCCTGCAGCTCGACTCGGGCCTCGACTTCGTCGTGGTCGCGATGGGTCTCTTCGGCGTCGGCGAGATCCTCTACAACCTCGAGGAGCGGTACGGGAAGCCGCACGTGCCGGCCGCGGTCTCCAACATCTGGCCGTCGCGCAAGGACCTCAGGCAGTCCTCCGGCGCCATCGGCCGCGGCTCGGTGATCGGCTTCTTCCTCGGCGTGCTGCCCGGGGGTGGCGCGGTGATGTCGTCGCTGGCGGCGTACGCCGTCGAGAAGCGGGTGTCGAAGACGCCCGAGCGGTTCGGCCGCGGCGCCGTCGAGGGCGTCGCCGCCCCCGAGACCGCCAACAACGCCGCCGCAACGTCGTCGTTCATCCCGCTCCTGACGCTCGGCATCCCGGCGAACGCGTCGATGGCGATGCTGTTCGCAGCGCTGCTGGTCCTCGGCGTCCAGCCCGGCCCGCAGCTGCTCGAGGAGCGCCCCGACCTGTTCTGGGGCGTCGTGAACTCCATGTACATCGGCAACATCCTGCTGCTGATCCTGAGCATCCCGCTGGTCGGCATCTTCGTGCGCATCCTGCGTGTGCGGCCGGCCATCCTGGCGCCGATCACCGCGCTGATCACGGTGCTGGGCGCCTACACGATCAACAACTCGGTCTTCGACGTCTTCGTGATGATCGCCTTCGGCATCATCGGCTACCTCATGAAGAAGACCGGCTTCGAGCCGGGGCCGATGGTTCTGGCGTTCGTGCTGGGCGCGATCCTCGAGGACAGCGTCCGGCGCAGCCTGCTGATCTTCGACGGCGACCCGACCGGGTTCGCCACCCGCCCGATCTCCGGCACCATCCTCGCGGTCTTCGTGATCGTGGTCCTGTCGCCCGCCGATCAAGGTGTTGCTCGACCGCCGTCACGCGAAGTCGCAGCCGACCGCTCCCGTCGAGCATGACTCGGACGTCCCCTCCAAGTGAAAGGCCCCGCATGACCATCGTGATCGGGTACATCCCAACGCCCGTCGGGGAGGCGGCTCTGAACGCTGGACTGTCCGAGGCCGCCGCACGCGGCGATGACGTGGTGATCCTGAACAGCCCTCGTCGCGGAGCCACCGTCGATGTCGACCTGGTGGACGAGACCTCGCACGACGAGCTCCTCGCCCGGGCGGCGAAGGCCGGCGTCGACGCGCGGGTCGACCATGCGGACCACGGTGCCGACGTGGTCGACACGTTCGAGGCGGTGGTGCGTCGAAACCGGGGCGCGGCTGATCGTGATCGGGCTGCGGCGGCGCAGCCCGGTCGGCAAGCTCGTGCTCGGCAGCGACGCGCAGCGGATCCTGCTCGAGGCCAGCGTGCCGGTGCTGGCGGTCAAGCCGTCGGCATGAGCTCGCGGATCAGCCGGGTCGTCATCACCCCGGTCGCGTTCGGCGACCCGCCCCTCCTCAACGTCGTCGGCGTCCACCAGCCGTGGGCTCTGCGCGCGATCGTCGAGGTGCACACCGACTCCGGGCTGGTCGGCCTGGGCGAGACGTACGCCGACGAGACCCACCTCGCGCGCCTCGAGGCGGTCGCCGCTGCCCTTCCCGGCCAGGACCCCTACGACGCCAACGGTCTGCGGCGTCTCGTGGTCGACGTGCTCGGTCGCGAGACCGGCGGTGCCGGAGCGTCCTTCGGCGGGATGCTCGACGTCGTCGTCGGCGGTCGACACCGTCTACTCGCCGTTCGAGGTCGCCTGCCTCGACCTGGTCGGCCGCGAGGTCGGCCGCCCGGTCAGCGACCTGCTCGGCGGCGCGGTCCGCGACCGGGTGCCGTTCAGCGGCTACCTCTTCTACAAGTGGGCCGGCCACCCGGCGCTGCCCGACGACGAGTGGGGCGAGGCACTGGATCCCGACGGGATCGTGGCCCAGGCAGGCGGATGGTCGACGGGCTGGGGCTTCGGCTCGCTCAAGCTCAAGGGCGGGGTGTTCGCGCCCGACGCAGGAGTGCGCGGCCATCGAGGCGCTCCGCGCGGCGTTCCCCGATCTGCCGCTGCGCCTGGACCCCAACGGCGCCTGGACGCCCGAGACCTCGGTCGCCGTCGCCGAGCGCCTGTCCGGCGTCGTGGAGTACCTCGAGGACCCGACGCCCGGCATCGAGGGCATGGCGTACGTCGCCGCCCGGACCGACGTGCCGCTCGCGACCAACATGTGCGTGATCGCGTTCGAGCACGTGGCGCCCGCGGTGGCCGCCGGACGCCGTGCAGATCGTGCTGTCCGACCACCACCTCTGGGGCGGGCTGCGGCGCTCCGCGCTGCTCGGCGGCATCACCGAGACGTTCGGGCTGGGGCTGTCGATGCACAGCAACTCCCACCTCGGCGTCTCGCTCGCCGCGATGGTGCACCTGGCCGCCGCGACGCCGAACCTGACCTACGCCTGCGACACCCACTACCCGTGGAAGACCCAGGACGTGATCGCTCCCGGGCGTCCTGTCGTTCGACGACGGGTCGGTCGCCGTGCCAACCGGTCCCGGCCTCGGCGTCGAGCTCGACCGGGACCTGCTCGGCGTGCTGCACGAGCAGTACCTCGGCTGCGGCGTACGCCGTCGCGAGGACACCGTCTACATGCGGTCGATCGACCCGTCGTTCACGCCCAACACGGCCCGGTGGTGAGCGAGTCCTCAGGACTCGAGCCGGCGGCGGGTGTTGCCGAGGTGCACGCGCATCGCGGCGCGCGCCGTCTCCGGCGTCGCCGGCGAGACGGCCGCGGCGACGTTGTCGTGCTCGCGACGGACCCGCTCGACGTGCGCGGCGTCGGTCAGGGAGAACTCCTCGGGCAGCCGGGTGCGCGGCAGCATGATCATCATCGGGCCGAGCGAGTCGATCAGCTCGACGTAGAACCGGTTGCCGCGTGGCCGCGGCGACGGCCCGGTGGAAGGCGAAGTCCGCCTCGACCGCCTCGTCGGGGCCGGCGGCGGAGAACGCCGCGAGCGCCGCGCGCGACCTCCTCGCGCCGCCTCGGGAGTCCGCCGTGCAGCCGCGAGGTACGCCGCCTCGCTCTCGACCCCGAGCCGGAAGTCGACCATCGCCAGCACGTCGTGGTGGCTGCGGATCGCCGACGCCTCGACGGTGAAGGACGTCGGCTCCGGCAGGGCCAGCACGAACGAGCCGCGACCCTGGAAGGTCTCGACGAGTCCTTCGGCGCGGAGCCTGGTGACCGCCTCGCGGACCACGGTGCGCGAGACGCCGTACTCCTCGATCAGCTCGGCCTCCGACGGGACCTTGGACCCCGGCGGGAGCGAGCCGTCGAGGATGCGGGACTTCAGTCCGGTGACGACTCCCTGGGCGAGCGTGGTGGTCACTGGCCGAAGGTAGCGGTCTCCCGGGTGAGCGACCGCATCCGCTCGCTCAGGGTGAAGCCGAGGCCCGGTCGGTCCGGCACCCACATCTGTCCGTCGCGGATCTCGATCCGCTCCTCGAAGAGCGGGTTGAGCCACTCGAAGTGCTCCACCCAGGGCTCGGTCGGGTACGCCGCCGCCAGGTGCAGGTGGATCTCCATCGCGTAGTGCGGGGCCAGGGCCAGGCCGGCGTGCGAGGCCAGGGTCGCGAAGCGGAGGAACGGGGTGATGCCGCCGATCCGCGGGGCGTCGGGCTGCACGATGCCCCGGTAGCCGGCGTCGATGAGCGCCATGTGCTCGGGGACCGAGGTCAGCATCTCGCCCGTGGCGATCGGAGTGTCGAAGGTGCGCGACAGGTCGGCGTGGCCGACGGCGTCCCATGCGTCCAGCGGCTCCTCGATCCAGACCAGGTCGAAGGCCTCGAGCTCGCGGCACATCCTGCGGGCGCGAGCGCGGTCCCACTGCTGGTTGGCATCGACCATGAACGGGGTGTCACCGAGGTGCTCGCGCAGCGCGGTGACCCGGCGGAGGTCCTCGGCCCAGTCGGGCTGGCCGACCTTGATCTTGATGCCGCCGATGCCGGCCTCCAGCGAGGCCGTCGCCTTCTCCTTGATCTCCTCGACCGAGGCCTGGAGGAACCCGCCCGAGGTGTTGTAGACCCGGCACGAGTCGCGGTGGGCGCCGAGCAGCTTGGCCAGGGGCAGGTCCGCGCGCCGGGCCTTCAGGTCCCACAGGGCGACGTCGAGGGCGGCGATCGCCTGGGTTGCCACACCGGATCGGCCCACCGAGGCCCCCGCCCACAGGAGCGAGGTGTAGATCCGCTCGATGTCGGAGGGATCCTGCCCGATGGCGACCTCGGCCACCTCGACGAGGTGCTGGTACTGCGCCGGTCCGCCGGCCCGCTTCGAGTAGCTGAAGCCCATGCCGCGGTGGCCCTGCTCGGTCTCCACCTCGACGAACAGCAGCACGGTCTCGGTCAGCGGCTTCTGACGGCCGGTGAGCACCTTGGCGTCACTGACCGGGTTCTCCAGTGGCAGCACGACGTGGGACAGGGTCAGGGTGCGGATGCGGTCGGCGGCCATGGCGGTTCTCCTCGTTTGACCAACTTGTATGATGAGTTCTAAAGTTATAGCACAAGTAAACGAGGAGTCCACCCATGCCGACGAAGACCCCACGCCAGGTCCCGCGATGGCGTGACCTCGAGCCCTTCCTCAAGACCCGACCCGCGAGCCGCAACCCGACCGCGCGCCGCCTGGCTCGCTGCCTGAGCGTGGACGACCTCGAGCGCGAGGCACGCCGGCGGGTGCCCGCCGCCGTCTGGGACTACGTGTCCGGCGGCTCGGACGGCGAGCTCGCCCTGGCCCGCAACCGCGAGGCGTTCGACCGGGTCGAGCTGCGACCGACGGCATTCGGCCAGGTGGCCGAGCCCGACACCTCCACCACGATTCTCGGCAGGCCGGCTTCGGCACCGATCGTGCTGGCGCCGACGGGCTACACCCGCCTCAGCCACCACACCGGCGAGACGGCGGTCGCCGCCGCCGCAGCCGCGGCCCGGGCTGCCCTACACGCTCTCCACCTACGCCACGACGTCGATCCCCGACGCGGCGCACGCGGCGCCGCACGGCCGCAACTGGTTCCAGCTCTACCTGATGAAGGACCGCGAGGTGAGCCTGTCGCACCTCGCGGAGGCGCGTCAGCACGGCTACGAGGCGGTGGTGCTGACGATGGACACCGCGGTCACGGGGCTCAAGCGCAAGGACAAGCGCAACGGGTTCGCGATCCCGCCGCAGCTCTCCGCGCGCACGCTGGCCGGCCTGGCCCGGCACCCGGGCTGGGTGGCCAACATCCTCACCACCGAGCCGCTCCGGTTCGCCACCTTCCCCGAGGGGTCGACCTACGCTCGCTGGGGGATGTCCAACCAGCTGCGCGAGCAGGCGATCCGGCCGGAGGACGTCTCGTGGCTGAAGCAGCAGTGGAAGGGGCCCGTGGTCGTGAAGGGGATCCTCTCGGTCACGGATGCGCTGGCTGCGCTGGACGCCGGTGCGGACGCGCTGGTGCTCTCCAACCACGGCGGACGCCAGCTCGACCGTGCACCGGTCCCGCTGGAGCTGCTGCCGGACGTCGTCGACGCGGTCGGTACCGGCGTCGAGGTGTACGTCGACTCGGGCGTCCGCTCGGGCGGTGACGTCGCCGCGGCCCTCGGCCTGGGTGCCCGCGGAGTGATGGTCGGACGCGCCTACCTCTACGGCCTCATGGTCGGAGGGCGGCGGGGTGTCGAGGCGACGCTCGACCTGCTCGTCGACGAGCTGCGGCGCGCGATGTGCCTGCTCGGCACCCCGACGGTCGCCGCCATCGGCCGCGAGCACGTGCGGCTGCGGGACCGGTGACCGGCAGCTCAGACCGGCACTGGCGTGAGCAACGTCCCGTCGGCCAGGAATCGGTCGACGTTGGCGAGCGTGAGCTCGACCATCGCCTGCCGCGTCTCGATCGTGGCGCTGCCGATGTGGGGCAGCAGCACGACGTCGTCGCGGCCCAGCAGCGCCGTCGGCACGCGCGGCTCGTCGGCGTAGACGTCGAGACCCGCGCCGGCGATCCGGTGCTCCTCCAGCGCCGTGATCAGGGCACGCTCGTCGACGACCGAGCCGCGGGCGACGTTGACCAGGAAGCCGTCCGCCCCGAGGGCGTCGAGGACCTCCGCGGTGACCAGGTGCTGCGATCCTGCACCACCGGCGGCCGCGACGACGAGCACGTCGCACGCCTGCGCGAGGGCGAGGGGGCTCGCGGCGTACGCGTAGTCGACGTCGGTGCGCTCGCGGCGGTTGTGGTAGCTGATGGAGGCGTCGAAGGCCGCGAGGCGGTGTGCGATCGCCAGGCCGATCCGGCCCAGGCCGAGGATGCCGACCCGGGCGCCGGTGACCCGCCGGGCCAGCGCCGGCAGCGCGACCCTCGGCCCACTCGCCGCGCCGGACGAACCGGTCCGCGGCCGAGAGCCGGCGCATCACGTCGATCACCAGCCCGATGGCGATGTCCGCGACGCAGTCGGTCAGGACGTCGGGGGTGTTCGAGACGACGACACCGCGCCGGGCCGCTTCGGCCACGTCCGTCGCGTCGTACCCCACCCCGAAGTTCACGACCGCACCGAGCCCGGGCATCCGGTCGAGGTGCTCGGCGCGGACACCCCAGACGCCGCTGGTGACCGCCACGGTCGCCCGCGCGGCCGCAGCGGCGTCGAGCTGGTCGAGCGGTACGGCGTCGTACCGCTCGCGCAGCTTCGTGTCCAGCTCGCCGCGGAGCGTCCCGACCATCACCACTCGTGCCTCGTCCACGGCGAGACGGTAGGCAAGGCGCCGCGGCATCGTCCATTGCCGATGCGGTATCGGGCGGATGTGGCATGGGGCTGCTGACCGGCTTCACCACGATCCTCGTGGTCATCGCCTGCGGATGGGCACTGGCGCACATCGGGGTCCTCGACGCTCGCTCCCAGCACGCGCTCGGCGAGATCGCCTTCTTCGTCGCCTCGCCCGCACTCCTGGTCGTGACGATCAGCAGCATCGAGCTCGGTGGCGCCGTCGCCAACCTCGGTGGCGTCGGCGACCGCGCTGGCAGTGAGCTTCGTGCCTACGCCGCCATCGCCCGGCTCCGCTGGCGGCTCGACGCCGGGTCCGTGCTGATCGGGTCGCTCGCGTCGTCGTACGTCAACGCGGGCAACCTCGGCCTCGCGATCGCGGCGTACGTCGTCGGAGACATCACCGTCGTGGTGCCGACCCTGCTGGTGCAGGTGCTCGTGGTGCAACCGCTCGCGCTCGCCGCACTCGACCGCCACGTCGGCCGCCGCGACGGCGCGGCCGTCGCGGTCCGCCGGTTGGTGACCAACCCGCTCACCGTCGCTGCGGTGGTCGGCCTGGTGCTCGCCGTGTCGGGGTGGCAGCTGCCCCACGTGATCGACGAGCCGCTCCGCGTGCTTGCCGGCGCGGCGATCCCGCTGATGCTGATCGCGTACGGCGCCGCGCTCCGGCTGAGCCCGCTCCCCGGACGGGCGGGGCACAACCGTGAGGTCGCGACGGTGGTCGGTGCTCAAGCTGGCCTGCATGCCGGTCGTGGCCTGGCTGGTCGGGTCCGCGCTGGGCCTCGAGGGGACCGTGCTGCTGGGCGTCGTGATGACCGCCGCGCTGCCGACGGCACAGAACATCTTCCTGCACGCCACCCGCTACCGCGAGGGCGAGGACATCGCCCGCGAGAGCATCCTCGTGACCACGCTGTGCTGCCTGCCGGTGGCGCTGCTGGTGGCGCTGCTGCTCGGCTGAACCGACCGGAGGACGCATGGAACAGACCGCGCTGATCGACCGCCTGCGTGCCAGCCCTCGGCGAGCGCGCGGTGCTCACCGACCCCGCGACGTGGCGCCGTACGTGACCGACTGGACCGGCGAGTTCGTCGGCGCCGCACCGGCCGTGCTGCGTCCCGCCGACACGGCCGGCGTCGCTGCTGCCGTACGGCTGTGCGCGGATGCGGGGGTCTCGCTCGTACCTCAGGGCGGCAACACCGGACTGGTGGGCGGATCCGTACCGGACCGCGTCGGGCTCCAGCGTCGTCCTGTCGCTGGGCCGGATGCGACGGGTGCGGGACATCGACACCGTGGCCGACACCATCACGGTCGAGTCTGGGGTCGTGCTGGCACCGTGCAGGACGCGGCCGCGGCCGCTGGCCGGCTGTTCCCGCTCTCGCTGGGCTCCGAGGGCTCGTGCACGATCGGCGGCAACGTCTCGACCAACGCCGGCGGGACGGCGGTGCTGCGGTACGGGATGATGCGCGACCTGGTGCTCGGGCTCGAGGTGGTGCTCCCGGACGGCAGGGTGTGGGACGGGCTGCGCCCGCTGCGCAAGGACAACACCGGATACGACCTCAAGCAGCTGTTCATCGGCGCGGAGGGCACCCTCGGGAGTGGTCACGGCGGCGGTGCTGCGACTGCTCCCGGACACTCCGCGGCGAGCCACCGCACTGCTGGCGCTGCCGGACGTCGAGGCCGCGGTCGCCCTGCTGCCGATGCTCCGCGCCCACAGCGGCGGTCTGCTCACCACCTGGGAGCTGGTCGGCCGCCAGGCGCTCGACCTGGTGCTCGTCCACCTGCCCGGGACACGCGACCCGTTCGACGAGCCCCACGCCTGGTACGGCCTGGTCGAGCTCGCCGGCGCGTCCGGAGACGTGGGTGACCGCCTCGAGTCGGCCCTGGCTGCAGCAGTCGACGACGGGCTGGTCGTCGACGCGGTGGTCGCCGGTAGCCCGGCGCAGCGGGCGTCGCTGTGGGCGCTGCGCGAGGGAGTGTCCGAGGCTCAGAAGGTCGCGGGCGCAACCATCAAGCACGACGTCACCGTGCCGATCGGCGCGCTGCCTCGGTTCGTCGCGGAGGTCGGTCCGCGACTGGAGGCACTGCTGCCCGGCGTACGCCTGGTGACCTACGGGCACGTCGGCGACGGCAACCTGCACTACAACCTCAGCGCTCCGCCGGGCGACGACGACGCGCTGCGGCTCGCGGCCCGCGGATGACCCGGGTCGTGTACGACGCCGTCGACGAGCTGGCGGCAGCATCAGCGCCGAGCACGGACTGGGTGTCCTCAAGCGCGACTCGGCGGCGTCCCACAAGTCTCAGGTCGAGCGCGACCTGATGCGCGCGGTCAAGCAGGCACTGGATCCGCACGGCCTGATGAACCCGGAAAGCTGGTGCCCTGACCCCT
>CAWDLL010000015.1:0-345769 GCA_963803235.1 uncultured Actinomycetota bacterium
ACATTATCGAACGTCCTCGAAGGGCTCTCTGTTGACTTCAACATCCGGCCCCGACCTGGCCGCACCGGTGCTGCCGGGCGCGGCGCGCGTGGCGTTCGGTGGTGCCTACAACCCCGAGCAGTGGCCCCGCGAGATCTGGACCGAGGACGTCGCCTGATGCGGGAGGCCGTCGACGTGGCCACCGTCGGGGTCTTCTCGTGGGCGCACCTCGAGTCGCGCCGGGGGGGTACACCTTCGGCTGGCTCGACGGCGTCCTGGACCGGCTGGCCCGCGCCGGAATCGGGATCGACCTGGCCACCGCAACCGCGTCGCCACCCCCGTGGCTGACCACCCGGCATCCCGAGATGCTCCCCCGCGCGCCGACGGCACCCGGGTGTGGCCGGGCGGCCGGCAGGCGTTCTGCCCGAGCTCCCCGGTCTACCGGGAGCGCGCGGTCGCCCTGTGCCGCGCCCTCGCCGAGCGGTACCCCGAGCACCCCGGCCTCGCGGCTCTGGCACGTGGGGAACGAGCTCGGCTGCCACAACGCACACTGCTACTGCGACGTCAGTGCCGAGGCGTTCCGCGCCTGGCTGCGCCGGCGGTACCAGGATGTGGACGGGCTGAACGAGGCCTGGGGGACCGCGTTCTGGTCCCAGCGCTACCCGACTTCGACGAGGTGCTGCCGCCCGCTCTGCCGCCAACTTCCCCAACCCCACGCAGCAGCTGGACTTCCGCAGGTTCTCCTCCGACGAGCTGCTCGAGAACTTCGTGGCCGAGCGCGACGTGCTGCACGAGGTCTCGCCCGGGATCCCGGTCACCACGAACTTCATGGTGATGGCGAACGCCCGCGACATGGACTACTGGTCGTGGGCCCGCGAGGTCGACGTCGTCTCGAACGACCACTACCTCACGGCCGCCGACCCCGAGGGCTTCCGCGAGCTCGCGTTCAGCGCCGACCTGACCCGGGGCCTGGCTGGTGGGGGCCCATGGATCCTGATGGAGACCTCGCCGAGCGCCGTGAACTGGCAGCCGCGCAACATCGCCCGCCGGCCGGGCGAGCTGCTGCGCTCAGCATCCAGCACGTCGCGCGCGGGGCGGACGGGATCCTGTTCTTCCAGTGGCGCGCCTCGCGGGCCGGCGCCGAGAAGTTCCACGCGGGGCTGGTGCCGCACGCCGGCACCGACACGCGCCTGTGGCGCGAGGTCGTCGAGCTGCGCCGCGCCCTCGATGCGCTGGGGGATGTGGTCGGCAGCCGGGTACGCAACGATGTCGCGATGCTCTTCGACTGGGACGCCTGGTGGGGCTGCGAGCTCGACTCGCATCCCAGCGTCGATGTCACCTACCTTGACCGCTCCCATGCGCTGCACCGCTCCCTGACCGACGCCGGTGTGGGGGTGGACGTGCTGCACCCCGAGTCCGACCTCACCGGCTACCGCCTGGTCCTGGTGCCGACGCTCTACTCGGTGACCGACGCCGGTGCCGCTCGGGTCCGGGACGCCGTCGAGGGCGGCGCCACCGCGCTGGTGACCTACTTCAGCGGGATCGTCGACGAGCACGACCACATCCGGCTCGGCGGCTACCCCGGCGCCTTCCGCGACCTGCTCGGCGTACGCGCCGATGAGTTCCTGCCCCTGCGCAGGGACGAGCGGGTGACGCTCGACAACGGGTGGTCGGCGGATGTCTGGGCCGAGGACCTGCACCTGGCCGGCGCCGAGGCCGTGGCGACGTACGTCGACGGGCCGGCCGCAGGTCAGCCCGCCGTGACGAGGAACGAGTACGGCGCCGGGACGGCGTGGTACGTCGCCTCTCGGACCGACCAGGCCGCCACCGACGCCCTCGTCGGCCGCTTGCTGGCGGAGGCCGCCGTCGAGCCCGTCGCAGCCGGCGGGGGTCGGGCGTCGAGGTCACTCGGCGGGCACACGACGGCGGCGACAGCTGGGTCTTCGTCGTGAACCACGGCGACGAGCCCGCCACCGTGGACGTCCGAGGCCACGAGCTGCTGCACGACTGCGACGTCGACGGGCGGCTGACCGTCCCGGCGGGCGACGTGGCCGTGGTGCGGGAGGCACGATGATCGCGGCCGAACGACGCTCCCGGATCCTGGCCCAGCTGGAGCGGGACGGCATCGTCCGGGTCAAGGACCTCGTGACCACCATGGGCGTCTCGGACATGACGATCCGGCGCGACCTCGGCGTCCTCCACGACCAGGGCGTCCTCGAGAAGGTGCACGGCGGGGCAGTCGTCCGGGCCGAGCCCAGCACCGCCGAGCCCGGCTTCGAGGCGAAGTCGGCCCGGCAGCTCGCGCAGAAGGAGGCCATCGCCGACCGCGCGGCGCAGATGGTGCAGCCGGGGTCGGCCATCGCGGTCTCCGCCGGGACCACCACCCACGCGCTGGCCCGGCACCTCGTCGACATCCCCGACCTGACGGTGGTCACCAACTCCGTCTGGGTCGCCGACGTCCTGCACCGGTCGGGGGTCAACCGCGAGTCGGTGCTGCTCACCGGTGGGCTGCGCACGCCGTCCGACGCGCTGGTCGGACCGATCGCGATCGCGGCCCTCCGCTCCCTCCACCTCGACGCCGTCTTCATGGGGGTGCACGGCATGGACGCCCGGGCCGGGTTCAGCACGCCGAACCTCCTCGAGGCCGAGACGAACCGGGCCATGGTCGCCGCCGGCCGGAGGCTGATCGTGATCGCCGACTCCACCAAGTGGGGGGTCGTCGGGCTCAGCTCGATGGCCCGCCTGTCCGAGGCCGCGACGGTCGTCACCGACGTCGGCCTGAGCGACTCGGCCCGCCGGATCCTCGCCGAAGAGGTCGACGAGCTGATCCTCACTGAGCCGGTTCCGCGCGAGATCACCGGAGTGCCCCTAGGCTGAGTCCGTGGACCGGCGGATCTTCGGCATCGAGAACGAGTACGGCGTCACGTGCACGTTCCGCGGCCAGCGCCGGCTGAGTCCCGACGAGGTGGCGCGCTACCTCTTCCGCAAGGTCGTCAGCTGGGGCCGCAGCAGCAACGTCTTCCTCCGCAACGGCGCCCGGCTCTACCTCGACGTCGGCAGCCACCCCGAGTACGCCACGCCCGAGTGCGACGACGTCACCGAGCTCGTGACCCACGACAAGGCGGGGGAGCGGGTGCTCGAGGGGCTGCTGCTCGACGCCGAGCAGCGGCTGCACGACGAGGGCATCGCCGGCGAGATCTACCTCTTCAAGAACAACACCGACTCCGCGGGCAACTCCTACGGCTGCCACGAGAACTACCTGGTCGGGCGCGCCGGGGAGTTCACCCGGCTGGCCGACATCCTGATCCCGTTCCTGGTGACCCGGCAGATCATCGTCGGCGCCGGCAAGATCACGCAGACGCCGCGCGGGGCGTCGTACTCCGTGAGCCAGCGCGCCGAGCACATCTGGGAGGGCGTCTCCAGCGCCACCACCCGCAGCCGGCCGATCATCAACACCCGCGACGAGCCGCACGCCGACGCCGAGAAGTACCGCCGGCTCCACGTCATCGTCGGCGACTCGAACATGAGCGAGACGACGACCATGCTCAAGGTCGCCAGCTGCGACCTGGTGCTGCGGATGATCGAGGAGGGCGTGGTGATGCGCGACCTCACGATGGAGAACCCGATCCGCGCGATCCGCGAGATCTCCCACGACATGACCGGGCGCCGCAAGGTCCGGCTCGCCAACGGCCGGGAGGCCAGCGCGCTCGACATCCAGCAGGAGTACCTCTCCAAGGCCCGCGACTTCGTCGACCGCCGCGAGATCAGCACGCCGGTCATCGAGCGCGCCCTCGACCTGTGGGAGCGCGGCCTCAAGGCGGTCGAGTCCGACGACCTCGGCCTGGTCGACCGCGAGATCGACTGGGTGATCAAGTGGAAGCTGATCGAGCGCTACCGCGCCAAGCACGGCCTGCCGCTCGGCCACCCGCGGATCGCCCAGCTCGACCTCGCCTACCACGACATCCACCGCGGCCGTGGGCTCTACTACCTGCTCGAGAAGCGCGGCGCCGTCGCCCGGGTGACCACGGACCTGAAGATCTTCGAGGCCAAGTCGGTGCCGCCGCAGACCACCCGGGCCCGGCTGCGCGGCGAGTTCATCCGCAAGGCGCAGGAGCGCCGCCGCGACTTCACGGTCGACTGGGTGCACCTCAAGCTCAACGACCAGGCGCAGCGGACGGTTCTGTGCAAGGACCCGTTCCGTGCGTACGACGAGCGGGTCCAGCGGCTGATCGACGGCATGTGAGACGGGTCGCCCCACGGGCGGGCGGTGCCGGAACCTCTCAGGGTGGCCCTATAAGGTGACCGGGCTGTCCGACGTCCCCGTGTGTGAAGGTGTTTCCGTGTCCCGACGTACCCGTCGTGTGCTCCCGCTCGTCCTGACCATCGCCCTGGGCTTCGGTCTGTCGTCCTGTGGCGACGACTCCGACGACGGCTCGGGGGACGAGGGCGGCAGCGGCGACCTGTCCTCGGTCACGATCGAGGGGGAGCCCGGCACCGCGCCCGAGGT
Source organism: uncultured Actinomycetota bacterium (assembly GCA_963803235.1). Lineage (GTDB taxonomy): Bacteria > Actinomycetota > Actinomycetes > Propionibacteriales > Nocardioidaceae > Nocardioides. Next base: position 4,487 of record CAWDLL010000015.1, read on the forward strand.
CACCTTCGACGGCAAGGTCGAGGTCGAGGAGACCACCAGCGAGGTGATCATCGAGGGCGACGGCGAGGAGATCGCCGCCGGCGACTCGGTGCTCGCCCACATCTGGATCGGCAACGGCTTCAGCCAGGAGCAGTCCTTCAGCACCTACGAGGAGGGCCAGAAGGCGCCGCAGCTCCTCACCGCCGACGAGAAGGTGCTCAGCCCGCTCTTCGTCGAGGGCATCGAGGGCCAGACTGTCGGCTCGCGCGTGGCCGTTGCTGCCACCGCCGAGGAGGCCTTCGGCCCGACCGGAAACGCCCAGCTGGGGATCGCCAACAAGGACACCGTTGTCGCGGTCATCGACCTGGTGAGCGCCGTCGCCGACGGCCCTGAGGGCGCGGAGCAGCCCGCCCCGAGCTGGGCGCCCGAGATCGTGGAGAAGGACGGCGTCCCGTCCTCCCTCGACTTCAGCAAGGCGCCCGGAGCCGAGCAAGCAGCTGCGCTCCGCCACCCTGATCGAGGGCGAGGGCGCCACGGTGGAGAAGGGCCAGGCCCTGGTGGTCAACTACCTCGGCCAGGTCTACGACGGCAAGGCGCCCTTCGACGAGAACTACAGCACCGGTCAGCCGACGTCGTTCCCGATCGGGGTCGGCTCCGTCGTGCCCGGCTGGGACAAGACCCTCGTCGGCGCCACGGTCGGCAGCCGGATGATGCTGGCGATCCCCCCGGAGGACGGGTACGGCAAGGCCGGGAACGAGCAGGCCGGCATCAAGGGCACCGACACCCTGTACTTCGTCGTCGACATCCTCGCCGCCGGCTGACGCAACCAGGGGGTCCGGGAGTGGCGAGCGACAAGAGCGAGCGGCTGCTCAACCTGCTCATCATGCTGCTCGTCCAGCGCCACTACGTCTCCAAGGAGCGGGTCCGGCAGATCCTCTACCCCGACCAGGGGGACGAGGCCTTCGAGAAGATGTTCGAGCGCGACAAGGAGGACCTGCGCAGCCTCGGCGTCCCGATCGAGGTCGGCAGCATCGACCCGTTCTTCGAGGACGAGCCGGGCTACCGGATCCGCCCCGACGAGTTCCAGCTCCCCGAGATCTCGCTGACCGGCGACGAGGCCGCGGTCGTGGCGCTGGCCACCCGGGTCTGGGAGCACGCCCGGCTCGCCGAGGCCACCACCGAGGCGGTCCGCAAGCTCACGGCGTTCGGCCTGCCGGTCGACCTGTCCGCCCTCGACGTCGTCGAGCCGCGGCTCACCGCCGACGAGCCGTCCTTCGACGTGTTCTGGGAGGCCACCCAGGACCGGACGCCGGTCGAGTTCGACTACCGCCGCTCCGGCCAGACCGAGGCCACGACCCGGCACCTGCAGCCGTGGGGTGTCGTCCGGTTCTCCGGGCGCTGGTACGCCGTCGGGTTCGACACCGACCGCGGCGAGGAACGGATGTTCCGGCTCTCCCGGGTCCAGGGCGAGGCCCGCCGGAACGGCCGGTCCGGGTCCTACGACATCCCGGCCGGCGTCGACATCCGCGAGATGGCCCGCCGGCTGGCGCCGCACACGCCGCCCGAGCCGGTCACCGTGCTGGTCCGCCAGGACGCGGGCGGCGGCCTGCGCCGGGCCGCTGCGAACGTCGAGGCCGACGTGCCCGGCCCGGACGCAGCGTCGAGGTGGGACCGCCTCGTGCTGCCGCGCGGCGGGCTCGCGCTGGCCGACGAGCTGCTGGCTTACGGCGCCGACGTCTACGTCGAGTCCCCGCCCGACCTGCGCGACGTGGTGGTGCGGCGGCTCTCGGCGGTCGTCGGGGGAGGAGCCGGCATGAGCGCCCCCGCTCCGAACTCCGCGAAGGCCCAGGTCGGCCGCCTGCTCACGCTGGTGCCCTACCTCCACGCCCGCGGGTCGGTCCGGGTCGACGAGGCGGCTCAGGACCTCGGCGTGTCCCAGGAGGTGCTGCTCAACGACCTCAAGGTGCTGTTCATGTGCGGCCTCCCCGGCGGCTACCCGGACGACCTGATCGACGTCGACCTCGACGCGCTGGAGGGGGAGGAGGGCGACGGCGTGATCCGGGTGTCGAACGCCGACTACCTCGCGCGGCCGCTCCAGCTCTCGCCCACCGAGGCGACCGCGGTGATCGTGGCGCTCCGGGCGCTGCGCGACGGAGCCGCCGACGACACCCGCGAGGTGGTCGACCGCACCCTGGCCAAGCTCGAGGCCGCGGCCGCCGGGCGGTTCGACCCGCGCGTGGACCCCGGTGCGGACCCGGTCGTCGACGACGGCACCCGCTACCGCGCCGACCTCGAGCGGGCCGCCCGCGACCAGCGCCAGGTCCGGCTCGTCTACTACGTGCCGTCGCGCGACGAGGAGTCCGAGCGGGTGGTGGACCCGCGTGGCGTCGTCACCGCCCACGGCTTCACCTACCTCGACGCCTAGTGCCACATCGCCGAGGCGCCGCGGCTGTTCCGGCTGGACCGGATCCGCTCCGCCACGGTGCTCGACACGCCGATCCAGACCCCGGCCGAGGCGCCGCGCGACCTCGCCGACGGGATCTTCCACCGCTCGCCCGACACCACGCTGACCACGGTCCGGCTGGCGCCCCCGGCGCGCTGGGTGGTCGAGTACTACCCGGTCGAGGAGGTCCGGCCGCTCGACGACGGCGGTCTAGACGTCGACCTGCTGATCGCGGACGAACGCTGGCTGAACCGACTGCTTCTGCGCCTGGCTCCGAATGCCCAGGTGATCGCCCCTCGAGAGTTCGCCGAGGCTTTCATTGCCGCGGCACAGGAGGCGCTCAGGTTGTACGCCTGAACCGGCGTACGATGGCAAACGACCGACAGCGGATGTGAGGAAGTACATGATGAACCCGTACATCGCGATCCCCAGGCGGCTGGGAACTCGTGCTCATCGTTCTGGTGATCCTGCTGCTGTTCGGCGCCAAGAAGCTCCCCGAGCTGGCCCGCGGCAGCGGTCGTGCCCTGCGGATCTTCAAGGCCGAGACCAAGGGCCTGGTCGACGACGACGATGACGACGACGACCTGAAGACGCCCGAGCAGCGCGAGATCGAGGCCCGCCAGGTCCAGCCGCCGCCCGCGGCGCCGAGTGAGCCGGTGCGTGCGCGAGCAGCGCGACGGCACCACCAGCTGACCGCGACCCGATCCCCGTCGGTGTCCCTCTCCGGAGTCGTCCAGCTCTTCGCCGGGAAGCCCCACCATCCCGTCGGCGCGGACGGCCGGATGGCGCTGTCCGACCACCTGCGTGAGCTGCGTGCGCGCGTCCTGAAGGTCGCGGTCATCCTGACCGTCGGCCTGGTCGTGTCGCTGTTCTTCTTCGACCAGATCTTCCAGCTGGTGCTGCGGCCCGTACGAGGACGCCAAGGCGGGGCTGCCGCGAGTCGGTCACCACAGGCGACCATCGCCGGCGCCGGCGGGCCGCTCATGCTCTACCTCAAGCTGTGCGGCCTGGTCGCGGTGGTGCTGACCAGCCCGCTGTGGCTCTACCAGATCTGGGCGTTCATCCTGCCCGGGCTGCACGCGCAGGAGCGGAAGTGGTCGCGGGTGTTCGCCGCGGTCGCCGGGCCGCTGTTCCTCGTGGGCGTCGCGGTCGGCTACCTCACGCTGCCCAAGGGCCTCGAGGTCCTGATCGGCCTCACCCCCGCGGACCTGACGAACCTGGTCGAGTTCAGCGACTACCTCACCTTCCTGATCCGGACCCTGCTGGTCTTCGGCATCGCCTTCGAGATCCCGGTCTTCGTGATCCTGCTCAACCCGCCGGCGTCCTCAGCGGCAAGACCCTCGGTGCGCACCGCCCGTGGATCATCGTCGGCGTGTTCGTCTTCGCGGCAGTGGCGACGCCGTCGACCGACCCGTTCACGATGCTCATCCTGGCCATCCCGATGATGGTCCTGTTCGGCGTCTCCGAGGTCATCGCCGCGGGTCCTCGACCGCCGCGCGGGCCAGCAGCGAGGACCTCGACCGACCTGTCGCGACGACGAGGTGCTCGCCCCTGTGAACGACGTCGACCCGTTCGACCTCCCGGACTGGCTGGGCGAGGCCGAGGTCGTGTGGACACACGCCCACGGCGTACGCCTGGACACCACGTGACCGGGCCCTGCACCGGGGCGCGGCCAGGACGACGTGGCCTGCGACCTGCTGGCCGTCGACCAGGCCTACCCGGAGCCGGTGGCCGACGACGACATCCGCACCCGCGCGCACCTGGCCTGGCGGCACGGGCAGGTCCTGCTGATCGAGTACGAGGGGCGGCTGACCCTCGCCGTGCCCGGCACGCCTTCACCGCCGACCTGTGCCTGGACGCGATCGGCCGGCTGGCCAAGGCGGTCGGCGCCTCCGCCGACCGCTTCGCCGTCCGCTCCGGTCGGCGCGGACCGCCACGTTGGGAAGGGTCGCGAGTTCTAGCGAGACGCGTGGGAGCGCCCCGTTGCGGGTCGTGCCCTAGGGTCTGAGCGTGGCCGGCAACTCGCGCGAGATCGCGCTCCTCACCAACCCCACGTCGGGCAAGGGTCGCGGAGCCCGGGCCCGCGACGTCGCGCTGCCCCGGCTGCGGGACGCCGGGTTCGTGGTCCGCAAGCTGCGAGGGCCGCGACGCCGACGAGGCGCTCGACCTGGCCCGCCAGTGCGTCGCCGACGGCGTGGAGGCGCTGGTCGTCGTGGGCGGCGACGGGATGGTCCACCTCGGCGTCCAGGCGGTCGCCGAGAGCGAGACCAGCCTCGGGATCATCCCGGCCGGCACCGGCAACGACGTCGCCCGCTACTTCGACCTCCCGCGCAAGGACCCGGTCGCCGCGGCCGACCTGGTGATCGCCGTCCACGCCCCGGACGATCGACCTGGCCCGCAGCGGCACGAAGTACTTCGTGACCGTGCTGGCCGCCGGCTTCGACGCGATCGTCAACGAGCGCGCCAACCGGATGACCTGGCCGCAAGGGTCAGATGCGCTACAACCTCGCGACCCTCGCCGAGCTGCGGGTCTTCGAGCCGCTGCCCTACACCCTCGAGCTCGACGGGGAGACCCGGCAGGCTCGACGCGATGCTGGTCGCCGTCGGCAACGGCCCGTCCTTCGGCGGCGGGCTGCGGATCACCGAGGGCGCCGTGCTCGACGACGGCCTGCTGGACGTGGTGGTCATCAAGCCGATCAGCAAGCCGGACCTGGTCCGGACCTACCCGAAGCTGTTCAAGGGCACCCACGTCACCCACCCGCAGTACGAGCACCACCTCGCGCGTAGCGTCACCGTGGCCGCGCCCGGCATCGTCTCCTACGCCGACGGCGAGCGGTTCGGCGCGCTGCCGCTGACCATCGAGTGCGCACCAGGAGCGCTGACCGTCCTTGCCTGACGCCGACGACCGCAGCCCGGCCGAGCGGTACTCCGAGTACCGGAGCAGCCGCGGCTACCCCGTGTTCCGGGACTTCGGCGGCCACTACGACTTCCCGCTCGACGACTTCCAGGTCCGCGCCTGCCAGGAGGTCGAGGACGGGCGCGGCGTGCTGGTGGCCGCGCCGACCGGCTCCGGCAAGACGATCGTCGGCGAGTTCGCGATCCACCTCGCGCTCGCGACCGGGCGCAAGTGCTTCTACACGACGCCGATCAAGGCGCTCTCCAACCAGAAGTACAACGACCTGGTGGCCCGCTACGGCGAGGACCAGGTCGGGCTGCTCACCGGCGACAACAGCGTCAACGGCGAGGCGCCGATGGTGGTGATGACCACCGAGGTGCTGCGCAACATGCTGTACGCCGGGTCCCGGACGCTGCTGGGCCTCGGCTACGTCGTGATGGACGAGGTGCACTACCTCGCCGACCGCGACCGGGGCGCGGTGTGGGAGGAGATCATCATCCACCTGCCCGAGTCGGTGGCGCTGGTCTCGCTGTCCGCGACGGTGTCCAACGCCGAGGAGTTCGGCGAGTGGCTGGAGACGGTCCGCGGCGACACCACCACCATCGTGGAGGAGAGGCGGCCGGTGCCGCTCTACCAGCACGTCATGGTCGGCAGGCGGATGCACGACCTGTTCGCGAGCTCCGACGTCGACGCGTCGGCCGGGTTCGTGAAGGAGGGCGCCCCGGTCAACAACGAGCTGGTCCGGATCGCCCGCGACGACTTCGCCAGCAGCCGGCTGATGCGCGACCGCCGGTCGCCGCGGAAGGGCAAGCCGGGCTCCTCGAAGAACCCGCGCAGCGTCGGCAACGGCCGCCGCGTCTGGATCCCCAGCCGGGTCGACGTGATCGACCGGCTGGACCGCGAGGGGCTGCTGCCGGCGATCGTGTTCGTCTTCAGCCGGGTCGGCTGCGACGCCGCGGTCACGCAGTGCCTGTCCGCCGGCGTCCGCCTGACCCGGCCGGAGGAGCGGGACGAGATCTACGCGTTCGTCGAGGAGCGCTGCCGCCACCTGCCCGACGACGACCTGCACGTGCTGGGCTACCACGACTTCCTCGACGGACTGACCCGCGGCGTCGCCGCCCACCACGCGGGGATGCTGCCGGCGTTCAAGGAGTGCGTGGAGAAGCTGTTCGTGCGCGGCCTGTGCAAGGTCGTGTTCGCGACCGAGACCCTCGCGCTCGGCATCAACATGCCGGCCCGCACGGTCGTGATCGAGAAGCTGTCGCAAGTGGAACGGCGAGACCCACGCCGACATCACGCCGGGGGAGTACACCCAGCTGACCGGTCGGGCCGGCCGTCGCGGCCTCGACGTCGAGGGCCACGGGGTCGTGCTGTGGCAGCCGGGCATGAACCCGCGCGAGCTGGCCGGCCTGGCGTCCACCCGCACCTACCCGCTCCGGTCGTCGTTCCGCCCGTCGTACAACATGGCGGTCAACCTGGTCGCACCAGTTCGGCCGGGAGCGGTCGCGGGAGCTGCTGGAGCAGTCGTTCGCGCAGTTCCAGGCCGACAAGGCCGTGGTCGGGCTGGCCCGGCAGCTGCGCAAGAGCGAGGACGCGCTCGACGGCTACCGCGAGGCCGCGACCTGCCACCTCGGCGACTTCATGGAGTACGCCGCGCTCCGCCGCCGGATCTCCGACCTCGAGAAGGAGGCCGCGCGGTCGCGCCGGGCCGACCGGCGCGAGGAGGTGCTGACTCGCTGTCCCGGCTCAAGCCCGGCGACGTGATCGAGGTACCCGCCGGGAAGTTCGCCGGGTTCGCGGTGGTCGTCGACCCCGGCCTCTCGGGGGACGAGCCGCGGCCCGTACGTCGTGACCGCGGAGCGGCAGGCCCGACGGCTGGCGCTGGTCGACTTCCCGTCGCCGGTGGCCGCGATGACCCGGCTGAAGGTGCCGCGCAACTTCAACGGCCGCAACCCGCAGATGCGCCGCGACCTGGCGTCCGCGCTGCGGTCGCGGACGCACAACCTGACCCCGCCCCCGCCCTCCCGCAACGACGGCGAGCGGCGCTCGGGATCGACCAGGTCCGCCGCCAACGACCAGATCGACCGGCTCCGGGCCGAGCTCAAGGCGCACCCCTGCCACCAGTGCCCGGACCGCGAGGACCACGCCCGCTGGGGCGAGCGCTGGTTCAAGCTCGACCGCGACGCGAAGACGCTGCGCCGCCGGGTCGAGCAGCGCACCAACACCGTGGCCCGGCAGTTCGACCGGGTCTGCGAGGTGCTCGTCGCGCTGGAGTACCTCGACGGCGACACGGTCACCGAGCGCGGCCGGCACCTGATGCGGATCTACTCCGACGTCGACCTGCTGGCCGCCGAGTCGCTGCGGCACGGGCTGTGGGACGACCTGACCCCGTCCGAGCTCGCCGCCGCGCTCTCGATCCTGGTCTTCGAGGCCCGGCGGCCCGACGACGCCCGCTCGCCGCGGATCCCCGGCGGCGAGGTCAAGGAGGCGATCGCCGAGATGGTGCGGCTCTGGGGCGAGCTGGACGCGCTCGAGCGGGAGCACCGGCTCGACTTCCTGCGCGAGCCCGACCTCGGCTTCGCCTGGGCGGCGTACCGCTGGGCCGAGGGCGACGACCTCGACTCCGTGCTCGGCGCCACCGACCTGGCCGCCGGCGACTTCGTGCGCTGGATGAAGCAGCTGCTCGACCTGGCCGGACAGGTCGCCGACGCCGCCGGCGGCACCCCGCTGCGCAAGACCGCGCGCGAGGTCGTCGACGCGCGTGCGCCGCGGTGTGGTGGCGTACTCGTCCCTCACGGAGTGACGAGCACGCCACCAGCCACGGCTACGGCGTGACGGTGACCGGCGTGTCCGCTGTCGTGACGCCCTTCACCCCTGTCGCGATCATGTCGGTGTGCACGTTGCCGGCGCCGACCGTCAGCCCGCGCACCGTCACCGTGTACGTGACCGTGGCGCCCGGGGTCGGGTCGGTGGAGGTGACCACCTGGTCCTCGGTGGGCAGGAACCGGGACACGTCTCCCTCACCCGCGGCGTTCTCGGCCCCGACCAGGTAGTCCTGGCCGCTCGGGTCGGCCGGCAGGTTGGCGGGGTCATAGGCGAAGGAGATGTCCTGGGTGCCGTTGACGCCGATCCACGCCTGGAAGGACGCAGGCTGTTGGTCCCGAACACGTTGACCCGCCACTCGACCACGAGCCAGGTGTCGACCCCGTCGGTCAGGGTCGCCGCGAAGATGCCCGGTGCCCGGTGCCGTCCAGGTCGGTCCAGAACGGCGCCAGCAGGTTGTTCGGCCGCTCCGCCGAGGGCCCGGCGGCAGGTTGCAACAGTTGTTGTCCTCCGAGGTGCCGCCGCCGGCGACGAGGTAGCCGTTGGAGTCGACGCCGATCGTGGTGCCAGGTCTCGCCGTTGTACTGGTACGGCGGGACGTTGAAGTTGATGATCTGCTCGTCACCGATCGGATCTGGGCGTCACCCCGAACAGCGTCCAGCGGGATGTAGCCGGCGGGACCTGCGCCCGGATCGACGGAGGGGACGCCGAGGCTGGCGCCGGCCAGCGTCGCCGTCGTGCGCACCCGGTTGTTGGACAACGTGGCACCGGACGCGCCGGTCAGCCGCAGCCGGTTGTTGACCGTCGTGCGTGAGGTCGACGTCGGAGTCGGTGAACGAGTTGTTGGTCGCGCTCACCGTGCAGACCGTCGAGGCGTTGCGGCGCACGGAGCCGGCGGCGCAGCCCTGGGTCAGGCTCACCGAGCCCTGCTTCGGGACGAACGCCACGGGGATCCGCGCGTTGCCCTTCGGGGTGTTGAACCTGACCGCCGCGAACTGCTGGGAGTTCACCGGTGCCGTCGACTCGATGGTGATGCCGACGGTCTTGGTGGCTCCCTTCGCGAGCGTGAAGCTGGCCGGGTTGAACGTGATCTTCGTGTTCGCCGGGACGGTCGCGGCCATCGTCACCTTGAGCGAGCCGTTGGTGACGTTCCTGACCGTGCGCCCGGTCGTGATCCGGCCGGGCATGACCGGTGCGTTGATCGACGGGATGTTGAGGTCGATCGCGTTGACCGGGTCACCGGTGAGGGCCGCGAACCTGGCCGCCGTGTCCGAGATCGTCAGCGGCGCGCTGCTGGCCTTGCCCACGTCGATCCGGCCGGCGCCCATGTCGAACGGGTCGGCCGGTGTGGTCAGGTCCTCCTTGACGACCGCGGTCTTGGCCTGGGTCATCATGGCCGACTTGATCTGGCCGGGGCCCCAGCCCGGGTGCAGTGCCTTGAGCAGGATCGCGGCGCCGGCGATGTGCGGCGACGCCATCGAGGTGCCCGCGATCGCCTGGTAGTACTGGCCCGGCGGGCCGTTGACCGGGTCCTCCGGGGTCGGGGTCATCGCCGCGAGGATCTGCACGCCCGGCGCGGTGATGTCGGGCTTGATGAACTGACCGGCCGGGCCGCGCGAGGAGAACGCCGCCATCGCGTCGCCCTGGCCGTTGCGGGCCGCTCCGGCGGTGAAGCTGCCGGTGACGCCGGTGTGGCCGTCCACGAACGCCTGCAGGTCGGTGCCGTCGGCCACGTGGATGGTCGGCAGCCAGTGGTTGTCGGTCTCGACGTCGGCCAGGCTCGGGTTGATCAGGATCATCCCGGCGGCCCCGCCCTGGAGGACGTTGAAGCCCTTGGCCACGCGGCCGATGCCGCCGCCGCGGACGCACACGACGAGCTTGCCGGTGAACAGTCCCGGCGGGGCCGGGGCTGCCGCAGAGCGCGTCGTTGTACGGCGCGTCTGCGGCCTCGACGACCGGCAGCGGTCCGGCGCCGGCGGTGATGGTGGCGCCGTCGACGCCGTAGGTGTCGCCGTTGTCCGCGGTGAGGGTGAGGTGGGAGGCGAACTCGCGGGTCTGGGTCGACGCGGCGACGCTCATCACCCACGGGCTCAGGTGGTTGGCGGTGGACGCACCAGGACCATCGTTGCCGGCGGACGTCGCGACGAACACGCCCGCGGCGTACGCGTCGAGGAACGCCAGCTCGGTGGGGTCGCTCATCGGCTGGGTGCCGCCGCTGATCGAGAAGTTGATGACGTCGACGCCGTCGAGGATGGCCTGCTCGGCCGCCGCGGTGGTGTCGGAGTCGTAGCAGCCCGCGGGGCCGCAGACGCGGTACTCGGCGATCTGCGCACCCGGGGCGATGCCGTTGATCCGGGCGAGCTGCGGGCCGAGCGTCTGCACGTTGTCCACCTGGTTGCCGGCGGACGTGGACGCGGTGTGCGAGCCGTGGCCCTCGGAGTCACGCGCGGTCGTGTAGACCGGCGGTGGGTTGTTCGCGAGGTAGGTCGTCAGGAACGCGCGGCCGCCGACCAGCTTCCTGTTGCACACGAAGGGGTCCGCGGCGGGAGTGAGCGGGTTGTCGCCGAAGTTGCAGGGGATCGCCGGACCTGAGTACGCCGGCAGGTTGCCCTGGTCGGCGAAGGACGGGTGCTCGGGCCAGACGCCGGTGTCGAGGTTGCCGAGCAGGATGCCCTGGCCGGCGTTCCGCGTGGTGTGCAGCGCGTTGTAGGCCGCCGTGGCGTTGATGAAGGCCGGGCTGGAGTCGGTCAGCGGGTGGTTGACCGCGTCCCGCTGGACCGCGACGACGCCGGGGGTCTGCAGGATCTTGCGGATGCTGTTGCCCGGCACGGTGGCGGCCACGCCGCCGTACACGACGCGGTAGCTCGCGGTCACCGTGGCGGCGGGCACCGCCGACTGGACCTTGCGGGTGATGCTGCGCTCGCTGCGACTTCACGTAGCGCAGGTAGTCCGACTTCTTGACGCTCTTGGTGGTGAGCTTGCGGTCGGTGACGCTCGGGCTGGTCGCGGCGTACCCGGAGACGGTTCCGCGGTAGCTCGCGACGGCGTCGTAGTCGTACTTGATCATGACGGGGATCCGCTTGGGACTCGTGATCTTCAGCAGCCCCGGCGACGTCTTCGCCAGTGCGCTGCTGGACGCCTTGTCGGCGTCGACCTGGTTGTCGAGAGTCACCGTGTTGGGCGAGGCCGAGAGGCCCTGGATCACCTGCGTCGGGGTCCGCGGCCGTGGCCGTGGATCCCGGTGGAGGTGACGCCGGCGACGGCGAGGGCGACGACGGAGGTGGCGGCCACCCAGGAGGCGGCGGTACGGCGGCGGACGGGAAGGCGCATGGGGGGAGCCCTTCGAAGCGCGGACGGAGAGGACCGTCCCCGAGGGCTTCACGCCACGTTCGGCCCGAGTGCTCCCGGGGGCATCTCGCAACGTAGGGCCGCCCGATCCGGCGCGGCAATGCCGGTCTAGCCGTTTTCGACGGCCGCCGAAATCGCCTCAACCACGGGGATCTGGCCGCCGACGAGGTTCCACTGCCGCCCGATGGTGCGGTCGTCGTCCAGGACGGCGGCGATGGTCGCGGCCACGTCGGCCCGCGGGATCTCGCCGCGTTCGACGTCCGGTCCGAGGGCGACGAGGCCGGTGGCGGGGTCGTCGGTGAGCCGGCCGGGACGCAGGATCGTCCAGTCGAGCCCGCTGAGCCGGACCGCCTCGTCGGCGTCGCGCTTCGCCTCGACGTACGCCTTCCAGACGGGGGAGGTGTCCTCGGGGAGCGGGTCGTCGACGCCGATGGCCGAGACCATGACGAAGCGGGTGATCCCGGCCGCGCGGGCGCCCTCGATCGACTTGATCGCGCCCTCGAGGTCGACGGTGCGCTTGCGCTCGATGTTGCCGTCCGGGCCGCCACCGGCGCTGAAGACGACGGCGTCGCAGTCGACGAAGGCGCGGCCGAACGCCTCGCCGTTCGACTGCTCGATGTTGAGCAGCCGGGCGTGCGCGCCGAGCTCCTCGACGGCGGCGCGCTGGTCGTCGCTGCGGACCAGGGCGACCGGTTGCCGCCCGGCCTCGACGAGCAGCGGGTGGAGATGACGGGCCACCTGTCCGTGGCCCCCGACAACGGCGACGTGGTTGCTCATGCCGCCACCCTACGAGCGGGTGGGTCAGCCGCGGTCAGCCGCGGTCGGCCGCCAGGGTCTCGGTCAGCCGGTCGACCGAGCTGGTCAGGCCGAACTCCTCGGCGAGCGCGGCCAGCATCTCGGGGTCCTTCGGGGTGCGGGGGAGTGCGGTGTTGCTGGCGTCGAGGTCGATGTCGCGGGCCACGGCAACCACGGTGGGGGCGACCTCGAGGTAGTCGTGGGCGGCCTTGATCTTGCCGCGCGGGCCGGGGCCCATGTTGGAGTCGGGGTCCTCCGCCGCCGCGAGGATGCCCGGGATGTCGTCGAAGCGCTGCAGCAGCGTGGCGGCGGTCTTCTCCCCGACGCCGGCCACGCCGGGCAGCCCGTCGGAGGCGTCGCCGCGCATGGTCGCGAAGTCGGCGTACTGGCGCGCCTCGATGCCGTACTTGTCGCGCACCCAGTCGTTGGTCACCCGCTCGTGGTTGCCGACGCCGCGGGCGATGTAGAGGATCCGGACGTCGGCCTCGTCGTCGACGAGCTGGAACAGGTCGCGGTCGCCGGTGACGACGTCGACCGGGCGCGGCGCCCCGGTGGCGAGGGTGCCGATCACGTCGTCGGCCTCGTAGCCGTCGGCGCCGATCACGGTGATGCCGTACGCCTTGAGGACCGCCTCGATGACCGGGATCTGGATCTCGAGCGGGTCCGGGACCTCTTCGATGTCGGGCTGGGGGCCGGGCTTGGCGACGACGACGCGGTGGGACTTGTACGACGGGATCAGGTCGACCCGCCACTGCGGGCGCCAGTCGTTGTCCCAGCAGCAGACGAGGTGCTCGGGCTGGTACTGGCCGACCAGCCTCGAGATGAAGTCGAGGAGGCCGCGGACGGCGTTGACCGGCGTGCCGTTCGGCGCCTTGATCTCGGGCACGCCGAAGAAGGCGCGGAAGTACATCGAGGCGGTGTCCAGCAGCATCAGGCGGTCGCTCACGTGGCGCATCCTGCCACGCGTCCCGTGCGGGCTTTGTCCGGTCCGCCCTGACGCTAGTGTGTCGGGCGTGACCCAGTCTGAGGTGGAGACCACCGACCGCCGGATCCTCGAGCTCCTGGCGTCCGACGGCCGGATGTCCTTCACCGATCTCGGCAAGGCCACCGGCCTGTCCACGTCGGCCGTCCACCAGCGGGTGAAGCGGCTCGAGCAGCGGGGTCTGATCACCGGGTACCGCGCCACCGTCGACCACGCCGAGATCGGCCTGCCGCTGACGGCGTTCATCTCGATCCGCCCGATCGACCCGAGCGAGCCCGACGACTCGCCCGACCGCCTCGCGCGACATCACCGACATCGAGTCCTGCTGGTCGGTCGCGGGGGAGGAGTCCTACATCCTCAAGGTGCGCGTCCCCACCCCCACCGACCTCGAGGACCTCCTCGCCCGCATCCGCGCCGCCGCCAACGTCTCGACCCGTACCACCATCGTGCTCTCCACGCCGTACGAGAACCGCCCGGTGACGTAGCGGTCCGTTGCGATCCCCGGCTGACCGGGGATCCTGGACGTTTGTGCAGGTTGCAACCCGCACGAACGTCCAGGAACGACCGCGAAGGTAGTCAGGCTGGCAGGAGTCCGACTGGCGAGTACGGCGCGGATCCGGCGGGCGAGCGTCCGGCGATCGTCGAGGTCACGCCAGCTCACCGGATGCAGAGCCAGCCCGGTCATGATGCACGACCAGTTCCTCACGCCGCTTCTCCCTGCATCAGGTAGTCGTCCAGCGACTCACCGGGCCGCCGGTGTTGCAGATACTTCTCGCGGCCGTCGGCCTCGAGAAACACCCCGGCCGCGAGCCAGACGAAGTCGACTCGCGCGACGAGCCCGCCGCTCTCGTTGCGGACCTCCACCTGAGGTTCAGGGCAGGGAAGCGTGTTCAGACCACAGGAAGTACCAGACTCGGGACTCTCCAGCGCCGACTCGATCTTTGGGTGGGCCAGGTCCAGCACGATCCGGGTCGTGAGGCTCGACGGCCAGTACCTCGTGTCGTGCGCGAGAGTGCCGATCTCGGCGAGCGTGGTGTGGCCTGCGCTGCAGCATCCCGTGGGTGGTCGACGAGCCGCCGGCTCCGACATCGCGCCAGCGTGCAGACTGTCGACTGACGGTGCGAGGCGCTGATCGTCTCGGGCACGCCGTTCAGCATCTCGACGTGCGCGTCGGGCAGAAGCGCCGCGATGGTGCACGCATCGCCAGCCTCCCTGACGGCCGGCCCTGCCAGTCGGTCCGTGTCATGTGCACCTCGGCCAGGCTCACGCTCCAGACCGGTACGCCCCGCTCGATGGCAGCGCGGACACGTGGCTCAGAACCGTCGACCGGTGCGCTGTCTCGGAGGACAGCCGCGCGCGCAGAGGCACTCGGTGCTCGGTCTGCGGCCGACAGCTCCGCCCACAGCGCGCCCGAGCAGTAGGCACCACGTCGAACCCGGTGCCACTCGCCGGACGCGACGAGCTCGTCGTATCTGTCTTGTCGGTGCGACCGTCGTCCAACGCATCGCGCCGCAGGACCAGACGGCACCATCGTGGTCGACGGGAGGTTCCTGAAGCATGAGCCGAACCTGCCCTCGCGCAGGCGCCGCGGATCCCGGGCTCACCGCGTCCTGTGGAAAGCCCGTCACTGAGTCCCTGACGTTCGTGCGCACGATTCCATGCCCTTCGTGACGGTTGCAGTGGCCGACAAACGTGCCGTGATCACCCGGTCAGCCGGGGATCGCGACACGCCAGCCCGCTCAGTGGGCCTGGAGGGCGGCGAGCCGGCGGGAGGCGGCGGCGACCTCGGCCGCCTTCAGGGCGGACTCGTCGAGGTCGGCGTGCTCGGCCCACCAGCGCTGGCCCTCGACGGGGAGGGTGTGGATCGGGTCGTAGTACTCGTAGGTCCGGGACAGCGCCTCGGGGTCGGCGGCCTCGATGGAGGTCCGGTAGTTCTTGGTCCAGTAGGAGATGCCGCGCTCCATGTCGTAGTCGGCGAGCTGGTGCACCCAGCGCTTCCCGACGAACGGCACGTCGCAGACGATCCGCGGGGTGGCGAAGCCGGGCAGGTAGCCCATGATGTGGTGCTGCAGCTTCTGCGCGTCGGCGACCGAGACCCGCCAGTGCTCGGAGTAGGGGATCAGGTCGCACATGTAGAAGTAGTACGGCATGATCTGCGCGCCATCGAGCAGCGCGAAGCAGAGGTCGAGCAGCGCGTGCGGGTCGGCGTTGACGCCGTTGAGCAGCACGCCCTGGTTGCGGACGTCGCGGATGCCGGTGTCGAGCATCGCGCGGGTCGCCTCGGCCACCAGCGGGGTCACCGAGTTCGCGTGGTTGGTGTGCGTGTGGATCGCGATCCGACCCCGCGCTGGCGGGCGATCGTGGCCACTCGCTCCATGCCGGCGCGTACGTCGTCCTGGAGCCAGTGCTGCGGCAGCCCGATCAGCGCCTTGGTGGCGAGCCGGATGTCGCGGATGTTCTCGATCTCGAGCAGCTTGGTGAGGAAGTCCTCCAGGCGGGCCCACGGCATGTTCGCCACGTCGCCGCCGGAGACCACGACGTCGCGCACGGACGGCGTACGGCGGAGGTACTCCATCATCTCGCCGAGCCGGTCGTTGGGCTTGCCGGCGAACTTCAGCTTGTCGATGACGGCGGTGGAGTTGCCGACGAGGTCCATGCGGGTGCAGTGGCCGCAGTACTGCGGGCAGGTCGGCAGCAGCTCGGCCAGCACCTTGGTCGGGTAGCGGTGGGTGAGCCCCTCGGCGACCCACATGTCGTGCTCGTGCAGCGAGTCGCGGGTGGCGTGCGGGTGCGAGGACCAGTCGGTACGCCGGTCGCTGAACACCGGGATCATGTAGTGCCGGATCGGGTCGGCGTAGAAGGCATCGGTCATCGACCCGGGCCCGGCCGGCGTCGACTGCGGCGCCATCGTGTTCATCATCTGCGGCGGCACCAGCATCGACATGGTCGCCCGCTCGGCCTGGTCACGCTCGAGGTCGGCGTAGAAGCGCTCGTCGATCAGGTCGCCCATCAGCTCCCGCAGCTGCTTGACGTTCTTGACGCAGTGCGCGCGCTGCCACTGCACCGACGCCCACTCCTCGGCGGTGACGTCCTTCCACCCCGGGAAGCGGGTCCAGTCGGGCTCGACGAGCTCGACCCGCTGGTAGGGATACGGCTGTCCGGTCTCCAGACCGATCGCGGTCTCGATGCTCATGGTGGCTCCCGGTTCGTCATGCCCTCGTGGGGCGGCGGCGCTGTACGACGGCGCGTCAGTTGTGTGGCGCGCGCGTCCTCTGTCAGAGTACGAGGAGAACGTCCTGCTCGTCCAATAACGCGCCGCAGGATTTCCTGCTGAGATTCGATTCCTACGGAGGACAACCGGCCATGGGTGCCCGAGACAGCGATCCGACCGGACTGCACCGCGTCCTCGACGAGCCGGCCGTGCTGCCCCAGGCCGCGCAGCGTCTCGACACCCGCGCGGAGCTCTGGGCGGACGAGGTCCGGATCCGGGTGGAGAAGCTGAACCTGGACGCCGCGTCGTTCCGGCAGCTCGAGCGCAAGCACGGCGGGGACGGCGAGCAGGTCCGCGCCGAGGTGCTCGAGATCGTGGCCACCCGCGGCAAGATGCAGAACCCCGAGACCGGGTCCGGCGGCATGCTCGTCGGCACCGTCGAGGAGGTGGGGGAGGACTCCCCGCTCGGCCTGAAGGTCGGCGACAAGGTGACCACCCTGGTCTCGCTCACGCTGACGCCGCTGGTCATCGAGGACGGCCTCGCCCGCTGGGACGGCCGCAGCGAGCAGGTGCCCTGCGACGGGTACGCCGTGCTGTTCGGCCGCTCCATCGTCGCGGTCATCCCGGACGACCTGCCGACCGACCTGTCCCTCAGCGTGATGGACGTCTGCGGGGCACCGGCGCTGACCGCCCGCGTCGTGGGCGGGTACGACGGCTCCGACGGTCGTCGTCATCGGCGGCGCCGGCAAGTCCGGCTCGCTCAGCCTGGCGGCAGCCCGGGCAGCAGGCGCCGGCCGCACCATCGGCGTCGTCCCGCACCAGGCCGAGGCCGACCTGCTGACCGCGGCCGGTATCGCCGACGCGGTCGTCATCGCCGACGCCCGCGACCCGATCGCGCTGCGCGACGCCGTGACCGAGGCCGGGGGACCGGCCGACATCACGGTCGTCTGCGTCGACGTCCCCGGATGTGAGGGCGGGGCCATCCTCTCGACCGCCGAGGGTGGCACCGTCGTCTTCTTCTCCATGGCCACGTCGTTCTCCGGCGCCGCACTCGGCGCGGAAGGCC
This sequence comes from uncultured Actinomycetota bacterium, assembly GCA_963803235.1. Lineage (GTDB taxonomy): Bacteria > Actinomycetota > Actinomycetes > Propionibacteriales > Nocardioidaceae > Nocardioides. The sequence goes on from CAWDLL010000015.1 coordinate 22,030, forward strand.
TCGCCGCCGACGTCACGATGCTGGTCGGGAACGGCTACGTCCCCGGCCACGCGGCGTACGCCATGGAGCTGCTGCGCACCACCCCCGGCGTCCGCACGCTGTTCGAAGGACGGTTGGAGGCGCACGCGTGACGCGCACCCTGTACCGCAACGGAGTCGTGTACGGCGGTCGGCCCGGGCGCACGGCCGTCGCGGTGGAGGGCGACCGGATGGTCTTCACCGGTGACGACGACCGGGCAACCGCCTACGACGACGCCGACGAGGTGGTCGACCTCCAGGGTGCGGTGGTCGCGCCGGCGTTCGTCGACGCCCACGTGCACACGGTCCGCACCGGCTTCGCGCTGACCGGCCTCGACCTCACCGGCACGACCAGCCTCCCGGGCACCCTCGACGAGCTCGCCGCCTACGCCGGCAAGCACCCGGAGCAGGGCGTCATCGTCGGCCAGGGCTGGGACGAGACCGCCTGGCCCGAGCACCGCCCGCCCACCGGCGACGAGCTCGAGCGAGCGGCCCCGGCCCGGCGTACCTACCTCACCCGCGTCGACGGCCACTCCTCGGTCGTGAGCCCGGCGCTGGCCGCGCTGGTGCCGGGGCTGGCCGACCTCGACGGCTGGACCGACGACGGCCGCGTCGAGCGCGACGCCCACCACGCCGTCCGCGCCGTGCTCGAGGGCCTGATCGGCCCCGACGACCGGCTCGACGCCGCCCGTGCCGCCTGCCGGGCCATGGCCGCGCAGGGCATCGCCGCCTTCCACGAGAACGCCGCACCCCACATCGGGCCCGAGCACGAGATCGACATGGTCCGCCAGGCCGCCGGCGAGGTCGGGCTGAGCGCGACCGTCTACTGGGGTGAGCTGATGGCCGTCGAGACCGCCCAGCGGCTCGGCGCCGCCGGGCTCGCAGGCGACCTGATCGCCGACGGCGCCTTCGGCTCCCGCACCGCCGCGCTCGCCGAGCCGTACGCCGATCGCCCCGACACCTGCGGGCACGCCTACGTCACCGCGGAGCAGGTCCGCGACCACGTCGTGGTGTGCACCCGGGCCGGGCTGCAGGCCGGCTTCCACTGCATCGGCGACGCCGCGCTCGAGAACATCCGCGAGGGCTTCGAAGCGGCCGAGCGCGAGCTCGGCGCACCAGCCATCCGCACCGCCCGGCACCGACTCGAGCACGTCGAGATGCCCTCGCCCGCCATGGTCGAGACCATGGGCCGGCTCGGCATCACGGCCAGCGTGCAGCCCATGTTCGACGCCCTGTGGGGCGGCCCCGACGGCATGTACGCCGAGCGGCTGGGCGAGCGCTGGCGGGCCACCAACCCCTTCCGCGCGCTCGCGGACGCCGGCGTCACCCTCGCGTTCGGCTCCGACTCGCCGGTCACGCCCCTCGGCCCGTGGGCCGCGATCCGCGCAGCGGTCCACCACCACGCCGAGGAGCACCGTCTCGACCCGGAGACCGCGTTTGCGGCGCACACTGGTGGTGCGCAGCTGGAGGTGGGCGCCCGCGCCGACCTCGCCGTCTGGGACGGGCTCCCCGACCTCACGCCCGGGGCCGAACCGCCCCGCCTGCTGCGCACCGTCGCCGCCGGCCGCACCATCCACTCGAACGAGGACGCAGCATGACCACCCGCACAGGCCGCACCACCGGCAAGCTCGAGCTCGACGCCGCCACCGTCAAGAAGGCGCGCTCGCTCGCGGGCAAGGTCGGCCGCCCGATCGTGCAGGTCGCGAAGAAGCACACCACCGTCTCCGTCGAGCGCGCCACGCTGCGGCTCGCCGGCCTGGCCGGCGCCGACCCCGACGGCACCCCGTGGGTGAACCGCCTCGCCGACGTGGTCCGCGCCGACGTCGGCCTGGAGCACGGCGTCGCCCTGCCGGTCTGGGACGCGCTGGTCCGCGGCGAGGCCGACGACCTGGCGATGCTGGCCCAGAAGGCCTCCGCCGGCTCCGTCACGTTCCGGCTGCCCGAGGGCCGCGACGCCACCCGCGCCCGGACCGCGTCCAGCAAGGCCGTGGGCGCCGGCGTACGCCGGATCGACCAGCGCCGCCGCGAGCGCGAGCGCATGATCGCGAAGGTCGGCGACGCCCCCAGCAAGCCCTGGATCTACCTGATCGTCGCGACCGGCGACATCTACGAGGACATCCCGCAGGCCCAGGCCGCGGCCCGCGAGGGCGCCGACGTGATCGCCGTGATCCGGTCGACCGGCCAGTCGCTGCTCGACTTCGTGCCCGAGGGCGCCACCCGCGAGGGCTTCGCCGGCACCTACGCCACCCAGGAGAACTTCCGCCTGATGCGCGCGGCCCTCGACGAGACCAGCCGCGAGCTCGGCCGCTACGTCCGCCTCACCAACTACGCCTCCGGTCTCTGCATGCCCGAGATCGCCGCCCTGGCCGGCCTCGAGCGGCTGGACATGATGCTCAACGACTCGATGTACGGGATCCTCTTCCGCGACATCAACCCGATCCGGACCTTCGTCGACCAGCGCTTCAGCCGCCAGGTCCACGCCCGCGCGGGGATCATCATCAACACCGGCGAGGACAACTACCTCACCACCGCGGACGCCGTCGACGCCGCACACACGGTCACCACCAGCCAGCTGCTCAACGAGTACTTCGCCAAGGAGGCCGGGCTCGAGGACTGGCAGCTCGGCCTGGGCCACGCGTTCGAGATCGACCCCGACGTCCCGGACTCGTTCCGGCTCGAGCTCGCCCACGCGATGCTCGCCCGCGACCTGTTCCCGAACGCGCCCCTGAAGTGGATGCCGCCGACCCGGCACATGACCGGCGACGTCTTCCGCGGCTACCTCCTCGACGGCTTCTTCAACCTGGTCGGCGCGCTGACCGGCCAGGGCATCCTGCTGGTCGGCATGATGACCGAGGCCGTCGTCACGCCGTGGCTCTCCGACCGCGACCTGGCGCTGCAGAACGTCCGCTACGTCATGAACGCCGCCGGCAAGCTGCACGAGGACTTCCGCCCGGCCCACAACGGGTTCATCGAGCAGCGGGCCCGGCAGGTGCTGGGGGAGACCATCGACCTGCTCGAGAAGATCCTGGACCACGATCAGGGGATGCTCGACGCGATCGCCGACGGCACGTTCGGCCTGATGAAGCGCCCGGCCGACAAGGGCCGCGGCCTCGACGGCGTCGCGAAGAAGGCCCGCGACTACTACAACCCGGCCACCGAGATCCTGGAGGGCGCGAAATGAGCGGCGTCATCCGCCCGTACGGCGACACCACCGGCGACGGCATGGTCCAGCTGAGCTTCACCCTGCCCATGGCGCACTCCAAGGTCGCCGAGGGCGCGGCCGCCCAGCTGGCGAACAAGATGGGCATGGACCCGGCACTGGTCGTGCACAGCAAGCCGATGGGCCCGGACTTCACCTTCTTCGTCGTCTACGGCCGGGTGCACCACCTCGTCGACCCGAGCAAGGTCGAGGTCGTCGAGCGCGACTACCCGCTGCTCACGCCGAAGGAGGTCAACGCGGCGGTCAAGACCGGCCTGCGCCGCCGGCTGGTGGTCGTCGGCGGCTGCATCGGCACCGACGCGCACACCGTCGGCATCGACGCGATCCTCAACATCAAGGGCTTCGCGGGGGAGAAGGGCCTCGAGTACTACCGCGAGCTCAAGGTCGTGAACCTCGGCGCCCAGGTGTCGGTGCCGCAGCTCGTCGAGCGCAGCCTCGAGGAGAAGGCCGACGCCGTGCTGGTCTCCCAGGTCGTCACCCAGCGCGACGCCCACCTGCTCAACACCCGCGAGATGTCGGCGGCGTTCCGCGAGGCCTACCCGGCCGAGAAGCGCCCGCTGCTGGTGGTCGGCGGGCCCCGGTTCGACGAGACCATGGCCGACCAGCTCGGGGTCGACCGGGTCTTCGCCCGCGGGACCACCCCCGGCGAGGTGGCCAGCTTCCTGGTGCACCGGATCAACCAGAAGCGAGCAGCCTGATGACCCGCGCCGAGGTCGGCACCCGGGTCGTGCACCGCCGCTACGTGCCGTACTCCGACGCCCACTACGCCGGCCACCTGGTCGACGGCGCCTACAGCCTCAAGCTGTTCGGCGACGTCGCCACCGAGATGTGCATCCTCACCGACGGCGACGAGGGCCTGTTCGCGTCGTACTCCGACGTGCAGTTCCGGGCGCCGGTCCGCGCCGGCGACGTCCTCGAGATCACCTGCGAGGTCACCCGCGTCGGCACCCGTTCCCGCGACCTCGCCCTCGCCGTGTACGTCGTGGCGCGCGGCGAAGCGACCGACGAGCGGCCCGGTGCCGCGGCGTTCCTCGCGGACCCGATCCTGGCCACGTCCGCGACCGGCACGGTCGTCGTCCCGGGCTGACCGACACGCCCGATATCGGCGTGTCGAGGAGACACGCCGTCCGGGGGCCAAGATTTTCCGCGCAGATTGGGGATCCGGCACCCCACCGCTGACCTGCGGATTTGCGCGTTTCCGCTGGTCAGGACGGTGTTGACAGTGACCCATGTCACGATCCAATATCCCACGGTCCGCCCGTGCAGATCGTGGCCAGCGGACCGGCGTCCGAGTGGCTGTGTCTGAGGATGGGGCGCCACCATCCTCATGACATTGTTCGCGGAGGTCGGTTCTCGCTCCTCGAGGGTGGATACGGAAGGGCCTCTCGTCCCCTAGACAACTTCTCGGTCCCGGCAGCCAGTCGGTCCCGGGTTGGTCCGAAGGGCCAGAGGCCCTTCCGTCGCTCTGCAGTCTCTTCTCGGGCAGGTCATGCTCCGCCCGGTACCTTTGCCACCGTGCTCCTCAGGACCGGTGCCGCACTCCTCGCGGGCGTTGTCCTGGCGCTCGCGTTCGAGCCGGTCGGGGCCTCCTACCTGATCCCGTTCGCCGTCGCGGGCTACGTCCTGGTCCTCCGCGGCCTCCCGGTGCGCCGGGCCTGGATCCCGGGCCTCGCCTTCGGCATCGGCTTCTGCTACGTCCTGATGTTCTGGATGCGCGTGGTCGGCTACGACGCGTGGGCGGCCCTCTCCGGGCCTGGAGGCGGCCTTCTACGGCCTGCTCGCGCTGCTCGTCCCGGTCCTGTCCCGGTTCCGGATCTGGCCGCTCCTGGTCGCCGTCGCCTGGGTCGCGATGGAGGCGGTCCGCTCGAACTGGCCGTTCGGCGGCATGCCCTGGGGCCGGCTGGCCTACGCCACCGCGGACACCCCGTGGGAGAAGGCGCTGCCGTACGTCGGCATCGGCGGGCTGAGCCTCCTGCTGGCCCTGATGGGGACCACGCTGGCCTGGGTCGTGGTCAGCCCGGGCCGGGCCCGGCTGGTCCCGGCCGCTCGCCCTCGCGGGCGTGCTCGCCGTGTCGGTGCTGCCGGCCCTGGCGCCGTACTCCCCGGAGATCGACGACGAGACGACCGTGGCCGTCGTCCAGGGCAACGTGCCCGGGGACGGCGACGACATCCTGCTCGACCACCGGCAGGTCACGCGCAACCACGTGGACGCGACGGTGCGGCTCGCCGACGAGGTCGAGGCGGGGGAGGAGACGCTCCCCGCCTTCGTGCTCTGGCCGGAGAACTCGACCGCGGTGGACCCGTTCAAGGACGCCGAGATCAACGCCGACATCGAGGAGGCGTCGGCCGCGATCGGGGTGCCGATCCTGGTCGGTGCGATGGTCGACTCCGGGCCCGAGCACGTGCTGAACCAGGGCATCGTGTGGGATCCGGTCACCGGGGCAGGGGACCGCTACACCAAGCGGCACCCGGTGCCGTTCGGCGAGTACATCCCGTGGCGCAACGTCTTCCGCAGCAACTTCGGGCGGCTGGCGCTGATCCCGCGCGACATGCTCAGCGGCACCCGCACCGACCCGCTGGAGGTCGCGGGCATGTCGGTGGCGGACGCGATCTGCTTCGACGTCGCGTACGACGACGGCATCCACGCGCAGCTGCGCAACGGCGCCGAGCTGCTCGTGGTCCAGACCTCCAACGCGATGTTCATCCACACCGGCCAGATCGACCAGCAGTTCGAGATCACCCGGCTCCGGGCGCTCGAGACCGGCCGCTACGTGCTGGTGGCCGCCACGAACGGCGTCTCCGGCGTGATCGCGCCCGACGGCACCGTCCTCGACCGGGCGGACCCGCGGACCCAGGCCGTGCTCGTCGAGCAGATCGGGCTGTCGGACACGATCACCCCGGCGGTGTGGATCGGCCCGTGGCTGGACCGGGCCTGCATCGCCGTCACGCTCCTCGCGCTGGTGCTGGGTCTGCTCCCGTATCGTCGAAGTCGACCCACGAAGGAACGGACAGAAGAGCACGTGAGCATGGGCGCACCCGCATGAACACCGAGGACCTCGGCCGCGTCGTCATGGTCGTCCCGACCTACAACGAGGCCGACAACCTCGCCTGGATCGTGGGCCGGCTGCGGGCCGCCCAGCCGGACGTCGACGTGCTGGTCGTCGACGACAACTCGCCCGACGGGACCGGCCGGATCGCCGACGACCTCGCCGCGGCCGACCCGCACGTGAAGGTCCTGCACCGGCAGGCCAAGGGCGGCCTGGGCGCGGCGTACCTGCACGGCTTCGCCGCAGCCCTGGAGGCCGGCTACGACGTCGTCGGGGAGATGGACGCCGACGGCTCGCACCAGCCCGAGCAGCTCGAGCGGCTGCTGACGGCGCTCGAGGGCGCCGACCTGGTGATCGGGTCGCGGTGGGTGCCGGGCGGCTCGATCGTGAACTGGCCGCGGCGGCGCGAGGCGCTCTCCCGCGGCGGCAACTTCTACGTCCGGGTGCTGCTCGGCATCGACGTCAAGGACGCCACCGCCGGCTACCGCGTGTTCCGTCGTCAGACCCTGGAGAAGATCGACCTGGCCTCGGTCCAGTCCACCGGCTACGTCTTCCAGACCGACCTGGTCACCCGCACGCTGCGCGCCGGGCTGACCGTCCGCGAGGTGCCGATCGAGTTCATCGAGCGGGTCCGCGGCGACTCCAAGATGAGCGGCGCGGTGGCCGTCGAGTCGCTGCGCAAGATCACCCGGTGGGGGCTGCACGAGCGTTCCCAGCAGGTACGCCGCGCCCTCGGAAGGAGCCCGCGATGAGTCTCCGACGCTGGATCCGGCCGCTGCTGGTCGTCCTGTTCATCGGCGTACCCCTGGTCGAGATCTACGTCCTGATCCAGGTCGGCCAGGTGATCGGGGCGTGGTGGACGATCCTGCTGCTGATCGTGGACAGCATCTTCGGGGCCTGGCTGATCCGCCGCGAGGGTGGCAAGGCCTGGCGGGCGCTGACCGAGGCGCTCCAGACCGGGCGGATGCCGGCGCGCGAGCTCGCCGACGGCGGGCTGATCCTGGTCGGCGGCACCCTGATGCTCACGCCCGGGTTCGTCACCGACGCCTTCGGCATCCTGCTGATCCTGCCGTTCACCCGGCCGGTCGCGCGGCGGCTGCTGACCCAGGCGATCAACCGGCGGCTGCTCCGGGCCGGAAATGTGACACGCCCCGGACCCGGATCCGGAGGATCCGTGGTCCAGGGCGAAGTCCTGGAGGACTAGGTCAGGAGACCTTCTTCTTGCGCGAGGCGCGGTGCAGGTGCGCCGGGCCGATCTCGCCGCCGCGCAGCAGCTCGAGGCGCTCCTTGAGGATGTCCTCGAGCTCCTTCTCCGAGCGCCGCTCGAGGAGCATGTCCCAGTGCGTGCGCGCGGGCTTCTCGTTCTTGACCTCGGGCACGATGCCGGCGACGCTCAGCGCCTCGCTGCCGCAACGCTGGCACTCCCAGGTCGCGGGGATGTCGGCCTCGACCGACATCGTGATCTCGAACTCGTGCCCCTGCGGGCACCGGTATCCGACCTGCTGGCGAGCCGCGAACTCGATGCCGCGCTCGTCCTCAAAGCTCTGTCCGCCGAGTCGGGCTCCACGAAGCGTTCTCTCCGCCATGAGCCACCTCCCAAAAAGTTTGCTTCCCCGTTGACGAGATCGAGACCGGAATTGTCCGGGTCCCGTGCGCGGGTCTCGTCTGGTTACATACCCCGACCCAGCGCGTCTCAATCTGTTCAACGGTAGTGGGGTTGACAAGATTCCGGAAATTGCCGTCAGGGTCGCTTGACGAGACTCAGATCACGGCGGGGACCTCGTTGCCGGCCTCCCGGATCCCACGCTCGGTGTTGACCCGCGAGAGCAGCACCAGACCGAGCACGAAGAGCAGGATCAGCGCCAGCAGGGCCGGCCGGTAGGAGTCGGTCCACTGGTGCACGAGGCCGAAGATCAGGGTGCCGACCCAGCTCGTGCCGCGCTCGCAGGCCTGGTAGAGCGAGAAGTACTCCGCCTCGCGGCCGCGGGGGATCAGCTGGCTGAAGTACGACCGGGACAGGGCCTGGGTGCCGCCGAGGACCAGGCCGATGCTGGCCGCGAGCACGACGAAGGCGCCGAAGTTCTTCTCGGGCGTGAAGTAGCCGCCGATCACGACCACGATCCAGATCCCGAGCCCGACCAGGATCGTGCCGCGGGTGCCGCGTCGCTGGGCGATCCGGCCGAACAGCAGCGCGCCGCCGATGCCGACGAACTGGACGATCAGGAACGCCGACAGCACGGTCGACTTCTCGAAGTGCAGCTCCTTCTCGCCGTACACCGAGGCGGCGTAGATCACGGTCTGGATGCCGTCGTTGTAGAAGAGGTACGCGAGCAGGAAGGTGAGCGTGATCGGGTAGCCGCGCAGGTCCTTGAGCGTGTGCCACAGCTGCCCGAAGCTCTCGCGGACCAGGCCGCCCGACTCGGGCACCACGTTGCGGGGAGCGCGGTTCCGCACGCCCCGCAGCGGGATGATCGTGAACGCCGCCCACCAGATGCCGGCGCTGAGCAGGCAGATCCGGACCGCCAGCTCGGTGTTGTCGGACATGACCGTGAGCAGCCCGAAGTTCGTGGCGAGCAGGATGCCGCCGCCGAGGTAGCCGAGCGCCCAGCCGCGCGAGGAGACCCGGTCCCGCTCGTCGGGCTCGGCGATCTCGCACAGGATCGCGTCGTAGACCACGAGGCTGGCGCCGAGGAACAGGGTCGCGCCGACGAGGAGCAGCGCGCCGAGCTGCCAGTTGTCGCCCGCGACGAAGAACATCGCCATGGCCAGCGCGGCGCCGCACCAGGCGAAGCGGGCCATCAGGGTGACCTTCCGCGACGACCGGTCGGCGATCGCACCGACGATCGGGAGGATCAGCGCGGACAGGATGGTCGCCGCCGTGACCAGGTAGAAGACGAGCGAGCCGGCGGAGATGTCGAGCCCGAGGATCTGCAGGGGGACGTCGCAGTCGAAGTCGTCGCTGGACGCCTTGCCGCAGGCGCTGACCTCGGCGACCGAGGTGAGGTACGGCGAGAACAGGACGGCGGCGGTGGTGGTGACGTAGGCGCTGTTCGCCCAGTCGTACCAGTACCAGGCCTTCTGCTCCTTGGTCCGCGCCAGCTGCGGGTCGACCGTCGCGCCCTGCGTGTCGCTCATGCGTGATCCCTCCACTGGCCCCGCTGGACGAGGACGTCCCTGAGTATGTCGGTGCGGTCGGTCATCAGGCCGTCGACACCACGGTCGAGGAGCTCGCGCATCTCGTCGGGGTCGTCGATGGTCCAGACGTGCACGTGCTTGCCGGCCCGGTGCGCGCGGCGTACGAGACGGGCGCGGGCGACCACCAGGCGCCCGCGCCGGTGCGGGATCTGGAGTGCGGCCGGGCGGCCGCGGGTGACCAGGTTCGCCAGGCGCCCCGGCAGCAGGAGGTACGCCGCCACCTCGAGCGGGTGGGCGGAGGTCGGGACCCGGCCCTGAGTCAGCTTGCGGAACTCGCCGATCCGGCGGGGGGAGAAGGCACCCACCAGCACCCGGTCCCAGGCCTCCCGCTCGGCGACGAACTCGGCCAGCAGGGGGACAGCGGCCTCCGACTTCACGTCGATGTTGAACCGGGCGTCGGGGAACTCGTCGAACAGCTGCGCCAGCGTCGGGAACCCGCTCCCGGCCGCCCACGAGCGCGAGCGCGACCTGCTGCGCCGTCAGCTGGGCGAGCTCGCCGGTGCCGTCGCTGACCCGGTCCAGGACGGCGTCGTGGAAGGCGAGCAGCACGCCGTCACTGGTGGCGTGGACATCGGTCTCCAGGTAGTCGTAGCCGAGGGCCACCGCGTGCCGGAACGCGGCGAGCGTGTTCTCCAGCCCCTCGATCTCGGGGTGGTAGGCGCCACCTCGATGGGCGAACGCCAGCACCGGGCCCGATCCGTCGAGTGCGGCGTCGAGGTACGCGTAGCCGGTCCGGGGCGACGTCACGTGAGCAGTATTCACGGAGCCTGCCCCGGACAGGGGCATTTCGTGTGCTCTGCACCACCCTGGGGATGCCTCCGGCGCGTGGGGCCACTTGCGCTGCCCGTGGGGGCGGTACCGTCGGGGACATGGAGACCTTGACCTGTCCTCGTTGCGGCACCGAGATGGTGAGCCGGGCGCTCGCCGACGGTCAGGTGAGCCAGTGTCCCGACGGCCACGGCGTGTTCCTCAACCGGGCGGACCTCGGCGCCCTGATCGAGTCGGAGACCGACTGGCACCGCAACGCGAGCCAGCAGACCGCCCCGCTGCCGCGGATCACGCCCGACATGACCGCCCCGCCCACCGGCCCGACCAAGTCGCGGGCCTGGGTGGAGACGCTCTTCAGCTGACACGGTGGTCGAGGTTCGAGACGCGCGCTCGCCTAGCGCGGCCCTACTCGACCAGCGACGTCCTCGGTGGTCGAGTAGCGCTGCGCCAGCGAGCGTCTCGAAGCCACCTGCGGTGCCCTCAGATGTCGCGGAAGGTCTCGATGTTGGCGCCGAGGAGGTTGAGCCGCTCGGCGAGGTCCTCGTAGCCGCGGTGGATGACGTACGTCGACCGCAGCACCGAGGTGCCCTTCGAGGCGAGCATCGCCAGCAGGATCACGACGGCCGGTCGCAGCGCCGGCGGGCAGACGATCTCGGTGCCGGACCAGTGGGTCGGGCCCTCGATCATCACCCGGTGCGGGTCGAGCAGCTTCACGTCGCCGCCGAGCTTGTTCAGCTCGACGAGGTAGATCGCGCGGTTCTCGTAGACCCAGTCGTGCAGCAGCGTCTGGCCCTCGGCGACCGCGGCGATCACGGCGAAGAACGGCAGGTTGTCGATGTTCAGGCCCGGGAACGGCATCGGGTGGATCTTGTCGAGCGGCGCGTGCAGCTCGCTCGGCCGGGTGGTGAGGTCGACCAGGCGGGTGCGGCCGTTGCGGGCGACGTACTCCTCGGAGCGGGAGTACTCGAAGCCCATCTCCTCGAGGGTCGCGAGCTCGATCTCGAGGAACTCGATCGGCACCCGCTGGATGGTGATCTCCGACTTCGTGACGATCGCGGCGGCCAGCAGCGACATCGCCTCGATCGGGTCCTCGCTGGGGGCGTAGTCGACGTCGCGGTCGATCTCGCTCTGGCCGGTGACCACCAGCGTCGTCGAGCCGATGCCCTCGACGCCGACGCCGAGCTTCTGCAGGTAGAAGCAGAGGTCCTGGACCATGTAGTTCGACGACGCGTTGCGGATGATGGTGGTGCCGGGGTGCAGGGCCGCCGCCATCAGGGCGTTCTCGGTGACCGTGTCGCCGCGCTCGGTGAGCACGATCGGGCGGCCGGGCTCGATCGCCCGGTTGACGTTGGCGTGGTAGCTGCCGTCGGTCGCCTTGACCTCCAGGCCGAACGGACGGAGCGCGGCCATGTGCGGCTCGACGGTGCGGGTGCCGAGGTTGCAGCCGCCGGCGTACGGCAGGTCGAAGGAGTCGCTGCGGTGCAGCAGCGGGCCGAGGAACATGATCACCGAGCGGGTACGCCGCGCGGCGTCCTCGTCGATGTTCGCCAGGTCGAGCTCCGCGGGCGGGACGATCTCGAGGTCGTTGTCGTTGTTCAGCCACCGGGTGTGCACGCCGAGGCTGTTGAGCACCTCGAGCAGCCGGTTGACCTCCTCGATCCGGGCCACCTTCCGCAGGGTGGTGCGCCCACGGTTCAGCAGCGACGCGCAGAGCAGCGCGACCCCGGCGTTCTTGGAGGTCTTGACGTCGATGCTGCCCGAGAGCGTGGTCGGCCCCTTGACCCGCAGGTGGGTGGGGCCGGCGCCGAGGGCGACGATCTCGGAGTCGAGCGCGGCGCCGATCCGGGCCAGCATCTCGAGCGAGAGGTTCTGGTGGCCCTTCTCGATCCGGTTGATGGCGCTCTGGCTCGTGGACAGCAGCTCGGCCAGCTGTTGCTGGGTCAGCCCGCGGTGCTTGCGCGCGTCGCGGATGAGGTTTCCGATCCGGCCCTTGTAGTCAGTGGTCGTCATGCGGACCACGTTATCTCAGATATGAGATAAAACAACACCGACGCGCATGACGCGTCGGTGTGCCGAACTGCAAGGATTGCACACATGCGAGCCACCACCATTCATGCACCGCGCGACATCCGGGTCTCCGACGTACCCGACCCGGTCATCGCCAGCCCCACCGACGCCATCGTCAAGGTGGTGGCCGGCTGCATCTGCGGATCGGACCTGTGGCCCTACCGCGGGGAGAACGACATCGACGCCGGCTCGACCATCGGCCACGAGTGCGTGGGCGTGGTCGAGGAGGTCGGGGGAGAGGTGAGCTCGTTCCGCCCGGGCGACTTCGTGATCGTGCCGTTCTGCCACTGCGACAACACCTGCGCGCACTGCCGCGCCGGCGTCCAGTCGGCCTGCTCGAACCAGGGGTTCACCGAGAGCGGCCAGGCTGAGTACACCAAGGTGCACCAGGCCGAGGGCAGCATGGTGAAGACCGACGGCATGCCCGACGAGTCGCTGATCCCGTCGCTGCTGAGCCTGTCCGACGTGATGGCGACGGGCTGGCACGCCGCGGTCGCGGCCGGCGTACGCGAGGGCGGGACCGCCGTCGTCGTCGGCGACGGCGCGGTCGGGCTGTGCGGGGTGCTCGCCGCGTCCGTGATGGGCGCGGAGAAGGTGATCGCGATGTCGCGGCACGAGCCGCGGCAGGAGATCGCCCGGGCATTCGGGGCGACCCACATCGTCGCCGAGCGCGGCAAGGAGGGTGGCGACGCCGTCAAGGAGATCACCGGGGGAGTCGGAGGAGACGCGGTGCTCGAGTGCGTCGGCACCGACCAGTCGATGAAGCAGGCGTTCGGCGTCGCCCGACCCGGCTCGACGGTCGGGTTCGTGGGCGTGCCGCACGGCGTCGACCTCCCGCTGCGCCGGATGTTCCAGAAGAACATCGGGCTCGCGGGCGGGATGGCGCCGGTACGTCGCTACCTGCCCGAGCTGCTGCAGCTGGTCCTGGACGGCAAGATCAACCCGGGCCTGGTCTTCGACGCGACGATGTCGCTCGACGACGTCGCCGAGGGCTACCGCGCGATGGACGAGCGGCGCTCGATCAAGGTGCTGATCCAGCCCTGACCAGGTCCGGCCTGAGCGTCAGGCGGCGTGACCCGGCATGACCTGCGGAGCGCAGTCACAGCCGTCGCCGCACTCGAGGTAGACGTGGAGGGCGTGGCCGCAGTGCGCACACGGCATGTCGTGCGACAGGACCATCGTCGTGTTCTGAACGGTGTCCCACATGGCGCTACCTCCTCTCGCGTGTACGTCGTCCCCCCGGACGGTTGCCCCGGTGTCTGGTTGTTGGAACCGACTCCCCGGCGCTGAAGAACTCATCGGCTTGATGCTCTTCGACGTTAGGACTAGCTCCATGGAGGCCGTCGGCGATTCGCTAGAAGATCACCCAGATGGGTCACAGGTCCTGGTCAGGACATACCCCGCGCGAGTTGCCTTCTGGTCTCACGTGACTACAAGAGCCGGTTCCCCCTGGATCAGATACTTCCCATTCGGACCAGTACCCAATCCGGATGGGTCACCGGTCCAGACCGCCACAATGGCGACGTGAACGTCCTGTGGATCATCACCGACGACCAGATGCGCAGCACGCTCGGGAAGATGCCCGAGGTCTGGACCCGGCTCGTGAAGACCGGCACCCGCTTCTACCGCGGGTACGCCGCGGTGCCGCTGTGCGGTCCGGCCCGGGTCTCGATGCTCACCGGCATGTACGTGCACAACCACGGTGTGGAGACCAACTGGACGCTGCGTCCGTTTCGCAACGCGCAGCTCGACCAGGACACGGTGGCCACCCGGTTGCAGGGCGCCGGCTGGACGACCGGGCTGTTCGGGAAGTACCTCAACGGCTACCCGCGCGACCCCGAGCACGTCGCCCCGGGCTGGGACCGCTGGGTCGGCATGGTCGACAGCGAGGAGCGGATCTTCAACGTCGACGGCGACGTCCGGGTGGTCGACCGGCAACCCGACGAGTACGCCGCCCGCCAGCTGCAGAGCTTCATCCGGAACCAGGACTCGCCCTGGTTCGCGGTGTTCGCTCCGTCCAGCCCGCACAGCCCCTACACGCCGAGCGACCAGCACGAGCACGACTTCGACGGGGTCGCGTGGGACCCGCCGGCCCTCAACGAGAAGGACCTGTCCGACAAGCCGACGTTCCTCCGCGACCTCCCGCCACGTGCGGTCGGCCCGTTGCGGGCGGCGTACGAGGGGAAGCTCGAGGAGCTCCAGGACACCGACGACCAGGTCGCCGCGATCCTGGATGCGCTGGAGCAGGCCGGTGTCCTCGACGACACGTTCGTCTTCTTCGTCTCCGACAACGGGTTCCTGCTCGGCGAGCACCGGCTGACCCGCAAGGAGCAGCCCTACGAGGAGTCCAGCGGCGTGCCGTTCGTCGCCACCGGACCGGGCGTGGCCGCCCGGGCGCGGGCACGCCTGGTCAGCCAGGTGGACCTGATGCCGACCACGCTCGAGGTCGCCGGCCTGGACCCGGACGCGGGTCGGGCGCTGGACGGGCGGTCGATGCTGCAGCCGCTGCTGAGCGGCGACTGGTCGGGCTGGCGCCGGCGGCTCCTGGTCGAGCACCCCGCCCGCGGCTGGGCGATGCTGCGGCAGGGGAGCCGGGTCCTCATCGACCACCACGAGGCCGGCGAGCAGGAGCTCTACGACCTCGACGCCGACCCGAACCAGCTCGAGAGCATCCACGCCACCACGGACACGACGGGCCTGACCGCCCGGCTGACCGCGCTCCGGCAGGCCGCCGGCCTGGAGCTGCGGGCGCTGGAGGTCTGAGTCGGCTCCCGGTCGCGACGTACGATCTCGCATGTGACCAGCAGCCCCACGCCGGAGCAGCTCCGCGACCTCGCGCTGCTGCGCCGGGTGCGGGACCGGATCGACCGGGAGTACGCGCAGCCACTGGACGTCGAGGCGCTCGCCCGCGGGGTGCACATGTCGGCCGGGCACCTCAGCCGCCAGTTCAAGCTCGCGTACGGCGAGTCGCCGTACTCCTACCTGATGACGCGGCGGATCGAGCGCGCGATGGCCCTGCTGAGCCGGGGCGACCTGAGCGTCACCGAGGTCTGCTTCGCGGTCGGCTGCCAGTCGCTGGGGACGTTCAGCACCCGGTTCACGGAGCTGGTCGGGGTGCCGCCGAGCGTCTACCGCAGCGAGACGCCCCGCGCCACCGAGGGGATGGCGCCGTGCGTCGCGAAGAAGGTCACCAGACCGATCAGGAATCGAGAAGCGCAACCCAGCGGGACGCCCGTAGCGTGACGGCCATGGACATCACGATTCACCAGACCTTCCTGCCGCACACCGACCCGGAGGCCACGCTCGCGTTCTACCGCGACACGCTCGGCTTCGAGGTCCGCAACGACGTCGAGTACCAGGGGATGCACTGGATCACGGTCGGGCCGCCCAACCAGCCCGAGACGTCTCTGGTGCTGCACCCGCCGGCCGCCGACCCCGGCATCACCGACGAGGAGCGCCGCACCATCTCCGAGATGATGGCCAAGGGCACCTTCGCCGGCGTCAACCTGGCGACCGGCGACCTCGACGGCACGTTCGAGCAGCTCCAGTCCCGCGACGCCGACGTCGTCCAGGAGCCGACCGACCAGCCGTGGGGCGTCCGCGACGCCGCGTTCCGCGATCCCGCGGGCAACATGATCCGCATCTTCGAGGTCAGCTGACCTTGGTCGAGCCACGTGACCTCGGGACGCCGCAGGTCGGACACGCTGCAACTGCTGACGACACCGGCGGTCGACGTGTGGGTCGCCACGGCCTCCGCCGATGGCACGGCCCATCTCGTGCCCCTCTCGCTGGCCTGGGTGGACGAGCGCGTGGTGATCGCGGTGAAGGCGACCTCGGTCACCGCGCGCAACCTGACGGCCTCCGGCCAGGCCCGCCTCGGCGTCGGACCCACCCGCGACGTGGTGATGATCGACGCCGTGCTCGAGAGTGCGGTCGACGTCGCGGCACGACGAGGAGCTGGGGGCGGCGTACGCCGGGCAGGCCGACTGGGACCCGCGTGGCGACAGCGGCTACCTGTTCCTCGTGCTGAAGCCGCTCCGGGTGCAGGCCTGGCGCGAGTCGGACGAGATCCCCGGCCGTACGCTCATGCGCGACGGCTCGTGGCTGACGTAGAGGGAGAACGATGAGCAAGGCGACCAAGTCCGACAGCCGGGGTGCTGCCCAGCACGCTGCCGACACCCACGAGATGATCCGCGTGCAGGGTGCGCGCGAGAACAACCTCAAGGACATCAGCGTCGAGCTGCCGAAGCGCCGGCTGACCGTGTTCACGGGCGTCTCCGGCTCCGGCAAGAGCTCGCTGGTGTTCGCCACCATCGCCGCCGAGTCGCAGCGGATGATCAACGAGACCTACAGCGCGTTCGTGCAGGGCTTCATGCCGACCCTGTCGCGACCCGAGGTCGACGTCCTCGAAGGACTGACGACCGCGATCATCGTCGACCAGGAGCGGATGGGCGCCAACCCGCGGTCCACGGTCGGCACCGCCACCGACGGCAACGCGATGCTGCGGATCCTGTTCAGCCGGATCGGGAAGCCGCACATCGGCCCGCCGACGGCGTTCGCGTTCAACGTCCCCACCCGCGTGGCCAGCGGCGTGATGAAGACCGAGAAGGGCGGCCGGGAGGAGAAGTCGGTCGTCCGCAACGCGGTCTACCAGGGCGGCATGTGCCCGCGCTGCGAGGGCATGGGCTCGGTCAGCGACTTCGACCTGACCGCGCTGTACGACGACTCCAAGTCGCTCCACGACGGTGCGCTGACCGTCCCCGGCTACAGCATGGACGGCTGGTACGGCCGGATCTTCGCCGGCGCCGGCCTCCCGATGGACAAGCCGATCGCGAAGTTCACCAAGAAGGAGCTGCAGCACCTCCTCTACGCCGAGCCGACCAAGATCAAGGTGGAGGGGATCAACCTCACCTACGAGGGTCTGATCCCGAAGATCCAGAAGTCCATGCTGTCCAAGGACGTCGAGGCGATGCAGCCGCACGTACGCCGGTTCGTGGAGCGGGCGATCACCTTCACGATCTGCCCCGACTGCGACGGCACCCGGCTCAGCAAGGACGCGCTGTCGTCCAAGATCAAGGGCAAGAACATCGCCGAGCTCTGCCAGATGCAGATCAGCGACCTGGCCGAGTGGATGCGCGACCTCGACGACCCGGGCGTCGCGCCGCTGGTCGCCGGGATCCAGCACCTGCTCGACGCGTTCCAGGACATCGGCCTGGGCTACCTCAGCCTGGACCGCCCCGCCGGCACGCTGTCCGGTGGCGAGGCGCAGCGGACCAAGATGATCCGCCACCTCGGGTCGTCGCTCACCGACATCACCTACGTCTTCGACGAGCCGACGATCGGCCTGCACCCGCACGACATCGAGCGGATGAACAACCTGCTCGTCCAGCTGCGCGACAAGGGCAACACGGTGCTCGTCGTCGAGCACAAGCCGGAGACGATCGCGATCGCCGACCACGTCGTCGACCTCGGTCCCGGCGCGGGCACCGACGGCGGCTCGATCTGCTACGAGGGCAGCGTGGACGGGCTGCGGGGGAGCGACACCACGACCGGCCGGCACCTCGACGACCGCGCCCGCCTCAAGGAGTCCGTGCGGGAGTCGTCGTCCGCGCTGGAGGTCCGTGGCGCGTCGACGCACAACCTCCAGGACGTCGACGTGGACGTGCCGCTGGGCGTGCTGTGCGTCGTCACCGGTGTCGCCGGCTCGGGCAAGAGCTCGCTGATCCACGGCTCGATCGCCGAGCGCGACGGCGTGGTCGTCGTCGACCAGGGCGCGATCCGCGGGTCCCGCCGCAGCAACCCGGCGACGTACACCGGACTGCTGGAGCCGATCCGCAAGGCCTTCGCCAAGGCCAACGGGGTCAAGCCGGCGCTGTTCAGCTCGAACTCCGAGGGCGCCTGCCTGGCCTGCAAGGGCGCCGGCGTCATCTACACCGAGCTCGGCATCATGGAGACCGTCGAGTCCACGTGCGAGGAGTGCGAGGGCAAGCGGTTCCAGGCCGCCGTGCTCGAGTACACGTTCGGTGGCCGGAACATCGCCGAGGTGCTGGCCATGCCGGTCACCGAGGCCGAGGCGTTCTTCGAGGACGGCGACGCCAAGGTGCCGGCGGCGCACAAGATCCTCGACCGGCTCGCCGACGTCGGGCTCGGCTACCTGTCGCTCGGCCAGCCGCTGACCACGCTGTCCGGTGGCGAGCGCCAGCGGCTCAAGCTGGCGGCCCAGATGGCGGAGAAGGGCGACGTCTACGTCCTGGACGAGCCGACCACCGGCCTCCACCTCGCGGACGTCGAGAACCTGCTCGGCCTGCTCGACCGTCTGGTCGACTCCGGCAAGTCGGTCATCGTCATCGAGCACCACCAGGCAGTCATGGCGCACGCCGACTGGATCATCGACCTCGGCCCGGGCGCCGGCCACGACGGCGGCAAGGTCGTCTTCGAGGGCACGCCCACCGACCTGGTCGCCAAGAAGTCGACGCTCACCGGTGAGCACCTGGCGGCGTACGTCGCGACCTGAGCGGGCTTCCCGGTGATCCGGGTGGTGTGCGGGAGCGACGCGCTGCCGCTGGCAGCCAGCATCTGGCCGGTGTACGAACAGGTGTTCGGCGACTTCGCGGACGTCGAAACCTGGCGCTCGGACCTCTTCGACCGGCACGCCGGACGTGATGGCCACCGGTTGGCCGTGGCGAGCGCCGACGAAGAACAGGTCGTCGGGTTCGCGTGGGGTTATGTCGGCCTGCGTGGTCAGTACTGGTCCGACATGGTCGACGAGGCACTGCCACAGGACGTCGCCTCTGTCTGGGTCGGGGGACACTTCGAGATCGTCGAGCTCGCCGTGCTTCCCACACAGCGCCGCCAAGGCTTGGGCCAGGCATTGCACGACCAACTGCTGGACGGTGTCCGGCGGCGGTGCCTTCTGAGCACGAACGACGACGCGAACGACCCCGCCGTGCGGCTGTACCTGCGAGCGGGGTGGCAGAGGCTGGGGAGGCTCAGGCCCGGGGTGCAGGTGATGGGGCTGGATCGACCTGACGGGTGCGTGAATATCGCCGATAACTGACATTATGTCATGTAGTGAAGACGCACGGCTGGGGCTGAGGCCTCTCCCCGGATCGGGCTCCACTACCCCGCCCTCAGGCTCAGAGGACCGAGAGAACGCGGCTGGCGGACTCCCCGGGATCGAGCGTGGTTGTGTCGAGCGTCGGGAACGAGGCGTCGACGTTGGTGTCGTCTTCCTGCAGTTGGAACGCAGCGTCCGCGATCTCTTCGGCTTCGCCGTCGGTCGGCCAAGCAGTGAGTCGCCGGCGAGTGGCGCCATCTCCCCGCCCATCCTGGCTTGCACTCGATCCACCAGCGCAGGCCGACTGGCGGTCAGTCGGATCGCGGTGAGCGGCGTGCCCTCCAGCGCCGACCGGTAGGTCAGCAGCTCTTCCGCGTTGTTGACCGGTCCGTTCAGGATCAGGATCTCCGCGCCCTGTGCCCTGAACACCCGCCACAGCGCGCTCGCGGCTCGGGCCTGCAGGCTGTGGTCGGCGGCACCGCCGCCCGCACCGACGAACCCGAGCTGTCGCAGGTCCACGAACCCGCTGCGTTGCCCCCGCTTCCGGGTGTCCAGGAACGCCTGCCAGCCAATCGTCGACTTCCCCACGGCGGTCGTGCCGCCGATCAGGAGTGCTCTGCCGCGAGCATCCGTCTCGGACGCAACGCCGACGCCCACGGTGTCTCTCGTTGCCGAGCCGTCGTCGAGGAGCCCCCCGACCAGGTGGAGGACGCGTGCGGCAACCTCGGCCGGCGTGCCCGGTCCGGACTCGACGACCGGGTGGTCAAGATCCGCGGCGTCGAGGCTGCGCGCGTACTCCTCGACACCTGCCCACGCCTCGGCGTACGCAGCCCTCGCCGCGAGCCGGCGTCGCAGCTCGGTGTCGGGGGCGGTGAGCCGCACGAAGACCGGTTCGTACGGCGCGAGCCCTCTGCGTAGAACTCCATCAGCTCGAGACCCATCACCCCCGACACCACGAGCGTTCTCACCCCGGAACCGGCGAACTCGCGGGCGACAGCGGCGAGCGCCCTCCCCTTGAGCCTGTGCCCCGCGGGGTCGTCGTCCTCGTCGACCCAGGACATGCCGAGCTGGTCGATGTCCACGAATCCGGTGGCGGGGTCCAGCGCTGCCCTGGCGTTGAGCAGCTCCCACGCCGTGACCGACTTGCCCACCGCCGGCGGACCGTAGAGCCACAGGATGCGCAACGTCACCTCCGCCCGATCCGCACCAGGACGCCGATCTTGTCGATCCGGTGCTCGGGGTTGCCGAACCGGTCGGCCCACCAGTTGCCGGCGGCGTGGTCCTCGAGGGTCGAGCAGGTCGAGAGCGTGATCATGGCGCGGGTCGGCTCGACAGTGGGCTTCCCCGGTACGGCGGCGCGCTGCTCGCGCAGCGACCGCGGCGAGCGGAACGACGTCTCGCGGGTGGTCACGATCCGGTAGACATAACGCTTCTCCCCTGCCTCCACGACGACCTCGT
This sequence comes from uncultured Actinomycetota bacterium, assembly GCA_963803235.1. GTDB lineage: Bacteria > Actinomycetota > Actinomycetes > Propionibacteriales > Nocardioidaceae > Nocardioides. The sequence continues at coordinate 42,859 of CAWDLL010000015.1, forward strand.
CGCCGCGCCGGAGCCGGGGCAGGAACTGGAAGGCCCTCGTCGACGAGACGCGGTGTGCGGTCACCTGGTAGTTGCCCACTCCGCCCGGTCCGACGCCGCCCTGCGGTCCGTGCGGGCTGGCGGCCCGGCCGCGGTTCTGGATGACGGTGCCGGGCGCGTCGTCCGTCCTGCCGACGTACGGCACCACGTCCAGCCCGCGCAGTCCGAGCCTCAGGATGGTGAGACTCGCCCTCCGCGGACGGCCGTCGCTGGCCAGGACCTCGGGCTCTTTGGGCTCTGCTGGCGTCTCGGTGGCCTGGTCGGACGGGGCAGGTGCGTCGCTGGGCGCCGCGCGCTCGAGGACGATCTCGGGAGCGACCTCGTCCGGCTCCGAGCCTCCACACGCCGGACGGCACGCCGACCGCGAGCAACGTCGCCACGACGGCGGAGACGATGCGTGCGCGGGCCATGCGTTCGAGCGTAGCCACGAGGCGGGTGGATGCCGTCCGGGTAACTTGACGTCATGCCCGAGCCGGCGACGCCGTACCTGCAGGTCGATCTCGCCCGCCTCCGCCGCAACATCCGCCAGGTCGCGGAGCGTGCGGCCGCGGCCGGGGTCGCGCTGCGGCCGCACGTGAAGACCCACAAGTGCGTGGAGATCGCGAAGCTGCAGCTGGACGCCGGAGCGGTCGGCATCACCACCGCGACCATCGGCGAGGCCGAGACCTTCGCGCGGAACGGCTTCGACGACATCTTCATCGCCTACCCGCTGTGGCTGGACGACCTGTCCGCGCGCCGCCTGCGCGACCTGCTCGACACGGCGACCGTGACCATCGGGCTCGACTCCGCCGAAGGTGCGGCCGCGGCCGGGTTGCTGCTCGGCGACCGGGTCAGCCGGCTGCGGGCGCTGGTCGAGGTGGACAGCGGCCAGCACAGGAGTGGCGTGCTCCCCCAGGAGGCCGGCCGGGTCGCCGAGGTGGCCGCGCGCAGCGGACTGGACGTGCGTGGCGTGTTCACCTTCCCGGGGCACAGCTACGCACCGGACGCCCTGAGCAGCGCTGCGCAGGACGAGGCGGCGGCGCTGGGGGAAGCGGCGGCTTCCCTGCGCACGGCCGGCATCGAGCCGGAGGTCGTCAGCGGTGGGTCCACACCCAGCCTGGCCGCCGCCGACACCGACGTGCTGACCGAGCTCCGACCGGGCGTCTACGTCTTCGGCGACGCGCAGCAGTGGGAGCTCGGGACGATGGAGCCCGACTCGATCGCCCTGGTCTGCCGGGCCACGGTCGTCAGCCACGCGGGCGGGCGGCTGGTCCTGGACGCCGGCAGCAAGGCGCTCGGCGCCGACCGGGCGGCGTACGCGACCGGCTACGGGCGGCTGCCGGACCACCCCGACGCCCGGATCCCCCTCCTGGCCGAGCACCACGCCGTTGCCGACCTCGGCGACGGCGCTCCGCTGCCGCCCATCGGCTCGGTCGTCGACGTCGTGCCGAACCACGTCTGCGCGGCCGTGAACCTCGCCGAGGACCTCTACGTCAGCGACCTGGGCGAGGTGCGAGTCTGGCCGATCGCGGCCCGCGGCCAGAACTCCTGACCCCCCTCCCCTACGATCGACCCCATGCGCTCGCGTCCGATTGCCGTTGTTGCCCTGATGTTCCTGCTGTTCGGCCTCACCGCGTGCAGCGGCGACGACGACGGCGGCGACTCCGCGAACGACCCCAGCAGCGCGGAGGACGTGTCCACGGTCTCCTGCGACTACCCCGAGGACCCGGCCGGAGCCGCGAAGGAGGTCGACGCGCCGCCGTCGGACGCGCCCGACGAGGGCGAGGTCGACGTCACCATCACCACCGGCGTCGGCGACTTCAACGCGACGCTCGACCAGGCGGCCACGCCGTGCACCGTCAACTCGTTCCTGTCCCTGGCCGAGCAGGGCTACTTCGACGCGACCAAGTGCCACCGGATGACGCTCGAGGGCATCTTCGTCCTCCAGTGCGGCGACCCGACCGGGACCGGCACGGGCGGACCGGGCTACTCGTTCGAGGACGAGCTCAGCGGCGAGGAGACCTACCCCGCCGGCACCCTGGCGATGGCCAACGCCGGCCCGAACACCAACGGCTCACAGTTCTTCATCGTGTACGGCGACACCCAGCTGCCGCCGGCGTACGCCGTGTTCGGGACGGTCGACGACGCGAGCGTCAAGATCATCGAGGGCGTCGCCAAGAAGGGCGTCACGCCCGGTCCGAGCGGCAGCCCCGCCGACGGCGCGCCGAAGCAGGACGTCGAGATCGAGTCCGTCACCGTCAACTGAGCGGTCTCGACACGCTCCCTGGCGCTCGCTACTCGACCACCGGGAAGGGGAACGACGTCCCCGTGAGCTGCTCCGACCGCTCCCACAGGGCGCGGGCGAGATCGGGATCGCCGGCGGCGGAGCTGCGGCCGACCAGGCGCGGCCAACCCAGCATCTCCCCCGGGCCGGACGGGCCGACGTAGGAGTTGCCGGGCAGGTCCATCGTGGCGGCGTACACCGTCGTGCAGCGCGCCCTGCCACGGCCGGCATCCCGACCAGCGCGTTGCCGAGGTTCGAGAGCCAGGTGAAGGCGCGGTTGCCGGTGCCGAGCTGGATGCCGGTCGACGTGTAGCCCGGATGGGCGCCGGTGGCGCGCAGGGTCGACCCTGCGGCGGTCAGCCGGCGCTGGAGCTCGGCGAGGAACAGCAGGTTGGCCAGCTTCGACTGGGCGTACGCCGCGTACGGCTGGTAGCCGCGCCGGTCCCAGTCCAGGTCGTCCACGTCCAGCTCCCCCGCCCAGTGCGAGGCGGATCCGACGACGACCACCCGGTCGGCGAGCCGCGGCAGCAGCAGGTTCGCCAGGGCGAAGTGACCCAGGTGGTTGGTGGCGATCTGGGTCTCGAACCCGTCGACGGAGCGCGCGAACGGCAGCGCCATCACGCCCGCGTTGTTGACCAGCACGTCCACCTCACCGAGGTCGGCGGCGAACCCCCGTACCGAGGACAGGTCGGCGACGTCCAGCCGACGAACCTCGACACTGCCCGTCAGGTCGCGGGCGACCGCCTCGCCCTTCTCGGTGTTGCGGACGGCGAGCACCACGTGGGCGCCGAAGCCGGCCAGGATCCGCGCGGTCTGCAACCCGATGCCGCTGGTGGCTCCCGTGACGACGAAGGTCCGCCCGTCCTGGCGGGGCACCGACAACCAGGCGCCGGTGCGCGGACCTCGCGCGATCAACCTCAGGCCTCGACGTACTCGACGGGCTCGCCGATCGCGACCGTGCGGCCGACCGTGCACAGCCGGTCGCGGGTCTGCTCCATCGCGCGCGGCAGGAACTCCCGCGCCTGGTCGCCGTCCTCCCCCTCGGGGAAGGTGATGTCGAAGGTGAGCTTGAGTCCGACCAGGTGGTTGCCCTGGTCGTCGCGGATCTTGTGCCCCTCGGCGCGGACGTCGAACGACTCCGGGGTGGCCCGCTTCCCGGTGATCAGCCCGATGTCGATGGCACCGCAGCCCGCCAGCGCCGTGAGGAACAGCTCGACCGGCGTGAAGTCGGGGTCGTCCCCGCCGCGGCCGATCGGCAGCACTCCCCCACGCCGGTTCACGGCCTGGTAGCGCCCGTCCTCGGCGAGGGTCAGGTCGATGTGGCGCAGGGTCTGGTCGTCCATGGGCCGAAGCCTGCCAGATGCCGGCACTCCCCCGGCCCGGACCACTCCCCCGCGGTCAGCGGGTGAAGAAGCGCAGGCCGCGGCGGTGGCGCGGCTTCTGCTCCCGAGCGAGCTCCACGCTGCGCAGGAGCGCCTGATCCTGGTCCGAGTGAGCCCGTCCTTCGACGATGCCGTAGGCCAGGTGGAGCTGCGTGATCATGGTGTTCTCATCCCTTTCGACGGCTCTCGGGCCGTCCGTGCGTGTAATGAACAGTGTCGCTTCTGCGACTATTACATTCTACGGGTATGCGAACGCCGCGCCGCATCGAAGCGCACGTGATCTCGCGCACCTCGTGAGGGTTCCGAAATCGGCGATGGTCCGAGGCCGAGGCCCCGGACCATCGCACGGTCGACCGGGAAGGTCAGCGCACGTTCACCCGGATCGACTTCTGACCGGTCACGACCCGGTCGGTCGGGTCGGAGACGAGCCGCTTCTCGACCGAGTGGTTGCGGCGACCGTCGATGTACAGCTGGGCCAGCACCGCGTCGTTGCGGACCGAACCCGCGAGCTGCTTCGTCAGGTCGGCCAGGTCGTCCGCGTCACCGAAGTACGACCAGTCGTAGGCGCCGCCGGTGACGACCATCGAACCGCGGTGTCCCGCGGACTTCTTCGGGATGGCGAAGCTCAGCGGCACCGTGGTGCTGCCGGCGCTGTTCGTCAGGACCGCCCGCAGGGCCAGGTCGTTGCCGGCCTTGACCTCAGCGGCCTTGTGCCGACTGACCTTCACCCACTGGCCGTGCCGCTTCTGCTCCACCTTCGCCAGCCGCCAGGTGGACCAGTCGTCGACGACGTCACCGTTGATCGTGACGTCCTCGATCGTGACGCCGTGGAAGGAGCTCACGGCGTAGACCAGGTCGGCGACCTCCCAGGGCGCCTCGAACGCGATGTCGTACGACGACGCGTAGCGGTCGGCGCCACTGAGGGTGAACGCTGCGCCGTTGTCGTCTCCGGTGATCGTCCAGGTCACCAGCTCTGAACCCTTGACGATGCCGTCGAGCACGACGTCGTGGTTCGCGAGCTGCTGGTAGAACGTGGTCGAGGCAGCGGCGTCCGGGACGGAGACGTGGCTGCTCCCGGTGCGGTCCCGGTCGCCGTAGACGACCGTCGAGGAGATGTCGGTGACCGTCCGGAAGGGCTCCGAACGAGCCGGTGATGCCGGTGGTGTGGTCATCGGTGACCGTGCCGGACGGCGCGCCCAGGTTGGCGAGCTTGAACGGCGCACCCAGCGGGTCGCCCTGCACGTAGAGCACGTCGGCGGGGTGCAGGGTCATCGAGGTGTGGCCGGAGAACTGGGCGGGGTGGCCGAAACCGACGACGCGCCCGTCACAGACGCTGGTGGCCGTGCCGACGCCACCCTGGGTGATGTCGCCGTAGGACAGGGCCGCGGCCATGTTCCCTCCGGCCACCATCGAGTCCGGGTCGACCACGGCGGAGGGCGCCGCCGGGGCAGCCGCCATCTGGTAGGCACCCTCCGGCAGGTAGTGCACCTTGCGCTTCTCCTGGGCGGTGGACGCCTTCTCGAGGCGGCCGCTGCGAACACCGGAGACGCCGAGAGGGACGTTCAGCTCGGTGTAGCCCTGGGCGGCCTGCGCGGCCGTCACGTCGGATCCCCTGGCGATCTCCCGGGCGATCTTCGCGCTGACCTTGACCCGGTCGGGGGCGAAGCCCTCTGCGTCCATGTAGTCGTCCATCTGGGCGAACGGCGTGACGCCGGCGACCCACGAGTTGCCCCAGGCCAGGCCGTAGGCGACGGCGCCGATCAGGTCGCCGCCGGCGGTGTAGACCGGCGATCCCGACATGCCCTGCCAGATGCCATGGACCTCGTCGGGCAGGCCGGCGATGGTCGTCGGGTCGACGTCCACCATCACCATGTCCACGCCGGGCGCGATGCCGTCCTCGTAGACACCGAGCACCGTGGCATCGAAGTCGTCGGGAACCGTCCCGTCGACGACGGTGCTGCCGGTGACCGCCTGGCCCTGGGTCAGCGTGGAGATGTCGGCAGGCGTGGCGCAGTCGGCCACGGGATCGGCGTGGGCCGGACCGGCGGTGACGGCGGCGGCCCCGAGCAGCGCCATGGTGACCGCGACCGAGCCGGCGATCCGGCCCCGACCTCTGGTTGTTCTGTTCTGCAGCATGGTGGTTCTCCCTCCGAGCACGGGCGAACACCTGTGGAACGCCCCCGTTGATGTTGAGACGCTTCGACAGCCCCAGAGGTTGCCTCCTCGTCCCCGCCGCGGGAATGTATGCCGGATGAGGGCGAACTTCTCGGTTACCGGCGAATCGTTGCGGGTGCGTCGCCGGTGAGTGCGGGCCGGCAGGTGGCGGTGGCGGCGACCGGACGGCAGGCCCTCGAGGCAGGCCTCGGTGTCGCCGCCGAGGGCGGGAACGCGGTGGACGCGGCGCTGGCGGCGGCCTACGTCGCCATGGCCACGGAGCCGGGCATGGTCAGCTTCGGCGGCGGCTGCTACGTCGCCGTCTGGCCCGCCGGCGGTGACCCGGTCGTCATCGACGGCAACGTCGAGATGCCCGGGCGCGGGTTGCCCGACGACCGGTTCGGCCGCGGCGTGCGCGAGGTCGTCTCGACGTACGGCGGCGGGGTCACCATGCACGCCGGGCACGGCTCGGTCGCCACTCCCGGCATCATCCCGGCGTTCGGCGTCGCCCACGAGCGGCACGCCCGGCTCGACTGGGCTCGGCTGGTGCAGCCCGCGGTGGACGCGGCCCGGCACGGCTACCCGATGAGCCACGCAGCCGCCCGCTACCTCGCGATCACGGCGGACAGCCTGTTCGCCACCGACCCGGAGGCGCACGCCCTGGTGACCCGTCCGGACGGGTCCCTGCTCGCGGGCGGCGAGCAGGCGACGAACCCCGACCTCGCGGACGTCCTCGACGACCTCGCGACGGCCGGCCCCGGCCTGTTCACCGACGGCGAGGTCGGCCGTGGGCTCGTGACCGAGATGGCGGCCGGCGGCGGGCTGGTCACCGCCGAGGACCTCGCGGCGTACCGACCGGTCGTCCGGCCCGCGCACGTCCTCGACGTCGGCAACTGGGCGATCGCGACCAACCCGCCACCGTCGGTGGGCGGGCCGATGCTGGCCGCGATGCTCAACGAGCTGGGCCGCCGCGGCGACTGGACCTGGGCCGACGCGCTCGAGATCCAGCACGCCGTACTGACCTACCGCACGTCGGTGCACGACTACTCGCGCGACCTCGACCAGGACGGCCAGGACCTGCTGGCGACGATCAGCGAGCACGGGATCGGCGGCCTGCGCGGGTCGGCGTCCACGGCCCACGTCTCGGCGATGGACGACGAGGGCACCGCCTGTGCGATCACCATGAGCAGCGGCTACGGCGCCGGGCTGTGCATCCCCGGCACGGGGATCCTGCTCAACAACTGCCTCGGCGAGGTCGAGCTCAACCGGCACGGCCTGCACAGCCTGCCCCCGGGCACCCGGCTCGCGTCCAACATGGCGCCCACGACCGCCCGGGCCGCCGACGGCCGGTCGCTGGCGATCGGCTCCCCCGGCGCCGACCGGATCACGACCGCGCTGATGCTGGTGCTCGGCCAGGGCTGCCTGCACCACGTCGACCTGCGTCAGGCCATCGCCCGCCCCCGCCTCCACCTCCGCCCCGGGGACGACGGGTTCACCGTCGAGTACGAACGCGACCCCGACCTGGCGGCGGCCGTCGAGGCCAGCGGGCTGCCCGGCCACGAGTACCCCGAGCCGCACATGTACTTCGGCGGCGTCGGCGCGGCCCTGCGAGAGCCCGACGGAACCCTCCAGGCCGCCGGAGACGACCGCCGCGAGGCGGCCGTCGGGATCTCTTGACACCCACGATCTAGGGTGGCCGCGTGAGTACCACCCCCTTCCAGAGCCTCCAGCACACCGAGGCGCGAGCGCGTTTCGAGCTCCTCTCCGTCGAGGAGTACGACGTCCGCCTGGACCTCGCGTCGGACGTCGAGCGGTTCCGCTCCGTCACCACCGTCACGTTCAGCTCGACGGGTGGGGAGACCTTCGTCGACCTGAAGCCGGAGCGGGTCAACGAGATCCGCCTGAACGGCCGCGTGCTGGACCCGGACGACCTGGACCGGGGACGGCTCCCGATCACCACCCTCGAGGGCCACAACGAGCTGGTCGTGGACGCGTGGATGCGGTTCCGCAACGACGGCGAGGGCCTGCACGCCCAGGTCGACCCGGCCGACGGCCGCCGCTACGTCTACGGCATGTCCTTCATGGACGCGGCGCCGAGCATCTTCGCGTGCTTCGACCAGCCCGACCTCAAGGCCCACTACACGCTGCACGTCACCGCGCCCACCGGCTGGGTCGTGATCGGCAACAACCCCGGCCGGGAGGTCGAGCCCGGCCAGTGGGAGCTCGAGCGCACGCACCCGTTGTCGACGTACTTCGTCACCCTGGTCGCCGGCCCGTACCACGTGCTGCGCGACGAGCACGACGGCATCCCGCTCGGGCTGAGCTCCCGGCAGAGCATCGCCGCCGACCTCGAGGCCGACGCCGACGAGCTGTTCACGATGACCAAGCAGTGCTTCGACGAGTTCCACCGGCTGTTCGGGATCCGCTACCCGTTCGGCGACTACCACCAGGCGTTCGTCCCCGAGTTCAACGCCGGTGCGATGGAGAACCCCGGCTGCGTCACCTTCCGCGACCCGCTGGTCTTCTCCTCGCGGGTCACCCGCGGCGACCGGATCAAGCGGGCCACCACGGTCGCGCACGAGATGGCGCACCAGTGGTTCGGCAACATCGTCACCCCGAAGTGGTGGGACGACCTGTGGCTCAACGAGTCCTTCGCCGAGTACATGGGCAACCGGGTCACCGCCGACGTCACGGAGTACGCCGACGCCTGGACGCACAACGCCTACGCCAGGCGGCAGTGGGGACTCAAGGCCGACCAGGCACCGAGCACGCACCCGGTCGCCGGCAACGGTGCCGTCGACGCGACGGCCGCGCTCCAGGACTTCGACGGGATCTCCTACGCCAAGGGGTCCAGCATCCTCAAGCAGCTCAACGCCACGCTCGGCGACGAGGTGTTCCTGGCCGGGGCCGTCGACCACTTCACCCGGCACCGGTTCGGCAACGCGACCATGCACGACCTGTTCCTCAGCTGGGAGAAGGCCGGCGCCGGCGACCTGTCGGACTTCACCACCAACTGGCTGCGGACGGCCGGGCCGGACACGATCCTGCTCGACCGCAGCGCAGGCGTGCTGCGGCGTACCCCACCGGCGGGGCATCCCGCCGACCGCACCCATACCTTCCGGGTCGCGACCGCGGCACCCGGTGCGACCTGGACCTCCCAGGCGGTGACGGTTGTCGGCGCGGAGACCGACATCGACGTACCCGCCGGTGCGGCCGTGGTGCTGGACCCCTACGAGGACACCTGGGCGCTGGTCCGACCGGATCCGGTGACCATCGCGACGCTGCGGACCCTGCTCCCGACGACCGAGGACACCCTGCTCCGCGCCGGCATCTGGAACAACGTGCGCAGCGCCTTCCACAACGCCGCGATCGACCCGGTGGACGTGCTCGACCTGCTCGAGGCCGGCATGCCTGCCGAGGACTCCGACGACGCCCTGCAGTACACGATGCCGTGGGCGATCGGGACCGTGGCGCCACTCTCGGCCGACCCGGACGCCGCGCTCCGGCGGCTGCACGGTCTGTCCTGCTCGATGCTCGAGGCCGCCGAGCAGGGTTCGACCCTGCAGCTCGCCGCCTTCCAGTCCGCCACCAGTTCCTCGACCGACCCGGGCCTCCTGCGGTCCTGGCTCGCGAGCCGAGACCTCCCGGCCGGGATCGAGCTGGACCTCGACCTGCGCTGGCTGCTGCTGGTCCGCCTGGCCACCCTCGGCGAGGTCGACCGCCGGACCCTGGACGACGCCCTGGACGAGGAGTCCACTGCCCGGGCCCGCGTGGAACACGCCCGGGCGATGGCGTCGCTGCCCGACGAGGACGCCAAGGCCTGGGCCTGGCTGCGCTTCCGGGGCGAGGTCGACGTCTCCAACTACGAGCTGGAGGCCGCCGGGCTCGGCATGTGGCGGACCGGCCAGGACGACCTCACCGACCCGTACGTCGACCGGTACTTCGACGAGCTCCCCGGCACCGTCGAGCTGCGGCAGGGCTGGGTGCTGGCCACCGCCGCGGAGTCGTTCTACCCGCTGACCTCGCTGACGGACCGGACCTGGACCCGTGCTCGCGGCCTGATCGACGCCGACGGGCTCGACCTGACCCTGCGGCGCACCGTCGTCGACCGGACCGACGAGCTGGCCCGGCGGATCGCGGTCCGCCAGGCGTACGCCGCGTGAACGAGCGGCCGCGCCGGCCCGGGCCCACGGTCCGGGTGCGCGTGCGGGAGCTGACGGACGACGGCGAGCGTCGGCACGAGGACCGGGTCGCGACCGAGGAGCCCCTGGAGATCAGGCTCGCCTGGCCGGGCGCCGAGGCCCGCCGGGTCTGGGTGACCATGCGCACGCCCGGCAACGACTTCGAGCTCGCGGCCGGGTGGCTGGTGCACGAGGGCCTCGCCGGCCCCGGGTCGATCCGCGAGGTCGCCTACTGCACGGACGTCACGCTCACCCCGGAGCAGGAGTTCAACGTCGTCACGGTGACCCTCGCCGAACCTCCGGCCGCCGACCCCGGCCACCGGCACACCGCGGTCACGACCGGGTCGTCGGCCTGCGGGGTCTGCGGCAAGGACAGCATCGACGCGGTGCTCGACCTCCCCCGCGCGGCACCGTGGTCCGGGGAGCCGATCCCGGAGGAACTGGTCCGGACACTGCCGGACCTGCTCCGCGGCTCCCAGCCCGTCTTCGACCGGACCGGCGGCGTCCACGGAGCGGCCCTGGTCACCGCCGCCGGCGAGGTGCTCGTCGTACGCGAGGACATCGGGCGGCACAACGCCGTCGACAAGGTCACCGGGGCCCGGGTGCTGGCCGGCGAGTCCCCCGCCGCGGCCTGCCTGGTCGTCAGCGGCCGGGCCGGCTTCGAGCTCGCCCAGAAGGCCGTCGCCGCGGGTGTCGGAGCCCTCGTGGCCGTCGGTGCCCCCTCCAGCCTGACCGTCCGGCTGGCGAACGAGACCGGGCTGCGCGTCTACGGCTTCACCTCCCCCCGACGGTGCGTGAGCTACACCTCCTGAGCGCTCGTGCATTTGTGTCGAGCGCCGATGTCCGCAACGGTGGAGGGGTACTGAACGCAATCGGCAGGAGATGCCACATGCTCACCCTCACCGAGAACGCCAGCACGATCGTCAAGGACATCGCGGAGCAGATCCCGGACGCCAGCGGGCTCCGCATCACCAGCGAGGACGGCGCACAGCCCGCCTTCGAGGTGGCCCCGGCCGCCGCCGCCGAGCCGGGCGACGAGACCGTCGAGCAGGGCGGCGCGACCGTCTTCCTCGACGAGAACGCCAAGCAGCAGCTCGACGACAAGGTGCTCGACGCCTCCGTCGACCAGGCGGGCGGCGTGCAGTTCGCCCTCATGGTCCAGTCCTGACCAGGTCCTGCACTAGATAGTCCGGAGGTGCTCGGGGCGGGGCGCGGCGTGGGTCCGACGTCCTGTCGGCGGCGCGTCCTAACCTCGCCCCGTGCGCATCCTCCACACGTCCGACTGGCACCTCGGGCGGTCCTTCCACCGGGAGGGCATGCTCGATCACCAGGCGGCGTACGTCGACCACCTCCTCGAGGTCGTGGCGCGCGAGCGCGTCGACCTCGTGGTGGTGGCCGGTGATGTCTACGACCGGGCGCTGCCGCCCGTCGACGCGGTGCGCCTGGCCGACGAGACCTTCGCCCGGCTGGCCGCGTCCCGCGCCCGCGTGGTCGTCACCAGTGGCAACCACGACTCGGCCCAGCGGCTCGGGTTCGGCTCCCGCCTGATCGACGCCGCGGGCGTCCACATCCGCACCGACGCACGCACCGTCGGCGCTCCCGTCGTCCTCGACGACGAGCACGGTCCCGTCGCGGTCTACGGCCTCCCCTACCTCGACCCGGACGCGCTCCGCGAGCCGTGGTCGCTGCCCGGGCGCTCGCACGAAGCCGCGCTCACCGAGGCGATGTCGCGCGTGCGCGCCGACCTCGGCAGGCGCCCCACCGGCACCCGCTCGGTCGTGCTGGCGCACGCCTTCGTGGCCGGCGCCGAGCCCAGCGACTCCGAGCGCGACATCAGCGTCGGCGGCGTCTCGATCGTGCCGACCTCGGTCTTCGACGGCGTCGACTACGCCGCGTTGGGCCACCTGCACGGCCGGGCCACCCTGACCGACCACGTCCGCTACAGCGGCTCGCCCCTCGCCTACTCCTTCTCCGAGGCCCAGCACCGCAAGGGCAGCTGGCTGGTCGAGCTCGACGCCGCCGGGCTGGCGACGGCGGAGTTCGTCGACGCTCCCGTGCCCCGGCCGCTGGCCCGCCTGACCGGCGCCCTCGACGACCTGCTCGCCGACCCGGCCCTCACCCGGCACGAGCAGTCCTGGGTCCAGGCCACGCTCACCGACGACACCCGGCCGCTCCAGGCGATGGAGCGCCTTCGTCACCGCTTCCCGCACGCCCTGGTGCTCGCGTTCGCCCCGTCCGACGCCGACCGATCGGCCGCGCCGTCCGCGCGGACCCAGGGCCGCAGCGACCACGACATCACGCTCGACTTCGTCGCCGAGCTCCGCGGCACGCCGGCCAGCGACGACGAGTCCGCCCTGCTCCGGGACGCCTGCGACGCCTGCTGCGACGACCGCGACCTCGACACCCTGGTGGCGGGTGGCGCCTGATGCGGCTGCATCACCTCGAGGTCACCGCGTTCGGACCGTTCGCCGACGAGGTCACCGTCGACTTCGACGCGCTGTCGGACGCCGGCCTGTTCCTGCTGACCGGCGCGACCGGCGCCGGCAAGACCAGCGTGCTCGACGCCGTCTGCTTCGCGCTGTACGGCGAGGTCCCCGGCGACCGCCAGACCGCCAAGCGGCTGCGCTCCGACCAGGCCGCCGACGGTGTCCGCCCCCAGGTCACGCTCGAGGTGACGCTGTCCGGCCGGCGGTTCCGGATCGTCCGCTCCCCCGCCTGGGAGCGACCCAAGCGCCGCGGGGCGGGCGTGACGACCGAGCAGGCCTCGGTGCGGCTCTCCGAGCGGCGGGACGGCGGCTGGCACCAGCTCGCCAACCGTCTCGACGAGACCGGCCACCTGGTCACCCATCTGGTCGGCATGAACCTCGCCCAGTTCTGCCAGGTCGCGATGCTGCCCCAGGGTCGCTTCCAGGCGTTCCTGCGGGCCCGCTCCGACGAGCGGCACAAGCTGCTCCAGCAGCTGTTCCGCACGACCCGCTTCGAGGACATCGAGCGCTGGCTGCGCGACCGGCGGCGGGCGCTGCGCCAGCAGTCCGGCCGGCACCACGAGGTGGTCGCCGACCTGGTCAGCCGGGTCAGCGAGGCCGCCGGCTGCGAGCTGCCCGACGCGTGGGATCCGCACGACCTGACGCTCCCGGCCGGCGCCGGCGACGTCGACCACTGGGCCGTCCTGCAGCGGGAGCGTGCCGCCGCCCGCGCCGCCGAGACCGCCGACCTGGTGCGTGCCGCCGCCGACACCGAGTCGCTCGCCCGGACAGCCCTCGACCAGGCCCGCCGGCTGGTCGAGCTCCAGACGACGCACGGCGAGGCGGTCCAGGCCCGCGAACAGCTGCTCGGCGAGGGCGCCGAGCAGCACACCCGCGTGCAGCGGCTCTCGGCCGCCCGCCGCGCGGCCGTCGTACAACCGCTCCACGACATCGCCGTCCGGGCGCACCGGGCACACGCGTCGGCGCTGGACCTGCGGACCGACCGCACCGCGCGCGTCGCCGTACTGCTCGAGGTGGAGCCGGAGTCCCTGGACGCCGAGGCGATCGCCGCCGCCCAGCAGGACGCGGTCGACGCCGCCGCCCGCACCCGCGCCCTCCGGCCGCGCGAGGAAGCGCTGGTCGTGCTGCGTACGACCCTGGAGACCGCCGAGACCAAGGCGATCGAGCTGGCCACCCGCAACGCAGAGTTCGCCGGCCAGCTCGCGGAGCTTCCCCAGGAGCTGACCCGGCTGCGGGCGACGCACGGACGGGCGAAGGACGCCCAGCTCGCACTCGGGCCCGCACGAGACCGGGTCGCGGCGCTGCGCAACCGCAGTGAGGCGGTCGCGCAGGCGTCAGCCCTGGCCACCGAGCTGGCGCAGGCCCGCGAGCTGCACACCGCCGCGGTCGACGAGCTGCACCGCCGCAAGGAGGCGTGGCTCCATCTCCAGCAGGAACGCATCGAGGGCATGGCAGCGGAGCTGGCCGGCGCCCTGGCCGTGGGTGACGACTGCCCGGTCTGCGGCTCGGCGGAGCACCCCCACCTCGCGAGCGCCCGGACCGGCGCCCCCGATGCGGCAGCCGAGAAGGCGGCGCGCCGGCTGGTGGACGACGCCGAGTCCGAGCGGCTGGCCCACGACGTCCGGGTCCGCGACCTGCTCACCCGGATCGCGGTGGCAGAGGAGCAGGCCGCGGGCGAGGGCGACCCGGCCGCCGAGCTCACGGCCGCGGAGGCCGAAGTCGAGCGCCTGTGCACGGTGGCGGACGACATCATCGGCGTCGCCGCGGAGATCGAGCAGATGGAGACGGCTCTCGCCCGAGGCAACCGAGGCCCGCGACGCGGTGCTGCTGGAGCTCACGGCACTCCGGGCCGGCCTGGACGCGCAACGGGCCGAGGCGGAGTCCATCGCCCGGGACCTCGACGACGTCCTCGGCGGCACCGGCCACTCGAGTCTGGCCGACCTGGCCGAGGACCACAGCCGCCTGACCCGCGCCTGCGAGCAGGCCACGTCGGCCTGGCGCGACGCCGCTCACGCGGCCGAGGCCGAGGCCGAGGCGCACCAGCGGGAGGAGGCGGCCGCGACCGATGCGGGCTTCCCCGACCTGGCCACGGCCCTCGAGGCCGCGGTCGACGCCGACGCGCTGACGGCGCTCGAGTCCCGGATCCGCGAGCACGAGAAGGCCCTGGCCGCCGCCGAGGCCGTGCTCGCCGACCCGGCACTGCGTGCCGCCGCGGCGGTCAAGCCACCCGACGTTCCGAGCCTGGCGGCCGACCATGACCGACGCGCGGAAGCCCTGGACTCCGCCCGCTCCGCCGCCGCCCTCGCCGAGGCCCGCTCCCGGCGGCTGGCCGGCCTGGTGGCGGAGCTCGCGACCGCTCTCCAGGAGTGGGCGCCGGTCCGTGGCGACCTCGACCTCGCCACCCGGGTGGCGGCCCTGACCGACGGCACCTCCCCCGACAACCGTCTGCAGATGCGGCTCTCCGGCTACGTCCTCGCCTGGCGGCTCGCCCAGGTGGTCGCCGCGGCCAACGCACGGCTGGCGCGGATGAGCGACCAGCGCTACAGCCTCGAGCACACGGGGCGCCGCGGCGCCGGAGAGACCCGAGGCGGCCTGAGCCTGCTGGTCCGCGACGACTGGTCCGGCGAGACCCGCGACCCGGCCACGCTCTCCGGTGGCGAGACGTTCGTGGTCTCCCTCGCCCTGGCGCTCGGCCTCGCCGACGTGATCGCCCACGAGGTGGGCGGCGCGGATCTCGACACCCTGTTCGTGGACGAGGGCTTCGGGTCGCTCGACGCCGACACCCTCGACGACGTGATGGACACCCTCGACTCGCTCCGCGACGGCGGCCGGGTCGTCGGGGTGGTCAGCCACGTGGCCGAGATGCGCGACCGGATCCCGGCCCAGCTGCGGGTCTCGAAGTCCCGCCGCGGGTCAACGGTCGCGCTCGCCCGCTGACCCGGAGTCGGGGCGCTACTCTCGAAGGCGTGGCATTCGACGACGTCACACCCGAGGCGTACGCCCGCTTCATGGGGCAGTACTCGCTGCCGCTCGCGGCCAAGTTCCTCGACGTCATCGACCCGCAACCCGGTCAGCGGGCACTCGACGTCGGCTGCGGGACCGGCATCGTGACCGCCGAGCTGGTCGAGCGGCTCGGCCCGGAGGCGGTCGCGGCGATCGAGCCGTCCGCGCCCTTCGTCGCCGCCGTACGCAAGAACCTGCCCTGGGTCGACCTGCGCCAGGGTCACGCCGAGGAGCTGCCCTTCGACGACGACACCTTCGATCTCGCCGTGGCGCAGCTGGTGGTGCACTTCATGGCCGACCGCGTCCGTGGCGTCGCCGAGATGGCGCGTGTCGTCCGCCCCGGCGGGGTGGTCGCCGCGGCGGTGTGGGACGTGTACGGCGGCGGCAGCCCGCTGACGACGTTCTGGGAGGCCGCCCACGCGATCGACCCTCGCGCCATGGCGGACTCATCGCTGCCCAGCAGTGCCGACGACGGGGACCTGGTCCGGATCTTCGAGGACGCCGGCCTGCGGCCCGACCCGCCGGTCACGCTCACCGTGCACCGCTGGTTCGACAGCTTCGACGGACTGGTGGGAGCCGTTCCTGTTGGGCGTCGGCCCGGCCGGCGACCACGTGGCCGGGCTCGACGAGGACGCAACGCGCCGAGCTCGCCGTCGGCTGCCAGAACCTGCTGCCCGAGCCACCGTTCGACATCCGTGGCCTGGCCTGGGTCGTCCGCGCCGTCGTCTGACCCGGCGGCCGCCGCTTCGAGGCGACGAGTCAGGTCTGCACGGTGCCGTGCTCGGCGTCGTACGTCTCCCCGGTGAGCCTCGTCTTGGCGAAGCTGATCAGCGAGGCCACTCGGCCGCCCGGCGTGTCCCAGTACTCGCCCTCGTCCACCTCGACGCGGATCAGGGTCGCGTTGCGATCCTCGGGGCCTTCCGGCAGCCATGCCTCGGCGAAGGTGTTCCAGAGCTCCTTCAGCTTCTCCGTGTCGTCGACCACGGCCGCGCGTCCGACCAGTGAGACCCAGGCGTCGCGGGACGAGAACGTCACCGAGACGCGAGGCTCCTGCTCCACCGCGCGCACGTGCGCGGTGTCGCGCGCAGTGATGAACCACAGCTCCGGGCCGGCGTCGGCCTCCTGGCGGGCCATGGGCACGCTCCTGGGACCGCCCAGACCGAAGGTGGTCATCATGGCGATCGGCATGTCCTTCATCAGCTCGACCAGCTTCTTCGGGTCGCCGTTCTGGTTCACGAGATCTCCCTCCCTTGCGATGGCCCGCGGTACCCCACTCCGCAACCCGTAGTCGCACGCCGCGCACAGAAATCCGGTGGCACGGTTCGGTAGGTTCGCCTTCATGACCGGACCCCAGCTCGACGCGTCCTTCACCTCGCTCCCCTACCGTGCGCTCGGCGACGCCGCCCTCAGCCGGGCCCGCGAGCTCGGGGTGAGTCATGCCGACTTCCGCTTCGAGCGGATCCGCTACCAGGAGATCGGGGTCCGCGACGGAGCCCTCCAGGGCGCGAGCGACAGCGAGGACCTCGGCTTCGCGGTCCGGGTGATCCACCAGGGCGCCTGGGGGTTCGCGTCCGCCGTCGTGCTCACCCCTGAGGAGGCCGCGCTGACGGCTGAGCGTGCGGTCGAGGTCGCCCTGGTCGCCGGCCGGATGACCAGCGCGCCGGTCGAGATCGCGCCCGAGCCGGTCTACGACGACGTGACCTGGGTGTCGTCGTACGACGTGAACCCGCTCGACGTGCCGACCGCCGACAAGGTGGCGTTGCTCGTCGACTGGACCGACCGGCTCCGCACGGGGGCAGCCGTGGACCACGCGTCGGCGTACGTGCTCCAGGTGCAGGAGAACAAGTACTACGCCGACCTCGCCGGGACCCGCACCACCCAGCAGCGGGTCCGGCTGCAGCCCGGGTTCGAGGCGATGGGCGCCGGGGCCGACCACTTCGACCAGATGGCGTCCATCGCGCCGCCGGTGGGCCGCGGCTGGGAGTACCTCACCGACGGCAGCTGGGACTGGGACGACGAGATCGACCAGGTGCCGGAGCTGCTCGCCGAGAAGCTGAAGGCGCCGAGCGTGGAGGCCGGCACCTACGACCTGGTCGTCCACCCGAGCAACCTGTGGCTGACCATCCACGAGTCGATCGGCCATGCCACCGAGCTGGACCGGGCCCTGGGCTACGAGGCCAACTACGCCGGCACGTCGTTCGCGACGTACGACAAGCTCAACACCCTTCAGTACGGCTCCCCCGTCATGAACGTGACCGGCGACCGCACCGTCGAGCACGGCCTCGCGACCATCGGCTACGACGACGAGGGCGTCCAGACCCAGTCGTGGGACATCGTCAAGGACGGCGTGCTGGTCGGCTACCAGCTGGACCGCGCCATGGCACAGATGAAGCCGGAGCTCGCTGCACTGGATTCTGGGCAAGGCCGCTCCAACGGCTGTGCGTACGCCGACTCCTCCGGCCACATCCCGATCCAGCGGATGGCCAACGTGTCCCTGCGGCCGGCGCCGGACGGCCCGTCCACCGAGGAGCTGATCGGCCGGGTCGAGCGCGGCATCTACGTCGTCGGCGACAAGAGCTGGTCCATCGACATGCAGCGATTCAACTTCCAGTTCACCGGGCAACGGTTCTACAAGATCACCGACGGCGAGCTGGTGGGCCAGCTCCGCGACGTCGCCTACCAGGCCACGACCACCGACTTCTGGAACTCGATGGAGGCCGTCGGCGGGCCGCAGACCTGGGTCCTCGGCGGCGCCTTCAACTGCGGCAAGGCCCAGCCCGGCCAGGTCGCCTCGGTCAGCCACGGCTGCCCGACATCGCTCTTCCGGAACATCCGCATCCTCAACACGACCGACGAGGCAGGCCACTGATGACCCAGTCAATTTCCGGGGCTACCCCCCAGGCCCTCGTCGAGCACGCCCTCGCCACCTCGACGGCCGACGACTGCATCGCCATCGTCCGCGACCAGACCAGCGCCAACCTGCGCTGGGCGAACAACACCCTGACCACCAACGGCGTCATGCTGTCGGTCTCGGTGACGGTCATCTCGTTCGTCCGCATGGCCGGCGGGGTGGCGTCCGGTTCGGTCAGCGGCAAGGTGACGACGACCGACCAGGTCAGCGCGCTGGTCGAGGCGGCCGATGCAGCTGCCCGGGCGGCGTCGCCCGCCGAGGACGCCAACGACCTGGTGACCGGCGAAGTCGCCGCCGACTGGGACGACGAGCCGGTGCGCACCGACATCCACGTGTACGACGCGTTCGCGCCCGCGCTGGGCGAGGCGTTCGGCCGGGCCGGCGACGGCGGCCGCGTGCTCTACGGCTTCGTCGACCACGAGCTGACCACGACGTACCTCGGCTCCAGCACCGGCCTGCGCCTGCGGCACGTCCAGCCGACCGGCCACTACGGCTGCACCGGCAAGACCGCCGATCTCACCCAGAGCGCCTGGGTCGGTGGCGCGACGCGGGACTTCGCCGACGTCGACCCGCTGGCGTTCGAGCAGACCCTCGCCACCAGGCTGGGCTGGGGCTCGCGGAGGGTCGACCTGCCGGCCGGCCGCTACGACACGATCATGCCGCCGACCGCGGTGGCCGACGTGCTGATCTACGCCTACTGGTCCGCCGGCGCCCGCGTCGCCCACGAGGGCCAGTCGGTGTTCAGCGACCGCACCGGCGGCACGCTCATCGACCACGACGTCAGCGACCCGGGGGTCACCCTGTTCTCCGACCCGACGTACGCCGGACTGGACTGTGCGCCGTTCGTGGTCGCCGGCCAGTCGGGGAACACCTCGTCCGTCTTCGACAACGGGCTCCCCCTCGACCGCACCGACTGGATCCGCAAGGGCGAGCTCAGCTCGCTGATCCAGACCCGCCACTCCGCCGCCATGACCGGCCAGCCGGTCACCCCCGTCATCGACAACCTGCTGCTGTCGGTCGACGGCGGCGCCGGGTCGGTCGAGGACATGATCGCCGACACCGAGCGCGGGCTGCTGCTCACCTGCCTCTGGTACATCCGTGAGGTCGACCCCCAGAACCTGCTGCTGACCGGGCTGACCCGCGACGGCGTCTACCTCGTCGAGAACGGCGAGATCACCGGAGCCGTCAACAACTTCCGGTGGAACGAGAGCCCGGTCGACCTGCTCCGCCGGTTCTCCCACGCAGGCGCCACCGTGCCCGGCCTTCAGCCGCGAGTGGGGCGACTACTTCCCGCGTACGGCGATGCCGGCCCTCCGGGTGCCCGACTTCAACATGTCCAGCGTCTCCCAGGCCCTCTGACGTTGACCCGTCGTGAATTAACGGCGGGTCAGCGGAGCCAGCGACGCAGCTTCTTCCGGGAGACCTTCGCCCACAGGTGAGGCAGCTCGTGGTCCAGCTCGGCGGCGCGCTCCTCCTCGCGCACGAGCAGGACGCCCCAGGTCACCGAGCTCTCACCGGCGGCGTCGGCCGTGCTCGCGATCCGGAGCAGGTCGGGTCGGCTCATCACCGTGTCCTGGAGCTCACCGAGGTGCGAG
Organism: uncultured Actinomycetota bacterium; assembly: GCA_963803235.1. Lineage (GTDB taxonomy): Bacteria > Actinomycetota > Actinomycetes > Propionibacteriales > Nocardioidaceae > Nocardioides. The sequence continues at coordinate 62,873 of CAWDLL010000015.1, forward strand.
GTGAGCTTCTTGGCCGCCTTCGCCAGCCGCTTCGCGTCCTTGCCCCAGACCGTGTGCACGGCCTCGGCGGCGTACCTCAGCCGCTTGGCGTCCTTGCGCACCTCGTGCAGCTCGGCGTCGCGGTCCTCGGCCTCGTCCAGCGCTGGCCATCCGCCGCTTCAGCCTCCGCCAGTCCTTGCGGACCCGGCGCGGCAGCACGTCCTCGGCGGGGCGCGCGGCCTTCTCGGTCCACGGCGGGTCGGCGACCAGTCGGTCGAGGGCGGTCAGCAGGTCGAAGTAGCGGTCGGACGACAGGGTCTCGTCGACCTGTGCCCAGCCGGCCCGGGCCCGTTCCCCGAAGGTCGTGTCGAGCCGGCGGCGGACCGGGCCCACGACCACGTCGTCCGGCTCCGCGTCGACCATCGCGCGCAGGCGGTCGCGGACGACCTTCGCGTCCCGAGCGTCGGCCAACGCGCGACCGAGCCACTTGATCTCGGCCCGGATCGGGTCGGTCACCTCGCGGTCCACCAGCGGCCGGTAGGTCGCGAGTGCCGACCGCAGCCGCCGGCAGGCGACCCGGGCCTGGTGCACGCCGTCGTCGCGGTGGCGGCGCATCTCGCTGTCGCGACGCTTCAGCTCCCCCAGCTGTCGCATCAGGCGGCGCTGCAGCACCCGCCCGGCCGGCAGGTCCACCCCGACCTCGGGCAGCGAGGGCGCGGACGGCGCCCGGTCACCGAGCACGTGCAGCAGCTTGCGCTGGACCGCGCTCGGCTCGACCCCCGCTCCCGCCATCAGCTTGTCGGCCGCCTCGAGCAGGGACTCGTCGCCCTCCACGAGCTCGACCTCCCACTCCCGCCAGGCCACCGGCGCGGCACTGCCTTCCGGCTCGCCGGTCACCTCGTCGTCGGCCACCTCGGCCAGGACGGTGCCGTCGTCGGCGAGCAGGTCGCGTCGGGTACGCCGGGTGGAGACGGTCGCGATCGCGTGCAGCGGCGCCTTGTGCGCCCACGCGACCACGGCGCGCCGTAGCTCCGCGGGCGGGTGCAGCCGGGCCCTGCTCAGCGACACCCGGATCTCGTCGCGTCCCTTGTCGGCCGGCAGCTTGAGGTGCCAGCCCTCGTCGGCGCCGCCGGTCCGCCGCCGCAGGGTGATGCCGGCCTGGGTCAGTGCCAGGTCAGCGGTGTCGAAGTAGACGGCGTCCAGCTGGTCCACCTGCTCCGGACCGACCTCGGCCACACCGGGGAGCGCGCGGAGGTCGGGAAGGTCCAGGTCGCCGTTGGGCGTGTAGGTGCGCTCGATCTCGAGGTGCTCCGCCATGGGCACGTTCTACCGGGCCCAGGTGAACACCGGCCTCACTCAGTCCGGGGGATGCCCGCCGGGGATCGGGACGTCCGGGTCGTAGGGCGTGCGGGTGTAGACGAACGTGGCGCAGTCGAGGTGGCTGATCGCCCCGTCGTCGCGGCGTACGACGTGCAGGGTCTCGCCGCGGTGGTAGCCCTCGACACCGACGATCCGGCCGTCCCGCAGCTCGAAGACGTCCTCCCGGTTCTGCATGGCCAGGCTGTGCACCTCGAGCCGCCCGCCGGTGCGATCCGTGTGCCAGCGCAGCTCGAAGGCGGTGTTCCCCCAGAACCACACGCCGAGGACGTCGGCCACCGGGTCCGGGACCGTCGCGGTCGGCACCCACGGCACCGACTCCGTGACGTCGTCGGCGCCGAGCAGCAGCGCCGGCACCGCGTCCGTGTGCAGTCCGGTCGTGGCGTTGGCCAGGGCGACCGTGCCGTCGCCGGTGGCTGGATCCACGAACAGGCTCGCCAGGAAACCCGGCATCGACCCGGTGTGCCCGACCAGGTGCCGTCCGTGCCAGGGCACCAGCCGCAGGCCGTGGCCGTACTCCGCGGCGGGCGCGGCCGGGCGCGACGCCTCGCGGAGCACCGCCTCGTCGAGGACGTCGTCGTGTCCGAAGGCGAGGAACCTGGCCCACCGGGCGAGGTCGGCGATGGTGCTCCACGCCTGCCCGGCCGGGGCCATCGCGCCGGTGTCCTGGTGTGGCTCGCGGGTGAGGGTGCCGGAGAAGTGGCCCACGCTGTAGCCCTGGGCCGACGGCTCCTGCGGGTGGTACGTCGTCCGGGTCATCCCGAGCGGGGTCAGGATCGAGGACTCCACGTCCTCCCACCAGGACCGGCCGCGGATCCGCGCCACCGCCTCGCCGAGGAGCGCGAAGCCGAGGTTGCTGTAGTGGTGGTACTCCCCCGGGCCGGCCACAGCGCCGGAGCCGTCGTTCGCCTCGACCAGGGCGGGGACGTCCACGCCCGGTGACCGCTCCCACCACGACCCGACCGGCTCGCTCTGCATGCCCGACGTGTGGGACAGCAGCGAGGCCACGGTCGCCTCGGCGTAGCCCGACTCGGGGACGAACCTGCCGATCGGGTCGTCGAGCGCGAGCAGGCCGTCGGCCCGGCAGCGGAGCACGGCGACGGCGACCAGGGTCTTGGTGATCGAGCCGATGCGGTACTGCGCGTCGGACGGGTCGGTCCCGGGCACGTCACCCGAGCCACCCGACCAGAGCAGCTCGCCACCGAGCAGCACTCCGCCGACGACCGACGGCAGCCTGCCCTGCGACTGGAGCCGGTCCAGGCACGCCTGCCAGCGGGACGGGGTCACTCGGCGAAGGCCTCGGGCGGTGGGCAGGCGCAGACGAGGTTGCGGTCGCCGTACGCCTGGTCGACGCGGGCCACCGGCGGCCAGTACTTGTCCGGGTCCGGGCCGGCCGGGAAGACGCCGAGCTCGCGCGGGTAGGCGCGCTTCCACTTGCCGGCGAGCGCACGAGCGGTGTGCGGAGCGGCGCGCAACGGCGAGTCCTCCGGGCTCCACTCCCCCGCCGCCACCCGGTCGATCTCGCCGCGGATCGCGATCATCGCGTCGATGAAGCGGTCGATCTCGACCAGGTCCTCGGACTCGGTCGGCTCCACCATCAGCGTGCCCGCGACCGGGAACGACATGGTCGGCGCGTGGAAGCCGTAGTCGATCAGCCGCTTCGCGACGTCGTCGACGGTCACGCCGGTCTCCTTGGCCAGCCCGCGCAGGTCGAGGATGCACTCGTGCGCGACCAGGCCGGCGTGGCCGCGGTAGAGCACCGGGAAGTACTTCTCCAGCCGGTTGGCGACGTAGTTGGCCGACAGCACGGCGGTCGCGGTCGCCCGGGCCAGGCCCGCGGCGCCCATCAGCCGGATGTAGGCCCACGAGATCGGCAGCACGCCGGCGGAGCCGTACGGCGCCGCGCTGATCGGGCCGATCCCGTCGCGCTTCGCCTCCTCGGGGTGCTGGGCGTGCGAGGGGAGGTACGGCGCGAGGTGCGCGCGGACCGCGACCGGGCCGACGCCGGGCCCACCGCCGCCGTGCGGGATGCAGAACGTCTTGTGCAGGTTGAGGTGCGAGACGTCGCCACCGAACTCGCCCGGCCGCGCGTAGCCCAGCAGTGCGTTGAGGTTGGCGCCGTCGACGTACACCTGGCCGCCGTGACGGTGCACGACCTCGCACAGCTCGGTGATGCTGTCCTCGTAGGCACCGTGCGTCGACGGGTAGGTGACCATGATCGCCGCGAGGTCGTCGCTGTGCGCCTCGCACTGGGCATGCAGGTCAGCGAGGTCGACGGAGCCGTCCTCGTCGGCCTTGACCACGACCACCTTCATCCCGGCCATCACTGCGGACGCGGCGTTGGTGCCGTGGGCCGAGGACGGGATCAGGCAGACGTTGCGGGCGCCCTGGCCGTTGGCCCGGTGGTAGCCGCGGATCGCGAGCAGGCCGGCGAGCTCGCCCTGGGAGCCGGCGTTCGGCTGGATGGAGACCTGGTCGTAGCCGGTGACCTCGGCCAGCCACTCCTCGAGCTGCTCGACGAGGTGCCGGTAGCCGACCGCGTCCTCGGCCGGCGCGAACGGGTGCAGGTCGGCGAAGCCCGGCAGCGACACCGGCTCCATCTCGGTCGTCGCGTTGAGCTTCATGGTGCACGAGCCGAGCGGGATCATGCCGCGGTCCAGCGCGTAGTCGCGCGCCGACAGCTTGCGCAGGTAGCGCAGCATCGCGGTCTCACTGTGGTGGGTCGAGAACACCTCGTGCGTGAGGTACGGCGTGGCGCGGCGCAGCTCCTCGGGCAGCGCGTCGCCCGTGGCCTGGTCGATGCCGGCCAGGTCGAGGGCGGCCGAGCCGCTCGAGACGCCGAACGCGCGGAGCACGGCGGTCAGCGAGGACCGCGTGGTCACCTCGGACGTCGAGAGCCCCACCCGGTCGGCGTCGACCAGCCGCAGGTGCAGCCCGAGCTGGCGGGCGGACGCGACGACGTCGGCCGCGCGGCCGGGCACGACGGCGGTGATGGTGTCGAAGAACTCCCCGGACTCCACGTGCACCCCGCCCTCGACGAGCGCACGGGCCAGGACGGCGGCGTACCGGTGCACCCGGGTGGCGATCGCCTTGAGCCCCTCGGGGCCGTGGTAGACGGCGTACATGGAGGCGACGACGGCGAGCAGCACCTGGGCGGTGCAGATGTTGGAGGTCGCCTTGTCGCGGCGGATGTGCTGCTCGCGGGTCTGCAGCGCCAGTCGGTAGGCGGGACGGCCCTCGGCGTCGACGGACACCCCGACCAGCCGGCCGGGCAGGTGTCGCTCGAGACCCTCGGCCACGGCCATGAAGCCGGCGTGCGGGCCGCCGTAGAAGAGCGGGACGCCGAAGCGCTGCGAGGAGCCGACCACCACGTCGGCCCCGAGCGAGCCGGGTGACTCGATCAGGGTCAGGGCGAGCAGGTCGGCCGCGACGACCGCGAGCGCGTTGCGCTCGTGCGTCTGCTCGATCACCCGCCGCGGGTCGCGGATCCGGCCGGAGGCGCCGGGGTACTGCACCAGCACGCCGGAGAGCTCGCCGTCGGGCAGCCCGTCGGAGAGGTCGGCCACGACCACGTCGATCCCCATCGCCTCGGCGCGGGTGCGGACGACGGCGATGGTCTGCGGCAGCGCGTCGGCGTCGACCACGAACGGACCGGCGGCCTTGCGGTTGCCGCGGCGTACCAGCGTCATCGCCTCGGCCGCGGCGGTGCCCTCGTCGAGCAGCGACGCGTTCGCGGTCGGCAGCCCGGTCAGGTCGCCGATCACGGTCTGGAAGTTGAGGAGCGCCTCGAGCCGGCCCTGCGAGATCTCCGGCTGGTACGGCGTGTAGGCGGTGTACCAGCTCGGGTCCTCGAGGACGTTGCGCCGGATCACCGCCGGGGTGATCGTCGCGTGGTAGCCCAGCCCGATCATCGACTCGGCGTGCCGGTTGGCGGCCGCCATCTTCCGCAGCTCGCGGGCGACGACGTCCTCACTGGCCGGGAACGGGAGGTTCAGCTCGGTGGTGGACCGGATCGCGGGCGGGACCGCCGCGTCCATGAGCGCGTCCAGGGACTCGAAGCCCACGGCGGCGAGCATCGCGTCGATGTCCGCGGGCCGCAGCCCGATGTGCCGCTCGACGAAGGGCAGGGCGGCGTCGAGTTCGGCCAGGCTGGGGTGGTCCGACACGGGTTGGCTCCTCTGATCGCGGTCGATCGGGTCGCCTCCCCCTCTGTCACCCGAGAGGCTCCAGAGTTGCCTAATCCGCGCGGTCCTGGCGCCTGAGAGGTTCCGGGGAGGATTTGCCCCTTCGGCGCTCCGATCCCGGCCGTCGAGACTGCCGGGCGAAGACTCTCCCGCACGGGATTGTCAGCGCCGCCAATCTACCATCGGGCACGCAGAAGGCCCGCCACCACACGGGTGACGGGCCTTCTCGGAGAATCGGTGGTTGGGTCGGGGGTCAGCCGATCTTGCGGGCCGCGCGGCGGGCGGCGAGCTCGTCGCTGGCGGTGGGCTCGGTCTCTGCTTCGGAGGTGCGCTCGCTCGGCAGCTCGGCGAGGGTGCCCTCGATCTCGCGCCAGACGCCGCCGATGGCGATGCCGAAGACGCCCTGCCCGCCCTGGAGCAGGTCGATGACCTCGTCGTTGCTGGTGCACTCGTAGACCGAGACGCCGTCGCTCATCAAGGTGACGCGGGTCAGGTCGTCGGTGCCGCGCTCGCGCAGGTGCTGGACCGCGCTCCGGATCTGCTGGAGCGAGATGCCGGCGTCGAGCAGACGCTTGATCACCTTGAGGATCAAGATGTCGCGGAACGAGTAGAGCCGCTGGGTGCCGGAGCCGGAGGCGCCGCGCACGGTGGGCTCGACCAGGCCGGTGCGGGCCCAGTAGTCGAGCTGGCGGTAGGTGATGCCGGCGGCGTTGCACGCGGTCGGGCCGCGGTAGCCGGTGTCGCTCGGCAGCGGGGACACGTCATCGGTGAAGAGCAGCCCCTGCTCCTCGGCCGCTTCCGCGGCGAGGGCGGCCTCGGCCACCGAGGCCTGGTCCTGCTCGTTCTCGTTCATGCCCACTTCGACCCTCCGTCGACTTACTCCGTTGAGCGTAACCCCGGGGAAGGTGTTGTGTGCGAGTGCGACGACAACGGTGGAGTTACAACAGAGACAGTTCAAGGTAGGCCCGCATCCGACCCATGTCCAAGACGCCAGCGGCGTGTCGCAACCCTCAACCTCTACCTGAGGGTGAGGGTCGACCCGTCGGAAAGTGTCTGACGGGTCAGGGTTCGGTGGGCGCGTCGAAGTCCTCGGGCGTCACCTGGTCGAGGAACTCGCGGAACTTCTCGACCTCGTCCTCCTGCTCGGCGGGGACGGCGAGGCCGGCCTCGTCGAGGACCTCCTCGGAGCACACGATCCGGGTGCCGGTGCGCAGGGCCAGGGCGATCGAGTCCGACGGCCGGGCGCTGACCTCGGCGCCGGACCCGAAGACCAGGAGCGCGAAGAAGACGCCGTCCTTGACCTCGGTGATCCGGACCTCGGTGAGCTCGTTGCCGGTGGCGGCGAGCACGTCCTTCATCAGGTCGTGCGTCAGCGGCCGCGGCGGGACCACGCCCTGCTGGGCGAACGCGATGGCGGTGGCCTCCACGGCCCCGATCCAGATCGGGAGGTACCGCTCCCCCGACACTTCGCGTAGCAGCACGATCGGCTGGTTCGAGGGCATCTCGACCCGGACTCCCATGACATCGACTTCGCGCACCCCTTCACAGTACTCCCGGGGCGGAGCCCGACTTCAAGGGCCGGGGCGGGTGATCAGGACGACCACAGACCGGTCTTGACGAGGGTCGCGTGCAGCCGGACGGACAGCGCGGCGATCTCGCTGACGGCCTCGTCCGCGCGGGCCTTGGCGGCCGCGTCGCGTCCCCGCTTGTGCGGGGCGACGACCTGCTCGACGAGGCCGACCTCGCGGTCGGCGGCGGTCTTGAACGCCCGCAGGTGCCGCGGCTCGAAGCCGAAGTCGGCCAGCTCGCGGGCGGTCTGCGCGATGACCAGGGCGTCGGTGTCGTAGTGGCCGGTGCCGGCTCTCGGGACGATCAGGCCGAACTGCTCGAGCTGGTCGAGCAGGTCCTCGGAGACTTCCGCGATCTTGACCAGCTCGCGACGGGACAGGCGCAGGTTGTCCTTGCGCGCGAAGGACTGCGGGCTGGGCAGGCCGTCGGCGGCGAGGGCCACCTTGGGCACGGTCGGCACGACGGCCTCGATGGGCGGTGGCTCGAGCCCGCGGTCGATCGCGTCGAGGTGCTCGCCGATCACCTTGAGCGGGAGGTAGTGGTCGCGCTGCATCCGCAGGATGTAGCGCAGCCGGTCGACGTCCTCGGCGGCGAACTTGCGGTAGCCCGCCGGGGTGCGCTCGGGCTTGATCAGGCCCTTGTCCTCGAGGAAGCGGATCTTGGGGATGGTGATGCCGGGGAAGTCGGGGCGTAGACGGTCGAGCACCTCCCCGATGTTCATCCTCGCCCGAGCGGAAGATGCGGCGGGCTGCACGTCAGCCGCTCGTGTGCCCGGAGAAGAAGACGAGACGGTACTTGCCGATCTGGACCTCGTCGCCGTCCTTCAGCTGCACCCGGTCGATCCGGTCGCGGTTGACGTAGGTGCCGTTGAGGCTGCCGACGTCACTCACCGTGAAGTCCTCGCCGGTGCGGTGGAACTCCGCATGCCGGCGGGAGACGGTGACGTCGTCGAGGAAGATCTCGGAGTCGGGGTGCCGGCCCGCGTTGACCTGGTCGGTGTCGAGCAGGAAGCGGCTGCCGGCCCCGGGCCCGCGCTGGACGACCAGGAGAGCGTGGCCCGACGGCAGGGCGTCGACCGCGGCGGCGTCCACCGGGCTGAGCTGGCGGTCCGAGGTCTCGGCCTTCTCGCCGGTCACGCCGAACGTGATGGTCTCCGTGGACTCGACGGGCTCCTGCGGCGCGGCCGGCGCGGCCGGGGCTGCGGGCTCGGGGGCCACCAGACGCGTGCCGCACTGCGAGCAGAAGCGGGCGTCGTCGGGGTTCTGCTTGCCACAGGCGGTGCAGAACGGCATCGGTTCCTCCGGGTAGCGGTCGGGGTCCGGTCCAACCCTCACGCGAGGGCTGAGGTTGACAGTTGCCCCGAAACCTACCAGTCACCGAGGGGCGATCAAGGGAGACCGGCCGGATCCCCCGGCGCCCCGGGACGGGTCAGCCTTCGAGCGTCGCCTGGTAGGCGTCGGACTCCATCAGGTCGTCCAGCGCGGAGGCATCCGAGGGGACGACCTCGAAGAGCCAGCCGTCGCCGTACGGGTCGTTGTTGACCAGCTCCGGCGTCGCGTCCAGGGAGGTGTTCTTGGCGACCACCTCACCCGAGACCGGCGCGTAGACGTCGCTCACCGACTTGGTCGACTCCAGCTCGCCGCAGGCCGAGCCGCCCTCGACCGTGTCCCCCACCTCGGGCAGCGAGACGTAGACGATGTCGCCGAGGGCGTCCTGGGCGTAGTGGGTGATCCCGATGCGGACCGAGCCCTCGCTCTCGCCCGGGGTACGGATCCACTCGTGCTCCGCGGTGTACTTCAGGTCGTCGGGGTACAACTCGTCTCCTCGGGTCGGGCCAACGGTCGTGACCTCCGCAGGCTACTGGCCGGAGTCCGGCTGGGCGAACTCTGTCCTCGGCGAGGACCGGACGCTCTCGATGTCGAGCGACTGCAGCTCGTCGACCGTCACCGTCGCCCCGTCCGCGTTCGAGCTGCTCGATCGGCCCGAGCGCGAAGTTCAGGCCACCGACGAGGGTCGACGGCTCGCCGATCACGTCGATGACGTACGGCGGCGACAGCTGCTTGCCGTCCACGATGACGCCGCCGACCCCGTCCTCGAACGACGTCTGGGCGATCACCCGCACCTCGCCGTTGATCTGCATCGCCTCGGCGCCGGCGTTGCGGAGCTCCTGGACGGTGTCGAGCATCGAGTCGATGTCGACCGGACCGTCGACCTCGTCGACCGTGATCCGGACGCCCGGGCCGGTGACCGGCACCGTCCCGGCCAGGATGTCGAGGTTGTCGGCCTCCGTGCGCGCCTGCTCCAGCGCGGCCTCACGGGCGCTGGTGCTGGACTGCAGGTCGTCGCGGGCCCGCTCCAGGCGGGTGATCTCCGCCTGCGCCCGCTGGGAGGAGCCGGCCAGGCCGTTGAGCACGTCGATCAGGGCCTGCTCGCGGTAGCCGGCGTAGGTGTCGTCCACCTGGTAGGCCCGGACCTGCGTCACCGCTGCGAACCCGACGATGCCGAGCAGCACCGCCACCACCACCTGCGCGCGGCTGGGCCGGAACAGGGCGTCGTAGAGCCGCTGCCGGCCGGTGCGCGGCTCGCTGGGGGGCTGCTCGGAGGTGAGGTCGTCGTCGGTCATGGCTCAGGCGTGGAAGAGGTGGCGTCGGATGGCGGCGACGTTGGAGAAGATGCGGATGCCGAGGACGACGATCACGCCGGTCGAGAGCTGGCCGCCGACGCCCAGCCGGTCGCCGAGGTAGACGATGGCTGCCGCGATCACGACGTTGCTGATGAACGACACGACGAAGACCTTGTCGTCGAAGATGCCGTCGAGGTAGGCGCGCAGCCCGCCGAACACCGCGTCGAGGGCCGCCACGACGGCGATCGGCAGGTAGGGCTCCAGGCCGAGCGGTACGTCGGGCTGGAAGAAGAGCCCCAGCAGGATGCCGGCCAGCAGGCCGAGCGCGGCGATCACGAGGTGGGCTCCTTGTCCTTCAGGGGGTCCGAGCTGGAGCCCGCCCGCACGTGGCGGAGGCGCGGCCCCGAGGCGCCGGGCAGGAAGAGCTCGTCCACATTGTCCCTGTCGACCCGGAAGCCGAAGTTGGTGGCCCGGTCGTAGAACTGTCCACCGTGCGTCGAGTTGAGCAGGTCACCCTGGAGGGTCTGCGGGTTGCCGATGGCCGAGACGACGTACGGCGGGTTCACCGGCTGGCTGTTCACGCGCACCGCCGGGCCGCGGTTGCGGATCGCGGTGAGCGCGGTCAGCCGCTGGTCGTTGATGGCGATCGCCTCGGCGCCGACGGACCAGAGCCCGTCCACGAGCAGCGCCAGGTCCTCGTCGCGGACCAGCTCGCCGAGGTCGGCGTCGGGCGGGTCGTCCACGGTGATCCGCACGCCCGGGCCGGTCACCGGACCGAAGCCGGTCCGGGTCTGGAGGCGCCGCAGCCGAGCCGTCGTCTCCTGCTCGTCGGCGACCACGTCCCCCAGCTCGTCCTCGAGCGCGATGTTGGCGTCCTGGAGCTTGGCGATCCGGTCCTGCTCGGCGGCCGCGGCGTCTCGCTCGGCCTCGACCTGGGCGATCAGCGTCGCCCGGCTCGCGTCCTCGACGTCGGCGTTCTGCGAGGTCTGCACCGCCGCCGTGGTCACCAGGATCCCGAACACGACGATCACCGCCGACGCGACCAGGCGCGGTCGGCCGGAGCCCGGCGGGCGGTCACCGGTGCCCTTGCGGAGAGCGACCTGCCGGTAGTCCTCGTCCATGGCCTGCTCGGTGATCCTGGTGAGCAGCGGGGTCGTGACGTGGTCGGGCAGGGTGCGCTGGGAGGGGTCAACCATCGGCCGCCGTCGCATGTCGCTCGGTGTCGGCGAGGAGTCGGCGTACCTGCCAGGCGTAGAGCACGCCGGCCCACCAGTACAGCCCGATCCCCCAGATCGCGAACGCCCAGCCGAACACGTCGGCCAGCGTCGGGATGGTGCCCTCGCCGTCCCCGAGCAGCAGCAACGGGAAGGCGTACAGCAGGTTGAACGTGGCGGCCTTGCCGAGGAAGTGGACCGGCAGCGCGCTGTAGCCGCGGGTCCGCAGGAACGGCACCAGGCCCCAGAGCAGCAGGTCGCGCAGCGGCAGGATCAGCACCACCCACCACGGGATGATGTCGCGCAGGCCCAGCCCGATCACGACCGCGAGGATGTAGAGCCGGTCGGCCACCGGGTCCAGGATCTGGCCCAGCTGCGAGGTCTGGTTCAGCTTCCGCGCGAGGTAGCCGTCGAGGTAGTCGGTGACACCGGACAGCATCAGCAGCCCCAGCGCCCAGCCGTCCGCCTCGGGGCCGAGGACCAGCCAGAGGAAGACGGGCACGCCGGCCAGCCGGGCCATGCTGATCAGGTTCGGCACGGTCCACACGCGGTTCTCCCGCGTCAGATCGTCCGCCACGTGGGTGCCTGCAATTCCTTCTCCGGGGGCCATGCCGAGGCCACCCTATCCGCCGATCCACCCGCGCAGTGAGGTAGGTCAGGCGGGCTCGTCCTGGTGGGCCGCGTCGCGGATCTCGCCGACCAGCTCCTCGATGACGTCCTCGAGCGTCGCGAGCCCCAGCACCTGGCCCTCGGGGCCGACCACCCGGGCCAGGTGGGCGCCCCGACGCTGCAGCGTCTCGAGGGCGTCGTGCAGCGTGTCGGTCACCTGGACGGGAGCGAACGGGCGGATCCACTTGTCGTCGATCGACCCGGTGCCGGCGCTCCTCGTCGGTCTCCAGCACGTCCTTGATGTGCAGGTAGCCGAGCAGCTCGCCGTCGTCGGTGACGACCGGGAACCGGCTGAAGCCGGTGGCGGCGCAGAGCGCCTCGACGTCCTCGGGCGTCGACCCCCGTCTGGCGGTGGCCAGCGTCTCCGGCGGCATCAGCACGGACTCGACGGTCTTCTCGGTGAAGCCGAGCGCGCCGGCGAGCCGGTCGTACTCGTCCTTCTCGAGCAGCCCCTCGCCGCGCGACTCCTCGACCAGGGCGGCGACCTCCTCGCGGGTGTACGTCGAGCTCACCTCGTCGAGCAGCTGCACGCCGAACAGCCGGAGCACCAGCTGTCGCGATCGCGTTGATCACCACGATCACCGGCCGGAGCACGGTGACGATCGCCCAGATCGGCGGACCGAGCACCAGCGCCGCCCGCTCGGGCCCGGCCAGGGCGATGTTCTTCGGGATCATCTCCCCCATCACGACGTGCAGGTAGACGACGATCGAGAGCCCGACGGCGAACGCGATCGGGTGGATGAACGAGTCCGGCACGTGGGCCGCGTGCAGCAGGGGCTCGAGCAGGTGCGCGATGGTCGGCTCGGCGACGGCACCGAGGACCAGTGAGCACACGGTGATGCCGAGCTGGTTGACGCCGATCACGAGCGAGATGTTCTCCATCGCGCGCAGCGTCGTACGCGCCATGCGGGAGCCGTCCTCGGCGCGCGGCTCGATCTGGGTACGCCGCGCGGAGACGAGGGCGAACTCCGCGCCGACGAAGAACGCGTTGCCCAGCAGCAGGAGCAGCGACAGCAGCAGCAGTCCGACGGTCATCGCTCACCGTCCTGGTCGTTCCCGTCGAGCAGCCGCAGGCTGGCCCGGTCGACCCGGAGGCCGTCCATGTGCAGCACGGTGAGGACGGCCAGCTGCTCGCGGACCTCCTCGGGGTCGGAGCGGTCGGGCACCGGCACCTCGGCGACGTCGCCCTGCTCGGGGACCCGGCCGAGCACGCGCATCACCAGTCCGCCGATGGTGTCGTAGTCCTCGTGGTCGGGCAGCTCGATCCCGGTGATGTCCTCGACCTCGTCCGGCCGGAGCAGGCCGGACAGCGACCAGCTGCCGTCGCGCCGCTGCCGGGCCTGGGCGCCGAGGCGGTCGTGCTCGTCGGCGATGTCGCCGACGATCTCCTCGATCACGTCCTCGAGGGTGACGATGCCGGCGTGACCGCCGTACTCGTCGAGGACGACCGCCATCTGGAAGCCGTCGCCGCGCAGGATCGAGAGCAGGGGGTCGAGCCGGATCGAGTCGGGGACCACGATCGGCTTCGCCAGGATGTGCTTCACCTTGGTCGTCGACCGCTCGTGGACGGGCAGCGCGACCGCGTGCTTCACGTGCACGGTGCCGATCACGTTGTCCTCGTCGTCGAGCACGGGGAACCGCGAGTGCCCGGTCTGCCTGGCCAGCTCGATCACGGCCGTGGCCCGGTCGTTCTCCTCCAGGCTCGTGGTGCGCACGCGCGGCGTCATGATCTCGCCGGCGGTGCGGGTGCCGAACTCGACCGAGCGCTCCATGAGCTCGGCGGTCTCCGCGTCGAGGGTGCCGAGGTCGGCCGACCGCTGCACCAGGGAGGCCAGCTCGGTGGAGCTCCGCGCCGACCGCAGCTCCTCCTGCGGCTCGATCCCGAGCCGGCGGACCACGGCGTTGGCCGAGTTGTTCAGGAGCCGGATCGGGAGCGCGTTGATCCTCGTGAAGGTCCGCTGGAACAGCTGGGTCGCCCGCGCCGTCTCCATCGGTCGCGCGATCGCGAGGTTCTTCGGGACCAGCTCGCCGAAGATCATGGTGAGGGCGGTGCTCAGCGTCAGCGCAATGGTGACCGCCACCGGAGTGACCAGGCCTCGGGCAGGCCGGCGGAGATCAGCGGCCCGTCGATCAGCTGCGGCGATCGCCGGCTCGGCGAGGTAGCCGATGGCCAGGTTGGTGACCGTGATCCCGACCTGGGCTCCGGAGAGCTGGGTCGAGAGGGAGCGCAGGGCCAGCTGGATGCCGACGCGCGCCGGGGTCGCCGGTCGCGGCCGCCTGGTCGACCTTGCTCCGGTCCACCGTCACGAAGGCGAACTCGGCGGCCACGAAGACACCGCAGCCCAGGATCAGGAGCAGTGCCGTGACCAGCAGGATCCACTCGGTCACGCGCGCACCGCCGGGACGGGGGCGGCCGGGTCCGCAGGCGTCAGGCCCGGAGGCGGAAACAGGTGGGGGCGACTTTGATGGTCGTCCATCGCTGGAGCGTCGGCTCCTTCGTGCTCGGAAGTGTTGTCGGCACTCTACCGGCGACTCTTCCTCAGGACCCATCTCGCCCGACCGATGCTCATTCCGGATTCGAGGTTTACGGAGGTCCCCCCGTGCGCACCCTCTTTACTGTCAAACGCAGCGCGCCATCCCCGCAGCGCCCGCAGGCGCGGCGTCAGCTCTCGGAGTCACCCATGCACGAGCCCGATCGTGGATCCCCCTCGCGCCGAAGCGTGCTCGGTGGTGCCGTCGTCGCCGGTGCAGCCGCCACCGTCGGCCTGCAGGCGCCGGCCACCGCGGCCGGAACGACGTACCGCCCCGTGCAGTACCGCAAGGCACCGCTCCTCTCCCGCGCGGACAAGCACCTCGTCAGCCGCTTCTCGTACGGCGTGACGCCCACGCTCGCGAGCCAGGTCCGCGCCGCCGGTGGCGCGAAGAAGTGGTTCGAGGACCAGCTCAAGCCGAGCTCGGTCAAGGACCCCGGCGTCTCCGAGATCCGCGGCTGGTGGGGACCCGGCCTGAAGCTCGGGGCCGGTGACCTGTGGGAGCGCCAGAGGACCGAGGTCGAGGGCGGCTGGGTGGTGATGGCCAACTACGCCCGGTGGGCGCTGCTGCGCCGGATCAAGTCCCGCCGCCAGGTCCAGGAGGTGATGGCGGAGTTCTGGGAGAACCACTTCAACGTGCCGGTCAACGGCGACGCCGCCTTCACCTGGCGCACCGACCTGGGCGTCAAGCTCCGTTCGCGCGCACTGGGGTCGTTCCGCGAGCTGCTGCAGACGGCGACCCTGCACCCCGCGATGGGCATCTACCTCGACAACGCCATCAGCACCAAGGCAGCACCCAACGAGAACCTCGGCCGCGAGCTGCTCGAGCTGCACACCGTCGGGCGCTCCGCCGGCTACACCGAGGACGACGTCAAGAACTCCGCGCGGATCCTGACCGGCTACCGGGTGATGATGTGGCAGGACTTCTCGGCCAAGTACGTCCCGGGCGACCACTGGACCGGTCCCGTCACGGTGCTCGGCTTCCACCACCAGAACGCGAACGCGGACGGGCAGAACGTCGCCGAGGCCTACCTCGACTACCTCGCCGGCCACGAGTCCACCGCCCGCCGGGTCTGCCGCAAGCTCGCGGTCAAGTTCGTCAGCGACAACCCGTCCGACGCGCTGGTCGACCGGCTGGCCGAGGTCTACCTGGCCAACGACACCGAGATCAAGCCGGTGCTGCGGGCGCTCATCGCGTCCTCGGAGTTCAAGAACTCCCGAAGGGCAAGAAGGTCCGCGACCCCGGCGAGGACATCGTCGCGCTCTACCGGCTGCTGCGGGTCAACGTGAAGAAGTCGCGCAACGACTCATCGGCCGCGACCGCGATCCTGTGGCAGGCCGCCGAGCTGGGCAGCGCGCCGTTCTCCTGGCCGCGTCCTGACGGGCAGCCGGTCGACAACGACTCGTGGTCCTCCCCCGCCCGGATGCTGTCGTCGATGAACCACCACTACGTCATGTCGGGCGGCTGGTGGCCCAACGTCGGCATCGCCTACCGCAGCCCGTGGGCCTGGGCCGGCAAGAAGACGATCCGGTTCGACAAGCTGGTCGACAAGCTGTCCCGCGAGATCCTGCACCAGCCGTCGACGGCCGCGCTGCTCGAGGCCTGCTGCGCCGCCGTGGGCGCCAAGCCCCGCGAGAAGATCAAGAAGGACCACGGATTGATCCGGTGGGAGTTCCCGCGCCTGCTCACGACCTTCTTCGACTCCCCCGACTTCTACCTCCGGTGACCGCCATGACCACGACCACCAGCACCGACGCCTGCTGCCCCGAGTTCGCCCGGCTCTCCCGACGCGGGCTCTTCACCGGCGCCGTCGCACTCGCCGGCGCGACCACCGTGATCGGCTCCGCCGTCGTGCGCGCCTCCGCGGCGCCCGCCAACGCCACGGCCCGCGCCGTACTCGTCGTGCTGTCGATGCGCGGCGCCGCCGACGGGCTCTCCCTGGTGGTCCCGCACAACGACCCCGACTACTACGCCGCGCGGCCGAGGATCGCCATCCCGGCCAACAGCCTCCTGTTCAAGAACGACACCTTCGGCCTGCATCCCGAGCTCGCCCCGCTGGTCCCGATGTTCGAGGCCGGCACCATGGCCGCCGTGCACGCCACCGGGCTGCCCTCGCCCAACCGCTCGCACTTCGCGGCGATGGAGGAGGTCGAGGACGCCAACCCCGGCTCCACCGTCCGCGAGGGCTGGCTGAACCGGCTGATCGGCACCGACAGCAACGACTCCCCGCTCCAGGGGTTCAACCTCTCCGGCGGCGTCCCGCCCACCTCCCTGTACGGCGAGGAGTCGGTCATCTCGGCCGGCAGCGTGGACGCGATGACCATCCCCGGCGACGACGAGTGGGACCCGGACGGGCGCCGGGTGCGCTCCCTGCACCGGCTCTGGGACAGCTCGAACACGGCCATGGGCAAGGCGATGCGCTCCACGTTCCGTGCCGTGGCGGACTTCCAGCCGGTGCGTGACACGAGCGCCGCCCCGAAGAACGGCGCGGTCTACCCGGAGAACGACCTCGGCCGGGCACTGCGTGAGGTGGCCCGCATCGTGCGCGGCGACGTCGGGGTCGAGGTGATCACCGTCGACCAGGGCGACTGGGACCACCACACGGGGCTCGGCTCGCCCACCAACGGGCGGATGAAGGACAACGCCGCCGACCTGGCCGCGTCCGTCGCGGCCTTCTTCAAGGACCTCGGGAACCTCAGCGACAAGGTCACCCTGGTGACGATGAGCGAGTTCGGCCGCCGGGTGAAGGAGAACGCGAACCAGGGCCTCGACCACGGCTACGGCAACGTGATGTTCCTGGCCGGTGCCGGCGTCAACGGCTACGGCACCGGCGCCGACAAGACCGGCTACTTCGGCACCATGCCCGACCTGCGCAACGAGTCGGACGCCGACCTCACGGTCACCACCGACTACCGGTCGGTGCTGTCCGAGATCGTGTCGGCGCGGTTCGGCGCCAGCGCGACCGACGTCTTCCCGGGCTTCTCGCCGGAGACCCTCGGCGTCATGCGGAGCACGCAGGCCTGAGCCCGAAACGGCCGGGATACTGTGGCGCCGTGACGCCGCCTCCCGACCGCCCTGCG
Source organism: uncultured Actinomycetota bacterium (assembly GCA_963803235.1). Classification (GTDB taxonomy): domain Bacteria; phylum Actinomycetota; class Actinomycetes; order Propionibacteriales; family Nocardioidaceae; genus Nocardioides. The sequence continues at coordinate 80,100 of CAWDLL010000015.1, forward strand.
CCGGACGCGGAGACCCTGCGCAAGCGGCTGAGGAAGGTCCGCAAGCGCCTCCAGAACACCGAGCGCAAGCTCGAGCGCGCGGAGGGTCAGCTGGACGCACTGCGCGAGTTCTCCCTCGATGTCTTCCCCGACATCGAGGTGCCGGATCGGGTCGGAAGCGTCATCGCTGCCGCCCACGATCAGCACCTGACCGAGCTCCCGGAGCAGGCCCTGCGTTCGCTCGTCGTGTGCGTGATCGAGGCCGAGGCGGCCGGCCGCGCCGGGATGGTCATCGAGGCCGGCACCGCCCTGGGCGGCTCGGCCGTCGCCATGGCCGCCGCCAAGGACCGGGCCCGGCCGATGCGGGTCTACGGCGAGGTGTCGGCGTCGTTCGCGCGCCTCGGCGTACCTGAGGCGGAGCACGGGGTCGAGCTCGTGACGGGCGCCCTCCACGACACGCTCGATATCGACGGACCGGTCGCGCTCGCGCACCTCGGCGGCGACTGCGACACGTCGACCCTGCTCTGCCTGGAGCGGATCGCGCCGCAGCTGGTGACCGACGGTCGGATCGTCATCGACGACTACTGGACCCGAGCGGACTGCCGGGACGCCGTCGACGACTACTTCGCCGACCGGCCCGGCTTCCAGGTCGAGATGCGGGCCCGGGTGCACGTCGTCCGAACCGCCTGACCGGAGCGCCTCGGCCCTAGTCGGGGCTCTTGCTCGGTTCGGCCTTGCTGGGCGACTCGTCCTCGACGGGATACTGGCACGCGCAGTCGTCTTCTCCTGCGCATCCAGCGGCCGCGGCCAGGAGCGCCGTCAGCACCGAAGCCGCGGCGGCCTTCCCCCGGAGATTCACAGGCAGATGTTGTCACGGGCACGTGTCCAGGGCCATCGCCGCACGAGCCAGACGGTTTCGCGTCGCCTACGGCTTGCCGTCCAGGAACATCCGCAGCCGGGTGTTGGTCTGCTTGTTGTCGCCCGGGACGTGCCCGTTGACCGCGCGGCAGGCCCAGCCGAGCCGGGTCGCGACCGTGGCCGCGGCGACCAGGTCGACGTCGTACCTCTCGGAGAAGGCCTCGAGGTAGGCGTCCCGGTACGGCGCGGTGTCCTCGGAGTCCTCCTCGTCGTCCAGGCCCCAGGCGAGCACGCCCTCGAGGGTCACGGACAGGGTGAAGAACGGGTGCGAGATGCAGGCGTCGCCCCAGTCCATCAGCAGGTGCTGCCCGTCCCGGACGAAGACCTGGCCGTCGTGGAGGTCGTCGTGCTGGAGCAGCTCCGGAAGTCCGTACGCCGCCAGCTCGGCCGCCAGCTCGCGGACCCGGCCGGACGCCTCGCGGAACCGCGGCTCCGCGTCGATCTCGTCCATCAGCAGGTCGTACTTCTCGGGGAGCGTCGCGAGCCGCATGTCGGGGACGCCCAGCTCCAGCATCCGCTCCACGTCGTCGGCCAGGTCGAGCTGGACACCGGCGTACAACCGGAGGACATCGAGCCACCGCGCCAGGCTCTCCTCCCGCGGCACCACCGTGCGCAGCTGCTCCCCTGCGTCCGCCATCAGCATCCAGCCGCTGTCCGGGTCGAACGCGAGCTGGGGCGGTACCGCGTCCGGGCGGCGCCGGGCGATCACGTCGACGAGCGCCGCCTCGTGCCGGAGCTGGTCGGTGTTGGCCTTGAACCACACCGTGCCCGCATCGGTGGGGACCTTCAGCACGGTCGACCACGGATAGACGTGCGGCTGCTCGATCTCGCCGGTCCGGGTGAGACCCAGCCGGCCCAGCTCGTCCTCGATCCAGGCGTGCGCCCCGGAGAGCCAGCTCGGGTCCTCCCAGAGGGCATGGTTCATGCCGCGACCGTACCGATCCGGCCGCTCATCGGACATCAATCCCCGAAATCCGCGAAAATCCGCCGATTCCCTGCCGATAGGACAAATCGAGGGGTCACCATCGAGACCTCGTCCGGCAACCTCGGGCCCGCCGGATGTACGTACCGGCAGGCTGGACTGCTCCTTCAGGGGGAAGGGAACGGGAGGTGAGGGTGATGCGGCATCGGATCGACACCCTGCTGCAGGCGCTGGCTGACGGCGCCATCTGGTTGCTGTTCAAGGGCACCCGGGTCCGCAGCTGACGCGCGCAAATGCCCGGCCTGGGCGCGCCTCCGACGATAGGGTCTGACCCGGGGTTCGGAGGGTCGATGAACGTTCAGATCAACCTGCTCGGCGGGTTCTCGGTGGCCGTCGACGGGCGCGGCATCCCGGACCAGGCATGGAGCCGACGCAATGCTGCTGCGCTGGTCAAGCTGCTCGCCCTGCGCTCCGGTCGTCGGATCCCACGCGAGCAGGTGGTCGACCTGCTCTGGCCGGACCTGCTGCTCGACGAGGCCGCCCCGCGCCTGCACAAGGCCGCCCACTACGCCCGCTCGGCCCTCGGCGTCCCGGACGCCGTCGTCCTCTCCGGCGACGTGGTCGCCCTGCTGCCCGACGCCGACGTGACCGTCGACGTCGACCAGTTCGACGCAGCCGCCCGGGCGTTCGCGGCCGGGGGCGGTCTGCCCCGCGCCGACGAGGCGATCCGGCTCTACAAGGGCGACCTGCTGCCCGAGGACCTCTACGCGGAATGGACCGAGCAGGACCGGGAGCGGCGAAGGCTGCGTTACCTGGAGCTGCTCAAGGACGCCGGCCGCTGGGACGAGGTGCTCGCCGCCGACCCCCTCGACGAGGGAGCGCACCTGCGCCTGGTCGAGGGGCACGTCGCCGCCGGGGACCGCGACGCGGCGCTGCGGCAGCTCGACTTCATGGAGCAGGTGTGGCGCCGCGAGCTGGGTGCCGAGCCCGGGGTGGCGGCCGACGCGTTGCGGGCCGAGGTGCTCGCGATGCCCACCCACGACGCGGACGACCGGCTGGGCGGTGCCGGCCCGGCGACACCGGTCCCGTGGCCGGCCACGGACACGATCGGGCGCGAGCACGACATCAGCGGCGTCCTGGAGGCGCTCCAGCTCAGCCAGGTGGTCACCCTGGTCGGGCCCGGCGGGGTCGGCAAGACGCGGCTGGCCCAGGAGGTGGCGCACCGGCACGCCGACGTCACGTCCAGCCAGGTCTGCTACATCGACCTGACGAAGGCCCGCGACCCGGACCTGGTCGCCGAGGTCGTCGCCCGGGGACTGGGCGTGCAGGTGATCGCCGGCAACGCCGCCGAGCCCGCCCTCGCGGAGGCGCTCCACCGGCGGTCGATCCTGATCGTCCTCGACAACTTCGAGCACGTCATCGACGCCGCCCCGGTCATCGGCCGGATCCTGCAACGCTCGCCCGGCGTGCAGGTGCTGGCCACGAGCCGCGCCCTCCTGCGCATCGGCGGCGAGCTCGTGATGGACGTGCACCCGCTGGCGGTCGGCGACGCGGACACGGCCGGACAGTCGGACGCGGTCGCGCTCTTCGAGCAGCTCGCCCTGCGGATCGACCCGAGCTTCAGCCTCCAGCGCAGCCTGGACGACGTGGTCGCGATCTGCCAGGCCGTCGACGGTCTCCCCCTGGCGATCGAGATGGCCACCGGCCACCTGCGCACCCTCCCGCCGGCCCTGCTGCGGACCCGGCTCAGCGAGCGGCTGGGGTCGACGGTCGGCGCCGCCCGCGATGCGCCGGAGCGGCAGCAGACGATTCCGGCGACCATCGACTGGAGCCTCCAGCTGCTCGGCGAGCAGGAGCGGCAGCTGTTCGAACGGCTCGGCGTCTTCAACGGCCCGGTCGCCCTGGACGCCATCGAGCAGGTCTGCGACGGCGGGTTCGGTGACGTGGTCGACCCGCTGACGAGGCTGGTCGAGCAGAGCCTCGTCCGGCGCGTCGTGAACAGCCGGCACGAGCCGCGCTACGTGCTGCTGGAGCTGGTCCGCGAACGCGCCCGCGACCTGCTCGGTGACCAGCTCGGCACGTTCGCCGAGCGGCACGCGACGTACGTCGTGGACTTCCTGGAGGACCTGGACGAACGTCGGTGGAGCGCCGCGGCCGACCGCTGGATCGACGACATCACGGAGATCTTCGGCGAGGTGCGCGCGGCCCGCCTGTGGGCGATGGAGCACGGCCGGCCGGAGATCGCGGCCCGGATCGCCGCCACCCTCGGGACGTACTGGCACCTGGACGGCCACCACACCGAGGGACGGATCTGGGTCGAGGACGCCCTGGCCGCTCCGGTCGAGCTCGACGAGTCGACCCGGGCGGGGCTGCACCTGGCGGGCGGCTTCGTGCTGTGGCCGATCGACCAGGCCGCCGCCCGCCTCCACTGGGAGCAGGCGGTCGAGGCCTACCGACGCCTCGGCGACACCCGGATGCTGGCCTACGCGCTGCCCAAGGCGGCGATCGGCTACCTCGGCGACCCGGACCGGTACGACCTGGCGATGCGGCTCTGTGACGAGGGGGTCGAGCTGTCCCGGCAGATCGGCGAGCGGCCGCTGATCGCGCCCGCCCTCAACGTGCGCGGCGAGCTGACCCGGATCGCGGGGCGCGACGACCTCGCCCGCGCGGCGTACGAGGAGGGACGGGACCTCTCGATCGCGGCCGGCGACGACGCCCACCTCAGCGTCTTCCTCGCCAACCTCGCCTACGTCGCCGAGCACGAGGGCGAGTACGACGAGTCGCGACGGCTGGCGTGCGAGTCCCTCCGACTCGCCTGGTCGCAGGGTCGCCGCCTGATGAGCGCCTGGACCGTCGACAAGATCGCCGGCGCGGAGATGTGGCTGGGCCGCGCGGAGCGTGGCGCGGTGCTGATCGGCGCCTCGGACCAGGCGTTGCGCCTGCTCGGTGTCGGCCTGCACCCCGGTGACGTGCCGGAGCACCTGCGCGCCGTCGAGGCGCTCCGCGAGACGCTGGGTGCGGAGCGCTACGACGCGCTGTACGACGAGGGCGCCGGTCTGTCACTCGACGAAGCGGTCGCGCTCGCCCTGACCGAGCCCGACGGCTCCCGGTCCTAGCCGTACGCGCACTCGACGTTGACGTAGTCGGTGACGCAGTACTGGGTCTGGGTCTCGGGGGGAGGAGGAGTCTCCGACTCCCCCGGCCCGTAGCTGATCGCGGCCGCCACGAACGACACCAGGGCCGCCGCCAGTCCGATCATCGCGATGAAGAACTTCGCTATCAGAGTCACGTGCGACTCACCACCTCTCTGTCCTCAAGGCAGAGGGCCGACCAGCCCGTTCGGATACCGGAACCGGCCCGGTGATTCCCGAATGGTCGACTCCCCAATTTTGTGGAGGGGACCTACCGGTTCGCGTTTCAAGCAACCCTGCGCACGGGTATGAACTCGCCGTGACCACCCGACGCAACATCTTCGTCCTCTCCGGCGGCGGCAACCGCGGCGCCGGACAGGTCGGCATGCTGCGGGCGCTGCACCGCGCGGGGATCACCCCGGACCTCCTGATCGGCGGCTCGGTCGGCGCCATCAACGCCACCTTCGTCGGGTCCCACCCCGGCGCCGCGGGGATCGAGGACCTGGCCACGATCTGGCGCCGGATGAGCGAGGAGACCCTCTGCGGGAGCCGCCGCGGCGTCCTGGTCAACGTGGCTCGCCGCCGGCCCTACCTCTTCTCCTCGGCCCGGCTCCGTCGGCTGGTCTCGGAGTGGGTGCCCACCCACCGGCTGGAGAACCTCGCCATCCCGGTCCGGATCGCCACCACCGACATCGCCACCGGTCGTCCCGTCCACCACGACACCGGCTACCTGCCCGACCTGGTCGCAGCCTCGGCCGCGCTGCCCGCGATCTTCCCCCCGGTCGTCCTCCACGGCCCCGACGGCCCGACCACCCACGTCGACGCCGGGGTGGGCGAGAACGTCCCGCTCTCGGGTGCCATCGGCGTCGCCGGCCCCGGCGACCGGATCTGGGTCCTCGACGTCACCCGTACGCCGCCGACGCACCGGATCCTGCGCAACCCGCTCGACGTGCTGATCGCCTCGCTGTCCGCCTCCGTGCGCAACCGCGAGGAGCCCGCAGTTCCCCGCCGACGCCGAGGTCATCCGGGTCAAGCTGGACGAGGCGTTCGACTGCGGCCCGGTCTTCGACTTCGGCCGGACCGAGCAGCTGTTCCGGCTCGGCGAGGAATGCGCGCAGGCCGCCATCGCCGCGGCAGCCACCACGGTCGAGCCCGGGCCGATCGCGGCCTGAAGGTCAGCCGGTCACGCCTGGAGCCGGTGTCGGCCTCCGGTCTGACGCATCGCGTAGGCGAGCTCGTTGGCCTTCCGGATGCGGCGCTTGGCGGGGTGCTCCTGCACGGCCGCCGGGAAGTACGACTCCAGCAGCGAGGCCGCGTCCTGCGCGCCGGCGGGCGCTGAGCCGCCGGGCGAGGACGGGTGCCTACGACCCCGGGGAGCACCGGTGGCGGGCTTGCGTCGATTCCACATGTCGACAGAGTGCGCGACCGAGCGCGCCGAGGAATCACCGATCTTGGGGGTCCCGCGCACCTGCCCGACCGCACAGCGGACGCTCAGCCGACGAGCAGCTCGCGCTCGGCCATCGCCACGACCCGCTTGGCCACGGTCGCCTCGGAGAGGCCGCGGCCGGTGTACAGCTGGTCGAAGGTGTCGAAGCTGGTGAGCAGCCAGAGCACGTCCGCCGCCTCGGCCACCCCGACGTCGGGGCGGAGGTAGCCCTCGTCCTTGAGCCGTTGCGCCAGCTTGCGCATCGCCGGTGCCCGGCCGTGCTCCAGCACCACGATCGCCTCGGCGGCGTCCGGGTCGAGCAGCGACAGGGAGAACAGGGCGCGACCGAGGTCTCGACCGCCGGCGTACAGGCGACTCCCCTCTCGCAACGAGCGCACCAGGGCTTCCCGGGCGTCCTCGTGCCGCACGGCTGACACGAGCCGGTCGAAGCCCTGTCGGTCCAGGAAGTCCCGGGCCAGGGCCTGGAACAGGCCGGTGCGGGACTCGAACGCGACGTAGACCGTCGAGCGCGCCACGCCCGCCTCGCGGGCGATCCGGTCGACGTTGATGCCCTGCGCGGGCTCTCGGCTCAGCAGGTCGGTGGCCGCGTCCAGGATCTTGCGCCGGGTGAGCTCGACCGACGCCGCCCGAACCCGCTGCACGTAGGGCCGTTCCTTCTCTGCCATGAGCGCAGCCTATCAAATTTCGATTGACACTTTGTCCGACGTACTACACTCTGTCTTCTAATCGGACATGCTGTCCGACGTAATCCTCGGGACAATGAATCAGGAGAAGGCAATGCAGTTCACGAACATGACCCAGGTCCCGGGGCACACGACGACGGTGCTCGTCGTCGGCGCCGGCCCCGCGGGGCTGGTCACGGCCATCGGCCTCGCGGAGTACGGCGTGCCGGTGCTGCTCGTCGAGAAGCGCGACGGGACCTCCACGTTTCCCCGGGCCACCGCGATCAGCCCGCGGTCGATGGAGATCCTGCGCGGCTGGGGCCTCGAGCCACGGGTTCGCGCGCAGGAGTTCTCGGCGCTGCCCACGGGCCGCGTCGCCCCCTCGCTCGTCTCACCCGAGGGCATGATCGTGCCGCTCGGGTTCCCGACCGACGAGCAGGCCCGCCAGGTCAGCCCCACGTCGTACGCCGTGGCGGCGCAGGACGCAGTCGAGCCCGTGCTGCTCGAGCACCTGCGGTCGCTCCCGTCGGAGGTCCGCTTCGGGACCGAGCTGGTGGGCTTCGAGCAGGACGACGCCGGCGTCACCTCGACCCTGCGCGACGCCACCGGCCGGATCACGACCGTCCGCTCCCGGTTCCTCGTCGGCGCGGACGGCAGCCGGAGCTCGGTCCGGACCGGCCTCGGGGTCGCCCTCAGGGGACCGGACAACCTCGAGGAGTTCGTGTCCACGCTCTTCCGCGCGCCTGTGCAGCAGCGTCTCGGCTCGAGCGTGCACGCGCTCAACATGATCCCCGGCCCCCAGGGCCTGGCGGTGATGCTGCCGACCAGCAACGACGACCGCTGGGTCTTCGCCCAGTCGTGGGACCCGCGGACCGAGCGGGTCGAGGACTTCACTCCGGAGCGCGTGACCGCCATGATCCGCGCGGCCGTGGGAATCCCCGACCTGCCGATCGAGATCCTGGACGTGGGGGGCTTCTCGTTCGCCGCCCAGGTGGCCGACCGCTACCGGGTGGGCCGGGCCTTCCTCGTCGGCGACGCCGCCCACCGGATCACGCCGCGGGGCGGCACCGGCATGAACACCGCCATCCAGGACGGGCACAACCTCGCCTGGAAGCTGGCCTTCGTGGCACACGGCTGGGCCGGCGACGACCTGCTCGACAGCTACGAGGTCGAGCGACGCCCGGTGGGCGCGGCCAACGCTGCACGATCCGCCGAGCCGACAAGTCCGGACCTCGACGTGCTGGCGATCGACATCGGCGTCACCTACGAGTCCGGTGCGCTCGTCGACGACGGCGTGACCGAGGACCAGACGGACGCGAGCTGGCGACCCACGGGCCGCCCGGGTGCCCGTCTTCCCCACGTGTGGCTGGACCACGACGGCGAGCAGGTCTCGACGCTGGACCTGCTCGGTCCCGGCCTGACCGTCTTCACCGGCCCCGACGGCGCCCGGTGGCGGGCGGCCGCGGGCGAGGCGGGTGCCGGGCTGGGCGTCACCGTGCGGGTGCGGGTCGTGGGTGGCGAGCAGCTGGGCGACCCGGCCGGCCGGTTCACGGAGCTGTTCGGTCTGGACGACGACGGTGCCGTCGTCGTCCGCCCGGACGGCCACATCGCGTGGCGGGTGCGGTCCGGCCGTGGTCTCGACCTGGCCGGCGCGCTGCGGGACGGGATCCGGGCCTCGCTCGGCGAGTGCGGGGCGACCTCCGAGATCGAGCTGGGCGTGGCCTGAGCGGGACCGTTCAGGCGAACGGCTCGTAGCAGTCGAAGGTCTCGTGCTCGACGATCCGCCCGTCGTGGACCGTGAGGAACGCGGCGACGTGGGCCGTGAGCTTCGCCCCCTGCTGGAACGGCCCGGCGTCCCTGCCGATCGTGCCCTCCCAGCGCGCGCGGACGGCGGCCCGCTCCCCCGTCACCATCAGCTCGTGGATCTCGAAGGACTGCTCGGACAGCAGGGAACGCCCGGCGCGGAAGCCGGCGAGGCTCTCCTCGACACCGCGCCGGGCGCCCTGCGGGACGACCGGATTCGGGTGCTCGACCAGGACCGCGTCCGGATGCAGCAGCTGCTCGAGCTCCTCCTCGGTGGAGGTCAGGTCCCCCACGACCCGGTAGTAGCGGCGAACCACGTCCTCGGTGCTCGTGCTCATGCCCTCACCATTGCACAACTATGATTGTGGGTCTAGCCGGTCACCAGGTGCGCCGGTAACAGGAACCAGTGCCGGTCCACGCATCTGATCTTGAGGTGCTCCATCGGCCCGCCGGTGCTGCCGACGCTGGTGCGCCACTCGACCTCGGCGGGAAGCCCGCACTCGGGGCACGCGACGTACTCGCGCTCCGGGGTCTGCTGGTCGGCACCCTCGTGGGTGCGGGACTGCGGGTTGAAGTACTGCTGCGTCATGATGCTCGTCCTGCTCTGCTCGGGTGGATGACGTGGTCGTCGCCGCTTCCTCAGAGCCTGCGCGGGTGGGGGCACCGCGCACATGGGGACCCACTACCTAGATCGGCGCCATCCGATGCCTAGGCTTGCCCTCGACCGGAAACTGCACAATCCTCGTTGTGTGTCCCCGTCGCCGACCGCACTCGACCTGGCCCAGACCCTCTCCCTCCTCGGCGCCCGGGTCGACGACCACGTCCTCCGCTCCCTGCGCGAGGCGGGCATGACCGGTCTCCGGCCGGGCCACGGCTACTTCGTGCAGCGGCTCCTGCTCGGACCCGCGACGGCCACCGAGCATGGCCCGGGCGCTCGGCATCTCCCAGCAGGCCGCGTCCAAGGCGGTGGGCGAGCTGGTCGACCTCGGGTACGTCGCCCTCACGACCGACGACACCGACCGCCGCCGGAAGGCGGCAACGCTCACGGACCGGGGACGACGGGCCATCGAGCTGACTCGTGCGGCGCGGGCCGAGGTCGACGGCCGGGTCCGCTCGGCCGTGGGTGACGACCGCTTCGCGACCGCCCTCGGCGTACTGCACCAGGCCATGTCGGAGCTCGGCCTGGACGAGGCCGTCGCGGCGAGGCGGGTCCAGCCGCCCTCCGAGCAGTCCTGACGTTCAGCCGATCAGCGGCAACCGGGGATCGGGGTGCTCGGCACGCCCCGAGGCGGCCCGGACCCAGGCCAGGTCGTCGGCGAGGTCGTCCGGGCGCCCGGCGACGGTACGCCGCGCGAGCAGGTCGTCGAGCAGGCTCGCCGTGGCCGCCACTCCGGCCGGTGTGGCGATCGGGTCACGGCCGATCGCGTCGGTGAGGTCGAATCCGTGGACCACCGCCTCCACCACGCGGCTGGGCACGAACTCGCCGAGCTGCATCAGGGCGTAGTAGCCGGACCCCACGGTGTCGGGCGCGGTCGCGCGGGACTCCTCGACCGTCTTGCCGAACGTCTCGGCGAGCACGCCGGGCATGTCCCCCGGCTTCCTGCCCTCGACCATCGTGAACGCGTAGTCGTAGACGACCGGCGCGACCTCGGCCCGCGGGAAGATGAAGAAGCTGACCCGGTCCCGGCCCGGCTGGCCCTCCTGCGCGCTGTCGATCAGCATCCGGGTCAGTCCGATGGAGATGTCGAAGTGCCCCGCCAGCTCGAACAGCGTCCAGTGCGGGAGGCTCGGGTCGGCCGGCTCCAGCCGGGTGGGGCGCTGCCAGTCCTCCTCCGAGAGACCGGCGAAGACGCCGGCGACCCCCGTCAGCTCCGTCTCCAGCAGGTCGACCGCGTCCTCGTATGCGCCCATGGCGAACCCTCCTCTCGCGAGCGTCCCACGATCGTCCGCACCCCGCCACGGAGGCGTAGACAGGTGCGCTCCACCCCCGGATGGGTCATGCTGTCGGCGGCGCCGTCACGCGCGCCCGGAGCAGCTGGAGGCACTGTGAGGAACAAGGCGATTCTGGTGGCGGTGGCCACCCTCTTCTCGACGACGCTGACCGGGTGCGGGGGCGGTGGTGGTGGCGACGCCGGCGACTACTGCGACACGCTGAAGGACTCCGAGTCCAACTTCGAGGACCTGGCCTCCGCGGGGAACTTCGACGGCTTCGACGAGGCCCTGGACAAGATGCACGAGCTCGCCGACGACGCACCCGACGAGATCAAGGGCGACTGGGAGGTCTTCGACAAGGCCTTCACCGACCTCGAGCAGGCTCTGGAGGACGCGGACATGACCATGTCCGACCTCGAGGGGATGTCCGACCCGTCGGCCGTCGACCCGGAGAAGCTCGCCGGGCTGATGGAGGCGGCGGCGCCGCTCTCCAGCGAGGAGTTCGCGACGGCGGCCGAGAACATCGAGAAGCACGCCAAGGACGAGTGCGGCATCGACTTCACCGGCGGCAGCTGACCACAGCGCTGATGGGCCGGCCCGGGCGTCGGGCCGGCCCATCGCAGGTCGGTCAGTACTCCACGCGTCGCACCGAGGAGTCGTCTGCGTCCTCGTCGAACAGGAAGTCCCAGCCGTCGCCCCCGTCCACGGCGTCGCTGCCGGCGCCGCCCCACAGGTAGTCGGTGCCGGGGCCACCCTTGACGATGTCGTCGCCGGCGCCGCCGTTCGACTTGTCGTTGCCCTTGCCGCCGTCGACGCAGTCGTTGCCGCCCTCGCCCTTCAGCTTGTCCTGGCCCTTGCCGCCGATGATCACGTCGTTGCCGCCGCGGCCGTTGACGACGTCGTTCCCGTCCCCGGCCAGGATCACGTCGTCCCCGCTGGTCCCGTCGATGTGGTCCTTGCCGTCGGTGCCCTCGATCACTGTCCCGTGGGTGTTGCAGTCGGCGTCGGGCTCGCTCGCATTCGAGGCCGGAGCGAGCAGGCCGAGGGCGGAGGTGACCGCAAAGGCCGTGGCGGCGACGGTGGCGAGGGCTCGGGTGTTCGGTTCATGGTGCAGCTCCTTGAGATGTAGACCGTCGGTGGTCGTGGCGCCGCACTGTGCGGCGCCATCAGAACAGTGGGTGACGGGTATCAGTACGGCGTCACAACCGGCCGCAGGCCGACCGGTCCGGTGGCCGCAGGTCGAGCCGAGCGGGCCCTGCCCGGGCGGGCTTCGAGGACCGAGGGGTCCGGCAGTGGAGCCCCGATCTCGCCCATGGCCGTGCGCCAGCGCTGGAAGGCACGGCGCGCCTCACCACGCCGGCCCGCGGCGAGCAGGTTCCGGACCAGCAGCTCGTGGATCTTCTCGTCGTACGGGTCGGCCACCAGCAGCCGGACGAGCAGCGTCTGGGCGTCACCGACCCGGCCCGCACGCCGGGCGAGCGCTGCCAGCCGCCGTACGGAGCGCTGCCAGGCGGCGCGCACCTCCTCGCGGACACCGTCGGCCCACTCTTCCCCCGGCTCGTCCTCGAAGGCGTCGCCGCGGTAGCGGGTGTTGATGTCGGCGAGTATCTCGGTTGCCCGGTCGGCCTGACCGTCGTCCATCAGGGTCGCCGCCACCTCGGCGTCGCGGATCAGGGTCTCCGCATCGAGGGCGACGTACCGCAGGTCGAGCCACACGCCGGTCAGGTCTGCCGCGATGAAGCGGTCGGTCGGCCACCGCCGCTCCGGGTCGAAGACGCCGCGCACGGTGGCCAGCAGGACCGAGAGACGGTGCCCGGTCTTCGCCGGGTCGTCGTCGGGCCAGAGGGTCTCGCAGAGCCAGGCCCGGGTCACCGGCCGGCCACGACGGCCGGCGAGGATCTTGACGAGCGTGCGCGCCTGCCGGGAGCGCCACGCGTTGCCCGGCACCTCGACGTCGTCGACGCACACCCGGAACCCACCGAGCACCTCGATCGCGACCGAGGCGGACTGGCCGTTGGTCGACACCGGTGTCCCGTTCACCTGCGCGATCCCCAGCCGCTGCAGCTCGCGGGCGGCCTCCCGGGCGCGGGAGCGGATGGTGCTGTCGGCGCCCTGCAGCCGGCCGAGCTGAAGCTCGATCCGGGCCGCACGCGGACGGGCGCCACCGGCCCCCAGATCGAGAGCGCCTCCCCCAGCAGCAGCCGCGACTCGTCGGGGTCGTCGGTGCAGGCAGCGGCGAGCTCGAGCGCGTCCGCCAGCAGGTCGAGCGAGTGCGTCTCGCGGGCGGCCGCCACGGACTCCCGCGCGAACGTGGCGGCGTGCTCGCGGTCTTCGCGCCTCAGCGCGACCCAGCCCGCAGCAGTGAGCGCCACCGGTCGGAGCCAACCGGTGGCGGCCGCTGTCGCCTCCTCGGCTGCCTCCAGCGCGCGGTCGAGTGCGCGGCCGGGCTGGTCGGTCGTGAACGCGTGCAGCCGGGCGAGTCCGGCCAGGGCCGGCACCAGGACCTGCGTCTCGGCCGAGTCGCGGGCCAGCTCGACCGCCTCCTGGTAGCGCGTGCGCGCCTGCTGGTCCTGGCCCAGCTGGCGGTTGATCTCGCCGAGGCCGAGCAGGCCGAGCGCGATCCGGCCGTGCCCGAGGCGTCGCCCCAGGGCCACCGACCGCTGCAGGTGCCAGCCGGCCTCGTCGTACTCCCCCAGCTGCACGAGCGCCTCGGCGAGGTTGTGCAGGGCCGCGGCGCGCCGGCCGGCGGGAGCACCGGCGTCCGCCGCGTCGAGTGCCTGCCGGGCGGCCCGGCTGCCCTCGTCGTAGCGCGCCGCCGCGAGCAGCTGGAACGAGTGGTTGACCAGGATCCGGGCGGCGGTGATCACGTCGCCGCTCTCAGTGGCGGCCCGGAGCGCGAACTCGTGGTGGGCCTCCTTGCGCTCCCCGGAGCTGACCCGCGCCATCGCGAGGTGGGCCGACGTGAGGGAGCGCAGGGCTCCGGACGCCTCGGCGAGCCGGAGCGCGGACGCCGCCACGTCGCCCGCCTGGTCGTTGCGGCCGAGCGAGCACAGGACGTGCACCCGGAATGCGGCCCACTCGACGCTCTCCGGGTCGTCGGCGCCGGCGGGCGGCTCGGCTGAGCCCAGCGTGTCGAGGGCGGCTTCGAACCGGCCGCCTGCGTACTCGACGGACGCGACCCGGCTGGCCAGCGCCGGCGACCACCCGGGGCCGGCCGGGTCGGCGGCGGCGTCGACGAGCGGTCGGAACGCTCGGGCCGCCGCCGTGAGGTCGCCGCGCATCCGGAGCGCATCGGCATAGGTCAGGCGTACGCCGGGGTCGAGCTCCCCCGCGGGCGCGGACTCCACCAGCTCCACGACCCCGGAGGCGCCGCCCAGGCGGAGCATCTCGCTCCCCGTGCTCGGCCAGGAGTCGCATGGCGGAGGTCCAGTCCCCGCCACGGACGCACGCCCGCGCGGAAGCGAACGGAAGGCCGGCTCGCTCGAGCGTCGAAGCCACGGAGCGCAGCTCTGCCTCGCCCGGCGGAGATTCGACGCTGCCCAGCACCTCGGCGACGACCGGGACCGCCTCCACGAGTCCCTCCCGGCCGATCCCGTGCAGCGCGGTGAGGATGCCCGTGCCGACCAGGTCGGCGGCCTCCCCACACGCCTCCCGAGTGACGGGCCCCAGGCCGGTCAGGCGCGCGAGCGCTCGCCGCTGGTCCTGCGTCACAGAGGCGAGGACCTCGTCCTGCAGCCAGTACGCCGCGGGCGCACCGTCGCCGGCCAGGGCGACGCGCAGGTCGACGGCTGAGTTCCTGGCCAGGGCCTCGGCGGCGAGGTGCACCAGCGCGGGCCAGCCAGCGGTCAGCGCGTGCACCTCCACCGGCAGCTCGGGGTCGGCGACGCCGTACTCGTCCGCGAGCACCCGGTGCACGGCGTACGCGCTGAGAGCGAGGTCCTGGGGCCCGCGCTCGCTGACCCGGCCGCGCAGCGCGGCCCTGACCTGCGGGGCGAGCGGCCGGCGGGAGGTGAGCACGACCGTCGTGGTCGGCGGTAGCGCGGAGATCGCGGTCGTCAGCCGGAGCTGCTCGTCGGAGCTCAGCTCGTGCAGGTCGTCGATGCCGACCCAGGGGACGCTCGGGACTCCGTCGTCGAGTGCGGCGCGCGCCGAGCGGAGCTGGCCGTCGCGTGGACGGGAGGCCTCGAGGGCAGTGGACTTGCCAAAGCCGGCAGCGGCAACGAAAAGAACCAGGTGGGGGGTCCGGGTCACGACTTCACAGGAGGCCGCTCGCCGTTCCCTGATACATGCCGGAGGGTTCGGACCGGTCGCCCGGCCCGAACCCTCCCGCCGGAGCCCCCTCCAGCGTCAGTGGTGGATCGAGCGGGCCTGGGTCAGCTCCCAGTCCGTGAACTGCGAGGTCACCGGACCGCTGGTCACGTTGAACCGGACCGACTGGTACATCTCCTCCCGCGGGCCCTCGCTCGCGGGACCGGTGTTCGGCAGCGGCCGACGCACCGTCACCGTCTGCGTCCCCGCGCCGGCCGTGAAGTCGAGCGTCCGGCTGAAGGTGCCGGTCAGGTCGTCGGGTGCGTCGCCCTCGATGGCCAGCTGGTCCGACTCCAGGATCTCGCCCTCCAGGTTGAGCACCAGCCCCGCGTCGCAGGTCACCGTTGACTTGTACTCGATGATCGGGACGTTGCCGCCGGTGGTGTCCCCGGTGAACTTGGGCCGCTTCGGTGCGACCGTGCAGCCGCTGTCCGTGGTCGCGGCCTCGCCGGACGAGACCATGAGGAGCGGCGCCACCAGGGCGATCGTGGCGATCGCGACCGGGCGGACGAATGCGCGTGACGTGTTCATCTGATTCCTCGTTTCTGGTGGGCGGCCTCGGCCGCCGGTGTCGTCGATGCCGCGGTGCTGCGGCGTCGGCTGCACTGTGGGCGGCGGGCATCAGCGTCGGATCAGAACGGCGCCCGTGGCCCCTCCGGGTGATGGACGCGCGCGCGCTGCGGGGCAATACTGGCGAGATCTCGGCCATCCCAGGCGCGATGACTCGGCGTGGTGCCACGAACCGGCGTTGGGAGCCTTGTCATGACGCCACGCAACCGACTCCGGCTGGTCCTGGCCGCCGCACTCACCGCCCTGCTCGCCCTCGCGCTGCCGGGTTCCGCGCGGCCGGGAGACGAGCGGCACCACCACGGGCACCACGCCAAGCGGCAGCTCACCGTGATGACCCAGAACCTCTACCTCGGCTCCAGCCTGACGTCGGCGATCACGGCCACGACGCCCGAGCAGTTCGTCGCCGCGGTCGCCCAGATCTACGGCACGGCCGTCGCCACGAACTTCCCGACCCGCGCCGAGGCGATCGCCGACACGATCGCCGCCGAGGACCCTGACCTGATCGGGCTCCAGGAGGTCACCAACTGGATCGCGCAGCCGACCATCGCAGGACCCAACCCGCCGAGCTTCGACTTCCTGGAGATCCTTCAGGACGAGCTGTACGAGCGCGGGCTCGAGTACTCCGTCGCCGCGGTCTCCGACAACGCCGACATCGGACCCGCCCCGCTGGTGGCGCCGGCGTACGGCTGCGCACCGCCGACCACCGCCGTCCCGGACTGCGTCGTCACCCTCCAGGACCGCGACGTGATCCTGGTGAACGACGACACGCCCCGGCTGCGGGTGCTGCGCTCGGCCAGCGGTGACTACACCGCGCAGGAGGTCCTCCAACCGCCGGGCAGCGACCCGGTCTCCTTCGGCCGCGGCTGGGCGTACATCGACGCGAAGTACCAGGGCCGGAAGTTCCGGTTCGTCAACACCCACCTCGAGGTGGAGGACTTCGCCGACACCCAGGAGGCACAGGGCCGCGAGTTCCTCGTCGGGCCGGCGCGTACGCGCGGGCCGGTGATCGCGACCGGCGACTTCAACTCGGCGGCGGACCACGTCGACCACCTCCACCCCGACGACGACGTACGCCGACCTCACGAGGTTCTGGTTCCGCGACGCCTGGTCGGTCAACGGCAGCGACCCGGGCCTCAGCTGCTGCCAGACCAGCACCCTGAGCAACCCGGTGACGCAGGCGACGACCCGGATCGACCTGGTGCTCGTGCACGGGTTCGTCCGCCCGCTCTCGGCGCACCTCGTCGGCGACACCCCGATCCCCGGTGCCGCGGTGCCGCCGTTCTGGGCGTCGGACCACGCGGGCGTCGTGGCGAAGGTGCGCCTGCGCTGAGGAACCCTGTCGTAGCGTGACCCCGTGACGCGCACGGGCCGGCTCCTCGCTGCCCTGGTCGGCCTGCTCGCCGTGAGCTCGGGCTGCAGCGGCTCCGACGACCCGGCACCGTCGTCACCGCCGCCCGAGGTCACGCTCTCGTTCACCCAGCTGCTGCCCGACGAGGGCACCCGCAAGGCGCTGCTCCGGGTGGTGAACGAGTCGGACGAGCCGCTGCCGGTGACCGGCGCGGGGCTGAGCTGGTCCGGGTACGGCGAGTTCGTCGACCCGCAGGACAGCACGCTCGCGCCCGGCCAGACGCTCGACCTGCACGTGCTGCTGCCGCCGGCCCAGTGCGACCAGGGCGAGGAGCCGATCGATGGCGTCGTCCGCACGCCGACCACTGAGGTGTCCCAGGAGCTGACGGCGTCCGGCCAGGAGTTCCTGCGGCATCTGTGGCTGCGCGGCTGCCAGGCCGACCTGGTCCGAAGCCAGGTCTCGATCTCGTACGCCGACGACTGGCACCTCGGTGTGGCCGAAGGCGAGCCGGCGGCACTCGGGTCGCTGCTGCTGGAGCGCAACGAGGGGCAGGAGGCGCTGACCGTCCGCTCGGCCCGCGGCAGCGTGCTCTACGACGCAGAGCTGGACGCACCGGTGGTCGCCCGGCCCTCGGTGGAGTCCACGCTCGTGCCGCTCGCGATCCTGCCCGGCAACCGCTGCGACGAGCACGCCCGCGGCCAGGCGACCGCGCCGTTCACCTTCCGGATCACGGTCACCGTGGCGGACACCTTCACGCGCGTGCTCGTCCCGCCGCCGGTGCGGGTGCAGGCGCTCGCGACCGAGGCCCTCGACCGGGCCTGCATCCAGCGCGCGGCCGAGGGCTGACGCGTGCTCGCCGAGCGCTGGCGGTGGCTGGTGACCCGCTTCCGACGCACCCCGCCCGCTGGAAGCCGCCGGCGAGCCCGACCTGTATGCGTCCGGTCCGGCCTCGGTCGTGCTCGTCCACCAACGACGTCATGTCGGGAAGGGCTGGCAGCCCCTCGTCGACCGGCTGCATGCCGACCTGACGGAGCTCCTGGGCGACTACCAGCTGAACCAGGTCAAGCAGAAGGACGGCGGGCTCCGCTACTACATCTCGGTGCCGGACGGCACTGCTCCGAGCGCGCGCGACGAGGCCGACCGGCTGCGCGAAGAGGCCGAGGATCGGTCGCTCGAGACCTGTGAGGAGTGCGGCGCGCCGGGTGGCCCGGCCTGGATCAACAGCTGGACGTGGACGCTGTGCGACGCGCATGCCGAGGAGCTGCGCCGCCGCTACTGACGCCGGTCAGATCCTGATGCTGACCGGGAACGTCGCGATCCACGCGAAGTTCGCGACCAGGACCATGAACCCGGCGACGGTCATCACCCAGCGCAGGCGGCGGCTCTTCAGCCGCGTGCTCATGCCGGCGAAGAACAGCACGACGGCGTACAGCACGACCGTGAGCACGTAGTTGCTGGCCCGCTGGATGTCGGTGCGCACCACGGCTGCCGAGGCCTCGGCGGCGGTGTCGAGCTTGGCCGCCTCGTTCCGGCTCGCCAGCTGGTACTCCTCCATCGCGAACGGCGTCTGCGGCGCACTCGGGTCCGTGAACGGGTCGGTGCCGATCCACGCGTCGAACGCCGGGCGGAACTCCTCGCGGAACCGGTCCTCGAAGTAGTCGGCCACCTCCGCGTCGCCGCCCCGGTCGGCCTCCGACCACGCGATGAAGATGGCGACGTCGATCTGGCTCTGCGTCTCCGAGAGGCCCTGCGCCCGGGCGGCGTCGATCCGGATGGCGCTGGTCTTGCTGGCAGCGGCGGCCTGCTCGCCGTTCCAGCGGGTCGCCTGATAGCTGCTCCACGACGTCCCGAGCGCGGCCACGACGAGGAGCACCGTCACCAGCACCTCCTGCCAGTCCCGGCCCTGCTCCTCTGCCGCCTCGGCCTCCGGGCCGCTCTCAGGCGGCGTCGCCACGCTCGTCACAGGGTGGGTTCACCTCCAGGCCGGCGATCTCCACCTGGTCCTCGATCAGCTCCAGGGTCCGCTGCATCGCCGTGGGTTCGAGGTGTCCGACACCGTGGCCGTGTGGATGGTCGAAGAAGATCAGGAGGAACATCAGCAGCGTGATCACCACGGTGACGCTGCCCATCGAGCACCCCCTGGGTCACCGGGCCCTCGGCCCGGTCGGCGAAGAACAGCATGTAGGCGAAGATCACGATGCAGATGGCGACTGAGGGCGACCCACAGCGGCATCGGGAGGATCCCCTCGGCGCCGTGCACCCGGTCGATGCGCGCCTGCTCGCGGTTCGCGGTCTGGTCCATCCAGCGGTCGTACGCCGACTGCTCGGTGTCGGTCTTCGGCTGCACGGTGGAGATGGTGCGGAACAGCTGCGCGCCCCACGGGTTGATCGCGTTGCCGAGCGTGCCGGCGTCCAGTGCGTCCCACTCGGTGCCGGTGACGGATCGGGCGTAGCAGGTCAGCTCGCCGGTCAGCTTGGCCGTCACGTCCGCGGGGAGGAACTGAGCCGTCTGCACCTGCTGCGCCACGATCGTCGCTTCCGTCTCGGCGCCCGACCGGGACTCGTCGTACGAGGAGAACGCCAGGAAGATGATGAAGCCCAGCAGCACCGAGAACCCCGTGGCCAGCACGCCGAAGACACCCGAGGCGCGGTCGCCGTCGCTGAAGTAGCTGCCCTCGGGCGCTCCCCTCCGGACCAGCAGCATCGCCGACACCGTCAGCGCGGTCACCACGACCACGACGACGGCTGCCAGGACCAGGTTCACGCGGGCTCCTCGCGGGCGAGAGGGGTTCCTGCCGGCCACCCTTCAGCGCGCGGGAAGGCCTCGCCTCACCCCCTTCGGATGAGATGCCGCCCGCGGAACGCGCCGTCGGCGCCTAGCGGGACGTCGGCGTGACCAGGTCGGGCGGGCGGAGCCGGAACACCTGGAGCCGGAGGTCGTAGTACTTGTCCGTCTCCCCCACCCACTGCATTCCGAGCCGCCGCGCGAGCCGCTCGGAGGCGGCGTTGGCGGGGCGCATCACCGCGAACACCTCGTGCGCCGAGCGCTGGAATGCCCAGGTCGCCACGGCCGCCGCGGCCTCGGTCGCATAGCCGTTGCCCCACTCCTCCGGCACGAACTGCCAGGCCAGCTCGAGGTCGATCTCGTGCGGCGGCATCCGGCGGAGCGTGATCGAGCCGATGATCGCCTCGGCGTCCGCGCGGCGTACCGCCCAGTGCCCGACCGGCGGCTCCGCCTCGGCGTCCTGCTCGGCCCATCGCTGCATGACCTCGGCCATCCCGGCCGCGTCGGGCACCGGTGACATGGCCGGGTTCAGCCAACGGGTCACCTCCTCGCGCCCGAAGATCGCGACTCCCGGCCTCGGTGTCTCCGGCCGTCCACGGCCCGAGGACCAGCCGGTCCGTCCGCAGTTCTGCCTCATCGTCCGCCATGACCAGCCCCTCCGACCCGCGTGCTTTGACGACGCAACGCTCTAGCGCGGTCAATGCTTCCGCGGACGGAACTCCGACCACACG
The DNA here is from genome assembly GCA_963803235.1 of uncultured Actinomycetota bacterium. GTDB lineage: Bacteria > Actinomycetota > Actinomycetes > Propionibacteriales > Nocardioidaceae > Nocardioides. The sequence goes on from CAWDLL010000015.1 coordinate 100,636, forward strand.
ACGCCGGCCAGGAACAGCCCCATCCCGACCGGCCCCATCGGCGGCGCATGGCCGAGCACGAACACGGCCGCTCCGAGAGACATCAGCACCAGCGCCGGCGTGGGGGCGACGTTCCGCAGGGCGGCGATCACGGCGACGGCCACGGCCAGCCACAGCAGGCCGGCGCCCCAGTACAGGATGTACCCCCGCAGGTCGGGGTCGCCGGAGATCAGCTCGTGGATCAACGCGCCCGCTCCCGGCTGGTCGCCGGCCGGGAGCCCGTTCGCCGTCTCGGCCGCGATCCCCCAGGCGACGCCGAGGACCGCGTCCAGGGCCGTGTACGCCACCACGAACGGGACGATCAGCACGCGTGCGACCGTGGCGGCACGGCTCTCCAGCCCGTCGACCAGGAACCACAGGACGAAGGCGAGGCCGGTGATCAGGACGAGCTGGCCGACGTGGAGCCAGACGAACAGGTCCGTCTCGTCGCCCAGCTCGGGGTTGGCGGTGGGATGCAGCAGCCCGAGGACGACGTAGAGCGCGGGTACGCCGAGCAGCACCACCCGGCGTACGCCGATCGGACGGGTTGCACCTGTTCGTCGGATAGCCACGGAACGCCTCCGATCTCCTCGTCGGTCGCCATGGCCGACGTCAGAGCAGGGTCCGGGCCCAATGTCCGTTGGAGCTCGACTGTACGCGCCCAGCGCTCAGGAGGTGTTCTGCATCGTCGACGTCAGCAGGATCCGCTCGGGCGCGAGCTTGCAGCCGAGGAAGACCAGCGCGGCGGCAGGCACTCCCCACGCGAGGTACAGGACCATGGCGTCGTTGCCGACGTGCTCTGCCTGCTCGGGAGCGACGATCCAGATGTCGACGGCGCGATCGACGGCCTTGGTCATCGCGATCCCGAGCAGCAGGTAGCCGCCGATGATGACGACCCGGCCGACGCGGTCGTGCCACCCGCGACGGCGGGCTCCGCGCCACACGTAGGCGCCGATGGTCAGCACCACGACACCCCAGATGACGATGCCGACCGCGTCGGCGGTGGCCGTGGCACCCGCGACCTCGAACTGGTCGGGACGGTCAGCCGCCTTGCCGACCTCCTCGACACCACCGATGATCGCCAGCACGCCACCGCCCATCACGAAGGCGCCCACCAGCCAGAAGAGGACGTTGGGGCGCGGTCGCTGGGGTTGGCGCGAACGGCTGTCTCCGCGGCGCGCGTCGAGCCGGCTGCCGACCCAGGTCACGAGGGTGACCAGGATGGCGACACCGGCGAGCAGCTCGATCACGCCCACGCGCTCGCCTCCGACGCCCTCGTGCTGACGCCGTACTGATGGCGGCTGGCGACCCTGCACGGGCGGGGCATCCGGCCCCGCCATCGGCAAAGGGGAAAGTCATGATCCACACACAGCAGAGCCACCGGTCCCGGCTTCAGATACGTCGGCTCAGCGTCGCCGTCCTCAGCCTGCTCGGCGTCGGCACCCTGCTCGCCGCCGCCCTGACGGCCGCCCCGGCCCACGCCGTGTCCGGCATCGTCAGCGACACCGACGACACCCCCTCGACGGACTTCGGGCCCGCGACGGTCAAGTCGAAGACGGCCGAATGTCCGGAAGGCACCCGGATCATCGGCGGGGGCGGCGGGATGATCGGCAACCAGGTCGGCGACGGCCTCGTGATCACCCAGATGCAGCCCATCGACCCGATCTTCCTCGGGGAGGACCGCTTCACCGTGACCGTGAACGACCCATCGGGCACGGTGGACGACTGGGGCGTCCGCGCGACCGCCATCTGCGCGCCGGCGCTGCCCAACCAGTCGATCGAGTTCGGCCTGACCCAGTTGTCGAGCGCCCCCACCCAGCTGGCCACCGCCACCTGCCCGCCGGGCCGCAAGGTCGTCGGCAGCGGGGGCACGGTCTACAACGCCAACGGGCACGCGGGCCTGCAGGTGATGCGAGCCTCGACCGACGGCGCCCGGGTCTACGCCCAGGCACACGAGGAGCCGGGCGGGTACTCGGGAAGCTGGTACGTGTTCGCGTGGGCGGTGTGCGCGCACGGCTCCTTCCGGCTACCAGATCGTCATGGGGCAGAGCCCGCAGTCCGACTCCGAGTCGACCAAGTCGGCGGTCGCGGAGTGCCCGGGCTCCAAGACGCTTCTCGGTGCGGGCGCCGCCACCAGCTTCTCGGCGCCGGCCGAGGTGGCACTGCACTTCGCGCACGCCTACAGCTACTCGACGAGTGGCACCGCCCAGGCGTACGCCGCCGAGAACGACTGGACCCTGGCCGACTGGGACTTCATCGTCGCCCAGGCCATCTGCGCCAACTGACCGGCCAGCGGCGCACCGGTCCGCTGTGGCCGGTGCGTCGCTCGAGCGAGCCGTCCAGCAGCTCCGCCAGTACTCTCGGAACCTCGGGTCATCGCACTCACCCACCGAGGGCACCCCCATGACCAAGCTGACGATGCACGAAGACCTCCCGTTCGACGAGGTGACCACGCCACCTCGGGTCTCGACCGGGGACCTGCCCCGGCTCGAGGAGGTCCGGCGGGTGATCACCGAGGCCTACGAGAGCTACCGGTCGAACACCGACGGGGCGGTCGCCGACTACATCCCGGCGCTCGCGACCGCGTCACCGGACCTGTTCGGCATCAGCGTGGTCGGCGTCCGAGGTCGCTTCTTCGACATCGGCGACGTCGACACGCACTTCTCGATCCAGAGCGTCTCCAAGCCGTTCGTGTTCGCACTCGTGTGCCAGGAGGTGGGCTACGAGTCAGCGCGGCTGCAGCTCGGCGTGAACTCCACCGGCTTCCCGTTCAACTCGCTGATGGCGGTCGAGCTCAACGTCGACCGCACCATGAACCCGCTTGGTCAATGCCGGGGCGATCGCGACCACGAGCCTGGTTCCGGGCGACACCGCCGACCAGAAGTTCGAGCGGATCCGCGACGGGCTCTCCCGGTTCGCCGGCCGCGAGCTGAGCATGAGCGAGGACGTGTACGCCTCCGAGACCGCCTCGAACCTGCGCAACCAGGGCATCGCGCATCTGCTGAAGAGCTACGGCCGGCTGTACTTCGACCCGGACGAGGCCACCGACGTCTACACCCGGCAGTGCTCGCTCGACGTGACCGTCCACGACCTCGCCGCCATGGCCGCCACCCTCGCGAACGGCGGGGTCAACCCCCAGACCGGCGTCCGCGTGCTGGTGCCCGGCGTGTGCCGCCGGGTGCTCGCCGTGATGGCGACCGCGGGCCTCTACGAGCTGTCGGGTGACTGGCTCTACCAGATCGGCATCCCGGGCAAGAGCGGCGTCAGCGGCGGCATCGTCACCGTCTCGCCGGGCAAGGGCGGGCTGGCCACGTTCTCGCCGCCCCTGGACGCGGCCGGCAACAGCGTCCGCGGCCAGCTCGTCACGAAGTACCTCTCCGAGCGGCTCGGGCTCAACCTGTTCGCCTCCGAACCGGCCGGTCCCGACACCACCGGTCTGTACCAGTAACCGCGCGATGAGCGGACGTGGAGCGGGCGTTGAGCCGCGCCGGGCAGGGTGACCGCCACGTCTTCCCCAGGAGCTCCGATGACATCCGCGATCCCGACGTACGTCCATTGCACCGACCCGATCTCGCTCGCCGGCGTGATCAGTCAGCTCCGGACCCGGCCGGAGGTCCGCGTCGTCGAGGAGCTCGACGTCGACCAGGCGGCCGTGGCCGTCGTGGTCGCCGACCAGCTGGACGACGACACGTCCCGGGTCGTGCGCGCCCTGTGTCGCGGCGACCAACCCCGGATCGTGCTGGTCGCGACCGTCATCGACGAGTCGACCCTGGTGGCCGCGGCGGAGGTGGGGGTGGGTGGGCTGCTTCCGCCGGTCCGACGCGACAGCCGATGCCCTGGTCCGCGCGATCACGCGGCGTGGCGGTGGGCGAGGGCGAGGTCCCGCCCGACCTGCTGGGGCGTCTGCTCGAGCAGGTGGGGCGGCTCCAACGTCAGGTGCTCGCCCCGCGCGGACTCGCGTTCAGCGGCCTGTCGCCCGCGCGAGACCGAGGTGCTGCGCCTCGTCGCCGAGGGGCACGACACCTCCGAGATCGCGTCCCGGATGTGCTACAGCGAACGCACCGTGAAGAACGTGCTGCACGACCTGACCACCCGGCTCCAGCTGAAGAACCGCACACACGCGGTCGCCTACGCCATGCGCGAGGGGCTGATCTGACCTGATCTCAGCCCGCCAGCATGCCCTCGATCGTCCGGGTCGCGGCCCGCGCAGCGATCTGGGTGGCCCGGCTCGACAGCGGGTGCCGCTCCACCGCCTGCCACCTGGCGAGCGCCTCGAGGGCGGCCTGCCGCTGCTCGTCGGTCGTGGGAGCCTCGCCCAACCCGAGCCGTGACGCCGGGGTCGTGGCCGGATCCGCCCATGAGCAGGTCGAGCTCCCTCGCCTGGTCCGCGGTCAGGGAGAGCTCGCCGCTGCGGAGCTCGAGCAGGATCCGGACCTCCTCGAACTCGTGCGCCCCGGCCGTGATCTGCTCGAGGCGGCGCAGCAGGGCGGGGCCGTCGCCGCAGTCGCCGCCGCTGGAAGATCTCGCGCAGCGCGGCGACCGCCGACCTGGCCTTGAGGATCCGGGCTCGCGCGTCGAACTGGAGCAGCACGACCTCGCGCAGGCGCTCCGAGGCCGCTCACGTCGGCGAGCCGGGACGACAGCTCGGACGAGGTGGTCGACGGCGCCGCTGCGCACCAGCTCCACGGCCAGGCGTACGCCGAACAGGCCGAGCCGGTCCAGGAGCCGCGCCCGCTCCGTCGACCGGGACCAGGCTGCTCTCGCCCGATCGCGAACCGGTCGGCCGTCAGGAGCAGGTCGCCGATCAGCTCCTTCGGTGCCTGCGCCACCGCGGCCAGCGCGGCGTACTCGTCCTCGCGGAGCGTGGCCGCCGCGTGGCCGAGCAGGCCGTTGACGGGGACCACGACCGGGCAGAGCCGGTGCAGCCGGGAGTCGGTCTCGTAGCGCCGGGCCACCCGCTCCGCCACCTCCATCGCGTCCAGGCGTGCGCGAGCCGATCTCGTCGGCGCGCGACAGGACCCCGACCGTGTTCACCGGCGTGCCCTCGGCGACCTCGTCGTCGTGGAAGGACTCCAGGAACCGGAGGTCGGCGCTGTGGGTGTGCCGCAGCAGGTAGAGCACCGCGTCGGCGACCGGCACCCGGCCCTGCTCGGCCGACAGCGCCCGGTGCGTGCGGGCCGACACCTCCGCCGAGATCGAGGCGATGCCGGGGGTGTCGATGAGCACCACGTCGGCCAGCCGCTGGATCGGCCAGCCGATCTCGAGATGGTCGATGGCCTCCGCGTCGTGGCCGCCGAGGTTGACCTCGAGGGAGTCCTCGCCGCGCGCGTACGTCGTCTCCACCGGGTCGCCGTCGACCGGGAAGATCGTCGCGTAGGGCCGGTCGGAGTAGCGGTACCAGGTCACGATGCGCGTGCACTCCCCCGCGTCCGTCGGGCGCGAGGTTCTCACCGAGCGAGCGCGTTGAGCAGCGTCGACTTGCCGGCCTTCACCTTGCCGGAGATGGCCAGCCGGATCGGTCCGTCCAGCCGGTCGACGATCTCGGTCAGCGATGCGACCGCCTCGGGGCCGGTCGCCGACGACTTGGCGTCTTCGGCCAGTGCCCGGATGCGTGCGGTGAGGTCGTCGGCCATCAGGCTGCTCCCGGCCGTGGCCAGCGTGCGCATGTCGTTCCGGATCCGCCCGAGCTGCCGGGTCTCCTCGGTCGAGCTGGGCCGCCCGGGCGGCCTGGACGTCGGGCGGGAGGTCGGACGCCCGCCGGGCGGCCGCGAGTGCCGCGCTGGTCGACGCCTGGATGCTGCCGGCCCGCGACTGGAACTCGTCGCGCAGCCGACGCTGGGTCCGGCGCAGCCCGTCCCGGGTGTCCTTGTTCATCTCGAAGGCGACCTCGTCGACGAACTTGCCGGCCGCGGCCTTGGCCTGTCCCTGCCGGTAGGCCTTCTGCCGCTTGCCCTCCATCTGGAACAGCTTGCGGCCCACCACCGCGCCCAGCAGCGCGGCCGGCGGGATGATCAGCAGCGTCGTGTGCAGGGCCACGCTCAACGCCATCAGCGGCACGTACGCCGCCAGTCGGCCGCTGGAGAGAACCGAGCCCAGTCGTCCCCCGGGCATCGCGAACGTCGACGCCGACGGCAGCTCCAGCGCGGCCAACGCGCGGGTCACCGAGTCCAGCTCCAGCTCCACGCCGCTGCCGGACTCGAGGCTGAACTGCTCGGCGACCGCGTCGCTGAGCTCGTTGGCGCGACCGAGCAGCAGGTCGCGGTTGGCCACGCCGGCCTCGGCCACCTGGCGACGCAGCCAGGCCTGGGTGTCCTCCCAGGTGTCCTTGGGGTCGGACTCGTCGATGATGTCGCGGGCGTCGCGCAGGACCGTCCGCAGCCGGGCGGCGAGGTCGTGCTCGACGTCGGCCACGAGGTCCTGGATCCCGTCGGCCAGCACCTGCTGCCAGGCCGCGGACGGGGCCGACAGCGACCGGGCCGCTGGTGCACCGCGTCGAGGCTGCTCGACCACCGCACCGCGCTCCTCGGGGCGCGCCAGCACGACGCGCTCGGCGTCGTTCTCGTGAGCGAGCTGGGCGGCGACGAAGTCGACTTCGTGGGCAACGGTTCCCGCCTGCTGGCGCAGCGTCTGCTCGACCACGCCGGCCAGGAACTCGGCCAGCGGGGCGAAGCCGCTCTCCGTGTTGAGGTCGGGCTCACGGGCGGCCCGGAGGCGGAGGAACGAGGAGACCGCCAGGACGGGGATGTCGATCCCGGCCTGTGGCCAGGTGACGCCCGGTTGGTCTCGACGATCGTCGCCAGTGCTGGTGCAGGTCGGTCTTGGTCACGACGAGGGCGGCCCGGGGGCAGCGCTCCAGCGCGGTCTGGAGGTAGCCGAGCTCGGGTGCGGTCAGCTCCTGGGACGCGTCGGTGACGAACAGGACCCCGTCGGCGCCGTTGAGGCTGGCCAGGCTGAGCTGACCGTGCACCGACTCCAGCCCGCCGACACCTGGTGTGTCGAGCAGGCAGAGCCCCGAGCGCAGCATCCGGTGCGGGACCCGCACCTCGACCGACTGCACGTCGCTGGGCCGGTCGTCGGACCGTTCCGAGACGAGAGCAGCAAGATCCTCGAACCGGACCTCCTCGGTGGTCTCGTCCACCTCCCCCGGCTGCTGGCGATGTGCGACCACGTGGAGGTGCTCGCCGTACCCGACGAGCGTGGGGGTCCCGGTGACGATGTCCGCATCGACGGGACAGGCCGCTGTCTGGAGCAGGGCGTTGACCAGCGTGCTCTTGCCCCGCTTGAACTCGCCGACCACCGCGACGGTCACCGCGCGCTGCTGCACCATCGTCCGGACCCCGGCCAGCCGCTCGGACAGGTCGCCGCGGTCGCGGTGTCCGGCGAGGGCCCCGCTCGCGTCGATCGCCGCGATCAGGTCACGGACCGCGGTCGGGCCCGCCACCGGTTCGGCCGGCGGCTCCGGCAGCGGTTCAGGCCGCGACTCGGGTCGGTCGACCTCCGGCTCGGGCTCGGCCTCGGCTCGGGCTCGACCTCGGCGGCTCGGGCTCCGGGCTCAACCTCTGGCGGCGGCGTCTCCTCCTGCTCCGGCTCGCCACCCGCGGATGCCCCCGACTCCCAGGCGAGGAAGTGGTTGCAGTTGGCGCAGAAGACCGCCCCCTCCTCGTTGGGGTGCTTGCAGTTCGTGCAGCGGATCATCGCCGAGCCGTCACCCATCGTCGCCGTGGGGCTCGCACCGTGCGCCCCTCGGGTGTCAGGCTAGCGAGAGACGCCCCGACGGGGCAGCAGGCAGGAGCGAGGTGTCGGTGGCGACCGAGGACCAGTGCAGCGCCTGCGGGGAACGCAACCCCGCCGGCTCCGCCTTCTGCGTGTTCTGCGGAACCTACCTCGGCTGGGAGGTCCCCGGGCAGGGCCCGGCGGCCGCGACACCGGCCGCACCCGCCGCTCGGCGCCCCGACGGGACCGGAGCACCCCCCCACCGGGGCCACGTCGAGCTCGCCGCCGCCGCCCGCCCGCCGCCCGTCTCCACACCCCCCGTTCGCCCCGCCGCTCCCACGGGTACGCCGTGTCCCCAGTGCGGAACGGACAACCCGGCCACGCGACGGTTCTGCGGCCGATGCGGCTATCCCCCTGGTCGCCGCGGCGGCCACCGCCACCCCGAGCCGTCCGCCGGCAGCGGAGCATCGGGGATGGTGGCACCCGGAGGCGCGGGCCGCGCGCCGGGAGTACCGCCGCAGCCTTCCGTGGCTCTACCGGCTCAATCGGGTGATGCTGGTGATCACGCCGTTCGTGGCCCTGGCCGTGATCCTCACGCTGACGGGCAACAACCCGGTCGGCTGGGTCAAGGACAAGTACCGCGAGCTGACCGTCGACCTGGAGCCGGTCGACGGCGTCGCCGCCGCGGCCCAGCCGAAGGACTCCGTCGCCGGAGGGTTCGACGCCGCGAAGCTGCCCGGCCCCCGCGAGGAGGCCTGGGCCACGGCATGGCCGGAGGACGCCGCCGTGTCGGACGACTGCGGCACCAGCCCCGCCGGCGGACGGATCGTCCTCCGGTGGGACGAACCCACCCGCGTGCGCGGGCTGGCCGTCTGGGCCGGGCTCGACGACGCGTCCACGGGTCAGCGCGAGCTGCAGTTCCGACCGAAGCGGCTGGGGGTCGACCTTCGGCGACCAGTGCGTGCCGGTCGAGCTCGAGGACACGCCCGACCGGCAGGAGCTCGAGTTCGACACCGAGACGGAGGTGACGACGCTGCGGATCTCCGTGGACGACGTCTATCCGAGCTCCGCGACACCCCCGGAGTACCTCGTCGCGATCGGCGGCCTCGAGGTGCTGCACCAGCCGGAGTGACCGTTGATCGCCGGCCCACGGGTCACTTGGGCGCCGCCGCGAAGGGCGTCAGGCAGCCGTTGGGCACCGACACCGGCGACGCGGCCGCGATCGCGGAGCAGGCGGCTGTGGCCTCGTCGGCGGTGTTGCCGTCGACGTACAGCACGTAGCTCGGCTGCGCGAGAGGCGGGGTGAGGGTCACGTCGTCCGACAGCAGGACCTTGGCCGGGAACCCCAGGTCAGCCAAGGCAGCCTGGTCCGCGGCTGCTTGTGCGGCGGGATCCGCCGAGGCCCCGACGGGATAGAACTCGAGCACCGAGATGAACGGCAGCGGGCCGGCAGCGGGCGACGGAGAGGCCCCACCGCTGGTGGCGCCGCCGTCGGTCGGCTCTGGTGGCAGCGGCACGATCGTCGGCGACTCCGTAGGCCCCTCGGTCGCCTCGGGCGGCAGCACGGTGTCGACGCACGCCTCGTCGGAGGGAGCCGAATCGGCGGCGCCCTCACGAACGGCGATCAGCTGGTAGCAGTAGGTGTCCTCGGTCTCCACCTTGATCTTCGACTCCAGCTTGGAGTCGTCGTCGGCAACGGGGGCGCTCGCGATCTCCGACTCGTCGGTGACCGGGGCGGTCATCACCAGCTTGTAGGCCTGGACACCGGCGACCCGGTCCCAGGTGAGGGTGACGATGCCGGGTACGGCGGCCGCCTGGAGCCCGCTCGGCTGGTCTGGCTGCTGTGCCTGCTCCGCGGGGTCGGCCTCGTCCGGGCGGGTCAGCAGGTAGACGATGCCGGCGATGAGGGCCAGGGCGAGCAGGCCGGCCACGGCCACGACCATCCGGGTCAGGATCGGCTTCTGGTTGAACGCGCCGTCGACCACCGGGCGGCCCGCTGTCGACATCGGCGGCGCCGGGCTGGCTGGCGTCCTGCGCGACGTCCGGCTCGCAGGCGACCTGGAACGGATGGCGCTGGGCGGCGCCGCGCAGGGTCGGGTGGCGGGTGCGGACCTTGATCCCCGCGACGGCCTCGCCGCCGAGGGGAACGTCGACGACCTCGGGAGAGACCAGGAAGCCGAGGGCCTGGTCCGGGTCCTCGGGAACGATCCGCAGCCGGGCCGGGGCGTTGCCCCAGTTGCTGACCCTGAGCGTGTGCTTCCCGCTCCAGCGTCCGGTCGAGGCGATGGGCGTGAGCTTCGCCTGGAGCCCCGAGACCGACCCGACGTCGAGGTCCCCCTCCGCGACCGCGCTGCCGCCGCCCTCGACCTCCGACCACACGCGTACGCCGAAGGGCAGCGTGCCCCCCGGCGCGCCAGGACCCGACGGGGGTGAGAACACGATGACCGCGGTCGCCTCCTGCTGGGGGTAGACGGAGAGCGTGGAGGGGTTCACCTCCACCCACGGCATCGGGATCGTCGAGACGACGTCGACGGAGTAGCCCTCCACGATCGTGCCCGGGTTCGTGACCGTCAGCGTCACCGTCGCCTGCTGACCGGGCTCGACGCCCAGCCGCGCCGGGTCCAGCCTGAGGATCGGGTCGGTCACGGACCCAGCGTAGTGACGGTGGGCCTCGTCGTGGACGGTTCGGAGCGATCGCCGGGCGTGCAGGGCGGCCTGCCCGAACGGGCAGCTGGGCCGTGCTCGCAGGGCGGTCCGGCTTCCGCTGTGCCCTACCCGGTCCGCGGCGACAGACTCCGAGCGTGATCCACGAGGTGGACGCGGCGCTGCTCGCGCTCATCGAGCGGGAGGCGACCGGGACCAGGGACGTCGAGGTGGTCTTCGACGCGCCCACGAAGGACTGGGCGGGCCGGCGGAACGCGCCCACGATCGACGTCTACCTCTACGACATCCGCGAGGACCTGCGGCGACGTGAGCGCGGTCTGCTCAACGAGTACGACGACGGCCGGATCACCGCGCGGCACCTCCCGCCCCGCTACTTCAAGCTCTCCTACCTCGTGACCGCGTGGACCCAGCGACCGGAGGACGAGCATCGCCTGCTGTCGTCGCTCCTCAACTGCTTCCTGCGCCACGACGCGCTTCCCGAGGACCTGCTGACCGGGCCGCTGGCGGAGCTCGGCCTGGCGGTCCCGCTGACCATCGCGCTCCCGCCGCCCGAGGACCGCTCCTTCGCCGACGTGTGGTCGGCCCTCGGCGGCGAGCTCAAGCCGTCGCTGGACATCGTGATCAGCGCACCGACCACGACCGGGCGGGTCTTCCCCGCCGCGCCGCACATCCTGGCGCCGCCCGAGGTGTCGATGGGTGGCGTCGACGACGAGTGGCCGCCCCGCGAGCTGTCCCGCAACGCCGAGCATCGCCGGCAGGCGAGCGAGGCCGACGCGCCCGCAACGCCACGCAAGGCACGAAAGCGGGCCCGATGACGACGGGCACGGACACACAGCTGCTGGCGCAGCTCCACGACGTCGAGGCGCGGGTCCGCGTGGCCGTGGACCACCGGCGCTCCGACGACCCCGCACCGGACGACCCGTTCCGAGGCCTGTACGTCAACGACGAGACCGTCGACCGGCTGCTGGACGGGCTCGAGCCGATGCCCGACCTCGGCGCCGGTCCCCCGATGGTCGACGACACCGGTCCCCTGATGGTGCTCGCGCGCAACGCCGGACTCGGCGCTCTCGACGTACGGCTGCTGGTGACGGCGCTGCTGCCCGACCTGGACAGCAGGTTCGAACGGCTCTACGGCTACCTCAATGACGACGTGACCCGCAGGCGGGCCAGCATCGGCCTCGCCCTGGAGCTGGCGGGCGCATCGCCGACGTCCGCGGCGGCACGTCGCGCCCTGTCTCCGTCGGGGCCCCTGGTCGACCTCGGGCTGGTGCTCGTGGAGGACCCGGACCGCCCCTTCCTGACCCGGAGCCTGCGCGTCCCCGACCGCGTCGCGGCGCACCTGCTCGGTGACCCCACCCCCGAGCCATCGACCCAGCTGGTGCTGCTCGAGGTAGAGGGCTATGCGGCGCCACTGGCCGATCGGCTCGCCCACGCCCTGCGCGGCGGGGCGAGGGTCATCCACCTCCAGGAGCGCGAGACCGGGACCGCGGCCGCAACCGCGGTCGCCGCCCTGGCAGCCACGGGGCGCGACGCCGTGGTCGTCGACCTGACCCTGCTCGCCCGTGGTCCCGACCCCGAGGACCTGGTCCTGGCCTGCGCCCGCGAGGCGCTGCTCCGCGACGCCGGACTGGTGGCCGGACCCGTCGAGAGCCTCGCCGAGAACCACGTGGAGTCGGTTCAGCGGCTCTGCCGGTGGCCGTCCCCCGTGGTCTTCACGGGCACTGCCACCTGGGATCCGCGGTGGTCGACCACCCCGCCGCTGGCCGTCGAGGCGCCGGTCCTCGGCGCGCGGGAGCGGATCTCCCTCCTGCAGTCGCATCTCGAACGCGTCGGCGCCGACATCGACCCGGACTCCCTCGGTGCGCACCTGTCGCTCGGCCCCGCGCAGGTGCAGCGAGCCGTCCACGCCGCCCAGGCCGCGGCCCTGCTCGACGGTGGCCGGGTCACCGCGGCGGACCTGCGCAGCGGCATCCGGGCGCAGAACGCCGCGGGTCTGGAGCGGCTGGCCCGCCGGATCGAGCCCGAGGTGACCTGGGCCGACCTGGTCCTGGCGCCGGGCGTACGTCGGGCACTCGAGGAGCTCACCGCCCGGGCCCGGCACCGTGACCAGGTCCTCGTCGACTGGCGGATGCGCAAGGGCGGCGGGCGCGGACGCGGGGTGACCGCGCTCTTCGCGGGTGACTCCGGCACCGGCAAGACCATGGCCGCCGAGGTGATCGCCGCCGACCTGGGGCTGGACCTCTACACGGTCAACCTCGCCACCGTCGTGGACAAGTACGTCGGGGAGACCGAGAAGAACCTCGAGCGGATCTTCGCCGAGGCCGGCGGGGTCAACGCCGTGCTCTTCTTCGACGAGGCGGACGCCATCTTCGGCAAGCGGAGCGAGGTGCGGGACGCCCACGACCGGTACGCCAACATCGAGAGCGCCTACCTGCTCCAGCGGCTGGAGACGTTCGACGGCCTCGCGGTCCTCGCCACCAACCTCCGGTCGAACATCGACGATGCCTTCACCCGGCGCCTGGATGCCATCATCGACTTCCCCGCCCCGACCCCGGACCTGCGCACCGCACTGTGGCGCCAGTGCCTCGCGCCGCCACTGCCCGTGGCCGACGACGTCGACGTCGAGTTCTGCGCGGACTCGTTCGAGTTCGCCGGCGGAAACATCCGGTCGGCGGCAACCACCGCGGCGTACCTCGCCGCCGAGGACCGTGGACCGGTGACGATGGCGCACGTGATCGCGGCGGTCGCGCAGGAGTACCGCAAGCTCGGTCGACTGGTGCTGGAGAAGGAGTTCGGTCGCTACCTCGACCAGCTCACCGGGTGACTGCCGGTGCGGCTGCCCTTTCGGGCACCCGCGCCTGCACCGTGGCGAGTGCCCGCGTCCCTCGCGCTCGGCGGCCGGCCGGCGGATGCTGGTGACACACCGTCTGAGCCCGGAGGAGTGCGCCATGCGCGAGCACCAGTTCGACGCCGAGGAAGCCGGCCTGCGCCCCAAGGCGTCCCGGATCGAGGAGCCGGTCAGCGACCATGCGGGTCGGGCCGCCGTCGAGGGACGGGCCGACGTTCTCGGTGAGGCCGGGATGATGGGCCTCCAGCGGGCCGCGGGCAACAGCGCGGTCAGCTCGATGGTCGACGACGACCCGTCGCCGGTGCACGAGGTGATCGGCTCCGGCGGCCGGCCGCTCGAGCCCGACGTCCGGGCGGACATGGAGGGCCGGCTCGGCCACGACTTCGGCGACGTGCGGGTCCACGACGACTCCGCAGCGCAGCGCTCGGCCCAGTCGGTCAACGCCCACGCCTACACGGTCGGGTCGAACATCGTCTTCCAGCGCGACCAGTACGACCCGGGCTCGGACACTGGCCGCACGATGCTCGCGCACGAGCTCACCCACGTCGTCCAGCAGCGCAGTGGGCCGGTCGACGGCACACCCACGCCCGGCGGGATCAAGGTCAGCGACCCGTCCGACCGGTTCGAGCGCGAGGCCGCCGCCAACGCGGAGCGTGCGATGGCTGCCCCCGCTCCCGCTCAGCCCGCGCCGCCGGCACCGGCGCCGGCGGCAGCCGTGCAGCGGGAGGCCGAGGACGCGCCGCCGGTGCAGCGCGCCGAGGCACCCGAGGAGGAGGAAGAGGAGACCGCCCAGGGTTCCTTCGTGCAACGCGAGGAGGCGCCGGAGGAGGAAGAGGAACCGGCCGGCTAGGCGCGGCACCCTAGGGCGCAGGCTCTCCCGTGGGCCGCTGTGCCAGATATGTGTAGTAGACCGACGCTCCGAAGAAGGCCCGACGCGCGTTGGCGTCCGCCTGTTCGGCTCTCCAGCCATCCACGACGTCCACCGGCAGCAGCCCCGAACGCCCGAGCAGCGTGGCGTACGCCTCTGCCGCGTTCGCCCAGAAGTTGCCGGTGCCGATGTCGGCGTACACGGCTCCGTCCGCGGACACGAGGTCGAGGTCCGCGTCCTGGAGCAGCCGCGGAAGGTCCCGCATGACGCGGGGGTTCGCAACCATGACCTGCTTGAGGCTCTCCTCGACGGTGACAGCGAGGGCGGGGTCCGGATGGGCGAAGGTCAGGGAGGCGTAGTCCCCGTCGAAGATGGCGACGGTTCCACCGGGGCGAAGGACCCGACGTGTCTCCGCGAGCACTCTGCCGGGGTCCTCGACATGGCTGATCAGCGTGTGCAGCGTCACCACGTCGAAGTCTGCGTCGGGCCAGGGCAGGTCGTGAGCATCGCCCGTGAGGTACTCGACATTCGCCGACAGCCCGTCGTCCGCGGTTTCCTGACGGGCGCGCTCGACCAGTGCGGAGCTGTGGTCGATCCCCACGATGGACACCTCAGGGGAAACCCTCCTTCTCAGGGCACGGACCTCGACGCCGGTGCCGCAGCCCAGGGCGAGAACCCGGCACGGAGGCGACAGCGGCAGGTGTTCGAAGTACGCCTGCGACAGGGCGACATAGCCGGGATCGGTTGCCCGGAACTCCAGGCGCTCGGCCACCGTCTGCAGCACGGCCGCGTCCATCGTCGGCGCGAGCCGGAACACGTCTCGGTCCTCGCGCGGGCTGGTGACCATCAGTCCTCCGCCGGGCACCGCGGGGGCGATATCGGTGCCCGGGTTCAGCGTACGCTCCGGCGTCAGCCCTCGGAGTCGTCGGCAGCCTCCTCGAGCTGGAGCAGCGCCTCCTCGAGCCGGTCCACGGCCTCGGGCACGACGGCCGGGTACGCCGCGTCGACGAATCGGCCGCTCGACTCGTCCACCCACCACTCGTAGGTCATCGTCGCCAGGTCGTGGCCGGACGGCTCGATGTCCTCCAGCCCGCCCAGGTCCGCGTCGAGGACGGCCTGACGGGCTGCGGCGAGCGTCGTCGCGTCGAACCGGCACCGCAGCGAGCGCTCGCCGTTCACGCTGACCCAGACGACGCCGTCCTCGCCGTACTCGCGCTCTCGAACCTCGCGGCGCCGCGGGTCCTCGTAGCGCGTGCGCAGGTACAGCCCGTCGCTCATGGCACCGTCCAATCCTTGGTGGTCACCGACTCGATGGACTTGACGAAGGGGACGTAGTGGCCGCGCTTCACGTCGGAGCCCGAGGACATGATGCTCCCCGAGTCCTGGTCCACGATCTCCTTCGCCGCGTCGGTGCCGAGCTGCGCCTCCACGTCGCCGAAGTGCTCGGGCTTGTCGCCCAGGAACTTCTTGCTCCCGGCCTCGGCGGCGTCCTCCTCGACGTACTCGTCGTCCAGCCCGAACATGTGGCCGGCCTCGTGTGCGGCGGTGTTCTGGGTGACCTCGTGCTGACCGCCCTCTCCCATGTCCGAGATCAGGACGTCGACGCGGCGGAACTTCTCCTCGTCGGTGGTGTGCTTCTCCCCCGCACTGAGCGCCTGCCCCTGGTCGCCCCAGCCGATCGCGGAGTTGAGGTGGTCGAGCACGGCCCGGGCCCGCTCACTGGCGAGCTTGGTGTTGCGGGTCTTGCTTCCCTTGGCCGTCGCCCGCCCGACGGTGAAGAGCTGGAGATCGTGCTTCTTGCCGTCCGAGCCGACCCGCTCGCCGAGGGCGAACGCCTTCCGCTTGATCGTGGCCGCCACGGCCTCGATCGCGCTCTTCATGTCTGGCGTCAGCTCTGAGCTGTTGTTGGCGAACCCGGCCACCTGCTCGATCAACGGCCGGTCGCGCACGGTGCTCGACTCGGTCTCGGACGCGTCGCGGCTCTCGAGGGTCGAGGTGTCGCCCTGCACGAAGGACCGGAATCGGGGCGGCGCCGTCTCGCCGGCCTTGCCCTTCGGGATCTTGAGCGCGGACATCGTGTTGTGCGCCTTGTCGGCAGCCACCAGATCGACCTTCACGTCGACCTGGGCCCGGTGCTCGGCGAACGTCGGGTCCTTGGTCATCAGCTCGTGCTTCTTGCTCCAGGCGGTGGCCACGCTGGTCTGGAAGTCCGCACCGAACTTCGTCTTCTCGGCGGCCGTCCACTTGAAGTCGGCCCGCTGTGCGCGCGTGAACCGGTGCGACCGGAACGGCTCCTTGCGCATGTCTGCTCGGGTGAAGTCCTTGAAGTCGATGTGCACCCGCAACGTCACCGTCACGTCACCCTTGACCGGCATCGGACCGTTCGGCTTGTAGTCCAGCTCGAACTGCCCGTTGTCCGACGAGAACTTCGTCTTGTCGAACTTCGGGTCGGTGGCCGGCGCGGGCTGGCTTCACGTCCACCGGCTGTCGGCTCACGGTCAGCATCGAGGCCACGCTCCGGTTGCCCGCCCACTTCTGGAGGTCGAGTACGCCGGCCTCGGCTGGGGTGGTCTCTGCCTGGACGTGGGTGTGGCCGGGAGCCTTCGACTCGGACTTCTTTCCCTTCACTGCCGCGGTGGACTTTCCCGACTTCATGAGGCGCTGAGGTCCTCGAACACGGGACGGAAACGCTGGAGCAGGTGCTTCAACCAGTGGCGCCCCAGCGCCCGCCACTGCTCGTCGGAGATCTGTCGCTCGACCTCGCCACCGTCGGCCTCGACCTGTGCGATGTCGCACACGATGTCCGGCACCGGATGCTCCGCGTCCTTCACGGTCTCCTCGACGCAGTGGAGCAGGTCCTCGGCGTACCACGGAGCGGTCCGGACGATCTCGACCCACTTCTGGTCCAGCTCGCCAGGGGTCAGGTCGGCCGCATAGACCTCGGCGAACTCAGCGACGAATGCTGGACAGTCCGCTCGGCGCTCGGCGGAGACCCTGGCAATGGACGCCATCATCTCGTCGGCGGTCGGCTGCCACCCTCGGCTTCCGGGATCGTCGGCACTCATGTCACTGAGGGTAGGCCGAGTCGATGTACCAGCCGCCGGGCGAAGCCCCGTCACGGTTCACCGCGGCGAGGAAGGCCTGCGGGTTGCCGGGATCCGACATGGGGATTCCGGTGTCGAGCGCCGGGTCATCGGGGTAGAGCGGGCGGGTGCCGTTGCACACCGGGAGTCCGTAGCGGCCGTTGAGGTAGGCCGGAAGTGCCCCGAGTGGTTGGACGGGTCCGGGGGCTCGCACGTACTGCGTCGCGCGGCCGCGAAGAGCCTGTCCGGGGTAGCGCCGATACCCCTGGGTGAGGATCTCGATCCGGATCTGCTCCCAGTTGGGGACCATGACGCTGTCGTAGAACCCGCGCAGGCTGGCATTCGCGTCGCGACCCGTCATGAAGGCGGAGGACAGTCCGCCGCAGGCGCTGTTGACCCACGCCCCGCCGCGCCGGATCCGGTGGCAGATCGCTCGAATCGCGAGGAACGGTTCGCTCGGCATGCAACCCTCGCCGAGCACGTGCCGCTCGCCCACATGGCTGTTGGCGTTGTACGTGAGCTCGGTCTCGTAGTCGGTGAAGGGACGCGGCCGCGCCCCGTAGTCAGTCGTCGCCGGATCGGTCATGGCTTCGAAGGCAGCTCTCTGCGCAGCGAAGTGGTTCGCCGCCAGGTGCTCGCGCGCGAGGCCCGAGCGGGTCTGTGCCTCCTGGGGGGACTCCCCCGGGCGCTGGTCCGGCTTCATGTCCCGCCACAGTTGCGGCTGCGTCTGAGTCGTCGGGTCGTAGACGGCGGCGGGCAGTGGACGCGTGGGCGTCGCCATGGTCTGCACGTGGACGTGCTCGGTGTTTCCCTCACGCTTCTCCACAACGAGGTTCAACCGTGTCGCGTGCCGACGCGCGATGTCCGCGACCTTGGACACGGCATTCGCGTGCGGCGGCTTCGAGATCAGCATCTGGTCGGCTTCCGCGAGGGCTGCCGTCTGCGTCGCGTTCCCGCCAGCCGTGGGACCCTTGCCAGGCAGCTTCCCTTTCACCCAGGCCTTGCCGGCCTCGACCTTGCCCTTCACATACTCCTTGCCGGCCTCGACCTTGCCCTTCACCTACGCCTTGCCGGCGGCGATCTTCGCCTTCACCTTCCCGGCGATGCCGGAGACGCCGCGGATGACCGGGCCGGCGAGCTTGAGGCCGGTCTTGATCACGAAGTCGAGGGCCTGGTTGACCGGCTTCTGGAGCTTCTGGACGATCTCGCGGATCTTCTGGCCGACGCCGCCGAGGCCGATCACGCTGGCGAGGAAGCCGATGATGATCGGGACCATCTGGGACAGGACGTCCTCGATCTTGGCCGCGACCCCGCTGATGTTGCCGCGGACGATGTCCCCGACGGAGTCGAGGATGGTGTTGACGAACTTCGCGATCCGGCTCGCGTTGTTCACGAAGAACATCACGACGTCGTAGATCAGCTTGCAGGCCTTGATGAACGCCGCTGCGGGGTTGAGCAGGCTGATCAGCCAGGTGATGCCGGCGGTGATGATCTTCGTGAGCACGAAGTCCTTCACCTGGTCGAGGATCATCTCCTTGATGTCGCCGAGCTTCTCCAGCAGCATCTCCCACAGCGCGCCGACGCCACCGTCCGGCGAGCTTCTGGAAGATGTCGACGCCGGTCTCGACCGCGTCCATCGCCTTCTCGCCGATCTGCTTGACGATCCGGTCGCGGATGTTGCGCCAGGTCAGGCCGAACAGCGACGCCAGCAGCTTGATGACGCCCTTGAGGTCGAAGGTCTCCGGCAGCTCGACGCCGCCCTCGGCCAGGGCGCCGAACAGCCAGGACAGCAGGCCCTTGCGCAGGTGGGCGAGGAAGTTGTCCTTGAACTTGTTGATGCCGCTCTTGATGCCGTCGATCAGGTTGCCGAGGAACCGCACCGGCGCCTTGATGATCTGGCCGACGACGCCGGCGACGCGGGCGAGCACGTTCTTGAGCATCGCCACGAGCTCGCGGATCGTGTTGATGATCGCCTTGATCGCGCCGATCACCTTGTCGACCAGGCCCCGGTTCTCGGCCTGCAGCTCCTCGATCCGCTCGTCGAGCCCCTTCCGCGCGGCGACGTACTTGGTGGCGAGCGTGTCGACGACCGACTCCTGCTTGGAGGCGACCTCGCTCTCGAGCTGCTCGAACCGGTCGCCGATCTCCTTCGACGCCTCGGACCCGACCTTCTGGAGGTTCTTGGGCAGGCTCGTCACGTACGTCGAGATCTCGGTCTTGCCGGCCGCGATCCGCTTCTTCGCTGCCGTCAGGTCGCCCCCGACGATGTCCGCGACCCGGGAGATGGTGACGTCCATCTCCTTGAGGTAGAGCTCGCGGCCGGCGACGTAGAACTCGTTGACCTTCGACGGCATCCCCTTGATCTTGTCCCTGAGCCAGCGGAACTTGCCGGTCCAGCCGCCGTACCGGTCCTTCTTGTACGCCGACATCTTGGCCGCGACGTAGCTCTCGAACTTCGCGCGGGCCGACCTTCTCGCCCGAGCTCGAACTCCTTCTCCACCTTGGGGTCGATGCCGTCGAGGATCTTCTTCACGTCGGCCTCGGTGGCCTCGAAGATCGACTGGACCTTCGCGGTGACCTCGGCGCGCTTCTGCTCGTCCTTCGACTTCGTCTTGCCCTTGTCCGCGACCACCTTCGCCAGCGCCGCGCCCTTGGCGCCCTGCATGCCGGCGACGCCCTCCTTGGTCTCCGCGGCGGCGTCGGCCTTGCCCTGCTCGATGGTCTGCTGCTCCTGCTGCCGGTACTCCCCCGGAGCGGTGTCGGCGTGGGCGGCCGCCTCCTTCTTGTCGGCGACGGCCTGCTCGAACTGGGGCTCGCCCGACTCCGCGAGCTGCTCCTCGCTGACCTCGCCGTCCGCCATCTCCTGGTTGACCTCGTGCTTGCCGGCCTCGAGGTTGACCTGCTCCGGCGGCGCCGGCTTGGGGACCGCGCCGGCGGCGGGGATCGGCACGACGGAGCCGGGAGGCTCGGGACCCATCGGCGTGACCGGCTTCGGGACCGCCTTCGACTGGTCCGGCGGCGCCTCGGTGGCCGCCTCGATGTCCTTGGCCTGGCCCTCCTTGCCCTCGGTGACCAGGCCCTTGACCTCGCCCTTGACCTCGCCCGCCTTGCCGGACTCCTTGTAGTTGTCGGCCTCCTTCAGCGTCTTCGGCGACTTCGCCTCGATGGCGGCCTTGACCGAGGCGATGAAGGCCTTCTTGTCGAAGGTGCCCGCCTGCTGCGCGTCCATCGTGTCGGCCTTGGCGGCCTTGGCCTGGCCGCTGAGGTCGTCGCGTCGGCGCGAGCGCCGCGTCCTGCGCCTCCTTGGCCTTCGAGGCAGCGGGCGGGTGAGCCCGCTTGGCCTTGGCGAACGTCTTCACGTTCTTCGTGACGTTGGTGAACGCCGGGTCGCTCTCGGGCTCCACGCCGGGTGGCTTGACCGGTGGCTGCAGGAGCTGTTCGCCGGACAGGGTGGCTGGCTCGGCCACCGGAGGCGCGCCGCTGATCGCCGGAGCCGGTGCCGGCGCGCCCGGCCCGCCTCCTGCCGGCTTCGCGGCCTTGGCGGCGGCCTTGCCCAGCGGGCTCTTCGCCGGCACCGGCTTCTTCGGCGGCACCGGCTTCTTCGGCGCGACGTTCCCCGGCCCGAAGCCGGTCGTGGTCACCGCGAGCGCGGACGCCGGCGGCCGGATGCCCTCGAGGTCGACCGGGATCCCGAGGTTCTTGGCCGCCTTGAGCCCCTTCTCGAGCGGGTCGACCGCCGGCTCGTCCTTGCGCAGCTCCTTCAGCCCGGCGTCGATGTCGGAGCTGGCCTCATCACTCGGCCACCGCATCCGCGCAGCCATCAGGGCGTTGACGGCGGAGTTGCCGGCGGCGCGCTGCATCGCCATCAGGGCGCGCGGACCCGCGCCGCAGGACGCGGAAGACCGTGCCGCCCCTGCGTCTGCCCTTGTCGAGAGCGTCGCCGACCACAGCTCGCGCAGAGTCGACCGACTGGCGTGCGCCGCCCATGGATCGAGGGTCGCCGAAGGCCGAACGCCCGGTCCGTGGCGGTCAGGCAGGACCCGGGGCACGGCCCGATGCCCGAACGGGCACCCGGACTGTTGCGCCCGCGCCGCGCAGGCGGTGCACTGGACCCATGCACGCGGTCCTGCCGGCGAGACCCACGCGACGCGGCGCGGCGAAGATCGCCGCGAAGCGCAAGCGTGCGCGCACGTGGACGCGCTCCTCGTCGGTGACGCCGGGTCGCGCGCCACGGAGCTGCTCGACCTGCAGCGGCTCGCGGGCAACCGCGCGGTCGCGCAGCTGGTGAGGACGTTCGACGGCAACGGCACGGTCCGGCAGCATCACGTTGCACGGGCAGGCCGAGCCCTTCTTCGACGGCGGCAACGCCAAGGTGCTCAACGCCCAGGTCAAGCGGAAGAAGGGGTGCGACTGCCCCCAGGACGAGCCGTGCATGACCGGGAGCGGCACCCTCAAGGTCACCTACAAGGTGGACGTGACCATCACGATGCCCGACATGCCGGGCGGTCTCAGCGCCTGCCAGGAACGACGGGTCCGCGACTTCCTGCGCGACGTGCTCGGCCCGCACGAGCAGGAGCACGCACGTCTGCTTGCGGACCTACGACGGCACCACCAGCCGCGCCGTTCTCCGTCACCGCGTGCGGACGGTCGGCGCTCGACGAGGCCGTGGACACCAAGATCCAGCAGATGCAGACCGACGAGCACGACCAGCGCTCCGCCGACGCGGAGAAGAAGTCGGCCGCGATCGACCCGTTCAACCAAGCCCGATCGACCTCAACTGCAAGTAGGCCGCGCGCCCTGCGGCGTGATTCCCCAAGAGGCAGCGCACGTTGCCCGCGACTCCGTCCGCTCGGCCGTGGAACGCGCACCGGGACCGGAGCAGGCTGACCACCTCAGACCCTGAGCGAGGAGGCCAGGCATGCCGACGTACCTGTCACCCGGTGTGTACGTGGAAGAAGTCGAGTCGGGCGCACGCCCACTCGAAGGCGTGGGTACGGCGGTGGCCGCGTTCGTCGGGCTCGCCGAGACGGGCCCGTTCAACCAGCCGACGCTGGTGAGCACGTGGACGGCCTTCTCGGACACGTTCGGTGGGTTCGTGCCGGGGTCGTACCTCGCGCGCTCCGTCTACGGCTACTTCATGAACGGCGGTGGCAACTGCTACGTCGTCCGGATCGGCCAGAACGGCACGGAGCAGAGCAAGGCGGCCAAGGAGCTGCCGGCGGGGCCGCACGCGCAGCTCGGGCGGCTGAGGTTCACGGCGATCGAGGCGGGCACCCCGGCGGGTGAGGTCAGTGTCGAGATCACCGAGGCGGGCGGGGAGAACCCGGGCGACGACATGTTCCGCGTCGTCGTGAAGCGCAACGGCGAACAGGTCGAGGAGTTCGACCGCGTGACCCCTGGCCGCGGCAAGTCCAACGTCGCCACGGTGGTCAACGCCCAGTCCTCCATCATCCGGGTCGAGGAGATCAGCGGCGAGCCCGTGTCCAAGCCGCAGACCGGCGAGCTCGCGCTCACCGAGGCCACCATCGCGGCCGTCCCGGCCCCGAGCGTCAGCTCGGACGACTACGTCGGGGACGTCGCGGACCGGACCGGGTTCGGCGGCCTCGAGACGATCGACGAGATCACGATGCTGGCCGTCCCGGACCTGATGAGCGCCTACCAGCTGGGCGCGCTCGACCTGGAGAGCGTCCAGGCGGTCCAGCTGGCGATGATCGCGCACTGCGAGCTGATGGGCGACCGGATGGCGATCCTCGACCCGCCCCCGGGGCTGAACCCCCAGCAGGTCAAGGAGTGGCGGGTCGACAAGGCCGGCTACGACTCGGCGTTCGCCGTCCTGAACTACCCGTGGATCAAGACCGCGAACCCCGCCACCGGCGAGATCAGCTACATGCCGCCCAGCGGGCACATCGCCGGCATCTGGGGCCGGAACGACGACACCCGCGGCGTGCACAAGGCGCCCGCCAACGAGGTGATCCGCGGCTCGATCAGCCTCGAGGTCCAGGTGACGAAGAACGAGCACGACCTGCTCAACCCGGTCGGCATCAACGTCATCCGATCGTTCCCGGCGCGCGGCACCCGGCTGTGGGGAGCCCGGACCCTGTCGTCCGACCCGGCCTGGCGCTACCTCAACGTGCGCCGGCTCTTCAACTACCTCGAGGAGTCGATCCTGATCGGCACCAACTGGGTGGTCTTCGAGCCCAACGACGAGGCGCTGTGGGCTCGGGTACGTCGCACGATCTCGGCGTTCCTCGTCAACGAGTGGCGCAAGGGCGCGCTGTTCGGGCAGACGCCCGACGAGGCGTTCTACGTCAAGTGCGACGCGGAGACCAACCCCAGCGAGGGCATCGACGCGGGCCAGCTCGTCTGCGAGATCGGCGTGGCCCCGGTGAAGCCGGCCGAGTTCGTGGTCTTCCGGCTGGCCCAGTTCTCGGGCGGCACCAGCCTCGTGAGCGAGTAGCAGCGGACTGACCACACAGCGATCGGAAGGAGAGGCGCATGCCACTGCCGGAGATGGATTCGGGCGTAGGGCACTCATTCGGGCTCGAGTTCGACGGAGTGCAGATCAAGAGCATCACCGAGATCAGCGGGCTCAAGATGGAGCAGGACGTCATCGAGCTCAAGGAGAACGGCCCGGACGGCAAGTACGTCATCAAGAAGCTGCCCGGCCGCTGGAAGGCCCCCGAGGTCACGCTGACCCGAGGCCTGTCGGAGGACAACAGCTTCGACTCGTGGATCAAGGACTCCCAGTTCGGGAAGATGGCCGACGTCCGCAAGGGCGGGGCGATCATCGTCTACGACTACGAGGGCACCGCCGTGAAGCGCTACAAGCTCACGAACGCCTGGCCCAAGAGCCTCGAGATCGGCGCCCTCAAGGCCGGCGACACCTCCGTGCTGACCGAGAAGCTCGTCGTCACCTGTGAGCGCCTCGAGGTCGAGTGATGCGCCGGTCGGCACTGGCAGACGCGCTCGCCGACGAGCACGCCCCCGCCCCCGAGGCCGACCGCTCCTCCGGCCCGAGTCCGGCCGAGGAACGGCTGGTCACGGAGTTCCCGTTCGTGCTGCCGCGGGGGTACGTCGACTCGGCGGGGACGGTCCATCGGGACGGGGTGATGCGGCTCGCCACGGCCCGCGACGAGCTGGTCCCCCTGCGCGACGACCGGGTGCGCGAGAACCCGGCGTACCTCACGGTCGTGCTGCTCGGTCGGGTCGTCACCCGGCTCGGCACCGTCACCGACATCCATGCGGGGACCGTGGAGAACCTCTTCGCCGCGGACCTGGCCTTCCTCCAGGACCTGTACCGCCGCATCAACCAGGAAGGCCACACCCGCGCGGGCGTCACCTGTCCGGACTGCGGGCACGCCTTCGCCGTCGACCTCGCCGGTGGGCGCCTGGGGGAATCGTGACGTACCCGGCCGACACTCTCTTCGAGGAGGTCGCGTACGTCGCCTACCACTTCGGCTGGTCCCGCGAGGAGATCCTGGACCTGGAGCACCCCGAGCGCCGTGAGTACGTCGGCCGCATCGCCGGGCTCAACACCCGCGGGCAGCGGGGGTGACCCGGCATGCGGTGGCCGTGGCGCTCGCGAGGCGCGGAGCCGGACCCTGTCGAGCCAGCCGGAACCGGCCCGGCGCCAGCCGTCGCCGCACCGCGTGACGGCTGGCGCACGCTCCCACCCCTGCAGCGGACCACGCACGCAGGCCGAGTCCGCCTGTCACCTGGACACCTTCCCTGCCACGCTCTCCACCCGTCAGGACCCGTCCTTCCTCGAGCCCTTGGGGCACTACGTCGATCCGACCGCCCCGGCCGGTCGGGTCGAGGGCCTTGCCCAGCCCGCGGGGCCGGCGTCCACCGAGTTCGTAACCCCGTCGCGGTCGGCATCCGCCGGCGCGCCCGCCCCCGGACCGTCCGTGCAGCGCAGCGCCGCGCCGGTCCCTCCTCCCGCTGGCTCCGTCCCCTCCCGCACCACGCGAACCGACCGCGGACACCTCCGCTCCGGCGCCTGAACACACCCCCGACGCCGTGTCGCCCGAGCCGCCGACGCAGCCGACGCGTCGCGCCGACCGTCGGGCTCGATCAGCGACCGCTGGAGGTCGAGCCCGGTCCCGCTGCCGCAGCCGTCGAACAGCCGACACCCGTCCAGCGAGCCGTCGAGCCGGCAGCCGCCTGCGTCGACCCCGTCGGCTCGGCCGCCGAGCAACCTCCCCGTCGTGGCCCGCACGGCCGTCGTCGCCACGACGGCCGAGACCCCAGGACAACCGGGGGCCCGGGTTCGCTCCCGGCCGTGACGCCACGACCCGTGCCCTCGCTCCCTCTCCCGGTCGTCGGCTGGGTCGGTCGCGGTGCAGCGCGAGGCCGTGACGCCCGCCGCTGCTGACTCGGCGCCCGCTCCGGAGCCGCTGGTCACCGAGCCCACGGATGTCCCGGCCGAGCCGGCCACACCCACCGCCGTCGACCTCCTGGGCGAACGGCCGATCCGCGTGGAGGAGCCACCCACCTCGACCCCGGTCTCCCCGGCAGCCGCCCCGACCACGGCCGCTCCCGCCGTGCAGCGCGCGGCGAGCCGCCCCGAGGAACCGCATGCCGGTCGGGCTGGCTCATCGTCACGGTCTGTCGCCCCGGTTCAGCGCACGGCCGTCCCGACACCGCCGGCCGTCCCACCCGTCGCCGCTTCGGCGACCGCGGTCACGGCGCAGCGCACCGCGGACTCTGCGGTTCCGCTACCACTCGCTCCGCCCGCACTCGCGTGGCCGCCCCCGCCGCCGGCCGCGAAGCCGACGCCGGTCCGGCCCGTGCCGGCGCCCGGCCTGACGGTGCAGGCCGTCGCGGCCGATCAGCTCCCGGCCCCGCCCCGATCGCCCAGACCGTCCAGCGCGTCACCGCGGAGCCCCTCCCGTCGGCGGCCGTCGCCGCCTGCCCGAGCCCGCCGTCACGCCGACGGCGTTCGTCCCGGAACGGCCCGATCCCGCACCGCACACCAGCCCGGCCGTGACGGTCTCCCACGCGTCGGCGCCCACACCACCGCACCGCCCGCCGGTCCGGCCGCGCAGGTCCAGCGCAGCGCCGCCACGATGACCCCGGTTCCGGTCGCCAGCCGTCCGCCGGCACCGGCGTCGCCGAGCGCCCCGACGTACGAGTCGATGCCGGCCAGCATCCGGTCCATGCCCCTGCAGCGGCTGTTCTCCGCGGCCACTCCTCAGGCACCTCGCCCGGACCTGCCGACCAGGTCGAGCGGGCCTGCGCCCGGGCCCGCCGACCACGTCGACCACCCCGAGCACGGACGGCGGAGGTGGCACCGAGGTCGCGATCCGTTGGGAGCAGCCGCAGGCAACAGTGCAGCGAGCCGACGAGGGCGGCGGCGAGGCCGCAGCGGCTCCCGCGCCCGAGACACCCGTCGGCCGCCGGGGTCGCCACCGCCCTCGGCAGCACGTCACCGGCGCCCGCGAAGCCCGGCGGGGCCGACCTGGACGAGCTCGCCCGACGGCTGTACGCGCCGATGTCGGCTCTGCTGAGGGCCGAGCTGTGGCTGGACCGTGAACGTTCCGGACGGAGCATGACGCGATGAGCAACCCCACCTACCCCGAGCCCGCCGTCACCGTCTGCTTCGCGGTGACCATCGACGACATGAAGCTCGGCACCTTCAACAGCTGCGAGGGGCTGGGCGTCGAGGTCGTCATGGAGCAGCGCGAGGAGGGCGGCAACAACGGGTTCGTCTGGCAGCTGCCGACCCGCCTGAAGTTCTCCAACATCAAGCTGACCCGGCCCGCTGTGCGCCGACACCACCGAGGTGATGGCCTGGCTGGCGACGATGGGCACCGGCGTCACGCCCAAGACGGCCAACATCTCCGCGATGACCGCCGAGCGCAAGGTGGTCGCCTCCTGGGGCCTGCTCGGCGTGATCCCGGTCAAGTGGACCGGCCCCGGCCTCAACCTGGACTCCCCCAAGGTCGCCACCGAGACCCTCGAGCTGGCCCATCACGGATTCACCGACGCCAAGCCGGTGCCGCAATGAGCCAGCCGGTCGCCCTGCAGAGCTCCGCCGGAGGCGGCGGCGTCTCCGCGCCGTCGCCGTCGGGTGACACCTCGCGCCCGCAGATGGAGAAGGCGGCCCTGACGCTGTACGACGCCACCCCCTCCGGGCTCGGCGGGCGAGCGCGGCACCATCCCCTTCCAGTTCAACCCCAAGGAAGTGACGATCCAGAAGGCCGCGAAGTGGGAGCGCAAGACCGCCAAGGGCGCGAAGAAGGCCGGGCCTCCCGAGTTCAGCGGGTCCGAGCCCTGCAAGATGACGCTGGAGATGTTCTTCGACTCCACCGGCAAGCAGGACGGCAGCGTCGTGGAGGCCGTGGAGCAGCTGTTCAGCTGCACGGTGCCGACGGAGGAGAGCGCCGGCCAGAAGAAGCCGAGCCCGCCGCTCGTCGTCCTGCACTGGGGTGCGATCACCAGCTTCCCGGCGTTCGTCACCTCGGTCAGCGCGAAGTACACGCTCTTCACCGCCGACGGCCTCCCGATCCGTGCCCTGTGCAGCGTCGCCATCGAGGAGATGCCCAGCCCACCCGCGAAGCAGAACCCGACCTCCGGCAGCGACGCCGTCCGCCGCTCCCACACCGTCGTCGAGGGCGACTCGCTCGCCTCGGTCGCCTTCGCCGAGTACGGCGATCCCGCGGCGTGGCGGGACGTCGCCCGGTTCAACGGGATCGACGACCCGCTCCGTTGCCTGCCCGGCACCCGGCTCCTGCTCCCGTCGCCCGAGGAGCTCTGATCGATGTCGTTCACCAACACGTTCCTCGTCGAGATCGACGGCACCGCGCTGCCGGCGGACATCGCGCCACTGCTGATCGCGGCCCTGCGTCGACGACAGCCAGAAGTACCCGGACCTGTTCGAGCTGCGCTTCCGCGACCCCGCGCACCTGGTGCTGCCGAAGTCCGGGGCCAAGGTCGGGTCCGCGGTGAAGATCTCCGTGTCGACCGGTGACAGCAAGGCCCCGCTCCCGCTGATGACCGGGGAGATCACGGCGCTCCAGTCCGAGTTCGACTCCGGCGGCACGTTCACCGTGCTCCGCGGGTACGACGCGGCGCACCGCCTGTTCCGCGGCCGGCGTACCGAGGCCTACACGCAGATGACCGCGTCGGACATCGCCCTCAAGGTGGCCCAGCGAGCCGGGCTCCAGTCCGGCGACGTCACCAGCACCACGACGGTCTACGAGCACGTCCCCCAGGCGGGCACCAGCGACTGGGACCTGATGCAGCGGCTGGCGGCCGACGTCGGCTTCGAGGTGACCGTCCGCGAGGGGAAGTTCGGCTTCGGGCCGCCCACCGCGGCCTCCGGCGCCCCGCCACCCGGCGGTGCCGAGAACAAGAACCCGCTCGTGCTGAAGCTCGGCGCGGACCTGCTCCGGTTCCGGGCGGTCGTGACGTCGTCCGAGCAGGTGAAGGAGGTCGAGGTCCGCGGCTGGGACATCGCCACCAAGCAGGCGCTGACCGCGACCAAGCCCGCCGCCACCACCTCGGTCGTGCTCCCCGACACCGACCCCGCCAAGCTCGCCAAGACGTTCGGCGACGCCCGCTACGTCGCCACCGACGTCCCGCACCGCACCCAGGCCGAGGTGGACGTCGCGGCCGCGGCGCTCGCCGAGGCGGTCGCGGGTTCGTTCGCCGAGTTCGAGGGCGTGGCCCGGGGCAACCCCGAGGTGCGCGCCGGCGCGGCGATCACCATGGACGGCCTCGGCTCACCGTTCGACGGGAAGTACACCGTCACCACGTCGCGGCACCGGCTCGACCCCACCACCGGCTACACGACGTCGTTCTCGGTGACCGGCGTCCGGGACCGCACCATGCTGGGCCTCGCGAGCGGCGGCGGCCCGGCCACGACAGCGCCCCCGGGCGTGGTCGTCGCCGTCGTCGACGACGTCAACGACCCGGAGAAGACCGGCCGCGTGCGACTGCGCTTCCCGTGGCTCGACGGCACCTACGTGAGCGGCTGGGCCCGCACCGTGCAGGCCGGCGCCGGCAAGGACCGCGGAGCGCTGGTCCTGCCCGAGGTGGGCGACGAGGTGCTGGTCGTCTTCGAGCAGGGCGACTTCCGGCGGCCGTACGTCCTCGGCGGCCTCTACAACGGCATGGACCAGCCCAGCCCGCAGGGGATCCCCGCCGTCGACGGCGGCAAGGGCAGCGTCAACCGACGCTCCTTCGTCTCCCGCCGGGGTCATCGGATCGACTTCCTCGACGAGGACGGCAAGACCGAGGGAGTCACCGTCGCCAGCGGCGACGGCAAGGTCAGCCTGAAGCTGGACGCGACCGGCACCAAGGTGACGGTGCACTCCGACGGCACGGTGCTGATCGAGGGCACGCAGGGCATCACGGTCGACTCGGCCAGCGCCAAGCTCGAGCTCAAGGGCGGCCAGATCTCGCTCACGGCCACCCAGGGCGTCACCGTCGACGGCGGCGGCGGTCCCGTGAAGGTGACCTCGGGCTCGCAGCTCGACCTCAAGGGTGGCGCGATGGCCTCGCTGTCCGCCGCCCTCGTGAAGATCAACTAGCAGGTACGCCGAAAGGAACGTGCGATGCCAGCAGCAGCCCGGGTCGGCGACCCGACCGGACACCCCGGCGTGATCGGACCACCGGGAGTGCCGACCGTCCTGATCGCCGGAATGCCCGCCGCCACCGTGGGGACGCCGCACATCTGCTCGTTCCCGGGAGTGGTCCCGCACCCGCCCACGCGCGATCGTGCCGCCGGGCTGCCCGACCGTCCTGATCGGCGGGCTGCCGGCGGCGCGGATGGGCGACATGTCCGCTTGTGGCGCGCCCATCGTGATGGGCGCGCCCACCGTGATGATCGGAGGATGACGTGAACCCGGACTTCATCGGCGCCGGCTGGGCGTTCCCGCCCACGACGGACGCGACCGGTGGCATCGCCCTGGTCACCCGCGAACGCGAGGTCGACCAGGCGATCCGGCTGATCCTCGGCACCGCGCGCGGCGAGCGCCCGATGCGGCCGGAGTTCGGCTGCCGCATCCACGACCACGTGTTCGGCCCGGCCAACGGGGCGACCGCCGGGCAGATCGCGTACGACGTGCGCGAGGCGCTGGAGCGCTGGGAGCCCCGGATCGTCGTGCTCGAGGTCGGCGTGAGCTACGACCGGATCGAGGCCGGCACGCTGTACGTCGACGTGGCGTACGAGATCGTCGGGAGCAACGACCCGCGGAACCTGGTCTTCCCGTTCTACGTCATCCCCGACCAGGAGCTGACCGGCCCGGTCAACGCTCCCGCCGAGCTGGTGGTCTGAGATGCTGCCCGCCCCGAACCTCGACGACCGCACGTTCCAGGGGCTCGTCGACGAGGCGAAGCGCCTGGTGCAGACCCGGTGCCCCGAGTGGACCGACCACAACGTCTCCGATCCCGGCGTCACCCTGATCGAGGCGTTCGCGCAGATGGTCGACCAGCTGATCTACCGGCTGAACCGCGTCCCGGACCTGAACTACGTCAAGTTCCTCGAGATGATCGGCGTCGAGCTCCGGCCGCCGGCGGCCGCGACCGGGCGCGTGACGTTCTGGCTGTCCGCGCCGCAGCCGCAGCCCGTGCCGGTCCGCGACGAGACCCAGGTGTCCACGCCGCGCACCGACATCCACGACCCGGTCGTCTTCTCGACCTTGCGCGAGCTGAGCATCGTGCCCTGCACGTTCACCCGCGCCGGGACCGCGCTCGTCGGCGCCGAGCCGGTCGACCTCACGGCGGCGCTGTCGGGCGACCAGGGGTTCGCTGCGTTCTCGCCCACGCCGACGCCTGGCGACGCTCTCCTGATCGGGTTGAGCAACGCGGTGCCGTCGTGCGCGGTCACCCTGCGGATGGAGTGCACCGTGGCCGGTGTGGGCGTCGACCCGCGGCGTCCGCCGCGCGTCTGGGAGGCCTGGACCGGCACCGGCTGGACGGCCTGCGAGGTCGACCACGACGACACCGGCGGCCTGAACAAGGACGGCGACGTGGTGCTGCACGTCCCCGAGGAGCACCAGACCTCGATCATCGCCCGGGAGCGGGCCGGCTGGCTGCGCTGCCGCCTGGTCGAGAGCCTGCCCGACCAGCCGATGTACACCGCGCCGCCCCGGGTGAACGCGATCACGGCGTTCACGATCGGTGGCACGGCGCCGATGGCCAACGCCGAGGTGCTGCACCGCGAGACCCTCGGCATCTCCGACGGGACCCCGGGCCAGCGGTTCCCGCTGCTCCGCCGGCCGGTCCTGGCCTCCCTCGCCGCTGGCACGCTCGAGGTGCAGACCCCCGAGGGCGAGCAGATCTGGACCGAGGTCCGCCAGTTCGCCGAGTCCGGCCCCGGCGACCAGCACTACCGCCTCGACCACGTGGCCGCCGAGGTGCAGTTCGGCCCGGCGGTCCGGCTCGCCGACGGGACACTGCGCACGTACGGCGCCGTGCCGCCCCGCGGCGCGACCCTCCTGCTGACGTCGTACCGCAGCGGCGGTGGTCGGCGCGGCAACGTCACGGCGGGCCAGGTGCGGGTGCTGAAGACGAGCGTCCCGTACGTCGCCCGCGTCGAGAACCGGGCCGCCGCCGTCGGCGGATCGGACGCCGAGTCGCTGGACGACGCCAAGGTGCGCGGGCCGATGCTGCTCCGGGCCCGGGGGCGCGCGGTGACGGCGGACGACTTCATCCAGCTCGCGCGGGACGTCGCGCCCGAGGCCGCACGGGTGCACTGCGCCGCCAGCCGCGAGGGAGACCAGGGCGAGGGCGTGCTGGTGCTCGTCGTCCCGAACGTCGCCGGCGACCACGTGGGCCGGATCCGCCTCGACGACCTCGCGCCGGACGAGGAGATGCTCCAGCGGATCGCCGAGGCGCTGGACGGCAGCCGGCTGGTCGGGACCCGGGTCCTGGTCACGCCGCCGCACTACACGGGGCTCACCGTGGTGGCCGACGTGCACGCGCGGGAGCGCTACGACCCCGACGTGGTGCACGACGACGTGCTGCGCGCGCTGTACGGGCTGCTCGACCCGCTCACCGGCGGCCCGGACGGCGACGGCTGGCCGTTCGGCCGGTCCGTGCAGTCCCACGAGGTGCACGCCGCGCTGGCCCGGATCCCCGGCGTCGACATGGCCCAGGAGGTCTCGGTGACGCTGTTCCCGGCGGACGCCGACAGCGGACGCCGCGAGAGCCCGGTGCAGCGGCTCGACCTGCCGCCGACGGGGCTGGTGTTCTCCTACGAGCACCAGGTGCGGGTGCGCTGATGCGCGCGGACATCGCGGCCCTCCCCAACCCGCACCCGCTGGCCCGGACGCTGCCGGGGCTCTACCAGGGCCAGCGGTTCGTCGAACGCTTCTGCGGCGCACTCGACGAGGTGCTGGCCCCGGTCGTGTCCACCCTGGACAACCTGCCGGCCTACCTCGACGTCGCGACGGCGCCCGACGACCTCCTCCCGTGGCTCGCGGCCTGGACGGGCATGTCGCTCGACCCCGGCCAGTCACGCGATCGGCAGCGCCTGCTCCTCCGGCAGGCCGTGTCGCTCCAGGGCATCCAGGGCACGCCGCGGGGCATCGCGCTCGCGGTGGAGGCGGTCTTCGGGCTGCGCGCCGAGGTCCAGGAGACCGGGGCCGTCAGCTGGTCGATGGACGCCGACGCCGCCCTCCCCGGCGAGCCGCTGCAGGCGTTCGTGGTGCAGGTGTTCGCGGCCCAGGACCAGCACGTGGACGAGCAGCGGCTCGACCTCGTCGTGTCCTCGCTCAAGCCCGCGCACGTGGTGCACCGGGTCGAGGTGGTGCGGAGCTGACGTCGCGAGTGGAAGAGCACACCCGCTAGCATCCGGATAACTCGAGGGCACACGGAGAAGCGACCGTGGAAACAGTCTGCAGCACGTGCGGTGAACAGAACCCGCCCGAGACGCAGTTCTGCTGGTCCTGTCGCGCCTACCTCGGGTGGCAGGACGACTCGCCATCGAGCCGCACGCCCCCGGTGACCGGCCCGACGCCGGTGATCGTCCCGCCCTCGGACGAGCCACCATCGTCTGCCGGCGTCGGCGGCGCCGGCGCCGCCGACGAGAGGCGCGATCCCTTCGAGACCGGCATCGACGGCGAAGACGTCACCGTGCCCGTGGACGGCACGCCGGTCACGGTGACGGTCAACGTGAGCAACACGTCGGGCGTCGTCGACGGCTACGTCGTCGAAGGTCTCAATGCGCCACCGTGGCTCGAGGTCAGGCCGGGCACCACCGAGCTGCTGCCGTCCACGTCGGGCACCGTGACGACGGAGCTCAGGATCGTGTCATCCACCCTGGTGCCCGCCCAGAAGCTGGTGCTGCTGGTGCGGCTCCGCAACACCACGGGCCGATTCGCCTACCGCGACATGTCCGTGCGGGTCACCGTGCCGGTCGTCGAGGCGCCGTTCCAGGTGCGCGCCGAGCCGCAGCTGATCCGCGCGCGCGACCACTCGGCGGGTGTGTGCACCGTGGTCGTGGAGAACCCCCGCAGCAACCGGTGGGCCCGGGTGCGACTCTCCGCCACCGACCCCGAGCAGGCGGTCCGGACGACCTGGCGCCTGCCGCAGCTCGACGTCCCGCCCGGGCGGCGAGGCGAGGACCGACGTACGCTTCGAGGCCCCGCCTCCCCATCCGGGAGGCGAGGTCAGCCGCACGATCACGATCACCGCCGTCGAGGGGCAGCAACGTGCCGAGACGACGGTGACGCTCACGCAGTCGGCGGCCCGCGCGGCGATCGAGCTGCTGTCGCTCCGCCTCGACCCCACCGTCCTGCGGTTGGGGGGACGGCATCGCGGACAGATGACGGCCGTCGTGGACAACCGGGGCGGTGCCACGCCGGTGAGCCTGGTCCTCCGCGGGCGAAGACCCGGAGAACAGCCTGGGCTTCGCGTTCTCCCCTGCGACGGTCCAGGTGCCGGCGGGCCAGCAGGCCGCGGTGCGCGTCACCGTCACGGCGCCGCGCACGCCGCCGGGGCAGGAGGTGACCCGGCCCCTGACGATCGTGGCCTCGGACGGCCGCAGCGATACCCGGGTCGACGGCAGCGTGATCCAGCTGGCGTCGTCGCGGCGCGGACTGGCCCGGTTGCTGCTCACGGTCCTGGGCGGGCTGGCGATGATCCTGGGTTCGCTGCTGGAGTTCGTCGCCGACTCCGGGAACTCGGCCGTCGGGCTGACCGCAGAGGAGGTCTCGAAGGAGGTCGACGCGAGTCACCCCGAGTTCGGCATCCCCAACGACCTCGACGCGATGGGCGTCGAGAACGTGCTGTCCGTCGGCATGGTCCTGATCATCCTGGGCGGACTCGTGATCTTCGGGCTCACGGGACGGTCCGGCCGGCTCACCCGCGTCGCCGCCCTGCTCGGCGCGGTCGTCGTGGTCGCCACCTTCGTGGGCTCGGCGACAGTGGCCGGCGGCTCCGGGCCGGCTGCGGGCGCCGTACTCGTCTTCGCCGGCTGCGTCGCGGGCTACGTCGGCGGCTTCCTCGCCCGCCGCTGACGGGTGGTGACCCTCAGGGGCCGCTGAGCTCGGAGGCCACCAGGGCGTGCTCGCGGCGGGTCGCCGCCGCCGAGCCCAGGTCGCCCATCCGCTCCTGGACCTCGGCAAGCATCGCCCACGCGGAGTCGCGCAGCGGGTCGAGCTCGGTCGCGCGCCGCGCGAGTGGCAACGCCTCGGCCGGGGTGCGCAGGCGGAGGCTCAGCCGGCCGGCCGAGTAGGCCGCCGTCGCCGCCGCGATCCGCAGCCGATCGCGTTCGCCCACGACCCACTCCGCGGGTCCGGCCTCGTCGAGCAGGTCACCCTGATAGGCCTCGAGCGCCGTCATCTCGGCGGCCAGCGCACCGCGCTGGTCCCCCTGGCCTCGCACCGGGACGCCTCCCGGAGCGCGGTCTCGAACTCCGCCACGTCGAGGGTCGCGCCCTCCACGACCAGGCTGTACGCACTCCCGTGGCGGCGCACCACGTCGCCGCCCAGCCCGGCGCCGGCGAGGCATCGCCGGACGCTGGAGGCCGCCGCGTGCAGCCGGTGCGCCGCCGCGTCCAGCGGCGTGCCCGGCCACAGCAGGTCGATGAGCACCTCGCGGTGGACGTCCCGCCCCTGGTTGAGTGCCAGCAGGAGGAGGAGCGTCCGTGGCAGCGGGCGGAGAGGAGGCAGGGTGAGCTCCGTGCCGGCCGCCTCGATCCCGAACGCACCGAGACACCGGATCACGACACCCCGGGCCGTCGACGTCGTACCCACGCCGAGACCGAGGCGACGCGCCAGCATCGCGTCCGCACCGACCAGGCCGGCCGCCCGGGCGAGGGTCCGTGCGCGGTCGGCTCGCGCCGGAGCGTCCGGCGTCCCCGTGCTGCCTGGCGACGAAGGCGCCGAGGTACTCGGTCCAGGCCGCGAGCACCGGAGCGTTGAGCGAGCCCGCGCCACGGGCGGACCGGTCGAGCCACCGACCCGCTGCCGGGTCGCGGCGCAGCGTGTGCGCCACTCCGAGCGCACCGGCGAGCAGCAAGTCCCCCCATGCGTCACCCGAGCGCTCGCACTCCTCGACCAGGGACTCGCACGACTCCACCCGCCACGGCTCCCCGCTGGTCACCAGGAGCACCGACGCCTGGACGCCGCGGGCGAGTCGCGCCAGCCAGGGCTGCTCCTCCACCTCCGCCGTGAGGATGATCTGTTCGAGGGTCGCGACGGACTCACCGCCCGCGCCGTCCACGATCTCCGCGACCACGCGGGCCAGATCCGCGTAGAGCTGCTCGGCGGTCGAGCCGGGTGCGACGTGCGCGAGCTTCCGGGCGGCACGCCCGACCTCACCCGCGAGGAGCAGGACCACCCCCTCGGCGAGGGGCTGCGGAGGGAGCCGGTCGGGAGCCGGGAGTCGACGGGTCGCGGCACGGACGGACTGGGCCGCGGCACGGGAGCGCGTCGCACCGGGCACCGGCTGGTCCGGGAGGGTCGCGTCGGCGAGCCACACGCCGGCTACCGCGCGTTCCTCGCCGCACCGCCGGCGGAACTCCGAGTCGTCGAGCAGCCCCTCCGCCTCGCGGAACGCCGCGACGGCCGCCGCGAAGGCGCCTGCCCGTTGCAGCCGGCGGGCGCGCACCAGCGCCAGCCACGGGTCGTCCCCGGCGTCGTCGAGCTGGGCGAGCTGGGGATCCATCGCAAGTCCGGAGCTCGACTGCTGGAGCACCCGCGCGACCGACGCGAAGTCCTCGGCCATGGCGTAGGCGCGGAGCGCCTCGCGCGGCAGTCCCTCCGACTCGAGCAGCAGGGCGCTGCGGCCGTAGAGGTCGACCGCCGCCCGGTGGCCGAGCTCGTCGACGAGCAGCCCCTCGAGCAGGGTCTGCAGCACCTGGTGGTAGCGGTAGGCCCGGCCGTTGTCGTCGAGCGTCGTGAAGAACTGCCGCGAGGCCAGCTCCTCGAGCACCACGGCGCTGCCCTCCCGCTCGAGCAGCGCGTCGCACAGCGGTCCGGTCAGCGTGCCCAGGGTGCAGGTCGCGAGCAGGAACTCGCGCCGCTCCGGGTCCAGCTCGTCGAGCACGTTGCGCGTGAGGTAGCTGCGCAGCAGCCGTGACCTTCCGCCCAGGTCTGCGACGGCGCGCTCCCGCTCCACCGACGACTTCCCGGTCGTGGAGAGGTGGAACAGCATCAGGCCGGCGGCCCAGCCCGCGGTACGCCGGGTGAGGGCCGCCGCTGCCTCGGGCGAGAGGGGCTCGCCGTACACGAGCCGGAACAGCTCCTCGACCTCCCAGGACCGGAACCGGAGCGCCTCGCTGTCAAGCTCGACCAGCTCCCCGGACACCATGAGCCGCGGTGTGTTCGAGGCCAGCGGCCGGCGGGTGCCGAGCGCGACCCGGACGTGGCGCGGACGACTGCGCAGCAGGTCGGCCAGCTCCTGCTCCGCAGGGAATCCCTCGAGCTCGTGGACGTCGTCCAGCGATCAGCAGCACGGCTCGCTCGGGCAGCGCCGCGAGCGCCGCGGCCAGCTGCGTCGGCCGTCTCCGGCTCGCCGAGGTCCACGCCGAGGGCGTCGCCCGTCGCCCGGGCGACGCGGCGCACGAAGTCGCGGCCGGCACGCTCACCCGGCCCAGCGGTGAACCACGCGGTCGGGCGGGGACTCAGCGCGGCCGCGCGGGCCAGCAGCGTGGTCTTGCCCGACCCCGGTGGGGCGATCACGACGACCACACCGGGCGCGTCGTCCGCCACCAGGGGTGACAGCAACCGCGGCCGGAGGAGTCCCGTGGGCTCCGGCCGGTGGTTGCTCGCCTCGGCGAACCGCGGCACTCCCTCCCCTTTCGTCGCTAGACCAGGTCGCTGTCGTCTGCTGGGTCGAGCTCGGACAGCGTCGGGTCCTGTGTCTCGGCACCGAGTGGGTTGGTGCCGAACTGCACTTCTGCGTGGTCGGTGATCCCGTCCAGGTCGCTGTCGAGCGCCAGCGGGTTCGTTCCGAGCGCGATCTCGGCGGCGTCGGTGAGCTGGTCCAGGTCCGTGTCGGCCAGCCGCGGGTCGAGCCCGTGCTGGACCTCGAACGTGTTGCTCAGGCTGTCCGAGTCGTCGTCCCCGGCCGGGTCGAGCCCGTTCAGGGATGACGCGGTAGCCGCGGCCGCGGCGTCGTCGGCGACCTTCGGGTCGCTGCGCTGGATCAGCTCGACGCCGTCGGCGCGGCCGTCCCGGTCGCTGTCGGCGGACATCGGGTCCAGGCCGTAGGCCTTTTCGAACGCATCGGCGAGCCCGTCGCTGTCGCTGTCACCCACGGCCGTGGGCGCGAGCCCGGTGTCGATCTGGTCGTACGGCGCGGACGTCGCCGTCAGCCCCGCGGCGTCACCCAGGCCGGGCATGGCGCCGGCCGACACGCCGCTCATCTCCTCCCACGAGAAGCGATTGTTGACGAACTCGCGAGGGCCGTCGTCGGGCGTGGAGCCCTCGAGCCCGTTGTCGTTGTTCAGGTACGACTGGACCTGGATGGCCGCCTGGTCCGACATCTGCTCGTCGCCCATCAGGACGGCGTGGATGTGCTCCCCGGACCCCGCGTAGCCGTGGCCCGGGACGTTCCTGATCCACGCTGCGAAGCCGATCTTCCGCAGGGCCGTGACCGCGCCCTCCCAGTCCCCGTCGGTGGGGGCGATGTCGACGACGCCCCCGCCCGAGTGGGTGGACCCCGAGGCTGCCACGTCATGTGGAGAACGAGCCCTGCAGGATGTGCCAGTCGGTGCCGGCTTCGCTCGAGGCGGCCTGGAGGGCTGCCGCCGTGAAGTTGTCCACCGTCTCGCCGTCGATGGCTGACCTTCTCCCACGGATCCTTGCCCTCGAAGTCCTGCGGCAGCGCCGGTCGTCTGCCCGGTCGCCGACATGCCCGTCAGGCTGGTGCCAGGCATGCCGTTGACCGGCTGCCCGGCCGCCGACACGGCGGCGACGATGTCCGGGTCGAGCTTCTTCTGCGTCTGGAGCGGGTCCGTGCCGAACCGGACCTCGAGCCCGTCAGAGGGCCCGTCCTCGTCGGTGTCGAACGCCGTCCCCGACGTGCCGAGAGCCTCCTCGGCCGAGTCACTGAGCGTGTCGGAGTCCGTGTCGGCGAGCACCGGGCTGGTGTGGCTGACGGTCGCCTCGTAGGCGTCGGACAGGCTGTCCTGGTCGGAGTCCGCGAGGTCCGCTCGGCTCCCGCGTCATCATCTCGAACGCGTCCGTCAGCCCGTCGCGGTCGGTGTCGACGTTGCCGCCGGGCTGCATCCCGAGATCGATCGCGTCGTACGACGTCGGCACCTGCGTCGTCGGGCCCGGACGGCGGCAGCGGCTCCGGCAGCGGGGAGCCGTAGCCCTCGACGCCTCGCGGGATCGCCGCTGAAGCCGGTCACGGCCGAGACGTCGTCGAGGTAGGTGCGGTAGTCCGCGGCGGTCCCGGCGTTCGAGGCGTGCGTCGTCGTCCAGGGCCGCATGTCGAGCCCGTGGTTGGAGATGTCGTAGGCCGCGCGGGCGTTGACCTCGGGATCGTTCAGGTCACCCCAGATGTTGGGCGGCACGTTCGGCGCGACGTTGATCTGCCAGAGCCCGCGGGAGTCCTCGCCGGTCGGATTGTGCGCACCGGTCTCTCCGCCGGACTCCGCCAGCGCGATCGCGGTCCACGTCGTCGCCTGGTCCGGCGTGAACCCGGCAGCACGCGCTGCCTCGTAGATCTCGCGGATTCCCAGTTTCATGTCGCACTCACCGGTGCCCTCGGCCCGGATCACTGCGACGGGCCCCGCCGGAAATTCGAGTGTAGGCCCGCCCCGTGGGGACCGGTAGCCTCCGTCCATGGGGTACCGACTGGGTGTCGACCTCGGGACGACGTTCACGGCGGCCGCCGTGGACGACGGCACCGGGCCGACGATGCTGGGTCTGGGCAACCGGGCGCTGACCGTGCCGTCGGTGGTGTTCCTCGCGGCCGACGGGAGCTTCCTGTTCGGCGAGGCGGCCGATCGTCGCGCGGCCACGGAGCCGGCCCGGTCGGCCCGCGAGTTCAAGCGCCGGATCGGCGACACGGTGCCGATCCTGGTGGCCGGCCAGCCGTTCTCCCCGCAGTCGCTGTCCGCCAAGCTGCTGGCCTGGGTGGTCTCGGTGGCGACCGAGACGGCAGGGCTCGGCGCCCGACGAGGTCGTGGTCACCTACCCCGCCAACTGGGGCGGCTACAAGCGCGAGCTGCTCGACCAGCTGGTCAACCTCGCCGACGTGCCGCCGGCGCTGACCTGCACCGAGCCGGAGGCCGCCGCCACCCAGTACGCCGCCCGCGCTCCGGCTCGCCGCCGGCGACAAGGTCGCGGTCTACGACCTCGGCGGCGGCACCTTCGACGTCTGCCTGCTGGAGAAGCAGGACGCCGGGTTTCGCGATCGTCGGCTCCCCCGACGGCGTCGAGCACCTGGGCGGCATCGACTTCGACGAGGCGGTCTTCCAGCACGTCGTGGGCATGCTCGGCGACCGGATCGCCGACCTCGACCTCGACGACCCCGACGTCACCACCGGCCTCGCGCGGCTGCGCCGGGAGTGCGTCGACGCCAAGGAGGCCCTGTCCAGCGACGTCGAGACGACCATCGCCGTCGCCCTGCCGGGGCTGAGCACCTCGCTGCGGATGACCCGCACCGAGCTGGAAGGCCTGATCACCTCCCCGCTGCGCGACACCCTCGACGCCACCCAGCGAGCGCTGCGCTCCGCCGACCTCACCGCCGCCGACCTGGCCACCGTCGTCCTGGTCGGCGGCAGCTCCCGCATCCCGCTCGTCAGCCACCTGCTCCAGAGCGAGTTCGGCGTACGCACCGCCATGGACACCCACCCCAAGCACGACATCGCCCTCGGCGCCGTCCGCTACCAGCCGCCCGCCTCGGGCGAGACCGCCCCCGCCGCCGCTCCCACCGTCGCCCAATGGCCCACCCGCGGCAAGAAGACCGAGGAGCCGAGCCCGCCACCCCCACCGCCGGCCCCTCCGGCACCGGCGGCCCCACGCGACGACCGAGCCGGCGACCGTCGTGACACCCGCCCAACCGGCCAGAGGCGAAGCGGCACGGGACCCCCGATCTGGAAGCCACCCGGCCCGGAGGAGACAACGCCGGCGGGAAGCCGAGCCAGGCGGCGCCCGCCGACGGATCGCCACCCGACCCGTCCTCATCGGCGGTCGGCGCCGC
The DNA here is from genome assembly GCA_963803235.1 of uncultured Actinomycetota bacterium. Classification (GTDB taxonomy): domain Bacteria; phylum Actinomycetota; class Actinomycetes; order Propionibacteriales; family Nocardioidaceae; genus Nocardioides. The sequence goes on from CAWDLL010000015.1 coordinate 141,440, forward strand.
CGTCGCACTGCTGGTCGCCGGCGCCTCGGCGTACGCCCTCACCCGCGAGCCCGGACGAGGCGGGCGACGGCGACGGAGCCACTCCCAGCCCCAGCGTCACGTCGGACACCCCGTCGACGCCGACCAGAGTGTTCGACGAAGACGTCCTGGTGGTGTCCTTCCTGGCGGACGAGGACGCCGATCCGGAGCTGCACGCCATCTCCACCACCACGGGTGAGGACCTCGGCCCGGCCACTCCCGCATCCGGCCCGAGCGACGCACCGTGGATGTCGCGCGACGGCGTGTTCCTGGGCTATCGGGAGGCGCCGCCCGGCACCGGGACCGACGGGCCCTGGACGATCATGGTGAGGACGGCCGACGGGGATCCCGTCCCGTTGTTCACGCGGGAGCCGGCGGAGGGCCTCCAGTGCTGGCTGCGGGTCGCCTGGCATCCGAGCGACCGACAGGTGCTGCTCAACTGCCTCGAGGATCCGGACGGTGACGGGAAGTTCGAGACCAGCCTGTACGTCGGCCCGGTCCGCGAGGACGGGCGGGTGGACGGCCGGAAGCTCGAGCAGCTGCTGACCAACGACGACCCGACCGAGACCAGCCCGGACGGGTCACCCGGCTCGCGCTCAGGAGCATCAGCTACCTGCCGTCGGGCGACGTGGCCGTCTCGTACCACGGCGGGGAGGAACCGGGCGTGCACGTGGTCGCCCCCGATGGCTCCTCCCGCAGGCTCACGTCGGGTGAGCACGACGAGGTCCCGGTCTCATCCCCGACCGACGGGCTGATCGCGTTCGTCCGCACCGGCGACCTGTACGTCGCGTCGGTGGACGACACCGCGCCCCCCTGCCCGGCACCCCGCCAGGCGGAGACGGACGACGTGACCGGGGCTCCGCTGTGCAACCTCACCGGCGACGTCACGACGGCGCCCGACCAGTCGGCGCTCGACCCCGCCTGGTCGTGGGACGGGACGCAGCTGGTGTTCCAGATCGGCAACGACGAGACCGGACCGCGCACTCTCCAGCTGATCGACCTGGCGGAAGCCAACCCCATCCTGTCGGTGATCCCCGAGCCCCGGCTGATGGGCGGACTCGCGTGGAGCCCGCGGTAGCCGGTTCGATCCGTCGGGCTGGGCAGGGGTGATGATGAGGCGACCAACGCTGTTCCTGACGGTGGGGCTCCCGTGCACAGGGAAGACCACTGCTGCGCGGCGGATCGAGGTCGAGCAGAACGCACTGCGCCTGACGAAGGACGAGTGGGTGAAGGCTCTCTACGGGCACGAGAATCCGCCGTCGGTCCAGGAGGTGATCGAGGGACGGCTCATCGAGATCGGGCTGCGCGCTCTCGAGCTCGGCAACAACGTCGTCATCGACTTCGGCCTCTGGGGTCGAGACGAGCGCTCCGCGCTACGGCAGGCCGCAGCCGATCGCGGCGCGCTCGTGGAGATGCGCTACTTCGAAGCCACCCCAGCCGAGCAGCGGAGACGACTCGACCAGCGCCAGGCCGAGGCGCCACACACGACGTGGCCGATGTCCGACGAGGAGCTCGCCGCGTGGGCTGCCACCATCGACATCCCCACCCGAGGTGAGCTCGACGGCAGTGAACCGGTGGACGACCCACCGGCCGGCTTCGCGACCTGGGACGAGTGGCGCGCTCATCGCTGGCCCCCGTCGGTCTCCTGACCTGCCGAGGTCGACAGCTCCTGCCCTCAGGGAGTCTGGCGCCAGCTGCGCGCCTCCCAGGAGGCCTCGCGCCAGCTTCTCGCCGCCCAGTCGTCGCCGCGCCAGCTGCGCGCCTGCCACAGGTCGTCCGACCACACGTGGTCCACCCACGGAAGACCGCTCCACGACGCACCCGTCCAGGGCGCGGCGAGGACCTTGCCGTCCTGCCACGTCGTGCCGGTCCAGGTGCGGCCGTTCCATGCTCCGTTCACCCAGGTCGTGCCGGTGTTCTGGGCCGCGGTCCAGGCGCCGGGGTTCCACGGCGACCCGAGTGCGTCGACCTCTCCGGACAGCTCGACGCCGTTCATGGGGTCGAGGACGTGCTCGCCGCCCCGCGACGCCTCGAGCGATCCCAGCCCGGTGGACGCCGGGTACGACGCGCGGAGCGTGGGCAGCGCCAGCCTCGACCTCACCAGCGTCACGGCAGCCCCGACGTCGGTGACGCCGGCGCCCTGGACAGGACTGCGGTTCAGGGCCAGCGGCCGGGCGGTCTGCTGCAGCGCGGCCTTCACCTGGTCCGGTGTCAGGTTCGGGTTCGCCTGGAAGAGCAGCGCGGCCTCGCCTGCGACCACGGCGGCCGCCTGGGAGGTACCACTCCCGCGGAAGAAGCGACCTGCGGAGTCTCCGGCCAGCCGGCCCTCGGGGTGCGCGAAGTCGACGTAGGAGCTCGGGACGCGGAGCGACACGACGGACTTGCCGGGCGCCAGCAGGTCGGGGCGACGACCCACGCTTCCGCCGTTGGTGAAGTCGGCCACCTCGTCGTCCAGCGTGCTCGCCGAACCGTCGTGGTCGACGGCGCCGACCGCCATGATGTGCGGGTCGCGAGCCGGCATGAGCAGGGTGGGTGACTGCAGGCCGCCGTTGCCGGCCGACGCGACGACGAAGATGCCGTGGTTCCACGCGTTCTCGACCGCACGCGCCAGCGGGTCCACCTGCCACGCTTGCGGCGACTTGGTGCCGTAGGACAGGTTCGCCACCCGCACGTTCATGCCCGCGTCGTTGCGGTGCTCGACCACCCAGTCGAGGGCGGCGATGACCTGCGAGACGTCGGTGCCGCCGTCGCCTGCAGCGACCTTCATGTTCAACAGCTGCGCCCCGGGGGCGACGCCGGCGAACTTGCCCGCGACGGGTCGCTGGGGATCGAAGCCCGCGTCCGCACCGGCGATGATCCCTGCCATGTGCGTGCCGTGGCCGTAGCCGTCGAGGTACCGCGTGCCGGGGGTCTGGCTCTCGTAGGACAGGTCCGGCCCGTCGAGGACCTTGTCGGGCGCGTCCAGACCGGGCACGGGGGCGACACCGGTGTCGATGAGGGCCACGGTGACGCCCTGGCCGGTGACACCTTGCGCCCACGCCCGCTGTGCGCCGACGGAACGAGTCAGGTTGTACATGGAGCCCAGGTCGATCGAGGCGTCCCACGACCCGTTCCGGGTCGCACGCGCGCCCTGCCCGTCGTCGTCGCCCCACTTGCTGCCGATGATGCCGGTCTGCCCGACGAGGCCGAGCGTCAGGTCGAGGACACCGCCCGTCAGGTTGACGACACCGCCCAGGAGCCCGCCGAGGAGTCCACCCCCCGACTCGCGTTTGCCACGCGCCTCGGCCGGTCCCCCACCGAGCGACGCCAGAAGAACCGCGGCGACGGCCACGGTCGCAAGCATTTTCCTCGTGATGCTCGACATCACTTACCCCCCGTTGTGCACCCGGGCCCTCCATGGCCCGGCCCAAATGTTCACCCGAATTGGGTACGCGCTCGCGGCGAATACGAAATTGCACGTGCCCTGACTAGACCGCGACGTCGGGCACGGGGTCTGACTACGGGCTCAGGCAGTCAACCGCGCACTCGTTGCCGCCAGCGGCTGGGCCGGCGTCGGTGGGAGACAGCGGTAGCCGAACCGTGAAGGTGCTGCCCGCGCCGAGCTCGCTGTGGACGGCGATGGTTCCGTTCATGAGCTCGGTCAGCGCCTTGCCGATCGCCAGACCCAGCCCGGTGCCTTCGTAGTGCCGGGTGGTGGAGCCGTCGACCTGGCTGAAGGACTCGAAGATCGATGCCTGGTCCTCGTCGCTGATGCCGATGCCGGTGTCCGCCACGGTGAACTGCACGCCGCAGTCCGGCACCTCGCTGCCGTCGTCGACGAGGCCGACGTGGACGTGGACTCGTCCGTCCTTGGTGAACTTCAGCGCGTTGTCGACCAGGTTGGTGAGGACCTGGCAGACCCGGGTCCTGTCTCCGATGACGGTCTGCGGCACTCGCGGATCCACATCCCAGTCGAGCGTGACTCCCTTGTCTCCCGCGCGTGGCAGCTGTGCCTCGGCGATGTCGTTGACCAGCGCGTGCAGGTCGAAGTCCGCCTGGTCCAGAACGGCGCGCCCGGCCTCGATCCGGGAGAAGTCCAGCAGGGCTTCCACGAGGGACAGCAACTGCCCGCCGTTCCGATTCATCCGCTCCAGGAGCTTGACCTGAAGGTCGCTCAGCGGGGTGTCGCTCAACATCTCGCCCGTGGCGAGCACGGTGGTCAGCGGCGTGCGGATCTCGTGACTCATGTTGGCGAGGAACATCGACTTCGCCTCCGAGGCCGAGAGGGCGGCGTCGCGGGCGAGCTTCAGCTCGTCTGCCAGGGACTTGAGGTCGCTGACGCTACGAGCCCGCTCCACGGCGACCCCTGCATGCGCGGCGAGCGTCTCGAAGACCTGGACATCCTCGGCCCCGAACGTCTCCTTCTCGAAGGACCGGTCACACACCACCAGCACGTACCGGGCCGAATCGGCTCCTCGCAGCGGAGCAGCGAGCCCGTCCCGCGGCGTGGACAACAGCGCTGGCCCGGCCGGGGACTCGGCAGCCTTCCCTCGCACACGATGGGCGTCATGCCGCACGACGCCCGCGTCGAAGGCGCTCCACCACCAGGGTGCCGGCTCCTGCTCCTCGATCGTCCCGATGTGGAGCCTGCCGTCCTCGAAGGCGTGGTAGAGCGCGCTGTTCTCGTCGAGGTGCTCCACCAGGTAGGCCCGCTCGGCGTGCATGAGGCCGGCGGCCTCGACGAGAACGACTTCGATGACCTCCTCCAGGGAGCCCACCGAGGACGTGCGGTCGACGAACCGGTACAGCAGCTGGGTTTGCGCGTGTCCACGAGCGAGGGAGACGTAGACGCGGTAGCCCAGCACCAGCAGAACGACGATCACGCCCAGCAGCGGCAGGGCGGAGGGCTGGACCAGGACGAGGGTCGCGACGAGGAGCGCGACGCAGGTGTTGATGAACGCCGCCACCACACCCGACTGGAGCGCCTCGTGGAGCACCTCCCCGTCGAACGCACCCTCGGTCAGGCTGATGGCTGCGGTCACGGCGCCGGCGGAGATGAGGTCGGTGATCAGCACCGCCACGAGGACGGCCAACCAGCCGGTCGGGGACAGGGGGTCGCCACCCTGCAGGATCGCGTGGTAGGTCAGCGCCCCGAGGGCGGCCTCGAAGGCGAACATCGCGGCGTTGAACGCCAGCTTCACGCCCCTCATGCGTGCTGCGACGACCAGCGCGAGGACGGCGCCAACGACGTACGCCGTGACGTACTGCTGCGGCGCAAGGAAGGTCAGGCCGAGCACCGCGGGTACTTCACGGAGCGTGTGCCCGTGCGCGTTGCGCTGCGTCGGCAGGTGGATGACCACGACCTCGGCGAGCGCGAAGAGAGGCACCAGGAGCAGCCACGTGAGGTCAGGTACCGCTGCTCCGGGGTCGTCCAGCCACGCCGGTACGACGATCAGGCCGGCCAGGCCGGCCATGGCCGCCCCGAGGAGCCAGATGTAGGCCTGCCGGCGGCGCGCTGACGGCGCGCCAGCCACCTCCGCCTCGCTGTCGACGCTCATCTCACTGCAGGGCCAGTCCGGCGGCAGGCACGGTGGCATGCGCAACGTATCGGGTCTTCACACGCGTCCCCCATCCCCCGAAGACCGCGATCCCCCACGGTCTCTTCGCGGGATCAGCATACGATTGCGGGCGAGCCACGACCGCGGAAACCGGAAGATCCTGCCCGATCGGTCACCGTGCCCGTCAAGACCCGGAAACCACACACGCCCGAACCTGCTTCCGCAGGTCCGGGCGTGCGGGATGTCGTGAGACATCACATGCGTCTGGCATGGTCCGGCCGAGCTCACAGGTGCAGGTAGCTGAAGCGGGCGGTCTGCAGGGCGGCGACGTACCCCTCGCGGCTGTACTCCTGGGGGTCGACGTTCCAGGGCACGGCCAGCCGGCCGCGAACTTCTTCGACGGATCCGAACCCGTGCTCGTTGCCCCACGCGTCGAGGTCGTCGAGAAGGAGCGTGGCGTACTGGATGCCGTTGCGTAGGAAGGCCGACGCGCACTCCACGACGTCGGCGCCCGCGAGCAGGTAGGCGACCAGGTCGGATGCGGTCTCGACGCCGCTGGTGCCGGCGAGGGAGACAGCGAGCTGCTCGCGCAGTAGGGCGATCCAGGTCTGCGGAAGCCGGGCGTCGGAGGAGTGCGAGAGTCCTATCACGGGGGCGACCGTGAGGGTCTGCACGTCGATCTGGGGTTGAAGGAACCGGTTGAACAGGACCAGGCCGTCCGCGCCGGTCTCGACAAGTCGCAACGCGAGTTCGCCGAACGAGGAGAAGTAGGGCGTGAGCTTGACTGCCACGGGCACGTCAAGTGCCTGTTTGAGCGCATGTACCACCTCCATGCATCTCGCCTCGACGTCGCGACCACGCCCTTGCATGCGTTGGGGCACGTTATAGAAGTTGCACTCGACAGCGGCGGCGCCGGCGTCTTGCATCTGGCGGGCGAACGACGTCCAGCCGTGCCGGGAGGTGCCGTTGATGCTGGCGATCACTGGGACATCCACCGACTCCACGCACTCCTCGATCAGTTCGAGGTAGCGCCTAGGTGCACCAGGCCCGGCCGGGTTGTCGAAGAAATGCGGCAGGTCCGCGTCTGGTGTCGGGTGCTCAATCTGCTCCTCGAACAGGGAGTGCAGCACCACCGCAGACACACCGGCCTCGACCAGCTCGATGACCCGGTCTGCGGACTGGGACAGCGGGGACGCCGACGCGACCAGCGGATTGCGCAACGTCAGCCCGAGATAGGTAGTAGCGAGGTCCATCTCCTGCCTCCTCTTCTTTGACCATTGTTCGTCAGGTCGGTCTTCTGACCGCTCCACGCCGTCCCACGACGTCAGGGAGAAGGTGGGTAACCTGTGCGCCCGTGCCGGTGCCTCCTGCTCGCCACTGGAGGATCCCTCAGCGATCGGGCGGCGCGCTGCGCCACCTGACAGCCCACCCCCATCGTGGCGCAAGCAGGACAACGCGGCAGGTGGTCACTAGGGCCAGGCCGAACGTTGCCGCCCCGGTTCCCCACCGGTCGGAGCGGGTCAAGCCTGGTGGCCGACCGGTTCGGCCGTCGCCGGCTTTCCATTGTCGTGCATGTCGGGCCAGGACGGCCCGCCAGTGCGCGCGGGGGTATGCGGTGAGCGCGAGGACGTCGATCGTCGCGTGGTCCATGAGCGCCCCGATCTTGCGGAGGCATGCTTCGCGACACACGTCCACGTGCATCAGGGCGTCGCCCATTCGTCAGGGTGCCCCTGACGATAGATGCTGTCGCAGGGATGATGCCATCATGGGACGGTGAGCAGGTCCGAGCTCATCCGATTCCAGGGAGGGCGGCGCCATGAGCGATCCCCCAGATGACGAGAGCGCTGACCCGGGTGCGCGTTTGCCGTGGTACGTCTACGACCGACATGCGAATCTGCTCCGCGTTGCCGGCAGCCTCTCAGAGGCCGAGGAGTGGGCGTTCGCGCATTGGGAGATTGTCGAAGTAGGAGACCGTGAAGAAGTGGGCGAGAACGACTACTTCTACCTGCTCTACGCGAAAAAGCCCCAAGAGGGCGACTTCCACGCACGCGACTTCCAGGCCCGAATCGCACGCAAGGACCGGGTCATCGCGCTCGGGAGAGACCCGCACGCCACCCCACGTCACCCCGATGGCAATTAGCCCCCGACGATCGTGCCACGCACCCGCATGCCCGCTGCCGCTACTGCCACGATCGGATCGTCGAGGCACCCGACATCGGTTGGCTCGACCCGACACTTGGCGACACCTACGACCTGTGCCCGGACAGCCCGTACGGCGACCACGAGCCTAGCGATGCACGCGGCGATACCCGCGCGCGCTTTGGACCTGTGTTCTGACCCGCGAATGCCCCCTGACTAGGTTGCGGTACGGCGGCAGACCTCGTCCCATGGCGTCGGCTCGAGCCCGAACGCCTCCGTGATCGCCGAGGAGTCCAGAACGTAGGGCGAGGTGAATTGGTAGAGCGTCTCGCGCAGTTCCCGCAGGATCGGGACGAACGGCGACGCGAGCGCGAGCAGGGCGTTGGGCACCGCCTTCACGGTGACCGGCTTCGCACCGACGCTGGCCAGCACGTCGTTGACTGCCTCGGCCTGCGTGCGTGGGGCGTTGGACGGTGCATGCCACACCCTCCCCCAGGACGACTCCTCCGTCGCGATCGTCGCGAGAGCGCGGCCCATGTCGCGTACGTCGGTCCAGGTGTGCGGCTGGTCCGCGCTGCCCACGACGCTGACCGTCTTCCCCTGAAGCGCTTTGGCGATGACTCGCGGCACGTGGGCGTAGTCGCCCGGGCCGGCACCCATGTAGTCGCTCCCGCGAACCTCGACCGCCCGAAGCAGCCCGGCCTGGTGAGCCGCGAACGCGTCGACGGTCATCTTCGCCCGCACCCGGGCCTTCTTCCCGGGAGCCGAGTCGGGCATTCCCTCGCGCATCAGCCCGTCGGGCACCGGTCCGTACGGGTAGAGGTTCGCCGCGGTGACCAGCACCGCGCCGCTGCGTTCGGCGGCCCGGAGGAGTGCTTCGGCGACGGGCGGCCACAGCTCGGTCCACTTGTCGTACGCCGGCGGGTTCACGCAGTTGTACAGGGCGACCGCCCCGTCGGCGAGGCGGGCGAGCGCATCCGCACTCGTTGCGTCGACAGCGGTCGTCCCGTTGGCGCCGGAACGACTTGCGAGGACAACCTCGGCGCCGCGCTGCTCGAGTGCTGCCGCCGCCGCGCGCCCGACCGGGCCCGCGCCGATGATCACATGTCTGTCGTCCATGTTCTTCCTTCCGTATCGAGTCTTGATGGCGCCCCGATGGGTCCTTGGCGCCGGTGCGGCTGGCGCTTTTCATCCCGCTCCGGGCGACCAATGCCGCGCAGCTACGCGTTCGAACGATCGAGCGGCCCAGCGAGCAGGCGCTCGAACAGATCCGCCGCCCATCCCGCAGGCCACATCATTGACCACCTGCAGACAAAAGCCCGTGTGGCCGAAGCCCGCCGCCACGCCGCCGACCGGCGCGCTCCGCTCGACTGCTAAGGATTTGCGCGGCGCGCCGCGACCCTGTCTCACTTTCACGGCCGCCTCGCGGACACTCGATCCATGGCTTCTCGTGTGGTCACCTACCTCGACGCCACCGCCGACCTTTGGCGCAACCACGTCGACGGCGAACCCATCGTGGGCGTCTGGACCACACGCGGCTACGCGATCGAAGCAGGACGACGCCACGCCATCACGACACAGGCAGAACACCTCGTCCTCAACGGGGATGGAACGCTCGCCTTCCGCCGTTGCTACGACGGCGACCCCGTGCCATTGGAGCAGGACGACGACGCCGACACGGCATGACGACTAACGCGGGCGCCTCAGGTTTCGTTGGGGCCGTGCTCGGCGTCATCCTCGGTCAGAGCAATCCGATCGTCACGGGATGCCTTGCGATCATGCTTCGCGTGCCCGCGGTCGCGAATGGCGTTGCGGCGTTCGGGCCAGTCGCCGCCGTACCCGTGCTCGTCTTCCGGGGCCAGCAATTGGGCGAGATCGAGGTCGTTCTCGCGCTTGGAGGCGGCACCATCTCGGATGTCGGCGGCGGCGTCACGTTCGTCGGCGGCTTCCAGGACCTCCTGGCCGGACTCCATCCGCTTGGCAAGAGCGGCTTCCCGAGCCGCTACGGCGTCTTCGCGTCGTTCGAGGGCGGCCTCGCGCTCTTCCATCCCCTCAACCATGATGAGAGTCAACCACGGGACCCGTGTCGGTTGGCTCTGGCCGTTTGGCGGTTTCCGCAACGTCAGCGAGACCCAACCCGCACCACATTCGGGTCATCGGCTGACGAACGAAACGCACGCTCATGCCGCGGGGCGCTCGATTAGCCCTGGGCCGTGATTGCGTTCGGCAGGGCAGCCGAAACCTCGACCCCAGAGCACCTCGGCACGCCCTAGGATCGGGCTGTCAGGGGTCGACGCCGATCACAGGAGCCGACCCCCCTTGCAACCGATCGTCTACCCCATCGCCGACCGCCCTGACGGGGAAGTCACCGTCGACGGCGCCTGGCATTACGGCCTGCTCCGTATGTGGAACCGGCACGACGACGGCACCTGGTGGGCACAGGTCCAGTGGTCCCGAGCACCCGGAGAAACCATGCTGGGCACGTTCCCGGCGTCGCGGGTGCGTCAGGTGCAGAAGGCTGACCGGCCCCGTCAGAGAAATGCCTAGCGCCCACCAAACTGGTGTCAAAATTGGTGTCAGCGACCCTCCACCGAAAGGCCGCCCCCTAGCGGAAAACGGCCTCTCACCTGCGGTTTCTTCGGTCGGGCTGACAGGATTTGAACCTGCGACCCCTTGACCCCCAGTCAAGTGCGCTACCAAGCTGCGCCACAGCCCGAAGGCCGTCGATGGTGACCACCGAACGGCCGCGTGAACACTATCGCAGCGGTGCCGGTGATCCGGAATCCGGGTCGTGTGCCTGAGAGCGCGCCATAGCGCTCCCTCAGGCACACGACTATCGCTGCACCTGCGCGCTGTCGTTCGAGACCTTGAGCGAGGACGTGTCGACGGCGACGAACGCGCGGGCCGGGATCTGCTTGAGGTCCTCGACCAGCCGGGTCGGCCAGTTGCCGTTCTGCTCGCCCTGGAAGAACCACGGGGAGCCGTTGTCGGCGAGGACCAGGCCGTACTTCTTCATCGCGCGGATCACCTCGCGGGCGTCCGCGCCGTACCCACGCGTCGAGAAGCTCGCCTTCAGCCGGAACCGGGCGCCCATCGGCGGGTACGCCATGCGATCGGCGCGAGCCGGCGTCGTGCCGGGCCGGCCAGAGGTGGTGCATCGAGGTGATGTCGGTGGTGAACCGGATGGCGTGGTCGACCTGGCGGTCGCGGACCTCGTTCCAGCGCAGCAGGCCGGGCAGGATCGGCAGCCCGGCGGCGTCGGCGGAGGTCCAGGTGTCCGGGCGCAGGGCGTTGCTGCGCAGGCTCCAGACGGCGCCCGAGCCCGCCTGCCAGCGCCCGTTCCGCTTCCGGGTCGCGAAGGTCTCGTAGAGCTTGCAGCTCGACCGGTCCACGATGATCGCGTGCCGGTCGCCGTCCGAGCGCCGGCCGCCCTCGATCCGGGTGTCGCCGCCGAGCGGGTAGCGCACCCTGTCGCTCTCGCTCGCGTAGCCGAACTTCACCTTCACCTTGCGGTGCTGGCCGCCGACGACGGTGATCGGGATGCCGTAGTTGGGCCCGTCGCCGTACGACGGCCCGAAGTCGGGGTGCAGGTCGTTGCCGGTCGACATGTGCGAGAGCCACTGCCGGCTGCGGCGGTGCTTCGGGAGGTCGCTGATGTCGGCCCGCCACCAGTTGTCGGCGGGGAACTCCGAGCAGTTGGTGCCGGACACCGGCTTCCCGCGTGCGCCCTCCGGCGCCGGAGCACCGGCCGAGCCGGGGGCGACGAGGAGGGACGCAGTCAGGACCGAGACGAGACCCGAGACGAGGACACGCATGGGTGACACGTTAACGCTTGCGCTTCTCCCGGGGCCGCTGCTGCAGCACGATCGGGGAACCGACGAAGCCGAACTCCTCACGGAGCCGGCGCTCGATGAAGCGTTCGTACGCCGCGTCCAGCTTGCCGCTCGTGAACAGGACGAACGTCGGCGGCGCGGTCGACGGCTGGGTGCCGAACATGATCTTCGGCTGCTTGCCGCTGCGCACCGGGTGCGGGTGCTCGGCGACGAGACGACCGAGGAAGGAGTTCAGGGCGCCGGTGCCGATCCGGGTCTCCCAGCCCGCGATGGCCTTGTCGAGCGCCGGCACCAGCCGGTCGACGTGCCAGCCGGTGCGGGCGGTGATGTTGATCCGCGGCGCCCACTGCACCTGGACCAGCTCCCGCTCGATCTCGCGCTCGAGGTAGTAGCGGCGCTCCTCGTCGACCAGGTCCCACTTGTTGAAGGCGATCACCAGCGCCCGGCCGGCCTCGCGGACGGTCTGCAGGATCCGGATGTCCTGCTCGGAGATCGACTGGCCGCCGTCGACGACCAGTACGGCCACCTCGGCCCGGTCGATCGCGGTCGAGGTGCGCAGCGAGGCGTAGTACTCGTGCCCGGACGCCTCCTTGACCCGCTTGCGGATGCCGGCGGTGTCGATGAACCGCCAGGTCCGGCCGCCGAGCTCGATCAGCTCGTCGACCGGGTCCACGGTGGTGCCGGCGACGTTGTCGACGACCGCGCGCTCCTCGTTGGCGAGCCGGTTCAGCAGCGAGGACTTGCCGACGTTCGGCTTGCCGACGATGGCGATCCGGCGCGGGCCGGAGACCACACCGATCCGCTCGGGAGGCGGCTCGGGCAGCGCGGCGAGGATGGCGTCGAGCATGTCGCCGGATCCGCGGCCGTGCAGCGCGGAGACCGGCCACGGCTCGCCCAGGCCGAGGTTCCACAGCCCGTAGGCCTCGGCCTCGGTGCGCTGGTCGTCGACCTTGTTGGCGGCGAGGATCACCGGCTTGTTCGACTTCCGCAGGATCTTCACGACCGCCTCGTCCGGGTCGGTGATCCCGACCGTCGCGTCGACCACGAACAGCACCGCGTCGGCGAGCCCGACCGCGATCTCGGCCTGGGCGGCGATCCGCTCGGCCAGCCCGCGGGCGTCCGGGTCCCAGCCGCCGGTGTCGACGACGGTGAAGGCGCGGCCGTTCCAGGACGCGTCGTAGGAGATCCGGTCCCGGGTCACGCCCGGGACGTCCTCCACGACCGCCTCGCGGCGTCCGATGATCCGGTTGACCAGCGTCGACTTGCCCACGTTCGGGCGGCCGACGACGGCCAGGACGGGGACGGGCCCGGTCGCCTCGAGGTCCTGCTCGGCCTCGGCGGCGGGCACGTCGTACCCCTCGTTCATGGTGCTCCTTGTTCCCTGACCCCGGTGGCCGGATCGGCTTCGACCTCGGCGGCGGGCAGTGGTCCCGGCAGCTGACGGCCGGTGGTGGTGAGTGCGTGGTCCAGATGGGCCCGCATGTGCTCCCGGAGCAACATCGAGGCCTGCTCCACTTGTTCCCGGGTGCGCGGCCACGGCATCGGCGCCAGGGAGTACGGCGTCCCGAAGACGATGTCGACCGCCTCGCCGCGCGGCGGCAGCGCGTTGGTGTGGCCGCCCGGCGCCCGGGTCCCGAGGAAGATGACCGGCACGACCGGCGCCCCGGACACCAGCGCGAAGTACGCCGCGCCCCGGTGGAAGCGGTCGAGGTCTCCCCCGCCACGCCGTCCCTCCGGGAAGATGCCGACGGCGCGGCCGTCGCGCAGCACCCGCAGGCAGGTCTTCACGGCCAGCGGGTCGCTGTGGAAGCGGTCCAGCGGCACCTGCCCCGATGCCCGCAGGAAGCGCCCCAGACGGCCCCGGAACATCTCCATCTTGGTCAGTGCGTGGACCGGTCGCGGTGCGTAGATCGCCAGCAGCGGTCCGTCGGCGACCCCGACGTGGTTGGCAGTGAAGATCACCGGGCCGCGCGACGGCACCAGGTCGGCGCCGTGCACCCGGACCGGCATCCGGCGCCGGACCACGAACCGCGCGATCGGGCGCAGGCCCTCCAGCATGAGCCGCGGCGGGTGCCGGACCCGGTCGCTGCGCGGCCGCTCGAGGTGTCGGGAGGTGGCTGACGTCACGCGGACTCCTCGACCGCCTCGACCAGGGCGACCACCCGGTCGATCACCTCGTCCAGGGTGTACGCCGTGGTGTCGATGCGGACCGCGCCGTCGGCCTGGACCAGCGGTGCGGTGGCCCGGCCGGAGTCGATCTGGTCGCGGGCGAGCAGGGACTCCTGGGTGGCCTCGACGTCCGTGCCGCCCTCCTCGGCCGCCCGGCGTACGGCGCGGGCGCTGGGGTCGGCGGTCAGGTAGATCTTCACTCCGGCGTCGGGCGCGACGACCGACCCGATGTCGCGGCCCTCGACCACGATGCCGCCGGCGCCGATCACCTCCCGCTGCAGCTTCAGCAGCCGGGCCCGCACCGCGGGGACCACGCTCACCGGCGAGACCGCGGCGTTCACCTCGTCGGACCGGATCGCGACGCCGACGTCGACCCCGTCGACCTGGATCGTCGGGTCCAGCGGGTCGGTGCCGGACACGATCTCCGGCTCCTCGGCCCGGGCCGCGACGGCCTCGGGGTCGTGCACGTCGACGCCCTCCTGGAGCATCCACCAGGTCATCGCCCGGAACATGGCGCCGGTGTCGAGGTAGCGCAGCTGCAGCCGGTCGGCCACGCCGCGCGACGTGCTCGACTTGCCGGAACCGGACGTGCCGTCGATGGCGACGACCAGGTCGTCGGTGCTGACGCTCACGAGTGTCCTGCCTTCGGGTTCCGGGGTGGCCGCGGTGGGCCGTCGGGGCAGCCCGCAGCCTACCTGTGGGTCACCCAACCGCGGGATTCCAGAGACGCCAGCAGGTGCTCGGCGCGCGCCTCCTCGACCACCAGCTCGACCAGGCCGACCGGGCGTCCCGGGTCGTGGTCGATGTGGATGTCCTCGATGTTGACCTCGCTGGCGCCGGCGTCCGCGAACAGGCGGGCCAGCTCGCCCGGGTGGTCGGGCACGGACACGAAGACCGACCGGGTCGGACGGACCGGGCCGCCGTGCTTGCCGGGGATGGCGTTGGTGCCGGCGACCCCGCGGCCCAGCAGCTCGCCGAGCTGCGCCCGCGAGCCGTCGGTGACGGCGTCGATCAGGGCGTCCAGCTCCTCGCGGACCTCCCCCAGCAGCGCGCCGAGCGCGTCGGCGTTGGCGGTGACGATCTGCTCCCACATCCTCGGGTCGCTCCCGGCGACCCGGGTGACGTCGCGGACGCCCTGCCCGGAGAGCGCCAGGTGGTCCGCGGGTGCGTCCGCCAGCCGCCCGGCCATCAGCACCGCCAGCAGGTGCGGCAGGTGCGAGATCCGGGCCACCGCACGGTCGTGCTCCTCGGGCGACATCCGGACCGCCACCGCCCCGCACGCGACGACCAGGGCGTCGACCAGGGCGACCGCGGTGGCGTCGGAGGTCTCGTGCGGGGTCACCGCCCACGGCCGGCCGTCGAAGAGCGCGTTGCTCGCCGCCAGCGGCCCCGAGCGCTCGCTGCCGGCCATCGGGTGACCACCGACGTACCGCCTCAGCGCCTCCGGGGACGTCGCCGCGGCGATCTCCCGGCACGGCCCCGACTTCACGCTGCCGACGTCGGTCACGACCGCCTCCCCCGCCTCCAGGGCGGCGACGATGACCTCGGACAGGTGGTCCGGCGGAACGGCGACCACGACCAGCTGCGGCTCGTCCTCCGGGGTGCGCGGCCGCCCGGCGCCGAGGCCGGACGCGGTGCGCACGTGCTCGGGCGACACGTCGCTGAGGAGTACGTCGAGCCCGGCCCGCCGGCAGGCGAGCGCCACGGAGGTGCCGAGCAGGCCGGCGCCGACCACCTCGACCGGCCCGGTGAGGGGGCTACTCATCGCCGAGCACCGTTCCCTCCTCGCCTCGATCGCCGGATGACCGCCCAAGGCTAGCGAGGAGGTCGCGGGGCGGCGCGGGGCATCTCAGTCGGGGCGGTAGTCGCCGAACGACCAGGCGTTGCCCTCGGGGTCGGCGACGCTGCCGCCGCGGCCGCCGTAGTCCTGGTCGACCATCGGTCGGCGCACGGTGCCGCCGGCCTCGACCGCGGCGGTGAAGACCTGGTCCGGGTCGTCGGTGACGAGGTACGCCGCGGCGTGGCCGGGCGGGGAGACCACGTCGTTGCCCTCGCGGTGGCTGCCGAACATGATCCCGCCACCACCGGGCCACCGCATCTCGCCGTGGGCGACGTGGGTCGGGTCCTGCTCGTCGCGGTAGACCTGCGGGTCGGTGAACCCGATCGCCTCCAACCAGGCGATCATCGCGTCGGCGTCGCGGAAGGAGAGGGTGGGCCAGAGGCCGATGCCGGTCATGGTGGGTCCTTTCGTGGGGTGTCGCCTCAGCCTGTCGCCCACCGGTCGGCCAGGTCTTGAAGGAATGGGAACTCCGTCCGCAGCCAGGTCGTGGGCGTACAGCCCGCCATCGCCTGCCACTCGCGCGTCAGGTGGGCCTGGTCGGCGTACCCGCCGGCCGCGGCGACCGCTGCCAGCGAGCCCCGCCCGGACCGGGCCGCGTCGGCGAGCAGGGTCCGGCTGGCGGAGAAGCGGGCGATGCGTTGGTACTCCTTCGGCGTCACCCCGCACTCCGCGCGGACCACGGTGGTCAGGTGCCGCCTGCTGTAGCCCACCTCGTCGGCCACCTCCTGGACGGCGGCACCCCGGGTCAGCCGGGCCAGTGCCCGCCCGACCTCCGCGCGCGGCTCGGGCGCTCCGTGCCGCGCGAGCGCGTGCACCAGCTCCCGCTCGACCACCCGCAGCCGGGCCGCCCACGACGGCGTCTCCGCGAGCCGCTCGGGAAGCGTGCTCAGGGCGGGACTCACGTCGTCGAGCTCCACGATCGCGCGGGAGATCTCCGCGGCCGGCACGCCGAGCAGCGCCCGGGCACCCGCCGTCGTCAGCTCCAGCTGGATGCCGGTCTGGTGGCCGTCGTGGTGGATCTCCGCCGGCTGCGTGTGCAGGCCGGACACGCTCGACCAGCGCGCGGCGCGGGACGACGGGTCACCCGCCCAGCCGACCTCGAGCGGCTCCCCCACCGGCAGCACGAACGTGATCCCGGTCGACGGCAGGCCACGGTGCACGCCCGGCCCGCCCAGGTCGACGTCGTAGGCCACCAGGGACCGGACGAACGGCGCCAGCACGCGCGGCAGCTGCCAGTCCTGCACGGGTCCCACCGTACGGCGCGCCGCCGACAACGGTGACCCGTCGTTAATTAACGACGGGTCAATCAGAGCTGCGCGCGGTCGAGGAGGGCGCCGAGCTCGTCGAGGGTCAGGTCGCGCAGCTCGCCGCTGCCGAGCCGGCCGAGCTGGACCGGGCCGATGGCGGTGCGCGTGAGGCGGCGTACGGGATGGCCGACGTGGTCGAGCAGCCGGCGCACGATCCGGTTCCGGCCCTCGTGGATGACCAGCTCGACGATGGTCTTGCCCTTGCCGTGGCTGACGATCCTCGCCTGCGAGCAGGTCACGGGGCCGTCGTCGAGCTCCACGCCCTCGAGCAGCCGCTTGAGGGTGGCCTTGGTGACCTCGCCCTCGACCTCGGCGACGTACGTCTTGTCCACCTCGTACGACGGGTGCGCCATCCGCTGCGCGAAGTCGCCGTCGTTGGTGAGCAGGATCAGCCCGGACGTGTCGGTGTCGAGCCGGCCGACGTGGAAGAGCCGCTCGGGCCGGTCGTCGACCAGGTCCTGCAGCGTCCGCCGCCCCTCGGGGTCGGACATGGTCGAGACCACGCCCCGCGGCTTGTTCAGCACCAGGTAGACGTTCGGCGAGATCGGCGGCAGCCGCTTCCCGTCGACCCGGACCACGGCCGTGCTCGGGTCGATCTTGGTGCCGAGCCGGGTGACGACCTCGCCGTCGACCTCGACCAGCCCCGCGAGCATCAGCTCCTCGCACTTGCGGCGGGAGGCGACGCCGGACTGGGCGAGGTACTTCTGGAGCCGGACCAGGCCGTCGTCGTCCTCGGTCATTCGGGCTCGGGGGGACGCTCGACGACGCCGGTCGAGCCCGTCGAGACCTCGTCGACCGTCGAGCCACCCGCCATCTGGGCCAGCTCGTCCTCCATGTCGTCCATGTCCGGCAGGTAGGGAGCCAGCTCCGGCAGGTCGTCGATCGAGGTGACGCCGATCCGCTCCAGGAAGTAGGCCGTGGTGCGGTAGAGGTGGGCGCCGGACGACTCGTCCTGGCCCGGCCTCCTCGACCAGGCCGCGGGTGAGCAGGGTCCGCATCACGCCGTCGACGTTGACGCCGCGGATCGCGGACACCCGGGCCCGCGACACCGGCTGCTTGTAGGCCACCACGGCGAGGGTCTCGAGCGCGGCCTGGGTGAGCCGGGCCTGCTGCCCCTCGAGGACGAAGCCCTCGACGACGGCGGCGTACTCCTCGCGGGTGTAGAACCGCCAGCCGCCGGCGACGTTGCGCAGCTCGAAGCCGCGGCCCTGGGCGGTGTACTCCTCGGCCAGCTCGGCCAGGGCCGCCGTGACGGCGTCGACCGGGTGGCCGACCGCGGTGGCCATGGTCGCGACGTCCAGCGGCTGGTCGGCCACCATCAGCAGCGCCTCCAGCGACGGGCGCAGCTCGCCCACCGCGACGGCCAGCATCTCCTCGGTCACGATCCCTCTCCCTGCTCCTGCTCGTCCGGTTCGTTCTGCTCGTCCTGCGGGTCCGCGGGCACCGGTTCGGGCTCCGGCGGCGCCCCGTCGAACTCGTCGATCTCGAACTCCTCCTCGTCGGCCCCGGTCCAGCGCACGCTGAGCTCGCCCAGCGGCGAGACCTGGTCGAACGACACGGCCCCCTCGCGGAACAGCTCCAGCAGCGACAGGAAGCGCGCGACCGTCGTGATCGTGTCGGGCGAGTCTCCGCAGAGCGCCCGGAACGTCATCGTGCCGCTCCGCTTCAGCCGCTCCACGACCAGGGCGGCCTGCTCGCGCACGCTGACCTTGGCCGCGTGGATGTGCTGGAGCGACAGCTCGACGATCGGCTTGGGCTCCATCGCCTTGGCCGCGAGGCCCGCGAACTGCTCGAGCCCGATGCCGATCAGCACCTCCGGCAGCAGGTTGGCGAACCGCTCCTCCAGGCCCACCGAGCGCGGGTGGCGGCGCGACTCCTCGGCGAGCCGGCCCTCCAGCAGCGCGGCGACCTGCTTGAACGCGCGGTACTGCAGCAACCGGGCGAAGAGCAGGTCCCGCGCCTCGAGCAGCGCGAGGTCCTCCTCGTCCTCGACGTCGCCCTGCGGCAACAGCCGGGCGGCCTTCAGGTCGAGCAGCGTCGCGGCGACCAGGAGGAACGACGTGGTCTGCTCGAGCTCCCAGATCGAGCCGCCGGCCTTCACGTGGGCGATGAACTCGTCGGTGACCTTCGACAGCGCGACCTCGGTGATGTCGAGCTTGTGCTTCGCGATCAGGCTCAGCAGCAGGTCGAACGGGCCCTCGAAGTTGTCCAGGTGCAGCTCGAACCCCGGTGTCTGCTCCGGGGCCTCGGTGTCCCCCGGCATCAGGGCGGTCATTCCTCGATGAGGCGCCGGACGAGCACGCTGTCGTCGCCGTTGGCCTCGTAGTCGGCCAGCACCAACGACACCGCCTCCCGGACGAGGCGGCCACGGTCGACCGCCAGCCCCTGGGCACGACGCAGGGACAGCCGCGCGTGCTCGATCTCCAGGAGCTCGTCGGAGGTGACGTAGACCGTCATCTTCTCGTCGTGCCGGACCCGGCCGCTCGGCTTCTTCGTGCGCGCCGCGGACTCGTCCGCGCTCTCCTCGGGCTCGTCCGGGACCGCTCGGACCCGGGACGCCGCCTCGTCGTCGGTCTTGCGGAAGAGATCGTCGGCGGCAGGCAGGCTCACGCGTCGAGGCACCGCGCGAGCACCTCCTTGGCCAGCTGGCGGTAGGCGTCCGCGCCGTTCGAGCTGGAGGCGTACGTCGTGATCGGCTCGCCGGCGACGGTCGAGTCGGAGAACTTCACGGTGCGCCGGATGACGGTGTGGAAGACCTGGTCGCCCCACGCCTGCACGAGCCGCTCCATGACCTCGCGGCCGTGGAGGGTGCGCCCGTCGAACATGGTGCCGAGGACGCCGTCGATCTCGAGCTTGGGGTTCAGCCGCTCCTGGACCTTGTCGATCGTGGTCTTGAGCAGGGCCACGCCGCGCAGCGCGAAGTACTCGCACTCGAGCGGGATGAGCACGCCGTCCGAGGCGGTCAGTGCGTTCACGGTGAGCAGGCCGAGCGACGGCTGGCAGTCGATCAGGACGACGTCGTACTTCTCGATCGCCGGGGCCAGCACCCGCTGCAGGGTCTGCTCGCGCGCCACCTCGTGGACGAGCTGCACCTCGGCTGCGGACAGGTCGATGTTCGAGGGCAGGAGGTCCATGCCGGGGACGCCGGACGGGACGATGACGTCGTCGACGGTGATGTCGCGCTGCATGAGCAGGTTGTAGATGGTGAGGTCCATCTCGTGCGGGTTCAGACCCAGCCCGACCGACAGCGAGCCCTGCGGGTCGAAGTCGACCAGGAGGACCTTGCGGCCGTACTCCGCGAGCGCGGCGCCGAGGTTGATGGTGGTCGTGGTCTTGCCGACGCCACCCTTCTGGTTGCACATCGAGATCACGCGCGCGTTGCCGTGCCGGGCCACGGGACCGGGCTCGGGCAGGTCGGGCATCGGGCGCCCGGTCGGGCCGATCACCGGTTCGGCCGTGGCCACCGGCGAGTGCCCGTTCGACGAGGTCTGCTCGTCGACCGGTCGCTCGAAGGGAATCGGGTCAGTCACGCGTTCGGTGTCTCCAACCGTGTCGTCAGGGGAAGTCGCGGGGGCGGACGGCCGGGTCAGCGGGGGCATCTCGGGGGCGCTGCTGCCGCCTTTGCCGGAGAGTCCGGAGAAGATCCCGCCACCACTCATGTCCTGCACCTCGCTTTGTCGACTCGGCGACTTGTGTCCGAGCTCGCGGGCGACACTAGACCCGTGCTCCGACGCCGAACAACACGAACCCGGACACCCACAACCAGAGTCGCAAATCTGTTGATGGACTGTGCACCGACATGCCGTGGAGTGCACAGGATTCCCCTTGCTTGTGCAGTGATCTGTGGAGAGGCGGTCGGCCGCGCACCGGCGCCGCGACGGTGTCGGCGCACCCTCCTAGAGTGACGGCATGACCGATGCGACCCCCTGGGAGCCACCCCTCGCCGGCACCGAGGCCGAGCACCTCGTCGGTGCCCTCGACCGCCTGCGCACCACGTTCCGGTGGAAGGCCGACGGCCTCGACCCGGCCGGGCTGAACACCACGATCGGCGCCTCGACCCTGACCCTCGGCGGCCTGCTCAAGCACCTCGCGTCCGTCGAGGACTACTACTTCACCGTGAAGCTGCGCGGCGAGCCGATCGGCGAGCCGTGGGAGTCACTGGGGTGGGACGGCAGCAACGACTGGGAGTTCGAGTCCGCCGCCGACGACACCCCTGCGGAGCTCTACGCGCTGTACGACGGCGCCGTCGGCCGCGCCCACGAGCGGCTGGGCGCCGCCCTGGCGGACGGCGGGCCCGACCAGCCGATCCATGCCTCCGACGGCGAGGGCAACCACGCCAGCCTGCGCCGGCTGCTGTGCGACCTGCTCGAGGAGTACGGCCGGCACACCGGTCACGCCGACCTGCTCCGCGAGGCCGTGGACGGCGTGACCGGCGAGGACCCGCCCGACGGCTGGCGCCCCCGACTGACCTGAGTAGCCGGCCTCATGTGCCGGGCCCGCGCGGGGACGACAGTGGGCGCATGAGCAACCAGCCCCGCTACACCGGTGACGTCGAGGCCTACCCGCGCCAGCCCCACGAGGGCCTTCCCGGGCCGAGCCGCCGCAGAACGGCCGTCACGGTGGCGCTGATCGGCGTGAGCGTCCTGGTCGGCTGCGGTCTCGTGGCGGGCAGCGGCTTCGCGCTCCTCTACGCCTTCAACCCGATGGGCGACGAGTGGGTCTGCTCCGACGGCGAGGCCCCGGGCGGGAGCAACGGCCGCTACAACCAGTGCTACGTGACGGACCAGCCCCTGCCGCCCGGGCGTCGTCTGGGACCCGTTCGGCAACCGCCCGATGCCCTACAACTGCGACAAGGACGGGTGGGTGCTCATCGAGCGCCCGGTGAGCCGTCGAGGGGTTGCCGACGTCGAACAGGACTGCGTCCGCGAGGACACGGCCCTGCCCGGCCGATGGCGGATCGCCGAGGAGGACTGAGCCGGACGGCTCACGGAACCAGCGAGCGGGTGATGTCCGCCGCCGGCCCCGGGCGTGCGTGCGCATGACCGCTCCCGGCCCACAGGTGCGCCACCTGGGCGTCCCCGGCCGCAACCGCGGCGGCCCGCAGCGGAGCGGTGAGGTGGTGCAGGTGGGGATAGCCCACCGGGGCGTCGGTGTGCTCGGCCATGAAGCGGTTGGCCAGGCCTCGTGCCCACCGGCCGGTGTAGGCCCTGGTGGTGTCCGTAGCTGCGAACGCCGGGTCCGTCAGCGCCGTGCGATGGACCGGATTGGTGCCCGCCTCGTCCGCGAGCAGGTACGCCGTACCCACCTGGGCCGCAGCCGCGCCGCGGCCGAGCACGGCGCTCACACCGCTCGCGTCGCTCACGCCCACCTCCGGCCGCCACCGGCACCTCGACCGCGGACACGACGGCCGCCACCAGGTCGAGGAGCGGCGTCTGGTCGGGTTCCGCCTCCAGGTCCCACGTGCCCCGGTGGCCACCGGCCTCCGGTCCTTGCACCGCAACCGAAGCAGCCCCCCGCGCCGCAGCTTCCCGCGCCTCGGCGACCGTCGTCACGGTGACAGCGGAGTGAATGTCGCGCCCCGCCAGAGCGCGCAGCACTCGAGGGTCGGGGCAGCCGAAGGTGAACGAGACCACGTCGGGGCGCACGTCCAGGACCAGCTCGAGCTTGGCCTGCCAGTCGTCGTCGTTCCAGAACGGATGTCCCAGGTCGACGCCGAGCCGTGCGGCCTCCGGCTCCAGGGACACGGCGATAGGCACTCAGCGACTCGGGGTCCGGCTCGAAGGGTGCGACGAGGAACAGGTTCACGCCGAACGGCTCGGCCGTGGCCGTGCGGACCGCCTCGACGTCGACAGCCAGCTGGTCGGCCGTCTTGTAGCCGGCCGCCAGGAACCCCAGGCCGCCGGCCGCCGACACGGCCGCCGCCAGGGCCGGCGTCGAGGCGCCTCCGGCCATGGGGGCGCCGAGGACGGGGGCCGCCAGTTCGCGCAGGTCCAGCATGACCACGAGGCTAGCGAGGCCCGGTCGCGCCGCCGCTGGGTCGGTGCCGGGCACCAATCCCGAAGCGGGCTGGGCGCCGAACACCGGGTGGAGACCCAACGACTCGACCCCTGCCAGGAGATCCCGGTGCCCGGATCCGCCTTCCTCACCGCGCTGGCCGCGTCCGCGCTCGCGGCGGCCGGCCTGGTCTCGACGGTGTCGGCCTCCGACACGCGCGCGCCCAGCCAGCCGTCGATGGTCCTCCAGATGAACCTCTGCCTCTCCGGAGCGGCGGGCTGCTACGGGCGCACCGCCTACCCGTCCGTCGTGGACGAGGCCGTTGCGCAGGTCGAGCAGCACGATCCGGCGGCCGTGACGCTCAACGAGGCCTGCAGCGGTGACGCCGCGGAGATCGCTCGCCGGACCGGCTACCGGATGCGGTTCGCGGCCGTCCTCACCCATGGGGCACCGCTGCCCTGCGTCGACCCAGGGGTCGCGGTGACTTCGGGCTCGCCGTCCTCACGAAGGACGACATCAGTGCGTCGCGGGACCGGGCGTTCGCGGTTCGCGACGGTGCGGAGCAGCGGCGGTGGCTGTGCGCCACCACGACCGGCAGCGTCACGGTGTGCACCGCGCACCTCAGCACGCGCGCAACGTCCGAGCAGCGCGCTGCGAACGACGCCGAGTGCCGGGAGCTCCGGGGCGTCCTCGCCGGCTACCAGGACGCGGGCGCCACGGTGTTCGGCGGCGACGTGAACCGCCAGGAGCCCTGTGCGCCCGCCACGATGTGGGCCAGGCAGGACAGCGCCGCCGGTCAGGCGGCCGGCATCCAGCACATCTACGGCAGCCTCGCCCTGCCGCCGCCGGTCGCGGAGGTGGCGGCGGCGACGTACACCGACCACGACTTTCTCTATGCGGGTGGAAGCCTCGGTTCGCCGTCCTGATGCTCGCGCCGTTCGTGCAAGCGCTGCTGAGCCGCCGCCAGGAAGGCCAGGCAGGGCGCGTCGGACTCCGGGTGCTTCTCGTTGAGGTGGAAGATCCACCGGTCCATCGCCGCCATGAAGCCGTTGTCACCGCCGGGGCGGTACGCCGACCAGTTGCGCTGACCCTTGGCGACGCAGTCGGAGCAGCTGATCTTGTAGACGAACTGCTGCTGCGCGTCGAGGTCGATCTTCACGCGCGCCAGCGGGCCGGCCTCTCGGGCGGCCTTCCTCTCACGAGCAGATCGGCTCGCCGTCATCTCGCACCCCTCGTGTGTTCGGCCCGGCGAGCCTACGCCCGCGTTGGTCGGTCGACCGTTCAACCGGAGGGTCAGCCCCCGAGCCGGTGCATCGCGGCGTGGTGAGCACCAGCTCGCCCAGCTCGTCGGACGCGTCGAGGTCGACGACCGCGTCGATCACCCAGTCGTGGTGGCCGGCCGGGTCGTCGATCGTCTGCCGGACCCGCCAGACCCTTGGCGCCGTCTCGGTGGTGACCTCCAGCAGCCGCGGCCCCCGGGCGTCGGCGCCCAGGCCGACGGAGCCGTGCTCGGCGTAGTACTCCTCCAGCGCCTCGTCCCACACCGACCGGGTCATCTCGACCTCGCGGGGCGGGTCGGTCCGGTCGGCCGCCAGTCGCTCCATCCGGACCAGCCCGTCCACGTCGTCGGCAGCGGCCAGCTCCACCCGCCGGAACATCGCGTTGCGCACCATCACCGTGAACGCCCGCACCTGCGCCGTGATCGGCCGCGGCGGCGGCGGTGGCTCGTGGTGCGCGACGTCGGACCGCACGTGCGCCGGGTCGGTCAGCGCCTCCCACTCGTCCAGCAGCGACGAGTCGGTCTGCCGCACCGTCTCCCCCAGCCACTCGACCAGCTCCTCGAGCTCCGGGGTGCGGTGCTGGTCGGGCACCGTCTGCCGCAGGGTGCGGTAGGCGTCGGTCAGGTAGCGCAGCAACAGCCCCTCGGACCGGGCCAGCTGGTAGCGGGAGATGAACTCGGTGAACGTCATCCCCTGCTCCCAGAGCTCGCGCACCACCGACTTCGGCGACAGCGCGTCCTCCGGCAGCCAGGGGTGGCTCTGCCGGTAGATCTCGTACGTCGCCTCCAGCAGCTCCGCGAGCGGCTGCGGCCAGGTCACCTCGTCGAGCAGCGCCATCCGCTCCTCGTACTCGATCCCGTCGGCCTTCATCTCGGCCACCGCCTCGCCGCGCGCGGCGTACTGCTGGGCCATCAGGATCTGCCGTGGCCCCTCCAGCACCGCCTCGATCACGGACACGATGTCCAGGGTGTACGTCGGTTCCTCCGGGTCGAGCACGTCCAGCGCGGCCAGCGCGAAGTGGGCCAGCGGCTGGTTGAGCGCGAACTCCGCCGGCAGGTCGACCGTCAGCACGTACTGCCGGCCGAACTCGTCCCGCTCGGGCAGCCGGGTGAGCGTGCCGGACGCGGTCAGGCTGCGCGCCAGCCGCAGCGCGCGGCGGCTCAGCCGGGTCCGGTTCCGCGGCTCCTCGTGGTTGTCGGTGAGCAGCCGGCGCAGCACCGGGAAGGCGTCCTCCTCGCGGGTCAGGACGTTGATCAGCATCGAGTTGTCGACCCGCATCCGCGACACCAGCGGCTCGGGCTCCCCCGCGACCAGCTTGTCGTAGGTCTGCTCGGTCCAGACGACGGTGCCCTCGGGCGGCTTCCTGAGCTGCGGTTTGCTCTTCTTCTTTGCCCTCTTCTCGGGCTCAGTGCGGCGTTCTTGGCGTCGGACTTCTTCTTCGCCTTCTCGTTCTCGATGACGTGCTCGGGCGCCTGGACCACGACGTAACCGGCGGTGTCGAAGCCGGCACGGCCGGCCCGGCCGGCGATCTGGAGGAACTCGCGGGTGCGCAGGATCCGCTGGCGGTTCCCGTCGAACTTCGCCAGCCCGCTGAACAGCACGGTGCGGATCGGCACGTTGATGCCGACGCCGAGGGTGTCGGTCCCGCAGATGACCCGGAGCAGGCCCGCCTGGGCGAGCTGCTCGACCAGGCGGCGGTACTTCGGCAGCATCCCCGCGTGGTGGACGCCGATCCCGCTGCGGATCAGCTTCGACAGCGTCTTCCCGAACCCGGCGCCGAACCGGAACGCCCCGATCCGGGCCGCGATCGCCTCCTTGTCCGCGCCCTTGCCGACCCACGGCGCCGAGAGCAGGCTGGTCGCGTGCTCGACGGCCGCCGCCTGCGTGAAGTGCACGACGTAGACCGGCGCCTGGTTGGTCGTGACCAGCTCCTCGAGCGTCTCCGGGAGCGGGGTCATCGCCCAGGAGAAGTGCAGCGGCACCGGGCGTACGGCGTCGGCGACGACCGCTGTCGGCCGCCCGTTGCGCCGGGTCAGGTCGTCGACGAAGCGGGTGACGTCACCGAGGGTCGCCGACATCAGCAGGAACTGCGCCTGCGGCAGCTCCAGCAGCGGCACCTGCCACGCCCAGCCACGGTCCGGCTCGGCGTAGAAGTGGAACTCGTCCATCACCACGAGCTCGACGTCCGCCGATGACCCCTCGCGCAGCGCGATGTTCGCCAGCACCTCGGCCGTGCAGCAGATGATCGGAGCGTCCGGGTTCACCGACGCGTCGCCGGTCAGCATGCCGACGTTGTCGGCGCCGAAGACCTCGCACAGGGCGAAGAACTTCTCGCTGACCAGCGCCTTGATCGGGGCGGTGTAGAAGCTGACCCGGTCCGACGCCAGCGCGGCTGCGTGCGCGCCGACGGCGACCAGCGACTTTCCGGACCCGGTCGGGGTGGCCAGGATGACGTTGGCGCCGCCCAGGAGCTCGATGACGGCCTCGTCCTGGTGCGGGTAGAGCTCCAGGCCCTCCCCCGCCGCCCAGGTCGTGAACGCGTCGTAGATCGCGTCCGCGTCCCCCGTGCGAGGCACCCACGCGGCCGGCTCAGCCACCGGAACGCGCCCGCGGGTGCGCGGCGGCGAAGACCTCGCGCAGGTTGTCGACGGTGACCAGGGTGTAGACCTGCGTGGTCGTCACCGACGCGTGCCCCAGCAGCTCCTGGACGACCCGGACGTCGGCGCCGCCGTCGAGCAGGTGCGTGGCGAACGAGTGCCGCAGCGTGTGCGGCGAGACGTCCTTCTTCACCCCGGCCCGGTCGGCTGCCTTGACCAGCACCGCCCACGCCGACTGCCGGGACAGCCGGCCACCACGGGCGTTGAGGAACATCGCGCCCCCGTTGCCGGTGCCGGTCGCGGCGGTGGCCAGCTCGGGACGGCCGCGGACCAGGTACGCCGAGACGGCCTCCAGCGCGTACGACCCCACCGGCACCAGCCGCTGCTTGCCGCCCTTCCCGCGAAGCAGGACGGTGCCGTCCACGGAGTCGAGGTCGTCCACGTCCAGCCCGACCGCCTCGGAGATCCGGGCGCCGGTGCCGTAGAGCAGCTCCAGCAGCGCCCGGTCGCGCAGCGCCAAGGTGGTGCCGGCCGCGCCTGCGGCCTCGAGGATCGCCTCGACGTCGGCCAGCGGGAGGGCCTTCGGCAGCCGCTTGGCAGGCGTCGGCGGCTTCACGGCCGCGGCCGGGTCGATCTTGGCCAGGCCGTCACTGACCGCGAACTTGTGGAATCCCCGGACCGCCACCACGGTCCGCGCGGCCGAGGTCGAGCTGAGCGGCGGGTGCTCGGTGTCCCCCTCGCGCAGCCGGACCAGGAAGGACGCGACGTTCGCCTCGGTGACCTTGTCGAGGTCGTCCACGCCGACCTCGGCGAGGTACTGCTGGTAGCGCCGCAGGTCGCGGCGGTAGGAGCTCAGGGTGTTGGCCGCCAGCCCACGCTCCACCGACAGGTGGTCGAGGTAGGTGCGAACCGCCCGCGTCAGCCCGCTGGTCTGGTTCAACTCACGCCAGGGCGACGTCGAGCGACACCGCGTCGATCCCGACCGCCTCACCCACGGGGCCGTTGGTGAGCTGGCCGGCGTGCGTGTTCAGGCCCGAGCGCGAGGCTGCGGTCGTCGAGGCAGGCCTGCTGCCAGCCCTTGTTCGCCAACGCCACGGCGTACGGCATGGTCGCGTTGGTCAGCGCGTAGGTCGACGTGTTCGGCACCGCGCCCGGCATGTTCGCCACGCAGTAGAAGATCGAGTTGTGCACCGGGTACGTCGGGTCCGCGTGCGTGGTCGCGTGGGTGTCCTCGAAGCAGCCGCCCTGGTCCACCGCGATGTCGACCAGCACCGAGCCCGGCTTCATCTGCGAGACCAGCTCGTTGGTCACCAGCTTCGGGGCCTTCGCGCCGGGGATGAGGACCGCGCCGATGACCATGTCGGCCTCGCGCACCTGCTGCTCGATCGCGAGCTTCGACGACGCCAGGCCGTGCACCCGGTTGTTGTAGCGCCAGAACGACATCCGGAGCTTGTCCAGGTCGGTGTCGAGCAGGGTGACGTCGGCGCCCATGCCGAGCGCGATGTTGGCGGCGTTCTGGCCGGACACGCCGGCGCCGATGATGACGACCTTGGCGTTCGCGACGCCACCGACGCCACCCATCAGGACGCCGCCGCCGCCCTGGGCCTTGAGCATCGAGTAGGCGCCCACCTGCGGGGCCAGGCAGCCGGCGACCTCGGACATCGGGTAGAGCAACGGCAGCCCGCCGGACGGCAGCTGCACCGTCTCGTAGGCGATGGCGGTCACCTTGCGGTTGATCAGCTCCTCGGTGAGCGGCTTGTCGGCCGCCAGGTGGAGGTAGGTGAAGAGGGTCTGCCCCTCCCGCATCCGGTGGTACTCCTCGGCGATCGGCTCCTTGACCTTGAGCACCATGTCGGCGGTGCCCCAGACCGCGTCGGCGTCCGGCAGGATCGTGGCGCCCGCGGCGACGAACTCCGCGTCCTCGATCCCCGACCCGACGCCGGCCGACTGCTGGATGGACACCTCGTGCCCGTGCGCGACCAGCTCGTGCACGCCGATGGGCGTGATCGCGACGCGGTACTCGTGGTTCTTGACTTCCTTCGGAACGCCGACCTTCACGTGATCTCTCCCTGATGTGATCGCCGCCACGCCTTCGCGGGCAACGGCGCGAGACTACCGCTCACTGCTCCCGCTCGTCGCCTTGCCCCGCGCGTGCGCCATCAGCACCGCGATCACCAGCGGCCCGTCGGTCAGCCGCCCCTCCTCGACCGCGGTGAGCAGGTCGGCGTACGGCACCCAGAACGTCTCCATCTCCGCCTCCTCGTGCCGCGGGACGAAGTCGCCGCGGTCCACGTGCCGCAGGCCGCGGGCGAGGTAGAAGTGCTGGAGCTCCGCGGAGATGCCCGGAGAGGAGTA
This sequence comes from uncultured Actinomycetota bacterium, assembly GCA_963803235.1. GTDB lineage: Bacteria > Actinomycetota > Actinomycetes > Propionibacteriales > Nocardioidaceae > Nocardioides. Next base: position 170,509 of record CAWDLL010000015.1, read on the forward strand.
CGCCGAGGCGAGGTGCGTCCAGTGGCCGGCCTCGAGCCCCGCCTCCTCGCGCAGCTCGCGCTTGGCGACGTCCTCGGGCCGCTCCCCCGGCTCGTCGAGCAGGCCGGCGGGCAGCTCGACGAACCGGCGCCGGGCCGGGTGCCGGTACTGCCGCAGGCACAGGACCCGGCTCTGCTCGTCGATCGCCAGGATGACCACGGCACCCGGGTGCTCGAGGACCAGGCGGTCGAACGTCTCGCCGCCGGGTTGGTCCGGGCGTCGGATCGCGTCGGAGCGGAGCGCGACCACCCAGTCGTCGCGGTGCAGGTCGGTGCTGGACTCGATCGGCCAGATCTCGTCGCCGTCGGCCAGGTCGGGGATCGCCATGGCCCCGACGCTACCGTCGTCGGGCGGCGGCTACTCCTCCCGGCGCAGCCCGGTCTCGTCGATCGGGAACCGGAGCTCCTTCTGCCGCTCGATCGCCGCGCCCACCAGGCCCGCGAACAGCGGGTGCGGGCGGGTCGGGCGGGAGCGCAGCTCGGGGTGGGCCTGGGTGGCGACGTAGTAGGGGTGCACGTCGCGCGGCAGCTCCACGAACTCCACCAGGCCCAGCTCGGGGTTGGTGCCGGAGAAGACCATCCCGGCCTCCTCGAGCTGGTCGCGGTAGCTGTTGTTGACCTCGTAGCGGTGCCGGTGCCGCTCCTGGATGGCCTCCTCGCCGTACGCCGCGCGCACGATGCTGCCCGCCTTGAGGGCGGCCGGGTAGAGGCCGAGGCGCATGGTGCCGCCGAGGTCGCCGGCGCCCTCGACGAAGGACTTCTGCTCCTCCATGGTGGCGATCACCGGCTCCGGGCAGTCCGGGTCGAACTCGGTGGACGCGGCCTTCTCCAGGCCGGCGACGCTGCGGGCGAACTCGATGACCATGCACTGCAGGCCCAGGCACAGGCCGAGGGTCGGGATCCCGTTGGTGCGGGCGTAGGTGAGGGCGCCGAGCTTGCCCTCGATGCCGCGGATGCCGAACCCGCCGGGCACGCAGATCGCGTCGACGTCGTTGAGGTGGCGCGCGGCGCCGGCCAGGCTCTCGCACTCGTCGGAGGCGATCCAGCGGATGTGCACCTTCGCCTCGTGGGCGAAGCCGCCCGCGCGCAGCGCCTCGCCGACCGAGAGGTAGGCGTCCGGGAGGTCGATGTACTTGCCGACCAGCGCGACGGTGACCTCCTCCTTGGGGTGGTGCACGCGGCGGAGCAGGTCGTCCCAGGTCGTCCAGTCGACGTCACGGAACGGCAGGTCGAGGCGGCGTACGACGTAGGCGTCGAGGCCCTCGCGGTGCAGCACCTTGGGGATGTCGTAGATCGACGGGGCGTCGGCGGCGGTGACCACGGCCTCCTCGTCGACGTCGCACATGAGCGAGATCTTCCTCTTGATCCCGTCGGGGAGCTCGCGGTCGGCGCGGCAGACGACCGCGTCGGGCTGGATACCGATCGAGCGGAGGGCCGCCACCGAGTGCTGGGTGGGCTTGGTCTTCAGCTCGCCGGAAGGCCCGATGTAGGGCACCAGCGAGACGTGGAGGAAGAAGCAGTTGTCGCGGCCGATGTCGTGGCGGACCTGGCGGGCGGCCTCGAGGAACGGCAGCGACTCGATGTCACCGACGGTGCCGCCGATCTCGGTGATCACCACGTCGACCTGGTCCGAGCCCATGGCCTGGATCCGGTCCTTGATCTCGTTGGTGATGTGCGGGATCACCTGGACGGTGTCGCCGAGGTAGTCGCCGCGCCGCTCCTTGGCGATCACCTCGGAGTAGACCTGACCGGTGGTCACGTTGGCGATCTGGCCGAGGTCGGTGTCGAGGAACCGCTCGTAGTGCCCGATGTCGAGGTCGGTCTCGGCCCCGTCGTTGGTCACGAAGACCTCGCCGTGCTGGAACGGGTTCATCGTCCCGGGGTCGACGTTGAGGTAGGGGTCCAGCTTCTGCATGGTCACGCGCAGACCGCGCGACTTCAGGAGATTGCCGAGACTCGAGGCCGTGAGGCCCTTCCCGAGCGAGGAGGCGACGCCTCCGGTGACGAATACATGCTTGGTGGGCGCCGAATGCTTCACGGGGTTCCATCCTACCCGAGCGGCACGGCTCCGTCCGAACCCGACGCACCGAACGCGCCGCCCTTCGTGGACAGCGAGCGGATCAGCGCGAGCGTCGCGGTGACCTGGCCGAGGCCGTGCTCGGCTCCGTCGACGGTCGCGACGTCCCCGGTGAGCTGGGAGCTGCGGAGCCCGGTGAGGTCGCCGGAGACGCCCGCCTCGGTGTCGCCGACGGCGACCACGCCGGTCGCCCGGACGGCGAGACCCGACAGCAGACCGGCGATCACGTCGTCGTCGGTGTCGTCGCCGAGGACGACCAGCACGAGCGGCGCCTTCTGCGGGGATCCCTTGGGGTTGACGGTCAGCTCGGCCCCGGCCATCGCCTGGCGGATCGCGGAGGCGTTCTCGTCGGCCGGCACCGCCTTCGGGGCCGTGGTCGAGATCGCCGCACCCAGGAGCTGGCCCATCCGGACGTACGTCGGGGCGCCCTCGTCGATGGCGCTGCTGTCGAGCTGGGTCATCAGCTGGCTGCCGAGCGTGTCGACGAGCGACTTCTCGCTCGGGTCGACCAGCGCGTCCTGGACGGCGTACGTCGAGGCGACGGTGCCGCCGGCCTGCTTCGACCTGGGCGGTGAGGCCGGCGACGGTCTTCTCGTCGGAGCCGGGCAGGGTCAGCACGGTCACGGGGTGGCCCTCGAGGCCGCCGGCGTACAGCCGCCGCGGAGCTCGCCGCGGCGAAGGTGTCGCCGAAGGTGGCGACGTCGGCGGTCTCCTTCTCGGCGGGCGTCGTGGCGGACGCCAGCGGGCTGCGGCCGACCTCCGAGAGCGGGCCGCCGCCGAGGACGATCCCGGCGGCGAGCGCGAGGAAGACGGCCACGAGCGTGACGACGTGGTTGCGGAACGAGATCACCTAGAACAGTCCTTGCAGGTCGGCGGTCAGGTCGGTGACGAGCCGGGTGAGCTGGTCGGCCCACTCCTGGCCCACGGGGGTGGTGGAGATCGCGGCGGCCACGGCGATCAGGCCGGCCAGCAGCACGAGCAGGACGTGCCAGGGCCGGACCCGGCCGGCGTACAGGGTGGGCAGGGCGCGTGCGTCGACGAGGGTGTGCCCGACCTTGAGCCGGGTGAGGTAGGTGCTGGCCAGCCCGGACCGCTGCCGGTCCAGGAACTCGTCGAGGGTGGCGTGCAGGCCGACCCCGACGACGACGGAGGCGTGGCCGGCGTCCGCGAGCAGCAGCGCGACGTCCTCGGTGGTGGCGGCGGTCTCGAGGTGTCGTGGGCGGACGCCGAGCCGCTCGAGCTGGTCGGTGTGGGCGCGTCCGCCGCGCTCGACGCGGACCACGACGTCGCGGGCGGACCGCAGCGCCTTGGCCGAGGGCCGCTCGGTGTCCTCGCCCACGTCGCCGAGGACGACGATGTCGGGGCGGTGCCCGGCCTCGAGCAGGGCGTCGGCTCCGCGGTCGACGCCGACCAGCACCGGGTTCTGCTCGCGGATGAAGTCCTTGATCGCGGCCAGCTCGGCCCGGTGCTCGTGGCCGGGGACCACCACGACGACCGGGCGGTCCGCGATCCGGGTCGCCGTCGTCGGCAGGCCGCGGCCGTGCAGCAGCAGGTCCTGCTCGCGGCGGAGGAACTCGGCGCTGTTGTGGGTGAACGTCTCCAGCTGGGTGGCCAGCCCGCGGCGGGCGTCGGCCAGCTCCTCGGCGAGGATCGGGCCGTCGACCTCCCGACCCATCGCGACCGGCGTCTCGCCGACGTAGACGACCTCGTCGTGGACGCGGACCGCGGCGCCGTCCTCGATCGAGTCGACCCCCTCGACCCGGTCGAGGACGAGCACGCCGGCCTCGGCGAGCACCTCGGGCCCGAGGTTCGGGTAGCGGCCGGAGATCATCGGGGACGCGTTCACGACGGCCGCGACGCCGCTGTCGACGAGGGCCTGCGCCGTGGCGCGGTCCATGTCGAGGTGGTCGAGGACGGCGATGTCGCCCGGCCGCAGCCGGGGCAGCAGGATGCGAGTACGCCGCTCGACGCGGGCGGTGCCGCTGACGCCGGGCAGGACGACGCGGTTCTTGGTGCGCACAGGTGACTTCATGACCCGTCAATCCTGTCAGCCGACCACCCGCTGAATCGGCAACCTCCGAGGCCGGGCGCGTCGGCCCGCCAGACCGGAAATCAGCCCAGTGCGCGGGCGGGCTGAGCGGCGTCCAGCAGCTCGCGGGCATGCGCCAGCGCGGTGTCGGACTCGTCCATCCCGGCGAACATCCGGGACAGCTCCCGCTCGCGCTCGTCGGGGCCGAGCACGGTCAGGCCGGAGGTGGTCACCGAGCCGTCGCTGGACTTCTCCACCACGACGTGCCGGTCGGCGTACGCCGCGACCTGGGGCAGGTGGGTCACGACGAGCACCTGCGCGCCCTGCGCGAGCTGGGCCAGGCGGCGACCGATCTCGACCGCCGCGCGGCCGCCCACGCCTGCGTCGACCTCGTCGAAGACGAAGGTCGGGACCGGGCTGGTGCCGGCCAGCGACACCTCGAGCGCCAGCATCACCCGCGACAGCTCGCCGCCGGAGGCACCCTTGTGCAGGGGCCGGGGCTCGGAGCCGGTGTTGGCGGCGAGCAGCAGCTCGACCTCGTCGACGCCGGTCGCGGTGAACCGCAGCCGGCGGCCGTCGACGGTGAGGGGTTCGCGGTTGCCGTCGGCGTCGTCGGGCACTTCGCTCTGCCGGACGATCACCTCGATCCGGGCGTCGGGCATCGCCAGCAGCGCGAGCTCGGCCGTCACCTCCTCGGCGAGCCGGGCCGCTGCCGCCGTCCGGGCCGCGGACAGCGCGGACGCGGCGGCGCCCAGCCGGTCACGCAGGTCGGCGCGCTCGGCGCGCAGCTCCTCGATCCGCTCGTCGGTGTGGTCGAGGTCGGTGAGCCGGGCCGCCGACTGCTCGGCCCAGGCCAGCACCTCGTCGATGGTCTCGCCGTACTTGCGGGTGAGCGCGGTGAGCGCCGCCCGGCGCTCCGACACGAGCGCCAGCCGGGCGGGGTCGGTCTCCAGGCGGGAGGCGTACGACGCGACGTCGGCGGCGAGGTCGGACAGCAGGTAGGAGACCTCGGCCAGCCGGTCGGCCAGCTCGCCGGCCTCGCCGTCGTGGTCGCGGACCCCGTCGAGCAGCGTGCGCGCGGCCGAGGTGGTCGCGAGCGCGTCGGGCTGGTCCTGCTCGCTGGAGAGCGCCTCCCGGGCCTGCTCGGCAGCGGTGCGCAGCTCGTCGGCGAACCCGAGCCGGGCCTCCTCGGCCGCGAGCGCGGTGTCCTCCCCCGGCTCGGGCGAGACCGCCTCGACCTCGCCGAGCCCGAACCGCAGGAGGTCGGCCTCCCGTGCCCGCTCGCGGGCCGTGGCCACGACCTCGTCGAGCTCCCGCTCGGTGGTGAGCAGCCGCTCGTGCAGGCCGGTGTAGTCGGCCAGCAGAGCGGCGATCTTGTCGCCGCCGAACCGGTCGAGCGCCTCCCGCTGTGCCCGGGCCCGGAGCAGCCGGTGCTGGTCGGACTGGCCGTGGACGGCCACCAGGGGCTCGGCCACCTCGGCCAGCACCGAGACGGGCACGGACGCGCCGCCGACGTAGGCGCGGGAGCGTCCTTCCGCCGAGACGTTCCGGGCCAGCACGACCCGGTCGTCCTCGACCACTCCCCCGGCTTCCTCGACCGCGCCGGCGAAGTCGGCCAGCTGTCCGGTCCGGACGACGCCCTCGACCCGGGCCGACCGGGAGCCGGTGCGGACGGCACCGCTGTCGGCGCGGCCGCCGAGCAGCAGCCCGAGGGCGGTGACGATCATGGTCTTGCCGGCGCCGGTCTCGCCGGTGATCACGGTCAGGCCGGGACCCAGCTCGAGGGTCGAGGAGTCGATCACCCCGAGGGAGCCGATCCGGATCTCCTCAAGCATCCGCGCCCCCCTCCATCCGGCGGCGCCGCTCGCTCGATCCGCGCCAGCCCTCGACCGGGAGCCCGAACTTCGCGACCAGCCGGTCGGTGAACGGCGCCTCGTGCAGCCGCACCACCCGCACCGGGCGTCGCCCGCGGCGGGCCTCGATCCGGGCGCCCGGCGGCAGGTCGACGGTGCGCCGCCCGTCGCACCACAGCACGCCGGAGCCCTCGGTGCGCGCGAGCACCTCGATCGCGACCACGGACGTGGGCGCGACCACCATCGGCCGGGCGAACAGCGCGTGCGCGCTGATCGGCACCACGATGAGCGCCTCGACGCCGGGCCACACGATCGGGCCGCCGGCGGAGAAGTTGTACGCCGTGGAGCCGGTCGGCGTGGCGCACACGACGCCGTCGCAGCCCCACCGGGACAGCGGCCGGCCGTCGATCTCGACGACGACCTCGAGCATGCGCTCGCGGGCGGCCTTCTCGACGCTGGCCTCGTTGAGCGCGAACGAGCTCCACACGATCTCGCCGTCGCGGTGCACCGACACCTCGAGGGTGGTGCGCTCCTCGGCGACGTACCGCCGGTGGACGATCGCGTCGATCGTGGACTCGACGTCGTCGTACTCCGCCTCCGCCAGGAAGCCCACGTGGCCGAGGTTGACGCCGAGCACCGGCGTGCCGCTGGCGTGGGTGATCTCGGCGGCGCGCAGGATGGTGCCGTCGCCGCCGATCACCAGCGCCAGCTCGCAGCCCTGGCCCGCGTCGGACTCGTCCTCGACGAACTCCACCGGCGGGTCGAACTGCCGAGCCTCGATCTCGAGGTCCGCGGCCTCACGCGGTGAGCAGCCGGACCACGATGCCGTGGCCGGTCAGCGCCTTGCAGAACGCGCGGGCGACCTCGCGTGCGTCCGCCCGGCCCGTGTGGGCGAGCAGGAGCACGCGGCGCGTGTCGCTGGGCTCGGTCACGGGTCAACCTTCTCACCCGGCGCCCCCGCACCGACTCCGGCGCGCACCGTGGCGTCGATCTCGGCCGTGCCGATGGCCGCCGGGCCGCGGCGCAGCCACAGGAAGAACTCCACGTTCCCCGACGGCCCGGGCAGCGGGCTGGTGGTCACCATCCGGGCACCCCAGCCGCGTGCGGCGGCCGCATCGGCCACGCCGGTGACCGCCTCCGCCCGCAGCGCCGGGTCGCGCACCACCCCGCCCTTGCCGACCCGGTCCTTGCCGACCTCGAACTGCGGCTTGACCATCAGCGCCAGGTCACCGTCCGCCGCCGTGACCGCCAGCAGGGCGTCCAGGACCAGGGCCAGCGAGATGAACGACAGGTCGCCGACCACCAGGTCGACCGGGTCCCCGATCAGGTCCAGGGAGACGTCGCGGACGTTGGTGCGGTCGTGCACCACCACCCGCTCGTCCTGCTGGAGCCGCCACGCGAGCTGGCCGTAGCCGACGTCGACGGCGACCACCTGCGCCGCACCGTGGCGCAGCAGCACGTCGGTGAAGCCGCCGGTCGACGCGCCGGCGTCCAGGCAGCGACGCCCGGAGACGACCAGCCCGGCCGGCTCGAACGCCGCGAGTGCCCCCTCGAGCTTGTGCCCGCCCCGGGAGACGTAGTCGGGTCGGTCGGGGTCCTCGGCGACCACGATCGCCACGTCGGTGGTCACGCCGGTCGCGGGCTTGGTCGCCACCGCCCCGGTCACCTTGACCCGGCCGCCGGCGATCAGCTCGCTGGCGTGCTCGCGGGACCGGGCCAGTCCTCGACGGACGAGCTCGGCGTCCAGTCGCAGACGGCGAGGCGGCACGGCGTACGGACGATCAGGCGTCGGGACGCGCGTCGAGGGCCCCGCGGAGCCGGTCGTGGGCGTCCTCGAAGACCGCGACGTGCTCGTCGACCGGAGTCCCCTCGAGGTCCTCGACCGACGTCAGCACGTCATCGACCTCCTCGACGCCGGTGCGCACCGGCTCGGCGAACTCCTGGGCGGACTCGGCGACCTCCTCGGCAGCCGGCTCGGGGGCGTTCTCAGTCATGGGCCGAGGCTACCTTCCCGCTCCCCCGCGTTCGCGCGCGGCGCGTCCAGACCGGCCACGTCGGCGGCCTCGCCGGTCTCGTCGAGGTGCTCCCAGGCGGCCGACGCCGCCGCCCGCCACCAGTCGTCCGGGTCACCGTCGCCGGTCACCACGAGGCGACCGTCCGTCACCGTGGCACTGCCAGCCGCCCGCCACCCAGGCGTCCCCGTCGCGCTCGGGCGCGGCGTGCGGCTCGAACAGGCCGCCCAGGTCCGCCGAGAGGTACGTCGGCCGCAGCCGCGGCGGTCGCCGCCACCAGGTCGTCGAGGCCGGTCACCCCGGTCAGCACCAGCAGCGAGTCCACCTCCGCCTCGTGCGCGCCCTCGATGTCGGTGTCCAGCCGGTCGCCGACCATCAGCGGCCGGTCACCGCCCACCCGGCGCACCGTCTCGTCGAGCAGCGGCCGCTGCGGCTTGCCGGCGACCACCGGCCCGCACGCCGCTGAACCGCTCGAGCAGGTCCACCATCACGCCGTGGCCGGGCGCCTCCCCGAACGGTGTCGGCAGCGACAGGTCGGCGTTGCTGGCCACCCAGGGCAGCCCGTCGCGCACCAGCACCGCCGCGCGCATCACGTCACGCCACACGACGTCCGGCCCGTAGCCGGTCACCAGCGCCTCGGCCCGCTCGTCGGCGACGGCCACCGGCTCCAGCCCCGCGGCGCGCAACGCCTGCTCGAGGCCGTCCGCGCCGAGGACCGCGATCCGGGCGCCGGCACCGTGCTGCTCGGACAGCACCCGCGCCGCCGCCTGGGCCGAGGTGACCACGTCGCCCTCGGTCGCGTCGACCCCGATCCCGGCCAGCTTCTCGACCACGGCCTCGGGCGGCCGGGACGCGTTGTTGGTGATGAACGCCAGGTGCACCCCGCGCTCGCGCGCCTGCGCGAGGTGCTCGGGGGCGCCGGGCACGGCGTCCTCGCCGATGTAGACGACGCCGTCCAGGTCGAGCATGGCCAGGTCGTAGCCCGTCCACCAGCGGCTTCTCCGACGTGCCGAGCACCCGTGCCTCCTCCGACTCCCGCAGCGCTCAGCACCCTACGATGCTCCGATGGACGCACGCGCCCCGGTCGCCCCGCCGTACGTGGCGGGGCCGTTCCGGCTGGAACCCTTCCGGGGCATGATGCTCGCCCCGAGCCGGGTGGGCGACCCGTCGTCGGCCCGGGCGTTCGCCCGGCCCGTACCGTGAGGTCGCCGAGCGGCTGGTCCGCTGGGAGAAGCGCGGCCTGCGTCCACCACGATCCCGACCCGGCGCTCTACCTGCACGAGTACACCGCCGGCGGGCTGACCGTCCGCGGGCTCGTCGGCGCGCTCGACCTGTCCCGGCGGGCCGACGCTCCGGAGCAGCGGGTGGTGCTCCCGCACGAGGGCATCCACCCCGCACCAGGTCGAGCGACCTCGCCGAGCGGATGCTGCAGATGCAGGTCAACCCCGCGCCGATCCTGCTCGTCCATCGCGGCCCGCGCCGGTGCGCGAGCTGCGTCCGCGGCCTGCTCGGCACGGCGCCGGACCACGAGTACACCGACCGCTCCGAGCAGCGGCACCGGATCTGGGCGATCCGCTACCCCGACCAGCTGGCGACGCTCGCCGACGCGCTCGCCGGCTGCCGCGCCCTGATCGCCGACGGCCACCACCGGTACGCCGCCTACCTGCGGATGCAGCAGACCCAGCCCGGACCGGCCACCGACCACGGGCTGGCGATGCTGGTCGACCAGGACGACACGCCGTTCTTCCTCGGCGCGATCCACCGGGTGCTGTCAGGGGTCAGCGTCGACGCGCTCGCCGTCCGCCGCCACCGGGCTGGCCGACTTCCAGCGCGCGAACGAGGCCGACGCCGTCGCGGCGCTGGCACCCGACACCCTCGTCGTCACCGACGGGAGCCGCTGGGGGACGTTGCGGCTCTACCTCGGCGACGGGCGGGCCTCGGTCGAGGTCCTGCACCAGCAGCTGCTGCCGGCGCTCGAACGACCCCCGCGCCGGATCGCCTACCACCACTCGGTCGAGGACACGCTCGCCAACCTCCCCGCGAAGGGCGCGGTGGCGGTGCTGATGCCGGCCCCGGACTACGACCTGGTCCGCCGGGCCGTGACCGGCGAGCGGCTGCTGCCGGAGAAGGCCACCTCCTTCCAGCCCAAGCCGAGCCTGGGGGTGCTCATGCGCTCCCTGCGCGACGGATGACCTTCGCACCGGCGACCTCCACCTCGACCCGCGACGCGGCGCCGCCGGCGGTCCGGAAGAACCGTCGCCGCACCGCCCCGGTCACCTCGACCAGGTCGTCGACGGCCCAGGTCGCCACCGACCGCCGGGCCCGCCCGGACCACACGGCGCACTCGAGCGCATCCACCTGCTGACGCGACCGACTGGCACCCGGTGCGCGCGGCACCACCACCCGGAACGTCCAGACCGAGTCCCCGCTGGGGAGCACCCGTTCCTCCGGCTGCTGCGAGACCCGCCCGACCAGGCGGACCTCGTTGACCGCGTCGATCGCGGCCTCTTGCTGTGCTGACATGGCACATCACCTCCGCGGACCACGCAACCGCGTCGCGCCGACCACACGGCGCGAGGGAGCCCGCGGCCTGTGGATGAGCCGCCGGCCGGCGTGCCTGGGGACGGAAAGTGGGCCGACACTGCCCCGAAATGCAAACCAGGGGCCACCCGCAATGGGTGGCCCCTGGTCTAAAAGAATGTCCGGCGGCGTCCTACTCTCCCACAGCCTCTCGGTTGCAGTACCATCGGCGCTGAAAGGCTTAACTTCCGGGTTCGGGATGGGACCGGGTGTTTCCCTTTCGCTATGGCCGCCGTAACTCTAGGTGGAAACACCACGCTCCACGGTGTTGGGGGTGGGGGTGTTTTCAAGATCTTGTGTGTGTTCTTGAATGTTTAGTGGACGCGAGCATTACGGGTGTTTGTAGGTTTTGTAGAGTGTGTGTAAGACAAGCCCTCGGCCTATTAGTACCGGTCGGCTGGGCATTGCTGCTGTACACCTCCGGCCTATCAACCCAGTGTTCTGCTGGGGGCCTTACCCGATTTCTCGGTGGGAAACCTCATCTTGAAACGTGCTTCCCGCTTAGATGCATTCAGCGGTTATCACTTCCGAACGTAGCTAACCAGCCGTGCCCCTGGCGGGACAACTGGCACACCAGAGGTTCGTCCATCCCGGTCCTCTCGTACTAGGGACAGCCTTTCTCAAGTTTCCTGCGCGCGCGGCGGATAGGGACCGAACTGTCTCACGACGTTCTAAACCCAGCTCGCGTGCCGCTTTAATGGGCGAACAGCCCAACCCTTGGGACCTACTCCAGCCCCAGGATGCGACGAGCCGACATCGAGGTGCCAAACCATCCCGTCGATATGGACTCTTGGGGAAGATCAGCCTGTTATCCCCGGGGTACCTTTTATCCGTTGAGCGACCACGCTTCCACATGCCGTGGCCGGATCACTAGTTCCGACTTTCGTCCCTGCTCGACATGTCTGTCTCACAGTCAAGCTCCCTTGTGCACTTACACTCGTCACCTGATTGCCAACCAGGCTGAGGGAACCTTTGAGCGCCTCCGTTACATTTTAGGAGGCAACCGCCCCAGTTAAACTACCCATCAGGCACTGTCCCTGATCCGGATAACGGACCTAGGTTAGACATCTAGTACGACCAGAGTGGTATTTCAACGTTGACTCCACAACCACTGGCGTGGCTGCTTCACAGTCTCCCACCTATCCTACACAAGCCGAACCAAACACCAATACCAAATTGTAGTAAAGGTCCCGGGGTCTTTCCGTCCTGCCGCGCGTAACGAGCATCTTTACTCGTAGTGCAATTTCGCCGAGTCCATGGTTGAGACAGCGCCCAAGTCGTTACTCCATTCGTGCAGGTCGGAACTTACCCGACAAGGAATTTCGCTACCTTAGGATGGTTATAGTTACCACCGCCGTTTACTGGGGCTTAAATTCTCCGCTTCGACTTGCGTCTAACGGGTCCTCTTAACCTTCCAGCACCGGGCAGGAGTCAGTCCGTATACATCGTCTTACAACTTCGCACGGACCTGTGTTTTTAGTAAACAGTCGCTTGGGCCTGGTCTCTGCGGCCATCACCGCTGCCACACGCTAGGTGCTTGACGGATCCGGCCCCCCTTCTCCCGAAGTTACGGGGGCATTTTGCCGAGTTCCTTAACCATGGTTCGCTCGATCGCCTTGGTATTCTCTACCTGATCACCTGAGTCGGTTTGGGGTACGGGCGGCGCATAGCTCGCTAGAGGTTTTTCTCGACAGCATAGGATCACCCACTTCGCCCCAACGGGCTCCCCATCACATCTCAGACTCCACATCAAAGTGAGAGACCCGGATTTACCTGGGCCCCGTCCTACCTGCTTGGCCACGGACAACCATCGCCGTGGTTGGGCTACCTTCCTGCGTCACCCCATCGCTTGACTACTACCAGCTCGGGTCCCACGCTCCGCCCCCCGCTCTCACCCCGAAGGGATCGATACGGAAGGTTTCGGGTGGTTAGCATCACCGGGTTCGTCATGGGCGCTACGTTGCCGGTACGGGAATATCAACCCGTTGTCCATCGACTACGCCTGTCGGCCTCGCCTTAGGTCCCGACTTACCCAGGGCAGATTAGCTTGACCCTGGAACCCTTGATCATTCGGCGCAGGAGTTTCTCACTCCTGATTCGCTACTCATGCCTGCATTCTCACTCGTGTCGCGTCCACCGCTGGGTCACCCCGCGGCTTCACTCCCGACACGACGCTCCCCTACCCATCCACACACCTGAACACCCCCACGAATGAGGATGCTGGGTTAACGCATGAATGCCATAGCTTCGGCGGATGACTTGAGCCCCGCTACATTGTCGGCGCGGAATCACTTGACCAGTGAGCTATTACGCACTCTTTCAAGGGTGGCTGCTTCCAAGCCAACCTCCTGGTTGTCACTGCGACTCCACATCCTTTTCCACTTAGTCACCGCTTAGGGGCCTTAGCTGATGGTCTGGGCTGTTTCCCTCTCGACTACGGAGCTTATCCCCCGCAGTCTCACTGCTGCGCTCTCACTTACCGGCATTCGGAGTTTGGCTAACGTCAGTAACCTGGTCGGGCCCATCGGCTATCCAGTGCTCTACCTCCGGCAAGAAACACGCAACGCTGCACCTAAATGCATTTCGGGGAGAACCAGCTATCACGGAGTTTGATTGGCCTTTCACCCCTATCCACAGGTCATCCCCTCAGTTTTCAACCTAAGTGGGTTCGGTCCTCCACGCGGTCTTACCCGCGCTTCAACCTGCCCATGGATAGATCACTCCGCTTCGGGTCTTGATCGTGCTACTCAACCGCCCTATTAGGACTCGCTTTCGCTACGGCTACCCCACACGGGTTAACCTCGCAACACAACGCAAACTCGCAGGCTCATTCTTCAAAAGGCACGCCGTCACAAAAGCACAAGGCCTTCGCTCCGACGGATTGTAGGCACACGGTTTCAGGTACTATTTCACTCCCCGCCAGGGGTACTTTTCACCTTTCCCTCACGGTACTTGTCCGCTATCGGTCATCAAGGAGTATTTAGGCTTAACGGGTGGTCCCGCCAGATTCACACGGAATTTCAGGGGTTCCGTGTTACTTGGGAAAACACTCGACAGCTCACGACTTACACTTACGGGGCTATCACCCTCTACGGCGCCACTTTCCAATGGACTTCAACTTCACCATGAGTTTCTTACTGTCTCGCCGGCCGGCAGACCAACACGAATGCTCCCACAACCCCACACCTGCAACCCCTGCCGGGTATCACACAGGCATGGTTTAGCCTCCTCCGATTTCGCTCGCCACTACTCTCGGAATCACTGTTGTTTTCTCTTCCTGTGGGTACTGAGATGTTTCACTTCCCCACGTTCCCTCCACACACCCTATATATTCAGGCGCGGGTAACTGGACATGACTCCAGCTGGGTTTCCCCATTCGGACACCCCCGGATCACAGCTCGGTTGCCAACTCCCCAGGGCTTATCGCAGGCTCCTACGTCCTTCATCGGCTCTTGATGCCAAGGCATCCACCATGTGCCCTTCATAGCTTGTCTCACAAACACTCAACAAAAACTACAAAGACTAACAACGACCCCCACAACAAACCTGGGGGTCGTCAAATGCGACAAACCTATGGTGAAGGTCTGCCGCAAGATGCTCGCGTCCACTATTCAAGTCACAAACCACATACCCACCAACCCCCCACCCGGACCACACCGACCAGCGCAGGGCAAAGGAGGCCAAGAAACAAGACAGACCCCACCCACACGGGGCGGGGTCCGGGCCTGATTTCTCAGGGCCCAACAGTGTGCCAGGACCCGTACCAGCTCCGGACGCCCCAGGTTCCACACCCACACCCACCACGACGGCGAGCTGAGCAGTACTGAGAGACACCCGGCACCAGGCCAGGTCGTTCATCGACGATTCCACTAGTGAACACCACCAGTGCCACACCGCACGAATGGCGATGGCGCGGGGTGTGTGCTCCTTAGAAAGGAGGTGATCCAGCCGCACCTTCCGGTACGGCTACCTTGTTACGACTTCGTCCCAATCGCCAGCCCCACCTTCGACGGCTCCCTCCACAAGGGTTAGGCCACCGGCTTCGGGTGTTGCCGACTTTCGTGACGTGACGGGCGGTGTGTACAAGGCCCGGGAACGTATTCACCGCAGCGTTGCTGATCTGCGATTACTAGCGACTCCGACTTCATGGGGTCGAGTTGCAGACCCCAATCCGAACTGAGACCGGCTTTTTGGGATTCGCTCCGCCTTACAGCATCGCAGCCCTTTGTACCGGCCATTGTAGCATGCGTGAAGCCCTGGACATAAGGGGCATGATGACTTGACGTCATCCCCACCTTCCTCCGAGTTGACCCCGGCAGTCTCCTATGAGTCCCCACCACCCCGAAGGGCGTGCTGGCAACATAGGACGAGGGTTGCGCTCGTTGCGGGACTTAACCCAACATCTCACGACACGAGCTGACGACAGCCATGCACCACCTGTACACCGACAAAAAGGGGCCACATCTCTGCAGCTTTCCGGTGTATGTCAAACCCAGGTAAGGTTCTTCGCGTTGCATCGAATTAATCCGCATGCTCCGCCGCTTGTGCGGGCCCCCGTCAATTCCTTTGAGTTTTAGCCTTGCGGCCGTACTCCCCAGGCGGGGCGCTTAATGCGTTAGCTGCGGCACGGAACCCATGGAATAGGCCCCACACCTAGCGCCCAACGTTTACGGTGTGGACTACCAGGGTATCTAATCCTGTTCGCTCCCCACACTTTCGCTCCTCAGCGTCAGGTCATGCCCAGAGAACCGCCTTCGCCACCGGTGTTCCTCCTGATATCTGCGCATTTCACCGCTACACCAGGAATTCCGTTCTCCCCTGCATACCTCTAGTCTGCCCGTATCGAAAGCAAGCACCGAGTTAAGCCCGGCGTTTTCACTCCCGACGCGACAAACCGCCTACGAGCCCTTTACGCCCAATAATTCCGGACAACGCTCGCACCCTACGTATTACCGCGGCTGCTGGCACGTAGTTGGCCGGTGCTTCTTCTGCACATACCGTCACCCGAGAGGCTTCGTCTGTGCTGAAAGAGGTTTACAACCCGAAGGCCGTCATCCCTCACGCGGCGTTGCTGGATCAGGCTTCCGCCCATTGTCCAATATTCCCCACTGCTGCCTCCCGTAGGAGTCTGGGCCGTGTCTCAGTCCCAGTGTGGCCGGTCACCCTCTCAGGCCGGCTACCCGTCGAAGCCTTGGTAGGCCATTACCCCACCAACAAGCTGATAGGCCGCGAGCACATCCCCCACCGAAAAACTTTCCACCAACACCACATGCGTGGGCTGGTCATATCGGGTATTAGCCACCGTTTCCGGAGGTTATCCCCAAGTGAAGGGCAGATTACTCACGTGTTACTCACCCGTTCGCCGCTCGAGTACCCCCGAAGGAGCCTTTCCGCTCGACTTGCATGTGTTAAGCACGCCGCCAGCGTTCGTCCTGAGCCAGGATCAAACTCTCCGTAGAAAAACAAACCCACACCCCAACCCCAAAAGGCCAGAGCACGGAAACACTACGTCAAGCCAATTCCCAGCAAGAGAAACAAAAACCGACAAAAATCATCAGAAATTATTGTTCTTACCAAAGAAATCCATCCCCACCACCAAAAAGTGATAGAGGACGGGGCATAACAAACTAATTCGTCGACTATGACACACTGTTGAGTTCTCAAAAATCAGACGCACACCGAGCCGAACCCTGTCGGGCCAGCGGCGGGGCAACCTGCAAAAACTTACCGGGTCCGCTGCACCCAGTCAACTTCGGGGGCTGGCCTCTCCGGGCCGGGCGCGCGACAAGCCACCTGGGTTGGCCTCGCGGCCGGTTGGTGGGGTCGCTCGCACGACGTGAAGAACGGTAGCAGGACGCCCCCGGCAGGCTCAAATCAGGGGTCAGCGGGCCTTGGCCGGTCGGTACGCCGACACGGTCGGGTCGCCCTCGAGCCAGAACCGCCAGGGCCGGTCCGGAGCGCCGCGCAGGCCCACCCGAGGGCCGGTGGCGACGCTCGCCGATGGCCGCTCCCCCGGGATCAGCGTGACGGGTCCGGCGACCAGGTCGGTGCCGTTCTCCTCACGGGCGATGGCCAGCGCCTGGCACAGCCGGGCCGGGCCGCGCGCGAGGTCGCGGTCGGAGGACCGTGGACGGCGTTCGCGGGCCTGCTCGACCCCGTCGACCACCTCGCCGGCGCGCAGCAGGACGGCGCTGGGGGTGCCCTCCGGGCCGCAGACCACGTTGCAGCAGAAGTGCATGCCGTAGGTGAAGTAGACGTACAGGTAGCCGGGCGGGCCGAACATCACCGCGTTGCGGTCGGTGCGGCCCCGGAAGGCGTGCGAGCCGGGGTCGTCCGGGCCGTCGTACGCCTCCACCTCGGTGAGCCGGACGGCCACGTCGCCGTGCCGCAGCGTGGCGCCGAGCAGCCGGGGCGCCACCTCGAGCACCGGCCCGGCGAGGAGGTCGCGCAGGTCAGGCGAGGCGCTCACGATGGGCGGTGACGACGGCGGTGAGCTCGGCGAGCTGCTCGCGGACGCGGTCGGGAGCGGTGCCGCCGCGCCCGTCGCGGGAGGCAACGGAACCCTCCGCGGTCAGCACGTCGCGCACGGCGGGGGTGAGGTGCGGGGAGATCTCGGCGAACTGCTCGTCGGTCAGGTCGTGCAGCTCGATGCCGAGCTCCTCGCAGCGGCGGACACAGGCGCCGGCGACCTCGTGGGCGACCCGGAAGGGGACGCCCTCGCGGACCAGCCACTCGGCGATGTCGGTGGCGAGCGAGAAGCCCTGCGGTGCGAGCTCGGCCATCCGTGCGGCGTCGAAGGTCAGGGTCGCGACCATCCCGGTGAAGGCCGGCAGCAGGACCTCGAGGGTGTCGACGGAGTCGAAGACGGGCTCCTTGTCCTCCTGGAGGTCGCGGTTGTACGCGAGCGGCAGCGCCTTGAGCGTGGTGAGCAGCCCGGCCAGGTTGCCGACCAGCCGCCCGGACTTCCCGCGGGCGAGCTCGGCGATGTCGGGGTTCTTCTTCTGCGGCATGATGCTCGACCCCGTCGACCAGGAGTCGTGCAGCTTCACGAAGCCGAACTCGCGGGTCGACCAGAGGATGACCTCCTCGGCGAACCTGCTCACGTCGACGCCGATCATCGCGGTCACGAAGGCGAACTCGGCGACGAAGTCGCGGGCGGCCGTGCCGTCGATGGAGTTGGCGCTGGAGCCGGTGAAGCCGAGCTCGGCGGCCACGGCCTCCGGGTCGAGGCCGAGGCTGGAGCCGGCCAGCGCCCCCGAGCCGTACGGCGAGTCCCCGGCGACCCGGGCGTCCCAGTCGCGGAGCCGCTCGACGTCGCGCAGCAGCGGCCACGCGTGGGCGAGCAGGTGGTGGGCCAGCAGCACCGGCTGGGCGTGCTGGAGATGCGTGCGGCCCGGCATGATCACGTCGAGGTGGTCGCGCGCCTGGTCGGCCAGTGCCTCCGCCAGGTCGAGCACCTGGTCGGCGACGACGCGGGCGTGGTCGCGCAGGAACGCCTTGAACAGCGTGGCGACCTGGTCGTTGCGGCTGCGGCCGGCCCGCAGACGTCCGCCCACCTCCGGGCCGACCTCCTCGAGCAGCAGGCGTTCGAGAGCGCCGTGGACGTCTTCGTCCGACGGGTCCGGCCGGAGCGAGCCGTCGGCGTACCGCTCCCCCAGCACGTCGAGGCCGTGCAGCAGCTCGGCCAGGTCGGCGTCGCTGAGCAGACCGGCGGCGTGGAGCACGCGGGCGTGCGCACGCGACCCGTCGAGGTCGTAGGGCGTCAGCCGCCAGTCGAAGTGGGTGGACCGGGACAGGGCCTCCAGCTCCGGCGACGGGCCGCCGGCGAAGCGGCCGCCCCAGAGCTTGCCCTCGTTCGTGGTGCCGTCGCGCTGTCGACTCATCAGTCGGTGCCGAACTCCATCGCGGCGTTGTCCAGCGCCTCGTCGCTGGCGTCGCCCTCGGCGGCCGGGTTCTTCGCGATCCGGGCGTAGCCGCCGGGCTCGAGCTCGCCGTACAGCGTGCCGTTCTCGACGAGGACCTGGCCCTGGTCGAGCGGCTGCGCGGCGTAGGCCTCGAGCTTGTCGCGCGAGTCGGCGATGTCGAGGTTGCGCATGGTGAGCTGGCCGATCCGGTCGGTGGGACCGAACGCGGCGTTGGCGGTGCGCTCCATCGACAGCTTGTCCGGGTGGTAGGAGAAGTGCTCACCGTCGGTGCGCAGGATCGTGTAGTCCTCGCCCCGGCGGAGCCGCAGCGTCACCTCGCCGGTCACGAGCGATGCGATCCAGCGCTGGATCGACTCGCGCACCATCAGCGCCTGCGGGTCGAGCCAGCGGCCCTGGTAGAGCAGCACCCCGAGCCGGCGGCCCTCGGAGTGGTAGTGCGCGATGGTGTCCTCGTTGTGGACGGCGTTGAGCAGCCGCTCGTAGGCGAGCCAGAGCAGGGCGATGCCGGGTGCCTCGTAGATGCCCCGGGACTTGGCCTCGATGATCCGGTTCTCGATCTGGTCGGACATGCCCAGGCCGTGCCGGCCGCCGATCGCGTTGACCTCGTGGACCAGGGTCGACCGGGTCGTCGTACCGGATGCCGTTGACCGCGACCGGCCGTCCCTGCTCGAAGCGGATGGTGACGTCCTCGGGGGCGATCTCGACGGCGGGGTCCCAGAACTTCACGCCCATGATCGGCTCGACCGTCTCCAGCGACACGTCGAGGTGCTCGAGGGTCTTCGCCTCGTGGGTGGCGCCCCAGATGTTCGCGTCGGTGGAGTAGGCCTTCTCCTGGCTGTCGCGGTAGGGCAGGTCGCGCTCGGTGAGCCACTGGCTCATCTCGGTGCGGCCTCCGAGCTCGCGCACGAAGTCGGCATCCAGCCACGGCTTGTAGATCCGCAGCTCCGGGTTGGCGAGCAGGCCGTAGCGGTAGAACCGCTCGATGTCGTTGCCCTTGAACGTCGAGCCGTCGCCCCAGATGTCGACGCCGTCCTCGTGCATGGCGCGGACCAGCATGGTGCCGGTGACCGCGCGGCCCAGCGGCGTGGTGTTGAAGTAGGCACGGCCGGCGGACCGGATGTGGAAGGCGCCGCAGGCGATCGCGGCCAGGCCCTCCTCCACCAGCTGGGTGCGACAGTCGACGGCGCGCGAGATCTCGGCGCCGTACTGCAGTGCCCGGTTGGGTACGCCATCGATGTCCGGCTCGTCGTACTGGCCGATGTCGGCGGTGTAGGTACAGGGAACGGCGCCCTTGGCGCGCATCCAGGCCACCGCCACGGAGGTGTCGAGACCTCCGGAGAAGGCGATGCCGACGCGTTCGCCGACGGGCAGGCTGGTGAGAACCTTGCTCACGGTGTGGGGTCCTTCTGGTCCGAATGGGTGTCTGCGAGGTCGAGGAACCGGCGGGCGAGCACGCCGCCGCCGGCCGGGTCGCGTCCGATGACGAGGACCGTGTCGTCGCCGGCGATGGTGCCGAGGACGTCGGGGGTCTCACTCTTGTCGAACGCGGAGGCCAGGAACTGGGCGGCACCCGGGGGCGTGCGCAGCACGACCAGGTTGGCGCTCGCCTCCGCGCTGACCAGCAGCTCGGCGAGCAGGCGGGCCAGCCGGTGGGTGGCGGCGGCGCTCACCCCGGGCGCCGTGGGTCGTCGGTCGCCGCCCTCGCCGGGCACGGCGTACACGAGGGCGCCGGAGGCACCGCGGACCTTGACCGCCTCGAGCTCGACCAGGTCGCGGGAGAGGGTGGCCTGGGTGACGTGCAGGCCGGTGTGGGTCAGCAGCTGGGCGAGCTCGCCCTGCGAGCGGACCTCGCGCGTCGAGACCAGCTCGACGATGGTCTGGTGCCGGGCGTTCTTGGTGTGCGGGCGCATCGCGGTCTCGTTCATCCGGGGTCCCCGGGAAAGCGTGAGCGCAGCGAGCGGTTTTCTGGGGTGGTTTTCATACCGGGTCCTCCAGCAGCCAGGCGAGGATCGCCTTCTGGGCGTGCCGGCGGTTCTCGGCCTCGTCCCAGACGACGCTGCGGGGCCCGTCGATCACGTCGGCGTCGATCTCCTTGCCGCGGTACGCCGGGAGGCAGTGCATGGCGATCGCGTCCGGCTTGGCGAGGGCGAACAGCTCGGTCGTGACCGACCAGTCGCGGAAGGTCTCGATCCGGGCCTCCGCCTCGTCCTCCTTGCCCATGGAGATCCAGGTGTCGGTGACGACCACGTCGGCGTCGGTCACGGCCGCCCGTGGGTCGGGCTCGAGCAGCACGGAGCCGTCGGTGGCGTCGGCGATCCGCACCGCCTCGTCGACCATCTGGAGGTCGGGCATGAAGCCCTCGGGGGCGCTCACCCGGACGTGCATGCCCGCGGTGGCGCCGGCGAGCAGCCAGGAGTTGCCCATGTTGCAGGCGCCGTCGCCGACGAACGCCACCGTGAGCCCGGCGAGCTCGCCCTTGTGCTCGCGGATGGTGAGCAGGTCGGCCAGCAGCTGGCAGGGGTGGAAGTCGTCGGTGAGCGCGTTCACGACCGGGACGCCGGCGTGCTCGGCCATCGCCTCGAGCCGGTCCTGGCCGTAGGTGCGCCAGACGATCACCGAGGCCTGCCGCCCCAGCACGCGGGCGACGTCGGCGACGGACTCGCGGACGCCGATGCCGGCGAGCGAGCCGTCGACCAGCATCGGGTGGCCGCCCAGCTCGGCGATGCCGGCCGCGAACGACGCCTGGGTGCGCAGGGTCTGCTTGTCGAAGATCATCGCGACGGTCTGCGGGCCGGCCAGCGCCTTCGTCTCGTACGGCGCCCGCTTGAGGGTGGCGGCCAGCGCGAGGACGCGGGCCTGCTCCTCGGGGCTCAGGTCGTCGTCGCGGAGGAAGTGGCGGATCACGAGTCCTCCCCGAGCGCGGTGTCGAGGATGCCCGGCCAGGCGGCGAGGAACGCGTCCGCGTCGTCCTGGGTCAGCACGAGCGGCGGCGCGAGCCGGATCGCGCGTCGGGGTCGGGTTGTTGACGATGAAGCCGACGTCCTGGGCGGCGGAGACGACCTTCGCCGAGTCGCCGGAGACCAGGTCCAGCCCGATCAGGAGACCCTCGCCGCGGACCTCGGCGACGCGCGGGTCGGCGGCCAGCCCGTCGCGGAGCTTCTGGCCGAGGGTGGTGACGTGCTCGAGCAGGTCGTCGGCCTCGATGGTCCGGAGCACCGCGAGCGCGGCGGCGCAGGCGACGGGGTTGCCGCCGAAGGTGGTGCCGTGGTTGCCGGGCTGGAACAGGTCGCCGGTCTCCCCCAGGCCGATGCAGGCGCCGATGGGGATCCCGCCGCCGAGGCCCTTGGCGACGGTGACGATGTCGGGAGTGATGCCGGCGGTCTCGTGTGCGAACCAGCGGCCGGTGCGGCCGATCCCGGTCTGCACCTCGTCCAGCCAGAGCAGTGCGCCGTTGTCGGTGGCGATCCGCCGGGCGGCGGCGAGGTAGCCGTCTGGGGGCACCACGACGCCGGCCTCGCCCTGGATCGGCTCCAGGAGGATCGCTGCGGTGCGGTCGGTGACGGCCGCGGCCAGGGCGTCGGCATCGCCGTACGGGACCCACGTGACGTCGCCCGGAAGTGGCTCGAACGGGGTGCGGTAGGCGTCCTTTGCTGTCAGCGCGAGCGAGCCCATGGTCCGCCCGTGGAAGGCGCCCTCTGCGGCGACGACCTGGGTGCGGCCGGTGCGGCGGGTCAGCTTGAAGGCGGCCTCGTTGGCCTCGGCGCCGGAGTTGGTGAAGAACACCTTGCCGGGTGTGCCCGAGGAGGGCCGAGGAGCTTCTCGGCGAGCTCGACCTGGGGCTCGCTGGTGAAGAAGTTGGAGATGTGGCCGAGGGTGCCCAGCTGGCCGGACACCGCCTCGAGCAGGGCCGGGTGGGCGTGGCCGAGTGCGTTGACGGCGATGCCGCCGAGCAGGTCGACGTACTCGTTGCCGTCCTCGTCCCAGACGTGCGTGCCCTCCCCGCGGGTGAGCACCAGCTTCGGCGGGCCGAAGGTGTTCATCAACGAGGCGGCGTACCGCTGCTTGTAGTCGGTCATGCGTTGGTGTCCCTCGCCTTCCGGGTCTTGGTCTCGACGCCGGGCAGCACCTGGGTGCCGACGCCCTCGTTGGTGAACAGCTCGAGGAGTACGGCGTGCGGCTCGCGGCCGTCGACCACGGTGGCCCGTGAGACGCCGTTCTGGACGGCCTGGAGGCAGGCGCCCATCTTCGGGACCATCCCCGAGGCCAGCGTCGGCAGGATCTCCGCGAGCGCCTCCGGGCTGATCTCGCCGATCACGTCCTCGGAGTTCGGCCAGTCGAGGTAGAGCCCCTCGACGTCGGTGAGCACCAGCAGCTTCTCGGCGCCGAGCGCGACCGCGAGGGACGCGGCGGCGGAGTCGGCGTTGACGTTGTGCACGATGCCGTGCGCGTCGGGGGCGACGCTGGAGACGACCGGGATCCGGCCGGCGTCGATCAGGTCGACGACCGCCTCGGGGCGCACGTGGGAGACCTCGCCGACCAGGCCGAGGTCGACCTCCTCGCCGTCGACGACGGTGTTGGTCGGCTTGGCGGTGAACAGCGAGGCGTCCTCGCCCGACAGCCCGACGGCCAGGGCGCCGTGCTCGTTGATCAGGCCGACCAGCTCGCGCTGGACCTGCCCGACGAGCACCATCCGGACCACGTCCATCGCCTCAGGCGTGGTCACCCGCAGGCCGCCGCGGAACTCCGACTCGATGCCGAGCTTGTCGAGCATCGTCGAGATCTGCGGGCCGCCGCCGTGCACCACGACCGGCTTGAAGCCGGCGAACCGGAGGAAGGCGATGTCCTCGGCGAACGCCCGCTTCAGGGTGTCGTCGGTCATGGCGTTGCCGCCGTACTTCACCACCACGATCTTGCCGTGGTAGCGCTTCAGCCACGGCAGCGCGGCCGCCAGGGTCCGGGCCTTCGCGGGGTCCGGCTTGCTGGGGTCGTGCTCGGTGTGCTCGATCTGGCTGGGCTTGGTCTGGCTCATGAGGAATAGGCGCTGTTCTCGTGGACGTAGGCGTGGGTGAGGTCGTTGGTCCAGACGGTGGCCCGCTCGGAGCCCGCCTTGAGGTCGATGGTGACGGTGACCTCGCGCGGCTTGAGGTCGACCGTCGCCGGGTCGGCGTGGGGGGTGGACTGCTTGCAGACCCAGACGCCGTTCATGGCGACGTCGAGGTCGGCGGGGTCGAACGCCGCGTCGGTGGTGCCGATGCTGGCGAGCACCCGGCCCCAGTTGGGGTCGTTGCCGAACACGGCAGCCTTGAAGAGGTTGCTCCGCGCGACGCTGCGGCCCACCTCGACCGCGTCGTCCTCGGTCGCGGCGTTGACGACGGAGATCGCGATCTCGTGGTCGGCGCCCTCGGCGTCCTTGAGCAGCTGCATGGCGAGGTCGGTGCAGGCCTGGGTCAGCGCGGCGGTGAAGTCCTCCGGCGTCGGCGTGATGCCGCTCGCGCCGCTGGCCAGCACGGTGACCGTGTCGTTGGTGGACATGCAGCCGTCGGAGTCGAGCCGGTCGAAGCTGACCCGGGTGGCGGCGCGCAGTGCGGCGTCGAGGTCGGCCGCGGGGACGACCGCGTCGGTGGTGAGCACGACCAGCATGGTGGCCAGCTGGGGCGCCAGCATCCCGGCGCCCTTGGCCATCCCGCCGATCGACCAGCCGGCGCCCTCGACGACGACGGTCTTGCTCACCGAGTCGGTGGTCATGATCGCCTCGGCGGCGTCCGGGCCGTGGTCGCCGAGCGCGGCGTGGGCGGCGTCGACGCCGTCGAGCAGCTGCTGGCGGTCGTTGGCGAGCCCGATCAGGCCGGTCGAGCAGACGACGACGTCGACGGCACCGATGTCGAGCCGCTCGGCGACCCGCTCGGCGACCGCGTGCGTGGTCTGGAAGCCGTCGGCGCCGGTGTAGCAGTTGGCGCCACCGGAGTTGAGGACGACGGCGCGGACGACGCCGTCCTTGACGACCTCCTGGCTCCAGAGGATCGGGTTGGCCTTGCACCGGTTGGCGGTGAAGACGCTGGCCGAGTCGTACGAAGGTCCGTCGTTGACGACCAGGGCGACGTCCTTCGCGCCGGTGGACTTCAGGCCCGCGGCGACGCCGGAGGCCCGGAAGCCCTGCGGAGCAGTGACGCTCACGGCGCCACCCCCACCGTGGTGAGGCCGAGGCCCTCGTCGAGGCCGAGGGCGAGGTTCATGCACTGCACGGCCGCTCCCCCGGTGCCCTTGGCGAGGTTGTCGACCGCGCCGACGGCGACCAGCCGGCCGGCGGTCTCGTCGACGGTCACCTGGAGGTGCACCGCGTTCGAGCCGAGCACGTGCTTGGTGTTCGGCCACTGGCCGGGCGGCAGGAGGTGCACGAACGACTCGTCGGCGTACGCCTTGGCGTAGGCGTCGTACGCCTCGTCGGCGGTCAGCGGCGCCGGTGAGCTTCGCGGAGACGGTCGCGAGGATGCCGCGCGGCATCGGGACCAGCATCGGGGTGAAGCTGACGGTGACCGTGCCGTCGACCAGGGTCGAGAGGTTCTGGGTGATCTCGGGCGTGTGCCGGTGGACGCCGCCCACGCCGTACGCGCTGGCGTTGCCCATGACCTCGCTGCCGAGCAGGTGCGGCTTGGCCGCCTTGCCGGCACCGCTGGTGCCGGACGCGGCGACCACGACGACGTCGGGCTCGACCAGGCCTGCGGCGACGGCGGGAGCAATGGTCAGGGTGGAGATCGTGGGATAGCAGCCGGGTACGGCGATCCGGGTCGCGCTGGTCAGCTGCTCGCGCTGGCCCGGCAGCTCGGGAAGTCCGTAGGGCCAGGAGCCGGCGTGGTCGCCGCCGTAGAACTCCGCCCACGCCGCCGGGTCGGTGAGCCGGTAGTCGGCGCCGCAGTCGATGACCACGACGTCGTCGCCGAGCTGGGCGGCCAGCGCGCCGGACTGGCCGTGCGGGAGGCCGAGGAAGACCACGTCGTGGCCGGCCAGGGTGTCGACGGACGTCGGCTCCAGGATCCGGTCGGCCAGCGGCACGAGGTGCGGCTGGAGGGTGCCGAGGGACTCGCCCGCGTTGGAGCCGCCGGTCAGCGCGCCGATCTCGACGCCCGGGTGGCCGAGCAGGAGCCGCAGCACCTCACCCCCGGCGTACCCACTTGCTCCGGCGACGGCGACCCGCTTCCTCGTCATGTGCATGACTATACAGACCTCCGTATGTTCATGTGCAAGGGGGTCTCGCGGCCGGAAACCCCGGTGCGGCCGTCGGTGGCCACCACTACGTTCGCGGACATGGTGAGCATCGACTTCCCCGACTATCTCGAACACATCCGGGTCGAGTCACGCCGCTTCCGCGACGTGCTGTCCGGCTGCGACCCCGAGGCCCGGGTTCCCGGCTGCCCCGACTGGGACGCCTCCGACCTGCTCTGGCACCTCGCCGAGGTGCAGTGGTTCTGGGCCAAGACCATCCGGACGCGACCGACACCGGCCGTTGAGGAGCCCGGCCCCGAGCGCCCGGAGACCTACGCCGGGCTGCTCGCCGCCTTCGACGAGTACTCCGCCGGGCTGGTCGGCGAGCTCGAGCGCGCCGACCCGGCCGAGCCCGCCTGGTCCTGGTCGGCGGAGCAGACGGTCGGCTTCACCTTCCGGCGGCAGGCGCACGAGGCGCTGATCCACCGTCTCGACGCCGAGCAGGCCGCCGGCGACGTCACCCCGCTGGACGCGACGCTCGCCTCCGACGGCGTGCTGGAGTGCCTCGACGTCATGTACGGCGGGTCCCCGTCGTGGGGCGCGTTCACCGGCCTCCCGCACCACGTGCGCGTCGACTGCACGGACACCGGCGACGTGACCTGGGTGCAGATCGGCCGGTTCGTCGGCACCGACCCCGACAGCGGCACGTACTACGACGACAACGACATCAGCGTGGTCGGCGACCCGGGCACCGACCCCGACACGGTGGTCGCGGGGCCGGCCGGTCCGCTCAACGCCTGGCTGTGGCGCCGCGCCGACGACTCGGCGATCACGGTGCAGGGCGGCGACAGCCCGACGTACGCCCACTTCCGCGAGGCGGTGAGCCACCCGATCGACTGAAACCGTCGTGAAGGCGGCGTGAAACCGCAGGACCCCACGCTGCTTCCATGACCAATCTTCCTGACTCCGACCTGGCCGTCTCGGCCACGGGCCTCGTGAAGGCCTTCGGCGCCCAGCGCGCGGTCGACGACATCGACCTCGAGGTCCGGCGCGGCGAGGTGTTCGGCGTGCTCGGACCCAACGGCGCCGGCAAGACCACGATGCTGCGCATGCTCGCCACCCTGCTTCCGATCGACGCGGGCGACGCCGAGCATCTTCGGCGTCGACGTCCGCCGCGAGCCGCACATGATCCGCCAGCTGGTGGGCGTCACCGGGCAGTACGCCTCGGTCGACGAGAACCTCACCGGCCGCGAGAACCTCTGGCTCTTCGGGCGCCTGCTCGGCCTCTCGTCCACGCAGGCCAAGGCGACCAGCCTCGACCTGCTCGAGCGGTTCGGCCTCGAGGACGCCGCCGACAAGCAGATCTCGGCGTTCTCCGGCGGCATGCGCCGCCGGCTCGACCTCGCCGCCAGCCTGATCGCCCGGCCACCGCTGATCTTCCTCGACGAGCCGACCACCGGCCTCGACCCGCGCACCCGCGGCCAGATGTGGGACACCATCCGCGAGCTGGTCCGCGACGGCTGCACCGTGCTGCTCACCACCCAGTACCTCGACGAGGCCGACCAGCTCGCCGACCGGATCGCGGTCATCGACCGCGGCCGCAAGGTCGCCCAGGGCACGCCCGACGAGCTCAAGACGTCCGTCGGCAGCTCGACGCTCCAGCTGCGGATGTCGGACGCCACCGACACCCACGAAGCAGCCGACGTCGTACGCCGCGTGCTCGGCGAGGAGCCCGTGCTCACCCCCGAGGCCGGCGGCCTGAACGCCGCCCTCGCCGACGCCAACCGGGCCGCCGACGTGCTGATCGCGCTGCGCCAGTCCGGCCTCTCGATCACCAGCGCGACCGTCCAGAAGCCGACCCTCGACGAGGTGTTCATGGCGATCACCGGCCACGGCGCCGAGGACGAGTCCGCCGACCACGACCGCACCCTGGAGGTGACCCGATGACCACCCTGCTGACCGAGATCCCGCCCACGACGGCGACCACCCTGCCGCTGGCACCCCGGCCGTCCGTCCGCGACACCGTCGACCAGACCCTGGCGATGGCCTGGCGGGCGATCGAAGAAGATGCGCCGCAACCCGGAGCAGTTCTTCGACGTCACGATCCAGCCGCTGCTGTTCACGGCGATGTTCGCCTACATCTTCGGCGGCGCGATCTCCGGGAGCGTGGCGGACTACCTGCCCGTCATCATCCCGGGCATCCTCGCCCAGACCGCGCTCACCGCCTGCATGGCCACCGGCATCCAGCTGCGCGAGGACATGGACAAGGGCGTCTTCGACCGCTTCAAGTCGCTGCCCATCGCCCGGATCGCGCCGCTGGCCGGCCCGGCGCTGGCCGACCTGCTCCGCTACGCGACGGCCGCCACGCTGACCATCCTGGTCGGCGTGCTCATGGGCTACCGGCCCGGCGGCGGCGTGCTCGGCGTGCTCGGTGGCTGGGCGCTCACGATCGTCGCGGGCTGGTCGCTGGCCTGGATCTTCACCTGGCTCGGCACCGTCGCCCGCAGCGCGCAGGCGGTGCAGGGCATCTCGATGATGATCATGTTCCCGCTGACGTTCCTGTCCAACGCGTTCGTCCCCGAGGACACGCTGCCCGGTTGGCTGCAGACGTTCGTCCAGGTCAACCCGGTCTCGCACATCGTCTCGGCGGTCCGCGACCTGCTCAACGACGGCACGGTCACGGCCGAGGTCGGCTGGGCGCTGTTCGGCTGCCTGGTCGTCGTCGCGGTCTTCGCGCCGCTGGCGGTGCGGTCCTACTCGCGCAAGATGTGACCTCGAGTGACTCAGCGCGGAGCTCCGCGACCAGGCGCTGTGCCTCGTCGCGGAGCTCCGGCGCGGTCCGGCCGGCGTACTCCTGCCGGATCGTCTCCAGCAGCCCGGGGCTCCGCTCCTCGACCAGCCGCGCCGGCATCGCCCAGCCCAGGCTGGGCAGGGTGCGGTTGTAGGCGAACACCTCGGCGAGCACCAGCAGCCGGGTGGCGCGCTGCAACCGGGGCTCGTCGTGGTCCTCGGCGACCAGCTCCCACATGGCCAGGGCGTAGAGGACGGTCCCGGCGACCGGGTAGTCGAGGAACGGCGTCTCTCCGTCGAGCAGGTGCTCGAGCTTGAGCCGCAGCGCGTCGTGCATGTCCTGCGCCTCGGCGCCGTGACCGTGGCGGATGTGGGCCGCCAGGCAGGCCGCCTCCGGGTAGATCACCCAGGGTGCGAAGTCCAGCGGCACGTCGACGCCGCGGACGACGTGGTCGCGCAGGTGCACGGTCGCGGCGCGGTAGTGCGCCAGCCCGACCGTCGATGTCACCTCGAGCCAGCGCGAGCTCGGCACTGCCGCAGTGGACGACCACGCCCCCGCCGAACACGGACTGGTTCCGCTCGTCCGCGACGATCTCCCCCATCATCCGCTCGGCCTCGTCGAGCCGGCCGGCGTCCACCGCCGAGATCACCAGCAGCGCCCGCAGCTGGGTGAGGTCCTCGGTCGCACCCAGCGCGTCCATCGTCGGCAGCGCGGCCTCGGCGTAGGTCCGGGCGGCGTCCAGGTCTCCGATCTGGACGGCGAGACCGGCCAGCTGCGACTCGACGAGCGCCCGGGTCCAGGGGCCGTCGCTGTCGTCGCACAGCGCGAGGGCCCGGCGAGCGGCCTCGAACGCCTCCGGCATCAAGCCGGTGTTCTCCAGGGCCTGGGTCTGCCACTGGAGCGCGAGTCGCGCCGTCTCCGGCTCCGGGTCCGCGCACAGGTCGTCGAGGACGCCCGGTCGGCCGATGCTCTCGATGCCGGCCTCGGCGACGGCCAGCAGCATCCGGGCCAGGCCACGGGTGCGGGGGTCGGTGTCGCCCGGCCCGATCTCGCGCAGCCGGGCCAGCGCCCTGTCCGCCGGCGACGCCGAGAACACCATCGTGTTCAGGACGAGCATGGCCAGCACGTGCCGCAGGGGGTCCATGAGCTCGGGCGGCACGTCGGCGTCCGCGACGACGTCCTGGACGGACGAGGCCACGGTCACGACCTTCACGTGGCTGCCCTCGACCGTCCACATGCTCGAGAGCGCAGCCATCACCGCGATCACCGTCTCGGGGTCGCGCGCCGCCAGGCTGCGCGTGAGCACGTCGAGCAGGTTGCCCTCCTCGGCCCGCACCCGGCGCATCGACCTCGACCTGCGCCGGGGTGAACATCGTCTCGGTGGCGACGCGGGCGAAGCCGGTGGCCCAGTCCTGGAGAAGCCGCTCGGCGTCCTCCTCGTCCCCCGCGGTGGCGAGCTGGACCCGGCCGAACTCGCGGACGGTCTCCAGCAGCCGGTAGCGCAGGCCACCGTCCGCCTCGGTCACGACCACCAGCGACTGGTCCACCAGCCGGGTCACCACGTCGAGGGCGTCGTCGGCCTCGAGGACCGCCGCGGCACCGTCGAGCGAGAACCCGTCGCGGAAGACCGCCAACCGGCGCAGGGCGTACTGCTCGTCCGGGTCGAGCAGGTTCCAGCTCCAGTCGATCACCGCCAGCAGGGTCTGGTGCCGCTCCGGGGCCGCGCGACTGCCGCCGCGCAGGAGCGCGAACCGGTCGTCGAGCCGTCGCTCGATCTCCTCCACCGACATCACCCGCACCCGCGCGGCGGCCAGCTCGACGGCGAGCGGAAGCCCGTCGAGCCGGTCGACCAGGGCCGCCACCCGCTCGTCGTCGAGGAGTACGCCGGGGCGCGCGGCCGTGGCCCGCTCGCGGAACAGCTCGACCGCGTCGTCCCGCGCGAGCTGCGGCAGCGGGTAGATCCGCTCGGCGGCCAGGCCGAGGGGCGCCCGGGTCGTGGTCAGCACCCGCAGCGCCGGCGTCCTCGTGATGAGCATCGCCACCAGGTCGGCGACGGCACCGACGACCTGTTCGCAGTTGTCGAGGATCAGCAGGGTGGGCGTGCTCCCGATCTGCTCGACGATCCGGGCGTCCAGGTCGGCCAGCGCCGCGCTGCCGAGGAGGCGGCGGTTGGCGACGGAGTCCCGGACGCCGAGCGCCGAGCCGACCTCCGGCGCGACGCCCTCGGGAGCGCGCACACCCGCGAGCTCGACGAAGTGGACCACCGGCTGCTCGGCGAGCCGGCCCATCACGTGCGCCAGCCGGGTCTTGCCCAGCCCGCCGGCACCCACGATCGAGGTCACCCGCGACGAGCGGATGGTCTCGGCGAGCGCCGCCACGTCGTGGTCGCGCCCGATCAGCCGGGACGCCTCGAAGTGCAGCGCCCTCGCGCACCGGGCTGTCCCGGACCAGCAGCTCGGTGTGCAGCCGCTGGAGCGCCGGACCCGGGTCGGTGCCGAGCCGGTCGCGCACCTCCTCGCGGTGCCGCTCGTAGCGGTCCAGCGCAGCAGGGGCCCCGCGCACGGCCGCCTCGCTGGTCAGCAGCGCCACGAGCAGTGCCTCGTCGTCCGGATCCTCGGCCACGGCGGGCTCGAGCAGCTCGAGCGCCTCGGGATGGCGGCCGAGGCCGGACAGGGTGCGGCCGAGGATCAGCCCGGCCTCGGCGACGTGGCCGCGCGCCTCGCGGCGTACGTCCTCGAGCGGGCCGTCGGCGGAGCCGCCACCCACCGTCGACGCGACGACGGCGGCCGCCTCGTCCGGGCCCGGGCCAGGTCGCCGGACGTCTCGGCGGCCCGCGCCGCGCGCAGGTGCGCCCGCACGACGAGCGCGTCGACGGACTCCTCGGGCACGCCGAGCCGGTAGCCGTGGTCGGTGCGCCGCACGGCGTCCGCGTCGGTGGCGGAACGGGTCCGGGAGACCAGGACCTGGAGTGCCTTGGCGGCGTTGGCCGGGACATCGTCGGGCCCCCAGACCTGGTCGACCAGCCCGGCCTGGCTCGACCGGGCGACCGTTCGCGAGCACCAGCGCGGCGAGCAGCGCATGGCTTCGCTCGCCCGGGACCGGCCGGCCCTGCCACCGGACGTCGTTCAGCAACGTCAGTGCCGGCGGCACGGGCTCAGCTGCGCTGGACGGCACCGGTCCGCTCGGCGGCCAGCGCGATCGCGGCGTCGCGAGCGGCGCTCGTCTCCTCCTCGGTCAGGGTCCGGTCCGGTGCCCGGAAGCGCAGCGCGAACGCCAGCGACTTCTTCCCCGGACCGACCTGGTCGCCGTGGTAGACGTCGAAGAGCCGGATCGACTCCAGCAGCTCACCGGCGCCTTCGCGGAGCGCGGCCTCGACCGCCGCCACCGGCACCGACTCGTCGACGACGAGCGCGACGTCCTCCTTCGCGATCGGGTACGTCGAGAGCTCCGGCCCGGTGGCCACGTCGACCGCGTGCCGCAGCAGCAGGTCCAGGTCGATCTCGGCGGCCGCGCTGCGCGCCGGCACGCCGTACGCGTGGCAGACCCGCGGGTGCAGCTCGCCGGCGTACCCGAGCGCCTGGTCGCCGACCAGGATCTCGGCGCAGCGGCCGGGGTGCCACGGCATCCGGGCGGCGGAGCGCACGTCGACCTGGACGCCGAGCTCGGCGGCGAGCCGCCGGACCAGCCCGATCGCGTCCGACCAGCCGGCCTCGCGACCCTCGCCCCACCAGCCGGCGCGCTCGCGCTCGCCGGCCAGCACCACCGCGAGGTGCAGCGGCTGGTCGGGGATCGCCTCGAACAGCTTCGCGAGCTCGTCGTCGCTGGGCCGCCAGTCCACGCCGTAGACCGGGGCCGGGCCGCGGTCGGCGGGGAACGCCACCGTGCCCGTCTCGAAGAGAGACACCCCGGGTGCGCCGCGGCCGATGTTGCGGGCGGCCGCCTTGATCAGGCCGGGCAGCAGCGTGGTGGTGTACGACGGCTCCTCGTGCGAGAGCGGGTTCGCCAGCCGGACCGTGCGGCGCAGCACGTCGTCCTCCGGCAGGCCCAGCGCGTCGAACGCCGCGTCCCCCACGAACGGGAAGCTGACGACCTCGACGCACCCGGCGCCGGCGAGGGCGCGACCGACCCGCCGGCGCAGCCGCTGCTCGCGGGTCAGGCCCCGGCCGGACGGCGCGGTCGGGAGCACCGACGGCACGTTGACGTAGCCGACGATCCGGGCGACCTCCTCGACCAGGTCGTAGGGGTCGGTCAGGTCGGGCCGCCACGGCGCCGGCGTCGCGGTCACCCCGGTGTCGTCCTTGTCGAGCGTGCAGCCGACCGCCTCCAGGTTCGCGACGGTGGTGGCCGCGTCGATCGGCATGCCGGTCACGCGGGCGGGCAGGTCGTAGTCGATCCGGATCGCGGGCCGGGCCGGTGGCGTGCCGACCAGGGTCACGCCCGGGTCGGCGGTGCCGCCGCCGTGGGCCGTGAGCAGCTCGACGACCCGGTCGGCGGCGCGGGCGGGGAGCAGCGGGTCGACGCCGCGCTCGTTGCGCTTGCCGGCCTCGGAGGTGAGGCGGTGCCGCTTGCCGGTGCGGAACATCGCGACCGGGTCCCAGTGGGCCGCCTCGACCAGCACCCGGGTGGTGGTCCCGGACATCTCGGTCGTCTCGCCGCCCATCACGCCACCCAGCCCGATCGGGCCGGAGTCGTCGGTGACGACGAGGTCCTGGGCCGACATGGTCCGCTTCACGCCGTCGAGCGTGATGAGCTGTTCGCCCTCGGTCGCGCGGCGGACCCGGATCGGGCCGGCCACCTTGTCGGCGTCGTAGCCGTGGATCGGCTGGCCGAGCTCGAGCATCACGTAGTTGGTGACGTCGACGGCCAGCGAGATCGGGCGCATCCCGGCGAGCTGGATCCGGCGGGCGAGCCAGTCCGGCGTCGGCGCGGTCGGGTCGAAGCCGTCGACCACGCGGGCCGCGAACACCGGGCAGCCCTGGGGGTCGTCGATCAGGATCGGGAAGCCGTCCTCGTTCGGCGCGGGGACCTCGCGGTCGGCCGGGTCGCGGTAGGCCACGCCGTACGCCAGCGCGGCCTCGCGGGCGATCCCGCGCAGCGACAGGGCGTAGGCGCGGTCCGGGTTGATCTCGAACTCGATGACCTCCTCGCGGAGGCCGAGCACCTCGAACGCGTCCTGCGCCTGGCTCGCCGGCGTCGGCGGGCAGCACGATGATCCCATCGTGGTCCTCGCCGAGACCGAGCTCCGCCGCCGAGCAGATCATCCCGGCCGAGACGTGGCCGTAGGTCTTCCGCGCGGAGATCTCGAAGTTGCCGGGCAGCACTCCCCCGGGCAGCACGACCACGACCAGGTCGCCCGGCGCGAAGTTGTGGGCACCGCAGACGATGCCCTGGGGCTCGCCGGTGCCGTTGGCGTCGGCCACGTCGACCGTGCACCAGTTGATGGTCTTGCCGTTCTTCTGCGGCTCGGCGTCCATCGTCAGCACGCGGCCGATCACCAGCGGACCGGTGATCCGGTCGCCGGGGCGCTCGATCGCCTCGAGCTTGAGCCCGAGCGCGGTCAGCCGGGCGGCGAGGTCGTCGGTGGTGACGTCGGCCGGGAGGTCGACGAACTCACGGATCCAGGAGACGGGTGCCTTCATGGCTCAGACCTCCGTTCCGAAGGCCGTGGCGAAGCGGACGTCGCCCTCGAAGAGCGTCGCGCAGGTCCTCGAGGCCGTGCCGGAACATCAGGGTCCGGTCGATGCCCATGCCGAAGGCGAAGCCGGAGTAGCGCTCGGAGTCGATCCCGCAGGCGGTCAGCACGCGCGGGTTGACCACGCCGCAGCCACCCCACTCGATCCAGCCCTCGCCCCGGCAGGTGCGGCAGGAAGCCGAGTCCACGCCGCGGCACACGAAGCAGACCAGGTCGACCTCGGCGCTGGGCTCGGTGAACGGGAAGTACGACGGCCGGAACCGGGTGGTGATCCCCTCGCCGAACATCGCGGCGGCGAAGTGGTCGAGCGTGCCCTTGAGGTGGGCCATGGTGATCCCCTCGTCGACGGCGAGGCCCTCGACCTGGTGGAACATCGGGCTGTGCGTGGCGTCGTACTCGTCGGTGCGGAAGACGCGGCCCGGGCAGACGACGTAGATCGGCGGCTCCTGGGCCAGCATGGTCCGGGCCTGCACCGGAGAGGTGTGGGTGCGCAGGACCAGCGCGTTGTCGGCCGGCTCGGTCCAGAACGTGTCCTGCATGGTGCGGGCCGGGTGGTCCGGGCCCGAGGTTGAGGGCGTCGAAGTTGAGCCACTCCGCCTCGATCACGGGACCCTCGGCGACCTCCCAGCCCATCGCGACGAAGATGTCGGCGATCAGCTCGGACCCGGTCGTGATCGGGTGCCGGGCGCCGGCGGCCGCCCGGTCGGTGGGCAGGGTGACGTCGACGGTCTCCTCGACCAGCATCCGCTCCTCGTGCTCGACCTCCAGCACCGCCTGCCGGGCGGCGAGCGCCTGGTTGATCGCTCCGCGCGCCTGGCCGACCCGCTGGCCGGCCTCCTTGCGGGCCTGCGGCGGCAGCGCACCGATCTCGCGGTTGGCCAGGGCGAGCGGCGAACGGTCACCCGCGTGCTCGAGCCGGACCTGCTTGAGCCCGGCGAGGTCCGCGGCACCGGCGATGGCGGCCAGGGCCGCGTCGCGCATCGCCTCGACCTCCTCCGCCTTGAGCGGGGTGACCTCGACGGGGTCGTAATCGGAGTTCGGTCCCGACATGTCTGCCTTCCGGGCGAGCGGGTGTGCGGGCCAAGTGTAGGAACCGCCCGGCACGCCGGGCGAACGGGTTACCAGCGCGGACGGCGGACCTACCCTTTTGCCGTGCCCCTCCGACGCCCGCTCGCGCAGCTGGCCAGGTTCGCCTGGCTGGAGGCGCTGTCGTGCGTCTTCGCCGTGGCCATCTTTGCGGGTCTGCTCGTGCCGTACGTCGTGCCGCTGCCCGTGGCGACGTACGACTTCCTCCTGGTGTGGTGTCTCGCCGTCACGATCGGCTTCTGGGCGGTCGGTCTCGAGACCTGGCGGGAGGTGCTCGTGATCCTGGCCTTCCACCTGCTCGGGCTGGGCCTGGAGCTGTTCAAGGTGCAGGTGGGCTCGTGGAGCTACCCGGGCGACGCGGTGACCAAGATCGCGGGCGTCCCGCTCTTCGCCGGCTTCATGTACGCCGCGGTCGGCTCCTACCTCTGCCAGGCCTGGCGCAGGTTCGACCTGCGGGTGACCTACTACCCGGCGTTGGCGACGACCCTCGTGGCGTTCGCGATCTACGCCAACTTCTTCACCCACCACTGGATCGTGGACCTGCGCGTCCTGCTCGCCGTCGTGGGGTTGCTGGTGCTGCGCCGCAGCATGGTCCTGTTCACCGTCGGGGACGCCCGCTACCGGATGCCGCTGTCCGCGTCGTTCGTGCTGATCGGCCTGTTCCTGTGGCTCGCCGAGAACCTCGCGACGTTCCTGGACGCGTGGAAGTACCCCGGCCAGGTCGACGTGTGGGAGGCGGTGCACGCCTCGAAGATCGGCTCCTGGGCGCTGCTCGTGACCATGAGCTTCGTGCTGGTCGCCACCGTCAAGGCGCAGGAGGGACGGCTCTACCACGTCGTTCCGGAGCCGGAGGTCGACCGGGTCAGCGTCTGAACCGGGACCTGCTACGCGCGGCTCTGGCTGTTCCGGTGGTCCTCGGCCGGCCAGGTGAGCGCGATCCGGGCGCCGCCAGCCTCGGCTTCACCGATGACGACCGTGCCGCCGTGGGCCCGGACCAGCCCGTTGACGAGGTAGAGCCCGAGCCCGGAGCCGCCACGGACGCCGCTGGTCCAGAACTTCGTGAACACCCGGCGCCGCATCTCGGGCGCGATCCCCTCGCCCTCGTCCTCGACCACGACCCGCACGCCCGGGAACTCGTCCCCGTCGCCCATGGCGGTCACCGTGACCCGGACGGTCCCCTCACCGTGGGTGAGGCCGTTCTCGACGAGGTTGGTGACGACCTGGGTGAACTTGTCCGGGTCGACGAAGATCTCGGGCAGCTCGTCCTCGGCGACGTACTCGATCTTGCGGGCGGTGCCGGCCTGGACGCTGTCGACCACCCGGCTCACCAGGACGTGGGCGTCGGAGTGTCGCGGGAAGAGCGAGAGCCGGCCGGTGTCGATCCGGGCAACGTCCAGCAGCTCCGCGATCAGCCGGCTCAACCGTTCGGAGTCGGAGTGGACCGTGGCGAGCATCAGCTTCTTCTGCTCGTCGTTGAGCTTGTCCCAGCGGCTGAGGAGCGCCTGCACGAACCCCTTGACGCCGGTCAACGGTGAACGGAGCTCGTGGGCCACGGTGGCCACCAGGTCGGAGCGCTCGCGGTCCAGCCGCGCCCGGCCGCGGCCGGAGCGGAGCAGCACGGCGACCCGCTCGACGGGTCCGCCGCGGGCGCTGCGCTGCATCCGAGCGGTGACCAGGACCTCGGTGCCGTTGGGCAGGATCCAGGACTGCTCGGGGATCGCCACCCGCGTGCGCAGGCCGTCGTAGGGCCGGTTGTTGGAGTACCAGTCGCCGCCGTCCTGGTCGCGCAGGGCGAGCACCTCGCTCAGCGGGTGCCCCGCGGCCTCCGGCATGGCGAGCATGACCGCGGCGGTCTGGGAGACCAGGGTGACGGTGCCGGCCGCGTCGGCCAGCACGACCCCGTCCGGCAGCGCGTCGGCGAGTGCCTGGGCGTCCCCCGCCCCGGGATGCTGGTCGTCCACGTCCGTCACCCTAGGACAGTTCCCGGCGGTGGGCGCGGGCGGATGCGTAAAGACAGACCGCCGCTGCCGTCGCCAGGTTGAGGCTCTCGGCGCGGCCGTGGATGGGTATCCGGACCCGATGGTCGGCGGCCCCGGCCAGCTCGGGCGGCAGGCCCCTGGCTTCGTTGCCGAACAGCCACGCGGTCGGGCCGGCCAGCACGTCGTCGGCGTCGTCGAGGTCGAGCTCTCCCCCGCCGTCGGCGGCGAGCACGGTGAGCCCGGCCGCGCGAGCGGAGGCCACCGCGTCCGCCGGGTCGTCGGCCACGGCCACCGGCAGGTGGAACAGGCTGCCCACGGTCGCGCGCACGGTCTTCGGGTTGTAGGCGTCCACCGAGGTGCCCGCGAGCACGACCGCATCGGCACCCGCTGCGTCGGCGGTGCGGATGACGGTGCCCGCGTTGCCGGGATCGCGTACGTCGGCGCAGATCACCACGAGACGGGAGCGGTCCACGGCCCGCTCGAGAGGTACGTCGAGGAACCGGCAGACGGCCACGACACCGGCCGGGGTGACGCTGTCGCTGAGCGACGCGAGCGCGCGCTCGTCGACCAGGGTCCAGGCGGGTCCGGTGCCAGCCAGGTCGGCGTACTGCTCGGCGGCCGCGGGCGTCGCGAAGACCTCGTCCACGCAGCCATCGACCGACAGCGCACCGGCGACGGCCTTCGGGCCGTCGGCAAGGAAAAGCCGCCGCTCGGCGCGAACCGAGCGGCGGCTGAGCTTCCGTGCGTCCTTGACCCGGGCGTTGCCCGTGGTCAGGGGCTGCATGTCAGGCGGACGCCTCGGCCTTGGGCGCGTTGACGTCCTCGGGCAGCGCGGCCTTGGCGGTCTCGACCAGCGTGTTGAACGCGGCGATGTCGTTGACGGCCAGGTCGGCCAGGATCTTGCGGTCGACCTCGACTCCGGCGAGGTGCAGGCCCTGGATGAACCGGTTGTAGGTCATGCCCTGGGCGCGGGCCGCAGCGTTGATCCGCTGGATCCACAGCTTGCGGAAGTTGCCCTTGTTCTTGCGCCGGTCGTTGTAGCTGTAGACCAGCGAGTGGGTGACCTGCTCCTTGGCCTTGCGGTACAGCCTCGACCGCTGGCCGCGGTAGCCGCTGGCCCGCTCGAGGACGACCCGGCGCTTCTTCTGGGCATTCACTGCCCGCTTGACGCGTGCCACTGTCTTACTCCTTGGTGCTTGGGTTCTGGTGGGTGGAGCGGGTCAGAGACCCAGCATCTTCTTCGCGCGCTTGACGTCGCTCTTGGCGATCTCCGTCGTGCCGCTCATCCGGCGGGTGACCTTGGAGGCCTTCTTCTCCAGGTTGTGGCGCTTGCCGGCCTTCTCGCGAAGGATCTTGCCCGAGCCGGTGACCCGGAAGCGCTTGCTCGCACCCGAGTGCGTCTTGTTCTTCGGCATTTCTCTGCTCTCTCTCCTCCGGGCCGTCGGTGGCGACCCGGTCAGCTTGCGGGTGGTTCAGGCCTCGATCTCAGGGTCGAGGTTCTCCGAGCGGCCGCGCTCCTTCTTCTGCGCGGGCTGGCGCCCGGCGTTGTGCGCGGTGCGGTCAGCGCGCTCCTGGGCCTCCTCGGCGGCACGCTCGGCGGCGTGCTTCTCCTTCTCGGCCTTCATCTCCACCTTGGCGTCGGCCTTCTTGCGGTGCGGGCCGAGCACCATGATCATGTTGCGGCCGTCCTGCTTCGGGGACGACTCGACGAAGCCCAGCTCGTCCACGTCCTCGGCCAGGCGCTGCAGCAGCCGGAACCCGAGCTCGGGGCGGTGCTGCTCGCGGCCGCGGAACATGATCGTGATCTTGACCTTGTCGCCGGCCCTCAGGAACCGCACGACGTGACCCTTCTTGGTCTCGTAGTCGTGCTGGTCGATCTTGGGCCGGAGCTTCATCTCCTTGATGACCACGTTGGTCTGGTTCCGCCGCGCCTCACGGGCCTTCTGGGCGTTCTCGTACTTGAACTTGCCGTAGTCCATGAGCTTGCAGACTGGCGGCTTGCCCTGCGGGGCGATTTCGACCAGGTCGAGGTCGGCCTCCTGGGCGAGCTTCAGTGCCTGATCGGTCGGCACGATGCCGACGGTCTCGCCGTTGGGGCCAACGAGGCGGACTTCCGGAACCCGGATCCGCTCGTTGATTCGCAGCTCGGTGCTGATGTGTCCTCCAGTGTCTCGTTGACGCGGAAGACAGCCCCGAAATCGAAGAAGGCTTCCGCAAGTACTCAAGCGGAAGCCAGTCGCGCCACGTCTCCCGTCAGGGAGTCGTGCCACCGCGGGTCGCTGTGACATGGTGCCGAAACACCCTGCCGCAGACGTTCCTGCGGGACCGGGACCCGACGACCTGTGTCAGCTGACGGCGGTCGATGCGGGTGGGAGGCGTGATGCTGCTGACCTCCGCTTGTCGGATCGGTCCCCATGCGGGCATGGGAACTGATCGGTCAACGCAGGATGCTACCGGATCATTCCTCCGGCAGCCGAATCCAAGCGGTGCGCTCACCGACGGTTGCGAGCCGCAGCCCGGCGGCCATGGCGGTGAGGTCGTCGCCCTCGACCGCGAGCGTGACCGGACCGGCCACGTCGACGACGAGCGCTGCGGCGCCCTCCTGGAGGGCCGACTGGGCGGCGAGGCGGGCCGCCACCGGAACCGGCCGGGCGTCCGGGTCCCAGGCGCGGAGCGCGTCGGTGCCGGTGAACGCCAGGAGGGCGGTCCGGCCGTCGCGGCCGGTCAGCAGCACCGTGGCCATGTCGCTGGTCTTGTCGTGGGCCAGCCCGTCGGCGTCGAGCTCCACCTCGCCGAGGACCGCGACCACGGGCACGAGCAGGCGGGCGTCCTGCAGGGCGGCCAGCGCGTGCACGAACCGGCTCGGATCCGCGGCGTACGCCGTGAGCGCGGCCGTCGAGCTCCGGAGACGCCTCGCCGGTGTCGCCGGAGAACCCCGGGTCGGGGATCCGGCGGGCGTCGGAGTCGCGTGCGGGACGGGTCACGCCGGTGATTCTCGCGCATGGCGCGCCGACGTGAGACACCGCACAGCCCAAAGTCGAGTGTTTAACTTGATTTAAGACTATTAAGTCCGTAGACAAGTGCCACATGAGCATCGAACTCGGCGCTGCCCAGCTGGCCGGTCGTCTGCAACAGACACCGACGTCCCGTCAGTCCCCGCCCCGCAGATCTCGCTGGCGCCACCTCGCGCGCTGGGTCTCCCCCGTGGTCATCATCGGCCTCTGGCAGATCCTGAGCTCGGCGGGTGTCATCGACGAGCGGACCATCGCCTCCCCGGCGCAGATCGCCGTCCGCGCGGTCGAGCTGGTGCAGGACGGCACCCTCGGCACGGCCACGCTGGTCTCCCTCCAGCGGGTGGCGCTCGGGTTCCTGATCGGGGGCGTGATCGGACTGAGCCTGGCCATCATCGCCGGCCTCTCCCACCTCGGCGAGAACGCCGTCGACCCGCCGATGCAGATGATCCGCACGCTGCCGCACTTCGGCCTGATCCCCCTCTTCATCATCTGGATGGGCATCGGCGAGGCACCCAAGCTCGCGCTGATCGCGATGGGCGTGACCTTCCCGCTCTACCTCAACACGCTGGGCGGGATCCGGAGCATCGACCGCAAGACCTCCGAAGCAGCGGCCGCGATGGGCCTGACCTGGTCGC
Source organism: uncultured Actinomycetota bacterium (assembly GCA_963803235.1). GTDB lineage: Bacteria > Actinomycetota > Actinomycetes > Propionibacteriales > Nocardioidaceae > Nocardioides. The sequence continues at coordinate 211,420 of CAWDLL010000015.1, forward strand.
AGCGCGTCCGGCACGTCGTGATCCCGGGTGCCCTCCCCCAGACGCTGGTGGGACTGCGGCAGAGCCTCGGCATCGCCTGGCTCTCGCTGATCGTGGCGGAGACCATCAGCGCCCACTCCGGCCTGGGCTACGTGATCAACCACGCCCGGGACTTCCTCCAGACCGACGTGATCGTCGTCGGACTGGCCGTCTACAGCCTCCTCGGTCTCGCGACCGACGCGGTTGTCCGTTACCTCGAAAGAAGGGCCCTCGCATGGCGCGGCTGAACACCACCGAGACCACCGAACCCACCACGTCCGGGACCGGCGAGTACGCCGCCCGGGTCACCGGCCACAACCGGTCGTTCGGCGACATCCACGTGCTCCGCTCGATCGACCTCGACATCCGGCCGGGCGAGCTCGTCGTCCTGCTGGGGCGCAGCGGCTGCGGCAAGTCCACGCTGCTGCGCAGCCTGGCGCACCTCGACCCGTCGCCGGCGAGCGAGATCCAGGTCAACGGTCGTACGGCGGTCGCCTTCCAGGAGCCGCGGCTGCTGCCCTGGCGCCGGGTCCGGGAGAACGTCGAGCTGGCCCTGCTGAACAGTCCCGAGCGGCGCGACCGCAAGCGGCTCGCCGAGGAGACCCTGAGCGAGGTCGGCCTGACCGACAAGCTGTGGGCATGGCCCCGGCAGCTGTCCGGCGGCCAGGCCCAGCGGGTCTCGCTCGCCCGGGCACTGGTGAGCAACCCGTCCCTCCTCCTGCTCGACGAGCCGTTCAGCGCGCTCGACGCACTCACCCGGATCGAGATGCACCAGCTGGTGATCGAGATCTGGCGACGCCACTCGATCGCCATCCTGCTGGTGACCCACGACGTCGACGAGGCACTGGCCCTGGCCGACCGGGTGGTGCTGATGGACGAGGGCTCCCTCACCCACAGCTGGCAGGTCACCCTGCCGCGCTCGGACCGGGCGCCGTCCCAGCCCGAGATCGCCGGGCCGCGCGCCGAGATCCTCCGCGCCCTCGGCGTGAAGCCCACCCCGCCCAACCCCAAGCGACAGAACCTCAACCAAGGAGCAGCATGAACACGCACCGACACCACCCCCACCGCCGGCGAGCCACCGGAGTGGCCGCCCTCGTCGGAGTCCTCGTCTCCGTGCTGGCGCTGGCCGGCTGCGGCGGCTCGGCCACCGGCAACGAAGGCGCGGTCAACGACGACGGCTCGGTCGACCTCGACGAGGTCACCCTGATCGTCGGCGACCAGAAGGGCGGCTCGAAGGCGCTGCTCCAGGCGGCCGGCGAGCTCGACGACGTGCCCTACGAGATCGAGTGGAAGGAGTTCACCTCCGGCCCGCCGCTGCTCGAGGCACTGGGCGCCGGCTCGATCCACATCGGTGGCGTCGGCAACACCCCGCCGCTGTTCGCGGCCGCCGGCAAGAGCGAGATCCAGGTGGTCCAGGGAGCGACGTACGGCGGCACGGGCGACGCGATCGTCGTACCGGAGGGCTCCGACATCACGTCGGTGGAGGACCTCAAGGGCAAGAAGGTCGGGGTCGCCGAAGGCAGCTCCGCCAACTACAACCTCCTCGCGCAGCTCGGCGAGGCCGGCCTGTCGTACGACGACGTCGACGTCGAGAACCTCCAGCCTGCCGACGGCCTGGCCGCGTTCTCGTCCGGCCACCTCGACGCGTGGGCGATCTGGGAGCCGTTCACGTCGCAGGCCGAGCTCGAGGCCGGCGCCAAGGTGATCACCACCGGCAAGGGCGTGGTCAACGGCTACGTGTTCCAGGTCGCCTCCCAGGACGCGCTGGACGACCCCGCCACCAAGGAGGCGTTGCAGGACTACCTCGGCCGGATCGCCCGGGCACAGGTCTGGTCCGAGACGCACAAGGAGGACTGGGCGAAGGTCTGGGCCGAGGAGACCGGGCTCAGCGAGGACGTCACTCTCCAGGCGCTGAAGAAGCGCGAGATCGAGCTGGTCCCGATCACCGACGAGGTGATCGCGTCCGAGCAGGAGATGGCGGACGCGTTCGCCGAGAACGAGCAGTTCCCGGGCAAGTTCGACGTGGCGCCGTTCTTCAGCGACGAGTTCAACTCCGACACGACCGGGAAGTAGGCACGTCGACATGAGCATCAAGCTGCACTGGTTCCTGCCGACATCCGGCGACAGCCGATCCCTGGTCGGCGCCGGCCAGGGCGTGCCCGGTGAGGTGCGCGGCGGGCTGAAGGAGACCCTCTCCCACGGGTTCCGCGAGCCGACGATCGACTACCTCGCCGACGTCGCGCGGACCGCCGAGAAGCTCGGCTTCGAGGGGGTGCTCACGCCCACCGGCACGTTCTGCGAGGACGCGTGGCTGACCACGGCCGCGCTGCTGCGGGAGACATCGCGGCTGAAGTTCCTGGTCGCGTTCCGGCCGGGCACGATCAACCCGGTGCTCGCGGCGCAGATGGCGGCGGCGTACCAGCGGATCTCCGACGGCCGGCTGATGCTCAACATCGTCACCGGCGGGGAGCCCCGCGAGCAGGCCAGGTTCGGCGACACCGCACCCAAGGCCGAGCGGTACGCCCGCACCGAGGAGTTCCTCGCGGTGCTCCGCGGCACCTGGGAGCAGCCGCCGTTCGACTTCGACGGGACGTACTTCAGCGCCGAGGGTGCCCAGGTCAGCGGGACGATCTCTCCGCAGCCGAGCATCTACTTCGGCGGCTCGTCGGGCCCGGCCGGACCGGTCGCGGCCAAGCACGCGGACGTCTACCTCACCTGGGGCGAGCCCCTGGAGCTGGTGCGCGAGAAGATCTCGTGGATGCGGGAGCTCGCCGAGGCCGAGGGCCGCACCCTGCGGTTCGGGCTGCGGATCCACACGCTGTCGAGGGACACGTCCGAGGAGGCATGGGCGCACGCCCAGTGGCTGCTCGACGGCCTCGACCCGGCCACCGTCGCCAAGGCCCAGGAAGCCCTGAACGCCAGCGAGTCCACCGGGCAGAAGCGGATGCTCGGCCTGCGCAACGGGCGCTCGAGCTTCACCGACGCCCGTGAGCTCGAGGTGGCGCCGAACCTGTGGTCCGGCGTCGGCCTGGTCCGCGGCGGCGCCGGTACGGCGCTGGTCGGCAGCCACCAGGAGGTGGCCGACCGCCTGGCGGAGTACCACCGGCTCGGGATCGACGAGTTCATCCTCTCCGGCTACCCGCACGTGGAGGAGGCGTACTGGTTCGGCGAGGGCGTGATGCCGCTGCTGCGTCAGAAAGGCATCTACGGCGAGCAGGTGACCGCGCCCAAGGCGGTGGCGGCGCTCGCGTAGGTACGGAGGTTTCGAGACGGTTGCTGCGCAACCTCCTCAACCACCGAGGGATCGGTGGTTGAGGAAGGCGCGCAGCGCCTGACTCGAAACCATCCGGGCGTAGTTGGGGCGTGTGGGACGCTTGGGGCGTGGACGACGTCACCTGGGGAGCGCTCACGCTCACCCTCACGCTGCTCGGGGGGCTCTGGACGTTCTACGCGTTCCGCCGGCGCGGGGTCGCGTCGGGTCTGCGGGGCGCCGGTCTGACGCTGTTGCCGGCCGCCGCGTGGATGACCGGAACGCTGGAGATGTTCACCGACATCGGCGGCGCGGTCGCCGACTGGGCCACCCACCTGGTGTTCAGCCCGGTCGTCTGGGCGGGCATCGTGCTCGCCGGGATCTCCGTGCTCCTGTTCGGCGCGTCCAGCGCGCTGCGTGAGCGGGGCCGCGGCGGCAAGCCCGGTGCCGAGCCGGGCGCCGAGCCGAAGAAGCGGGACAAGAAGGCGCTCCCGAAGGCCTCCGGGCCGGGCGCTCCCGCCATCGACGACGACATGGCCGACATCGAGGCCATCCTGCGCAAGCGCGGCATCACCTGATGGCACCCCCAGACCTCGCCCGCGACGCTCTCTGGTCGCGGCTGAACCGGGCTGTCGCCGCGCTGGCGACGGCTCCTCCCACGCCGCTCATGGTGGTCGACCTCGACGCGTTCGACGCCAACGCCGACGACCTGGTCCGCCGCGCGGCCGGCAAGCCGATCCGGGTGGCCTCGAAGTCGGTCCGGGTGCCGGCGCTGCTGCGCCGGGTGCTGGCCCACGACGGCTACCACGGCATCTTGTCGTTCACGCTGCGCGAGGCGCTGTGGCTCTACGAGCAGTCGGTCAGCGACGACCTGGTCGTGGCCTACCCGACGGTGGACCGCGAGGCGATCACCCAGCTGGTCCGCTCCCCCGCCGCCGCCAGCGCGATCACGCTCATGGTCGACGACGTCGCCCACCTCGACCTGGTCGACTCGGTCCGCTCCTCGCGCGCGGTCCAGATCAGGGTGGCCGTCGACATCGACGCCGGCCTCCGGGTCGGCGGCCAGCACGTCGGCCCCAAGCGGTCGCCGCTCTACGACACCAGCGCGATCCTCGACCTGGTCCGGACCGTCGTCGACCGGCCGGGCTTCCACCTCGCCGGCGTGATGACCTACGAGGGCCAGATCGCCGGGCTCCCCGACATCGTGCCGTCCCAGAAGGCGCGCTCGCTCATCGTCCGGCGGCTGAAGACCGCGTCGGTCTCCCAGCTGGAGGTACGCCGACGCGAGATCGCCGACGCGCTGGCCGACGTGGCCGAGCTGGAGTTCTGGAACGCCGGCGGCTCGGGCTCGGTGGACAGCACCACCCTGGACCCGGCCGTGACCGAGATCGCCGCAGGCTCCGGGCTGCTGGTGCCGGGGCTGTTCGACCACTACGAGTCGTTCGAGCCGCACCCGGCGGCCTTCTTCGGCGTCCCGGTGGTCCGCCGCCCCTCCGACCAGATGGTGACGGTGCACGGCGGCGGGCTGGTCGCGTCCGGCGCGTCCGGCAAGGACCGCCTGCCGATCCCCTGGGCGCCGTCCGGGCTGCACCTGACCGCGCTCGAGGGCGCCGGCGAGGTGCAGACCCCGCTGACCGGCCCCGGCGTCCCGCGGATGAAGATCGGCGACCTCGTGTGGTTCCGGCACGCCAAGTCGGGCGAGCTGTTCGAGCACGGCAACACGGTCCGGCTGCTCCAGGGTGACGACTTCGTCGACGAGGTGCCGACCTACCGCGGCTCCGGGCTGGCGTTCTGACCATGCCCGCGGTGCCGGACCGGACGGTCGCCGCGGTCCTGGACCACGCGCTGGCACAGCCTGCGCGGCTCGGCAGCGGGCGGCTGGTGTGCGTGGACGGTCCGGCCGGGTCCGGGAAGTCCACCCTGGCCCGGGCGGTGGCCGAGGCCGGCCAGGACCGCGTCCCCTCGGTGCACCTGATCCACACCGACGACCTGCTGGACGGCTGGCGCGGCCTGCCGGGACTGGGACAGCGCCTGCACGACCTCGTGGTCGAGCCGTTGGCGGGCCGGCCGGCCCGCGCAGTACCGGCGCTACGACTGGGATGCCGGCGCCTTCGCCGAGGAGCACGTCCTGGCCCCGATGGACCTGCTCGTCCTGGACGGCGTCGGCACCGGCCACCCGTCGCTGGCGCCGTACCGCGCCACGCTGGTCTGGGTCGAGGCGCGCGACGCCGACCTCCGGATGGCCCGCGGGCTGGCGCGCGACGGGGAGGCGATGCGGCCGGAGTGGGAGCAGTTCATGCTCGACGAGGCCGACGACTTCGCCCGCAACGACACCGCGGCGTCCGCGGATCTGCGCGTCGACGAGATCGGGCGGATCGTTCCCTAGGCTGTGGGGATGCTTGCTCCCACCGGCGACCAGTTCGAGTTCGAGGGCGGCGGCTACCGCGCCGTCGTGACCGAGTCGGGTGCCGGCCTGCGGGTCCTCGAGCACGCCGGCCGGCCGCTGGTCGACGCGTTCGACCTGGACGCGATGCCCGCGGGTGGCTGCGGCCAGCTGCTGATGCCGTGGACGAACCGGATCCGCGACGGCGCCTACTCGTTCGGCGGCCGCGACCTGCAGCTCCCGCTGTCCGAGCCGACCCGTCAGAACGCCTCGCACGGTCTGGTCCGGTGGGCGGCGTGGTCGGTCGAGGAGCACACGCCGCACTCGGTGTCGCTCGGCTACCGCCTGATGGCGCAGAGCGGCTACCCGTGGACGCTCGACCTGCACGTGCTCTACGACCTGTCCGCGGACGGGCTGACCGTGACGCAGACGGCGACCAACATGTCGGCGGACGCGGCGCCGTACGCCCAGGGGGCGCATCCCTACCTGCGGGTGGGCTCCGACGGCGTCGACGGGCTGGAGCTGCTGCTGCCCGCGTCCACCCGGCTGCAGGTGGACGACCGGCTGCTGCCGGTGGGGCGCGAGCCGGTGGACGGTACGCCGTACGACTTCCGGGTGCCGCGGCCGATCCGGGCGACGGCCTTCGACGACGCGTTCACCGACCTGGCAGCGGACGACGACGGGGCCGTCACGGTCGAGCTGCGCGATCCGGTGGCCGGTCGCGGGGTGGCGTTGTGGGCCGACCGGAAGCACCGCTGGCTCCAGGTGTTCAGCGGCGACAGCCTGCCCGGTGACGCCCGGCGGCGGTCGCTGGCGGTGGAGCCGATGACGGCGCCGGCGGACGCGTTCCGGTCCGGCGACGACCTGGTCACCCTGGCCCCCGCCGGCGAGCCCGGAGACGAGCTGTCCGCCTCCTGGGGCATCCGCGCGCTGGTCTGAGCCGGGTCAGGCGGACGAGCCGGGCGATCAGCGCCCGCAGCTCGCGCACCGCGCGCCGGGCGCGGTCGCCGTCGGAGCCCTGGATGCCCATCGCGGGGGCGCTGGTGCCGTCGGCCAGGTCGAGCACCGCCCACGGCGCCCCGGGTGGCAGGTGGACGGCGATCAGCTCGGCCCACTCGTACTCGTGGCGGCGGTAGCCGTTGACCACGACCAGCCCGTCCGCCCTCGCGACGACCCGGGAGCGGACCAGCGCGAAGAACGCCGTGAACCCGATCAGGCCGAACAGGATCAGGGTGCCGCGCTGGAGGACGTTGAAGCGGGCCCGGGTCTCCGGGTCGAAGGCCAGCCACGCCGCGACGCACACCACGAGCAGCGCCCCGCCGAAGAACGCGCCCGCCAGCCGCACGCCGAGCGGACGCCAGGTGTGCGGCAGCGGCATCGGCTCCGGCTTCGACTGATCAGAGTCGGCAGGCATGGATGTCGGTCAGCAGGATGCCGCGCGCGCCGATGTCGAACAGCTCGTCCATCAGCCGCTGGGCACCGGTCCGGGGCACCATCGCCCGGACGGCCACCCAGCCCTCGCGATGCAACGGGGAGACGGTGGGGCTCTCGATGCCCGGGGTCAGCGCGACCGCGGCGGAGACGTTCTCGCTGGGGATGTCGTAGTCCATCATCACGTAGGTGCGGGCCACGAGGACGCCCTCGAGCCGCCGCTTGAACACCTCGAGCCCGGCGGGGACCTCGTCGCCGCGGGTGACCAGCACCGCCTCCGACTCGAGGATGGTCTCGCCGAAGGTCTCCAGGCCGGCGGCGCGCAGCGTGCTCCCGGTCTCCACCACGTCCGCGATGACGTCGGAGACGCCGAGCTGGATGCTGGTCTCGACCGCCCCGTCGAGCCGGGTCACCGTCGCCTCGATCCCGCGCTCCTCCAGGAACGCGCGGACCACGCCGACGTACGACGTGGCGATGCGCTGGCCGGCCAGGTCGGCGAGGTCGGTGTACTTGCCGCGCGGCCCGGCGAAGTGGAAGTGGCTGCGCCCGAAGCCGAGCGGCATGACCTCCTCGGCCTTCGCGCCGCTGTCGAGCAGCAGGTCGCGGCCGGTGATGCCGACGTCGAGCGTGCCCTCCCCGACGTACAGCGCGATGTCGCGCGGGCGCAGGTAGAAGAACTCGACGCCGTTCTCGTCGTCGACGAGGGCGAGCTCCTTGGTGTCGTGCCGCTGGCGGTAGCCGGACTCGCGCAGGATCTCCGCGGCGGCCTGCGAGAGCGACCCCTTGTTGGGGACCGCCACCCGCAGCAGCTTGTCGGACTGGATCTGGGTCACGTGAATGCCTTCTAGAGGTGGGTGTAGACGTCGTCGAGGGTGAGCCCGCTGGCCAGCATCAGGACCTGGGCGTGGTACAGCAGCTGGCTGATCTCCTCGGCCGCACGCTCCGGGGACTCGTGCTCGGCGGCCATCCACGACTCGGCGGCCTCCTCGACCAGCTTCTTGCCGATCGCATGGACGCCGGCGTCGAGCTGCTGCACGGTGCCGGATCCCTCGGGTCGGGTCTGGGCCTTCTCGCTCAGCTCGGCCCAGAGCTCCTCGAACGTCTTCACGGTCATCCAGCCTAGAGCGTGGGTGGGGTCACGCCGGGGTCGGTCTCAGGCGTCGTAGCCGCGCTTGATGCCGCGGAGCGTCTGCGCGGTGACGAGGGCGGCCGAGGTGGCCTCGTAGCCCTTGTCCTCCTTCGACCCGTCCAGGCCGGCCCGGTCGAGGGCCTGCTGCTCGGTGTCGCAGGTGAGGACGCCGAAGCCCACGGCCGTCTGGTGGTCGAGCGCGACCCGGCCGAGGCCGTCGGTGGCGGCGTTGCAGACGTAGTCGAAGTGCGGGGTGCCGCCCCGGATCACGACGCCGAGCGCGACCACGGCGTCGTACCCCTGGCCGGCGAGCGCGGCCGCCACCACCGGGAGCTCGAAGGTGCCTGGCACGCGGACCAGGACCGGCGCCTCGACCCGGTAGTCCTTGCAGGCCCGCTGGGCGCCTTCGACGAGGCCGTCCATGACGACCTCGTGCCAGCTCGCCGCGACGATCGCGACGCGCAGGTCGTGGCAGTCGACGGGCTTCTGGTCGGGTGCTCCTGGTCCGCTCATCGGGGTCTCCGTTCATGGTCTCGACGGGCTCGACCGACGTGGGGTTCAGGCCGGGAAGGTGGTGGCCCATCCGGTCCCGCTTGGTGCGGAGGTAGGCCAGGTTGTGGTCGTTCGGGTGCGGGGTCAGCGGCACCCGCTCGACCACCGGGATCCCGAAGTCCTCGAGGTTGGTCACCTTGTCCGGGTTGTTGGTCAGCAGCCGGACGCTCTCGACCTTGAGGTCGCGCAGCACCTGGGTGGCGGTGCCGTAGTGCCGGGCGTCGGCCGGCAGGCCGAGGTCGAGGTTGGCGTCCACGGTGTCGCGGCCGCCGTCCTGCAGCTGGTAGGCCTGCAGCTTCGCCACCAGCCCGATCCCGCGGCCCTCGTGGCCGCGCAGGTAGACGACCACGCCCCGGCCCTCCTGCACGATCCGCTCCAGGGCCTCGTCGAGCTGCGGGCCGCAGTCGCAGCGGTGGCTGCCGAACACGTCGCCGGTCAGGCACTCGGAGTGGACCCGGGTCAGCACCGGCTCCGGCCCGGTCACGTCGCCGTGCACCAGCGCGATGTGCTCGGAGCCGTCGACGGTGATCCGGTAGCCGTACGCCGTGAAGTCGCCGGCCTTCGTCGGCAGCCGGGTCTCGGCGACCCGCTCGACGAGGTTCTCGTGCCGGCGGCGGTAGCGGACGAGGTCCTCGATCGAGATCATCGCCAGCCCGTGCTCGTCGGCGAACTCGCGCAGCTCGGGGGCCCGCTTCATGGTGCCGTCGTCGTTGACGATCTCGACCAGCACGCCGGCGGGGGTGAGCCCGGCCATGGTCGCCAGGTCGACGGCCGCCTCGGTGTGGCCGCGGCGTACGAGCACCCCGCCCTCGCGGTAGCGCAGCGGGAAGACGTGGCCTGGCCGGGTGATCTCCCACGGCTCGGTCGCCGAGTCGGCCAGGACCCGCACCGTGTGCGCGCGGTCGGCCGCCGAGATACCGGTGGTGACGCCGTCGCGGGCGTCGACGGAGATCGTGTACGCCGTGCGCAGCTTGTCCTTGTTGTGCGGGGTCATCAGCGGGATCTCGAGCCGGTCGAGCATGTCGGCCGGCATCGGCACGCAGATCACGCCGCTGGAGTAGCGGATGGTGAACGCCATCAGGTCCGGCGTGGCCTTGGCCGCGGCGAAGATGATGTCGCCCTCGTTCTCGCGGTCCTCGTCGTCGACGACGACCACCGCCTTGCCGGCGGCGATGTCGGCGATCGCGCGCTCGACGCTGTCGAGGCGAACCTGGTCAGTCATGGGCGTTCCGCTCCTTCTGGTGGCGGCCCTGGGGGCGCTCGACGTAGCCGCTCGCCAGCAGCTTCTCGACGTGCTTGGCGATGACATCGGTCTCGAGGTTGACCCGGTCGCCGGGCTGCCGGAAACCGAGGGTGGTGCGGGCGAGGGTCTCGGGGATCAGGCTGACCGTGAACGCCGATTCGCCGGCCTCCACGACGGTGAGGCTGATCCCGTCCACGGTGATCGAGCCCTTGTCGACGAGGTAGCGGGCGAGCTCCGGGGGCATCGCGATCTCGACGACCTCCCAGTGCTCGCTGGGGGTGCGGCGCACGACGGTGCCGACGCCGTCGACGTGGCCCTGGACGATGTGGCCGCCGAGCCGCGTGTCGACGGTGACGGCGCGCTCGAGGTTGACCCGGTCGCCGGGCTGGACGCCGTGCAGCGACGTCTTGTCGAGGGTCTCCTGCATGACGTCGGCGGTCCAGGTGACGTCGGTCCGCTCGGCCACGGTCAGGCAGCAGCCGTTGACGGCGATCGAGTCGCCGAGCGCGGCGTCCTCGAGCACGGTCGTGGCGCGCAGGGTCAGGCGGATGGCGTCGCCCTGGTGCTCGACCGCCTCGACGGTGCCGAGCTCCTCGACGATTCCGGTGAACATTCAGGAGTCCTTTCGGGGTGGGGGTCATGGTGATCCGGACGTTGGGCTGCTCGCCGTCGCGAAGGTCCCGTCGAGCACGGTGACGTCGGTGACCGTGGGCCGGACCGCGTCGGCGATGGTGGTGATCCCGAGGTCGCCGACCGCGCCGAGGCCCGGCGCCGAGCAGCATCGGTGCGACGTAGGTGACGATCTCGTCGACCAGCCCGGCCTCGAGGAACGCGGCGGCCAGGGTCGGTCCGCCCTCGAGGAAGACGTGCTGGCGGTCGCGGGCGAACAGGTCGGCCAGCGCCTCGTGCGGGTCGCGGGTGCGGAGGTGGACGGTCTCGGCCCGGTCGTTGAGGACCCGCCGGCCGGGGTCGATGTCGCGCAGCCCCATCACGGCACGCAGCGGCTGGCGCGGCAGCGGCTCGTCGACCTCGTCGCGGACGGTCAGTTCGGGGTCGTCGACGGCGACCGTGCCGGTGCCGATCAGCATCGTGTCGCACAGCGCCCGGAGCCGGTGCGTGTCGAGCCGGGCGGCCCGGCTGGACACCCAGCGGCTGGTCCCGTCGGCGGCGGCACTGCGGCCGTCGAGGGTGGTGGCGAACTTCCAGGTGACGAACGGCCGGCCGTGCTCGACGGCGAACGTCCAGGCCCGGTTCAGCCGGCGGGCGCGGTCGGCCAGCAGTCCGCCCTCGACCTCGACCCCGGCGTCGCGCAGCGCCTGCGCTCCCCCGGCAGCCACCGGGTTGGTGTCCGCCTGCGCGAACACCACGCGGCGTACTCCTGCCGCGACCAGGGCGCCCGCGCAGGGGCCGGTGCGGCCGTGGTGGTTGCAGGGCTCGAGGGTGACGACGGCGGTGGCCCCACGCGCGGCGTCCCCGGCCTCGAGCAGGGCCGCGGCCTCGGCGTGCGGGTGGCCGGCCCCGCGGTGGAACCCCTCGGCGACCTCGCTCCCCGCGTCGTCGAGGATCACGCAGCCGACCCGCGGGTTGGGTCCGAGAGGTACGCCGGGGCTCGCGGCGAGGGCCAGCGCGCGCTCCATCGCGCGACGCTCGACGGCGTCCCGCCCGGCGGCCGTGGTGGTCATCTCCCGCTCTCCTCGTCGTCCGGCCCGCGGACGTCGGAGGGTGCTGGGAGGCGGTGCGGGCGGTGGCTGACGGACGCCTCGATGGGCGACCGAGCGGCCTCGCCTGCGTGCGCTTCCCATCCGGACTTTGACCGTCGGTCCAGGAGTTCCACCTGGTCAACCGGTCACTGGCTGTGACCGGGTCGCGGACTTTCACCGCCGGCTCGGAATTTCACCGACCCCAGAGCACGCGAGCACGGTTTTGTGTTTCAGCACCGTGGCTCTTGCAGGGACAAGCCTGCCACATCCGCGTTTGTTCCCGCGCATGAGACCGGTCACGAGAGTCGGATGGGGGCATCGGATATGGCGACGACCCGATAGTCCACGACGTTTCTGTCGTCGTACGGCCCAGGCAGGGACAGAAACGTCGTGGACTATCGCCTACAGCTGGGGCGCGGCCGCCTCGGCGGTGGCGCGCAGCTGGGCCACCATCCGGTCGGGGTCGTCGGCCTTGTAGACCGCTGAGCCCGCCACGAAGACGTCCGCGCCCGCCTCCGCGCACCGCTCGATGGTGTCCAGGGAGACCCCACCGTCGACCTGGAGCCACGTCTCGAGGCCGTGCCGCTCCAGGAGGGCGCGGGTACGCCGGATCTTGGGCAGGCACAGGTCCAGGAACGACTGACCGCCGAAGCCCGGCTCCACGGTCATCAGCAGCACCATGTCGAGCTCCGGGAGGATGTCCTCGTAGGGCTCGATCGGGGTCGCTGGCTTGAGCGCCATCGACGCCCGGGCGTCGTGGGCGCGGATCTCGCGGGCCAGCCGGATCGGCGCCGCAGCCGCCTCGACGTGGAAGGTCACCGACCCGCAGCCGGCCTCGACGTACGCCAGGGCGTTGCGGTCGGCGTCCTCGATCATCAGGTGCGCGTCCAGAGGCACGTCTGTCGCCTTCGCCAGCGCCTCGACCATGGTCGGCCCGAACGTGAGGTTCGGGACGAAGTGGTTGTCCATCACGTCGACGTGGATCCAGTCGGCGCCGGGGATCCGGGCGACCTCGTCCCCGAGGTGCGCGAAGTCGGCGTTCAGGATGCTCGGCGTGATCTGGATGCCCACGGGAGGTGAGTCTAGGCACCGAGAGGGTCAGTGCAGGGCCACGGTGAGCAGGAAGGCGGCGTCAGTTTCGGCCTGCACCGAGTGTCGCTGTGGCGGGATGGGGATCAGCTGGCCGGCTTCGAGCGGCCATTCCCGCTCTCCTGCCTGCAGGCGGATCCGGCCGTGCACGACGAACAGTGTGGCGGCCGGGGGCGCGTCGTGCTCGGCAAGCTCATGGCCTTCCGCGAGCGCGATCAGCGTGGCCCGCATGGACGTTCCGGTGACGATCGTCCGCGCCGAACGTCCCGCTTCGTGTTGGGGGAGGTCCGCGATCATCGTCCCTGCGAGATCGGCCAGGACCACCATCTCCCCGTGACCGCCTGACCCTTTGTGCGTCATGGGTGCATCCTCCTCTTCTCACGCAGCCTGCGTCATGGGGGGTCAGTCCGGGTCTGCTGGAGGCTCGGCACCTGCCCGCTCGTCGCGCTCGGCCCACTCGAGGAGCGGCGCGATGTCGAAGACGTGCCCGTCGATGTCGGCGTGCAGGTCGCCGATCTCGGCGAACCGGGCGGGCACGGTGAAGATCGTGAAGTCGTGCGGGTCGACGTCGTCGACCTCGTCCCAGCGGATCGGGGTGGAGACCCGGGCGTCGGGGAAGCCGCGGACGGAGTACGCCGCGGCGATGGTGTGGTCGCGGGCGTTCTGGTTGTAGTCGACGAAGAGGTGGTGCGGGTCGCGGTCCTTGCGCCACCAGGTGGTGGTCACGTCGTCGGGGGCGCGTCGCTCCACCTCACGGGCGAACGCCAGCGCAGCGCGGCGTACCTCCTTGAACCCGTGGTCGGGCGGGATCCGGACGTAGATGTGCAGCCCGGACCCGCCGCTGGTCTTGGGGAACCCGGTGGCGCCGAGCTCGTCGAGCACCTCGTGCGCGACGTGGGCGACCCGCTGCACCTGCGCGAAGTCCGACAGCGGCCCCGGGTCGAGGTCGATCCGCCACTCGTCGGGCTTCTCGGTGTCCTCGCGGCGGCTGTTCCAGGGGTGGAACTCCACCGTGGACATCTGGACCGCCCAGATCACGCTGCCCAGCTCGGTCACGCACAGCTCGTCGGCGGTCCGGTTCCAGCGCGGGAAGTGCAGCTGGACGGTCTGGACCCAGTCCGGCGCTCCCGCGGGCAGCCGCTTCTGGTGCACCTTGTCGCCGGCCAGCCCCTTCGGGAAGCGGTGCAGCATGCACGGCCGCTCGAACAGGGCGTTGACGATGCCGTCGCCGACCGAGAGGTAGTACTCGACCAGGTCGCGCTTCGTCGCGCCGCTCTCCGGGAAGTAGACCCGGTCGGGGTTGCTCACGCGGACGACGCGGTTGTCGACCTCGATCTCGACGGCCGGCGAGGAGGACGGGGTCACGGCACCAAACTAGCGCCGGACCGGCCCGGGATCAGGGGGTTGCGGTCGGCTCGTCGCTGGGCAGGCTCGTGGGGGTCTCGGACGGCTGCTCGCTGGGCGCGTCCGACGGCTCCTCCGTGGGCTCGCTGCTGGGCTCGCCGGTCGGGAGCGGGGGCACCTCGACCGTGTCCTGGCCGGTGGCGTCGGACTCCGGGTCGCTCGGTGCCTGCGTCGGCTCCTCGCTGGGCTCCTCGGCGGGCGGCTCGCTCGGCAGCTCGGTCTGCTCGCCGTCGACCGTGATCGTGACCGGGTCCGACCAGGCCGCGTCGGCGTACCCGACCGCAGGGAGGTACCAGCGGTACGTCGTGGTGGTCTCGGGGTGGACGACCTTGCGGACGAAGCCGTCGTTCGACGCCGTGACGGCGTCACCGACCGCGTGGAAGTCGGAGGCGCCCGCCGGCTTGGCCTCGAGGACCATGGACGCCCCCAGCGGGTTGCCGAGCTTGTCGACCGCGGACCCGACCAGCGTGACCTGGTCGCCCGCGGCCACCTCGGTCTGCTCGGGCGGATCCATGCTCGGCCTGGGCGGTGATGCCCTCGAGGTCGAAGGTGGTGACGTCGCCCGGGCTGCCGTAGCGGAGCCGGTCGACCGAGAACGCCTCGCCCTCACACCCGAAGCCGGCCAGCATGTAGCCGGGTCCGTCGCCGTTCTCCTCGGTGAAGTCGGCGATGGTGGCGCTGCCGCCCTGGCGGAGGATCTTGCCGGTGGCCGCCGACGTCAGCTGCCAGGTGTACGGCGCCCGCGCCGTGTTGACGTACTCCCAGGTGTCGCCGACGGACAGGTCGGCACGCCCGGCCCAGACCTGGCCGGGCCGCAGCCCGGGCGTGACGTACCAGACGTAGGCGACCCCGCTGCCGCCCTTCGGAGCGCGTGCGGAGAAGCCGGCGACGGTGGTGTCGGCGACGGAGTCGACGAGGTGGACCGGGCCGGCGGCGGTGCCGGCGCCCGGCATCAGCATCCCGAAGCTGCGGCTGCCGGCCGGGGCCGCGCCGCGGTCGATCCGGACCTGGGGAGCGCGGCTGTCGGCGTGGTAGAGGTCCTCACAGCCGAAGTAGGTGAGGTAGGTGTCGCTGTCGGGGAAGGCGAGGCCGGGCACCACGACGGTGCTGTCGGCGGCCGCTGACGCGAACGGCGCGGACAGCGCGACAGCAAGTGCTGTCCCCACTAGTGCGCGACGCATGGATGTCCTCCCAGGAGCATGCGGCCCCGTCCCCGGGCGAGGCTGCTCGTTGCAATTCCATCATCCCCCGGCCGAGCCGTCCATGCGAACCACCCGAATGGGCGGGGCTATCACCCAGATGGGTTATGGCGACCGGCGCAATATCGCCAGGAACATCGCGTCCGTCTGGTGTCGGTGTGGCCAGAGTTGCAGGGTGTTCGGAATCGGGCCGTCAGCGGATTGGACCTCCGGGAGCAGCGCCGCCGCGTCCTCCAGGACCACCTCGTCCGTGCGGCTTTCGAGGACCGCGGTCACCACCTCCGCCGTCTCGGCCAGCACGGGCGAGCAGGTCGCGTAGAGCACCACTCCCCCGGGCCGGACGCTGTCCAGCGCCGCGTCGAGCAGCGCTCGCTGCAGCGGCACCAGGTCGCGTACGTCGTCGGGGCTGCGCCGCCAGCGGGACTCCGGTCGCCGACGGAGCGCGCCCAGGCCCGAGCAGGGAGCATCGACGAGGACCCGGTCGAACGCGCCGTCCGGCCACGCGGGGCGGGTCCCGTCAGCAGTCACCACGCCGCTGACGCCCCCGGCGCCGGCCAGGGCCCGCTGGACGAGCCGGGCCCGGTGCGGCTGCTTCTCGGCGGCCAGCACGCCGGCGCCACGCTCGGACGCGAGCGCCGCCAGCAGGGCGGCCTTGCCTCCGGGACCGGCGCACAGGTCGAGCCAGCGCTCGTCGCGGCCCTCGACCTCGGCCCGGGCCAGCGCGATCGCCACCAGCTGCGAGCCCTCGTCCTGGACGCCGGCCCGGCCCTCCGCCACGGCCGGGACCGCGCCGGGGTCGCCGCCGTCGAGGACCACGCCGTAGGGCGAGAGCCGGGTGGGCGTGCCGGGCAGCTCGGCGGTCGTGGCGCGCCCGGGTCGGGCCACGAGCACCACGCGTGGCGGCTCGTTGTCGGCGGCGAGCAGCGCGTCGAGCTCGTCCGGACCGACCGCCCGGGACAGCTCCTCCACCACCCAGCGCGGGTGGCTGTGCGCGACGGAGGCGAAGCCGACCGGGTCCGTCGACGGGTCCGGTGCCACGCGGCGTACCCACCCGGCCAGGTCGTGCTCGGAGACCCGGCGGAGCACGGCGTTGGCGAACCCGGCCGGTCCCTGGCCGGCCCGCGCCCGGACCAGGTCGACCGTGGTGCTGATCGCGGCATGGGCGGGGACCCGCATCGACAGCAGCTGGTGGGTGCCGAGCCGCAGCGCGTCGAGGACCTTCGCCTCGACCTTCGCGAGCGGCCGGTCCACGCACGCGGCCAGCACGGCGTCGTACGTGCCCCGGCGGCGCAGCGTGCCCGACACCAGCTCGGTGGTGAACGCGGCGTCCCGGCCGCTCAGGTCGTGCTGGCGGAGCACGGAGGGCAGCACGAGGTTCGTGTACGCGTCGTCGACGCGCACCGCCTTCAACACGTCGTACGCCGCGAGCCGGGCCGGGTCGGCGGCCGGGCGGCGGGCGGGTGGTCGCCCGCCGGGACGCGGGCCGCGCCGCCGCGGGTCAGCCATCGGCGAGGTGTTCGCGCACGAGCCGCTTCGGCGCGCGGGTGGCCCAGGCGTCGGTGATGATGGCGGCGAGGTCGTCGCGCTCGAGCTCGCCGAGGCGCGACTGCTGGACCAGGACGGCGTTGTAGTTGCGGAAGTGGTCGATCGTGAAGAACGGCGAGGACTCGTCCTCGACGAGGGCGTGCTTCTCCACCTCGGTCGGGGTGATGATGACGAGCAGGTCGTCGTACGGCTCGCCGGTGTCCGGGTCGATCGCGGTCGTGTGCGGGCGGCGGTAGAGCACGAACCCCTTGCCCTTCTCGCCCGCCGGCACCTTCCAGGTCGGGACGTCGCCCCACGAGATGCCGAGCTCGGTCTCGGGGAGGCCGCCGCAGATCTCGTCGACGTCCTCGGGGGTGGCCGGCCGGCTCATGCCGTCAAGAGTCACCGAACCGCGCACCTGACTCAACCCGGACGCCCCGCGCCCAGTCGGCGGCCGGCATCTGCTTCTTCCCGAAGGCCTTGACCTCGCCGAGCCGGACGGCGCCGGTGGCCGTGCCGACCAGGACGGCGTTCTTGGTGACCTCGAGCGTGCCGGGCTCGAGCACGCCGTCGGTCAGGGCCACCGGGCCGATCTTGATCCGCTCGCCCTCGTGGGTGCTCCAGGCGCCCGGGCCGGGCGTGCACGCGCGGATCCGCCGGTCGACGCCCACGGCGGGCTCGGTCCAGTCGATCCGCGCGTCGTCGACCGAGATCTTGGGTGCCAGGCTCATCCCCTCGGGCTGCTGCGGGCCGGGCCTCGATCGACCCGTCGGCGAGGCCGTCCAGGGTCGCGACGAGCAGCCCGGCGCCGCCCTCGGCCAGCCGCGCGAGCAGGTCGCCGGCCGTGTCGGTCGGTCGGATCGTCTCGGTCATCACGCCGAACGTCGGGCCGGCGTCGAGCTCCTTGACGATCCGGAAGGTCGTGGCGCCGGTGACCTCGTCCCCGGCCCAGATCGCGTGCTGGACGGGTGCCGCGCCGCGCCAGGCCGGGAGGACCGAGAAGTGGAGGTTGACCCAGCCGTGCTCGGGGATGTCGAGGGCCGACTGCGGCAGGAGGGCGCCGTACGCGACGACCGGGCAGCAGTCCGGGGCGAGCGCCCGCAGCTCGTCCTGGAAGGCCGGGTCGCGGGGGTGGTCGGGCTTGAGGACGGGTACGCCGAGCTCCTCGGCCCGCTGCGCGACCGGGCTCGCGACCAGCTTGCGGCCCCGGCCGGACGGCGCGTCGGGGCGGGTGACCACGCCGACCAGCTCGTGGTCGGACGCGGCCACGGCGTCGAGGGCGGGCAGGGCGACCTCGGGGGTGCCGGCGAAGACGAGCCTCATCCGCGCTCAGAAGCCCAGGCCGTCGGTGCGGTGCGGGCTGACCCGGAGGGTCGGCTGCTCGGCCCCGAACCAGTCGGACTCGCGGATCTCCTTCATCGCGGCCTTGCGGGCGTCGGTGTCGAGCTTGTCGATGAACAGGATCCCGTCGAGGTGGTCGGTCTCGTGCTGGATCGCCCGGGCGAGCAGCTCGCTGCCGTCGATGGTGACCGGCTCGCCGTGCATGTCGAACCCGTGCGCGACCACCGACATCGCCCGCTTGCACTCGTAGGTGAGCTCCGGGAGCGAGAGGCACCCCTCGAGGCCGTCCTGGATCTCCTCGGACAGCTCCAGGGTCGGGTTGACCAGGTGGCCGACCTCGCCCTCGACGTACCAGGTGAAGACCCGCAGCCCCACGCCGACCTGCGGCGCCGCCAGACCCGCGCCGGGCGCGTCCAGCATGGTGTCGGTGAGGTCGGTGACGAGGGTGCGCAGCTCCTTGTCGAAGTCGACGACCTCGACCGCCTTGCGGCGCAGGATCGGGTCGCCGAACAGGCGGATCGGGCGGATGGCCACGGAGCTCCTTGCGTAGGTCGAGGCGGTCGCGACCCGGCAAGCATAGGAGGGCGCTCAGCCGCGGCAGCCGGGTGCGGCCCGGCTCTCGACCAGGACGGCCACGCCGTCCAGCAGGCGGGTCAGCCCGAAGACCATGAACTCCTCACCACCCATGTCGAAGGCGTCCATGTCGAGGGCGGCGACGTACGGGAAGTCGCCGGACTGCATGGCCTTCGAGAGCACCGGCTCCTGGGCGGCCCAGAACTCCTCGTGGCTCACGCCGGTGGTCTGCTCGGCCAGGGCGGCGCTGTTGTGGTTGCGCGCGGCGCTGACGACGAACGACTCGATGGCGGAGATGACGGCGACCTGCTCGCGGCCGGTCAGCCCGGTGGCGTCGAGCGCGGCGACGGCGATGTCCATGCCGCGCAGGGCGTTCGGGCCGAGCAGCGGCCGGGTCTGGTCGACCAGCGGCAGCCACGGGTGGGTGGTGTACAGCGTCCAGAGACTCCTGCCGAGGGTCTCCATGGCCGTGCGCCAGTCGTCGCCGAGCTGCTCGTCCTCCTCGGGCGCGTTGACCCGCTCCAGCATCAGGTCGAGCAGCTCCTCCTTGCCGGGGACGTAGCGGTAGAGCGACATCGCGCCCACCCCGAGCTCCTGGCCGATCCGGCGCATGGACACGGCGTCGAGACCCTCGGCGTCGGCGACGGCGACGGCCGCGTCGACGATCGCGTCGAGGCTGAGCTTGGGCTTCGGGCCGCGGGTCTTGCGACCGAGGTCGAACTCCCACATCAGGGCGAGACTGCGGCTGATGTCGCCGCCGCCACTGTGCTCGTGTGCCATGCGACCAGCCTTCCACGACCCGTGCGGAAAAGTGCTCGACCAGCGTACTGCGTAGGATGTACGCTTTTCTTGCGTACAGCGTACTCAGTTCATGTGGTCAGGTCAGTGCGGGGAGGAATCGATGCCGGAGCCAGGGTTGGCGATCGAGGCACGGGCGCTGTCGAAGCGCTTCAAGGAGGTGACGGCGCTCGACGAGTTCGAGCTGTCCGTCCCCTACGGCAGGGTGCACGGGCTGCTCGGCCCGAACGGCGCCGGAAAGACGACGGCCGTGCGGGTGCTCGCCACCCTGCTGCAGGCCGACGGCGGGCAGGCGTACGTCGCCGGGGTCGACGTCGCGCGCGACGCGCAGGAGGTACGGCGCCGGATCGGCCTCGCCGGCCAGTACGCCGCGGTCGACGAGATCCTCACCGGCCGGCAGAACCTCGAGCTGTTCGGGAAGCTCTTCCACCTCGGGCGCCGCCGGGCGCGGGCCCGGGCGCTCGAGCTCCTGGAGCGGTTCGACCTCGCCGACGCGGCGGACAAGGGCGTCAAGCAGTACAGCGGCGGCATGCGCCGGCGGCTGGACCTGGCCTCGAGCATGATCCTGGCCCCGCAGGTGCTGTTCCTGGACGAACCGACGACGGGCCTCGACCCACGCGGCCGGAACGAGGTCTGGGCCGCGATCCGGGACCTCGTCGCGGGCGGGACGACCGTGCTGCTGACCACGCAGTACCTCGAGGAGGCCGACCAGCTCTCCGACGAGATCACCGTGATCGACCGCGGGCACACCGCGGCGACCGGCACGCCAGCGGAGCTGAAGAGCGCCGTCGGCGGCGACCAGATCGAGGTGGTGGCCGCACCCGGAGCCGACCTGCAGCAGGTGGCCGCGGCCTTCGCCGGCGTGGCCAGCAGCGACCCCGAGGTGCTCCCCGAGCAGCGCACCGTCACCGCCCCCGTGGCCGACCGGGTCGCGGCGCTGAGCACGGTCGCGAGCCGGCTCCAGGCCGAGCGGGTGGCGGTCGAGGACATCACCCTGCGCCGTCCGACCCTGGACGACGTGTTCCTGCGGCTCACCGGCCATCGGGCCGAGGACGCCGACGACCAGCCGATGGAGGAGGCCGTCCGATGAGCGCCACCACGACCGAGATCCCCGACCTGGCGCCCCGGCAGCGTCCCGAGATGTGGTGGGCCGTCTCCGACTGCCTCGCCATGGTCTGGCGCGGCCTGCTCTACTACCGCCGCGAGCCGACGATGATCCTGTGGCAGCTCGGCTTCCCGATCGTCTCCGTGCTGCTGTTCGTCTACGTCTTCGGGTCGGCGATGGACGTCGGCACGGGCACCGACTACAAGACGTTCGCGATGCCCGGGATGTTCGCGATGACGATGGCCTTCGGGTTCATGAACACCGCCTACATCATGGTCGTCGACAAGGAGAAGGGCGTCATGGACCGGTTCCGGTCGATGCCCATGGCCCGGTCCGCGGTGGTGAGCGGCCGCGGGGTCGGGGACCTGATCGGCGCGGCCATCGACCTGGGAGTGCTCGCGCTGATCGCGCTCGCGGTCGGGTGGCGCTCCGACGGCAGCGCCGTGGACACGGCGTACGCGTTCTTCCTGCTGTTGCTGCTGCGGTTCTCGCTGATCTGGATCGGGGTCTACCTCGCGATGTTCGTGCCCGGGCAGGAGCAGGCGGGCAACCTGTTCGCGATCGCGTTCCCGTTCGGGATGCTCTCGAGCGTGTTCACGCCGCCGTCGCTGATGCCGGAGTGGCTCGGCTTCATCGCGATGTGGAACCCGGTCTCGTCGACGGCCAACGCGATCCGGGAGCTGTTCGGCAACCCGGTGCCGACCGGCGACAGCTGGATCGAGCAGCACGCCATGGAGATGGCGGTGGTGTGGCCGCTGCTGATCACCGCGGCGTTCCTGCCGCTGGCGGTGCGGAAGTACCAGCGCCTGTCGCACTGAGCAGATCGATGCCCTCCGGGCTCAGGTGATCGTCGGCGGGTCGACCTGGATCCGGACGGCGTCCAGCTTGCGCGCGGAGCGGATCCGCTGCAGCTCGCCGAGCGCGCTCGACAGGGCCGCGCCGTGGGCCCGCGGGACCCGGATCACGAGCCGGCACCCGCCGTCGTCGAGGTCGACCGGTCCGAGCACCTCGGCGGACGGCGGTGCGGACAGCAGGGTGAGCGCGTCGTCCACGGGGCCGGGCTCGCCGGTGACGGTGGCCAGCCGGGAGGCCGGCGGGAGGTGCGCCTCCTGGCGTTCGGCGGTCTCCCGCTCGGCGAACCCGGCCGGGTCCCACCGCACGAGCGCCTGCAGTGCGGGGTGGGCCGGGTCGCCGACGGCGAGCACCCGGCCACCCGGCCGGACCAGGGCGGCGGCGTTGAGCCACCGGCGTACGGCCTCCTCGGCGGCGCGGAGGTCGACGCGGGTCAGCGTCAGCCAGGTGTCGAGCAGGACGACGGCGGCGTACCCGCGCTCGGCGACCGGCTCGGCCCCGGGGGTGGCGACGACGATGTCGGGGTGGTCGGTGACGGTGGCGCGGACCCGGTCGCCGCTGGAGGTGCGGATCGTGGTGGACGTGAACGCCCGGCCGAGCTCCTCGGCCGTCCGGGCGTCGCCGAGCACGGGCGCGCGCAGGCCGCGGTGGCCGCACTCGGTGCAGGCCCAGCCGTCGTGGACGGTGCCGCACCAGCGGCAGCTCGGCGGCGTGGCCGGCCCGGTGATCGCGAGCGGGCCGGTGCAGGTGCCGCAGCGGGCGGGCGTCCGGCAGCGCTCGCAGGCGAGGCTGGTGACGTAGCCGAGCCGGGGCGTCTGGACGAGGACCGGGCCGTGCTCGAGTCCGGCCCGGATCGTCTGCGTCGCCTCGGCGGGGAGCCGGGAGGCCCGGGCGAGCGGGTCGCGGCGCAGCTCCTGCTCCGAGGCGCCGGCGACGGTGACCGACACCCGCTCCCGGACCAGCTCCCTCGACGGCGCGATCTCGCGGGCCCAGCCGGAGCGGAGCAGGTAGGTCGCCTCCACGGTCCGCCCGAAGCCGCCGACCAGGGCCGCGGCGCCCTCCTGCTCGGCGCGGAACAGCAGCGTCTCGCGGGTGTGGGGGTACGGCGCGCGTGGCTCGGCGTGCAGGTCGTCGCCGTCGTCCCAGATCGCCACCAGCCCGAGGTCGCGCACCGGGGCGAAGCTCGCGGCGCGGGTGCCGGCGACGATCCGGCGGGCGCCCCGGCTGACGGCGAGGAAGTCGCGGTAGCGGGCGGCGGGCCCGCTGTCGGCCGCGAGGGCGACGTGGTGTCCCTCGCCGAGCACCGCGGTCAGGGCGGTGTCGAGCCGGTCGAGGTCCTTCGCGTCCGGCACGCACAGCAGCGCGCCCCGGCCCGAGGAGTACGCCGCCGCGGCGGCGTGGGCGAGCAGCAGCGGCCAGTCGGTCGCCGGGGCCGCACCCCAGACGGCCCGCGGCGCTCCCCCGTCGGCCAGGTGCTGGACGAACGCCGCGCCGTGCTCGTGGTCGGCCCACGCGGTCCGGGCGGCGGCCGGGTCGACGCTCGGGGTCGGCGCCGGGGGCGACGGCTCCTTCTCCGTGGTGGCGTGCCGCGGCGGGACAGCGAGCCGGAGCACGTCGGCGCGGGCGCCGGCGTACCGCTCGGCGAGGGTCGCGGAGAGCGCCGCGACCTGCGGCGCTGAGGACCGGCTCGGCACTGACGACGCGACGCAGCGGCGCGAGCCGGCCGGTGTGGTCGGAGTCGGCGCGCCGCTCGACCAGGAAGGCGTCGACGTCCTGGCCCGCGAACCGGACCTTCACCCGGGCACCGGGGACCGCGGTGGCCGCCATCGCCGCCGGGACGAGGTAGTCGAACGGCTTGTCCAGGTGCGCCAGCGGCAGGTCGACCAGGACCCGTGCGACCGGGTCGGTCTCGGCGGGCTCGACCTGGGCCGCCTTGCGCTTCCGGGTCGCCGCCGCCTTGGCCTTCGAGGCGTTCACGGCCTCGCGCATGCCGGGGAGGAGCTCCTCCTCGGGCGCGCGGTCGGTCATGGGCGCATGTCTACCAGCGGGCGCCGACCCGAAGGTTCGCGGGCGTTCCGGGACGTTCGTGGGCGTTGCAACCGGCACAAACGTCCGGAATCCCCGGTCAGCCGGGTATCCCGATCGGCCGGTGCAGCGTCACCCGGCGGCGACGGCCGCCTTGAGCTCCTCGACCCGGTCGGTGCGCTCCCAGGTGAACTCGGGGAGCTCGCGGCCGAAGTGGCCGTAGGCGGCGGTCTTGGCGTAGATCGGGCGGAGCAGGTCGAGATCCTGGATGATCGCGGCCGGACGCAGGTCGAAGACCTGGAGCACGGCCTCCTGGATCCGCTCGTCGGACACGGTGCCGGTGCCGAAGGTCTCGATGAAGACCCCGACCGGCTGCGCCTTGCCGATCGCGTAGGCGACCTGCGCCTCGCAGCGCCGGGCCAGGCCCGCCGCGACGATGTTCTTGGCCACCCAGCGCATGGCGTACGCCGCGGACCGGTCGACCTTCGACGGGTCCTTGCCGGAGAACGCGCCACCACCGTGGCGGGCCATGCCGCCGTAGGTGTCGATGATGATCTTGCGACCGGTCAGGCCGGCGTCGCCCATCGGGCCGCCGACCACGAACCGGCCGGTCGGGTTCACCAGCAGCCGGTAGCCCTCGGACGGGATGTCGAACGACGCGAGCACCGGGTCGATCACGTGCTTCTTGATGTCCGGCTCGAGGGTGGTCTCGAGGTCGATGTCCACGGAGTGCTGGGTGGACACCACGACCGTGTTGACGCGGACCGGGCGGTTCTCGGCGTCGTACTCGATGGTGACCTGGGTCTTGCCGTCCGGGCGGAGGTACCCGAGGGTGCCGTCCTTGCGGACCTCGCTCAGCCGCAGCGAGAGCCGCTGCGCGATCGTGATCGGCAGCGGCATCAGCTCGGGGGTGTCGTCGCAGGCGTAGCCGAACATCAGGCCCTGGTCGCCCGCGCCCTGCTTGTCCATCGCGTCCACCGAGCCGGTGCGGCTCTCGTGGCCGGTGTCGACGCCCTGGGCGATGTCGAGCGACTGCCCGCCGATCGCGACCTGGACGCCGCAGGTGGTGCCGTCGAAGCCCTTGTCGGAGTGGTCGTAGCCGATCTCCAGGATCTTCTTGCGCACCAGCTCCGCCACGGGCGCGTACGCCGTCGTGGCGACCTCGCCGGCCACGACCACGAGGCCCGTGGTCAGCAGGGTCTCGACGGCCACCCGGCTGCCGGGGTCGCGCTCGATCAGGTAGTCGAGAACGGTGTCGCTGATCTGGTCAGCGATCTTGTCGGGGTGACCCTCGGTCACCGACTCCGACGTGAACAGGCGTCCGGCCACAGTGCTACTCACTCCCGTGCTTGGTTTGGGGGAAACGATAACCGGCGTCCCGGAATGCGGGACGTCCGTCTCAGGTGTTCAGGCGTGCGGACACCTGGTCCCAGATGACGTGGGCCAGGGCTGCCTTGGAGCCGCGCGGGACCTCGACCGCCGCTCCGTCGGCGGCCAGGATCACTGCTTCGTTGTCGGGGCTGCCGAACACCGCTCCCCCGCTGACGTCGTTGACGACCAGCAGGTCGCAGCCCTTCCGGGCCAGCTTGGCGCGGGCCAGGTCGAGCACCGAGCCGGTGTCGTCGCCGGTCTCCGCCGCGAACCCCACGATGACCGAGCCGCGCGTGCGTCCGCTGCGTGGAGATCTCGTGCAGGATGTCGGGGTTCTGGGCCAGCTCGACGACGGGCGCGCTGCCGTCGCCGGCCTTCTTGATCTTGCTGTCGCTGGTCGAGGTGGGCCGGAAGTCGGCCGGCGCGGCAGCCATCACGACGGCATCCGCCGAGGCTGAGGCCCCGACCACCGCGTCGCGCAGCTGACCGGTCGTCTCGACCCGGACCACCTTGACCCCCGCCGGGTCGGGCAGGGTGACGTTGGCGCTGACCAGGGTGACCTCGGCCCCGCGGGCAGCGGCGGCGCGGGCCAGGGCGTACCCCTGGAGCCCCGACGAGCGGTTGCCGAGGAACCGGACCGGGTCGAGGTACTCGCGGGTGCCGCCCGCGGACACCACGACGTGTCGGCCGGCCAGATCAGCCCCGAAGTTCGCCGAGCGCGACGCCGCGCGCGAGCACCTCGAGCGCGAGCTCGAAGATCTCGGCGGGCTCGGGCAGGCGGCCCTTGCCGGTGTCCTTGCCGGTCAGCCGGCCCTCGGCCGGCTCGATCACGACGGCGCCGCGCTGGCGCAGGGTGGCGACGTTGGCCTGGGTGGCGGCGTGCTCCCACATCTCGGTGTGCATCGCCGGGGCGAACACGACCGGGCAGCGGGCGGTCAGCAGGGTGTTGGTGAGCAGGTCGTCGGCCAGCCCGTGCGCGGCCTTGGCGAGCACGTCGGCCGTGGCCGGGGCGACGACCACCAGGTCGGCCTCCTGCCCGATCCGGACGTGCGGGACCTCGTGCACGTCGTCCCAGACCTCGGCGGAGACGGGCTTGCCGGACAGCGCGGCCCAGGTGGCCGCGCCGACGAACTTCAGCGCGGCCGCCGTCGGGACCACGGTGACGTCGTGCCCGGACTCGGTGAAGCGGCGGGTCAGCTCGCAGGCCTTGTAGGCCGCGATCCCGCCGGTGACGCCGAGGACGACACGGGGCCGCGTCCCGGAGTGGGACGCGGCCTCGTGGTGGTCGTGGTTGGTCATGCGACCCGTCGGGTCACTCGCTCGAGTTGTTGAAGGACGCCTCGAGCGAGGCCTGGCGCTTGGCCTCCTCCTCGGCGGCCAGCTCGGCCGGGTCGACGTCCTCACAGGTGAGGAGGTCGTCGTTGATCTCGCGGAGCGCGATGGAGAGCGGCTTCTCCTGGACGTGGGTGTCCACGAGCGGGCCGACGTACTCCAGCAGGCCCTCGCCCAGCTGCGAGTAGTAGGCGTTGATCTGGCGAGCCCGCTTGGCGCTGTAGAGAACCAGCTTGTACTTGCTGTCGGTCTTGGTGAGCAGGTCGTCGATCGAGGGGTTGGTCACGCCCTCAGCAGCGATGTTCGGGGCAGACACGCGTGAGCCTCACAAGTCGTTGTTTGGGGTTTGCTCGATAGCGAGCGTTGTCAAGGTTACCAACTGGTCCGCCGCAGCGTGAACTTCGCGGTTCACGATGGTGACGTCGAACTCCTTCTCGGCGGCCATCTCCTCCCGCGCGGTCTCGAGCCGGCGGGTGCGTTCCTCCTCGGCCTCGGTGCCGCGGCCGACCAGGCGGCGGACCAGCTCCTCCCACGACGGCGGCTTCAGGAACACGAAGAGCGCCTCCGGCATCGTCTCCCGCACCTGGCGCGCGCCCTGGAGGTCGATCTCGAGCACGGCGGGGCGTCCCGCGGCCAGCGCCTCCTCGACCGGGCCCCGCGGAGTGCCGTACCGCGCCGCCTTGTGCACGACTGCCCACTCCAGCAGCTCGCCGCGCTCGACCATGGCGTCGAACTCCTCGTCGGAGACGAACCAGTAGTGGATGCCGTTGACCTCGCCGGGCCGCGGCGGCCGCGTGGTCGCCGACACCGAGATCCAGATCTCGGGGTGGTCCTGCCGGATCGCGGCCGCGACCGTGCCCTTGCCCACGGCCGTGGGGCCGGCCAGCACCACCAGCCGGGACCGGACCGGCTCGGACATGACGGGTTCAGTCACGCTGGGCGAACTCGCGCTCGAGCGCGGCCACCTGCTTCGCGCCCAGGCCGCGCACGCGGCGACTCTCGGCGATGCCGAGCCGCTCCATCAGCTGGCGGGCCCGGACCTTGCCGAGGCCCGGCATCGACTGCAGCAGCTCGACCACCCGCATCTTCCCGATCACCTCGTTGCGCTCCCCCTCGCGCAGCACGTCGACGATCGACGCACCCGCGTGCTTGAGGCGGTTCTTGACCTCGGCCCGCTCCCGCCGGGAGGCCGCGGCCTTGTCGAGTGCAGCCTGTCGCTGTTCGGGGGTGAGGGGAGGCAGTGCCACGGGTCAGGGGTCCTTTGGTCGGGCAGACGTCCGGCAGGTGCGGCCGGTGAGTCGTCACCCTAGTCAGAAGGTAAACCTGCGGCAATCGGGCTCAGAGGCTCAACGGCGTCTGGCACACGTCGAGCGCCTGCTGCTCCAGACCTTTCAACGCCTCCTGGGTCTCCGCCGACCCGACCTGGTCGGCCGCACTGGCGATCGCGGCCACCTGGTCGTCGCTCACGCCCTCCGGCGGGTGCTTCGGGTCGTACGTCGCCGGGTCGACGCCGGCGTCCTCCTGGGCCTGCTCGAGCGCCTCCAGGCTGCGCACCACCTGCTGCCACTCGTCGCCGATGTCCGAGGGCGCCTCGTCCTGCAGCTCACGGAAGGTCGGCAGCGCCTTCAGCAGGGCGTCCGGCCCGGCCTCGGCGAGCAGCTCCCCGAGCTCGGCCTGGTGCTCCTTCACCGCCTCGCAGTACTTCTCCTGGTCGGAGGCGCAGCCCGCGAGCCCGGTGCCCAGCAGGAGCAGGGCCAGGCCGGCAGGCGAGGCGGTGGCGGGTCATCCGGCGAGTCCGGCGAGGTCGTCGTTGGCCCGGCGTGCGCCGTCGCGGAGCGCTGCGGGGTCGGGTCCGAGCGCGAGCAGCTCGCGCGACGAGCTGGCCAGGACCGAGCCGGCCGCCCGGCCGAAGATCCGCCGGATGTCCGCCGGCGTGCCGCCCTGGGCGCCGTACCCGGGAGCGAGCAGCGGCCCGTTGATGTCGAGGTCCTCCTCGGTCTCGCCGATCGTGGCGCCGACGACGGCACCGAACGAGCCGAGCGGCTCGGCGCCGTCGTTGAGGCCGCGCAGCCGGTCGAGCACGTTGCCGGCGACGGTGCCGCCGTCCGGTCCGGTCGCGTGCTGGACCTCGGGTCCCTCCTTGTTCGAGGTGAGGGCGAGCACGAACACGCCGGCGTCGTGCTTGCGGGCGGTGTCGAAGACCGGGTCCAGCGAGCCGAAGCCGAGGAACGGGCTGACGGTGATCGCGTCCGAGGCCAGCGGCGAGGCCGGGTCGAGGTAGGCGTCGGCGTACGCCTGCGAGGTGGAGCCGATGTCGCCGCGCTTGACGTCGAGCAGCACCAGCGCACCGGCCTCGCGGGACGTCGCGATCACCCGCTCCAGCACGGCCACTCCTCGGCTGCCGAACCGCTCGTAGAACGCCGACTGCGGCTTCACGACCGAGACGTACGGCGCCACCGCCTCCGCGGCGGTCAGCGCGAACCGCTCCAGCCCGGCCACGTCGTCCTCGAGACCCCAGGCGCGCAGCAGCGCGCCGTGCGGGTCGATCCCGGCGCAGAACGGGCCCCGGTCGCGGATGGCGGTGTGCACGCGGGCACCGAACGTCATCGTGTCTTCTCCTAGGTCGGCCACCAGGCGGGTGGCGGTGGTGGGGTCGTGCAGCAGGGCGGTGCCGATCTGGACGGCGGTGGCCCCGGCCGCGAGGAACGCGCGCACGTCGTCGGCGTCGGTGATGCCGCCGGACCCGACGACCTGGGCCTCGGGCAACGCGTCGCGCACCTCGGTCACGCAGCGCAGCGCCAGCGGCCGGATCGCCGGCCCGCTCAGCCCTCCCGGGCGGCCGTCGGGCATCGCCGCGGGCAGCGCGTTGCCGACGACGACGGCGCCGGCGCCGGCGTCCAGCACCGTGCGCGCGCTCTCGGCCACGCGGACCACGTCGGTGCGGAGCTTGGCCAGCACCGGCATCCCGCGCGGCAGGTCGCGCTGGACCGCGGCCGACGACCGAGGCGGCGTGGAACGGCTCGCGGACGTCGAAGACGTCGGTGCCGGAGGCGTCGGGGGCGGACAGGTTCACCTCGATGCCGGCGAGCCCGGGCGACCGGCCGAGCCGGCGGGCGAGCTCGGCGTACTCCCCCAGCGACCGGCCGACGATCGACACGAAGACGCGCACGCCCTGCTGCACCAGCCACGGCAGCTCGGTCGCCAGGAAGTGGTCGATGCCGGGGTTCTGCAGGCCGACCGCGTTGACCAGGCCCGACGGCGTCTCGACGATCCGCGGCATCGGCCCGCCCGGTCGGGCGTTGACGGTGATCGAGCGGGTCACGAAGCCGCCGAGCTCGGTCGAGGGCGCCGTACGCCGCGAGCTCGCGGCCGGTGCCGCCGCAGCCGGAGGCGACCAGGACCGGGTTGTCCAGGGTGAGCCCGGCCAGCTCGACGGTCACGTCGCCACCGCCGCCTCGAGGTCGTCCCAGCGGACCCGGTCACCGCGGAAGACGGGGCCGTCGGTGCAGGCGCGGACCATCCGGCCGACGCCGTCCTCGCCGACCACCGGCACGGCGCAGCCCTGGCAGAGGCCGGTCGCGCACGCCATCGGCGCCTCCAGCGCCGTCTGGCTCCAGGCGCCCGCCTGCTCGGCGGCGTCGGCCACGGCGTGCAGGGTCGCGGCGGGGCCGGCGGCGTAGACGACCTCGGCGCCGGCCTTCTCCAGCACCTCGGCGAGCACGTCGGCGACCCCGCCGCGGTGCCCGACCGAGCCGTCGCCGGTGACGACCGTGACCGCCCGCGCCGAGCGACGGGCCTCCAGCGCCGACAGCAGGTGGGCCTCGTCGGCGCCGGCGACCACCAGGGTGACGGCGCAGTCGCGCTCGCGGAGCCGCTCGGCGAGCGGGAACAGCGGCGCCGCGGCGTACCCCTCGCCGACCAGGACGCACCGACCGGCTGCTTCGGCAGCGAGAACGGCCGCCCGAGCGGGTCCGGTGACCGCGAGCTTCGCTCCGGCCGGCTGGGCGGCCAGCCAGCGGGTGCCGGGGCCGACCGGCTCGACCACCAGCTCGATGGTGGCGCCGTAGCCGCCGGTGGGCTTGATCCGGTGGATCCAGAACGCGCGCCGGCCGATCCGCTCGGGACCCGTGGACAGCGCCACGAAGGTGCCGGGCCGGAACCGCTCGGGCACGCCGGGCGCGGCCAGGGTGAGGTGCTGGTAGGCACCGACGCGCTTGCTCGCCAGCAGCTCGCCGGTGACGTGGACCGGACCGCGCGGGGCCAGGGTCATGCCTGCCCGGACGGACGTCGGTCGAGCTGGTCGAGACCCTTGAGGATGCGCCGCGGCCACAGCGGACCCTCGTAGACGAACGCGGTGTAGCCCTGGAGCAGGGTCGCTCCGGCGTCGAGCCGGGCGCGCGCGTCGGCGACGGTGGTGATGCCGCCGACCGAGACCAGGGTCAGGTCGTCGCCGACCCGGCCCTTCAGCAGCCGGAGCACCTCCAGCGACCGCTCGGTCAGCGGACGCCCGGACAGCCCGCCGGCGCCGATCCCCTCGACCGTCGCCGGGTCGCTGGCCAGGCCGTCGCGGCTGATCGTGGTGTTGGTGGCGATGATCCCGTCGAGGCCGAGCGCCGTGGCCAGGTCGGCCACGGCGAGCACGTCGTCGTCGTCGAGGTCGGGCGCGATCTTGACCAGCAGCGGCACCCGCGCCTCGGTGGCGTCGTCGGCGCGTTGCGCGGACGGCCGCCAGCAGCGGCTCGAGCTTCTCGACGGCCTGGAGGTTGCGCAGGCCGGGGGTGTTCGGGGAGCTGACGTTGACGACGAGGTAGTCGGCGTACGGCGCCAGCAGCCGCGCGGACTTCTCGTAGTCACCCACGGCCTGGTCCTCCGGCACGACCTTGGTCTTGCCGATGTTCACGCCCGAGGATCGGCTGGTGTCGCAGGCCGACCGGCGTTCTCGAGGCCGCGGGCCGGTCCGCGAGCCGCTGCGCGACCGCCGCGGCGCCGTCGTTGTTGAAGCCCATCCGGTTGACCACGGCCCGGTCGGCCGGCAGCCGGAACAGCCGCGGCTTGTCGTTGCCGGGCTGCGGCTCGCCGGTGACGGTGCCGATCTCGACGTGCCCGAAGCCGAGCGCGGCCAGCGCGTCGATCCCGACGGCGTTCTTGTCGAAGCCCGCCGCCAGGCCGAGCACGTTCGGGAAGGTCAGCCCCATCGCCGTGACCGGTCCCGACGACCTCGACCGACGTCGGTTGAGCTTGTCGAAACCCCGTACAGCGCCGGTCCGCGCGCCCGGATCGCCCGGAACGCCGAGTGGTGCGCGCGCTCGGGGTCGGTCCGGGTGAGGACCTTGTCGAACAGCAGGCGATAAACCATTCACTTGTCCTGAGGAGGTTGCGCAGCAACCGTCTCGAAGGGACGCGAGGCCCACTCCTGGAGCGACCGGACGCCGATGTCACCGGCCCGCATCGCCTCGATGCCCTGCACGGCGGCGCCGAGCCCCTGGACGGTGGTGATGCACGGGATGTTCGCCATCACGGCGGCGGTGCGGATCTCGTAGCCGTCGATGCGCGCGGACCCGCCGCGGGTGGAGCCGTGCGGGGTGTTGATGACCAGGTCGATGTCGCCGGCCAGGATCATCTGCACGGTGGTCGGCTCGCCGTTCGGACCGGCCCCCTCGAAGTGCTTGCGGACGACCGTGGCCTGCACCCGGTTGCGGCGGAGCACCTCCGCCGTCCCCTGGGTGGCGAGGATCTCGAAGCCGTGGTCGGAGAGCACCTTGATCGGGAAGATCATGTGCCGCTTGTCCCGGTTGGCCATGCTCACGAACACCCGGCCGCTGGTCGGCAGCGACCCGAAGGCCGCGGCCTGCGCCTTGGCGAACGCCGTACCGAAGTCGCTGTCGAAGCCCATCACCTCGCCGGTCGACTTCATCTCCGGGCCGAGCACGGTGTCGATCTGCTTGCCGTCGGGGGTGCGGAACCGGTTGAACGGCATCACCGCCTCCTTGACCGCGATCGGCTGGTCGGGCGGCAGGCTGCCGCCGTCGCCCTCGGCCGGGAGCACGCCGGCTGCCCGCAGCGACGCGATCGACTCGCCCAGCATCACCCGGGCCGCCGCCTTGGCCAGCGGCGTCGCGGTCGCCTTCGACACGAACGGCACCGTGCGTGAGGCGCGCGGGTTGGCCTCGAGGACGTAGAGCACGTCGGAGCCCAGGGCGTACTGGATGTTCAGCAGGCCCCGCACGCCCACGCCCCTGGCGATCGCCTCGGTCGCCTCCCGGATCCGCTCGATCTCCGCGTCTCCGAGGGTGATCGGCGGCAGCGCGCAGGAGGAGTCGCCGGAGTGGATGCCGGCCTCCTCGATGTGCTCCATCACGCCGCCGAGGAAGAGCTCGTCGCCGTCGTAGATCGCGTCCACGTCGATCTCGACCGCGTCGTCGATGAACCGGTCGACCAGCACCGGGTGCTCCGGGCTGATCGCGGTGGCGCGGCCGATGTAGCCGTCGAGCGCGTCGTCGTCGTAGACGATCTCCATGCCGCGGCCGCCGAGGACGTACGACGGCCGCACCAGCACCGGGTAGCCGATCTCGGCCGCGATCTCCTGGGCCTCGTCGAACGACGACGCCATGCCGTGCTTGGGCGCGGGCAGCCCGGCCTCGTGCAGGACCCGGCCGAACGCGCCGCGCTCCTCGGCGAGGTGGATCGCCTCCGGGGCGGTGCCGACGATCGGGACGCCGGCGTCGGCCAGCCCCTGGGCCAGGCCGAGCGGGGTCTGCCCGCCGAGCTGGCAGATCACGCCGGCGATCGGGCCGGCCTGCCGCTCGGCGTGCACGATCTCGAGCACGTCCTCCAGCGTCAGCGGCTCGAAGTACAGCCGGTCGGAGGTGTCGTAGTCGGTCGACACGGTCTCCGGGTTGCAGTTGACCATGATCGTCTCGTAGCCGACCTCGGACAGCGCCAGGCTCGCGTGCACGCAGGAGTAGTCGAACTCGATGCCCTGCCCGATCCGGTTCGGCCCGGAGCCGAGGATGATCACCGCGTCCCGGTCGCGGGGCGCGACCTCGGTCTCCTCGTCGTAGGACGAGTAGTGGTACGGCGTGGCCGCGGCGAACTCGGCGGCGCAGGTGTCGACGGTCTTGTAGACCGGCCGGATGCCGAGCGCGTGCCGGACCCCGCGCACGACGGCGGCGCTCATCCCGCGGATCTTGCCGATCTGGTCGTCGGAGAAGCCGTGCCGCTTGGCGCGGCGGAGCAGGTCGGGGGTGAGCTCGTCGGCCGCGGTGAGCTCGGCCGCGACCTCGTTGATCAGCAGCAGCTGGTCGACGAACCACGGGTCGATCCCGGTCGCGTCGAAGACCTCCTCGGGCGTCGCGCCGGCCCGGATCGCGTCCATGACCTTCTTCAGCCGACCGTCGTGCGGGACCTTGATCTCCTCGAGCAGCGCGGCCTTGTCGAGGTCGACCCACTCCTTGCGCCAGTCGAAGACCGCATCCTTGCTCTCCAGCGAGCGCAGCGCCTTCTGCAGCGCCTCGGTGAAGTTGCGGCCGATCGCCATCGCCTCGCCGACCGACTTCATGTGCGTGGTCAGGGTCGGGTCGGCGCCGGGGAACTTCTCGAACGCGAACCGCGGCACCTTCACCACGACGTAGTCGAGCGTCGGCTCGAAGCTGGCCGGCGTCTCCTTGGTGATGTCGTTGGGGATCTCGTCGAGGGTGTAGCCGATCGCCACCTTCGCCGCGATCTTCGCGATCGGGAAGCCGGTCGCCTTGGAGGCCAGCGCGCTGGACCGGGACACCCGCGGGTTCATCTCGATCACGACCACCCGGCCGTCGTCCGGGTTCACCGCGAACTGGATGTTGCAGCCTCCGGTGTCGACGCCGACCGCGCGGATGATGCCGATCGAGAGGTCGCGCAGGTGTTGGTACTCGCGGTCGGTCAGCGTCATCGCCGGCGCGACGGTGATCGAGTCGCCGGTGTGCACGCCCATCGGGTCGAGGTTCTCGATCGAGCACACGATCACCACGTTGTCCTTGGTGTCGCGCATGACCTCGAGCTCGTACTCCTTCCAGCCGATGATCGACTCCTCCAGGAGCACCTCGGTGGTCGGGCTGGCGGCCAGGCCGGCACCCGCGATCCGGCGCAGGTCGGCCTCGTCGTAGGCCATGCCGGAGCCGGTGCCGCCCATCGTGAAGCTGGGCCGCACCACCATCGGCCACCCCAGCTCGTGCGAGGCCTCGAAGCAGTCGTCGAGCGTGTGGCACACCGCCGAGCGCGCGACGCTGCCGCCGAGCTCCTCGACGATCTTCTTGAACGACTCCCGGTTCTCGCCGCGGTTGATCGCGTCGATGCTCGCGCCGATCAGCTCGACGCCGTACTTCTCCAGGACGCCGAGCCGATCGAGGTCCATCGCCGCGTTCAGCGCGGTCTGGCCGCCCAGCGTCGCGAGCAGCGCGTCGGGACGCTCCTTCTCGATCACCTTCTCGATGAACTCGGCGGTGATCGGCTCGACGTACGTCGCGTCCGCGAACTCCGGGTCGGTCATGATCGTGGCCGGGTTGGAGTTCACCAGCACCACGCGGATGCCCTCGGCCTTGAGCACGCGGCAGGCCTGGGTGCCGGAGTAGTCGAACTCGCAGGCCTGGCCGATGATGATCGGCCCGGACCCGATCACCAGGACCGACTCGATGTCCTCGCGCTTCGGCATCAGGCCTCGCCCCCCATGAGCTCCAGGAACCGGTCGAAGAGGTACGCCGCGTCGTGCGGCCCGGCGGCGGCCTCCGGGTGGTACTGCACCGAGAAGGCCTTGAGCGCGCCGGCGTCGTCGCGCAGCTCGAGGCCCTCGACGACGTCGTCGTTGAGGCAGACGTGGCTGACCGTGGCGATGCCGTACGGCGTCTCGGTCGGCGCGTCCAGCGGAGCGTCCACGGCGAACCCGTGGTTGTGCGCGGTCACCTCGACCTTGCCGGTGGTGCGGTCCATGACCGGCTGGTTGATGCCGCGGTGGCCGTACTTCAGCTTGAAGGTGCCGAAGCCGAGCGCCCGGCCGAACAGCTGGTTGCCGAAGCAGATCCCGAAGTAGGGCACCCCCTGGCCGAGCGCGCCCTGCAGCAGCTCGATCTGGTGGGTGGTCGCCGCCGGGTCACCCGGGCCGTTGGAGAAGAACAGCCCGTCCGGCCGCACCGCGAGCACCTCGTCCAGCGACGAGGTGGCGGGCAGGACGTGCACCTCGCACCCGCGCTCGGCCATCCGGGCCGGGGTCATCGACTTGATGCCGAGGTCGAGGGCAGCGACGGTGAACCGCTTCTCGCCGACCGCGGGCACGACGTACGTCTCACCGGTGGAGACCTCGCCGGCCAGCTCGGCGCCGGTCATCTCGGCCGAGGCGAGCACCCGCGCGAGCAGCCGGTCCGGGTCGCTCTCGGTGGTGGAGATGCCGACCCGCATCGCCCCGCGCTCGCGCAGGTGCCGGGTCAGGGCGCGGGTGTCGATGCCGGAGATGCCGACCACGCCCTGGGTGCGCAGCTCGTCGTCGAGCGAGCGCCGCGAGCGCCAGTTCGACGGCACCCGGGCGGGGTCGCGGACGACGTACCCGGCGACCCAGATCCGGCTGGACTCGGGGTCCTCGTCGTTGATGCCGGTGTTGCCGATGTGCGGCGCGGTCATCACGACGACCTGGCGGTGGTAGGACGGGTCGGTGAGCGTCTCCTGGTAGCCGGTCATCCCGGTGTTGAAGACCGCCTCGCCGAACGTCTCGCCGTCGGCGCCGTAGGCCTCACCACGGAAGGTCCGCCCGTCCTCGAGGACCAGCAGCGCCATCAGGCCAGCTTCCCGTCGAGCACCGTCGCCTTGCCCCGCAGGAACGTCGCGACCACCCGCCCGGGCAGCTCCATCCCGGCGTACGGCGTGTTCCGCGACAGGGAGGCCGAGTCGGAGGCCTCGATCGTGCGGCGCGCCGCCGGGTCGTAGAGCACCACGTTGGCGGGTGCGTTCTCCTGGAGGCCCTGGCCGTGGTCGGAGACCTTGCCGATCCGGGCCGGGGTGGTCGACATCCGCTCGGCGACGCCGGCCCAGTCGATCAGGCCCGGGTCGACCATCGTCTCCTGCACGATCGACAGCGCGGTCTCGAGGCCGAGCATCCCGAACGCGGCGGCCGCCCACTCGCAGTCCTTGTCCTCGTGCGGGTGCGGCGCGTGGTCGGTGGCGACGATGTCGATGGTGCCGTCGGCCAGACCGGCCCGCAGCGCCTCGACGTCGGCCTGCGAGCGCAGCGGCGGGTTGACCTTGTAGATCGGGTCGTAGGTCGCGGCCAGGTCGTCGGTGAGCAGCAGGTGGTGCGGGCAGACCTCGGCGGTGACGTTCCAGCCCTGCTGCTTGGCCTGGCGGACGATCTCGACCGACCCGGCGGTGGACACGTGGCAGACGTGCAGCCGCGAGCCGACGTGGGCGGCGAGCAGGCAGTCGCGGGCGATGATCGCCTCCTCGGCGACCGCCGGCCAGCCGGCCAGGCCGAGCCGCCCGGACAGCTCGCCCTCGTT
Source organism: uncultured Actinomycetota bacterium (assembly GCA_963803235.1). Classification (GTDB taxonomy): domain Bacteria; phylum Actinomycetota; class Actinomycetes; order Propionibacteriales; family Nocardioidaceae; genus Nocardioides. The sequence goes on from CAWDLL010000015.1 coordinate 248,256, forward strand.
CATCTGGGCGTTCTCGGTCAGCCGCGGCTCCTGGGCGTGCTGGGCGATCACGCCGTCGAACGCCTTGACGTACTCCAGCGCCCGGCGCATCAGCAGCGGGTCGCTCACGCACTTGCCGTCGTCGGAGAAGATCCGGACCCGGGCCGCGGAGTCGGCCATCGCGCCCAGCTCGGCGAGCTTCTCGCCGGCCAGGCCCACGGTGACAGCGCCGACCGGGTAGACGTCGCAGTAGCCCGCCTCGCGGCCGAGCCGCCAGACCTGCTCGACGACGCCGGCGGTGTCGGCGACCGGGTCGGTGTTGGCCATCGCGTGCACGGCCGTGAAGCCGCCGAGGGCGGCCGCGTGGGTGCCGGACTCGACGGTCTCGGCGTCCTCGCGACCCGGCTCGCGCAGGTGGGTGTGCAGGTCGACCAGGCCGGGCAGCGCGACCAGGCCCTGCGCGTCGATGGTCTCGACAGGCTCGACCGACGTGTCCCCGAGGTCGATGGCCTGGCCGATCTGCTTGATCACCCCGTCCTCCAGCAGGAGGTCGGTGGGCTCGCCGCCGAGGATCGCGGCGTTCTTGATCAGGTAGGTGGTCACTCTTCTCCTCCGACGGCGGGCTCCGACCCACCCAGCAGCAGGTACAGGACGGCCATCCGGACGGCGACGCCGTTGGTGACCTGTTCGACGATGACCGAGCGGGCCGAGTCGGCCACGTCGGCGGTGATCTCCATGCCGCGGACCATCGGGCCCGGGTGCATGACGATCGTGTGGTCCTGCAGGGTGGCCATCCGCTTGCCGTCGAGGCCGTAGCGGCGGGAGTACTCGCGCGCGGTCGGGAAGAACGAGTCGTGCATCCGCTCGCGCTGCACCCGCAGCATCATCACCGCGTCGGCCTTCGGGATCACCGCGTCGAGGTCGTACGACGTCTCGACCGGCCAGCCCTCGACCCCGACGGGCAGCAGCGTGGGCGGCGCCACCAGCGTCACCTCGGCGCCGAGCGTGCGCAGCAGCAGCGCGTTGGAGCGGGCGACCCGGCTGTGCAGGACGTCGCCGACGATGGCGACCCGGCGGCCGTCGAGCCCGCCGCCGTCCTGCTGAGCGAGGTGCCGCCACATCGTGAACGCGTCGAGCAGGGCCTGGGTGGGGTGCTCGTGGGTGCCGTCGCCGGCGTTGACGACGCTGGACCGGACCCAGCCGGAGTTCGCCAGCCGGTGCGGGGCGCCGCTGGCGGAGTGCCGGACCACGACCGCGTCGGCGCCCATCGCCTCGAGGGTGAGCGCCGTGTCCTTCAGGCTCTCGCCCTTGGACAGCGACGAGCCCTTGGCCGCGAAGTTGATGACGTCGGCCGAGAGCCGCTTGGCGGCCGCCTCGAACGAGATCCGGGTCCGGGTGGAGTCCTCGAAGAACAGGTTGACGACCGTGCGGCCGCGCAGGGCCGGCAGCTTCTTGATCGGCCGGTCGGCGAGGGAGCGCAGCTCCTCCGCGGTCCGGAGGACGAGCTCGGCGTCGTCGCGGGTGAGGTCCCCCGCGCTCAGCAGGTGCCGCTTCATTCCCGTGCTCCTTCGGTGCCGAGGATGGTGACCGCGTCGACGTCGTCGACGCCCTCGAGGCTGACCCGCACCCGCTCGACCAGCGAGGTGGGGAGGTTCTTGCCGACGAAGTCGGCCCGGATCGGCAGCTCGCGGTGGCCGCGGTCGATGAGGACCGCCAGCCGCACCGCCTGCGGCCGGCCGACGTCGCTGAGCGCGTCGAGTGCCGCGCGGATGGTGCGGCCGGAGAAGAGCACGTCGTCGATCAGCACGACCACCTTGCCGTCGACGCCGCCGGGCGGGATCTCGGTCGGCATCAGGGTGCGGGCCGGCTTCAGTCGCAGGTCGTCGCGGTACATCGTGATGTCCAGCGAGCCGACGGGCACGTCGTACCCCTCGACGGAGGAGATCTTCTCGGCGACCCGGCGGGCCAGCGGGACCCCGCGGCTCGGGATCCCGAGCAGCACCAGGTCGTCGGCGCCCTTGTTGCGCTCGAGGATCTCGTGGGAGATGCGGGTCAGTGCCCGGTTGATGTCGGAGCCGTTGAGAACGACGCGGCCCGCGTCGGTGGTGAGGGACCCAGAGCCTGGGGATGAGTCCTGAGGTGCGGACATATACCGCTGGACCTCCTTCTCCGCCTCACGGGACGGCTCGTTAAAGGATGTCGATCGCGAGCGACCCTATCAGTCCGAGACGGCGATCAGCACCTTCCCCACCGCGCCGTTCTCGACCGCGTCGTGGGCCGCCGCGGTCTGCTCCAGCGGGTAGTGGTGGAGGGGTACGCCGGCGCTCCTCGCCGACCCGCAGCGCACCCGCCTCGACCGCCGCGCTCACGTCCTCGATCGCGGCCCGGAGGAGCTCGTCCGCGAGGGTGTAGAGGATGAGGAACTGGAAGCGGATGTTCTTCCCGAACGCCGCCCGCAGCGGCATCGTCAGCTCGTCGCCGCCGTTGTTCGCGTAGATCGAGACCAGGCCGTGCACGCGGACCACGTCGAGGTCGATCCCGATGTTCTGCGCCGGCGCGACCTCGACGGCGATGTCCACGCCGTCCGGGGTGAGCGTGAGGATCTCCTTGGCCGCGTCGGACTCCCGGTAGTTCACGACGTGGTCGGCCCCGGCGGCCCTGGCCAGCGCGGCCTTCTCCTCGCTGCTGACGGTGGTGATGACCGAGGCACCGGACCACCGGGCGAGCTGGATCGCCGCGTTGCCGACGGCGCCCGCTCCCCCGGCGACCAGCACGACCTTCCCGTCCAGCGCGCCCGGGCCGAGCCGGTGCACCTGCTCGCCGCCGGTGAGCGCCCGGTGTGCGGTCACGGCCGGGACGCCGAGGCTGGCGCCGAGGTCGAAGTCCGCGTCGTCCGGCAGCGGCACCACGTGCGTCGCCGGCTGGACGGTGTACTCCGCCGCCGTGCCGTGCGCGCGACCGTGCTGGGCCAGCACCAGCCAGACCCGGTCGCCGGTCTCCAGCCCGTCGACGTCCTCACCGACCGCGTCGACCACGCCGGAGCCGTCCTGCCCGGGCGTCACCTCGTCGTACTCCGTCATCATCCCGGCCCGGAACTTCCAGTCGGTCGGGTTGACGCCGGCGCGCACCATCCGCACCCGCACCTCACCCGGCCCCGGTTCGGGCAGGTCGCGCTCGACGACCTGCAGCACGGACGACGGGCCGGTCTCGGAGTAGACGACTGCTCGCATGCGCCAGACGCTACCCGTGACGGGCCGCGCGGTCAGGGTCGCCCGGCGCGCGCTCGGCCCCATCCGTCACGCGCGCCGGGCAGCTCGGGGGTCTACAGCATGGTGGCCATGCCGGCGCAGGCCTTGAGCCAGGCCATCTGGGTGCCCTCGGAGAGCTGGGCGTAGGGCACCACCGAGCCGGCGACGAGCACCGGGTCGTAGGGCACGCGGTAGACGTACTTGGTGCGCTGCTCGTAGACCTGGGTCAGGTCGTGGGCGAGCTGCTGGTCGACGTGCTGGGACGGGTCGGACAGCACGGTGACCGTCTTGTGCTTGAGGTTCGCGTAGCCCGCGTCCTGGAGGGCGTCGAGCATCCAGAGGCCGCTGTAGCCGGTGTCCTCGCGGATCGTGCTGGTCACGACCAGGAGGTCGGCCGTCTCGGCGGCGGCGAGCCAGTTCTCGGCGCGCATGTTGTTGCCGGTGTCGATCAGGATCACCCGGTAGAACCGCTCGAGGAGCTGGTGCACGGCCGTGAAGTCCTGGGCCCGGATCGTCCCGGTGACGTCCGGCCGCTCGTCGGAGGCCAGCACGTCGAAGTGGGCGTCGCCCTGGGAGCGGACGAAGGCGCCCAGGTCACCGATCCGGGCCTGGTAGACGTCGCTGAACTTCTCGAGGTCCTCGAGCAGCTCGCGGGTGGTGTTCCGGTGGGTGCTGCGGGTGCCGCGGATGCCGAGCGTCCCGCGGGTCTCGTTGTTGTCCCACGCGACCACGCCGCCGCCGCGGACGGTGCCGAACGTGTAGCCGGCAGCGAGCACGCCCGTGGTCTTGGCGGCGCCGCCCTTGGGGTTCAGGAACGCGATCGTGCGCGGGCCGTCGAAGTCGCGCTGGATGGAGCGCCGATCCATCTCGAAGGACAGCTCGGCCGGACCCATCTTCGGCGCGATCGCGCCGCCGCTCCACCGGCGGACCCTGCCCCGCCAGCCCCAGGTGGCCGGGCCGACCTCGACCTGCTCGGAGCGGCGGTCGAGGAAGTCGGTGGCGGTCATGAACCGGCGGACGCCCTCGCCTTCGCCCTCCTCGCCATCGGGCTGCGGCTGCTCGCCGGCCGGGGGCGCGGTCACCGGGGCCGGCTGGGCAGCGGGGACCGGCGGTGCCTGGGTCGCTGGGCCTGGCTCGTCTGGGCCTGGGTCGTCTGGGCCTGGGTCGTCTGGGTCGGAGGAGCGGCCGGAGGGCCGGTCTGGGTCCAGTTCGGGGCCGGCTCGGAGAGCGGACCGGGAGGTGCCTGCGGCGGCTGCGGAGCGGCGTACGGCTGCCGGATCTGGGTGCTCTCACCCGGCATCGGGTCGTTGAGCGGGTCGCCCTGCGGCGCGGGAGGGAGGGGTTGCTCGGCCTGCCTCAGGCGGGCGTCGGAGTACGCAGCGAACTCCTCGCTGGTGTACAGCCGCTCGCTGGTGTCGGGCTCCACACCGTGCCAGCCGTTGGCCGGCTCGCCCTGAGGGTTGGGCGGGGCCGGGTCCGACCGGTGGGCCGGCTGGCCGTGCGTCTGGTCGTGGGACATGGGGATCCTCCGTTGGGCAGGCGCGCACTCCCTCGGCACGCGTCCTACCCCTCACCTTCACCCGAAACGGGGTGGGTTAAACACTCTGGTCTCAACTACCCCAGTTCGCCCAGGGCCGTCTCGATCGCCCGGTGGAAGGTCGGGTAGGCGAAGTGCATGCCGCGCAGCGTCGTCACGGGGATCTCGGCGTGCACGGCCGCCGCGATCAGGCCGAGCACCTCCCCGCCGGACGGGCCGACGGCGGTGCCGCCCACGAGTACGCCGCGCGCCTGGTCGGCGACCAGCTTGATCACGCCCTCGTTGCCCTCCTTGTGGATGTACCCGCGGCTGGACTCCTCGAGCTTCGCGTGCCCGGTCACGACGTCGTGGCCGGCGTCCCGGGCCTGGCGCTCGGTGAGCCCGACCGCGCCGACCTCGGGGTCGGTGAACGTGACCCGGCTGACGGCGCGGTAGTCCGCCCACGGCCCGTCCTGGCCGAGCAGGCTGCGGACGGCGACCGCGTTCTGGTACATCGAGACGTGGGTGAACGCGCCCTTGCCGGTGATGTCGCCGACCGCCCAGAGCCGCTCCCCCACCCGCATCTGCTCGTCGGGCTCCAGCGACCGGGCCGACGGGTCCAGCCCGACGGTCTCGAGGCCGATGTCGGCGAGGTTGGGCCGGCGGCCGGCGGCCACGAGCAGCTGGTCGGTGTCGAGGTCCTCGCCGTCGACGGTGAGGTGGAAGCCGCCGTCGTGGGACACCCGCTCCACCGTGACCCCGGTGCGCACGTCGATCCCGTCGCGCGCCAGCGCGGCGTGCACGACCTCCGAGGCCTCGGGCTCCTCCAGCGCGAGGATCCGGTCGGCGCCCTCGAGCACCGTCACCCGGACCCCGAACCTGCGCATCGCCTGGGCCAGCTCGAGGCCGATCGCGCCGCCTCCGATGACCACCAGGCTGTCGGGCGCCTCGGTCAGCCGCATCACCTCGCGGTTGGTCCAGTACGGCGTCTCCGCCAGGCCGTCGATCGGCGGCACGCCCGGCTCGGTGCCCGTGTTGAGGACCACGCCGCGCGCCGCGACGTACTCGTCGTCACCGACCCGGACCCGGCCGGGCCCGTCCAGCCGGCCGTGGCCGCGGACGAACCGCGCTCCGGCGTCCTCCAGCCGCTTGACCGCGACCGCGTCGTCCCAGTCGTCGGTCGCCTCGTCGCGGATCCGGGTCGCGACCGTGCCCCAGTCCGGGCCGACCTCGGCATGGCCGGCCAGGGCGTCGACCCGTCTCGCCTCGGCGAGCGCGTCCGCGGCGCGGATCATCATCTTGGACGGGATGCACCCGTAGTACGGGCACTCGCCGCCCACCAGCCGGCGGTCGAGCCCCACCACCGAGAGCCCGTCGCGTGCGAGCGTCGCCGCCAGCGCCTCCCCGCCCGGTCCGAGTCCCACTACCACCACGTCGACCTCGTGCGTCGTCATGGGGACAGCCTCGCACCGGCGTCAAGGCCGGTGGGGGTTACCTGGACAGGTGCCGGGCGCGGGCGAAGCAGAAGAGGCCGTAGCAGCCGATGCCGAGGGCGATCGCGCCGAGCAGGAACGGGCCGAACGGCTGCTCGAGCACCTCCTGCAGGGCCTGGTCGAGCCCGCCGGACTTCTTCGGGTCGTGGGTGACCGCGGCGTAGAGGAAGAGGACGCCGACGATGCCGATCGCGACGCCCTTGGCGGCGTAGCCGATCTTGCCGAACCAGAGGTACGCCGTCCCGGTGTCGCCGCTCTTGCCCTCGGCGGTGAGGTGCTCGGCGAACTTGTCGGTCCAGGCGATCACGATCTCGTACAGGCCGTAGCCGAGGATGGCGAGCCCGACGGCGCCGACGATGAACTGCCCGCCGGGCAGGTCCATCAGCTTCTGGGTCGTCGAGTCGGAGCCGCCGCCGCTCGAGCCGGAGCCCAGCAGCGACCTGGAGCGCGCTCACCGCCGATCGCGCCGTAGATGACGGCCTTGAGGGCGGAAGCCGCGCGCTTCCGGGTCCGCTTGCGCGCCGTCCTCGTCGCGGTGCCCGAAGACCGCTTCGAGACCGCGCCAGACGACGAGCAGGAACATGCCGAGCGTGACGAGCCAGAGCAGGAACGGTCCCGAAGGGCTGCTCGGCCAGCTGCTGCATCGCGCCCTGGCTGGAGGCCGCACCCTCCTTCTCGCCGAAGGCCAGCTGCAGGGCCAGCCAGGCGATCAGCAGGTGGACCACGCCGTAGACCACGAAGCCGAAGCGGATCGCTTTGTCGAACCACTCGCTCTGCTGTGCGTCGCGGCCGGCGCGCTGCGCCTTGTCAGAGATGTTCCCGGGGGTAGATGTCACATCCGGGCCTGTACCGCGGACCGCCGGCTCGCAGCTTCAGTCCAGCAGGTGTGGCCTTGTTCCGCTGGATGTTGCCGAGCACGCCGTTCACGAACGACGGCGAGTCGTCGGTGGACAGGTCGCGGACCAGCGCCATCGCCTCGCTGACGGCGACCGCGTCGGGGACGTCGTCGGCGTACAGCAGCTCGAAGACGCCGAGCCGCAGCACGTTGCGGTCGACCGCGGGCATCCGGGCCAGGGTCCAGCCCTCGGAGTACTCCGCGAGCAGCTCGTCGATCCGGGGCTGGTGGGCGGCGACGCCGCGGACCAGGACGGCGGTGTACTCGTTGGTCGGGCCCTCGCCCTCGGCGATCGCGGTGTCCAGCGCCTCGACCGGGCTCTCGGAGCGCAGCTCGGATGCGAAGAGCACGTCGAGGGCGCGCTTGCGGGCCTTGGAACGGGCGGCCATCAGGACTTGACGCGCCCCAGGTAGGAGGAGTCGCGGGTGTCGACCTTGACCTTCTCGCCCTGGGAGATGAACAGCGGGACCTGGATCTCGTGCCCGGTCTCGAGCGTCGCGGGCTTGGTCCGGCCGGTGGCGCTGTCGCCGGCGAGGCCCGGCTCGGTGAAGGTGATCTGGAGCTCGACCGAGGCGGGCATCTCGATGTAGAGGACCCGACCCTCGTTGGTGGCGACGATCGCCTCCTGGTTCTCCAGCAGGAAGTTCTTGGCGTCGCCCACGAGCTCGGGGGTGATCTCGAGCTGGTCGTAGGTGCCGGTGTCCATGAAGACGTACGACGAGCCGTCGTTGTAGAGGTACTGCATCGTCCGCTTGTCGACGCTGGCCACCTCGACCTTCACGTCGGCGTTGAAGGTCTTGTCGACGGTCTTGCCGGACTCGACGTTCCTCAGCTTGGTGCGCACCACGGCGCCGCCCTTGCCGGGCTTGTGGTGCTGGAACCAGATGACCTGCCAGAGCTGGCCGTCGAGGTTGAGCACCATGCCGTTCTTCAGGTCGTTCGTCGTTGCCATGGGCGCGAGTTCAGCCTTACGTCGTCGAGTCGGGAGCCGCCGCACGTCCGTGCGGGCGACGGCCGCCGAGTCTATCGCCCGGGGTCCGGGGGCTCCTATTCGAACGCCCAGACGACCTCGATCCGGACCTTCAGGTCGTCCTTCCCGGCCCGGATCGGGAGCTTGAACGTGGCCATGTCGGCGGCGCCGTACGACGCGGTGCGGCTGAGGCTCTGGCTCCACAAGTCGCGGCTGGGGGGCTCGCCGACCTCGCGGATGCTGACGACGTCCCCGAGCGTCTGGCCGGCCGCTCCGGCGTACTGCTCGGCCTTGGCCGTGGCCGCGTCGACGGCGTCGGCGCGCGCCTTCTCCAGGACGGCCTCCGGGTCGCCGACCTCGAGCCGGATGTCGCTGACCCGCACGCCGTTGCCGCCGGTCTCGACGGCCGCGGCGACGGCCGAGCCGCCGTCGGCGAGCTCGCGGACGTGCACCTGCGCGCGCTGGGTGACCCGGTAGCCGGTCAGCACCGGCGGGCTGTACGCCGGGTAGTCGTACTCGGGGTACATCGACAGGCCGCTCGTCTGCACGTCGGCCTTCTTCACGCCCTGCCCCTCGAGCGCCCCGAGCACCCGTCGCATCGTGGCGCTGGAGGCCGCGAGCGCGTCGTCGAGGTCGAACCGCTTCGACGTGACCGACAGCGAGAACGACATCTCGTCGGGTACGGCGCTCGCCTCGCCGGAGGCGACCATCCGCATCACCCGCCGCGGATCCGTGGCGGCAGATCCGGCGTCCGAGTCGGTCTCGCTGCTCGCGGACGCGGGGCCTGCGACCACGTCGCCGCGGCCTCCCAGGAGGTACGCCGTCACCAGCGCCAGCAGCACCAGTCCCGCCAGCAGGATGCTCTTCACACTCACCGTCACGTTGCCGCCCATGGGTCCGTCTCCTCGTGTCGTCGCCTCCAGGTCCGACGCGGGCGGGGTACGGGCGGTTCCGCTCAGGTGAGCAGGGCCAGGTCCTTCCAGAGGCTGAGCAGGGCGACGGCGATCACCGCGGCCGCTCCCGCCTGGAGCAGCGGCCGCAGCCAGTCGAGCCGCCTCCAGGACGACACCGGCGGCGGGAAGCTGCCCTCGACCACCCGCATCAGCGCGACGCCGTACACCGCGGGGATCAGCACGAACAGCGCGACCGAGAGCTCCACCGGCTGCAGCACGTGGAAGTCGATGCCGTCGGGGTGCACGATGATCGCGCCCACGGGCAGCCCGGCGCCGAGAGCGACCGACAGCGTCCGCCACCAGGGCGGACCGAACATGAGGTGCCGCGCCCCGGCGTAGACCAGCCCGCCGATCGCGCCGAGGACGGCGCCGACGACGAGCAGGTTGAGCGTCCCGGAGAGGGTGATCTGGCCCATCACGAAGCCGTCGTCGCTGACCCTGCCGGTCGCCGCGGGGTTGCGCCGGGCGAGAACGTACATGGCGAGTCGGCCGCCCATCCCGCCGACCACGATGCCCAGCCCGAGCCCGGCCAGCACGATCGTCGCGATCCGACCACCCGCCGAGGACGGGGCGTTCATGGGACGACGGTAGCGGCTGTCAGGCGCTGTCCGCCGCTATCCGGCGGCGATCCGCTCGAGCGCCATGCGATAGCCGTCGATGCCGTGCCCGGCGATCACCTCGACGGCGTACGGCGTGACGACGGAGGTGTGCCGGAACTCCTCCGGCCGCTGCTTCGGGTCGGAGATGTGCACCTCGACCAGCGGCGCGGTGAGCTGCGCGCAGGCGTCGAAGACCGCCCAGGAGTAGTGCGTCCAGGCAGCCGCGTTGAGCACGACCGGCGTGGAGTCGTCGGCGGCGGCGTTGAGCCAGTCGAGCAGCTCGCCTTCGTGGTTCGTCTGCCGGACCTCCACGTCGAGCCCGAGCGCGCTCCCCCACTCGCGGCACAGCTCGGCGAGCTCGGCGTGCGTGGTGGAGCCGTAGATCTCCGGCTGCCGCTTCCCGAGCCGGCCGAGGTTGGGGCCGTTGAGGACCAGGACCTTCATCGGGCACCTCCGGTGACGAGCTCGTACGCCGCCCGCAGCTGCTCCTCGGCGGGTCCGGCGAGGATCGCGGGGTCGGCCAGGTCGCGCAGGACCACGAAGCGCAGCTCGGACCCGCGGGCCTTCTTGTCGACCTTCATCGCGGCGTGGACGGTGTCGAAGTCGGCGCCGTCGTAGCCGGTGGGCAGGCCGACCCGCTCCAGCACGCTGCGGTGCCGGTCGACCACGTCGGTCGACAGGCCCGAGGTCAGGCGCGCCAGCTCGGCGACGTACACGCAGCCGATGGCGACCGCCTCGCCGTGCCGCACGGAGTAGGACTCGGACCGCTCGATCGCGTGCGCCAGCGTGTGGCCGTAGTTGAGGACCTCGCGGCCGGGGTGGCCGTCGGCTCCCCCGGTCTCCTTGAGGTCGCCGACCACCACGTCGATCTTCACCCGGATCGCGCGCTCGACGAGCTCGCGCAGCACGGGTGAGTCGGCGGTCAGCGCGTCGGGCTCGGTGGTCTCGACGAGATCGAGGATGGCCGGGTCGGCGATGAATCCGCACTTCACGACCTCGCCCAGGCCGGCGACCAGGTCCACCCGCGGGAGGCTGCGCAGCAGGTCGAGGTCGCAGACGACACCGGCCGGCTCGTGGAAGGAGCCCACGAGGTTCTTGCCGGCACCGGTGTTGATGCCGGTCTTGCCGCCGACCGCGGCGTCGACCATGCCGAGCAGCGTGGTCGGGACGTGCACCACCCGGACGCCGCGCAACCAGGTGGCGGCCACGAACCCGCCGAGGTCGGTGGTCGCGCCCCCGCCGACGGTGACGACGGCGTCGGAGCGGGTGAAGCCGGCTTCGCCCAGCGTCTCCCAGCACGACGCGGCGACGGCGGCGGTCTTGGCCTGCTCGCCCTCGGGGACGGGCAGGCTCGTGACGGCGTACGCCGACCCGAGCGCGTCGAGCACGGGTGCGAGGAGGTCCTCGAGGCCCTCGGGATGGACCAGCGCCACCCGCTGCACCGTCGGACCGAGGACGTCCACGACGTCGCCGGCGACACCGTGCCCGACCACCACGTCGTACGGCGCGGCCCCGGCGACCGGGAGCACGGTGCGGTCCGTCATGCGAGCGCCTCCTCGATCTCGCGGGCGACGTCCTCCGGGGCCCGGCCGTCGGTGTCGACGGTGAGCGTCGCGACCGACTCGTAGACCGGGGTGCGCTCGTCGAGCAGGGTCTTGATCCGGCCGCGCACGTTGCCGAGCAGCAGCGGGCGGGCGGTGCCCAGCCCGACCCGCTTGACGGCGTCGGAGAGCCCGACCCGGAGGAAGACCACCCGGTGGCCGGCCAGCAGGTCGCGGGTCGCGGGGTCGAGGATGGCGCCGCCGCCCAGCGCGAGCACGCCGGTGGTGGTGCCGAGCGCCTCGCGGACGGCCTTGGCCTCCAGCGCGCGGAAGTGCTCCTCGCCGTCCTCGACGAAGATGTCGGCGATGCTGCGGCCCTCGGCGGCGACCAGGTCGGCGTCGGTGTCGCGGGCCTCGACGCCCCAGGCGTCGGCCAGCAGGTGGGCGACCGTGGTCTTGCCGGCGCCCATCGGGCCGACGAGCACGGCCCGCGGTCCGGGATGGGTCATCTTCGGGGTCCCCGCGAAAGCGTGAGCGCAGCGAGCGGTTTCGTGGGGTGATCATCGGAACCTCAGCGTGTCCAGGTAGCTCTCGGCGTTGCGCCGGGTCTCCCGGACCGAGTCGCCGCCGAACTTCTCGACGACCGCGTCGGCGAGCACCAGCGCGACCATCGCCTCGGCGACGATCCCGGCCGCCGGCACCGCACAGACGTCGGAGCGCTGGTGGTGGGCCACCGCCTCCTCGCCGGTGCTGACGTCGACGGTCCGCAGCGCCTTGGGCACGGTCGCGATCGGCTTCATGGCCGCGCGGACGCGCAGCGCCTCGCCGGTGGTCATGCCACCCTCGGTGCCGCCGGAGCGGCCGCTGGTCCGGCGCAGCCCCTCGTCGGTGGCGACGATCTCGTCGTGGGCCTCGGAGCCCGGGGTCGCGGCCAGGGTGAACCCGTCGCCGACCTCGACGCCCTTGATCGCCTGGATGCCCATCAGGGCACCGGCCAGCCGGGCGTCGATCCGGCGGTCCCAGTGGACGTGGGAGCCCAGGCCGGGCGGCAGGCCGTGCACGACCACCTCGACGACGCCGCCGAGGGTGTCGCCGTCCTTGTGCGCCTGGTCGATCGCGGCGACCATCGCCTTGCTGGCATCGGGGTCGAGGCAGCGGACCGGGTCCTCGTCGAGGTGCGCGACGTCGTCCGGGCCGGGCACCGATCCCGCGGGAGCCGGGACGCCGCCGAGCTCGACGACGTGCGAGACGACGCGGGCGCCGACCGCCTGCTCGAGGAAGTTGCTGGCGACCCGCCCGAGCGCCACCCGGGCCGCGGTCTCCCGCGCCGAGGCCCGCTCCAGGACCGGCCGGGCCTCGTCGAAGCCGTACTTCTGCATGCCGACCAGGTCGGCGTGACCCGGCCGGGGCCGGGTGAGCGCGGCGTTGCGGGCCAGGGCGTCGAGCTCGGCGGGGTCGACCGGGTCGGCCGACATCACCTTCTCCCACTTGGGCCACTCGGTGTTGCCGACCTGGATCGCCACGGGACCGCCCTGGGTCTCGCCGTGGCGCACGCCGCCGATGATCGTGACCTCGTCCTGCTCGAACTTCATCCGCGCACCACGGCCGTAGCCGAGGCGGCGACGGGCCAGGGAGTCGACGATGTCGGCGGTCGTCACCCGGACGTGGGCCGGGAGCCCCTCCAGGATCGCGACGAGGGACGGTCCGTGGGACTCGCCCGCGGTGAGCCAGCGCAGCATGTCGTCAGTGTTTCACGACCCCGTTGGTGGGTTTTCAGGCTCCGGCTGGCACGAGATAGGCCCACACGTCGGCGCCGACGGCCACGCCGACGAGCGCCCCGACGAGCATGAACGGCCCGAACGGGTAGGACGCCTTGAGCAGCGAGCGGTCCCAGCGCACCAGGGCCAGCAGGACACCCGGCACGGCGAACACCAGGAACCCGGTGTAGCTGCCGACGAGCAGCTCGCCCCAGCCGAGGTAGCCCAGCGCGAGACCGAGGACGGCGGCCAGCCGGACGTCACCGAAGCCCATGCCCGCGGCATGGATCCACCACAGCAGCCAGAAGACGGAGCGGAGCACCAGCATCCCGATCGCCGCGCGGACGATCGCGTCGGTGTCCTGGGTGATCGACCCAGCAGACCCCCGCGAGGGCGGCCGTGACCGCCAGGGTCGGGAGCACGACGCGGGTCGGCAGGAGGCGGGTCCGCCAGTCGATGACCGCCAGCGCGACACCGACCGGCACCAGTGGGAGCAGGATGAGCAGCGGCCAGTCCCAGCCGATCGACCAGCCCACGACCGCACCGGCCGCCGCGGCGGCGAGGGCCGACTTCCAGGCGAGGCCCGCCGCGGCCGCCACCTCGGCGTACGGGATCTTGGGCTCCTCGGCCGGCTGCTCCGCCTCGTCCTCGGCGGGCTCCGGCCCAGGCTCGGGCTCCGGTACGGCGCGGATCAGCGCGGGCACGAACAGCCCGGCGAGGGCGCACAGCGCAGCGGCGGCCCCGGCCGCGGCGAGCTGCTCGTTCACGTGCCCACCTGGCGCGCAGCCAGCGCGGCCTCCCCGGCGTCGCGCATCGCCGCCACCGGCCCCGGCATCCCGGTGAACTCCCGGAACTGCAGCGCGGCCTGGTGGACGAGCAGGTCCAGCCCGGCCACCAGCACCCGGTCGGCGGCCGCGGCCGCCAGCGGCGTCGGCCACGGGTCGTAGAGCACCTCGAACACCACCGGCGTCTCCGCGCAGCGGGCCAGCAGACGCTCGTCCTGGGCCGCGGCGGGGATCGTCGAGACCACGACCTCGCCGAGCGATCGGGTCGGTGTCGAGCGCACCGACGTCGACCCGGGGCGCGGACGGGTGCGCCCCGACGACGGCCGCGGTCGTCACGGCTCGCTCCGGCGACCGGACGAGGAGGCGGACCGTGCGGGCGCCGAGCCCGCAGAGGGCGAGCGCCGTCGAGGCCGCCGTGGCGCCGCCGCCGAGCACGGTCACGGTGTCGACCGGCCCGTCGTACCGCTCGCGGAGCGCTGCCGCTGCGCCGGGCACGTCGGTGTTGTCGCCGTGCACCTCGCCGTCGACCAGCACCAGCGTGTTCGCGGCGCCCGCCGCCCGCGCCGTGTCGGTGACCCGGTCGGCCAGGACCATGGCCTCCCGCTTCAGCGGCATCGTCAGCGACAGGCCACGCCAGGTGTCGTCGAGCCCCGCCAGGAACTCGCCCAGCCCGCCCGACGCGACCTGCCGGGCGTCGTACTCCCAGTCCAGGCCGTGGACGGCGTACCCCGCTGCGTGCAGCACCGGCGAGAGCGAGTGGGCGACGGGGTCACCCAGGACGGCGCACTTCTCGATGCCGTCACGGCCTCAGCAGGCGCCTTCGGACTCGTTCTCGCAGTAGTCGCGCAGCTCCTGCTTGTACTGGAGGAACTCGTCGTACGACGACGCGAACTTGGTCTTGCCGTTGGCCAGGTTGACGGTGACGTAGTAGTACCAGTCGCCGTCGGCCGGGTGGGCCGCGGCGTCGATCGCCGCGTCGCCCGGCGCCTCGATCGGACCCGGCGGCAGGCCCTCGTTCTCGTAGGTGTTGTACGGCGACTGGAGCTTCAGGTCCTCGTCGGTGGGGACCGCGCCGAGCTCGTTGTTCGCGGCGTAGTTGACCGTCGCGTCGATCTCCAGCTGGCCGGTGGTGCCGGCGGTGCCGGGGTTCTCGAGCCGGTTGTAGATGACCCGGGCGACCTTCGGCATGTCGTCGCCGCGGCCCTCGGCCTCGACCAGGCTCGCCACCGTCATCAGCTCGGCCGGCGTGTAGCCGAGCGCCTCGGCGGACGCTTCGAGATCGGCCTCCTCGGCCGCCTGCTCCCAGCGATCCACCATGTCGGTCAGCATGTCGACCGGCTGCTCTTTCGGGCCGAAGGCGTACGTCGACGGGAACAGGTAGCCCTCCGGGTTGCCCTCGGCGTAGTCGGGCAGGCCGAGCTGGTCGGGGTCCTCCAGGACCTTCTCGAAGTCCTTCTTCGAGAAGTCCGTCTTCTTGGCCAGGATGTCGACGACGTCGACCACCCGCAGCCCCTCGGGGATCGTCACGTCGTCGGTGACGAGGTTCTCCGGGTTGACCAGGATCGCGATCGCGTCGTCGGACGCCATCTCCTTCTTCACGTTGTAGAAGCCGACCTGGATGCCGCTCGCCTCGGGGTTGGCGCTGGCGGCGTTGATGCAGGCGTCGACCGACGCCACGACGTCCTGCTTCTTCAGGCTCCGGCAGATCGCCGCGGCGCTGTCGCCCTCCTGCACCTCGACGGTCACCGAGCCGCGGCCGGGACCGGCGTAGTCCTCGGGCTCCCCGAACTGGTCGGACACCCAGCCGACGCCCTTGGTGACGGCGAAGTAGAAGCCGCCGACCACGATTGCCAGCGCGACGAGCACGGCCAGGCAGCCGGGGATGCTGCGCCGGCGCTGCCGGCGACGCCGTCCACCCTCGACGGGGGTGTCGTCGTACTCGTCGGTGCCGTCAGTCATCGGTCTCCTCGAGGATCTCGCCAGGCGCAACCCCCGATGTGCGCTCGGTGTCCAGTGCGTGTTGCAGGATCAGCACGGCCGCGGCCTGGTCGACCACGGCACGTCGCTTCGTGCCCTTCCGGCCACGGTCGCGCAGCATAGCCTCCGCGGAGACCGTGGTCAGCCGCTCATCACACAGCCTCACGGGCACCGGCGCAACTCGGCGGGCCAGCCGGGCGGCGAACTCGCGGGCCTTGGCGGCCGCCGGTCCCTCGGCACCGGACAGCGACCGGGGCAGCCCGACGACCACCTCGACGGCACCCTCCTCCTCGAGGATGCGGGCGATCCGGGCGAGGTCGCCCTTGCCGCGGCGCACGGTCTCGACCGGGGTCGCGAGGAACCCGGACGGGTCGCTGCGCGCGACGCCGATCCGGGCGTCGCCGGGGTCGATCCCGAGCCGTACGCCGGGTCGCACTACCCCGAATGACCTGCGGCTTGGCGGGCGACCTCGGTCGGCACCAGCGCGATCGCCTCGTCGATGCGGGACACGTCGGAGCCGCCGCCCTGGGCGACGTCGTCCTTGCCGCCGCCCTTGCCGCCGACCAGCGGGCCGATGGCGCGCACGAGCTCGTTGGCGCTGACACCACGGGAGCGGGCGTCGTCGTTGACCGCCGCGACGACGGACACCTTGCCGTCGGCGGCACCGATCACGACCACCGCGCCCGGCTGGCCCTGGGGCAGGCGGCCGCGGACGTCCAGCGCCAGCGTGCGTACGTCGCCCCCACCGGCGCCGTCGGCCCGGTGCGCGACGACGTTGACGCCGCTCACGTCGGTGGCCGACGCCGCCAGCTCACCGCCCGCGGCGAGCAGCTGCCCGACCCGCACCTTCTCGATCTCCTTCTCGGCGGCCCGGAGCTTCTCGACGATGTCGTTGACCCGCTCGGGCAGCTGCTCGGGGCGCACCTTGAGCGCCTCGGACAGCTGCGCGACCAGCACGTGCTCGCGCGCGAGGAAGCGGTAGGCGTCGCCGCCGACCAGCGCCTCGACCCGGCGCACGCCGGAGCCGATCGACGCCTCGCCGAGCAGCTTGATCACGCCGAGCTGGCCGGACCGGCCGGCGTGGGTGCCGCCGCACAGCTCGCGCGCCCAGTCGCCGACGGAGATGACGCGCACCTCGTCGCCGTACTTCTCGCCGAACAGCGCCATCGCGCCGGACTTCACCGCCTCGGCCTGGCTCATCACCTCGGCGTGGACGGAGAGGTCGGCGAGGACCAGGTCGTTGACCCGCGCCTCGACGTCCTCCATCACCGAGCCCGGCACCGCGCCGGTGGCCGAGAAGTCGAAGCGGAACCGGCCCGGGGAGTTCTCGGAGCCGGCCTGGGTGGCGGTGTCGCCGAGCGCCTCGCGGAACGCCTTGTGCACCATGTGCGTCGCGGTGTGCGACCGCGAGATCGACCGGCGGCGCTCGATGTCGACCAGCGACTGGGCGCCGAGCCCGGGCGTGACCTCGCCGGACAGCACCTTCGCCTGGTGCACGATCAGGCCCGAGATCGGCGACTGCACGTCGCGGACCTCGATCCGGGCGCCGTTCTCGAGCTCGATCACGCCCTGGTCGGCGAGCTGGCCGCCGCCCTCGGCGTAGAACGGGGTGCGGTCGAGGACCAGCTCGACCTCGTCGCCCTCGCGGGCCGACTGGACCACGCCTCCGGACGCGACGATGCCGCGCACCGAGCCCTCGGTGACGACCTCGCCGTAGCCGGTGAACTCCACCGGGCGGCCGATCGAGTCGGCCACCTCGCGGTAGGCGCGCGCGTCGACGTGCTGGCCCTTCTTGGCCTTCGCGTCCGCCTTGGCCCGGTCCCGCTGCTCGCCCATCAGCCGGCGGAAGCCCTCCTCGTCGACCGACAGGCCCTGCTCGGACGCCATCTCGAGGGTGAGGTCGATCGGGAAGCCGTAGGTGTCGTGCAGCGCGAACGCCTTGTCACCGGACAGCTGACTGCTGCCGCTCTGCTTCACCTCGGTGGTGGCCAGGTCGAAGATCGCCGTGCCCGCGCGGAGCGTCTGCCGGAACGCGTCCTCCTCCGCGTAGGCGACCGTGGAGATCCGCTCCCAGTCCTGGTGCAGGCCGGAGTAGGTCTCCCCCATCTTGTCGCGGCTGATCGGCATCAGCTCCGGGAGCGAGCGGTCCTCGTAGCCGAGCAGCCGCATCGACCGGACGGCCCGGCGCAGCAGCCGGCGCAGCACGTAGCCGCGGGCCTCGTTGCCGGGGGTCACGCCGTCGGCGATCAGCATCATCGAGGACCGGATGTGGTCGGCGACGACCCGGAACCGGACGTCGTCCTCGTGCGCCGCGCCGTACCGGCGACCGGTGAGCTCCTGGGCCTTCTCGATCACGGGGAACATGACGTCGATCTCGTACATGTTCTCCTTGCCCTGCAGGAGATAGGCGACGCGCTCGAGGCCCATGCCGGTGTCGATGTTCTGCTTCGGCAGCGGACCGACGATGTCGAAGTCCTCCTTGCTGCGGACCGCGCTGAGCTCCTCCTGCATGAACACGAGGTTCCAGAACTCGAGGTAGCGGTCCTCGGCGCCGAAGTCGCCGTCGGGGCCGTACGCCGACCCGCGGTCGATCAGGATCTCCGAGCACGGGCCACCGGGCCCGGGCACGCCCATCGACCAGTAGTTCTCCTTCTTGCCGAGCCGGATGATCCGGTCGTCCGGCAGGCCGGTGATCTTCCGCCAGAGCTCGACCGCCTCGGGGTCCTCGTCGTAGACGCTCGGGTAGAGCTTGTCCTCGGGCAGCCCGAAGCCGCCGTCGTCGATCGGCCGGGTGACCAGCTCCCACGCGAACTCGATCGCGCCGGCCTTGAAGTAGTCGCCGAAGGAGAAGTTGCCGCACATCTCGAAGAAGGTGCCGTGCCGGGTGGTCTTGCCGACGTCCTCGATGTCGGGCGTGCGCACGCACTTCTGCACGCTGACGGCGCGGTCGTACGGCGGCGTCTCCTGGCCGAGGAAGTAGGGCTTGAACGGCACCATCCCGGCGTTGACGAACAGCAGGTTGGGGTCGTCCAGCAGCAGCGAAGCCGACGGAACGGCCTGGTGGCCGTGCCGCTCGAAGTGAGCGACGAACCGTCGTCGGATCTCCGCGGTGTCCATCAGTTGCTGCCTTCCCCATGTCGGTCGGTTGCCTGGCCGGCGATCGCCCGGTGGCGACCCGTCTCCAGCTCTGGTGTCCCATGAGGCACGAGGCCGTAGCGCTCCCGCAACTCGGTTTCCTTCTCTGCCTGTCCCTGCGCGACCTCGTCGCGCAGCATCCGCGCACCGAGCGTGATCCCGCTCCAGCGGTCGCGGAGCCCGTCGACGGTGAGCGCCTCGGCGGCGCGGCGGCCGCGGACCATGGCGTAGACCCCGGCGCCGGCTCCGGCCAGGAACCAGAAGCCTCTTCTCATGCTCGAACCCCTACGCTGCGTTCTCGTCGTCGGTCATGGCGGCGCGCTGCCGCGACTCCCACTCGCGGCGGGCCTCGCGCAGGTCGGCCTTGCGCTGCTTGCGGGCCCGGCGGATCTCACGGCGGACCTCGAACCGGACCCGGTTGCGGGTCTCCGGCGCCATCGCGCGGCGTACGCCGTGGGCGAGGGATGCCGCCCGGACGACCGTCTCGCGCAGCACGATGTCGGCGAAGAGCACCCGGTCGATCGTGGGGGCCGGTTCGGGCTCCTCGTCCCGGCCGAGACCGGTGATGGTCCACTCCTCGACCTCGGGCTGCCGGGGGGCCGGCGCGGCCAGGCGGCGCTCGATGGCGTCGACCTGCTCCTGGAGCCGGGCGGTCTCGGCGTGCGCGGCCTCGAGCTCGCGGCGGGTGCGGGAACGCATCCGCACCAGGAACCACACGAGCGCCACGCAGGCGAGGGCGAGCGCGCCCAGCGCCACCAGCCCCACGGAGTCCCAGTTCACAGTGACCGACCCTATCGCGGCGGTTTCTCACCCCGGACGATGCGTCGGACCCGCTCCCACCGCTCCTTGACCGCGGCCTCGGCGCCCAGCGAGGTCGGCTGGTAGTACTCCGCGTCGGCGACCACGTCGGGGGCGTACTGCTGCTCGGCGATGCCGAACGGCTCGTCGTGGCTGTAGGTGTACGACGCCCCGTGGCCGAGCTTCTTGGCTCCGCCGTAGTGCGCGTCGCGCAGGTGCGGCGGCACCGGCCCGATCTTCCCGGCCCGCACGTCGGCGCTGGCGGCGTCGATCGCCTTGATCACGGCGTTCGACTTCGGTGCGACCGCGAGCGCGATGGTCGCCTGGGCGAGGTTCAGCCGGGCCTCCGGCATGCCGATCAGCTGCACCGCCTGCGCGGCCGCGACCGCGGTCGGCAGCGCCGTCGGGTCGGCCAGCCCGATGTCCTCGCTGGCCAGGATCACCAGCCGCCGGGCGATGAACCGGGGGTCCTCCCCCGCCTCGACCATCCGGGCCAGGTAGTGCAGCGCGGCGTCGGCGTCCGAGCCCCGGATCGACTTGATGAACGCGCTGGTGACGTCGTAGTGCTGGTCGCCCTGGCGGTCGTAGCGCACCGCCGCCTGGTCGACGGCGGTCTCCGCGGTGGCGAGGTCGATCGTGGTCGACCCCTTCGCCGTCGCCGCCCCGGCCGCGGCCTCGAGGTAGGTCAGCGAGCGGCGGGCGTCTCCGCCGGCCAGCCGGACCAGATGGTCGCGAGCGTCGTCATCCAGGGTCAGCCGGCCGCCGAGACCGCGCTCGTCGACCAGAGCCTCGGCCACGACGGCACGGACGTCGTCGTCGGTGAGGGACTCGAGGCGCAGCAGCAGGCTGCGCGAGAGCAGCGGCGAGATCACGCTGAAGAACGGGTTCTCCGTCGTGGCCGCCACCAGCGTCACCCAGCGGTTCTCGACCCCGGGCAGCAGGGCGTCCTGCTGGGCCTTGCTGAAGCGGTGCACCTCGTCGACGAACAGCACCGTCTCCTTGCCGCCGGCGACCAGCTCGGCCCGGGCGGCGTCGATGGCCGCGCGCACCTCCTTGACCCCGGCCGACACCGCGGACACCTCGACGAACCGGCGGTCGGTCTGCTGGCTGAGGATCGCCGCGATCGTGGTCTTGCCGGTGCCGGGTGGCCCCCACAGCAGCAGCGACATCGACTGGTCGCCCTCGATCAGCTGGCGCAGCGGGGCACCCTCCGCGCGGAGCTGCTCCTGGCCGACGAGCTCGTCGAGCGAGCGCGGCCGCATGCGTACGGCGAGGGGTGCCGACGCGTGCGTGTTGGCCGCCAGGGAGCCACTGCCGGGCCTCCGCGCGGGGGACGGTGCGTCGAACAACCCGTCCAGGTCAGGCCTTCACCATGGTCTTGGACTTCACGTCGAACCACTCGTCGTCATAGCCCGGGTGGACCGGGACGTCCTGCGGAGTGGCACCCGACACCGGAGAACCCTGACCGTCCACGCCGAGCAGTCCGGCGGTCACCGGCGTCTCCGGGTGGTGGCCGAGCTCGCCGGCGAAGTGACAGGCGACCTTGTGCCGCGCGCCGATCTGCAGCAGCGGCGGCTCGACCTTCGCGCAGATCTCCTGGGCGAACTGGCAGCGGGTCCGGAACCGGCAGCCCGACGGCGGGTTGATCGGGCTCGGCACGTCACCCTCGAGCCGGATCCGCTCCCGACGGCCGCCGATCGCGGCCTGCTTGACGTCGGGGACCGCCGAGAGCAGCGCCTGGGTGTACGGATGGTGGGCGTGCCCGTAGATGGTCTCGCGGTCCGCGATCTCGACGATCTTGCCGAGGTACATGACCGCGACCTCGGGGCAGAAGTGCCGCACCACGGCCAGGTCGTGCGCGATGAAGAGGAACGCGATCCCGAACTCGTTCTGGAGGTCCTGGAGCAGGTTGATCACCTGCGCCTGGATCGACACGTCCAGGGCCGAGACCGGCTCGTCGGCCACCAGGAGCTTGGGGTTCAGGGTCAGCGCCCGGGCGATGCCGATGCGCTGCCGCTGACCGCCGGAGAACTCGTTGGGGTAGCGGTTGTAGTGCTCGGGGTTGAGCCCGACGACCTGCGAGCAGCTCCTGGACCCGCGGGATGATCTGCTTCTTGGGCACCATCTTGTGCACCGCGAGCGGGCCGCCCACGATCGTGCCGACCGTGTGCCGGGGGTTCAGCGAGGTGTAGGGATCCTGGAAGATCATCTGCACGTCGCGCCGCAGCGGCTTCATCTCCTTCTGGGAGAGCTGGGCGAGGTCGTGGCCGCTCGAACATCATCGAGCCGCCGGTCGGGTTGTACAGGCGGGTGATCAGGCGGCCGGTGGTCGACTTGCCACAGCCGGACTCGCCGACGAGGCCCAGCGAGCCGCGCTCAGGCACCTGGAACGAGACGCCGTCGACGGCCTGCACGTGGCCGACCGTCCGACGCATCAGGCCCGCCTTGACCGGGAAGTACATCTTGAGGTTGTCGACCGAGAGCACCGGCGGCGCGGTGACGTCGAGGACGGCGGCGGCGTGCGTCTGGTCGGCGAGCTCGGCGAACGACGCGACCTGCTGCGCCGATTCGGGTTCGACCTGGTCCTCCTGGCCCGGGAGCGGCTCGTTGTCGGTGGCGTCCGGCTTGTCGAGGTTCACATCGGACATCAGACCCCCTCCACCAGCTCGGGGGCAATCTCCGGCAGCACTTCGGCCTCGTAGATCGCGTCCGGGTTGGCCAGGTGACAGCGCTTGACGTGGCCTGCTCCGTGCTCGCCGGGCGTCAGCGCCGGCAGCTCCGTGGCGCACAGGCTCGCCGGCACCTTGTCGACGTGTGCGCACCGGGGATGGAACGCGCAGCCCGATCGGCGGGTCGAGCAGGCTGGGCGGGTTCCCGGGGATCGGGATCAGCTTCGCATCGGTGTCACCGGTGACGTCGGGGATGCTCGAGAGCAGTCCCCACGTGTAGGGCATCTCGGGGTGCGTGAGGATCTCCTTGCACGTGCCGAACTCCACGGCGCGGCCGGCGTACATCACGAGCACGTCGTCGGCCATCTCGGCGATCACGCCGAGGTCGTGGGTGACGATGATGATCGCGGAGTTGAACTCGCGCTGCAGGTCCTGCAACAGGTCGAGGATCTGCGCCTGCACGGTCACGTCGAGCGCCGTCGTCGGCTCGTCGGCGATCAGCAGCGACGGGTCGTTGATCAGGCCCATCGCGATCATCGCGCGCTGACGCATGCCACCGGAGAACTGGTGCGGGTAGTCGTCGACGCGGCGGTCCGGTTGCGGGATCCCCACGCGGTCGAGCATCTCGATGGCCTTGCGACGAGCATCCTTCTTGGACGCCTTGGGGTGGTGGACCTGGTAGGCCTCGCCGAGCTGTGCCCCGACCTTGTAGAAGGGGTGCAGGGCGGCGAGGGCGTCCTGGAAGATCATGGCGGCCGCGTTGCCTCGCAGCTGACGCAGCCGGTCCTCGGACAACCCGATGATCTCGGTGTCGCCGAGCCGGATGGATCCGCTGATCTGCGCGCTCCTGGAGTCATGGAGGCCGAGCACCGCCATGCTGGAGACGGACTTTCCGGATCCCGACTCGCCGACGATCCCGAGCGTCTGGCCCAGGCTGACGGAGTACGACAGGTCGGAGACCGCGGTGACCAGGCCGTCCGCCGTCGGGAACTTGACCGTCAGGTCCTCGATCACCAGGTACGGCGACCCACTGTCGGTGGCGGTCATACGAGCCTCACTCGGGGGTCGAGCCAGCTGTAGACGATGTCGACGATGATGTTCATCATCACGACGGAGATGGCCAGGACCAAGGAGGTGGCCTGCACCACGGGGAGGTCCTTGATGTAGGTGGCGTCGATGCCCCACTTGCCGATGCCCTCGAGGTCGAAGATCGCCTCGGTGAACACCGTGCCGGAGAGCAGGAACGCCACGTCGAGGCCGAAGATCGTGACCACGGGCACCAGGGCCGAGCGGAGGGCGTGCCGCGTGACGACGGTCCGCTGTTTCAGGCCCTTGGCCCGGGCGGTGCGGACATAGTCCTCGTTGAGCGACTCGACCATGGCGCCTCTCGAGAAGCGGGTGTACTGCGTGGAGCCGTAGATCCCCATGACGAGCCAGACGAGCAGCAGCCCCGACGCCCACTTCGCTGGGTTGTCGAAGAACGGTGTGTACTGCACGTCGGGGAAGACCGACGTGCTCAAGGTGAGCAGCAGGAAGCTCAGCAGCGCCACCAGATAGTAGGGAATCGAACTCAGCACCAGCGTCGATGACACCAGTGCCTTGTCCGAGAGCGTCCCCCGTCTTCGGGCCGCGAGCACGCCGACGGTCACGCCGATGAGCAGGTAGAGCGAGGCCGCCCCGACAGCGAGGCTGAGCGTGACCGGGAAGCGGTCCTTCAGCTGCTCCGTCACCTCGGTGCGGTCGCGGTAGGACAGGCCGAGGCAGGGCGCGGAGCAGTCGTACTCAGTGGCGCCGATCGTGATCGTCCGGCCCACGAACAGGCCCTTGACCCACTTGGCGTACTCCTCGGTGATGGGGTTGTTGTACCCGAGCCGCGTCCTCGTACTCCTCGAGCCTCGGCGAGTCCGGACCGCACCGTCCGTTCGTGTCGCGGCGGCACAGCTCCAGCGCCGGGCTCTTCGGCCCGTACCAGAAGAGCGTGTAGACGAGCATCGACACCATGACGACGATGAGGAATCCGGACAGGATCCGCCTGACCAGGAACGCGAACATGGGCTGCCTGACCTCTCAGACTCGGGTGCCGTGCCGGGTGGGCCGATCGGCCCACCCGGCACGGTTCTGAAACTACTACTACCACTACGCCAGTCGGTCACTGCTTGATGTAGATGGTCCGGTAGTCGGGTGCACCACCGACGGAGGTGTCGTTGGCGAACCCTCCGATGGACGTGCCGATGCCGAAGATCACCTGGTAGTAGCCGGTGTTGATCACGGGCTGGTAGTCCGACATCACCGTCTGCTCCAGCTCGCCCCAGGCGTCGGGCTGCTCCTCGACCGGCAGGGTCTTGATCCGCGCGATCTCGTCGTCGACCGACTGCTCCTTGAAGTTGCCGGTGTTGTAGGCGGAGGGGTTGTCGCCGCCGACGATCACGGGCAGGAAGGTCGCGGCCGAAGGCCAGTCCTGGCACCAGGCGGTACCGAGGAGGTTGATCTTCTTGTACAGCGCGTTGTCCGGGTTGGTCCACACGTCGTACAGCGAACCGGCGGTGTAGGGGTACTTGGTGACCTTGAAGCCGGACTCCTCGTAGCCGAGCTGGCGCTGCTCCGCGCCGGCCTTGCCCTCGTCCGTCGATGCGTCGTAGACGAACGAGACCTCGTACTCACCGGGCTCGTAGCCGGCCTCCTTCAGGAGGGCCTTGGACTTCTCCGGGTCGAACTTGATGGTCTCGTCGTCCGGACCGTTCCAGGGCTTGCGGCCGGCCATGCCCGGGGGCAGCAGACCGAAGCCCAGGTCGGGGTCGGTCACGCCGTTCGCCAGGGTGACGCCGACGATCTCGCCACTCGCGGCCCAGACGTCTTCGTACGGGTAGGCGTACGCGAGTGCCTGACGGACCTCGAGCTCCTTGATCTTGTCGTAGTTGGGCATGATGAACCCGGTGCAGGGCTGCGGTCCGACGAGGACCTGGTCCTGCAGGCCGTTGCTCTGGGCCTTGTTGTAGTCCTGCGACAGCAGCGAGGTCACGACGGTCGTCGCGCCCTGGTCGCTGAGCACGGTCTCGCCGGCCACCTGCGGGTTCACGTCGAACTTGAACGTGTACTTGTCGATGAGCTGACGGCGGGCCGGGTCGGTGTTCGGGTCCCACTGGTCGTTCTTGACCAGGACGAGCTCCTGGTTGGGAACGAACTTCTCGACCTTGTAGGGACCGGTCGACGAGCGGCGCCAGGCCGTAGTCGGCAGCCTTGGCGTCCAGCGGAACCGGGCCGATGGCCGGGAAGATGGAGTAGTAGTCCATCTCCGCGAAGGGCGTGCCGAACTTCATGATGATGTCGTTGCCCTCGGTGGTCACCGCCGGGAAGTCATCGCCGTCGGCGTAGGGGCCGTTGTACTTGTCGCCCCCGTCGAAGTAGGGCTTGGAGTACGACGTACCGGGGCCGGTCGCGAAGGCTTCGGCGTCGAAGGAGCGCTTGATGCCGAACGCGACCTCCTCAGCGGTCACCGGGTCACCGGTCTCCCACTTGATGCCGTCCTTGAGCGTGAACGTCCACTCGGTGAAGTCCTCGTTCGGCGTGCCGAGGTCGGTCGCGAGGTCGGGAACCAGCTCGTAGGCGCCGCTCTCGTCCTGCCGGAAGGTGGTCAGCGAGCGGAACAGCAGGTCCTGCGCGATGCCGTTGTCGGTGACCGACCACAGGGCTGCCGGGTCGAGCAGGGCCGCGCCGTCGTCGGGGTCCGGGGCGAGCACGGTGAGCTCGCCGCCCGCCGTGGCGCCCTCGATCTCGGGGGCCGGTCCCTGCGCGTCCGGGTTCTTGCCGCCGGCGCTGGCGGCGCCCTCCTCGAACCCGCCTCCGCCGCCGGTGCTTTCGTCATCGCCGCCGCCACAGGCAGCGAGCCCGAGCGCCAGCGTCAGCGTGGCCGCGCTCGCGATCAGCGCCTTCATCGGTTTCATATTGTCTTACCTTCCTAGTGTGTTCGTTGGTCGCGGGATCGCCCCGACCGACGCCTGTGGGTCTCGCTATCGCCGGATGTTCATCGGCGGGTCTTCGGGTCGAACGCGTCGCGCAGCGCGTCCCCG
The DNA here is from genome assembly GCA_963803235.1 of uncultured Actinomycetota bacterium. Taxonomy (GTDB): domain Bacteria; phylum Actinomycetota; class Actinomycetes; order Propionibacteriales; family Nocardioidaceae; genus Nocardioides. The sequence continues at coordinate 274,638 of CAWDLL010000015.1, forward strand.
AGCAGGTTGAGGGCAACGCAGAGGAGAGCGATCCCGACCACCGGCGCGAGGAGGTACTCGGGGTACTCCTCCCACCACGCCGTGGCGGTGTTGATGGTCTGGCCCCAGGACTCGCGTCCGAAGACGCCGATGCCGAGGTAGGACAGGCCGGCCTCGGCCGCGACGTACGCCGGCAGGCTGAGCGAGAACGCGACCACGATCGGGGCGATCAGGTTCGGCAGCATCTCCTTGAACAGGATCCGCCGCGTGGGCACACCGATCACCCGCGCCGCGTGCACGAACTCCCGCTCCCTCAGCGAGAGCACCTCACCACGCACCAGGCGGGCGACGCCCATCCAGCCGAAGAACACCAGGATCGCCACCAGGGAGTAGAACGTGACGGTCGACAGCTTCTCCGGGTCGGTGCCGAACCTGTCGCTGATGATCGGCGCCAGTGCGAGCGCGCCGACCAGGAACGGGAAGGTCAGGAAGAGATCGGTGAAGAACGAGATGATCGAGTCGAGGATGCCGCCCAGGAAGCCGGCGAGGAGACCGAGGGTCACGCCGATCAGGGTCGAGAGGACCGCGGCGACCGTCGCGAGGTAGAGCGAGGTCCGGCAGCCGTACAGCCAGACCGCCAGGTTGTCCTGACCGGTGGCCGGCGCCACGCCGAACGGGTGCTCGGGGTCGAAGCTGCCGTTGGGTGGGCCCTTGAGCGGCAGGTTGGTGGCCAGGTCGATCCGCGTGCTCGCCCGGACCGTCTCGGTGGAGACCCCGAAGATGTCGCACAGCGTCCCGGCGAAGATCGCGATCACCGCGAACCCCAGCACGATCAGGAAGCAGATGACCGCGATCGGGTCCTTGCGGAGCCGGTCGATGGCGATCCGGGTCGGGGAGCGACCGGCGATGGCCTTGCGCTCGGACTCGGTGGCGGGCGCCTCCGGCTCGTGCAGTGAGAGCTCAGTCGCCGGCAGGGTCATGCGGTCTCCTTCACGCCCAGATCCACGTCCCAAAGGGGGGCGCCGCTTGGCGCCGGACGCGACTCTATGTGACGGAGGGCGCGCCTTGGGACACCCAACGCGTAACGATTCAGTCTCGACACGAGCCCGGATGCGCGAGCGGGATTCAGGCTTCCGGCAGGACATCCTCGCCCGGGACGACGTCCACGCCGGCCTCCTTGCGCTGCTCAGCCGTGATCGCCGCAGGCGCCGCCGTCAGCGGGTCGAACCCGCCGCCGGACTTGGGGAAGGCGATGACGTCGCGGATGGAGTCGGTCCCGGCGAGCAGGGCCACGATCCGGTCCCAGCCGAACGCGATGCCGCCGTGCGGCGGCGCGCCGTACTTGAAGGCGTCGAGGAGGAAGCCGAACTTCTCCTGCGCCTCCTCCTCGTCGATGCCCATGATCGCGAAGACCCGCTTCTGCACGTCCTCGCGGTGGATACGGATCGAGCCGCCGCCGATCTCGTTGCCGTTGCAGACGATGTCGTAGGCCCAGGCCAGCGCGTCGCCGGGATCCTTGTCGAACCCGTCGAGGTCCTGCGGTGAGGTGAAGGCGTGGTGCACCGCCGTCCACGCGCCACTCCCGACAGCGACGTCACCGGCGGCCGTGGCCTCGTCGGCGGGCTCGAACAGCGGGGCGTCGACGACCCACAGGAAGCTCCACGCGTCCTCGTCGATCAGGCCGCCGCGGCGACCGATCTCGAGCCGGGCGGCGCCGAGCAGTGCCCGGCTGGCCTTCAGGGCGCCGGCCGCGAAGAAGATGCAGTCGCCGGGGCTCGCGCCCACGTGTGCGGCGATGCCCGCCTTCTCCTCGTCGGACAGGTTCTTGGCGACCGGGCCACCGAGCTCGCCGTCCTCCTGCACCAGCACGTAGGCGAGCCCGCGGGCCCCACGCTGCTTGGCCCACTCCTGCCAGGCGTCGAGCTGCTTGCGCGGCTGGCTCGCTCCTCCGGGCATGACGACCGCGCCGACGTACGGCGCCTGGAAGACCCGGAACGGCGTGTCCTTGAAGAAGTCGGTGCACTCGACCAGCTCCAGGCCCATCCGCAGGTCGGGCTTGTCGGTGCCGTAGCGCGCCATCGACTCGGCGTACGTGATCCGGGGCAGCGGGGTCGGCACCTCGACGCCGACCAGCGCCCAGAGCGCGGTCAGGATCTCCTCCGCGACGCCGAGCACGTCGTCCTGCTCGACGAAGCTCATCTCGATGTCGAGCTGGGTGAACTCCGGCTGCCGGTCGGCCCGGAAGTCCTCGTCGCGGTAGCAGCGCGCGATCTGGTAGTAGCGCTCCATGCCGGCCACCATCAGCAGCTGCTTGAACAGCTGGGGGCTCTGCGGGAGGGCGTACCAGCTGCCGGGCTGGAGCCGGGCCGGGACCAGGAAGTCGCGGGCGCCCTCGGGCGTGGACCGGGTCAGGGTGGGCGTCTCGATCTCCACGAAGCCGTGGCCGTCGAGGACGTCGCGCGCGGCGCGATTCACCTTGCTGCGCAGGCGAAGCGCCGCGTTCGGGCCGGACCGGCGCAGGTCGAGGTAGCGGTGCTTGAGCCGCGCCTCCTCGCCCACGTCGACGTGGTCGCTGATCGGGAACGGCAGCGGCGCGGCGGCGCTGAGCACCTCGACGTCGGTGGCGACGACCTCGATCGCGCCGGTGGCGAGGTTGGGGTTCTCGTTGCCCTCCTTGCGGGCGGTCACCTCGCCGGTGACCTTGAGGCAGTACTCCGCGCGCAGGTGGTGGGCGACGGCCTCGTCGCGGATGACGACCTGGACGACGCCGCTGGCCTCGCGGAGGTCGATGAAGGCCACGCCCCCGTGGTCGCGCCGGTTGGCCACCCACCCGGCGAGGGTGACGGTCTGGCCGACGTGCTCGGCGCGGAGGGCGCCGGCGTCCTGGGTGCGGATCACGAGTTCTGCTCCTTCGTAGTGACATGGGGCTTGAGGTCCTCGGCCGGCGGACTCCAGTCGGCCGGGTCGGCGGGCACCTGCTCGCCCGAGCGGATGTCCTTGACCTCGTGCTGCTCTCCGGGGAACCAGACGAACGGGATGCCCCGTCGCTCGGCGTACCGGATCTGCTTGCCGAACTTCTGGGCGCTCGCGGCCACCTCGCACGGGATGCCGCGGGCGCGCAGCGCGTCGGCGACGGCGGTGCTGGCGGGCCGGGTCTCCTCGTCCGTGACGGCGACGAGCACCGCACTCGGGACCGGCCGGCTGCCGGCGAGCACGCCTTCGGCCAGCAGCGGGATGAGGGTGCGGGAGACGCCGAACGAGACGCCGACACCGGGGTACGTCGTGCGGCCGTCGGACGCGAGGGCGTCGTAGCGCCCTCCCCCGCCGACCGACTTGAGCCGCTCGTAGCCGGCCATGAAGATCTCGACGACGGTGCCGGTGTAGTAGTCGAGGCCACGCGCGATGCGCAGGTTGGCCTCGACGGTGACGTTCCGGTGGCCGCCGGCGGAGCAGCCCTCGATGACGGCCGCGAGCTCGGTGAGCCCCTCGTCGAGCAGCTCGTCCTCGATCCCGAGCGCGCGGACGCGCTCGACGAACGAGGTGTCGGAGACCCGGATGGTGGCGAGCTCGAGGCAGCGCTGGGCCTGCTCGGGCGTCGCGCCGGCGTCGCTGACCAGCAGCTCGGCCACGGTGTCGGCCGGCAGCTTGTCGAGCTTGTCGATGGTGCGGATCGCGGTCGTCAGGTCGGGCAGGCCGAGGCCGCGGTAGAAGCCCTGGATGAGCTTGCGGTTGTTGAACTGGAAGCTCACCGGCGGGATCGGCAGCGCGTCGAGCGCGTCGACCATCACCCGCATCACCTCGACGTCGTGGTGGAACGGCAGCACGTCCTTGCCCACGATGTCGACGTCCGCCTGGTTGAACTGGCGGTAGCGGCCCTCCTGCGGCCGCTCGCCGCGCCAGGCCGGCTGGATCTGGTAGCGGCGGAACGGGAACTCGAGGTGGCCTGCGTGCTCGAGCACGTAGCGGGCGAAGGGCACGGTGAGGTCGAAGTGCAGGCCGAGGCCGGCGTCGCTGTCCTCTGCTTCGGCCTGGAGCCGGCGGAGGACGTAGATCTCCTTGTCGATCTCGCCGCCCTTGGCGAGCCGGTCGAGCGGTTCGACGACGCGGGTCTCGATGTTGGCGAAGCCGTGCAGCTCGAAGGTCTGCGCGAGCGAGTCGACCACCTGGCGCTCGACGACGCGGGCGGCGGGCAGCAGCTCGGGGAACCCGCTCAGCGGGGTCAGCTTGGCGGCCATGGGCTCAGAGGCCCCGGGTGACGCGGCCCGCGGAGCCGTCGTTCTGGAGCTCGAGGAGGAACGGGTTGGTCGCGCGCTCCTGGCCGATGGTGGTCTGCTCGCCGTGACCGGGCAGGACGACGATGTCGTCGGCCAGGGGCAGCACCTTGGTGGTCAGGCTGCGCAGCATCGTGGGGTGGTCGCCGCCGGGAAGGTCGGTCCGGCCGATCGAACCGGCGAACAGCAGGTCGCCCGAGAACAGCACCTCCGACACGTCCTGGCTGTCGTACGGCGTACGGAACGTCACCGAGCCCTCGGTGTGGCCGGGCGTGTGGTCGATGACGAAGCGCAGCCCGGCCAGCTCGAGCTCCTGGAGGTCGCTGAGCTCGCGGACGTCGTCCGGCTCGGCCCACTCGTAGTTGCCGCCGAGCAGCATCTGCGTGGTCTCGCGGGACATGCCGGCCATCGGGTCGGTCAGCAGGTGCCGGTCGTCGGGGTGGATCCATGCCGTGGCGTCGTAGGTGCCGGCGACCGGGGCGACGCACCACATGTGGTCGACGTGACCGTGCGTGACCAGGACGGCGATCGGCTTGAGCTTGTGCTCGCGGACCACCTGGTCGACGCCTTCGGCGGCGTCCTTGCCGGGGTCGATGACGACGCACTCGCTGCCGGGGCCGGTGGCGGCGACGTAGCAGTTCGTCCCCCACGGCCCTGCGGGAAATCCGGCGATGAACACTCCCGCACCCTACCGAGCAGCCGCGTCCCTCCCCGAACCGGCTGGCCCGCGCGGAAGGGCACCGGTGCCCTCTTTACTAGCATGGGCTCTGCAGCGGGACGGACGAGTGAAGAGGAAGACCAGTGACGAGCCATGAGTGGGGCCGGGTCGACGAGGACGGAACGGTCTTCGTCAGGACGGCCGACGGGGAACGCTCGGTGGGCCAGTATCCCGAGGGGACTCCCGAGGAGGCACTGAAGTTCTTCACCGAGCGGTACGCCGCTCTCGCGTTCGAGGTGGGCCTGCTGGAGCAGCGGATCAACTCCGCCGTGCTGTCGCCGGAGGAGGCCGCCGAGTCGGTGAAGACGGTGCGCGACCAGGTCGTGGACGCCAACGCCGTGGGCGACCTGGCGGCCCTGGCCGCGCGGCTCGACGCGCTCGGCCCGGTGATCGCGACCCAGCGGGAGGCGCGCAAGGCCGAACGCGCCCAACGCGCCGCCGAGTCGCGGGTCCAGAAGGAGTCGATCGTCGCCGAGGCCGAGAAGCTCGCCGAGGGCAGCGACTGGCGCAACGGCGCCAACCGGCTGCGCGAGCTGCTCGACCAGTGGAAGGCGCTCCCCCGGATCGACCGCTCGTCCGACGACGCGCTCTGGCGCCGCTTCTCCACCGCCCGCACGGCGTACACCCGCCGCCGCAAGTCCCACTTCGCCGAGCAGCACGAGAAGCGGGACGCCGCCCGCGTCGTCAAGGAGCGACTGGCCACCGAGGCCGAGGGGCTGGCGGACTCGACCGAGTGGGGTCCCACGGCCGGCAGGTTCCGCGACCTGATGAAGCAGTGGAAGGCCGCCGGCCCCGCCCCGCGCGACGTCGACGACGCGCTGTGGAAGCGGTTCCGCGGGGCGCAGGACACGTTCTTCGGCGCGCGCGACGCGGCCACGGCCGAGCAGGACAAGGAGTTCGCCGCCAACGCCGACGTCAAGGAGAAGCTCCTGGTCGAGGCGGAGGCGCTGGTGCCGGTCGGCGACCTCGAGACGGCCAAGCGGGCGATGCGCGACATCGCCGAACGCTGGGAGGCGGCCGGCAAGGTCCCCCGCGACCGGATGAAGGAGCTCGAGGGCCGGATCCGCAAGGTGGAGACGTCGATCCGCGACGCCGAGAGCGAGCAGTGGAAGCGCACCGACCCCGAGAAGTCGGCCCGCGCCGACGACATGGTCACCAAGCTCGAGACCGCCCTGGCCAAGATCCAGGCCGACCTCGAGAAGGCCAAGGCGTCCGGGAACGAGAAGAAGATCAAGGAGCTCGAGGAGAACCTCGCCTCCCGCCAGCAGTTCCTCGACCTGGCCCGCAAAGCCAGCGCCGACTTCTCCGGCTGACACAGGTCAGTCGCTCCCGACTCGCCAAGGTTCGGTCGCGTTCCCGGACGTTTGTGCTCGTTGCAACCGTCACGAACGTCCCGAATCCCCGGTCAGCCGGGGATCCTGACCCGCCGGTTCCCTACTGGGTGACGCGGTAGGCGTCGAAGACGCCGGGGACGCCGCGGACGGCGCGCAGGACGTTGTCGAGGTGCTTGGACTCGGCCATCTCGAAGGTGAAGCGGCTCTTGGCGACCCGGTCGCGGGTGGTGGAGAGGTTGGCGCTGAGGATGTTCACGTGCGCGTCGGACAGCACCATGGTGATGTCCGAGAGCAGGCGGGCGCGGTCCAGGGCCTCGACCTGGATGTTGACCAGGAACGTCGACTGGCCCGTCGGCGCCCACTCGACCTCGAGCAGCTTCTCGGGCTGGCTGCGCAGGCTCGTGGCGTTGGTGCAGTCGGTGCGGTGCACCGACACTCCCCCGCCCTTGGTGACGAAGCCGAGGATCTCGTCGGGCGGCACCGGCGTGCAGCACTTCGCCAGCTTCACCCAGACGTCCGGCGCGCCCTTCACGATCACGCCGGAGTCGCCGGCGGGAGCGACCTTGGAGCTCTTGCGGCGGCCGGTGATGGTGACGCCCTCGGAGAGGTCCTCCTGCGCCCCGTCGTCGCCGCCGTGCAGGTCGATCACGCGGCGTACGACGGCCTGGGCGCTGAGGTTGCCCTCGCCGACCGAGGCGTACAACGCGGACACGTCGGCCAGCTTGAAGTGGACGGCGGCCAGCATCAGCGACTCGTGGGAGAGCAGCCGCTTGAGCGGCAGCCCCTCCTTGCGCATCAGCTTGGCGATCTGCTCCTTGCCCCGCTCGATCGCCTCCTCGCGGCGCTCCTTCGTGAACCACTGGCGGATCTTGGAGCGGGCGCGGGGCGACTTCACGAAGGTCAGCCAGTCGCGGGACGGCCCGGCGTTCGCGGCCTTGGAGGTGAACACCTCGACCACGTCGCTGTTGTCGAGCGTCGACTCCAGCGGCACCAGGCGCCCGTTGACCCGGGCGCCGATCGTGTGGTGGCCGACCTCGGTGTGCACGGCGTACGCGAAGTCGACCGGGGTCGCACCGGTCGGCAGCGCGATCACGTCGCCGCGCGGGGTGAAGACGTAGACCTCCTGGCGGTTGATCTCGAACCGCAGCGACTCCAGGAACTCGCCCGGGTCCTCGACGTCGCTCTGCCAGTCGAGCAGCTGGCGCACCCACGTCATGTCGTCGAGGTCGCCGGCCTGGTCGGTGTCGACGCCGGCCCGGCCGTCCTCCTTGTACTTCCAGTGGGCGGCGACGCCGTACTCCGCGCGGCGGTGCATCCCGAAGGTGCGGATCTGCAGCTCCACCGGCTTGCCCTGCGGGCCGATGACCGTCGTGTGCAGCGACTGGTACATGTTGAACTTCGGCATCGCGACGTAGTCCTTGAACCGGCCCAGGACCGGGTTCCAGCGCGAGTGGAGGACGCCGAGCGCGGAGTAGCAGTCGCGATCCTCCTCGACGAGGATGCGGATGCCGACCAGGTCGTAGATGTCGGAGAACTCCCGGCCGCCGACGATCATCTTCTGGTAGATCGAGTAGTAGTGCTTCGGCCGCCCGGTCACCTTCGCCTTGACCTTGGCGTCCTTGAGGTCCTGCTCGACCTGGGTGATCACCTGCGCCAGGAACTGCCCGCGCGACGGCGCCCGCTCGGCCACCAGCCGGACGATCTCGTCGTAGATCTTGGGGTGCAGGGTCGCGAACGCGAGGTCCTCCAGCTCCCACTTGAGGGTGTTCATGCCCAGTCGGTGAGCGAGCGGGGCGTAGATCTCGAGGGTCTCGCGGGCGACCCGCTCCTGGGTCTCCTGCCGGACGTAGCGCAGGGTCCGCATGTTGTGCAGCCGGTCGGCCAGCTTGATGACGAGCACCCGGATGTCGCGCGACATCGCCACGATCATCTTGCGGATGGTCTCGGCCTGCGCGGAGTCGCCGTACTTGACCTTGTCCAGCTTGGTGACGCCGTCCACGAGCGCGCCGACCTCGTCGCCGAACTCGGTCCGCAGCTGGTCGAGGGTGTACGGCGTGTCCTCGACCGTGTCGTGGAGCAGCGCGGCGACCAGCGTCGGCTCGGTCATGCCGATGTCGGCCAGGATCGTGGTGACCGCGAGCGGATGGGTGATGTAGGGGTCGCCGCTCTTGCGCATCTGGGTGCCGTGCAGCTTCTCGGCGGTGATGTAGGCGCGCTCCAGCAGCGCCAGGTCTGCCTTCGGGTGGTTGGCCCGGACAGCGCGGAACAGCGGCTCGAGGACCGGGTTGCCGGTCTGGCTGCGGGTGCCCATCCGGGCGAGGCGGGCGCGCATCCCGCGCGCGGACGTGACGGACTCGGGCGCCCGCTCGGCGGGCGTCTCCTCCTCGGGCTCGACCGCGGGCTCGGCCGCGGTCTCGTCCGCGGTCGCCTGCCCCGTCACACCTTCCGTCACAACGTCAGTCTAGAGGTCCGGCCGCAGGGCTCAGACGGTCAGCAGACTGGCCACGGGGAGGTCGCCGACGGTCTCCCGGCCGGGCAGGAAGCTGAGCTCCATCAGGACCGCGACACCGGTGACCGTGCCGCCCGACTTCTCGACCAGCTGCCGGGTCGCCTTGACGGTCCCGCCGGTGGCGAGCACGTCGTCCACGAGCAGCACCCGGTCGCCCGGCTCGATGGCGTCGCGGTGCAGCTCGAGGGTGGCCTCGCCGTACTCCAGGGCGTAGGAGACGGCGTGGGTCTCGCGCGGCAGCTTGCCCGCCTTCCGGACCGGCACGAAGCCGGTGCCGAGGGCCAGGGCGACGGGGGCGGCCAGGATGAAGCCGCGCGCCTCCATGCCGACCACCTTGTCCACGACGACCGCTCCCGCATCGTCGCGGCCGACGGCGGCCAGGGCCTGCACCACGGTCGTGAACGCCGTGTGGTCCGCCAGCAGCGGGGTGATGTCCTTGAAGAGGACGCCGGGTTCGGGGAAGTCCGGGACGTCGACGACGAGCCGCTCGAGCGCCTCGCGCGCGCCGGTCCCCTGCCCGGCCTGGGTCACTTCTTGCCCCGCTTGGACTTCGGCTGTCGGGTGGGCTGGTTCCGGCCGGCGGCCTTGCTGTCCCTGACCTCGCTGCGCGGCGGCGGCGCCACGCGGCCGCGACCGGTCGGCTCGGGCGGCCTCGGCGTTCGGCTTGCGGCGGGCTCCGTCTCGGTGTCGGTTCCGGCCGGCGGGCCCACGCCCGGCTCGTCCTGGACGGGCATGTCCTCGGCGAACGAGGGCACCGACGCGTAGCGGTCGGCCTGCGCACGCCGGCGGGCCTTCTCCCGCTTCTCGGCAGCCAGCACCTCCGACTCCCCGCTCTTGATGTGCACCAGCAGCGGGGTGGCGATGAAGACCGAGGAGTAGACACCGGCGGCCATGCCGACGAACAGCGCGAGCGCGAGGTCCTTCAGCGACCCCGAACCGAGCATCACCGCACCGACGTAGAGGATGCAGCCGACCGGGATCAGCGCCACGATCGAGGTGTTGATCGAGCGGACCAGGGTCTGGTTGACCGCCAGGTTCGCGGCCTCGGCGTACGTCGAGTGGGTGGCGCGCAGGTTCTTGGTGTTCTCGCGCACCTTGTCGAAGACCACGACCGTGTCGTAGAGCGAGAACCCGAGGATGGTCAGGATGCCGGTCACGGTTGCCGGGGTCACCTCGAAGCCCGAGATGGCATAGACCCCGATGGTGATCAGGACGTCGTGCGCGAGCGCGACCAGGGCGGCGACGGACATCTTCCACTGGCGGAAGTACGCCCAGATGAAGAGCACCACGAGCACGAGGAAGACGGCCAGACCGATCAGTGACCGCTCGGCCACCTCACGGCCCCAGCTGGCGCCGATCTCCGACTGGGACACGTCGCCGGCGGAGGCCCCGGTGGTCTCGAGGAGCACGTTCGTGACCTGCTGCGCTCTCGTCACTCGTGAGCGGCTCGGTCTGGACGATGATGCCGTTGCTGCCGGTCGTGGTGACGACCGGCGAGGAGGCGTTGTCGATGCCGGTGTCGGCGACGGCGTCGCGCAGCTCGTCGGCGAGGTCCTGGGTGGCCTGGCCGGACTCGAGCGACAGCTTGTACTCGGCGCCGCCGGTGAACTCGATGCCCCAGTTGAGGCCCTTGAAGTACAGCCCGGCGACGCAGACGAGGATGATCAGCAGCGAACCGCTGTACCAGAGCCAGCGGCGGCCGACGAAGTCGACCGACTTCTTGCCGGTGTAGAGGTCGTTGCCGAGGCGCGAGAACTTACCCATCAGGCCCTCCCTCCCACCGGGAGTCGATCGATGCCGAGAGCCTCGGCGTCGAGTCCGGACAGCTTGTGGCCCTGGTTGAAGAACTTGAACCGGCCCAGCCACGCCACCATCGGGTGGGTGAACCAGAAGAAGACCGCCAGGTCGATGATCGTCGAGAGGCCGAGCGCGAACGCGAAGCCCTTCACGACGCCCGCGGCGAAGATGTAGAGGACCACCGCGGCGAGCAGCGAGACGGCGTCGGCCGCGAGGCAGGTGTTCCGCGCGCGCAGCCAGCCGCTCTCGACCGCGACCCGCATCGACTTGCCGTCGCGCATCTCGTCACGGATCCGCTCGAAGTAGACGATGAACGAGTCGGCGGTGATGCCGACACCCACGATCAGACCCGCCACACCTGGCAGCGAGAGCGTGAAGCCCGCGCTCTCACTGAGCAGCAGGACCAGGGCGTACGTCGTCGCGCCCGCGACGATCAGCGACGCGATGACGACCAGGCCGAGACCGCGGTAGTAGAGCAGGCAGTAGAGCATCACCAGCAGCAGGCCGAAGGCACCCGCGAGCAGACCGGCCGAGAGCTGGTCGCCGGCCAGCGAGGGGCCGACCACCTCGACCGTGCTGCTGTCGTCGTCGAACGTGATCGGCAGCGCGCCGTACTTCAGGCTGGTCGCCAGGCTCTGCGCCTCGGCCTCGCCGAAGCCGCCGCTGATCTCGGCCTGGCCGTTGGTGATCAGGCCCTGCATCGTCGCCGAGGAGATCACCTGGCCGTCCAGGACGATGGCGAACTGCTTGTCGGTGCCGACCAGGGCCCTCGAGATGTCGGCGAACGTCTCGGAGCCGTCCTTGTCGAAGTCCAGGGTGACGACCCACTCGATGCGGTCCGACGGCTGCTGGGCGCCGGCGGAGTCGAGGTCGGTGCCCTCGATCATCGCCGTGGACAGGAGGTACTTGACGACGGTGCCGTCGACGTCGCCGCACGTGACGAGCGGCTTGTCCGGGTCGTCCTCGACGACGGCGGGCTCACCGCTCGGAGGGCACTCGAAGGCGTTGAAGGCGGCGATCGAGGCCGGGTCGGGGTTGTCCATCCAGGTCAGCGGGTCATCGGCTCCGTTCGCCGCCGGCTGGGTCGGCTCCACGGTGGGCTCGCCCGAGCCCGAGGGGCTCGGCGACCCGGACGGGCTGGCCGACTCCGAGGAAGCGGCGGTGGTGTCACCGGCGAAGTACGGCGCCCGGTTCTTCGAGCTGTTCTTGCTGGCGTCGGCGCTGGGGCTCGCGTCCGAGCTGGGTGCTGCGGAGTCGCTCGGGTCGGCCGGCAGGGTGACGCCGGAGCCGGGCTGGTTCTCCGGGTCCTGGCCGGGAGTCTGCGGCGTCGCGCCACCTCCGCATCGGGTGTCCTGCGAGGTGCACGCGACCAGCCGGAACCGCATCTGCGCCTGGCGCTTCACGGTGTCGACCAGGTCGGCCTTGCTGTCCCCGGGGATCTCGACCACGATCCGGTCGCCGCCCTGGGTGGTCACCTCGGACTCCGACACCCCCGCGCCGTTGACCCGGTCGTCGATGATCGACGCAGCCTCGTCGAGGCTGCTCGCGGTGACGTCGTCGTTGGTGACCAGCGTGATCCGGGTGCCGCCCTGGAGGTCCAGGCCGAGCCGCGGCGTCCACTGCCCCGTGATGGCGACCAGTCCGAAGGCGATCGCCAGGCACACGAAGAAGATGCCGACGGTGCGCGCCGGACGCATGGGCTTGCGCGCCATGTCAGTTCTCCTCGCGCCGCTCGGGCGCAGCGGGCTCATCCACCTCGTCGACCTGGTCAGCGTCGTCGGCCGCGTCGTCCTCGGCCGGCACGGTCTCCTGGGCGGGGACGATGGACGCGATCGCACCGCGGGCGACCTTGATGGTCACGCCGTCGGCGATGGCCACCTTGAGGTGGTCGTCCTCGGACGCGGTGAGCGTCGCGAAGATCCCCGAGGTGAGCATCACCTCGTCGCCGACGTTGAGCGAGTCCTGCATCCGACGGAGGTCCTTCTGCCGCTTGGAGGCGGGCCGGATGATGAGCAGCCAGAAAAGCAACGCAATCCCGACGATGGGCAAAAAGGAGACGATCCCCTCTGGCACGACTGAACCTCTCGAGCGAAGTGTGGGAGTGCCGACCTGCGATGGGTCGACCGACGGTGAAGTGTAGCCGCCGACCCCCCGCGGGGATGAATTAGTCCTCGAAGAGAGGAGCGTCCGCTCCGGTTGGCTCCGGCGCCGCCAGCCCGAGGTGGTGCCAGGCGGCGGCGGTGGCGACCCGGCCACGCGGCGTACGGGCGAGGAAGCCGCAGCGCACCAGGAACGGCTCGGCGACCTCCTCGACGGTCTCCCGTTCCTCGCCGACGGCCACCGCCAGGGTGGAGATGCCGACCGGTCCGCCGCCGAACCTGCGGCACAGCGCGTCGAGCACGCCGCGGTCGAGCCGGTCGAGGCCGGACTCGTCGACCTCGTAGAGCTCGAGGGCGCGGCGGGCCACCTCCAGGGTGACGACACCGTCGGCGCGGACCTGGGCGAAGTCGCGGACCCGGCGCAGCAGCCGGTTGGCGATCCGGGGTGTGCCCCGCGACCGGGACGCGATCTCGGCGGCGCCGTCGGCGATCAGCTCGACGCCGAGCAGCCCGGCCGACCGGTGCACGATCTGGTCCAGCTCGGCCGGCTCGTAGAACTCGAGGTGGGCGGTGAAGCCGAACCGGTCGCGCAGCGGCCCGGGCAGCAGGCCCGCACGGGTGGTCGCGCCGACCAGCGTGAACGGCGGGATCTCGAGCGGGATCGCGGTCGCGCCGGGCCCCTTGCCGATGACGACGTCGACCCGGAAGTCCTCCATCGCCATGTAGAGCATCTCCTCGGCGGGCCGCGACATCCGGTGGATCTCGTCGACGAAGAGGACGTCGCCGTCGTTCATGCCCGAGAGGATCGCGGCCAGGTCGCCGGCGTGCGTGATCGCCGGCCCGCTGGTGAGCCGGAGCGGCGTGGTCATCTCGGCCGCGATGATCATGGCCAGGGTGGTCTTGCCGAGCCCCGGCGGGCCCGAGAGCAGCACGTGGTCGGGTGCGCGTCCGCGGCGGCGGGCCGCCTCGAGCACCAGGCCCAGCTGGTCGCGGACGCGGTGCTGGCCGACGACCTCGTCGAGGGTGCGCGGGCGCAGCGCGGCCTCGACCGCGCGCTCGTCGCCCTCCGCCTCGGCGGCGGTCAGCGAGCTGAGGTGGGCCTCCTCGGCGGCGTCCAGGTGGTCCATGTCGGTCACGCCTTGCTCAGGCTGCGGAGGGCCGCGCGGAGGAGGGCGCCGACGTCGGGTGCGTCACCGGCGTCCGGGCGCGACGGTGTCGACGGCCTTCTCGGCGTCCTTCGAGGACCAGCCGAGCCCGACCAGGCCCTGGTGCACCTGGTCGCGCCACGGGGCGGAGGCGGACGGCGCGACCGCGGCCCGCCCGCCGGTCGGGGCGCCGATCCGGTCCTTGAGCTCGAGGATGATCCGCTGCGCGCCCTTCTGGCCGATGCCCGGCACGCGGGTCAGGGTCTTCACGTCGTCGCCGGCGACGGCCATGCGCAGGTCGTCGGGCGTGAGTACGGCGAGCATGGCCTGGGCCAGCTTCGGGCCGACCCCGGAGGCGGTCTGCACGAGCTCGAACGTCGACTTCTCGTCGTCGTCGAGGAAGCCGAACAGGGTCAGCGAGTCCTCGCGCACCACCATGCTGGTCGGCAGCGTCGCGGACTGGCCGGTGCGCAGGGTCGCGAGCGTGCCCGGAGTGCACATCAGCTCCAGGCCGACGCCCCCGACCTCGAGCACGGCGCTGGTGAGGGTGACGGCGGCGACGTCGCCGCGGACGAACGCGATCATGTCCGGCTCCTTCCGGCGGTGGCAGCGGCGAGGGCGGCGTCGATCCGGGCCTGCGCGCCGCCGCGCCAGATGTGGGTGATGGCCAGCGCCAGCGCGTCGGCGGCGTCGGCCGGCTTGGGCGGGGCGTCGAGCCGGAGGATCCGGGTGACCATCGCCCCGACCTGGGCCTTGCCGGCGCGGCCGCTGCCGGAGACCGCGGCCTTGACCTCGCTGGGGGTGTGCAGCGCGACGGGGATGCCGCGGCGCGCGGCCGCGACCAGGGCGATGCCGCTGGCCTGCGCGGTGCCCATGATCGTGCTCGAGTCGGACCGGGCGAAGACCCGCTCGACCGCGACGGCGTCCGGGGCGTACTGGTCGAGCCAGGCGTCGATGCCCTTCTCGATCGTCACCAGCCGCTGCGCCACCGGCTGGTCGGCACTGGTGCGCAGCACGTTGACGTCGACGAGCGTCAACGGCCGGCCGACCGTGCCCTCGACCACGCCCAGGCCGCAGCGGGTCAGGCCGGGGTCGATCCCGAGCACGCGCATGAGTGAGCCTTCCGTCCGAACAGGTGTTCGGAGCCCACGCTAACCGGCCGCAGGTGGCTGCACTTTGTGCGACACGCGGCGCTACTCGGGCGGCTGGCGATCGCCTGTAACGCCGGGTTATTGGCTGTACCCACGGGTGCTGCAACGCCCTGGGTACAGCTGGTAACCCGGCGTTACATGCTCGATCCCAGGCCCGATTCCCTCCCCAGACCGGACGCGGGCGCACCGGTTGTCCACAGCCAGGACGCGCAAGCGCCGGCGACCGCAGCTGTGCATTGCCTCGAGCGATGGCGTCGGATGCTGATGCGACTGTCACGCGCTGGATTCGACGCCCACACGGCCTGCTGACCGCGCTCCAGGCTGCCATCGAAGGCCGGCATGGACGACCAGCGACCTCGATCGCCTGGTCCGCCGTCGGGTGATCTGGATTCCGCTGCGCCGCGGGGTGTACGTCGAGAGCCGCCCGGTGGGACGGCGCTCGACCGAGTTCCGCGGAGCAGCCACTGCATGCGCGTTCGCGCGGCGCAGCTGGTGCTGCGCTGCACCGACTACGTGTTCAGCCACGACTCCGCCGCGTTGGCGCACGGCATCGGGGTGCCCGACCCAGTGCACGCCGCGCTGGTGCACGTGACTCGACCCAAGGTCCACGGCGACCGGATCCGCGCCGGGCGTCAAGCACCACCTCGCGCCGTACGCCGACGGACCGAGTGGCGACCGTCGACGACCTGCCGGTCCTCGACCTGGCACGCACGGCCTCGACATGGCCCGCGAGCACGGCGTGGTCGCCGGAGTCGCCTGCTGCGATCGCGCGCTCAGCCTGCGGCGTCACCCGGGCCAGATCTGGCGGCAGGCCCGCGTGCCGGCATGTGGTGCTGGCCGGAGAGCCGGGTCATGCGATGCGGCCGATCGACCTGGCCGATCCCGGCGCCGAGTCCTGGCTCGAGTCCGAGGGCCGAGTGCTGGTCAGTGGCCTGCGCATCGGCCGGCCGCAGACCCAGTTCGGTCTCACCGAGGGTGGCCGCACCGTCTGGTGCGACATCCGGGTCGGCCGGCACATCTTCGAGGTCGACGGCCGGCTGCAAGTACCTGCGCGACGAGTCACTCGATGGCCAGGATCCCGACCAGGTGCTCTGGGAGGAGAAGCAGCGCCAGGACTTCATCGGCGGCTTCAAGCTCGGGCGTCTCGCGGATCACCGCCCGCGACTGCTACGTGGACGAGCGGGCAGCGCGGAGCGACGCCTCCTGCGCGAGTACGCCGACACCTGCGCGCGCTTCGGCACCGACATCGACGACCTCGCGCCGTACGTCGTGCGCCGCGGCGACGCCGCCTTGTAACGCCGGGTTACTGGCTTGTTCCGACGGTGCTACAGCACCCTGGGTACAGCAAGTAAACGGGCGTTACATGGCGCAGAGCCCGCGGCGCTCAGGCGTCGAGCTCCTCCATGATCTCGTCGCTGACGTCGAAGTTGGCGAACACGTTCTGTACGTCGTCGAGGTCCTCGAGCGCGTCGATCAGGCGGAACACCTTCGCGGCGCCGTCCTTGTCGAGCTGCGACCTGCATGTCGGGGACGAACGACGCCTCGGCGGAGTCGTAGTCGACGCCGGCCGCCTGGAGCGCGGTGCGGACGGCGACCAGGTCGGTGGCCTCGGAGACGACCTCGAAGGACTCGCCCAGGTCGTTCACGTCATCGGCGCCGGCCTCGAGGGTCGCCTCGAGCACGTCGTCCTCGCTGACGGTCTTGCCCTCCTGGTCGACCGGGACGATGACGACGCCCTTGCGGTTGAACAGGAACGACACCGAGCCCGGGTCGGCGAGCGAGCCGCCGTTGCGGGTCATCGCGGTGCGGACCTCCATCGCGGCGCGGTTGCGGTTGTCGGTCAGGCACTCGATCAGCATCGCGACGCCGGACGGGCCGTAGCCCTCGTACATGATCGTCTGGTAGTCGGCGCCGCCGGTCTCCGCGCCGGAGCCGCGCTTGACCGCGCGGTCGATGTTGTCGTTGGGCACCGACGACTTCTTGGCCTTCTGGATGGCGTCGTAGAGCGTCGGGTTCCCGGTCGGGTCGCCGCCGCCCATCCGGGCCGCGACCTCGATGTTCTTGATCAGCTTCGCGAACATCTTGCCGCGCCGGGCGTCGATGACCGCCTTCTTGTGCTTGGTGGTCGCCCATTTGGAGTGGCCGGACATGCGTTCCTTCTGCGTCGGTGGTCGAGCCGCGGGGACTCGGTGGTCGGTGCCGGTCAGCCCGCAGCGACCAGGTCCACGAACAGCTCGTGGATCCGGGAGTCGCCACCCACCTCCGGGTGGAACGACGTCGCCATCAGCGGGCCCTGTCGGACCGCGACGATCCTACCCGCGGCCGCGCCGTCCTCGACACGAGCGAGTACGTCGACCCCGTCGCCGACCCGCTCCACCCACGGCGCCCGGATGAAGATCGCGTGCACCGGGTCGGCGAGCCCGGTGAAGTCGAGGTCGCCCTCGAACGAGTCCACCTGCCGCCCGAACGCGTTGCGCCGCACCGTGATGTCGAGCCCGCCGAGGGTCTCCTGGCCGGTCGCGCCGTCCTCGATCCGCTCGGCCAGCAGGATCATCCCGGCGCAGGTGCCGAACGTCGGCATGCCGGACGAGATCCGCTTGCGCAGCGGGTCGAGCAGGTCGAAGGTGCGGGCCAGCTTGGCCATGGTCGTCGACTCGCCACCGGGCAGGATCAGCCCGTCGCACGCGTCCAGCTCGGAGGGTCGGCGTACCGCCTGGGCGCGCACGCCGAGGTCCTCGAGCACCCGCAGGTGCTCGCGGACGTCGCCCTGGAGCGCGAAGACGCCGACGGTGGTCATGCGCGGATGCTAGTCCGGGCCGAGCCCCGCGGCGTAACCCGCCTCGACGGCGTCCAGCCGGGCGGTCCAGGGGTCGACGGTCGTCCGTGGCCCCTCGATGGTGAGCTCCATGATCCGCATCCGCTCGTCGTACGCCGGCCACTGCGGCGCGCCCGCGGCCGCAGGCGTGCCGTCGGTCGCGAAACCCACCCAGTAGTCGCTGATCGTGTCCGCCAGCGGCTCGGACCCCTCGACCGGGAACGGCTGCACGGAGGTGTCGTCGAAGACGTACGGGATCTCCGACGCGTGCGGCGCACCACCGAGCGCCTCCAGCAGCTGCGGGCTGGTGATGGAGAACCGGTAGAAGTACGTGGGCGCGTCGTCAGCGTGGGTCTCGGCGAGGTGGCGGGCGGGCTCGGTGAAGACGACGTCGGAGATCAGGTGCCGGTCCAGCTCCTGCCTCGCTCCCGTACGCCGCCACGGCAGCCGCGCGGTCGTCCCCGGTGAAGCGGGCGCGGGCCTCCGCCGGGTCCTGGCCCAGCTGCTGCACGAAGATGTCCGGCGCCTCGAGGTCCGTGGTGCCGACGAGGTACGGCACCGGCGCCTCGTCACCGGCCTCGAAGACCTCCGAGACCGGCGCGGGCAGCACCCGGTCGACGACCGGCACCTGACCCTGGAGCAGGTTGAGCGGCAGCGCCATCACCTTCCTGGCCGGGACCTCGCGCAGCGCCTTCGCGTCGGCCCGCGGGCCCGCCAGGCCGGCCATGAGCTGGCGCCCCTCGGCCCGGGCGCTCGCGAGGCTCTCCGACGGCTCCCGCCCGAGGCCGGACTGGGTGACCGCCCGCGCGAACAGCCCGCGCGCGGCCGGGCTGGCCATCAGCGCGTTCACGGACATGCCGCCGGCCGACTCCCCGAAGACGGTGACGTTGTCGGGGTCGCCGCCGAAGCCGGCGATGTTGTCGCGGACCCACTCGAGCGCCTTGACCTGGTCGAGCAGCCCGAAGTTGGCGACGTCGCCGCCCAGCGCCGGGTGGGCGAAGAAGCCGAGCCGGCCGAGCCGGTAGTTCAGCGTCACCAGGACGACCCCGCGCTCGACCAGGGTCCCGGAGTTGTAGACGGGCTGGCTGCCCGAGCCGTGCAGGAACGAGCCGCCGTGGATCCACACCATGACCGGCAGGTCCTCCCGACCGTCGTCGGGGCGGCTGACGTTCAGGGTCAGGCAGTCCTCGCTGCCGTCCTCGACGTTGATCAGTCCTCCGGACGACGACGGTCCCTGGAGGCACGGCTTGCCGTAGTCGTGCGCCTCGCGGACGTCGGCCCAGCCCTCGGGATCGGCGGGCGGGCGCCAGCGGAGGTTGCCGACCGGCGGGGCGGCGTACGGGATGCCGCGCCAGGCCCGCACCTGATCATCCGTGAGCCGGAGTCCTTCGACCGGGCCGGCCTCGGTGGCCACGACCAGGTCGTCGTGCACCG
Organism: uncultured Actinomycetota bacterium; assembly: GCA_963803235.1. GTDB lineage: Bacteria > Actinomycetota > Actinomycetes > Propionibacteriales > Nocardioidaceae > Nocardioides. The sequence goes on from CAWDLL010000015.1 coordinate 293,890, forward strand.
AAGACGACTGCGAGGCCGGCTCGCCGTCGCACGCCGCGAGCGGCAGGACCGCCAGCACGGCGGCCACCAGGAGCGACCGCCGGAAGGTCATCGAGTGCTCGTCACCAGCCGCGTTCGGCCAGCCGGTGCGGCTGCGGGAGCTCCTCGACGTTGATGCCGACCATCGCCTCGCCCAGCCCGCGGGAGACCTTGGCGACGACGTCGGGGTCGTCGTAGAACGTGGTGGCCTTGACGATCGCCTCGGCCCGCTCGGCGGGGTTGCCGGACTTGAAGATGCCGGAGCCCACGAAGACGCCCTCGGCGCCGAGCTGCATCATCATCGCCGCGTCGGCCGGGGTGGCGATGCCGCCGGCGGTGAACAGCACGACCGGCAGCTTGCCCTTGGCAGCGACCTCCTTGACCAGGTCGTACGGCGCCTGCAGCTCCTTGGCCGCGACGTACAGCTCGTCGCCCTCGAGCCCGTGCAGCCGCCGCATCTCGGCCCGGATGGTGCGCATGTGGGTGACCGCGTTGGAGACGTCGCCGGTGCCGGCCTCGCCCTTGGAGCGGATCATCGCCGCGCCCTCGGTGATCCGGCGCAGCGCCTCGCCCAGGTTGGTCGCACCGCACACGAACGGCACGGTGAACTGCCACTTGTCGATGTGGTTGGCGTAGTCGGCCGGGGTCAGCACCTCGGACTCGTCGACGTAGTCGACGCCCAGGCTCTGCAGCACCTGCGCCTCGGCGAAGTGGCCGATCCGGGCCTTGGCCATCACCGGGATCGAGACCGCCTCGATGATCCCGTCGATCATGTCCGGGTCGCTCATCCGGGAGACGCCGCCCTGCGCGCGGATGTCGGCCGGGACCCGCTCCAGCGCCATCACGGCCACGGCGCCGGCGTCCTCGGCGATCTTGGCCTGCTCGGCGGTGACGACGTCCATGATCACGCCGCCCTTCAGCATCTCGGCCATGCCGCGCTTCACGCGCGTGGTGCCGGTGCCGTCGGTGGTGTGGTCGGGGGCCTGCTCAGCGGGGGATGCGGGGTTCTGCGACATGCCTCAATCGTACGGCGCAGCGGGCGCCGGGCCGCATTCGGGACCGGCCGCTCAGGCCCCCGCGGCGGAGGCCCGTCCGGCCCCCAGCACGCCGACCGGGTCGGCGAGCAGCGGCGCGAACGCCAGCTCGGCCGCGCCGAGCAGCGAGACGTCCTCCCCCAGCTGCGACGCGACGATCCGGAGCCCGTCGAGCGGCGCGATCACCATGCCGTGGCCGAGCGCGTCGCGCACCATCTGCTCGCGCGCCCGCCACACCTGGGCGAGCACACCGGCGAGGACGATCATCGAGGGGTTGAAGACGTTGACCACGGCCCGCATCCCGAACCCGATCCACTCGGCCACCGAGTCCACGGCCGCGGTCGACCGCGCGTCGCCGCCGTCGGCGGCTGCGATCACCTCGTCCACCGCGCTGGCGCCGCCGCCCTCGAGCCGGCCGGCGAGGGTGAGCAGGTGGTTCTCGCCGACCTTGGTCTCCCAGCAGCCGGTCGCCCCGCAGCGGCAGCGTTCGCCGTTGCTGTCCACCTGCAGGTGGCCGATCTCGCCGGCGTACCCGTTGGCCCCGCGCATCGTCACTCCCCCGACCAGGAAGCCACCGCCGAGACCGACCCGGCAGTTCAGGAACGCGACGTCGTTGGCGCCGACCGCGGCCCCGCGGGTGTGCTCGGCGAGCGCACCCGAGGTCGGAGTCGTTGCCGGACACGACGGGCATGCCGAGCTCGTCGGACGAGCAGGGCGGTGAACGGCTCGTCGTGCCAGCCGAGGTTCGGGGCGAACCGGACCAGCCCGTCCGACGTGCGTACGGCGCCGGGCACGGACACGCCCACCCCGAGGCAGCGGCCGGACTCGGGCAGGGCGAGCAGCTCGAGCGCCATCTGCGCGACGGTCTCGACGACCCGGCGCACGTGGTGGCTGGCCGGCTGGTGGAGCCGCCGCCGCTGGTCGATGACGACGCCGCCGAGGTCCACCAGCGCGACCGCGATGCTGTCGACGTCGATCGCGACCGCGAGCACGGTGACGTCGCTGCGCGGGGTCACCACCAGCGAGGGGCGCCCCGAGCGTCGTCCGGTGCTCGGGGCCTCCTCGCTGGACCAGGCCGAGGTCCTCCAGCTGCCCGGTGAGGTCGCCGATCGTGCTGCGGTTGAGACCCAGCTCGGCGGTGAGCACCGTGCGGCTGGTCGGTCCGGACACGTGGACCCGCCACAGCAGCGCACTCATGTTGCGCCGCCGCAGCTCGTCCTGGCTGAGCCCGGACCGACGTGCCATCGAGGGACCCTCCCCTCGGTCAGACTCGCCCGGTGGCGGCGGCCCGCTTGCGGCTGAGGGCGTCGACGCTCGCCGCGATCAGCAGCACCAGGCCGGTGGCGACGTACACGCGCCCCGACGGCTGGTTGAGCAGCGACATGCCGTTCTGCAGCGTCATCACCACGAAGCCGCCGATCACGGCGTCGACCACGCGGCCCTTGCCGCCGAACAGGCTGGTGCCGCCGATGACGGCCGCGCCCACGGCGAACAGCAGGGTCAGCGAGCCACCGGTCGAGGGCGAGACCGAGTTGGTCCGGCTGACCAGCAGGATGCCGGCCACGCCCGCGAGCGTGGAGCACATGACGAAGCACGACAGCCGGACCCGGAACACGTTGATGCCGGCCCGCCGGGCCGCCTCGGCGTTCCCGCCGACGGCGTACACGTGGACGCCCCAGGCGGTGTGGCTGAGCAGGAAGGTGAGCCCGATCAGCAGCACCACCATCACCACCACGACCACGGGCACGCCCTTGAGCGAGGAGATGAGGGTGTTCCGGCTGCGCTCGGCACTGAGGTACGCCGTGGCCGCGACGAGCACGATCGACAGCGACACCGTCTTGATCACCCACAGCGACATCGGCGCGCCCTGCAGGCCGGCCTTCTTGCGCGACCGGGTGGTCCGGAGCGTGATCAGCGCGTACGCCGCGAGCCCGCCGATGCACAGCGTCCAGCCGAGCCAGATCGGCAGCTGCTCGTTCATGATCGCGAGGATCGTCTCGTCGCGGATCGCGATCGTGCCGCCCTCGCCGATCAGCAGGAGGAGCACGCCCTGGAGCGCGAGGAACGCGGCCAGGGTCACGACGAACGACGGGATGCCCAGCCGGGCGACGAGCAGGCCGATCAGGGTGCCGATCAGCGGCGCCGGTCGCCAGGCACGCGAGCACGGACGGGAACCAGTGCCACCCGTGGTCGGTCATGGCGATCGCCATGACGCAGGCCGCGGTGCCGGCGGTGTAGCCGGCCGAGAGGTCGATCTCGCCGAGCAGGAGGACGAAGACCAGGCCCATGGCGAGCACCACGATGCCGGCGGCCTGGTTGATCAGGTTGGCGAAGTTGAACGCGTTGGTGAACTGCTCGGGCCGCAGCGCGGCGAAGATGATGACGAGGGCGACCAGGCCCGAGCACCGCCGGCAGGGAGCCGACGTCGCCGCCGCGGACGCGGGTGACGTAGTCGCGGGCCAGCCCGGCGACCGAGTCGTCCTGGGCCTCGTCCTCCATCGGCTCGGGCACGGGCACTGTGGTGGTCATCGGACGCTCACCTCCGGTCTCGTTGCCTGGCGGCGGGATCGGGCCGGCGTCCCCGAGCGTCCCCGGACCTGCCGGTCGTGATCAGCTCGACGACCTGGTTGTTGTTGACGTCCTTCGCGTGGACCTGGGCGACCATCTGGCCGAGGTAGAGCACGGCGATGTCGTCGGCGACCTCGAAGACGTCGACGAGGTTGTGGCTGATCAGGACGACGCCGAGGCCGCGGTCGGCGAGCCGGCGTACGAGCTTGAGGACCTGCTCGGTCTGGGCCACGCCGAGGGCCGCGGTCGGCTCGTCGAGGATGACCACCTTGGAGTTCCACAGCACCGCGCGGGCGATCGCGACGGTCTGCCGCTGACCACCCGAGAGGCTGGCCACGTGCGTCCGCACCGACTTGAGGGTGCGCACCGAGAGCCCCTTCAGGGTCTCCTTGGCCTTCGACTCCATCGCGTCCTGGTCGAGCCGGCCGCCGCGGCGCATCTCGCGGCCGAGGAACATGTTCTGGACGACGTCGAGGTTGTCGCAGAGCGCGAGGTCCTGGTAGACGACCTCGATCCCGAGCGCGTTGCTGTCCCGCGGGCTGTTCACGTGGACCGGCTGCCGCTCGAAGGTGTACTCCCCGCTGTCGAAGGAGTGGATGCCGGCGATGCCCTTGATCAGGGTGCTCTTGCCGGCACCGTTGTCGCCGACCAGCGCGGTCACCCGGCCGGCCGTGACCTCGAAGTCGATCCCGCGCAGGACCTGGACCGCTCCGAAGCTCTTGTGGATGCCGCGCAGCTGCAGCAGCTGCTCGCCGACGGCCGCGCTCGGCGGCTCGGTCGTGGTGGTGGACAAGGCGGGGCTCCTCCCCTGGGTGCCCGGCAACAGGGGCCGCGCAGGACGGTCAAGACGTGAGCGGTGCTCGCCTCCGATCGGGAGGCGAGCACCGCTGTCGGGCTACTGCACCCCGTTGTCGGCGCAGAGCTTCTCGTACTCGCCGGTGCAGACGTCCTCGACGGTCTGGAACCCGTCGCTGATCACCTTGGCAACACCGTCGATGTAGATCGCCTCGGGAGTCGCGAGCGCGGACTTGACGTCCGTCCCGGCCTCCGTGTCGGGCACCGAGCCGGTGGCCAGTGCGTCGGCCCCCTCCTCGTCGCCGTTGATGAGGGCGATCGCCAGCTGCGAGGCCAGGTCGGCCTCGAGCGCGGTGTTCTTGTACACCGTCATGCACTGCGAGCCGTCGAGCACCCGCTGGAGACCCTCGATGCTCGCGTCCTGGCCGGTCACCGGGACCTGTCCGGCGAGGTCGTTGGCCTTGAGCCGGGCGATGATGCCGCCGGCCATGGTGTCGTTGGCCGAGACCACGCCGTCGACGTCGCCGTCGTTGGCGGTGAAGATGCCGTCGAAGGCGGTGGCCGCCTTGTCGGCGTCCCACTCACCGGTCTGGTCGCCCACGAGGGTGTAGTCGCCCGAGTCGATCTTCGGCGCCAGCGCCTCCTCGTAGCCCTGCTTGAACAGCGCTGCGTTGTTGTCCGTCGGAGCACCGTTGATGTAGGCGATGTTCGCCTTCGTCTTCCCGGCGTCGTCGAGGCACTTGGTCAGGCCCTCGCCCATCAGGGCGCCGACCTGGACGTTGTCGAAGGACACGTAGTACGACGCGCCACCGCCCAGCGTCAGCCGGTCGTAGTCGATGCTCAGGATGCCCGCCTCGGTTGCCTTGTTCAGGCACGCGGCTCCGGACTCGGAGTCGAGGTTGACGATCATCAGCACCTGCACACCGGCGTTGATCATGCTGTCGCAGATCGTGCCGAACTTCGCGACGTCGCCTTCGGCGTTCTGGATGTCCGAGTCGATCCCAGCCTCGTCGAATGCCGCCTCGAGGCTCGGTCGGTCGTTGCCTTCCCATCGCGGCGAGCTGACAGCGTCGGGCAGGATCACGCCGACCTTCTTCTCGTCGCTGCTGCTGTCGCCTCCGCCGTCGCCGCCGTCGTCGTCGCCGCCACACGCGGCAAGACTCATCGCCAGCGCACCGATCGCCAGCATGCTCACGACCCTGCGGGGTCGATCCCTTCGTATGCCTCTCACGCACCCACCTCCGGGGCTACCAGCAACGGGATGGTGACGCCCGTCACTTCTTATGTTGTCGCGGCCAACTTAGCGTCGTAGATTGACGGTCCACAAGGGGTGTCTGGGCAACTTTGTTGTCACAGGGAACTAACGATTTCCGGACGAGGAGACGCAGATGTCGGACTACCGCCCCACCGTGGGCGACCGCTTCACCTTTGGCCTCTGGACCGTCGGCTGGCAGGGGGTCGACGTGTTCGGCACGGCGATCCGGCCGCCGCTCGACCCGGTGACCGCGATCCACCGGCTGGCCGAGCTCGGGGCGTCCGGCATCACCTTCCACGACGACGACGTCGTCCCGATCGGCAGTCCCGACGCCGAGCGCGAACGGCTGCTCGGCCGGGTCCGCGAGGCGCTGGCCGAGACCGGGCTGGACGTCCCGATGATCACCACGAACCTGTTCTCGCACCCGGTCTTCCGGGACGGCGCGTTCACCAGCAACGACCGCGACGTACGCCGCTACGCACTGCGCAAGGCGCTGCGCAACGTGGACCTGGCCGCCGAGATGGGCGCCAAGACGTTCGTCGCCTGGGGCGGCCGCGAGGGGTCGGAGTCGGGCGCGGCCAAGGACGTGAAGGTCGCCCTGGACCGGTACGCCGAGGCGTTCGACATCCTCGGCGGCTACGTCCTCGAGCAGGGCTACGACCTGCGCTTCGCGCTCGAGCCGAAGCCGAACGAGCCCCGCGGCGACATCCTGCTGCCGACCGTCGGGCACGCGCTGGCCTTCATCGAGCGGCTGGCCCACCCCGAGCTGGTCGGCGTCAACCCGGAGGTCGGGCACGAGGAGATGGCCGGGCTCAACTTCGCCCACGGCCTGGCCCAGGCGCTCTGGCAGGGCAAGCTGTTCCACGTCGACCTGAACGGCCAGAACGGCCCGCGGTTCGACCAGGACCTGCGGTTCGGCGCGGGCAACGCGCGCGGCGCCTTCTGGGTGGTCGACATCCTCGAGAACGGCGGCTACGACGGCCCGCGGCACTTCGACTTCAAGCCGCCCCGCACCGAGGACATCGACGGCGTCTGGGCGTCGGCCGCCGGCTGCATGCGCAACTACCTGATCCTGCGCGACAAGGTGCGTGCGTTCCGGGCCGATCCCGAGGTGCAGGAGGCCATGCGGCTGGCGCGGGTCGACCAGCTCGCCGAGCCGACCCTGGGCGACGGCGAGACCCTCGACGCGCTGCGCCAGGAGGAGTTCGACCCCGCCGAGCACACGGAGCGCGGCATGGGCTTCGAGGTCCTCGACCAGCTGGCGCTCGAGCACCTGTACGGCGTCCGCTGATGGGGCTGGTCGCCGGCGTGGACTCGTCCACGCAGTCGTGCAAGGTGCTCGTCGTCGACGCCGACACGGGTGCCATCGTCCGGTCGGGCAAGGCCGCGCACCCCGACGGCACGGAGGTCGACCCCGAGGCCTGGTGGGAGGCGCTCCAGGTGGCCATCGACGACGCCGGCGGCCTCGATGACGTGGCCGCATTGTCGGTCGGCGCCCAGCAGCACGGCATGGTCTGCCTCGACGAGTCCGGGTCCGTCGTCCGCCCGGCCCTGCTGTGGAACGACACCCGGTCCGCCGACGCCGCTGCCGACCTCGTCGGCGAGCTCGGCGGCGGGCAGGCCTGGGCGGACGCGGTCGGCGTCGTCCCGGTCGCGTCGTTCACCGTCGCGAAGCTGCGCTGGTTCGCGACCGCCGAGCCCGAGCTGGCCGCCCGCGCGGCGGCGGTGGCGCTCCCCCACGACTGGCTGACCTGGCGGCTGGCCGGGCAGACCGACATCGACCGGCTCACCACGGACCGCAGCGACGCGAGCGGGACGGGCTACTGGTCGCCCCTCGAGGAGCGCTACCGCGACGACCTGCTGGAGCTCGGCTTCGGCCGTCGCCTGTCGGTGCCGACCGTGCTCGGACCGGCCGACACTGCGGGCGAGCACGCCGGCGCCCCGCTCGGTCCCGGCGCCGGCGACAACGCCGCGTCCGCGCTGGCGCTCGGCGCCGAGGCCGGCGACCTGGTGCTCTCGATCGGGACCTCCGGCGTCGCCTGCGCCGTCTCCGACACGCCCGCCGGCGACCCGTCGGGCACCGTCGCCGGGTTCGCGGACGCGACCGGGCGGTTCCTCCCGTTGGTCGCGACGCTCAACGCCGCGCGGGTGCTGGACGCCTGCGCCCGGATGCTCTCGGTCGACCACGACCGGCTCGCCGACCTGGCCCTGGCCGCGCCACCGGGCGCCGACGGGCTGGTGCTCGTGCCGTACCTCGAGGGCGAGCGCACGCCCGACCGGCCGCGCAGCACCGGATCCCTGCACGGGCTCACCCTCGCGTCGTCGACACCCGAGCACCTGGCCCGGGCCGCCGTCGAAGGGCTGCTCTGCGGGCTCGCCGACGCCGTCGACGCGGTCGAGGCCACCGGCAGCCCGGTCAGCCGGATCCTGCTGGTCGGCGGCGGCGCCCGGTCGCGTGCGGTCCAGGCCATCGCGCCGATGGTGCTCGGCCGGCCGGTCGTCGTACCCGAGCCCGGCGAGTACGTCGCCCTCGGCGCCGCGCGTCAGGCCGCGTGGACCCTGACCGGCGAGCTGCCCGGGTGGCACGCCCCCGGCGGCACCACGCTGGAGGCCGACCCGACCCCCCAGGTCCGGGAGAGGTACGCCGAGGCGCGCGACCTGACCGTGGACGTCAGGGCGTCGGCTGGCTGAGCGCCTGCTTGCGGACGACCCAGACCCGCTGGACCACGGTGATCGTGGAGGCGGCGGCCAGCGCCCAGAGGGTGACCTCCATCAGGATCGGCAGGTCGAAGATCGCGCTGAAGCCGGTCATCACCAGGATCGCCACGAGCCGGTCGGCGCGCTCGGCGATCCCGACCTTGGCCTGGAAGCCGAGCCCCTCGGCCCGGGCCCGGGCGTAGGACGTCACCCCGCCCATCACCAGGCAGATCAGCGTGAGGACGAGGTAGACGTCGCTGTCCCCCGGGCCGGCGTAGTAGAGCGCCAGCCCGCCGAAGATGGCGCCGTCGCCGATCCGGTCCAGCGTGGAGTCGAGGAACGCCCCGAACGGCGAGCTCTTGCCGGTCAGCCGCGCCATGTAGCCGTCGATCAGGTCGCTGAACACGAACGCCGTGATCACCAGGACACCGGTCAGCAGCTTGCCCTGCGGGAAGAACACCAGCGCGCCCGCGCAGACGCCCGAGCGTGCCGACCAGGGTGACCATGTCGGCGCTCACCCCGAGCTTGATCAGCAGGTGGGCGATCGGCGAGATGACCTTCGTCCAGAAGGCGCGGAAACGTTCCATCATGGTGGCGGCAGGGTACCCACCGGCGAAGACAGGCGATGACAGGCCTGTGCCCGAGACCCCATCATGGGCCGATGCGCCGGCACCCCCGTCCCAGGTACCGCGCTCGGGCGCTCGTCGTCGTCTGCCTCGCGGCCGGCCTGACCGCCGTGGCGCCCGCGTCCTCGGCGCCGCGCCGGCGCCGCCGCCACGCGACGTCCAGGTCGGCAGCCTCACCCTCCGCCCGTGCGACGTGGTCGCCCGGGCGCTGTGCGGCAAGATCCGGCGCAACTGGGACCCCGACCGCCCGGGCGCCGGCAAGGTCACCGTCGGCTTCGCGTTCGTGCCCGCCCGCCGCGGCCCGGCCGATCGGCACCCTGGTCCCGCACGAGGGCGGGCCGGGCTACGCCACGACGGCCTCGGGGTCCTCCTACGTCCAGATGTACGGCGACCTGATGGACCGGCGGAACCTGCTGCTCGTCGACCAGCGCGGCACCGGCCGGTCCGAGCCGATCGACTGCCCCGGGCCTGCAGAAGCTCACCGGGCCCTACAACGTCGCGGCCGGCCGGTGCGGCCGCAGGCTCGGCCAGCGCGCCGACGACTACTCGACCGCCCGGTCGGCCGACGACCTGGCCGCCGTGCTCGAGGCGCTCGAGCTCGAGGACGTCGACGTGTACGGCGACTCCTACGGCACGTTCTTCGCCCAGGTCTTCGCCGGGCGGCACCCCGGGCTGGTCCGCAGCGTCGCCCTCGACGCGTCGTACCCCACCTACGGCGAGTCGGGCTGGTACCCGACCGCCCCGCCGACCGCGCGCCGGGCCTTCCACCTCGCCTGCAAGCGCTCCCCCGACTGCCGGACCGGCGGCAGGTCGTTCGGCGGCGCCCTGAAGCGGGTGCTCGCGGAGGTCCGCGACGAGCCGTGGCGCGGCCGCTCGCACGACGCCGACGGCCGCCCGATGCGGGTGAAGGTCACCGGGTCCACCCTGGTCAGCATCGTCTTCGTACGCGACGTACACCCCGGCGTTCTACCGCGAGCTGACCGCCGCCCTGCGGTCCGGGCTGCGCGGCGACCGCGCTCCCCTGCTCCGGCTGGTCGCCGAGGCCACCGGCGGCGACCCCGACGCCGGCCCGGCCCGGTTCTACAGCGAGGGGCTCGACGCTGCCGTCGCCTGCCACGACTACCCCTACGTCTACGACATGACCGCGCCGCCGGGGAAGCAGCGCGAGCGCCAGTACAAGCAGGCGCTGCACCGGCGTTCGCGGACGCACCCGAACACCTTCGGCCCGTTCACCGTCTTCGAGTACGCCCGCTCCGACTGGCAGGCTCTGGACTGGTGCACCCGTTGGCCGACGGCGCCCGCCAGCAACCCGTCCGGGCCGGTCCGCCCGCCGGGTGGCGTCTACCCCGATGTCCCGGTGCTGGTGCTCTCCGGGGAGCTCGACTCGATCACGACACCGGCGGAGGGCCGGATGGTCCGCGACCAGTTCCCCTCGGCGCAGTTCGTCCTGGTCCGCAACAGCTTCCACGTGACCGCGATCGGCGACACCGACGACTGCGCCGTCCGCATCCTGCGCGCGTTCGTGCGCGCGCCCGGAGACCCAGCCGGACGACCAGCGGCGGCGGTGCGCCGGCGAGGTGGAGCCGATCCGGACGCCGGGCAGCTTCGCCCGGACGCCTCGCGGACGTCGCCCCCGCGACCGGCCAGGCACCCGTCCGCTCGCGCCGCGCCGCGACGGCCGCCGCCGGCACGGTCGCGGACCTGATGGACCGCTGGTGGAACAACTACTCCGGGCACGGCGTGGGCCTGCGCGGCGGGACCTGGACCTACTCCGGCGGACGCACCGTGTCCTTCGACCTGGACGGCGTGCGGATGGTCGACGACCTGGCCGTGAGCGGCAGCGCCGTGTGGGACCGGTACGCCGAGACCGCCGTGGTCGACCTGGACCTGGCCGGGTCGCTAGCCGGACACCTCACCGGCCGCTGGGACACCCGCGCGACCGACGCCCGGGCCGTCCTCCGGGGACGGATCGGCGGCGACCGGGTCCGGCTCGTCCTGCCCGCTCCCTGACCCGCGCGGCGTTACACCTCGGGTGGGGTGCGCGCCCAGTCGCGGAACGCCTCGAGCATCCGGTCCCGCGCGACCGGGTCCAGGTCCTCCGGCGTGAGCCGGCCGACCTCGCCGATGGTCTCCCGGATCTGGTCGAGGTAGACGTCGCAGCCCGGGCACACGCCCGCGTGCTCCTCGAACCGGCGGGCGGTCGCCTCGTCCATCGCTCCCTCGAGGTAGTCGGTGACGAGCTCGACGAACTCGGCACAGGTCAGTCCCGCCGTGGCTCATGGCGTCGCCCCCCACCGGGCGTCGGCGCCGTAGTGCTCCTCGAGCCGGCTGCGCACCTGCGCCCGCCCGCGGTGCAGCAGGACCCGCTGGTTGCCGGCGGACACCCCGAGCAGCTCGCAGACCTCCTCGGCGTCGAAGCCGTGCAGGTCGCGCAGGGTCACGACGGTGCGCTGGTTCGGCGGCAGCAGCGCCAGCGCCTCCTGCACCACTCCCCCGACCTCGGCCCCGAGGGTGCGCTCCTCGGCGGTCGGCCAGTGGGCCGGGAAGGACTTCCAGCCGCCCGGGTACTGGTCGTCGACGCCCCGGAACCGGTCCGGGTCCACCGTCGGACCGCGCTCCACGTCCTCGCCCCCGAAGCCGCTCATCGGGACCGTCCGGCGGTCCCTGATCCCGCGGGTCTTGGCGATGTTCGCGAGGATCCGGAACACCCAGGTCCGCAGCGACGACCGGCCCTCGAAGCCGTCCAGCCCGCGGAGCACGGCCACCCAGGTGTCCTGCACGACCTCCTCGGCGGACGCGTCGGTCGACACGTGGCTCCGGGCGACGCGCAGCATGGTCGGCCCCCAGCGGTCGACCAGCTCGGCGAACGCCGCCTCGTCCCGGGCCGCGAGCGCCGCGACCAGCGCCGCGTCGTCACGGCGTACGCCGCCCGCCCCTGGGGGGTCGTCCGGGTGGTCCACGCGCTCGCTCCTGGCTCCGGGTCGGAGGTGCAACAGACTAGGAGCATGGTGCACAGTCGTGTCACCTCGTCTGGCGTTACGGGAGGTCCCGATGACGGTGCACATGGAGGGTGACCCGGCCCTGGTGGCCACGCGACGTGCCCTGCACGGGGTGGCCGAGCTGGTGCTGGCCGGCCCGCAGTACGCCGCCTGCGGCACGATCAAGCTCCGCGTCGTCGAGGGCGGCATCGGCACGACCCGGGCGCCCGATCTGCGCATCGTCGGCTCCGCCCTGGTCGCCGCGGGTGGCGAGCACCCGCTCGACGGGCGCACCGCCGCGCGACGTCGCCCGCGCGGCCGGCGTCGAGGTGCACCCGCTCGACGACGTCTACCACGACGGGTCCGGCGTCGGCCCCGACGACGTGCTCGTCGTCGACGACGCCGCAGCCCGGCTGCTGCTGGGCGCCCTCTCGGTCGGCGACGCCGCGCTGCGGGCGTTCGCCCCCAGTGGTGGGCCCGTGCTCTGGCCCGAGCACTTCGACATCGGCATCAGCGAGGGCGGGGTCAACTACGGGGTCTCGCCCGGCGACGACCACATCCCGGTGCCCTATGCGTACGTCGGCCCCTGGACCGTGCCGCCGGCCGACGACTTCTGGACCGAGCCGTTCGGGGCGGCCCGCCCGATCTCGGCGCTCGCCGACGCCGACGGCATCCGGGCGTTCTTCGATCAGGGACGGGAGGCTTCCCAGCACGCGTAGTGTGGGGTGCAGGGAGCCACTCTGGCTCCGATCAGGAGCCACGATGAGCGACAAGTCGCCTCGGCAGAGCATGACCAAGAAGTCCGGCAAGTCCATCAAGGAGAAGCGCGCCGCCAAGCGCGCCAAGGGCCACGAGGAGACGTTCTCCGAGAAGATGGACGCGAAGAAGAAGTGACGCTCCTCGGCCTCGGGGTGATCGGCACCTCGGCCAAGGAGAACGAGCACCGCCTCCCGCTCCACCCCGACCACCTGACGCGCCTCGACCCGGACCTCCGAGCCGCGATCACGCTGGAGCACGGCTACGCCGAGAAGTTCGGCGCAGCGGACGCCGACCTGGCACCGCTTCGTGGCCGGGTTCGCCTCGCGTGAGGAGATCCTGGCGGGCTCCGACGTCGTGCTGCTGCCCAAGCCGCAGCACGACGACGTCGCCGCGCTCGGACCCGGCCAGGTGCTGTGGGGCTGGCCGCACTGCGTCCAGGACCCGGCGCTGACCCAGCTCGCGATCGACCAGGACCTGACCCTGATCGCGTTCGAGGCGATGAACCACTGGACCCGCGACGGCGCCGTCGGCCTGCACGTCTTCCACAAGAACAACGAGCTCGCCGGCTACTGCTCCGTGCTGCAGGCGATGGAGCTGGCCGGGGTCAGCGGCGACTACGGCCGCCGGCTCAGCGCCGTCGTGATCGGCTTCGGCGCGACCGCCCGCGGCGCCGTGACCGCACTCAACGCGCACGGCGTGCACGACGTCGCCGTGCTCACCAACCGCGGCGTGGCCGCGGTCGGCTCACCGATCCACTCGGTGCTGATCCGGCAGTTCGACCACGACCCGGACGCGCCCGCACCTCAGCCACGTCATCACCGACCGCGGCCGGGTGCCGCTGGCGCCGTACCTCGCCGAGAACGACATCATCGTCAACTGCACCCTCCAGGACACCGCGGCGCCGCTGACCTACCTGCAGACCGAGGACCTCGCCGGCGTTCCGGCCCGGCAGCCTGATCGTCGACGTGTCCTGCGACGAGGGCATGGGCTTCAGCTGGGCGCGACCCGACCACGTTCGACGACCCGGTGTTCGAGGTCGGTGACCACGTCCATACTACGCGGTCGACCACAGCCCGTCGTACCTCTGGAACTCGGCGACCTGGGAGATCAGCTCGGCGCTGATCCCGTTCCTGCGGCCGGTGCTCGAGGGCCGCAGCGCCTGGGACGGCGAACGAGACCCTCAGCCGCGCGATCGAGATCCGGGACGGCGGGTGATGAACCCGGCGATCCTGGCCTTCCAGGGACGCGCCGAGGCGCACCCGCACCTGGTCGGCTGAGTCAGCCGGACCAGGCGTCGGCCAGCAGCGTCCGCGTGTCGGCGAGCAGCTCGGGCAGGGTCTTGGTGCGGCCGATGATCGGCATGAAGTTCTGGTCGCCGGCCCAGCGCGGTACGACGTGCTGGTGCAGGTGGGCCGAGATGCCGGCGCCGGCGATCGGCGCCCTGGTTCATGCCGAGGTTGAAGCCCGTGCGCGCCGGACACCTGGCGGACCACGGTCATCGCCTGCTTGGTCAGCGTCGGCGATCTCGTCCGGCCTCGTCGTCGGTGGTCTCGGTGTAGTCGGCGATGTGGCGGTACGGGCAGACCATCAGGTGCCCGGGCGAGTACGGGTAGAGGTTGAGCACGACGTACGCCAGCGTCGCCCGCGGCGTACGACCAGTCCCTCCGCGTCGTCCTGGCCCGGGATCCGGCAGAACGGGCACTCCCCCGCCGACGAGTCGACGGGCTTGTTCTCCCCGCGGATGTAGGCGATCCGGTGCGGCGTCCAGAGCCGGTCGAGCCCGTCGGGGTCGCCGACGCCGTCCTGGCGCGCGGTCTCCGAATCGGTCATGGAGGTCACCTTAGAGTCACTAGGCTCGGCGCCATGGGGACACCCGACTCTGCGGCCGGGCACCGCCGCCGACGCCGCCGCGGTCGCCGACATCTGGCACGCGGGCTGGCACGACGCGCACCCCGGCCACGTCCCCGACGGGCTGACCGCGCCGGCGCACGCTCGAGGCGTTCCACGACCGCGCGCCCGCCCGGGTCGCCGACACGACCGTCGCGACCGTCGACGGGGAGGTCGCCGGCTTCATCATGGTGGTCGGCGCCGAGGTCGAGCAGGTGTACGTCGACTCCGGGCACCGCGGGTCCGGCCTGGCGGACCTGCTGCTCGACGAGGCCGAGCGTCAGGTGGGCGCGGCCGGCCATCACGTCGCCTGGCTGGCGGTCGTGGTCGGCAACGAGCGGGCGCGGGCGTTCTACGAGAAGCGCGGCTGGACGGACGGCGGCGACCTGCCCTACGAGGTCACCGCGCTCGGCCACACCTACCTCTCCCCGTGCCGCCGCTACATCAAGCGAGTCGGTTGACCCGCCGATTAACGACGGGTCAGTACTGGTGGAACCAGCGGCCGAGGTCGGTCGCGATGCCGGGGCAGGTGACGTTCTGGTCGCGCGCCTGCTCGACCCACTGGCCGAGCACCGCCCGGCCGCCCTGGATCGACCAGTCCGGGCCGCACCGGCTCAGCGCCTCGGCGCGTGAGGTCTCGCCCGCGGCCCGCCACTCGGGCAGGCCGAGGGTGAGCCCGCCGACCACGCCCTCCCACAGGGACGGCGTGGAGTAGACGCCGACGCGGTAGCCGGCGTCGGCGTACCCGCGGGCGGCGCCCTCCACCACCGACGCGTTGGCGACCTTGTCGGCGCTCCACTCGAAGTCCGGGACCGGCTCGACGTCGACCCACACCATCGGCGTGTTCAGCCCGGCCCGGCGCATGGTCGCGACGTTCGTGAGCGCCTGCTGGTAGCCGGTGTTGGCCAGCGCCCCGAGCTCGGTGCCGCCGTCGTAGGGGCCGGTCTCGCCGTGCTCCTCGACCGCGGCCTCGTCCGGCAGGCTCGCCACGGCGTACGCCGCCGCCATCAGCCGCCGGTCGCGCACCCACGCGACCTGCTGGGGCAGGCAGGGGTTCTCGGTGAAGCCGGGGCCGTTGGTGAGGCCGAGGATCACGTACTCCGCCTGCGGCAGCGGCATCGGCGCACCGAGCGTGCGCCGCTCGGGGATGCCCATCCCCTTCGGGCACTGCGGCCAGCTGGCGTCGGCGCCGAGCACCGGCCCGCGTCCGCGTGGCTTCGGCGCCTTCGGCGGCGGCAGCGCGGCGGCGGCCTGCTCGGCCAGCTCGGCGAGGGCCTGGAGCTTCGCGGTCTGCGGGTCCGCGGTCGGCTCGACCACCGAGGTCGGATGCGGCGACGGCTGCTCGGACCCGGGTGTCGGCCTCCGGCTCGCCGCCGCCGTCACCCGAGCACCCGCCGAGCAGCGCCGCCGCCAGCACGAGCGCCGCGGCGCGCCACCCCACCGGCCGGCTCAGACCTGCTCGCGGGACGCGACCGCGGCCGCCACCCGCGCGATCGCGTCGTCGATCGGGACGCCGTTCTCCTGGTGGCCGTCGCGGTAGCGGAAGGACACGGCGCCGGCCGCGACGTCGTCGTCGCCGGCGATCACCATGAACGGCACCTTCTGCACCTGCGCGTTGCGGATCTTCTTCTGCATCCGGTCGTCGGAGTCGTCCACCTCGACCCGCAGCCCGGCCGCCTTCATCCGCTTCGCGACGTCGTACAGGTAGTCGTTGTGCCGCTCCGCGATCGGGATGCCCTGCACCTGGACCGGCGCCAGCCACGGGGGGAACGCGCCGGCGTAGTGCTCGACCAGCACGCCGAGGAACCGCTCGATCGACCCGAACTTCGCCGAGTGGATCATCACCGGCCGCTGCCGCGACCCGTCGGCGGCGGTGTACTCGAGCTCGAAGCCGCGCGGCTGGTTGAAGTCGTACTGGATGGTCGACATCTGCCAGGTCCGGCCGATCGCGTCGCGCGCCTGCACGGAGATCTTCGGGCCGTAGTACGCCGCGCCGCCCGGGTCCGGGACCAGCTCGAGCCCGGACGCCTCGGCCACGTCGGCGAGCACCTGGGTGGCTACCTCCCACTCGTCGTCGTCGCCGACGAACTTGTCCTTGGAGTCGTCGCGGGTGGACAGCTCGAGGTAGAAGTCGTCGAGCCCGAAGTCGCGGAACAGGCTGAGGCAGAAGTCGAGCAGGTGCTTGATCTCGGCCGGCGCCTGCTCGGGGGTGACGTAGGAGTGCGAGTCGTCCTGGGTCATCCCGCGCACCCGGGTGAGGCCGTGCACGACGCCGGACTTCTCGAACCGGTAGACGCCGCCGAACTCGAAGAGCCGCAGCGGCAGCTCGCGGTAGGACCGCCCGCGCGACCTGAAGATCAGGTTGTGCATCGGGCAGTTCATGGCCTTGAGGTAGTAGTTCGCGCCCTCCATCTCCATCGGCGGGAACATGCCGTCGGCGTAGTACGGCAGGTGGCCCGAGAGGTGGAACAGCCCCTCCTTGGAGATGTGCGGGGTGCCGACGTACTCGAAGCCCTCCTCGATGTGCCGGCGGCGGACGTAGTCCTCCATCTCCCGCTTGATCACGCCGCCCTTGGGGTGGAAGACCGCGAGGCCGGAGCCGAGCTCGTCGGGGAAGCTGAACAGGTCGAGGTCGCGGCCCAGCTTGCGGTGGTCGCGGCGCTCGGCCTCCTCGATCCGGTGCAGGTGCTCCTCGAGCGCCTCCTTGGACTCCCAGGCGGTGCCGTAGATCCGCTGGAGCTGCTTGTTCTTCTCGTCGCCGCGCCAGTACGCCGCGGCGCTGCGCATCAGCTTGAACGCCGGGATCCGCTTGGTGGTCGGCAGGTGCGGGCCGCGGCACAGGTCGCTCCAGGCGACGTCGCCGTTGCGGCGGATGTTGTCGTAGATGGTCAGCTCGCCGGCGCCGACCTCGACGCTGGCGCCCTCGGCGGCGTCGTCGGACTTGCCCGAGCCCTTGAGCCCGATCAGCTCGATCTTGTAGGGCTCGTCCTTGAGCTCGGTGAGCGCGTCGGCGTCGGTGGTGACCCGGCGGGAGAACTTCTGGCCCTCCTTGATGATCTTGCGCATCCGGCTCTCGATCTTCTCGAGGTCCTCCGGGTGGAACGGGGTCTCGACGTCGAAGTCGTAGTAGAAGCCGTTCTCGATCGGCGGGCCGATGCCGAGCCGGGCGTCCGGGTGGAGCTCCTGGACGGCCTGCGCCAGCACGTGCGCGGTCGAGTGGCGCAGGATGTCGCGGCCGTCGGCCGAGTCGATGGCCACGCCCTCGACCTCGTCGCCGTCCTCGAGCTCGTGGGCCAGGTCGCGCAGCGCTCCGCCGACGCGTGCGGCGATCACCGACGCGTCGTCGGCGTACAGCTCCCAGGCCTTGGTGCCCGTCGTGACCGTCCGCTCCTCACGCGCGTCGGCGTGGACGAGGACGACCTTGATGTCGGGCACGGGCTGGCTCCTTGGCTGGGACTGTCAACAACCCTTCGATCGTATCGATCGACAGCCACCCGTTTTCGGCGGGAGCGGCTACGCCCCTGCCGCCTTCAGCTCGGCCGCGAAGAACTCGAGAGCCGTCTTGGTCTTCGTCTGCTGCTCGCTGCTCAGGTCGATGCCGGCGGCTTCGAGGAAGGCCCGGGCCTCCATCGCCACCCGGATCCCCTCGCCGGGTGCGCACTTGGTGGAGACCTCGAGGACGCGGGAGCCGTCGGGGTAGAGCCACATCTCGGCGACCAGCGGGCGGCCGAGCGCCGCCGGCTCGGTCTTCAGCTTGAGCACGAAGATCGGGCCGAGCACCGACAGGTCGTCGAGCGCGATCCCCTCGGGTGCGTTGGCCGCGAAGAAGGCCCGCTGCTCCTTGGAGAACAGCTTGCTCAGTGGCTTGCCGCCCTGCACCGAGTCGAGCACCGCCTCCGCCGGAAGCTTGCGCTTCATCGAGGCCGAGCAGACGTAGCCGCCGGGCATCGCGTCCACCTCGACCCCGAAGTCCGGCGACTTGCGCAGCTCGGGGTCGAGCTCGGACGGGTCGACCGGCCGCAGCTTCACCACCGAGTCGCACCCCTTCCCCTTGATCCGCCGGGCCCGGGCGACCACGCCCGCGGCGTTCAGCTCGAGGTCGGGGGTGTCGAAGAAGAAGATCTGACGGATCTGCGCGTCGAGCGGGTCGAAGCCGAGCGCCGGGCCGGCAGAGCGCCCGATCTTGTCGGGCACGGTGAGCTTCAGCTCGATGCTGTCCGCGCCCTGCACGAGCTCCATGAGACGGGCCAGGTCCTCGCTGACCAGAGGCGTGGTTGTCATCCCGCCAGCCTGCTCGCGGCGGCGTACGGACGAGTCACCCGAAGGGGGTGATCGACGGGTTCGCGGTCAGCGGATCTCCTCCCCGCCCCGGGAGGCGTGCTGGGAGGCCGAACGCAGTTCGGTGATGGAGACGTCCAGGTGGCGCGCGATCGTGCTCAGCTCGTTGCGGGCGTGCTCGAGCTCGACGAGAGCGTCGTGCAGGGTCCGGTTGACGTCATCAGCCGTACCGGACGCGGGATCGCCCGCGTCGGCCGTCACGGCTGCCCGGGTCTCGAGGCGCGGCTCCACACCGAGCTCCCGCTTGAGGAGCGAGCGACAGGCCTCGAACTGGTGGACCGCCATCTCCGGGAGCCCCGCACTGCGGTAGAGCCGGATGAGGAGGGCCTGGAGGTCTTCACGGAGCGGGTCGGTCGCGACCGCGATGTGCGCGTACCGCAGCGCAGCCTCGGGCTCGTGGTGCAGATCGTGCCAGTGCGCCAGGCGGAGCAGCGCCGAAAGGTGCGCATCCGCCAGGCGGGACCTCTCCTCGAGCACCCAGTCGTCGTAGACGCCGTCGAGGAAGGGACCGCCGTACAGGTCGATGGCCTGCCGCAGTGCGGCGGCGTCCTCCGCCCGCCACTCGTGGACGGGTGGGATCGACGAGCACGCGCCCTCGAACTCCCGCACGTCGATCCACGCGTGGCACTCACCGGCGATGGCTATCCCCTGGCCGGTCGAGGCCACGACCGAGGTACGCGGTGCGCCGTCGGGCTCGAGCGCGCAGCGCAGCCGCCAGACCGCCGTGTTGAGCCGGCGGCGTGCCGTGGCCTCGCCCGTCTCCCCGGCCACCAGATTCAGGAGACGGGCGCGAGGCACCTCGGCGCCCTTGCGGAGCAGCATGTAGGCGAACAAGGTGGCGCAGGCCGGCGGCATCGAGATGGTCCTGCCGTCGCGCGTGAAGTGGGCGATGCCAAACAGGTGGGCCACCACCGAGCCGTCGCTCATCGCCCATCACTCCCAAGAAGCCGCGGTCCCCCGCAGCCAGGCCGCTTCTGCTGCCCGCGAGCGGTACGAACACGCTGTCCCGGGTCGTGCCGGACGGAGCAGATGCCGGTTTCGGTCGGTCCATCCACTCTGGCAGCACGCCCCCCGCCGACCGCGATAGCCCGTTCGGGCCATTCCCGTAGCCCAGATGTGTCCGATCAGTGAGGACGCGGCTCCCGATCGCCCCCGGTGACCGGTCGGTGACCGGGCGCGATCGACGGAGATCGCGTGGTGATCGCCCGGGCCTAGATCTGGCGGTCGAGACCCGTCGACCCCGCGGAGGAGCCACGATGACGACCGCGCCAGTCCAGACCAGCTATCCCGGTGTCTACGTCGCGGAGGTCCCCTCCGGGGTCCGCACGATCACCGGCGTCGCCACTTCAATCACCGCGTTCGTCGGACGGGCGCGACGCGGCCCGGTGAACGAACCGATCCGGATCAACTCCTGGGCCGACTTCGAGCGCACGTTCGGCGGGCTGTGGGTGGACAGCCATCTCGGCTACTCCGTCAGCGACTTCTACCGGCTCGGCGGTGGCGCGGCCGTCATCGTCCGGGTGCACAAGGACAAGAACGGGGACCTCGCCACGATCACGTTCGGGTCGGGTGCGAACCCGCTGAAGCTGAGTGCCGCCTCCCGCGGAACGTGGGGCAGCAAGCTCACGGCGACCTGCGACCTGGACGTCAAGGCCGGCTCGGACAACAAGACCTTCAACCTCACGGTCGCAGATACCGGGTCGGGTACGACGGAGGTCTTCCGCAACGTCTCGGTCGCCGCGGACAGCCTGCGACGCGTGGATCGGGTCGTGGCCGCCGAGAGCACCCTCGTCCGCGTCGACACGGTGCCCGCCAACGCGCCCGCGGCCGGCGCCGGGACGCTCGCCGGGGGGGACCAACGACGGCGACGAGATCACGGCGAACGAGCTCGTCAACGGCGCCAACCTCCGACAGGAGAAGGAGGGCATCTACGCCCTCGAGAAGGTCGACCTGTTCAACCTGCTCGTCGTGCCGCCGTACCTGGGCACCGACGACATCGGCGCCCGCGAGGTCGACAACGACGTGGTCACCAAGGGCCGTGAGTACGTCAAGGACCGCCGTGCCGTGATGATCCTGGACAGCCCTCAGGCCTGGAACACCGTGGCGAAGGCCGAGGCGGGATCCAAGGCGACGCCTTTCGTGCCGGGCAGCGACGGCGACTACGCCGCGCTCTACTTCCCCCGCATCCTGCAGAGCGACGCGCTCCGTGACGGACAGGTCATGCCCTTCGCCCCTTCGGGCGCGGTCGCCGGCATCATCGCGGACACGGACGCCAACCGCGGGGTCTGGAAGACCCCCGCCGGGCTCGAGGCGGCGCTGAACGGCGTTTCGGCGCTCACCGTCCCGCTCACCGACCCCGAGATCGGGCAGCTCAACCCACTCGGCGTGAACTGCCTGCGCCTGGCGCCCGGGTCCGGCCACGTCGTGTGGGGCGCGCGCACCCGCGACGGGGCGGACCAGCAGGCGTCGGAGTGGAAGTACCTCGCGGTGCGCCGTACGGCGCTGTTCCTCGAGGAGAGCCTGTTCCGAGGGCTGCAATGGGCAGTCTTCGAGCCGAACGACGAGCCGCTGTGGGGCCAGATCCGGCTCAACATCGGGGCGTTCCTGAACACGCTCTTCCGGCAGGGGGCATTCAAGGGGAGCAGCCCGAAGGAGGCCTACTTCGTCAAGTGCGACAAGGAGACGACGACCCAGAACGACATCAACCTCGGCGTCGTGAACATCCTCGTCGGCTTCGCGCCGCTCAAGCCCGCCGAGTTCGTCGTCCTGCGCCTGCAGCAGATGGCCGGCCAGATCAGCGTCTGATCCCCCCGCCCGCACGCACCCGAGGAGCATCCATGGCAACCTTCACCGTCAACTCGACCCGGTTCGACCCCTACAAGAACTTCAAGTTCAAGGTGAAGTGGGACGGCCGGTACGTCGCGGGCGTGAGCAAGGTCAGCGCCCTCAAGCGCACCACCGAGGTGGTGGAGCACCGGGACGGCGCCGACCCCTCGTCGTCGCGCAAGTCGCCCGGGCGAACCAAGTACGAGGCGATCACCCTGACCCGCGGCGTGACGCACGACCTGGAGTTCGAGCAGTGGGCGAACAAGGTGTGGAACCTGGGAGCGAACCTCGGGGCGGAGGTGTCGCTGAAGGACTTCCGCAAGGACCTGATCCTCGAGTTCTACAACGAGGCCGGACAGCTCGTGATCGCCTACAAGGTCTTCCGCGCCTGGGTCTCGGAGTTCCAGTCGCTGCCCGAGCTGGACGCCAACGCCAACGCGGTCGCGATCCAGACCCTGAAGCTCGAGAACGAGGGGTGGGAACGGGACAACGACGTCCAGGAGCCCAGCGAGCCCTCCTTCGTCGAGCCCTGAGCGAGGAGCAAACGTGTTCCTCCACGAGTGGCTGGCCGTCCTCGACGCAAGCGACCGAGCGTCGGCACCACAGCGCGCGCTGCAGCTGGCCGCGCTGTCCGCGGTCGCGCTCGCCGGGGAGCAGCCCGATCCGCCACCGACCGAAGAGGCGCTGGCGGCCGAGCCCGTCGGGCGGACCACCGCCCGGCTCCTGCGAATGCGTCAGCACCTCGCTGGTCCCGTCATGGAGGCGACCGTCCCCTGCCCCGCGTGCACAGCGACCGTGGAGTTCTCGGTCGACACCAGGGAGCTGCTCGCCCTCGACCACAAGATCGTGGACGCTCCGAGCCCTCTGCTCTATGGAGAGCGCGAGATCGACTGGCGTCCCGTGTCGTACGCCGACCTGGTCGCCGCGCTCGACGAGGCGGACGCCGGCCACGACGCTCCTGGAACGCTGCTCCCGGCTGCGAGGCCGACGAGCTCACCGCCGAGGCGCGGGCCGCCCTGGTGACGGCGATGTCCGACGCCGACCCGCTCCTGGAGCTCGACTACGACCTCGCGTGCCCCCAGTGTGGTGCGGGTGTCCGCGCCAGCGTCGACGTCGCCGCGTTCGTCTGGGCCGAGGTCGAGGCGCAGGCAAAGGTGCTGCTCGCCGAGGTCGACCTCCTCGCGCGCACCTACGGCTGGAGCGAGGCGGAGATCCTCGGGCTGCCGCCCCAGCGGCGCGCGCGGTACGTCGACCTCGTCTCGGGTGCGGGCTGATGTCCGACCTCGTCGACCGTCTCGTCACGCGGGCACGCGGCCCGGTTCCCGGCAGTGGTCTCGCCATGCCGGCCCGGCCACCGGTGCCGCCGGGGCCGGCCGAGGCGCCCGACTCGCTGCAGCGGCGCGGGCCGGCCGCCGGTGACCCGCTCGCGCGGGCGTCCGAGCCGGTCACGACGTCCCGCCCGGCCGACTTCCGCGGGAGCCCGACCGCAGACGACGCTCGACCACGACCGGGCGCCGGGGCCGCGCACCGTCGCAAGCCCTGGGGATCAGGCACCCGCCGCGCGTCGCCGCACCCGACCACCCCGGCTGCCGCCGCAGCCGTCCCGCCGCCCGACCTGCGGGGGCGGGTCACCGACGACACGTCACGCGCTCCGGCCGCGGCCACGCCGCCCACCGCGCCCCCGACGGAATACGCCGAGCATCGCCGGCCGCGCGCCCCCGCCCAGCCGGACCCGGCCCGACCCGGGCCGGTCCCGGCCGACGGCGACGCGGCTACGCCGGCCTCCCCGGCCAACCGTGACCTGCCACCGGTGCCCGAGCCCGCCGAGCGGCCGACACCGGATCCGTCGCGTCAGCAGGTCGCACCCGAACCCGTCCCGGCCAGACCCGCCGTGTCCCTGCTGACCCCGCGTCCTCCGTTCCCTCCGACCCCGGACATCGAGGGCGCCGACGACGGCGCGACGGTGCACATCCACATCGGCCGGGTCGACATCCGCGGCACCGACCCCGCCCCGGCCGCCCCGCTGCCCGCTCCCGAGGCGCATCCCGCCCCCGCTCTTCCGCAGGTGCTCTCGCTCAGCTGACTACCTCCAGGGACACACGACGGGAGGATCGCGATGACCGGAGACGGCCGCGGGTCGGGGCCCCACATCAAGGTCACCATCGACCAGGTCGTCGTGACCGGGCTGGGGTCGGCCGACGCCCGCCAGCGCCGTACGTTCGCTGGACACGCACCTGGTCGCCCTGTTCGCCGACCCGGCGACGCGGCTCCCGGCCGGTGACGCGTCCCTGGCCCTGCTGCGCCCGCGTCCGGCACCCGCCCGAGCGGCCGACGGCGCCCACCTCGGACTGGTCGCCGCCGCAGCGATCCACACGGCCGTCCAGGGAGGTGGCCGTTGATGTTCCCCCGGGTCGTCAAGGCAGGGCTGGTGACCATCGACCCCACGACCGGCGGCCGTGCGCCGAGTGATCGCGCTCCAGTACAACCCCGAGACACTCACGCGGACGCTGGCCGTCCAGGCGGCCGGAACCGACCCGGCGCAGGCGCTCCGCCTCAAGGGGGTGGCCGTCGAGACCCTGCGGCTCGAGGCGTCGATCGACGCCACCGACCAGCTCGCCGGAGCCGACGCACAACGCCGACCGAGGAATCCAAGTCGGCATCCACCCCGAGATCGCCGCGCTCGCAGGCACTCGTCAACCCGACGGTCAGCGTCCTCACCGGCAACCAGCGGCTCGCGCCGAGCGGACAGTCTCGAGGTGCTGCCCGGCAGAGGTGCCGCTCGCCCTGCTCGTGTGGTCGAAGCGAACGCGTGGTCCCGGTGCGGGTCACCGAGCTGAGCATCGCCGAGGAGGCGTTCGACACGAGGCTGAACCCGATCCGCGCGAAGGTCACCCTGGCGCATGCGGGTCCTGTCGGTCGACGACCTCGGTCTGGCCCACCGCGGCGGCACCATCCACCTCGCGCACCTGAAGAACCAGGAGCGACTGGCCGCCCGGGCGCAGTCCGGCTGCGATCAGCACCCTCGGTCTGGCGGCGATCTGATGGCCGACCCGATCCAGGCAATGCTCGCGGCCGGTGTCGTGCCGACCGACGGCCTCCCCGCAACGAGCCGCTACAGGGACGTGGGCACTGCGACGTACGGCGACGAGTCGGACGCCATCACGTACTTCCGTCGGCGCCTCGTGCCGGCACCCGAGCGGCACCCGTCTGCTGCGCTAGTCCAGGTGCGCGAGGGTGACCGGCGGGACACGCTGGCGCACGCCCAGCTCGCGACGCGCATCTTTGGTGGCGGCTGGCGGACGCCAACGGCGTGCTCGACCCGCTGCGACCTCGAGGGCCCGCCGGGCCGCTGGATGCGGGTCACCGGCCCGCCGAGGTCTGACTGCAGGCAGGCGGAACCGGAGCCGAGGGGCGACGGGACGGAGGCGGACGATGCGTGACCTGCCGCCCGGTCCGGTCCGGGTCCAGCTCTTCCTCGGGCCCGGCGGTACCCGTGCCGGTGCCCGCCGACGTACTGGACAGCCCTGACCGAGCATCAAGGTCGAGACGGCTTCCGGCGACACCCAGAGCGGCTTCGAGCTGACGTTCTCGATCCCCCGGGAGTCGCCCGTGCAGCTGCTCTTCCCGGTCGACGTGCCGATTCTGCGCTGCGTGATCGCGGTGACCATGCGCGGCACGACGACGGTGCTGATGGACGGCATGGTCACCCACCACGACCTGACCACCAACGGCCCCACCTCGACGCTGCACGTGAAGGGCAAGGACCTGACTCGGCCGCGATGGACATCATCCCGTTCGACGGCGATGCCCTATCCCGCGATGCCCCCCGCGCTGCGGGTCCTGACCTGCCTGGCCAAGTACGCCGCGCTCGGCTGCTCTGCCGCTGGTCATCCCGAGCATCCTCGAGGACATCCCGATCCCGACCGACCGGATCCCGACGCAGACGGGAACCGACCTACGACTACATCAAGGCGCTGGCCGCGCGAGGTCGGGCACGTCTTCTACATCGACCCCGGACCGGTCGTCGGCGTCAGCAAGGCCTACTGGGGACCCGGAGATGCGGATCGGGGTCCCGCAGCCGGCACTGACCGTCGGGTTCGGCAACCACCTCGACAACGTCAGCACGCTCTCCTTCACCTTCGACAAGGAGAAGAAGGAGATGCCGATGGTCTCGATCCAGGAGCAGGCCTCGCACGTGCCGCTGATCCTGCCGATCCCCGACGCTGACGCCGCTGAACCCTCCGCTCGGCCTGGTCCCGCCGCATGCCGCCGAAGCTGATCAAGCTGACCGAGACGGCGAACCTGTCACCGCTGGCCGCGATCATGAAGGGCATCGGCTACGCGGCGGCGCACCAGGACAGCGTGTTCGGCTCCGGCACGCTCGACGTCGCGAAGTACGGCCACGTGCTGCAGTCCCGACGGCTGGTCGGGGTCCGTGGGGCCGGGCTCGCCTTCGACGGGCTCTACTACGTCACCAAGGTCGTGCACGAGATCAAGCGCGGCACCTACACCCAGCAGTTCAACCTCGCCCGCAACGGCGTGCGTCGCACAGTCCCGGCGGTTCCGGCATGACCGACCTCCACGACGCCACCCGCACCCGGTACCTCGGGAAGCACCGGGGCGTCGTGGTCAACAACGTCGACCCGATGATGCTCGGCCGCATCCAGGTGATGGTCCCGGACGTCTCCCCGGGTCTCTCGTCGTGGGCCATGCCGTGCGTCCCGATGGCCGGCATGGGCCACGGGGTCTTCACGGTGCCGTCGATCGGTGCCGCGCGTCTGGATCGAGTTCGAGCACGGCGACCCCGACCATCCCGATCTGGGTCGGTGCTTCTGGGGCAGCGCCGCGGAGGTCCCGGTCATGGCACGCGCCGTGCCGCCGGGCGTCAACGGGCTGACCATCCAGACCCAGCTCGGCAACATCCTGATGGTCTCGGACACCCCTGGCCCCACCGGCGGGATCCTGATCAAGACGACCACCGGCGCGATGATCTCGGTCAGCGACGTCGGCATCACGATCAGCAACGGCAAGGGCGCGGCCATCTCGATGGTGGGACCGTCGACCGACATCAACGCCGGCGGGCTGACGGTGATCTGACATGCCCGGTCCCGTGGTGACGATGAGCTCGACGGTGATGTGCGCCCACGCCGGGACGGCCACCGCGACGATCCCGGCCGCGCGGGTGCCAGATAGTCCGGCGACGCCGGCGGTGACCATCACCTCGCCGTACGTCGTCGCCGGATGCGCGCTCACCGGCACGCCCACTCCCCCGTGCGTCACCGGCCAGTGGCTGGTCGGCGCGGTGCGGACCACGACGACCGGCCAGCCGCTCGCGCTCCAGTCCGGGCAGCTCGCTCACCACGCCGACCGGGCACGCCGATGCTGCCGGTCGCCGTCCAGCCAGGGTGATGGCGTCATGACCGCGCCGTCCGGGCAGGGACGGCACCGGCCGAACCGCGCGCCGCGAATCGCTTCCCGTGGCGACCGACAGCCGGGGACGGACCGCCATCCTGCACGGAGGAGCAGCACGTCCGCAGCTCATCGAGCAGGTGCTGCTGACCGCGCCGGGCGAGCGGGTGATGCGGCCGGACTTCGGCGGCGGGCTCATCCAGCGCGTGTTCGAGCCCGACGGACCCGAGCTGCTGGCCACGACCAGCTACTTGGTCCAGGCCACCCTCGAGCGCACACCTCGGCAACCGGATCAGCATCGATCGCGCTCGAGGTGGAGGCTCGCGACGAGATCCTCGTCGGTCACCGTCAGCTGGACCCTGCTGCGGACGGGTGCCGAGACCTCCTCACCGTCACGGTCGGGTCGAGGGGTGCCCGATGACGTCCGCGACGGTCGGCACCGCACGGTTCACCTGCCGCAACGAGTTCCGGCTGCAGGTGCTCAAGGACGCCGAGACGCTGAGCACCTCAACGCCATCGAGTACGTCGAGGTGCGCGACACCGACGAGCCGACCGAGGCACTGCGCCAGCGCACCCTCTACATCCGGCTGATCAGGAAGGTGCCGGCGCCGGGGTCGGCGGACGAGCTCACGCGGGACAACGTGTCCATCACCGGCGGCGACCGGATCGAGGTCGTCGACGTCGAGTGGGTCGCACCCGCCGACGCCACCGGGGCCGCGATCCCGGCGGGCGTGGCCGCAGCTGGACAGATCTGGTCGACGACGTGGACGAGCCGGACCACGTACTGGTCGTGCGCACCACCGTGCGCGGTGACTTCTCGACGTACCTGCTGCCGCTCGTCGACGCCGGGACGGACCTCCCCGCGACGGCTTCGACCCGAGCTGAGCGACGGTGGCACTGCAGTTCAAGGTCGAGTGCCCGATCCGACTTCGACTGCCGCGACGACAACGACCTGCCACGACGTGCCCGATCGCACCGGCCCGCGGATCGACTACCTCGCCAAGGACTTCACCGGGTTCCGGCGGGTCATGCTGGAGCGGCTCTCGCAGCTCTCACCGTCGTGGTCGGAGCGCAACCCGCCGACGTCGGCATCGCGCGTGGTCGAGCGCTGGCGTACGTCGCCGACGAGCTGTCCTGGCGGCAGGACGCGATCGCGACCGAGGCCTACCTCGGTACCGCCCGCAGCCGCGTGTCCCTGCGCCGGCACGCCCGGCTCGTCGACTACCGCCTCCACGAGGGCTGCAGCGCACGGGTCTGGGTGCGGGTCACGACCTCGGCGGCCAACGCGAACCGTCCCGCAGGGCACCGTGCATGTTCACCCGGGTGCCGACCACGGAGCGGCGACGCGTCGCTCCCACGGCCGACGAGCTCACCCCTGCGCTGCTCCACCGGCCCGAGGTGTTCGAGACGCTCGGATCGCTGGACGGCGGCGACGACACTGCACACGAACTCAACACCCTGAGTTCCACGACTGGGGAGACCCCGGCGCGTGCCTCCCGAAGGGCGCCACCGCCGGCACGCTGCGCGGCAACCACCCGAGCTGCGGCCGGGCGAGGTGCTCGTGCTCGCCGAGACCGCCGACCCGGAGACCGGTGAGACGGTCGACGCCGACCCGGCTCACCGGTACCCGTACGCCTGACCGCGGTCGCCCCGGACAGCGACCCCGCCGGAGGTCTCTTCGAGGTCCCCGCCGACCCGGGCCCCGCCCCGGTCACCCGGATCACCTGGCACGCCGGAGGACGCGCTGCCGGCCGCATGGCCCTGTCCACGCGAGGAGCGGGAGCCCGACCGCCGCAGGCCTGGGGCAACATCGTCCTGGCCGACCACGGGTTCACCGTCGGGACCGACACCCTGACCGGCCCGCGCCCGACCCTGACCCGCGGGCCGCTGACCTTCGCCCGGCCCCTCCTGCCCCCGCGGACGCCGACCGAACCCGACCGTCCGCCCCCGTCGGCGCGGGCCACGGTCGGCGAGGAGCCCGACCCGCGTGACGCCCTGCCCGCGATCACCCTCACGGGCACCCGCCTCGGGCCAGACACCGATTGGCACGCCCGGCGCGACCTGCTCGCCAGCACTCGGATCCACCACGACTTCGTGGTGGAGACGGAGACCGACCGGACGCCCAGGCTCCGCTTCGGCCGTCACGGCCACGGCGCGGAACCCGAGCCCGGGACCGACGTTCACCGCGACGTACCGCGTCGGGTGCTTCGCGGCCGGCAACATCGGCGCCGGAGTCGATCTACCACGTCGTCATCGGGCGACACCGGCGATCTCGGCGGTCGACAACCCGCTGCCGGCGAGGGCGGCACTCGATCCCGAGACGCCGGACGAGGTACGGCGCGACGCGCCGCATGCGTTCTTCGTCCAGGAGCGTGCGGTGACGCCCGGGGACTACGCGGAGATGGCCCAGCGCAGCGGCCAGGTCCAGCGAGCTGCGGCGACGTTCCGCTGGACCGGCTCGTGGCACACCGTCTTCGTCACCGCCGACCGCGCCGGAGGCGCGAACGGGTCGACGCCGACTTTCGAGGCGGAACCTGCGCGCTGGCTGGAGCGGTTCCGGATGGCGGGCTACGACCTCGAGGTCGAACGTGCCGGTCTTCGTCCCCTCGAGATCGACGTACTCGTCTGCGCCGGGCCGCGAGCACCTCCGCTCCGACATCGCGGCCGCCGCTCGCGACGCGCTCAGCGCCGGCACGTGAACCCCGACGGGAGCCTCGGCCTCTTCCACCCCGACCAGCTCACCTTCGGCCAGCCGGTGTACCTCTCCTCCCTCCACGCCGCGCTGCACGCGATCGAGGGGGTCGAGTCGGTCGGTGTCAGCAAGTTCCAGCGGCTCGGGCAGCCCGCCACCTCGGGGCTCGACGCGGGGTGCTGCCCGATGCAGCGCCTCGAGATCGCGCGCCTCGACAACGACCCCAACTTCCCCGAGCGCGGCCAGCTCCGATCCGGACGGGAGGTGGACGATGAGCGACGAACGTGCGGCTGCTGCCCACCGGCCTCCGCCGACCGACACCCACTCGCCGTGGCGCAACCGGCCGGGGCTCTCTCGAGGTCGGCTACCGCAGCGGGACCTGGGCCGACTTCCGTGGAGCCATGCTGGCCGGGCTCACCGCGCCAACGGCGCCGCTTGGCCGAGTCTGCGGACCCGCGACGACCGACGACCCGACGCATCGCCCTGCTCGACGCCTGGGCGGTGACCTGCGACGTGCTCACCTTCTACAACGAGCGCCTCGCGCAGGAGTCGTTCCTGCGGCACCGCCGCCGAGACGATGTCGCTGCAGGAGCTCGGCCGGCTGATCGGCTACCGGCTGGACCCGGGCGTGGCGGCCGAGACGCACCTCGCCTTCACGCTCGAGCGGCCGCCCACAGCTGCCCGCGCTCGCTCCCGACCCGGGGCTGGCACCACCGGCGACGCCCGCACGAGGTGACCCTGCCGGTCGGCCTGCGCGTGCAGAGCATCCCCGGGCCGGGTGAGCGCCCGCAGACCTTCGAGACCGTCGAGGAGGTGATCGGCCGGCCCGAGTGGAGCTCGATGCCGGTCGCGCCCCCACGGTGCCCGATCCGCCCGGTGGCGGGCACCGGCGTCTGGTTCCAGGGCACCGACTCTCAACCTGAACCCGGGCGCCGCCATCCTGATCTCCGGCCGTGACCCCCGCCGACGACCGACTTCGTGCGCGACCACTGGGACTTGCGACTGGTCCACGAGCGTCGTGGTCGACGAGACCTCGGTACGCTCGCGGGTGCAGCTTCGAGTGGCCGCTCGGCTCCGTTCGATGCCCCCGAACATGCCCGGCCGCGGACGCTGGCGGCTTCGTCCTGCGCAAGCGCTGCACGTGTTCGGTCACAACGCTCCCGTGTGGCCGGCCATGCACATCGACTACCGGCGCGGCTATGCCAAGACGATCACCGACGACACGCACGGACGATCGACAAGATCGCCGCCGCGGGCGAGTGGCACGACTTCGACGGCCGTGCGCCCGGGGCATCCGGGCACTTCGTCGTCGACCTCGACGGCGCGCACCCCGACGTCGTCGGCGGCTCGTGGGTGGTCGTCTCGCAGGAGGCGGCCACGCTTCTACCGCGAGCTGTACGAGGTGGTCGAGCGCGCGGAGCTGTCGCGGTCGCCGAGTTCGGGATCACCGGCCCGGTCACCCGGCTGACCCTGCGCGGGGAGCACCGACCTTCGGCACCCCTCGCCAGGTGACGGTGTTCGCGGCCATCGGAGCCCTGGAGCTGACCGAGCGCCCCGACAACAGCGACGTGACCGGGCGACGTCGATCGTCGTCGACGGCGACGCCGCCGACATGAGGCCCGGCCGGGCCATCTACGCTCGTGAACGGCGGTCCGACCCGGTGTCGCGAGACCGCGACCGTGGAGTCCGCCCTCACGCACGGCCTGACCCGCCGCCGGCGGGACCACGGACCCGCCTCCTGCTGACCCAGCCCCTGGTCCGCAGCTACGACCGCGCCCGCACCCTGGTGCTCGGCAACGTGGCCCGGGCCACCCACGGCGAGACCGTCGACGAGGTGCTCGGCAGTGGCGACGCCCGGCGCGCGTTCCAGCGGTTCGCGCTCTCGCAGGGGCCGCTCACGTTCGTCCAGGCGCGACACCGCAGAGGGTTCGATGTCCACCCTCCGGGTCGACGTCGACGGCATCCGCTGGACCGAGGTCGCCTCGCAGTACGGCGCGGGTCCGGACGACCGGACGTTCACCTGCGCCCCGTCGGCCGAGCCCAACCCCGCGACCGGACGTCCGGCCGACGTCGTCGGCATGGGTGGGTCGGGACGCACGGTGCCCGGATGCCCTCCGGCTCGCACAACGTGCGCGCCAGCTACCGCAAGGGTCTCGGGCGCCGCGGGCAACCTCAAGCCGCGGACAGCTCGCCCAGCCGATGGACCGGCCGCTCGGCCTCAAGGCGGCCACCAACCCGGTGCCCGCGCTCGGGCGGGGCCGACCCGGAACCGGCCGAGCGCGGCCCGGCGCTCCATCCCGGTCTCGACACGCACCCTGGGCCGCGCGGTGTCCCTGCGCGACTACGCGGACTTCGCCTCGGGCCTTCGCCGGGGTCTCCCGCGCCGACGCACGCGTGCTCCCGCTCCGGTCGGGTCGCACGATCGTGGTCAGCGTCTGCGGTCCCGACGGCTGGTGAGGCCGCGGACTCGACCGTCAAGCACCTGACCTCGGCCCTGCGGTCGATTGGGCGACCCCCTCGTCCGGGTGGCGGTGGTCCCGGCCGTGATCGCCCGCTTCCAGCTCGCCCTGCGGCTGGAGACCGCGCCGGCGCACGACGACGACGCGGTGAAACGGCGCGTGGTCGCCGCTCTGCGCGCGCGGTTCGACACCGCGCACCGCGCCCTCGGCGTACCCGTCCACGCGTCCGAGGTCATCGCGGTCGCGGCGTCGGTGGCGGGCGTGGTCGTCGGTGGACCTCGACGAGCTGCACCGGGTCGGGACGCCGGACCGCTGCTGAGCCGGGCCTCGCGGCCGACCCGGCCCGGGTCGGGCCGACGGCGCACCCATCGGCGCCGAGCTGCTCGCGATGTCGAGAGCTCCCACTGGAGGTGACGCCATGACGGCCCAGCCCGACACGGCGACCCGCCTGTACGGCCTGCTCCCCGAGATGCTCCGTGCCCGCGACGACGCGCTGGCGGTCGAGGACCCGGCCGGGCTGCGCCGCTCCCGCTGCGGCAGCTCATCGGAGATCCTGGCCGCACAGGTCGACGTCCTCGCGCGACGAGCTCGACCAGTTCTACGACGACCAGTTCATCGAGACCTGCGCCGAGTGGGTGGCGCCGTACATCGGCGACCTCGTCGGCTACCGCGCAGGTCCACGGCCGCGCGCCAGCGGCGCTGTCGGCCCGCGCCGAGATCGCCAACACCATCCGCTACCGACGGCGCAAGGGCACCGCCGCGATGCTCGAGCAGCTGGCCCGCGACGTCACCGGGTGGCCGGCGCGGGTCGTGGAGTTCTTCGAGCGGCTGGCCACCACCCAGTACCTGAACCACCTGCGGCCGCAGGCGCTTGCCAGGGCGGACCTCCGCGACCGCGAGGGCGCTGGGCTGGGTCACCGACCATGAACGGCGCCTTCGACGACCTGGCTCACACCGCGGACGTGCGCGGCATTGCGGCTCCCGAGCCGCACCTGCGGGGGCGGCTACAACATCCCCAACGTCGGCATCTTCTTGTGGCGGACCGAGCCCATGCCGCTCGTCCGCGTCCCGCTCAGGCAGCACACGAGCGACCGCAAGCGCTTCCGGTTCGACCCCGTCGGCACGGACCTGCCCGCTGTTCTCCCGCCCGTTCCAAGAAGGTGACATCACCACGCTCGCCCGCCCCGAGCACGTGCCGATGCCGCTGACGGTGCGCTGGCTCAGCGACCACCGGACGGAGCACTACGGTCGCGAGAGGTCGCTCCTGCTCGAGACGCTGGCCACGCCGCAGTCGGGCCAGCCGACCTTCACCGACGTCGAGCTCGACCAGGTCCGGATCTGCGACCTACGCGACGCCAGCGGCGGTGCCTGGGCGAACCAGCCACCGGCCGGAACCGTCGCGGTCGACCCCGCACTCGGGAGGGTCTACTTCGGTACGGCGCTGCCGACCGGCACCGTGCCCGTCGCCAGCTACCACGCGGGACTGGCCGTTCCGGTCGGCGCCCGCACCATCCGACGGGTCCCGCCCGGGGAGCGACCTGCCGCGCTCGGGCTGCCCACCGCATATCCCTCGCCTGAGGTTCTCGCCAGTGGTGGTGGCGACCTCACCCAGGAGCTGGCCGCCGTGCGGGGCGGCGGCACCGTCCGGATCCAGGACTCCAGCCGCTGGACGACGCCAGTGACGATCACCACCGACGACGTTCCCGCTGGCCAGCCGGCGGTCACCGTCGCCCTGGTCAGCGACGCCACCGCACGACCTGTCATCGACGACCCGAAGGGGATCCGGCTCGACATGGCCCCCGGCAGCACCGTCGTCCTGGACGGGCTGATGGTGTCGGCGGGACCCGTCGTCCTCGAGGAGACCGGCCAGGACCAGCCGCGGACCGTGATCCTGCGCGACTGCACTCTCGTCCCCGGTCTCGACCGCACGCCGACCGGCCTGCCGACGTCGCCCGAACGAGCCAGCCTGATCGTCCTCGACCCGTTCGCGACGGTGGTCCTCGACGGCTGCGTCACCGGTCCGGTCGTCGCCGTCGAGGGATGCCAGGTCCACGTGCACTCGTGCGTCGTGGATGCCGGCAGCCCGACGGCGGTCGCCCTGGCGGGCCGCGACCCGGGCTCGGGCCCGCGCGCGGATCCTCACGCCGGCCGACCTGGAGGTCGGAGACGGGACCGCCGAGTCGGGCGACCTGCCGGGTCACGGCCTCCACCGTGGTCGGCGGGCTGCACGTCACCCGCCTGGACTGCTCCAACTCCGTGCTGCTGGCCGAGCTCGCGACCGGCGACCCACGACCCGCGGCGGTGTGGGCGCAGCGCCGCCAGGTCGGGTGCGTGCGGTACTCATGGCTCCCGACCGAGTCCCGGACCGGGCGACGCTTCCGGTGCCAGCCCGACCCGGAGGCGTCTCGGAGCGCCCGGGAAGCCATGCGCCCGCTGTTCACCTCGCTGCGGTTCGGGGACGCGGCGTACGTGCAGATGCAGGCCGGGACACCGGCCGCCGATCCGGCGCGGCGCCGAGGACGAGGGCGAGATGGGCGCGACTCACGACCTGTACGCGCCGCTGCGCGAGGACGACCTCGTCGTGCGGCTCGAGGAGTACCTCCGGTTCGGGCTCGAGGCGGGGATCTTCTATGCGACGTGACGACCTGACGAAGCCCGGTCCCACCGGGACACGATGTGAGGAGGCGACCCATGGGCGCTGATGTCAGCCGGGTCCGGTTCGACCCGAGGCTCAACTACAGCGGCGTGGTCCACCAGCAGGGACGCGTGGTGCTGGACGCCGACGGCAACGAACAGCAGGCGATGACCGACCGGCGGCAGCGCGCCGCCGCCGCCGACCTCGGCAGCCCCGGCCCCTCGTTGGGTGTCCGCGGCACCGCCGTCGTGCCTCGCACGACCCCCGACGGATTCCGGCCGACGGTCACCGGCGGCGTGCTGACCATCGGCCGGGGTCGGATGTACGTCGACGGGCTGCTGGCCGAGAACCACGGCACCGGCGCGGTCGAGTTCGACGTCCTGCTCGCCGGACCCACGGGCGGCGCCGACACGCCGTACCTCGGCCAGCCCTACTGGCCGTACCGCGCCGCCCCTGCCGACCGCCGGCACCCACCTGGTCTACCTCGACGTCTGGGAGCGCGAGCTGACGTCCGCCGAGGAATCGGACCTCGTCGACCCGGCCGTCGCGGTGGACACCACGGCCCGCACTCAGGTCGTGTGGCAGGTGCGTGTGCACGCCCCGGACGCGCCGGGGCTCATCTGCGCGACTCCGGATGCGGACATCCCGGGGTGGCGCGATCTGATCGCCCCCTCGGCCGGGCGGCTGACCGTCGACACGGTCGAGGTCGACGCCCAGCAGAACCCGTGCAGCCTGCCGCCGAGTGGCGACTTCCGCGGGCTGGAGAACCAGACGTACCGGGTCGAGATCCACCAGGGAGGCGCCCCCGGCACCGCCACCTTCAAGTGGTCGCGGGAGAACGCCTCGATCACGCTCCCCGTCACCGAACGCGTCTCGGCCAACCAGCTCCGCCTTGCGTCGCTGGGCAAGGACGACGACGTGCTCGGCCTCAAGGACGGCCAGTGGGTGGAGATCCTGGACGACCATCACGAGTTCGACCAGCAACCCGGCGAGATCCGCCGGATCGTGCTCCACCAGGAGGACCTCTCGATCTCGTTCAACCCCGCGCTGCCGCCCGGGTGGCCGGCCAACACCGCCGAGGCGCAGGAGCGACACCTGAGGGTCCGGCGCTGGGACCAGTCCGGGATCGTGAAGAACAGCACGAACGGCACGGTGACCGACCTGGACGCGCCCGGTTCGACCGGCGTGATCGTGGTCCCCACCGGCGGCACCGCCGTCGTCCTCGAGAACGGTGTGACGGTGGCCCTCACCTCACCCGGCGGTGAGTTCCGCACGGGCGACCACTGGGAGTTCGCCGCCCGCACCGGCGACACGTCGGTCGAGAAGCTGACCCTCGCACCACCCCGAGGCGTGCACCACCACTACGCCCGCCTTGGCGTGCTCTCCGGAGGCGCCATCGACGACCCCGACTGCCGGAGGTTGTGGCCCCCGGAGGGTGTCGAAGGTGGCTGCGGCGACTGCACCGTCTGCGTGAGCGAGGAGGACCACAACACCGGCGACTTCACCATCCAGGACGCGGTCGACGCGGTGGCCGCCGACGGCGGCACGGTCTGCCTCGGTGTGGGCACGTTCCATCTCCAGGAGCCCGTGCTGGTGGAGGGCGTGCGCGGCGTACACGTCCACGGGCAAGGCGGCGCGACGCTGGTGGTGCACACCGTCCGACGGCTTCCGGGTGACGAACAGCGTCTTCGTGACCCTCTCGGACCTGATGCTGATCTCGTCCGCACGCGAAAGCACCGATCCCAGCGGTGCGCCGACGCCCGCTGCCGGCGTACGCCTGACGACGTGCTGGGACGTCACCGTCGAACGGCTGACGGTCCTGGTCCAAGGATTGTCGGCGGCCGCGGGCCGCGAGGCGGGCATCCGACTCCACGACCTGGTCGTCCTGTCGAGGCTGCGGGACAACCTGGTCGACGCCGCGATCGGCATCGACGGCTCGGCCGACCTGAAGCAGCCGCTGCTGCTGTACGGCGTGACGATCGCCGGCAACGTGGTCGGGGCCCGGTCGCGAGGCATCGCGCTGGACTCCTTCGTCGCCCACGCCGGCGACACCGAGGTCGTCGACAACCTGGTCCTCGGCCCCAGCGAGTCGGGCATCAGCCTCACCGGCGTCAAGCTGCCGTCCGCCCTGGTGTCGATCGCGGGCAACGAGGTGGGCACGACCGGCCACGGTGTCATGATCGGGACCAGCGGAACGGCCGTCACCGACAACACGCTCACCGGCGGCTGGGACGAGGGCGCCGCCACCGGCCTGCACGGCATCGTGACGTCCCCGTCCGCCGTACCCGTGGACGCTGGAGGCATCACCCAGGTGGCGGGCAACCGGGTGTCTGGGTTCGGAGGGCACGGGGTACTCCTCGACGGGATCGTCGCACCGGCCGGGGTCGTGCACAACGACGTGTACGACTGCGCCACCGGCGTGGCCGTCGTCTGTCGGGCACCGGGCGGCCTGGTCCACGTGACCGACAACCTGGTGCACGACGTGGGTGCGAACTTCGCGGACCGCAAGCTCTCCACGGCCGTCGGGATCAGGGTGGCCGGTGCCGAGCGGTGCCTGGTGGCGCACAACACCGTGCACCTGGTCGGCGAGCGCATCGCGTCCACGCAGACCGCCCTGGGCATCGCCCTGCTGGGCGTCCTCGAGGCCCGCTGCCTCGGCAACGCGGTGACCGACACCGGCTCGACCGCCAGCCCGGGCGCCGCAGTCGACTACCTCGCCATCGGCTCCTGGGGGTTCACGATGGAGTCCAACGACGGCGCGCGCAGAACCGAGTTCAACGGGGACGACGACTTCCAGGGAAACGGGCTGGTCGTCGTCAACAGCGAACGGCTCCCCGCCGACCCCGAAGCCGACCCGACCAACGGGGGTCGCGTCATCGAGGGTGGCTTCGTCACCGAGGAAGGCAGCTACTACATCTCGATCCGGGCGTTCATCGGCAACCCCGCGAGGGGGGCACGGCCGACCGCACACATCGGCGGCAACACCTTGACGGCGTCGCGGTTCGGTCGGGTGGCCAACGTCCAGTCCCTCGGGACGGTGACGTTCGGCCAGAACCACTGCGCGGCCACCATGAAGGGCGACAGGCCGCTGGTCGCGATCCGGGCGGACGCCGCGGCCGTGACCGCCAACCGGGCGACCGGCGGCCGGCCCTCCATGCAGCTCGACGTGGACCCCAAGCGCCTCACCGTTGTCGGCAACCTGACCAGCTCCGGCATCGCGCCCCCGCTCGCCGCGGCATTCGCGCCGCTCAACCTGGACGGAGTGTCCTGACATGCCCGTGCTCGTCACCAGCAAGCAGCTCAGCCTGAAGAAGCTCACCGAGGCGCTCCTCACGTCGAGGGCCAGCCAGGGACAGGTCGCGGAGGCCGTCGAGGCGATCCGACGGGCCAACCCCGGCCTGGTCGAGGGCAGGATCCCGAAGGGGACACCGATCGTGGTCCCGCCGCTGAAGCACGAGCGGGTGGACGTGAGCGCGGTCGGACGACGGGTGGGCAGCGACCTGGACGGCCCGCTGGGAGTGGTAGGTGACCTCCAGCCGTTCGCCAGCGAGAACCGGGACCGCGTCGCCCTGCGTGTCGAGCAGATGATCACCGAGGTGAAGCGGCTCGCTCGCCGGGCGGGGCCGATCGATCCGAACGAGATGTCCGCCCTGATCGGCGTCCTGGAAGCCGACGTCCAGCTGGCTGACGAGCTACTGACGTCGTGGAGCGACGCGGTCCCGGGGTGGCAGGAACGACTGCTCGGGCTCCAGGACCGTGTGGTCCGCGCGCGGGGTTGACCCGGGACCACCTGACAGAGCAGGAGGCTGGACGTGAGCAACGCCTTGGCGGTCGCCACCGTGACCGCGGCGATCACCACCATGGTGCAGATGGCCGTGGACACGGCCGGGATCACGCCCGGCCCGGTGGTCACCCCCGGGACCCTCGAGGACAGCGGGGACCACGCGCGGGTGAGCGTCCACCTCTACCGCGTGAGCCGCGACCCGGCCATGAGCAACGTCGGGCCACCGGTGCGCAACGCCGCGGGAGAGCTGCGCGCCCGCCCCCAGGTAGCCCTGGAGCTGCACTACCTCCTGTGCTTCCGGGCCGACACCGAGCTCGCCGCCCAGACGATGCTGGCGGTCACGGCGGCCACCCTCGAGACGAACCCGGGCATCTCCGACCAGCTCCTCACGCTTGCCGAGGCCGACCACCCCGCCGTCCTCGGCAACGACCTGCGCGAAGCCGCGGAGCCGGTCCGGGTGTCCGCCGAAGGACTGTCGATCGACGAGCTGACCCGACTGTGGGCGCTCTACGCGGCCGGCTCGTTCGCGCTCACGCTCGCCATCGCCGCCGCGCCGGTGCTGGTCGAGTCCTCGGCCACCCCGGGGACCGGCCTGCCGGTCCTTCACATCGCGTTGGGGGCCTCGACCTTCGACGCGCCGCGGCTGGACAGCGTCGCAGGACCGGAGGGACCCGGCGCCCCGCTCCGGGCAGGCAGCCCGATGCCGGAGCTGCACCTGCGTGGTGCCGGGCTCGGGCCACGGCGCGACGAAACCGTCGAGGTGCTGGTCGACGGGACGCCACTCACCCCGGTGGCGGTGGTCGACGACGGCCACCTGACCGTTCGGGCGACCGGCCTGAAGCCCGGCGTACGGCGAGTCCTGGTCAGGCGCGTGGGTGCCCCGATCGATCCGGCCCTCTCGCCGACTCCCGTCGTCCTCAACAGCGAGGCGCGTGCGCTGATGGTGGCGCCGACGCTGGTCGGTCTCACCCCGACCAGCAGCGGCCCTGCACCCTCGCGCTCGGGCACCATCGAGGCGACCCTGCTGCCGCCGGTCGGGACCGGCCAGCGAGTCCGCCTCCTGCTCGACGGCGGCGGCGCACCTCCGCGCAACGTGGTCCTGCCGTCGAACCCCCTGCCCTCGACGCCGTCCGGCACCGTCGTCTTCGCCTTCGCCGACCTCCCGGGTGGCAGCTACCGGGTCACCGTCGAGGTCGACGGCGCCAGGAGCATCCCGCCGGTCGACGTCGACGGCCACTACGTCCTCCCGGAGGTGGACCTGTGAACGAGACCCAAGCTCCCCCGGCCGGAGACCTCGGCCCCTTCGCCGGCCTGGGCGCCGACGACGACGCGGCCCGGATCTGGCACCGGGACAACCAGCGGCACCTCGCCCTGGCCGCTGCCGCGGTCGCGGCCCGGCTCGACGCCCGTCCCGAGGACGCCGAGGAGCCGTCGTACGCCGCCGGGTTGCTCGCCGACGAGGTGCTGGCGAGCACCGGACGGCCGGTCGCGCTGGACGCCATGTCCACCCTGTTCGCACTCACCGGCTTCGAGAGGGACGTCCTGGTCGCCGTCGCCGCCACCGAGCTCGGGCTGACGACGGCCACCGGCCCGGTGACGTTCGGGCGGGCACTGTCGAGCCTGGCCGGACCCGCACTGGAGCGCCCTGCTCCCCGACTCCCCGCTCCGCGGGTGGCGGCTGCTCGACCTCCCCGACCAGCTGCCCGTGGCCGAGCTCGGTGGTCTCGCGCAGGTCCCGCTCTCCGTCGACGAGCGCGTCCTGCATGCGCTGCTCGGTGCCCAGACCGTCGACGACCGGCTCGCCGGGCCGCGCGGAGATCGGCGTACCGACCTGCACGCTGCCTCCCGGCCACCTGGCCGCGGCGGAGGAGCTCGCGCGGCTCTGCCTGCCCGGCCCGGCCGTCGAGCCGGTCCTCCTGGTGGGCGAGGACCGGCTCACCCGTCGCCAGGTCGCGCTCATCGCCGCCGCCCGGATCGGCTTCCAGACCCTGGTCGTCGCCGCCGACAACCTGCCCGACCACCCGGCCCAGCTGGACGTGCTGGCGCGCATGCTCGCCCGCGAGTCGGGACTCGGGCGCCGCGTCGTGCTGCTCGAAGCCGTGGACTCGATGCCGGTCGTCGGGTTCGCGGGTCGCGCCGCGCTGATCGGCGTACCTCTCCTGGTCTCCGCCGGAGCGCCGGCCCAGGGCGAACCGGCCGGGGCGCGCGGGCGGCTGCCGGAGGTTCGGCTCGCGCCGGCCAGCGTCGACGAGCGGGCCGAGCTGTTGTGCGGCGCCATGCTCCGCCGGGGCCGGACCCCGGACGCGGCCGCGATGGCCAGGACGGCCGAGACCCACCTGCTGACACCCGCCCAGGTCGAGCTGGCGGTCGAACGCGCGACCCGGGTCGGCACTCCCGACGCGGACCTGGACGAGCATCTCGCGCGCACCTGCCGCAGCATGTGCGCGCAACCACTGCACGGACTGGCCAGCGTCCGCGCGACGGCGGCTCGCCTGGAGGACCTGGTGCTGCCGGAGGGGCCGATGCGGTCGCTGCGGGCGCTGGTGGCGACCGTCCGGCAGCGGGGCCGCGTCCACGACGAGTGGGGGTACGCCGCACACAGCCGCGGCCTCGCGGTCACCGCCCTGTTCGCGGGACCGTCGGGCACCGGCAAGACCACCGCCGCCGAGGCGGTGGCCCACGAGCTGGGACGCGACCTGGTCGCGGTCGACCTGAGCCAGGTGGTGAGCAAGTACATCGGCGAGACGGAGAAGAACCTCGCCGCGCTGTTCGCGGCGGCCGAGGCGGGGGCGGTCCTGGTCTTCGACGAGGGCGACGCCCTGTTCGGCCGCCGGACCACGGTGCGGGACGGACACGACCGCTACGCCAATCTCGAGGTCTCCTACCTGCTCCAACGCCTGGAGACCTTCCACGGGATCGCGATCGTCACCACCAACGCCCGCGAGAACGTCGACCCGGCGTTCACCCGACGGATGCGCTTCGTCGTCACCTTCCCGTTCCCAGATGCCGCGCAGCGCGCCGCCCTGTGGGCGTCGGCGTTCCCGGCCGGCGTACCGACGGACGGGCTGCTGCCCGAGCGGCTGGCCCAGCTGGCCGTCAGCGGTGGCACGATCGCCCAGCTCGCCGTCCACGCGTCGTTCCTCGCCGCCGACGAGGGCACGCCGGTGGGGATGCGGCACCTGCTCGATGCGGCGCGGATCGAGTGCGACAAGCTCGAGCGACCCCTGGCCGCGAGTGAGACCAAGGGCTGGGTGTGACGGTGGCGCCGCCTTCCGGCCCCGCTCCCCCCGCCGCCGCGACGACTCCTGCCGCCGCCGGCCTCCGCGGGGATTCGGCGCCCCTGGAGCCGGGCGTCCGCGACCTGCTGTCCGCCGGCTTCGGCCACGACTTCTCCCCGGTCCGGGTGCACGTCGGGCCGGACGCGAACGCCGCAGCCCGAGACCTGGGGGCGCTGGCCTACACGGTCGGCAACGACGTCGTCTTCGCCGCCGGCGCCTACGACCCGCTCACCCGCAGCGGACGGTCGTTGATCGCCCACGAGCTCGCCCACGTCGCGCAGCACGGCGGTCGCGCGTACGCACCCAACTTCCTGCGCTCGGACCCCGCCGCGCCCGTCGCGGCGGCCGACGCGCGCCTGGAGCGGCAGGCCCACGCCGCGGCACACCTCCACTCCAGCGGGGTCCCGCTCCCCGGCGGTTGGGCCTGGGAGCACTCGCGACACCCGTTCGTGGGCCGGGCCGGGTCAGTGCCGAGTGACTGGACCACGCTGGCCGAGGGCTACACGATCCAGTACGCCAGCGAGCCCCGTGTGGTCGATGAGGAGCAGTGGGACCCACATGCACCCGCCATCGCCCGGATCAAGGTCGGTGAGTTCCTGGTCCCCGGCGAGAAGGGGCCGTGGCAGAAGCACTACGACCTCCTCGCCAAGAGCGGCGCGCTCGAGGCGACGATCGACCTGTCCGGCAAGAAGGCCAAGG
This sequence comes from uncultured Actinomycetota bacterium, assembly GCA_963803235.1. Lineage (GTDB taxonomy): Bacteria > Actinomycetota > Actinomycetes > Propionibacteriales > Nocardioidaceae > Nocardioides. Next base: position 336,627 of record CAWDLL010000015.1, read on the forward strand.
CCGGTCTGTGGCAGAAGCGCTCGGGCACCGCGGAGCGCCGGCGACTCTGGCTTGCGCGGGTGGGCTGGACCGAGAAGCAGGCGCTTGACTCCTGGTGGGAGGAGGCAGGTGGTGCTCCGTTCGCCGGCTCCGGGTTCGTCCCGCGGGCCGGCGCCGAGGCGGCGGAGATCGACCACATCGTCGAGCTTCAGCTCGGTGGCACCAACGTGCCCGAGAACCTGGTTCCCCACAACGAGTCCGACAACCGCAGCAGCGGCGGTGAGATCTGGCGGGGGCTCGAGAGCGCAGCCAACAGCGCCGCCGCGATCATCACCGAACGAAAGGGCGGGAAGGGACTGCGCCAGCTGATCCTTTCCTTCTCGTCGGCTCGTCAGGTCGGGACGTACCCCGACACGAAACCGCTGGCCGCGCTGCCGCCTCCGGGCCCGGCCCGCGACATCCGCACTCAAGGCCCGGAGGGGCAAGGCCGTCAACGCCCTCCAGGTGCACTTCACGGCCCTGGCCGACAAGGAGGCGGGAACCCGGCCGACCGAGGACGACCGCAAGGTCGCGGAGGCGGCGCTGGGACCGTTGATCGACTACCCCCTCAACAGTGGCCCTGCCACCCAGACTCTGCGGCTCCCGGCGAAGCCCGACGGGCCGGACCTGATCGAGAACTCCCAGATCGGCGAGAACCACGCCGCGCGTGAGCTGATCAGTGGGCTCGTGCTCGGATCGGTGACGCGCGCCAAGACGGCGAAGGGCAAGCACGTGGTCCAGGCGTGGCTCAACCACCCGGACCATCCCGTGCGGAAGGGCTCGAGGATCCCGCTCATCCTCCAGGAGCAGAAGGACCAGGAACTCAAGTTCACGCGTGCACGAACCAGGTGCCGTCGGTCGCCTCGAGCTCTCCGGAGGAAGCGAGGAGGTCCGCTTCATCTACCCCTACCTGTCGACGGGGAAGATGGACGTCACCACCGACGCCGCCGGCAACCTCTCCGGGCACGGCACGATCACCCCGTCGCGTTCCGCTGCTGTCCAAGGTGCCGATCACCATCGACTGGGACCGCGCCGGTCTCCGCGGCTCGGTGCAGGCACCCGCGGAGCAGCTGAAGCTGCCCAAGCCGCTGCGCGTCACCGAGGCCGCGCTGACGGTCAACCTGGCGCCCACGCTGTCCGCTGGCGGCCACGTCGCCTTCGAGCTGGGGCGCTACGCGAACGGCCGGATCCAGGCCGGCGTCGACGCCCGAGGGTTCTTCGCCCAGGGTGAGGTCATCGCGACGATTCCCGGCCTCGACACCGCGACCGGTCGGGTGGAGTACCGCGGCGAGACCGGCGTCGTCGGGTTCGTCGTGGCCAAGGCATCGCGGCCCACGGGCCTCGTCCGCGCCGGCGAGGTCCGTCTCGACTTCGACCGGGCCGGCTGGAAGGTCAGCGGTCAGATCGACGTGACGCTGCCCGGCGACTCGCCGGCCCTGCTCCGGGTCGACAAGACCGGCGAGAAGGTCGTCTACACGGGCAAGGCGACGATCGCGGTCCCGGCGCTCCGCCCGGTCGAGGTCGAGCTCCGGTACGACGGCGAGAAGGTGAGCGGTTCCGCGAGCACGAGGTTCAAGATCCTCGGCGTCGACGGCGAGCTCGCCTTGCGGTATCGCGACGGCAGGTTCTCCGGGAAGGGGGCGGTGACGCTCCAGCGTGGCCGGTTCTCGGGTCGGCTGGACGTCGAGATGGACGACGACGGCCGGCTCAGCGGCCGCGGCACCGGCAGCCTCGCGATCCGCCCGGACCTGGTCGCGACGATCGGGATCGAGTACGGCCGGGACCGCCGGCTCAAGACGACCGGCGAGCTGCGCTTCCCGCCGTACCGCTTCCTCAAGCCGGCAGGCAACCGCTACCAGCTGTTCCAGCGCAACCTCCCGGACATCCCCATCTTCGCCATCCCGCTGGGCATCGGGTCGGTGGGCCTGGTCGCGCGGATCGGCGGCGGCCTGGCCGCCCGCTACCAGTTCGGGCCGGGCGAGATCCGCGACATGGTCATCCGGGCAACGCTGTACCCCCTCGAGGAGAACATGCAGGCCGAGCTCGCGGCGGAAGCGCTGATCGTGCTGCCCGCAGAGGCGGGTCTCGAGATGAACGTGCGGGCGGCCATCGGGGCCTCGGTCGTGTTCGCCAGCGCGACCGGCGGCATCACCGTCACCGGCGGCGTCCTCCTGCGCGGCGGCGCCGACGCCGGCATCCGGTTGTCCTACGCCCGCGAGATCCTCACCTTCGACGCGAAAGCCCGGGTCCTGGTGCAGCCGGTCCTGACCCTGAAGATCGAGGCGGACTTCGAGATCGACGCTCCGATCGGCGGGCCGTGGCGCTGGCCGTACGAGCTGGCGTCGTACTCCTACGCGACCGGCCTCCAGTTCGGCATGGTCGCACCGTTCCACTACCAGAGCGACCAGCCGCTGCAGCTGCCAGCCATCAGCGACATCCAGTGGATCGTGCCCGACATCGACGTCTCGGCGTTGACCAGTCAGATCGCCGATCGCGTTCGTGCCGGCATCGGTTTCTGACCGACCGAATCCGGCTGGTTCCGGGTCGTTGCACGTGGTTCCGGGTGGGCGATACTGGGTTCGAACCAGTGACCTCTTCGGTGTGAACGAAGCGCGCTACCACTGCGCCAATCGCCCGGATGTCTGCACCCCGCGGTGCGGTGCGAAACCTTAGCGCATGGTCTCGGCCGACTCACATTCCGGCGGCACCGCCGATCGGCGTCTCATTCCTACGTGTCGGTAAGTAAAGGAATTTTGAAGAAGCGTCATACGAGGCGCACTCTGGCGTCCTACTCTCAGAAGACGTCGGGGGACCCAGGAGAGTCATGACACAACCACCACTGTCGCGTGTACTCGCGCAGCCCATCTCTATGCGCTGCGTCGACCCGCTCGGGTTCGCCCGGCAGATCGAGACCACCTTCGAGTACGACCCATCCGATCCGTACGCCGTCGTGGTGGCGTTCCCAGCCGGAGACAACGTGATCCGGTGGGCGTTCTGCCGGACTCTGATCTCTCGGGGCCTGACCGATCCCGCCGGCGACGGTGACGTGCAGGTGTGGCCGAGCACCGACGAGGACGGCCGCGGCGTCGTGATGCTGGAGTTCCGCTCCCCCAGTGGTCACCTGCTCGCCGAGGCGTCGACCCGCGAGCTCTACAAGTTCATCACCCGCACGCTGGCCGTGGTGCCGTACGGCTCCGAGGCCGACCACATGGACGTCGACGACCTGATCAACGACCTCCTGGGGATCTCACAGCCCGAGTAGCTCGGGCTCCCGCTTCCGCCAGGTCGCCAGGGCGTCCTCGGTGACCGGCCCCGGCGCCGGCAGCTCGCGGTCGTCCCAGTGCGACACCGCCTGCACGTCCCGCGTCGTCGACACCAGGAACACCTCGCTCGCCGCGTCGACGGCTTCGATCGGCTCGTCGACCTCGACCCCGCCGTACCACTCCAGCAGCAGCGCCCGGGTCACCCCGGCCAGGCAGCCGCTCGCCAGCGTCGGCGTCCGCAGCTCGCCGTCGACGACGTAGAAGACGTTGGTGCCGGTGCCCTCGCACAGGTGGCCGGCCAGGTTGGCGAAGATCGCCTCGCTCGCGCCCCGCTCCTTCGCATGGGCCAGCGCGACGACGTTCTCGGCGTACGACGTGGTCTTGAGGCCGGCGAGCGCGCCCCGCTCGTTGCGCGGCCACGGCACCGTCGCCACCCGCGTCGTCGCCGGCCAGGGCTCCATCGTGTCGGCCACGACCACCAGCGTCGGCGGCTCGTCCCCGCGCCCCGACCCGAACGGCGCCGGGCCACCCGTCAAGGTGATCCGGATCCGGCCGAGCGGCAGCTCCTGGCCCTCCAGGACCGCCGCGACCCCGCGCCGTACCTCCGCGTCGTCGGGCAGCGGCAGGCCCAGCCCCGCGGCGCTCCGCTGCGAGCCGCTCGAGGTGCCGGGTGAGCGCGAACGGCAGGCCGTCGACCACCTTGATCGCCTCGAAGACACCGTCCCCGACCGTCAACCCGTGGTCGCTCACGAGCACCGCCGGGGCGCTCGGGTCGGTCATCAGCTCGCCGTTGATCCACGCCCGCATGAGGCCACTCTAGGAGGCCCCACCCACCCGTCATTCGAGCACAAACACGCGTGACCGGGGTGGATTTTGTGCTGCCTACGGCATCGGCTACTGTTTCGTCTCGCACCTGGCCCCCGGGCCGGTCGCAAGCGGACGTAGCTCAGTTGGTAGAGCGCAACCTTGCCAAGGTTGAGGTCGCGAGTTCGAGCCTCGTCGTCCGCTCGGAGAGGTCTCTCCCTGGTTTGGCCTCCACGGTGGGTTGGCCGAGAGGCGAGGCAACGGACTGCAAATCCGTGTACACGGGTTCAAATCCCGTACCCACCTCCAAGCAGTCCCTCCCACAACTGAAGATCACGGGCGATTGGCGCAGTGGTAGCGCGCTTCCTTGACACGGAAGAGGTCACTGGTTCAAACCCAGTATCGCCCACCACGTTTCCGCAGGTCAGAGGCGGTTTTCACAACCTCGCAAAGTCGCGGGGAACATTCGGGGAACAGATGTTCCCAATGTTCCCCGGGCTTCTCGTGACACTGTTTCTCGGCCCCAACGATGCCTGAGGGCGCCGCTCCGGTGGTTGAGGAGGGCGCAGCGCCGTCTCGAAACCACCATCACGCCGGCGGGAACGCCGCAGCGATCCGGTCACGGACACTCGCCACGTCGACCGCTCCCCCGGCCTCGGCGAGGATCTTGCTCAGCCGACGCGGCGACACGACCCGTACGCCGCGCGATGCTGAAGGACCACCGACCAGCGGCCAGTCGGCCTCGATGAAGCACAGCACTCCCACCACCGGGACGTCCTCGTCCCCGAGGACCGCACGAACCCGCTCGACCTGGCCGAGCACGCCGTCGACGAGCTTCGTCCGGTCCCGTCCGCCGACCATCAGCTTCTCGACGCGCGGCCGCAGGATGCCGCCCTCGACCCGCAGCTCCGGTCGCTTGTCGACGTAGCGCTTCGCGTCGACCACGAACACTCCGCCAGCCGTCACGACGATGTGGTCGATGTTGGCCTTGGTCCCAGGGATGCGCCGGTCGTGCAGGACTGCGATCGACTCCGATGCCTGCTTGTCGAGCCTCGCGCCCAGCGCGGCCTCTCCCTTGGCGCCCGACGCCCACGCCTTCGTGCTCTGCGGATCGTCGGACAGCGCAAGGATCAGACCTCCGAGCTTCGGATGCCTGGTCCGGATCCGCTCTTCACGCTTGGTCTTGCGCCGCTCGTACTCTCGCTGGGCCGAGGCGCCGGCGGCTCCGCTCGCTCGCGGCGGCCGACTCCGGCTCCATCTCGAGCTCGCGCCGGGCCTCCCCCGCAACCGCGGCAGCGGTCGGGCACTCCACGCACCGGACCGTCTTGGAGGCGCGCTCGTAGATGGCCTCCTGGCGTGCGGCCAGCTCAACGCCACAGACGCGACAGACGCCCGGGTAGCGGAGCCTCATCCGCTTGTCGGTCGCTGTCTCAGCCGGCTCCATCCACGCCCTCCCGCTCAGGTCGTTCGACCGTAGCGAGCCAGGTCGCCGCTGAGCAGCGGAATCGCGAATCAGCGCCAGTTGCCGACCGGCCTGGCGTCGATGAACCGCTCGATCGAGTCGACCTTGATCCGCAGCGTCTTGCGGCCGAGCCGGACGGCCTCGAGCTGGCCGTCGGCGATGTAGCGGGACCGTCAGCGTCGCGCCGGTGGCGTAGCCAAGCGAGATGAGTCTGCGGGTGAAATTGGCAGCCATGGTGACCTCCTGGGTTCGCGGCCATCTGCCAATCCGCCCTCGCTCCCGAAGCAGAGCTCCCGCTGCGAGTGGCCACAGCACTCACGTGAGAATGACGCCACGCTAGTCGTCGAAAACGAACCAACCCGCCCTGCCGCTAGCGTCTGACGCACGCCTCAGGCTGCAAAATGGAGTGCATGGTCGCCACCACGGGATCACCAACTCGCCAACCTGCTCGGCACGTCGGCGAGAAGAGGCGCGCCAGTGACGGTGATCAGAGACGATTGTCGAGGAGCTGGTCGTGAAGTCGCGGCACCGTGTGAAGACGTACGGCGAAGTCTTCACACCGCGTCACATGGTCGACCGGATGCTCGACCTGGTCCATGCCGAGTTGGAGGACGGCCCGGACTTCGTCGACAAGACCTTCCTCGACCGCGGCCGGCCACGGCAACTTCCTCGTGGCGATCCTGCGCCGCAAACTCCACGCGATCGAGAAGCAGTACCCGGCTCACTCGTGGCCGACGGAATCGCTGTTCGCGCTTGCCTCGATCTACGGAATCGAGCCCTTGAGGACAATCACCAGGACGCGAAGGCGATCATGCTCGCCGAGTTCCACGACTTCCACCAGGCCCACGGCACCCCCTGTGGTCCGGCGACAACCTGCACCAGGCGGCAGCGTTCCTGATCGAGACGAACATCGTGCGCGGCAACACCCTGACCGGCCAGACCCCGAAGGGCGAGGCCATCCAGTTCTCGTGGTGGCATCGAATCGACGGAAAGCCCGGCGAAGTGCGGCGCGATCCCTTTACGCTCGCCTCGCTGCGTGACGATGCGGTTTCGATTTCACCGTCTACGACGGTTACCAGGCGTGCCGAATCGAGAAGGTCCACGAACAAGAGAAAGACCGATGCCTAGCCCGAAGATCAGCACCTACCGCGAGATCACACCGTTCATCTACTCGTGGCGAACGCCTGACGTACAGAAGTACGACGGATGGGAAGAGTCGGGTACACCGAGCAGGAGTCAGCTGACAAGCGAATCAGCCAGCAGGCGTCCCAGCTCAACATGATGAAGATCAAGGTCTGGCCCAGACCTTGATCTTCATTATGTTGAGCTGGGACGCCTGTGGCTATCGCTTGTCAGCGACTCCTGCTCGGTGTACCCAATCTTTTCCCATCCGTCATACTTCTGTACGTCAGGCGTGCGCCACGAGTAGATGATCGCTGTGATTTCGCGGTAGGTGCTGATCTTCGGGTTAGGCATCGGTTTTCTCTTGTTCGTGGATCTTCTCAATTCGGCACGCTTGGTTGCCGTGGTAGACGGTCGGATTGAAACCGGCGTCGTGACGCAGCGAGGCGAGCGTAAAGGGATCGCGCGGCACTTCGCCGGGCTTTCCTCGATCGATGCCACCACGAGAACTGATGTCTTCCCCCTGCGGGGTCTGGCCGGTCAGGGTTTTGCGGCACACGATGTTCGTCTCGAATAGGAACGCTGCCGCCTGGTGCGGTGGCCCGTCCGGACCACAGGGGGTGCCGTCGGCCTGGTGGAAGCCGTGGAACTCGGCGAGCATGATCGCCTTCGCGTCCTGGTGATTGTCCTCAAGAAGCTCGATTCCGTAGATCGAGGCAAGCGCGAGCAGCAGATTCCGTCGGCCACGAGTCAGCCGGGCACCGCTTCTCGATCGCGTGGAAGTTCGCGGCGCAGGATTGCCACGAGGAAATTGCCGTGGCCGGCCGCGGGCTCGAGGAAGGTCTTGTCGACGAAGTCCGGGCCGGACATCCAACTCGTCATGGACCAGGTCGAGCATCCGGTCGACCATGTGACGCGGGAAGACTCGCCGTACGTCCTCACACGGTGCCGCGACCTCACCAAGCTCCTCGACAATCGTCTCTGACACCGTCACTGGTGCTCCTCTTCTCGCCGACGTGCCAAGCAGGTTGGCGAGTTGGGGATCCCGTAGTGGCGACATGCACTCCACATTGCAGCCTGAGGTGTGCGTCAGACGCTAGCGGCAGGGCGGGTTGTTCGTTTTCGACGACTAGCGTGGCGTCATTGTCACGTGAGTGCTGTGGCCACTCGCAGCGGGAGCTCTGCTTGGGAACGAGGGCGGATTCGCAGATGGCCGCGAACCAGGAGGCCACCATGGCTGCCAACTTCAGCCGCAGACTCACTCGGCTCGGCGACGCCACCGGCGCGATGATGACGGCATCCGCTACATCGTAGATGGCCAGCTCGAGGCGGCCCCCCCAGCCGCAAACGCTGCGCATCGAGGCTGACTCGATCGAGCCGCTTTCGACGCCGGCCGGGTCGGCAACTTGCGCTGATTGACGATTCCGTTGCTCGCGGGCGACCTGGTTCGCTACGGTCAACGACCCAGGGGGGAGGGGCGGGGATGGAGCCGGCTGAGACACCGACCGACAAGCAGATGAGCTCCGCTACCCGGGTGTCTGTCGTGTCTGCGGCGTTGAGCTGGCCGCAGGTCAGGGGGCCATCTACGAGCGCGCCTCCAAGCGTGTCCGGTGTGTGGAGTGCCCGAACGCTCCCGCGGTCGGTGGGGGAGGCCCGGCGCGAGCGCGGACGGAGCCGGACGGCTGCCGGAGCGAATGGACCCGCCGGCGCCTCGGCCCAGCGAGAGTACGAGCGGCGTAGGAACAAGAGGGAAGCGCGGATCCGGACCAGGCATCCGAAGATCGGAGAACTGATCCTTGCGCTGTCCGACGATCCACAGAGCACGAAGGCGGGGCTCGGGCGCCAAGGGAGAGGCCGAGGTGGGAGCGAGGCTCGACAAGCAAGCATCGGAGTCGATCGCGGCTCTGCACGACCGGCGCATCGTCCGGGGCTAACATCGACCACATCGTCGTGCCGGCTGCCGGGGTTTCGTGGTCAACGCGAAGCGCTACGTCGGCAAGTGCCCGAGTTGCGGGTCGAGGGCGGAATCCTGAGGCCGCGGGTGGAGAAGCTGCTGGTCGGCAAGCGGGACCGCACCAAGCTCGTCGACGGCGTGCTCGCGCAAGTGGACCGCTTGTGTCGTGCCCTCGAGGACATGGACGTCCCCGTCGTTGGTGTCCTCTGCTTCGTCAACGCCGACTGGCCTCTGATCGGTGGATCCCTCAAGGTCCGAGGCGTCCGAGTTGTCTCACCTCGTCGGCTCAGCAGGATCATCGACAAAGCCGGGGAGAGGTCGACGTGGTCGCGTCCGGGACGGCTTGCGGCGGCGTTCCCGAGGGCGTGATGGTGAGGTGTTTCGAGACGGGCGCTGCACGCCTCCTCAACCACCGAGAGGAGCAGGGCCCGTCAAGAACGCTGGTTGGGCGAGGAAACAGTGTCACAGAGGCCGGGGAACATGGGATTATCTGTTCCCCGAATGTTCCCGGCGACTTTGC
>CAWDLL010000016.1:0-249445 GCA_963803235.1 uncultured Actinomycetota bacterium
GGTGGCCACGAGGCCGACGAGGAGACTTACGCACTGGGGTGTCTTTCTCTCATTGGTTGGATCTGCGATCCAGGGATCGCGCGAAGGACGTACGGGAGACCTGCGCCGACTCGCCACCGCCGGGGGGACAGGCCAGCGGGATCAGACGGTGGACTTGCGGGCGATCTGGGTGAGCAGGCTCAGGGTGTCCACGAACCAGCCGACCACGGCGTAGAAGACCGCCGCGATGACCAGCCACATGAGGACACCGAGCGGAATCAGCACCACAGCGAGCTTGCTGGTGTTCGGGTCGGCCCACTCGACGATGCCGTAGATGGCGACGCCGAGCGCGTTCAGGGCGAACAGGACGGTGCCAACGATCCGGACGATGTTGAGGATGCCGGCGGTGGTGCGGGCCTGGAGGTACTGCTTCTTCGGGAGGGTTGCAGCGAGGGTCGTCATGGAGCGTGTGCCTTTCGTCGTAGGTGATCCTCGGGAGCGGCCTGCCTAGAGGTATCCGTCATCAACCATCGCCCGGAAACGACTGTCCGACATCCGCCGACCTACGGGTTCGGATACCTGCTTCTCGCGACTGCGGAGCTGGGTGGTCGCCGACGGGATTGGACCTAGAGCAAGGTGCCTCGCGCGGCTGACGAAGGCGATTCCGCCGCGAGCCGGCGCTCGGTGACCCACGCGGCGATCCGCGACCGCGAGTTGAACCCGAGCTTGCGCAGGATGTTCTCCACGTGTCCCTGGGCGGTACGTACGGAGATGACCAGTCGTGCGGCGATCTCGGGGTTGGACAATCCGTCGGCGACCAGGTCGGCGACCTCGAGCTCCCGTCTGGTCAGCGGCGACGGCTGGACGGGCGCGGGCGGCGGCTGTTCCGTCGGCTTCGCCCTCGAGCGCGAACCGGACGGCCTCGTCGAGGCTGAGCTCGGATCCTCGGCGAAACAGCTCACGGAACCTCTGCTTGCCGAGCAGGCTGCGAGCCTGCTGGAGGCCGTCGGACCGGGACGGCGCGAACGCGAAGGGGTTGCCGGTCTCGGACATGCCCGACCAGGTCCCAGATGCCCTCGGCCGCGCCCAGCAGCAGCGCTGCCCGCTCGCCTCGACCTTCTGCCGTCGCGACCCGACCCAGGGAGTCCAGTCCGACTGCGATGCCCATCCGGTCCCCGAGCTCGCTCTTCAAGACGATGGCTTCTCGGAACAGGGCGGTGGCCTCGTCCAGCCGGCCACTCGCCAGCTCCTGTTCACCCAGTCCGGCCACCGCCAGCGCCTTCATGTGGAGCTCGCCGACCTGGTTCGCGCGGGCGATGCACTGCTGATGCCGGGCGACCGCTTCGGCGTCGTTGCCGGCGAAGCCGTGACAGACCCCGGCCACGAACAGCGCCATCAGCTCGCCGGGCAGGTTGGACGCGGCGCGAGCAGGGCCACCGCTCGGTCGGCCTGCTCCGCCGCCGCGGCCGGAGTGCCGTCCCAGACCGAGAGCATGGCGGCAGGGACCAGGAGCAACCCGAGCGCGCGGGTGTCCTCGACGAGCGGTGGCCAGGTCGGTCCCCTCGTCGACCAGCTCCCTGGCCCGGATCCGGTCGTTCTGGAGGACCGCGAAGCGGGCGGCCACGGCCATCGCGACGGCTCGCTCCTGCGGCGTCCCAGCGCCCGTGGCGAGCCCGAGCTCCAGCCAGTGGCGGGCCTCGTCGAGCAGCCCGCAGGCCGACCAGTACAGGTCGAGCTTCCTCGCCATGACCAGGCCGGCCGCGGCGCCCTCGGCTGACTCGGTGAAGTAGCTCGAGGGCGGCCCGAAGGTTCGCGTGCTCCAGGCGAAGCAGCCGGAGCCAGTCGGCCTGGTGCGGCCCGCCGGCCTCGGTGTCGAACTGCGAGACCAGCTCCCCGTACCAGGTTGCGTGCCGCTCCTGCATTCCCTGGAGCTCGCCGTCCTTCTCTGCCCGCTCGAGGCCGAACTGCCGGATGTCGGTGAGCATCCGGTACCGCGTCTGACCGGTGCCGGCTTCCTCGGCGATGACGATCGACTGGTCGACGAGTGCACTCATCAGATCGAGGATCTCGCCGGCGGGCAGGTCGTCGGCCACACAGACGGCCGGCTGCAGACTCCAGGTCGAATCCGCCCGCTGAACACCGACGACCGTGCCCAGAACCTCTGCTCGAGCTCGGAGCAGAAGTCGTAGGACCACTCGACGCAGGCGCGCAGCGACTGGTGCCGCTCGTCGGCGTCGCGATAGCCCAGGTTGAGCACCTCGAGGCGCTCGGCGAGGCTGTCGCGGATCTCCTGCGGCGACATGCGCCCGGACCCGGGCAGCAGCCAGCTCGATGGCGAGCGGGATGCCGTCCAGGTCGCGGCACAAGCGTGACGACGGCTGCCGCGTTGTCCGGTGTCAGCTCGGAAGTCGGAGCGCGCGGAGGTGGCGCGGTCCACGAACAGGTTGACGGCCTCGTAGTGGGTGATGGCTTCCGGCGTGGCGACGTCGCCTCGTCGGGGAGGCTCAGCGGTGGGACTACGATGACGTCCTCGCCGCTGAGCCTGAGCGGCCGGCGGCTGGTGAGCAGGAACCTGACGTTCGGGCAGGTCGCGCGGAGCCCCTCCACGAGGTCGCCGACGGCGGCCACGACGTGCTCGCAGTTGTCGAGCACCAGCAGCGCGGTGCGGTGGGCGATGTAGTCGGCGAGCGTCTCGACATCCCACGGCCGGTCGGTGGCCTGCAGGCCCAGTGCCTCGGCCACAGTAGGCTTCAGCAGGTCGGGCCCCGGTCAGGTCGGCGAGCGGCACCACCCAACAGCCGTCGCGGTAGCTGCGCCTCGCGAGCTCCGCGAGCCTCATCGCGACCCGGGTCTTCCCGACTCCCCCGTGTCCCACCAGGGTGACGACCCGGGACGACGCCAGGTGCTCGCGAACGACGGCCAACAGTGACCTGCGGCCCACGAATGACGTGTAGAAGGCGGACGGCTCGATGGACTCACCCTAGTGGCTGTGGACTCCGGTTCAGCCGCCCGGCTGGGAGGTCGGGAACCCATGCTCGACTCCCCAAGCGACGGCTTGAGCTCGGGTCACGGCACCGATCTTGGCGTAGGCAGCGGACGAAGGAGATGCAGCCGCAGGAGGGTCGGAGGGACAGGCCCTCCCCCACGGGGCCTGTCCGCCCTTCATCGCAGGATCCAGCCAGGGGGCCAGGTCCACGGTGTCTGTCACGACCGCGCTGCGACCGCGCTTCTTCAAGCCGTCCTTGCCGCCCGCGCTCATGGCGGCCGAGCAGACGCCGACCAGGAGCGTGGCGACAAGGAGGGCCAGCAGGACCCAGGTGGTCGCGGTCCGCTTCTCGTCGGGCGCAGGCTCCGAGTAGATGTAGCCGTACTGCTGGGGCGGGTGCGCAGGCTGCTGCAGGCGCGGGTACGGCGCTGTCGCGTGCTGCGGGTCTGGATTCTGCTGGGGCACGGGTGTGTTCCTGATGTGAGTTGGTCGGGCGGCGAGCGTGTGACCGCCGTGATGTGCGCGCACACCGGTCCACCCCCATGGAGGACCGGGAAGCGCGGGGCGCCACGCCGAACGCGAGTGCGGTCGCAACCTCAGCGCGCCTCGCGCCGTGCCTGGGCGTCCGTCAAGAAGAATGGCCGGAAAGGGCTGCGCACACACCGGCCGACTTACGGGTTCGGTTACCTGTTCCGCGCACGGCGCGAGACGATGGTGGAGGCGGAGGACCCTGACCGGCGTGACCGACCTGAGCGTCCACCGCCAGGGCGCCTTCCAGGGCACGACACCGCGCGAGGCGTACTTCGTCCGATGTGACGCGGAGACCACCACGCAGGACGACATCGACCGCGGCATCGTGAACATCCAGCTGGGGTTCGCGCCCCTCAAACCCGCCGAGTTCGTCATCATCTGGATCCAGCAGCAGAAGCCTGCGCCGACCGCCTAGCAAGCAGCTGCGTGATTTGCGCCTCTCGCGGGCGTTTTGGTCCACTGAGACCGGTCATCATGAAGGTTGGGCCCGTTCCGCCAGGACCCGTGTGCCAGGGAGGAGTGGGTGCGATGAGCGCATCGCCGACTCCCGTTCTCGACCCGGCCGGCCCCGCCGACGCGTCCGCGCCGATCACGCACTCCTACCGGCCCGACCTCGACGGGCTGCGCAGCATCGCGGTCTACCTCGTCCTCCTCTTCCACACCGGGCTGGGCTGGGCCAAGGGCGGGTTCATCGGGGTCGACCTGTTCTTCGTGCTGTCCGGCTTCCTGGTCACCAGCGTGCTGCTGAGCGAGATCGAGCGGGACGGCAGGTTCCGGCTGGGCCGCTTCTACGCCCGACGAGTACGCCGCCTGCTCCCGGCCGCGGTCGTCACCATCGTCGCCACCTGCCTGACCTTCACCGTCCTCTGGTCGGTCGTCCGGCGGCTCGACGTCATCGGTGACGCCCAGGCCTCGCTGCTCTACTACGCGAACTGGCACTTCATCGCCGAGTCCGGCGACTACTTCGCCGCCGACGTCGAGGCCAGCCCGTTCCTGCACTTCTGGTCGCTGTCGATCGAGGAGCAGTTCTACGTCTTCTTCCCGATCCTGCTGCTCGCGCTCAGCAAGGTCGGGCGCCGCGCTCATGCTCGGCGTACTCACCGCGGTCCTGCTGGCGTCCCTGGCCATGCAGCTCTACTGGGCGCAGGTCGACACCAACCGCGCCTACTACGGCACCGACGCCCGGGTCTACCAGCTCTTCGCCGGCGCGCTGCTGACCGTCGCCCTGCACACCTGGACCCCCCGGCTGCTGCGCGGAGCCCGCGCCCACCTCGTCGCGCTCGCCGGCCTGGCCGGGCTGCTGCTGCTCGGCAGCGGGCTGGTCGAGATCAGCGCCGTCCCTGCGCGGGCTGGGCGCCACCCTCGTGTCGGTGATGCTGATCGGCGGCCTGGTCCTCGGCGACCAGCAGCCGCTCAGCCGGCTGCTGGGGCGGCCGGTCCCGGTGTTCCTGGGCCGGATCTCCTACGGCACCTACCTCTGGCACTGGCCGGTCATCGTCGCCCTGACCACGCTGTTCGACACCAGCCCCGCGACCATCGCGATCTTCGCCCTCGCCATCGGCACCGGCCTCGCCGCGCTGTCCTACGAGGTGCTGGAGATGCCGATCCGGAAGTCGAAGGTGCTGAACCGCTTCACCTGGACGGTCGCGATCGCCGGCGTCGCCGCCAGCGCGCTGGTGGCGGTCGCGGTGGTGCCGACCATGCTCGAGGACGACCGCAAGCCCGCGATCAACAGCGAGCTCACGGGGCCGTCCGGCGGCACCGGCCTGGCCGGGGACAAGGCCTCCGAGCCGATCCCCGACGGGATCGACTTCGAGGAGGCGCGGGCCAGCACCGGCAGCCAGCACTGGTGCCCGGTCGACGACCCGCAGGCGTGCGTGGTCCGCGAGGGCGACGGGCCGCACGTGCTCTTCATCGGCGACAGCCAGGCGATGAGCCTGACCCCGATGTTCGAGAAGCTGGCGGAGGAGCACGACCTCACGCTCTCCTTCAACGTGTACGCCGGGTGCCCGTGGCAGGAGGGGCTGCAGAACGCCAAGATCTCGGGCCAGGCCGCGGAGTCCTGCGAGTCGGCCCGGGTCGGCTGGTACGACGACGCGCTGCGCGAGCTCGACCCGGACGTGGTCGTGCTGCTCGACCGTCCCCGGGACGACGAGGAGGAGTGGGGCACGGAGGTCTCCCGCCGCGACGGCAAGGACCAGCCGCTGGAGCAGGCGGTGTTCGAGACGACCAACGAGACCCTGGAGAAGATCGACGCCGTGGCCGGCCGGACCGTCGTGATCCAGCGGCTGGTGATGCCCGAGACGTTCGACCCCACCGACTGCCTCGCCTCCCAGGACACCCTCGGCGACTGCGCCGTACCCGTGCCGACCGGCTCCTCCCCCAGCGACGGGTTCGCCGAGGCCGCCGCGGCGCAGTCCGAGTCGATCCTGACGGTCAACCTCAACGACGCGTTCTGCCCGACCGCGCCGGTCTGCCTGCCGATGATGGGCGACACGGTGGTCTGGCGCGACGACCACCACTACACCGCCGACTACGCGCTCGAGCGGCGCGACCAGGTCTGGAAGGCGCTCGAGGAAGCCGGCGCGTTCGACGCTGCGGACTGACCGCGCGTCAGTCGCTGACCCGGCCGGTCTCGTAGGCCCACATCGCGACCTCCACCCGGTTCCGGGCGCCCAGCTTGGTCATCAGGCTGGCGATGTGGGTCTTCACGGTGCTCAGGCTGATGTGCAGCTCGCCGGCGATCTCGGCGTTGGTCCGGCCCCGGGCGACCGTGGCCAGCACCTGCTCCTCCCGCTCGGTCAGCGGCTCGAGCGGCTGGGCCGGCGCGCTCCCCCCGCCCTGGCCGGCGAACGTCGAGAGCAGCCGCCGGGTGATGCTCGGCGAGATCAGCGAGCCGCCGTGCGCCGCGGCCCGGATCGCCTCGCCCAGCAGCTCCGGGCCGGCGTCCTTGAGCAGGAAGCCGGTCGCGCCTGCGCGCAGGGCGCCGTGGACGTACTCGTCGAGGTCGAACGTGGTGATCACGACCACCGCCACCGGGTCCTCGACGCCGGGTCCGGCCAGCTGCCGGGTCGCCTCGACCCCGTCGAGCACCGGCATCCGGATGTCCATCAGGCACACGTCCGGCCGCAGCTCCCGCGCCAGCCGCACGGCCTCGGCGCCGTCGGCGGCCTCGCCCACGACCTCGATGCCGTCGAGGGTGCCGAGGATCAGCCGGATCCCGGTGCGGACGAGGTCCTGGTCGTCGGCGACGAGGACCCGGATGCTCACGCCGGCACCACGCGCGGCAGGGTCACGTCGACCGCCCAGCCCCGCCCGGCGCACGGCCCGGCGTGGAACGTGCCGCCGAGCAGCGCCGCCCGCTCGGCCAGGCCGACCAGACCGAACCCGCCGACCGGCACGTCCCGGGGCGGGGTGGGCTCACCGTCGTCGAGCACCCGCAGGCTGACCGATGCCGGGTCCCCGGTGACGCGTACGTCGACCCGGCTCGCCGCGCGAGCGTGCCGCAGGGCGTTGGTCACCGACTCCTGAGCCATCCGGTAGAGCGCCGTGTCCACCGCCGACGGCAGCCCCGCCAGGTCGCCGGACAGCACCACGTCGACGTGCGGCCCGACCCGACCGGAGTCGGCGGCCAGCCGGTCGATGTCGGCGACCCCCGGCTGCGGGGTGAACTCGGCCGGCTCCTGGTTGCGCAGCACCCGCACCATCGTCCGCATCTCCGCGAGCGTCCGGGACGCCTCCGACCTCGATCACCTCGAGCGCCTCGACGGACGACGCCGGGCTGGTGGCGGCGAGGGCGCGACCGGCCTGCGCCTGGATCGCAATGGCGGAGACATGGTGGGCGACGGTGTCGTGCAGCTCGCGCGCGAGCATCACCCGCTCCTCCGACTTCGCCTGCTCGAGCCGCCGCTCGCGGGCGCCCTCCATGGACCGGACGGTCAGCCCCAGGGCGAACGCGCTGAAGAGAACTGCGCTGCCGCCGACCAGCTCGCCGAAGCCTGTCCACTCGACCAGGACCCCCATCGTGGCGGCGACCAGGATGATCGCCACCCCTCCCAGCGCCTGCCGCCCCGACCCCCAGCGGAACAGGGAGTACGGCAGCAGCAGGTAGTAGATCGTCGCGAACATCGCGAGCGGAGGACCGTCGGCGATGATCAGGGCGAGGTCGACGACGATGGACGAGCCGAAGGCGATCGCGACGACGGTGAAGGGGTGCGTACGCCGCCACAGCAGCAGCGGTGACGGCACCACCGCGACCACCCAGCACAGCCACGGGAGCCGGAGGTCGTCGTTCAGCAGCGCCTCCAGGGTCGCCGCGACCACGACTGCGGCGATGATCGCCCAGTCCCGCCAGACCCGCGCGGGCGGGAACGGCGCGCACGGCTCGTCGAGAGCCGACCGAAGCGCGTTGTTCACCACGCCCCCAGCCTAGGGATCCGGACCGGCGACCGTACCGGCCGAAAGTCTGATCCGGCCTCGGCCATTGGCACGGCGGCGGGCGAGCCTCTGTCCCGATGTGGGCGACCGCCCTGCCGCACGACGGTGGAGTCACCTGGTTCCGCGGCGCCACGCGGGCCACCGTCGAAGGAGAAGCACATGTCGCACGTACTCGGCCGGCTCGGCAGGTTCGCCGCCCGCCGGCCCCTCGTGGTCATCGGAGCCTGGCTCGTGGTCGCCGTCGTCGTCGTGACGTCGGCCGCTGCGTTCGGCAAGCACCTCGAGGACCCGTTCGGGGCGCCGGGCCTGGACTCGCAGCAGGCGACCGAGCTTCTCTCCCGCGCCGGCGCGGACGAGGCCGGGCTGACCGCCGACGTCGTACTCACCCCGGCCGACGACGACCAGACGTTCTCCGACGCGGCGGCCCGCGCGGACCTGGCCCGGGTCCAGGAGACACTGGCCGCCCTCCCCCAGGTCGAAGGGGTCTCCGAGAGCACGTCGCCCGACGGCCGGGTGGCGCTGGTCCGGGTGCAGTACCCGGTGATCGAGGACCTGGTGCCCGCCGACCTCGAGCGCCTCACGGGCGCCGTCGACGACCTGCGCGACTCGACGTCGATGCGGATCGAGGCCGGAGGCGAGCTGTTCTTCGCGTTCGGAGAGCCCCCGGCCGGCATCGCCGAGGCGCTCGGCCTGGTCGCCGCGATGATCATCCTGCTGCTGGCCTTCGGGTCGGTGGTCGCGATGGGGCTGCCGATCGCGACCGCGTTGCTCGGACTCACGGTGGGCGTCGGCTCGCTGACCCTGGTCGCGTACGTCGTGGACGTCCCGGCCTGGGCGCCGGTGCTGGGGTCGATGGTCGGCCTGGGCGTCGGCATCGACTACGCGCTGTTCATCCTGACCCGCCACCGCGAGCACCTCGCCGAGGGACGCGACGTCGTGGAGTCCGTGGGCCTGGCCCTGGCGAGCGCCGGCCGGGCCGTGGTCATCGCCGGCGGCACGGTGGTGGTCGCGATCCTCGGGCTGGCCGTCGCCCGGATCCCCTTCATCACCGCCGGCGGCATCGCCCTCTCGCTCGTCATGCTGGTGATGGTGCTCGCGTCGATCACGCTGCTCCCGGCACTCCTCGGGCTGGCCGGCCACCGGGTCAACGCGCTGCGGGTGCGGCGCACCAGCGGCGTCCCGGGCACCGGCTGGCGGCGCTGGGGCACCCACGTCGCGAAGCACGCCACGGCGTACGCCGTCGGGGCGACGCTGCTGCTGCTCGCGCTCGCCGCTCCGGTCACCGCGCTCCGGCTGGGCTTCCCCGACCAGGGGTCGATGCCGGAGTCGCGGACCGAGCGCCGCGCCTACGACCTGGTCACCGACGGGTTCGGCCCCGGCGCCAACGGACCGCTGGTGATCGCCGTCGACATCTCCCACGACGCCACCGTGGTCGGCCCGCTGGCCACCGCGGTGGCCGCCGACCCCGGCGTCGCGGTCGTGGCGCCGCCCCGGATCGACCCCGAGGCGGGCGTGGCGACCCTGATCGCGCAGCCCACCTCCTCGCCGCAGGACGAGGCCACCAGCGACACCATCGAGCGGCTCCGCTCCGACGTGTTCCCCGTCGTGCTCGAGGGGCACGCCGCCAGCGCGCACATCGGCGGCCAGGTGGCGACGACGGCGGATCTCGGCCACCGGGTCGAGGACCGGCTCCCGGCGTTCATCGGCGCGGTCGTGGCGCTGTCGGTCGTGCTCCTGCTCGTGGTGTTCCGGTCGGTCCTGGTCCCGCTCAAGGCCGCCGTGATGAACCTGCTCAGCGTCGGCGCGGCGTACGGCGTGCTGGTGATGGTGTTCCAGTGGGGCTGGGGCGCTGACCTGATCGGCCTCGAGTCGACGGTGCCGATCCTGTCCTTCATCCCGCTGTTCATGTTCGCGATCCTGTTCGGGCTGTCCATGGACTACGAGGTGTTCCTGCTGTCGCGGGTGCGCGAGGAGTACCAACGGACCGGCGACAACGACGAGGCCGTCATCCGCGGCCTGGCCGGCACCGGCCGGACCATCACGTCGGCGGCGCTGATCATGATCGCGGTGTTCGGCGGGTTCGTGCTCGGCGAGGACCCGCTCACCAAGATGATGGGCCTCGGCCTGGCGACCGCCATCGCCGTGGACGCGACCATCGTCCGGCTGGTCCTGGTGCCGGCCACGATGAAGCTGCTGGGCAACGCGAACTGGTGGCTGCCCGGGTGGCTCGACCGGATCCTCCCCGGCGGCGAGCCGCTCCCCGAGACACCTGCTCCGGTCAGGGCTGCCGGTGCTGTCCTGGAGAAGGCGCCGGCGGGCCGGTGACGGCGGCGGCCTCGAGCTCGGGCTCGGCCGCGGCCTGCGCCGGCGCCTCCTCGCCCTCGATCGACACGTGCGGGAGGATCCGGTCCAGCCAGCGCGGCAGCCACCAGGCGGCCTCGCCGAACAGCACCAGGGCGGCGGGCGCCAGCGTGACCACGAGGATCCCGGCCAGCAGCACGGCGACCGACAGGCCGACCCCGAACTGCTTGATGGTCGGGTCGATGCTGAGGATGAAGCTCGCGAACACCGACGCCATGATCAGCGCGGCCGCCGTGGTGATCCGGGCGCTGGAGACCAGGGCCGACCCCACAGCGTCCCTCGCCTTCTCGCCGTGATGGTGGTGCTGCTGGACGTGGCTGACCAGGAACACCTCGTAGTCCATCGACAGGCCGAACAGGC
Organism: uncultured Actinomycetota bacterium; assembly: GCA_963803235.1. Lineage (GTDB taxonomy): Bacteria > Actinomycetota > Actinomycetes > Propionibacteriales > Nocardioidaceae > Nocardioides. The sequence continues at coordinate 10,655 of CAWDLL010000016.1, forward strand.
CCGCGAACATCATCAGCGGCACGTAGCTGGCGATGGGCACCGAGCTGTCGGCCGTCTCGATCCCGAGCAGCGAGATCCCCCAGCCCCACTGGAACGCCGCGGTCAGCACGCCGAACGCCGCCGCAGCCGACAGCAGGTTGGTCAGCGCGGCCTGCAGCGGGATCAGCAGCGAGCGGAAGGCGACCATCAGCAGCAGGAAGCCGAGCAGGATCACGGTCCCGATCACCAGCAGCAGCCGGGCGGAGATCAGCGACGCGAGGTCGACGTACGACGCGGTGAAGCCGCCGACGTACGACGTGATGCCCTGGCCCTCGTTGGTGTCCGGCAGCACGGTGTCGCGGACCTCGGTGACCAGGTCGGCGGTGTCGTCCGAGGCCGGTGACGTGGACGGGACGGCGGACAGCAGGACCACGTCGCCCTTGTCGTTGAGCTGCGGCGGGGTCAGCGAGACCACGCCGTCGGTGCCGGAGAGCCCGCTCTGGAGGTTCACCACCCGCGGGTCGGTGCCGCGCGGGTCGCCGCCGGCCGCGGTGACCATGTCCGTCAGCTGGGCCTGGAGCTTCTCGGCCTGCTTCTGCTCCTGCTGCGCCTGCCGCTTCTCGGCCTTGAGCTCGTCGGCCTGCTGCTGGAGCGCGTCGGCCTGGCGCTGCAGTGCGTCGGCCTCCCGCTGGAGCGCGGCCGCGCGGGCCTTGAGCTCGTCGGCCGACGCCTGGAGCGCAGCCGCCGCCTGCTCGAGGTCCGCCTTCTCGGCCCGGAGCGTGTCGGCCTGCCGCTGCAGCTGGTCGGCCTGCTGCTGCAGCTTGGTCGCCTGCGCCTCGAGCCGGCGCGCCTGGTCCGCGAGCCGGCGTGCCTGCCGCTCGAGCGGGGCGAGCTGGTCGCGGACGGCGTCCTGCCGTTCGCGCACGTCGGCCAGGCGCGCCCGCAGGCGAGCCACCCGGTCGGGTCTCCCCTGGTCCTGCGCGTGCTCGATGCGCCGCTCGAGGATCCGCTCGCGGACGTCCAGCCTGACCAGCTCGCGGGCCAGCGGCTCGATCTTCCTCGCGAGTGCCTCTGCCTGGCGGCGCAGGGCGTCGCGCTCGGCCTCGAGCTTGCGCTTCTGCGCCTCGAGCTGGGCCTGCCGGGCCTGGAGGGCGGACGCCTCCTGCTCCAGCTGCGCCTGCTGGGACCGGAGGTCGTCGCCCTGCGCCTCGAGCGATGCCTGCTCGTTCTGCAGCTGGGTGCCCTGCTTCTCGAGCTGCGCCTGCTGGGCCTCCAGCTGCGCCTGCTGCTTCTCGAGCTTCTGCTTCTGCTTCGGCAGGTCCTTCTGCTTCTTCTCCAGGTCGCTCTTCAGCGACATCGCCTTGTCGTACTTCTTCGTGTACTCGTCGCTCGGCGTGGCGACGGGGTCGAGCAGGGACGCGACCTGGAGCGGCCCGTTGAACCCGACGCCGAACCCGGCGCTGATCAGGTCGTAGGCCTGGCGCTCGGTGGTCTCGGGCGAGGTGGCGCCGATGTCCTCCTGCCCGAGCTCCAGGGAGAACACGGGGATGATCAGCGGGACCATCGCGAGCAGCGAGATCGCGGCGACCCGGCCGGGGTGACGGCGTACGACGCCTGCCCACTTCGCCCACATGCCCTGGTCCTGCGGGCGCTTCGGGCGCATGAACGCCGGCAGCGACAGCCACGCGATCCGGTGCCCGAGCAGGCCGAGGAACGCCGGCAGCAGCGAGATCGCCACGAGCACGGCGGCGACGACGGCGATCGCGGAGGCGACGCCGAGGGTGGTCACGAGCGGGATCCCGGCGACCCCGAGCGAGAGCAGGGCGATGACGACGGTGGTGCCCGCGAAGACGATCGCGCTGCCGGACGTCGCGACCGCGTTCGCGATCGACTCGGCCACGGGCATGCCGTCGCGCAGCTGGTCCTGGTGCTTGGTGATCAGGAACAGCGCGTAGTCGATGCCGACGCCGAGCCCGATCATCGTCGCGAGGGTGGGTCCGCTGGAGGGGATCGCCAGGACGTGGCCGACGATGCCGACCGTGGCCAGGGCGATCCCGAGCCCGACGACCGCCGTGATGATCGGCAGGCCCATCGCCACCAGGCTCCCGAGCACCAGGCTCAGGATGAGCATCGCCATGATGATGCCGACGACCTCGCTGATCTCGGAGTCGTCGGCGGACAGCGTCGAGCCGATCGACCCGGCGGCCGCGGTGGTGATCCCGGCGTCCTGGGCGGGCTTCGTCGCGTCGAGGACGTTCCCGGCGATCTCCTCGGTCAGCTCACCCGAGCCGATGTCCATCAGCACGGGCGCGAACGCGGTCTGCCCGTCCTTCGCGAGCAGGCCGGCGGTCTGGCCCGCGCTGCTCAGCGGGTTGGTGACGGTGTGGACGTGCGGCTGCTTGCGGATCTCCTTGACCGAGGCGTTGACCGCCTGCTTGTTCGCCTGGTCGGTGAGCTTGCCCTCGGAGACGTCGAAGACGATCGGGTTGACGCCGTTCTGCTGCGGCGGGAACCGCTCGGTGAGCAGGTCCTTGACCTCCTGGCTCCCGGTGCCGGGCAGGCTCAGGTCGTTGTTCGTCTGCGCGCCGAGCGTGGAGACGGCGGCGCCGACGGCGATCGCGACGGCCACCCAGACGCCGATCACGATCAGGCCGTGCCGTGCGCTGAACGCGCCCAGCCGGCGCAGCAGCCGTGCCACGTGGGGGTTCCCTCCCGCGTCCCGGGGTTGGAGACGCTGGCCCTCCGGGCTCCCCCGAGAGGTCAGAGGGTCGCGGAGCGTCGTGGGCTCCGGGAACTGTACCGTCGTTCAGCCGTGCCGCAGGCCGTGGTGGCCCCGGTTCGCCCGATTCGGGCGAGGGCCTGACGATCAGGCGATGGTCACTGGCAGGGCGTGATCGTCGCCTTCGTGGTGCTCAGGGAGACGTTGTCGCCGGCCTTGGTGAGCGTCGCGCTGGTCACGACCTCGATGGGCGTGCCGGGCTCGCAACCGCTCGGCGACGACTCGACCGCGGCCACGTCCGTCTCGAGCTCGTCCACCCGTGGGGTGACCTTGCGGACCGACGTCCTCAGCAGCGCGACCTCGGACTCGAGCTGGGAGACATCGGCCGCGGGTCCCGGCGGGCCCTCGACGCCCGCCTCTCCCGACGGCCCGATCATGCCGGCCGGTCCCGGAGGCCCCTCCCGCCCCCGCAGGTCGTCCTGCAACAGCCAGATGCCGCCGACGGCGCCCGCCAGACCGCAGACGGCACAGAACACCGCCAGGCCCACTCCTCGCATCGTCGTGGCCAGCTTTGCCTTCTTCGCCATGTCCGCAAAGGTAGGAGCCGGGCGCCACCGATGGGCGCAAACCGGCGAATGCCGCTCGCTGTCGGCGTGTCGGCTCAGCGCACCGCCGTGCGGGCGTCGGCCGCCATCTCGGCGAGCGCCCGCCCCGCGTCCCAGCCGCCGGGGTCGCCCGCGTCCTTCCAGTCCGCGACCTGCTCGCGTGCCCACTCCACCCAGCGCAGGGTCGCGATCTCCAGCTCGAAGCTCAGGCGGAAGCTGAGCGCGCCCAGGTGCACCCGCTCCGGGAAGTCCGACGTCTCGGCGCTGCCCGCCGCCGTCTCGGCGAAACCGTCCAGGCGAGTCCTGGCCTCGTCGGCGATCGCATCCAGGTTGGCGTGCAGCTGCTCGAGCGAGCCGGCCTCGGCGAAGAAGACCTTCACCAGGCCCTCGAACTCCAGCGACGGCGGCGCGGGCGGCTCGCCGAGCCAGCGGCCCAGCTCCTCACGGCCGGCGTCGGTGATGCCGTAGACGGTGCGTGGCCGCTTGCCGGTCGCCTCCTTGGTGGCCGTCGCCAGCCCGTCGGCGACCAGCCGCTTCGGCTCGTCGTACAGCTTCCGCTCGGCGCGCGGCCAGAACCAGTGCAGGCTGCGCTGGACCTGTTTCGCCAGCTCGTACGTCGTCCACGTCCGGGTGCCGAGAAGGCCGAGGATGGCGTAGGTGGTGGTGGTTCGGCGCGTCGTCACAATTCATCTTGACATACTGCCCACGGCAGTATCAAATACTGCACAGGACAGTATTCCGAGGAGATGCCATGACCGCCACCACCACCCGCCTCGCCGTCGTCGTCGCCCACCCGGACGACGAGACGTTCGGCTGCGGCTCGATCCTGCTGCACGCCGCCGCCGCGGGTGCGCGGACGGCCGTCGTGTGCGCCACCCGCGGCGAGGCCGGCGGGGTCGCACCCGGTGTCCGGGTCCCGACCGCGGGAGTGGCCGGCCTCCGCGAGGCCGAGCTGCGCGCCGCCGCCCGGGCGATGGACGTGGCCGACGTCGAGCTCCTCGGACTCACCGACTCGGGCATGGACGGGACCGCCCCGTCCGGCTCGTTGTGTGGGACGCCGTACGCCGATGTGGTGGCTGCGGTGCGCGGGGCCGTCGCTCGCCTCCAACCGGACGTCGTGGTGACACTCGACGGCAGCGACGGCCACCGCGACCACGCCCGGATCCGCGACGCCGTGGTCGACGCCCTCGCCGGCTCCGGCGTCCGGCTCTACCTGCACGGCCTCCCCCGCTCGCTCATGCACGAGTGGGTGCGCGTGCAGGCCGGCAAGGACAGCGCCGCCGCCTACGTCGAGCTCCCCGACATCGGCACCCCCGACGAGCAGTTCACGACCGTCCTCGACACCTCGGCGCACTTCGCGGCCCGCCAGGGCGTGATCGCGCTGCACCGCTCCCAGACCTCGCCCTACGACGGCCTCCCGGCCGACCTGACCTGGGCGTTCCTCGCCTCCGACCACCTGGTCCGGGTCAGCCCGGCCTGGGGCGGCGGCCCCGTCGAGCGCGACATCTTCGAGCCCGGCTGTCTCGATCGGCGGGCCGGATGATGTCCAGCCTGCTGCTCGGAGTGATCCCGTCGCTGCACCTGGTGATCAGCCTGGACGGTGCGCGGCCGCAACCGGTCAGCGGCGCGGGAGCAGGATCTCCAGGTCCTCGGCCTGACCGTCGCCGGTGACCCGGCCGCCGAGCGACTCGGCCACCTTGCGGGCCTCGGCGATGCCGGCGCCGGGCGCGGGGCCGCGACGACGGCTGCCGTTGGCGACCACCCCGGCGGGCATCCGGATCCGGAGGTGGTCGTGCTCGGCGAGGAACGTGATCCGCACCGGCCCCTTGCCGCCACGGACGATGTCGGAGAGGACCAGGTCGAGGATGTGCTCGACGGGGCCGGGCGTGAACGCCATGTCCAGGTCGCCTTCGGCCGATGCCGACAACGGGCGTCGCTCCTCGGCCAGCCGGTCGGCCCACCGCTGCGCGAGCTGGGTGGCCATGTCGTGCAGCGTCAGCTCGGCGCCCTCGACCAGGCTGCCCTGACGGGACAGGGCCACCAGCTCACCGGCCGACTTGTTCACGGCGTCGACGCTGCGGATGCACCGGGTGGCCGCCGCCTTCGCGTCGTCGGGTACGTCGTCGCGCAGGGTCAGCTCCTCGAGCTCGAGGCGGAGGGAGGTCAGCGGAGTCTTCAGCACGTGGGACGCGTGCTCCGCGAAGTCGCGCTCCCGGCTCAGCCGCGACTCCAGCTGGGTCGCGCTGGCCTGCAGCGCCTTGCTGATGGCCACCGCCTCCGGCACCCGCGTCTTCGGGAGGTCCAGGTCGGACCGTCCGCGACCGAGGGCCGCGGCGGCGACGGCCAGCCGTTGGAACGGGCTGGCCAGTGCCCGCGCCGCGATCCACCCGGCGACGCCGGCCAGCAGCGCGATCAGCAGGAACAGGGTGATCAGCGAGCCGGTGTCGCGGCCGAGGATGTCGCCGATCACCTTCGGCTGCTTGCTGACGGTGATCATGCCGACGTCGGTCGACGCCGACGCGGAGATGTCCTCGGTGTCGGAGTCCCCGGCGTACTCGTCTCCCTCGACGACGACCGTGCGCCCCGACGGGTCGGTGTACTCGAGCCGGGCGGACTCGGAGACGACACCCTCCAGGAACTCCTGGTCGACCGGCTGGCCAGATGCACGCTGGTTGGCCACCAGCTCGCCGATCAGGGCGACGTCGTGACTGAGGTGGGCACCCTCCTGCTCACGGAGCAGGTCGCTCAGGTTCGACGCGCGGACCGCCCCCGCTCCCAGCAGGACTGCCATGGCAAGGACGACGAACGCGATGGTGATGCGTTCACGCATCGCCCGCGCCCTCGAGGCGGAAGCCGACTCCTCGGACCGCCACGACGCGCTCGGTCACCCCAACGCTCTCCAGCTTCTGGCGCAGGCGACCGATCGTGACGTCCAGCGTCTTGGTCGAGCCGTACCAGTTCTCGTCCCACACGTCGGCCATCAGCCGGCCACGGGAGACGACCTTGTCCCGGTTGGCGGCCAGGATGTTCAGCACCTCGAACTCCTTGCCGGTCAGCGAGATCTCCTCGGATCCGGCGTAGACGCGGCGCGCCGCGACGTCGATCCGCAGGGCGTCCGGGTCCACCGGCGGCGCGGCGTCCTCGGCGGCGCCGGACCCTGCAGCGCCGGTACGCCGGAGCAGCGCGCGCACGCGCGCCTGGAGCTCGGCCAGTCCGAACGGCTTCGCGAGGTAGTCGTCGGCGCCGTAGTCGAGCCCGACCACCCGGTCGAGCTCCCCACCACGGGCGGTCACGATCATGATGGCGCCTTCGTAGCCGGCGTCCCGAGCCTGGCGGCAGACCTCGAGGCCGTCCATGTCGGGCAGGCCGAGGTCGAGGATCATCACGTCCTCACGCTCCTTCTGGAGCTGCGCGAGCGCGGCATCGCCGTCCTCCACCCAGGTGACGGTGTATCCCTCACGCTCGAGCGTGCGGACGAGAGGAAATGCGATGTCCTCCTCGTCCTCGACCACCAGCACTCGCGCCATGAAGGGAGCATAGATGCCGTTTCGTGCGCAACCGCACTTATCGGCTCACAGATCGACATCTGCGACTCCGGCCTCGGTGACCTGAGCCGTCGTGCAGGCGTTCCCGAAGGTGTCCCTGACCGACGCGGACGGTGTCCAGCGCATGGTGCCGGTGGCGGTCCCCGACGTCGTTCAGGTACGACGAGCCCGTCGCCACCGAGGTGAGCGTGATGATGATCTGGGTGGCCTGGCTGCTCCCCGATCCGACCGTGGTCGCGACCATCGTCGCGTTGAACGTGACGGTCCGGGTGTCGTCGACGTAGTCCTGGCCGAACGTCACGCTGCCGAGGTTGGTGCCGCCCACGGTCATGGTCTCCGTGGTCGGTCCGGCGGGGTCGGCGATGGACACGACGACGTTGGTGCTGCTGCCGTTCCAGGTGGCGGGGCGGACGGTGTTCAGGTTGACCGTCGTCGAGTACGTCAGCGTGATCCGGTCGTTGGCCGCCGGCTCGCCCGGTGTCGTCGACGTTGGTGGCGTCGATGCTGGCGCCGCGGAGCTGCTCGAGCGTGACCCCGGCGGTCGCGGAGTTCACCGCGGCGCCGCTGACGGGCGTCATCACGGCGCGCACGGTGCTGAGGCCGAGGGCGACGCCGGCGGTGTTCCAGCTGCAGGTGTACGGCGCCTGGTTGTCCGAGCAGATGTTCTGCCAGCTCACCGGACCGGGCGGGTCGTACTGGAACTGCACCGAGCTGACGCCGGGCATGGCCCAGGCGTCGGCGGACACCGTGACCAGCGAGCTCTGCGGGTAGGTACCGGTGGTGGGCGCGGTGAGCGTGACCTTGGGCGTGTTGTCGACGGTGCGCGACTGCATCGTGGTCGTCGTGCTGTTGCCTGCCCCGTCGGTGGCCGTGGCCCGGAACTCGTAGGTGCCCGTGGTCAGGGCCGTGGTGTTCAGCGAGCAGGCGTACGGCGCGTTGGTGTCCGTGCCGCAGGGACCCCAGCTCTGTCCCGGGCCGGTCCGGCGGTACTCGAAGAGGACGCTGGCGATGCCCGAGCTCTCGTCGCCCACGTTGGGGTCGGTGTCGTCGGCGGTCGCCGTGAGCGCGACGGTGCCGTACAGCGGCGCGGCCGGCACGGTCAGGGCGACGTCGGGGACCTCGTTGTCGACGACGGTGCTGCGGATGCTCTCGTAGACGACCGTGTTGACCGTCGTCTGCGCGCGGATGTACCAGCGCTGCGAGTCGAGGGCGTTCGCCGTGGTGTCCCACGAGCAGGTCGCGGTCGGGGCGGCCGTCCGCGACGTTGCAGTTGGTCAGCGTCGTCCAGTTGCCGGTGCCGGTGGCCGAACGGGCGAAGTTCACGTTCGTGCTGCCGGGACCGTTCCAGGTCGCGCTCAGGCTGTAGGTGCCACGGACCGCGACCGGGAGGGCCGCCAGCGTGATCCCGCCGTTGGTGATCGCGCGGGTCGCCACGGCGGTGGTCGTCGTGTTGCCGGCGCCGTCCGTCGCGGTCGCCCGGAACTCGTAGGAGCCGTCCTGGAGGCCCGTGGTGTTCAGGCTGCAGGTGTACGCCGCGACGGTGTCCAGCGCGCAGGTGGTCCAGGTGGTCACACCGACCCGGCGGTACTCGAACCGCACCGACGCGATGCCGCTGTGCGCGTCGCTGGCCGTCGCCGACATGTTCACGGTCCCGCTCAGCGGAGCGGCGGGGACCGTCAGGGCGGTGGTCGGCACGGTGTTGTCCACCATGACGTGCGACTCGATGTCGTTGTAGGTGCTGGCCGTTGACCACGCCGACCGCTCGCCAGTCGTAGTAGCCCGTGATCGACGTGGTGTCGACCTGGCAGGTGCGGACCAGCCCGACGGCCGCGCCGCAGCCGGGGATCTCGAACCAGCTGTTCGCGCCGGACGTCGACGCCTGGAACGCGATCGTGGCCGACCCGGTGGCGTTCACGATCCGGCCGGTCAGGGTCACGGTGCCGCGCACCGGCCCGACGACCGGGTCGAGCACGACGCCCGCGGAGTTCTGGACGGTCGTCATGACCGAGGTCGAGGTGCGGGTGTTCGAGTGGGCGTCGGTGGCCACCGCGCGCAGGTCGTACTCGCCGTCGGTCAACGGGGTCGTGTCCCAGCTGCAGGAGTACGGCGCGTTGTTGTCGGTGCAGATCGTGGTCCAGGTGCTCGAGCCGTGGGCCGCGCGCTGGATCTGGACGTTGGCGATCGAGGTGTCTCCGTCCGAGGCCGTCGCGCTCACCGACACGGTGCCGGTGACGGCGTACCCGGGGTCGACGATGCTGACGTTCGGCGCGGTCCAGTCGGGCGCGGAGAAGATGTTCAGCGGGGTCACGCTGGTGTCGGTGAACGTCGCGCCCGAGGCCTGGACACCGGAAAACGCGCCGGCTCCGAGGAGCAGCGCGCTGAACAGGTAGAGGAACTTCCGGAGCATGGCTAGCCGCCGACCGAGACCGTTGGCTTGGCGGCCGGCTCGGGCCGGACGGGCTCGGGTCGCCGGCGCAGGGCGCGCGCGAGCTGGACCAGGCTGAGCAGGGCGATGGCCGTCGCCGGCAGGCCGATGACGATCATCCGGATCTCACGGTCCTGGATCGCGATGAAGACGTAGCCGGCGTACGGGACGGAGTAGGAGACGCGCGACTGCGACGTGGAGGTGAGCTGGAAGGTCCACGGGTCGGCGTCGTGGTTGGCGTCGCCCTGGGTGCGGTAGACGTCGCCCTCGATGCTGATGATGCGGTGCGTCACCAGGTGGTCGACGCCGGAGTCCGAGGGCGGCTGGTAGGTGATGACGTCGCCGACCTTGAGGTCGTTGACCGGCACGACCTCCTCGAAGGCGACCGCGCCGAGGCCCAGCGACCCGCCCATGGAGCTGCCGGTGATGACGTAGCGCTGGTAGCCGAAGGCCGCCGGCACGATGAAGGCGACGGCCAGGAGCATGACCATGGCGCAGCCGATGTTGACCAGGACCTGGCCGCGACGACGCGGGCGGCGGTGGCGGGTCGTGATCTCCACGAGGCTGCTCCTTCCTGGTCCGAACTGGCCTGTCGAAAATGCCCTGGTGATGCGGGTGGCCCGCCCGGCTCCCCCCGAGCCGGGCGGGCCATGATCCCCCCATGTCCCCATGTGACGCGTCCCGACGTCCCCCGTCGGGCCGCGCCGTGTTACACGATCAGACCCAGTTCTCGAGCAGGGTCGAACCGGCGTTCTTCTGCGTGGTGACCCAGGTGTAGGTCGCCGCGGCGGACTTGCTCTGGTTGGCGTTGCTGGCGTCCGACGGCATCGACACGGTGAACGTGAAGGTCGTCGTGTCGTCGACGTCGAGGTCGCCGACGTTGTGCACGGTGTTCGCGTAGGCGCCGAAGTCACCGTCGTACAGCTCCACGCCGTCCTGCTCGATGACGAGGTTCAGGCCGTTGGCGGCGAAGTTGCTGCTGTCGCCCGACTCCTGGAAGCTCAGGACCGCGTCGAGCGACCCGGTGTTCTCGATCACGACGGTTCCGGTGACGGTGTCGCCCGGCTTGATGCCGGCGACGGTGAGCACCGCGTCGTCGTGGCTGTTGGTGTGGAGCAGGTCGCCCGAGGTCACGTTGACGGAGTTGCTGGTCGTCGAGGTCCACGTCGCGCCCGAGCCGATCGCAACGGCACCTGCGACGAGCAAGCGTGGCGAGAGGTACGAGCACCTTGCGGCTGGTGGCGGTCATGGGTTGTCCCCCTGGTCATGAAGCATACTTGTTGGCAAACACGAAGTTACGGAGACCGTCTCCACGTTCGCGGCAACGTCAGATCCACACGAGGTCCACGGTTCGGTAACAAGCGGCCATCAGGCGGCGATCCGGGCTTCTGGAGGTAAAGAAACGGCGATCTGAGCGTCAGTGGTCGCCGATTTCGAACAGGTCGCCCTGCTCGTCGGCCCGCTCCAGGACCTCCTCGAACCGGAACTGCTCCAGCCCGAGCGGGTCCTCGGCGCCCGCCTCGACCTCGTCCCAGGTGACCGGCGTGGCGACGTACGGCGTGTCCCGCCCGCGCAGGGAGTACGGCGAGATCGTGGTCTTGGAGCCGGCGTTCTGCGACCAGTCGAGGAACACCTTGCCGGACCGCTTCGCCTTGGTCATGGTGGCGGTGACCTGCTTCGGGTGCTCCTTCTGGAGCTCCTCGGCGACCTCCTTGGCCAGCCCCGTGGTCTCGTCGGGGTTCAGCTTGCCGGGCAGCGCGGCGTACAGGTGGAGGCCCTTGCTGCCGCTGGTGACCGGCCACGCGTCCAGCTTCCGCTCGGCCAGCCGGTCGCGGACCAGGAGGGCGACCGCGCAGCACTCCATCAGCCCGGCGGGCTCCCCCGGGTCGAGGTCGATCACCAGCCGGTTGGGGTTCCGCGGCTGGCCGTTCTTGTTCACCGTCCACTGGTGCACGTGCAGCTCGAGGGCGGCCAGGTTGACCAGCCAGGTCAGCGTGGCCAGGTCGTCGACGATCGGGAAGACCAGGTGGTCGCCGTTGCGCGACGGAGCCCGGGAGCCGGTGGTCGGGACCTTGGCCGTGCGCACCCAGGACGGGGTGCCCGCCGGCGTGTTCTTCTCGAAGAAGCTGCTCTCGTGCACGCCGTGCGGCCAGCGGATCCGGGTGACCGCGCGGTCCGCGAGGTGCGGCAGCAGGACCGGAGCGATCCGGGCGTAGTAGTTGAGGACCTCGCCCTTGGTGGTGCCGGTGCGCGGGAAGAGGACCTTGTCGAGGTTGCTGATCTTGAGCGTGCGCCCGTCGACCTCGACCCGGACCTCCGTCACGCGCGCACCCCCTAGCGGCCGATCGCGATGACCGGAGCCCGGTCCTGGTGGAGGTGGGTCATCAGCCGGCGCAGGAACGGTCGCGGGGCGCTCACGCAGCCGGCCGTGGCGCCGTCGCCGTTGACGTGCAGGAAGATCGCGCCGCCGCGGTGCCGGACCTGGCCGGCGTTGAACGAGGTGACGAACGAGAACTCGTACTGCTTCGGGAAGTCCTTGAGCCGCTCCGACCCGTCCGGGTGGCTCGACGGGAGCCGCCAGCGGAAGCCGCCCTGGGACTTGTTGCGGTAGCGGTTGTAGAAGTCGGACTGGTTGTCGAGGACCCAGTAGTCGCCGTTGCGGACCCGGCGGTAGCTGTCGTCCCACCGGGCGCGCTCGGCGTTCATCCCGAACGCGTAGGGCAGTCGGAAGGTGCCGAGCGGGGTCTTGCCCGATCCCTGCACGCGCCGCTTCGCCCGCACCAGGCCGCTGTAGCCGATCCGGCCGTCGGAGGTCTGGAAGCGCTGCCGCCACTGGCCGCCGCTCTTGGTCCAGTAGGTGACGCGCGCGTGGAAGCCGTCCGTGTGGTTGACGGTCACGACCTGCTTCGTGCGCTTGCGCAGCTTGACGGTCACGCCGTCCAGCCGGACCTCGTCGGCGGCGCGCGCCTGGCTCGCCGGCGGCGGCGCGGCGGTCGCCGGGGCGACCGCAGCCAGGGGTGCGGCGAGCAGGCCGGTCAGCAGGAGCGGGAGCAGCAGGCGTCTCATGTCAGGTCCTCGGGTCCGAGATCGGTGCGGACCCCACGGTACGACGGTTGGCGGAGTCGCTGCTGAGGGGTCAGGCCCAGCGCCTCCACGTCGACGACCACGACCGGCTCCACCCAGCGCGTCCCGAGCGCGTCCAGCTTGGGCACCTCGTCGACGAACGGGCTGCCTTCGCGCGCGTGCGGCGCGAGCACCTGCTGCAGCATCGGGCCGACCTTGCCGGCGATGCCGCTGCCGACCCGGCCGCGGTAGACCAGCCCGTCCGCGGTCGGCTCCCCGACGAGGAGCGCACCGAGCCGGGTCTCCGACCCGGTCTCCGGGCGCCAGCCGCCCACGACGTACGAGCTGCGCTTGCGGTGGGCGAACTTCAGCCAGTTCTTGCTGCGGGCGCCGAACTCGTAGCGGGAGTCGAGCCGCTTGCTGACGATCCCCTCGAGCCCCTGCTCCCGGGTGGCGTCGTGGAGCATCAGCCCGTCGTCGTACGTCGGCGGGGTCTGCCAGCGGTCGTCGTTGAGGTCCAGGCCGACCAGCAGCTGGCGGCGCTCGGACAGCGGCAGCCGGCTCAGGTCGCGGTCGCCGACGCGGAGCACGTCGAAGATGAGGAGCGTGACCGGGTTGCGTGATGGCCAGCGCCGCCGCCCGACGCGCGTTGCTCACGTGCATCCGGTCGGCCAGCCGCCCGAAGGTCGGGATGCCGTCGCCGAAGGCCACGACCTCGGCGTCCAGGAGCACGTCGTCGGCCGGCAGCGCCTGGAGCTCGGGGAAGGAGACCGACACGTCGTTCTCGTTGCGCGAGGTGAGCCGGACGCCGTCCCGGGTGTCGACCAGCACCCGCATCCCGTCCCACTTCACCTCGTGCGTCCACGCCTCGCCGGTGGGGACATGGGTGCCACGAGTGGCGAGCATCGGCCGCATGAGGCCATCCTGACGGATACCGTTGTCGAGACCCGACGGTGGAAAGGTATGAGCATGCGTGCGATCTGGAAGGGTGCCGTGTCCTTCGGACTGGTGAGCGTGCCCGTGAAGCTGTACTCCGCGACCGAGTCCCATGACGTGTCCTTCCGGCAGGTGCACGCCAAGGACGGCGGCCGGATCAAGTACCAGCGCGTCTGCTCGATCGACGGCGAGGAGGTGGCGTACGCCGACATCGCCAAGGGCTACGAGACCGAGGACGGCGAGATGGTCATCCTCAGCGACGACGACCTGGCCGAGCTGCCGGTGACGTCGAGCCGCGAGATCGCGGTCGAGAAGTTCGTGCCGTCCGACCAGATCGACCCGATGCTCTTCGAGAAGTCCTACTACCTCGAGCCGGAGAAGACCGGCGCCAAGCCGTACGCCCTCCTCCGCCAGGCCCTCATCGACGCCGACCGGATGGCCGTCGTGACGGTCGCGTTGCGCCAGCGGACCGCCGTCGCCGTACTCCGCGTCCGCGACGACGTGATCGTGCTCCAGACGATGATGTGGCCCGACGAGATCCGCCAGCCCGACTTCAGCGTCGACGTCGGCGAGGTCAAGGACGCCGAGGTCAAGATGGCCAACATGCTGGTCGAGACCCTCGCCGGCGACTTCGACGCCTCCGAGTTCGAGGACGACTACGCCGGCGCCGTCGAGGCCCTGGTCAAGGCGAAGATCGAGGGCGGCGAGGTCAAGAAGACCCCCACCTCCACCAAGTCCTCCGGCGAGGTCGTCGACCTCCTCGCCGCCCTCCAGCGCTCCGTCGACGCCGCCAAGACCGCCCGCGGCGAGGACTCCGACGAGGAAGAGAAGCCGGCCGCGAAGAAGAAGCCGGCCAAGAAGACCGCGAAGAAGGCAGCCAAGAAGAAGGCCAGCTGACCTAACCTCCGCAACCCTCGGTGGTCGAGCAGGTTGCGCCGGCACCGGTGGTTGAGGTGCGAGGCCGCCCGCGGCCGAGCCTCGAAACCCCTCTCAGGTAGGCAGGGCGGCGAGGTACGTCGGCCGAGCTTGTCGAGGCCTCACGCGGTCGCTGGTGGTCACCGATTTTCGGGTTACGTGGTTGCGCGCCGCTGGGGTCGTCGCACTACTTGCGGTTGCTTCCTCGGCTCGCGGTCTGCGCGGGTCGACCGCTGTGGTTGCGGTCGAGATGGGCGCAAGCGGTGGTCGGGCATGGGAATGGCCCCGCCCGTGGGCGGGGTGTGGGGCTTGGTAGTCAGTCGGGCGGACGCGGGCGGTCGCGGGACACGTCGAGGGTGCCGGTGGTGTCGCGCAGGTACTGATACCCGTGCTTCGAGGTCCACAGGTAGGTCCCGGGCTCGATCGTGCGATACGACCAGTGCCCGTGGGTCTTGATCCGATGGTGTCGCCGACAGAGTGGCGCCAAATTGCACGGACACGTCGGACCGCCACGACTGTGCGGGACGGAGTGGTCCTTGTCGCAACGTCTCGCGGGTCTGTTGCACCACGGGAAGACGCAGGTCTTGTCGCGGAGGGTCACGAGCTCGGCGTGCCGGTCCGGCACCACCGGCGACTCGACCGGGTCGTGGGCCTCGAGGTCGATCACCGGCTTCACCGTGATCCGTCCCGCCGTGTGGCACCAGTCGCGGACCTGCCCGGCGGTCACCTGGCTGTTGCCACGCTCCAGGCGGGCCGTGCCCGCCGCGCCGGCGAGTGCCTGCTCGGATAGGTGGACGTACAAGACCACCTGCCTACGCGAGGTCTCGACAGGCTCGACCGACGTGGGGTTCAGGTCGAGGGCCATCTGCGCGCGTGCCAGCTCGCCGACCGCGAGTGCGCGGCGTACGTCCAGCGACTCTTCGGAGCCGAGGTCCTTGAGCTGCGCGGCGAGGCCGGCGACGGCGGTCTCGAGGTCGTGGGCATCGGCCAGGTCGAGCTCGCCGTGGACGCCGGCGGTGCCGTCGTAGGAGTCCTGCTGGGCCTCGACGGTGAAGTACCGGCCGTCGGCCTTCGCGAGACCGTCGTTCCTCGGCGAGGTCGGGCATGTGGTCCGCGATCGCCTTCTCCACCAGAGCGTGGAGCTGGTACGGGCCGATCTTGTGCGCGGTCGGCGCGACGTGCGCGTCGACGAACGCGGCTGCTTCCTGACTGAGGAGGAGGGTGCGTTCGGCGATCCGGCGGGCCTGCCACGCCTTCAGGTCACCGCGCACGACGCGGCGCCAGACCCGCGGGAGCCGGTGCCGCAGCTCGAGGGCGTGCGCCGACGTACGACTTCCCCGCATCGGTGGACACGCCGATGGCGGCGGCGAACTCGGTGACCGCGAACTCCGCCACCAACGGGGCACCCGCACCGGCCAGCGGCATCCCCTGGTCGCCGTACCCGACCAGCATCTCCGCCTCGTCGATCGAGTCGGTCGAGTGCATCGCCGCCCAGGCGACGGCGTGCTGCAGCAGCCGGGCCTCGGCGGCGTCCGCGATCGCCCGATCCTCCCGCGCAGCAGCGAGCACCGCACCAGCGGTGTCGAGCTCGATCGCGTCTGCTGCCATGACTCAACTCAAGCACTGGCCACCGACACTCAGAGGCCGAAAACCCCTTGTTTCACAGGGATGTGGAGAACTATTTCGGGAAATCTTGAGACGGCGACCACAGCGGTCGACCGGAGCAGACCGCGAGCGGGGAAGCAGGCGGAAGTAGTGCGACGACCACAGCGGCGAGCAACCACGTAACCCGAAAATCGAAACCACAGGCGACCGCGTGAGGCCTCGACAGGCTCGGCCGACATACCTCGCCGCCCTGTCGAAAACTCACAGGGTCTAGACAGCGCCGATGAGTTGCGGGTGGTGGGAGAGTCGAAGTGAGCACACCGTCCATCCCCTGGAGCTCACCATGACCCTCACCCACTCCCCCGGCGACCCGAACTGGATCGAGCTGTACACCACCGACACCGACCGAGCGCGCGACTTCTACGGCGACCTGTTCGGCTGGGAGGCCAGCGAGAGCGGGCCGGAGTACGGCGGCTACATCATCTTCGAGCGCGACGGGGCACCGATCGCGGGCTGCATGAAGAACGACGGCCAGGGCGGGCCGAGCTCGTGGACCGTCTACCTCGCCAGCGACGATGCGGCGAAGACGGCCGAGCTCGCGAAGCAGCACGGAGGTCAGGTCGTGTTCGAGCCGATGCAGGTCGGCGACATGGGCCACATGTGCCTGGTGATCGACCCGGCGGGCGCGGCCGTGGGTGTCTGGCAGCCGCGCGAGCACACCGGCTTCGCGACCCGCGGCGAGGTCAACGCGCCGAGCTGGTTCGAGACACTCAGTCAGGACTACGACAAGGCGGTGCCGTTCTACCGCGACGTCTTCGGCTGGGACCTGCACACGATGAGCGACACCCCGGAGTTCCGCTACACGACTCACGGCCTGAACGAGGCGGCCAGGGCCGGGATCATGGACGGCTCGGCCTTCCTGGGCGCCCAGCCGTCGCGCTGGCAGTTCTACGTCGAGGTCGCAGACGCCGACGCCTCGGTCGCGCAGGCCGTGGCCAAGGGCGCGACCGTGGTCGAGGAGGCGTCGGACACGCCGTACGGGCGGCTGGCCTTCCTCAACGACCCGGAAGGCGTCCTGTTCGCGGTGATGTCCAACCCGCCGAGCTGATTCAGGCGTCGCCGTCCAGCCAGGCGCGGATCGCGTCCTGGTGCTGGTCGAGCGTCGGCGGGGCGGCATGGTCGGTGCGGGTGACCTCCGCGCCGTCGTTCGAGAAGAAGCGCAGCGGCGGCCCCGGCAGGGTGAGCTGACCGAGCGACGGGTGCTCGACGTCGACGAGCAGGCCCTGGCTCTGGGCCTGGTCCCAGCCGTAGACCTCGTCGAGGGTGCGTACCTTGCCGGCCGGTACGCCGATCTCGGCCAGGCGGGCGAGCAGCGGCTCGGCGTCCCAGTCGGCGAAGGCCGCCTCGACGACCTCGATCACGAGCGGGCGGTTCGCGACCCGCTCGGGGTTGGTGGCGAGCCCGTCGGCGGCCGGGTCCAGCTCGAAGCCCTCGCAGAACCGCCGCCACAGGCCCTCGCTGCCGAGGGCGATCTGGACGGCGCCGTCCCGGCAGTGGAACAGCCCGTACGGCGCGATCGACGGGTGGTGGTTGCCCTGCGCGCGGCCGACCTCGCCGGCCACCGTCCACCGAGTCCCCTGGAAGGCGTGCACGCCGACCACCGCGGCGAGCAGCGAGGTGCGGACGACGGTGCCGACGCCGGTGCGGTGCCGCTCGTTGAGGGCGGCGAGGACGCCGTACGCGCCGTACATGCCCGAGAGCAGGTCGGCGATCGGCACGCCGACGCGTTGCGGGTCCTCGGGCCCGGAGCCGGTCAGTGACATCAGGCCGGCCTCGCCCTGGGCGATCTGGTCGTAGCCCGCCCGGCCGCCCTCGGGACCGTCGTGCCCGAAGCCGGTGATCGACAGCACGACCAGCCGCGGGTTGCGCTGCTGCAGCGACTCGATGCCGAGGCCGAGCCGCTCGAGCACACCGGTGCGGAAGTTCTCGACCAGCACGTCGGCGCGGTCGACCAGCTTCAGCAGCAGCTCGCGGTCAGCCTCGGACTTGAGGTCGAGCGCGATCGACTCCTTGTTCCGGTTCGTCGAGAGGAAGTACGTCGACTGCCGCTCGTCCGGCTCGCCCACGAACGGCGGACCCCAGCCGCGGGTGTCGTCACCGTGGCCGGGCGCCTCGACCTTGATCACGCGCGCGCCGAGGTCGCCCAGCATCATCGTGGCGTGCGGCCCGGCGAGCGCGCGGGAGAGGTCGACGACGAGGACGTCGTCCAGTGGCCCCATCAGGTCACCACCCCGGCAGCACGAGAGCTGCCCAGACGAGGAGCGGACCCAGCAGGGTGACGATGACGCCGTAGGTCAGGATCTGCTTGTAGTACACCGGTTCGCTGATGGTCTCGGGCCGGTTGGCCAGCATCAGGGCACCGTTCGTCGAGAAGGGGCTCACGTCCACGATGGTCGAGGATACGGCCAGCGCCGCCACGAACAGACCAGCGCTGATCCCGCCGTCCGCGATCAGCGGGAGACCGATCGGGATGATGATCGGCAGCAACGCCGTCGACGAGGCGAACGCCGAGACCACACCGCCGACGTAGCAGAGGATCAGGGCGCCGATCGTGGCGACGGCCAGGCCGGCGGCCCACTCGCCCACGAACTCCGGCGAGCCCGCCTCCTCGAGGATGAACGCGTAGGTGCTGACACCAGCGACCAGGAGGACGGTCGGCCACGCGATCTGCTTGACGGCGTCGTCGTGCTCCCTGGGCGCGAGCATGTGGAGGATGACCGCGGCGGTGATCGCGACGAAACCGATGTTCTTCTCGAAGTAGAGCGCTACCGCGGCGACACCGACGAAGGCCAGCCAGGGTGAGGATCTGGTCGCGGCGTACGCCGGTCGCCTGGGTGGTCGTCCGGGTGGAGATGCCGGTCCCCCGGGCCGTGACGCTGGCGCCGCCGCTGTGCAGCTCGTCGCCGACCGTGTCGCCCTCGTCGGGGTCGATCCGCTTGCTCAGCAGCCCGCGGCCACCCAGCACCACGAACAGGATGGCGGCCAGGATCGTGTTCACGACCAGGCTGGACAGGAAGACGACGATCTCGCTGTTGGGGAGGCCCGCCCGATCCATCTCGGAGTTGACGATCACGCCGTAGATGCTGATCGGCGAGAAGCCGCCCGCCTGGGCGCCGTGGACGACCATCATGCCCATCATCAGCGCGCTGATGCCGTAGCGGCCGGCGAAGCCCAGCGCGATCGGACCGATGATCGCGCACGCGGCCGGGCTGACCGCGCCGATGCCGGTGAGCACCCCGGTGACCGCGAACATGACCCACGGGATCAGCGCCACCCGGCCGCCGACGGCCTTCACCGCGGATTGGACGATCAGGTCGACCGTCCCGTTGTTCTTCGCGATCGCGAACAGATAGGTGACCCCGATCAGGGTCAGGATCAGGTCACCGCTGACTCCGGCGACGATCTCCTTCTCGTCGAGGTCGAGGGCGAACATCCCGACCAGCCACGCGGCGACGTAGGCCAACGCACCCATGTTGATCGGCAACACGGTGCCGATGACGAACAGCGCGACCAGCCCGATGATTGCGACCCATTCCGGTCCCATGACTTCCTCCTGTGCCGCGGCGCCGGGCCCGAGTGACCGCCATCACGCTGTGGCTCAGTGGCCTAGCCTCTAGTCCAATGGGCTGCAAGTCAATAGGGTGGCTGCATGCGCGAGACACCGCCGGTGACCCCAGTGTTCCCCGAACGGCTGCTGCGTACTCGCCTCTACGAGCAGGTCGCCGAGCAGATCACCGCGTGGGTCGCGGCCAACGGGCTCAAGGCCGGTGACAAGCTGCCTCCCGAGCGCGAGCTCGCGAACCGGCTGGGCGTCAGCCGGGCGACGCTGAGCCAGGCGCTCGTGGCGCTCGAGGTGATCGGCGTGGTGGCCGTCCGGCACGGAGACGGCACCGTGCTCAAGAAGCCCCCGGCCTCGACCCGGATCGTCGACGCCATCCGCGCGCACGCCGACCGGCTGCCCGAGATCATCGAGACCCGGGACGCCCTGGAGACCAAGATCGCGGCGCTGGCGGCCGCGCGGCGTACGGACGAGGACCTGGCCCGGATCAACGACGCACTCGCCGTGATGGAGCGCGACATCGAGGCCGGCGGGCGCGGGGTGGAGGGCGACGAGCGCTTCCACGGCGCGGTGACCGCCGCCGCCCACTCGCTGCTGCTGGCCCGGCTGATGGACGAGATCGGCGACCTGATCAAGGAGACCCGGATCGAGTCGCTCTCCCAGCCCGGCCGTCCCCACGACTCGCTGGGCGCACACCGCGCGATCGCCGACGCGATCCGCCTGGGCGACCCCGAGGCCGCCGCCAACGCGATGCACTCCCACGTCGAGATGGTCAGCGACGTCGCCCTCCTCCGCGAGAACCCATGACCGGTTGGGAACAGCTGGCCGTCGTGGCGGCCGGCTTCGGCGCGGGCATCATGACCTCGACGGTGGGCGTGGCGTCCCTGCTCAGCTTCCCGGTGCTGGTCGCGGTCGGCCTGCCCCCGGTGGTCGCGAACGCCTCGAACACCGTCGGCATGACCCCCGCCGGCCTGAGCGGCTCCTTCGGCTACCGGCGCGAGCTGCGCGAGCACCCCGTCGTCACCGCGCTCGTCATCGCCACCTGCGCGGTCGGCTCCGTCGCCGGCGCGATCCTCCTGCTCGCCCTGCCGCCCGAGGTGTTCGAGCGGATCGTGCCCTGGCTGATCCTGTTCACCTGCCTCCTCGTCGGCGCCCAGCCGACGCTCAAGAAGTGGGTACGCCGCGGCCACGGCGACGCCGCGCCCGAGCGGCGGACGCACATGTCGCCGCTGACGACGTTCTTCGCAGCCCTGACCGGCGTGTACGGCGGCTACTTCGGCGCCGGCTCGGGCGTGATGATGATGGCCGTCCTCGGCTTCGGCACCGACCTGGAGTTCCGGATCGTCAACGCCCTCAAGACCCTGGCCGTGCTGGCCGCCAACGTCGTGGCGAGCGTGATCTTCCTGTTCGTGGCGGACCTCGAGTGGGTGGCCATCGTGCTCCTGGCCGTCGGCTCCGTGGTGGGCGGCTACGTCGGCGCGCGGATCGGCAACTATCTCCCGGAGACCCTGCTCCGGGTGGCGATCGTGCTGACCGGCATCGCGGCGGCGATCTACCTGTCCTGAGCCTGGTCTCCCACTGGAACAGCCGGGCCGAGATCAGGGTCAGCGCGGTCGCGAACGCGGCCAGGATCGCCATCGGCACCAGCGCGGCCGTCCACGGCTCGCCGCGGACCATCACGTCGAGCATCCCCTCGTTCAGCCAGCGCAGGGGCAGTGCGTGCGAGAGACCCTGCAGCCACGGCGGGGCGGCGTCGAGCGGGAAGAACGAGCCGGCCAGGAACGCCATCGGCAGCACCAGGAAGTTCGCCATGTTCACGGCGCCCTCGGTCGTCTTGGTGACCGCGCCGGCCAGCAGCCCCACCGACATGAAGCAGAGCGTGCCCACCACCAGCAGCGGGACCGACACCCACCACGCTCCGGTCAGCCGCAGCCCGAACGCGGCCGCGCCGAGCCCGAGGAAGATCGCCATCTGGGTGAGCGCGATCGCGACCGTGACCGTCACCCGCGCCCCGACCACGGTGCGGGTCGAGACCGGCGCCAGCTGCAGCCGGCGGAGCAGCTTGCTCTGCCGCCAGCCCTGCAGGGTCGCGGCCGCGCCGAAGCTGGCGCTCATCGCGATCGCCCAGCCGAGCAGGCCGGGCGTGACGTACTGGATCGTGTCCAGCGAGTCGTCCTCGACGCTCTCCACCTCGAGCGCGAACGTCGGCGGCTCCCCGGTCGCGGCGACGTTCGCGCCGTCGACGAAGGCCCGCAGCGAGCCCTGGGTCACGGCCGCGCGCACCTGGTCGGTCTGCGTGTAGTGGGCGACGACGGTGTCGCCCTGCTCCTCGATCGCGACGTCGGCGTCGCCCCGGCGTACCTCGGCCAGGGCCTCGTCGAGGTCGTCGGTGTGGTGGACGTCGAACGTGTCGTCGAACGCCTCCGCCGCACCGGGCGGGAGGGAGTCGACGAGGGCGACGTCGCCGACCTGGATCATCTCGACCTTCGACTGGGACTGGTCGGCGAAGATGCCACCGAAGAGCACGAGGAACATCAGCGGGAAGACGATCGCGAAGAACACCGACGACTTGTCGCGCAGGAAGCCGCGCAGGATCGCCAGCGACAGCGCGAGGAACGGCTTGCCGGGAGGAGTGTTCATGCGCGGTACTCCCGTCCGGTGAGGTCGAGGAAGACGTCCTCGAGCGTGCCGGTGTGGACGCGTACGCCGTCGAGCTGCTCGAGCTCGGCGAGCCGGGCGACGACCGTGGCCGGCGCACGGGTGGTGAGGACCAGCCCGTCCGGCCGGGTCTCCGCCTCGTCGACGCCGGCCAGCTCGCGCGCGTCGTCGGCGGTCAGCTGCCCGGGGTTCACGGTGATCCGGGTGGGTGCGTCGAGCCCGCGGATCAGCGCGGCCGGCGTGTCCAGCCGGAGGATCCGGCCGTGGTCCATGATCGCGACCCGGTCACACAACACCTCCGCCTCGTCCATGTAGTGCGTCGTCAGCACGACGGTGCGGCCGGAGTCGTTCAGCCCCGACAGCAGGTCCCAGAGGTTGCGGCGGGCCTGCGGGTCCAGCGAGGCCGTCGGCTCGTCGAGGAAGACGACCTCCGGGTCGTGCACCAGCGCGCAGGCGATCGACAGCCGCTGCGCCTGGCCGCCGGAGAGGTCCTCGACCCGGGTGCCGGCCTTGTCGACCAGGCCCACCCGCTCGAGCCACTCGTCGCCGCGGGAGGCCGGGAGCCCGTACAGCGCGGCGAACGTGTGGATCTGCTCGCGCGCGGTCAGCCGCTCGAAGAACGACGACGCCTGGAGCTGTACGCCGATCCGCGGCAGCAGGTCGGAGTTCCGCGGCCACGGCGACCGGCCCAGGACGGTGATGGTCCCCGCGTCCGGCTTCCGGAGGCCCTCGATCATCTCCAGGGTGGTGGTCTTGCCGGCACCGTTCGGCCCGAGGATCCCGAAGAACTGGCCCTCGGCGACCTCGAAGCTCACCCCGTCGACTGCCCTGAGCTCCCCGTAGGCCATCGCGAGGTCGCGCACCTCGATAGCACTCACGAGGACGGACCCTACCGACCGGCGACAAGCCTCCAGGGTCGGGCGCGCTCGATCTGCGCCGACAGGCTGAGCAGCGTGGTCTCGTCGTCGGTGCGGCCGACGAGCTGCACGGCGGTGGGTACGCCGTCGGCGGCCGAGACCGCTCGGCACCGAGGCCGCCGGGTTGCCGGCGACGTTCCACAGCGCGACGTACGCGATGGCCGGCATGGAGGACAGCGCGGACCTGACCGTGCCCTTGCCGTTCAGGATCCCGACCGGCGGCGGGCGGTGCGCCATGGTCGGGGTGAGCAGCACGTCGCAGGAGTCGAAGACCCGGTTGGCCTTGACCGAGACCTTCTCGGTCTGGCGCAGCGCCCAGTCGATCACCCGCGGCGTGACCCAGGTGCCCATCCGGTAGCTCTGCCGGGTCCGCCGCTCCAGCCGCTCGTAGCTGCTCCACCTCGTCCGACTCGGTGCGGATGCCGGCGAAGAACTGCGGGACGAAGGCGAGCGTCGGGTCGGGGTAGTGCGGGTTGATCTCGGCGACGTCGTGGCCGAGGTCGGCCAGCAGCCGCGCGGTGTCCTCGACCGCGCGGACGTGGACCGGGTCCGGCCGGACGCCGAGCGCGACGGGCTTGGTGGACCAGCCGATCCGGAGCCGGCCCGGCTCCCGGCCCGCCGCCTCGACGAACGAGCCGGTCTCGCCCGCCGTGTAGAGGTCGCCGTCGACGTTGCCGCGGATGACGTCGTAGACGATCGCGCTGTCGAGGACGCTGCGGGTGAGCGGGCCGGCCGTGCCGAGCGCCCACCACAGGTGCGGGTGCGGGGCGGTGCTGACCCGGCCGCGCTGCGGCTTCAGGCCGAACAGGCCGCAGCAGGCGCTGGGGATCCGGATCGAGCCGCCGCCGTCGCCACCCATGCCGACCGGCACCATGCCCGCGGCCACGGCGACCGCCGTACCTCCGCTGGAGCCGCCCGGTGTGCGGGTCGGGTCCCAGGGGTTGCGGGTGATCCCGCGGGAGACGGACTCGGTGTAGGGGAACGCGCCGAACTCCGGCATCGTCGTCTTGCCGACGACGACGGCGCCCGCGTCGCGCAGCCGTCGCACCACCTCGGCATCGGCCGCGGCCGGCGCCGAGTTGGCCTCGCCGCCGAACGTCGTCACCGTGCCGGCGACGTCGATCTCCTCCTTGATCGCGACCGGTACGCCGTGCAGCGGCCCGGGCGTGCCACCCGAGGCCAGCAGCTCGTCGCGGGCGGTGGCCTCGGCCCGCGCCTGGTCGGCCAGCACGAGCGAGAACGCGTTGAGCGACGGGTCGGTGACGGCGATCCGGTCCAGGGCGGCGTCCACGGCAGCCCGCGCCGTGAGCTCGCCCGACGTCGTGCGGCGGGCGGTCTCGGCGACCCCCGCGGTGCCGGGGTCGCTCATCCGGTCGCGAGCAGGCCGCGGACCACGCGCAGGCCCACCGACATCCGGGCCAGGTCGGCCGAGTCGTCGGCGCAGATCTCCTCGAGGGTGGCGACGGCGCGGCTGACCACGACGCTGTCGTCGTCCTCCCAGGCGGCGATCCGGGCCGGGGCCGAGTCCTCCGGGTTGGTCGCCAGCAGGACCTGGCCGGTGAGCTGGATGTGCACGGCGTACAGGTCGTCGCGCACGGCGCCGCGGGCCATGGTCTGCCACCGGTCCTCGCGCGGCAGGGCCAGGACCCGGTGCACCAGCGCGGGCAGCCCCAGCCGCTCGCCGAGGGCGAAGTGCAGCCGGGCGACCTCGGCGGGGTCGAGGCCCTCGCGGGTGGCGATCTCGACGATGCCGAGCATCGTGTACGCGGGGTTGAGGACCGCGACCCGGGTGGCCAGGTCCTCGGGCACGCCCTGGGCGGTGAGCCCGTCGCGCCGCTCGAGGAAGGCGGTCAGCTCGCGGCCGGTCATCAGGTCCGGCAGCTGCGACATCACCCGCTGCACGGGCTGGCTGAAGAAGTCGACGGTGCCCTGGCTGTCCAGCGGCGGCCGGCGGTTGGTGACCAGCCAGCGGGAGGCCCGCTCCACCAGGGTCCGCATCTCCAGCCGCATCCGGGTCTGCACGCCGGCGTCGAGCACGTTGTCGTAGGTCCTCAGCTCGGTCCGCAGCTGCAGCGAGCCGAAGATCTCCCGGGCCACGAAGTTGGCGCGGGTCAGCTCGGCCGGGGTCGCGCCGGTCTCCCCCGCCAGCCGCGGCCAGAAGGTCATGCCGGCACCGTTGACCAGGTCGTTGACGACCTGGGTCACGATGATCTCGCGGCGCAGCGGGTGGTCGCCGATCGCGGTCCGGAAGCCGTCCTGCATCGGCTTCGGGAAGTACGCCATCAGGTCGAGGTCGAGGTACGGGTCGTCCGGCAGGTCGCTGGCGAGCAGCTGGTCGGCGAGCACGATCTTGGTCCAGGCCAGCAGCACCGACAGCTCGGGGACGGTGAGCCCCTCGCCGCGGTCGGCCCGGCGGCGTACCTGCCGGCTCGTGGGCAGCGCCTCGAGCTCGCGGTTGAGGACGCCGTCGCGCTCCAGCCGCTTCATCCAGTCCTCGTGCACGTGCATGAGCGACGGCGCGTTGTAGTCGGCGTTGGCCAGGGCGAGGTTCTGCTCGTAGTTGTCCGCGAGCACCAGCTCGGCGACCTCGTCGGTCATGCCGGCCAGCAGGGAGTTGCGCTGCTTCTCGGTGAGGTCGCCGTCGGCGACCACCCGGTCGAGCAGGATCTTGATGTTGACCTCGTAGTCGGAGGTGTCGACGCCCGCCGAGTTGTCGATGAAGTCGGTGTTCATCCGGCCCTCGTCGAGGGCGTACTCGATCCGGCCGAGCTGGGTGAAGCCGAGGTTGCCGCCCTCGCCGACGCACTTGGCCCGCAGGTCCCGTCCGTTGATCCGGATCGCGTCGTTGGCCTTGTCGCCGGCGTCGGCGTGGGTCTCGTCGGCGGCCTTGACGTAGGTCCCGATGCCGCCGTTCCACAGCAGGTCGACCGGCGCCTGGAGGATCGCCTTCATCAGCTCCGCCGGGGTCATCGCCGTGACGTCCTTCTCGATGCCGAGCGACCCGCGGATCGCGTCGTTGAGCGGGATCGACTTCAGCGACCGTGGGAAGACGCCGCCGCCCTCCGAGATCAGGGAGGTGTCGTAGTCCTGCCAGCTCGAGCGGGGCAGGTCGAAGAGGCGTTGCCGCTCGGCGTACGACGTGGCGGCGTCGGGGTCCGGGTCGAGGAAGATGTCGCGGTGGTCGAAGGCGGCCACCAGGCGGGTGTGCTCGGAGCAGAGCATGCCGTTGCCGAAGACGTCGCCGGACATGTCGCCGATGCCGACCGCGGTGAAGTCCTCGGTCTGGCAGTCGATGCCGCGCTCCCGGAAGTGCCGCTGGACCGACACCCACGCCCCGCGGGCGGTGATGCCCATGACCTTGTGGTCGTAGCCGACGGACCCGCCGCTGGCGAACGCGTCGCCCAGCCAGAAGCCGTAGTCGAGGGCGACGCCGTTGGCGATGTCGGAGAAGGTCGCGGTGCCCTTGTCGGCCGCGACGACGAGGTAGGCGTCGTCGCCGTCGTGCCGGACCACGCCCATCGGCGAGATCGTCTCGCCCTCGACCAGGTTGTCGGTGATGTCGAGCAGGCCGGAGATGAAGGTCTTGTAGCAGGCGATGCCCTCGGCCAGCCACGCGTCGCGGTTGCTGGAGTCGGGCAGCTGCTTGCAGAAGAACCCGCCCTTCGCGCCGACCGGCACGATCACGGTGTTCTTGACCATCTGTGCCTTGACCAGGCCGAGGATCTCGGTCCGGAAGTCGTCGCGTCGGTCGGACCAGCGCAGGCCACCTCGGGCGACCGAGCCGAACCGGAGGTGCACGCCCTCGACCCGCGGGGAGTAGACGAAGATCTCGTACTTCGGCCGGGGCTCGGGGAGGTCCGGGATCGCGGACGGCTCCATCTTGAACGACATGTACGGGTGCACCCGGCTGGGGCCGGCCGCCGGCTGGAAGTAGTTGGTGCGCAGGGTCGCCTTGATGTGGGTCATGTACGGACCGCAGGATGCGGTCGTGGTCGAGGCTGGCGACCTCGTCGAGGGCGTTCGTGAGCCGCCGCTCGACCTCGTCGACCTTGGCGATCCGGGCCTCGTCGCGGGCGTCCAGCCCGTTCTTGCCCGGGTCGAACCTGGACTCGAAGAGCTGCACCAGCAGCCGGGTGATGTCGATGTTGTTGCGCAGCGCGTCCTCGATGTAGTCGAGGGCGAACGGCGAGTTCCCCTGCTTCATGTACTTCGCGTAGGCGCGGAGCACGGTGGCCTGCCGCCAGGTCAGGCCGGCGCCGAGCACCAGCGCGTTGAAGCCGTCGATCTCGTTGTAGCCGTCCCACACGGCGCGCAAGGCGTCCTGGAACAGCTCGCGCGCGAACGCGGGCACGGTCTGGCCGTAGCGGAGCCCGAACTCGTAGATGAACGTCGGCCGGCCGAGGCCCTCGAGCTGGTAGGGCCGCTCGTCGACGACCTCGACGCCCATCGAGGACAGCATCGGCAGGATCTCGGAGAGCGAGAGCGCCGGGCCGATCCGGAACACCTTCAGCCGGGCCTCGCCGCGGCCGGCGTCCATCTCCTCGTAGAGGGACAGGTCGATGCCTGCGGTCTCGGTGCCGCTGCTCAGCGCCTCCAGCCGGCCGAGGTCGAAGGAGCCGGTGGCGGGGAGGAAGTCCTCCTTGTAGGCCTCCGGGAACGAGTCGACGTACTGGCGGGCCAGGCGGGCGCCGGACTCCTCGCCGTACTCGTTCATGACCGCGGACGCGAAGTCGTCACGCCACGAGCGGGACGCCTCGGTCAGCCGCCGCTCGAGGTCGACCGTGTCGACCTCGGCGATCTCCTCGCCCCGCGGCGGGTGGATCACGAAGTGCACGTTGGCGGTCGTCGACTCGGTGACCCGGGCGCTGAACTCCACCGAGGCGCCACCCAGCCGGTCCTTGAGGATCGCCGAGAACCGCTCACGGACGTTGGTGTTGTAGCGGTCGCGGGGCAGGTAGACGAGCACCGAGACGTAGCGGCCGTAGGTGTCGCGCCGGATGAACATCCGCAGCTGCCGCCGCTCGCGCGCGTGCATGACGGCCTCGGCCATCGGCGCGAGCTCGTCGACCTGCGTGTGGAACAGCTCGTCGCGCGGGTAGGTCTCCAGGGTGTCCATCAGCGCCTTGCCGGCGTGGCTGCGCGGGTCGAAGCCGATCCGGCGCAGCACCTCGGCGGCCTTCTCCCGCAGCAGCGGGATCCGGGTCAGCGACTCGGTGTAGGCGGCGCTCGAGAACAGCCCGAGGAAGCGGCGCTCACCGATCACCTCGCCGTCCTCGCCGAACTGCTTGACGCCCACGTAGTCGAGGAACGCCGGCCGGTGGACCGTGGCGCGCGAGTTGGCCTTGGCCAGCACCAGCAGGGTCTTCTCCCGGGCCTTCTGCTTGACCAGCGTCGGGAGCTTGCCGAACGAGGCGGACATGTCCTGGTCGGCGCGGAGGATGCCGAGGCCGGTGCCGGGGATGGCCCGCAGCATGTCGTCCTCGCCGTCGGTCTCGAGGCGGTACTCGCGGTAGCCGAGGAAGGTGAAGTGGTCGTGGGCCAGCCAGCGGAGCAGGTCGGCGCTCTGCCCGATCTCCTCCTCGGTCAGCGGCGGCGGGCTGGTCTTCAGCTCGTCGACGATCGCCAGCACCTGGCTGTGCATCTTCTCCCAGTCCTCGACCGACTCGCGGACGTCGCGCAGCACCCGGAGCAGGGACTCCTCGATGTCGCCGGTGTCCTCGTCGTCGGGCACCCGGGCGACCTCGATGTGCATCCAGGACTCGCGGATCGCGTCCGGCGGCGGCTCGATGGACCCGTCGGCGACCGGGGCGACGGACTGGAGCGTGCCGGTGATGTCGCGGATCACGTCGAACTGCGGGTGGATGACGGCGTGCACGTCCCGCAGCTGGCGGGTCAGCTCCATCGTCAGGGAGTCCACGAGGAACGGCATGTCGTCGGTGACGACCTCCACGACCGAGTGCCCGCCCGCGGTCCAGCCGCGCCTCGCTGACGGCCGGGGTGAACACCCGCACCTGGGCGGTGCCCTGCGGACGGGTGCCGGCCAGCTTGTAGTGCGACGCCAGGGCGCCGTACAGGTCGATGTCGGAGCGGTCGCAGACGTCCTCGGGCGCGACGTGCCGGTAGTAGGACTTCAGCAGCCCGCCGACGGTGTCGTGGGGCGGTCCCCCGGTCCCCTTCCGAGCGAGGGCGAGATCGATCGCCTTGGCCAGGAGTTCGGACTTCTCGCGGTCGAGCGTCGTGGACACGTCTCGACACTAGGACCCCGCGTGCGGGGCACACAACACGGGCCTCGACACGCCGCGTAGCCACGTCCGCTCGGCGCTGCGCAAGGATGGCGGCCATGCACTTCCGACACGAGCTCTCGTACGACGCCAGCCCGACCGAGGTCTTCGAGATGCTGGCCGATCCGGCGTTCCGGGAGAGGGTCGGCGCGGCCATGGACGTGGTGTCCGCCGACGTGGCCGTGGACCGCACGGACGAGGGGTTCCTGCTGACCATCGACCAGGTGCAGCGCACCGAGGGGCTGCCGTCGTTCGCGAGGAAGTTCGCCGGCGAGACGACCCGCGCCGATCCAGATCGAGGAGTGGCCGGACGCCACGGGCGGCAGCCTGTCCATCGACGCGCCGGGCAAGCCGAGCAGCATCTCCGGGACCATCGCGCTGGTGCCGGAGGGCACCGGGACGACCGAGGTGGTCGAGCTCGACATCAGGGTCAAGGTGCCGCTGATCGGCGGCAAGCTCGAGGGCCTCCTCGAGGACCAGGTGCGCAAGGGGATGGACATCGAGCACGAGGTCGGCAAGGCGTGGCTGAAGGGAGACCGCTGAGATGTCGAAGCGGCTGCGCCACGACCTGACCTACGACGCCGCGATGGTCGACGTCTACGCGATGCTGGCCGACCCGGCGTTCCGCGAGGAGGTCTGCCAGGAGCAGCGCGTGCTGCGCGCGATCGTCTCGGTCGACGCCGACGACGCGGGCATGGAGGTCACGATCGACCAGGTCCAGGCGGCCAAGGGGATCCCGTCGTTCGCGAAGAAGTTCGTCGGCGACGAGATCAACATCGTGCAGCAGGAGACCTGGACGTCCGCCACCGAAGGCCGGATCACGGTCACCATCCCCGGCAAGCCCGGCGAGATGAAGGGATCGTCGCGGCTCACCGAGTCGGGTGGCGTCACCACCCACACCGTGGACCTGGACATCAAGGTGAGCATCCCGCTGGTGGGCGGGAAGATCGAGGGCCTGATCTCCGACCTGCTGCTCAAGGCGCTCAAGGTCGAGAACCGGGTGGGGCGCGCCTACCTCTCGCGCTGATCCGCGCGCTCGGCCCGCCGCCGGTGGGCGATGACGATCCCGAGCACCACGAACGGGCCGAACGCCAGGACCAGGGTCAGCACCTGCTCGGCCGGGTGGAGGGCACCGAGGTGGAGGGGGATCATCCGGGCCATCCTCTCACCGCCTGCGAACCGGGTCAGCTCGTCGCTCGGTCAGCCCATGAACGGGTAGCGGTAGTCCTTCGGCGGGTTGAAGGTCTCCTTGATGCTGCGCGGGCTGGTCCAGCGGAGCAGGTTGACCGCGGCGCCGGCCTTGTCGTTGGTGCCGCTGGCGCGGGCGCCGCCGAACGGCTGCTGCCCGACCACGGCACCGGTCGGCTTGTCGTTGATGTAGAAGTTGCCGGCGGCGAACCGGAGCTCCTTGCGGGCCCACGCGATCGCACGGCGGTCCTGCGCGATGATCGCGCCGGTCAGCGCGTACGGCGCGATCGACTCCATCTGCGAGACGACCTTCTCGAAGTTCCCGTCCTCGTAGACGTGCACGGCCAGGATCGGCCCGAAGTACTCCGTCGTGAACATCTGGTCGGTCGGGTCGCCGCCCTCGACGACGGTCGGGCGCACGAAGTAGCCCTGCGAGTCGTCGACCTGGCCGCCGGCCACGACCTGGAGCTTGTTGGTCCGCTTGGCGCGGGTGATCGCGGCCTTGTGCTTGGCGAACGCGCGGTCGTCGATGACGGCGCCCATGAAGTTGGAGAAGTTCGTGGGGTCGCCCACGGCGATCGAGTCGACCTCGGCGAGGAACGAGTCGCGCATCTTCTTCCACACCGAGCGCGCGACGTACGCGCGGCTCGCGGCGGAGCACTTCTGCCCCTGGAACTCGAACGCGCCCCGGATCATCGCGACCCGGAGCACGTCCGGGTCGGCGGACGGGTGGGCGACGATGAAGTCCTTGCCGCCGGTCTCGCCGACGATCCGCGGGTAGGAGCGGTACGACGAGATGTTCTCGCCGACGGTCCGCCACAGGTGCTGGAAGGTCGGCGTGGAGCCGGTGAAGTGGATGCCCGCCAGGTCGGGGTGGCTGAGCGCCACCTTGGACACGTCGATGCCGTCGCCGGGCAGCATGTTGATCACGCCCGGGGGCATGCCGGCCTCCTCGAGCAGCTCCATGAGCAAGGACGCGGCGAGCTGCTGGGTGGGCGACGGCTTCCAGATCACCGTGTTGCCCATCAGCGCCGGAGCGGTCGGCAGGTTGCCGGCGATCGCGGTGAAGTTGAACGGCGTGATCGCGTAGACGAAGCCCTCGAGCGGCCGGTGGTCGGTGCGGTTCCAGATGCCCGGGCTGTTCGCGATCGGCTGGTCGGTGAGGATCTGCTTGGCGTAGTGGACGTTGAAGCGCCAGAAGTCGATCAGCTCGCAGGCGCTGTCGATCTCCGCCTGGAACGCCGTCTTCGACTGCCCGAGCACGGTGGCCGCATTGATCCGCTGCCGCCACGGACCGGCCAGCAGGTCGGCCGCCTTGAGCAGCACCGCGCAGCGCTCGTCGAAGTCCATGTCGCGCCACTCGGGCGCGGCCTTCGCGGCCGCGTTGATGGCGGCCTTCGCGTCGGCCTGCGTGGAGTTCTTCAGGACGCCGAGCACGTGCTGGTGGTCGTGCGGCTGGACGACCTTGATCTCCGCGCCGCCACCCGACTTCCGGCGCCCGCCGATGTGCGCCTTGAGGTCCTTCTGCTTCTTCTCGAGCTTCTCGAGCTCGGCCTCGAGCTCCTTGCGCTCTGCGGTGCCCGGCGCGTAGGTCAGGTTCGGCTCGTTCGTGGGAGCCGGCGGGAAGGTGATGGCGTCCATGCACGCGATGCTGTCACTGGCGCCTCCCCTTGTCGAAATCAGGGGTGTGTCGAAACCAGGTCCGGGATCTCCTGGGTGGCGTACCACGCCAGATCGTCGTCGTCCTCCGCGTCGTCGTCGGTGTCGACGTGGACGGCGACCACGCGGTCCATCGGGACAGGTCCCTCGGATGTGGCCACCTCGGCCACGACCACGACCCGGCGCCCCGGTCCGCCGAGCAGCTCCCGGGAGGTTGCTGCCGCCTCCATCAAGGTGGCGTACTCCGCGTCCTCGCTGTCCTCGGGAGCCGCCAGCCGGGCGACCCCCTCCGGGATCGAGCCCGCGTCGGCGTACGCCGCCAGGTCGGCCAGCGTCGTCGCGACGTACACGCGCACGCTCACGGCTCGCGGGTCGCCTTCTTGGCCGCCGGCTTCTTCCGGCCCCGGGGCACGCGGGGTCGGGTCTCGTTCGCGGTGTCGAGCAGCTCGTCGAGCGCCTCGGTGACGCACTGGCCGAGCACGTCGACGTCCGGGAGCATGTCGCGGTCGGCGGTGATGCCGTAGAACACGCTGCCGTCGTACGACGTCACCCCGATCGACAGCGCGTGGCCGGGCTGGAGCGGGTGCACCGGGTAGGTCTCGAGCATCCGTGCCCCCGCGGCGTACAACGGGGACTGCGGCCCGGGCACGTTGGTGATGCTGATCTGGAAGCCGCGCCGCATCTCGTCGGCAGCGACCCGGGAGCCGATCGCGTGGAACGTCGCCGGCGCGAACCCGGCGATCCCGGCGAGCCGGTTGGCGGCCACGGCCCGGCCGGTCTCCTTGTGCGCCTGGAACGAGTACGACACCTGGTGCAGGCGGACGACCGGGCTCGGCTCGCCGATCGGCAGGCTGACCAGGTGGGCGGCGATCTGGGTGCCGAGCGAGGTCGCCTCGAGCTCCTCGTCGATCACCGAGATCGGCACCACGGCCTTGATCTTGCGCAGGCCGGACAGCGACTCGGCGCGGGTCATCAGCCAGGCCCGCAGCGCACCGGTGACGGTCGCGAGGATCACGTCGTTGACGGTGCCGCCGTGTGCCTGCCGGACCTTGCGGTACGCCGCGAGGTCGGTGCGCACGGCCACGAACCGGCGCTGCTGGGACAGCGGCCCCTCGATCGGCGACACCCGCGGCGACCGGCGGTTGGACAGTGCGTTGGCGACCGTGCCGACCCGGTTGGCGGCCTTGTCTGCCGAGCGGAGCACCGAGCGCGTGTTGCTGCGCACCGTGTCGACGACCAGCCCGGGGCGCTGCCAGGAGTCCTTCACCGCGTCCAGCACCAGGCTCGACGGCGAGGGCGGTCGCGGCGGGCGCCACCCGTCGTGGCCCAGGCTCCGCGGCTCCTCGCCCACGTCGAGCATGACCTGACCGATGTCGACCGTGTCGACGCCGTCGACCAGCGCCTGGTGCGACTTCGACAGCACCGCCACCCGGCCCTCCGCCAGCCCCTCGACGAAGTAGACCTCCCAGAGCGGCCGGTGCCGGTCGAGGGGGCGGGAGACGATCCGGGCCACCAGCTCGCGGAGCTGGTCGTGGCTGCCCGGCCGCGGCAGCGCGGATCGGCGTACGTGGAAGCCGAGGTCGAAGTGCGGGTCGTCGACCCAGACCGGGTTCGCGACCCGGCCGGGGACGAACTGCACCAGCTGCCGGTAGCGGGGGACGAAGGAGATGCGGTCGCCGATCAGCTCGACCAGCCGCTCGTAGTCGAACCCGGACTCGCCCGGGTCGAAGATCTCGACGGTCGCGTTGTGCATCGGCGTGGACGGGGTCTCCTCTGTCAGGAACCCCAGGTCCCGCGGCCGTAGCCGCTGGCTCATCACGATGCCCTTTCCGTCTCGACTCGCGGCCCATCCGGGGACCGATCCCCGTCGGGCTTGCTCAACGTGCGATTCTGGCAGAGGCGAGCGCCCGTTGGGTGCTCGTCCCATGAGAAGGGAGACCTCAACGATGCGTCGATGTGCCGCCGTGGTGGCGGTCCTGTCCTGTGCGGTCGCGCTGCTGGCCGGCTGTGGTGACGACGAGCCGAAGGAAGGTTCCGACGGCACCACCACGGATTCCCAGACCATCGAGATCACCTTCTCGGGTGACACCGTCGAGCCGAACGGCGAGCGGGTCGAGGTCAAGAAGGGCGAGCCGATCACCCTCGTGATCAAGGCCGACGAGCCGGGCGAGCTGCACGTGCACTCGAACCCCGAGGACGAGATCCCCTACGGCGCGGGCACCACATCGGAGACGATCACCATCGACGAGCCGGGTGTGGTCGAGATCGAGTCCCACGACCTCGAGAAGGTCATCGTCCAGCTCGAAGTCTCCTGAGCCTCTTGAATCCCGACGGATTCACGCTGGCTCACGGGATCGGCGGGGCCAAGGACCTGCCCATCTCGCCCGAGCTGGCGATCGCCGGCGCGGTCGCCGCCCTGACCGTGTCGTTCACGGTGCTCGCGATCGCGTGGCGAGAGCCGCGCTACGACGAGCGGACCAGCGGCCGGCTGGCGCCGCAGTGGCTGGCCGGCGTGGTGGACGCGCCCGCGTTCCGGATCGGGCTGCGCGTCCTCGGCCTCGTGGTCTTCCTGTACGGCGCCATGGCCGCCGTGCTCGGCAAGGACCTGCTCACCAACCCCGTCTTCGGGATGTTCTACGTGTGGTGGTGGGTCGGGCTGGTCCCGGCGTCACTGCTGCTCGGCCCCGTGTGGAAGGCGATCAGCCCGGTCCGCACCATCAACGCCGCCTTCGCGAAGCTGTCCGGCAGCGACCCGGACCGCGGTGTCTACGACTACCCGGCGCGCCTCGGCTACTGGCCGGCGGCCATCGGCCTGTTCGCGTTCGTCTGGCTGGAGCTGGTCTACCCGCACTCCACGGAGCTCGGTCCGGTGCGCCTGTGGGGTGCGGTCTACGTCGCGCTGATGCTCCTCGGCGGAGCCCTGTTCGGCAACGGGTTCTACGAGCGCGGGGACCCCTTCGAGGTCTACTCCAGCCTGGTCGCCAAGCTGTCCGTGTGGGGCCGCCGCGACGGCCGGCTCGTGGTCCGCAGCCCGCTCGCCAACCTGGACACGGTGCCGGTCGCGCCCGGGCTGGTCGGGGTGACCGCCGTGCTCTTCGGAAGCACGGCGTTCGACTCGTTCAAGGACTCCAGCTTCTGGGTGCAGTTCATCCAGAACAGCACCGTCTCGACCACGCTCCTGAACAACCTGGCCCTGCTCGCGTTCTGCGCCGGCGTGGGGCTGATCTTCGCGATCGGCACCATGACCACGGGGGTGGGACCAGGGACCCGCCGCCGCGACCTGCCGGACCTGTTCGCGCACTCGATCGTCCCGATCATCGTCGGCTACATCGTCGCCCACTACCTGACCTACCTGGTCGAGTACGGCCAAGTGACGCTGACGCAGGCCTCCGACCCGTTCGGCAACGGCAGCAACTTGCTCGGCACCGCTGACCTCACCGTCAACTACTGGCTGTCGTACCACCCGACGTTCCTGGCGAACACGAAGGTCCTCGCCGTGGTCGCCGGCCACGTGCTGGGCGTGGTCGCCGCGCACGAGCGCGCGATCCGGCTGCTGCCCGAAGCGACATCAGCTCACCGGCCAGCTGCCGTTGCTGTTCGCGATGATCGCGTTCACGGTCGGGGGGCTCTATCTCTTGTTCGCCGCGTAGCCCGCGCTCGATACTCGGGACCGTGAGCCTGCCGACGACGGTCGACGGCGTCGTCGAGCGGATGCGCGAGATCGACGCCGAGCTCGACCGTGGTGATGGGGTCGGGGTCTTCAACCGGGTCTACCTCACCGTGACCGAGCGGATCGAGGAGATCATCGCCCGGCCCGGCGCCGCTCCCCCGTTCCGTGACGCGGAGTCGATCGCCCAGCTCGACGTCCGCTTCGCACACCACTGGCTCTCGGCGTACGACGCCGACAGGGCGGGGCAGCGGGTCTCGACGCCGTGGCGGCCGCTGTTCGAGGCGCGCGCCGGCGGCCGTCTCCCGGTGCAGTACGCCCTCGCCGGCATCAACACCCACATCGAGCACGACCTGGCGATCGCCGTGGTCGACACCTGTGCCGCGCTGGACCTCGAGCCGGACGACATCCGGCAGGACTACGACACCGTCAACGACGTCCTCGCCGAGATCGAGGCCCCGATCCGGCGGTCCTTCCTGGACGAGGCGGAGCTCGTCGTCGACAACCACCTCGGCCCGGTCGTGCACCTGATCAGCTCCTGGAAGATCGACAAGGCACGGGACCTGTCGTGGGTCACGGCGGAGGCCCTGTGGGTGCTGCGCCGGACCGACTTCCTGCACGGCCGCTTCCTCGACGCCCTCGGCCACACCGTCGGCATGACGTCGCGCGTGCTGCTCACGCCCCTCGGCTGACCGCCTCCGGTTGACCGTCGTCAACCGGAGCTTCTCCTGCCGCCAGCCGGCCACCGGCGGCGCCGCCACCGTCACCGGCGCCAATTCGTCGACGATCGACGCGATGCCGCGCCCGATCGCCGACTCCCCCATCTCGACCACGCTGTTGCCGGCGACCAGGGCCTTGTCGACGGCGGACCGGTCCTCGGGCAGGAAGTGCAGGCCGGTGAGCCGGGTGAACCCCTCGACCATGCCGGCGATGTCCTTCTCGGACCAGCCGAGGGTGGGTCGCATCCGGTTGACGACGACCCGCACCGGCGCACCCGCGGTGAGGTCGCGCAGCTCGACCAGGCCGCGCGCGAGCCGGGACAGCCCGACCGGGTCGGCGCTGCCGACCACCACGATCTCGTCGGCCACGTCCAGCGCCCCGAGCGTCATCTGGTTGCGACCGGGCCGGCTGCCGAACTCCGCAGACGCGTCCTGCTCCAGGCTGAAGCCGGTGTCCACGACCACCTGGCCGTGCTCGCGCGCGACCTCGAGCAGGTGGTCGACGACGCCGGAGCGCACCTCGACCCAGCGGTCGGCACGCGGGAGGCCGGTGACGACGGTGAGGTGCGGGCCGACCGCACGCCGGACCGAGCCGAACCGCTCGGCGAGCATGCCGCCGGCGGTCACCCGGGCCGCGGAGAGCAGGCCGGAGACCTCGTCGAGG
The DNA here is from genome assembly GCA_963803235.1 of uncultured Actinomycetota bacterium. Taxonomy (GTDB): domain Bacteria; phylum Actinomycetota; class Actinomycetes; order Propionibacteriales; family Nocardioidaceae; genus Nocardioides. Next base: position 47,819 of record CAWDLL010000016.1, read on the forward strand.
ATGCCGAGCTGCTGGGCGACCGCGCCGCCGTAGGGGTCGGCGTCGACGAGGAGTCGTGGGGAGCTGCCGCCGCGCGAGCTCTGCCGCCAGGCCGGTGGCCACGGTGGTGCGGCCCGGGGCTCCGGCCGGTCCCCAGACGGCCACGACGCGGCCGGCCACCGCAGGTGCGGCCGGCTCGTCGTCCTCCGGGTCCGCGGCCCGGATCACCGTGTCGGCGGGCTCCTCACCGGCGGCGACGGCGTCCGGCAGCGACTCCAGCTCGTCCTCGGCCACCAGCGAGCGGATCCCGATCCGGGTCGCCCGCAGGCAGGCGGCGTCGAGGGCGGCGCCGCCCGGCACGATCGCGACCGGGCGGACGCCGTAGGAGCGGAGGTGGTCGACAGCGGCCACGTCGAGCCCGGGTGCGTCCACGCCGAGCACCGCGACGTGCGCCTGCCCGGCGCTGGCGGCGGCCAGCAGGTCGTCGACGTCCACGCAGCGCTTGAGCACGACGATCCCGCTCCGCTCGCCGAGCAGCCCCAGCGCCGCGGACTCCCAGGCCGCACCGGCGGCGACGACCAGGACGACGACCACGTCAGCCCCGCTTGAGCACGGTGAGCGAGGGGTCGTCGAGCGCACCGACCGTCCGGAAGTAGCGGGCGGCGTCCTCGGCGGTGACGGCCAGGACCAGCTGGCGCTTGCCGCTGACCGCGAAGGACTCGCCGAGCGGCGGCGCGTCGATGACGGTGACCTCCGACAGCAGGGCCTCGCCGGCTGTCGCGCGAGGGTCCGGTCCGGCGGACGCCTTCGTCGCCGCTGCCGGTGAGGTAGACGGTGACGACCGACCCGGCCCGGACCGCGGGCGGCACCAGGGCGCTGTCGACCGCGACCGGCAGCTGCATCGTGTCGCTCTCGGCGGCCGGCCCGACCGCAGCCCGCGCCAGCAGCTCGCCGGCCCCGACCCCGTGCCGGAGCTGGAGGTCGGCCGGCAGCTCGTCGTCGACGAGGAAGTAGGTGTCCAGGTCGGCGGCCTCGACGAAGCGGACCCGCTGTGCGACCAGGTCGTCAGCGGTCACGGCGTCGCCGGCCCCCATGTCGGAGTCCACCGCCCACACGGCGACCGAGTCGTCGGCCGAGCCGACCAGTCGTGCGCCCACCACCACCGACACCGCCACGATCGCGACACCGATCCAGAGCCGCGGGTCACGCCAGCCGGGCGTGGCTGCGCGGGTCGCCGGCGTCGCGTCAGGTCTCCCGAGATTCCTGCTCACGCGGACATCATGCAACTCGACCCGCGCCCGGGTCACGTGCTTCTCCACAGGCCCGCGCGGCGACGTACCGGCCGACGGACACGGAGTGCGACGATGGGGCCATGCCCGGCACGCCTCGGTTCCTGACCCTCGCCGACGTGGCGGAGGTGCTCAGCACCTCGAGCGCGCAGGTCTACGCGCTGGTCCGGCGCGGCGACCTGCCCGCGATCAAGATCGGCGGGCGCGGGCAGTGGCGGGTGGAGGCATCCGAGCTGGAGGACTACATCCAGCGGATGTACGCCGAGACCCGCACCTTCGTCGACCAGCACCCGTACGTCGACGCGGACGGCCCCGAGGCCTAGTCACGCCGGAGGCCTACCCCGTCTCCGAGCCGAGCTTCACCTCGATCACCTGCTCCTCGCCGTCGCGCTCGATCGTGAACTCGATCGTCTCGCCGGGCTGGTGGGTGCGGATGGCCACGATCAGCGCGATGCCGTCGGTGACCCGCTCGCCCTCGACCGCGGTGACCAGGTCGTCCTTCTTCAACCCGCTCCGCTGCGCGGGTGTGCCCTCCTGGACGGAGTCGATGACGGCGCCCTCGCCGTCGTTCTCGCCCGTCTCCACCTTGGCGCCGATGACCGGGTAGCTCGCCTCGCCGGTCCGGAGGATCTGGTCGGCCGTGACCCGGACCTGCTCGATCGGGATCGCGAAGCCGACGCCGATGTTGCCGGACTCGCCACCGACGGCGCCGCCGGTGGTGGCGATCGCGCTGTTCACGCCGACCACGCGGCCCTGCAGGTCGACCAGCGGACCGCCGGAGTTGCCGGGGTTGATCGCGGCGTCGGTCTGCACGGCGTTGATGTAGGAGGACTCGTTCGACGAGTCGCCGGTCGTGACCGGGCGGTCGAGCGCGCTGACGATGCCGGCGGTGACGGTCGAGCTCAGGCCGAGCGGCGAGCCGAACGCGACGACCGCGTCGCCGACGTGCAGCGCCCGCGAGGCCCCGAGCGACGCCGGGCGCAGGTCGCGGGCGTCGGCGGAGAACAGCACGGCCAGGTCGTAGACCGGGCTCCGGCCCACGACCTCGGCGCTGTAGCGGTTGCCGTCCTGGTCGACGATCTCGATCGGACCCTCGCCGTCCGCGGCGTCGGCGACCACGTGGTTGTTGGTGATGATGTGGCCCTGCTTGTCCAGCACGAAGCCGGAGCCGGTGGCGCCACCCTTCTCCCCCTCGTACTCGGCGGAGATCTGCACCGTGCTCGGGAGCAGCTCCTGCGCGACCGCGGCGACCGAGCCGTTGTCGGCGGGCAGCGGCGCGGCGGTGACCGTGTCGACGTCGTCGAGTCCGCCGGAGACCAGACCGGGCGTGTCGTCGGTCAGGCCCTCGATCAGCAGGCTGCCGAACGCGCCGCCGATCACGCCGAGGACGAGCGCGATGACGCAGACCACCGGCCACACCCAGCCGGGCGGCCGGTTCCGGAGCTCGTGCTGCTGCTGGTGCTGCGACACCGGCGGGATCTGGCCGTACGCCGGGTAGGGGCGGGTCGGCGGTGGCGTGCCCCACTGCATCGGAGGCGGCTGGGTGGCCGGCGGCATCCAGGACTGGCCGGTCGGGGAGCTCGACCCTCCCGAGATCGGCTGGGTGGGCTCAGTGGAGTCCGGGTCCTGCGGCTGGTCGGCCGCGCGCTGCGCACCCTCGTCCTGGGCACCCTCGTCCTGGTCTGTCACTCCGCCATTTTCCCCCACGGTCCGGCGGCCCGGCTACGGGGTGGCGTTTCGGCGCGGGTCGTTCCTGGGCGGCGACGACTGGGTGAAGCCCGACGGCCCGTCGTTCGGCGTGATCATGCTGGTCGGCGGGGTGTGGATCGAGGGAGCGTCCGCCGGGGCGGCGCCCAGCGCCAGCACGCCGACGAAGGCCGCACCGACGGCGCCGCCACCCATGGCGACCAGGCCGGCGCTGCGCCGCAACCGACCGTCGTACCGCGGGAACTGCGGAGCGGCCAGGGCCGACGGGCGCGGGCCGAGCAGCGAGCCCTTGAGGTGGTCGGGGGTCGGGGTCTCCCCGAAGGAGAGGCCGGCGAGACGGGTCTTGACCCAGCCCTCGTGCTCGACCTGGTCGCGGCAGGCGTGGCAGACGTGCACGTGCGCCCAGGCGCGCTCCGACTCCTCGGCCGACAGCTGACCGTCGAGCAGGGCACTCACGCGGGACCCGAGATGTCCGATCACGAGGCCGTCCACCCGATCGAGATCGGTCCGGTCGACGGGCCGGAGTAGCGCGAGCGACCCGCCTGCGGTGCGCGGTGGGCCAGCGCCTTGCGGAGCATGGCGCGGCCGCGGTGGATCCGGGACCGGACCGTGCCGAGCTTGGCGCCGAGGATGTCGGCGATCTCGTCGTAGGAGAGCCCCTCGACGTCGCAGAGCACGACCGCGGCCCGGAAGTCCGGCGGCAGCGTGGCCAGCGCGCGCTCGATGTCGTCGTCGAAGGTCTGGTCGGCGTACGCCGCGTCCGGGCTCGGCGAGCTGCTGGTCAGCCGGCTGGCGCGCTCGTCGGACAGCGCGTCGAACCGGATCCGCTGCTTGCGCCGCGCCTGGTCGAGGAAGAGGTTGGTCGTGATCCGGTGCAGCCAGCCCTCGAACGTGCCGGGCGTGTAGGTCGACAGGCTGCGGAACACCCGGACGAAGACCTCCTGGGTGAGGTCCTCGGCGTCGTGGCGGTTGCCGGTCAGGCGGTAGGCGAGCCGGTAGACGCGGTCGGAGTGCAGCTCGACGATCTCGTCCCACGTGGGAACAGAGCCGCTCGTCTCCACCGGAGCCTCCTTCTCGCGCTGTCGCGCCTGCGAACCGAACAGTGTCCTGACCTTCCTCACGCTAGGGCTTCCTGCTGAGAGAACGCTGTGAGAGCGCCTCCGGGTTCCTGCGAACCTCTCCCTCTCAACGAGCCGGCTGCCCGTCGTGTTCCCGCGGCCCGATCCGGCTCGCGCGCGATAGGGTCGGACAACGCTCGTCCACGCCGGCCGGCGCTCGGCCCGCGTCCCACCGAGGAGGCCGCCATCACCACGCCGATCAAGCCCGCGAGTTGGTCCTACGCCGAGGCGCACGTCGCCGAGGACGACGTCCTCGCCGCCGCCCGGGCGCGCGCGGAGGAGGTCGGGGTCGTCCCGATCGGGTCCGGTGGCGGGGCGGCCCTGCGCTTCCTCGCCGCGGTGCTCGACGCGCGGGCCGTGGTCGAGATCGGCACCGGCACCGGCGTCTCCGGCGTGTGGCTGCTGCGCGGCATGCGCGCCGACGGCGTGCTGACCACCGTCGACATCGAGGCCGAGCACCAGCGGCTGGCCAAGCAGTCGTTCGGGGAGGCCGGCATCCCCGCCCAGCGGGCGCGGACCATCTCCGGCGCGGCGCTCGACGTACTCCCCCGCCTGACCGACGGCCACTACGACCTCGTGTTCTGCGACGGCGACAAGGCGGAGTACGGCGCCTACCTCAAGGAGGCGCTGCGGCTGCTCCGGCCGGGCGGCGTCGTGGCGTTCGACAACGCGCTGTGGCACGACCGGGTGGCCGACCCGGCCCAGCGCGACGAGGAGACCGTCGCGATCCGGGAGCTCGGCCGCGAGATCGCGGAGAACGAGAGCCTGGTCTCGGTGCTGCTGCCCGTCGGCGACGGGCTGCTGGCCGCCAAGAAGGAGTGGGCGCCGGAGGGCGACGCCGAGTAGCAGCGGGCTACGCGCGCGGGCTGGCGGTGAAGCCGTCCCAGCCCTCGGCGACCGCCACGATGTCGCACTCCTCGATCAGCACCGGCGCGCTGCCGATCAGCTTCGAGCCGGGGGCGTCGGCCGCGCCGGCGGTGAAGGTCTCCTGGAACTCGCGGCGGGCGTCGTCGGACGCGAAGACGTAGAAGCCCTCGAACCACTCGCCCCGACGGACCCGCCAGGTCTTGAAGCTGAGCCCGGTCATGCCGGTGAACTTCGCGTGCGAGGTGTCCGCGACGTACGTCGCGAGGTCGTCCTCGATGCCCTCGGGGGCATCGGCGAGGGACCAGCGGACGGTGAGGCCCTTCACGTGATTCCTTCCAGGGGGTCGGAGCTGCCGAGCCAGCCGAGCAGTGCCCGCGCACCGAACCCGGTGGGGCCCTTGCTCCACTCGTAGTCGTCCTCCGGGGCGTCGCCCACGGAGGCGATGTCGAGGTGCGCCCACGGCACCTTGCCGACGAAGTGCTGGAGGAACAGCGCGGCGGTGATCGCGCCCGGGCCACCGGGAGCGTTGTCGGCGTCGGCGACCGGCGAGGACAGCTTCTCCTCGTAGTCGGCGGCGAGCGGGAACCGCCAGAACGGCTCACCGGCCGCGTCGCCGGCCTCTCGGATGAGCCGGGCGAGGGCGTCGTTGTTGGCGAAGTAGCCGCCCACCTGCTGGCCGAGGGCGACCTTCATCGCCCCCGTCAGCGTGGCGACGTCGACCACGACCGCGGGGTCGAGCTTGTCGACGGCGTACGCGAGCGCGTCGGCCATGACCACGCGGCCCTCGGCGTCGGTGTTGGTGACCTCGGTGGTGCGGCCGCCGTAGTGGCGTACGACGTCACCGGGGCGCAGCGCGTTGCCGCCGACGGCGTTCTCGGCGGCGGCCACCAGCCCGGTGACCCGGACCGGGCAGCCGACCTCCGCCAGCGCGCCCAGGACGGCCATGACGACCGCGCCGCCGGTCATGTCGCGCTTCATGTTGACCATCGACTCGGCGGGCTTGATCGAGAGACCGCCGGTGTCGAAGGTGATGCCCTTGCCGACCAGCACCACGTGCGGTGCCTTCCGCGCTCCCTTGGCCGGGGTGTACTCCAGCGCGATCAGACGGGGCGGGGTCTCGGAGGCCTGGCCGATGCCGAGGATGCCGCCGAAGCCGCCGTCCTCGAGGTCGGGGACGTCCCACACCCGGGAGCGCAGGCCGGTCTCCTCGGCGAGGGCGACGGCCTGGTCGGCGAGCCACTGCGGGTTCTTGATGTTGGAGGGGACCGTGGCCAGGAACCGCGCCCGCCAGCCGGCTCCGCCGACCGCGAGCGCATGGTCCAGCGCCTGGGTGAGACCCGCGTCGTCGGGGATGCCGGCGAGCACGATCCGGCCGACCGGCGGGCGCTCCGGTGGGCTGGACCGGAGGTCGAAGGCGAACGACCCGAGCATGGCGCCGACGACGAACGCCTCGAGGCCGTCCTCGGGCGCCAGCGAAGGGATCGACGTCGCGACGCTGGCGGAGCCGTGGGCGGCCCGGGCGAGCGCGGCGCCTGCGCGCCGGAAGTCGGCGGGCCGCTGCTCGCCCACCCCGACCAGGAACACCCAGCGGAGGGCGGCGTTCTCGCCGCCACCCAGCGGGACCGGCACCGACGTGACCTCGCCGGCCTTGCCGGTTGCGTGGTTCAGGTCGAGCACCGCGAGCAGGTCGATGCCCGCCTCGTCGCCGATCTCCGCGGCGCCGGGGCCGAGCAGCACGGAGTCGCCGTCGGGGTCACGGAGGACCGGGACGGCGACGGCCTCGACGCCCAGGATCGCGTGCGGGCGCAGGGCGCTGAGGGCGAACTCCGGCGGGGAGAGAGGAGCGGGCAGAGCGGTGGATGGGGTCCGAGATGTGGTGGGTGGCACGAGGTCAGCCGACGACGTCCTTGAGTGCTTCGCCGAGCGCTCCGGCCTCTTCGGCGTTCAGCTCGACGACGAGGCGGCCACCGCCTTCGAGGGGTACGCGCATCACGATGCCGCGACCCTCCTTGGTGACCTCGAGCGGACCATCGCCCGTCCGGGGCTTCATCGCCGCCATCCGCGCACCTCTGCTTTCGTTCCCGATTTCGGAGTTGGACAGGTGGTGGCGCACGGCCACACCGTTCACGGATCCATTATCCCCTATTCGCGCGTGATGCGCGGCACAGGGCCGACGGTGCGGACTGGCAGACTCCCACCATGCACGCGCGGTCGGCCCTGTTCGACGTCTACGGCGACCACCTCCGCGGCCGTGGCAGCCAGGCTCCGGTGGCGGGTCTGGTCCGCATGCTCGCGCCGGTCGGGATCGCCGCGCCGGCCGTGCGAACCGCGATCTCGCGGATGGTCATGCAGGACTGGCTCGAGCCGGTCCGGCTCGGCGGCGGCCGCGGCTACCGCGCGACCACGCGGGCGATCCGCCGGCTCGACGAGGCCGCCGACCGGATCTACCGGCGTACCGACCTGGCCTGGGACGGCACCTGGCACCTCGCGTTCGTCGACCCGCCGACCGCCCGCGCCGCGCGCAACCGGCTGCGCGCCGACCTGGGTTTCGTGGGGTACGCCGAGCTGGCCGGCGACGTGTGGGTCAGCCCGTTCCCGCGCGGCGAGCTGGCCTCGATCCTCGAGCAGGCGGGCGCCACCGCCCGGACGGCGCGAGCCGACTCGTTCGACCCGCCGCCGACCTCGGCCTGGGACCTCGACGCGCTGCAGGCCGCCTACGAGCAGTGGCTGGCCACCGCCGACGACCTGATCGCGGACCACGCCGAGGGCCACGACGACCCCGACGAGGCGGCATTCGCGGCGCGCTTCCATCTCGTCCACGAGTGGCGGAAGTTCCTGTTCGCCGACCCCGGCCTCCCCGACGACCTGCTGCCCGCCGGCTGGCCGGGCCGGGCCGCGGCCGACCTGTTCGCGGGCGAGGCGACCCGGCTCAAGCCGGGTGCCGACCGGTTCGTGGCCCGGTGCCTCGACGGCCCCTGATCCCCTAGGGTGTGCGGCATGACCGACTCCCCCGTGCTTCTCGACCTGACCGACGGCGTCGCGACGATCACGCTCAACCGGCCGGACGCCATGAACAGCCTCGACGTGGCCACCAAGGTCGCCCTGCTCGAGACCGTGCGGACCGTCGCCGACGACCCGGCCGCGCGGTGCGTCGTGCTCACCGGCACCGGTCGCGCCTTCTGTGTCGGCCAGGACCTCAAGGAGCACATCGAGATCCTGCGCAGCGAGTCGAGCGAGTCGCTCTTCCGCACCGTCGACGAGCACTACAACCCGATCGTCACGGCACTGGCGACGATGCCGAAGCCGGTCGTCGCGGCGGTCAACGGCGTCGCCGCCGGCGCGGGCGCCAGCCTGGCGTTCGCCTGCGACCTGCGGATCCTGGCCGACTCGGCCGGCTACAACCTCGCGTTCGCGAACGTCGCGCTGTCCTGTGACACCGGGGCGAGCTACCACCTGCAGCGGCTGGTCGGCCGGGCCAAGGCGATCGAGCTGCTGTACTTCCCGCGGACCATCTCCGCCGAGGACTCCCTCGCCCTCGGCCTCGCCACCCAGGTGGTCCCGGCCGAGGAGCTGCCGGAGACGGTCCGCGAGATCGCCGCCCGGCTCGCGGCGGGGCCGACGGTCGCGCTGGGTGCGATGCGGCAGTCGGTCGCCTACGCGTCCGGCCACTCGTTCGAGGAGGCGCTGGAGTTCGAGAGCCGGATGATGCAGCAGACCGGCGCCACCGCCGACCACCAGGCCGCCGTCGCGTCGTTCGTGGCGAAGGAGAAGCCGGTCTTCGAGGGGCGCTAGCCGGCCAGGCTCAGCGCCGGGCGCCGAAGATCGACAGCACCTGGCGCGGTGCGCGCACCCGCATCTGCTTCCTCGGCGGGCTCGAGCCGTACTCGACGGTCAGCGCCGCGCCCTTGAAGCGGTGGTTGTACCACATGGTCATGGTGCCGTGGCAGACGCCGCCGCAGTCGAACCGCTTCGCCGGCAGGTGGAGCTTGCGGGCCACCCGGCGCGCGAACTTCTTGTTCTTGGTGTCGGTGTCGACGCCGTTCAGCGGCTGGTGGAAGCTCAGGATCCGCTTCGGCTTGATGTCGCGGAGGAACCGCATCATCGCTCGCGTCTCGGGCTCCGAGCGCGGCCGCGGGCCCGACTCGTAGCTGCCGTCGAGGTCGGTCCACCGGTAGGGGTAGTTGCGGTTGAGGTCGACGCCGCGCGCGTTCTTCCGGGTGTGCCGGGCGATGCCGTCGGGGTTGTACGTCGGGACCACCCACAGGTCGATGCCGCGGATCGGCTTGCCGTCCTTGAGCGACCACAGGATCTGGCGGGTGGCCCGCTCGTCGCCGTGCATCGTCGAGATCAGCACGATCTTGGGCTTGCCGGGCTCACCGAGCCGGAACGCCGTGATCGGGCGGCCGCGGACCGACCGGCCGATGACGCGTTTCTCCGTGACGGCGTCGTTGCGGCCGGCCTTGGCAGGTTGGCCGTCGGCCGAGTTGGCGGTGTCGACGGAGACGACGAGTGCCGCCGTGACGACGAGCCCGAGAAGGGATGCCAGAGCCCGAGTTGGTCGCATCAAACCGGTCACACCGCCGAGGTCATGTAGGCGAAGGTGAAGACGCACACCCCGACGAGCATGCCGACATGGGCCAGGATCGACAACCCGGGCCCCTCGGACCAGGAGTCCTGGGTGCCCTCCGAGGCGTGCTTGCCGTGGCTGGGCAGCCAGCGCACGAGGATGAGCAGGCCCGCGAGCACGGTGATCCACCAGAACACCAGCGCGACGACGCCGACCAACGCTCCACCGAGCGTCGACTCCTCGTCGGCGACGAGGAACAGGACCCACACCACGAGTGCGATGACGCCGGCGGCGGTGTGCAGGTTGACCAGGCCGTTCCCCACGTGGAAGCTGCCGGCGGCGCCGGTGTCCTGGCGCAGCCGCAGGCGGGTCAGCACGATGACCACGGCCGCGAGCGCGGTCAGGATGTAGACGATCACCTCGGTCGACACGGTGGGCAGTGTGCCCTAGTCGGTCGGTTCGCCGCCACGACCCTCCGGCGTCGGCGGCTGTTCACTTTCGCGCGCGCCGTCGTCGGCGTGCCGCGCCTCGATCTCACTCGCGACCCGATCGAGCAACGCGTCGACCTCGGACATGCGGTATCCCCGCACCGCCAGGGAGAACCGGACCCGGCGCAGGTCGTCGCCGGTCAGTGGCCCGTCCGCCGGGACGCGCGCGTCCGGGCGGTCGTCGTACACGTCGGCGAGCGGGGTGCCACGCCCGGACGCCACCACGGCGATGCCGCCGAGCGCCAGCACGATCAGGATCGCGAAGAACCACATCATCGGTTGGGTGCGCTCCTACTCCGGCTGCTTCGGGTGGTCGGCGGACGGCCCGCGGCCCTCCCGGGCCTTGACCATCAGAGCCACCGCCTCGTCGACGTCGTCGGTGATGGTGATCAGCTCGAGGTCGGCGGCGGAGACCTTCCCGTCGGCCAGGACGGTGTCGCGCAGCCAGCCGACCAGGCCGCTCCAGTACTCGCTGCCCATCAGCACGATCGGGAAGGACGTCTTCTTCCCGGTCTGGACGAGCGTGAGCGCCTCGAACAGCTCGTCGAGGGTGCCGATGCCGCCGGGCAGGGCGATGAAGCCCTGGGAGTACTTGATGAACATCGTCTTGCGGACGAAGAAGTAACGGAAGTTGATGCCCTTGTCGACCCACGGGTTGAGGCCGGTCTCGAAGGGCAGCTCGATGCCGAGCCCGACGCTCACGCCGCCGGCCTCCGAGGCGCCCTTGTTCGCGCCCTCCATCGCGCCCGGGCCGCCGCCGGTGATCACGGCGAAGCCCGCCTCGGCCAGCCGCCGGCCGACCAGCTCGGCCTCCGCGAAGTGCGGGTGGTCCTCGGGCGTGCGGGCCGAGCCGAAGACCGCGACCGCGGCCCCGAGGTCGGCGAGCGAGCCGAAGCCCTCCACGAACTCGGACTGGATGCGCAGCACCCGCCACGGGTCGGTGTGCACCCAGTCGCTGGTGCCGCGTGCGTCGAGCAGCCGCTGGTCGGTGGTGCCGGTGTCGACCTGGTCGCGGCGCAGCAGCACCGGGCCGCGGCGCTTGGAACGCTCGTTCATCGGTCCGCCCCCAGCCAGTCGCGCAGCTGCCGCTCGCAGCGCTCGATGTGTTCGATCGGCACGAACTCCTCCTGCTTGTGCGCGAGCATCGGGTCGCCCGGGCCGAAGTTGACGGCGGGTACGCCGAGTGCGGTGAACCGGGCGACGTCGGTCCAGCCGAACTTCGGGTTCACCTCGCCGCCGACCGCCTCGATGAACGCCTTCGCGGCCGGTACGGCGAGCCCCGGCAGCGCGCCCGGCGCGGTGTCGGTGAGCCGCACGTCGTACCCCTCGAAGAACTCGCGCACGAACTGCTCGGCCTCCGCCTCGGTCCGGTCGGGGGCGAACCGGTGGTTGACCTCGACCACGCACTCGTCGGGCAGCACGTTGCCGGCGACGCCGCCGCGGATGAACACGGCGTTCAGGCCCTCGTGGTACTCCAGACCGTCGATGACCGGCTTGCGCGGCTCGTAGGCGTTCAGGCGGTCGAGGATGTCGCCGGCCCGGTGGATGGCGTTGACGCCGCGCCAGCTGCGGGCGGAGTGGGCACGCTCGCCGGTCGCGCGGACCTCGACCCGCAGCGTGCCCTGGCAACCGGCCTCGACGACGGCGTCCGACGGCTCCATCAGGATCGCGAAGTCGGCCGTCATCAGCTCGGGGTTGCTCTGGCTGAGCAGGTTCAGCCCGTTGAACTCCGACTCGATCTCCTCGGCCTCGTAGAGGATGAAGGTCAGGTCCCGGTTGGGCTCGGGCACCGTGGCCGCGAGCCGCAGGATGACCGCGTCGCCGCCCTTCATGTCGCAGGTCCCGAGGCCGTGCAGCAGGTCGCCCTCGAGGCGGGCGGGCAGGTTGCCGTTGACCGGCACCGTGTCGAGGTGGCCGGCGATCACGACCCGCTCCCCGCGGCCGAGCTCGGTGCGGGCGACGACGGTGTTGCCGTGCCGGCTGACGGTCAGGTGCGCGAGCGGCCGGAGCGCGGCCTCGACAGCATCCGCGATCGCCTGCTCGTTGCGGCTGACCGACTCGATGTCGACCAGCTGCTGGGTCAGGGTCACGGCGTCGGCGGTGAGGTCGAGGCTCATGCGGACATCCAACCAGCCGGTCGGGTATTGCGGTTTGGTCCCCAACCGCAAGTGTTTCCACAGAAAGGCTGCGGTTTGTGACCAATCGACGGTGCCAGGACCTTCCGCTGCCACTAGAACGTGTTCTACATTTCACGTCATGCGCCACGGGATCGTGCTCTTCACCAGTGACCGCGGGATCACCCCCGCCGCGATGGCGCGTGCCGCCGAGGAGCGGGGGTTCGACACGTTCTACGTGCCGGAGCACACCCACATCCCGGTCCGCCGCGACGCCGCCCACCCCGGCACCGGCGACGAGTCGCTGCCCGACGACCGCTACATGCGCACCCTCGACCCCTGGGTCTCGCTGGCGACCGCCGCGACGGTGACCTCGCGGATCCGCCTGTCGACAGCGGTGGCGCTGCCGGTCGAGTCGGACCCGATCACGCTGGCCAAGTCGATCGCCACCCTCGACCACCTGTCCGGCGGCCGGGTCACCATCGGCGCCGGCTTCGGCTGGAACACCGACGAGCTCACCGACCACCACGTGCCGGCGGGCAAGCGGCGTACCGTCCTGCGCGAGTACGTCGAGGCGATGCGCGCGCTGTGGACCCAGGACGAGGCGTCGTACGACGGGGAGTTCGTCTCCTTCGGCCCGTCCTGGGCCTGGCCGAAGCCGGTCCAGCCGCACATCCCGCTGATCATCGGCGCGGGTGGCGGCCCGAAGACGTTCCGCTGGATCGCCGAGAACGCCGACGGCTGGATGACCACGCCGGTCGAGCAGGACATCACCGACAAGGCGGTCGCGCTGCGCAAGGCGTGGGCGGACGCGGGCCGGACCGGCGAGCCCGCGATCCACGTGCTGGTCGCGTCCCGCCCCTCCCCCGAGGACCTCGCCTCCTGGGCCGAGGCCGGCACCACCGAGCTGATCTGGGGCGTCCCCGACAAGCCCGAGCCGGAGATCCTGGCCTACCTCGACAAGCTCGCCGGGCGGCTGCAGATCGGCTGACCCGCCCTAGAATCGTCGGGCACCGAAGGGACGGGTCCGATGACAACCGGCTTCGACGACGGAACACCCCGAGACGCCCGGCGGGGTGGTCGGACCGGTGGAACGCGTGCTGGTGGTCGGCGCCGGCATCGCGGGGCTCACGGTCGCCAATGCGATGGCGCACGCCGGGGTGGACTGCGTGGTGCTGGAGGCACGCGACCGGGTCGGTGGCCGGCTGCACACGGTGGACCTGGCGGGATCGCGGGTGGACCTCGGCGGGTCCTGGATGCACCACCCCGACGGCAACCCGGTGCGCCGCTTCGCGGAGCTCGTCGGCATCGAGTGCCGGCCCGGCGACCCGCTGCCGACGCTGAGCGCCTTCGACTGCGCCACCGGGCTGCGGCTGTCGCACGCGGACGTCGAGGCGACCCTCACCGCCGAGCTCGACGGCTACACCGCGGCGCTCGATGAGCTGCGCGCACGGCTCGGCCCGACGGCGTCGGCTGCCGAGGGGATCGAGGCCTACCTGGCGACGACCGGGCTGGCCGGTGACGCCCTCCGCCGGGCCCGGCAGGGCCTGCGGGCGAGCGTCGAGGCGGACGCGGCAGGAGCGGCCGAGCACCAGTCACTGGACTGGCTGTGGACGCAGGACGAGTACGCCGGCAACTACTTCGGGGACCTGCCCGTGGGCGGGTACTCCGCGGTGGCCGACGCGATGGCCGCCGGGCTCGACATCCGACGGGGCTGGCCGGTGGAGCGGGTGGACGTCGCCGACGGCGGCGCCTCGGTCACGTCGGCGTCCGGCGAGACCGAGTCGGGCTCGCACGTCGTCGTCACGGTTCCGCTGGGCGCCCTCAAGAACGGCCTGCCGAGCTTCGTCCCGCCACTACCGCCCGAGCGGGCCGACGCGATCGGCCGACTCGGGTTCGGACGCTACGAGAAGGTGGTGCTCAGGTTCGAGGAGCCGTTCTGGCGTGAGGCCGGATGGTCGCACCTCGTGCTGTTCCCGCCCGACCCCGACGAGCCCGCGGCGTGGGTCTTCGACCTCGACGCGTTCGGCGCGGGTCCGGTCCTCGCGTGCCACGCGTTCCACTCCGCCGCGGGTCACGTGGTCGGGCGGTCGACGGACGAGGCAGCCAGCTGGGTGACGGGCATGCTCTCGGCGGCGCTGGGCGCACCGTGCCCCGAGCCGGTGGCGGTCGTGGTGACCGGGTGGGCGGACGACCCGTACGCAGCGGGCTCGTACACCCACGTGCCCCCGGGCTCCACGAACGCGGACCTCGACCTGCTCGGCGTACCGGTGGCCGGCCGCCTCCTGTTCGCCGGCGAGCACACGTCCAGCGCGCGGGTCGGCTACGTCGACGGCGCGATGACCAGCGGGATCCGCGAGGCCAAGCGGCTGCTGGGCACGCCCGACGGTGACCCTCGGCCGGTTCGCTGACCCGTCAGAAACTTTCTGACGGGTCAGCGTCAGTGGCGGACTCTGGTGACGCCGACGGTCGCCTGCTCGCCCTCGCCGACCGAGACCTCGGCGCTGTGCGTCATACGATCCGGTCGCTGTGGCGACCACGTCGTATGACGTAGCGAGGGTCTCGCCGGTGATCAGCGCCTCGTGGGAGCGCGCGGCGTCCTGGACCGACTCCGAGCCGGCCACGGTCAGCTTGATCCGGTCGGAGACCTCGAGGTCGGCGTCGCGGCGGGCCTGCTGGACCGCGCGGACCAGGTCGCGGGCGAGGCCCTCGGCGGCGAGCTCGGGCGTGACCGCGGTGTCGAGCACGACGAAGCCACCACCGGGCAGCATCCCGATCGCGGACGCGTCGTCGTCGGAGCCGGCGACCGTCTCGAGGGTGAACTCGCCCTCCTGCAGCGCCAGCCCGCCGGCGGTCACGGTGCCGTCCTCGGCCACCGACCAGTCGCCCGACTTCGAGCCCTTGATGGCGGCCTGCACGTCCTTGCCCAGCCGCGGGCCGGCAGCACGCGCGTTGACGGTCAGCTTCTGCGAGACGCCGTACGACGCCGCGTCGGGCGCGCCCGCGTCGAGCAGCTCCACCATCTTCACGTTGACCTCGTCGGACACGATCGACACGAACCCGTCGAGCGCGTGCGCGTCCTCGACCACGACCGTGAGCTCCGACAGCGGCAGCCGGTTGCGCAGGCTGGCGGCCTTCCGCAGTGCCGAGGTCGTGGAGCACACGTCGCGCACCAGGTCCATGGCCGCAACCAGCTTGTCGTCGGCCGGCAGGGCGGACGCCTCGGGCCAGTCGGTGAGGTGGACCGAGCGGTCGCCCGTCAGGCCGCGCCAGATCTCCTCGGTGGTCAGCGGCAGCAGCGGCGCCGCGACCCGGCAGACCGTCTCGAGCACCGTGTAGAGCGTGTCGAACGCAGCCGGTGTCGACCACGCCGTCGCTGGCCCAGAACCGCTCACGGGACCGGCGGATGTACCAGTTCGTGAGCACGTCGAGGAAGCCGCGGGTGGAGTCGCAGGCGTTCGCCACCTCGTAGTTGTCGAGCTGGTGGGTCATCGCGTCGACGTACTGGCGCAGCTTGGCCAGCAGGTAGCGGTCCAGCGGGTCCGTCGAGTCGGTCCGCCGGGTGGCGGTGTACTTCGCCGCGTTGGCGTAGAGCGAGAAGAAGTACCAGCTGTTCCACAGCGGGATCAGCACCTGGCGGACCGAGTCGCGGATGCCCTGCTCGGTGACGATCAGGTTGCCGCCGCGCAGGATCGGGCTGGACATGAGGAACCAGCGCATCGCGTCGGCGCCGTCGCGGTCGAAGACCTCGTAGACGCTCGGGTAGTTGCGCAGCGACTTCGACATCTTGTTGCCGTCGGAGCCGAGCACGACGCCGTGGCTGACGCAGGTCGAGAACGCCGGCCGGTCGAAGATCGCCGTCGCGAGGATGTGCAGCGTGTAGAACCAGCCCCGGGTCTGGCCGATGTACTCGACGATGAAGTCGGCCGGGAAGTGCCCGTCGAACCAGTCGCTGTTCTCGAACGGGTGGTGCACCTGGGCGAACGACATCGAGCCGGAGTCGAACCACACGTCGAGCACGTCCGGGACGCGGCGCATCATCGACTTGCCGGTCGGGTCGTCGGGGTTCGGGCGGACCAGCTCGTCGACGTAGGGCCGGTGCAGGTCGGTGACCGGGCACGCCGAAGTCGCGCTCGAGCTCCTCGAACGAGCCGTAGACGTCGAGCCGGGGGTACGCCTCGTCGTCGCTCTTCCAGACCGGCACCGGGCTGCCCCAGAACCGGTTGCGGGTGATCGACCAGTCGCGGGCGTTCGCCAGCCACTTGCCGAACTGGCCGTGCTTGATGTGGTCGGGCACCCAGCGGATCTGCTCGTTGAGCTCGAGCATCCGCTGCTTGAACGCCGTCACCTCGACGAACCACGACGAGACGCCCTTGTAGATCAGCGGCTCGCGGCAGCGCCAGCAGTGCGGGTAGGAGTGGTCGTAGGTCTCGCGCCGGAGCAGCACGGTGCCCTCGGTGACGCTGCCGGAGGGCTCGCCCCGGGTCACCCGCTTGAGGTCCTCCATGATCGGCAGGTTGGCGTCGAAGACCAGCATCCCGGCGTACTCGTCGATCGGGTGGGTGAAGGCGCCGTCCTTGCCGACCGGCATCACCGGCTCGATGCCCTCGCGGTCGGTGACGATCTTGTCGGCCTCACCGAAGGCGCCGGCGCTGTGCACCAGCCCGGTGCCGTCCGTGGTGGTGACGAACTCGGCGCCGTCGACGACGCGGAACGCGTTCTCGTGGCCGGCGTAGTAGGTGAACGGCGGCGTGTACGTCCGGCCGATCAGGTCGCTGCCCTTGAGCCGCTCCACGATCGTGGGGTCGTCGCCGAACTCGCGGGCGTACGCCGGCAGCCGCGCCTCGCCGACGACGTACCGCTCGGTGGTGCCGGTCGGCGTCGGACTCGACCACGACGTAGTCGATGTCCGGGCCGACCATGACCGCGAGGTTGGACGGCAGCGTCCACGGCGTCGTCGTCCAGACCAGGGCCAGCTCGCCCGTCTCCAGGCGGACGCCGACCGTGACGGCCGGGTCCTGGCGGTTCTGGTAGACGTCGTCGTCCATCCGCAGCTCGTGGTTGGAGAGCGGCGTCTCGTCGTTCCAGCAGTAGGGCAGGACCCGGAAGCCCTCGTAGACCAGGCCCTTCTCGTGCAGCTGCTTGAAGGCCCAGATCACCGACTCCATGTACTCGGGGTTCATGGTCCGGTAGTCGTTGTCGAAGTCGACCCAGCGGGCCTGGCGGGTGACGTAGTCGCGCCACTCGCCGGTGTACTTCATGACCGAGGCGCGGCAGGCCTCGTTGAACTTCTCGATGCCGAGCTCGTGGATCTCCTCGGTCGTCTTCAGCCCGAGCTGGCTCATCGCCTCGAGCTCGGCGGGCAGCCCGTGGGTGTCCCAGCCGAACCGGCGCTCGACCCGGCGGCCGCGCATGGTCTGGTAGCGCGGGATCAGGTCCTTGACGTAGCCGGTCAGCAGGTGGCCGTAGTGCGGCAGCCCGTTGGCGAACGGCGGCCCGTCGTAGAAGACGAACTCGTTCTCGCCGTTCTCGCCCGCGTCGCGCTGCTCGACCGACGCCCGGAAGGTGTCGTCCTCCTTCCAGTAGGAGAGGACGCGCTCCTCGAGCTCCGGGAAGTTCGGGGTCGACGAGACGGAGCGGTGGGCTCCGGTGGAGACCTGCGGATAGGTCATCGGTGGTTCTCTCCTGCGGGTACGTCGTGCTCGGGCTGTGCCACGAGGACGACATTGCTGCCGCGGTACCACCTCGCTTGCTCCGGCGTACGACGGAGCCGCTTCGTTCACGGCTGTGACGGGCCTACCCGTCCGGTTCTACGTCACCCGAAGGCTTTCTTCCGGAGGCTCGCCGCTGATGACGGCTCGAACGCCTGTGGCCACAGGGTACGGCGGGGTGCCCGCCGGGCGCGAATCAGTTGCCGCCGGGGACTGCGTCGCCGAGGAACGCGGAGATCCGCTCCCCGGTCCAGCCGGCATCCTCCAGGTGCGGCAGATGGCCGACGCCGGCACGCGACTCGAAGGTCCAGCCCGGGCGAGTGCCGGACAGCGCCCGAGCGTCCTCGATCGGCGAGAGCTTGTCGTCCTCACCGTGGAGCCACAGCGTGGGCGGCTCCAGTGTGTCGAGTCTGGCGCTCAGCTCGCGGGACCGGCTCAGCAGGTCAACGGTGCCGAGGATGGCGTTCCACTGGAATCGCTGCGCCTCCCGGTAGTGGGCATCCGCCGACCTCAGTCGTGTCTCGGCGACGGAGGCGGCGACCGCGTCCGACGGGACCTCGTCGACGTGCGGGGTGGCGTCGGCCAGCTGAGTGTGCACCAGCTGCTCGGGCGTGCTGCCGAGGATCTTGCGCTCGACCAGTCGGCGTACGCCCGGAGCGCGCAGGAACGCCAGCCGCAGCACCGAGCTTCGGGTCCCGGGCTCGCCGGGTGCGGTTGGGCACCGGCGGGTCCAGCAGGATCAGCCGGTCGATGTCCGTCGGTGACCGAAGTGTCAGCTGCATGGCCATCACGCCGCCCAGCGAGTGTCCGACCAACACAACCGGAGGCCCTGCGACCTCGTGCACGAAACGACTGATCTGGTCGACCAACGCGTCCAGCGTGCCCGAGCTGGTGAGGGTCGGGCCGCCGGCCGCCGACCGGCCGTGCCCGAGGAGGTCGACAGCGAGGACGCGCCTTCTCGCCGCCAGCAGCGGACCGACGACACCGAAGTTCAGCGCCGAACCACCGAGACCGTGCACGCAGACGATCGTTGGCCCGCCGGGTGGGCCGCCGAAGTCGAGATAGTGGACCTGCTCGCCGCCCAGCTCGACGTGCCGGGAAGAGGCGGACGCGGGCCAGGCCCGCTCCTCGGGAAGCTCGGTGTCGGCCATGTCTTCCTCCCTCGCGACGCCCGTGAGCGTACTGCCGAAATGGGGTTGCCCGGCCGGCGTCTGATGGACAGTGTGTGCCCGTGACCGAAGCGCAAGTACCCCGACATGTGGGTGGACCCCGAGGACGACCCCCGCGACATCGGCACCCAGGCGGTGGGCGAGCGGGCGGTGCTGATCGACTACCTGCGGCACTACCGGCTGACCCTGGAGATGAAGTGCGAGGGCCTGGACGCCGAGCAGATGGCGCGGCGCTCGGTGCCGCCGTCGACGTTGTCCCTGCTCGGGCTGGTCCGGCACCTGGCGAAGGTCGAGCACAGCTGGTTCCAGCGGGTGATGGGCCACCGCCTCGACCTGCCCCGGCTCTACCGGACCGAGGAGGACCGCGACCTCGACTTCAACGGCGCCGTGGCCGACCCGGCGGTGGTCGAGGACGCCTGGGCGTCCTGGCGGCGGGAGGTCGCGGCGGCCGAGAAGGTCGTCGACGCCGCACCCGACCTCGACGTCGAGGGGACCATGGACGACGGCACGATCGCGCTGCGCGAGGTGCTGGTCCACATGATCGAGGAGTACGCCCGCCACGTCGGCCACGCCGACCTCCTCAGGGAGTGCATCGACGGCCGTACCGGGCAGTGAGGACCTGCAATCCAAGGCGTGTCTCCCAATCCCATGGCCTGCTGCGCGCCGCCCCACGGGCGCCTCGCCGCGTTGTCGTCGGTCGTCGGGACTCCGTCCCGCCTCCCTCCTCCGCCTTGCGATGCATCCCGTGGATGCGACGCCCGCGACGGCCGAGGATTGAGAGGCACGCCTAGGCTGGGGGCGTGACTTCCGCACCCACCCAGGCCTGGGGCTACGGCCTCGCGACCATCGACACGGCCGGCACGGTCCTCGACGTGTGGTTCCCTGCGCCCGCGCTGGGAGCCGCGCCCGGCGACAACGGCGCCCCCGGTGAGCTGACCGAGCTCGAGGGCAGCGACCACGCCCGCGGCGTCCGCCGGGAAGTGCTGTTCGTCGAGATCAAGGACCTCCAGGAGGCCCCGGCCTCGACCGAGGACGTGTGGCTGCGGCTGCACCTGCTGTCCAGCCGGCAGGTCGTCCCCCACACGATCTCGATGGAGGGCGTGTTCGGGCTGCTGACCAACGTCGTGTGGACCAGCGCCGGGCCGTGCGCGGTCAAGGACTTCGAGCTCACCCGCGGCCGGCTGCGCGCGGCCGGCGTGCACGTCACGGTGTACGGCGTCGACAAGTTCCCGCGGATGGTCGACTACGTCCTGCCGACCGGCGTCCGGATCGCCGACGCCGACCGGGTCCGGCTCGGCGCGCACCTCGCCGAGGGCACCACCGTCATGCACGAGGGGTTCGTCAACTACAACGCCGGCACCCTCGGCTCCTCGATGGTCGAGGGCCGGATCTCGGCGGGCGTCCTGGTCGGCGACGGCTCCGACGTCGGTGGCGGCGCCTCGATCATGGGCACCCTGTCCGGCGGCGGCAAGGAGGTCGTGTCGGTCGGCGAGCGCTGCCTGCTCGGGCGCCAACGCCGGCATCGGCATCTCGCTCGGCGACGACTGCGTGGTCGAGGCCGGCTGCTACGTCACCGCCGGCACCAAGATCACCATCCTCGACATGGACGGGAAGCCCAAGGTCGTCAAGGCGCTCGAGCTGTCCGGCGCCAGCAACGTCCTGTTCCGCCGCAACTCGGTGACCGGCACGGTCGAGGCCGTCGCCTGGAAGGGCGACATCGCCCTCAACGCCGACCTGCACTCGAACTGAACGGCCCGACCTCGATGCAAAGACGCTGGTGGGTGGTCGTCGGCGTCGGCGTCGTCGTCCTCGGGGTGGTGGTGTGGGGGGCGCTGACCCTCTTCGACAAGGTCGGCCCGCTGCTCAGCAGCGAGGAGTGCGTCGGCACCGTCGACGGCCGCGAGGTGAAGCTCAGCGTCGAGCAGGCCGAGAACGCCGCGCTGATCACCGCCGTCTCCGTCCAGCGCGGCATGCCCGCGCGTGCCGCGACGATCGCGCTGGCCACGGCGTACCAGGAGTCGAAGCTGTACAACATCGAGTCCGGCGACCGCGACTCGCTCGGCCTCTTCCAGCAGCGCCCGTCCCAGGGCTGGGGCACGCCGGAGCAGGTCATGGACCCGTACTACTCCGCGAACGCGTTCTACGACGAGCTCGCGCAGGTCGAGGGCTACGACACGATGCAGGTCACCGAGGCGGCGCAGAACGTGCAGCGCTCCGGCTTCCCCGAGGCGTACGCCGACCACGAGGCCGACGCCCGGGTGCTCGCCTCCGCCCTCACCGGCAACTCGCGGCACGCGTTCACCTGCGTGCTCGACGACGACGCCGACGAGGCGGGCGACAAGCTCAAGGCGTCCGGGCTGACCCGGCGCGCCGACGTCGTCCGCGAGGACGTGCAGACCGCGTTCGGCGACCTGCCGCTGGGTGGCTTCGCGCCGGGAGGCGTCCAGGACGGGCACCAGGAGGGGTCCGCCCACTACGACGGCCGGGCGATCGACATCTTCGTGCGGCCGATCTCGCCGGAGAACAAGGAGCGGGGCTGGGCGATCGCGCAGTACCTCGTGGCGATGGCCGACCGGCTGTCCATCCAGACCGTCATCTTCGACGACCGGATCTGGACCGCCGGCTCCCGCTCGGACGAGGGCTGGCGCGACTACGACGCGCCCGACCGGCCCGGCGACCGGGCGATCCTGGAGCACCGCGACCACGTGCACGTGGACGTCTTCGACTGACGTCGTGGACCGCCGGCCGTGACCGGATCTTGACCATCCAGAGGCTCCTCCGGTCGGCCAGCGGAATCTATGCTGCGCCCATGAACCACACACGGGGGAAGCTGGCAGGGGTCCTGATCGTCGCGGCGGGAGGGCTGGTCGCCCTGTCTCCGCCCGCGTCCGCGGCGGATCCGTGCGCGGACCCGACCATCGTCGGCACGGACGGTGACGACCGGCTGGTCGGCACCGACGGGCCGGATGTGATCGACGGCGGACGACGGCGACGACAGCCTGGCCGGCCGCGGAGGCGACGACATCCTGTGCGGCGGAGCGGGAGAGGACAAGCTGAACGGCAACGACGGCGACGACGCCTTGTACGGCGGCCGCGACGGGCGCTACTCCCGCTTCGACACCGAGATCTTCTACGGCGACCTGCTGGCCGGCGGGCCGGGCGACGACACCCTGGACCCCGGGTTGGACCCGCGTAGCGACGTGCCCAACGACAAGGTGTCCTGGGAGTAGCGCGACCAGCGGAGTCGTGGTCGACGTCACGGCCGGGACCGCCACCGGCGAGGGGACGGACACCATCGCCGACCCCGTCTACTACGTGATCGGGACCAGGTACGACGACGAGATCACCGGTGGTGACGCCAACGAGATCCTGATCGGCAGCGCCGGCTCCGACATGGTCGACGGCGGCGCGGGCGACGACGAGGTCTATGCCGGCCCGCAGGGCTACGGAGACCAACGACGACGTGCGCAACTGGCTGTACGGCGGTCCCGGCGACGACTCCGTGTCCGGCGGCCACGGCAACGACATCCTGTACGGCGGCCCCGACGACGACTGGCTCAACGACTCCGAGGGCCGCGACCGGTTGTACGGCGAGGCCGGCGACGACCACGTCAGCGACGGCTGTCCTCCGGGGGCACGGGTCAGGTGCTCGACGGCGGCGAGGGCCGCGACGTGCTGGGCGGCCCGTACCCCTACAAGGGATCGCTTCCGCTGTGGGAGAGCCGCACCCGGGTCGACCTGAAGGCGGAGCGGTCGGTCACCCACTTCAACAACCTCGAGATCATGGTGCCGATCATCGGGTTCGAGGATGCCGAGGCGCCGTGGGGCGAGCGCGTGACGATCCTCGGCACCAACGGTCCCAACGAGATCAACGCGGGCGAGAACGGCCCGATCCGGGTCCGGGCCAGGGGCGGGGACGACCTGCTGATCGGATCGTTCCAGAAGGACTTCCTGGACGGCGGCGCCGGAGACGACTCCGCGGACCGCTCGGGCGGCGGCGACAGGCTGGTGTCGATCGAGCACCGCGTCCAGTGGCCGTGAGCGGACGACCGAGCGGATAGCCCAGGTCAGCCGGCGAGGCGGGCGACGGCGGCGTCGACCCGCTCGTCGGTCGCGGTGAACGCGATCCGGACGTGCTCCTTGCCGGCCACGCCGTAGAACGCGCCGGGGGCGACCAGGATGCCGCGGTCGGCCAGCGACGCGACGGTCTCCCAGCAGTCCTCGGCCCCGGGTCGCCCAGAGGTAGAGCGACGCCTCGGAGTGGTCGATCCGGAAGCCGGCCCGCTCGAACGCCTCGCGCAGCTTGGCCCGCCGAGCGGCGTACCGGGCGTGCTGCTCGACGACGTGCGCGTCGTCGTCGAGGGCCGCGACCATCGCGGCCTGCTGCGGCGCGGGCATCATCAGCCCGAGGTTCTTGCGTACGGCGAGCAGCTCGCCGACCACGGCCGGGTCGCCGGCGACGAAGGCACACCGGTAGCCCGCCAGGTTGGACCGCTTCGACAGCGAGTGGACCGCGAGGATCCCCTCGTGGCTGCCGCCGGAGACGTCCGGGTGCAGCACCGAGACCGGCTCGGCCTCCCAGGCGCACTCGAGGTAGCACTCGTCGGAGACCAGCAGGACACCGCGCTCGCGGCACCAGTCGACGACCTTCTTCAGGTGCTCGACCGGCAGCACCCGGCCGGTCGGGTTGGACGGCGAGTTGAGCCAGACCAGCGCCGGGGTCTCCGGGCCGAGCGAGGTCAGCGAGTCGGTGGCCACGGCGCGGGCGCCGGCCAGCGCCGCGCCGACCTCGTACGTCGGGTAGGCCAGCGCCGGGTAGACGATCAGGTCGGCCGGACCGAGCCCGAGATGGGTCGGGAGGGCGGCGATCAGCTCCTTGGAGCCGATCGACGGGATCACGCCGTCCAGCCCGAGCCCGGTGACGCCGTGCCGGCGGGCGAGCCAGTCGATGCACGCCTGCCGCGTCTCGGCGCGCCCGATCGTGAACGGGTAGCCGGGCGCGTCGGCGGCGGCGCGCAGCGCCTCCTGCACGACCGCCGGGGTCGGGTCGACCGGCGTACCGACCGAGAGGTCGACGATGCCGTCGGCGTGCGCCCGAGCCCGCTCGGCGTAGGTCGTCAGCTGGTCCCAGGGGAAGTCCGGGAGCCGCGAGGAGACGCGGGCGGTCACTCCTGGTTCTGTCACTCCTGGTTCTGGGGCGGCAGACCGGCGATGAACGGGTGGTCGTGGTCGATCTCACCCATCTTGGCGGCACCACCCGGCGAACCGAGGTCGTCGAAGAAGTTCACGTTGGCCGTGTAGTACTCCTTCCACTCCTCCGGGGTGTCGTCCTCGTAGAAGATCGCCTCGACCGGGCAGACCGGCTCGCAGGCGCCGCAGTCGACGCACTCGTCGGGGTGGATGTAGAGCATCCGCTTGCCCTCGTAGATGCAGTCGACCGGGCACTCGTCGACGCACGCGCGGTCCTTCAGGTCGACGCACGGCTGGGCGATGACGTAGGTCACCAGTTCCTCCTGTGGGCGCAACGGTTCTGCCTGTTCGGGACCAGCCTAGTATCCCGGCGTGGCCACCTCCCACGAAGCCCACCGTCTGGGCCCCCATGTCGTCGGCCAGCGGGTCGTCGTCCGGCGGGTCCTGCCCGGGCAGACCGGCCCCTCCGGCGGCCCCGCGATGACCGACCTGCTGGGCGTGTGTACGTCGTGGGGCGACGGCGAGTGCGTGATCGCGCCGGAGTCGGGTGAGCCCGTGGTGATCCGGCTGGCCGACATCGTCTCCGGGAAGCCGGTCCCGCCGCGGCCGTCCGTGCGGCACCGGGTGTCACCGCTCCGCGCCCAGCTGCACGGGCTGGCCCTCTTCCCGGACCTGGAGACCGAGCCGGTCGGCGACTGGCTGCTCCGGTCCTCCCCCACCGCGCGCGCCCGGCGGGCGAACTCGGTGCTGGCGTTCGGCCCGGCGGGCGTGGAGGACGCGTACGAGCGCGTGGTCGCCCACTACGACCGCCCGATCGCCGCCGTCCTGCCCGACACCGCCGAGGACGAGCTGTTCCGGTCGCACGGGTGGGTGCTGGAGAGCCACGACGCCGACACGCTGTTCCAGATCGCCGGGGTGTCCCGGGTGCGGCGGGAGCTACCTCGCCCCGGACCGACGTCGGTCGAGCTCGTCGAGATCACACCGCAGGTCGTCGAGGCGCGGATCGCCGGCGCGGCGAGCGGGGTGGCGGCGTACGCCGACGACTGGGTCGGCTTCCGCAGCATCGAGGTGGCTCCGGAGCGCCGCCGGCAGGGACTCGCGCTCGCGGTGATGGCCGCGCTGCTGGAGTGGGGCGCCGAGCAGGGGGCCACGACGGCGTACCTCCAGGTGCTGGGCGACAACGCCGCCGGCGCTCGGGCTCTACGAGCGGCTGGGCTTCACCACCCACCACGC
Organism: uncultured Actinomycetota bacterium; assembly: GCA_963803235.1. Classification (GTDB taxonomy): domain Bacteria; phylum Actinomycetota; class Actinomycetes; order Propionibacteriales; family Nocardioidaceae; genus Nocardioides. The sequence goes on from CAWDLL010000016.1 coordinate 73,251, forward strand.
CTACCGCTACCTGGCGCGGCCCGGGTCGGTAGCCGAGCAGCCGCTCGCTGTGGCTGTTCACCCACGGCCACGACCGCCTCACCACCAGCAGGAGCAACGTGCCGGAGATGACCATCCCGGCGATGTTCACGCCGAGCTGGGTGGCCGACCCGACGATCTCGCTGCGCTCCCAGAAGGCCAGCCCGAGCGCGAGGTTGCCGGCCGCCGGCACGGTCGTGACGCTGATGAAGACGCCCACCATCGTGGCGGTCTTCTCGATCGCCAGCGCCAGCGCGCCGGCCGCGCCCGCGATCAGGGCGACGATGAACGACCACTTGTCCGGGTGCCAGATGAAGCCGGTGTTCGGGCGCGGTCGGGTCACCTCCTCGACCGTGATCATCCCGGCCATCCGGGCCACCAGCGCCAGCACCGTGACGACGGCGATGGCGAACGCGAAGGACAGCACCAGGAGCCGCAGGCTGCGGGCGGCCAGCCCCCAGCGGGCGAGCACGATCCCGGCCGCCACCCCCGCCACCGCGGCGTACTCCGGGCCCACCACCATCGCCCCGACCACCAGGATCGAGGAGTCGGTGATCACCGCGATCGCCGCCAGCATCACCGCGAGCACCAGGAAGATCAGGTACGACAGGGTCGCGACCGAGCCGGCCTCCGCCTGGGCCTCGACCGACTCCCAGATCACCGCGTCGTCGGGGTGTCCCGGCGCGGCCGCCTCGAGCCGTCGGGCCTCGGCGAACGGCGTGCCCGCCGGTGTCTCGATCAGGATCGCGCCGCGCTCGTCGAGCTCCATGTCGTCGAGCGTCCGGAGCAGGCCCCGGCCTGCTCCCGGGCGACGTCGCACTCGACGAGGTCGCCGGGCGGCTGGAGCACGACGCCGGGCTGCACCGTCACGTTGGTGGTGCACTCGTGGCCGAGCAGGAGGTCGCGTACGTCGTCGCTGAGGTCGTCCGGGACGGTCAGGCGGAGGTGGACCAGCACCTCGTCAGGCTAGGCGTGCGGAAAGGGATTTCCCGGGACCAGTCGCGCGCCGTACGATTTCGCCGGCGACGTGAGGCGTGACGACCCTCGAGAAGCGTGGCCCGCGCGTCCGGCGTACCGACGAGAGGCCGGAGTCTTTCGGCGAAGGTGTGGTGGCACCGCGATCTAGCCCCCGCCCACACCTCCAGGGCTTTCCGCCACTGGAGGTACTCATGCAACGCACACTCTGTTCCGACCTTCCCGCCGCCGAGCCCGGCTCGACCGTCCGGCTGCAGGGCTGGGTGCACCGCCGCCGCGAGCTCGCCGCCCTCACGTTCCTGGTCGTCCGCGACCGCACCGGCCTGGCCCAGGTCGTGGTCCGCGAGGGCACCGTGCCGCCCGAGGAGACCACCGTCGAGGTGGTCGGCGTCGCCACCGCCAACGCCCAGGCTCCGGGCGGCATCGAGGTCACCGACCCCGAGATCACGCTGCTGACCGAGCCGGCCGCGACCCCGCCGGTCGAGCTGTGGCGGCCCGGGCTCAACATCGGCCTGCCCACGCTGCTCGACCACGCGCCGGTCACCTGGCGGCACCCGGCGCAGAAGGCCAAGTGGGAGCTGGCCGCCGCGACCCTCCGGGGTTTCCGGACCACGCTCGACTCGGCCGGGTTCACCGAGATCCAGACCCCGAAGTTCGTGGCCTCGGCGACCGAGTCCGGCGCCAACGTCTTCCAGGTCGACTACTTCGGCCGGCCGGCGTACCTCGCCCAGAGCCCGCAGTTCTACAAGCAGCAGATGGTCGGCGTCTTCGAGCGGGTCTACGAGATCGGGCCGGTCTTCCGGGCCGAGCCGCACGACACGGTGCGCCACCTCGCGGAGTACGTCTCCCTGGACGCCGAGCTCGGCTTCGTCGAGGACCACCGCGACGTGCTGGCGATGCTGCGCGACGTGCTCGCCGGCATGGTCGCCTCGATCCACGAGTACGCCGGAGCGGCGGTCGAGCTGACCGGCGCGGAGGTGCCGGTCGTGCCCGACGAGATCCCGGTGCTCCACTTCCGCGACGCGCTGGCGCTGGTCGGCGCGCCGGAGGACGAGCCGGACCTCGCTCCCGACCACGAGCGCGCGCTCGGGGCGTGGGCGCTGGCCGAGCACGGCAGCGACTTCCTCGCGGTCGAGGGCTACCCGATGGCGAAGCGGCCGTTCTACACCCACCCGCAGCCGGACGACGCCCGCTGGTCGAACAGCTTCGACCTGCTCTTCCGCGGGCTGGAGCTGGTCACCGGCGGCCAGCGCCTGCACCGGCCCTCGGACTACGACGCGGCGATCCGCGCCAACGGCGAGGACCCCGAGACGTACGCGGCGTACCTGCAGGCATTTCGGCACGGCATGCCGCCCCACGGCGGCTTCGCGATCGGGCTCGAGCGGTGGACCAGCCGGCTCACCGGCAGCGCCAACGTGCGGGAGGTCACGCTCTTCCCGCGGGACCTGAACCGACTCACCCCGTAATTCTGATTTATCACTAGTGATTCAGTACAGTTAGCGCATGTTGCGCGACAGGTCTGGCCAGCCCGTGGACGAGGGTTTCGTCCACCACGGGACGGACGTGGAGACGGTGTGGGAGGACGACGTCCCCTACCTCACGCCGAACGAGCGGTTCTTCGTGCGCAACCACACCTCGGCACCCGCGATCGACGCCCGGAACTGGCGGCTGCTGGTGAGCGGGGACGGTGTCATCGGGGACACGACGTACTCGCTGGCGGAGCTCCAGTCCTTCACCAGCCGGACCTACGACCGCGCCCTGGAGTGCACCGGCAACGGCCGGAGCCTGTTCGGAGAGCAGCAGGGGGCTCCCCGACCCGGCACCCAGTGGGGCATGGGTGCGATCGGGGCGGCACGCTGGACCGGCGTGCCGCTCTCGACCGTCCTCCGGCACGCCGGCCTCCGCGACGACGCGGTCCAGGTGATGGCGGTCGGGCTGGACGAGCCCTACGTGCACGAGGGCGAGAACCACGGTCGCGTACGCCGGCCGCTGCCGCTCGCCAAGGCCCTCGACGACGTGCTGATCGCCTGGGAGATGAACGGCCTGCCGCTCCCGCTGGACCACGGCTACCCGGCCCGGCTGATCGTGCCCGGCTGGGTCGGGATCGCCAGCATCAAGTGGCTGGGCGAGCTGCGGGTCACCACCAGCGTCGTGGACTCGCCGTGGAACACCCGGTGGTACCGCATGCACGGCGAGGGCTGGGACGGCGACGCGGCCGTGCTGGACCGGATGCCGGTGAAGAGCACGCTCGACGCCGCGCCGGACCTGGTCGCTGGGCGCTGCACGGTGCTGCGCGGCCGCGCCTGGTCCGGCGAGGCCACGGTCCGCGTGGTCGAGGTCAGCTCGGACGCCGGCCGGACCTGGCACGAGGCGACGCTGACCGGGCCGAACGAGCCGTCGTGCTGGGTGCACTGGGAGCTGCCCTGGGTCCCGGCCGTGGCCGGGGACCACGAGCTGCGGGTGCGCGCGACCGACAGCATGGGCCGGCGCCAGCCGGACGTGGCGCCGGACAACGACGACGGCTACCTCTTCACGGCCGCGCTCCGGCACGCGGTCACGGTCGCGCCGGCGCGGCGGGAGCCGCTCAGCCGCAGGTCACCTGAGACGGGTCCGCAGGCCCGGACCGCGTCAGTGCGTTGAGGGTGAGCGCGATCGCGGTCGCGCTCATCGGGATCTGGACGTGCTCGGCCAGGTCGGTCGGGCAGATGTCCTGCAGGGTCACGTTCGTCGTCTGCGGGCCGGGCTCGAGGTAGCCGGAGGTGTGCGGCACCACGACCTCGTCGTACTTCGTGGTGATGTTGGTGTAGCTCGCCGAGCCCGGCGTCTCGTCGTCCGCGTTGAGGTTCGTGAGGAACTCCGAGCCGGCGGACTGCTGCTGGCACGCGGGGCAGAACGTGTCGAGGAGCGGGTTCGGCTGCGCCGAGCCGCCACCGGTGGTGCTGGTGCCGTGGTTGGACGGCGCCAGGCCGACCAGGTCGTCGACGAGGTCGGCGCCGCCGAGGAACTTGATGTAGTAGCGCGGCATCATCCCGCCCTGGGAGTGGCCGACCATGGACACCCGGGCGCCCCGGTCGCCGCCAGCACCTTGTCGACGAACGCGTCGAGCTGCGCAGCCGAGTCCTCGATCGGGCCGGTGCCCCGGTTGCCGTAGTCGAGGGAGTAGACGCAGAACCCGTCCTCGACCATCGCCGCGGACAGGTTGTCGAGCAGGCTCTTCCGGTCGCCGAACGTGCCGTGCACGATCACGACCGGTGTCGGCCGCTCCGCCGTCGGCGCGCAGTCCCAGTCGTTGGCGCCGGTCGGCTCCCCGAACGGGCTGGTGGGATACGGGAACGGCGCGGCGGCCTCCGCGTCCACCCGCACCGGACCGATCACGATCCACGAGACGGAGAGGGCGACGAAGAGGACACGCATCAGCATTCGGGGCATACCAGGGCAACGACGACCCGCCGCCCGGGGTTACTGCGCTGGTGACCAGCGTCACCGCCCGCCGTCAGTTCTTGGGCGGCTTGCAGATCACCGTGTCGGAGGGGATGTACGTCGTGTGGAAGGTCTCGGAGTGGTCGAGCTCGGACTCGCCCGCGCGGCGGAAGTGGCGGGTCACGTCGACGTCGAAGCCGGCGTACCCGTCGTTCGGGTAGCAGTCCTCGGTGCGCAGCGTGCGGGTCTGCTCGGTGGTGTAGTTGTAGCGCTCCGAGGTGGTGGAGGTGATGTCCCAGTACTTCGTGGAGTACATGCTCACCGTCACCACGCCCTGGCTCGACGGCGTGCTGGGGGTGACGGCGGCCTTGACCAGCACGCCGTACGGCGTGTCGTTCTCGAAGCGCAGGTCGACGGTCGGCCAGGCGACGGTGGCCTCGCGGCCGACCGGGTAGCGGTCGATGTAGAACGAGTGGGTCTTGTGCTCGATGTCCTTCAGGCCGGCGAAGAACATGGCGTTGAACGTCGTGGTCGCCATCTGCGAGACGCCGCCGCCGAGGTCCTCCTTGAAGATGCCGTCGCTGATGATGAAGCCCTCGGTGAAGCCGTTCTCGCGGGTCCGCTCCCCCACGGTCTCGTTGAGGGAGAACTGCTCGCCGGGCTCGAGCACGGTGCCGTCGACGAGCTCGGCGGCGCGGCCGATGTTGACGTTGCGGTACTCCGCGTAGGGGTAGTACGTCGTGAACGTCGACACCCGCTCCCGGATCTTCAGGGCGCGGGCGTCCGCGGTCGTGAAGTCGGCCTCCGCGACCGTCGCCTTGACCTGCTGCTCCCGTTTGCCGCTGGGCCGCTGCACGAGGTCGAGGAACGCGTCGCTCACGTCCTCGGGCTTGTAGCGGACACCCGGCTTGTCCGGGACCACCCGGGCCTTGCCGCCGACCACCCGGAACGTCGCGTCCACGGGCGAGCCGTTCCGGCTGACTGCGTCCCTCGACGAGCGTCGCCAGCTTGTCCTCGTCGAGCTCGGGGACCAGCTCGCCGTCCTCGGCGCGCATGGACAGGGCGGGGCTGAAGTCGCGTGGCAACAGCCGGACCGGGGACTTGCCGAAGACCAGCGTGACCGGCCCGGAGACCGCCGGGTTCGCGAACTCGTCGAGCGCCTCCTGCACGTCGGCGTCGTCGATGTCGGGCTGGGCCGGGGAGAGCTCGAGCTCGGCGGTCACGTCGTCCTGGAGGTACGCCGCCTCCAGCGCGGCGCGGGCGTCGTCGGCGGCGACCCGCTCGCCCGGACGGGGCCGGACGACCTTGACGTCGCCGTCCACGAACGTCACCTTGCCGTCGCGCGGCAGGCTGCCGGTCGACGCGACGAGGTCCTCGACGGTGGCCGCCATCGCCTCCTCGTCGACGGTGACGACGGCATCGAGGTCGTCGCCGCCGGTGTAGTAGTCCCAGAGCCGGCCGGGCTCCCAGGACTTCTCGCCGCCGGCCTCCGCGACCGAGGCGGCGTAGTCGACAGCCAGGCCGGCGTCGGCCGGCGTCACCGTGCGGGCCTCGCCGTCGACCGAGACCGGGATCGGCTCGTCGAGCCGGTCGGCGAGGCCCTCCTCCAGCGCTGCGGCGGCCGCCTCGGGGCTGCGGCCGCCGACGTCGACACCGGCGATGGTCGTGCCGCGGGGCACGTTGTCGCCGGCGGCGGTCGCCGCGACGGCGTACCCGCCGCCGAACAGCAGGACCAGGACCAGGAGCATGACGAGGACGACCCGCCCGCCTGCGGTCTCGCGCCCTGCCGGAGTCACGCGCGTCATCCTAGGAGGCGTCGCCGCGAGCCCCGGACACCCGCTCGGGGCGTGGGAGTGTCGCCACCGCGAACAGCAGGACCAGCAGCCCGAATCCCAGCAGGGCATAGCCCGCGGGGTCGGAGGCGATGAGGAAGTCGCCCTCGGGTCGCTGGGGCACCACCCACGCGACCAGCCCCACCCAGCCGAGCGCGAACGGCAGACGGGTCAGCCAGCCGCGGCCGAGCGCCACCAGCGCGGCGACGGTCGCGACCGCCGCGAGCAGGAAGCCCCACCAGGTCTCGTGCAGGGCGACGGCCGACAGCCCGGTGAGGGCACCAGCGAGCAGGAGCAGCAGCGCTCCCGCCCACCTCATCCGACCCCGGCGAAGAGGTCGTCCTCGAAACCGTTGTCCGCGAGCGGACCCTGGTGTCCCTTGACGAGCCGGAAGAACTCGATGCCCCACGCCTCGCTGCCCACGTTGTTGGACAGCGCGAAGAACGGCCCGTCGGTCGTGATCTGGGTGGCGTGCGCCCGGAGCGCGTCCATCTTGCGGTCGACGAACTCCTGCGCGTCGACGGCCGCGCTCAGGTCCTCGTCCTTGATCGCGAAGAACGGCAGCGGACCGTCGGGGTCCATCCCCTCGAAGCTGGTGGTGTCGCCGGCGTCGCGCAGCGCGCGCAGGCCCTCGCGCATCCGGCTCTCCGACATCGCGCCCCAGTAGATCTTGGCGATGTCCCACGCCTCGCCGAGCTCGCGGCGGTACGACGGCACGGCCGCGAGCATCGCGGCGTACATCGCGACCCGGTGCGCCTGGATGTGGTCGGGGTGGCCGTAGCCGCCGAACTGGTCGTAGGTGACGAGCACCTGCGGGCGGACCTCGCGGATCACGCCGACCAGGTGGTCGGCGGCCTCGGTCAGGTCGGCGTGCCAGAACGCGTTGTCGTGCACGTCGTCGGCGGCGACGGCGTGGCCGTCCTCGTGCCACTTCATGCCGGAGTCGCGGTAGGTGCCGAAGCCGCCGAGGAACCGGTGGTCGGTGACCCCCAGCGCCTTCATCGCCTGCTCGAGCTCGCCGCGCCGGTGCAGGCCGAGGCCGTCGTCCTGGTCGGCGGCGAGGTGCTCGAGCTCGGGGACCAGGATCTCGCCCATCTCGCCGGCCGTGCAGGTGACGAGGGTGACCCCGCGGCCCTCGGCGACGTACTTCGCCATCGTGGCGCCCTGGCCGATCGACTCGTCGTCGGGGTGGGCGTGGACCAGGAGGAGCCGCTCGTCCGGCGTGTCGGTCATGCTCGTCAGCCTAGTGAGTCACCGGGTGCGCGCTTGATCCGGCGGGGCGCATCGGGCAGGTCGAGCGGCGGCGCCGTGGGGGCGGCCGGCTCCTCGTGCGGGTCGGTGTCGAGCCAGCCGTCGAACTCGTCGACCAGCAGCTCGAGGGCCAGCTCGGGGGCGTCGGTGAGCACCGCCCAGGGGTGGTCCTCGTCGTCGTCCTCGCCGGCCAGCCGCTCCCGCACCAGCCACGCGTCGTACCCGCTCGACGTGAGCCGGGCGACGGCGGCCTGCGCGGTGTCCTCGTCGAAGAAGATCGCTCTCACGACGACATCATCCCGCGCAGCTCCGACAGGAACGGACGGTCGGGGTCGAGCCAGTCGACGTCGTCGAGCTCGTCGGCGCTGAGCCAGCGGACGAGGTCGTGCTCGTGCGGCACCGGCTCCCCGGCGACCAGGCGGGCGACCGCGACGGTGAGCAGGTGGGTGTCGCCGATCGGGGCCGCGCCGCTGAGCCAGCCGGTGACCTCGACGGTGCAGCCGAGCTCCTCGGCGATCTCGCGGACCAGTGCCTGCTCGGGCGTCTCGCCGGGCTCGACCTTGCCGCCGGGGAACTCCCACCGGCCGGCCATCACCGCCGGACGGGTACGTCGCGCCGCGAGCACGCGCCCATCGCGCAGGATCGCGGCCCCGACGACGGGTCGAGGTTGGTCGGGTGCCACGGATCTCCCTGGGGCGCGATGGGCCGGACGGGCCTAACGTAGCCACATGGCTGAGACGGGCCGCATCGACCTGACCCGCGGCGACGAGGCGGTCGCCGCGATCGACGCCGTGGCCGACCGGGTGGGTGGCCGGGTCGGGCTCGACGCCGTGCTGGACGACCTCTCTCGCCGCGGACGCCGCACGATCGCGCCGACACTCAAGGCGCGCGGGGTCTTCACCTGGGACCGTGCGGACCGCTGGACGAAGCAGTGGATGCCGCAGGGCATCACCACGTCGGCCGACGCCGGGCCGGACGGCACCGCGCCGGGCCGCGACCTGCTGATCACGTCGTGGCACACGCCGGACGTCGGCGACGGCCGGAAGGGCAGCCGGATCAGCGTCATCGACCTGGCCAGCCGCCGCTACCAGCACGTGCTTCTGGTGGAGGCGCGGATCGCGGACGGCCAGGCCCGGATCGACCCGCTGGACTCGCACGCGGGCGGCCTCGTCTGGCTCGGCCGGTGGCTGTTCGTCGCGGGCACGTTCAAGGGCCTGCAGGTGTGCCACCTCGACGACATCCTGCGGGTGCCCGACGACGCGCCGCTCGAGACGCACGGCTACCGCTACGTGCTGCCGGTGCGCTTCGTGTACGCCGCCCCGGAGGACGCCAAGGACACGAACGGGCTGCGGTACTCCTTCGTCTCCCTCGACCGGGCGACCACACCGCCCCAGCTCGTGGTGGGCGAGTACGGCACGGGCACCAAGACCAAGCGACTGGCGCACTACGAGCTCGACCCGGAAACCGGCCTCCTCGCCGGCGAAGACGGCGTCTCCCGTCCGACCCGGCTCGACGAGGCCGGTGTCGGGCACGCCCAGGGTGCCGTCCTGGTCGACGGCGACTACCTCCTGACGACGTCGAACGGTGGAGCGAGGCTGGGCTCCGTGCACGTCGGCGGGCCCGGCGAGTGGCGGCGGCACCGGTGGGCGGTGCCGATGGGACCCGAGGACCTGACCTACTGGCCCGAGCGCGACGAGCTGTGGTCGATCACGGAGCACCCGCATCGCCGGTGGGTGTTCCGGATGAAGCGGTCCGGACTCCGGGGCGCCTCACCGTGACTGTCGGCCGTCGACCCTAGAGTCCGTGGGGTGAAGCGACGATGAGCAAGATGGATGACCTGCGAGCCATGCGCGAGGCTCGCTACGAGCAGACCGCGGCCCGAGCCACGAAGGCCACCGCCACGACCCCGGCCACGCCGCGCACGGCTCCCCCGGCAGCCGAGGTCCAGCAGTCCTCAGCCGGTCCGACGCTTCCGCAGGCGCAGGCGTGCGGCCACCGCGCCATCAGTGGGCGCACCTGCACCCGCGAACACGGGCACGCGGCCAAGAGCCACCGCTACTCCTGAGCGGTTGCGGGGAGGGGCCGGGAAGGAGCCGAACGTGGAGGTCCTCGGGTCCGTGACGCCGCCGTTCTCGGACGTCCGGCAGGTCTTCGCCGAGGTGCTCGACGGCCAGCCGGGGACCGGTGCCTCGTTCGCCGTCTGGCACGACGGCGAGTGGGTGGTCGACCTGTGGGGTGGCTTCGCCGACGCCGCCCGCACTCGGCCCTGGCGCCGGGACACGCTGGTGATGCCCTACTCGGTCACCAAACCGTTCGCGGCCCTGTGCGTGCTCGTGCTCGTCGACCGGGGGCTGGTCGACCTCGACGCCCCGATGCAGGACTACTGGTCGACGCTGCGGGCTCCGGCGTCGGTCCGGCAGGCCCTCGCCCATCGCGCCGGTCTCGTCGTCCTCGACCAGGACGCGCCGGAGGAGGCGTTCTACGACTGGGATCTGATGTGTTCGCTGCTCGCCAGCCAGGAGCCGAGCTGGGAGCCGGGGTCGGCGCAGGGCGAGTCGGCGCTCTTCCACGGCCACCTGCTCGGTCAGGTCGTCCGCGCGGTCGACGGCCGCACGCTGGGGCGGTTCCTCCGGGAGGAGATCTGCGGTCCCCACGACCTCGACTTCCACATCGGGCTCGGCGACGCCGAGCTGGCCAGGGTCGCCGACCTCACCGGGTTCGGCCCGGACTTCGTCGCCTCCCAGCAGCACTACCCGAGCCTCTACCACCGGGCGATCGGCAACCCGCCCGGAGGGCGTGATCCCCGGGTCGTCAACGGCGAGCGGTGGCGCCGCGCGGAGATCCCGGCGGTCAACGGTCACGGCACGGCGCAGGCGGTGGCCGCCTTCTACGTTGCCCTGGCGCAGGGGCGACTGGTCTCGCCCGCACTCGTGGCGGAGCTGAGCCGGGGGCATGGAGAGGAGCCCGACCTGGTGGTGGGCGGCGACCGGGAGTGGGGGCTGGGCGTGGCCGTCGACGCCGACGGCTACGGGATGGGCGGCACCGGCGGGAGCTTCGGCTGGTGGAGCGAGGCGGGACAGTACGCCGCGGCGTTCCTGACCGGCCACGTCGGCACCCACGACCGGGGCGACCGGCTGGAGACCGCCGTTCGCGAGGTGCTCGGGCTCCCGCCCCTGTGACGGCTCAGCGCGGCTGACGGGCGAGCTGACGACCCTGCGCGACCAGCCGGCCGGCCGAGTCCCAGACCTCGCAGTCCTCCTCGAACATGCCGCCCGCCATGTTGCGGGTGGCGTGCCGCAGCTTGAGCCAGCCCGGAGCCGGGCGGGCGCGCACGTGCGCGGTCAGCTCGAGGGTCGGCGCCCAGCCCATCCGCCCGAGGTCGAACGTCACCGGCGGCATGGCGTCCACGGCCAGCAGCAGCTCGATCGGGTCGGGCTCGCGGCCGTCGGCGAGCCGGAACCAGGTCTGGATCATCCCGTTCCCGCTCGGCTCACCGACCGCCCAGCCGACGCAGGCGGGGTCGAAGCGCATGTCGAACCGGCCGAGCAGGGGCGCGGAGTCCAGCACCTCCTGCGGCGCCATCGTGTTCGGGACGCACTCGTCGGGCGGCGGCAGGACCGGCTCGACCGCGGTGGTGCCGACGTCGTCCGGCAGCGTGCCGAGGTCGCCGTACGTCGCCAGCGCGGTGATCCGCGGCTGGCCGTCCTGCACCAGGTCGGCGGCGACCGTGGCGACGCTGCCGCCCTCGCGCACGACCCGCGTGGTGACCTGCGCGGGGCCGGGCATCGACGCGGAGAGGTAGTAGGCGCTGACCGAGATCGGGTCCGGCTTGGTCGGCAGGGCGGCCCGGATCGCGTTGCCGATGACCGCGAGCAGGTAGCCGCCGTTGACGCCGCCGCCGACGACCCAGCCCGGCGGCGAGGTCGACCTTGTACTCCCCGTCGGCCACCGGCTCGACGCGGATCTGCTCGTCGAACTCGTACGTCGCGCTCACGGCCAGGTCCGCGCGTCGCGCTCGAACGCCGCGCCGGTCTGCACGGGCACCACGCAGAACACCAGCCCGCCCGGGTCCTCGAGGATCGTGTAGCCGTCGCGCTCCTCGAGCACCGTCGCGCCGAGCCCCACCACCCGGGCGACCTCGGCGGCGACGTCGTCGGTCTCGATGTCGAGGTGCACCCGCGCGGGAGTGCCGGCGCCGATCCGCTGCGACTCGAGCGACACCGAGCCGATGCTGCCGATCGACCAGTAGCGTCGCCGTCCTCGTCCGGGGTGGCCTCCACGCCCTGCACGCCGGCCCAGAAGGCCCGCCCGCGCTCCCAGTCGCTCTCGGGATGGTCGATCAGGACGACGCCGATGCGGGAGCGGTGCATGCGATCAGGCTAGTGGCTCCGCAGGTAGTCGAGGACGATCGCGGCCTGGGCGCGGGCGCCGGCGGCGTTCGGGTGGGCGGGCACCCCCACGGCGGGGTCGTTGACCGACGGGCCGTAGGTCTCGCCGTACCGGATGTGCGGCAGCTGGCAGAGGTCGTGGCCGATGGTCGGGGTGAACGTGTTGACGAACTCCGCCCCGCCCTTGCGCGCGGCCCGCTTCACCATCGCGTTGAGCTCGAGGAACTTGTCGTGGATGTAGGCCATGTCCTCGTCGGTCGCGGGCAGCGTCGGGTAGCAGCCGTGGTCGGGCACCAGCGCGAGGTAGTCGACCGCGAGGATCCGGGCCTTCGGGCGCCAGCGCGTGGATCCGCTTGAACGCCCGGACCAGCTTCGGCTCCGACTCCTTGATCCGCTGCGAGAGCTTGTCGACGCCGTCGCCGGTGTACTTCTCCTTGCAGCCGCCCAGCGGCAGCTCGGAGCCGATCACCGGGACCGGGTTGTCCGGGAGCGACGGGAGGGTGCCCGCCGGCAGCGGGTTGGCGACCGGGAGCGCGTTGAGGCAGTCCATGCCCGCGCCGGCGATGCCGGCGTCGTTGCCGCCGATGCCCACGGTGACCAGGTCGGTGGTGCGGGTGAGCCGGTCGAACTGCGGAGGGTTCTGGCCGCCCAGGGGCAGGTCCTGCGGTGCGTAGAAGTCGTCGGTCGTGGCCGACCCGCAGGTGGCGTCCCGGTGCACGGCGATGCCGAGCTCGGCGGCCACCAGCTTGGGGTAGTTGCGGTGCGACTGGGCGCAGTCGATCGGCGCGTGGGTGGCGTCCGGGGTGCCGTCCTGGTCGGCGAGGACCACGTCGGCCGACCAGGAGTCGCCCAGCGAGACGTACTCCTGGAACGCGAGCTTGCCCGTCGCCTTCTTCGCCACGGCGGGGCGCTCGGCCTGCGGTGCGGCCAGCGCCGAGGTGGAGCCGGCGACGACGGCGAGCGCGGTGAGGCAGGCGGCGCGCCGCGGAGAATCGGGGCAAGGAGGTCATGACAGGAAAACGCGCAATCGGGCACGAGGTCACGGGAACGCCGTACTCTCTCTCCATGGGTGCGGTGGGGACGGTCGCCCGCGGGGCTGTCGCCTCCGCGGTGCTGCTCGCTGCCATCGCCTACCTGGTGTACCCGACCAACCTCATCTACCTCGGGGTGCAGATCGTCGCGTGCGTCGCGGCCTACATCGGCGCGCTGCGGGCACCACGCGGGCAGCGCCTGGTCCCGCACCTGATCGCGGCCGGCCTCACGGCGTCCGTGTCGGCCGAGCTGATCTGGTTCTTCCTCGAGCGCGCCGGGGAGGTCCCCGACATCAGCGTCGCGGACATCCTCTGGTTCGCGAGCTACCCCCCGATCGCCGCCGCCCTGTGGATCGCCCTGGTCCGGGGCGAGGGACGCGGACGCGTGAATGTCGACATGGTGGTCGACGCCCTCACGATCGTGGTCATCAGCGTGCTGATCGTTCTGGAGCCTCTCCATCAGCGACATCGTGGCCGACCCGAGCACGCCGGCGTTCGTGCGCACGGTCTGGGCGTCCTATCCCGTGGCCGACGCCGTCGTCCTCGCCCTCGTGCTGCGCGTTCTCGCCAGCCCGCGCAGTCGCAAGACGATCGACATCTGGTTCGCCGTCGGCGTCGGCTGCTGGCTCGCCGCGGACATCGGCTACCTCCTGATCTCCGACGCCGGGACCACGGGAACCGTGATGGACCTGGGGTGGATGCTGGGGACGACCCTCATGGCCCACTCCACCTGGCGGCGCTGGACGCCGCCCGTGGGCGAGGCCGACGTCCGAGTCGCCAGCAGACGCGGGTACGTCGGACAGCTGCTGATGGCGGTCCTGCCCCTCCTCGTGCCGCCGGCACTCGAGCTGATCGCGGACCTGCGCGGCCACGAGGACCAGCCGGCTCAGCTGTTCGTGGGGATGGTGCTCGTCCTCGCGCTCGCGCTCATCCGCACGGGCCGCTTGCTGCAGTCCGAGCGCCAGGCCCTGCTCGCGCTCGAGGAGGCTCGCGACGCCGCCCTCGACGCCTCGAGGGCCAAGTCGGCGTTCCTGGCCACCATGAGCCACGAGATCCGGACCCCGATGAACGGCGTCATCGGGCTCACCGGGCTGCTGCTCAACACCGACCTCGACGAGCGCCAGCGCCAGTACGCCGAGGGTGTGCGCGGTGCCGGCGACGCGCTGCTCTCGACCATCAACGACATCCTCGACTTCTCGAAGGTCGAGGCCGGCAAGCTCGAGCTCGAGTCCATCGACTTCAACCTCCAGCAGGTCGTCGAGGAGGCCGCCGAGCTGGTCGCCGACTCCGCGCAGAGCAAGGGCCTCGAGCTGCTCGCCTACTGCTCGCCCGAGCTGCCGGTCGGCCTGCGCGGCGACCCGTCGCGGCTCCGCCAGGTGCTGTTGAACCTCAGCTCGAACGCCGTGAAGTTCACCGAGCACGGCGAGGTCGTGCTGCGCGCCCAGCTCGAGGACCGGACCGACGAGGGCGTGGTCGTCCGGTTCGAGGTCACCGACACCGGCGTCGGCATCGCGGCCGACGATCGGGACCGGCTGTTCGACGCGTTCTCGCAGGCCGACTCCTCGACCACCCGCAAGTTCGGCGGCACCGGCCTCGGACTGGCCATCTCCCGCCAGCTGGTCGAGGCGATGGGCGGCGCGATCGGCGTCGACAGCGAGCCGGGCGAGGGCAGCACGTTCTGGTTCACGCTGCCGATGGAGCTGGCCACCGATCCCCGGCATCAGCCCGACCCGCCGATCGACCGGCTCAGCGGTCTCCGGGTCCTCGTCGTGGACGACAACCAGACCAACCGGCTGATCCTGGGCGAGCAGCTCGGCGCCTGGGGCATGCAGGTCGACGCGGTCGAGGACGGCCCGACCGCGCTCACGGCCGCTCGCGGCGGCCGCCGACGCCGGCACGCCGTACGCCCTGGCGATCCTGGACCTGTGCATGCCGGACATGGACGGCATCGAGGTGGCGCGGGCCATCAGCCGCGACCCGAGCGCTGGCCGGCACGGGCCTGGTGCTGCTCACCTCGGACTCCGAGGACCACGCCGAGGACGCGCGCGCCGCAGGGATCGCCGCGCGGCTCAGCAAGCCGGTTCACCTCTCCCAGCTGCACACGACCCTGGCCACCGTCGCTCGGCGCGGCGCGTGCCGGCAGCCGAGCTCGAGGACGAGCCCTCTCCGGCCGCCAGCCCGCGGCCACCTGCTGGTCGTCGAGGACAACCCGGTCAACCAGCTCGTCGCCGACGGCATCCTCGAGCACCTCGGCTACACCTGCGACATCGCCGACAACGGCCGGCAGGCGCTCGAGGCGCTCGCGCGCGCGGCGTACGACGCGGTGCTGATGGACTGCCAGATGCCCGAGATGGACGGCTACCAGGCGACCGATCCGAGCTGCGGCAGCAGCGAGGCCAACGGACGGCGTACGCCCGTCATCGCGATGACCGCCGGGGTCACCCCGGAGGAGAAGGAGCGGTGCGTCGCGGCCGGCATGGACGACTTCGTCGCCAAGCCGGTCAGCCCCGACACCCTCGACGGCGCGCTGACCCGCTGCCTGCCCGCCCCGACCGCCTGAGCGCAATTCTCCAGAACCGCGATCACGGACGCGGTTCTCGGTTAACAATGGCGGCAGACTCATTTGCCAACGCCGTACGAAACCAACAGGTGCCACATGGACACGGGGACTGTCCTTCCGCGCACGCGTCAGGCCGCCAACGCCTGGCGCGGCCTGTGGCACGCCCTCGTCGTGGTGGCCGTTCTCGGCGCCTGCGTCGTCCAGTTCACCCGACCCAGCTACGAGCTGCTCGTGGGGACCTTCATCGGCGTCGAGGCCGCGGCCGCGCTGGCCGCCTGGATCTACGCCTGGCACGCGCCCGCCGAGCGCCGCCTGCCGTGCCGCCTGATCGCGGCCGGCCTCACGTCGAACGTCCTCGGCGAGGTCATCTGGTACACGTTCATCGACGACAACGAGTTCACCGACGTCTCCGCCGCCGACGTCGGCTGGCTGCTGGCCTACGTCTTCATGATCGCGGCGCTGTGGATCACGCTCGTCCGGTCGCAGAAGCACGGCCGGGTCGACGTCGACACCGTGATCGACGCGCTCACGATCGTCACCGTCGCCGTGCTGGTGCTGTGGAACTTCACCGTGGACGCCATCGCCGGCGACGAGTCGCTGCAGCCGATGATCAAGTTCGTCTGGTCGGTCTACCCGATGGCCGACGCCATCCTGCTCGCGCTCGTCATCCGGATCCTCACCAACCGCCGGGCCCGCAGCGCCATGTCCGGTGCGTTCGCCCTCGGCGTCATCCTGTGGCTGATCGCGGACCTCGGGTTCCTGATGCTCCCGCTCTCGGACTTCAACGAAGGCTGGGAGAACGCCGGCTGGCTGATCGGCGCCGTGCTGATGGCACGCGGCTTCCGGTCCCACGCCGAGCGCGCGCCGGTGGCCGACCACCACGAGTCCGAGACCACGTTCACCAAGCTCGGCATCGCGATCCTGCCCCTGGTGGTGCCGCCCGCCCTGGTCCTGATCGACGTCTGGATCGGCCTCGGTGTGCAGCCGATCCAGCTGGCGATCGGCATGGGCATCCTGCTGATGCTGGCGTTCGTCCGCACCGCCCGGCTGCTGCGCTCGGAGCGCGAGGCGCGCCGCGAGCTCGCCGAGACGCGGGACGCCGCGCTCGAGGGCTCGCGGGCCAAGTCGGCGTTCCTGGCCACGATGAGCCACGAGATCCGCACCCCGATGAACGGCGTGATCGGCCTGACCGGCCTGCTGCTGAACACCGACCTCGACGACCGCCAGAAGCAGTACGCCGAGGGCGTGCGCGGGGCGGGCGACGCGCTGCTGACGATCATCAACGACATCCTCGACTTCTCGAAGGTCGAGGCCGGCAAGCTCGAGCTCGAGGAGATCGACTTCAGCCTGCTCCAGGTCGTCGAGGAGGCGGCCGAGCTGGTCGCCGAGTCGGCCCAGAGCAAGGGCCTCGAGCTGCTCGCCTACTGCTCGCCCGAGCTGCCGATCGGGCTCCGGGGCGACCCGTCCCGGCTGCGGCAGGTGCTGCTCAACCTGACCTCCAACGCGGTGAAGTTCACCGAGGAGGGCGAGGTCGTCCTCCGCGCCCAGCTCGAGGACACCACCGCCGGCGGCGTCGTGGTCCGGTTCGAGGTGGCCGACACCGGTGTCGGCATCGACCCCGACGACCGCGAGCGGCTCTTCGACGCCTTCTCGCAGGCCGACTCCTCCACCACCCGCAAGTTCGGCGGCACCGGCCTCGGCCTCGCCATCTCCCGCCAGCTGGTCACCGCCATGGGCGGGACGCTCGGCGTCGACAGCACGCCCGGCGTCGGCAGCACGTTCTGGTTCACCCTGCCGCTGCCGCTCGCCACGGACGGCGACTTCGCGCCAGACCCGGCCCACCGACCGGCTCACCGGGGTCCGGGTCCTGGTCGTCGACGACAACCAGACCAACCGGCTGATCCTGGGCGAGCAGCTCGGCGCCTGGGGCGCCCGGGTGGACATGGTCGAGAACGGCGCCAGCGCGCTGGCCGCCCTGGAGACCGCCACCGCGGAGGGGGCGCCGTACGCCCTCGCGCTGCTGGACCTGTGCATGCCGCAGCATGGACGGCATCCAGGTCGCCCGCCGGATCACCACCGACCCGGTGCTCGCCGGACCCGGTCTCGTGCTGCTGACCTCCGACTCGGAGGACCGCGACCGAGGAGGCTCGCCGCGCGGGCATCTCGGCCCGGCTGAGCAAGCCCGTGCACCTCTCGCAGCTGCACACGACGCTGGTCGAGGTGCTGGGGGCGGTCCGCGCGAGCCTGCCCGCCGCCGTACCCGAGGTGGCGCCGACCTCGAGCCGCGGTCACCTCCTGGTCGTCGAGGACAACCCGCTCAACCAGCTGGTCGCCGTCGGCATCCTCGAGCACCTCGGCTACACCTGCGACGTCGCCGACAACGGCCGCGAGGCGCTGCGCGCCATCGCCCGGCGCCGGTTCGACGCCGTGCTGATGGACTGCCAGATGCCGGAGATGGACGGCTTCCAGGCCACCGCCGAGCTCCGCCGCCGCGAGGGCAACGTCCGGCACACCCCGGTCATCGCGATGACCGCCGGCGTCTCGGCCGAGGAGCAGGCCCGCTGCTTCCGGGTCGGCATGGACGACTTCGTGGCCAAGCCGATCAGCCCGGACAGCCTCGACGGCGCCCTCGGCCACTTCCTCCCCGCCGCTCGCGCCTGAGCCCGGCCGCCCGGGGCGGTACCCTCCCAGGAGGGGTCCGACGAGGCGAGGAGCCACGATGACCGGCACGCACCACGTCCTGGAGGAGCTCGAGCCCATCGTGGCCGAGAACCTCGACCGGCACCTCGGGATGACGCAGGACTGGCACCCCCACGACTACATCCCGTGGAGCGAGGGTCGCGACTTCGCGTTCCTCGGCGGGGAGGACTGGGCGCCGGAGCAGTCGCGGCTCTCCGAGACCGCCAAGGCGGCGATGTTCACCAACCTGCTGACCGAGGACAACCTCCCGTCGTACCACCGGGAGATCGCCACCCGGTTCGGCCGGGACGGCGCCTGGGGCACCTGGGTGGGCCGGTGGACCGCCGAGGAGAACCGGCACGGCGTGGCGCTGCGCGACTACCTCGTCGTCACCCGCGGCGTCGACCCCGTCGAGCTCGAGCAGGCCCGGATGGACTACATGACCTCCGGCTACGACTCCGGGGACAAGACCGCCCTCGAGACCGTGGCCTACGTGTCGTTCCAGGAGCTCGCCACCCGGGTCTCGCACCGCAACACCGGCAAGGTGACCCAGGACCCGATCGCCGACAAGCTGCTCGCCCGGATCGCCAAGGACGAGAACCTGCACATGGTCTTCTACCGCAACCTCGGCGCCGCGGCGCTGGACATCGCGCCGGACGCCATGATGCGGGCGATCACCGACGAGGTGACCGGATTCGAGATGCCCGGCGCCACGATGGCGGGCTTCCGGCGCAGCTCGATGATCATCGCCAAGGCCGGGATCTACGACCAGCGGCTGCACTACGACGAGGTGCTGATGCCGATCCTCCGGCACTGGAAGGTCTTCGAGCGCGACGACCTCGGCGCGGAGGGCGAGAAGGCGCGCGACGAGCTCGCGACCTTCCTCGAGGGGCTGGACGCGCAGGCGGCCAAGTTCGTCGAGCGCCGGGCCGAGAACCGCGCCCGGGTGGCCGCGCGCGACGAGACGGACGCGACGCCCGACATCGCCTCCTGAGCAGGTCCTCCGGGGCGGTCCGCCGTCCTTGACAACCCTGTTACCCAGATTGCGGCATGCTCCGCCCGCCGGTCTGCGACACCCTGCGTGAGGTCGCCAACGGGAGGGGTGCCGCCATGGCGCACCGCGCAATCGCACGAACCATCCGCAGCCTCGTCTGCACCACCGCCGTCACCGCCGTCGCGCTGACGGCCGTCCCGGGGGCCGCCCAGGCGGCCCCGGGCGACGTGCTGCCGGGCTCGTACGTCGTATCGGACGCCGCGACGCCGACCTCACGTGCCATGGGCCTTGCACCCGACGGCTCCGTGTACTGGGCTGCCGACCAGGGCTGGCCCAGCGGCACGTTCGTGCTGGGTCACTCCACCGCGACCGGACCCGACCTCGCGCTGGGCGGGGGCTACCCGTTCTACGGGAAGTCGATCGCGTGGAGCACCAGCGATGACTTCATCCCCCAGGGCGTCGGCGTCCAGCCCGACGGGAAGATCGTGATCGCGGGCATCCCCGTCGACTCGGCGAAGAACCGGCTCGGGCTGGGAATCGTGCGGGTGACGCCGAACGGCAACCTCGACCCGACGTTCGACGGCGACGGCAAGGTGTTCGTGCCGAGCCCGGCCGGGACCGTGGCGCCGCAGCTGCGAGGTGGGCAATGTACTGATCGGTCCCACCGGCCGGATCATGGTCCCGGTTCTCGAGAACGGCGCCACCCAGGACGTGCTGACCGTGCGCGCCTTCGGATCGGGCGGCAAGCCCGACAAGACCTACGGCACTCAGGGCCGCGCGGTCGCGCTCACGTCCGGCAAGATCTCGGACACCGTCCCCTACGTCGGCCTCGCCGCCAACGGCAAGGTCGTCCTCGGCGCCGGGCAGTGTGCGACCGCGGCGCCGAGCGGCTGCTCGGCCGCCGTCGTTCGGCTCACCGGGAAGGGCGTGCCTGACCCGACCTTCTCCGGCGATGGCCGGGCGGACGTGCCTGCTCTCAAGGACAACCTCGTGCCGGCGAGCGTCAAGGTCCACTCCCTGGCGGCCGGCCACGTCCTGCTCACGACCGACATGCGCAACGTCGTGTGGAAGAACGGCGTCCAGACCGACACCTCGTCCGAGGTGATGGCCCGGTTCCGTCCCGACGGCAGCGCCAACCCGAGCTTCGGTGGCGGCGACGGGGTGTTCTCGCGGACCGGCATCGCCCTGACTGTCGACCAGACGGTCGACACGCTCGTCCAGCCGGATGGCAAGCTGCTGATGCTGTCCTACTTCGAGGCCCCGCCGGAGCCCAACGGCTACGTCTCCTGGACCCCGGTCCTGCGCCGCTTCAACTGGAACGGGACTCGCGATACGACGTTCGGCACGATCCCTCCGGGGGCGCATCCCAACATCCTGGGCACGCCGATCGGCCCGGTCGTGAACGCCGACTTCACGACCTACCCGACCAACGGTGAGTTCTACAACGCCATGCTGATGAACCCGGACGGCACGCTCACGCTGGCCACGTTCACCCGCGGCGAGACCTGGGGTGGGTTCACCGTGCTCCGGATGGCTCTCTGACCGGCGTCACCCCGCCAGACGGGCCCGGGTCTCCTCGACGTCCATGCCGTGCAGGCGGAGCAGGTTCTCGCCGAGGATCTTCTTCTTGGCCTGCTCGGTGAGCTGCGGGTAGCCGTAGCCGTCGGTGAGGTCCTGCGGGATCTGGAAGTTCCAGAACGCCTCGATCGCCCACTGCGGCTGCCAGATCGGGGCCTCGCTGCCGTAGATGATCTTGTCCTCGCCACACCAGAACAGCAGCTTCCCGAGCATCTCCGCGAACAGCCGCGGGGCGCGCACCACGAAGTTGATCGTGGCGGCGAGCGACGCGTGCAGGTTGGGGTAGCGGATCAGCTGCCAGCAGGTCTCGTCGATGAACGGCAGGCCCACGTGGTAGATCACGAAGTTGATGTCCGGGAACGCACCGGCCGCGCCGTCCATGTCCCAGGTCTGGGTGTGCTCGATCATCTGCGGGCCGAGCGGCACGCCCTTGTGCACGCCGATCAGGTTCACGCCGAGCTCCTGGATCCGCTCGAAGACCGGGAACGCCACCTTCGGGTCGTCCATCCGCCACGGCACCTGGCCGCCGTCCTCGTAGCGCACGTTGTAGAACTTGAACGCGCGGGCGCCGTACTCCTCGACCTGGCGGGTGACGTCGTCGAGCGCCTTCTTGCCCTCCAGCGGGTTCACCGTGCCCCACATGACCGTCCGCTCGGGGTCGAGCTGGGCGAGCTTCGCGCACTCCGTCCACGGCGAGAGGCCGTCGTGGTAGAGGTCGGTGAGCGGCAGCGGCATCGCGACGAGCATGTCGGTGTCGGAGTTCGCGTAGACCATCTCGTGGATCTCCTCGACGCTCCACTTGTGCAGGAACTCCTCCGCCGACATCAGCGGCAGCCCCTCCGGCGTCAGCACCGTGTGGAACGCGTAGAGGTGGTTGGAGAACATCGTCCCCGCCGGGCCGCGAGCGTTGTCGGCCTCGAAGTTGAAGGGGTGCGCGACCCCGTCGAACACCAGTGCGTCACCGATCATGGGAGGTCCTTCGTCGTCGTGGTGCGGTGGGTTGCCGGGCCGTCGGCGCCGCGCGCCGCGGCGTACGCCGTGGGGTCGGGGACCGAGGCCGGGTCGGGGAGGAAGCGCAGCTTCGCGCGGGCGTCGTCGGAGAGCCGGGCCGGCGACCACGCCTCGTGCCAGACCAGCTCGACCGTGGCGGTCTCGACGCCGGGGAGGGAGCACACGGCCGACTCGATGTCGGTCAGGACCGCTGCTGCGAACGGGCACCAGCCGGACGTGAGCATCAGCTCGACGCGGGCGTCCGCGCCGTCGATCTCGGCGCGGTGCAGCAGCCCCATGTCCACCACCGAGATCCCCTTGTCCCGACAGCACGGGTCGTAGACGTCACTGAGGACGTCGCGCACCGACTGGTCGATCACGCCGCCAGTCTCGACCTCGGCCCGCGGGCCGGGTACCCCCTCAGATTTCGTATGGCGAAACGGTGGACGGCTCGCTCCGGATGCCTACGATGGGCCTCGAGTGTGAGGTGTGCGATGGAGCCTGGTGGCGAGGTTCCGGCGACCGACGACGGGCGCCCGGAGGACTTCGTGCAGAGTGTCGGCCGCGCGATGCGCGTGCTCGAGGTGGTGGGTCGTCATCCCGGCCTGCCGGTCAAGGCGATCGCCCGCCAGTGCGACCTGAACATCTCCACCAGCTACCACCTGGTCCGCACCCTGGCCTACGAGGGCTACCTCGTCCGCCTGCCCAACGGGACCTACGTGATCGGCGAGACCGTGGCGCGCCGCTTCCACGACCTCGTCACGTCGCTCGAGCGGCCGCCGGAGGCGTCCGTGGTCCTGCGCCAGCTCTCGGAGCGGGTCGGACTGAGCTCCTACCTCGGGCTGCTCAAGGACGAGCGGGTCACGGTCGTCGAGGTCGCGGAGGAGTCGGGGTCGCCGTACCTCGAGGACTTCGAGGTCGGTCTCGACGTGTCCGCGCACGCGACCGCCCTGGGCAAGGCGCTGCTGGTGTCCATGCCGCCGCGCGCGCGGCACCGGTTCCTGCGGTCCCACGAGCTGTGCCCGTTCACCTCGCGCACGCACACCGACCTGGACGCGCTCGAGGCCGAGCTCGGCGCCGTACCGGCCGGAGCCCCGGTCACCGAGCACGGCGAGTTCCGCGAGGGCGTCTCGTGCACCGCGGTGCCGGTCCCCCGGCGAGGCGCGGACGGCCCCGCCTGGGCCGTGGTCGTCGCGGTCGCCGAGGAGGACGTGCCCGCGCGGGTCGCGACCGAGGTCGCGCTCGCCGCCGCCGACCTGGCCGGCTACTCGCCGAACCAGCTGTCGGGGTAGCCGCTCGCCACCTCCCAGAGCTCGGCCTCGAGCTCCTCGCGGGACAGCTCCGCCCACTCCGGCCACCCCGCCCGCTCCTTCCTGCCGCGCCAGGTGAGGTGGGCGATGGCGGCGCCGGTGCGGGTCTTGATGATGACGTCGTCGTTGGCCCAGCAGCTCGCCACGACCTCGACCAGCGCGTCGTTGAGCTGGCCCCAGCCGAGCTCCTTCCGGAGCTCCTTCTCGAGACCGGCGGCGCGCTCGGGGTTGTTGCGCAGGTCGTCCCAGCCGCGGTCCGGGATGGTGACGGAGTCGAGCCAGTGCACGCGGGGACCGTAACCCGAGACCCGACGCTGCCGTCGCGGGAAATGTCGTGAGAGCGTGGCAGCCATGACTCCCACGTTGGGCATCGTGTTCCGTCCGCAGTCGCCGCCCGAGGAGCTCCGCGCCGTGGTCGAGCTCGCGGAACAGGCCGGCGTCGCCGAGCTGTGGCTGTGGGAGGACTGCTTCCTCGAGGGCGGCCTGACCGCTGCGACCGCTGCCCTGGCGTGGTCGGAGCGGTTGCGGGTCGGGATCGGGCTGCTGCCCGTGCCGCTGCGCAACCCGGCGCTGGCCGCCATGGAGATCGCCACCGTGGCCCGGCTCTTTCCGGACCGGTTCGTCGTCGCCCTCGGCCATGGCATCCAGGACTGGATGGGCCAGGTCGGTGCGCGCGCCGAGTCCCCGATGACCCTGCTGCGCGAGCACACGCTGGCCGTGCGCGACCTGCTCGACGGGCGAGACGGTGTCGGTCGACGGGCGCTACGTGCGGCTCGACCGGGTGGCGCTGGACTGGCCCCCGGCTCGCCGGCCACCGCTGCTCCTCGGAGCGCGCGGCCCGAAGAGCCTCGCCCTGGCCGGAGAGATCGCGGACGGCGTGCTGCTCGACTCGATCACCGGCGCCGACGTCGTACGCCGCGGGCGCGCGGCCGTCGACGAAGCCCGGGCCGCTGCGGGTCGCGACGGTCGCGCCCAGGTCAGCGTCTACACCGGGATCGACCCGGCGCAGGACCCGGCCGGCCTGGCCGACCGGGTCGCCGACTGGGCCGCCGAGCTCGGCGAGGCCGGCGCCGACACGGTGATCGTCTTCTCCACCGGCTCCGACCCCGACCCTCGACCGCTGATCGAGGCCGTCGCCGGCTGACTCAGCGTGGCGTCAGCGTCACGTCGTCCAGCAGGAACAGGGTGGCGACGTCAGCGTCCTCCTCGCCCTGGAAGCCCAGCGTGATCGTGTCGCCGGCCCACGCTGCTCATCGGCACGTCGTACCGGATGTAGGTGTTGTTCTGCGACCGGTTGTCGAAGTGCCCGGCCGCGCCGACTGGGGTGCCGTTGACGGTGACGTCGAAGGTGTCGAACGCCGTGGCGATCTCCTCGTTGGAGACGATGAAGCAGGTGGAATCGCAGCGTCGCGGTCGCGGTGTCCGGCACGGTCACCGGCCGGGTGGCCGTGGCGAGTGTTCGCGGTCCCCGAATCCGTTGAAGATCGCCCACCGGGTGCCGCTGTGCGGGAAGACAGAAGCCGGGGTCGTTCGTGACCTCGGCGTTGCCGCTGAACGTCCAGCTCGCGGCGCCTGACTCGAAGCCCGGGTTGGCGCCGAGGACGCTGGCGCCCTCGTCGAGCTGGCCGTCGGCGCAGGTCCAGTAGCCCGCGGGAACGTCGACGGCGTTCCAGGCCGCCTCGACGGCCGCGCACTGGGCGTCGTTCAGGTCCAGTGCCGCGCGGATGGTCGCGTCGCGGGCGTCGATGTAGCTCGTCGTCGACGTCATGTACCGGGTCAGCGCGCGCCACCAGATCTTCGACGCGCTGCCGCGGCCGATGCCGGTGAGCTCGGGGCCGGTGCAGGGGTTCGCGTCGTGCGCCCGGCCGCCGATGGTCTTGGGCGCGGTGCCCTCGGAGAGCATGTAGAAGAACTTGTTCGCCGGCCCGGACGAGAGGTGCACGTCGTCGGCGCCCATGTTGATGGTCCAGCAGTCGTAGCTGGCGCCGTCGGCGTCTGGGCTCGTCCATCCGGCGCAGGAACGGCGTGCCGAGGCCGGAGACCTTCGCGATCTTCTCGCCGATGTAGTAGTCGCCCGGGTCGGCCGACCGGTTGGCGTAGAACTCGACCATCGTGCCGAAGATGTCGCTGGTGGCCTCGTTCAGGCCGCCCGACTCACCGAAGTAGATCAGCCCGGCGGTGTTCGACGTGATGCCGTGCGTCATCTCGTGGCCGGCCACGTCGAGGGCGACCAGCGGCCTGAACAGGTCGCCGCCGTCGCCGTACGTCATGCAGAAGCAGCCGTCGTCCCAGAAGGCGTTGTCGAAGTTCCTGCCGTAGTGCACCCGGCTCTTGGCGCCCTTGTTGTTGCCGCGGATGCCCTTCCGGCTGAACGCGGACTTGTAGTAGTCCCAGGTCTTGGCGGCGCCGAAGGCGACGTCGACGGCGGCGCTCTGCCGGTTCGACGCCTTGCCGTTGCCCCACTTGTTGTCCTTGTCGGTGAACAGCTTGCCCGCGAGGAAGCGGGTGCCGTCCTCCTTGTTCTGCACGTCGACCGTGGTCGAGTTGCCGCGCTTGGGGTCCTTGAGCAGGAACTTCCGCTTGTTGCCCTTGCCCTTCTTGACGGTCGTGAGGCTGACCTTGCCGCTGTAGAGCGACTTGCCCGACCCGGTCGCGGTGGCGTACTCGAGCTCGCTCCATCCGGCGATGTGGTCACCGGAGACCGCGTCGACGTACTCCACCCGCTTGACCGGGGCGCCCTGGCGGTCGACACCGCGGACGTGCACCTGCCAGGCGAGACGCGGCTGGCCGCTGACCGCCCAGATGACCCGCTCGGCGCCGCCGACGCTGCCCTGGGCCAGGCCCTGCCCGCGGCCGGCCACCGCCGTCGCCGCCTTCGCGCCGACCGGCGGGCGGTCGGTGCGTACGGCGGAGATCGGCCCGGAGGCCGCGTAGTCGACACCGGCCATCGCGCCGGACGCCTTCTCGTGCACGACCAGGTCGCCGCCGATGACGGGGATGCCGTCGAGCGTGCGGTCGTAGCGCACGTGCTCGGTGCCGTCGGCGTCGCGCTCCACCGAGCGCGCGGCCAGGCTCTCGGCCTTGCCCAGGCCGAGGGACTTGGCGAGGGCCGGCGCGTCACGGCGGGCCTCGGCCATCGCCGCGGCGCGTTGGGCGCGGCCGAAGCCGGGGTCCGGCTCGGCGCCGGACCCGCCCTGCGCGGCGGCGTTGCTCGCCGACGGCGCGGCCGGAGCGGCGCTCGGCGCGAGCGCGGTGAGCACGCCGGCGACGAGGATCAAGGCGGTGGACAGAGCGGCGCGACGAACCATTGGGTCACTCCCCCGATCGGGTGCGTCCGCGGCCAACCGCGGACGCGAGGCGGTCTGCTTCGCACGCTAGGGGCGCGTCATGCGGACGCCGACGGCTGTGACCGAAATTTCGCCCTTCTGGGGCATGTGGGCTGCACACGTCTGGACCAGGTCCCGGTCGTGCGGGCTGACGCTCATCCACCGAGGGTGATGCCGGCACGTCCCGACCCGGCCAGAGTGAGCAGCAAGCGAACCCACCAGCCCAGCCAAGAGGTGATCGACTGATGAACGGCACCCACCACCTCGCCCGCGCCGTCTCCGACAGCACCGGACTGTCGCACGAGGAGCTCATGCTGCTGGTCGGCGCAGCCGCCGTCGGCACGACCGTGCTGGTCCTGCTCCGCGTGTCCGACCACCTGATGGACGCCTGGCCGAAGCCCGACATCCGGGGCCGCGAGCTCGTCGCTCGCTGAGCTCTGAGGTTCTCGAGTCCGTCGCCTCAGCTCTTGTCCAGGCCGTCCCGGGTTGGTGTGATGGCGACGTGATCTCAGCCGTACGACACGTCGTACCGATCCTCAACGTGCGCGACGTGGCAGCGACCCTGGCCTACTACGTCGACGTGCTCGGGTTCGGCCATTCATGGGCGTGGGGCGACCCACCCACGTTCGGTGGCGTCGTCACGGGGCACGCGGAGATCCAGTTCTGCCAGGACGGCCAGGGCAACGCGGGCACCTGGTTCTCCGTCTGGGTGGATGACGTGGACGAGCTGTACGAGCGCCTGCGCTCCCGGAACGTCGACATCCGCCAACCCCCGACCACCTTCGAGTGGGGCGTGCGCGAGCTCAACGTCGCCGACCCGGACGGCCACCGGATCCGCTTCAGCACCGGGACCCGGGAGCAGTCCGACCGCACCGACCTCGTGACCGATGAGCCTGACCGTGGAGTTTCCGGCGCACCAGAGTGCGCCGGAACTCCACACCACCATCCAGTGTCGAAGGCGATGTTGTGGATGCGTTCGGGTCCCGATGGGAGCACGCCGCCGGTCAGCCCTTGAAGATGCATGTCGGGTCGTCGTCGTACTCGGCCAGCAGCCGCTCGATCGGCTGATCCGGCTCGAGCAGGTCGTAGGCATGGGCTCGGGAGTTCCGGTCGAACCAGTACAAGGTCCATCCCTTGGTCTGGTCGTCGTACTTCATCCGAGCTTGTGGCGTGTCGGTCCACTCCGTGCCCAGCGCCGGATTCCACGGCGGTCGATGCTCGACGATCGTCACGGTGCGACCGCGCACGCGGTGCTCCACACGCACCTGGTCCCACATCTCGGGCGGGACCTGCTTCTCGCAGAACCGCCGGATCCGCGCGAGATCGGTCTCTGGGACGGCCATGGGCTCAGTACCGGCCGGGAATCGCCGGGGTAGTCATCGGCTCCACTCGTCAATCATCGCTGATCATCGAGCGGACTGCCATGGAGTCCACTCTGGTGAGGCTGCTCAGATGCATCGAACGATCATCAGGTGAATCGTGGCGGTCTGCTCGGAGCCGACGCCGTCAAGGCTGCCAGTGCCCGACAGTGGAGCTTCCGGCGCACTGGATGCGCCGAATCCTCCGCGCTGACGACCAAAGGTCGAGCTCAGACGTTGAAGCGGAACTCCACCACGTCGCCGTCCTGCATGACGTAGTCCTTGCCCTCCATGCGCACCAGGCCGCGCTCCTTGGCCTTCAGCATCGAGCCGGCGGCCATCAGGTCGTCGAAGGAGACGATCTCGGCCTTGATGAAGCCGCGCTGGAAGTCGGTGTGGATGACGCCGGCGGCCTCGGGGGCGGTGGCGCCCTGGCGGATGGTCCAGGCCCGGGTCTCCTTGGGGCCGGCGGTCAGGTAGGTCTGGAGGCCGAGGGTGTCGAAGCCGACCCGGGCGAGCGTCTCGAGGCCGGGCTCGTCGACGCCCATCTCCGCGAGCATCTCGCGGGCCTCGTCGTCGTCGCCGAGCTCGACCAGCTCGGACTCGAACTTCGCGTCCAGGAAGATCGCCTCGGACGGCGCGACGAGCTCCTGCATCCGGGCCTTCAGCGCCTCGTCGGCGAGCTCGTCGGCGTCGCAGTTGAAGACGTAGATGTAGGGCTTCGCGGTCAGCAGGGACAGCTCGCGGATCAGCGTGCGGTCGATCGAGGTCGCGATGACCGGCGTACCGGCCTCGAGGTGGCCGAGCGCTTCCTTGGCGGCGGCGAGGTTGGCGGCCAGCTCCTTCTTGCCGCGCGCCTCCTTCTCCAGCCGCGGGATCGCCTTCTCGACCGTCTGCAGGTCGGCCAGGATCATCTCGGTCTGGATGGTGGAGATGTCGTTGGCGGGGTTGACCTCGCCGTCGACGTGGGTGACGTCCTCGTCGCGGAAGACCCGCGTCACCTGGCAGATCGCGGCCGACTCACGGATGTGGGAGAGGAACTTGTTGCCCAGGCCCTCACCCTCCGACGCGCCGCGCACGATGCCGGCGATGTCGACGAACTCGACGGTCGCGGGCAGGACCCGGGCCGACTCGAACACCTCGGCGAGGCGCGGCAGCCGGTCGTCCGGCACGCCCACGACCCCGACGTTCGGCTCGATGGTCGCGAACGGGTAGTTCGCCGCCAGGACGTCGTTCTTGGTCAGCGCGTTGAAGAGGGTGGACTTGCCCGCGTTGGGGAGCCCGACGATGCCGATGGTGAGTGCCACGGGCGGCGAGTCTACGGCGGGGTGGGGCGCCGCCCCGAATCAGCGCTCAGCGCTTCAGCCGCGCGACGTCTCCTTCCAGCCCGCTCGCCCAGCAGGACCCGTCGTACGTGCACTGCACCGCGTGGTACGCCGTGTCGTCGAAGGCCTGCCAGTGGCGGCCGCCGTCGTAGGTGATGTCGCTGCCGGTCGGGCCGACCGCGATCGCCGTGGCGCGGGTCCGGGCCAGCCAGTCGACGCCGGAGCGGTAGCCGCCGAGGTCGCCGCCGTTGGTCCAGGACCGCCCGCGGTCGTTCGAGAACGCCGACATGTCCACGCCACCGTCCGGGACGGTGAAGTCGCCGCCGACGGCCAAGCCCTGACGGGGAGTGCGGAAGGACAGCGAGAACACCCCGCCCGCTTCGGCCGCGGGGATGGTCGAGTCGGCGACGGTCCAGGTGTGGCCGCGGTCGCCGGAGTGGAAGACGCGCGACGCCGCTCCGCCCGAGGCGAGCCAGACGTCGCGAGCACCTGCCGTGACCAGGCAGGTGCCGCTGGCCGCGAAGCCGAACTCACCCTCGACCGCCTCCGGCATGCCGGCCGGGTCGACGACGGACCAGGTGGCGCCGCCGTCCGTGGTCTCGATGATCCGGAACTTCCCGTCGACCGGGTCGCTCATCGCCAGCCCCCGCCGGCCGCCGGGGAACATCGCCATGCAGTCGTAGAACGCCGCCGGGTCGTCGTTGACGAACGGCTGGGTCCAGGTCGCGCCGCCGTCGGTGGTGCGGAAGACCCTGCTGTCGCCGGCCTCGCCGACCGACAGCACCAGGACGTGGCCGGGCCGCAGGATCTCGACGTCGCGGAGCAGCAGACCCCTCGGCCTCCGGCGGCGACACGTCGGTCCAGGTCTGCCCGCCGTCGTGGGTCTTCCAGACGCCGCCGGCGCTGCCGCTGACCCAGGCGTGCCGTCGGTCGGTGGCGTCGAGGCCACGGAACTGCTGGTCGGTGTCGACACCGACGGGCTGCCACTCCGGGGCCCGGTGCCTGGCGGGCTGGGCGCGTGGCGGCGGGGGTGGACGTGACGAGGAGCAGGCAGGCGCCCGCGATACCGAGAAGGGTGCGCATGAGCGTCCACCCTCACCCAGGGCCGCGCCGGGCTGTCCAGGCACTCAGACCCTAGGCTGACCCGGTGCGCATCGCGACCTGGAACGTCAACTCCCTCCGCTCCCGGATCGGCCGGGTCGAGGCGTTCCTCGAGCGGCACGACATCGACGTCCTGGCCGTCCAGGAGACCAAGGCCCGCGAGGACCAGCTCCCGCTGATGGGGCTGCAGTCACAGGGCTACGAGATCGCCTCCGCCGGCTACAACCAGTGGAACGGCGTCGCCGTGATCAGCCGGGTCGGGATCGACGACGTCCAGGTCGGCTTCGAGGGCATGCCCGGCTGGGGCGACCCGGTGGCGGCCGAGGCGCGGGCGATCGGCGCCACCTGCGGCGGCGTACGGATCTGGTCGCTCTACGTCCCCAACGGCCGCAAGCCGGACGACCCGCACTACGTCTACAAGCTGGACTGGCTCTCCCGGCTCCGCGACGCCGCCCAGGCCTGGCTCGGCGAGCCGACCGCGCTGGTCGGCGACTGGAACATCGCCCCGCAGGACGAGGACGTCTTCGACATGGCGGCGTTCGCCAAGGACACCCACGTCACCCCGCCCGAGCGCGCGGCGTTCCAGGCCTTCCTCGACGACGGGTACGTCGACGTCGCCCGCCCGCACACCCCCGGGCCCGACGTCTACACCTACTGGGACTACTACCGGCAGCGCTTCGAGCGGAACCGCGGCATGCGGATCGACTTCGTGCTCGGCTCCCCGGCGCTGGCCGCCCGCGTCACGGGCGCGTTCGTCGACCGCGACGAGCGGGCCGGCACCGGCGCGTCCGACCACGCACCGGTCGTGGTGGACCTCGACTGACCGGGCTCGCCGATGCCGAGGGCGACCAACCCAGCAGTTAGCCTGCTTCGGTGTCTGACAGCCCCACGGCCGTAGCCGCGCCGACCTCGCGTCCGGCGCGACGGTGGGGCATCGGCCGGCCGGACCCGCTGGGCCTGCTGATGTGCCTCGCGGCCATCGCGGTCTTCGCGATCCAGGGGTTCCAGGGAACGCTCGATCGTGACCTGGCCATCTACGCGTACGCCGGCCAGCAGGTGGCGGACGGGGTGCCGCCGTACGTCGGCATCATGAATCGCGCCGGGCCGCTTGCCCACCTGGTGCCGGGCCTCGGTGTGCTGGGCGCACGGCTCGGTGGGGATCGACGAGCTCTTCGGCATGCGGATCCTGATGATGCTGCTCTCGATCGCCGTGGTGTGGGTGACCTACCTGTGCGGCCGCGACCTGTTCCGCTCCCGGCTCGCCGGGGCGGTGTCCGCCACCGCCATGCTGACCTTCCAGGGCTTCGTCACCTACGCCACGGGCGGGCCCCGCGAGAAGACGATCATGATGCTGTTCCTGGTCCTGGGCGTGTGGGCGGTGTCGAAGCGGCGCTGGGCGTGGGCCGGCGTCTGCGCCGCCCTCGCCACCCTCGCGTGGCAGCCCGCGTTCTTCCCCGCGGCGGCCGCCGCACTGGTCGGGATCGCTGCGTTGCGCAGTGTCAGACCCATCGGCCGAGCTCTGATCTCGTTCGCCGTGGGCGGCCTGGTGCCCACGGCGATCTGCGTCCTCGGCTTCTGGATGGCGGGCGCCCTCAGGGACTTCGTCGACGGGTTCGTCCTGGCCAACGCCCGCTACACCCTGCAACCGGGTCTGATCGAGTGGGCCGACACCGGGTTCTGGCAGCTCGAGAACGGATTCGGCTGGTCGCTGTGGGTGGCCATCACGGGGCTGGCCATGAGCCTGGTGATCGGCGCGGCCCGCGCACCCGGAGCATTTCGCGACCGCGCCCCGAACCTCGCGGCGGTCACGGCCAACGGCACGGCCGCGCTCGCGGCCCTCCTGTGGAGCCTGCGCGCCTTCAACGGCTGGCCGGATGCCATGGTGCTGCTGCCCATGGCCGCGCTGGGGATCGGCGCCATCGCCCAGCTGGTCCTCGACCACACCCCGCGGCGGTGGGGGACCACGCTCGTGACCGTGGCCAGCGTCCTGCTCATGGTCGGCGCGCTCATCGGGTCCGCGGCCACGCGCGACGACAAGCTCGAGCACCAGCGACGGGCCGTCGACCTGATCCTCGCCAGCGGACCCGACAACCCGACGATCATGTCCTTCGGGGCGGCCCAGCCACTGGTGCTGACCGGACGGACCAACCCGTCCCAGCACCAGAACTTCCACGGAGGACTCGACGGGTACGTCGACGACACCTATCCGGGCGGGCTCGCCGGCTTCGCCGACTTCGTCGCCCAGGAGCGCCCCACCTATCTCACGTTCGACAACGAGGAGTCCTACCCGTTCCTCGCCGACGTGCTGGACCGCGACTACGTCCGCGTCGGCACCACGTTCGGCTGGACCTGGTTCGTCCGCCGCGATGTCGGCTCCGACGTGATCCAGGACCTGCGCGACACCAAGGTGCTCGTCAACGAGACCGCCCGCGCCTCCGCATCGGACCCCCTGAAATGAGCTCTGTGAAATGATCCCCAGCGTGAGCGCTGTCCCGGATGGACCCGACCCGGTGGCCGAGGTGCCGGCGCCGGATCCCGACCCGCCGGCTCCGACCCTCCTGTCCGCCGACGAGTTCAAGTACTCCGTCGTCATCCCCGTCTACAACAGCGAGGCGCTGGTCGGCACCACCGTCGACCGCGTGGTCGAGACCTTCGACGAGGCCGGCCTCGCAGTACGAGGTGATCCTGGTCAACGACGGCAGCTCCGACCGCAGCTGGGACGTCATCGCCGAGCGCGCCCGCACCCTCCCGAACGTCGTCGCGCTCAACATGCTGCGCAACTACGGCCAGCACCACGCCAACCTGGCCGGCATGCGCGAGGCCACCGGCGACTACGTCATCACCATGGACGACGACCTGCAGAACCCACCCGACCAGGCGCTGGTCCTGATCGACCAGGCGATGCACGGCCACGACGTGGTGTTCGGCAAGTTCGAGCGCAAGCAGGCCGCCGGCTACCGCCGGATCGGGAGCAAGCTGATCAGCGCGGTCAACCGGCGGATCTTCGCCCAGCCGGCCGACCTCGACGTCTCCAACTTCCGGATCCTGCGCCGCGACGTCGTGGACCGGATCTGCGCGTCCCGCACCGCGCACCCCTACATCACCGGGCAGGCGCTGATCTACTCCAGCAACCGCGCCAACGTGCTGGTCCGGCACGAGCCGCGCGCGGTCGGCAAGAGCAACTACAACCTGGTGCGGATCCTGACCCTGGTCTTCACGATCATGTTCAGCTACTCGTCCTACCCGCTGCGCACCGCCGCCCTGGGCGGCTTCGTCCTGTCCGCGCTGAGCTTCCTGCTCGGCGGCTTCTACCTGCTCCGGTCGTTCTTCACCGAGACCCACGTCGAGGGCTGGACCACGCTGGTCGTGCTGGTGTCCGCGTTCAGCGGCTTCATCATCGCGCTGCTCTCGATGATCGGCGAGTACGTCGTCCGCACCCTCAACACCGTCGGCGCCGACGACAGCTACCACGTCGTGGACCGGGTGAGCCGGTGAGCCCTCAGCCCCGACACTTCCTGGTGATCGGCGCCCAGCGCAGCGGGACGACGTACCTGCACGACCAGCTGGAGGCCCACCCCGGCATCGCCATGGCCCGGCCCGGCCGCCCCGAGCCGAAGGTGTTCCTGTCCGACGAGGCCGCCGGCCGCGGCGGCGACTGGTACCGCCGTACCTTCTTCGAGCACGCCGCCGACGGCGACCTGCTCGGCGAGAAGAGCACCAGCTACATCGAGTCCGACGAGGCGCCTGCCCGCGTGCGGGCCGCGCTCGGCGACACCCGGATCGTCGCGCAGCTGCGGGACCCGATCTCGCGCGCGGTGTCCAACTGGAAGTTCAGCCACGGCAGCGGGCTGGAGGAACGCCCGCTCGGCGAGGCGCTCGCACAGAATCTCGACGGCCCGCTCGACTGGGACCCGGAGCGCACCTCGGTGTCGCCGTACGCCTATCTCGAGCGTGGCCGGTACGCCGCACAGCTGGAGCGGTGGCTCGCGGAGTTCCCCGGGCTGGTGCGCGTGCAGTTCCTGGAGGAACTGGTCGCCGACCCCGCCCAGATCGGCGAGCTCTACGCATGGCTGGGCGTCGACGACACCTTCCGGCCCGCCGAGCTGGGCGAGCCGGTGCACGAGTCCGGCGTCCCGGCCCAGGAGCTGGACGACGACCTGCGGACCGCGATCCGCGCCTACTTCGACGACGCCGACCGCGAGCTGGCGACACTGCTCGGCCGCGACCTGCCCTGGCGTACGGCGGTGCACACGACCGGGCACACGACCGGGCACACGACCGGGCAGACGACGGAGGGAAGCCGATGACCGACGCCCCCGACATCCGGTTCAACCGGGCCACGATCCAGGGCCGCGAGCTGGAGTACATGCGCGAGTCCGTCGAGGGCGGGCACACGTCCAGCGGCGGGCCGTTCTCCGCGCGGGCCGGCGGCATCCTCCAGGCCGAGACCGGCGCGGAGGAGGTGCTGCTGACGACCTCCTGCACGACCGCCCTCGAGCTCAGCGCGATGCTGCTCGACCTCGGGCCGGACGACACCGTGATCGTGCCGTCGTTCACGTTCAGCACCAGCGCCCTGGCGTTCGCCCGGCAGGGCGCGAAGATCCTGTTCTGCGACATCGAGCCGGAGACCCTCGGCATCGACCCGCAGCACCTCGCGCAGCTGCTCGACGACTCGGTCCGGGCGGTCGTGGTCGTCCACTACGCCGGCATCGCCTGCGACATGGCCGGCGTCCGCAAGGCGCTGGCCGACCGGCCGGACATCGCGGTCGTCGAGGACGCCGCGCACGCGCTCTACGGGCGCTGGGGCGGCGAGCCGCTGGGCAGCCTGGGCCGGATGGCCAGCCTGTCCTTCCACGAGACGAAGAACTTCGTCTGCGGCGAGGGCGGCGCGCTGCTGCTCAACGACGCGCGCGACGTCGACCGGGCGCGGGTGCTCTACGACAAGGGCACCAACCGACGGGCGTTCCTGCTCGGCGCGGTCGACAAGTACTCCTGGCGCGACACCGGCTCGTCGTTCGGCATGTCCGACACGCTCGCGGCGTACCTCACCGGGCAGCTCGAGCAGGCCGAGACGATCCAGGCCAAGCGCCGCGGCGTCTTCGAGCGGTACGTCGCCGGCCTCGAGGAGCCTGCCGCCGAGCTCGGCCTGCGGCTGCCGGTCGTCCCGGCCGACTGCGACCCGGCCTGGCACCTCTTCTACGTGCTGATGCCCTCGCACGACATCCGCACCCGGGTGATGGCGCAGCTCAAGGACGAGGGCATCCAGACGACGTTCCACTACGTCCCGCTGCACAACTCCGACGGCGGCCGGCGGTTCGCGCGGCGCGAGGTCGAGTGCCCGGTGACCGTCGACGTGAGCGGCCGGCTGGTGCGGCTGCCGTTCCACAACGAGCTGACCGAGGCCGACACCACCCGTGTGGTCGAGGCGCTGGTGCGGGCGACCCGCGCGGCGGTCTAGGCAGCGGCGTCCGGCCGCGAGGTCCTCGACGGTCAGCCACACGAAGACCGCGGCCTCGACGGCGAGGAACGTCCAGCAGGTGCGCTCGACCACGGGCAGCCCGGACAGGGCGAACACCGCGACGCCGGGCAGCGACCCGACCAGCCAGCCGCGGACCAGCCCGCGCGAGCGGCCGCGCGCCACCACCAGCAGCGTGTAGACGAGGTTGGCCATCGCGAACACGGTGCCGACCGCGAGCAGGGCCGTGAGGCCGGAGTCGAGCCGGATCCCGTCGCCGAAGACGAGCTCCATCAGCGGCGGCCCGAGCCAGCCGCCGAGCGCGGCCCCGAGCACGGCGAGCACGGCGGTCGCCGCCAGGACGCCGTTGCGGAAGCGGCGCAGCGCGTCCTGCCGGTCCGCGACCACCAGGGCGGTGAGCCGGTTCGTCAGCGGCGCCACCAGCCCCACCGCCAGCGTGTACGGCGCCCGGAACAGCGCCAGCCCGGCGAACAGGGCCGTCACCTCGGCCGGCGCGCCACCGGCCAGCGCGAGCAGGATCGGGCCTCCGGTCAGCGCGACCTGGGCGAACAGCTGGCCGAGGGCGACCCCGCGGACCAGGCCGAGGGTCGTGCCCGGGTCCGGCGGGGTCCCCTCGCGGCCGAAGCGGAGCGCGGAGAGCCACACCAGCGCTGCGAGGTAGCCGACCACCAGGCAGCCGCCGTACGCGAGCGGGCTGTCGACGTCGTTGACCAGGAGCACCACGGCGGCGACGCAGCGCAGCCCGTTCTCGGCGGTGAGGCTGAGGCCGACCGCGGCGAACCGGCGGCGGGCGCTGAGCGTGCCGCGGACCACGCCGAGCAGCCCCGAGCCGACGGTGACGCCCACGACGAGCAGCGGGAAGCCGACGCCGTCGCGGCCGAACAGCGGGTCCCGCGCGAGCCAGGACAGCAGCCCGGCGACGAGCGCCGGGACGGCCACCGCGA
This sequence comes from uncultured Actinomycetota bacterium, assembly GCA_963803235.1. GTDB lineage: Bacteria > Actinomycetota > Actinomycetes > Propionibacteriales > Nocardioidaceae > Nocardioides. Next base: position 109,807 of record CAWDLL010000016.1, read on the forward strand.
CCGCCACCCGGCCGAGCATCATCCGCAGCACGAGCTCGCCCTCGTGGGCGGTGACCATCCGGCTGATCCAGTGCTGGAGCGGGAACGTCAGCGCCGCGGCCGCGAACCCCCACCAGACCCACAGCACCGACACCGGCGCGGCCGCCTCGGCCCCGAGCGTGCGGGTCACCAGCGCGAAGAAGACGTAGGCGAGCAGGCCGCCCACCACCGAGCCGCCGGCCAGCCCGACCGACTGTCGGAGACCGCGGAGCCGGCTGTTGGTGGTCATCGAGAGCCGATTGTGCACGATCGGCGCCGACACCCCGACGCCCGTGTCGCTGCCGGGGATGTCGGTGGTCTGGTTCAGGCTGGTGCCATGGACACGTTGACCTTCCTCCTCGCCCTCGTCGTCGGGCTCGGCCTCGGCTGCGTCGTGGGCGTGCTCTGGGCGCGCTCCCGGACGTCGTACTCCGCCGGCATGGTCGACCAGGCCGAGGTCATGCAGGGCCTCGACCGGCTCAGCGACCAGGTGCACGAGCTCGACCGGCAGCGGGCCTCGTGGGAGGGCCAGTTCCACCAGCACGTGTCCGATCTGCGCCGCGAGACCCACTCGCTGGCGACAGCGCTGCGCCGGCCGCAGGTCCGCGGCCGGTGGGGCGAGCTCCACCTGCGTCGCGCCGTCGAGCTGGCCGGGCTGGTCGACCGGTGCGACTTCACCGAGCAGGTCCGGCTGCAGGATGGCGCCCTGCGGCCGGACCTGGTCATCCACCTCGTCGGCCGTCGCCAGGTGGTGGTCGACGCGAAGGTGCCGCTCGACGCCTACCTCGACGCGACGGACACCGACGACGAGGCCGAGCGCGAGCTGGCGTTGGTGCGGCACGCCCGCCAGCTCCGCCAGCACATCGACGGGCTCTCCTCCAAGCAGTACTGGCGGTCCCTGCCCGAGACGCCCGAGTTCGTGGTGCTGTTCATGCCGGCCGAGTCGTTCCTGGCGGCCGCGCTCGGGACCGACGGCTCCCTGATCGAGTACGCCGCCACCCGCCAGGTCGTGCTCGCCACCCCCACCACCCTGATCGCGCTGCTCCGGACGGTCTCCCACGGCTGGAGCCACGAGGCGCTCGCCGACCAGGCCCGCGAGATCCACCGGCTGGGCCGCGACCTGCACGACCGGCTCGGCACCCTCAACGGTCATCTCGACCAGGTCGGCCGGTCGCTGAACGCCGCCGTCGGGCACTACAACCAGGCGGTCGGCTCCCTGGAGTCGCGGGTCCTGGTGGCCGCGCGCCGGTTCTCGGAGCTCTCCGTGGTCGACGGCGACCTCGCCGCGCCCCGTCAGGTGGACGCCGCCGCCCGCTCCGTCGGCGGCACCGAGCTGCGGCGCGTCGCCTCCGGCGGCGAGTGACCGCGGCCTAACGTGTAGGCGTGACCCATGCCCGAACCCTCTGGGAGGAGGGACGCGAGCCCGGCCGTCAGGTCGTGGTGCTCGGGGTTGCCGTCGCGCTCACGGTCGTGGTCCTCGACGTGCTCCTGGTGGGTCGGGTCAGCCTGTTCTTCGACCTCTGCTTCGTCGCGCTCTGCGTCGGGCTCGCGCTGGTGGTGCGGCCGACCGACTTCTTCGTCGTCGGCGTGCTGCCGCCGCTGATCATGCTCGCGGTCTTCACCCTGCTCGGGCTCACCCGCCCCGGCGTGATCGCGCACCCGCAGGACGGCGTCGTGCAGGCCGTCGTGTCGGGCCTCTCCCACCACAGCAGCGCGCTGGTCGCGGGCTACGTGCTGTGCCTGGCCGTGCTCGCCGTGCGCCAGAAGGTCGCCGGCCCCGAGCAGCGGTCCGACAGCCCGGCCCTCCGCTAGCGCCAGCCGGCGCTCAGGCCACCTCGAACCGGCTCGCGTCCCCGGCGCCGTACCGCACGATCTCGGGAGCTCCGCCGGACAGGTCGATGACCGTGGTCGGCGTGGACGAGGTCTCGCCCGCCTCGATCACGATGTCGACCTGGTGGTCGAGCTCCTCCTTGATCTCCCAGCCGGAGGTCCGGACCTCGTCCTCGCCAGGGAGGAGAAGGGTGCTGGTGAGCAGCGGCTCGTCGAACACCTCGAGCAGTTCGCGCACCAGCGTGTAGTCGGGGATCCGGACGCCGACGGTGCGCTTCTTGGGGTGCAGCAGGCGCCGCGGCACCTCGGGCGTCGCCGGGAGGATGAAGGTGTACGGGCCAGGGGTCGCGGCCTTGATCGCCCGGAACGCCGAGTTGTCGACGTGCACCAGCTGCCCGAGCTGCGCGAAGTCCTTGCAGACCAGCGTGAAGTGGTGCTTGTCGTCGAGCCCGCGGATCCGCAGGATCCGGTCTCTCCATCCCTGTTGCCGATCCGGCAGCCGAGCGCGTAGCCGGAGTCGGTCGGGTAGGCGATCAGCGCGTCCTCGCGGAGCGCGTCTGCGACCTGGGCCAGCAGCCGCGGCTGCGGGTTGTCCGGGTGGATGTCGAGGTAGCGCGCCATGGGCTCGGCTCAGGCCTGGGCGGCCTGGGCGGCCGCCTTCAGGTCGCGCCGCAGCTCCTTGGGCAGCGCGAAGATCAGGGACTCCTCGGCGCTGTGCACGGCCTGGGCGTCCGGGTAGCCGCGCTCGGCGAGGAACGCCAGCACGCCCTGCACCAGCTCCTCGGGGACGCTCGCGCCCGACGTGACGCTGACCTTGTCGACACCGTCCAGCCAGGCCTCGTCGATCTCGGAGGCGTCGTCGACGCGGTACGACGTACGCGCGCCCGCCTCGAGCGCGACCTCGACCAGCCGCACGGAGTTCGAGGAGTTGCCGGAGCCGACCACGATCACCAGGTCGGAGTCCTTGGCGATCTCCTTGACCGCGAGCTGGCGGTTCTGGGTGGCGTAGCAGATGTCGTCGCTGGGCGGGTCGAGCAGCAGCGGGAAGCGCTCGCGGATGGCGGCGACGGTCTCGAGGGTCTCGTCGACCGACAGCGTGGTCTGCGAGAGCCAGGCGACCTTGGCCGGGTCGCGGACCTCGATGTTCGGGACGTCCGCGGGGCTCTGGACGAGCTGGATGTGCTCGGGCGCCTCACCGGCGGTGCCCTCGACCTCCTCGTGGCCCTCGTGGCCGATCAGCAGGATGTCGTAGTCCTCGCCCGCGAACCGCTTCGCCTCGTGGTGCACCTTGGTCACCAGCGGGCAGGTGGCGTCGATGGTCTTCAGGCTGCGCACCTCGGCCTGCCGGTGCACCTCCGGGGACACGCCGTGGGCGGAGAACACGACCGTCTCGCCCTCGGGGACCTCGTCGAGCTCCTCGACGAAGATCGCCCCGCGCGACTCCAGGTCGGACACGACGTGCTTGTTGTGCACGATCTGCTTGCGCACGTAGACGGGCGCGCCGTACAGGTCCAGCGCCTCCTCGACCGTCACCACTGCCCGGTCGACGCCCGCGCAGTAGCCCCGCGGCGCCGCGAGCAGCACGGCGCGCTCGGCCTCGTCGGGGCTCAGGATCGAAGGGGTTCCCAGGTCGGTGCTCATGGGCTCCAGTCTATGGATGTCTGCCCTGTGCCCTAATCTCGCGGCCATGGCCCTCGACACATCGCCGGAGGCACCGGCACCGGTGCGGCAGATCGCGAACGCGATCGCCGGCTGGATCGACCGGCTCGGCGCGGTGTGGGTCGAGGGGCAGGTGGCGCAGGTGAGCCGGCGGCCGGGCATGAACACCGTCTTCATGACGCTGCGCGACGCGGTGGCCGACATCTCGGTCCCGGTGACCTGCTCGCGGACCCTCTTCGACAGCCTCAACCCGCCGCTGGTGGAGGGCGCGAGCGTGGTCGTGCACGCGAAGCCGTCCTACTACGCCAACCGCGGCACCCTCTCGCTCTACGCCCGCGAGATCCGGATGGTCGGGCTCGGCGAGCTGCTCGCCCGGCTGGAGCGGCGGCGCCAGCTGCTGGCCGCCGAGGGCCTGTTCGCCCCGGAGCTGAAGCGGTCGCTGCCGTTCCTCCCGGGCTGTGTCGGCCTGGTGACTGCCCCCAACTCGGCGGCCGAGCGCGACGTCCTCGAGAACGCCCGCCGCCGCTGGCCCGCCGTACGCTTCGAGGTCGTGCACGCCGCGATGCAGGGCACCCGCGCCGCCGCCGAGGTGATGGAGGCGGTCGACCGGCTCGACCGCAACGCCGACGTCGACGTGATCGTGGTCGCCCGCGGTGGCGGCTCGGTCGAGGACCTGCTGCCGTTCTCCGACGAGGCGCTGATCCGAGCGGTCCACCAGGCGCGCACACCCGTCGTGTCAGCGATCGGGCACGAGCCGGACCAGCCGCTGCTCGACCTGGTCGCCGACGTCCGCGCCTCCACCCCCACCGACGCCGCCAAGCTCGTCGTCCCCGATGTCGTCGAGGAGCTGCGCCGGGTCGAGCAGGCCCGCGACCGGATCCGCTCGGCCGTGGCCGGCCTGGTCACGCGCGAGCAGGCCGGGCTCGATGCCCTGCGGTCCCGCCCGGCGCTCGCCGACCCGCGCTCACTGGTCGCCGCCCGGGCCGAGGAGGTCGACCTGCTGCGCGACCGCGCCCGCCGCTGCCTGTCACACGCCCTCGACCGGGCCACCGACGACCTGGGCCACCAGCGCGCCCGCGCCCGTGCCCTGTCCCCGCTGGCCACCCTCCAGCGCGGGTACGCCGTGCTCCAGGACGCCGACGGGCACGTGCTCGGCTCCGTCGCCGGGGTCGCCGCCGGCGCGACCGTGTCGGTCCGGGTCACCGACGGCCGGATCCACGCCACCACCACCGGGGTCGAGCCCGACCCCGCCGAGGAGAGCCATGAGTGACAAGCCGATCCCCTACGAGGCCGCCCGCGAGGAGCTGATCGAGGTGGTCCGCAAGCTCGAGGCCGGCGGCACCACCCTCGAGGAGTCACTGGCCCTCTGGGAGCGCGGCGAGGAGCTCGCCCGGATCTGCCAGGAGTGGCTCGACGGCGCCCGCAAGCGCCTCGACGCCGCCATGGAGTCCGACAAATGACGCTGACCCGTCGTTAATTAACGACGGGTCAGCGTGCAGTTAGTGACGGGTCAGAGCTTCTCGAGGATCTCCCGCATCAGGTTGGCGGTCTCGGACGGCGTCTTGCCGACCTTCACGCCGACGGCCTCGAGGGCCTCCTTCTTCGCCTGGGCGGTGCCGGACGAGCCGGAGACGATGGCGCCGGCGTGGCCCATGGTCTTGCCCTCGGGGGCGGTGAAGCCGGCGACGTAGCCGACGACCGGCTTGGTCACGTTGTCCTTGATGTACGCCGCGGCGCGCTCCTCGGCGTCGCCGCCGATCTCGCCGATCATCACGATCGCCTTGGTCTCGGGGTCCGCCTCGAACGCTGCGAGCGCGTCGATGTGGGTGGTGCCGATGACCGGGTCGCCGCCGATGCCGATGGCGGTCGAGAAGCCGTAGTCGCGCAGCTCGAACATCATCTGGTAGGTCAGCGTCCCCGACTTCGACACCAGGCCGACCGGACCCTTGCCCGCGATGGTGTGCGGGGTGATGCCGGCGAGGGACTCCTCGGGGGTGATGATGCCCGGGCAGTTCGGGCCGATCATCCGGGTCTCCTTGCCGTCCAGATAGGCCCACACCTCGGCGGAGTCCTGGACCGGCACGCCCTCGGTGATGACCACGAGCAGGCCGATGCCGGCGTCGATGGCCTCGACACAGGCGTCCTTGGTGAACTTGGGCGGCACGAAGACGACCGACACGTCGGCGCCGGTCTCGGCCATCGCTTCCTTGACGCTGCCGAAGACCGGCAGCTCCTGGCCACCGAGCTCGACGGTGGTGCCCGCCTTGCGGGCGTTCACGCCGCCGACGATGTTGGACCCGGCGTCCAGCATCAGGGTGGTGTGCTTGGAGCCCATCCCGCCCGTCATGCCCTGGACGATGATCTTGGAGTCCTTGTTCAGGTAGATAGACATCTGTTCTCGTCCTTACGCGTTCGCGAGCTCGGCGGCCTTGTCGGCAGCGCCATCCATCGTGTCGACCTGGGTGACCAGCGGGTGGTTCAGCTCGTCGAGGATGCGGCGACCCTCGGCGACGTTGTTGCCGTCCAGTCGTACGACGAGCGGCTTGCTGGCCTCGTCACCGAGGATCTCCAGCGCACCCTTGATGCCGCTGGCGACCTCGTCGCAGGCGGTGATGCCGCCGAAGACGTTCACGAAGACGCTCTTGACCTGCGGGTCGTGCAGGATCACGTCGAGGCCGTCGGCCATCACCTGTGCGTTGGCGCCGCCGCCGATGTCGAGGAAGTTGGCGGGCTTCACGCCGCCGTGCGCCTCGCCGGCGTACGCCACGACGTCGAGCGTGGACATGACCAGCCCGGCGCCGTTGCCGATGATGCCGACCGCGCCGTCGAGCTTGACGTAGTTGAGGTTCTTGTCCTTGGCCTTCGACTCGAGCGCGTCGGCCTCCTCGCGGATCTCGAACGCCTCGTGGTCGGGGTGCCGCACCTCGGACGCGTTGTCGTCGAGCGACACCTTGCCGTCGAGCGCCTCGAGCTTGTCGCCGGCCAGCCGCGCGAGCGGGTTGACCTCGACCAGCGTGGCGTCCTCCTCGACGAAGACCTTGTAGAGCGACTGGATCATCTCGACGGCCTGCTCGAAGACCGGCTCCGGGAACTTCGCCTCGGTCGCGATCTCGCGGGCCTTCGCCTCGTCGACGCCGGACCCCGGGTTGATCGCGATCTGCTTGACGGCGTCGGGGTTGGTCTTGGCGACCTCCTCGATCTCGACGCCACCCTCGACCGATGCGATGCAGAGGTACTGGCGGTTCGCGCGGTCGAGCAGGAACGAGAAGTAGTACTCCTCCTCGGGCGGCGTGGCCGGCGTGACCAGGACCCGGTTGACGGTGAGGCCCTTGATCTCCATCCCGAGGATGTTCGACGCGTACTCGAACGCCTCGTCGGCCGTCTTGGCGAGCTTCACGCCGCCGGCCTTGCCACGTCCACCGGCCTTGACCTGCGCCTTGACGACGGTGACGCCGCCGATCTGCTCGGCAGCCGCCCTGGCGGCCTCGGCGGACTCGACCACCTCGCCCAGCGTGGTCACCACTCCATGCTTCGCGAAGAGCTCCTTCGCCTGGTACTCCATCAGATCCACGATCGACCCAGTCCTTCTTCTCTCCGAACAGCAGGACAGTTCACAAGCTCAGTGCTTGGCACCCTAGTCCCGCTCGGCGAGGGTCGACCACGCCGGGTCTTTCCGCGGACACCGATGTGATCCACGGCACGCGCGTAGCAACTGCGATCAAGTAGCGCCCCGCCCGGGCCGCCTACGGTGAGCAGCGTGACCACGGTGCAGTACTACACGGCGGCCTCGCTCGACGGCTTCATCGCCGACCAGCATTCGTCCCTCGACTGGCTGTTCCAGGCGCCGCACGACGAGGACGACGGGTCGTGGGACGCGTTCATCGGAGACGTCGGCCCGATGGTCATGGGCGCAACGACGTACATGTGGTCGTTCACCCACCACGACTACGGGCACAACCCGGCGCAGTGGCGCGAGTTCTACGACGATCGTCCGTGCTGGGTGTTCACCCATCGCGACCTGCCGCCGATTCCGGGCGTCGACATCCGGTTCGTCTCAGGAGATGTGCGCCCGGTGTACGACGAGATGGTCGCGACCCGGTCGGGCAACATCTGGGTGGTCGGGGGCGGTGACCTCGTCGGCCAGTTCGACGACGCCGCCCTGCTCGATGAGATCCACATCCACCTCACGCCGGTCGTGCTGGGCGCAGGCGCGCCCCTGCTGCCCCGCCGGATCACCTCGGACCGGCTGCGGTTCCGTACGGCTGGTCTCAGCGGTCAGCGACTCAACGTCGTGCTCGACGTGGAGCACCCGGCCTGAGCGGCGTCAGCCCTGGTCGACGAAGTGCTCGGCGACCCAGCCGGTGATCTCGGTGGTGGCGGCGCCGGGCGTGAACACCTTGGCCACGCCCATCTCCTCGAGCACCGGGATGTCCTCGTCGGGGACGATCCCGCCGCCGAACACGACGATGTCGGAAGCGTCGCGCTCCGCGAGCAGGTCGATCAGTTTCCGGAAAAGGGTCATGTGCGCACCGGAAAGCACGGACAATCCAATCAGGTCGGCGTCCTCCTGGATGGCGGTCTCGACGATCTGCTCGGGTGTCTGGTGGAGCCCGGTGTAGATGACCTCGTGACCGGCGTCGCGCAGGGCCCGTGCCACGATCTTCGCGCCGCGGTCGTGCCCGTCCAACCCGGGCTTGCCGACGACGATGCGGAGACGCCGGATCGAGCCTGTCGAGGTCATGCTCGCAGGCTATCCGACGTGTGACACGCGCCATGAAACCGGCTATCCCCCGCGCAAGCCGGCTGACCCTACGCCAACTGGCAACCCCAATGTTGGGGATTTGGGGTTTCGAAGGCTTTCGGTTGTGCACAATCACAGTGACAGCGATTTCAGTGGCCGTGACCGGTCCGTTACAGTCTCTGCTCGTTGTCTCAACTACCGAACACGGGAGCACACGCATGGGGAACCATCGAGCGGATCGTCGCGGCCTCAGCCGCCGACCCTCGGTGACGTCGACCCCGCGTACCCCCGGCAAGCGCGTCGCAAACCCTCCCGCCAAGCGCGCCGCACAGGCCCCCGTCGAGCGGGTCGCGGAGACCCCCACCCAGCCGATCCAGCCGATCGCGGCGATGGAGTCCGCCCCGACCGCGAAGCCGGCCAAGCGCGTCGCCGCCGCGCCAGCCAAGCGGGTCGCCGCCCCCGCTCACGGGCACACAGCCCCGAAGAACGCCACGGGCAAGCGCAAGGCATCCCGGCACAGCGTCCAGCGCGGGTCACTCCTGCGTGGTCTGCCGTCCGCGCCGATCGTGATGGGCATCGCCGCCCTGGCCGTCTCCGCGGGCGGTGCGGTCACCGCCGCGAACCCCGCGATCATCGGCACCTCGGGTGAGACCAGCCACGTCAACCAGGCCAGCGCGCTCGGTGGCGACGACGGCGTGTCCAGCACCAGCCTCCTCAACCAGCGCCAGGCCGCGGTGAGCCGCGACACGCGTCGCGACGCCCTCGCCGACGCCGCCACCGAGGAGCTCGTCGAGCAGGCCGAGATGCAGGCGGAGGAGCGCGACGCCGCGCTCGCGAAGTTCGCCAAGCAGGCCGAGGCGCAGGCCGCCAAGATCGCCCTCAACCAGTGGGTGCTCCCGGTCGAGGGCTACCGCCTGACGGCCGAGTTCGGCGACTACGGCCTCTGGGCGAGCTACCACACCGGCCTCGACTTCGCCGCCGACACCGGAACCCCGATCCACGCGGTCGCCAACGGAGTCGTCACCTCGGCGTCGTACGACGGCTCCTACGGCAACAAGACCGTGCTCACGCTCGAGGACGGCACCGAGCTGTGGTTCTGCCACCAGAACGAGTTCGCCGTCTCCGAGGGCGACGTCGTCGAAGCCGGCGACGTGATCGGCTACATCGGCTCCACGGGCAATGTCACCGGCCCGCACCTGCACCTCGAGGTCCGCCCCGGCGCCGGCGACCCGGTCGACCCGTACGCCGCGCTGGTCGTCCACGGCCTGCAGCCGTAACTAGAGCTTCTCCACCGGCGCGTAGCGCAGCAGCAGCCGCTTGACGCCCTCCGAGCCGAAGTCGATCGACGCGACGGCCTTCTCCGCGACGCCTTCCAGCGCCACGACCGTGCCCATCCCGAACGAGTCGTGCACCACGCGGTCGCCGGGCTCCAGCGACGGGATCTCCCGGCTGGTCTTCGCCTTGGACGCCGCGTCGGCCTTGAGTGCGGCCGAGGAGAAGTTGCGCCGGCCCGCGGCGGTGGGGGTTCCGAGCCGGGTGCTCGCCGAGCCACTGGCCAGGTCGGGGCGGCCCCACTGCGTCTGGGCGGCCTGGGTCCGGCGCCAGTCGACGAGGTCGATCGGCAGCTCGTCGAGGAACCGGGACGCCGGGTTGTGCGAGGGCGCACCCCAGGCGGAGCGGACGACCGCCCGCGAGACGTAGAGCCGCTGCTGGGCGCGGGTGACGCCGACGTACGCGAGCCGGCGCTCCTCCTCGAGCTCGGGCTGGTCGCCGAGGGACCGCGAGTGCGGGAAGACGCCGTCCTCGAGCCCGGTCAGGAAGACCACCGGGAACTCCAGGCCCTTGGCGGTGTGCAACGTCATCAGCGTGACGACACCGGTGTCGTCGCCGTCGGGGGCGTCGGGGATCTGGTCGGCGTCGGCCACGAGCGCCACCCGCTCCAGGAAGTCGGAGAGGCCGGGCGCGACGATCCCGGCGTCGACATCGGAGGGGTCGGCCGACGGGCCGGCGACCGGGTCGTCGGAGAACTCCCGCGCCACCGCGACCAGCTCGGCGAGGTTCTCCACCCGGGTGTCGTCCTGCGGGTCGTCGGAGGCCTCCAGCTCGGCGAGGTAGCCGGACCGCGCCAGCACCGACTCGAGGATCACGTCGGGACGCTCCGCCGCGTCGACCATCGACTGCAGCTCGTCGACCATGCCGACGAAGCCCTCGATCGCCTTGAGCGACCGCGTCGCCAGCCCCGGGGCGTCCTCGGCCCGGCGCAGCGCCTCCCAGAACAGGATCCGGTCGCGGTCCGCCAGGGCCTGCACGCACTCCACCGCCCGGTCGCCGATCCCGCGCTTGGGGGTGTTCAGGATCCGGCGCAGCGAGATCTCGTCGGCCGGGTTGACCAGCATCCGCAGGTAGGCGAGCGCGTCGCGGACCTCGCGGCGTTCGTAGAAGCGCACCCCGCCGACGACCTTGTAGGGCATGCCGACCCGGATGAACACCTCCTCGAACACGCGGGACTGGGCGTTGGTCCGGTAGAAGACGGCGACATCGGCCGGCCGGGCGCCGCCCTCGTCGGTCAGCTTGTCGATCTCCTCGGAGATGAACCGGGCCTCGTCGTGCTCGTCGTCGGCGACGTAGCCCACGATCCGCGCCCCGTCGCCGGCCTCGGACCACAGCCGCTTGGGCTTGCGGCCCTTGTTGTGGCCGATCACCGAGTTGGCGGCGTTGAGGATGGTCTGGGTCGAGCGGTAGTTCTGCTCGAGGAGGATCGACGTGGCGTTCGGGAAGTCCTGCTCGAAGTCGAGGATGTTGCGGATGTTGGCGCCGCGGAACGCGTAGATCGACTGGTCGGCGTCGCCGACGACCATCAGCTCGCTCGGCTCCACCCGCTCCTCCGGCTCGTCGCCGTCGACCGGGCGGTAGCCGGTGGGCTCGTCCATGCTGTCGGCGCACAGCTGGTGGATCAGGGCGTACTGCGCGTGGTTGGTGTCCTGGTACTCGTCGACGAGCACGTGGCGGAACCGGCGCCGGTAGGTCTCACGCACCTCGGGGAACGCCTGGAAGAGGTGCACCGTCGTCATGATCAGGTCGTCGAAGTCGAGCGCGTTCGCCTCGCGGAGCCGCCGCTGGTAGAGGGTGTACGCCGCGGCGTACGTCTCCTCGAACGAGTTCCGCGCGTCCTTGGTCGCCTCCTCGGCGTCGCGGAGCTCGTTCTTGTGGTTGGAGACCCAGTGCAGGACGGCGTTGGGCTGGAACCGCTTCGGGTCGAGGTCGAGGTCGCGGCAGACCAGCGTCATCAGCCGCTTGGAGTCGGCGGCGTCGTAGATCGAGAAGTTGGACTTGTAGCCGAACTTGTCGATCTCCTTGCGCAGGATCCGCACGCACGCGGAGTGGAAGGTCGAGACCCACATGATCCGGGCGCGCTTGCCGACCAGCGCCTCGACCCGCTCCTTCATCTCCGCGGCGGCCTTGTTGGTGAAGGTGATCGCCAGGATCGATCCGGGGTGGGCCTTGCGTTCGGAGATCAGCCACGCGATCCGGCGGGTCAGCACCCGGGTCTTGCCGGACCCCGCACCCGCCACGACGAGCAGCGGCGCCCCGGCGTGCACGACCGCGGCGCGCTGGGGTTCGTTGAGGCCGTCGAGCAGCTCGTCGGCGGTGGGACCGCGCCGCGTGGTGCGGGGCTCGGCCGGCGCGACGCTCTCGAGGCCGGGGATCGGAAAGGAGGTGCTCATCTCTGACCCAACCCTACGTCTCCCCACCCCCATCACTGCGGCGGCATGATGGGGACATGACGGACATCGCGAACGTGCTGGTGGTGGGCGAGGGACCGGTCGCGTCAGCCCTCGCCCCGATGATCTCCGCGGTGGGCTGGCAGGCCCGCTCGGCGACCTCCCTCGACCAGGTCAGGGACGGTCTCGGGGACGCTGATGCGATCGTCGTGGTGAGTCACCACGAGGGTCTCGACGGCCCGGCGATCAAGGCCGCCCTGGACAAGGGAACGCCGTACGTCGGGGCGATGGGATCGCGGAAGACCCAGGCCCGGCGCCGCGAGTGGCTGCTCGAGAACGGCGTCGACGAGGCCCGACTCGCGGCCGTCCGGGCACCGATCGGCCTCGACATCGGAGCCGACGAGCCCGGCGAGATCGCGGTCTCGATCCTCGCCGAGATCGTGGCCGTACGCCGTGGCGCGGGCGCGTCGGTCGGCGCGGTCAGCGAGCGGTCCGGGCCGATCCACCCGGACCTCGAGCCGGGGACGGCCACCTGCCCGGGCGGCTAGACCTGGTGGATCGGTGACCAGAAGACGGCCACCGCGACGTTGGCGACACTGAGCGCGATCAGCCCGAAGTAGAGCCCGTTCGGGATGCTGGGCTTCCGCGTGTTCGCCATGACCAGGATCAGGATCACCAAGCCGACCCCGAACTTCACCGCGATCTTCGTGTGGTTGACGGACACGTCGTCGGCCTCGAGCACCCCGACCAGCAGCAGCCCGGCGAGGAAGGCAGTCCCGGCGCCGTCCCGCATCGCCCCGTTGACCTTCTTCTCCGGGGAGCCAGCCTGAGCGAGCAGGCCACCGATCAGGGCCGCGAACCCCAAGATGTGCAGGAAGAGCAGGACCAGGCGCAGGGTCTCCATGAGGCGAAGAATATCCGGCGATGGCGGCACCCCTCCCCCAGCGAGCCGCGAGCCGCCGACGCGCCTTGGCTGCCGGAGGCGCAGTGCAGCCCCGCGGCCGTGGTTGGGTCTGGCACCCGTGAGCGAAGCGAACGGCTGGTAGGCCGCGGGGATGTGCTGCGCCGCAGGCAGCCCACCGTGGCGAACGGCCCCGCGACTCAAACAACCCAACCCCGGCGTGAAGCGCCGGGAAAAGCGAGACCTACTTGCTCAGGCTCGGGTCGCCCCGCTCCGCACCCTCGGGCCGGTCCTGCCGGCCGAAGAAGTACTCGAGCAGGAACAGCACCACACCCACCGCGACCAGGCCGGCGCACCACACGAGCGACCACGGGTCGTCGTTGATCGACCACACGAGGATGGCGAGGTTGCCGGCCAGCCCGACGTACAGGAGCGGGGTGTTGGCGCGGTAGGTGCCCTCGTCCTCGTCCTGCCCGCGCAGCTTGAGCGCGGAGACGATGACCAGGCCGTAGATGAACAGCAGGAACAGCACCGTGACCGTGGCCAGGCGCGCCACGAGGTCGAGCCCGGAGCCGGCCTCCAGGATCAGGGTCCCGATCACGAGCAGCGCGCTGACGATGAAGCCGCTGAACAGCAGGCCCACCCAGGGGCTACGGCGGCCGGCGTGGATCTTGGCGAAGACGCCGGGCACGATGTCCTCGTTGGCCATGCCGTAGAGGATCCGCGGCTGGGTGACCACGGCGACCAGGGTGGTGTTGGTGATGGCGATCATCGCGATCACGGCGAACAGGGTGTTCATGAAGTCGCCCGAGATCGGCAGCACGCCGCTCTTCGACCACCTCGAGGAGCGCCGCTTCGGAGCCGGCCAGGGTCGCGGTGTCGACGGTCAGCGCAGCCGACATGGACACCAGCACGTAGATGACGCCGGCCACGATCATGCCGCCGATCAGCGACCGCGGGAACGACTTCTGCGGGTCGATGGTCTCCTCGGCGACGTTCGCGGTGTTCTCGAAGCCGGTCATCGCGAAGAAGGACAGCGCCACACCGGCGAGGATCGCCAGCGCCGGGCTCCCGGAGGTGGTGAAGTCGCCGAGCACGCCGAAGTCCGCGTCGCCCTCGGCGATGTGCCAGACCCCGATCAGCAGGATGATCGCAAGGCCGAAGATCTCGACGAACGCCATCAGCATGTTGATGACGACGGACTCGGTGATGCCGATGAAGTTGATGACCGACAGTGCGGCGATGAAGAGCAGCGTGACCAGCAGGGTGGGCGGCGAGGCCCACAGTTCCGCGAAGTACGACGCGAACCCGGACGCCAGCGACCCGGCAGCCGCGAAGCTGGCGGACAGGAAGGAGACGGTGACCAGGAAGGTGAGCGTCTTGTTGCCGAAGGCCTTGTTGACGTAGAGGGCTGCCCCGGCGGCGCGTGGGTACTTCGTGACCAGCTCGGCGTACGCCGTACCGGTGATCGCGGCGACGGTGACGCCGACCGCGAACGCGATCCAGAACGCACCTCCGACAGCGGCCGCGACCAGCCCGATCAGGACGTAGATGCCCGATCCGAGGACGTCGCCGAGCGTGTAGAAGAAGAGCTGGCGGCCGGTGATCGAGCGCTTGAGCTCGCCGTTCTCAGGCGAGTCCCCTGGCCGGTCGACGGTGTCTGCCTGTGCTTCGGCCACGGGTGGCCTCACTTCCCGAGAGTGGAACGTGTGTCAGTCGTCCACGCAACCGTGCCCAACGAGGCGTTGTCAAAACGCCCGTGTGACGCCGACCTCAGAGCAAGCGGCGGTCGTTCGCCCAGCGGGCCAGCTCGTGGCGGGAGGAGAGCTGCAGCTTCCGGAGCACGCTCGACATGTGCGTCTCGACGGTCTTGATGGAGATGAACAGCTCCTTCGCGACCTCCTTGTAGGCGTAGCCGCGAGCGATCAGCCGCATCACCTCGCGCTCCCGCTCGGTGAGCCGGTCGAGGTCCTCGTCGACCGCGGCGACGTCGATCGAGCCGGCGAACGCGTCGAGCACGAAGCCGGCCAGCCGCGGCGAGAAGACCGCGTCGCCGTCGGCCACCCGGCGGATCGCCGCGACCAGCTCGGGGCCGGTGATGGTCTTGGTGACGTAGCCGCGCGCGCCGCCGCGGATGGTGCCGATCACGTCCTCGGCCGCGTCGCTGACGCTGAGCGCGAGATAGCGCGTCTCGGGCGACTGCGCCCTGCGCATCACCTCGACCCCGCCGCCGCCGGGCAGGTGCACGTCGAGGAGTACGACGTCGGGCTGGTGCTCGTTGACCGCCGCCACGGCCTGGTCGACGTCGGCGGCCTCCGCCACGATGTCGACCGAGTCGCCCAGCTCGCCGCGCACGCCCGCCCGGAACATCCCGTGGTCGTCCACCAGCACGACCCTCGTCAGGTCAGCCATCGTTGTCCTCCTGCTGTCTCGGGAGGTGCAGCCGCACCTCGGTGCCCTCGCCGGATGTGGAGCGTACGTCGGCGCTGCCGCCGTGCCGGTCCATCCGGTCGATGATGCTGTTGCGGACGCCGTACCTGTCCTCCGCGATCGTGGCCGGGTCGAAGCCGCGGCCGCGGTCGCGCACGAACACGTCGACGGCGGCCGGTGTGATCTCGGCGTACACGTCGACCTGGCCGGTGCCGGCGTGCTTGGCGGCGTTCGTGACCGCCTCGCGGGTGGCGTTGACGACCGGCCTCAGCGCCTCGGACATCGGGCAGTCGCCCACGGTGACCACCTCGACGGAGACGCCGTGGTCGTCCTCGGTCGTGGCGGCGACGCCGCGCAGCGCGCTGGCGACGGTCCGGTCGTCGGTGGCCTCGCCGACGTACAGCCAGGACCGGAGGTCGCGCTCCTGCGAACGGGCCAGGCGGGCCACGGTCGGCCCGTCGTTGGCGTTCTTCTGGATCAGGGCGAGCGTCTGGAGAACGGAGTCGTGCAGGTGCGCGGCCAGGTCGGCGCGCTCCTGGGTGCGCACCCGCTCGGCGCGCTCGGCGGTCAGGTCGGAGGCCAGCCGGAAGACCCAGGGGCCGACCACGATCGCAAGACCCACGATGGTGAGCAGTGCGGCGACGGTGATGTCGCGGGCCACCTGGATCGACCCGCCACGGAACGAGAACAGCACCAGCGCGGTGATGACCAGGCCGACGCCGGCGGCGACGCGTGCGTACGCCGCCCAGCCGCCGCTGCCGAGGACGGCGCGGAGCGGGTCGACCCGGCCGGTGGTGTCGAGCCACCGCTCGCGCTGCGCCTCGTCGGCCTGGCGCCACAGCAGGGCGATGCCGACCAGCCCGATGAAGATCGGCCAGAACACCGTGCCCTGCCCGATCGCGGCCTCGAGCAGCAGGATCCCGCCGAAGCCGAGCGCGGCCAGCGCGATCGCCGGGCCGACGTCGGTCAGCCGGCGGATCCGGCTCGGACGCCGGCCGCCTCGGCTGGCGCTGGCGATGCCCGGCGCCTCGTCCTCGAAGTGGGAGTCGGTGGGCAGCACCAGCCACAGGCCGGCGTACAGCGCGACGCCCATCCCGCCGAGCACCGCCGTCAGCACGAACGCCGCGCGCACCCAGATCACCGGGATGGCGAGGTGGCGGGCCAGGCCCCCGGCGACGCCCCCGATGACCGGGTCCTGGCTGTCGCGAGTGGCGCGGCGGACGTCGCGGACGCCCGCGGAAGGTGAGGTGCTCGTCATGACGCCTCAATCGTCACACAGTGACGGGGCGCCAACCATGAGGTGCAACCCTTGCCCCACCCTGACTCGGGGGCGCCTGCCCCGGCCCAGGATCAGGGTGTCCCCCGATGGTGGAAGCGGCCGCCGGGGCTCAGAGTTGGAGCATGACCACGACACCACCCGAAGCACCCTCCGGCCAGCCGGCCGGATCCCCCGGCGACGGGGGCCCGCGAGTGACGCGCGACGAGATGCGCGACCTCGGCCGGCTCCGCCGCTCCTCCACCGACCGCAAGGTGGCCGGCGTCGCCGGCGGCCTGGCCCGGCACCTCGACGTCGACCCGCTGATCCTGCGGGTCGCCTTCGTCGTGCTCGCCTTCTTCGGCGGCGCCGGCCTCATCGTGTACGGCGCCTGCTGGCTGCTGGTGCCGGACGAGGACACCGGCGAGGCCGCGGTCACCCTGGACGAGCGGAGCCGGACGTTGGCGCTGCTCGTGGTCGGCGCGATCGCGGCGTTCGCCCTGATCGGCGACTCGTGGGGCGTCTTCTGGTTCCCGTGGCCGCTCGCGATCATCGCGCTGGTGGTGCTGTTCTTCGTCACCCGCAAGGACCGCCAGGGCCAGCCGCGGTCGGGTGGCCCCACGCCGTTCGGTCCGCAGCCGGGTCCGCAGGCGCAGCAGACGCCCGCCGCCGGCCAGCCGGGCGCGGAGTACGCGCCGCAGCCCGAGCAGTGGAACGCGCCCGCCTACCCGGGCTACACCGGCTACACCGCGTCGCCGTACGCCGAGTCCGGGTACGGCGGCGGCCAGCCCGCCGCTGCTCCGACGCGGCCGCGCGACCCGCGCCGCCGGGGTCCGATCCTGTTCTGGTTCACCCTCGCGCTGATCGCGCTGGGCGTCGGCATCCTCGGCACCATCGACGTGGCGGGCGCCGGCATCGCCGACTCGGCGTACCCCGCCCTGGCCGTCGGGATCACCGGCGTGATGCTGCTGGTCGGCGCGTTCTACGGCCGGGCAGGTGGGTTGATCCTGCTGGGCCTGCTCACGACCTTCGGCCTGGTCGGCGCGACCGCGGCGGACAACTGGGACGGCACCACCCGGCACGAGACCCCGGACACCGCGTCCGAGGTGCAGAGCAGCTACGACTTCTCGACCGGCGAGCTGATCCTCGACCTCACCCAGGTCAGCGACCCGCAGAACCTCGACGGCGAGACCATCCACCTCGAGGGCGGCGTCGGCCGGATCGAGGTCGTCGTCCCCGACGACATGGACGTCGACGTGGTCGGCAACGTGGGCGGCCCGGGCGACATCAGCCTCTTCGAGGAGAGGCACGCCGGCGGGATCGACACCCAGCTGAGCGGCGAGCACGACGGCGGGCCGAGCGCCCCCAGCATCCACATCGACGCCGAGATGGGCGTCGGCGAGATCACCGTGAAGGCGGAATGACGATGAACAGCTTCGAGCAGGGACGCCACCGCGTGAACATCGGACACCTCGTGATGGGGATCGCCTTCCTCGGCCTCGTCGGGGTCTGGGCGATCATCCAGAGCGACCTCGTCGAGGGGACCGACGTGCGCTGGCTGCTGCCCGTGCCGTGGGTCTTCGCCGGCATCGCCGGCCTGCTGGCCACCACCCTGTCCAGCAAGCACAAGTACGCCACCCACGAGACCGGCTGGGTCGACACGCGGGGCGACCTGCGCGACGACGAGGACGAGACGACCGCGATCTAGGGGTCTGCGTGAAGCTGGTGCCCATTTCCCTGGTTAACCAGGGAAATGGGCACTTGGCTTGGGAAGTTTCCTTGGCCAAGTGCGCAAATCCCTGGTTAACCAGGGATTTGCGCATGACCCGTCAGGACGCCTGGTCGCGCTCCAGCCACTCGTCGAGAGCGGCGACCGACGACGTCCGGGTTGTCGCTGAAGATCCCGTCCACACCGGCGTCGAGGAACGCCAGCGCCTCCGCCGCGCAGGTCCCCGTGGGCGTTCGGGTCGCCGCCCCGGCGGGCGTTGGTCGCCAGGAACCGGTTCTCCGCCCGCAGCGTCCACACGTGCACGGCGAGGTCCTCGGCGTGCGCGTCGTCGACGAGCGCGGACGGCTCGCCGGTCGCGCCGGTGGCCGGGTCGCGCGGGAGCACCAGGTCCTTGTGGGTGCCGATCCCGTCGGCGTACGTCGCGATCTCGGCCAGCCCCGAGGGCGTGGTGAGGTCGCGGTAGGTCCGCGGGTCACCCGCAGCCACGAAGTCGTACGGCGCGCCGGCCGCGTCGATCAGCTGCACCAGCGGCACCCGGGTCACCCGGCTCAGCTGCCGCAGGTTCGTCGTCTCGAACGACTGGATGATCACGCCCGACCAGCGCCGGTCCAGGCGGTGGCGGCGCAGGGTCCGCAGCAGCGGCTCCTCGAGCGAGAGGCCGATGGAGTCGAAGTACGTCGGGTGCTTGGTCTCGGGATACACCCCGATGCTGCGACCGGTCCGCTTCGAGGCCGTCGTCGCCAGCCGCAGCACCTCGTCGAGGGTCGGCACCGCGAACTTCCCGTCGTACCGCGTGTTGCCCGGCCGCACCTCCGGCAGCCGCTCCTTCGCGCGCAGCGTCTTCAGCTCCTCGAGCGTGAAGTCCTCGGTGAACCAGCCGGTCACCTCGCGACCGTCGATCACCTTCGTCGCCCGGCGGTCGGCGAACTCGGGGTGGTCCGCGACGTCGGTCGTACCGCTGATCTCGTTCTCGTGCCGCGCGACCAGGACCCCGTCCTTCGTGGAGACCAGGTCGGGCTCGATGTAGTCGGCGCCCTGGCGGATGGCGAGCGAGTACGACGCCAGCGTGTGCTCGGGGCGGTGGCCGGAGGCACCGCGGTGGCCGATCACCACCGGCGCGATCGGAGCCAGGGCTGCGGTCATGCGTCAACGGAACCGAACCGAGATGACCGACCGGCCCCCTGGCGGTGAAGGGCAGATGACGATGATGGGCACATGACGTTGCCTGAGCTCGGCACTCTCGAGTCCCTGCCCGCCCTGGACCATCCCGACCTGCTCGGCCCGACGGTCGCGACCGCACTCGAGTCGTGGCCGCACGCCGGCGAGATCGCGGTCGTCGAGATCGACCCCGCGCTGGCCGACACCGCCGCCATGTCCGAGGCCTACGACCTCCCGCTGACCACGGGCGCCAACTGCGTGGTCGTCGCCGGCCGCCGCGACGGCCAGGAGCGGGTCGCCGCCTGCGTGGTCCGCGCGGACACCCGCGCGGACGTCAACAACCTCGTCAAGCGCACGCTCGACGTCCGCAAGGCGTCCTTCCTGTCGATGGACCGGGCCGTCGAGGAGTCGGCCATGGAGTACGGCGGGATCACGCCCGTGGGCCTCCCCCAGGAGTGGCGGCTGCTGGTCGACGCGCGGGTGACCGAGATGGACGTCGCGATCATCGGCTCCGGCGTACGCCGGTCCAAGCTGCTGCTGCCCGGCCGCCTGCTGGCCGAGCTGCCGGGCGCCGAGGTGGTCGACGGCCTGGCCGGGCCGCTCGCCAACTAGGGGCGCACGCCCAGAGTTCACCGGGCGGCCACGCGCCGTAGGGAGTCCCGACGTACTCCCCGGTCAGCGTTGGTCTCGACAACGACACCGCCCGAAGGGGGCCACCCATGTCGCTCTCGGTCCGCGACATCGCGTTCTTCACCGTTGCCCTGCTGGCGTTCCCGCTGGCGATGACCCTCACGTCCGTCACCGCCTCGGACGAC
Source organism: uncultured Actinomycetota bacterium (assembly GCA_963803235.1). Lineage (GTDB taxonomy): Bacteria > Actinomycetota > Actinomycetes > Propionibacteriales > Nocardioidaceae > Nocardioides. Next base: position 130,065 of record CAWDLL010000016.1, read on the forward strand.
GGCACCGGCCGGCAGACCCCGCTGTTCCACCGCGGTGGCGGCGAGCAGAACCCCACCGCGTTCCAGGCCTCCTCGGACGAGTAGGAGTCACCCGGCCCCGGTCGGGGTACTGATGTCGGTATGCCCGACAACGAAGACGGCCGCGACGAGACCGGGGAAGAGCGTCTCGACCGCAAGTGGAACGACCTGCTCCAGGAGCTTCGGGTCATGCAGACCGGCGCCCAGCTCACCGCCGGCTTCCTGCTGACGCTGCCGTTCCAGGACACGTTCAAGGACCTCGACAGCTTCCAGCGCGGCCTCTACATCGCGCTCGTCCTGCTCGCTGCCCTGACGACGGCCATCGTGATCGCACCCGTGGCGGTGCACCGTCGGCTGTCCGGCCAGCACGTCAAGGAAAGGCTCGTCATCACCGCCCACCGGCTGGTCGGCGCCGGCCTGGTCACCCTCGCCCTGCTGGTCACCGGGATGGTGCTGCTGATCGTCGACATGGTGGTCGACCGGGCCTTCGCGGCCATCGCCAGTGGGGCGATCGCCGTGGTGCTCGTCGCGCTGCTCGTCGCCCTGCCGATGAAGGTCGTCGGGCACGACGACTGACACCCCGGACACGTCCGAAAACCGGATGCAGTGAGGGCGTCTGCTCCGTAGCGTGGGAGGAGTGCGCCAACTCCCTCTCGACCACCCCGGGACGGCCGACCATCGGTCGCCCGGAGCGTTCCTGTGGTGGATGGCGAGGGGCCAGTGGCGCACCCTCACCATGGGCATGGTCTTCGGCATCATCTGGATGAGCAGCCAGGCGGTGATGCCGGCCGTCATCGGCCGCGCGATCGACCGCGGGGTCGCCGCGAAGGACACCAACGAGCTGCTGAAGTACGCGCTGATCATGCTGCTGATCGGCCTCGTGCAGGCGGCCAGCGGCATCATGCGGCACCGGTTCGCGGTCACCAACTGGCTGACCGCGGCGTACCGCACCGTCCAGCTGGTCGGCCGCCAGACCGTGCACCTCGGCGGCACCCTGCCCCGCAAGGTCTCCACCGGCGAGGTGGTCGCCATCGGCACGAACGACCTCTCCCACGTCGGGCAGCTCATGGACGTCAGCGCGCGGCTCGCCGGAGCGATCGTCTCCTTCCTGCTGGTGTCGGTGATCCTGCTGTCGACGTCGGTCACGCTCGGCCTGGTCGTGCTGATCGGCGTACCTCTTCTCATGCTGCTGATCGGCCCGCTGCTCAGCCCGCTGCAGAAGCGCAGCGCCCACCAGCGGCACCTGATGGGCGACCTCAACAACACCGCGAGCGACATCGTGAGCGGACTGCGGGTGCTGCGCGGCATCGGCGGCGAGCAGGTGTTCCTGGACCGCTACCGCCGCGAGTCGCAGACCACCCGCCGCGCCGGCGTGGCGGTGGCCAGGCTGCAGTCGGTGCTGGAGGCGCTCGAGGTCTTCCTGCCGGGCGTGTTCGTGGTGCTCGTGGTCTGGCTCGGCGCCCGGTACGCCGTCGCGGGCACGATCTCGCCCGGCGAGCTGGTCGCGTTCTACGGCTACTCGGCGTTCCTGATGATCCCGCTGCGCACCGCGACGGAGTACGCCAACAAGGTGATCCGGGCCCGGGTCGCCGCCACCCGCATCGTCCGCGTGCTGGCGCTGACGCCCGACCACACGGACCCCGAGACGCCGGCCGCGCCGCCGGCCGAGGGCGGCGACCTGTACGACGCCCGCACCGGGCTGCTGGTCCGGGCCGGGTCGGTGACCGCCGTGGTCTCCGACCAGCCCGACGAGTCGGCCGCGCTCGCCGACCGGCTGGGCCTGTGCGCGGCCGAGGTCGACGACGACGTGTGCCTGGGCGGCGTACCGCTGAGCCGGCTGCCACGGGACGAGGTGCGGCGCCGGATCGTGGTGTCCGACACCGGCGCGACGCTCTTCTCCGGACGGCTCGCCGACCGCCTCGACGTCACCGGTCGCGGCGGCGTCGACCGCGCCCTCGCAGACCGCGTCCAGCGAGGACATCCTCGAGGCGCTCCCCGACGGCCTCGACACCATCGTCACCGAGCGCGGCCGCAGCTTCTCCGGCGGGCAGCGGCAGCGGCTGGTGCTCGCCCGCGCACTCACCATCGACCCGGAGGTCCTGGTCCTGGTCGAGCCGACGTCCGCCGTCGACGCGCACACCGAGGCCCGGATCGCCGCACGCCTGCGCGACCACCGCGCCGGCCGGACGACCGTCGTGACGACCAGCAGCCCGCTGGTGCTGGACGCCGTGGACGAGGTCGCCTACCTGCGCGACGGCCGGATCGTCGCGACCGGTTCGCACGGCGAGCTGCTGGCCTCGAACCGGCAGTACCGCGCCGTCGTCACCCGCGAGACCGACCCCGAGCCGCAGGCCGAGGCCGAGATGGAAGGAGCCTCGCGATGAACACGATGCTCCCCGTCGCCGACGGCCGGTCGGTCCGCCGCTACGCGGTGCACATCGCCCGCCGGCACCCGCGGATGCTGTGGGGTGCGCTCGCGCTGCACGTGTCCGCCGCGCTCGCCGCCCTCGCGGCGCCGCGCCTGCTGGGCGACCTGGTCCAGGCCGTCGAGGACGGCACCACCACGGAGCACGTCGACCGGATCATCGTGCTGCTGGCGGCGTTCCTGCTCGTCCAGACGGTGATGACGCGGTTCGCGCGCTACGTCAGCCAGGCCCTCGGCGAGCAGGTGCTGGCCGAGCTCCGCGAGGACTTCGTACAGAACGCCCTGGCCCTGCCGGTCGGGGTCGTGGAGTCGGCCGGCTCCGGCGACCTGCTCACCCGCACCAGCCGCGACGTCGACCAGCTCGGCTGGTCGGTGCGCTGGGCGCTGCCCGAGTGGACGATCGCGCTGGTCTCCGCCGTGCTCACGTTCGCCGCCGCCCTCAGCGTCGGCTGGTGGGTCGCGCTGCCCTGCCTGCTCGGCGTACCCCCGCTGGTGATCGGCCTGCGGTGGTACCTCGCCCGCGCCAAGGACGGCTACCTCCGCGAGAGCGCGACGTACTCCCAGATCAACGCGACCCTCACCGAGACCGTCGAGGGCGCCCGCACCGTCGAGGCGCTCGGGCTCGGCGAGGAGCGGATCACCCAGATCGACAAGGACATCAAGGGCTCGTTCGACGCCGAGCGGTACACCCTGTTCCTGCGCACGGTGTTCTTCCCGAACATGGAGATCGCCTACCTGATCCCGACCGTGCTCACCCTGCTGTTCGGTGGCTACCTCTACACGCAGGGCTCGGTGTCCCTCGCCGACGTCACCACCGCGACCCTGTACGTGCAGATGCTGATCGACCCCGTCGACCGGATCGTCAGCATCCTCGACGAGCTGCAGATGGGCGCTGCGTCGTTGGCGCGGCTGCTCGGCGTCGCGCAGGTGCCCGACGACCGCGAGGTCAGCGGAGCCCAGCCGACGAACGAGAAGCTCGCCGCCGACGACGTCCGCTTCTCGTACGTCGAGGGGCGCGACGTGCTGCACGGCGTCGACCTCGACGTCGGGGTCGGGGAGCGGATCGCCATGGTCGGTCCGTCCGGCGCCGGCAAGTCCACGCTCGGGCGGCTGCTCGCCGGCATCCACCCGCCGCGGACCGGGTCGGTCACCGTCGGCGGCGTGGGCCTGGTCGAGCTGCCGCTGGCCGACCTGCGTGGCCACGTCGCGCTGGTCACCCAGGAGCACCACGTCTTCGTCGGCAGCCTGCGCGAGAACCTCGCGCTGGCCGCTCCCCCGGGCGCCGGCGACGAGGAGATCCGGTCCGCGCTGGAAGCGGTCGACGCACTCGACTGGGTGGACGCCCTGCCCGACGGCCTCGAGACCGTCGTCGGGTCGGGCGGCCGCGCCGTCACCGCCGCCCAGGCGCAGCAGATCGCGCTGGCCCGGCTGGTGCTGGCCGACCCGCACACGCTCGTCCTCGACGAGGCCACCTCGCTGATCGACCCGCGGGCGGCCCGGCACCTCGAGCGCTCGCTCGCCGCCGTACTCCACGGGCGGACGGTCATCGCGATCGCGCACCGGCTGTTCTCCGCCCACGACGCCGACCGGGTGGCCGTGGTCGAGGACGGTGAGATCTCCGAGTTCGGCTCGCACGAGGAGCTGGTCGCCGCGGGTGGTTCGTACGCCGCGCTGTGGGACTCCTGGAACGGCCGGCACTGACCCGCCGCTACGGGTTGGGGACCGCCTTCAGCTTCTCGGCGGGCGGCTTCGGCACGCCGCCCGGCGGGCTGCCCGGCGCCCTGTCGGTGGAGCCGGTCTCCTTGCTCTGCGCGTCCACGATGCGCAGGAAGTAGCGCTCGGAGAAGCCGGCGAGGAACGCCGCGACGACGTACGTGCCGGCGCTGGTGACCGCGACGCCGCTGATCAGGTTGGCGCTCAGGAAGAAGTAGACGGTGAGGGCCGCGACGGCGCCGAAGAGCGGCTTCAGCATCATCCGCTTCACGCTCGTGCGGTAGTCGCGCAGGCTGGTCGTCGAGTCGCGCACCGAGAACATGCCGCTCACGATGCCGCCGACCGCGCCGACGAACGAGAGCCCGACGGCGCCGAGGAAGAGGTCGATCTTGTCCTCGGAGAAGAGGTCGACCAGGGGCCAGATGAGCTGGTCCTCCGTGCCGGTCTGGACGCTGGACACGAACGGCACGATGGCCAGCAGCGCGACCCAGCCCAGCGCGACGTACCCGATGGCCTTGGAGAGGCGGCTGACCTGGAGGTCGTCCGCGATCAGCTGACGCTCGCTCTCCTCGCCGAGGTGGCTCAGGACCTCCTTCACGGCGGTCTCGGCGTGCTGGCGGTTGCCCTCCCGCAGGCTCGCCCTTCGCCCGCTCGAGGTGGCCCAGCTGCTCCTCGCACTCCGGGTCGGTCTCGTCGAGCTCGGTCGCCAGGGTCTGCACCCGGAACCCCATGACGCTCTCGCTGTAGAGCGACACCAGCGCGCGGTCGGCGAGCGATAGCTGGTGGGTGACCACGGTGAGCGGCACCTTGCGCCGCTCCAGCAGGTCCTTGGCCTCCCGCAACAGCTCCGCGCAGACGACGGCGGCCGCCACCCTCGTGGTGTCCTGCTCGCTCGAGGACGCCGGCGCCGCCATCAGGAGGTCGCCGCGGATCCGGACGAAGCGGCCGAGGAGCACGTTGACCTGGCTGTCCTGGTAGATGTCGCGCCCGTACGCGAGCTTGCTGTCCACCCGCTCGGGAACGTGGAGGTCCTCGAGCGTCATGGGGGCGCGGTCGATCCGGGTCCCGAGCGTCGCGCCCCTTCGGTGCGGCCGCCGCAGGCCGGACGCTGGCCTCGGACTCTGTCGATGCCGACATGACAACCTCCTGGCGGCCTGCCGACCGCCTCTGCCGGGTGCCTGGCGCTGGTCGCCGCACTCCGTCTTGCTTGTCTTACTTGCTGAGGCGCCAACCCGCCGCTGGATACATCCGAACGGGCTATTGACCGAGCGACCCTCGCAGGAACCACGGTTGTCCACAGGCCTTGTTTTGTTGGGGTCTGGGTGTCGGTGGTCTCTGGTTGAGTTTGTCCATGGCGATCTCGGCGCTCCCGGCACCCACCCCGGCAGGGGTGGTCGCCGACGCGTGCGCCCTGGTCGGTGGGCTCGCCGAGACCCTGTGGTCCGGCCCGCGGGTCCGACGAGCTGGTCGGCACCGTCGAGACCCTGCAGACGCTCCGGCCAGCCTGGCCGCGGTCGAGGCGCAGGTGCTCGCCGAGATCGACGCCCGCCAGGTCGCGAAACGCGAGCTCGGCTGGGCCTCGACCGCCGACTGGTACACCCACCTCGCCGGACTCCGCCGCGGCGACGGGAAACGCCGGGTCGACCACGCCCGCATCCTGACCACAGACGGCCATCGACGCTGGCCGCGCTGCGCGAGGGCACGGTCAGCCCCGAACAGGCGCCGTGATCCTCGACGCCGTCGACGCGCTCCCCACCAGCCCCGGCCTCCGCGAGCCGCGCCGAACAGGTGTTGCTCGAGGAAGCCGGCCGGCTCAACGCCACCGACCTCACCCGGGCCGGACGCCGCGTCCTCGACGTGGTCGACCCCGACCACACCGACCGCACCCTCGAACGGCAGCTCGAGCGCGAGGAACGCGCCGCCCACCCCACCGCTACCTCTCGATCACCCCCGACGGCGCCGGCGGCGTCCGGCTGAAGGGCCGCGGCAGCACCGAGGACGCCGCGATCCTCCGCGCCGCCCTCCTCCCGCTCACCGCACCCGCCACCCCGACCGGCGTGACCCGCGGGACCATGGCGCCCGGATGTGGGACGCCCTGGTCGGCGTCGCCCAACACTCACTGACGACCGAGCAGGCGCCCGACAGCCACGGCGCCCGACCCCGCCTCACCATCACCACCACCCTCGACACCCTCCGCACCGGCGTCGGACCGGCGACCACCGACGACGGGCTCGACCTCACCCCCGGCGTCGTACGCCGCCTCGCCTGCGACGCCGACCTCATCCCCGCCGTCCTCGGCACCACAGCGAGGTCCTCGACGTCGGCCGCCTCCACCGCCTGGTCACCGCCGCCCTCTGGCGCGCCCTGGTCGCCCGCGACCACCACTGCACCTTCCCCGGCTGCACCCGCCCACCCCTCATGTGCCACGCCCACCACATCCAGCACTGGGCCGACGGCGGCCCCACCAGCCTGGACAACCTCGCCCTCCTCTGCGGCCACCACCACCGCCTCATCCACGACACCCCCTGGCAGATCCGCCTGTCCCCCACCGACCGGAAACCCGAGTTCCTCCCACCACCCAAACCCGGCCACACCCACGACCTGGATCAGCCACCGACCACGACGCGAGTGAGCGACCACTCGTCGATGTGCTGGAGTGACCCCATGGACGCAGCGGAGCTCGCCGACCGGTTCGGTCTCGGGAGCCGAGCGAAGCTGTCCGAGGGGCCGGTCGCGCGCGGCAAGCAGGGCGTCGTCTGGCGGCTGGACACGGCCGACGGCAGCTGGGCGGTCAAGGCGCCGTTCGACCCGGAGGACGAGGAGGAGAGCAGCAGGTCGGCCGCGTTCCAGGAGGCGGCGTACGACGCGGGCGTGCCCACGCCGCGGATCGTCCGCACGACCGAGGGCGACGTCTTCGCGACGGTCGGCGGTGCGCGCGTCCGGGTGTACGGCTGGGTGGACCTCCGCGGCCCCGACACCCAGCTCGACCCGGCTCAGGTCGGCGCGGCGGTGGCCGGCATCCACCGCGTGGTCGTCCCTGCCCCGGACGGCGAACAGCTCCACGAGTGGTACGCCGATCCGCTCGGCGCCGACCGTTGGGACGATCTGGTGCGACAGCTCCGCGCCGAGGGAGCGCCGTTCGCCGAGCGGCTCGCCGAGCTGCGCGACGAGCTGGTCGCGCTGGAGTCCTGGCTCGAGCCTCCCGGCAGCCTGCAGACCTGTCACCGCGACCTGTGGGCCGACAACGTCCTACCCACCACGGACGGCGGAATCTGCGTGATCGACTGGGAGAACAGCGGACCGGCCGACCCGAGCCAGGAGCTGGGCTGCGTGCTGTTCGAGTTCGCCCGCAACGACCCGGGCCGGGCGCGAACGCTCGTCGACGCCTACCGAGAGGCAGGCGGTCCGGCCACGATCGACCGGCCGGGCCACTTCTCGATGCTGATCGCCCAGCTGGGGCACATCACCGAGGCCGCGGCCACCGACTGGCTCGAGCCCAACCCACGCTCCCCCGAGCGCGCCGACGCCGAGGCGTGGATCCGCGAGGTGCTGGACGAGCCGCACACCCGCGACGTACTGAACGAGCTGCTGGCCGCGACCTGAGCCGCAGACCTCAGCTCTGGATGGGGATCCGCAGCCGCCAGCCGACCTTGATCACGTCCGGGTCCTCGATCCGCGGGTTGGCCAGCACGATCTGGTTCACCGTCACCTTGGTGAACGGCTTGACCTTCTTCACGATGCCGGACAACGTGTCGCCGCTGACGACGCGGTAGAGCAGCCAGCCCTGCATCTTCGGGAAGACGATCACCTCGTTCTCCTGCAGGTCGAAGCCCGGGCTGGGGCCGTTGTCCGGCAGGCCCGGGTTGTCACCGAAGACCTGGACCGTCAGCCGGGTGCCGGCGCGCGGCGGGTCGTCGAGCCGCACGTGGGTCGAGAACTCGCCGATGCCGAACCCACCACCGGCGGACTGCGCCGAGTCGGTGGCCAGCACCTTGCCCTGGGGGCCGAGCACCCGGATCCCGATCGTGCCCTCGAAGCCCGCTCCGATCCCGGCGACCAGGAACCGGCGGCCGACCAGCTCGTTCTCGACGGGCTGACGGAGCTTCACGTCCGTGATGAGTCCCATGACTGTCCCTCCCAGGTAGACACGCGGTGCTCGCAGTCTAGGCCCGGGGCGCCTTGCCATCGTGACAGTGATTCTGTCACAGTTGTTGCGTCCCGAACTCCCACCGACAGGACCCTCCGTGAAGCTCTCGATGCCCCTCATCTACGCCGGGAACCCCCGCGAGGCCGCCGACCAGGTGGCCGGGCTGGAGAAGGCGGGGCTGGACACGATCTGGGTCGCGGAGCCGTACGGCTTCGACGCGCCGACCCTGATGGGCTACCTCGCCGCGAAGACCGAGACCGTCGAGATCGGCGCCGGCATCCTCAACATCTACTCGCGTACGCCGGGCGCCCTGCTGCAGACCGCGGCGGGCCTCGACAACGTGTCCGGCGGCCGCGCGGTGATCGGCCTCGGCGCCTCCGGGCCGCAGGTGATCGAGGGCTTCCACGGCGTGCCCTACGACAAGCCGCTGGGCCGCACCCGCGAGATCGTCGACATCATCCGCCGCGGCCTGCGCCGGGAGACACTGACCAACGACGGCATCTACAAGCTCCCGCTCCCCGAGGGCCAGGGCACCGGCCTCGGCAAGCCGCTCAAGCTGCTCAACAAGCCGGAGCGCAAGGTCGTCCCGATCTTCATCGCCGCGCTCGGACCGAAGTCGGTCCAGGGCGCGGCGGAGTACGCCGACGGCTGGCTGCCGTTCCTGTTCCACCCCGAGAAGGCCCACCTGGTCTGGGGCGACGCTCTCGAGAAGGGCACCGCCAAGCGCCAGGAAGGCCTGGCCCCGCTGGAGATCGCCGCCGGCGGCATGGTCGCGATCGGCGACGACGTGAAGGGGATGCTCGACTTCATGCGCCCGATGTACGCGCTCTACGTCGGCGGGATGGGCGCCCGCGGCAAGAACTTCTACAACGACCTCGCCTGCCAGTACGGCTACGAGAAGGAGGCGAAGGAGATCCAGGACCTCTACCTCGACGGCAACAAGCGCGACGCCGAGGCGAAGGTGCCGCTGGAGTGGCTCGAGGCGGGCAACCTGGTCGGCCCCGCGTCGTACGTCCAGGAGCGGATCGCGGCCTTCAAGGAGGCCGGCGTCACCAACCTCCAGGTCTCCCCCGCCTCCGACGACCCGGCCGCGACCATCCGCCAGGTCAAGGAGTGGGTCGTGAAGCCAGCCCATTGAATGCTCACTTCGTTCCGCTTCGAACGGGGACCCCGGAGGCCACGGATGAATCGCCTTCACACCCCAGTCGGTACGCCAACCTGAAGCGGGTCCAGGCCCTCGACCCCGAGACCGACTACGACGAGATCGCCTACATCACCTCGCGCTACGAGTTCCCCTGGGACTACGTCCAGGGCACCGGCATCGCCTTCCTCCGCGACTACGGCGTGCCGTCGATCGCGCGGCTGCTCGACCAGACCCGCGAGTTCCAGGACCACGGCGTCAAGCGGTACGACGACACCCTGCTCATCGGCGAGGAGTCCACGGTCGAGGGCATCGACTCGCCCCGCTCGCACGCAGCAGTCCGCCGGCTGAACAAGATCCACGGCCACTACGACATCCCCAACGACGAGTTCGCGTTCGTCCTCGCGACCACGATCGTCGGCCCGGTCCGCTGGATCAACGAGTACGGCTGGCGCCCGCTCGACCCGAAGGAGGTCGCGTCGCTGGCGACGGTGACCACCCGGTTCGGCGAGCTGATGGGGATCAAGGACCTCCCGCAGACGTACGACGGGTACGAGCGGCTGCTGGTCGACTACGAGACCGAGCGGTTCGAGTTCGACCCCGCCAACCGGCGGGTCACCGAGGCCTCGATCGACATCGCCCGCGAGCTCGCGCCGCTCCCGATGAAGCCGATCATCCGGCGGCTCACCATCGCGCTGATGGACGAGCCGCTGCGGGTCGCCCTCGGGATGCCGAAGCAGCCGGACTGGTTCGTCCGCGCGGTCAGGGGTGGGCTTCGGCTCCGGGCGCGGGTGCTGCGGATGTTCCCGCCGCGGCGCACGGCGTACCACCACAAGCCGTCGACCTACCCGATGGGCTACCGGCTCGGCGACCTCGGACCGGCCTCGATGCTGGAGGAGCTGAACGGGAAGGTCAGCCGGCGAGAGAGCGCCTGATCACGGCGTTCGCGGCGCGCTGGAAGCCGGTGACCACGGCCTCGAGCGTGAGCTGGCGCAGCCGCGCCATCGTCCGCTCGAGCTTCTCGGCGTCCTCGGGCGAGTGCGGCTCGCGCCGGTAGGGCTCGAGCACCTGGGCGTGCAGGATCTCGGTCAGCTCGTCGACCAGCGCCTCCATGTGCCGGCGGATCGCGTCGCCCGCCGCGCCCATGCTGTCCCGCGGGATGTCCAGCCCGAGCAGGTCGACACCGACCGACAGGTTCGGCATCGCGACGAAGCCCTTGTCCGATCGCTCCAGGGTGCCGAGCTCGACCAGGAGGTCGATGTCGTGCTCGGACAGGCGGCGCGACGCCTTCTTCTCCAGCTGGCGGCGGGTCAGCGTCTCCGGCGGTTGCGGCGACCACGACGTGAGCATCGCCCGCTGGAGGGCGAGGTCCTCGACCCCGGCACCGTCGGGCAGCGTCGCCATGTAGCGCTCGATCGCCTGCAGCGTGAAGCCGTGGTCCTGGAGCGCCCGCACCATCTCCAGCCGGGCGCGGTGCGTCTCGTCGTAGTAGGCGACCCGGCCGCGCCGGATCGGCGCGGGGATCAGGCCGAGCGAGGCGTAGTAGCGGGTGGTCCGCACGGTCATGCCGACCGTCGACGACAGCTCGTCGATGGTCAGCAGTCCGTCGGTCTCGGACTCCGCCTGGGCGCTCATGACTGTCACAGTACGGCTGTCACATCAATACTGGCAACGTGCCTCGCCGTGACCATCCCCGCGCCCGTCGTTGATCGGGACACCTCTTGACGAGGCTGACACAGTGATGTGACAGTGCTTATGTCACAGTCCTACTGTCAGTGACACTCGGGTAACGGACGGATGAAGGGGCGCGCATGACCGACCTCGCGCCTCGGCCGACCCCCGCGACCGGTGGCTCGATCACCGGCGCCTTCCGCGACGAGATGCGGACTTCCTTCGGCCGCACGGTCCGCGGGTGGCGGCCGATCTCCGAGCTGTTCGCGCTGCTGCGCTTCGGTGAACGGGTGGTGGCGGGCATGGTGCGCACCGTCCTCCAGCGCCGGTTCCCGGTCGAGGAGTTCGTCGACCAGACCTGGTACGCCATCCGCGTCTGCAGCCTGCCCGCGCTCGCCGGTGTCGATCCCGTTCGGCATCATCCTGGCGCTCCAGGTGGGCGTGCTCGCTCAGGAGGTCGGCGCGGTCGCGTTCACCGGCGCCGGCAACACGCTCGCCGTGGTCCGCCAGGCGTCGCCGCTGATCACCGCGCTGATGCTGTCCGGCGTGGCCGGCTCCGCGATCTGCGCCGACCTGGGCGCGCGCAAGATCCGCGAGGAGCTCGACGCGCTGGAGGTCATGGGCATCTCGGTCGTCGAGCGGCTGGTCGTGCCCCGCATGGCGGCGACCGTCGTGGTCGCCGTACTGCTCAACGGCGTCGTCATGTTCTTCACGATCATCACCACGCTGCTGGTCAGCGTCGTGGTCCAGAACCTCCCGCCGGGCAGCTACCTCGCCTCGGTCACCACGCTCGCCCAGATGTCCGACCTGTGGCTCTCGCTGGCCAAGGCCGCGATCTTCGCGGTGATCTGCGCGGTGGTCGCGTCCTACAAGGGCGTGCACGCCTCGCAGGGGCCGACCGGGGTGGGCGACGCCGTCACCAGCGCCGTCGTCGTGAACTTCATCCTGCTGTTCGCCGCGAACTTCACGATCTCCCAGATCCACTCGATGCTCGTCGGAGGTCCACTCGGATGAGCGGTACGACGGTCGGCAGGGCGTTCGACGAGACGGTGCTGGCTCCCGGGGTCCGGCTCGGCGAGCAGGTGGTGCTGTCCTGGCGGGCTCTGCTCGGGATCCGGCTGGCGATGACCCACTACCGCGGCGAGATCGGCCGGGTGCTGGCCGAGGTGACCCTCGGGTCCGGCATCTTCGTGGTCGGCGGCGGCGTCGTCGGCGTCGTGCTCCTGCTGTCGACGCTGACCGGGACGGAGGTCGGGCTCGAGGGCTACAACGGCCTCGACGTCATCGGCCTCGCGCCGCTCGACCGGCTTCGTGTCCGGCTACGCGAACACCCGCGAGCTGGCGCCCATCGTGGCCGCGCTCGGCTTCGCCGCCCGGATCGGCTGCGGCTTCACGTCCCGGATCGGCGCGATGCGGATCAACGAGGAGATCGACGCGCTGGAGTCGATGGCGATCCGGCCGATCCCCTACCTCGTCACCACCCGGGTGATCGCGTCGTGGGTGGTGATCCTGCCGCTCTACCTGATCGGGCTCGTCGGCACCTACCTCGCCACCGACATGCATGGTCACGGTCTTCTTCGGCCAGTCCGCGGGCACCTACGAGCACTACTTCTCGACGTTCGTGTCGCCGGTCGACGTCGTCTACTCCGGCCTCAAGGTCGTCGTGCTGACGACGGTCGTGACGTTGATCCACTGCTACCACGGGTTCACGCGCCAGTGGCGGCCCCGAAGGCGTCGGCCGCGCCACCGGCCGCGCCATCCGGTCCAGCATCATCACGCTGACCGTGCTCGACATCCTGCTCACGCTCGCGCTCTGGGGTCCCGACCAGCAAGTGCAGATCTCGGGCTGACTGGCGTGTCCGAGTTCCTGTTCCCGAGCGCCGGCCGCGACGGCCGCGCCGTACGCGCGCGGATGCTGGCCATCGCCGCCGTCGCCACCGCGGCGATGGTGGTCGTCACCGGCTACCTCGGGGCGTCGTACCTCGGCATCGTCACCGACGACGTGTCCGCCGACGCGGAGCTCGCGACCACCGGCGACTCCCTCGGCGTGGGATCGGACGTGAAGTTCCGCGGGCTCCGGGTCGGTCGCGTGCTGAAGGTGCAGAGCGGCGAGCTGCCGTCCGCCGAGATCGTGCTCATGCACGACCACGCCGGCGAGATCCCGGCAGACGTCACGGCGCGGGTGCTGCCCGGCACCCTCTTCGGCAACGAGTACGTCGAGCTGGTCAGCGCGGGCTCCGGCACGGGCGCCATCGCCGACGGCGCCTCGATCCCGGCCGACCGTTCCGCCGAGACGCTGCGGCTGATGGACACGTTCGCCGCCACCCAGCGGCTGCTGGGCGCCGTCGACCCGGCCCGGCTGGACGCGGCGATCTCCCAGCTGGCCACGGCCCTCGACGGCCGCGGCGACGACCTGGCCCGGTTCGTCGTGGACGCCGACGACTTCCTCGCGACCTGGGCACAGCACGAGCCCGCGTTCTACCGCGACCTGGACCTGCTCGCCCGCAACGTCGACACCCTCGCCGACGTCGAGCCGCAGCTGGTCGCCGCACTCCGCGACTCGCTGCCGCTGGCGCGGACCATCGCGGAGAAGGAGCAGCAGACGCAGGCGCTGATGACCTCCGGCGCCCGGCTGGTCGGCAGCGTCGACGACTTCCTCGGCACCCAGGCGGACCGGATCGTGCAGGTGCTGGACGGCACCGCGGCGACCCTCGACGTGTTCGCCTCGCGCCACACCGCCTTCGAGACGCTCCTGGCCAAGCTGCCCCCGGTCCTGAGGAACGGCGCCACCGCGATCAAGGACGGCAAGATCCAGATGAACGGCGCGCTCGCGCTCACCTTCCCGGATCCCTACGACGAGGACGACTGCCCGCGCTACGGCAGCCTGGAGGGCAAGAACTGCCCGGGGTCGGGACAGTGAGGGCGCTCCTGCGCCGGCCCGGCCCGCTCGTCGGCGTGCTCGCGTTCGCGCTGGTGTCGGTGCTGCTCACCGCCACGGTCGCCGGCACCCTGGGTCGTGGCGTGGGCGGCGGAGCGCGGGAGGTCCGGGCGGAGTTCCGGGACGCGGCCGGGCTGCGGGTCGGCGACGACGTACGGATCGCGGGCGTCCGGGTCGGCCGCGTGTCCGACACCGAGCTCGACGGCGACCTGGCTCTGGTCACGATGCAGGTCGCAGGCGACCAGGAGCTCGACACCGGGACGCTCGCGTCGATCAACTACCTGAACCTGATGGGCCAGCGGTACGTCGCCCTCGAGCCCGGCACCGGCCGCGGTCGGACGCAGCCGCTCGCCGACGGCGACCTGATCCCGCTCGAGCGGACCCGGCCGGCGCTCGACCTGACGGCGCTGTTCAACGCGTTCCGCCCGCTGTTCGACAACCTCGAACCCCGAGGACGTCAACCAGCTCGCCGGCAACCTGGTCGCCGTCCTCCAGGGCGAGGGGCCGACCCTGCGCGACCTGGTCCGGCAGACGGCGGACCTGACCTCCCACGTCGCCCAGCGGGACCAGGTCATCGGCGAGGTGATCGACAACGTGACGCTGGTGCTCGAGACCGCCGACGGGCACCGCGAGCAGATCGAGTCGCTGGTCGGCGAGCTCGGCGGCCTCGCCCACGGGCTCGCCCAGGACCGGCGCGCGATCGGCGCCAGCATCGACAGCATGCAGGACCTGACGTCGCTCACGTCCGGCCTGCTCGACGAGACCGGGACCGCGATCACCCGCGACGTCCGCGGGCTGAGCGAGTTCGGCCGTTTCCTGGCCGACAACACCGCGTCGCTGGCCAACGCCGCGGCCGGCATCCCGAAGCAGCTCGGCGTCTACATCCGCAGCCTCGGTTACGGCAGCTACCTCAACGTCTACATCTGCAACCTGGACATCAAGCTGCCCGCGGCGCCCAGCATCCCGGTCGACGTCGGCAACCGGCACTCGGAGCGCTGCCGATGACCCGCCGCCCCTGGATCCCCGTGCTCGCCCTGCTCCTGCTGGGCACCACCGTGCTGGTCGCGCGGTCGATCTCGCACGACGTCGAGTACCACGCCGAGCTCGGCCACGCGGCAGGGCTGCGCGCCGGCGACGTGGTCCGCGTGGCCGGTCTCGAGGTCGGCAAGGTCACCTCGGTGACCGCGAGCGGGGACAGGGTCCTGGTGGACTTCACCGCCGAGGACGACGTCCGGCTCACCGACGACACCGCCACGGAGGTGAAGCTCGCCTCCCTGCTCGGATCCCGCTACCTCGCGCTCGACCCCGGCGAGGGCGACCCGCTGGACGGGGGCGACACCATCGACCGCGAGCACGCCGTCGGCAGCTACACCATCGACCGCTTCTGGCTCGAGGCGCCCGAGCAGGTCGCGAAGCTCGACCTGCCGCTGCTCGAGCAGGCCATCGACACGCTGAGCACCGACCTGCGCACCGCACCGGGCGACGTCCGCGACGCGCTCGACGGCATGGCCGACGTCGCCGGGATCGTCGCCGCCCGCGACCAGCAGCTCGACGACCTGCTCGGCTCGACCCGCGCCGTCACCGACACCCTGGTCGACCAGCAGGACGAGCTCGACGCGCTGATGACCGACGCCGACCTGGTGATGACGATGGTCTACGAGCGGCGCGAGGCGATCCGCTGCTGCTGCGCGACAGCCGGCGGCTGGTCGTCCGGATGACCGCGCTCGCCCGCGAGAACCAGCGCCGGCTCGAGCCCGCCCTGCGCGACGTACGCCGCGTCCTCGGCGTGCTCACCGAGCACGAGCGCGACCTCGACCGGACCCTCGAGCTGGCCGGGCCGGCGATGCGCTTCTTCACCAACAGCACCGGCGACGGGCCGTGGCTCGGCGTGAACTCGCCGTACTTCATCTTCCCCGACGACCTGGTCTGCAACGCCACGCCCGAGGAGTGCCGCTGATGTCCCGCGCCATCCGCCGCCCCCGCCCCGTGGGCATTGTCGGCCTCGTCGCCGGAACGGTGGTGCTCTGCCTGGTGGTGGGCGTGCTCGCGCTGTGGCTGCGGCAGGACGAGGAGCCGATCACGCTCACCGCCGACTTCCACGACACCACGGGCCTCTACGTCGGCAACGACGTCGAGTACCTCGGCGTGCCGGTGGGCGAGGTCACCGGCATCGAGCCCGCGCGGCACGACCATGCGGGTCTCGCTCGAGCTCGCTCCCGGCACCGAGGTCCCGGCCGACGCCGGCGCGGTGATCCTGCAGTCCTCGCTGGTCACCGACCGGTACATCGAGCTCGGCCCGGCGTACACCGGCGGCCCGGCGCTCGCGAGCGGGGCGAGCATCCCGGCCGACCACACCCGCAGCCCGGCGACGATCGACGAGATCACCGACTCGATCGACGAGCTGGTCCGCGCCCTCGACAACACCACCCCGCACGGCCGCGACATCGGCGACCTGCTGGCGGTCGGAGCGGACGGACTCGACGGCAACGGCACGCGGATCCGGGATGCGCTCGTGCAGGGCGAGCACGCACTGCGCACCGTCAACGACAAGGACGTCGACATCAAGGCGGTCACCCACAACCTGGCGGTGCTGGTGGACGCACTCGCGACCCGGGACCGGACGATCCGCAGGTTCGCCGACAGCGTGGCGCTCTCGACCGACGTCGTCGCCGCCCAGCGGCGCAGCATCACCGCCACCCTCGGCTCACTGGCCGAGCTCACCCACGTCGTCACCCGGTTCGTACGCCGCAACCGCGACGTGGTCGGCACCGACCTCGCCCGGACCCTGCGCGTAGCCCGCGTGGTGCGGCACCGGCAGGCGTCCTCGCGGAGGCGTTCGACACCATGCCGACGCTGGCGCAGAACATGGCGCAGGCCTTCGACTGGAACCGCGGTCGCCTGCGGGTGCAGTTCTCGACCAAGACCGGCCCACTGAGCCCGGTCTTCCGCCTGAAGCTGTGCGAGCAGGTGGCGTCCCCGGCTGCGCGGCGCTGGACCCGGTGTTCGACCTGATCTACGGCCTGGTCCCGGGAGACATCCCGTGAGCGCCGGCTCCGGACGGTCGCCGCGGTGCGGCCGTCGCGGTGATCGCGGTGACGGCCGGCTGCTCGTCGTCGCCCGAGCTGCAGGACGTCCCGATGCCCTCCCTCGTCGACGGACCGACGTACGAGCTGGAGGCGGTGTTCGACAGCGCCTGAACCTCCGCTCCAGGCGCGGTGAAGCGGGACGGCGCCACGATCGGCCAGGTGGAGGCGATCGAGGTCGACGACTTCCAGGCGCACGTCCGGATGAAGCTGGTCGAGTCGGTGCAGCTCCGCAAGGGCACCCAGGCCGAGATCCGGCTGACCTCGCCGATGGGCACCGCCTTCGTCGAGCTGACCGACGGCGACGGCGCACCGATGGCGGCCGGCTCGATGATCCCGGCCTCCGCGACCAACCAGGCGCCCGACGTCACCGACCTGCTCAGCTCGCTGTCCGTGGTCGTCACCGGCGGCAGCTACGCCGATCTCAAGACCATCGTCGACGAGCTCAACGTCGCGCTCACCGGCAACGCCGACGACGTACGCCGGCTGCTGGGCCGGCTCGACTCGAGCATGGGCTCACTGCAGGCACACACCGCGAGTTCGACAGGACTTGGACGGGCTGCACCGGCTGACGGCGAGCTGGCCGGCGACGCCCGATGCTGGCCGCGCGGTCACCGAGATCACCCCGGCGGTGCGCTCGCTCGCCGACAGCGCGAGTCGATGATGACCCTGCTGGCTGAGCTGCGGAGGTTCGGCCGGACCGGCGCGCACGTCGTCAACGCCTCCGCGCCGATCTGGTCGCCACCCTGCGCGACCTCGACCCGGTGCTGCAGAGCCTGATCCGGAGCCGGCGCCAGCTGGTGCCGATCATGGACGGCATCGTGCGGTTCGGGACCGGCACCGACGCGGCGAGCCCGGCGACTACTCCAACTTCGACCTCACCTTCGAGCTCGACCCCCAGCAGCTGCTGCCCGACCCGGACGACCCGGCCAACCCGGACCCGACGAGCCGCCGGACCTCCCGGGCCTGCCCGACCTTCCTGGGCTCCCGGACATCCCGCTCCAGGACATCACCGACCGGCTGCTCGAGCTGTCCGGCCTGTACCGGGCACCGACCGCCGAGCGGGAGGCGTCTCGTGAACCGCCAGGCCATGCAGCGGCGCGTGCGGATCGCGCAGGTGCTGCTGATCGCGATCGTCGTCGGCGGCACCGTCTACGTCGCGGACACGTCGTCGGCGGGGGCATGTTCAGGATCCTTACCGGCTCACCGTGAACCTCGCGGAGGCCGGCGGCCTGCACGAGAAGTCGACGTCAACTACCGCGGGCAGCGGATCGGCCGGGTCACGGACGTGCGCCTGTCCGAGGGCGGCGTGGTCGCAGAGCTCGCCATCGACGAGGGCGTGGAGGTGCCGAAGGACAGCGAGTTCCTGGTGCGGAACCTCTCCGCTGTCGGTGAGCAGTACGTCGACATCCGACCGCGCACCGCCGAAGGCCCGTTCCTCGAGGACGGCTCCGTCATCGCCGAGGAGGAGACCGGGACGCCGATGCCGGTGCACCAGGTCATCGGCGACACGCAGCGGCTGCTCGAGCGGATCGACGTACGCGACCTGGAGACGATCTCCCGCGAGGCGGACCTGGCCTTCGGGGACGGCGCGGCTGACCTGCGCGCGACGTCGGTGCAGCTGGAGCGCAGCTTCGCCTGCTCCGGGAGATCGAGCCCGACCTCCTCACGCTGGTCAACCGCGGCGAGACACCGCTGCGCACCGGCGTGGACAAGGAGGGCGAGCTCCGGCGGCTGTCGCGGAACCTCGCGCTGATCGCCGCTGAGCTGCGCCGCTCGGACGGGAGCATCCGCGACCTGGTCGACGACGGCGGCGAGGCGCTGCCCATGCTCGACCGGATGTGGCGGGACCAGGCGCCGGTGCTGGCGTCGCTGCTCGAGGTCTCATCCCCGCTCACCGCCATGTCCAAGGCACACCTGCCCGGCCTGAACGTCTGGCTGGACTGGATCCCCGCGCAGGCCGCCGTGATGGCCGCCAGCACCCGCGACGGCACCGGCCACGTGCTGCTCGTGCCGAAGTCGCTGCACAACTGCATCTACCCCACCCAGCAGCGCGACCCCTCGGCCCTCGAGGAGCGCCCGCTCCCCCTCGACAGCCGGTGCCACACGAACGACGAGGACCTCCAGCAGCGGGGGTCGCAGAACGTGCCGCACCGGTGGGAGGGCGAAGGCCGCTGAGGGCGAGCCGAAACCCGAACCGAGGCAGAGCGGCGACCACCGTGGTCCAGCCTGCAAGGGTGCGGGGGTTCGAGGCCGTCGCTGGCGCTCCTCGCACGTCAACCAACGAGGCTGTTCCATTGTGACAGTTTTGCTGTGACAGAGCGATGATCCCGTGGCCGACCGACAAAGGAGCATCCATGACGCGCGAGATCTTCGACGAGGAGCACGAGGCGTTCCGCGACGCGGTGGCACCTTCCTCGACAAGGAGGTCGTCGCCTCACCACGACCAGTGGGAGAAGGACGGGATCGTCGACCGCGAGGTCTGGGCCAAGGCCGGCGCGCAGGGACTGCTCGGCCTCCAGCTCGACGAGGAGTACGGCGGCGGGGGCACGCCCGACTTCCGCTACAACGTGGTGATCGGCGAGGAGATGACCAACCGCGGCGTCTATGGCGCGGCGTTCCCGCTGTTCAACGACATGATCGTGCCCTACCTCGTCGCCAGCGCGAACGACGAGCAGAAGCAGCGCTGGTTCCCCGACCTGGCCAGCGGCGAGAAGATCGCCGCGATCGCGATGACCGAGCCGGGCGCCGGCTCCGACCTCCAGGGCATCCGCACCACCGCGGTCGACCAGGGCGACCACTACGTCCTCAACGGCCAGAAGACGTTCATCTCCAACGGCATCCTGGCCGACCTGGTCATCGTCGTCGCGCGGACCGACCCCGAGGCCGGCCACAAGGGCATCTCGCTGCTCATGGTCGAGCGCGGGATGGAGGGCTTCGAGCGCGGCCGCAACCTGGACAAGATCGGCCAGCACGCGCAGGACACCGCCGAGCTGTTCTTCGAGGACGTGCGGGTGCCGAAGGAGAACCTCCTCGGCGAGGAGGGCGCCGGCTTCATCTACCTGATGACCAACCTGTCGCAGGAGCGGCTCTCGATCGCGGTCTCGGCGGCGTCCGCCTGCGAGCAGGTGCTCGCCGACACCCTGTCGTACGCCAAGGAGCGCGAGGCGTTCGGCAAGCCGATCGGCAAGTTCCAGCACAACCGGTTCGTGATCGCCGAGATGGCCACCGAGGCGCACATCGCCCGGGTCTTCATCGACGACTGCATCAAGCGGCACGTCGCGGGCGACCTCGACGCGGCCACCGCGTCGATGGCGAAGTGGTGGACCACCGAGCTGCAGAAGAAGCTGGTCGACCAGGGCGTCCAGATGCACGGTGGCTACGGCTACATGACCGAGTACCCGATCGCCCGGGCCTACGTGAACAGCCGCGTGCAGACGATCTACGGCGGCACGACCGAGATCCAGAAGGAGATCATCGGCCGCAGCCTGGGCGTCTAGGGCTCTGGACTCGAGCTCCCCGAGACCGCGCTGGCCGTCGTGACGGCGCGCCGCGTGGCCGCGAAGTCGACACGCTACTGGTGGTGCGAGGAGCGCCACGGGGGCGGACTGGCGAGGCGGGGCGGGGGTCGAGGTCGCGGGGGGGGGCGCTCGAGCCGCCGTGGCGCGACCTGGCGCCGGGGACGGCGGCCTCACACCACCGGTCGGGCGATGAGTGAGCCGGCCGGACCGAGCAGCAGAAGCAGGGATCTCGGGTCGCGGGAGACAGTCTGCTGGCGCTGACGAGCGACGCGGCCGCGCGATCGGATCCGACTTCGGCCCGAGGTGACGGCGCGAGTTCGTGGTGAGGGCCAGAGACTGGATCTCGGCGTCGAGAACGCCGAGTGGGTGGTGGTGCGCGCACCACGCCGGCGCGCGGCGAAGCCGGCCCTCCGGCTTCCTCTGCTGGTCGACGTGGAGAGGCGCTGGCGACGGACGCTCCTACGCCGATCCCCAAGATGGGCGCAACGTCGTCGCTCAGCAGGTCCTCGACGACGTGCGGGTGCCGGCGACCGGTCTCGGCGAGGTCGACAGGGTTCCGGTGCTGTGGGACGTGCTCAACCCCGAGCGCACCTGGCGCCGCGGCGGGGTGGGCGCCGCGAGGGCGCCGAGCTGGCGGCGATACGCCACGAGCGCGAGCGTGTTCGGCGCCGATCGGCGCCACCAGGCCGCAGTTCCCGCTCGCCAGCTCAAGGCGAAGACCGAGCTGGCCGGCTGATGACCTACAAGGCGGTGGCTGTCGACAGGGCGCCGGGCACGAGACGAACTCGAACTGACCGCGCGAGGTCGCTGGGAGGCGCGACCAGGCCTTCAGACGTTCGGGGATGGCTACCGAGGAGTACCTCGAGCGGCGTCCGGACAGGGATCGGAAGAACAGTGGCCGAGGAGCTGATCCGTCGCCCACTATCGGTACCCAATGCTCGACCCCCGAACAGGAGCCTCGATGAACGACGTACTCGCCGAACGAGCCCGGATCGAGCAGCAGGTCACGGGTCGCACCCTGGTGGATGCGCTCGCCGACACCGTCCGCACCTACCCCGACGAGCCGGCGTACTCCGACAAGCACCACGTGCCCGAGGGCGAGACGTGGCGGACGCTGACCTGGACCGACACCCGCGAGCTGGCACTCGACGTCGCGGCCGGGCTGGTCGAGATCGGCCTCGGCGTCGGCGACACCGTCGCGATCATGGCGTCCAACCGGATCGAGCACTACATCGCCGACATGGGCGCGGTGCACGCCGCCGGGACGCCGATGTCGATCTACAACACGCTCTCCCAGGAGCAGGTCGCCTTCGTCGCCGGTCACGCCCAGCCGACGGTCGCGGTGCTCGAGAACGCCGACCACCTCGCCCGCTGGAGCCGGGCGCTCGACGAGTCGACCAGCCTGCTCAAGGTGGTCGTCATCGACGCGGACGTGCTGCCCGAGGGCGACCGCTTCGTGTCCTGGGACGACCTGGTGGCGGCGGGCGCGGCGTACCGCGCGTCGCACGCCGACGAGGTCGCGGCCCGGGCCGGCGAGCTCGACCCCGACGACCCGGCGACGATCCTCTACACGTCCGGCACGACGGGAAACCCCAAGGGCGTGGTGCTCACCCACCACAACGTGCTCTACGAGGCGATCAGCACGCTCGAGGCGGCCGGGCTGCACGGCGTGCAGACGGCGGTCAGCTACCTGCCGCTGGCGCACATCGCCGAGCGGGTGCTCGGGCTCTACGGTCCGCAGATCCAGGGCAGCCACATGTTCGCGATCGGCGACCCGGCCGAGCTGCTGGGGGCGCTCGGCGAGGTGCACCCGACCAGCTTCTTCGGGGTGCCGCGGGTGTGGGAGAAGATCAAGACCGGCATCTCGGCGAAGCTCGCCGCCGACCCGAACCCCGACAACGTCAAGCTGGTGCAGGAGTCGATGGCGGCCGGGCTGGCCTGGGTCGAGGCCCAGGGCGTCGGCGGCACGATGACCCCGGAGATCGAGGAGGCCTACCGCAAGGCCGACGAGGCGATCCTCGGCTTCCTCAAGCTGCTCCTCGGGCTGGACCAGGTCACCTGGGCCGGGTCCGCCGCGGCGCCGATGCCGCTGGAGGTCGCGAAGTTCATGGCCGGCCTCGGCCTCACCGTCTTCGACGTCTACGGCATGACCGAGACGTGCGGCGCGATCACCGCCAACGGCCCCGGCGGCTTCAAGCTCGGCACCGTCGGACGCCCCACCCCGGGCATGGAGGTCAAGCTCGGCGAGGACGACGAGGTGCTGGTGCGCGGCCCGGTGAACACGCCCGGCTACCACCGCCAGGAGGAGGCGACGCGGGCGCTGATCGACGAGGACGGCTGGGTGCACACCGGCGACATCGGCACCCTCGACGACGACGGCTTCTTCGCGATCGTGGACCGCAAGAAGGAGCTGATCATCACCTCCGCCGGCAAGAACATCGCGCCGTCCAACATCGAGAACTACCTCAAGGAGTCCCCGATCGTCGGGCACGCGATGGCGGTGGGCGACGGCAAGCCGTACGTCGTCGCCGTACTCACCCTCGACGGCGAGATCGCCCCGCTGGTCGCGGAGAAGATGGGCGTCGAGTTCACCGACCTCGCCGACCTGGCGCAGAAGCCGGAGATCCTCGCGATGGCCAAGGCCGCCGTGGACGCCGCCAACGAGCGGCTGTCCAGACCCGAGCAGGTCAAGGCGTTCGAGCTGCTCCCGACGGAGTGGACCGCCGAGTCCGAGGAGCTCACGCCGACGCTGAAGCTCAAGCGCCGCGTCGTGAACACCAAGTACAGCGACGTCCTGGACCGGTTGTACTCCTGAGCGCGCAACCCCCCGAACTCGTCATGTGGGCCGACCCCGCACCGGAATAGCCTGGACCGACTCCCCCGAGACAAGGGACAGCGGGCCATGACCCTTCCCCAGCCGACCCCTCCCGAGCTCCCCGGCTTCGTCCGCGACCTGGTCGCGCCGTCGTACCAGGACCTGCGGCCGGCCAAGGATGGCGAAGACGGCCACGTTCCCGGCGTACCCGGAGCTGGCGACGCTCCTGGCCGACCCCGACCTCAGCCATCCGGACCCGACGACCGCGCAGGTCATGTCGACCGCCGCGGGCTACGCGTACGGCGACATCGGCACGGTCGCGATGATGATGACCCGGATGGGCCTGGAGAACAGCCAGTGCCGGCAGATCAGCCGGTCCG
This sequence comes from uncultured Actinomycetota bacterium, assembly GCA_963803235.1. Classification (GTDB taxonomy): domain Bacteria; phylum Actinomycetota; class Actinomycetes; order Propionibacteriales; family Nocardioidaceae; genus Nocardioides. Next base: position 153,917 of record CAWDLL010000016.1, read on the forward strand.
TGGACGCGATGCTGATCAACTCCACGGCACACCTGGTGCAGAGCTACGACCGCGAGCTGGTCGTGCTCGCCTTCCGCGGCACCCCGCCGCTGGACATCATCAGCTGGCTGCTGGACGCCGACGTCTACCCGGAACGGATCGCCGCGGCGACGCCCGAGGGTGAGGCCACCGACCACGAGGTCCATGCCGGGTTCTACCGGAACGTCCGGGTGACCCGGCACGAGATCCTGGAAGCGCTGCTCCGCGCGCTGAAGGGTGAGTCCATCCTCGGCGAGCCCACGGACGGCGGCCTCGAGCACATCGCTTCGAGCGGTGCCCGCGAGGAGGCGAGCACCGGCAAACGGGAGCCGTTGAAGGCGCTGTACGTGACCGGCCACAGCCTGGGCGGGGCGATGGCGGTGCTGTTCTCGTCGATGCTGGTGATGAGCGAGAACGAGAAGTACCAGGAGCTCGCGGCCAGGCTCAGGGCGGTCTACACGTTCGGGCAGCCGATGGTCGGGGGCGAGAGCTACACCAAGGCCGCGGCCGAGGCGTTCGCGGAACGTCGCATCCCGGTGCTGCGCTACGTCTACAAGCGGGACCCGATCCCCCACCTGCCGCCGGACATCCTCGGCGACTACGTGCACTTCGGGCAGGAGTACCGGCTCGGCGACGAGGACGGGTCGTGGCTGCCGAGCGCGGCCGCCAAGCCGGCGGCGTGGGCGACCGGACTGGTGAGCTCCGTGGCGTCGTACGGGCTCACGCGGTTCGCGCCGCTGCGCCACCTGCCGTTCCCGTACAAGATCGAGGACCACATCCCGCACCACTACGTCTCGTCCCTGGTGCCGCCGGGTCGCCTCGACGAGTTCGGCGACTACCCGCGCCCCGCGCGGAGCTGATCACGGGTCGAGCACGACCTCCACCTCGAAGCCCTCGGAGTTCTCGAGGAACAGCGCGGTGTGCTGCTCGCCGCCGGCGTGCGGGTAGCGGTCGGCGAAGAGCTCGTGCCAGCCGTGGGCCGAGGACTCCGCGCGGATCCGGTCGAGCGTCGCCCGGTCGTCGCAGGTGACCGCGACGTGGTTGACGCCCGGACGCAGCCGGTCGTGCGGCTCGTCGACCTGGTCCGGCGACCGCTCGAGGAACAGGTAGGTGCCGTCCGGGTGCTGGAAGGCGCTGCCGTCGCAGCCCCACCCGAGCTCACCGAGCAGCCAGCTCCACTCCCCCACGGCGACAGCAGGGTCGCCCACCCACAGGTCGATGTGGTGGACGGCGCGGCTCACGCCCACGCCCCGGACCCGAGGACTCCCATCGGGAACATGGACAGGTTTCGCAGCAGCACCCACCCAGTCAACACCACCAGGGCGGCGACGGGCGTGTACCGGTGCCCCACCCACCAGCCCGCCGGCCGGCTCGCCACCCAGCGGCCGAGCTCCAGCACCAACAGGGGCAGGACCAGGATCATCAGGGCGTTGTGGTCGAGCGCGCCGACCACGTCGCCGTGCACCAGGTCGTGCAGGGCGCGAAGGCTTCCGCACCCCGGGCAGTCGACGCCGAGGACGCCGCGGACCGGGCACGTCGGGTAGTGCCCCTCGGCGTTGGGGTCGAGCAGCGCGACCGTCGCCAGGGGGAGGGCGACGGCCGCCGCGCCGACGAGGAGGCGGACCGGCGTGCGCGTCAGTAGCCACCCCCGACGCTGGCGGCGATCGCGAGGTAGATGACCCAGAAGATGAACGCCGCGGCGACGCTGATGATGGTCCACAGCTTGGCCTGGTCGGACGACTTCTTCGCTCCGGCGTAGTCCCCGGCGGCCAGCTTGCCGTTCACCTGGGCCGCGTACACGATCCCGACGACGCCGGCGGGAAGGCAGCAGAGCAGGGTGGCGATGATCGAGTGCACCAGGTAGTTCGGGACCTGCTCTCCGGGCTGGTGCGTCGGCGGACCGCCGTACTGCGGCGGTTGCTGGCCGCCGTACGGGGGCGGCTGTTGTCCGTACTGCGGTGGTTGCTGGCCGTAGGTCGGCTGCTGCGGTTCCTGGGGCGGTTGCTGGGGTTGCTGCCCCGGCGGGGGCTGCTGCCACGGGGTCTCTTCCTTCCCGCCCCAGTCGTCGTCGCCCGGGGGCGTGTTGCCCGACTCGTTCATGTCACCGTCCTCATCGGTTTGCGTCCTCGAACCTCAGCCAGTCGTGTGCCGACTCGTCCCACATCCAGCGGCCCGGCTCCGTCTCCGGGTCGAGCTCGAGCGCCTTGCGCAGGGCCTCGTCGGGCAGGTTGGCCGTGAAGAGGAACTGCGCGCCGGTGGCCGAGGACTCGAAGATCACGACGTCCGGCTGGTCCTTCTCGCCCTCGCCCTCGTCGGCGGCGGGCTCACCGTCCGCGTCCTTGTCCGGTTCGTCGCCGAAGAGCCTGCCGATGAACCGCTTCAGCGCCGGGAACGCCTCCTCGCCGACCTTCGCGAACAGCGTCTTCAGCATCGGCTCCAGCACCGAGGACGTCATCAGGATCAGGACGGCGGTCTCCGGACCGCGGCGTACGGGTTGGATCCGGCAGGTCGTGGTGACGCCGCCGCTCTCGAGCTCCTCGGCGACGCCGCTGAGCCGCGACTCCGCGAGAGTCGACGGCCAGATGATCTCGACCTCGGACATCAGACTCCTACTCCCTGCGCGACGGGAGCGCGCAACGCCCAGGTCTCGAGGACGCCGTCCTCGGTGGCCGACACGATGAACCCGCCGCCGACGCCGACGCCCACCGGGCGGCCGGCGAGCGAGGCGGTGGCGAGGTCGGTCCCGTCGGCGGACCAGTGCTCGAGCCGGCGCTCGGCCGAGGCCGTGACCACCGATCGGCCGTCGGGAGCGAAGCAGACGTGCTCGGCCCCGGCGGCGTGCTGCCGGCTCACGAGGTTGCCCTCCCAGTCCCAGAACCGGATCCGCGCGTCGATCGAGCAGGTGACCAGTCGCTCGGGGCTCACCGCCAGGCCGCGGACCTCCTGCTGGTGCGGCCAGGACTCGGTGATCTGGCCCCGGACGTCGAGCCGGACGACCGGTCCGTTGTTCGGCGCGACGACGAGGTGCCGGTCGCCGGGAGCGAACGCGCAGGGACCGACCCGCTGCGAGGTCAGGCCCCAGCCGGTGGGCGCGTCCATGCTGGCCGGGATCTGCATCTGGCGGCGGTCGACGCCCTTGGCGTCGAACAGGTGGACCGTGCGGTCGGTGCCGACCACGCTCAGCCACTCGCCGCTGGCGCTGAACGCGAGCGACGCGACGGCAGGTACGGCGGGGCGCAGCACCCGCAGCGCCACTTCCTTCTCGAGGTCCCAGACCACGACCGTCCCGTCGTCCTGCGCGCTGGCGATGTGCCGCTGCCACGGGCTCCACGCCAGCAGGGTCGGGTGGATGCCGCGCGGGAGCGTGCACTGCGAGGCCCACCGTCCTCGACGGAGGCTCCAGGCGCGCACGCTGCCGTCGTTGCAGGCGAGCGCCACGAGCTCACCCGGGCCGAGCGCCATCTGTCGGCACGGCACCAACGGCCCGATCGCGGCCAGGCGGTCGAGCGCCGGAACGCTCGGCTCCGGCGGGGGCGGCGCGGGCTTGCGGGGCTGGGGAACGCTGCTCGACGGTGGCGGCGCCTGGTCGGGCGCGGTCTCGGGGAGGCGGTGGATCAGGTCGTCCTTCCACGCGGTGCTGGGCTGCGCCGGAGCCTCGGTGACGTCGAACAGGCGGGACTCGTTGGACGCCAGGAACAGCACCGGGGTGGCCCACTCGAGGCTGTTCTGGCTGACCCGGACGATCTCCCGCGCCTCGGTGACCGCATGGTCGACCTGGTTGCCCCGGGCCAGCGACTCGTAGAAGCCGGCGGCGAAGGCCAGTGCGGCGGGGTCGGTGATCTCGTACTGCATCGCCACGACCGCGGGGATGCCCTCCTGCATGAACTTCGCCGCCGTACTGGAGAACGCACCGGCGCCACCCGTGCTCGCCGACTCGCAGGCGTTGAGGACGACGAGCCGCAGGTCGCCGCTGCGGGCCGCGGCGCGGCCGATCCGGGTCGCGCCGACCTGGAGCGCGGCACCGTCGTCGTCGGACAGCTCGAGGAAGCCCGAGTCGGTCTCGGCGTCGAACCCGCCGTGCCCGATGAAGTGGAGGATGTGCCACCCGCCCCGGCCCAGCGCCTCGGACAGGTCGCGCCACCGGTCGCCCTCGAGCCAGGTCACCTGGACCTGGTCGGAGCTGACCGAGCCGAGCGCGGCCACGCTCTCCCGCTCTGCCTCGACGTCGAGCCGGTCCCGGTCGGACGGCTGGGCGTGGACGCCCAGGACCCGCAGCGGTGGCTTGACCGCGAGCGGGGGTGCGGGGGACGCGATCCGGAGGTGCCGGGCGAACGAGAGCCGCAGCGCGAGGTAGTCGTCGCGGATCCGCGGGTCGACCGCGAACTCCCACGGGATCTGGCTGACCGTGTCGCCGTCCGTCTCGAGCAGCACCCGCATCTCGGAGCCCCGCTCCTTGGCGAGTCGCCGGCACTCCTCGAAGAGCATCCGCGGCTCCTCGGACAGCAGCACCTCGACCAGCCGCTCCCCGAACTGCAGGGCGGTCTTCTCGGGCGACACCGCGCGCCGCGCGACCACCTTGGAGTAGGACCGCATGATCGACGTCTCGACGTCGCGCAGCATGGTGCCGAGCTCGGACTCGGTGAAGGGGACCGGCACCCGCCTGACCACGCCGCCGGAGGGTGACTCGCACATGAGGATCCACTCGGTGGAGGTCTCCACCAAGTTCAGCTTCAGTACGACGTCGTTCACTGTTGCCCCCAGGGTGCGCTTCCCCTCCACATCAGCGCTCGCGGCTACTTCTCAGTAGAGTGCCCCGGCTGGAACGGGGGAATAGTCATTTCGGGCTACGGCGCGTCGCGGGCGGACGAGGCGCGGCCTGCCCATTCCCTGGTTAACCAGGGAAATGCGCACTTGGCACGGGAAGTTTCCCGTGCCAAGTGGGGTTTTCCGTGCCCAGTCGCCTACTACTCCCACTCGATGGTGCCCGGGGGCTTGGACGTGATGTCCACGGTGACCCGGTTGACCTCGCGCACCTCGTTGGTGATCCGGGTCGAGATCCGCTCGAGTACGTCGTACGGGAGCCGCGCCCAGTCGGCGGTCATCGCGTCCTCGGAGGTGACCGGGCGGAGCACGACGGGGTGGCCGTAGGTGCGGCCGTCGCCCTGGACGCCGACGGAGCGGACGTCGGCCAGCAGCACGACCGGGAACTGCCAGATGTCGCGGTCGAGGCCGGCCCGGGTGAGCTCTTCTCGGGCGATCGCGTCGGCCTCGCGCAGGATGTCGAGGCGTTCGCGGGTGACCTCGCCGATGATCCGGATGCCGAGGCCGGGGCCGGGGAACGGGTGCCGCCAGACGATCTCCGACGGGCAGGCCGAGCTGCTCGCCGACCAGCCGCACCTCGTCCTTGAACAGCCAGCGCAGCGGCTCGACCAGCTCGAACTCGAGGTCGTCGGGCAGGCCGCCCACGTTGTGGTGGGACTTGATGTTGGAGGTGCCGGCGCCGCCGCCGGACTCGACGACGTCCGGGTAGAGCGTGCCCTGGACGAGGAACGCGACCTTGTCGCCCTCCTCCGCGGCCGCGCCGAGCACCTCGGCCTCGGCGGCCTCGAAGACCCGGATGAACTCGCGGCCGATGATCTTCCGCTTCTCCTCCGGGTCGCTGACCCCGGCCAGCGCGTCGAGGAACCGCTTCTCGGCGTCGACGACGTGCAGGTCGACGCCGGTGGCGGCGACGAAGTCGCGCTCGACCTGCTCGGCCTCGCCCTGGCGGAGCAGCCCGTGGTCGACGAAGACGCAGGTGAGCCGGTCGCCGATCGCGCGCTGGACGACGGCGGCAGCCACGGCGGAGTCGACGCCGCCGGACAGGCCGCAGATCGCCTTGCCGGACTCGCCGATCTGGTCGCGGATCCGGTCGATCTGCTCCTCGACGATGTTCACCATCGTCCAGGTCGGCCGGCAGCCGGCGATCTGGTGCAGGAAGTGCTCGAGCACCTTCTGGCCGTGCTGGGTGTGCATCACCTCGGGGTGCCACTGCACGCCCGCGAGCTGGCGCTCGACGTCCTCGAACGCCGCCACCGGCGTGACGTCGGTCGACGCGAGCACGGTGAACCCGGCCGGCGCCGCGGTGACGGAGTCGCCGTGCGACATCCAGACGGTGTGCTCGGCCGGGATCTCGGAGAGCAGCGTGCCGGACTCGACGACGCTGACGCCGGTGCGGCCGTACTCCCGGGCGCCGGTGTGCGCGACCTCGCCGCCGAGCCCGAGGGCCATCAGCTGGAAGCCGTAGCACATGCCGAAGACGGGTACGCCGGCCGTGAACAGGTGGTTGTCGATCGCCGGCGCGCCCTCGGCGTACACCGACGACGGCCCGCCGGACAGGACGATCGCCTTCGGCTGCTTCGCCAGCATCTCGGCCACCGGCATCGTGTGCGGCACGATCTCGGAGTAGACGCGGGCCTCGCGCACCCGGCGGGCGATCAGCTGGGCGTACTGCGCCCCGAAGTCCACCACCAGGACCAGATCGTGCTCGACATGCAGGCTCCTTCGGGACCGTCCGGCGACGGCAGCCTATCGACGGGCCTCGGGCGACTCCCCCCGGCTGACGAGTGTCAGCCTGTCGCGCGCGATGACACCGGGGAAGTAGACGAAACCGCTGCCGGCATCGAGGAGCGATGCCTCGTCCACGTCGTCGACGGCCCAGACGTCGACCGGTCCGTCGGTGTTGTTGATCTGGCGGACGAACCAGGCGGCGACATCCTCGTCCTCACACAGGAAGCAGCCCTCCACCTCGGGCGTCGGGCTGCCGGCGATGCCCGGCGCCGCCCCCATCAATCGCCAGTCGAGGCCGTGCGCGTCGATCGAAGCGCGGTTGAGCACCGACGTGACGTGGAAGAACCGCACATCCGCAACCTATCCCCGCTCCAACGGCGAGCCGAACCACCAGGACCCGGCGGAGCACCAAGACAACCGACCGGAACCACAAACCAAATCACCTGGAAATGCATCAGGGCCCGGCCGGGGAGGGAGGGTTGGCCGGGCCCTGATCGTCCACGCATCCGAGTTGGACGGTGCCTGGACATGCGGGGCCCGGCAAGGGAGGGAGCATAAAGCCGGACCCGTGTGGCTCAACGAGAGGGCCCGGACCGGGTTACGCGACCCGGGAGGGAGTTTTTACCCAGTGAGACGATCCGTCTTCCAGGCGCCCGGAGACGGGTCAGCTGACGCCGACGATGGGCAGCCGGAGCGCCCCCGGAGCGGCGTCCGGGACGGCCGGTGAGGCGGGCGGAACCGGCGCCATCGACTGGTACGTCGCGCCCAGCGCGGGCCGGGCGTCGGCCTGGCCCTTGTTCGGCCAGTAGGCCATCGCCCGCTCGGCCTGGGCGGTGATGGTGAGCGACGGGTTGACCCCGAGGTTCGCGGAGATCGTCGACCCGTCGACGACGTGCAGGCCGGGGTAGTTGTAGACCCGGTGGTAGGGGTCGACCACGCCCGCCTCGGGCGAGTCGCCGATGGTGCAGCCGCCGATGAAGTGGGCGGTCAGCGGCCGGTTGAACGGCTCGCCGATCGAGCCGCCCTCGGTGCCGCCCATGATCCGCGCCATCCGGCGTACGGCCTCGTTGGCGGCGGGGATCCAGGTCGGGTTGGGCTTGCCGTGGCCCTGCCGCGACGACATCACCCAGCCGAACGGCGTCTTCTTGGGGAAGGTGGTGATCGAGTTGTCGAGCGACTGCATGACCAGCGCGATGACGGTGCGCTCCGACCAGTGCTTGAAGTCGTAGAGGTTGCGCACCTCGGCCCGCTTCGTCCACATCTCGCTCAGCCAGGTCCGCCAGCGCGGCTGCGGCCCGTCGCCGTCGGTGAGCACGGTCTGCATCAGCGACATGAAGTTGGAGCCCTTGCCGTAGCGGACCGGCTCGATGTGGGTGTGCTCGTCGGGGTGGAAGGAGGACGTGATCGCCACGCCCTGGCTGTAGTCCGTGGACAGGTCGGGCGCGATCGCGCCCAGGATCGACTCGGAGTTGGTGCGGGTGAGGTGGCCGAGCCGGTCGGACAGCAGCGGCAGGTCGCCCTCGGCCTTGAGCCGGTGCAGCAGCCGCTGGGTGCCGAGCGAGGCCGCCGCGAGGACGACGTGCTCGGCGGTGAACGTCTTCGTGGCCTTCTTGCGGGACAGCTTCGCCTTGGTCCACCGGGCGTCGACGCGGTAGCCGCCGCCGTCCATGGCGCGGATCCGGGTGACCGTGGTCATCGGGTGCACGCGGGCGCCCTGCTGCTCGGCGAGGTAGAGGTAGTTCTTGACCAGGGTGTTCTTGGCGTTGTGCCGGCAGCCGGTCATGCACTCGCCGCAGCCGATGCAGGGCGTCCGGTCCGGCCCGGCGCCGCCGAAGAACGGGTCGGCGACGGCCTCCCCCGGCTGCTGGCCCGCGCCGCCGAAGAACACCCCGACCGGGGTCGGGTGGAAGGTGTCGCCGACGCCCATCTCCTCGGCGACCTGCTGCATGACGTCGTCGCTGGGCGTGTGGAGCGGGTTCTCGACCACGCCGAGCATCCGCTTCGCCTGGTCGTAGTACGGCGCCAGCTCGGCCTTCCAGTCGCAGATGTGCGACCACGACGGGTCGCGGTAGAACGCGTCGAGCGGCTCGTAGAGCGTGTTGGCGTAGACCAGCGAGCCGCCGCCGACGCCCGCGCCGGCCACGATCATGCAGTCCTTGACCATGTCGATCCGCTGGATGCCGTAGCACCCGGCCTCGGGCATGAAGAGGAACTTCTTCACGTCCCACGAGTTCGCGGGGTACGTCGAGTCGTCGAAGCGGGCGCCCGCCTCCAGGACGCCGACCCGGTAGCCCTTCTCGGTCAGCCGGAGCGCGGTGACCGAGCCGCCGAAGCCCGGAGCCGACGACCAGGACGTCGTAGTCGAACGCCATCAGGCGCGACCCAGCTTCTTCATCAGGCGCAGGTTGGCGGTCATCATCTTCGCGTAGGCCTCGTCGGACATGCCGAACATCGGCGCGAACCGGATCAGCCGCTGCGTGGCGACGCTCTGGCTCTCGGTGTAGCGGTGGATGCCCTCGCTGCCCTGGCGCCGGCCCATGCCGGACTGGCGCATCCCGCCCATCGGCGAGTCGATGCTGGCGAAGGTGGCCCCGAACGCCTCGTTGATGTTGACGGTGCCGCACTTGACGTAGCGGGCGATGGCGCGGGCGCGGGCGCCGTCCTGGCTGTAGATCGAGGCGTTCAGGCCGTACTCCCCGGCGTTGGCGCGGGCGACCGCGTCGGCCTCGTCGTGGAAGCGGTAGAGCGAGATCACCGGGCCGAACGTCTCGTGGCCGAAGCAGGTCATCTCGGGGGTGACGCCCTCGAGGATGGTCGGCTCGTAGAAGAAGGGGCCGAGGTCGGGTCGGGCCCGGCCGCCGGTGAGCACGCGGGCGCCCTTGGCGACGGCGTCGTCGACGTGGGCGATGACCGTGTCGAGCTGGTCCTGGGAGATCAGCGTGCCCATGTCGTTGCCCCAGTCGTGCGTGGCGCCCAGCGTCATCGCCTTCGTGCGGGCCACGAACCGCTCGACGAACCGGTCGTAGACCTGGTCGGCGACGAACATCCGCTCCATCGAGACGCAGAGCTGCCCGGCGTTGGAGAACGACGCGCGGACCGCGCCCTCGGCGGCCTTCTCGAGGTCGGCGTCGCGCAGCACCAGGATCGGGTTCTTGCCACCGAGCTCGAGCGAGCAGCCGACCAGCCGCTCGGCGCACTGCTTCGCGACGAGCTTGCCGGTGGCGGTCGAGCCGGTGAAGCAGATGTAGTCGGCGCGCTGGATGATCGACGTACCGACCTGCGAGCCCGGGCCGGCGACGACCTGCCACAGGTCCTTCGGGAAGCCGGCCTCCTCGAGCAGCTCGGCGGCCAGCAGCGCGGACAGCATGGTCTGCGCGTCCGGCTTGGCGACGACGGCGTTGCCGGCCAGCAGCGCGGGCAGGCCGTCGCAGAGCGCCATCGTGAACGGGTAGTTCCAGGGCGAGATGATGCCGACGATGCCCTTCGGGACCCGGTTCACCTCGACCCGGGTCAGCCCCGGGACGACGCCGAGCTTGCGCTGGGTGTCGAGGTGCTGGTGGGCGGTGCGGGCGTAGTAGCGCGCGGTCAGCGCGATGTGCAGCGGCTCGTCGAACGCGTGCTTGCGGGCCTTGCCCGACTCCCACACGATCAGGTCGATGATCTTGTCCTGGCGGTCCAGGACCAGGTCGTGCAGCCGGAGCAGGATCGCGGACCGCTCGTCGAGCGGGGTGCGTGCCCACGCGGCCTGGGCGCGCTCGGCGCGGGCGAACGCCTGCGCGACGTCGGCGTCGGTGGACTGCGGGATGTGCGCCAGCGGCTGCCCGTTCAGCGGCGACCGCATCAGCGCGGTCTCGCCCGACGTGGAGACGATCCTGCGGGTCAGCGACTCGACGTACTCGGGCTCGAGGGCGTACGACGCCGTCGGGTCGTGCTCGGGGTCGGGCGGGCCGTCGACGAGCGGTTCGCCGGCGGGGTTCTGAGCGCTCATGGATCCGAATCTATGTGACCGGGGTCTCGCTGCCTACCCCGTGGTAGGCCACTGAGAGCATTGACACATGGCCGTGACCTGTAAAGCGGTCGGCGGGCCTCACTCGACGCAGAACTCGTTGCCCTCCGGGTCGGCCATCACCACGATCGGCTCCTCCTGGAGCACGGTCGCGCCGAGCGCCCGCAGCCGCTCGACCTCGTCCGGGATCGAGCCGGGCGCCCGCAGGTCGAAGTGCATCCGGTTCTTGGCCGACTTGGGCTCCGGGACCTGCTGGAACCAGATGTTCGGCCCGCCCCAGCCGGCGGCCTCGACGTACGCCTTCTCGGAGGTGGAGTCCTCGTCGAGGTCGGTGCCGAGCGCGGCCGCCCAGAACCGGCCGAGCGCGAGCGCGTCCGCGGCGTCGAAGGTGACCGACTTGATGTAGGTGCCCATGCGGGCACGGTAGTGCCGACCACGAGAAGGACGTCGAGATCTGGCTGCCGCTACAACGAGGTCACGCGAGCTGGTCGCGCTGCGCACCGACGCCCCGATCGAGCCCGCTGCCCGACCGCGTCCGCCGTGTCTGGCTGCACCACGGCAGCTCGATCAGCCACGGCTCCGACGCCGACGAGCCCGACCGACGACGTGGCCGGCGATCGCCGCCGCGCTCGGCGGCGTCGAGCTGGTCAACCTCGGCTTCGGCGCAGCGCGCTGCTCGACCCGTTCGTCGCGCGCGCCATGCGCGACACCGCCCGCCGACCTGATCAGCGTCAAGCTCGGCATCAGCGTCGTCAACCACCGACCTGATGCGGCGTGCGCGCGTTCGCGTCCGGCGATGCACGGGTCCTCGACACCATCCGCGACGGGCATCCCGACACGCCGCTGCTGGTCGTCTGGCCCGATCCTCTGCCCGATCCACGAGGACACCCCCGGCGCCACGCCCCGGACTTCAGCAGCCCGGGCGCTCGAGCGTCAGACGATGTCCGGTGCTTTTACGCGGGCCTCGTCGGCCTCCTGGTCGGTGGCCTTCAGCTGGCTCTGCCGCTCGGCCTCGACCCGGCGCAGGTAGTGGTCGACCTCGTCGTCGGTCCGCGCCTGGTCCCACCCCAGCTCGCCCGCCATCAGCTCGGCGGCCGGGCGCGGCGGCGTGGATGCCGCGGTCGAAGGTCTCGATGGAGATCCGGGTACGCCGGGTGAGCACGTCGTCGAGGTGCCGGGCGCCCTCGTGGGTGACGGCGTAGACGACCTCGGCCGCCAGGTAGTCCTCGGTCCCCACCAGCGGCGCGGCCAGCTCGGGCCGCTCGTCGCAGAGCGCGAGCAGGTCGTCGATGAGGCCGCCGAACCGGCCGAGCAGGTGGTCGATCCGGGCCACGTGGAGGCCGGCCCGGCGCGAGAGCAGCACCCGCTGGTTGGCCCGGGTCTCGTAGTCGACGGCGCCGACCAGCGGCACCCGGTCGGTGATCGACTCGCGGACCGAGGCGTTGAGCGTGGTGCGCAGCGAGTGGGCGGCCGCCTCGATCGCGTCGCGCGCCATCACGCGGTACGTCGTGAGCTTGCCGCCGGCGATCATCACCAGGCCCGGCACCGGCGTGACGACGGTGTGCTCGCGGGAGATCTTCGACGTGGGCTCGCGGCGCGCCGCGCAGCAGCGGCCGCAGCCCGGCGTACACGCCCTCGACGTCCTCGTGGTCGAGCGGCTCGCGCAGGATCGTGTTCACGTGCGCGAGCAGGTAGTCGATGTCCGCGCGGCTCGCCGCGGGGTGCGCCTTGTCGAGGTTCCAGTCGGTGTCGGTGGTGCCGATGATCCAGTGCCGGCCCCACGGGATCACGAACAGCACCGACTTCTCGGTCTTGGTGATGAAGCCGGTCTCCGACCGGATCCGGTCGCGCGGGACGACCAGGTGGATGCCCTTGCTGGCCTGGACGTTGAGGCTGCCGCGGCCGCCGACCATCTCCTGGATCTCGTCGGTCCAGACGCCGGCCGCGTTGACGACCACGCGGGCGCGGATCTCGAGGTCGCGGCCGGTCTCCAGGTCGCGGGCCCGGACCCCGACCACGCGCTCCCCCTCGCGCAGGAAGCCGGTCACCTGGGTGCGGGTCGCGACGTGTGCGCCGTGGGAGACCGCCGTGCGGGCCACGGTGACCGCGAGCCGCGCGTCGTCGACCTGGCAGTCGTAGTAGCGGATCGCGCCGGTCAGCTGCTCGGTGCGCAGGTCCGGCGCCATCCGGGCGACCTGCCTCCGGAACAGGTGCCGGTGCCTGGGCACGCCCATGTCGTACTTCCCGAGCATCGCCATCGAGTCGTAGAGCGCCAGCCCGGCCCCGACGTACGGCCGCTCCCAGGTGCGGTGCAGCGGGTAGAGGAACGGCACCGGCCGGACCAGGTGCGGGGCGAGTCGGGTGAGCAGCAGCCCGCGCTCCTCCAATGCCTCCTTGACCAGCCCGAAGTCGAGCATCTCCAGGTAGCGCAGGCCGCCGTGGATCAGCTTGCTGCTGCGGCTGCTGGTGCCCGAGGCCAGGTCGCGCTGCTCGACCAGGCCGGTCGACAGCCCCCGGGTCACGGCGTCGAGCGCCGTGCCGACGCCGACGATCCCGCCCCCGACGACCAGCACGTCGAGCTCGCCCTGCTCGGACATCGCGGCGAGGGCAGCCTCGCGGGCCTCCGGGCTGAGGGCGCTCGGCAGGCTCATGAGTCCAGTAGAACAGGCCGGGACGACGCGCCGAGGCCGACTCCCGCACACTGGACTCATGCTGAGCCGAGACCTCGCCGAGTCGCTGCGTCGGGCGGGCGTGACCTGGAGCCCCGCCAAGGGCGACCGGTTCGTGGTGCCCGACCGGGATCTCGACGACGAGGTCTTCGTCGTCAGCGACATGGTGGTCGAGGCCGTGGACCTGCCGAGGGTCGGCCGGATCCTGGCGTTCAACGGCACCACCGAGTGGGCGCTCGACAGCCTCGAGGCGAACGAGGCGATCTGGCTGCCGCGTGAGGAGCAGCTGCGGACGCTGCTCGGCGACGCGTTCGTCTCCCTCGAGCGGCTGGACACCGAGCCGCAGGGGTACGCCGTCACGGTGCGGGCGGCGGGCGGGCGCGTCCGCCACGTCGACGTGGACGCCGAGGCGGCATTCGCCCGGGCCGTGCTCGGCCTGCTCACCGAGTCCGACGGCTGAGGGGCGGCGTCAGCCGGCGTCCTCCCGCGGCGACTGCGCGGCCGCGCGGGAGAGCTCGACGGCGTCGCGGGTGGCGCCGAGGGTCTCGCTGATCTCCCACGCGACGTCCAGGCACCGCTGACCGAGCTCGTCGGCACGGGCGTCGGACATCCGGACCGTCGGGACGGAGAGACCGAGGGCACCGACCACCGTGCCGGTGTGGTCGAACACCGGCGAGGCGACGGCCCGGATCCCGGGCGTGCGCTCCGCGTCGGAGCCGGCCCAGCCCCGGTTGCCGCGCGAGCTCGAGCTCGTCGGCCAGCTGCTGCGGATCGGTCACGGTGTGCTGCGGTGACCGGGTTGATGGGCATCGCCAGGACACTCGGACCTGCCGGACCCACGGCAGGACGGACAGGATCGCCTTGCCGGGCGCGCCGTGCGGCAGCGGGATCGGGATCCCGATGTCGGTGTAGTGCCGGCGCAGCTCCTGGTGTGACTCCACCTGGTCGACGACCACGCGCTCGCCCGACGGCAGCAGCTCGTGCAGGCCCACCGTCTCGTCGACCTCGTCGCGCAGCGCCGTCATGAACGGCAGCGCCGCGCCCTTAGGCGTCGACGGGACCGCGCCGCTGCGGCCCGAGCTGCACCAGCAGCGGGCCGGGCCGGTAGCGCTGGTCGGCGCCCTGGGCGAGCAGCCGGTTGGTCGTCATCGCGTGCAGGAGCCGGTGGGTGGTGCTCGTCGACAGGCCGGTCATGCCGGGCGATCTCCGAGATCCCGAGCGAGGAGTGGCGGGCGTCGAAGCAGCGCAGGATCGCCACGGCCCGATCGATCGACTGCACCCCGCTCCGGACGCGCCGGTGACGTCGCTCTCGTCCGCTCCCTCGCCATGCATATGTCACGAATTCTCGCGGCGCTTGACGTGACCGTCGGTCGCGATGCCTGAGTTTCCCACATGACGGCAATGTATCCCACGATGCGGGAAACAGTCCACGACGTTCCCCTCGAGCGGCTTCCGCGTCCTCGACCTCACCCGCTTCCTGTCCGGGCCCCTACTGCACGATGGTCCTCGCCGAGCTCGGCGCCGACGTGATCAAGATCGAGCAGCCGCACACCGGCGACGACTCGCGCCGGCTGGCGCCGAAGATCAACGGCGAGAGCTACCCGTTCGCGATGCCCAACCGCAGCAAGCGCTCGGTGTCCCTGGACCTGAAGAACGACGCGGGGCCGCGACCTGTTCCTCAAGCTCGCCGCCGAGGCCGACCTGGTCATCGAGAACTTCCGGCCGGGCGTGGCCGACCGCCTCGGCATCGGGTACGACGACGTAAGGCCGGTGCGCGACGACATCCTGTACTGCTCGATCAGCGGCTTCGGCCAGACCGGGCCGTACCGCGACCGCCCGGCTTCGACATCATGGCCCAGGGCATCGTCGGGCTTCCTGCGGATGACCGGCGAGCCCGAGGGGCGGCCGGCCAAGATCGGCATCGCGATCAACGACATCGCCGCCGGCGCCACCGCCATCTACTCGATCATGGCCGCGCAGATGGTGCCGCACCGCAGACCGGCAAGGGCCAGTACATGGACATCTCGCTCGTCGACGCCGGCCTGGCCTGGACGGTCTGGGAGTCCGGCGCCTTCTTCGGGGCCGGCGAGGTGCCGCAGCCGACGGGCACCCGGCACCGCCGCTCGACGCCGTACCAGGCGTACCGGACCGCCGACGGCTACGTGACCATCGGCGCCGCCAACGACCGGCTGTGGGAGCGGCTGGTCGACGCGGCGCTCGAGCGGCCCGAGTGGCCGAGGACGACCCGCGCTTCCGCACGCTGCCCGACCGGATGGCCAACATCGACGAGCTCGAGCGCGAGATCGAGGAGATCACCACGACCCGCACCACCGACGAGTGGATCGAGGTCATCGACAAGGCCGGGGTGCCCGTGCGGCCCGGTGCTGACCTACGACGAGACCCTCGACGACCCGCACGTGCTGTCGCCCGCGACATGGTCGCCGAGGTCGAGCACCCGATCATCGGCCCGATGCGGACCATCGGCCCGCCGACCAAGTTCTCCGGGCTCGAGTTCGCCGTCCGCGGCCCGGCGCCGTGGCTCGGCCAGCACACCGCCGAGGTGCTGCGCGAGCCGGCGTCGACGGACGACGAGATCGACGCACGCTGTTCACCGACGGGCGTCGCTCTTCGACGCCCACCCCGACGCTGCGACCCGAGAGGACTGACGCCATGTCCGACCACCTCGCTGGTCGAGCGCCGCGACGTCGATCGCGACCGTGGTCCTCAACCGGCCCGAGAGCCACAACGCGATCAACGTCGGCATGTACGCGCGACCTGCCCGGACCTGGTGCGCGACCTCGACGAGGACCCGCGCGGTCAAGGTCATCGTGTTCCGCGGCGCCGGCGAGAAGTCGTTCGCCTCCGGCGCCGACATCAGCGAGTTCGAGGCGCGAGCGCGGCAACGCGCAAGGCCGCACGCGGCTACAACGAGAAGGTCGCCGGCGCCGAGCACGCGCATCGAGGGGCTGACCAAGCCGACCATCGCGATGATCCACGGCTACTGCATCGGCGGCGGCGCCGGCCTCGCCCTGGCCTGCGACATCCGGTTCGCCGACACGAAGGTCGCCGTTCGCGATCACGCCCGCCAAGCTCGGACTGGTCTACAGCCTCGAGTCGACCAAGCGGATGGTCGACCTGGTCGGCCCGTCGCGTGCCAAGTGGGTGCTCATGGCCGGGCTGCAGATCCCGGCCGCAGCGCGCCTACGAGCTGGGCCTGTTCGACGAGCTCGCCGAGCCCGAGGAGCTCGAGAAGCTCACCTACGAGTTCGCCGAGACCGTCGCCACCCGGGCCCAGTTCAGCGTCCGCGCCGGCAAGGAGATGGTCCGACGGGTCGCTCGCCGGCCAGGTCGCGCGACGACGAGGCGACCATCGACCTGCGCAACTCGCTCGTTCGACACCGAGGACTACGCCGAGGGCGTGCGGGCCTTCCTCGGCAAGCGCTCCCCCGAGTTCCGGTGGTCCTGACATGACGACCACGCACCAGCACCACGCCGCTCGACGTCGACCGGTCGTCGTCGACGCCGCGCCGCGCGGCCGCGGCCGCAGGACCCGGCGCAGGAGTTCGGGTCGTTCTTCCTGAGCCGGTTCCTGGACCTGGACATCACCTACGACGACGACGAGCAGACCTGCACCGTCGTGCTGCCGTACGCCCCGCACCTGTGCAACCCGCAGGGCTCGGTGCACGGCGGCGTGGTCACCACGGCCCTCGACATCTCGATGGGCCACCTGTGCCACCGGTTCCTGTCCACCGCGGTGACGATCGAGATGCAGATGCGCTTCTTCCGCCCGCTGACCGGCGCCGGCACCTGCATCGGGCGGCTCGTCCGCGGCCGGCCGCCGGATCGTCGCACCTCGAGTCCCGGCATGACCGACGAGGACCGGCCGGCTCACCGCCATGGGCACCGGCACCGTGGCACCGGCTGGACGCGCACGTGACGGCCGCCACCCGCTGCCATGCCCCACGCGCACGCCGCACCTCGTCCGCACAACCCAGGAGGAACTCCGATGAAGTTCACCAGATGATCGCCGCGCCGCGATGGCGACGACCAGCGCTCGGCGCTGACCGCCTGCGGCGGCGGCAGGCAGCCGCGGACAGCGGCGACTACCCGTCCGAGGACATGGAGTGGACCATCGCGTTCGGCCCCGGCGGCGGCAACGACATCATGGCGCGCACGATGGTCGACATCATCCAGAAGGACGAGCATGTACCCCGAGAACATCGTGCGTCGAGAACCGCGAGGGCGGCAGCGGCGCCACCGGCTGGGGCTACCTGTTCGGCCAGGCCGGCACCGGCTACGGCATCTCGACCACGTCGGGCTCCTTCATCACGACGCCGCTGCAGGCCGACACCGGCTGGACCTACGACGGACTTCACCCCCGTGGGCCTGCTCGCGGCCGACAACGCCCTGCTGCTGACCTCGGGCGACAGCGACTCGCAGACCTACGAGGACTGGGTCGAGTACGCCAAGGAGAAGGGCAAGGTCGTCGTCGGCGGCATCGGCACGGTCAACGTCGACTACATCCTCCACCAGATGATCGCCGACGCCGACGGGCTACGAGATCGAGTACGTGCCCTACAACGAGGAGGGCCAGCTGCAGACCTCGCTCCTGTCCGGCGCCCTGGACGCGATGGTCTCCAACCCCGGGCTCGATCCTCGGCCAGATCGAGGCCGGCGAGATGAACCCGCTGCTGTTCACCGGTCCCGAGCGCCTCGAGGCGCCTCCAGGACGTGCCGACCGGCGAGGAGAAGGGCATCGCCGACCTGCCCTCGATGCCGCGCGGCCTGATCCTGCCGCCCGACGCTCCGGCAGGAGGCCCAGGAGTGGTGGATCGACACCATGAAGGAGGTCGTCGAGACCGAGGCGTGGCAGGACTACCTCGACGAGAACTACCTCGCTCGAGGACGATCCGCTGGGGCGAGGACTTCACCGTCCTACCTCGACGACACCGCAGGCTCGCTTCGAGGACCAGCTCGACGGAGCTCGGAGCGCTGTGACGCACGATGCACCTCGCCCGACCGTCGAGCAGCAGCGCGCGGACCACGCCGACGGCTCCCCGGCTGGGTGCGCCCGAAGGTCGGTCTTCCTGCTGCTGCTCCTGGTCGGTGCTCGCCGTCTACACCGAGATGGCCTTCGACCTGGAGTGGCGCACCGCGCCGGCCGGATCGGCCCGGGCTTCTTCCCGCGGATCGTCGGCTGCCTCGGCCTCGCCCTGACACCTGGTCGCCCTGGTCGCAGCGCTCCGGGCGCCCGGGGCCGAGGACGAGGTCGTGGCGCTGGAGGACGAGGTCGGCGACGCCGACCTGGGCCAGCACCCAGGCTGCTGACGTCATGTTCCTGGCCGCGGCCGTCTTCCTGGTCGCCACGCTGCGTCGTCGCTCGGCGCGATCGTCGCGTCGGCCGTGTTCCTGCTCGCTGATGCTGACGCCTGCTCAACCGCGGCCGGCACGTGCTCAACGTGCTGCTCAGCGTCGCTGCTGCCGCTCGCGCCTCTACCTGCTGTTCCAGACCGCTGCTCAACGCCGGGCTGCCCGAGGGCATCCTGCCCCGCTTCTGACCGACCGACCTCGACGCGGAGACTCATCGACATGGACGTGTTCGACAACCTCGGCCAAGGGCATCGTCGCCATCCTACACCGTGCAGAACATGCTGCTGCTGTTCGCCGGCGTGCATGCATCGGGCATGATCGTCGGCGTGATGCCGGGCCTCGGCCCGTCGGCCGGGCTGGCGATCCTGCTGCCGCTCACCTTCACGCTCGACCCGACCGGGGCGATCGTGATGCTGGCGGCCGTCTACTACGGCGCGATGTACGGCGGCACGATCACCTCGGTCCTCATCAACACCCCGGGCGAGTCGGCGACCGTGGCCAGCACGTTCGACGGCTATCCGCTCGCCAAGCAGGGCCGGGCCGGACCGGCGCTGGTGATGGCGGCGGTCGCGTCGTTCGTCGCCGGCACCATCGGCGCGATCCTGATCAGCGTCGCCGCGCCGGTCACCGCGTCCGTGCGCCGCGACGTTCGGGCCGCCCGAGCTGTTCCTCGTCGTCGTGCCGGGCTGCTGACGCTGATCGTCATCGTCGGCAAGCAACAGGCTGCTCGGCGCTGCTGTCGGCGCTGATCGGCTTCGCCATCGCCACCGTCGGCATCGACATCGGCACCGGCCAGCAGCGCTACACGTTCGGGCTCGGTCGAGCTGATCAACGGCATCGACTTCATCCCGGTCGCCATCGGCCTGTTCGGCGTCGGCGAGATCCTGCACACGCTGTGGCGCGGCGGCCACCTCGAGAGGCTCGCCTACTTCAACGTCTCCGCCCGCGACCGGGGCTTCTGGCCGAACCAAGCAGGACTACCGCGAGTCCGCCGGCCCGATGACCCGCGGCTCGTTCCTCGGCTTCTTCGTCGGCGCCACCCCCGGCGCCGGCGCCACCGTCGCCTCGCTGATGTCCTACAACCTGGAGAAGTCGGTCTCCAAGACGCCCGAGAAGTTCGGCAAGGGCGCGATGGCCGGGCTCGCCGGCCCGGAGGCGGCCAACAACGCCGCGTCGGCGGGCGCGATGGTGCCGCTGCTGACCCTGGGCATCCCGGGCTCGGCGGCGACCGCCGTGCTCATCGGCGGCTTCCTGATGTGGGGGCTCCAGCCCGGACCGCTGCTGATGGAGCAGAACCCCGAGTTCGCCTGGGGCCTGATCGCCAGCATGTTCCTCGGCAACGTGATGCTGCTGCTCGTCAACATCTTCTGCATCCCGGCGTTCGCGAGCATCGCCCGGGTCCCGTTCCGGGTGCTCGCGCCCGATCATCATCGTGGTCTGCGTCCTCGGCACGTTCACCGTGAACGGCAGCATCGTCGAGGTCGCAGATCATGCTGGCCTGCGGCGTGCTCGGGCTTCTTCATGCGCCGCTTCGGCATGTCGCCCGCGGCGCTGGTGATCGCCCTGGTGCTCGGCCCGATGGCCGAGGAGACGCTGCGGCAGACGATGTCGATCTCCGGCGGCAGCTTCGACATCTTCGTCGAGCGCGTCCACCTCGCTGGTGCTGCTCGTGCGTGATCGCGGCGCTGCTGCTCCTGCCCCTGGTCGCGGCACCTGATCAGGCGGGTCAGCGCTGGCGCAGATCCGGCGAGCTCGGTCAGGCGCGGCGCGAGCCGGGCCCGCCGCGAGGGCGAGCGCCGTGGGACCCGTCCGACGAGGCGAGCGAGGACTCGGGCGACCGGACCGACGACCGCGTCGGCTCGCACGTGATCGCCCACGCAGCGACCGCGGCGTGCCGCCCTCGCGCGGCGCCGGGGATCGCGACCGTGCTGCGGCTGCCCGGCGGCACCGCTGCTCGGGCGCGATGACCGGCGTGGCCATGCTGGGGCTGTTCACGACGCATGTCGTGGGAGCATCCCCTCGCGCGGGCCGCTGGCTCGTCTACTGCCTGGTGGGCTGGCTGCTCGGCCAGACCATCACCCGGGAGGCCCTCGGGCGCGCTGCGCAACATCCGCGGTGCCGATCGTGGTGACCGTCGGCGCTGTTCCTGGTCTTCGGACTGGTGCTGCGCCTGGTGCCTGTGGCGGTTCACCGACCTCGACGCTGCACTCGGCACTCCTCGCCGACCGCACCGGGCGGGATCGCCCAGATGGGCGTCCTCTCCGCGGAGGCGAAGGCCAACGTGCCGGTGGTGCTGGCCATCCATGTGCTGCGCGTGACCTCGGTGATCGTGCTGATGAGTCTCGGACTCAAGCTGCATAGGAGGACGTTCTTGACCGACCACCAGTCCCCCGCGACCACTCGCGGGCATCCGGGTGGTCGACCTGAGCCGGGCGCTGGCCGGCCCGTACGCCACGATGATGCTGGCCGACGTGGGCGCCGACGTGCTGAAGGTGGAGCCGCCGACCGGGGACGACAGCCGCGGCTGGCTGCCCGTTCACCGATCCCCCGACGGCGACGGCGAGGCCGTCTCGGCGTACTTCCTGTCCGCGAACCGCGGCAAGCGCTCGGTCCGCCTGGACCTCAAGCAGGAGGCAGACGCCGACCGGCTGCGCGCGCTGTGCGCCGAGGCGGACGTGCTCGTCGAGAACTACCGGCCCGGCCTGATGGCCCGGCTCGGGACTCGACCCGGCCGACCTGCGCCGGGACAACCCGCGCCTGGTCACGCTGTCCATCACCGGCTTCGGCAGCGGCGGCCCCGACGGCCAGCGGCCCGGCTTCGACCAGATCGTGCAGGCCGAGGCCGGCCTGATGAGCCTGACCGGGCACGCCGGACGGCGAGCCGACCCGGGTCGGCCTCCCGATCGCCGACCTGCTCGCCGGCATGTTCGGCGCGTTCGGCGTGATGACCGCGCTCGCGGAGCGCGAGCAGACCGGCCGGGGACGCGCCGTCGAGACGTCCCTCCTCGCCGCGGTCACCGCCGTGCACGCCTTCCACGGCGCCGGCTGGCTGAGTGCCGGCGTCGAGCCCGGCCGCACGGGCAACCGGCATCCCGTCGATCGCGCCGTACGGCACGTTCCGCTGTGCCGACACGCCGTCGTGATCGCGGTCGGGTCGGAGTCGCTGTGGCGGCGGTTCGCGACGGTCGTCGGACTCGACCCCGAGCGGGAGGACATCGCCACCAACGCGCTGCGGGTCGGCAGGGTGGAGGATCTGCAGGCGGAGATCGAACGGCTGCTGGCGGACGCAAGGCCGACGACGTGCTCGCGCGAGCTCGACGCGGCCGGGTGCCGGCCGGCCGGATCCGCACCGTGCCCGAGGTCTACGACTGGGAGCAGGTGCGCGAGCTCGGGCTGGTGCACTCAGATGATCCACCCGGTGCTCGGGGCGTGACGTGCCCGGCGGGGCGCTGCGCTACGACGGCGCGATGGCCGCGTCGACGGTGCCGCCGCCCGCTGCTGGGCGAGCACGAGGACACACTGGAGTCACCCTGGCGGGAGGAGACGCGGTGAGCTCGAAGACGTACGCCGTCGTGGGCGGCGGGATCGTCGGCCTCGCGGTGGCCGCGCGGCTGCAGGAGGTCGACCCCGACGGGGTCGTGCACGTCCTCGAGAAGGAGGCCGAGCTCGCGACCCACCAGACCGGCCGCAACTCCGGCGTCGTGCACGCCGGGCTCTACTACACGCCCGGCTCGCTCAAGGCGAAGCTCTGCCGACGCGGGGTCGGCATGCTGCGCGAGTTCTGCCAGGAGCACGACGTCGCGTACGACGAGATCGGCAAGGTCCTGGTCGCGCTCGACGACACCGAGCGCGACCGGCTGGCCGCGATCGAGGAGCGCGCCGCCGCCAACGGCGTGCCCGGCGTACGCCGCCTCGACGCGGCAGCGCTGCGCGAGATCGAGCCGCACGTCACCGGCGTCGCGGGACTGCACTCCCCCGCGACCGCGATCGCCGACTTCCCCGGCGTGACCCGCGCCCTCGCGCGGCAGGTCGAGGCCCGCGGCGGTGAGGTCACGTGTGGCGCCGAGGTGACGGGCGTCGTGCCCGACGGCGCCGGTGTCCGCCTGCACGGGACGGGACCCGGCGGCGTGCCGCTCGAGGTGCGCGCCGACCAGGTCGTGCTCTGCGGCGGGCTGCACAGCGACCATCTCGCCCAGCTCGCCGGCGACGAGGCCGACCCGCGGATCGTGCCGTTCCGCGGCGAGTACTACCTGCTCCGCCCCGAGAAGCGGTCGCTGGTCAACGGGCTGGTCTACCCGGTGCCCGACCCGCGCTACCCGTTCCTCGGCGTGCACCTCACCCCACGCGTCGACGGCGAGGTGATGGTCGGCCCGAACGCCGTGCTCGCGCTGGCCCGCGAGGGCTACGGCTGGGGCACCGTCTCCCTGCGCGACCTGAGGGAGATCGCCGGCTCACCGGGCTTCCGCAGCTTCGCCCGGCAGCACTGGCGCACCGGGATCCTGGAGATGGCCGGATCGCTCAGCAAGCGGCGGTTCGTCGCCGCCGCCCGCCGCTACGTGCCCGAGCTCCGCGTCGGCGACGTCGTACCCGGCCCGAGCGGCATCCGGGCGCAGGCGCTGGACCGGGACGGCAGCCTGGTCGACGACTTCCGGATCAGCTTCCGGGGTCCGGTCGTCGCGCTGCGCAACGCCCCCTCGCCCGCCGCCACCTCGAGCCTGGCCATCGCCGAGTACCTCGTCGACGCCGTCCTCGGCCGGTCCGGCGACCGGAGCACGGCATGAGCGCCGCACCGCTGGAGCGAGGGCTCTGGGTCGTGCTGGCGACTCCGTTCGACACCGCGGACGAGGTCGACCACGCCTCGCTCCGCAGCCAGGTGGAGCTGGCCGAGCGGGTCGGAGCCCGCGGCCTGGTCGCGCTCGGGGTCTTCGGCGAGGCGGCCGCCCTGTCGTCGGCCGAGCAGGCCTCCGTGCTCGCCACCGTCACCGCGGCCACCGAGCTGCCGGTCGTGGCCGGGCTCCCCGGGCGGACGACGGCGGTGGCGGTCGAGCAGGCACGGGGCTGCCTCGACGCCGCCTCGCGTCCGCTGCGGGCGGTGATGGTGCAGGCGCACACGGCGAACGCCGACCTGCTCGTCGAACACCTGCAGCAGATCCACCGGGCGACCGGGCGCGGCGGTGGTGCTCCAGGACTACCCGATCGTCTCCGGGGTGACGGTGCCGGCGGCCGTCCTGCTCGAGGTCGTGGCCCGCTGCCCGTTCGTCGTCGCGGTGAAGGCGGAGTCGCACGCCCACCTCTCCAGCCGTCGCGGCGCTGACCGCCGGCACCGACCTCCCCGTCTTCGGCGGCCTCGGTGGCGTCGGGCTGCTCGACGAGCTGGCGTGCGGCGCGGCAGGTGCGATGACCGGGTTCAGCCACCCCGAGGGCCTGCGCGCCGCCCTGGACGCGTACGCCGCCGGCGGGTTCTCGGCCGCGCGCGAGGCCTGGGCGCCCTGGCTCCCGCTCGCCAACTTCGAGGGCCAGGTCAGGATCGGGCTCGCGCTGCGCAAGGAGATCCTGCGCCGGCGCGGGGTCCTCGCCAACGCCGACGTCCGGCCACCCGCTCCCGGCGTGCCGCCCCATCTGTTGCCGGTGCTCGACCGAGCACCTGGCCACGCTCCCCACACTCGCTTCGATGCAGGAGGTCTGATGGATCTGGGACTGACCGGCAAGGTCGCCGTCGTGCTCGGCTCGACGTCCGGGCTGGGCCGCGCCAGCGCCGAGGCGCTCGCCGCCGAGGGCGCGCACGTCGTCGTCGTCGGGCGGCGCAAGGAGCTCGTGGACGAGGTGGCCGGATCACTGCCGTCGGCCACCGGGGTGGTGGCCGACCTGGCCGACCCCGAAGCGCCGGCCAGCGATCGCCGCCGCGGCCCGCGACGCGTTCGGCCGCATCGACGTGCTGGTCCTGAACGGCGGCGGCCCCGCTCCCGGCGGCCCGACCGACCTGACCGCGGACGGCGCCCGGGCCGCGACCGACCTGCTGCTCGCCCCGCACGTCGCGATGGTGCAGGAGGTGCTGCCGGACATGCGCGCGGCCGGCTGGGGCCGGATCGTCGCGATCGGGTCGAGTGGCGTCCAGCAGCCGATCCCGACCCTCACCGCCTCGAACGTCGGGCGCGCCGCTCTCGCGGCGTACCTCAAGACGCTCGCCGGGTCGGTCGCCCGCGACGGCGTGACCGTGAACATGGTGCTGCCGGGCCGGATCGACACCGACCGGGTCGCGTCCCTCGACGCCGCGGCCGCCGAGCGCACCGGCAAGGACTCCGCCGACGTGCGGCAGGCCTCCGAGTCGGCCATCCCCGTCGGTCGCTACGGCGACCCCGACGGAGTTCGCGTCGGTCGTGACCTTCCTGGCCGGCAAGCCGGCCGCCTACGTCACCGGCGAGCAGGTGCGCTGCGACGGCGGCATGGTCGCCGGCTACTGACACCTCCCGCCTGCCCACTCACCAGTACGACACGAGGAGCATCTCCATGAACCTGGCCACCATCGACCACCGCGGCACGGACACCCCCGTCCTCGTCGACCCGGCGCGCGGGGTCGTCCCGCTGTCGGCGCTGACCGACGAGGTCCCTGCCGACGTGATGGCGGTCATCGAGCACGACCGGTACGACGAGCTGGCCAAGGCGGCGGAGGCCGCCGAGGACGCCGTGTTCATCCCCGCCGGCGCCGTCCGGTTCACCGCGCCGTACCGGCGGCCGCACAAGATCTGGGGCATCGGCCTCAACTACGTCGACCACGCCGCCGACCTGTCCGAGACCGCACCCGACGAGCCGGCGTCGTTCATCAAGGGCGACCACACGATCATCGGACCCGGCGACGACATCCCGATCCCGCCGCAGAGCGAGCGGACGACGGCCGAGGGCGAGCTCGGACTGGTCATCGGCCGCTACTGCCGCAACGTCAGCGAGGAGGACGCGCTGGACCACGTGTTCGGCGTGACCACGATCCTCGACCAGACCGCCGAGGACATCCTGCAGCGCAACCCGCGGTTCCTCACCCGGTCCAAGAACTTCCCGGGCTTCTTCTCGTTCGGCCCCGAGATCGTGCCCATGGCGGCCGTGCTGGAGCGGTTCGGCCGGATCGAGCGACGTCGAGGTCTCGACGGTGGTCAACGGCGAACAGACCCGGACCAACACCGTGGAGCGGATGATGCACGGGCCGGCGTTCCTGGTCGCCTTCCACAGCGCGATGATGCCGCTCTACCCCGGCGACATCATCTCGACCGGCACGCCCGGCGCGATCCACGTGCGCCCCGGCGACGTGGCGGAGTGCCGGATCCCCGGCATCGGCACGCTGGTCAACCCGGTGGTGGCCGGCTGACCCGGGTCGCTACTCGACGACGACCTCGACCCGCTGGAACTCCTTGAGGTCGGTGTAGCCGGTCGTCGCCATCGCCCGCCGCAGCGCGCCGATGAGGTTCATGGTGCCGTCGGCCACGCCGGAGGGGCCGAACAGGATCTCCTGCATCGAGCCGACGGTGCCCATCTCGACCCGCTGGCCGCGCGGCAGCTCGCCGTGGTGCGCCTCCGCGCCCCAGTGGAAGCCGCGACCGGGAGCCTCGGCGGCCCGCGCGAACGGAGAGCCGACCATGACCGCGTCGGCGCCGCACGCGATCGCCTTGGCGATGTCGCCGGACCGGCCGATCGAGCCGTCGGCGATGACGTGGACGTAGCGGCCGCCGGACTCGTCGAGGTAGTCGCGCCGGGCCGCGGCCACGTCGGCGACCGCGGAGGCCATCGGCACCGCGACGCCGAGCACGGTGCGGGTGGTGTGGGCGGCGCCGCCGCCGAAGCCGACCAGGACGCCGGCCGCGCCGGTGCGCATCAGGTGGAGGGCGGCCTGGTAGGTCGCGCAGCCGCCGACGATCACGGGCACGTCGAGCTCGTAGATGAACTCCTTGAGGTTCAGCGGCTCGGCCTGGCTGGACACGTGCTCGGCGGAGACGGTGGTGCCGCGGATGACGAACATGTCGACGCCGGCGTCGACGACGGTCTTCGCGAACTCCTTGGTGCGCTGCGGCGAGAGTGCCCCGGCCACGGTCACGCCGGCCTGGCGCATCTGCTGGAGCCGCGCGGTGATCAGGTCGGGCCGGATCGGCTCGGAGTAGATCTGCTGCATCCGCCGGGTGGCGTCGTCGCCCTGCAGCCCGGCGACCTCCTCGAGCAGCGGCGACGGGTCGTCGTACCGGGTCCAGAGCCCTTCGAGGTTGAGTACGCCGAGGCCGCCGGCCTGGCCGAACGCGATCGCCGTGTCGGGCGACATGACGGAGTCCATCGGGGCGGCCAGCACGGGCAGGTCGAAGCGGTAGGCGTCGATCTGCCAGGCGATGCTGACCTCCTCGGGGTCGCGGGTGCGCCGCGACGGCACGATGGCCACATCGTCGAAGGAGTAGGCGCGGCGGGCGCGCTTGGCGCGGCCGATCTCGATCTCGGTCACCGGATCACCCTAGCCGCGGCAGGCGCAGGTTGACCCGCGCCGGGTCCTTGCGGATCAGCTCCAGGGTCGCGGCCACGTCCTGGGCGAGGAGGTACTGGAGGTGGACACCGCCGTCCGGCTCGAGGACCAGGGCAGGGTCGGCGGCCAGCGTCACCGAGTAGGGGTCGCGGGTCAGCACCCCCACCGCGGAGCCCTTGCTGTCGGGAGTCCGCCCGACCCGCAGCGCCCACGTGGACCCGCCCCGGACCGACGCTCCCCAGCGATGGGTGCCGAACCATGCCGCCAGATCGGCCAGCGTCGCACCGTCGGGGAGGTCCAGCTCCTGCGGGTACGGTTCGTCGCCCATCGCGACATCCTCGCGGGTGAGGATCAGGCGCATCAGTGACCCGTGTAGTTGGGCGCCTCGACGGTCATCTGTACGTCGTGGGGGTGGCTCTCCTTGAGCGACGCCGAGGTGATCCGCACGAAGCGCCCCTTCTCCTGGAGCTCGGGCACGGTGCGGGCGCCGACGTAGAACATCGACTGGTGCAGGCCACCGATCAGCTGGTGGGCGACGGCGGCCAGCGGGCCGCGGTAGGCGACCTGGCCCTCGATCCCCTCGGGGACGATCTTGTCGTCGCTGGTGACCTCGGCCTGGAAGTAGCGGTCCTTGGAGTAGGACTTCTTGCCGCGGCTCGACATGGCGCCGAGCGAGCCCATGCCGCGGTAGGACTTGAACTGCTTGCCGTTGACGAAGACCAGCTCGCCCGGGCTCTCCTCGCAGCCGGCGAGCAGCGAGCCCAGCATGACCGTGTCGGCGCCGGCGACGACCGCCTTGGCGATCTCGCCCGAGTGCTTCATGCCGCCGTCGGCGATCAGCGGGACGCCGGCCGGCTTGGTGGCGAGCGAGGCTTCGTAGACCGCCGTGACCTGGGGTACGCCGACGCCGGTGACCACGCGGGTGGTGCAGATCGAGCCCGGCCCGACGCCGACCTTGACCGCGTCGGAGCCGGCGTCGACGAACGCCTGGGCGCCCTCGCGGGTGGCGACGTTGCCGCCGATCACCTGGACGTGCCGGGTGGCGGGGTCGGACTTGAGCCGCTGGACCATGTCGAGCAGCATCCGCACGTTGCCGTGGGCGGTGTCGGCCACCAGGACGTCGACGCCGGCGTCGATCAGCGTGGTGGCACGCTTCCAGGCGTCACCGAAGTAGCCGATCGCCGCGCCCACCATGAGCCGGCCGTGGTCGTCGTTGGAGGCGAGCGGGAACTGCTCGGACTTCACGAAGTCCTTGACGGTGATCAGGCCGCCGAGCCGGCCCAGCTCGTCGACCAGCGGCAACCGCTCGCGCTTGTGCTTGCGGAGCAGCAGCGTGGCCTCCTCACGGGAGATCCCGACGGGACCGGTGATCAACGGCATCGGGGTCATCACCTCGTCGACCTTGGTGGTCGCCCACTCCGCGACCGGCGTGAACCGGAGGTCGCGGTTGGTGATGATGCCGAGCAGCCGGCTGTCGGTGTCGACGACCGGGAAACCGGAGATGCGGTACTCGCCGGCCAGCTGGTCGAGCTGCTCGAGCGTCGCGTCGGGGCCGATGGTGACCGGGTTGGAGATGATGCCGGTCTGGGTCCGCTTCACCAGGTCGACCTGGTAGGCCTGGTCCTCGATCGACAGGTTGCGGTGCAGCACGCCGAGGCCACCCTGGCGGGCCATGGCGATCGCCATCCGGGACTCGGTGACGGTGTCCATCGCGGCGCTCACCAGGGGCACGTTGAGCGAGATCTCGCGGGTCAGCCGGGTCGTGGTGTCGATGTCGGAAGGCGCCAGGTCGGAGTGGCCCGGCAGCAGCAGGACATCGTCGTAGGTCAGGCCCAGGGCGGCGAACTTGTCGGGGACTCCGGCGTCGGTCATGGGGTCCTTTTCGATCGGTGGCGGCGAGCCACCATCCTACCGGCGGGCACCGACCAGCCCCGCCCCCCACGCGACACCGGCGTAATTGCCATGCCCCGCCAAGGGTCGCCTGACAGGGTAGGGGAATGGCACGGGGGCGTCGCGAGTTCGATCCCCGCCTCGTCGTGTTGGCCGCGGCACTGGGCGCGGGCCTGCTCCGCTTCCCGGGGCTGCTCTACCCGCTGGGGTCCGACGAGGCGGGCTTCACGCTGGTCGCGCGCGAGTGGGACCCGGAGCCGGACAGCCTGTACGGCACCTACTGGGTCGACCGGCCACCCAGCCTGATCGCGCTGATCCGGCTGTCCGACCTGATCGGTGGCGCCTACTTCATCCGCTGGGTCGCGGCGATCGGCTGCGTCGTGCTGGTGGTGCTGGCGGCGGCGACCGCGCGCGCGGCGCTGCGGTTCGCCGGGGAGACCGACCCGCGGTTCGTGGCCCGCACCGGCGCGTGGACCGCGGTGCTCGCGGCGGCGTTCACGTCGACGTCGATGATCGACCCGATCATGGCCAAGGGCGAGATCCTCGGGATCCCGTTCGTGATGCTGAGCTTCTACCTCTCGCTGCGTGCGCTCACCCGGGAGCGGATCGACAAGCGCGCGGTGGTGCTCGCCGCTGCCGCGGGACTGACCGCCGTACTCGCGCAGGGCATGAAGCAGAACCTCTTCTCGGGCCTGGTGTTCGGTGCCGCGCTGCTGATCGGCTCGCGGCTGACCCACCGGCTCACGCCGAACGAGTTCCTCCGGCTCGGCGGCGCCGCCCTGGCCGGCGCGGCGGTGCCGGTGCTCGGCACCGTCGTCTGGACGCTCTCGGCGGGAGTCGACCTCTCGACGCTGTGGTACGCCGTGTACGGCTTCCGCTCCGACGCGATCGACACGATCACCGGCGAGAGCGCGAGCGGCCCGCTCACCCGCGGGCTCCTCCTGCTCGGGATCGCGATCGGCAGCGGCGCGGCGTTCATCCTGGCCGGTGTGCTGATCCACCGGCGGCGGATCTGGCGGCTGGACAAGACCCTCGCGACCGCCACCGCCCTCGCGGTGACCGTCGACGGGCTGGCCCTGCTGCTGGGCGGGAGCTTCTGGCGGCCCTACCTGTTCGCGATCGTGCCGGACCTGGTGCTGTGCACGGCGCTGCTGCTCGCGGTCCGGGCGTACGTCGCCCATCGGGCGCGCGATGCTGGTCGTCGCGGCGGCCAGCGGTGTCCGTGCTCGCGACGGCCATCTGGACCGGGGCCGAGATCGCGGGCTTCGCCGGCTCGGACGCGACCCAGTCCGGTCGCGCGCTCCAGGACGCGGCGGAGCCCGGCGACACGATCGTGGTCTACGGCGGGCGCTCCGAGATCGTGCTCACCAGCGGCATGAGCTCGCCGTACGAGCACCTCTGGACGCTGCCGATGCGCACCCTCGACCCGGATCTCGCCGAGCTGCAGGCGCTGCTGGCCGGCCCGCATCCCCCCACCTGGGTGGTGATGTGGGTGCCTGCGTCGGCGTGGGGCGGCTTGGGCGAGACCCTCGATCCGGTGCTCGACGAGCGGTACCGCCCGCACGGGCAGACCTGCGGCGACCACCCCGTCTACCTGCTCGCCGGGGTCAGCCGGCCGCCGCTCGACCTGAACTGCGTGCGGCGGTTCCCGCTCGAGCTTCCCTGAGCCCGGTCAGGCCTGCAGCGGCTTGAGCTCGTGGACCGGGACCCGGACGGTGAGCACGTCCGCGGCCATCCGGATCCGGCCGCGCAGCCCCGCGGCCAGCACCATCGGCAGCACGGCCTGGTTGTCGGCGCGCGTGGTGAGCACGATCTCGGTGGCGCCGGCCGCGTTGGCCGCGCGGGCCGCCTCGACCAGCAGCCTGGTCCCGATCCCGCGTCGCTGCCAGGCCGGGTCCACCCGCAGGGTCACCGGGCGCACGCCCGGCTCACCCGTCTCGGGCCGTACCGCCGCGACACCGACCGGGTGGTCGTCGACCAGGGCGGTGACGGTCTCGCCCTCGACCAGGTAGTCGGGGGCGGTGCCGACCCCCACCGGCGGCCGGTCGACGCGGGCATCGACGCCTCGCGGCCCCGCTCGAGCACGTCGGACACCAGGTCCGCCATCGCAGCGGCCCGGGCGTGCTCGGTGGCGGTGAACGGCGCCGTACGCCGGACCTGGACCTGCACGTCACCGACGGTCATGTCCATCACGTCCTGCACCTGCGCCCAGCGCACGTCGGCGGGGTCGGCCTCGGCGTCGAAGAGCTTGGCCACGACCTCCGGGAACGACGCCGGCTGGGCCAGGATCGCCCGGGCGGCCTGCACGTAGCGGGTCGGCTGGTCGGTCAGCGCGGCCTCGGTGCAGGGCGCGGCGCTCACCGACAACCCGCCCGACGTCTCGACCAGCCGGGCGATCTCGGGTACGCCCCAGTCGTCGGGGGTGCGCAGGACCAGCTCGTCGGTCACGGCATCGACGCCGGGGAAGATCTGCAGGCCGAGGATGTTCACCCCGGCCGCCCCGCAGTTCTGGGCCAGGACGGCGAGCGAACCGGGGCGGTCGGGCAGCGTCGTACGCACTCTCCAGAGCATGGCGCCATGGTGGTCCGGCTGCGTTGCGCATCGTGGTCGGCCGTGTTTCCGCCATGAAACAGCCCAAACAACGCTGACCCGTCAGTAATTACGGCGGGTCAGCGTTGAGGCGTGGATCAGTGGCCGTGCCCGTGGCCGTGACCGGCCGCCGGAGCGTCGTCCTCTTCCTCGGGCTTCTCGACGATCAGGGTCTCGGTCGTGAGCAGCATGCCCGCGATCGAGGTGGCGTTGACCAGCGCGGAGCGGGTCACCTTGACCGGGTCGATGACGCCCTGGGCGACCAGGTCGCCGTACTCCTCGGTGGCGGCGTTGTAGCCGGTGCCGGGACCCGCCTCGCGGACCTTGGCGACGATGACGTGGCCGTTGTCGCCGCCGTTCTCGGCGATCCAGCGCAGCGGCTCGTCGGCGGCCCGGCGCACGATACGCACGCCCGCGGCCTCGTCACCGGTGAGGCCGAGGTCGTCGTCGAGGACCGAGACCGCGTGGATGAGGGCGGAGCCGCCACCGGCGACGATGCCCTCCTCGATCGCGGCGCGGGTCGCCGAGACGGCGTCCTCGATGCGGTGCTTCTTCTCCTTCAGCTCCACCTCGGTGGCGGCGCCGACCTTGATCACGCACACGCCGCCGGCCAGCTTGGCGAGACGCTCCTGGAGCTTCTCGCGGTCCCAGTCGGAGTCGGTGTTCTCGATCTCGGCCTTGATCTGGTTGACGCGACCCTCGACCTCGGCGGCGTCACCGGAGCCGTCGATGATCGTGGTGTTGTCCTTGGTGACCACGATGCGACGGGCCTGGCCGAGCACCTCGAGACCCACCTGGTCGAGCTTCAGCCCGACCTCGGGGGCGATGACCTGGCCACCGGTGAGGGTGGCGATGTCCTGCATCATCGCCTTGCGGCGGTCGCCGAAGGCCGGGCTCTTCACCGCGACGGCGTTGAAGGTGCCGCGGATCTTGTTCACGACCAGGGTGGAGAGGGCCTCGCCCTCGACGTCCTCGGCGAGGATGAACAGCGGCTTGCCGGCGGCGATGACCTTCTCGAGCAGCGGGAGCAGGTCGGCGATCGCACCGATCTTGCCCTGGTGCAGCAGGATGTAGGCGTCGTCGAGGACGGCCTCCATCCGCTCCGGGTCGGACACGAAGTACGCCGAGATGTAGCCCTTGTCGAACTGCATCCCCTCGGTGAACTCCAGCTCGGTGCCCATGGTGTTGGACTCCTCGACGGTGATCACGCCGTCCTTGCCGACCTTGTCGAAGGACTCGGCCAGCAGGTCACCGATCAGGCTGTCGCGCGAGGAGATCGTGGCGACGGACGCCATGTCCTCCCGGGTCTCGACCTCGCGGGCCGCCTCGCGCAGCGCGTCGCCGACGGCCTCGGCCGCGGCGTCCATGCCCCGCTTGAGGCCCATCGGGTTGATGCCGGCCGCGACCGCGCGCAGGCCCTGGTGGACCATCGCCTGGGCCAGCACGGTCGCGGTGGTGGTGCCGTCACCCGCGACGTCGTTGGTCTTGGTGGCGACCTCCTTGGTCAGCTGCGCCCCGAGGTTCTCGAACGGGTCGTCGAGCTCGATCTCACGCGCGACGGTCACGCCGTCGTTCGTGATGGTCGGTGCGCCCCACTTCTTGTCGAGGACGACGTAGCGGCCCTTGGGGCCGAGCGTGACCTTCACGGTGTTCGCGAGGGCGTCGACGCCCCGCTCGAGCGCGCGGCGGGCGTTCTCGTCGAACTCAAGAATCTTCGGCATTGCTCTCCTCTAAAGGGAGATAGTCCGAGACGTTCTGGCTGTCTGAAGGCGTCTTCAGCAACCGAAACGTCTCGGACTATCGGGGGAAATCAGGAAACGACAGCCAGGACGTCGCGGGCGGAGAGGATGAGGTACTCCTCGCCGGAGTACTTGACCTCGGTGCCGCCGTACTTGCTGTAGATGACCTTGTCGCCCACGGCCACGTCGAGCGGCACGCGGTTGCCGTTGTCGTCGATGCGACCCGGACCGATGGCCAGGACCTCGCCCTCCTGGGGCTTCTCCTTGGCGGTGTCCGGGATGACCAGGCCGGAGGCCGTGGTCTGCTCGGCGTCGAGCGGCTTGACGACGATGCGGTCCTCGAGGGGCTTGATGTTGACCGACACGATGTCGACCTCCACTTTCGATCTGACGTAGGGCTGGGAACCCCCCGGATGGGGTGGTCCCCGACGTTTGGGCCTGCGGTGAGGTACGCCGTCGCGGGGGTCGCACTTCGTCGCAAGCGCTGGCACCCTCGGGGCGAGAGTGCCAGATCAGACGTTAGCACTCGCCCTGATGGAGTGCTAGGGACCCCCTGGTCTGGAAGGATCGCGGCCGTGGATCTCGAGGCGTTCCGGTGGCTGCTCACCGACGACGGGCAGCAGCTGCTGGCCCGGGCCGCCGACGCCCCCGGCGATCCCCTGCACGCGCAGACGGCGCTGCGGCGTACCGCCTCCGCGGAGCACGTCGCCGCCGCCCTCACCCAGGTCGAGCTGCGCCGGAAGGCCGAGGCCAAGTTCGGCGACCTCGCCGCCCAGGATGTACTTCACGCCCGACGGCCTCGAGCAGGCCACCCGGCTGCCGGTGGCCACGCACCGCGCGGCCCGGCTCGAGCGCGGCCGCCAGCGAGTCCGTGGTCGACCTCGGCTGCGGGGTCGGCGGCGACCTGATCGCGTTCGCCCGGGCCGGGATCACCTGCGCCGGGGTCGACCTGGACCCGGTCCGGGTGGCGGTCGCCGAGGCGAACCTCGCCGCCCTCGACCTCGCCGGCGCGGTGATGGTCGCGGATGCGACCAAGGTCGACACCTCGCCGTTCGCGGTCGCCTTCGCCGACCCGGCCCGGCGCACCGGGCGCGGGCGCACCTTCGACGTGGACGACTGGACCCCGCCCTGGTCGTTCGTCGAGGAGCTCCTGCGCCGCGACGCCTGCGTCAAGGTCGCGCCGGGCGTGCCCCACGACCTGGTCCCGCACGACGTCGAGGCCGAGTGGGTCAGCGACCACGGCGAGGTCAAGGAGGCCGCGCTGTGGTCGGGCCGGCTGACCACGACCCGGCGCCGGGCCACGGTCATCGGCGACGGCGGGCTGGCGACGATCACCGACGAGGACGACCAGGGCGCGGGCGTGCGGGACGTCGGCGCCTTCCTCTACGAGCCCGACGGGGCGGTCATCCGGGCCGGGCTGGTCACGGCGGTCGCGGCCGGCGTCGACGGCGGCCTGGTCGACGAGCACATCGCGTACGTGACGTCCGACGCGTCGTACCGGACGCCGTTCGCCCGCGGCTACAAGGTCTTCGAGCGACTCCCCTACCGCGAGAAGGCGCTGCGGGCGGCCCTCCGCGAGCGCGGGATCGGGAGGCTGACGATCAAGAAGCGCGGCGTCGACGTCGTGCCGGACCAGCTCCGCAAGCGGCTGGACCTGGCGGGCGACGACGAGGCCACGATCGTGCTGACCCGGGCCCGCGGCCACGGGATCGCGCTGCTCGTCCAGCCGTTCTGAGTCGCGTCACCGGGCTAGCCGTCCAGCCCAGCCCGCTCCGCCCCGATGGTGGTGTCGTCGCCGTGGCCGGTGTGCACGACCGTGTCGTCGGGCAGCGCGAACAGGCGGTCCCGGATCGACTGCTTGATCAGGTCCTCGTCGCTGAACGAGCGCCCGGTGGCGCCCGGGCCACCGTTGAACAGCGTGTCGCCGGTGAAGACGCAGCCGAGGTCGGGCACGTGGAAGCAGACCGCGCCGGGCGCGTGGCCCGGCGTGTGCAGCGCGCGCAGCGTGGTGCCGCCCACGCCGATCTCGAACCCGTCGGCGAGGTCGACGTCCCACAGGTGGTCGGTGTGGGTGAGCTCCCACAGCGGCCGGTCGGCGGGGTGCAGCATGATCGGCGCGACCACCTTCTCCCGCAGCGCCGGCGCGACCCGGCAGTGGTCGTCGTGCGCGTGGGTCAGCAGGATCGCCTTGACCTTGCGGTCGCCGACGACGGCCAGGATGTCGTCGACGTCGTGCGGGGCGTCGATGACCACGCACTCCTCGTCGTCGCCGACCACCCAGATGTTGTTGTCGACGTCGAACGTCTCGCCGTCGAGGGTGAAGGTGCCGCTGGAGACGGCGTGGTCGATCGCGGGCCGCCATCAGATGATGACCACGGAGCGGAGCACGTCGCCGGCGTGCATCCGGTCGAACGCCGCCTCGACGTCGTCCAGCCCGATCTCCTCGGTCACGAAGGAGTCGAGGTCGAGCCGGCCCTGCTGGTAGAGGTCGACCAGCATCGGGAAGTCCCGCGACGGCAGGCAGTCGCCGTACCAGCTGGACTTGAGCGAGCCGCCGCGGCCGAAGATGTCGATCAGCGGCAGGTCGGGCACCTTCATGTCCGGCGTCGGTACGCCGACCAGCACCACCGTGCCGGCCAGGTCGCGGGCGTAGAACGCCTGCTTCCAGGTCTCGGGCACGCCGACCGCGTCGATCACGACGTCGGCGCCGAAGCCGCCGGTGAGGTCCTGGATCGCCTGCACCGGGTCGGTGCCCTTGCTGTTGACCGTGTCGGTCGCGCCGAGCTTGCGCGCGCCCTCGAGCTTCCGGTCGTCGATGTCGACGGCGATGATCGTGCCGGCTCCGGCGAGGGCCGCGCCGGCGACCGCGGCCGCGCCGACGCCGCCGCAGCCGATCACGGCGACGGACTGGCCGCGGCGTACGTTGCCGGTGTTCATGGCGGCGCCGAGGCCGGCCATCACGCCGCAGCCGAGCAGCCCGGCGGCGGCCGGCCGGGTCGACGGGTCGACCTTGGTGCACTGCCCCGCGGCGACCAGCGTCTTCTCGGCGAAGGCGCCGATGCCGAGCGCCGGGGAGAGCTCGGTGCCGTCCTGGAGGGTCATCTTCTGGGTGGCGTTGAAGGTGGCGAAGCAGTACCACGGCTCGCCGCGGTTGCAGGCCCGGCAGTCGCCGCAGACCGCGCGCCAGTTGAGGATCACGAAGTCGCCGGGCGCCACGCTCGTGACGTCGTCACCGACGGCCTCGACGATGCCCGCCGCCTCGTGGCCGAGCAGGAACGGGAAGTCGTCGTTGATGCCGCCCTCGCGGTAGTGCAGGTCGGTGTGGCACACCCCGCAGGCCTGGACCTGGACCAGCGCCTCCCCCGGGCCGGGGTCCGGGACGTTGATCGTCTCGATGGTGACCGGGTCGCCCTTCTTCAGCGCGACGACGGCTCGAACCTGGTGCATGCAGTGCTCCGATCTTCTGCGGGACCCGGGGTGGTCGGTGCAACCATACGGAGGCTCCGCTGAGGCTGCCCCTGCGAATTGCAACCTTCCTCCCCCGATCCGCGTCTTGGTCGCGATTGGATGGAGGTGCGAAGTGCACACACGGGGAAACACACTCACCGGAGCGGGGGTGACCATGGACGGCAAGGCACCCTCCCGCGACGCCGAGTTCGCGGCGTACATGGAGGCCCGCCAACCGAGCCTGATGCGAACGGCGTACCTGCTGACGGGCGACCGGCACACCGCCGAGGACCTGGTCCAGACGGCGCTCGCGAAGCTCTACCTGTCCTGGGACAAGGTCCACAAGCGCGACTCCGTGGACGCCTACGTCCGCCGGATCCTCGTCAACGAGAACAACTCGCTGTGGCGACGCGGCTGGAAGAAGCGGGAGCACGCGAGCGACGTG
The DNA here is from genome assembly GCA_963803235.1 of uncultured Actinomycetota bacterium. Lineage (GTDB taxonomy): Bacteria > Actinomycetota > Actinomycetes > Propionibacteriales > Nocardioidaceae > Nocardioides. The sequence goes on from CAWDLL010000016.1 coordinate 191,130, forward strand.
ATCCCGGAGGCCCAGCACATCGACACGTACGACGAGGGCCAGCGCGGCGCGCTCTGGGAGATCGTGCAGACCCTGCCGAAGAAGGCACGGGCGGTCGTGGTGCTCCGCTACTACGAGCAGCTCTCCGAGGCCGAGACCGCCGACGCGCTCGGCATCTCCGTCGGAACCGTGAAGTCCCAAGCCAGCCGGGCGCTGGCCACCCTGCGCGAACGCGCACCCGAACACCTGCACCCCCGCAGTCGCGAGGAGGAGCGATGAACACCAACAACGACAACCTCGAGCAGCTGCTCGTCGACGAGCTGCACGACGCCGCCGGAGACATGGGCGGTGCCCGGCTGCAGCTGACCGACGTCCGGGGTCGCGCCCGCTCGATCCGGCGCACGCGCATCGCGGTGGGCACCGTGGGTGCCGCCGTCGCCGTGGCGGCGGCCGTGATCCCCCTGGCCCTGGTGGTCGGGATGGATCGCAGCGCCGACCAGCTGCCGCCGTCCAACAGCCCGACGGTCACCGAGTCCGCCGAGCAGACCGACCCCCACCCGTCCCTGGCGTTCGCGCAGGGATCGGAGATCCACCCCGTGGACGGCGAGCCGTTCACGCCCGAGCTCGACACGAGCAGCGGCATGCAGTTCGTGCGGTTCGGCGAGAACTGGGTGGTCGCGTCGTACGACGACGTCGCCATGCGGGTGAGCGTCGTCGACGGGACCGGCCGGGTGCTGAAGTCGTACGACGCCGTGGAGAACCCCATCGTGGCCAACGCTGCCGGCACCGCGGTCGCCTGGCTGGGCCGGGACGGCGCGGCGCGGGTGCTGGCCGTCGGCGCGGACGAGCCGGCCGTGCTCGCGGCGGAGCTGCCCGGGCGGCTGGAGCTGAACACGCTGCTCGCACTGCGCGGCGACTGCGCCGGAAGCGACTGCGAGCTGCTGTTCGACTCCTACACGGACCAGGGGTCCGAGACCTACCGGATGGGCCTGGACGGCCAGCCGGAGCGGATCCTCGAGGGCGCGTTGATGAGCCTCAGTGACATCTCGCCCGACGGGACGCTGGCGACCGGCATGATCTCCGCCGACGACATGAACCAGACGTCGTGCAGCGCGGTGGTCGAGATCGCCACCGGTGAGCAGGTCTGGAAGACCTGCGACGCCAGCAGCCTGCGCTTCTCTCCCGACGGCGCGCACGTGCTCGGTGTCGACCCCTACCTCGACGGCCCGAACCACGGGATGTGGGTGGTGCTCGACGCCACCGACGGGTCCGAGGTGGCCGGCGGCGAGGGCATCATCTACAACGAGGCCTGGGACACCGACACCAGCTGGCTGGTCGTGGCCGGCGAGGGCGACGGAGGCAACGGGCAGGTCCAGGTGCTCCGCTACTCGCTCGGCAGCCAGAACCCGACGGTCGTCGCCGAGGGACCGGACCGCCAGCTCGACGAAGGCGGCTACCACCTCGAGCCGCGCTGACCCGGCACAAACTGCACGCTGACCCGCCCGAAAGTTTCGGGCGGGTCAGCGTCAGGCCAGGACCGAGGTGACCGGGAGCGAGGAGTCGGCCGGGAGGTCGAGGTGGCTCGGGGTTCGTCCCCGGGCCACCATCTCCGCGCCGAGGGCGGCGACCATCGCACCGTTGTCGGTGCAGAGCCCGGGTCTCGGGACCCGGACCCGGATCCCCTTCGCGGCGGCGCGTTCCTCGGCCATGGACCGGAGCCGGGAGTTGGCGGCCACGCCGCCGCCGATCAGCAGGTCCTCGATGCCGTGGGTCACCGCGGCATCGAGTGCTTTCCGGGTCAGTACGTCGCAGACCGCCTCCTGGAAGCTCGCGGCGACGTCGTCGACGGGGACCGGCTCGCCGGCCCGCTCCCGCGCCTCCACCCAGCGGGCCACGGCGGTCTTCAGGCCGGAGAACGAGAAGTCGAAGCGGTGCCGCTCCAGGTCGCGGCGGCTGGTCAGCCCGCGCGGGAAGTCGACGTACACGCTGCTGCCGCTGCGCGCGGCCTTGTCGATGTACGGCCCGCCGGGGAACGGCAGCCCGAGCAGCCGGGCCACCTTGTCGAACGCCTCACCCGCGGCGTCGTCGATGGTGGCGCCGAGCGGGTCGACCCCGCTGGTGACGTCGTCGACCCGGAGCAGGCTGGAGTGTCCGCCGCTGACCAGCATCGCCAGGCAGGGTTCGGGCAGCGGACCGTGCTCGAGCTGGTCGACGGCGACGTGCGAGGCGAGGTGGTTGACGCCGTAGATCGGCTTGCCGAGGCCGAGCGCCAGCGCCTTGGCCGCGGCGACGCCGACGAGCAGCGCACCGGCCAGGCCGGGACCGTTGGTCACGGCGATCGCGTCGACGTCGTCCAGCCGGATCCCGGCGGTCTCGCAGGCCCGCTCGATGGTGGGCACCATCGCCTCGAGGTGCGCGCGGCTCGCCACCTCCGGCACCACACCGCCGAACCGGGCGTGCTCCTCGACGCTGCTGGCGATCGCGTCCGCGAGCAGGGTGTTGCCGCGCACGATGCCGACGCCGGTCTCGTCGCACGACGTCTCGATGCCGAGCACGAGCGGTCCGTCGGTCATGCGCCATGAATACCAGCCGGACCCGCCCGGACAGAATGGGCCCCGGACAGAATGGGGCCGTGCGCGAGATCGAGGTGGCCGAGCTGTTCGGCGCGGTGACCGACCCGTTCGTGCAGCACCACCTGGACCCGCGGCACACCCGGCGCGCCTGGGTGCTCGGCGAGGCCGTCGTCGTCGACGGCACCCGCGCCCGGCCGCGCGACGTACCGACCGGGCCGGTGTTCACCTGCCTCGGCCCGCCCGACGACCTGGCCGAGCTGATGGGGCGAGCTTGCCGCGAGCCGAGCCGGCGCCGTGGCGGCTCAGCGTCGAGGTGGCGTCGTACGACGCGGTGCCCGACGCGTGGCGGCAGCGCAGCCACCACCGTTGGCACTGGATGACCACGACGACCGCACCTGACCGCGTTCCGGCTGCCGAGGAGGTGGACGACCAGGAGCAGATCGACCGTGCTGCTGGACGTCGCCAACCCGGACTCGTTCGCCCGCCCGGGGATCGACGGCATCGACGCCTGGCTCGGGATCCGCGCCGCCGGCGAGCTGGTCGCCGTCGGCGCCGTGCTGCGGATGGCCGACCGCACCGGGCACCTGCGCGGGGTGTCGGTGCTGCCGGCCGCTGCGCGGGCGCGGGCTGGGGACGGCGGTCTCGGCGGCGCTCACCGCGCGCGCCCTGGCGAGCGGCTCGGGCGTCGCGACCCTCGGCGTGTACGTCGACAACCCCGCGGCCGTCGCGATCTACGACGGGCTCGGCTACGCAGTGGCGCACACCTTCGCGTCCGGTGCGGTCAGGAGCTGACCGAGCCGCCGCAGCCGCGGCCGAGGGCGCGGCGCATGACCACGGCGGTGGCGCCGTCCCGGTAGTAGCGCGGCCGCCGGTCGATCTCCACGAAGCCGTGCGCTGCATAGAAGCCGATGGCCCCGGCGTTGTTCTCCCGGACCTCGAGCAGCAGACGGTCGGCTCCCACCGCACCGGCCTCGGCCAGCACGGCGTCGAGCAGGGCGGTCGCCAGGCCGTGCCGGCGGTGGTCCGGGTCGACCGCGATCCGCTGCAGCTCGGCGATGTCGGCGACCACGCTCGCCACCGCGTGCCCCACCACCTCGCCGTCGACCTCGGCCACCAGGTAGCGGATCGTCGGCAGCGCCCCGATGACGCCCTGCTCGACCAGGCCGAGCGTCCAGGCGTCCAGGCCCAGGTTCGCGGCCTCGAGCGCGGCGATGGCCGGCACGTCGTCGGCCGTGGCCGGCCGGACCGTCACGACACGGGCTTCCGGGCGCCGGGTGCGACGGCGTCCGGGCGCCGGAGGTACAACGGCTCGGGGTCACTGACGTCCACGCGCCGCTCGACGACGCCGCGCGCCAGCCAGCCCGCCGCGGGCCGCTGCGGTCCGGCCGCGCGCGGGAAGTCGTCGGGGTAGAGCGCCGCGCCCTCCCCCACCACCGGCCGGTCGGTCCGGAGCACGGCCGGCTTGTCGACCACCGGTCCGTCGCGGCGCGCGCCCGTGGCGTCGTACGACGCGAGGTAGACCTCCTTGCGCCGGGCGTCGGTCGCGACCACGAACTCCTCGGCCACCTCGCCGGTGCCGACCGCCTCCAGCGCCAGTACGTCGAGCGAGCACACCCCGGACACGGGGATCCGGAGCACGAACGCCAGTGTCCGCGCGGTCACCAGCCCCACGCGCAGCCCCGTGAACGGCCCCGGCCCGACCCCGACGGCGATCCCGGTCAGGTCCCCGCGCTCCGCGCCCGCCTGCCGCATCGCCTGCTCGATCAGGGGTGCCAGCTGCTCCCCGTGCTTCATCCGCTCCTCGGAGAACAGCTCGGCCACGACGTCCGACCCGTCGTGCACGGCGACGGTCACGAACGGGGTGGCGGTGTCGAAGGCGAGCAGCACGCTCCGAGGCTAACGGCGGCGCCCGGGCATCAGGCCGGCTGGTCGGCCTCCAGCACCATCCGCGCCAGGTGCTCGTCGATCGGCGACAACCCCTCGTAGTCGCGGACCACGTCCCACCACGCGAGCCGGTCGACGGCCTCGTTGGCGGCGAAGTCCTCCAGTGCGGGCAGGCTCGTGCGGTAGATCGCGGCGTACTCGATCGAGCGCTCGTGCCCGAGCTGCACCGTCGCGACGCCGAAGAAGTCGACGTCGCCGGGGCCGGAACCGGTCTCCTCGCGGAACACGCGCAGGGCGGCCTCGCGTGCGCTCTCGTCCTGGTCGATGTCGGCGACGGGCAGCTCCCACTCCTGCCGCCGGCTGTTGTGCACCAGCAGCACGCGCCCGTCGTGCTCGGCCACGATCAGCGAGAGCTGGAGCGGGATGTAGGGGTCGAGGTCGTCGAGCTCGGCCTCGGGACAGCGGCGGAAGTCGAGCAGCAGGTTCTCGTTGTGCTTCTCGGCCAGCGGCGGCCGGTGGGTGGAGGGGACCTCCATCTCGTACCAGCGCGGCCCGATCGGGGTCATCAGCACCCGCCGTGGATCGAGGTCGGCGTGCTCGTCCTGGTGCGCGAGCGCGCGGATGATCCGGATCTCGAGGCGCGACTCGGCCAGCCCCTCGGCGATCCCCTCGCCCCACTCCACGACGGTGACGGCGTCGTCCAGCGAGGTGTCCAGGTCGAGGTCGTCGAGCTCGTCGATGCCGCCCAGCCGGTAGGCGTCGACGTGCACCAGTGGCGGCCCGGACCCGAGCGAGGGATGCACCCGTGCGATCACGAAGGTCGGCGAGGTGACGTCGCCCCGGACGCCGAGCCCGTCGCCCAGCCCCTGGGTGAACGTCGTCTTGCCGGCGCCCAGCTCGCCGCTCAGCACCAGCAGGTCGCCACCGTGCAGCTGCGCGGCCAGGGAGCGGCCGAGCTCCCGCATCGCGTCGGGGTCGGGCACGTTGTAGAGGAAGGTCCGCAACGGCCGGCGCAGCTCGACGTTCGGCGGCTCGCGCCGGATCTCGCGGAACCCCTGCCGCTCCCAGAACCGCCGGGTCTCCGGCAGCTCCTCGCGGGTCACCACGGTCAGGTCGTCGTACCCCTGCGAGGCCTCGACCGCCGACTCGATCAGCAGCCACGCGATGCCGTGGCCGCGGGCCTCGGGCACGACGCCGAAACGGCGCAGGTACATCGTCGAGCCGACCGGGTCGAGCACCAGTGCCCCCACCGGTTCGTCGTCGAGGCAGGCCAGCAGCCCGCCGTGCCGCCCCAGCCAGTCGGCCATCGACGCCTCGGTCTCCGACAGCGCGGCGGCCGGCGGGTCGAGCGGGGGCCGGACCTCGAACGCGCGCCGGACGACCGAGAGCACGGCGGCCGCAGCCTCCGGCCCGACGGGGCGTACGTCAACCGTCACCGGCCGACGACCCGCTCCGCGGCCGCGGCGATCAGCTGGTCCAGCGCCGCGTTGACCTGGTCGTGCCGCTCCATGATCACCATGTGGCCGGCGCCCTCGCACTCGAGCAGGGTCGACCCCTCGATCTTCGAGTGCAGCTTGCGGCTGTGCCCGATCGACGTCAGCTTGTCGTCGGTGCCGCAGATGATCGTGGTCGGGACCGCCGAGAGCGCGTGCACGGTCTCGAACTTGTCGAGCGAGCCGAAGTTCGGGAAGAACTCCGCGACCACCTCGAACGGCGTCGAGGACAGCATCTCGTCGACGAACTCGACGTAGCTCGCGGGCACCTCGTCGCCGAAGGCCAGCGAGTCGGTGGCGACCGAGGCGATCGACTTGCCGACCCGGCGCAGCCCGTCGACGGTCCGGTGCCCGCGGGCGAGGGTCGCGACCAGGCGCTGCGCGAACTGGCCGCCGAACGCGGACGGCAGGATCGGCAGCAGGATCCGGTGCACGTCCACCTTCCCGGCCGTGGTCGAGATCAGGCCGACCCCGACCACGCGGCTGCCGAACAGCTCCGGGTGCTGCTCGGCCAGGGCGACGATGGTCATCCCGCCCATGGAGTGCCCGACCAGCACCACGGGTCCCTCGGGGACCACCTCGTCGAGGACCTGCTTGAGGTCGTGGCCGAGCTGGTCGATGGTGGCCCGGCCCTCGGTGGAGCGGCCGGAGCGGCCGTGCGAGCGCTGGTCGTAGTAGACCGCGCGCACCAGGCCGCGGTAGCCCGCGCGCTGGAAGTGCCAGCAGTCCAGGTTGAGCGCGTAGCCGTGGCAGAACACGACGGTCAGCGCCTGGCCGTCCGCGGGCGCGGGTCGGCGGTGCCCGCCACGGCTGGGCCGGTCGGTGAACTCGTCGACCTCGACGTGGAGGGGTACGCCGTCGTCCGCGACGACCGTGACCGGCCGGGAGCGCAGGGACCCGAACGGCGTCTCGTCGCCGGCGCCGCGGCGCGCGATGACCCGGCGGCGCCGGGCGACACCGACGGCGGTGCCGGCAACGGCCACACCGACCGCACCGGCGGCGACTCCTGCGAGTCTGCGGCGGACGCTCAACGGGTGTCCTCCTCGTGCACGTGGCGGCGGACCATCCGGCCGCCGATCCGGGTCACGATCTCGTAGTTGATGGTGCGGCAGGCCTCGGCCCAGTCCTGGGCGGTCGGCTCGCCGTCGTCGCCGGTGCCGAACAGCACGACGTCGGTGCCGGGCTCGGGCAGGTCGCCGTCGAGGTCGACGACGAACTGGTCCATGCAGACCCGGCCGCGGATCGGCCGACGGCTGCCGGCGACCCAGGCCTCGGCGGCGTTGCCGGCGTGCCGCGGCACCCCGTCGCCGTACCCCGCGGGCACCAGGCCGACGGTCGTGTCCCGGTCGGCGATCCAGGTGTGGCCGTAGGAGACGCCGGCGCCGGCGGCGACCGGCTTGGCCAGCGCCAGCGTGGCGCGGGCGGTCATCGCGGGGACCAGCCCGAGGTCGGGCGTGGTGCCGGGCGCGGGGTCGAGGCCGTACGACGCGATCCCGCACCGGACCAGGTCGAACCGCGAGCTCGGTCGCAGGATCGCGGCGGCGGAGTTGGCGAGGTGCCGCACCTCGGGCCGCAGCCCGGCCTCGTCGGCGATCGCCAGCGCCGCGCGGAAGGCGTCCTCCTGCGCGTCGTTGGCGGGATGCGCCGGCTCGTCGCTGCACGCGAAGTGCGACCAGATGCCGGTGACCCGCGCGAGGCCGCGCTCCTCGAGCTTGCGCGGCGGCCTCGACGACGTACGGCCAGTCGGCCAGGGGCGCGCCGCCGCGGGAGAGCCCGGTGTCGACCTTGAGCTGGAGGCGGGCCGGCCGGTGCGCCTGCTCGGCGGCGTCACCGATCTCGGCCAGCTCGGCGACGGAGTACGCCGTCACGTCGACGTCGGCGAGGATCGCGTCGAAGTAGTTCTCGCCCGGGACGCCGAGCCAGCACAGCAGCCGGCCCTCGTCACCGTGGGTGCGGAGCGCGAGCGCCTCGTCGATCGTGGCGACGCCGAGCCAGTCGGCGCCGGCCTGCCGGGCGGCGCGCGCGGACTGCAGGATCCCGTGGCCGTAGCCGTCCGCCTTGACCACCGTCATCATCTGCGCCGGTGCCACCAGCTCGCGCAGCAGCCGCACGTTGTGCCGGATCGCGGCCAGGTCGACCACGATCTCCGCACGCGCGGTCGCCGGTGGGCTCATGGGCGCCGATTCTTCCATCCCGGGTGCGTGGGTCAGTCGGCCCACGCCACCAGCCGGACCACGTCCGGGATCGCGCGGGCCACGTCGCCGGCCACGAGCGGGCCGCCGCGGGAGGCCAGGGTGGCCGCCGCGCCGTGCAGCCAGGAGCCCACCGACGCGGCGTCGTACGGCGTGAGGCCGGCGGCGAGCAGCGCGCCGACCAGCCCGGTCAGGACGTCGCCCGCGCCGGCGGTGGCCAGCCACGGGACCCCGGTCGTGGTGACCCGGACCTCGCCGGCCGGCGCGGCGACCAGCGTGTGGCGGCCCTTGAGCAGCACCACGGCGCCGAAGCTGACAGCCGCCCCGCGGGCGTAGTGGAGCGGGCGCGCCTCGACGTCGGCGCGGTCGGCGCCGGTCATCGCGGCCAGCTCGCCGGCGTGCGGCGTGAGCACCGCGGTCACGCCCAGCGGGCCGGACACGTGGGCGAGCGCGTCGGCGTCGACGACCACCGGGACGCCGTCGCTGGCGGCCGCGGCCAGGGCCGTCGCCCGCCGCCTCGCCACCGCCCGAGCCGACCGCCCAGGCCTGGACCCGACCGTCCCCGACCACCTCGGGGTGCGCCTGCCGGACCCGGTCGGCGACGGCCGCGTCCCCGGCGTACCGGACCATGCCGCACAGCCCGGTCGACGCGCCGGCCACGCAGAGCAGGCCGGCGCCGGGATAGGTCGCGGAACCGGCCCGGACGCCGACGACGCCGCGGGTGTACTTGTGGGCGTCGGGTGTCCGGCCGCGGGAGCAGGTCGGCGACGTCGTCGGGCTGGAGCGACTCGACCGCGGCCCGCGGGAGCTCGAGCCCGATGTCGACCAGGGTGACCGCTCCGGCCGCGGCGGCCGCCGGGTCGACCAGATGGGCGACCTTGTGGGTTCCGAAGGTGACCGTCACGGCGGCCTCGACGTGCGGGCCGTCGAGCTCACCGGTGTCGACGTCCACGCCGGACGGCACGTCGACGGCGACCACGGGGATCCCGGCGCAGGCCTCCAGCGCAGCCACGGCGTCGTCCCGCAGGCCCGGCCGACCCCCGATCCCGACGATCCCGTCCACCACCACCTCGGGTCGTGTGCCCGAGGCCGCCGCGGGTGGCGCGGCTGGGGCACACGACCCCGCCGGCCGCGCGCAGCGCCGCTACGCCGGCCTCGTGGGCATGGTCGGAGAGCAGCCAGGCCTCGACCGCGCAGCCGCGCCGGGCCAGCAGCACGCCGGCGTACAGCGCGTCGCCGCCGTTGTCGCCCGACCCGACCAGCAGCCGCACCCGCCGCCCGTACGCCGACCCCAGCAGGTCGATCACCGCGTACGCCAGCCCCGCCGCGGCCCGCTGCATCAGCGCACCGTCGGGCAGCGTGTCCATCAGCGCGGCCTCCGCGGCCCGCACCTGCTCGACCGTGTGCGCGTGCCTCATGTCGCCCCACGCTAGCGGCACCCGGTCGTGCCCCTGAGCGTGCGCTTGGCCGCACGCTCAGGGCACGACCGTGGCCTGTGGAGGAGCAACCCCGGCGATGCGCTTTCCGGGCAGGCTCCCCGCATGCACCGGCTGCCGTCCACGATCACCGACCTGGCTCTGAGCCAAGCCGGCATGCTCGCGCGCAGACAGCTGAACGAGCTTGGCATCGACCGCTTCGGCGTCCGCAACCAGCTCGCAGCAGGTCGCTGGGCCGAGCGCAGCGACCTGGTGATCTCAACGACCACGGGCGCGCTGACGCGCGAGCAGTGGTGGTGGCTCGGGATCCTGCATGCCGGTCCGCGGGCAATCCTGGGCGGCCTGACCGCCGCCGAGGCGACCGGTCTGAGGAACTGGAAGCGGGACGAGGTGACCGTGCTGATCCCGCAGCAACTAGAGGTGGACGACCTCGATGGCATCTCCTATCGACGCACGCGGCGCAACCTGGACTACCTGCGATCCCCGGCGGGTGGGATCCCCCGATGCCGGATCGAGCCAGCCGTCCTGCTCTTCGGCGCCTATCAGAGATCTCGACGCACCGCGCAAGGCGCGGTCGCGGCCTGTGTCCAGCAGCGACTGACGACGCCCGAGGCGTTCCAGTTCTGGCTCAACGAGATGAGGCCCCTGCGCTGGGCTCGGATGTACCGAACCCTGCTCGCCGACATCGAAGGCGGATCGCAGTCCATGGCGGAGATCGACCTGGTCCGCGTGTGCCGTCGAAGCCGCCTCGCGGCACCCAACCGCCAGTCCAAGCGTCGTGACGCGACGGGCCGGATCCGCTTCACCGATGCGGAGTGGCGGCTGCCGAACGGATCCGTCGTGGTCCTCGAAGTGGACGGCGCCTTCCACCTCGACATCGAGCACTGGGAGGACGACCTGGCCCGCCAGCGACACCTGAGCGGTCCCGGCCGAACCATCGTCCGCTGCACCGCGAGAGAGCTTCGCGACGAGCCGGAGCGGGTCGTTGCGGACCTGATCGCCTTGGGAGTCCCGGTCGTGTCCCCCGCAGTGCGCTATGGCGCACGCTGAGGGGCACGACTCGCTCTACGACTCCAGGACGACCACCGCGGAGGCGATGCCGGCGTCGTGGGAGAGGGACAGGTGGACCGTGACGACGCCCATGTCGTTGGCGCGGGCGAGGACGGTGCCGCGCAGGGTGAAGACGGGCCGGCCGGAGGCCTCCGACTCCACCTCGGCGTCGTGCCAGGCCAGCCCGGCGGGCGCGTGCAGCGCCTTGACCAGGGCCTCCTTGGCCGCGAACCGGGCGGCGAGCGACGCCGGCGGGCGGGCGGCCTCGGCCGGGGTGAACAGCCGCGCGCGCAGGCCCGGCGTCCGCTCGAGGGACGCCATGAACCGCTCGATGTCCACGACGTCGATGCCGACGCCGACGATCGCCAGCCGCTCCCGGCCCTACTCGACCGTGACCGACTTGGCCAGGTTGCGCGGCTGGTCGACGTCGTGGCCCATCACCGTGGCCAGCTCGCACGCGAACAGCTGAAGAGGTACGGCGGCCACGAGCGGCTGGAGCAGCACCGGGACCCGGGGCAGCGAGATCAGCTCGTCGGCGTACGGGCCGATCGCGTCGTCGCCCTCCTCGGCCAGGCAGATCGTCCGCGCCCCGCGCGCCCGCACCTCCTGGATGCCGCTGAGCATCTTGTCGTGCAGCTGGTCGCGGCCCTGCGGTGGCACCACGCACAGCACCGGCATCCCCTGCTCGACCAGCGCGATCGGGCCGTGCTTGAGCTCGCCGGCGGCGAAGCCCTCGGCGTGCAGGTAGGCCAGCTCCTTCAGCTTCAGCGCCCCCTCGAGCGCGACCGGGTAGCCGGCGTGCCGGCCGAGGAACAGCACCGACCGGGTGTCGACGTGCTGCCGGGCCAGGGCGTAGATCGTCTCGTCCTGGTCGAGCACCGACTGGATGTGGTCCGGCATCGACTCGAGCTGGTCGAGCACGTGCGCGATCTCCTCGCCGTACCGCGTGCCCTTGACCTGCGCGAGGTAGAGCGCCAGCAGGTAGCACGCGACCAGCTGGGTCAGGAAGCCCTTCGTCGACGCGACGCCGATCTCCGGGCCGGCGTGCGTGTAGATCACCGCGTCGGACTCGCGCGGGATGGTCGACCCGTTGGTGTTGCAGATCGCGAGCACCCACGACCGCTGCGCCCGCGCGTGCCGGATCGCCTGGAGCGTGTCGGCGGTCTCGCCGGACTGGCTGATCGCCACCACCAGCGTGGAGTGGGTGAGGATCGGGTCGCGGTAGCGGAACTCCGACGCGAGCTCGACCTCGACCGGGATCCGGGTCCAGTGCTCGATGGCGTACTTCGCGACCATGCCGGCGTAGAACGACGTGCCGCAGGCGATGATGATGACCTTGTCGATGTCGCGCAGGTCCTCGTCGGAGAGGCGCACCTCGTCGAGCTGGAGGTCGCCGAAGCGCCCGCGGCGACCGAGCAGCGAGTCGGCCACGGCCCGCGGCTGCTCGTAGATCTCCTTGCGCATGAACCAGTCGTGGCCGTCCTTCTCGGCGGCCGACAGGTCCCAGTCGACGTGGTACGGCGTGCCCTCCGACGGCGAGCCGTCGAAGCCGGTGACCGACACGCCCTCGCGGGTGATCGTGACGACCTGGTCCTGGCCGAGCTCCAGCGCCTCGCGGGTGTGCTCGATGAACGCCGCCACGTCGGAGCCGAGGAAGTTCTCGCCCTCGCCGACGCCCACCACCAGCGGCGAGTTGCGCCGGGCGGCGACGACGCGGGACGGGTCGGCCGCGTCGACCGCGACCAGGGTGAACGCGCCCTGGAGCCGCGAGCAGACCCGCTGCATCGCGGTCGTCAGGTCCGCCCCGCCCAGCACCTCCAGCTCCAGCAGGTGCGCGGCGACCTCGGTGTCGGTCTCCGAGGCCAGCTCGTGCCCGGCGTTCTCCAGCTCGGTGCGCAGCGGGACGAAGTTCTCGATGATCCCGTTGTGCACGAGCGCGACCCGGGCTGTGCTGCCCGCGGTGCGGGTGGGCGTTGACGTCGTTCGGCGCGCCGTGCGTGGCCCAGCGGGTGTGCCCGATGCCGGTCGAGGACTCGGGCAGCGGCGTCTCGACGATCGCCTTCTCGAGGTTGGCGAGCTTGCCGGCGCGCTTCTCCGACGAGATCGCACCGTCGGCGACCAGGGCGATGCCGGCGGAGTCGTAGCCGCGGTACTCGAGGCGGCGCAGCCCGTCGACGACGACGTCCTGGGCCTGCTTCGGGCCGACGTAACCCACGATTCCGCACATGGTCGGGAGTCTAGGACGTGCCATTCCGTCCTCGGCCGTCGCGGGCGTCGCATCCACGGGATGCATCGCAAGGCGGAGGAAGGAGGCGGGACGGAGTCCCGGCGACCGACGACAACGCCGCGAGGCGCCCGTGGGGCGGCGCCCCGCAGGCCACGGGACGGGATGGAACGTCCTTGGACGAGCAGTACCTCGCGGCGCGCCGGGTGGCGACTGCAAGAATGCCCGCCATGTCTCCGAACGGCGGGCTCCACAACGGGTCCGACGACACCGGACGCGAGCCGTCGCCGTACGTCGAGCTGGAGCGGGACGCGTGGGCCGCCCTGGCGCTCGACGCCCAGAGCCCGCTGACCCAGGACGAGATCACCCGCCTGCGCGGGCTCGGGGACGCGCTGGACCTCGACGAGGTGCAGCAGGTCTACCTCCCGCTGTCCCGCCTGCTCAGCATGTACGTCGAGAGCGCCGGCCGGCTGCACCGCCAGCAGGAGGAGTTCCTCGACCGGCCGCAGCCGCCGCGCACGCCGTTCGTGATCGGTCTGGCCGGCTCGGTGGCGGTCGGCAAGTCCACGACCGCGCGCGTGCTCCAGCAGATGCTGGCGCACTGGCCCGAGCACCCCAACGTCGCGCTGGTGACCACCGACGGCTTCCTCTACCCCAACGCCGAGCTGCAGCGCCGCGGGATCCTCCACCGCAAGGGCTTCCCGGAGTCCTACGACCGGCGGGCACTGCTCCGCTTCGTGGTCGACATCAAGTCCGGCAAGGACGAGGTCGAGGCGCCGATCTACTCCCACCTCGTCTACGACGTGGTGCCCGACGAGAAGATCGTGATCAAGAGCCCGGACATCGTGATCATCGAGGGGCTCAACGTGCTCCAGCCGGCCCGGATCCGCGACGACGGCCGGACCGGCCTGGCGGTCAGCGACTTCTTCGACTTCAGCGTGTACGTCGACGCCGGCACCGGCCACATCCGGGAGTGGTACGTCGAGCGGTTCCTGCGCCTGCGCGAGACGGCGTTCCGCGACCCCGAGTCCTACTTCGCGCAGTACGCCGCGCTCAGCCGCGACGAGGCCGTGGCCGAGGCGGAGCGGATCTGGGACGGCATCAACGGACCGAACCTGGTCCAGAACATCCTGCCGACCCGGTCCCGGGCGACGCTGGTGCTGCGCAAGGACCGCGACCACTCGGTGCGCTACGTCCGGCTGCGCAAGCTCTGAGCGCTGGACCGACTCAGTCGGACCGGCGGGCGCGGCGGGCGAACGACCGGCGTACCCGTCCCGGGCGCACGACCCGCGAGCGGGGATGCATCCGGGTGCTGTCCGGGTCCTTGTTCAGGGAGTCGTTCAGCAGTCCGGCGATGGTGGTGATCTCGTAGTGGTTCATGGCTCTGCTCCGTCTTCGATGTCTGGGCTTCGTTGTCCCCCACGGTGCCTCTGAGGTAGGGCGCTCCACATCGGCAGAACTCCTCAATGACACCTCGTCAGAGGCCTCAGACCGCGGCCGGTGATACCTCAGACGACCTTCTTCTGGAACTCGCCGTTGCGCTCGACCGGGCGGAAGCCGAGCCGCTCGTTGATCCCGATCATGTGGTCGTTGACCCCGGCGTTCCACGTGTGCATCCGCACCGCCGGCACCTCGTGCTCGCTCAACAGCCGCAGGTTCGCGACCTTGACCGCCATCCCGAGCCGGTGGCCGCGGTCGGCGCGGCGCACGAGGGTGCCCCACTGGAACGCGTTGCCGGGGTCGGGCGCGCTGATCCCGAGGTTGGTGTAGGCCACCACCACGCCGTCGGCGTCCACCGCGACCGTGTTGAAGACGGTGCGTCCCTGGTCGCGCAGGAGCTCCTCACTGCGGCGCAGGGCGTCGACGTCGGCGCTCTCCGGCTCCCGCTCGAGCTCGCCGGTCGGGGCCTCGACCATGAGCAGTGCCACGAGCTCCGCGAAGCTCTGCACCAGGTCGTCCGGGACCGGCCCGACCCAGGACCGCAAGGAGTACGCCGTGTGGTGCGGCGCCGCCTCGGCCGCGAGCCGGTCGAGCAGCGCCGGGTCCACCGGCAGGGGGAGGATCCGGTGGATGTCCCCCAGCCCGAAGCGGTAGCCGTGCCGCGCGAGGAACTCGCCCGGTGCGGTGCCGCGGCCGTCCTCCGGCGCCTCGATCGGCCAGAGCCTCGGCGTTGAGCACCGTGCGGCCCTGCTCCGCCGGCGTGCTGCTCGAGCCGCGCGAGCATCGCCGAGCCCAGGCCGCGGCGGTGATGGTCCGGATGGGTGCCGACGAAGAGGTGCGCGTGGTCGAGGGTGTCGATCTTCGAGGCCTCGTAGTGACCCGCGACGACCACCCGGCCGTCCTCGACGCCGGAGAACATCGTCTTCTCGCGGTCGCGTTGACCCGACTGCACAGCCACGAGCACCTCCGGCAGCCGCCAGGGCACGGCGTACTCCACGCTCGTGCATGTCGGCTGCGAACACCGTGGCGTGCCAGGCGGTCACGGCCGCCTCGTCGAACGGGTCGACCCGCACGATGTCCATCAGAGCCTCTTCTGCACGTCGAAGCAGCGCTCGACGACCTGGTAGCCGAGGCGCTCGTTGACCGCGCTCATGGCCGCGTTGACGCCGGCGTTGCCGGTCTCGACGTACCCGCAGGACGGGAACAGCTCGATCAGCCGGCGGTGGGTGGCGAGCTTCATGGCGAGCCCGAGCCGGTGGCCGCGGTGGCCGGGCAGGACGAGCGTCCCGCCGACCGCCGCGTGCCGCGGGTCGGCCCGGTTGATCCGCAGGTCGGAGAAGCCGCACAGCGTCCCGTCGGGCGCGATGGCCACGGCGATGACCTGCACCCGGCCGATCGCGACCCCCCGGCGCTCGTTGTCGCGCAGCCGCTCGGGCGTCCAGGTCGCGTCCTCCAGCTCCAGGTCGCCGGTCGGCACCTCGCCGATGAACAACGACAGCAGCGCACAGAAGTCCTCGACGTACTCGTCGGGGACGTGGTCCTCGAAGACCGTCCACGCGATAGCCGCCGATGCGGTCGTCGACCTCGGCGTCGATCGTCCGCCCAGTGCGCGGGCGCCTCCTTGAGGTCGACCACCTTGGTCTCCTCGAGGCTCGCCACCGGGTAGCCGCTGGCCGCGGCGAACAGCGAGCCCGGGGCTCTCGGCGCCGACCGGCGCGAACGTGCTGCCGATCAGCACGGTCCGCCCGTCGGCCCGGCGAGCCGCTCCAGCTCGGCGAGCAGGGCCCGGCCGACCCCGCGACGGCGGTGGTCGGGGTGGACGTAGACCTCGGCCTCGCCGAGGTGGGTGTTGTCGTGGCGGAACAGGAAGAGCATCCCCGCGCCGACCGTGACGTCGCCGTCGAGCGCCGAGAGCAGGATCAGCCGGCCGTCGGTGCGCGGGATCGGGAGCGCGCGCCGGGACACCTCCCACACGGTCCAGGCGTCGATCGGCCGGTCGGCCGTCGCCGCCTCGCCGACCTCCCACCAGGCCCGGAGGAGGCTCTCGTCCCGGGGGTCGACCACCCGGATCTCGTACGTCGTCACGACCGTCGAGCCTAGGAGCGCGGGACCTCCGGCAGCGACCGAATATTGCTCGGCGGTCTAGGCCCGGGACAGCGACAGCTGCTGCCGGACGACGCCGGCCAGCCGCTCCGCGATCGCGTGCGGCCTCCTCGGCGGTGGCCGCCTCGACCATCACCCGGACCATCGGCTCGGTGCCCGAGGGACGCAGCAGGATCCGGCCGGAGTCGCCGAGCGCGGCCTCCTCCTCGGCCACGGCCGCGGCGAGGACGGCGTCGTCGTCGGTGCGCGACTTGTCGACGTCGGTGACGTTGACGAGGACCTGCGGCAGCCGGGTCATCACCGACGCGAGCTCCTTGAGGCTCTTCCCGGTGGTGGCCATCCGCTCCAGGATGTGCAGCGCGGTGAGGATGCCGTCGCCGGTGGTGGCGTACTCGCTCATGATCACGTGGCCGGACTGCTCGCCGCCGAGGGAGTAGCCGGACACCTTCATCGCCTCGAGCACGTAGCGGTCGCCGACCTTGGTCTGCCGCACGCCGATGCCGGCGGCCCGCATGGCCTGCACGAAGCCGAGGTTGCTCATCACCGTGGCCACGACGGTGTCCTTGGCCAGGTGGCCGGCCTCCAGGAAGCCGAGCGCCAGGACCGCCAGGATCTGGTCGCCGTCGACGACGTTGCCCTCGTGGTCGACCGCAAGGCAGCGGTCGGCGTCGCCGTCGAGCGCGAAGCCGACGTCGGCGCCGTCCTTGAGCACGGCCGCCTGCAGGTCCTCCAGGTGGGTGGACCCGCAGTTCTCGTTGATGTTCAGCCCGTCGGGGAAGACGTGGATCGCGGTCACGTCGGCGCCGGCGTCCGTGAGCGCCTGCGGGCCGGCGTCGCTCGCCGCGCCCTCCGCGCAGTCGAGGACGACCCGGATGCCCGACCAGCGGGTGGTCGATCGTGCGCACCAGGTGGGCGACGTACTCCGCGACGGCGGTGGGGTACGGCGTCACCCGGCCGACGTCGGCGCCGACCGGCCGCTGCCACTCCTGGTGCAGCCGGCGCTCGATCGCCATCTCGATGCGCGTCGTCGAGCTTGTGCCCGCCGCGGGCCAGGAACTTGATCCCGTTGTCGGGCATCGGGTTGTGCGACGCGGAGAGCATCACGCCGAGGTCGGCGCCGAGCTTCCCGGTCAGGTAGGCGACGCCCGGGGTCGGGAGCACGCCCAGCAGGAGCACGTCCACGCCGGCGGACGCGAGCCCGGCGACCACGGCGCCCTCGAGGAACTGCCCCGGAGATGCGGGTGTCCCGGCCGACCACGGCGAGCGGGCGGTGGCCCTCGAACTCGCCGCGGTCGGCCAGGACCTGGGCGGCGGCAACGGAAAGGTCCAGGGCCAGCTCTGCGGTCAGCTGACCGTTCGCCAGGCCCCGGACCCCGTCCGTGCCGAAAAGCTTCGCCATGTGGCCCGACAGACGATCAGCGCTTGCTGAACTGCGGCGCCTTGCGGGCCTTCTTGAGCCCGGCCTTCTTGCGCTCGATGACGCGGGCGTCGCGGGTGAGCAGGCCGGCCTTCTTCAGCGACGGGCGGTTCGCGTCGACGTCGATGGAGTTCAGGCAGCGGGCCACGCCGAGGCGCAGCGCGCCGGCCTGGCCGGTGATGCCGCCGCCGTGGATGCGGGCGATCACGTCGAAGCGGCCCTCGAGCTGCAGGGCCGCGAACGGCTCGTTGACGACCTGCTGGTGCAGCTTGTTCGGGAAGTACGAGTCCAGGGTGCGGCCGTTGACGGTCCACACGCCGGTGCCGGGGACGATGCGGACGCGGGCCACGGCCTCCTTGCGACGGCCGGTGGCCGCTGCGGGGGCGATGGTGGCCGCGCGCAGCGGGGCGTCGGCGGACGGGGCGCTCTCCGAGCTGTAGGCGACGCCCTGCTCGTCGGTCTCGAAGGTCTCCTCGACCGAGCCCTCGGTGTTGTCGGTGTTCTCGGTGGTCTCAGCCACGGTATTCCTCACTCAGACTTTCGGTTCGGGGGATTACTGGGAGACCTGGGAGATCTCGAACGGGACGGCCTTCTGGGCCTGGTGCGGGTGGTTCGGGCCGGAGTAGACCTTGAGCTTCTTCAGCATCTGACGGCCGAGCTTGTTCTTGGGGAGCATGCCCCAGACGGCCTTCTCGATCGCCTTGCGGGCGTCCTTCTCCAGGACCTCACCGATCGGGGTGGCCGACAGGCCGCCCGGGTAGCCGGAGTGGCGGTAGGCCATCTTGGTGGTCTTCTTGGTGCCGGACAGCGCGACCTTCTCCGCGTTGACGATGATGACGAAGTCACCGGTGTCGACGTGGGGGGCGAACATCGGCTTGTGCTTGCCACGGAGCAGGTTGGCGGTCTGGACGGCGAGGCGGCCCAGGACCACGTCGGTGGCGTCGATGACGTGCCACTCACGCTGGATGTCACCGGGCTTGGGGCTGTACGTGCGCACGGCTGATCTACTTTCTTCGTTCGTTGGGCCCGGTGCGGGATGCACCCGGGTGATGGTGGTGCAGCGGCTTCTGACGAACACTGCCCGGCATGGTCACCTTGATGAGGAGTGGTGTCCGGGACTGCACCCTGACCGCACAGCATTTGGTCAGGACGCGGCAGGAGTCGCGACCGTCAAGACTACGGGGCTGCGTCCGCGCAGGTCAAAACGTGAGCCGGCTCGAAAACGGCCGGTCTCCGCACACCTGCCGGACACCGGGTTCGCATGCCACGGAACTGCAGACTAAGTTGGGCGAGTGACCGATTCTCTCACCGTCCGCGACAACCGCACCGGACAGGAGTACGACGTCCCGATCACCGACGGCACCATCAAGGCCGCAGATCTGGGCAAGATCAAGGCCGGCCGAGGACCAGCCCGGCCTCGCCGTCTACGACCCCGGCTTCGTCAACACCGCCTCGTGCCGCAGCGCCGTCACCTTCATCGACGGCGAGGAGGGGATCCTCGAGTACCGCGGCTATCCCATCGAGCAGCTGGCCGAGAAGTCGAACTTCCTCGAGGTCGCCTACCTCCTGATCACACGGCGACCCTGCCCATCGAAGGCGGAGTACGAGTCGTGGGTGCACGAGATCACCTACCACACGTTCGTCCACGAGAACGTCAAGTCCTTCATGGAGGGCTTCCGCTACGACGCCCACCCGATGGGCATGCTGATGGCCTCGGTCGGGGCGCTCTCGACGTTCTACCCCGACGCCCGCAACATCTCCGACGCCGAGCAACCGGCACATGCAGATCGTGCGGATGATCGCGAAGATGCCGACCCTGGGCGCCTGGTCGTTCCGCCACGCGCAGGGCAAGCCGTTCGTCTACCCCGACAACGACCTCGGCTACACCGCCAACTTCCTGTCGATGCTGTTCAAGATGAGCGAGCGGAAGTTCGAGGCCGACGAGCGCCTGGTCAAGGCCCTCGACGTGCTCTTCATCCTGCACGCCGACCACGAGCAGAACTGCTCGACCAACGCGGTCCGCTCCGTCGGCTCCTCGCAGGTCGACCCCTACTCCGCGGTCGCCGCCGGCATCGCCGCGCTCTACGGCCCGCTGCACGGCGGCGCCAACGAGGCGGTGCTGCGGATGCTGCGCCGGATCGGCAGCAAGGAGAACATCCCCGACTTCATCAAGGGCGTGAAGAACGGCAACGAGCGGCTGATGGGCTTCGGCCACCGGGTCTACAAGAACTACGACCCGCGCGCCACGATCATCAAGAAGGCCTGCGACGACGTCTTCGAGGTCACCGGGGTCAACCCGCTGCTCGAGATCGCCCAGGAGCTCGAGAAGATCGCGCTCGAGGACGAGTACTTCGTCAAGCGCAAGCTCTACCCCAACGTCGACTTCTACTCCGGCCTGATCTACGAGGCCTTCCAGTTCCCGCCGGAGATGTTCACGGTGCTCTTCGCGATCGGCCGCACCCCGGGCTGGCTGGCCCAGTGGCTCGAGCTGGTCCAGGACAAGGAGCAGAAGATCGCCCGCCCCAAGCAGATCTACACCGGCGACCGGAAGCTCGACTTCATGCCGGCGTCCGAGCGCTGGTCCTGAGCCGACGGCGGGGCGCGCCCCTGACCGATCACGCAGCAGACGAGGTCCTCGTCCTCCTGGCCGAAGCGCCGGGCGGCGGGGGCCTCGGGCGTTCCCGGGACGTCGCGGACGCGCTGATCCGCGACCACGTCTCCCCCGGCGTCAGCGTCGGCCGGCTCTGCCCGCGCTGCGGCTCGTCCGAGCACGGCCGGCCGGTCGTCCGGGGCGGGGACGGCCCGCCGACCCACGCCAGCGTCGCGTACGCCGCGGGCCTGGTCGCCGTGGCGCTCACGAGGCTCGGCCACGTCGGGGTCGACCTCGAGGCGGTGACCGACTTCGCGGGCCCCGCCGGTCGGCGTACGGCCGAGGCGCTGGGGCTCTCGGTGCACGTCCCCGACCTGGAGCTGGCCCTCGCCTGGACTCGCGTCGAGGCGATCCTGAAGGTGACCGGCGAGGGGCTGACCGTCGACCCGCGCGACATCGTCGACAACGACCCCGACGGGAATCGTCATGCTGCGGCCGGACCTCGGGGACGACCTGGTCGGCTGCGTGGCGGTGCGGACCGACCGGCCCGACGTCCGGTGCCGGGCGGAGTTCGTCAGCCGGTGAAGGTGACCTCCTGGATCCGCTCGCCGGCGGCGTCGAGGACGAGGATCCGGCCCTCGCCCAAGCGTGGCCAGGCCCATCGGGAAGTCGAACTGCCCGTTGCCGGTGCCCTGCGTTCCGAACGCGCCGATGAACGTGCCGTCCTTGCTCCACACCTTGATCCGGTGCTTGGCCTTGTCCGCGACGTAGACCCGGGTCGAGTCGACGGTGACGTCGGCGGACTCGGCGAGCTGGGTCATCTGCTGGCCCTTCGAGCCGAACGACGCGAGCACGGTGCCGTTGGCGGCGTAGTGGACGATCCGGCCGTTGTCGGAGCCGACCAGCCACAGCGAGCCGTCCGGGTCGACCTCGATGCCGCGCGGCGTGATCGCCTCCTTGTTGCCGATCGTGCCGATCTGGGTGCCGGCCGGGTCGAAGACCCGGATCGTGCCGGCGCCGCCGTCGGCCGCGTAGATCGTGCCGTCCGGGCCGACGTCGACCGAGAAGGACCGGAAGCCCTTGGTCGAGGTCCACTGGAGCTGGCCGTTGGCGTTGAACTTCTTGATGTTCTGGCCGTCGCTGTTGGCGACGATGATCGAGTTGTCGCGCGGGTCGACAGCGACGCCGCGGGCGTAGTTGAACGTCGCCCGGGTGCCGAACTGTCGCACCCAGGTGCCGGTCGAGGTCAGGGTCTGGATCCGCCAGTTGAAGGTGTCGTTGACGACGATGCCGCCGTCGTTGCGGAGGTCCAGCGCGCCGGGCATCGTGAAGCCGCCCTTGACCGGGGGCTGGGCCGGGTTCGGGTAGACCCCGATCAGGCCGCCCGTGGCGGTGAACTGCTGGGCGCGGAAGTTCGGCATGTCGCCGATCCACACGTCGCCCTGGCCGTCGACGGTGATGCCGCGCCCGCCCTCGACGAACTTGCCCGGTGCGGTGCCCGTGCCGCCGAAGGTGCCGACCAGCGTGCCGGTCTGCGAGTACCTGCTGACGATCCCGGCCCCCGTGTTGACGACGATCACCTCGCCGGTCGTGGGGTGCACGATCAGCCCGCGGCTGTCGGCGACCGGGACGGGGAAGCGCGCGACGGACGTCGCCGAGGTCGCGCCGAGCTGGAAGATGTTGACCCGCCCGCCGTTGGACTCGAGGACGAAGAGCCGGCCGTCGGGGGCGAAGTCCAGCCCGCGCGGGGTCTTCAGGCCGTTCGGCCCGGTGCCCTGGAAGCCGAACTCGTAGAGCAGCGCGCCCTGGTCGTTGAACACCGCGATCTTGTTCTTGCGGGAGTCGGCGACCGCGACCCGGCCCTGCTGGTCGACGGCGACCCACGCGGGGTACTCGAACTGGCCGGGCACGCCGAGCGTGCCGAGGTACTCACCGGTGGCGGAGTACTTGTCCACCGACGCGCTGCCGTCGACGTCGCCGACGTAGATGGTGTCGGTGCGGGTGTCGACCGCGACGTCGTACGGCGCCTCGTGGTTGCCGTCGTCGGGGATCACGGTGCCGAGCAGCTGCCCGTCGGCGCTGAACCGCTGCACCCGGAGGTTCCAGTAGTCGCTGATCAGCACCGAGCCGTCGCTCATCGTGCCGGCACCCCAGCCGTAGAGGCCGGCGTGGCCGGGACCGCCGATGGTGCGGACCCACGTCATCTTCACGGCCGCCGACGCCGGCTCGCCGAGCGCGACCAGGCCGGACACGGCCATCAGCAGCGCCACGGCGCATGTGGTCAACCAGGATCTCACGGGACACACCCCACCCCCGGCGGGCACACGCCGCCGACCTTCGGCCACGGTAAAGGCCGGCCGCCGGCCGACGCATACCGCGCGTTGGTGATCCGGGTCAGGCGGCCGGAGGCAGCTCGGGAAGCTCTTCGTGCCGCAGCCAGGCGTCGAACAGGTCGGCCAGGTCGTGCCCGGTGTGCTCGGTCGCGAACGCCGTGAACTGCTCGGTGGTGACGCTGCCGCCGAGGTTCTCGGCCAGCCAGTCGCGCAGCAGCGCGAAGAAGGCGTCGTCGCCCACCGTGAGCCGGACGGCGTGCAGCGTGAGCGCGCCGCGCTTGTAGACCCGGTCGTCGAACATCAGCTCCGGCCCGGGGTCGGCGAGCAGCAGGTCCTCGTCGAGGCCGGAGAGCCGCTCCCAGTGGGCGCGGGCGTGCTCGTCGGCGGGCTTGTCGCCCGACTCCTCCGACCACAGCCACTCGCGAGTAGCAGGCGAAGCCCTCGTGCAGCCAGATGTCGCGCCAGCTCGCCAGGGTCACCGCGTTGCCGAACCACTGGTGGGCGAGCTCGTGGGCGATCAGCCGGACGGCGTCCCAGTCGCCGCGGACCAGGTTGCGGCCGAACGTCGAGAGGCTCTGCGACTCCAGCGGGATCTCGAGGTCGTCGGCCGTGACCACGACGGTGTAGCCGGCGAAGGGGTACGGCCCGAACAGCCGCGAGAACACGTCGACCATCTCGTGCTGACGCTGGAACGCCGCGCCGAACGCGCCCGGGTCGAGGTCGGCCGGGGCGACGATCCGCAGCGGCACCCCGTTGTCCGGCGTGCCCGGCGGCTTCCAGTCGGCGTACCTCCCGATCTGGACGGTGGCGAGGTACGTCGACATCGGCTCGTCCTGCTCGTGCACCCAGGTCTCGCTGGAGCCGTGCCGGGTCCGCTCCACCAGCTTGCCGTTGGCGACCACGTAGTAGCCGGGGTCGGTGGTGAGGCTGATCCGGTACGTCGCCTTGTCGTCCGGGCGGTCGTTGCAGGGGAACCAGGTGGGCGACCCGTGCGGCTGACCGGCCACGATCACGCCGTCGGTGAGCTCCTCCCAGCCGGCGTCGCCGTGCTGCTTGCGGACCAGCGGCCGGGGGTGGCCGGCGTACCGGACCACGACGGTGAGCTCCTTGTCGGCGGCCACCTCCTGCTCGAGGTCGATCACCAGCCGGTCGGACCGGGTGCGGTAGTGGCCCAGCGCGGCGCCGGTGACTCGGACCTTCGCGACCTCGAGGTGCGCCAGGTCGAGCACGATCCGCTGCAGCGGCTCGCGGGTCACGACGGTCAGGGTGGCGTCGCCGGAGAGCCGGTTGCCGGGCACGCTGTAGGACAGGTCGAGGTCGTAGTGCCGGACGGAGTAGGCCGGATCCCCGTGCCCGGGCAGGTACGGGTCGGCGGTGGGGAGGCTCAACGCGAGTCCGACGCGGAGTCGTCCGAGGAGTCGTTCCATGGTCCGATCGGGTTGCCGATCCAGATCGTCTTGTCCGGCACGGACTCCCCCCTCATCACCAACGACACTGGCCCGACCGTAGCGTGCCGCCCGATCGTCGCCGCGGGCAGGATCACCGAGTTCGGGCCGAGCGTCGCGCCGCGGTGCAGGCGGACCACGTCGGTGCTGAGCATCCGGTCGTGGAAGAGGTGGGTCTGCACGACGCTGCCCTGGTTGACGGTGGCTCCGTCGCCGAGCTCGACCAGGTCGGCCTCGGGCAGCCAGTAGGTCTCGCACCAGACGCCACGGCCGACCTTCGAGCCGAGCAGCCGGAACCACGCCGTGAGCAGCGGCGTACCGGTGACCGCCCGGGCGAACCAGGGCGCGGCGACCACCTCGACGAAGGTGTCGGCGAGCTCGTTGCGCCACACGAAGGAGCTCCACAGCGGGTGGCTGCCGGGGCCGAGCCGGCCGACGAGCAGCCACTTCGCCAGCACCGTCACCGCCGCGGCCAGCAGCCCCGCCACGCACAGCGCCGGCCAGACCGTGGCGACCCCGGGCAGGAGCCAGTCGGCACCCGCCCCGACGTCGTCGAGGACGGCCAGCGCGAGCAGGCAGACAGCGGCGTGCAGGGCCACCCCGACCACCACCGGGACCAGCCGCGCGGCCTCCCACGCCGCGCGGGCCACCCGGAGCCGGGTGGGTGGCGCGTAGGTGCGCCCGTCGTCGGCCACCTCGGCGGTACGCCGCAGCCGCGCCGGCGGGCTGCCCAGCCAGGAGGCGCCGGCCTTCGCGGTCTTGCGCCGCGGGGCCGCCGACAGCACCGCCACCAGCGCCCGCTTGGGCACCTTGCGGCCCGGGGCGGCCATGCCGGAGTTGCCGACGAACGCGCGCTTCCCGATCTTCACCCGCTCGATGCGCAGCCAGCCGCCACCGAGCTCGTAGCCGCCGATCAGGGTGTCGTCGGCCAGGAAGGCGTGGTCGTTGACGGTGGTGAGCGACGGGATCATCAGCACCGTCGACGCCTCGACGTCCTTGCCGATCCGGGCGCCGAGCAGCCGCAGCCAGTGCGGGGTGAGCATCGACGAGTAGAGCGGGAACAGCCAGGTGCGCGCGTCGTCGAGAACCCGGGTCGTGGCCCAGACCTGGAGCGCGACCCGGCTGCGGACGGGGTAGGCGCCGGGCCGCATCCCGATCCGGGCCAGCCGGACCACCCCGAGCACCAGCAGCGCCAGCAGCACCCAGGCGGCCACCGTCGCGGGGACCAGCCAGGGCAGCAGCGCGACGGTCAGGTCGCCGATGCCGGTGCGGCTCGCGACGTCCGCGCCCCACAGGGCCAGCGCGCCACCCGCCGCGATCGCCGCAGCCGGGAGCAGGGACAGCAGCATCGCCGCCGCGCCGTACGCCGAGACCCAGGCCCGCGAGCTCGACGGACGCTTCGACCACGGGCCACGAGCCGCGCCGCTGACCCGCACCGCCGGCGCGCCGGACCAGAACTCGCCCTCCGGGACCGTGCCGAACACCGCCGACCCCGGGCGCCACCTCGGCGTCGTCGCCGACCGCGCTGCCCGGGCAGAGCATGCTCCGCGTGCCGATCCGGGCCCGCTTCCCGACCCGGACCTCGCCGACGCGGAGCACGTCGCCGTCCACCCAGTAGCCGGTCAGGTCGACCTCGGGCTCGATCGAGCAGCCCGAGCCCAGCCGGAGCAGGCCGGTCACCGGCGGGACGGAGTGCAGGTCGGTGCGCCGCCCGATCCGGGCGCCGAGCAGCCGGGCGTACCAGGTCATCCACGGCGCGCCGGCGAGACCGGTCGCGCCGAGCTGGTCGACCAGCCGCTCGGCCGCCCACAGCCGCAGGTGCACCTTGCCGCCCCGGGGATGGTCGCCGGGCGTCAGCCCGCGCAGCAGCAGCCGGGCGCCGGCCGCGGCCAGCACCATCCGGCCGGGCGGCGTGACGAAGACGAGCCAGCCGGCGAGGATCGTCCACCAGGGCACGGTCGGGAGCCACGCGGCGTCGAACACCTCCGCGGCCACGTTCGTGGCGGCGAGCAGCCAGACCAGCCAGCGCGGCGCGGCCAGCCCGCGCAGCAGCGTGATCGCCACGATCTGGCCGGCCTGGGTCTTGATCGGGGTGGGCGGCACCGCCCGCTCGGTGACGTTGTCGCCGCCGGCGGCGAGCGACTCGACGTAGTCGGCGAGGCCGCCCACCGTCGGGTGGTCGTAGATGTCGCCGACGGCCACCTCCGGGAAGCGGCTCCGCAGCAGCGACACGATCTGGGCCGCGGTCAGGCTGCCGCCGCCGAGGTCGAAGAAGTCGTCGTCGCGGCTGCGCACGGTCGCGCCCAGGACCTCGAGCCACAGCTCGGCCACCCACGCGGCGACGCCGTGCAGCTCCGCGGCCTCCCCCGGGGCGCCCGCCCCCGGCAGCGGCCAGGGCAGCGCGTCCCGGTCCACCTTCCCGGACGTCCGGGTCGGGATCGAGTCGACCGGGGCCAGCCGGGGCACCATCGCGGCGGGCATGTTGCTGCGCAGTGCTGGCCATGGCGGCGGTGGCGTCGAACCGGTCGTCGACGGTGACGTAGCCGACCAGGAGCTGGTTGCCCGCGGCGGTACGGCGCACCGCGGCCGCCGCTCCGATCACGCCGTCGAGCCCGAGCAGGGCGCTGTCGATCTCGCCGAGCTCGATCCGCCGGCCGCCGATCTTGACCTGGTCGTCGGCCCGGCCGGCGAACAGCAGCCCGTCCGGGTCGTTCACCACGACGTCGCCGCTGCGGTAGGCCCGGTCCCACCCGAGGCTCGGCATCGGGGCGTACTTCTCGGCGTCCTTCGCGGGGTCGAGGTAGCGGGCCAGGCCGACCCCGCCGATGATCAGCTCGCCCTGCTCGCCCGGCCCGACCGGGTTCAGGTCGCCGTCCACGACGGCCAGGTCCCAGCCGTCGAGGGGCAGCCCGATCCGGACCGGGCCGTCCGTGGTGAGCTGCGCGCCGCAGGCGACCACGGTCGCCTCGGTCGGCCCGTAGGTGTTCCACACCTCCCGGCCCGGCCGCACGATCCGGCCGACCAGCTCGGGCGGCACGGCCTCGCCGCCCAGGATCAGCAGGCGCACCCGGTCCATCGAGTCCTCGGGCCACAGGGCGACCAGCGTCGGCACCGTCGAGACGATCGTGACCTCGTTGGCGGCCAGCCACGGACCCACGTCCAGGCCGCTGCGGACCAGAGCGCGGGGCGCCGGGACCAGGCACGCGCCGTACCGCCAGGCGAGCCACATCTCCTCGCAGGACGCGTCGAACGCGACCGACAGGCCGGCCATCACGCGGTCGCCGGGCGCGAGCGGCTCGTCCTGGAGGAACAGCCGTGCCTCGGCGTCCACGAACGCCGCGGCGTTGCGATGCGTGACGGCCACGCCCTTGGGCGTGCCGGTCGAGCCGGACGTGAAGATCACCCACGCGTCGTCGTCCGGGGTCGGGTCCTCGCGGATCCGGGGCGGCGCCTCCCTCCGGCCCTCGACGGCGAGGTCGGCCCCGATGACGGCGACCACGGCCGCCTCGCCGAACACCAGCCGCGCCCGCTCGTCGGGGTCGTCGGCGTCGACGGGCACGTAGGCGCCGCCGGCCAGCAGCACGGCCATGATCGCGATGTAGAGATCGGTCGTGCCCGACGGCAGCCGGACGCCGACCTTGTCGCCCGGGCCCACCCCGAGCGCGGCGAGCTCGTCGGCGACGGCCTCGGCGGCCTCGGCGAACTCCTCGTAGGTCAGGGTGTCGGCGCCGTTGTCGAGCGCGGTCGACTCGGCGGCCTGCGCGACCGTCGCCCGGAAGATGTCGACCAGCGTGCGAGGGGCGGGAGCGTGGGCGGCACGACGGAGGGTCACCGGGCGTCGGCCTCCGCACGGGACGACATGTGCTGCATTCCGGAAGTCTCGCGGGTACAGGTGAACGGCCGGTGACCGCCCTCCGGCGCTGGATTCGAAATCAGTGGCCGAAACATGTATCAGGCACTAATTTCGTCGCTCATGTTCGACATGACACCTCATCCCCTCGCCACCTGGGTCCAGATGAAGATGGGCGCCGACAACGGCGACCCCCGACGACGCGGCGCTGCCGGCGGGCGAAGTACGCCCCCGCGGAGTCGGTCCCGACGACGCAGAAACAGTTAGGTGCTCGGGCCACCGACTGGGAGGATGTCCGCGTGGCTCACCGCACCTACGACCAGCTCGCGGCGGGGCTCGACCTCCTCCGCGAAGCCCCGGCCGCGATCGGGACCCTCGACCTCGTCGTCCGCCGCCCGGACCACGCCGAGCGTGAAGTCCTCGACGAGGGCGTCCTCGACGAAGAGCTCGGGCTGCGTCGGCGACAACTGGCTCGCCCGGGCGCGGTCCCGCGCGATCGCGGACGGTCGGCACCTCCAGTCGCAGATCAACGTGATGAGTGCCCGGATGGTCGGCCTGCTGGCCGACACCGACGACGAGCGCGCCCTCGCCGGCGACCAGCTCTACGTCGACCTGGACATCTCCCACACCAACCTCCCGGCCGGGAGCCGGATCGCGATCGGCCCCGAGGCCGTCATCGAGGTCTCGACCAAGCCGCACACCGGCTGCGCCAAGTTCACCCGTCGCTTCGGCGACGACGCCGTCGCCTTCGTGAACTCCGAGGTCGGCCGGGAGCTGCGGCTGCGCGGGCTCAACGCCCGCATCGTCACGGGCGGCACGATCCGGCGCGGTGACAAGGTGACCCGGCTGTAGCCGGTCTCACACGGCGCCGGCGGGTTCTTCGAGGACGCCCAGCACAGTCTCAGGGAGGTCACAGACTCCCCCGCGATGCTCGTTGACATGAACGACGACACCACGCCGAACCAGCCCGCGGCAGGCGACCCGTACCGCCCCGAGCACACCACCCCCCTCCCGCCGTACGGCGCGCCCGTCCCGCCGCCGGCGTACGACATCCCGCAGGAGCGGCGCCGTCGTCCGGGCGCGTTCGCCGCTTCCGTGGTCGCCGCGTCGCTGCTGGTCGGCGCGGGCGCCGGTGTCGCCGGCGCAGCCGGCTGGCAGGAGTGGCACCCCAACGGCGCGGACACCACGACCGGCGGCTCGCCCAGCGCCTCCGCGGTCGTCGACCGCGGCGACAGCCCGGCCGCCGACGGCTCCGTCGAGGACGTCGCCCAGAGCGTGCTGCCCTCGGTCGTCAAGATCAACGTGGCGGGGCCGCAGGGTGCGGGCTCCGGGTCCGGCATCATCATCAGCACCGACGGTGAGATCCTGACCAACAACCACGTGGTCGAGGTCGCGGGCGACGACGGCGCCATCTCGGTGTCCTTCACCGACGGCTCGACCGCCAACGCGACCGTCGTGGGCACCGACCCGCTGACGGACACCGCCGTGATCAAGGCCGAGGACGTCAGCGGCCTGACCGCCGCCACGATCGGCAAGTCGGGGAACCTCGACGTCGGCCAGGACGTGGTCGCCATCGGCTCGCCCTTCGGGCTCGAGTCGACCGTCACCAGCGGCATCGTCAGTGCGCTGAACCGCCCCGTGAACGTCGGCTCCGACGACGAGGGCAACGCCACGACGTACCCCGCCATCCAGACCGACGCGGCGATCAACCCCGGCAACAGCGGCGGCCCGCTCGTCGACATGAACGGCGACGTGGTCGGGATCAACTCCTCGATCCGCACGTCGAGCTCCTCGACCACCGAGGAGGGCGGGGCTCGATCGGCCTCGGCTTCGCGATCCCGATCGACGAGGTGATGCCGATCGTCGCGCAGATCCGCGACGGCGAGACGCCCACCCACGCCCGCCTGGGCATCTCGGTGTCCGACATCGCCGCCCAGCCCGGCGAGGTGGCGGCCCAGGGCGCCCAGATCCAGGAGGTCACCGACGGGTCGATCGCCCAGTCGTCCGGCCTCGAGAAGGGCGACGTGATCACGAAGGTCGACGACACCGCGATCACCAGCGCCGACTCCCTGGTCGCCACCGTCCGGTCCTACCGGCCCGGCGACAAGGTCAGCGTGACCTACCTGCGCGACGGCGAGACCGGCACGGCCTCGCTCCAGCTCGACTCGGACGGGTAGCCGCCACGGGGCTGAGGACCCCCTGGCACACCCGCTCCATCCGACGGAGCCCTGCGGCGATCGGCAACCCCCATGCCCCGGTCGCCGCGGGGCTCCGTTCCACGTCCGCAGGGAGTACGGCGGTCAGCGGACCCGCTGCACCCGGCCCTCGTCCCACACGGGCCCGTCGGACTCGTAGACGTCGCCGTCGGCGCCGTACACGAGGAACCGGTCGAAGCCGCGCGCGAACCAGCGGTCGTGGGTGACCGCCAGGACCGTGCCCTCGAACGCCTCGAGGCCGTCCTCGAGCGCCTCAGCGGACTGCACGTCGAGGTTGTCGGTCGGCTCGTCGAGCAGCAGGAGGGTCGCCCCCGACAGCTCCAGCAGCAGGATCTGGAACCGTGCCTGCTGCCCGCCGGACAGCGACTCGAACCTCTGCTCCGCCGCCCCGCTCAGCTCGTAGCGGTCGAGCACCCGGCTGGCCTGCTCGCGGCCCATCCCGTCGCGGTGCTCGTCGCCGCGGTGCAGGATCTCGAGCAGGGTGCGGCCCAGCAGCTCGGGGTGCTCGTGGGTCTGCACGAACCAGCCCGGCCGCACCCGCGCCCCGAGCTTGGCCTTGCCGGTGTGCAGCACCGGCTTGAGGGGCACGTCGCCGACCGGCTGGTGCTCGACGTCGGGGTCGCTGCCGCCCGCGGCCATCAGCCGCAGGAAGTGGGACTTGCCGGAGCCGTTGCTGCCGAGCACGGCGACCCGCTCGCCGTACCAGACCTCGAGGTCGAAGGGCTGCATCAGGCCGCTCAGCTCGAGGTTCTCGCAGACGACCGCGCGCTTGCCGGTGCGCCCGCCCTTGAGCCGCATCTTCACCTGCTGCTCGCGCGGCTGCTCGGTCGGCGGGCCGGCCTCCTCGAACTTCCGGAGCCGGGTCTGCGCCGCCTGGTAGCGGCTGGCCATGCCGTCGTTGTACGTCGCCTTCTGCTTGAGCGTCTGCACGAGCGTCTTCAGCTTGGCGTGCTCCTCGTCCCAGCGACGACGCATCTCCTCGAAGCGCAGGAACCGGTCCCGTCGGGCCTCGTGGTACGACGCGAACCCGCCGGGGTGCGTCCACACCAGGTTGCCGGCGTTGCCGAGCTCGACGGTGACCACCCGGGTGGCGGTGTTGTTGAGCAGCTCGCGGTCGTGGCTGATGTAGAGGATCGTCTTCTCGGACTCGCGGATCCGCTGCTCGAGCCAGATCTTGCCGGGCACGTCGAGGAAGTTGTCGGGCTCGTCGAGCAGCAGCACCTCGTCGGGTCCGCGCAGGAGGTACTCCAGCACCAGCCGCTTCTGCTCGCCGCCCGAGAGGGTCCGCAGCTCGCGGTACTTCGCCCGGTCGTAGGGCACGCCCAGCCCGGCGATCGTGCACACGTCCCACGTCACCTCGAGCTCGTAGCCGCCGGCGTCGGCGTACTCCGACAGGGCGTGGGCGTAGTCCATCTGGGTCTTCTCGTCGTCGGCGTCCATCAGCGCCAGCTCGTGGCGGTCGACGTCGGCCGCGGCCGCCCGGACCCGCGGTGGGGCGACCGAGAGCAGCAGGTCGGCGACCGTGGGCTCGTCCCCGAGCCCGGCGCCGACCATCTGCCGCATCACGCCCAGGCCGCCGGAGCGGGTCACGACGCCGCCGTGCGGCGTCAGGTCGCCGGTGATGATCCGCAGCAGCGTGGTCTTGCCGGCGCCGTTGGCGCCCACCAGCGCCACCTTGGCGCCCTCGCCGACCCGGAACGAGACGTCGTCGAGCAGCACCCGGCCGTCCGGGAGCTCGTAGCGCACACCCGAGACGTCAACGTGACCCATGTCCGTGGATTCTTCCCTGTCCGGGCCGCGATCGGCACCGGATTAACGTCCGACCGGTCTGGACACGCGGCCGATAATCGGCCGCGCGGTTCCACGTTGCTCCGTAGGGTTGGATGAATGCAGGGTGAACTGGAGCAGGCGCCGCTCGAAGCGCCGGCTCGAGGGAGGGTTCGCAGCCTCGGCCGCAGGCGCGCGATGCTGCTGTACGCCCTGCTGCTCGGCGCGTGGACCTGGCTCTTCGGGATGCCCAACGACACCATCCAGATCGTGCTCTGGCTGTGGCTGGGCACCGTCGCCTGGAACATCGAGGCCGAGCCGCGCCAGCACCTCCAGTTCGCGCGCGACTGGTGGCCGCCGGTGCTGGCCCTGGTCGTCTACTTCTACAGCCGCGGCGTCGCGGACAACCTCCACCGCGGCGACGTCTCGGTGATGATGCCGATCGACGCCGACCGGTGGATGTTCGGCGGCCACCTGCCGACCGAGGTGCTCCAGCACGCCTGGTGCGGCAACCCGTGCGACCCGGCGAGCGACCCGCGCTGGTACGACCTGTTCTTCACCACCGTCTACGCCTCCCACTTCGTCACCGGGCTGACCATCGCGGCCGTGCTGTGGGTGCGCAACCGGCACGAGTTCCGGCTGTGGATGCGCCGGCTGGTCGTGATCAGCTACGCCGCGCTCGCCATCTACATCGCCTACCCGATGGCGCCGCCGTGGTGGGCCTCCCGCGACGGCTACATCGCCGCCGACCTGCCGCGGACGACCGGCCGCGGCTGGGAGGACATCGGCATCGACCGGCTCAACCTGCTGCTCGGCGGGGTCGGCAACAAGGTCGCCGCCATGCCGTCGCTGCACTCGGGGATCGCGTTCCTCGTGGCGGCGTACGCCATCATCCGCCTGCGGGCGTGGTGGCGCTGGCTGCTGGTCCTCTACCCCGTAGCCATGGGCGTCTCACTGGTCTACAACGCCGAGCACTACGTGATCGACGTGCTCGCCGGGTGGGCGGTCGCGGCACTGGTGCTGGTCGGCTGCTCGCTGTGGGAGCGAGTCGTCAGTCCTCGGTCTGCTTGGCCCAGAGATTGATCCCGGCCTCGACGGCGTCGTCGTCGATGGCCTTCAGCTCGTCGGCGGTGAACGCGGGTCCGCCGATCGCGTCCAGGTTGGTGTCGAGCTGCTCGACCGACGAGGCGCCGATCACGGCCGAGGTGACCCGCGGGTCGCGGACCGCCCACTGGAGCGCCATCTGGGCGAGCTTCTGACCCCGGTCCGAGGCGATCTCGTTGAGCCGCCGGACGTGCGTGAGGGTCTTCTCGTCGAGGTGGTCCGAGCCGATCGTGGAGCCCTCCCGCGCGGCCCGCGAGTCCTCGGGGACGCCGTCGAGGTAGCGGTCGGTGAGGAGGCCCTGGGCCAGCGCCGAGAACACGATGCAGCCCATGCCCTGCTGCTCGAGCTCGTCGAGGAGGTCCTCCTCGATCCAGCGGTTGAGCATGGAGTACGACGGCTGGTGGATCAGCAGCGGCGTGCCCAGCTCGCGGGCGATCGCCGCCGCCTCGTTGGTCCTGGCCGCGGAGTACGACGAGATGCCGGCGTACAGCGCCTTGCCCTGCCGGACCGCGTGGTCCAGCGCCATCATCGTCTCCTCGATCGGCGTCTCCGAGTCGTAGCGGTGGCTGTAGAAGATGTCGACGTACTCCAGGCCCATCCGGTCCAGCGACTGGTCGAGCGACGCGAGGACGTACTTCCGCGAGCCGCCGCCCTGGCCGTACGGACCGGGCCACATGTCGTAGCCCGCCTTGGTGGAGATGATCAGCTCGTCGCGGTAGGGCTTGAGGTCGTCCTTCAGGTAGCGGCCGAAGTTCTCCTCCGCGCGGCCGTACGGCGGCCCGTAGTTGTTGGCGAGGTCGAAGTGGGTCACGCCCCGGTCGAACGCCCGGCGCAGGATCGCGCGGTGGTTCTCCTCGGACCGGTCGTCACCGAAGTTCTGCCACAGCCCCAGCGACAGCACCGGCAGCTTGAGCCCGCTGTGCCCGGTGAAGCGGTACGCCATCCCGGTCGCGTCGTCGTAGCGGTCCGCAGCGGCTTCGTACGTCGTCATGGGATCCATCCTGTCCCATGTCGAGCGGGTCCGCTCGACCCGGTCCAGCCACTCACCAGGCACGCCGCCCCCACGCCTCGACGAGGGGTCGAGCGGCCCGCAGCCGGATCCCGTGCTGGCGGAAGGTCCCGGCGACGACGGCGTCGTGCGAGTGCAGGAGCCCGAGCAGGACATGGCCGGCGTGGACGCTCGGACTGCCGGTCGTCTGGCGCTCCAGCAGGGTGCTCACCAGCACCGAGCGGGCCGGGTCGGACAGACGACGCCCGCGCCAGTCGGGCTCGCCGTCGTAGGGCGGGTTGAGCACCTCCAGCACGGTCTGGACGTCGATCCCGAACGCGAACAGCGTCTCGCTGTCGAGGTCGTCGACCGTGTCGAGCCAGCGGCGCTCCAGGGTGGCGCGGAGCGTCGCGGACGGCGTACCGAGGCGTTCGAGGACGTCCCCCACCAGCCGGTCGTCGAGGATGGCGCGCAGCAGGTGGTCGGGGCGGATCTCCCGGCGGTCGGGTGGGTGCGGCCTGGCCACGGGAGCGACGCTACGCGGGCCGGGTGAACAGCGGGTTCAGCCGGTACGCCGCCGCTCGGTCGCGGCGATCGCGGTCCGGAGCACGTCGGGCCGGATGTCGAACGCGGCCAACGCGTCGCGGACGACCGGGTCACCGCTGCGCACCAGCCCCAGCAGCAGGTGCTCGGTCCCGATGAAGCCGTCCCCCAGCCGCAGCGCCTCGCGCAGTGAGAGCTCCAGCGACTTCTTGCTCCCCTTCGCGAACGGCAGGTGCCCGCGGCGGGGGCGGCTCCCGCCGCCGAGGTCGCGCTCGATCCGGCGGACCACCTCGTCGAGGTCGATGCCGAGCACCTTGAGCGCCTCCGCGTCACCCTCGTCCAGCTCGCCGGGTCGCCGCGCCCGCGATCGCTGCAGCGCCGCCCGCATCTCGTCCGGCGCCGCGCCGAGCTCGGTCAGCACCGCAACGGCCACGCCGCCGCCGTCCGCGAGGATCGCCTCGAGCAGGTGCTCTGGCCGCACCTCCCCGGACCCGGCGTCCCGCGCCCCGTCGACGGCTGCCACGACGACAGCGCGAGCGCGCTTGGTGAACCTCTCGAACATGCGGCTTCTCCTCAGTTCCGACGGTGCTTCTTGTGCACGGCCTGCCGGCTGACGCCGAGCTCGTCGGCGATCTCCTGCCAGGACCAGCCCTCCGAACGGGCCCGGCTCACCTGCGTCTGCTCGAGGTGCTCGAGCAGACGGCGCAGGGCGCGCACGGCGCGCAGGCCCGCGAGCGGGTCGGCTCCCGCCGCGGCGGTGGTGAGGTCCTGGTTGGACAGCGACATGGCTGTCAACCTAGGTTGACGGGTTGGTTTTGTCAACCCAGGTTGACAGACACTCACACCGGAACGGCCGTCGACAGGCGGCGCTGTTGCCACGCGACCGCCACTGTCGCCGCCACGATGACGACCGCGCCGAACCACTGCCTCGGCTCCAGCCTCTCGCCGACCAGGTGGCCGGCCGCGACCCCGAACACCGGGATGAGCGGCAGGAAGGCGCCTGCGTACGACGCCGGGACCTGCCTCAGCCCGGTCACGAAGAACCAGAACCCCAGGCCGTAGTACAGGACTCCCGAGGCAGCGGCTCCCAGCCAGTCGCCGCCGAGTCCACCCACGTCCCACCCGGTGCCACCGGCCAGCTCGACGACCGTCGCCAGGGCGACGGCGAACACCAGTGCGGCCACCTGCTGGGCGAGGACCACGTTCAGCGAGGAGTCGTCGAGCATCATCCGTCGGGTCAGCACCGTGTACAGGGCACAGAACCCGATCGAGACCACGGTGAGCGTGATGCCGACCGCGTCACCGGTGGCGCCCGGTTGGTAGACGACCAGCAGCACCCCGCTGATCGCCACAGCGATCGAGGCCCCGAGCGCGAGCGGGATCTGCTCGCGGAGCACGAGCGCGGCCAGCAGCAGGATGGCGACGGGTTCGAGCGCCCACAGCAGCACCGACATGCTGGCGGTGATGGTGGTCAGCCCGATGAGTCCGAGCGCGTAGGCGATGCCGGGGTTGAGCACGCCGAGGGCAGCGAGCCGACGCACCGGCGGCGTCCAGGCGAACGACTCACGGCGGACCAGGGTGATGACCAGGAGCAGTGCGCAGCTGGCGGCCAGCTGCACCGGGAGCAGGGTCAGGGGTGCGACGTCGTCGACGACCTGCTTGGACGCGACGGTGCCGGTGCCCCAGCAGGCGGCAGCGGCGACCAGGGCCGCGACCGCGGTGCGCGCCGTGGGCGCGCGCAGAGAAGAGGTGTGAATGGACATGGTGATGCTCCGATGGAAGAAAGTGGGCAGGACTGAGCGTCGGCGCCGCTGAGCGGCGCCAGGGTCGCTAGTTCGCCGCGTCTTCTCCGTCGCAGCAGTCGTAGGCAGGGATCCGGCACGGCTTCGCCGGCCGCCGGGTGCACACCTGCCCTTCCATGTCGTCCACGCTACTCCTGGTCGAGGACCGATGGGGGCAGGTCGATGCCGGGGACGAGCTCGACGAGCAGCGCGCGCACGCGGGTGTCGAGGTCGGCGATGATGCGGCGCACGGTCGCTTCGTCCTGCCCGCCGGGGTCGTCGACCGGCCAGTCGACGTACTTCACGCCAGGCACGTACGGGCATTCCTCGCCGCAGCCGAGGGTGATCGCCAGGTCGCTGGCCGCGATGACGTCCCGGCTGAGCAGTTTCGGGTGTTCGCGCGACGTGTCCAAGCCGAGCTTCTCGAGCA
Organism: uncultured Actinomycetota bacterium; assembly: GCA_963803235.1. GTDB lineage: Bacteria > Actinomycetota > Actinomycetes > Propionibacteriales > Nocardioidaceae > Nocardioides. Next base: position 227,968 of record CAWDLL010000016.1, read on the forward strand.
CGTCGGCGACCTCGGGATGGATGTGCTCGCCGGGCTGGGTGCCTGCCGAGAGCGCTCGCACGCGACCCCCGGCATAGTGCTCGGTCAGCACCCGGCTTGCCACGGACCGGCCGCCGTTGCGGACGCAGGCGAACACGACCTGGGGCACCCGACCCGGGTCCTCGGCTGGTCGGTCATCGTGGACTCCTTGGTGCGGCGTGGGGATGGGGGACGACGACGTCGTCGGCGACGTCGACCACACCTGGGTACAGGTAGCGCACGAGCGCCGACTGCGACGGCACCGCCGACGAGCTGCGCGACGACGAACCCGGGCACCGAGCCGGGTGCGATGCCGGCGAAGCTGTCGGAGAAGACGCGGCCGACGGTGACCGCGGGGTTCGCGAACGAGGTCGAGGACGTGAACCAGTACGCCGCCCCGATGTAGGCGCCCACCGCCGGCGCGGCCAGCATCCCGCGCCCGGTGCGGGCCAGAGCGAAGATGAGCGCGACCAGGCCTGCGGTGGCGACGACCTCGCCGACCCACAGGTTCGCTCCGGTCCGCTCGGTGGTGGCGAGCTCGGTGACCGGGACCTCGAACATGACGTTCGCCAGCACCGCACCGAGGATGGCGCCCGCCACCTGGACGGCGCTGTAGGCGAGGACCTCGCCACCGGTCAGACCGGTTCCGCCGCGACGTCCGAGCAGCCAGTCGGCAGCCGAGACGACCGGGTTGAAGTGCGCGCCCGAGACCGGCCCGAACATCACGATGAGGACGGTCAGGCCGAGGAACGTCGCGGTCGAGTTCTCCAGCAGCTGCAGGCCGACGTCGTCGGCTGACAGGCGCTGAGCGGCGATGCCGGAGCCGACCACGACGGTGACCAGCAGCCCGGTGCCGAGGAACTCGGCGACCAACCGCCGGCCCAGGTCGCTCGCGTCGGGTCGTGGCTCATGAGGTCCTCAGGAAGCGGCTGTGAGGCGTGGGGCGAGGTGGGCGACCCGGGTGGCCAGGTCGTCGTAGGCGGCGTCGAAGGCGGCGGCGGTGCCGACCCGGACCGGGTCCGGGACCGACCAGTGGAGCCGGACGACGCCGGGGTCGAGCTCCTCGTAGGCGTTGTCGCAGACCGCGACCACGAAGTCGGTCGCGTCGAGCACCTCGGCGAGCTGCTGGGGGGCGTCCTGGACCAGGGCCAGGCCGTGCTTGCGGGCGGTTCGGGCGGCGCCGCGTCGAGATTGCGGACGCGGGGTGGGTGCCGGCCGAGGTCGCGGGCACCGCACTGGCCTGGGTCCACAGCGCCGCGGCGAGCAGGGATCGGGCGGAGTTCGCGGTGCACACGAACACCACCCGCGGCACCGGCGTCACGCCGGTCGGGAGCAGCCCGTCGAGCGCGTCGGGGAGCAGGCGCAGGTAGGAGCGGCGGCGGTCGGCCTCGGACCGGTGCCGGGTCACGAGGCCGGTGCGCTCGAGTACGCCGAGGTGGTGGGCAAGCAGGTTCGACGGCATCGCCAGCAGCGTCGCGAGCTCGGTCGAGGACGCGTCGCCGAACGCCAGGTGGTCGACGATGCGCAGCCGGGTCGGGTCGGCCAAGGCCGCATGGATGGCGGCTCGGCGCTCGAGGACATCGGCCATCAGCCTTTTGCTCAATACTCATTGACTCAATCATGACTGAGCGAATGCTGTTGGTCAAGCACGTTGGACGTGCTCCCGGGGAGTGGCTCCGGCGGCAAGTGCGGCGGCGACGGCGGCCGCGCCGGCCAGGACCAGGAAGGCGGCGGAGTAGCCGCCGAGCAGGTCGGCGAGCGCGGCGCCGACGAACGGTGCCGCGGCGGCGGCGACCAGCGCGGGCGCGGTCAGGATGCCGTTGAGGGTGCCGTAGCCGGCCGGTCCCCATCGGTCGGTGATGGCGGTGGCCTGGATGAGGGTGTAGATGCCGCGCGCCAGTCCCAGGACCATGCCGAGCCCGATGAGCAGCACCGCGGAGTCTGGCGCCAGGGCGAGGGCGGCGGTGGCCGCGGCGAGGGCGAGGATGACGCTGACGGTGCGCACGGTCACCGAGGTTGCGGCCGGCAAACCGGGCGTACCCGAGGCGGCCGATGACCTGCCCGACTCCACCGAGTCCCAGGGTGAGCGCGGCAGCGTTGCGGCTCATGCCCTGTTCGATCAGCATCGGGACCAGGTTGATCAGGACCGCGAACGCCGAGAGGGAGACCAGGGCGTTGGCGATGTTCAGCAACACGAAGGGCGTGCTGCGGGTGACGTCTGCGACCTGCGCCCGGTCTCCGGTCACTGCTGCGACTGTCACCGCCGGGCTCTGCGGTCGCGGTGGTATGGCGCCAGGGGTGGTTCAGGCCCCACCAGTGCAGCGGGACGGTGATGAGCGCCAGCCCGGCCAGGAGCACCAGGTAGGCCTGGCGCCAGCCGAGCCAGTCGTCGAGGCCGGAGGCCAGGGGCGCGAAGACGGTGCTGGCCAGGCCGGCGACCAGCGTCAGGGTCGTCAGCGCGCGCACCCGGCGGCTCCCGCCCCAGCGGGTCAGTGCGGCGAACGCAGGCGGGTACAGGGTGCCGGCCATCGCGACACCGGCCACCGCCCAGCCCAGGTAGAACACGGCCAGGTTGGGTGCCAGGGCGATGGTGGCGACGCCGGGGATGGCGACCAGGGAGGCGGCTGTCATCACCTTGCGCGGGCCGAAGTCGTCGATGTGTCGCCCGACCCAGATCCCGACCCCGCCGGAGATGAACTGCGCCAGCGAGAACGCTCCGGTGATGGCGACGCTCGACCAGCCGGTGTCGGCGGTGATCGAGGACTGCAACGCCGCGAACGCGTAGTAGAGGACTCCCCACGACACGATCTGGACGGTGCTCAGCACCGCGACCACGTGCCGCAGCCCGACGCCGTCCAGGGCGCCGGGCTGCGTGGTCACGTGCTGAGTGTTCCTCGTGACTCCACTCACCGCGTCAGCTTTTCGACGACCAGACCGTCACTGGCCATGGCGGCCGAGGGTGACCAGTTGCGGCTCGGACGCGGCCGGCGCCCCGCAGCATCCGCCACCACCCACGGAGACTGCGTCGGGGGCGTCGAAGGCGCCGGCGCCGTTGCACACCCCGGTCTCGGGCAGCACCAGCTCGACGCGTGCTGCGGCCTCGAGGTCGCCTGCCAGCGCGGCCACGACCGAGCGGACCTGCTCGAACCCGGTCATCGCGAGGAACGAGGGCGCGCGGCCGTAGGACTTCATCCCGACCAGGTAGAGGTTCTGTTCGGGCTGGGCCAGCTCCTGGTAGCCGTGCGGTGCGACATCGCCGCAGCTGTGGTGGTCGGGATGCACCTGGTCGGCGAGCTCGCGCACGGCACCGAGGGCGGGGTCGAGGTCGAGGCGCACCTCGGAGAGGAAGGTGAAGTCGGGACGGAACCCGGTCACGACGATGACCTCGTCGACGTCGGTGACCTGCTGGCCGTTGACCGAGCCGATGACCAGTCGGCCGTCTGCCTGGCTGGTGACGGACTCGGTGCGGAACTCGGTGACGTTGGTGACCACGCCGCTGTGCGCGGCGGCCTTCGCCTGCTGGCCGAGCTTGCCACGCTCTTCGAGCTGGTCGTTGTCACCGCCCCCGAACGCGTCGCCCACGTTGGGGCGACGCAGCAGCCAGGAGACCCGGGTCCCCCTGCCCTCGCCTGGGTCCTGTGCGGCGAGCCTGGCCAGGCCGATGAGGACGCCTTGGGCCGAGGCGCCCTTGCCCGCCACGGCGACGTGCCTTCCGGCGTACCGGGCGGCCACTGCGGGGTCGTCGAAGTCGGGGACGCCGTAGGTGATGCGTCCGGCGTTCTCACGCTCACCGAGCGCCGGGTAGCCGTCGGCGCCGAGCGGGTTCGGCTGCCTCCAGGTGCCCGAGGCGTCGACGACCGCGCTGGCCAGCAGGCGTTCGCGGCCGGTCGCGGTCTCGACGTGGACGGCGAACGGGTCGCTCTCGCGACCGGAGTCGACCAGCAGGTCACGGCCGGCGCGGCTCACGCCGACCACCCGCGCGCCGTACCGGACCGCCCCGCCGGGGATGGAGTCGAGGAGGTCGGCGAGCGGCCGCAGGTAGGCGTCGCGCCACTCGCGACCGGTCGGGTAGGCGTTCTCGTCCGGTGCGGTCCATCCGTCTCCTGCCTCCAGGAGGCGCCGCGCGGCCGGGTCGATGAGCTCGCGCCAGGCGGAGAACAGCCGCACGTGCGCCCACTCACCGACGGCAGCGCCTGCGTCTGGGCCGGCTTCGAGGACGGCGAAGGGCAGGCCGCGCTCGGCGGCGTTCGCCGCGGCCGCCAGGCCGATGGGGCCGGCGCCGATGACGACGACCGGGAGCTCGGCGAGTCGTCGGTCGTCGAGGTGGACTCATGTGCAGTGGTGGTCATGGTGGTGATCCTTGGTGGTTCTCGGTCCGAGTGCCGGGTCTCGACATGGGTATCAGTTGCAGCAGGCCGTGGACGTGGCGCCGACAGAATGAGGTACCTCAACTTCGGGGTCGCTCGGCTGGTCGCGCTGGCACAGCAGCCGCCTGTCGCACTCGCGTCGCTGGCTTCGGTGATGGTGAGATCGGAGTGGTCCTTGCCTTCGAGCTCGGGGTGGGCGTCGGCGAGGACGACGTAGTTCTCCCAGCGCTGTCCGTCCGGGCCGGTGACCCAGTGCTTGTCCTGTCGGGCGTAGCAACAGACGACGTCGCCCTCGACGTCGAGGGTGAGGCCCGGCGGCCTCGAGGCGGTTGGCCTCGGCCTCGACCTCCTCCATCGACTCCCGCTCGACGCCGACGTGGTTGAGGGTGCCGGTGGCCCCGGGGTTCTCGAACAGCACCAGCTTCAGCGGCGGGTTCGCGACCGCGAAGTTGGCGTAGCCGGGCCGGCGCTTGGCCGGGGCGGTGTCGAACAGGGTGGAGTAGAACTCCACGGCCGTGTCGATGTCGTCGACGTTGAGGGCGAGCTGGAGGCGGGACATCTGGGTCTCCTTCGAGTGTGGACCGGCGCGGGTAGTCGGTGGGTTGGTCAGCAGCAGAAGCCGTCGGCGGACCGGCTCGTCGCGAGGGCAGGCGCAGGTCGGCCAGCGACCCCAACCGGTCGGCGAGGCCGGAGTACTGCCGCCTCTGGCCGGGGTCGCCCGTGCCGGTCCGGAGCGCGTCGGAGCTGCCGTTCGGGATCCGGCACGGCGGCCGCTGCTCGTCGGGCCGCGTCGGTCTGGTCGGTGGCGAGACTGCTGCTCATCGACAGACCTCCTGGATAGATATCGATATCTATCAATATCGGTCGATGTCGATGATGCTGCCAGCGGCCGGGCCGCGGCGCAAGGCCCTCGGCGGCAGATTAATTGATCGCGATCGATATTGTGGCACGACTGGGGTCATGCCGAAGCTGCCCGTCCTCGAGATCGTTCCGTCAGCCCAGGTGTGCTGCGCGCCGCTGACGGCGGCGCCGCTGTCGGCCGACGACGCGGTCGAGCTGTCGAAGCGACTCAAGGCGTTGGCGGACCCGGCGCGGTTGCGGCTGGTCTCGCTGCTGCTCGCCAGCGAGAACGGCGAGATGTGCACCTGCGACGTCACCGAACCACTCGGCCTGTCCCAGCCGACGATCAGCCACCACTTCAAGAAGCTGACCGAGGCCGGGCTGGTCACCGGCGAGCGGCGCGGGACCTGGACCTGGTACCGCGTGGTCCCGGAAGCGCTCGCCGGTCTCGCGGCGGTCATCTCGCCGACCCCGGCCGACACCGTCTGCTGAGCCTGCTCCCGGGGCGCACGGCGGCGCGCTCAACCCGAACGGCGTGACTCCAGGACCCGGAACCCCTTGGCGCTGGCCAGCCGCTCGGTCGGGTAGCCCTGCTCCCCCAGCCAGCGCTGCAGCGAGTCGGCGCCGAGGTTCTTGCCGACGACCATGACCGCCCGGCCGCCCGGGCGCCAGCCGCGGCAGCCAGGTGAGCAGCAGGTCGTGCAGGGCCTGCTTGCCGATCCGGATGGGCGGGTTCGACCAGATCTCGTCGTACGTCGCGTCCGTGGGCACCGCCTCCGGGCGGCACGCCACGAAGCCGGCCCTCGACGCCCAGCGCGCGGGCGTTCTCGTTGGCCAGCGCGAGCGCCCGCTCGTTGACGTCGACCGCCGTGACCGTGGCCAGCGGGACCGCCCGGGCGATGGCCAGCCCGATCACGCCGTACCCGCAGCCGAGGTCGAGGAACTGCCCCTGCGCCGGCGGCTCGGTCTCGCGGAACAGCACGGCGGTCGCATGGTCGAGGTGGCCGCGGCTGAACACCCCGGCGCCGCTGACCAGCTCGAGCTCGTGGCCCCACACCTCGGCAGGTGAAGGCCTCCCGCTGCGAACGGCACCGACGGGTCGGCGCTGAAGTAGTGCTCATCCATGGGCGTCCCTGCGTGCCCGGGTCGTCTCGGCCCGCGCGCCGAGCTCGGCGTCGTCGGGGTAGGCGACCTCCTCCAGGGTGAGGCCGTGCGCGTGCACGACCGCGACCGCCGGGTCGCGGGCCTCCGCGCGCAGCACCTCCCCGGCCCAGGCCGGCGGGCGGCGGCCCTCGCCGACGGCGAGCAGGCAGCCGACGAGCGAGCGCACCATGCTGTGGCAGAAGGCGTCCGCGCGGACCGTTGCGACGGCCCGGCCCGTCGGCGTCGCGGGCCCACACCAGCTCGAGCAGGGTGCGGATCGTGGTCGCACCCTCGCGCTGCTTGCAGAAGGACGCGAAGTCGTGCTCGCCGACCAGCAGCGCGGACGCCTCGTTCATCGCGGCCAGGTCGAGCGGCCGCGGCCAGGCGAGCACGTGCTGGCGCACCAGCGGGTCGACGCGTGCCGGGCTGGTCGGCGACCGGTAGGCGTAGCGGCGCCACAGCGCGGAGAAGCGGGCGTCGAACCCGTCCGCGGCCGCGACCACGCGGCGTACCCGCACGTCGGTGGTGAGGATGCCGTTCACCCGGCGCAGCAGGGCATCGAGGGGCGGATCGGTCGACCGCCCGGCCGAGCGCTGCCAGCGCGTCCGTCGTCGACGTCGAGGTGGACGACCTGGCCGCGCGCGTGGACGCCGGTGTCGGTGCGGCCGGCGCAGACGAGCGCGACGGTCCGGCACCCGCAGCGCCGTCTCGAGCGCGGTCGACAGCTCGCCCTGCACCGTCCGCAGCCCGGGCTGGGTGGCCCAGCCGTGGAAGTCGGTGCCGTCGTAGGCGAGGTCGATCCGGAGTCGCACGACGAGCAAGCCTATTGCGCGCGTTCCTAGGCTTTTCCCGTGACCGCCCCCAACCCGGCGATCGTGCTGATCTCCGAGCACCACATCGACACGCTGCTCGACGAGTTCGGCCGCTACGCGCGCGACTACGACCTCTACCCGTGCACCTCGGCGCCGGCAGGCCTTCGAGTCGCACCAGGGACGTCGTCGTCGCCGGCGGCCAGGTGGCGATGGTCGTCACCGAGTCCGTGCTCCCCGACGCCGACGTGCACATGGCGTTCCACAAGCTCCGCGAGAAGGTGCCGACCGCCCGGCGGGTGGTCGCCGCTCACTGGGACCGGTTCATCGAGGACGGGCCGGCGATGCGGGCCGGCGATGGCCAAGGGGAAGTTCGACGCCTACCTGCTGATGCCGCGAGGGGTGCGCGACGAGGAGTTCCACAACGCGATCACCGACCTGCTGTCGGACTGGGGCTCGACCGTGCCCGACCCCGAGGTGGTGTCGGTCAAGATCATCTCGCCCACGCGGGACTCGCTGACCCTGGCGATCCGCGACTTCCTCAACCGGATGGCGATGCCGAGCCGGGTGTGGGAGCCGGACAGCGAGGCCGGCCGCTACGTCCTCGACCTGTACGACGGCGAGCCGGAGTTCCCGCTCGTCTACGCGCTGAACCGGCCGCCGATCGTCGCCCGATCGGTGCGCGACGTGGCGGTCAACATCTACGGCGCCCCCACGGAGATCGACCTCGAGGAGGTGGTCGACGTCGCCGTCGTCGGAGCCGGGCCCGCCGGTCTCGCCGCCTCCGTGTACGCCGCGTCCGAGGGGCTCTCCACCGTGGTGCTCGAGGCGGAGGCGGTCGGCGGCCAGGCCGGCACCAGCTCGATGATCCGCAACTACCTCGGCTTCCCCCGCGGCATCTCCGGCATGCGGCTGGCCCAGCGGGCGCGCAACCAGGCGCTCCGGTTCGGCACCCGCTTCTACACCGGCCAGGTCGTCGACGAGCTGCGGCCGGGCTTCGACGGCGACCCGCACGTGCTGTGCACCGAGAGCGGCGACGTGCGCGCCCGGACGGTGGTGATCTCCAGCGGCGTCGCCTACCGGAAGCTCCGGGTCGAGCCCGATCGAGGAGCTGGTCGGCCTGGGCGTCTACTACGGCGCCGCGATGACGGCCGCCCGCGAGATGGAGGACCAGGACGTCTTCGTCGTCGGCGGCGGCAACTCCGCCGGCCAGGCGGCGGTGCACCTGTCGCGGTTCGCCCGGTCGGTCACCATCCTGATCCGGCGACCGGACCTGGCCGAGACCATGTCGTCGTACCTGATCGGCGAGATCGAGTACAACCGGCGGATCTCCGTCCGCACCTGCTGCGCGGTCGTCGACGGCGGCGGCGACGGCCGGCTCGAGTGGCTCGGCCTCGAGGACGTCCGCACCGGCGAGCGGGAGACGGTGCCGGCGTACGGCCTGTTCCTGCTGCTCGGCGCCGAGCCGCACTGCGACTGGATCCCGCCCGCGGTGGCGCGCGACGAGCACGGCTTCGTGCTCACCGGCCGCGACGTGCCCCGCGACCAGTGGCTGGACGGGCTGCCGCCGGAGAACCTCGCCACCACCGTCCCCGGCATCTTCGCGGCCGGCGACGTGCGCGCGGGGTCGATGAAGCGGGTGGCGTCCGCGAGCGGCGAGGGCGCGTCGGTCGTGCCGCTGGTGCACGCCTTCCTGTCGCCGACGCCCGGACTGAGGGGTCGCGCTCAGAGCTCGCGGCGGTACGGCGGGTCCGCGCCGGGGCGGGACACGGTCACCGCCGCCGCGCGGGCGGCGTGGGCGAGCACCTCGGCGATCTCCTCGGCCGGGAGGTCGCGGAGGTCGTCGCGCCGGTCGGCACCGAGCCGCCCGCGCTCCCACAGCGCGTCCAGCATCGCGGCGCCGAACGTGTCGCCGGCGCCGATGGTGTCGGCGACGTCGACCTTCACCGGCGCCGCCTCGACGGTGGTGCGCTCGCTGAACCAGGTCGCGCCGGCGTCGCCCTTGGTCACCACGACCGCGGCCGGTCCGAGGGTGAGCAGCGCGCGGGCGGCCTCCTCGAGGTCGCGGCCCGGGTAGAGCGCGGCCAGGTCCTCGTCGGAGGCCTTCACCAGGTCGCTGAGCGCCACCATCCGCTCGACGAGGCCGACGATCTCGGGTCCGGTGCCGGTGACGGCCGGCCGGGCGTTGACGTCGTAGCTGATCGTCGCGTCGCCGCGCAGCGCGGACACCATCTCCAGGGCGGTGTCGGCGCCGGGCTCGATCACCGCGCCCAGCGAGCAGGTGTGCACCACGAGCGGCGCGACCTCCGCAGGCAGCAACGGGTTGAGCCGCCAGTCGAAGTCGAAGACGTAGCTCGCGGCGCCGTCGCTGCCGATCGTCGCCACCGCGGTGGACGTGCGCTCGACCGCGGCCGGGTCGGTCGCGAGGACGACGCCGTCGCGGGAGAGGAAGTCGGTGATCAGCTTCCCGCGCGCGTCGTCGGCGTAGCTGGTGGCGAACCGGACCGGCCGGCCGAGCCGGGACAGGGCCACGGCGACGTTGGCGGCGCTGCCGCCGGCGTACTCGGTGGCGGTCCCGTCGGCTGCCTTCACGATGTCGACAAGGGCCTCGCCCACCACCAGCACGTCACGGTCCACGGGACGATCCAATCACTAGGCTCCGGGCATGGACCAGTTCACGGTCGACCCCGCGGACGGCCGGCCGCCGTACGAGCAGCTGCGGATCCAGATCGCCGCCCGGATCGCGGACGGCGGGCTGCCGCCGGGCACCCGACTGCCGACCGTCCGCGCGCTCGCCGCCGACCTCGGCCTGGCGGTGAACACGGTCGCCAAGACCTACCGCGCCCTCGAGACCGACGGCAGCGTCGTCACCGAGGGCCGGCGCGGCACGTTCGTCCCGGTCGGGTCCGGGCGCGCGGAGCGCGGAGGCGGACCAGGCAGCGGCGGCGTACGTCGCCGTCGCCCGCCGGCTCGGCCTGGGCGTCACCGAGGCGACGGGGCTGGTCGAGCGGCACTGGTGAGCCACGGCGCCGAAGTGTCGTGGTCGAACGGCATCGATCTGGGTGGTTCCCCCTAACTGCGCGGCGCCCGGCCGCCCAACGATGGGAGGACCAACAAGAAACCCGGAAAGGGAGAAACAGATGCCGCTCTTCATGGACGTTCACGACCACATCGACGGACTCACGGCCGAGGCCGTGGCCGGCGCGCACGCCGCCGACCTCGAGGTCCAGGAGAAGTACGGGGTGAAGTACATCGCGTACTGGTTCGACGAGGCCTCGGGCAAGGTGTTCTGCCTGGTCGACGCCCCGGACGAGGAGGCCGCCAACCAGGTGCACCGCGAGGCGCACGGGCTGGTCGCCGACCAGCTCGTCCCGGTGCAGGAGGGTCACTGAGCAAGCAGCCGAGTCGGCTGCGCTGAGCCCTCGACCGCTCCATAATCGAGGGCAATGACCTCCATGCTTCCCGGTCCCGCACGTGCCACCAGCCGGATCCTGATCGGCCGACAGGAGGCTCTCGCGCGCCTGGACCGTGCCTTCGCGCAGGCCCTCGAGGCCGACCGCGCGGGCACGGTCCTGGTCGAGGGCCCGGCGGGGATCGGGAAGAGCCGCGTGGTCGAGGAGTTCCGTGACCACGTGCGCGAGCACGACGCGCAGGTCCTCGTCGGACGTTGCGTGGCGCTGGGCGAGGAGATCTTCCCGTACGCACCCGTCGCCGAGCTCCTGCGGGACCTGGTGACCCGGGCCGGCGCGGACGCCGTACACGCGTGGGGAGGGCCGGCGTCGGACGAGCTGGCTCGGCTCGTCCCGGCGCTGGCGCCCGCCGGCGATGCCCCTGAGGCGACCGCCGGGAGCGTCGGCCGGCTGTTCCAGGCCTGCTGCTCGCTGTTCGACTCGATCAGCCGCGACCACCCGCTGGTGCTGGTGATCGAGGACCTGCACTGGGCCGACCGGTCCACCCGCGAGCTGCTGTCGCTGCTCGCCCACCAGCTGCGCGGTCGCATCCTGCTGGTGCTCACCCTGCGGACCGACGAGGCCCCGCGCGACCCCGGCGTCGTCCGGCTCACGGCCGAGCTCGGTCGCCGGGCCAGCGACCACGTGACCCTGCAGCCGCTGACCCGCGACGAGCAGGCCCACCAGATCAGCGACATCCTCGGCGTACCCCCCACCCGCGTCGCTGCTCGACCAGGTCTACGGCCGCGCCGAGGGCAACCCGTTCTTCGCCGAGGAGCTGCTCGCGCTCAAGGGGACCAGCGAGCTGCCGCCCACCGTGCGCGACCTGCTGCTCGCCCGGCTGGACGCGCTCGCCCCGGCCACCCGTCAGGTGCTGCGGACGGGTGCGGTCATCGGCCGCACCGTCCCCCACGCCCTGCTCGAGGCCGTCGCCGACGTCGGCGACGAACCGCCTCGACGGCGGCGCTGCGCTCCGCTGTCGAGGAGCACGTGCTGGTGACGGTCCCGGGCGCGCCTACTACCAGTTCCGGCACGCCCTGCTGCAGGAGTCCTTCGCCGACAGCCTGCTCCCCGGCGAGGCGGCACGCATGCACCGGCAGGTGGCCGAGGCGCTGGAGGCCGACCCGTCGCTCGCGGGCGACACCAGCTTCGCCGCCGGCCGCGTGGCCCGGCACTGGTACGCCGCCGGGGACGGGCCGCGGGCACTGGTGGCCTCGGTCGAGGCCGCGCGGGAGGCGAAGGACGCGCTCGCCTTCAGCGAGTCCCTGTCCCACTTCGAGCGTGCGCTGGACCTGCTCGAACCGTCCCCGACGGCGACTCGCTGCTGCACGGTCCCCGCTACCAGCTGCTGCGACGGGCGGCTGAGGTCGCCCACCTCGCCGCCCGGCCCGGTCGCGCTGCCGAGCTGATCCGCATCGCGATCGGCGCGGTCGACCCGGCCGACCGGATCACCGTCGCCTACCTCCACGAGCGGCTCGGCCGCTACCTCTGGATGGCCGCCGACGGGCAGGGCGCGATGGCGGCCTACGAACGCGCCGTGGCGCTGCTCCCCGAGGCGGTGGCCCGACCCGGTGGCGCGCGGCCGTGCTCAGCGGCTACTCGCAGATCCTGATGCTCGCGGGCCGGTACGACGAGTCGGCCGAGCTGGCGCAGCAGGCGATCGAGATGTCCCGCAAGGCTCTCGGCGCGCGGTCGATCGAGGGGCACGCCCGCTGCAACCTCGGCGTCGTCCTGGGCATGCGCGGCCGTACGGAGGAGGGGGCTGCCGAGCTGGTCCTCGCCCGGCAGATCGCCGAGGAGGAGGCAGGACGACCCCGACGACGTCGCCCGGGCGATCGTGAACCTGGCCGCCGATCTACCGCGATGCCGGGCGCATGGCCGAGGGCGCCGAGGTGGCGCTGGAGGGCATCCGCGTGGCCGAGCGGCTCGGGCTCGAGCGACGCAAGGGCGTCTGGTGCCGCTGCGACGCCGCCGAGGCGCTGATCCCGCTCGGCAGGTACGACGAGGCGCGCCGGCTGCTGGAGGAGGGCGCGGCGCTCGGCCCGGCCGGCGTCGATGCCGTGCGCACCGACTACGTCACCGGCCACCTGATGATCCGCCTGGGCGACTTCGACGCCGCCACCGAGCACCTCGAGCGGGCCCGCACCAACGGCGAGCACCTGCTCGACGGTCAGCTGGTGGCGCCGCTGCACGCCGGGCTGGTCGAGCTCGCGACCAGGCTCGGGGATGTCGACGAGGCCCGGCGGCTTGCGAGCGTGCGGCGCGGACCGGCTGCCGGCGTCTGTCGACCCCACCTTCGGCTTCCCGCTGTTCGCCGCCGCCGTGGCCGCGGAGACGGAGGCCGTCCTGGCCGCGCGCCGTCCCGGTCAACGGGCGGGCACGCATGAGGCCTGGTTCGCCAGGTTCGCCGCGTCCCGCGCCGGCGGCGCGATGGTCGAGTCCGTACGCCGCAGCACACGAGGCGGCCGCCCGGTGCGAGGCCGCACGGGCCACCGCCGACGACCAGGGCGCGGACTGGCTCGCGCGTCGCGGCCGCCTGGGATCCCGCACCCGAGCCCTACCGCGCGGCGTACGCCCGGATCCGCGGCGCGGAAGCGCTGCTCCGCGAGGGCGACCGCGACCTCGCCGCGCAGACCCTCGACGACGCGCACGGCATCGCCTCCCGGATCGGCGCCGCCCACCTCGTCACCCTCGCCGAGGACGTCGCCCGCCGCGGTCGCCTGCGCTCCCCCGGGCCGGCCAACGACGAACCCGACAACCCCTTCCACCTCACCCCCCGCGAACGCGAGGTGCTCGCGCTCGTCGCCGACGGGCTCGCCGACCGCGAGATCGGCGCCCGCCTCTTCATCAGCCACCGCACCGTCGAACGGCACGTCTCCAGCCTCCTGGCCAAGCTCGACGCCTCCGGCCGCAGCGAGCTCACCGCCCTCGCCCACCGCCTCGATCTCGTCCCCCACTGACCCTCACCGCCCGACGCACCGGTGGTTGAGGTGCGAGGCGCGCGAGCGACTGAGCCTCGAAACCCCGGTGACTGAAGGCAGGGCGGCGAGGTACGTCGGCCGAGCTTGTCGAGGCCTCTCACCGCGGGTGCCGCGGTTTGATTTTCTGGGTTACGTGGTTGCCCGCCGCTGTGGTCGTCGCACTACTTGCGGCTGCTTCCTCGGCTCGCGGTCTGCTCGGGTCGACCGCTGTGGTCGCTGTCCCAAGATTTCTCGAAATAGTTGTCCACATCCCTGTAGAACAAGGGGTTTTCGGGCTCTGAGTGTCGGTGGTCGGTGCTTGGATTCTTCTATGGCAGCAGACGCGATCGAGCTCGACACCGCTAGTGCGGTGTTGGCTGCTGCGCGTGCTGTCGCGGCGAGGTCGCGGACCGGGAAGAGGCCCGGTTGTTGATGCTGGCGGTGGACTGGGCGGCGATGCATTCGACCGACTCGATCGACGAGGCGGAGATGCTGGTCGGGTACGGCGACCAGGGCATGCCGCTGGCCGGTGAGGGTGCGCCGTTGGTGGCGGAGTTCGCGGTCACCGAGTTCGCCGCCGCCATCGGCCTGTCCACCGATGCCGGGAAGTCGTACGTCGGGCAGGCCCTCGAGCTGCGCCACCGGCTCCCGCGGGTGTGGCGCCGCGTGGTCAAGGGTGACCTCCGCGCCTGGCAGGCCCGCCGGATCGCCGAACGCACCCTCCTGCTGTCGATGGACGCGGCCGCGGTTCGTGGACGCCCACGTCGCACCCACCGCGCACAAGATCGGCCCGTACCAGCTGCACGCTCTGGTGGAGAAGGCGATCGCGGACCATTCATGCCCGACCTCGCCGAGGAACGACGTCTCGCGAAGGCCGACGGCCGCTACTTCACCATCGAGCCGCAGCAGGTCTCCTACGACGGCACCGCCGCCGTCCACGGCGAGCTCGACCTGGCCGACGCCCAGGACCTCGAGACCGCCGTCGCCGGCCTGGCCGCCCAGCTGAAGGACCTCGGCTCCGAAGAGTCGCTGGACGTCCGCCGCGCGCTGGCGGTCGGCGAGATGGCGCGCGCGCAGATGACCCTCGACCTGAACCCACGTCGGTCGAGCCTGTCGAGACCACCGAGGCACCCAGCGGCAGGTCGTCCTCTACGTCCACCTCTCCGAGCAGGCCCTCGCCGGCGCGGCGGGCACGGCCCGGCTGGAGCGGGGCAACAGCCAGGTCACCGCCGGGCAGGTCCGCGACTGGTGCCAACCGCCGGCAGATCGTCGTGAAGCCGGTGATCGACCTCGACGCCCACGACCCGGTCGAGTCGCCGGTGGTGCCGGACCGGCACGCCGAGATCGTCACCCTCCGCGACAGGACCTGCGTCTTCCCCTGGTGCACCAGACCCGCGAGACGGTGCGACAAGGACCACTCCGATCCCCCACAACAAGGGCGGGCCGACGTGTCCGTGCAATTTGGCGCCGCTGTGCCGACGACACCACCGGATCAAGACCCACGGCGCCTGGTCCTACCGCACCATCGAGCCCGGCACCTACCTGTGGACCTCCAAGCACGGCTACCAGTACCTCCGCGACACCACCGGCACCCTCGACGTCTCCCGCGACCGCCCCGGCCACCCGACTAGCTACCCCGCCCCACACCCCGCCCACGGGCGGGGCCATACCCATGCCTCCCCCCTCGCCCGGTCGGCTGCCACCGCCGCGGACCGACGGGCCGCGGACGATGGGCGCAGACGCAAGAAGAACCACCGACCAACCGCCCTCGCGAAGCGAGGGCGAACCAGGGTGCGCGACGCACAGCCTCACCCCGGCACTTCACACGCCAAGCCACCGGATGGTGATGATGGACCGGACATCAGAAGGGGACGGGATGGAACCACGGAAGTTCACCTGGCGGATCGGCGTCGCGTTCATCGCGCTCTGCCTCGTCATCGGCTGGGTGGCCGGCGCCCTGATCGACACGATCGTCTGAGCCGCGGATGAGGTACGTCGTCTACGGAGCCGGCGCCGTGGGAGGCGTGATCGGCGGGCACCTGCACCACGCGGGCCTCGACACCACCCTCGTCGCGCGCGGCGACCACCTGGCGGCCATCCGCCGCGACGGCCTGCTGCTCGACGTCCACGACGGACCGATCACGGTGACTGCGCCCTGCCGCGGCCGGCGCCGGCGAGGTCGACTGGACCGACGACACCGTCGTGATCCTGACCGTGAAGTCCCACCAGACGACCAGCGCGCTGGACGACCTGGCCGCCCACGCCCCGCCCACCACGGTCGTCGTCTCCGCGCAGAACGGCGTCGCCAACGAGGCGATGGTGCTGCGCCGCTTCGCACGTGCGTACGCCGTCACCGTGATGCTGCCCAGCACCCACCTCGAGCCCGGGGTGGTCGTGCAGAAGTGCTTCCCCACGCCGGGGATCCTCGACATCGGCCGAGTGCCGGATGGGGTCGACGGGACCGCCGAGGCGATCGCAGCCGACCTGCGCAGCGCGGGGTTCGAGTCGGTCCCGCGGCCGGACATCATGGCCTGGAAGCACCGCAAGCTCCTGATGAACCTCGGCAACGGCGTCGACGCGGCGTTCGCCGACAGCGACGCCGCCGACGAGCTCGTACGCCGCGCGCGGGAGGAGGGCGAGCAGGTCATCGCGGCGGCCGGGATCCCGTGCGTCTCGGAGGAGCAGGATCGCGAGCGGCGCGGCGACATCCTGCGCCCCCGCCCGTCCGGCCGCCCGCCGCAGGGCGGGTCGACCTGGCAGAGCCTCTCCCGTGGCGGCGCGAGCGAGATCGACTACCTCTCGGGCGAGGTGGTCCTGCTCGGCCGGCTGCACGGCGTACCCACGCCGGTCAACGAGCTGGTGCAGCGGGTGACCAACGAGCTCGCCCGCGAGGGCGGAGCCGCCCGCAGTCGCGACGCTGCCGCCGCCCTGGCCGAGCTGGGCTGATCAGGTCACCAGCGCTTGCGCAGGGTCGCGATGTCCGACTCCTGCACGGCCTTCTCGACCCGCTTGAGGCCGTTCTTCTTCCCGAGCAGGAACCGGTCGAAGAAGGCGAGCGACGCCGTCGTCATGATCGGGTCGCCACCGGTGTTCATGCTGTGGTCGACACCGCGGAGGGTGATCAGCCCCTTGGGGCGCTTCGCGTCGCGGTAGGCCTGCTTGCCCGCCGAGTAGTCCACCGTCGTGTCGCGGTTGCCGTGGATCATCAGCAGCGGCGGACCGCCCCGGGTCCGGAAGTCGCCGTAGTGCGCACCGGCCTTGGGGACCACGGCGTTGATCCGCTTGTCGCGGCTGTCCTTGTCGACGAGCTCGAGGCCGACGATGGCGCCCATCGAGGTGCCGATGTAGCCGACCTTGCCGCGCAGCCGGTTCGAGAGCACGCCGCTGCCCCGGTTGCTCAGCTTGCGCGCCTTCGTGATCGTGCGGCTCACGTCGGCGGCGTACCCCTCGAAGTCGTAGCCGTTCTGCATCGGGAAGGACGGCGCAGCGACGACGTACCCGCGCTCGACGAGATAGCGGTGCAGGTTGGCCGCGGACGCGCCGTCACCCCCGGAGCCGTGGCCCGCCACGATCAGGCGGGACTTCCGGCAGACCGGGGTCGCGCCCTCGCCGTCCGACGTGGCGGGGTAGGCGATCGTGGTGCGCAGGGAGTGCCCGCGGGAACGCACGTTCACCGTCGTGATGCCGACGTCGTACGGCGCGTTGGCGCGGACGCAGCGCGCCGAGCGTTCCTCCGACGGCGCAGCGGCCACGGAGGTGCTCACCGGGGCCGCGAGGCCGACCAGCGAGACGGCACCCACGGCGGTGAGCGAGACAAGGGAATGGGCTGACTTCAGGGGGGTCCACATAACGCCAAGCGACGCTACCAGCGCTCGTGGCCCGCTGGCCCGCGGGTGTGACGCAGACGACGAAAGGCCCGTCCCCCAGATAGGGGGGCGGGCCTTTCGATGCCGGAGCCGGCTCAGGAGTCCTTGGACTCCTCGTCGGCGGACTCGTCGTCGGCAGCCTCGGTGGTCTCCTCGGCCGCAGCCTCGGGTGCCTCCTCGGCCGGGACTCCTCAGGCGAGTCTCCTCCGGAGCGGTGTCCTCGGCCGGGGCCTCGACGGCCTCGTCCGTGGTCTCCTCCGCCGGAGCCTCCTCGACCGGGGCCTCCTCGGCCGGAGCGGCCTTGGGGGTCGCGGTCTTCTTGGCGGGCTTCGCAGCCTTCGGAGTCGGGCTGTACGCCTCGGTCACCAGCTCGATCACGGCCATCGGCGCGTTGTCGCCCTTGCGGGGACCGATCTTCGTGATCCGGGTGTAGCCACCCGGACGCTCGGCGAAGGTCGGCGCGATGTCGGTGAACAGCGTGTGCACGACCGACTTGTCGCGGATGGTCTTGAGGACCTCGCGACGGTTGTGCAGGTCGCCCCGCTTCGCCTTGGTGATCAGCTTCTCCGCGACCGGGCGCAGCCTGCGCGCCTTGGCCTCGGTGGTGGTGATCCGACCGTGCTCGAACAGGGCGGTGGCCAGGTTCGACAGGATCAGGCGCTGGTGGGCCGGGCTACCGCCGAGGCGGGGACCCTTGGTGGGAGTAGGCATGTGCTCTCTCGTTTCTCCCCGGCCGTGTCAGGTACCGGAGTAGATGGTGATGTGGCGGTCGAGACCGGTCAGTACTGCTCGTCCTCGACGAAGGCGTCGTCGTCGTCATCGCCGTACGCCGCCAGGGCAGCGTGCGGGTCGAAGCCGGGCGCGCTGTCCTTGAGGGACAGACCCATCTCGACCAGCTTGGCCTTGACCTCGTCGATCGACTTCGCACCGAAGTTGCGGATGTCGAGCAGGTCCTGCTCCGAGCGCGAGATGAGCTCACCCACGGTGTGGATGCCCTCGCGCTTGAGGCAGTTGTAGGAGCGAACGGTCAGCTGCAGGTCCTCGACCGGAAGGGCGAGGTCGGCAGCCAGCTGCTCGTCGACGGGCGACGGGCCGATGTCGATGCCCTCGGCCTCGACGTTCAGCTCGCGCGCGAGGCCGAACAGCTCGACCAGGGTCTTGCCGGCCGAGGCGATCGCGTCGCGGGGACGGATCGACGGCTTGGTCTCGACGTCGATGACGAGCTTGTCGAAGTCCGTGCGCTGCTCGACACGGGTCGCCTCGACCTTGTAGGTCACCTTGAGCACGGGGCTGTAGATCGAGTCGACCGGCATCCGGCCGATCTCGTTGTCGGCGCCCTTGTTCTGGACGGCGCTGACGTAGCCACGGCCACGCTCGACGACGAGCTCCATCTCGAGCTTGCCCTTGTCGGACAGGGTCGCGATCTTGAGCTCGGGGTTGTGCACCTCGACACCGGCCGGCGGCGCGATGTCGGCGGCGGTGACGTCACCGGCACCCGACTTGCGGAGGTACATGGTGACGGGCTCGTCGTGCTCCGAGGAGACGACGAGACCCTTCAGGTTGAGGATGACCTCGGTGACGTCTTCCTTGACGCCCTCGATGGTCGAGAACTCGTGCAGGACGGTGTCGACCTTGATGCTCGTGACCGAGGCACCGGGGATCGACGACAGGAGGGTACGGCGCAGCGAGTTGCCGAGCGTGTAGCCGAAGCCGGGCTCCAGCGGCTCGATCACGAACCGCGAGCGGAACTCGTCGACGGTCTCTTCCGACAGGGTGGGGCGCTGTGCGATGAGCACTGATTCTTTCCTTTCCGGGCCCACCCGCTATTTGACGGGCCCGAACTTCGTTAAACGTGGCGGAGGAGGAGGTCTTACTTCTTCGAGTAGTACTCGACGATGAGCTGCTCCTGGACCGGGATGTCGATCTGCGCCCGGATGGGGAGCTGGTGGACCAGGATGCGCATCCGGGTCGGGATCGCCTCGAGCCAGGCAGGGACGACGCGCTCGCCGTGGGTCTCCCGAGCCACGATGAACGGGGTCATCTCCAGCGACTTCTCGCGGACGTCGATCACGTCGTGGGCGGTGACCTGGAAGGACGGGATGTCGACCTTCCGGCCGTTCACCCTGAAGTGACCGTGCGTGACGAGCTGGCGGGCGTGGCGACGCGTGCGGGCGAACCCGGCGCGGTAGACCACGTTGTCCAGACGGCACTCGAGCAGCTGCAGCAGGTTGTCACCGGTCTTGCCCTGGCGACGCGACGCCTCGGCGTAGTAGCGGTGGAACTGCTTCTCGAGCACGCCGTACGTGAAGCGGGCCTTCTGCTTCTCGCGCAGCTGGAGGAGGTACTCGCTCTCCTTGATGCGGCCGCGGCCGTGCTGGCCGGGCGGGTAGGGGCGACGTTCGTACGCCGAGTCGCCACCGACGAGGTCGACACCGAGGCGGCGCGACTTCTTGGTCATGGGGCCGGTGTAACGGGCCATTAGTCAAAGTCTCCTGTTCTCGGGTCGGGTCAGACGCGCCGGCGCTTGGGCGGGCGGCATCCGTTGTGGGGCGTGGGCGTGACGTCCTGGATGGTGCCGACCTCGAGGCCGATCGCACCCAGGGACCGGATCGCCGTCTCGCGGCCCGAACCCGGGCCCTTGACGAAGACGTCGATCTTCTTCATGCCGTGCTCCATCGCCCGACGTCCGGCAGCCTCGGCGGCCATCTGCGCGGCGAACGGGGTGGACTTGCGCGAGCCCTTGAAGCCGACGGTGCCGGCCGAGGCCCACGAGATCACCGCACCGGTGGGGTCGGTGATCGTGACGATCGTGTTGTTGAACGTGCTCTTGATGTGGGCTTCGCCCTGAGCGACGTTCTTCTTCTCCTTGCGGCGCACCTTCTTGGCGCCAGCCGCTGTGCGGCTCTTGGGAGGCATTCAGTTTCTCCTGAGGTAGCTGGTCTGTGAACGAGTGAGGTGTCAGGTCAGTGACGCGCCCGAGGGCGAGACGTCACTTGGCCTTCTTCTTGCCGGCAACCGTGCGCTTGGGACCCTTGCGGGTACGAGCGTTGGTCTTGGTGCGCTGCCCGCGGACCGGGAGGCCCTGGCGGTGGCGGCGACCTTGGTAGCTGCCGATCTCGATCTTGCGGCGGATGTCAGCCTGGACTTCACGACGGAGGTCACCCTCGATCTTGATGTCCGCGCCGTCGATCGCGTCGCGAAGCTTGACCAGCTCTTCATCGCCCAGCTGGTGGACGCGCAGGTCGGGGTTGACCCCGGTGGCCTCCAGCAGCTTCTGGGCGCGGGTACGGCCGATGCCGTAGATGTAGGTGAGTGCGATCTCGATGCGCTTGTCGCGCGGGAGGTCAACACCAACGAGGCGTGCCATGTGGTGGCGGTTCCCTTCGGTAGTTCACAGAGGTGTCTGGTCGTGTCGCGTCCCGGCCTCGTGCTCCGGGCTCCGGCCTTCTGCTCCGGAGGTGGTTCGCTGGTCGGGGACCAGCTAAGCGATCACGTTGTGGTTGTTCAGTTGTGGTGCGCTGCGACGCAGGGCGTCAGCCCTGGCGCTGCTTGTGACGCGGGTTCTCGCAGATGACCATGACGCGGCCGTGGCGACGGATCACCTTGCACTTGTCACAGATCTTCTTGACGCTCGGGTTGACCTTCATGTGAGGCCCTCTCGGTTCTGACGGCGGCTTACTTGTAGCGGTAGACGATCCGACCCCGGGTGAGGTCGTACGGCGAGAGCTCCACCACGACCCGGTCCTCGGGGAGGATCCGGATGTAGTGCTGGCGCATCTTGCCGCTGATGTGGGCGAGCACCTTGTGTCCGTTGGTCAGCTCGACCCGGAACATGGCGTTGGGGAGCGCCTCGACGACAGTCCCCTCGATCTCGATCACGCCTTCTTTCTTCGGCATGTCCTCCACAATCTGTTGTTCGGTTGTCTACCGTTTCCTGCACTGGGCGCCGGATTCGGTCCGGCGACCAGGTGACCCGGGAACCTCCGGCGACCCGCGCGAAACGGACCTCCGGTGGACCTCGTGAAG